>CAVYQZ010000013.1:0-21424 GCA_963770755.1 Candidatus Aminicenantota bacterium | reverse complement strand
CCATTATAGAAAAATACTTTACCGTCAAACCCGCTTTGGAAAGTGCGGTCTGACGCGGCTGAAGCCGCGGAAGCGGGGGAAACTTCCCGCTATACGATAGAGGGTGGTTACTTCAGCTGCGACTTACCGGAAGGCTGGGCACAAAGCCGCAATCCCGAAGAGGACGCTGAGAACGGCATATAAGAGATACGGCTGAGCGGCGGCAAAGGCCCGGGCGGGGCAGAGATCGTCGTCTCGGAACCACGCGCCCGGCAATAAGGATTTTTCTGGTTATGAGGATTATGTCGCAAGAAATTCAAAAGATGCGTTCGGCGCGGTGAAAACCGCCACGTCTTCTTATGAGCCGGTAAAGGAAATAAAACTGTCGGGCCGCCCGGCGTTGGAGCTGGCGCGCGAGAAATTCATGTATCTTCATCCGCACGAAAAATCCACCGAAGGCATCAGCCTGAAAGAACATATCTATGTGTTCCCGGCCAAGGAGGGTTTTTACACTCTAATAATAAGTTCGCCCACCGCGGAATTCGCCTCGCATCTGCCGGTGTTCGAGAAGCTGGCCGCAAGTTTTTCCCCAAAATTTTAACCCTGAGACCGCTTCTAAAACTATTTCTCAGCTAAATTCCCAAAAGTGTGTCTGCCTTGATAAAGAATCTTCTAAAAATTAATTCCAGTAAAAATTATTGACATTGCAATTCGCTTCATCCAGAATGCGAATAAAGGAGGGGGCATATGAAATATCTATACAAAATCCTGGTAGGCGTCATGGTTGTAGCCGTTATTGCCGGATCGGGCGTCTTGCTGGCCAACGATGCCACGGCAGAGGTGGATTGCAAAGAAGTTGGCCGCTTAAACGGAGAAGTAGGGTATCAGTATGATGCAACGCTGACAAACAATACGGATAGCAAAATCATCTAAGTATGATGTCATTTTCCTGGCCGGCGATGTCCGAAAAAAAAACTCACAGTCACTCGACTCTAATGATCCCGAATGAGACCTTGACTGAAACCCATGATGGGAAAATCAGTGAAGAAGATTGGGAAAAGATCACAAAGTTCAGGATCGAGTGGTCATCCCAAAAGCAGTAATGGGCTAGTATACCGATCCTGAAAAGAAACCTTCTTTTTAACGGCGATAAAGAAATGTTACTTTGCCATAAAACAGCGCCTCGCTTCAACCTTGGATTATCTTTGACAAGAGCCGCGTAATTGATAATTTTTACAGGATAAACTCCAATGAAATTAATCAAAAAAATTTCCGCTATTGATTGCGGCGGCCATGGTGCTCTTATAGACCATCCCGTTGCAGGCTGCTGTAACGATTGGCTTCGACTTGCGGCGCCAGCAGGAGATTGTGGACAAGGCCAGCCTGGTGAGCCAGAAGGGCTCTTTGTTCGGGTTCAGCTTTGGCACTGTCGGATGCAGGAGGGACATCAATGTGGAGATGAGAATGGACTACTGCCGTCGGAAGGCCGAGCAGATCGGCTATGGGCTAGGAAACGTTTCTGACTATGGTATATACATGGGTAGGAGATACGGTCCAAGCTCCTCCCCGATATTCTGGTGGAACACTCTCGTGGGAACCCTGCTGATCAAAAAGGATTTGGCGCATCCGCACCTCCTTTATCTTCTAACCTTTATTATTTTTGCAAGGAGGGTTTATGGGCTTAGGCATAACGGAAATTATTTTATTGCTGGTTCTTCTTTGTGTGCCGATCTGGCTGATCGCCTTCGTGGACATCCTGAAAAATGATTTCAAGGGAACGACAAACTCATATGGCTTTTGGTCGTTATCTTCGTGCCTTTCATAGGTCCGCTAAGTTATTTTTTCATTGGCCGGAAGCAGAAACTGTCAGGCAAAGACCAAGGAGAGCCCGCCGGCGGGGTGATCCTGCAATGATGGAGTCATTGATCGCCGCCGCAACCTCTATCAAAAAATCGCATCTCTTGGGTATTATGGCGGAGCATCAGCAGGATAAGGGCTCCACCGTCCCGTCCGGCGACGGCCGGGATGACAAACCCCATCCGGAGCAAGGCCTAACAAAGGGCGTTTGAGGTTTTCCCGACCGAGGCCCTTGGGTTGGCTGCTTGATCCCGCTGCTCTGATCCAGTGGATTATTCAATACTGGGTTTGTTCTCCTTGAAGCTCTGGATAACACCCGCATCCAGCCAGTAGATATCGTCATTGCGGGTGAAGAAAAGGAATTTTCCATCCGGAGAAAGTATCGGGCAATTCTCGTTATGTTCGCTGTTGATCTGGTTGCCCATGTTTTTCGGGGTCGTCCAGCCTGTCGATTCTCATCGCGGAAACCGACGTACAAATCCCCCCGGTCGTTTCCTTCGGACGGTCGACGGAATACATCACGTAATCTTCGTCGGGCGCGACAAGGACGTCCCCTTCGAACCGGTCGCTGTTGATGATGTTCCCTACATCTTCGATTTTTGGGATTCGCCGTCAACCGGTCTGGAACGGTAAAGTCTTTCGAGCCGTGGATGACGGGACGCTGCGATTGAAAATACAGGGTGCCGTCCTTAGTCAGCGAAGGATCAGAAGTCCGATTCGTTTGAATTGACCCGGGCTCCCGTTGTTTGGGTTTGGACGTGTCGTCCCCGTCGCGCTCCACCACCCAGATGTCGAAATCCTTTTTCTTGTCTCTTTCTTTCTCCAGGGGGCGGTTGGAACAGTAGAGCAGCTTCTGGCCATCTGCCGAAATGAACAGGTCGACGTCGCTGTATTGGCCTGAAAACGAAGCCGGAGCCGGCTTGGACCAGCGGTCGTTCACGCGTTTCATCACCATGATAACCCACTTCATCTGGCCGGTTTGGATGGCAAAGTAGAACTCGCGGCCGTCCGCGGAAAAAACCGAATTCAATTTCGTTCTTTTCGGTCGATACGATCCCCGGAGCGAAACGTTCCGGCATGGTTCCGGGGGTTTTCTGCCCCAGGTAGTCTCCTTCCAGGACGGGCTCAATGATGCTCTCTTTGTTTGCTCCCTTGGCAATGAGCATATCTGCAATATCCCGGTGCCCTTCCCGGAACGCAACACTGGCCGGCGTGCCGCCGAGGTCATTCATCGCGTTCACATCGGCGCCTTTTTCGATGAGCCATTCCGCCAGGACTTTCTGGCCGGTCAGGGAGGCCAGGAGCAGCGGCGTGCTGCCCATTTTGTCTTTCTCATTGAGGGAAGCCCCTTTGTCGACCAATATCTGGACCATGTCCGCCTGCCCGGTCGAAATAGCTTTCATGAGCGGCGTAAACCCTTTTTTATCCTTGGATCCAGCGCGGCTCCCTTGGCGACCAGCAATTTGACGATATCCGGTGCGGGCCGCTCACCGCCAGGTCCAAGGGTGTGGCGGCGATTATGTTGGCATTGGCATCAAGCGTGGCGCCCTTGGCGATGAGCATTTCAACCAGCTCCATTTGCGCTGAAAAAACGGCAAAATGGAGTGGAGTAAAACCATCCTTATTGGCTGCGTTGAAATCCGCACCCTTTTCCAGCAGGAACTTGAAGACAGCGACTTGACGGGAAAACAGGGCCTGCATCAACGGAGTGCGGTCGTTGGCTTCGCGGACATTCAGCAGGCTGGGATCGCTCTCCAATATCGCCTTTATCTTGTCCAAGTCACCTTTTTTTATCGGTTCAAAGATATCTTCGGCCGCGAGTGGAACAATGAGCAGTACCATCAGGGCCACGATGATGATACGGCTGGTGAAATTTTTCATTTATTTCCTCCTAAGTTGTCATTATAACCGAAAAAGCACTCTTCCGAAAGGGGTTAGTCGTTTTTTTATGCCATTCTACTGATTTTTTTATAAAAAATGGTCAAAAAGCTTCGGCGAAAGTCAGGTAAAAGGAGGGCGACGATTCGGCAAAACCGACGTCCAGACGGATATTCAGGTTTTCCCGGGAATTGAATTTGTAGCGCACGCCAATGCCGCCGGCGCTGTGAAATCCCCCCAACGACATCAATCCCGGTTTGGATTGCACCTGCGCCAGGCCGGCAAAAGCGCACAGTCCGAAACGCCATACCACGGGCAGGCGGTATTCCGTCTGCAGGGCCAGCAGGCAATTGTCGCGCAGGCGGCCTTCGTAGAAGCCGCGCAACAGGCTCGAGCCGCCCACCAGGGGCATGGTTTGAAAAGGGGATTCGCCCCACGTCGATTTGAACATTCCCTGGAACGCCAGCACCGATCCCCGGCCCAGGGAGAAATATTTCCGGCATCCAGCGTCAACTGGCTGAAGTCGAAATTACTGCCCAGCAGCTTGGTGAAGCAATTCAGAAAAACGGCGCCATAGGCGCCTTTGGCCGGTGAAAACGTGTTGTCGCGACTGTCCCAGCGGCTGAACAGCCCGATCCCCATAGCCTCATGCCGTGGCTGCCCGGAATGTTGCCGGCGGTCAGCAGGCTGTCGGCTTCGGTCTCGAGGAGACTCTGGGTAAATATTTCCATACGCAGCCCGGTGAAGATGTTTTCACCCCAGCGGCGCTGGGCGTTCAGTTGCAGCCGCCAGTTGCGCGCGTTGAAATCCTCGCGGCTCTCCTTGGCGCTGCGGTTGCCGATGCCGTAAAAACGATCGGGATAAAGCGAATATTTTGCCTGGCCGTTCAGGATGATTTTGCCGCTGGCCAGGTGGAGTTCATAATCGATCTGGGCGATTGTCTGCTTTTTCTGGGTATAGATCAAGTTGAAGCGGTAGTGCGAAAGCCGGGTGGGCAAAGGGGAACGGCCGAACTGGAAATAATGGATGCCGGCGAAACCCCAAGCCAGGAGAGTTTCGGGAGCATAGCTGATCACCGGAGTGATGATAAATCCGTTCCGGTCCGGGGAAGCGGCTTCAGCGCTGGTTATATCCTGGCCCCAGCCCACATGGGTTAGAGCCAGCAGCAAGATGGCGGCGGCGCAAGCGCTGTGCCCCCAGTGTTTGATTTTTCGCCATAGTTCAGCGGGCATGGATTGGCCCATCGGTTGTTTTTTTATTTTTCTTTTTCATGATGATTCTTTTCAGTTCGTTTTTACGCAGGCCGTGGCGCTCCAGGAAATAGGCGTAAACATCTTCGATGCTTTTCAGGCCGGGTGCCGGCTCGTGGGTCTGCGGGTGGGGATTGGCGGAGATGATGATGACCATTTCGCCTAAAATGGTTTCGTCTTTCAGCAGCTCGGACCATTGATCCAGGCGGCCGCGGATTATTTTTTCATGTTTTTTGCTTAATTCCTTGGCCAGGGCGAAATGGCGGTCATTTAGTGTTTCGGCAGCGTTTTTCAGGAAGTTTTCAATTCGCCGCGGCGATTCATAAAATACCAGGGTATAGGGCAGGAGCGCCAATGACTTGAAAAAACGCCGCATGTCATTCTGGCGACGGGGTGGAAAGCCGAGAAAAACAAAGGGTTGCGGGTCGATGCCTGAAGCGACCAGGGCGGGAATCAAGGCGGTCGGCCCGGGCAGGGGGATGATCGTGATGCCGGCGGCGATGGCCCGGCGGATGAGGATGAACCCCGGGTCCGAAATCCCGGGGGTCCCCGAATCGGTAACCAGGGCAGCGTCCCGGTCTGCCAACATGGTCACAATCTTCTCCGCCTGGATCTCCTCCTTGGGACGGTAGTGGCTGACGATCTTTTTAGTGATCCCCAGGTGGTTCAGCAGCTTCAGCGTATAACGGCTGTCCTCGGCGATGACGAAATCGACCTGGTTCAGAATGGCGATGGCCCTCTGCGTCATGTCTCCGAGGTTGCCGATCGGCGTGGGAACGATATATAGAGCCATTAGTTCAGCAGGGAAGAGATAGGGAAGATTGAGGGAAGCGAGAGGGAAGAGTGAGTTGAAAGAAAAAAAGCTTTGGTTGATATCTTAGTACTTTTTCTTCCCTCTGCCTTTCCCTTGTTCTTCCCTTTGTTTTCCCTTGACTTTTTTCTGAACGCCATTTTTTACTTGTTCCAGTCTCTTAAATAGCGGAAGTCAATGCCGACGGTCCGGGCATGCAGCTTGGTTACCGGCGGCATGGTGCGCTTGAATTGGGACTGGACGATCATTTTCTTGATGCGGCGGATGAGCGCCAGCGGGTAGCCGCGTTCGATGATCTCGCCTTCATCCCAGCGCTTGTCGACCATCAGGTGCAGGATGACGTCGAGGTCATTATAGGCTATGCCGATCTCGGTTTCATCGCTCTGTCCGGGCCACAGGTCGGCTGAAGGCTTTTTGGCAATGATGGCCTCGGGGATATCCAGGTGGCGGGCCAATTCGAAGACCTGGGTCTTGTATAAATCGCCGATGGGCTGGAAAGCGGCGGCCGCATCACCGAACTGGGTTGAGTAGCCGACCAGAAGTTCGCTTTTGTTCGCCGTGCCGATAACCAGCGCCTTTTTGCGCACTGAAAAATCGTACAGCACGGACATCCGTTCCCGGGCGCATTTGTTGCCGACCTGCAGCCGGTTATCAGTGGGAAAACGGTCGAAGTAAGCATCCACGGACGGAGAAATATCGATGATTTCATAGGGCACCTTGAACTTGGCGCAGACCATTTTGCCGTGTTCCAGGCTTTCGGAGGCGGAAACGCGGTAGGGGAGAAGCAGGGCGGAAACATGGCGGGCGCCCAGGGCCTTTCTGCTCAGGGCCAAAACCACGGCTGAATCCAGGCCCCCGGAAACCCCGATGATGCCGTTTTTATAGCCGTTTTTTAAAATGCTGTCGCGGATGGAATTGACCAGGATCTTTTCCACCAGGTCGCAGCGTATTTTAAGCATGGAGGATCCTCCGCATTTCCTTGAGCACCAGCTCCGGTTGATCGTCGCGCAAATAGTTGGAACTCAGGCGGGCCCGGCGCACGTCGGCCAGCTGGATTTCGGCGTCGAGTACGTCCTCATCGACGGTTGCGGCCTTCTGGCAGATGCCCTGGCCGGCGCGGGCGAAAAAAGAACCGCCGCCGAAACCGATACCGTCTTCAAAACCCACGCGGTTGACGAACAAATAGTTCTGGTGATAGAACTGTGAAAAAACGTAGCCCATGGTTTCCCAGAGCTGGAAGGAAGAGATCCCGTCCTTGCCGATGCCCCGTTGCGGACTGTTGGAAATACCGATCAGCAGGTCGGTTTTTTGAATGAAATACAGGTAGGCCAGCATGGGGAAGAGGATTTCCCGGCAAATGAGAATGCCGGCGGTCATGGTGCCGATCTGGAACGTCCGGAACGTGTCTCCGGCTTTGAAGATCATCTTTTCCTCGAACATGCCGTAATTGGGCAATTGGACCTTGCGATGGACATGGCGGCATTGGCCGCGCCAGAAATACAGGGCCGCGTTGCAGATGATGCCCGCTTCTTCCTCCAGCGGGGCGCCGACAATGATGGCGATTTTTTTGCTCAGTTTTTCGATTTCGCGCCATTCGGCTCCGTCCTTTCTAAAAGCCGCTTCGCTGATGATGTCCTTCAGATGATAGCCGCTGAGGCTCAG
Organism: Candidatus Aminicenantota bacterium; assembly: GCA_963770755.1. Lineage (GTDB taxonomy): Bacteria > Acidobacteriota > Aminicenantia > UBA2199 > UBA2199 > UBA2199. The sequence continues at coordinate 13,987 of CAVYQZ010000013.1, read as the reverse complement.
TTCGGGAAATACGATCAGCTCCCTGCCGTCGCGGATGGCCTGGGAAATATGGCGGATGTGGGTGTCCATGTTTTTGCCGATATTGCCCAAGGCCGGACTGAATTGGATGGCTCTGACCTTCATCCATAAAATATACCATACCTGGTGTTGATTGGCAATTGGCCGCGAGATTCAGCGTCAAGGCGCGGGCGCCGGTTGCATGCGCCCGGGGGCAATTGACAGCCGCCTGGGTTTATGATATTTTTCTGACCTTAAGAAACCTTTTATTATAAGGATCCCTTTTGAAAAATAGTATGGTCATTTTCTGTCTGCTGCTGGCTTTGTTTTCCGGGCTGTGGGCCGCTGAAAATCAGGCCGTCGTGCCGGATCAGGATGGAATGAAACTGCCCGTGAGAAAGGCGAGGGCCTACATCGAGATGGGGCTCAACCTGGTCGTGACCGCCGTTTATTACTGGATGAACTACCAGGATTTCCTTGAGGATTGGCAGTTCACCTTGACCTGGAAAGACCAATCACAAAAATTTTTCAGTTCCGAAGGTTTGCGCATGGATTCGAACCGGCTCGTGACCAACGTGATCCATTCCTGGGCCGGGGCGTTTTATTACAGCTGTGCGCGCACCAACGGCCTCAGCCCGTTCGTTTCGCTGCTGTTTTCAACGGGCGGGTCGATCATCTGGGAATATATTGCCGAGTGGCGCGAGATCTCGTCGATCAACGACCACATCTTCACGGCCATCGGCGGCCTCTCATTCTGCGAACCCCTGTTCCAGATCGCCAACCACTTCCGCAGCCGTCCGGGCTTCGCCAACCGCATCGCCACCTTCCTGGTCAATCCGACATTGGGGATCAATGATCTCCTGGACGGGAAAGGCCGGGGCCCGCGCATCCCGACCAGCGACTGGAGCGATTTTCGTCTCAGCCTTGGCGGCAAGCAAGGGCCGGTATCACCGGCTGACGACGCCGGCAGTCATTTCTCGCTGGACGTAGACCTGCGCCAGGTCACTCTGCCCGGCTACGGCCGGCCCGGCTCCGGCTCGGGCTACGCGCGGCAGCCGCTGCAGAGCGAATACCAGGTCCATTTCAGCTTCAATGAACGCATGTACGAGGAAGTATACGCGCACACGCGCACCGTCATGGGCGGCTGGTGGTGGAAAAATGTCCGGGCCGATGAAAGCGGGGCGCTGCATGGCGCCGAGTACTGGCTGGGCTGGGCCACGGCCTGGGATTTTTTCCAGAAAAAAGCCGTGGTGGCCTATGACGGCAAGTGGCTGGGCAAAGCCGAGGCCTGGCTCGAACGCGAGCGGCCGACCCGCTTCGCCGACAAGTTTTCGTCGCTGCACCTCATCGGCCCGGCCTTTAACTGGACGGGCTACGCCGGCAAGCTCAGCGCCCGCATCGATCTCGATGCCAGTTTCGATTTCAGCATGATCAACTCCCTGGCACTCAACGAATATTCCGCCGGCCATGAGATCTGGGGGGTGAAAACGACGCTGAACAACTGGGGCTACTATTATTCCCTGGGCTACAGCCTGAACGCCGGGCTGGACCTGCGCTTCGGCGCGCTGCGCGCCGAGGCCGGTGTCAGGTACCAGTGGTTCAGCTCCATCCAGGGCAGCGACCGTTTCCAGGAGCAGGTGACCGATGATTCCCGGCTGCGGGACTCGCGCCTGGCCTGCAAAGCCAGCCTGGCGGCCGCCATCCCGCGTACGCCGTTTTTCCTCTCGTTGAACCTGGAAAACATCGAGCGCCGCGGCCGTTTTCACGACGTCAGCGTCAGGAACAATGAATTGCGGTTTTTCTACCGCATGGGGATTTCTTTTTAAAGGCCTGCCCCGATTTGTGTTTTCCCCTTTTGTGGTGGTTGACAAGGAAGCCGATCAGGAATATATTTTCCAACTGGCCATTATTCCGGGCTGAGCCCAGACATTGTTGGCTGGCAGTGGAGGACTCATGAAGAAGATCGGCATCATCATTTGCGGCCGCTATCTGTCGTGCGGCGGCGGCAAGTGTTTCCGGGCATTGCGTGAGCGGGCCGGGGCGTTTGCAGCCTATGCCGGGGACGAAGCCGTCGAAGTCGTCGGCTTTGCCAACTGCGGCGGCTGCCCGGGCGGCAACATGGAGTATGTGCCGGCGGAAATGATAAAGAACGGCGCCCAGGTCATCCACCTGGCCACCGGGCTGGTGGTCGGGTATCCTCCTTGCCCCAGCATCCGCAAGTTCAAGGAATTCATCGAAACCGCGTATCAACTGCCGGTCGTAATCGGCACCCATCCCATTCCCCTGAAATATCTCGAAATCCATGAAAAACTACCGTTCTGGAAGCAGGTCAAAATGGATGAGCTCGCCGCCGGGCTGCTGGCCGAGGACCGAAAGGTCATGGAAAATTACAATTAAGTCAGGAGCCAATGTGAATCCAAACAACGAGAAAAGCGAGAGCAACCTGATCTCGACATATTCCGACCCTCTCGATATTTCTCCTTACATAAGCTCTGAAAAGAAAACGGTGGTTCTCTTTGAAATGACCACCTGCCCCTATTGCCGGATGTTCCTGCCGCGTTTCAGCGAATTTGCCGGCTCGCGGGCCCGGGATTTTGATTTCCTGCACGTGACGCTCACTGATCCGCAGAATCCGCTCTGGCACCAATACACGATCCGGGCCGTGCCCACGGTCATCGTCTTTGCCAAGGGCCAAATCGTTTCGCGACTGGATTCGGTCCTGTTCCTGGGCATCACCAAAAAACATTGGGCCGAGTTCAGCGAAAGTCTGAAATAGCTTCGTTGGTTGCTTTAGTTTAAACTTATTTGTGAAATCGGATCCGTCTGGAGGTGCCTGATGGTCAAGCGCTTGGAACGGTCGAACCTGTTTAAATATGTTTCCCCCTTCCCGGGTGAGGCATGACCCGGGGAATCTATGTAGCCGGTTCGGGCAAGGACGCCGGCAAGACGACCCTCTGCCTGGGGCTGGCCGGCGCTTTCAATGCCCGGATCGCAGGCGGCGTGTCATTTTTCAAGCCGTTGGGCCAGAAGATCACGGTGGTCAATGGTGAATCGGTCGGGCAGGATGCCTGGTTCATTTCCAGGGCCCTCGGGCTTTCCATCCCATTCAGGGAATCTACCCCCCTGTTGGCATCCCGGGGCGCGGCCGAGAGGTATGTGCGAACCGGTGAACCGCACGGGATGAAGGATGCCGTGCGGCGGACATTCAAGGAGTTCCAGAAAAACAACGGTCTGGTCCTGGTGGAGGGGACCGGGCATCCGGGCGTGGGTTCGGTGTTCGACCTGGGGAACGCCCGGGTGGCGTCCGTGCTCGGGATCCCGGTCATCCTGGTCCTGGATGGAGGGGTGGGAAGCACCATCGACAGCTTCTGCCTTTGTCATGATACGTTCAAAACCCATGGCGTTCCTCTCCTGGGCGTAGTGATCAACCGGGTTCTGCCGGCGAAAATGGAAACGGTGACCGCAGTGTTGCGCATGTGGTTCGGCGCCAGGGGCATCCCCGTTTTCGGCATCCTCCCCTTCGAAGAACGGATCGCCCGTCCATCGATCGCCACGATCGCCCGCGAAATCGGCGCGGCGCCGCTCTTGCATTCCGCCGCCGCCCCCGCCGGTGCGGGGTCCGGATTCATCACCGCCTTCGATTCTTCGGAAGAGGTGCTCCGGAATGTGGAAGCGGGGGCAGGTAAAGCCCTGCTGGTGAGCCATACCCGGCCCGAACTGATCGATGCCGTGATCGTATCACGGCTCTCGGGAGGACCCTGCCCTCCCATCATTGTCGTCTGCGGTGGAAATCCCGACCCGCGGCGCCAGGCCGCCTGCAGCGCGGCGGGGATCCCGCTCTACTTCACCGAGAGCAGCCTGGAAGGTTCGGCGCTGAAGCTTTCCCGCGGCCTGTTCAAGACTGAACCCGAGGAAAACAAAAAGATTGCCTCCATCATCAAAATGGTGGCACGAAAAGTGGATATCGAAGCGATCCTCAGGGCCCTGGACGACCTTGGCGGCGCTTCCCGGCGGCAATCCGGGCGCGGCGTCCTTGGGTTTTTTAAGCGCCTGTTCAGCCGCAGCTAGATCCCGTATGGCGGCCGCCATTGCCGTTGCCCGGGGATAGACTTCGGGGCAAGTCTCTATAATAGATTCGCTTGTTATCTCTGGAACCGCCAGAAGGGGAAAATAATTTTGCCCGTTTGGGCAACAGCCCCTTTCATAATGACATTTGTTCTGAAATGATGTTTCACCGCTAGGTTTGTGCGCAGAGACTTCTCCGAAACGGCATATTAAAATGACGGCAAAAAACATGGGAAAGAGAGGCAAAAGTAATAATGTAAGACCTGACACCGGTTTTTTGTGCGGAGAAGCTAAGGAGACTGCTCGCAAATGAGGGATACCAAATCGGATGCAAATAGAGTAAACTGATGAAAATGAAAAGGTTGTCATTTAGTGTTTTTATTTTATTTCTGGCCTGGACAGGTCTCCTGGCTCAATACTTTGATGTGGGGGATGATCCGGCAAAAATTGAAATAGCATCAACACAGAATATAACTTATAACGGCAAACCGGTTGGGGGATATGCCTGGTCTCACGATGGAGAATGGTTTTTAGGCGCCAACAACGATGGCGGGTATATCATGGACAAGAACGGAATTTTCCTGCAAAAGCTTCCAAGGAAGTTCAATTATTATCAAGTCACATTATTCTCTGACAATAAGCGGATATTTTATGAATTGTGGGAAAACAAAAAGCATTATTATGCAATCTACAATTTGCTGACCAAACAGGAAACTGTACTTGCTATTGATCCCCAGAAAGAGCATTTCATAGATGTTTCGCCGCAGGGGAATATTTTATTCATGAAAATTATTGTTGTTGCACGAAAGAGTAATTATTCGTTTTTTATCTTTAATCCGGAGAATGGTTCACGTAAGGAATTGGGAGTGATTAATGCAGACTTAGATTATGAATATGGTAAAAATCGTTATTTAGATAGAGAAAAAAACTTTTTAAGAGTATCCGATAGCGGATTTAAAATCAAAAAATACAATTTTATAGAAAGAAAACTTGTCAATATAACTTCTAACCGCGTAAGTGCGCCAACCTATTCTCAATTACAAGATGGTCGCCATGTTGTGGTGGTATCATCTAGGGATATGGTCTATCTGTATGATGTCGGTGGAACTTTGTTAGGCACATTTCGGGCCTTTTTTGATAGAGGCGGACAAGATAAATATGGCATCAATCTCAATTTAATCCCTGGATACGATGCTTCTGATCGAGCCTTGGCTCCAAATGGCAATATGATATTATTGCAAATGGATAGGATTGGAGGAGAAGGTGATAATAGAAGCGATGAAGTATATTTGTTCAATTTAAAAGGAAAAAGTGTTCGATTTCCAATGCCTTGCCCTATATTTTCATTTAAATGGAGCCCTCAGGGCGACCGCATGCTTAATGGCGACTTGATTGTATTTCTGAGAAGATTAAATTAGTAGTGACAGTGAAATGAAGATTCCAAAAATAGTATGTGGATTAATGTTTTTATTTGGATTAAAGATCTTTATTTTATAGCCCCTGGGGTCTGCTGCCGCGATAGCCTGGAGAAGCAACGGGGTCAGGTCTCGATATTAGATGTTGACAAATTGATTTGATGTCTCTAGAATCATTGTATGTCGCGGCCGTTGCGGATCGAATATGAAAACGCGTTTTATCATGTAATCGCCAGGGGCGAGCGCCGCGAAGCCATTTTCACCTGCGCAGCCGACAAGGAAAAATTCCTGATCAAACTCGGGGAAGCAGCCGAAAAATATCGGCTGCTGATCCATGCTTATGTGCTGATGGACAACCACTATCATATGCTGATTGAAACACCGCAAGGCAACCTGAGCCAGGCCATGCATTACCTGAACGCCAGTTACAGCAACTGGTTCCGCCATAAATATGAAATCATCGGTTCCGTGTTCCAGGGACGCTATAGTCAGACTATAGTCACACTAGATATTTTCAGCTACTCACAAAATTGCTGAAACTATTGTGTGACTATCTAGTGTGACTATACCAACACTCGATGTTTTTGACGGATTGCAGATATTGTCAAAAACATAGTGTTGGTACAAGGCGATTTTGGTTGAGAAGGACGAGTATCTTAAAGTATTGAGCGCGTACATCCACCTGAATCCGGTGCGGGCCGGGATTGTGGCAGAGCCATCCCTTTATAACCATAGCAGTTATCGTTTTTACAGCCGGAAAATAAAACCGCCAGCATGTTTAAGAACCGGGGATCTGTTGGACATGTTTAATAGTAGTAGAAGCGAATATAGAAAATTTGTGATGAGTTATGCAAAACACGGAACTGAAATCGATTCGGAAGAGATATATGGAAGGAATGCGCTGCTGGGAAGTGTCGGATTTTTGCGCAAGGTGTTTAAGAAAATGGAGGCAGCCGGCGGAGCGTTGAACGAAAGGGAGCAGCCTGATGCCCGGGACATGGGTTTGGTAAATGCCGATGACATCTTTGAGATCATCCTCGTAGATATGCGGATTGTCGAAGAAGATATCTGGAAAAAGAAACGCGGCAATGTGTATCGCAAGCTGTTGATCTATGGTTTGCGGCGCCATACGGCAAACAGCCTGAAGCAAATAGGGGAGATCATGAAAATGGATTACTCGGCGGTTTCGGCATTGGCGCGACGCTTTGAGAAGGAAATGAAAACCGACAAAACCAGCCGGCGTTTGGCAGAGCGATTGGCCAAGGAAGTTATAACGCGCCGGATACGGAAGGGGTGATGGGTTGGAAGTTATAAGTCTAAAATCGAGACCTGACCCCGATGCTTCCTCATGAAATGCCAATTTATGAGTTTTTATATATTTATGATTTCAAGGGAAATTCAAAAAAGCTGAATGTTCCCAAACCGGTACATTTACTGGGCATTGCTCCAAATGGTTGCCAGGTTTTGGTACTGGTTGCCGGTTCTTGCAAACTAATTACTTTGAAAAAGATCGACTTATGAAGGAAATAGTTTTGGAAAGCATCTGGGGCAGGTCTCGATATTAGAAGCCTCAGGGGTCACCAAGGGCTCTTTCCAGCAGTTCAGCGAAAGCGACGGTGGACGGTTCGCTTGAACATTCATAAAAAGCAATAAGCACAAAATTCCATCTTGACAGTTTGGTTTTGCTTTGTTACAGATGTTCTTCTGGAGAAAAAGGGGAATTATTGATGTCTTGATTTTATAGTGGGTGAGAGGTGTACTATTTTCATCAGTTTAGAAAGTTGTTGGAGCATTGAAAATTGAAGTCAGTTATTAAATAAAAATGGAGGGGAAGATGAAGAAAATTATGATTATGAGTATGCTAGTTCTATTTCTGGGGACGGCCGTAGGCAATCTGTTTGCGCAATACCTTGATGTTGGTGATGATCCGGCAAAAATTGAAATCGCATCAACAAAAAATATTATTTATAATGGCAAACCGGTTGGGGGATATGCCTGGTCTCACGATGGAGAATGGTTTTTAGGCGCCAACAACGATGGCGGGTATATTATGGATAAGAATGGAAATTTCCTGCAGAAGCTGCCAAGGAAATTCAATTATGGTCAAGTCACATTATTCTCTGACAATAAACGAATCTTTTATGGTTTCTGGGAAAATAAGAAAGATTATTATGCAATTTACAACCGGGAAACAAAACAGGAAACAATTTTGTCAATAGATCCCCCAAAAGAACATTTTATCGATGTCTCACCGCAGGGGGATATTTTATTAATGCAAATTATTGTTGTCGCAAGAAAGATAACTTATTCATTTTTTTCTTTAAATCCGGAGAATAGTTCGCAACAAGATTTAGGAATAATTGATGCAGACCTTAGTTATGAATACGGCAATAATCGTTTTTTGAATAAAGAAAATCTATTGTTGAGAGTATCTGATAATGGATATAAATTAAAAAAATATGATTTCATCGAAAAAAAACTTGCCAATATAACTTCTCACCGCACCAGTTCGCCAACTTATTCGCAACTGCATGACGGCCGTCATGTTGTAGTGGCAACATTTTGGGATACAGTCTATTTGTACGAAGCAGGTGGTGTATTGTTAGGGAAATTTTGGGCATTTTTTGACCGTGGTGGAACAGAAGAAAATGGCAATTGCGCAGATTTAATCCCGGGTTACAGCAATTCTGATCGAGCTTTGGCTCCCAACGGCAAACTAATTTTCTTAAGAATGGCAGAATCTGGAGATGAAACTGGCAATTCAACGGATGAAGTTTATTTATTTAATTTTCAAGGAAAAAGCATTCGATTTCCTATACCCTATCCTTCTTCTTCAATGAAATGGAGTCCTCAAGGTAACCGTATGCTTAATCGTGACTTGATTGTACACCTACGAAAAAAAAATTGAAGGTATGCAGATGCAACTCAAAAAAAAGATATTTGGATTACTTCTAGTTTTTGGATTAATTATTTTTGTTTACAGTCAGCAAGAAAATCAAAGAACTGAATGTCTAAATGCGGCAAATGAATATAAAAATTCTATTTTTATTTTATTGGATCCGGGCCATGGATGTGATTCAAACAATGGTATCGCTTGTCTTTCTGGAGGGCAAGCTGGAGCACAGCTTACTACTAATAATGGAGTGACCTATGACGAAGCTTGCATTACTACAAACCTTGCATTAAGGCTGCGAGATATTTCGCAAGGACTGGGTTTGGATGTCGGGATGACCAGGGATACCAATATAGTCCAAGATACTGCTGATAAAGCTAATGAAATTCGAAGACGAATACGTAATGCAAAAAATAGCAAAGGGGATAATTTCAAACCTTATTTCATCTCAATTCATTTTAATGGTGGTTCTGCCAACGCGCATGGCACCTATGGGATTTATGCTCACAGCAACAGAACTGGAGAATCTGTGGCAAATATTGTATCGACTGCACAAAATACACCTTATCTTGATGACGAGGGACAACTTGTTCAATATCCACAGGGGATTACTTTGCTCGATAACCAAAACAACTTGTTTGATGCTCTTCAGACAACTATTAACTTTGTCCTTGGTAAGCCTGATCCTCAACTAAATAATACCATTCTTTATAATTATTCGCAAAACAAAACATGCCCTAATCAGATGCGACCTTCTTATAAAAATCTTCAAATTTACCGGGAAGGAATTTTCCCTATACTTTCTCGTTGGTACGCGCCATCATATAATCAATGTACAGACCAATTCAGTGGGACTCTTACACTATTTGATTTGCCAAACAACGAATCCATTCCAGTCAAACACTCTCTGCAGGAAGTTGAATTCATTTCCAATTCCAATTATTTTTTAAATTATTTAAAACTGAGGCCATATGTCGCCATGGCCATGGCCGCGGCTGTTTGTAATGATATTATAAATGATTATATCAATCCCCCGAATAATGGTAAAAAATATTGTATTTTAAAGGCCTTGCATCTGATCGATTATCCGGATGACAATCAATCCAGTTATAGCGGCAGCAATGACGGCTTATCGCATTCCAAAATTGATTCGCTGTATCTTTTGCCGTTCAATATGGTTAACCAGGATATCATCGGGTTGTTTAATAAAATTGGAATCAACCCGGCAATAACATTTAATGACTTTTCCATGTCGATGGTCAATGAACATCCGGTATTAATTATTCCATCCGGATTTATTGCCCAAATCGAAAATGATTCAACTTTTAAAATAAATTTGGAACAATATGTAAAAAACGGCGCAACTATTATCGTTTTTGGTCAGCAGTTTGGGGCACACATTGATAACGTTGTGCCGATACCGGAAGGGCAGAGCTTGCATTCGTACGGCTGGCGTGAGGACCAGAGTTGCTACAACGGCTCGGTGTATTTCAAGGGTATGCATCCGGTGCTTTCGGGCCTTTCCAATGAGCGGCCATCGGCCGGCGTGGACGGCTATTTTTCGGCTTATCCGGACAATGCGACGGTTTTGCTCAGACGCATATCCAACCAGGAGCCTTGCCTGCTCTACTATCCCTATGGCAACGGCACGGTGATTCTCACATCCATGTACACCGATTGGGGCGCGGCCCATTCGCAGGCGAGCACTGCGGAGCTAAGGGTGGTGCGCGACCTGATCACCTTTGCCAGGAACCCCAAACTGGACATTCCCATGTTCGATCTTGTGGAAAATCCTACCCCGGCAATTGCCTTGAATGTCAATGTTAAAAATTCATCCGAATTAAATGCTGCTAAGGCGAAGATCAAGGTGCTGACTCCAAACCGGAGCAGGGTGCTGTATGAAATCGAACAGAACCTCACTTTAAACTCAGGCGAAGAAGGAGAAGTCCCTATTGAATTTAGTTTGACTGGGATCAGCAGCCAGGATTATGGCATCTGCCATAGCGATTATGAACTCTACGACGCCGAAGGCAGCCTGATCCAGCCCTTCACTGAAAGTGATGGCGGGCGCTTTTCGATCTACAGGCTGCAAACAAAGTACAATCCGGGACAGGGCGTGCTGCGCTGGCTCACCGTGCAGCAGGAAGATCTATACTTAAATCAGAACGTGGAAATCGATGTGCACTTCCGCAACACTTCGGATCAAATAAAAACAATCGACATACCTGAACCGTTTCTGAATATCGGCCACGGTGGTTCAGGTCCCACTCTGTACCTGGATACGCCAATCAACCTGGAGATCCCGGCGGGCGAAGAGCGGATATTCCATGCCAACATGGCGATGAGCAAGATGGAATACAGGCTTCCCGCGAAAAACGCGCCAATTCCCGTTACGATGAGGTTGCAATACGTTGAGGCTGGAGTTTTGCACCAGATCGGGGCGGCGAAAGTTGTGTTCCTGAAAGCCCAAGCCACGTCAAGTTCGCTGAAAATCCTGGGAACAATGAATTCTTTCAAGAACGGGACCGCTATCGATTATTCAATCACAGCCACCAACAACGATGGGACCGCATATGGATTGACGAAGATCAGGTTGATGGTGGATCGCTATGTCAATAAATCCTATCAGGAATTAGCGACGGTTTATGAAATCGAGCATGACTTCACTTCCGGAAACGCTTTCCAATATACCGGGCAATTTATCCCAAGTCAGCTGTATGCGCCTGGGACCTATCGGATGCGACTGGCTGTCAGTACATCCGACAACAGCGTTGAAACGAAAATCCAGCAATTTTATTATGTCAAAAGCAATGTTGTCCTCGCATTGGCGACTATCCCTGAGGCCTATGAAATTCCGTCAACTTACCCCCGCCGCTACGTCCTGGTTCCAGGGACTGCCTATACCATCAATTTCTCGTTGGGCAACGGCAGCAAATTTGCGATCAATCAGGGGCGCTATACGATTACATTGACAGAAGAAGACGGGATGGAAGTGTTCCGCAAGCAAGTGATGGGTATTGTTCTGAATCCGTCTCAACGGTTGACCTTCAGCGAGCCCTTCGTTTTTTCATCCAGCAAGGGCGGGGAATTTATCCTGAAGGTGGAATACTCCGACGAGTCGCGTACTCCGGAGCTGGTCACTAGCGCTGAAAGGAAATATCAGTATCTATTAAAAGCAGAGATGGCCAGCGACAAGGCAAGATACAATTACCTGGACACCGCCAGCATACAATTGAAAATCGGGGCCGTCGGCGCCGTGCACATCAAGTTTGTGAACGGAGAAAGCGGCGAAGTCCAGGAAAAGGATATCGCCATCCCGGTCGGGCAGACGGCGACGGAACTCTTCCAGGTGCCGATCACCATATGGATGAATAGTTTTTACAATGTCGGGGTTACGGTTAGCGATTCATTTGGAAACCATGTCAGCAAAGGGATTGGATTTTTGACCACGAAACCCATTATCGAACATTCTTCCCGGACCGATGGTTTGGGGCTGAAGGAAGGGTTGCCCCTGAACCTGACGCTGGCGTTAACCGAGAAATCGGGGATGACGGTTGCATGCCCGGCGGTTCTGTCGCTCGCCTCGGCCGGGCTGAACTTCAGCGAAACACGGAGTGTGATCCTGCAGCCCGCGCTGGCCAGCGAGTTCGCTTTCCAGATTCCCATCGCCGAGACGGTTCATGCCGGTACGCACAGGATTACTTACAAGGTGGAGGTCAACGGCCTGGAGATCACTCAGGGCATTGCCTATACCAACCTGCCCGCGATCGCGATGAAATTTTCCGAGCCGCCCGCCGCCGTCAACGACGGCGGATCCATCGCTTTGCAGGTGAGCAACAGCGGCGGCCGGCCCGGGACATTCACCTTGAATTTCGCCATGAAGGATGAAACGGGGAAGGAAATGCTGACGCATGAAGAATCGCTGACCCTGGCCCCGGAGGAAACGAAAACCGTCACCCTGACCGTTCCCGAGGGATTGAAAAGCGGCAGATACATTCTTTGGCAAAAGGCCACGCACACGGCCAGCGGACAAGTATTTGACCTAAGCAGCGGCATCACCGTCAGTGGACTGACGGCGACCTTGAATGCCTACACGTTGCAGGAGAAGTATTTTGATAATGAGACGGTGGCGGGCAAGGCGGAGATCTCCGCCGGCGGCAAGGATATCGCTGACGGGAACCTGAAGGCAAAAATCAATCGCATTGTCAAATACGCGGGCGGGGTTGAAAGGGAATTGCCGGCGGAGACGGTATTAAAAAGGAATATTTACCGCGCCGCGGCCACGGAGAGCAAAGTTTACCTGGTGGCCGACTACGAATTGATCGAGTATGACCGGGCCAGCGGGGACCATTCCGTTTTATTGGACAGCAGCCAGCCGGTCATGGCCGGCAAGGTTAACGGAGTGTTCGTCACCAGCGACGGAGAACTCTGGCTGTCCAACTGGAATTCGGTGTACTGTCGGGACGCCGCCAAGCAATGGCATATCTACAGCAAGAGTTTGGGCAATACTTCCGGACAGGACGTGGGCTACAATTATGACCTGCTTGAGTACGAAGACGCCGATGGCAAGGCTTTGTGGTTTGCTTCCCATTACGGCTTGCTGGAATTTCGCGATGGAGTCTGGTCGAATAAATATGGTGCCAGCATTTATGGATTCGCCCGTGATGAAGCCGGCAATGTTTGGATTTCTTCTTATTACGGATTGCTTAAATATGACGGCAGCGGCTTTGTCGATGTCGGCGCTCCTTTTGGAACGAAACCGATGTATGATTATCTGACCAGTACCTCAGACGGTGTGATTTGGACGATCAATCAAAGCACCAATACGGTCTATCGTTATCAGGGCGGAGTCTGGGACAGTTGGAGTGTCAGCGGCATTCAAGCCGGCCTCTATTTGAGCAGGCTGAAAGCCAACGGCAACGAAATATGGTTCTTCGGCAGTGTGTATGTTCCCGGGGTCTATTTCCAGGTTTTGTTCACTTTCGACGGCCAATTCACCCCCTTTACCGACAGGTGCCTGGAAGGAGTCCGCTATCAACAGATATGGTACGAAGACGGACTCGTTCCCATTCCTGGCGGCGGGGTCTTTCTTCTGACTGAAAATTCCTGGTTCCTGGAATTCAAAAACAGGGCGTGGAACAGGAAGGCGCTGGCGATCGATCCGGGTTCGAGTCAACTGCCCGGCGAAGTATGCGATATGGCCAAGGACGGGGAGGAGCAAGTGTGGCTGGGCACCGAGTATGGTTTCTCGTTGCTGAACGGAACGGCGCGGGAAAACTATTTTAATACATCCTCCGGGTATTTCATGGGTGATGTGAGTGCGGTGGCGGTGAATGGCGCCAACCAGATCTATGCTGCTTTTGATAACGGCATTGCCTTCAAGAACGGCGGGAATATTGCCATGATCGAGTATCCCCAGTCCGTTTCCTATTTCGACGTGCTTGCCTGTGACTTGAGCGGCCGACTTTGGGGGGCAAACAGCTATAGCAAGCTTCTATATCATTATTCAGAAAACCAATGGTATCTTTTCCGCGATGACTTCACTGTGACCCACCTTCAGGCCGATCCGGCAGGAGGGATTTGGGTCGGCGGCAACCTGAATTATTCAACCGGCACA
>CAVYQZ010000012.1:0-75663 GCA_963770755.1 Candidatus Aminicenantota bacterium | reverse complement strand
TTGATCCATATCCATCCCGATCTGACGGTCAGCGAATTCAATTCGGGAAATTCCACTGTTTCCGGTCACATTTACTTTATATATGTTAATGCCCAGGGAACATTGTGGTTGAGTTGCGGCGGCGAACTGAGCTCCTTCGACGGCGAGGAGTGGAGCGACTATGGTTACCTGGAAGGATATCCAGAGAATCCCATTATGGCCATGACCGAGGATGAACTGGGACGCTTGATCGTAACTGCTCCCAACTCCTCGGATGGGACCATTTCAGTATATACTTTAGAAAATGAAGTTTTCACGAATTGGGAAGTAAGTTATTACAGTGACAATTACTCACTTTGCTATGCCAATGGGATGCTATGGGCCATTGGCAATAACGAACATCCCGTCATTATCGATTTGGTCAATCCCAAGTTGGATTCCCTGTCGTCTTCCGGATACAATTGGTATCTTTTAAAAATCGCCAATGGCGTGAATGCCGTGGAAGAAGAGGTCTGGAGCCAGGAATATCCGCTTTCGCTAACCGCCGGAAACGCTTTGACCGTGGATATCGACACTCAGCAAACATTTGCCGCGGGCAATTATGTTTTGCGGGCTGCCATGGAATCAAATTTGCAGCAGACGCTGGCTGAAAGTAGTGACATGTTCGTGGTCCGGGCTACCGGGGTCTCGGCAGCTTTGGCATTGGCCGGAACAGCGGATATCCATGTGCGGGCCGGGACAGACCGGGAGATCAATTTGGCTGTCCTGAACAACACGGCCGAGGACAAGGCGGACCTGAACCTGAAGGTCAGCAAGGTATCACCCTCTGGGGTGGAGACGGTTTTGCAGGATGGACCTTTGAGCTTGAATGCCGGGCAGAGCAATTCGGAAAACCTGACCTTCAATGAGAGTGACACCGGGGTTTGGCAGATGTCCGTCGAAGTGTCCGAGGCCGGCACCATGCTGGATTCGGCCGAGCTGCTGCTCGACATCAGCGCGCCGGCTGTTTCCTTTGAAATAACCTACCCGGAATACGCCGGCGACGAAGCGTTCCCGGTCAAGATCAAACTGGCCAATTCAGGGCAAGATCACGAGCCAATGTTCACGTCTTGGCAAGGGCGGTTCACGAATCGCCCCTAAAATCCCTTAGACGAGGATGTCGCATTAAACCGGGCGAGGAGCGCATTCTATCCTTCACCGACACGATCACAGCCGATCGCGTTTATGACATCGTCTTCGGCGGCGACCTGGAAGCAAATGAACAAAAAACGGTTCAATACGGTTACGTTGGGAATTTGTCCCTAACCGTTCTAGCGCAATACCGCGAGGGGGCCGTCACCATGGGCTATACCGTGGCCCATGCCGGCGGATTGCCCTTCAGCGACACGCTCCATTTTGCCCTCTATGTGCTGGGCACCGAGGTCGTCCTCTACACTGTCGACAAGAACTATAATCTGTATCCCGACGCCGAGCCCTTTGCCGACGCGCTGGAATTTCCATTGGTTCCCGGCGCCTACCAGCTGCGCTGGACAAGCGGCAAAAGCGGTGCGGGCCAGGCCGAGTTTTCAATCCTGTCCGCCGGCATCGGCCAACTGGCGTTCGCGCCGGCGGCCAAAACTCCAGTCGGCCTGACCGACTTTGCCTACACATTGAGCAATAGCGACACCGTGGCCGGAAGCATCGACCTGCTGATCGAGATCGTGCCGGCGGCGGGCGGCGCCGCGGTTTATTCATTGAACCGCAGCCACTACCTGGAAGCCGGGGCCAGTGCCGGCGATAATATCAGTTTCGATTTTGTCCAGACCGGGGAGTATGTGGTACGGATAGGTGGCGCCAAAGTGGCCGGTGGTACGATCAGCGTGCCGCTCAAGGTGCTTAACCTGGACGAAGTAACGACGAGCGTGGCCGTGCAGCCGGCCGACGGCGGCACGGTGCCGGTGCAGGTCGACATCGCCAACAGCGGTTACTACGACTTTGCCGGCACGCTGGTCATCGAAGCCGGCGGCCTGCGCCATGAAGAACCAATACAGGTGATTTCGCTGGCGGCACTGGACCAGGCTTATCATTTCGATGCCAATGGTTTGAGCAGCGGCAGCCAGGAAGTCAGCGCTTACTTATACGATGCGGCGGGCAACCTATTGAGCCAGAATATCCTGACCGTGACCATTCAAAACGCCGACATCCGCGTGGTTGAAGTTCCGCAGGACCTGACCATCGCCGCCGGTTCGTTTGCCGCTGTCACGCTCAAGGTTCGAAACCAGGGCAACAAGCGGGGAGAGGCGGCCATTACCATGACCGCCTTCGACATGCTCAATGAAACCAGGAACCTGGTTTTGGAAGCCGGTGAAGAACTGGAACTGACCGACATTTACATAGACGTGGACGGAGACATCCCGGCCGGTCGTTATCCGTTCAATTACACCCTGTCGGGTCTTGGCGTCAGCAACGGCCTGGCCAACGGCAACTTCACTTTCCAGGTCACGGGCATCGCCCTGGACGTCGCGGCCGTCCTGGATCGCAGTCTCTACAACCAGGGTGAGACGGCCTATCTGACCATAGACGTTTCCTCCGTTGACCCGGTCAATGCGCCGCTGGAGGCGGTGGTCAACTGGAACGACTTCAGCGAACGCCGCGCCCTCACCCTGGACAGCGGCTCCGGCTCGCTGGTATTCGAGATACCCCTTGTCGAGGCCAGCGACGCCAAGGTCTTTTACGGCATCTACCAGGAAGAAGGCCGAGGCATTTACTTGAACGACATCTATCTCAACTTCGCCGGCAGCGTCAGCGTGACCCTCGATCAACAGGTCTACGCGCCCGGCGATTCGATCCAGGCTCTGTTCACGGTGGGCGAAGCCGGCAGCCTGACGGCCGAGTGCTTCGGCCAGATCCAGACGATCGCCATCAACAGCAGCGGCAGCGGCGATTTTGCCGTGCCGGCCGATGCGCTGGGCGGCAGTTACGGCGTGGCCTGGACATTTACGCCGACCGATTTGACTCACGAGACGCTCAGCGGTTCGAAGCCCTTCGACGTCAGCGGCCTGGTGGTCAAGGTGGCCAAGGCCGAACTGGAGCGGGGCAAGTACGCTCCCGGCGACTCCATCAAGGCCATGCTGACCCTGGAGTCCAACCGCGATATATCACTTGCCTTGCGCTCCTGGACGACGACGCCCGAGGGGCAGTGGATCTACCTGGGCGAACAAAGCCTGTCGCTGTCGGCGACGCGGCAGACGCCTGCGGTTTTAGATTATGCATTTAATACGACCGAGGCCGGGACGCACCGCTTCGTTTACGGCTTGTACCGCGAGGAGCAATTGGTGGTTTCGGGCGCGGCCGCTTTCGACTGCGGCGACGCGGTGCTGCTCGGTCTGGCGACCGACCATCTGGATTATCCCGACGGCAACGAGACGGTCAGGGTCAAGGTTGACTATTTCGGTACGGGCGCGGCCAGTCTGAAACTGTTCCTGGACGATGTGCCGGTCGATGAGCGCACCATCACCCTGACCGGCCTGGGCAGCGTGACCATCGATCTGTCCGCGGCCCAGATCAGCGGCGGTCGCCACGATCTGCGCGCCGTGATGAGCAGGGACGATCTGACCTCGACCAAGCGTACATGGTTTGGCTACGGGTCCAACCTGCCTGATCTTGTCGTCGAAATGGCGGAGCGCAGCATCAATGATTTGAATTACACCTATACGGTCAGGGTGGGCAACAATGGCAGGACCGCCGCCGCGGCGTCGACCCTGGTATTCAGTGATAACAATGCCGATGTCCAAACGGCGAGTGTTGTTGCCCTGGCGCCTTCAGCATATCAGGATTTTCTGTTCAACTGGAGCGGTTCGGGCCATGCCGGCAGCCATAGCTTAAGCTTTGTCGTCGACCGCGAGAACGCCATCAAGGAATATGTCGAAGGCAACAATGCCTATGAAATGGTCGAGGAGGTCCCGGCCCTGTTTTACAAGCTGGCTATCGACCCGCAACTCTGGCAGGCCAACAGCAATGTCTCGATCTTTTCGCGAATGATCAATAACACGGAAAACAGCCTGCCGCTGCAGCTGCACCTGACCCTGACCCACAACGCCAGCTCGCTGAACGTCCTGACCCGGGACAAGGCCATCACCCTGAGCCCGTACACGACGACGCTGGAGACCGACATTTTCAATACCGGGACCTACCCGGTCGGCGATTATACCCTCAGCCAAACGGCCGACAGTACACTCGGGGAACTGAGCGAGGAGCTGTCCGTATTCATCGAGGCCAGCAAGGTCATCGGCGGCACCATGACCGTTACCCCGGCCATGGTGGCGGCCGGGACCGAGAGCCAGGTGAGCGTGCAGATGGTACTGAGCAACGGCGGCAACGTGGCCCTGGAGAATGAAGCGCTGGCCATCACCGTAACCGACAATGAAAGCCAGGACATAGTCACAAGCGAAGCCATGACCGTCACCCTGGCTCTGGGCGAGAGCAAGACCGTTGTCCGCGACCTGGCATTGAACCTGGTTGCGGGAGTTTACACGGTCAGTTTGCAGCACCTTGAAAACGTTGTCGCCCAGGCCGAACTGACGGCCGCCAACGGTTTGGACAAGGACAAGGCCGTCTCCAGCCGGGCCCGGCTGCTGCTGATGAACCTGCTGGCATTCCCGTATCGCCAGCAGAAGGATGTGATCAAAGCGATCCTCAACGCCGCGCAGGTCAGTTATCGGGATACCGCCAACATCATCGAATCCTACTTGCACTATCAGCAAGGGGAACACAATATCAACGTGCTTTTCGGCAAACTGCCGGCGCTCTATTTGCAGAAGGAGATCAGGGAGCGGGTGTATCGCGGCGAGGGACTGATCCATATTGTCGACAATCCGGCCAACGATGCCATCATGGATGAGTTGGGCGGCGTCAGGGCACGCAATCTGTCCATGCCGCAGCGCGAGAAGGACGTGACCGTCCCTGCGGGTTTGCTGGGCAACGGCGGCGCCATGGTCTTGAAGAACAAGTGCAAACTGGCACTGGAGATATTGGCCGGCGATGTCCAGGTTGTCGCCGAGACGACGACCGGAAAAAAGCCATTGCTGACATATCGTGAATACGGCCGCGGCAAGGTGCTGACCATCTGCCTGCCGTTGGAGTTCACGGCCGGCGGCGACGTGTTCGCGCAACTGCTGCTTAATGCCGTCAGCCTGTTCAATCAGGACGTGTTCAGCCCATCGGACCTGGCCCGGGTCATGCCGCTGGCATTACGCATCAGGAACAATACCAGCGCCGACAAGGTGTTCCGCGTGCAGGAACTGATCCCGCAAAAAGCGATCAGCTATGGTTATACCCCTCAGCCCCTGAGCGGGGAAGGGATCAAGTGGGACGTCAATTTGCACGTTAATGAGGAGAAGGTGATCGGCTACTGGTTGCAGTTGCCGGACGTCATCGGCACCTTCGATATCAAGAGCGAAATCTACGACGGTCAGCAGAAGATCGACGAGGCGCTGCTCACCTTCGAGGTTGTGCAGAAGGTGGCCGACCGGGTGGTCGAGGTGATCGCCGAGATCAACGCCAGCGGCGACACGCAGGCGAAAAAAGCCCTGGCGCCGCTGAATCGCATTAAAAACCGCAGCGGCGACGATGCCCTGACCCTGCTGTTGAACCTGAAAGACGCCATCCAGGCCACCGACCTGGTCGGCAGATCACCCATTGATGAAGCCGAGCTCTGGCGCCGGCAATTGCAAAATGTCATGATGGCCTACGGCCGCATGCTGTATGACAAGATAAAAGACCTGGCGCCGTTTGAATTGAACGCTTTCGGCAGTCACTTTCAGGAGTAGGGTGAATCGATGCGCCAGATGAAACAGAAGACATTCTGCATATTTTTGATTTTAGTTGCGGGTGGCTGTGCCACGGGAAGGATGAGCTTTCGCAAGGCCGAGCAGCTCCGAAGCGAGGAGAAGTACCCGGAGGCCATCGAAAACTATTTCAAGGCGGCCACGCGCAGTCCCAACGAAGCCCGCTTCCGGCTCAAGCTGATCGAGGCCACCATCGAAGCCTCCAACTACTATTACCGCCAGGCCATGCAGCATATCAAGGAGAAAAAAGAGCAATTGGCGCTGCTGGAACTCGACAAGGCGCTGGAATACAACCCGGCTAACAGCCTGGCCAAGACCGAGAAGAAGCAGCTATTTAAAACATTGGCCCTGGATGAAAAACAGCGCGAAATGACCAGGATTGAGGAGCTCAAGGACAAGACCTCGATCGAAAAAACGACTCCGGCGTCCGTGAGGGAAGACAAGCTGAGCTTGAGATTTGACAAGGAGATCGAGCTCGACAAAATCTTCAAGGCCCTGGGCAAAACCTCCGACATCAACATTTTGTTCGATCCCAATTTCAAGAACAGCAGACTGGCCATCGCCCTGGAGGAGATCACTTTCTTCCAGGCCCTGGACCGCATCTGCCTGATGAAGGAGCTTTTCTATAAGGTGCTCGATGAAAAGACTATCCTGATCATCCCCGACAGCGACGCCAAACACAAGGTATACGACGAGCAGATCATCAAAAACTTCTACCTGTCCAACCTGAACGCCGAAGAATGCATCAAGTTGATCACCCGGATATGCAAGGTCAAAAACATCAGCACCGATCCGACCCACAATTCAATCACCGTACGCGAGACGGCGGAGCGGGTGGCGCTGGTTGAGAAACTGATCAATTTTTATGACAAGCGAAAAGCCGAAGTCTTGATGCAGGTGGAAATTCTCGAAGTAAACAAGGACAAGCTGCGCAAGTACGGTCTTGAGCTTTCGCAATACGAGATCAACCTGGGGCTCACCATGGCCGGGGACGACAAAACCGTCAAAGGCAACCGCTTTTACTATCTGGACGCATCAGACTTCAGCTTCACCATCCCTTCGGTCATTTTCAAACTTCTGGAAACCGATGGCGATTCCAAGATGATGGCGCGGCCGCACGTGCGCGGGCTGGACGGCGGCAAGGTCGAGATCAAGCTGGGCGACAAGGTCCCGGTGCCGCGCACCACCTTCATGCCCTTTGCCACCGGCGGGGTCGACCAGCAGCCGATCACGTCGTTCGACCTGCAGGACGTGGGCATAGAAATAACCATCACGCCGACCATACACCATGACGCCGAAATCACCCTGGAACTGGATTTCAAGCTGACATTCATCACCAGCCCAGGCAGCACTACCATTCCCCCCACCATCGGCAATCGCTCGGTGAAAACGACCCTCAGGCTCAAGGACGGCGAAACCGGGGTCATGGCCGGATTGTTGCGCGATTCCGAACGCAACTCACTGAATGGCTTTCCCGGCATTGCCAAAATACCGATCCTCAGGGATATTTTTTCCGGCAATGTGCGGCAAATTTCCCAGACCGATATCATTTTAAGCATCACGCCGCATATTTTGCGCATGCCCGACATCAGCGAGGAAGATTTGTTGCCCATCATGTCGGGAACCGAAGATAACGTGCATCTGAAGAAGAAGTGAGCCATGAAACCGACAAAATTTAGAATTGCCGCTGGCCTGGTGACGTTGGCGCTGCTGGCCATTATGTCGGCCTGTCAAAAAGTACCTTTCTTTGCCCTGGATGGGGCCACGCTGATCATTTCAGCCGATAAAAGCCAGTTGAAAACCGGGGGCGACAAGGCCATCATTACCGTGATTGGCTTCAACGCCGCCGGGGAAGCATTGCATGACAATACAACGGTCATTTTTACGGCGACACTGGGAACGATTACCGGATCGGTGCAGTTGCAGCAAGGGCAGGCTATGGTGGAATTTATTTCCGGCGACCGCAATGGGACTGCTGAAATCACAGCCAGGTCCGGCAATGTCATCGCCACGCCGGCGCCCTTGAACATTACTATCGGTTCCGTAGGTGTTGAAACTCTGACCATTCAGGCCAATCCGGCAGTGCTGAAATCAGGAGGCGGACGCTCGCTGATCACCGTTTACGCGTTTGATGAAGCCATGAATCCGCTGGCCGCTGTGCCGATTATATTATCGACGACCTATGGCGATCTGGATCACGGCAACAGTATTCACCTGACCGATGCTAACGGCAGGGTGAGTGATTACCTGTCCACGGAAAAGACGGCCAGGGTGACCGCGGAATTTGGCACCTTGACAGCAGATGTCGAAGTGAAAGTGGAAGAGAATGAATTGCCCGTTGCCGAATTTTCCATTTCACCGGCCAACCCCACGGTGGGGGAAACAGTTTATTTCAACGCCAGCCTGAGTACCGATCCGGATGGACAGATCATTGGCTGGAGTTGGAATTTCGGTGATGGCGCCACGGCCAGCGGGCCGGAGGCTTCCCATATCTATGACGTGGCGGGAACCTATACCGTTACGTTGAAGGTAACCGATAACAGCAACGGCAGTGACGCTTGCCAGAAAATGGTCACCATCGGTGAATAGCAACAGCCGTTAAACTCGATTTCCGGGCTTTTTAAAAGATAATTCCGTGCCGATATGTTAAAATAGGGGTGAATGGCGCGCAAATTATTCGGCTTGTTTCTTCTATTGGCCTGTTTGGCCTGTATCCATCCCAAGATCAGGCAGGAGCCTGCGTCCGGAACTTTTTTTCATTCCATGAGCATTAAATTCAATTACAGCGACGTTCAGGCCAGACAGAACGGCAAGGTTCATGTACGCTTTGATGAGCGCCATGCCAAATTCATCCTGTTTAATCCGCTCAACCAGGTCGCCTTGCAGTTGGACGTGGCGGGCGAAAAAGCACGGCTCGTGCGCCCCGGGAAAAAACTTTACTGGCGGGGCGATTTCAGTTACCTTCTCGACCGCTTGTGGGGCATTGAGCTGACTTGGGCGGAATTAAAGGAAATCCTCCTTACGGGATCGATTCCGCAAGCGAAAATCACGGAAAAAGGGATTGTTGTCTGTCTGGAGAACAATCCAGACAGCCGCATGCCGCGAACGATCAAAATCAAGCAGGACGACGCCGAATTGATTTTGAAAATATTGAAAAGCGAAACCCGGCCCGGCCGGGTCATCCTGCTCGAACATAACCGGCGCTTCAGAGCAGCCGTCATCGAAGACATCCTCAGCGATGATTGAATTACGTTCTTTCGGCAAAATCAACCTCGGATTGGAAATCACCGGGAAAAGGGCGGACGGCTACCATACGTTGCGCACCATCTTCCAGACCATTGATGTCTATGATGAACTGCAGTTGCGGGAAAACAAAAAACAGAAAATCAACCTGGCTGGTTCCGACCGCTCCATCCGCTGGGACGAAAGCAACATCATCGCCCGCGCCTGCCGGCTGATATACGAAAATCACAATGTTCGCCAAGGATTTGACATACTGGTCAGGAAGAACATCCCGCCGGGGTCGGGTCTGGGCGGCGGCAGCGGCAACGCGGCCGTCATGCTGCTTTTTCTGGACCAGTATTTCAACCTGCAGACCCCGGCGGCCGAAATGAATCGAATGGCGGCCTCTTTGGGCGCCGATGTGCCTTTTTTCCTTGGCGGCGGCACTGCTTTGGGCGAGGGAATAGGGGAGTCGCTGACGCCGCTGCCCGAATTATCCCCCAAAACCATAGCCCTTTTTATTCCGCCGCAGCATGTGTCCACGGCCTTAATTTTTTCCCGCTTTAACTTGACAAAACCAGCATTACCCAGTAAAATACAACTCTTCTTGCAAAAAAGCGATTTCTCCGATTTGGAAAATGAACTGGAAAATGTCACATTTGCCTTATTTCCGGAAATTAGAGAGATCAAGCGGAAAATGCTCCAAGGAGGATGCGATTTCGTGCAGATGACAGGCAGTGGTTCAGCAGTTTATGGTTTAGGCGCACAAGAGAAATTAGCCGCTCTGGCCAGCTTGTGGCCCGGCATGATATTAACCAGAACTATCGATAAAAATTATTACCAGGAGAAGATTGGGGTGTGGCCAAGTGGTAAGGCATCGGCCTTTGGAGCCGAGATTCGTAGGTTCGAATCCTACCGCCCCAGAAAACCACATGTTGAGCAATAATAAATTTTTACTCTTTTCCGGTTCTTCCAATAAAAAACTCGCCAATGAAGTTGCCGCCAATTTGCACCTGAAGCTGGGTCAATCGGTCCTGGATGTTTTTTCCGACGGCGAAATACGCTTTCAGAGCCATGAAAACGTTCGCGGCGCCGATGTGTTCATTATCCAGTCTTTGTGTTCGGACAGCAATTTCAATATCATGGAATTGCTGCTCATGGCCGATGCCTTCAAAAGGGCCTCAGCGCGCCGGATCACGGCCGTGATCACCTATTATGCTTACGCCCGCCAGGACCGCAAGGACCGGCCCCGTGTCGCCATTTCGGCCCGCTTGCTGGCCGACCTGCTGGAAACGGCCGGTTTCTCCAGGGTACTGACCATCGATTTGCACGCTACCCAGATTCAGGGTTTTTTCAACATCCCGGTCGACAATCTGATGGCCCTGCCGGTATTCATATCTCATTTTAAAAAAATGAAATTGAAGGACCTGGTCATTGTTTCACCCGATGCCGGCGGCGTGGAACGGGCCAGGCTTTTTGCCCAGAAATTGAATGCCGACCTGGCCATTGCCGATAAACGCAGGACCGCCCCGAATGTGGCCGAGCTAATGCACATCATCGGCGAGGTGGAAGGCAAGAATGCCATCATCGTCGACGACATCATCGATACGGCCGGCACTCTGTCCGAGAGCATCAAAGCTCTGAAAAAGAAAGGCGCGAAACGGGTGTTTGCCGCTTGTACGCACGGCATATTCTCCGGCCAGGCGCTGTCCAGGATCAATGAATCGCCGCTGGAAAGAATTTACATCACCGATTCCATTCCCCTGCACTGCCGCCAGGAGCAATGCCCGAAAATCGAAGTGCTTTCCGTCGCTGAATTGTTCGCCGAGGCCATTGAAAGCATTCACAAGGAAACTTCCGTTTCAAAATTATTTTTATAAAAAGAGGAGCCAATGGAAAACCTAATCACCATCCATGCCGAATTAAGAGAAGAAATAAGCAAAAAGGTCTGCAAAAGCCTGCGTGCCCAAGGGAAAATCCCGGCTATCGTCTATGGCATCACCGCGGAGAGCGTCCCCATTGCAGTGAATCTGGGCGATATCAAGAACATCATGAAATCGGAAAAAAAGGAAAACACGATCCTGCGGATTCTACAGGGCAGTAAAACCAAGTTTGATGCTATGATCAAGGAAATCCAGTACGACTATTTGTCGGATCACATCATTCATGTCGATTTTATCCGCCTCGATCTGACCAAGCTGGTGGAAGTTGAAGTGCCCGTGGTTCTTTTCGGAGACGCGATCGGCGTCAAAACCGAGGACGGGTTGCTTGAGTTCATCCATCGTGAAGTGCATGTCCGCTGTCTGCCGACACACATTCCCAAGGAAATCAGAATCGATGTTTCCTCTCTCCATATCGGCCAGTCAATTAAAGTGGAAACCCTGCCCAAAACAGATGAGTACCAGGTCATTTCCCCGGCCAATACGGTGATTTGCGCCGTGGCTGCCAAGGCCAAGGAAGAAGTCGTCGAGGTGGCCGAGGTGGCCGAAGTTGTCGAAGGAGAGGTTGAGGGCGTTGCTGGTGCCACTGTTGCTGCCGGTGCCCCGGGTGCCGCTGCTCCAGAAGCCGCTGCCGCGGAAAAGGATAAGGGCAAAGAAAAAGATAAAGGCAAAGGTAAATAGGAAAAGGAGGGTTAAATTTTTGTCTTCATTGGTTTGGGTAACCCGGATAAAAAATATGAAAACACACCGCACAATGCCGGATTTTTATGCATCGACGAGATTTGCCGGCGCCATGACATCCAGTTGGGCTGGATGGGAAACATCCTGCAATACAAAAAAACAACGATCTGCGGTCAAGCGCTTATTTTGGTTAAACCCATGACCTACATGAATGAATCGGGTTTGGTGCTGCCAAAATTAAATAGAATGTTCGCCTTTGATTATGCGCAGATGCTGGTGATTTTTGATGACATCGATCTGCCGCTTGGCCATATCCGAATCAGAGAAAGAGGTAGTGCCGGCACCCATAAAGGCATGAAATCGATCATTCAGCACAGCGGTACCCAGGAATTTCCCCGGCTGCGCATCGGCATCCACAATCCGGGCCGCAAGGTGTCGAACATCATCCATTACGTGCTGACGGCGCTCCGGGGCGAAAAAAATGAGATTTTTAAAACCGGAATCATGCAGGCCGCGGATGCGGCAGAAGCGATTCTGAAAACGGATATTCACAATACCATGAATACATTTAACAGGAGAAAGAACTCCTTGCTTCTTCAAAAATGAAGAGGCTAAAACATCCATAAGGAGGATTAATGAACAGCAGCTATGAAATTGGCTTCATCATCACACCGGATGCCAATGAGGAAGAAGTTAAGAAAATCGTTGAATTGATCAGCGGTACCATCAAGAAGGCCAAAGGCGTGATTGGCAACATCGATGAATGGGGAAGAAAAAAAATGGCCTATCCGATCAAGAAGAATCCGGAAGGTTATTACGTGTTTATTCAGGCAGAAGTAGACGGATCGGTCATCGCCGACCTCGAAAGACGTCTGAAGCAAATGGAAAAAGTATTGCGTTACATCACTTTAAGGCTGGACGACAAGTTGAAGAAAGCCAACAAGCTGACAAAAAGATGGCTGAAAATCGATCAATTCAGGAAAAAGTCGCAGCTCAGCCGCGAAGAAAGCCAGGAAGGCGGTGACAGCGCGGCAAAAGAGGAGGAAACAGATGCAGACGAGAAATAGTTCCGCTAACGGCAAGCCCCAGAAAAAATACTATTCGGTTCGTAAAAAATACTGTGCTTTTTGCAAGGACAAGGTTATTCTGGTCGATTACAAGAATTTTCGCAACCTTGAAAATTATATTTCCGAAACCGGGCGCATATTTCCAGCCCGGGTCACCGGTACCTGCGCGTATCATCAAAAGCAGCTCTCCAAGGCTATCAAGAGGGCCAGGCAAATGGCTTTAATCAAATTCAGCGAAGAAAAACGAGGCTATTAACATGAAAGTCATATTAACTGCCGATGTCGAAAAAGTCGGCAATCTCGGCGATATTATTGAAGTGAAAAAAGGTTTTGCCCGTAATTTCCTTTTGCCCAGAAAATATGCCATTGCCGTAACGGCTCACAATGTCACCCTGATGGAAAACAAAAAGAAAAAACACCTGAAGCAACTGGAAATTGAAAAACTCTCCGCCGTGGAACAAAAACAAAAGCTGGAAGCGATTTCC
This sequence comes from Candidatus Aminicenantota bacterium, assembly GCA_963770755.1. GTDB lineage: Bacteria > Acidobacteriota > Aminicenantia > UBA2199 > UBA2199 > UBA2199. Next base: position 62,464 of record CAVYQZ010000012.1, on the reverse strand, counting down.
ATCACCATTAAAAAGAAAGCCGGAGAAAATGACGTTTTGTTCGGTTCGGTGACCACCGGTGAGCTTGAAAAAGAGCTTAAAGCCATGGGCGTCAGCGTCGAAAAAAAGAAACTCCATCTCGACGAACCCATCAAGCGGTTGGGGAACTACACACTCAAAATCAAACTCTTCACGGACGTGGAAGCGGAAATCAAAATTGCGGTTCTTAAGGATGGCGACGTAACTCCCGAGTGACCGTGGCTATGTCCCTGGATCTGAAAAAGGCACTGCCCCATGATGAAATAGCTGAAAAAGCGCTGTTGGGGGCCATGCTCCTTGACAACCGCTATGTCAATCAGGTTTTTTCTGAAATCAGCAGTGAAGATTTTTTCAGGGATACGCATAACCTGATCACTCAGGCAATCCTGAACCTGGTCAACAATAATTCCACGGCGGACATCATCACCGTGGCCAGCTATCTGGAAAAAAACGGTGAATTGAAATTCGTCGGCGGCCATGCCTTTATCACGGCTCTGGTCGATGACATCCCCGACAACCTGGATATCAAGGAATATATTAAAATTGTCAAAGACCGTTCGATGCTCAGAAAAATCATCGTCACTTCGATGGGCATCATTCAAAAAGGGGTTGAACCCTCCGCCGACACCATCAGCCTGCTCAATGAAATCCAGGAAGACATCATTAAAATTTCCGAGGACCGCATAAAAAAAGGTTTTTATGCCACGGCCGACCTGATTCCCGAGACCATGGAACTGATTGAGAGCATTCAGCAGGGAGGGGAGAACCAGGGTCTGAAAACCGGCTACTTCGAGCTTGACGGCATCACCTCCGGCTTTCAGAATGGAGATTTGATCGTCGTAGCCGCCCGTCCGTCCATGGGCAAGACCGCCTTGGCCCTGAATATCGCGGTCAATATGGCCATCAAGGAAGAAAAATCGGTGGCTTTTTATTCGATTGAAATGTCCAGATTGCAGGTCTTGATGCGCATGATGGCCATTCATGCCAGAATCAGTATGAGCTCGATCCGGACCGGAAAACCTGCTCTGACCAACAAGGAATGGCACAACCTGGAACTGGCCGCAGCCGAGTTGCAAAAGGCCAGGTTCTTCATCGATGATTCAGCGTCTTTATCCATAGTGGAAATGAAAGCCCGGGCCAGGAAATTGAAGGCTGAAAAAAAACTGGATATCGTCTTCGTCGATTACTTGCAGTTGATCAAGGTGACCGGCGACAGCCTGCGCCGTAATGACAACCGGGCCCAGGAAGTGACCATCATCACGGCCGCCCTCAAAGAACTGGCCAAGGAACTGCAGATTCCGGTGGTGGCCATGGCCCAATTGAACCGCGCTCCGGAAACGCGGGGCGGCAAGAGGGAAAAAGGACCACGCTATCAGCTTTCCGACCTCAAGGAAAGCGGCTCCATCGAACAGGATGCCGACGTGGTTATTTTCATCCATCGTGATGACCAGTTTGACAAAGACTCGGAAAGGAAGGGGGAGGCGGATTTGATCATCGCCAAACAAAGGAACGGTCCGACCGGAAAAATCGTTCTGGCGTTTTTGGATAAATTCACCAAATTCGCCAATATGGAATTTCGCGAAAGGGATTAATTTCCGGTGAAGTTTATCCGACAGGCGTTGCTTAATTTTGCCCGCAGCAGCGGGGAAATATTTTCCATATCGCTTAAATCGACTGCATTTATTTTCAAACCGCCGTTGCATCTCCGACGCATTATCAACCATCTTTACCTGGACGGCATTAAATCGATTCCCGTCATTTTCCTGATGTCTGTTTTTACCGGCGGCGTTTTGGCCTTACAGAGTTACTACGCCTTGCAGCGGTTTGGCGCCGAAGTATTCACCGGTTCATTGGTCGGGGTGAGTTTGACCAAAGAATTGATTCCGGTTCTAAGCGGCTTAATATTGGCCGGAAGGGTCAGTGCATCCTATAGCGCCGAAATCGGCACCATGGTCGTTACCGAACAGGTTGATGCTCTATTTACATTCGGAATCAATCCGCTGAAATATCTGGTCAGCCCGCGCGTAGCGGCATTGCTGATCATGGCCCCGTTGTTGACGCTTTTCGGCGATTTCATGGGCATCATGGGCGGCCGCTTGGTCGCCGCGCTGGTGGTTAACCAGAATCCCAACTTGTACGATTCACAACTGTTCTCATCACTGGAAATTTGGGATGTGCTTTCAGGAATGATCAAATCCGTATTTTTCGGTTTGACCATCGCCGTGATCGGCAGTTATTTCGGCCTCAAAACCGAGGGCGGAGCCAAAGGTGTCGGCAAGGCCACGACCACCGCCGTGGTCGTCGCGTCGATCATCATTCTGATCTCTGACTTCTTCTGGACTAAAATCCTGCCCTTCAGCCTCAGATGATACAAATACGGGACCTTCATAAATCATTTGCCCGGAAAAAAGTTCTGGCCGGGATCAACCTGGACATCGAACCGGGTCAAATTACCACCATTATCGGTGCCAGCGGCAGCGGCAAAAGCGTCTTGTTCAAACATATTATCGGGTTATTGAAACCGGATTCGGGATCCATCCTGATTGATGGCGAAGACATCACCAAGCTGAGAGATAGGGATTTATACCGTACCGTGCTTAAGTTTGGCATGGTTTTTCAAAGTGGTGCCTTGTTCGATTCATTGACGGTAGGGGAGAATGTGGCTTTTGGTATCATGAAAACTGATTTAACGGATGCGGCGGTCTCGCAGATCGTTTCCATGAGCCTGGATCAGGTCGGATTGCCTGATGATATCACCCATGTGATGCCCAGCGAGCTCAGCGGCGGCATGAAGAAAAGGGTAGCGATCGCCAGGGCTATCGCCAAGGATCCGCAAATTATCATGTATGATGAACCCACGACCGGCTTGGATCCCATCATGGCCGATATCATCAATGACCTGATCATCAAGGTCAATGGCAGCAGTAAAATCACTTCCATCGTCATTACTCATAATATGGTCAGCGCTTATAAAATATCGGATAAAATTGCCGTTCTTTACGACGGGCGGATTATTGAGAGCGGAGTTCCGGATGATATCAAAAATACCGCCAGTCCGTTCGTCAGGCAATTCATCGAAGGCAAGGCCGACGGTCCGATGCAAATAAGGTGAAACTATGAAAAAAGAAATTAAATTGGGGATTTTTGTGCTGGCGGTTTTCATCATACTTGCTTTTTTTATTATTAAAACCGAATCCTGCAGCGAGTTTATTTCCAGGGGCAAGCGTTACCCGCTGATCGCCAAGTTTACCACGGCGACCGGAATGTACACATCGGCTTCGGTTCGACTGGCCGGAGTCAAAATAGGTGTGGTCGATAAAATATATCTGGAAAATCGCAAAGCCGTGGTGCAGATAATGATCAACAATAAATATAAAATTCGCGATGATGCCCGGGTCATCATTTCCACGATCGGTTTTGTCGGTGAAAAATATGTTGAAATCGTTTATAAAGATGAATTTAAATCCGACAATCCGCAGATCATTCCGCCCGGGGGCGAAATTCAAGTTCTCGAACCTTTCAATCTGGACGAAATCAAGACCAAGTTTGAAAATATTTATGACCGGATCATTAGTATCACCGATTCAATCAATGAGATTGTTTCGGATAAATATTCCAAGGAATCTCTGCGGGCGTCTTTCATCAACCTGAAATCCATCACCGAAACTTTGAATTCCATGCTTAATAAAGACGGCAATGTCTACCTGGTTTTTGATAACTTGAAACAAATCTCGGCTAAATTGACCGGATCCGTGACCAGGCTGGATCATTTGATTGTAGAAATGGATTCAGCTTTTACTGACCAGGATCAGGGCATACTCGGGGATTTAAAAAATGCGATGGAAAAAGTTGATAAAATAACGGCTGATTTAATTCACATCAGTGAAGATTTGCGTTCCGGCAAGGGCACGGCCGGAAAATTGCTGCAGGACGAACAGTTATATAAAAAAGTCGACGATTCGGTCAATTCGCTCCAATCCCTCCTGCAGGGACTGGAGAAAGGAAAACGGTCGTTGGATGCCATCACCTTTAATTATGCCGTTCATTTCGATTATTTTACCCGCTTGAAAAAAGCAAGACCGGCCCTGGAAGTGGATGTTTCCGTACCGCAATTCCTGATCCTGGCCGGAGTGAACGCGGATCCGGTCAACGGCGATCCCCGTTTCACGGTTCTGGGCGGAAAAAAACTTGCGTTTTTTTCCATACGGGCCGGGCTGATCGAGTCCGATCTCGGCGCCGCTTTACGGGTGAGCATGCTGGGGAGCCGGTTGAATCTGGACGTGTTTGCCTACCGCTTTTACCGTGAAACCAATCCCATCTTGAAAGCCATGCTGAGTTTCTCGCTCTCTAAAAATATCAATATCCAGGCCGGGTATTATGATTTGCTGGAACCGTTGAACCGTGAATTCATGGTGGGCATCAGTTTCGGCAATTAAAAATCATGAAGAACTCGAGTCTTTTTGAATGCATTGAATGCGGTTTTCAAGGTCCAAAATATTATGGACGCTGTCCGCAGTGCCAGGCCTGGAATTCACTGGTAGAAAGCGCTCCACTGGAGGAAGGGGAAAGCCCGGAGCCGTTGAGCGGCCATATGCCGCAAAAAATCAGCGCCATCGATCCGCAGGAAATCCAAAGACTACTGACGGGCATGGACGAATTCGACCGCGTGCTGGGTGGGGGAATCGTCACCCATTCGGTCATCCTGATCGGCGGAGAGCCTGGCGTCGGTAAGTCCACCTTGCTTCTGGAAGTTGCGGCCGTCTTGTCTGAAAAAGGCAAAAAAGTGCTTTACTATTCAGGAGAAGAGTCGGCCGTGCAAATCAAGCTCAGGGCCGAAAGGCTCTCCATCCATTCTGACAATATATTCCTGTTCACCATTGGAACGCTGGAAGACCTGCAGCGCCATGTCAAGGAGCTAAAGCCCGATTTCCTGATTGTGGACTCGATTCAAACCATCACGTCCAGAAAAACGCAATCCCTGGGCGGTTCGGTGTCATCCTTGCGCTTGATCACGGCGGCCATCATCGAATTGGCCAAAAAAAACGGCATCACGGTTTTTATTATCGGCCACATTACCAAGGAAGGCCAACTGGCCGGCCCGAAAACACTGGAACACATGGTGGATGCCGTCCTTTACTTTCAAGGCGAGATGCAGACCGATATTCGCCTGCTGCGGGCTGAAAAAAATCGATTTGGGCCGGTCAATGAAATCGGCATATTCCAGATGACGGGAAAAGGGCTGACCTCGGTCAAGGACCCCTCCCAGGTGTTTATACAGAATCGCCAGTCGCATGCCCCGGGCACCGCCATATTTCCGGCCATGAACGGTTTGCGCCCATTGCTGATCGAGATCCAGGCTTTAGTCAGTGAAAGCCCTTTTGCCGGCAATCCGCGCCGCATCGCCATCGGCTTTGACAATTACCGGCTGTCCATGCTGCTTTCGATCATTGAAAAGAAGCTGAAACTGCCTTTTTACAAGTCGGATGTTTTTCTGAACGTCACCGGCGGCATGGTCATTCGTGAACCGGCCGCTGACCTGGCCGTCTGTTCGGCCTTAATTTCCAGTTACAAGAATATCAGCGCCGATCCCAACGCGGTGGTTATGGGCGAAGTGGGTTTGACCGGAGAGATCAGGCCGATCAGTTTTCTGGAAACGCGGCTGAAAGAGGCTATAAGACAGGGTTTTACGACTTTCTGTCTACCCGCGGCCCAGAATCAATTGGCAAATTATCATGACATATCGGTTATTTACGTTGAAAATATATTTGATTTTTATCAGAAAATGAAAGAGTAGGGGCGGGGCTCGCCCCCGCCCTTTCAATCCTAATAGTGAATTTCGAGCGATGCAATCGGATTGAGATTGATATTTTCGGACACCCAGCCGATTGAAATTATCTGAAAAATAGGTTAAAATCAATTGTTTATTAAGTAATGAAAAGTTAAAACATAGTAAGGAGTTGTCATGTTCATTTTTATTTATAAATTGATTTTCATTGCCGTATTTGCCCTGATCGGATATACTTATCCTCCTTTTCAAGGGACTTCGCAAGCGCTCGGCGCCATAATCGGCGCCTGCCTGGCATTGTTTCTGGCACTGCTTGTATTAAAAATCAAGAAAACCGAATTGAAGCATATATGGAGCGCTTCATTGGGCTTGATAGGCGGGGTGGCTGTCGGCTGGATCATGTTCCAGTTGTTCAATTTGATCGCCATGTCCTTTTCAGCTTACATTTTTTTCAAAGCCTTATTTCTTTTAGGCATTCCGGTCACCGGGCTGTTTATCGGTATCAGCAAGCCCAACATGTTCACGCCATTGAATATCAGGGAATTTTTCAGGGGGAGCAGCGCTTTCACCCAATCATTTCTTCTGGATACCAGTGCCATTATCGACGGCCGGATTGTTGCCATTGCCATATCCGGTTTTGTGGAAGGCGAATTAGTTATCAGCCAATTTGTCCTGGCCGAGCTGCAATTCATTGCTGACTCCAATGATGCCAATAAAAAAGTAAGGGGCAAGAGGGGACTGGATGTAATAGAACAGTTGCAGCAAAACAAGGAAATATCAGTCACTATTTTAAACAAGAATGTTCCGGGAGTTAAAGAAGTTGACCAGAAGCTGGTTTTATTGGCCAAGGAACACAATTTTAAAATTATAACCAATGATGTCAATTTAAGTAAAATTGCCAAGTTGCAGGATGTCAAGGTAATGAATGTCAATGAATTGGCTTTTGCCCTCAAGCCGATTGTATATCCCGGAGAAAAGCTGATGACCAAGATCACCAAGGAAGGCAAGGAGAAAAAACAAGGCCTGGCTTACCTCGAAGATGGAACCATGGTGGTCGTGGATGACGCCAAGGCCGATATAGGCCGTGATATTGAAATAGAGGTAACCTCGGTGCTGCAATCGACATCGGGCAAAATCATCTTTGGCAAAAAAACGTCATGAATAAAATCAGAACGGGCATCGGTTACGACATTCACCGCATTAAAGCCGGAAACGGACTACTTGCCGGCGGTGTCAAGATTTCCGAATCCCTGATGGCCGAAGCACACTCGGATGGAGATGTTTTAATCCATTCTTTGATAGATGCTTTATTGGGTGCCATGGGGCAGCCTGATATCGGCGAATTTTTCCCCGACACGGATCCGCAATTCAAGGGGATCTCAAGTTTGCAATTGCTGCGCCAGGTTAAAGAAATATTGGCCAACAACCAATTTGAAATACTCAATATTGACTGCATTTTAATACTTGAAAGGCCCAAAATAAGTTCCTATAAAAATGAAATAAAAAAGAATATAGCCGCCACTTTGCAAATCCCCCAGACAGATTTCAATCTGAAGGCCAAAACAAAAGAAAAAATCGGCGCTGTCGGACGGGGAGAGGCACTCGAATGTTTCAGTTCAGTACTGATCAAAAAAATAGGGTAGGGACAGGCCGACTAATTCCAGGCAAATAATATGAGCTCAATACCATTAATCACCATAATCGGAGTGCCCAATACCGGCAAATCGACCCTTTTTAACCGTATTATAGGCAAGAGAAAGGCCTTGATCCATTCCCAGCCGGGAATGACCCGGGATATTTTTCGTCAAAAAATTAAAATCAACGAACATTGGTTTTATCTTCAAGATAGCGGCGGTTTTTTCCTGGACAAAGACATCATAACCAAAGAGATCAACAAGCAAATATTCAAGGCGGCAAAAAATTCGCAACTTATAATTTTTTTGTTTGATGGCAAAAGGGAATTATTGGGTTATGAAAAAGATCTGTTCCTGGAAATAAAAAAGCTGCATAAAATAATCATCCCGGTATTGAATAAAGTGGACAGACTTGATTCGTATATACCGCCACTATCTTATTTTGCTTTAAAAAATGATTATATTCATATTTCGGCTGAGCATAACCTTGGCGTCGAAGTCATTCTGGATAGAATCAGCCAAGCCTTGCAAACGGACAGTCGACCTGTTAGTGACCTGAGTAACGCGACCCGCATCAGTATTATCGGCAAGCCGAACGTTGGCAAATCATCGTTGATAAATAAAATCCTGAATGATGAAATGGTCATCGTCAGCCCATTGCCGGGAACGACCCGGGATTCTGTGGACCTGGAAGTCAGGCGCAACCAGCAGGCATTTGTTCTTGTAGATAATGCCGGCATACGCAAACTCCAAAAAATCAAAGAAGATACAGAAAGTGCAGCAGTCATTCGTGCTGAAAAAGAATTGCGAAATTCGGACGTGATTATTTTTGTTATCGACATAAGCAAACGTATTGACCAAAATGACATGCTGATCGCCCAGAAAGTGGTGCGGGCTGCAAAACCGGTGATCATCGCCGCTAACAAAGCCGACCTTCTCGGCGATAATGCCGGCAGCAATAAGTTTTTAGCCTTGACCCAGGCGAGGTTCAATTCCCTTTATTTCGCCCCAATTGTCGCCGTTTCAGCTCAAACAGGAAAAAACGTCTTTCAGATCCTGGATTTAGCCGCGGATATAAACGATAAATTGAATAAAAAAATCAAGATCGCAGCCCTTAATGAAACTGTTAAAAAGATTCTGCGCAAAAGGAAATTGACAACTCGTGACAAATCCACATTCAATCCAAAATATATTTCAATTGAATCCTACCGGCCTTTTTTCATAAAATTTCACTGCAAATCATCGCTCAGATTAGGCGAAACCGATGAGCTGTATCTTAAAAGGCGTTTAGTCCAGGAACTGAATCTCTTGGGCATTCCAGTCTTTTTTAAAATTGCCTCACATTAAACATTCACTAACGAATGTCGACGCGTCGACATGAAAAAGTAATTTTTTTAAGACAGGGCATTCCTATTGCATATATTTAAAAAATGGGCTGAGGCTGAGCGAAAAGCATCAGAATTTCCAATTTCTCTTGACTTTCATTTGGGCTTCTTCTATTATTCTTTTACCAGAATAAGGAGATCAATGTGATTATTACTATTGCCAATCAAAAAGGGGGCGTCGGCAAAACAACTTCATCGATCAACATCGCCGCTGCGTTCGCGTTTATGGGCCATAAGACTCTACTTATCGATATGGATCCCCAAGCCAACTCCACTGTTTCATTCGTGGAAAAGAACGATCAGAAATATTCTCTCTATGATTTGCTGGAAAATGCCGACCTGACATTCGAAGATGTGATGCAAAACACCAGCATCATTAATTTGGCCTTGTTGCCCTCATCGATTGCCCTGGCCAAACTGGAATCAAAGTTGGTAGGGGAGATTGACGGTCATTTTCGCCTCAAGGACAGGCTGGACGCCTTCAAATACAAATTTGATTTCATTATCATCGATACGCCGCCCACCCTTGGCTTGATCACGATTAATTCTTTTGTTGCCGCCACCCATTTGCTTATTCCAATACAATCTTCATATTTTGCTCTGGAAGGGACCGACGATCTTTTGGAAACCTTTGAAAAAGTCAGGGTTCGAAGCAATCCGGCCCTGTCATTGCTGGGGGTTGTGATCACGATGCATGACCGCAGGATCGTCATTGCACAGGACAGTGAAAAGCATATTCGTAAGCTGTTTGGCGATAAAGTCTTTAAAACTTGTATTTCGAAGAGTGTCCGTCTTGAAGAAAGCCCTGCCTTCAAGGAATCCATTTTTACCTTTGCGCCCAATTCCAGGGGAGCTGTCGAATACCAATCTTTAGCCAAGGAAATTTTGAAAAATGCCTAAAAAAGTCGGTTTGCCTGAATTCATTAAAATGAAACATGATTACCACCTGGTCGATGAGATTTCGTTGCGCACCAAAACACCGGTTACACGTAATATTCCTATCGAAAAATTAATTGCCAACCAGCTGCAGCCACGAAAGGATATGGGCGATTTAAGTGAATTAGCCGAATCAATACGTGAAAAAGGCATCATCGAACCGGTGATCGTTCGACCCAAAGACGGTCACTATGAGATTATCGCCGGCGAACGGCGTTTCCGGGCCGCCCAAGAGGCCGGAATGAGTGAAATCCCCTGCATTGAGCACGATATCCCTGACAACGAAGCCCTGGAGCTCTCTATCGTTGAAAATATCCAGCGCAAAGACCTGAATGTCTTTGAGCAAGCCCAGTCCATCATGTCCCTGGCCGATATTTATGGCTACAACCACGAAGAGATTGCAAAAAAAATAGGCAAGTCTCGGGTAACGGTGAGCGAATTAATCAGGATTACCGATTTGCCCGGAGCAATAAAACAAAGATGTCTGGAAATGGCGATTAATGCCAAGACTTTTTTATTGGAGCTGACCAAGCTCGAAGATCCGGAAAAAATGAATGCGGTCCTTGATCAGTACAGCCAAAAATCTTTTTCACGCGATACGATCAAGCAGCAAAGAAATAAAACAACGGCTAAAATATTCAAGTTCAATTTTGTTTCCGAAGATAAAAATATCAAGATTAACTTTAATTGCCAACGAGAAAAGGTGGACAAGAAAAACATAATTCAAGTGCTCGAAAAATTAATCATGGATATTAAAGAAGATAAAATTAAAGATTTTTCTGATTTTTAATTAAAAAATACATAGTGGTTTACATAATCTATCTTATCCGACACTGTAAATAACCCCGTGCCAAACCCGTGAGCGACAAAGCCGTTTGAAAATAAGCCAATCAGCCACGCCTTTTCATTTTCTGCCATTTTAGGCCCCTGGAGGCCCGATTTTTCAGTTGGATGAATATATGAGTCACAATTCAATATGACGTCAGGTAAAGCCCTTCAGGCGCCAAATAAAATGGTTTGGTGATGTTGGTTAGATCAAGGACAGGAAATTGTAGATGCGCCTGCCGGTTTGGCCGTCACGGCGATAGGAGGGAAATTGCTCCGGCAAACAATAGGAGCACAGGCCGCAGTCCTGGATGCGATGGTTGTTTATTCCGGCAATCCGCAGCGACTGGACCAGCCCGGCCTTGATATCCATGAGGTATTTGCCGTCATGCCTCCTTGTAAAAATACTTTCGCCATACGACTTTGCAGCGAACAGACGGAATAGTTCCTCCCCTACCGGGTAACATTTTTTTTCTATGGCCGGGCCCAGGTAGAATGAGTATTTTTGCCGATTTCCGGGCAGCATCTCCAGCAATTTATCTTCAATTCCCTGGGCCAGGCCGCGCCAGCCGACATGGATGACGCCGCCGGCCGAATAATCATCGGCAAAATAAAACAACGGCAGGCAATCGGCGGTTTGAATCACGGCCACAATGCCGGGCTTTTGCAAAAGCAGCCCGTCTCCCTGGCTGCCGGTCCGCCAATCGTTATCCGTGATGATTGTACGAGAATGGATTTGCCTCAAAAACATGAGCGTCCGGGGCTTAAAAAATCTCTGCAGCGCGGCAACTGAAAAATTTATTTCACTGAATCCGAAAATGATGCGTTCGTTTTCATAAACCTGAATGATGTGATCTTCAAAACAACGAGACTGTAATTGTATCAAGACAGCTTTCCTTATTTGTCAATGATAAATCTTTTAACGGCGCGGTTATGTTCGGCCAGGGTTTTTGAAAAATAGTGCGAATTGGCATCTTTGGCCACGAAAAACATATAGTCGCTGTTTTCCGGGTAAAGGGCCGCTTCCAGGGAGGCGTAGCCCGGATTGCCGATCGGGCCGGGCGGCAGGCCGCGATGCTTGCGGGTATTGTAGGGGGACTCGCTCTTCAGGTCCGCCCAGCGCAGATCGCCGTCATAGACGCCGGCTTTTTTCAAGGCATAAATGATGGTCGAATCGCAGTCGAGGAGCATGCTTTTGCGCAGGCGATTGTGGAACACCGACGAGACCAGAAAGCGCTCATCACGATTGGCGGTCTCTTTTTCAATGAGCGAGGCCAGGATGACTGTCTGGCGCACGGTGAAGCCGATGTCTCGTGCACGCCAGGCGAAGGTGTTGCTGAAGTTCTGACGAAAACGATTGACCATCAGAGCCACCATTTCCCGGGCCTGGATGTCCTTGCGCACCAGGTACGTGTCCGGAAAGAGGTAGCCTTCGAGATTGTCCGCATCGGGATCGATATCCCGTACCAGCGATACGTTGCGGCTGGCCTTGAAGAATTCCGAGGCCGGGAATAGTCCCGCCGCCTCGAAGCTGCGGGCCGTCTCCCCGATCCAAAGCCCCTCCTTGATCGTCACCTTGTACAGAATGGCCTTGCCCTGCTCGAGCTTCTCGATGACCTGGCGCATGGTCAGGGGCCCGTCGAAGAGATACTCGCCGGCCTTGAGTTTCTTGCCCGCGAAGAACATGCGGTAATAGCGGGTGAAATACTCGGCGCTGACGATGACCCCCTGCTCCTGGAGCCTTCTGCCGATGGCTGAGACCGGCATGCCGCTGTCGATGCGCACCACGGCTCTTTTCGCGTAACCCTGGTACGGATGCAAAACCTTCTGATAGACCCGGTAACCGAGCCAAAAGGCGACCGCCAGGGCCAGAAGCAGGAGAAACAAAAAGAGCCGCTTCCATTGACGCTTCCGTTTGTGCCGCTTCATGACCGTTCAAAAAAAGTTTGCAGGATCACTTGCGCGGCCACACTGTCCAGAAAGGTTTTGCGTTTGCGGAAATCGCCCTCGATCTCCTTGCCCTTTTCCTCTGCTTCAAAGCTGCTCAGCTTTTCGTCTACCAGGACGACGGGCAGCTTGGCGTGCTTGCGCAGGGAAGCGGCGAAGCGTTCGACCGCCATGCAGGCCGGTCCCCGGCTGCCGTCCATGTTCAGCGGGTAGCCGACCACGATTTGCTCGATCTCGAACTCCCCTATTTTCCGCGTGATCTCATCCAGGGCCAGGCGCTGGCTATTGGCCGCGATCTGCCCCAGCGGTGTGGCCACGCGGGTCTGCGAGTTGCCCACGGCCAGGCCGATGCGCTTGCTGCCGAAGTCAACGGCTAAGACCTTCATCGACGTTTTCCTTGCGTTTGCTGAAATATTCAAAGCCGTAAGCGATCAGGCGGTCCAGTAACTGGCCAAAGGTGATGCCTTGCGCCTGCCACAACTTGGGAAACATGCTGATGGCCGTGAAGCCGGGGATGGTGTTGATCTCGTTGATAAAGATATCATTGCTGCCCTGGACCAGGAACAGGTCGACGCGGGCGTAGCCGTTTAAAAAAAGACTGCGGTAAGCCTTGTGGGCGGTCTTTTTTACCCGGGCTTCGAGTTTTGCGCCCAGGGGCACCGGGATGAGGAATTTTGTTTCTCCCTTCAGGTATTTGTCTTCATAGTCATAGAATTCATTGGCGGGCAGCAATTCGCCCGGGCTGGAAACCATGACCTCTTCGTTGCCCATGACCGAAATCTCGAGCTCACGCATGGCGACGGCCTTTTCGATAATGATCTTGTTGTCGTAACTGAAGGCAAAATCAGCGGCGCTCAGGAGTTCTTTATTGTCCCTGACCTTGCGGATGCCGACCGACGACCCCAGTGACGCCGGTTTAACAAAAACCGGGAACTCAAGTTTTTTCTCTACCAGTTCTGCGATCTGTTCATGGTTGTTTTCGCTGAAATACAGGTAGGCGGTCTGCTTCAGCCCGGCCTGGGCAAAAAGCATCTTGGAGGCGACCTTGTCCATGGCCAGCTGCGAGGAAAAGCTGTCGGCGCCGACAAAGGGCTTGCCGGCCAGCTCGAAAAGCCCCTGGATGCGTCCGTCCTCGCCGTTGGGCCCGTGCAGGACCGGGAAGTAGATGTCAGCGTCCAGGGCCCCGACCCATTCGGCGTTCCAGGGCATGAAGGAATGGAAATTTTCTTTCTTTAAGTCTTCTTCCTTAAAATTTGTATTCCCGGTCAGGCACCACTCCCCTGCCCTGTTGATATAAATCAGGGAGGGATCATAGCGTTCTTTGTCCAGGTGCTGGTATATGGCCGCCGCCGAATTCAGCGAGACCGCATGCTCGGCCGACTTGCCGCCGAAGATCAATCCGACCTTAACCTTTTTCATCATGGCACCTGCAACCTATTTATCCTTCATTATTGGGAACATACAAAGTTTCGCTCGCGGTTAAAGGACATATGTATATTCATTATAGGCAATTGTAACATCCGGGGAAATGAAGGTCAAATTTAATTGATTTTAATAGACATTCAAGGCCACCTTTGTGACCAGCAAATGATAAATTCCGCTATGGCTTGTCGGTTTCGTAATAATAGCGATAAAAGAAATAATTGCGCAGGATGTTCTTGACGTAAGTGCGCGTTTCGGTGAAGGGGATCATCTCGATGAACTCTTCCTCGCCTGTGCCTGGGAAATCCCGCAGCCACTGGTCGACGCGGTGGTCGCCGGCATTGTAGGCCGCCAGGGCCAGGTAAAGCCGGCCGTCATATTTGTCCAGCAGTGTTTTCAGGTAGGCCAATCCCAGGCGGATGTTGATCTCCGGGTCATACAAATCCTGGACCTTGAGCTTGCGGTCGCCGTTGCGGGCAATTTGTCTGGCCGTGCCCTGCAGCAGCTGCATCAGGCCATGGGCCTTGGCCGGGGAAATGGAATCGGCGCGGAAAAAAGATTCTTCGCGGATCAGGGCGTGCACCAGGCAGGGATCCACCGACTGTTTCCTGCTGTATGCCGCGATCAATTGCGAGTAGCGGCGCGGGAAAAAAATAACACTCAAGAAATTGGGCAGCCGCACACTCTCGATGGCTTTGAAATTTTCGCGAAACTTGCTGAATGCCTGATAGAACTTGTTCTGACGTAAATAGATCAGCGATTCGATGATTTTCAACAGGTTGCGGTCGGATCCGTTCAGCTGAAGATCATCTTTGAGCGCGTGGACCATTTCGGCGCACTCCGGCCAAAGGCCGTACTTGGCCAGGAGTTTCAGGTCGGCAACGATTTCCAGGAAACGGGCGCTCGGCGGCTTGTCAATGGTCCTGACAAAGGTTTGCTGCAGGTGCTTGAAGCGCGACTTGTCCTGCAACACCTTGACGGCATAGTAGGAATACGGATAAGCATGTATCGGCACCGATGGCCCTTTTTCCAGCTTGTTCAGCCAATATTGCGAAGCAATCCGGTAACTGAGAAAAGGCGACTTGCTGCCCAGGCGAAAATAATGCCGGGCCAGGTCTTTTTGGTCCTGGCGGTAATGGATCCAGGCCAGCCGCCAGACTGTCTTCCAATACTCCATGCCGTGCTCACGGCCTTGCTTTAAATACAGCGAGTACAGGGGCAAGGCCTTGGCATATTCGTCGCTGCCGGCCAGTATCTGCGCCAGATCCAGCAGCAACTGCGGGTATAACGGGGATTTTTTAAACGCCGGCAGCCGCTCCGCTATCTTGGTTTGGGGATCCAGGCGGACCGCTATTTTCAACAGGATTTTATTGGCAAACGGTTGATATTTTTCATCCAGGGCGCCGCTCAATAAAACCTGGCATTGGCTGTATTCGCGACGGCTATAGGCGAACTCGGCTCTGAAAAGCCTTGCCAGGGAGCTGAACCGGCAATAAGGCAATTCCTGCCTGAATTCAGTCCTGGCATTGGTCTTTATCAAGAACGATAGTTTGTTAAACCAGAAATCTTCATCCAGATTTTTTAGCAGGCCGGCCATTGCCGGCCGGGATATTGTTTTAAAAAAAGGCGACAAATCCCTCTTCAAAAAAAGCCGCCTGAATTCCTTCTGAGCCCTTTCCATCTGCTTGTTTTTCAATAAGCTGGCAAGCAGCAGGATTTGTATTTCCGTTCCGGCGGCCGGATGACTATCATAATAGGCGACAAAATCTTTGTTTTTATTTTGACCAAAAAGGCTTCTCAGCTCCAATTCATCACGCCGGGCGGCGATATAGGGGGAATGAGCGCTGATTTTCGTCAGAATGTCGCCTCCGGACTCATACTTTTTATTATCCACGAAGCCCTGTGCCTGTTGTAAATAGGCTAAATCGGCCAGTAAAAGCCGTCCGTCGTCAGCAGGATCAATTTCCTCTAAAGAATGCGGCGAACTCGCCGACAAAAAATAATTTAAAATGCGGTAATTCCTGAACAATTGCTGGCGATTGACAACGGATGTTTTATGAACAGGATCGGCGCTATGGATAATTCCGGTCAGGCAATAGGCGACTATAAATGAAAAAACAAAAACGAAAGCGAAAAACAGAGTGTATTTTAAGCTGCGGCTGTTATTTATAAACTTCAAAATTATAGCCTTTCAAAACCTGACGGTCCCCCTTGGCCAGGATTTTCACCATTTGCTCCTCAAAATAACGCAAATCGCTGGAGCGGCGCATGTATAATTCCTTGGCTTGGAGCAGTGTTTCCTTGAGAACCTCATACAGGTTTCTATTTTTTATGCCGTCATCAACCACCTTTTTATTGTACAGAATAATGTCGGTGATGATTACGCGGGCATAGCGCTCGGGATCGTTGGCCCGGATCGGGGCCGATGTTTTTTCAAGCTCATCGGCTTGCTCGATAAATTTTATCTCAGCTTCAGGCTCCTCGACAAATTCCTGGGTTTTGATCTTGGCCAGCACTTTTTGCCTGATGGGCAGCATATCCAGGCTGAGTTCGCCGACCGTGGCCAGGATTTCAATGATTTTATTATGGATGGGTGCGTCCATGAGTGAATCGGTATAAATGACCGCCTGGGGCTTGCCCTTAACAAAAAAAGGCAGAACAAAAATCTTTTTCGGTTTGCCGCCGCCCAGGCGATTATAAATCAGGAAATCGTCCGGTTTGCCGATTGGATCCCCCATGTAATTTTTTTTGTGTTCGATTGCATTTTTAAGAATCGTGTTGGCTGAAAGTGAAAAGAAAACCTTCTTGATGTCTTCGTCGCTGATCTGTCCGGCCCGGCCCGAAAATCCCTTGCCTTTCCAGCCAACCAGCTTGTCATCGCGCAAAAGAAAAATAACGGCCCGATCGCAAAAATGTTGAATGCCATCCATCATGCTGCCGATTAAAATTAGTTGGTTTGTAGCCGTGGCAATTTCTTTCACATATTCGTTCAGGGTTCCGATTTCCTCGGAGGCCTCAGCGCCGGCGTTGGCGTCGGAAAAATCGTCCGGCATGTCGAATTCAACCAATCCCTCAAAATCCTTTAATTTTTCTATGTTTTTGAACACATTGCTTTGAAAGGTATCAATGCGATTCAGCAGCAATTGAACTTTTTCATTGATGACCTTTTCAATCAATCCCTTGATTTCTTCCTTTCTCATCATATCACTCCTTCAGGCTAAACCCCGGATTCCAGGCGGCTGGCCAGAAGTTCCGGAAGCCCGGCCTCTCTTATTTTTTTCTGGGTTTTTTTCACTTCATAGCTAAAACGGATAAAATTTATTTCACGCTTGCCTGAATCGAAAATGATGAAGCTTGAAGCCGGGTTCTTGTCCCGGGGCTGACCGATGGAGCCGGGATTGATCAAGTACCTGGTATTGACGTCGAGCTTGATGTGCATATTTTCACTTAAAGGCACAATATCAATTTTCTCGTTGCGCAAATAATAAATGATCGGAAAATGGGTATGGCCGAAAAAACCAATGGATGTTTCCATGAATTTAAAAGATTCGGCGGCTTCAAATTGCGAAAAAATATAGTAATCCTCATCGAACGGAGAGCCGTGGCAAATCGTTATAAAACGGTCAATGATCTGCGGTCCTTTGGGCAGTTGCTTTAGATACTGGAAATTGGTTTCCTCAATTTTAAGCTTGCTCCATTCTGCCGAGAAGGCGGCCGCGGGATTGAAGAGTGACGATGACTCCAGGTCGGCGATGACCTTGTCGTGGTTGCCGCGCACGAAGCTGGCTCCGGGCAACTTGCGGAATTGAGTGATCACTTCGTCGGGATTGGGGCCGTATCCGACCAGGTCGCCTAAAAAAAGATACTTGTCGATATTCTGGATTTTTTTGAGGCTGAGTAATTTTTCAAAGGCTTCGATGTTGCTGTGAATATCACTGAATATCACATATCTCAATGAACCACCGCCTTGAACAATTCCTCGGCATGATACGAACTGCGGACAAAAGGACCCGATTCCACACCGCCAAAGCCGTAGCTCAGGGCAAATTCCTTCAAAGCGGCGAACTCCTCGGGAGAATAATATTTATCAACAGGCACACAGTGCTTGTCGGGTTGGAGATATTGCCCGATTGTCAAGATATCGACGCCAATGGCCTTAAAAACCCCAAACAACTCCCCTATTTCGGAACGCGTCTCGCCCAATCCGACCATGATCCCGGTTTTGGTAAGCAGGCCTCTTTTTTTGCTGTGTTCCAGGATTCGCAGTGAATGGCGATAGGATCCGGCCTGGCGGTTGAGCCTGGGATATAAGCCGGGAACGGTTTCCAGGTTATGGGACAGGACATCCGGCTCAGCTTGCAGGACATGATCCAAATAGCGGCAATCACCGCTGAAATCAGGAACCAGCACCTCGATTTTCATCTGCGGACGTTTTATTTTCAGCAAACGGATGACCTTGGCTATATGGCTGCTGCCCTTGTCCGGCAGGTCATCGCGGGTGACCGAGGTGATAACCAGATAGAAGAGGTCCATCACATCGGCCATGTGCCATACTTTTTGATCTTCATCATCGTCCAGAGCGGACGGTTTGCCGGTCGGCACCGAGCAAAACAGGCAGTCGCGCGTACAAACGGAGCCCATGATCAATAACGTAGCCTGATCGTGATTCCAGCATTCGGCTATATTGGGGCAATGGGCGCTTTGACAAATGGTCGGCAGGCCTTTTTCATTGAGTTTGTTTTTCAGTCGGAAATATTTGTCACCACTGGGAATGGAAACCTTCAGCCAATCCGGCTTTTTAGTTTTAACCATGGTGCTGTTCATGACGGGTTCATCAGGATGGCTTAATCACATACAGCTCCTGCTGCGGCTGGGAAAGATATTCGGCGCCAGTGGCGGTGATGACCACCATTTCCTCGACCGTGGCCACGCCGAAATCCTTGATGTAGATGCGCGGTTCGATGGTGAATACCTGGTCCTTTTCCAACGGGATAAAAGGCAGGTTGCCATATCGCTCCCAGGCCGGGGCCAGCAAGGCGCCGCCGTCGTGGGCATAACGCCCCACCTGGTGACCGAGGGCGTGCGGATATTCACTGTAGCCCTGGCTCACGATGTAGTCGCGGGCGATCTGGTCGATGTCCAGGCCGCGTACTCCGGGTTTCAGGGCAGAAAAAGCCAGACGGATCGACTCGATCAGCACGGCGAACCCTTTTTGCACATCTGCGGGCGCTTCTTTTTCGCCGGGGCGCATGATGTACCAGGTCCGTTGCAAGTCCGAGCAGTATTTTTCCACCTTCACGCCGAAATCGATATTGAAGATATGACCCGGACTCAGGACATTGCCGGTGGGAGCCGAATGGGCCCCTATTTCCTGGGGACCGCTGAATACCGCCGGGCAGCTGCTCTGTTCCCAGGCAGCCGCCAAAGCCATTTTTTCACGCGCGGCGGTGATCCAATCTGCTAAATCCTTTTCGCTCATTCCCGGTTTGGCTAGCGCAGTGACCCTGCCGTAAATTTCCAGGGTTTTCTGGCAGGCCGCCTTCAACCGGCGCAGTTCCTCGCTCGATTTCCTGCCGCGGATCCGGGTGATCACATCCTCGGCCGAAACCAGGCGCCCCGGAAATTCGCTGTCTTTCAACAAGTCCAGGAGATTCAGGTAATTGCCGTGGGTCAGGCCGTCGGCGGCCGCGCAATCCGGAGAAAAGTCGATGGCGATCTTTGTGGGATTATGCTGCGCGAGCAGTCGCAGCAGGTCGGCTTTGGGGCTGCCTTTATAAGCCGAAACCGTGTCAAAAAGGCCGGAACGCCGGAATTTTTCAATATCCAGGTTGCCGACAATGGCATGTTTGTCCCCGTTTTTGAAAAACATGAAAAACGAAAGCCAGGTTGCGCCGTCACCCACGACATAATCCATTACCGGATCAGACAGCAGTCCCGATTCACGGTCGATGACCATCCACAGATCGATGTCCAGTTCGCGCAGTATGTCGATGGCCTGAGCGATCTTTTCTTTTTCCATCAATCTTCCTTCTTGATTTTCCGGGAATCAAAATAAAGATAAAGGGCCAGGGCGACGAACATGAGCAGGGCCAGAGGTTCTCCCTTGGCGGTATCGGCCCAGCCGAGACGGATGAACTTTTCCACATCGAAATATTTCAACAAGGCGCTGACCACGCCGATAAGGGCGCCGCCGGCGATGAAACCGGAAGCGATCAAAATGCCTTTATCATAGCGCGCCGTCGCCAGTTTCTTGTCCTGGCTGGAACGGTTGATCACGTATGCGATCAGGCCGCCGATGACCAGCGGCGTGTTTAATTCCAGCGGGATGTACATACCCAGGGCGAAAGCCAGGGGCGGTACGCCGATCAATTCCATGATCAGGGCGGTCAAAATGCCGACGCCGTACAACAGCCAGGGAACTTGGGCGCCGGGATTCATCAGCGGTTGGATCAGGGCCGCCATGGCATTGGCCTGCGGTGCCGCCAGAGCATTGGCACCGGAGAAACCGTAGGTCTTGTTCAGCAGGAATATCACCATGCCCACCGACAGGGAGGCGGCAAAAACGCCCAGGAATTTGTATATCTGCTGCTTGATCGGGGTCGATCCCAGCCAATAACCGACCTTCAAATCGGTGATAAAGCCGCCGGACATGGAAAGGGCGGTACAGACAACGCCGCCGATCAGCAAGGCGGCGAACATGCCGTATTGTCCTTTCAAGCCGGCGGCCACGAGCACCAGACTGCTCAGGATCAGGGTCATCATGGTCATGCCGGAGACCGGGTTGGTACCGACGATGGCGATGGCCCGGGCCGCTACGGACGTAAACAGGAAACTGATCACGAAGACGGTGACCATGGCGATCAGTCCCAGCCTCAGGGCATTCGGCACCGGACTCAACACGGAAAAGCTGAAAAATACAAAGATGACCAGGGCGCTAAGTCCAAGCAGGATAATGACGTATTTCATGCTCAAATCGGTCTGTGTCCTTTCCGGCCGGGCCTCCAGGCCGGTTTTCTTTTTCAACATTTGCTTGAAGCCCATGCCGAACGCCTGGATGATGATCTTGGATGATTTCAGGATGCCGATGATGCCGGCCATGGCGATGGCGCCGATGCCGATATAGCGAACGTAGGAACGGAATATTTCTTCGGCGCTCATGGCGGAAATCAGCTGGGTCCCGGAACCGACGATCTCGGCCGGGATGAACTGGCCGAAGTAATAGATCACCGGCACCAGCAGGAACCAGGACAACAAGCTGCCGGCGGCAATGATCGACGTATATTTCAAGCCGACGATATAACCAAGTCCCAGAACGGCCGATAGAACATCCATTTTGAAGACAATTCTGGCTTTTTCAGAAAGTGTTTGACCGATTCCGACGATCCGGCTGGTGAATATTTCGCTGAACGCTCCAACCGAATGGACCATAAAATCGAACAATCCGCCGATGATCATGCTTTTGACCAGTATTTTTGCCTGGGTGCCGCCTTTTTCACCGGCAACCAGTATCTGGGCCGTGGCGGTGGCTTCGGGAAAGGGAAAATGTCCGTGCATTTCCTTGACGAAGTATTTGCGAAAAGGGATCAAGAATAAAATTCCCAGCGTGCCGCCGAGAAACGATACCATGAATATTTTTGTAAGGTCAAAACCGATTTTTTTGTCCAATCCCAGTATGAACAACGCCGGCAGTGTAAATATGGCTCCGGCAACTATCAGTCCGGAAGCGGCGCCGATCGACTGGATGATGACATTCTCCAGAATGGTGTTCCTTCTTTTGAACAACGGCGAAACACCGACGGCGATGATGGCGATGGGGATCGCCGCCTCGAAAACCTGGCCTATTTTCAAGCCCAGGAAAGCCGCTGCTGCAGAGAAAACCACGGCCATGACCAGTCCCAGGATTACTGAACGGATGGTCACCTCGGGAATAACACTGTCAGCGGAAATATAGGGCGCATATTCCTTGCCGGCGGGGAGAACATCGAATGCCCCTTCGGGCATTCCTTTTACTTCCTGATTCTGCATGGATCCTCCTTAACGAAATTTGGATACAACATAATCCTTGATTTTTTCAAATATTTCGGCATTGAATCTGATTTTATAAACATCTCTTTTGCTCATTAAATAAGAGCCAAACCTGTTGTTTTTAGCATCCTCAAGCTTTTTTTGATAAAACCCATCCTTGGCCAGCTGGAAATCCTGATCGGATGTGATTTTTTTGCTTTTCAACTGGATGATCACCGCTGCTTCGGTATGGAAAGCCACCGGAAGCGAAAATGAGTTTTTATCCATGGCGAAAACAATATTGTCCAAGCCCGGCAAAAGCGGGAAACCCGTCAGGCGATCTCCTCGCTGATAGGTGGCGTTTTCAAGCTTGATATCTTCTTTTTTCAAATACTCCTCGATTTTTTTTTCGTCGGCCAGGCGATTCAATTCTGCGGCAACGGCTTTGGCCCTGGCCAGCTGCTGCTGCATTTTTTTCGCCTCCAGCACTTTATTTTTTACCTGGTCCTGGACAGCCGCAAGCGGTTCGATTTCAGGTTTGGCAATTTTGGTCAACTGAACGATGGCAAACCCTTCCGGGAATTCCAACGGCGGCGCAATCTCATTTTCACCGAGAGAAAACAATTTCCGAGAAATATAACCCATCGTATCCATGTCCTTAATTGGCTGTCCGGCCGTCAGCAACTCGCTGGTGATCACATTTACCGCGCCGTCCTTCATGTTTTTGGAATCCTTGATTTTCGAGTACAACTTGTTGCTGCGCTCGGAAACCAATTTTTTCAACTGCTCGTTTTCGAGCAAGTCTGTAATTCTGGCCTTGACGTCGCTGTAGTTTTCCTGGCTCTCTGCGGTTTTTTCGGCGGCGAACAAGATGGAAAACGCCTGCCCGGCATCAACCGGAGAGGAGATTTCCCCTGATTGCAGGTTGTCGATCATACTGCGTTCCTGGTTGGAAAAATTCTGCCAGCCCCAGTATCCCCAGTCTCCCCCATCCGCGGCTTTCTCATCTTGGGATAATTCCCTGGCTTTTTCGGCAAAATTATCCGGATTTAATTGGCCGGCGATGGCATCTGTTTTTTGCAATACTGCTTCGCGGTCCTGCTGGGAATAAGGGACCCAGATGCGGCTGATTTTGGTTTTCGCGGGAATTTTGAATCTGATTTTATTTTTTTGATAATACGCGTATGATTCCTCATCCTTGATCTTGATATTTTTCTTAAAATCAGCGAATTTCAAAACCACGATTTGCCCGGCCCGCTTTTCCTGGCTTTTGAATAAATTTTTATTGCCTAGATAGAATTCCTGAAGTTCAAGATCACTGATCGCCGGTTCATCTTTGATGGCCTCGCTTTTAAAAGCAATGAACTCAAGTTCAGCCTTGTCATTTTCCTTGCGATATTCTGCTTCGATTTCGTTCCAATTCAGGACAAGACCTCCGGTCAGCAATTCCTTTAACTTATCCGCCAGAAGTTCTTTTTTTAGCCCATCTTCAAAATCCATCACCTTGATCTGGTTGTAAGCCAGCAGCCGTTCATATTCCTCGGAACCGATAAAACCGCCGTCACGCTGAAAAGCAGGATAGGAACGGATGCGGTTTTTCAATTCCGCTTCGCTGACGCTCAGGTGCAGTTTTTCAGCTTCATTTTCGATGAGCAGCGCACTGACCATGCTCTGCAGTACCTGCTCGGCGATACCCAGCTGGTTGATCATGGATCGGTTGAAATTGTTTTTGAACTGCTTGCTGTACATGTCTAAGCTTCTGGTCAGGTTTTTCTGGAATTCTTCCCCGTTGATGCGCTTATCGCCAATGGCGGCCACATCGCGATCCAGGCCCTCAGCTTCAAATCGGCCGGATCCCCATTGTACAAAAATGAAACCCACAAACGCCAATATGACCAGCCATAAAACCCAGGAGAGCGATTTCATGTTGTTGCGCATAGCTTTGAGCATTATTGTTCCTCCAATTGATTTTGGTTTTTGAATTTTCGATTGTTCATTTTCAAGTAAACCGATACCGTGGCTCCGTGGATCTCGTTGTTGTTTATCACGATATTGCCGGAATGTTCCTGGATAATATTATAGGCGATGGTCAGTCCGATTCCTTTTTTCTGCGTTCGGCTCTTGGTAGTATAAAAAGGATCAAAGGCTTTCTCAAGATTTTTAAAACCGCCGCCATTATCCATGATATCCACGATTACATTTTGACCATCCATGGATTTTTTTATGGTGATCGTGATTTTACCGTTATGAATATTGTTTTCCTTGAAAGCTTCGATGGAATTTTCCATCACCCCTTCAAATACCTGCCAAAGGGAAAAATGGTTTCCCTGGATGATGATATTCTGCTCGAAATTGATTTTTTCAATGACAAAATCGCTGTTGCCCGGCCGGCTGGAAATGACTTTGACCAGTTTATCAAGCAAATTGGCCAGATTGATTTCCATCTTGATCTGGTCCATGTCCGGATTGAGTTGGTTCAGTTGATCGATGATGGTTTTGATGCGCAAGGCTTGATTTTGAATGCTGCCCAATTTTTCCTTGGCATAGGGAGTAATGTCGTCACGAATATTCAACAAGTCAACATAGCCCAAAATTCCTGTCAAGGGATTGTTGATTTCATGGGCAAATCCGGAAACAATCGCGGTCAACGATTTTTGCTTTTCGGTTTGAATGATGTGTTTCTGGGTGTCACGCAGTTCCTGGATGGCGATTTGCAGCTTTCGATTGGATTCTTTCAATTCCATGGTACGGGAAAGGACCTGCTTTTCCAAATCCTTGTGCGTGGATTCGATTTCTTCCATCATGATTTCGATTTTTTCTGCCATTTCATTGAATTGAGCGGCCAGAAATGTGAATTCGTTATTTGTCTTGATTTTAATACGGTGGGAAAGGCTGCCGTAGGAAATTTTTTCCAGGCCGTTTTTCAGCAACTGCATGGGTTGGGTCAAATGCTTTTTGGTCCACATCATGATGACGACAAAAATAATCGGCGGCCCGGTCGCTATTAAAATGATCAGGAATTTGACATCGATAAGATTTTCAATAATGAGATAAGCCACGGCAACATACGCCGCACTGATGAAGATGAAAGCGAGCAGGAGCTTGGTTCGTAATGTGTTTATTCTAAACATTGGTTTAAAGCGTATTCTATTATAAATAAGGATAAATATCAACCATGAAGGGAGGCCCAAATGGCCTGAATAATACTTTCACGTGGCTATTGGAGGATATCTCGTATCACCTGGTTGGAATTTCTCCAGCCGGGCACTATTTTAACGAATAAATCCAAAAAAACCTTTTTGCCGTAGTGCTCCTCGAGGGTCTGCCGCGCCTGTTGTCCGATTTGCTTGATCATGGCGCCTTTCTTCCCGATAACTATTTTTTTTTGGGCGCTCGATTCGACATATATCTCGGCCCGAACGCAGCACCACTTCACCGCGGTCCTTGATCTCCTCAATTTTAATGGTGGTCGTAAAAGGAAGTTCATCTTCGACCCATTGCAGCATATTCTCTCGGATCAATTCTCCGACAAAAAAATTTTCCGATTGCTGGGTGTATTCATCGGCCGGAAAAAAATTTTCGCCTTCGGGCAGGTATTTGAAAATCAATTCCTCCAGCAAATCGAGGTTGTCGCCGTCTGATGGCCGATATGGGAACAATCTCCTGCCAGGGGAACATGTCCTTTTCGTGCTGAATTTTGTTCAATACCTTGCCCTTGTTCAGTTTGTCTATTTTGTTGATCACCAAAAAAACCTTTTTATGCGGCTTTTTCAAGCAGTGAAATGATGAAATCATCTTCCTTGGGGAAATGCCAGATCGATGAAATAAAGGATGAGGTCGGCATCGAACAAGGCATCGGTGACCGCTTTCATCATCAGTTCATTCAGTTTGAAATGGGGCTTGTGGATGCCCGGGCAGTCAAAAAAAATAATTTGGCCCTCGTTCACTGGTCTTGATGGCCAGGATTCTTTTGCGCGTGGTCTGGGGCTTGTTGGAGACAATGGCCACTTTGGTATGCATCAAGGCATTGACGAATGTCGATTTGCCGACATTGGTCCGGCCTAGCAGGGCCACATACCCCGAATGCCTGGTTTTATTTGTTTTCACGATGGATGCGCACGCTTTTAATGCGATTTTTTTCAACTTCCAGGACTTCAAGGATATAGCCTTCGACGGTCACCTGGTCGTGGGGACCGGGAATTTTGCCTAATTTGCAACTGATCAAACCGGCCACGGTCTGATAGTCTTCATTCTCATCTATTTCAATTTGCAGGGCTTCGTTCAATTCATAAATGGCCGATATCACCCTTGACGATGAATCCATCGCGGTCTCGAACAATAGGTTCCAGATCGTCATCATATTCATCCTTGATTTCACCGACGATTTCCTCAATCACATCCTCCATGCTGATCACCCCGGAAACCCCGCCGAATTCATCAATGACGATGGCGAATTTCTGCTTGGTTTTCTGCATTTCCTTCAGTAATTCCAGGATACGCATGGTTTCGGGAATAAAAAAGGGCGGCCGGAGAATTTCCTTGATATTGAAGTCATTCCGTCCCCAGTAATTGAACACATCCTTGGCCAGAATAATGCCTTCGACATGATCGATCCTTTCGACCAACCACCGGCGAATCGTCGATTTTTTCTCTTTTTTGATGACCGTCAATGATTTCATCCAGAGAGGCATCGATATGAATATGAATCATGTCCACCCGCGGGGTCATAATCTCCTTAACCAGCGTATCCCCGAATTCCAGGACGCTTTCGATCATTTCCTGGTCTTCTTTTTCAATCACCCCTTCCTTGGCCCCTTCTTCAAGAAATACTTCCAATTGCTCGTCACTGAGATCTTCATCATGGTTTTCACGGGCATCGGCCGGGCTTTCCCGTCAAAAAGAATCTGAAAATGAAGTTCAGCGGATAAAAAATTATCCAGGCGACCGGAAATAGAAACAGCAGGTTGCGCAGTATTTTTTCCCGATTCAGATAGGCGGTGATATAAAAAAGCAGGTTGAAAAAAAACAGGTACAGCAAGCCGATCAGTAAAATCCTGGAAGATGGCTGATAAGACAACATTTTCCAGGGCTCGAAAGGTGCAGAACGAGCAGGATGATTTGCAGATAAAAAGACCACCGTCTCCAGTGAATGGATGACCAGGTCAAATTTCTCGACAAAAGCGAAATTCGGTTTCCGTTTCGGCGGCAAACCATTGAGGAATTTGGCCAATGAAATGCGTGAAAAACTTTCAAAACTGCTTTCCAGCAAGTAAAACAGAATCGTCACGACATACAAGAAGATCAAAATAACCATATTCATTCCAGTTCACCGGAATGCGCCGCAAATAATTGCCGCTGCATGGCCAGCATGTCGCCCTTGTCTTTTTCATGATCGTGGCCCTGCAAATGCAGCAAGCCATGGATCATCAGCAACAGCAATTCTTTTTGCAGCGAATGATTGTTTTCCCGGGCTTGCTTTTCGGCCTGGGTCCAGCAGATCAGGATGTCGCCGGCGTAAAAGCCGTCGGGCAGTTTTTCGGCCATCGAAAAACTCAATACATCCGTGACACGATCCTGCCGCGGTATTTTTTATTTAACTCCCGGACCTCGTCATCGGCGGCGATTTTTATGGTCACGGCTCCCCGCAGGGGCAATTGGCCGGCGATTTTCCTGACAACGCGCAGCAGTGTTTTTGTTTTCAGGCAAAAACCGTTATGTTGGATTTGAATCATTGACATTCTCTTTTTTAAAATCAAAACCGGGATAGGCAATGCGCTGATGGTAAATGGAGGCGAGCTTGTTGTAGAAGCTGCCGGCGATGATGTTCAGGGCTTGAAATGTCAGGCCCCGGCATTCTGAAAATTGATTTTCAGCAATATCGGCGCTGATAATCTGTTCGACCACATTTTTTATGTCCTGATCATTGGGCGAAGAGAGACTTTTGGATGCCGCTTCCACCTGGTCGGCCAGCATGATGATGGCTTGTTCGATTTCCTGAGGCTTTTTCCCCGGATAGCGGAACATGTTTTCATCAAAATCATCCAGTTGACCGGAGTTGGTTTCCTTGGCCTTTTCATAAAAATATTTAACCAGCTTGGTTCCGTGATGTTGATCAATGGCCTGAGCGACTTTTCGCGGCAGTTTCAATGACTCGGCTTTTTCCATGCCGGCGCTGATATGGGCAATGATTATTTTTGCGCTTTCCCGCGGCGTGAGTTTGCCGTGTGGATTCTCATAAACCGAAGCATTCTCGGTAAAAAACTGCGGATTGTCAATTTTTCCGATATCATGGTACAGGGCCATGGCCCGCAACAGGATTGGCGATAATTGCAGTTCCTGGGCTGCGCTTTCGGCCAGTGAAGCCACCATTTGCGAGTGGTGATAGGTTCCCGGCGCCTTTTCCAGCATCGCGCGAAAAACCGGCAGGTTCAGATTGGTGATCTCCACCAGTTTCAAGTCGGTAAGGACCTTGAATATAACCTCCCATAAAGGGATCATGAAATTAGCGATAAACACCGACAGCAATGCCGATAAAATGCCCATCACCACAAAAAACGCCACGCTGCGCCAGCTGAAATCATCTTGGGCCAGGGCAAACATCGTGGTCATCAGCACATTGACCGGCAGCAGCCAGAAAAAACCCGCTTTCAGGATCGAGGAACGCTTCAGGCGTTGGTAGAATTCGATTCCGAATGCCACCGCCAGGTTGCCTGCCAGTACGAACAGCATGACTTTGAAGTTCCAATCACAGATGATGCCACTGATAATGGCATTGATGATTGAAAAAGTGACGGCGCTTTGCAGGCTGAACAGAAAAGCAATGAGCAGCGATCCAATCGCGAAAGGAATGCCGTAAACCATGTCGATGTTGTCGATGTTGATGCTCAGGGCAATATTATTCAATACAAGAGGGTACACGAAAAGCGCCAGGCGGTACCCCACGGCGCAGACGATGAAGGTCATAGCGCTGACAAAATTAAGCTTGGAACGGTTGATACCGCCGATTTTTGTCAAAACATGAAGGCGCCAGAAGAAATAAAAAAGGATGCCGAGAATCATGAAAATCATAAAAATGCCGGAAATTCGGTTCGGACCGGTTTTTTCTTCGGCGCGGATCAGGTGCACCAATTTCTGATGGTCTTTGCTTATCTCATCACCGCGGCGCAGGATGATCTTGTTTTTTTTCAATTGAATAAAAACCGGATTGATCATGGACAATGCCTTTTCTTCCTGCTGCCTGGTCAATATTTTTGAGAAGGAGACATTGGCGCTGATGTATTCAAGTAAAATCGGAATGATAACGGCATTTTCACCTTTGCTCAAGGCGTATTGCTTTAAAAAATCACTCAATTTTTCCCTGATTTCACTGCTGTCATAAAGATCAACCACCTTGAATTGAGCGTAGCCGCGTTTTTCCGAATAGATGGTAATAAGATCGTCCGGACCCCTGGGGATGCCGATTTTTGACAGGAGGATGCCCCTTTCTTCCCATTGGGTTATTTCTTCTTGCAAGCGGCGCAGATCGATCCGGCCGAAAACATTGGCGCGTAGCAGATCACGGATGGCCTTCGTAGTCAATTCGATCCCGAAATTGCCGCTGATATAGGAGCGTACCTCGTCAAGGTCCAACTGACCTTTGGTCCATTGTATGCGCATTTCCTTGAAATATTTGAACCATTCATTAAGCAGCATCTGGCTGCTGGCAATTTTCTGCTCACTGAATTCATAAACCGGGATTAAATTCGCCCTGGCCTTTTGACGGTTCAGTTCGGTCATTTCCCTGTCTTCCACGGTCATATCCTTGCGGATAACGATATCCTCGACGGCAATATCACCCACTTTCAAATCGGAGTCTTCAATGGTTTTCAAGGGCGGCTGGTAACTGACATAAGAAATAACGGCAACGAAGGCGATCCCGATCAGCAGCTTTCCTATCCAAGGTTTGTTGTTTTTCGCCGCCTCCAGATGTCTCTCTTTCTTTTTTAATTCAAAATCAAAATTCATTTTTCCGCCCTGGCATACGCTTCGATAATTTTTTGGATCAATGGATGACGGACAACATCCTTCATGGTCAAATGAATCACGGCAATCCCGGCAACGTTTTTGAGAATTCCGATCGCCTTGAATATTCCTGATTTTTTGGGCTGGTCCAGATCGATCTGGGTGATATCGGCAGTAACCACAACACGCGAATTGACTCCAAAGCGGGTGAGGAACATTTTCATCTGCGAATCCACGGTATTCTGTCCCTCGTCGAGGATAATAAAAGCATCGCTGATGGTACGGCCCCGCATGTAGGCCAGAGGGGCTATCTCAATAATCCCCTTTTCAATCAATTCGGCCGTTTTCTCGAAGCCGATCAGGAAATACAAGGCATCGTACAGGGGCCGCAGGTAGGGATTTATTTTCTGCTGGATGTCACCGGGCAGAAATCCCAGTTTTTCGCCGGCCTCGACCACGGGACGTGTCAGGACGATACGCTCCACTTTTTTATTGATTAATGCGCTCAATGCCATGGCAATGGCTAGAAAGGTCTTGCCCGTACCGGCGGGGCCAATGCCGAATACCATGGCATTTTCCTTGATCGCCTGGACATAGGCCTGCTGGTTGTATGTCTTGGGAAAGACCTCCCTGCCGTCCACCTTGATGACGTTCTGATTTAAAACATTTTCCTCTAATTCATTGATTTTCCCATCGGCGACCAGGTTTAAACTGAAAAGAATATCATGATGGGTAAGGCCGTTATTCTCCCCGGCCATGCGGACAAGATGCTGCAGGTATTTTTTAAATTTTTTGACGTTCGCTGCTTTTCCCGCAAACATGGTTTTGTTGCCGCGCAGGGATATTTCCAGGTTGAACGCCGTCTCGATCGCAGTCAGGTTCTTCTGGATCAAGAGCGGAAATTGGTTGCCCAGAGCCTCAGGGCATATGAACTCATCCATTTTAAAATGTTCCCGAAAATCCTGTTTTCATTGTCCTTATTATAGAAAGCCTCATGGTAATTGTCAAATCAGAGACATGCGCATGGGTGCTAAGCCAACCCGATCAGGGGCAGCACAAACTCTCTATACCAACACTCAATGTTTTTGGCGACTTACTAAAATTGCTCAAAACATAGTGTTGGTATGGATATAGTTTGTCTGTCCCTCTCAGGGATCAGGCTAGTCCTATAAGGGGCAAAAGCAAGCGTAAGACCGTCCAAATCACCAATCCACCCGTGATGTCAAAGAGAAAACCGGCGCGAATCATTTTGATGATGGGCACCAGTCCGGAACCGTAGACAATGGCATTGGGAGGCGTGGACACCGGCAGCATGAAGCCCCAGCTGCAGCCCAAAATGGCGCCAAGAGCAGGCGGCACCGGGTTGACGCCGGCAGCCAGGGCCAGCGAAATGATCACGGGGACGACCATGTTGGCGGCGGCCGTATTGGAAGTCGTTTCACTGGCGATAATGGCAATAAATACCGCAGCGAAGGTTATGGCCCACATGGATCCGGCCCCGGACATCTCGATTAGGCCCTGGCCGATATGTTCGGCCAGCCCGGTTGAAAACATCAGGTTGCCCAGGCTCAGGCCGCCTCCGAAAAGGATCAATGTTCCCCAGTCTATGTCCACGGCCTGCCGCCAGGAGATGGTGAATTGTCTCTTTTTCCAATCTACCGGCAAAACAAAGAGCAAAAAGGCGCCGATCAGGGCGGCAGCAGCCTCCGGCAGCCGCGCGCCGTACATTCTGGTCAAGGGAGCCGAGCTGCCGCAGAAGACGGCCAAAAAACCGGGAATTACCCAGAGACAGACGGTTACCATGAATGCGGCCAGGGAATTTTTTTGACCGCGGTTCCAGCGTCCTAGTTTTGCCAATTCCTGGCGCACAAAATCCCGGCTGCCTTCCATGACCGGCATTTCCGGTTTGTGCAAAAAATAGAGTATTAAAAAAAGCAAGCCGTACATGATGATCAGCATGGGCACGGCAAACTGCATCCATTTAAAAAACGGGATCCGGATGCCGGCGAACTTTTCGATCATGGCGATGCCGATCAAGTTGGGCGGACTGCCGACCGGTGTGCCGATACCGCCGGTGGATGAAGCGTATGCGGCCATCAGCATCATGGCGCTGGCGAAACGGAGACGCGATGGGTCGATTTTCCTGCCGGTCTTCTTCGCAATCATGTCGGACATGGCGGTGACAATGCCCAGGCCGATCGGCAGCATCATGGCCGTGGTGGCCGTGTTGCTGATCCACATCGACAAGAAGGCGGCAATGGCTCCGAAGGCGAACAGAATCCGCCAGGAACGGTCGCCAATCCAGTTCATGGACATAATGCCATAGGCGAACCTGCGGTCCAGTGCATGTACGCTCATGGCCCGGGCTATGATGAAACTGCCCAAGAAAAGGAAAATGGTCGGTTCGGCGAATGGAGCCATAACGGTTTTGGCGTCTGCCACACCGGCCAGGATGCACAGGACTGCCCCGATAATCGCGCTGACGGGAATGGGTACGGGTTCGCCGATCCACCAGACCACCACCCAGCCGATGACGGCGGCCAGGGTATGGGCCTGGGCGCTCAGGGCGGGCATGGGGATGAGCCACAAAATCAGCCCCAGAAGCGGTCCCAGGAAAAAACTTATCCTTTGCCGCCAGAATTCAATCTTCTCCTCGAGCCGGGAAATCTCCGCCGCGCGTTCGTCGGCATTTACATGGCTTGTTTCATTTTTCATGTGACACCTGGTCGCGACTGCTGTACGTCATAAAAACGGGACCAACCACCTGATGGGATCGGCATCAAAGGTATTCGGCCTGGGGGTGGCAGACCACCATGGCGCTGACACTCAATTCGGGGATCAACTGGAATGTCTCGCTGCAGGAGACCCCGATTGCGTCGGCGCCAAGAAGATGCACAAGTTTTTCCTGGTCGGCCAAGTCCGGCCAGGCCGGATATCCGGGGCTGAATCTTTTGCCCTGCTTTTTGTTCAAGCCCAATTCGCGGCGGATATGCTGATGCGTAGCGGCGGCTAGAGTTTCCGCCAATTGCACGCCGAATCCGTGCAGCAGCATATAAAGCTGGTACTGGTCGGAATCAAAAAGCTTTTTTTCGAGTTGCGAAATTTTTGATCCGCAGCTGGCGATGAAAAATGGCGCCATATCGTCATTTTCGTGAAAATATTCGGCCAATGAAATTTTTTTTCGCCTGGGAAAATCCAGAATGACAGCACCGGCAGCCGTAGTCAGCAGCAAACGCTTCTTTCCGCGGCGGCGGCAGGCGAAATAGCCGTAAACAGCCCGGAAGCCGTCGACGTTGTTTTCATTGAGCAAAGTGGTGATTTTTTCAAAGAAAAGTTCAGCCTGGGGTCCTTCAGCCATATGCCAGCGTGACCTGATCAGCGTTTTTTTATCCAGGCCGGGCAGGATCTCGGCCAGTGGCCAGGTCAGCGTTCGCGCTCCCGTAAAAGGCATCGCCGGGGGCTGATGGTTGAAACTTAAATCCGGACCGGTCCGCGTGGCCCTGGCGATTGTTTTCTTTCTGACTGCGCCGGACTTGGGAACGGCGCTGCCCGCCATGATTTTCAATGCCGTAAAAGCGTCGGCGCTATAATGAACCCTTTGCTGATAAACGGGCTTCAGGGTTTCATTGACGAATGACAGTGTCAAGGCCGCGCCGCCGCAGATCACCGGAGTGCGGATGCCCCGCTCAGCCAAAATATGCAGCACTTCCTTGATTTCCAGGGTTGATTTGACCAGCAAAGCGCTTAACCCGACATGGTCAGGACGGTGTTCTTCAACGGCGGCGGCAATCGCATGGCCGTCCTGGTTGGTGCCCAGGTTGAAAACTTCGTAACCGTTGCTGCGCAAAATGATATCGACCAGGTTTTTACCGATATCATGGATGTCGCCTTTGACCGTGGCTAAAACCATGCGGCCGCGGTATTTTTTGTCCTTGCCGAGCATATGCGGGGCAAGGATATCCAGGGCGGTTCTAACCACTTCGGCCGATTTCAAAACAAACGGCAATTGCATTCTGCCGCTTTCAAAAAACGTACCGACTTCGGCCATGGCTTTCAGCAAACAGGAATTAACTATTTCCAAAGCCGGCATGTGCTCCAGAAGCACATTCAGCTCTTTTTCAATAGCCGAGGCGTTTCCGTCGATCACGGCATTGTAAGCGCGTTCTGCCGGAGTGGAAGGCAAGCGTCGATCAGCAGCTGCACTGATTTTATGACCGCGAAAATAATCACATAGCGCCAGCAGCGGATCATATTCGGCGCGGCGCCGGTTAAATATCAAATCTTCGGCAAGCTGGATTTCCTCGGCAGCGATCTGGTTGAGCGGCACCACCCGGGCGGCATGAAAAATGGCGGCGGCCAGTCCCTGTTGCACGGCATGATAGAGAAAAACAGCATTGACTATTTTCCTGGCTTGCGGCTGCAGACCGTAAGAAATATTGCTGACACCGAGCAATGGGAATGATCCGGGCAGTTGTTTTTTAATCATGGGCAGGACGGCCAGCGTTTCCACTCCGGCCCCGGCCAGGTTTGGATCGCCTGAAGCCAGGGTGAAGGTCAGCGGGTCCAGGAAAAGGTCGTCCGCTTTCAATCCCCGGGAAAGGGCCAGATCGTGCATCCGGCGCAGGACCGACAGTTTCTTGTCAGCCGTGCGGGCCATGCCATTTTCATCAATGGCCAGACAGACCACGGCGGCACCAAAATCCCTGGCCAATGTGAGTATTTTTTCAGCCCGTGCACCGCCGTCCTCCAAATTGATGGAATTGATAACCACGCGGCCGGCGCTGCGTTTCAAACCGGCGCTTAATGCATCGATATGGGTGCTGTCCAGCATCATCGGCAGCGGAGTCAGCGCATTCAACCTGGCGACCAGGCGATCCATGTCCCGAGCTTCATCGCGTCCGGCAAAGGCCACGTTCAGGTCCAGCAAGTGAGCCCCTTCCTTTGCCTGTTCCTGAGCAACGGCCGCCATGCCGTCCAGGTCGTCATGGAGCAACGCCTCCTTGAATTTCCGGCTTCCCGTGGCATTGGTTCTCTCGCCGATGATCAACGGTCCGGGCTTCACGGAAAATTCCTGGGTTGAAAACAAGGATGTGGCTGCAGCCTCCATGGTAATTTTTCTCTTTCCGGGGCTCAGGCCGCCGACCTTTCGGACCAAAGCCAGCATATGCGCCGGCGTCGTACCGCAGCAGCCGCCCAGCATCTCGACGCCAAACTCCCTGGCAAAAAAACACAGCTGATCGGCGAAGAGGTCAGGCTGCAAATCATAAATATATTTTCCATTGCTGAATTTCGGCAGCCCGGCATTGGGCATGACCGCCAGGAGAAAGGGCGATGACATTGACAAAATCCTGACCGCTTCCTGCATGGCTTGCGGGCCGCTGCCGCAATTGATGCCGAATGCAAAAAGCGGATAAGGGGCAAAGGTGGCCACGGCCGTCCGGATATCGGTTCCCATGAGCATGCGGTTCTTTTCGACCGTGATCGAAACATTGACCGGAAGTTCCTGGCCTTTTTCCCGAAATACCTGGGTCAAGCCGCACAAGGCCGCTTTGATTTGCAGCATATCCTGGCACGTTTCAATTTGAAACAGGTCGACGCCACCATCAAAGAGCCCCAGGCCCTGAAGATAATAGCCCTTTTGCAAATCATCAAAATCGACTTGCAGCAGGCTGGGCAAACGCGAGCCCGGTCCGATGGAACCCGCAACATAACGCGGCTGATCGCTGCGGCTGTATGAGGCGGCCGCCTGGACGGCCAGTTCGGCGGCTTTTTTGTTTATTTCATAGGTCTTGTCCTGGAGGTTGTGAGCGGCCAATTCGCCGGGTTGGGCGCCCAGGGTGTTGGTCTCAACGATATCGCAGCCCGCGGCCAGATAAGCGGCATGGATGGATTCAATCACATCGGGACGGGAAACGGCAAGATATTCAAAGCAACCGTCGTGGCCGTGGTAATCATCGGCGCTCAATGCCCTTTGCATGATGGATGTGCCCATGGCCCCGTCAAAAATCAGAATTTTTTCCTGTGCGCGCTTGGAAATAGCCGGCTTGCTCATGATATGTCCTTCCCGGTCAGAGTTTTTTGCCAAATACCATTTCCAGCAGCGCCAAGGCCGATCGTCCATAGCCCATGGTGAATACATGCAGTCCGGGAACGCCGTAAGCGATGAGCTGATCCGCCAGGCGGGCCATGTAACGAACCCCCTGGGTGAAAGCCTGTTCGGGAGTTCTCGATTCTTCGATGAGATTAACCAGCTCAACCGGGATATTGACATGAAAGGTGCTGGGGATATTGAACAATTGTTTTTTGCTGACCAGCGGCTTGAGACCGGGAATGATCGGAACGTTGATGCCCATGGCCCTGGCTTTCTCGACAAAGTGCTTGTAAATTTCAAAGTCGAAAAACATTTGGGTGATGATGTACTCGGCGCCCATGTCCACCTTGTTTTTCAAATAGAAAAGGTCTTTTTGCAAATTGGGCGATTCGAAATGTTTTTCCGGGTATGCGGCCACGCCGATGCAGAAATTGGTCGGGAACGGGTCCTCCAACTCGTCGATGTACTTGCCGCGATTGAGCTGGGCAATCTGTTCGACGAGCTGGGAGGCATATTGGTGGCCGTCCTTTTCCGGGATGTAGCGCGCCTGGCCGGGCGGTGGGTCGCCGCGCAGGGCCAAAAGGTTTTTGATACCCAGGAAGTGAAGGTCGATCAGGGTATCCTCCGTCTCGTAGCGGTTGAAGCTGCCGCAGATCAGGTGCGGTACCGGCTCGACCTGGAAGCGGTTCTTGATCGCGCTGCAGATACCGACCGTGCCGGGTTTTTTGCGCCGCGGCCGGCGCGTGATCACGTTGTCTTTTTCCTCATAGACCATATGTGGCTGATGGTATGTAACATTGATGAACTGCGGTTCAAAATGCATCAGCGGATCGATACCGGACAGGATGTCGTCCATGCTTTTACCGCGATCGGGAGGGGTGATTTCCAGCGAAAACAGCAATTTCTTGTTCTTGTTCAACCAGTCAATGACCTTGGTCATAATATCCCCTGGCGGTTAAATTTCGTTTATCATAGCACAAAAAGGGCCGCAATTGAAGCCCTAGCCCCAACCCCCACCCCCTTCCCCTAAAGGAGAAGGGGCAGAAATTATTTAAAGTTTTTTGGGAAATCGGAAATGCATTTCCCCCTCGCCTTTAGGAGAGGGGGTGAGGGGGTGAGGCCTGAATCAGGATCCCAGAATTATGTCCTCAGGGTGGCGGTCAGGCGCAAGGGGTGCAGCAGCAACTGCAGCGCCTCGATGATATCCCGGCACACCACGTCGGCCGCCATGAAGCTTTCAACCGCCGCCCCTTCCTCCTGGATGACCATGATGCCCAGCCCGGCTTTTTTCAGCATGGCGCTGTCATTGCGGCCGTT
Organism: Candidatus Aminicenantota bacterium; assembly: GCA_963770755.1. Taxonomy (GTDB): domain Bacteria; phylum Acidobacteriota; class Aminicenantia; order UBA2199; family UBA2199; genus UBA2199. Next base: position 25,099 of record CAVYQZ010000012.1, on the reverse strand, counting down.
GCCGATGGCCGCGGTATGTTCAGCTCCGAGCTCGTCCACGTAGCGGCCTTTTTGGGAGGTCTGGTCGGCGCCTTCGAGGACCTTCAGCACGCAGGGGATTCCCTGGACTTCTTTTTCCACGCCGCCGAAAGTTCCGGCCGTGACGATATGGACCCGCAGGTGCCGGGAGAGTCCGGCAAGCAATTCCCCTACTCCGGGCTTGAGCTTGCCGTCCAAAGCCAGGGTGCCGTTGAAATCCAGCACCAGCTGTCCGAGTTCAAGGATTTCATCTTTTCCGGGAATGTTTATTTCAATCATGCGCTTTCATTTTCTCCAAAAACAGGAATATTTCCCGACACACCCAGGCGTCGGTGGCGGCGTAAAGAACCTGGGCCGGAGCCAACTCCAAACGCTCCCAGTTCGAGCACTGGGCACCCTTGGAAATGCGTAATCCCAGTAATTGAGCGGCCAGGGTGCGCACGCCGCCCGCCTTGATGCCGGCCTTGGCCGCCATTTTCCCCAGGTCGACAAAACCGGCGGGGACGAATTTCATGACCTCGTGAAGCTTTTCGATATCGCCGGCAACGGCGACCCCGGCCTTGAGAATGCGGGCATCGGCGAACAATTCAGCGAGCAGGTGCAGGGCCTTCACTTTTTTCACCTGCACCAGGAAAACTTTTTTTTCCCCGGCCATCTGCACCAGGGCCGGCGGGAAATGGTCGCCGCTCTTGAAGGTCGGCCGCACCTCGATGTCGAAACCCAGGACCCTTTCCGCCTTGATTTCGGGCATGACCTGGCTCAGGTGCGCGTCACCGCTTACGATCTCCACTGGGCCGTTGTATTTTTTCAGCGGCAGCAGGTTGATCTCCGCTTTACTCGGCGCCGGCTTGAGATCGATTGTGTTTTCTGGCATGGAGTGATTATAGCGTAACCGCGGGCAAATGCAATTCGAGTTCGAAAAAACTATATGCTTGTGAATTACTCCGGATTGAAAGAAATGTTTGTTCTAATCAATCACGACGCTGAAAAAATCGCAGTTGAGTATATGGGGATCGGCGTCGCTCCAAAGCCGCAGTCCGGCCACGGCCGGATCCAGGCTGCCATCAGAAAAGGAATGGAGCAGCGCACCGTTGCAATAAAAAGAATAGTTGTTTCCGGCGCGGACGATACGGACCGTATTCCAGCTCCGATCGCCGCCGATGGCGGCGTTTACAGTGTAAGCCGCCATGGCTGTGGCGGCGGGGCTGAGGCTGGTCAGGTTCGAGTTTTCGTAGCGAGCAATGGAGAAAGCGCCCTGGCTGAGCATGTTGGTGAAGATCCGAAACTCGAAGCCGGAGACCGCGGTCATGGTCGTACCGGTCACGAAGAATATTCCCTGATACTGGCCGATATCACCCATGCTCTGCTGCAAACGCGCTTCGATGGTCAAGTTGTTGGAGCTGAAGGTGCGATCGACATAATTGTACTCGGAAAAACTGTAAACGGAATCTAAGCACCTGTAAGTGTCGCTGGCCACTGTCCACATCGACGGGCTGCGCGGACGCCATAATGGCGAAGCCGTGCCGCTGAAATCGTCACGGAACCCTTCTTCTTTCTCAATGTTCTTAATCAGCAGGAAATAGACCGCGGCGGCCCCGGCCGCCAAAAGCACGACGACCGGAAACCATGGGAAACGTCTTGGCTTGATTTTAACTTCCATCCCGCTTTTTTCAAGATAATTCGCGCCCGCTTCTTCACTTGCGGTCTGGCTCCAACCTGGTTCACCCGGCCTTTTTTCTTTGCCAGCCGCCGCACTGAAAACCTCCGAGTTGAAAAGCAGAATGAGGCAAAAGATCAGCGCCATGCTGATCGTTTTTTTTGACAAATAGATCCATCTCATTTCCCCCCCCTCCTCCGGCAATGGGTTTAAAATCCATTGCGCTCTGCTGCAATTTTAATCAGGCATTTTGAAAAAGTCAATGGACGGATGATCTAAATGGGTCATGTCGGCAAGCACTCAAAAATATTGCATGGATCGATGGGATGAATTCCAAATCACCTGGCTCCGGGGATTTAGTCAAGAACTGTGGAAATCTTCAATTTGGCGCTTTGTAAATGCAATTGGATTATAGTTTATGTTGGAATGCAACCTTTCCATATGCCTTGGGCGCCTATATTAAATGATTTTTCCTGAAATAACCATCAGACAAAGGTTCGCAAAACTCAACCCAAGTTGTCGCGTTTACAACACTTTCCACAGAGACAAAGTATGCAGCGGATTCGCCCTGCAGACCAATCTGCGTTGCGGATTGTCAGCGTAACGGGAGCGCCGGCCTATTGTTCGATCGCCCCGATATCGCCCAGGGCGCCTTGTGGACGGCTCGTCCCCAATTGGTCGACGTCCTCCATCATGAAATACTGCGTGCTTTTCATGACCATGAGGTAGACATGGTCGCCGAGCGATCCGGACGTGAACGTGTCCCAGAAATCGTCGCCGAGATAGGCCATGCCGAGCCGGTCCCCGATGGCCGTGTCGAGGGTTCGCCAGAAAGCGATCCAGGCCGCGTTTTGGGGGTTCGACGGCCAGGTCACGGCGGGACCGAACCAGGTCGTCCCGGTCATGTCTCCGAATTCATCCCCGAAATTCGCACCCAGGATGGATCCGTACTCCTGCCTTAACTTGAGGATGACGTAATTCAGGAAATCGTCCGTGGGCTGGCCGTATCCCGTATAGCCGGCGTTGACATAAGTAACCGGGTATTGCTGATTGGGGATCTGGTCGATCGCGCGGACGGCCGGGGGATACCAAAGGACAGCCGGTTCAGCCGGGTGCGTCCCCACCGAGAGCACGGTCGGGTGGACATGGGCGCCGTTTACGTCCAGGGCCTGGGCAAGCAAGACCCCCTCCGCGTCACCGGGTTTCGGCCAGCGCTTGCGGCTGGACATCATCCAGGCGGGCACGGGCACCAGGATATAACGGAAGTCAAGGTAGCCGATCAGGTTGTAACCCTGGCTGTAGAAGTTGAGGATGGAGCCGGCGAACCAGTCTTCAGGTGCCCCGTTCAGCGTGTTGCCGACGACGATCGAGTTCTGGACCCAGACGTTCTCAACGGTGTGGGCGTTACCGACGGTGGCCGCAACCCCGCCGCCGCCCAGGTTCGGTTTGCCGCTGAATATCGCGGCCTGGCCCAGCACCGCGTTTTCGGCGATGGTGCAGCCTGAAACCCGTAGCGAGCCTCCGCCCATATAGATGCCGCCGCCCCGGGTGTACCATTGGCCTGCCTGGGGAAAGTCCGGATGGTCCTGGACCAGGTTGCGGGCGATCGTGCAGTTGGTCAGGGACATCGTGGCCAGGTTGTTCGGCCCGCCGGACAGGGTGAAGATGCCGCCGCCATAGGCGTGCTGGGCGGTGACCGAGTTGCCGCTGATCACGCATCCCTTCAGGGACGTATCGTTGCCGCAGAATCTCGTGTTGGAGTCGTTTTCATCGGATATATTCGCACCGCCGCCGACCGAATAAATTCCCCCGCCCCCGGCCCCATAGGCGATGACCGCGTTACCGCTGATGATGCAGTTGACGAGGTCGAGGTTGTCGGCATAGATGCCGCCGCCGTACGTGCCGCGGTCGCGGGCGGACCCGTTTTCGCCCAGGCAGGTATTGCCGGCGATCGTGCAGTCCGTGAGACTTGCCTTGCCCCAGACCGCGAGACCCGCGCCCCGGGCCAGGGTGTAAGGCTGGGCTCCGTCAACGATTGCTTCGCTGACGGAACACCCGGAGGAGATGGTGACGTTGCTCATGGTCAGGTCGCCGTAAACCGCCAGCACCCGGGCATGGCTCGCCTCGCCTCCGTTCCAGGTGACGGTGATGCCGTGCGCAAGGTTAGAGGCGTCGATGGTCAGGTCCTTATGGGTATACAGGGCGGACTTGCCGTAGTCCCTTTCCTGATAGCCTGCAAAAACGTTGCTGCTGTAGACTTCGCCCTTGAGGGTGGAGTGCTCCTCCCCGATGATCGTGAGCAGGATCGTCCCGCCGTCGAGGGAATCGTTGAAGCGGATCGTCTCGCCCGAACCCGCCGCGTTGACGGCCGACCTCAAGGTGACCGTGTTTTCCGCCGGCGCGGCCAGGTCCTCGAGGGAATTGACGACAAGGTTCGGATTGAGCGAGCGGTCGGTCGAGTCGCAGCCGCCGGCGAGAAGAACCAGGGCCAGCGGCATAATCCAATAAATAAAGCAAAAACGTTTCATCGTCAAGCCTCCTTTAGGGGAAAGGCCCCGGGTATTAAAAACCATTCAGGTTGACGGCACCTGACTACTTTTTATCGGCCCAGAAGGTCCCGCCCCATTCGGGAACGATAACATTGTCCCAATAGAAATTGAGCTGCCCGGACATGTGTGTTTTGGATGAGAACTCGCCGACGAATTCCAATTTTTGATCGGAAACTTGCACATAGCAAGTGACTTTTTTGCCGTCTACGGTGTAGGCCCCGCCAATCGCGCCTCCCAAGGTCATGGTGCCGCTTTTTTTGCTGCCGCTAAAAACCGCGTCATAGGTATATGTGCCCTTGAGCCAGTTGTAGGTGAGGGACCAGGTACCGACGATATCGTACTTGTTCAGGACAAACAGGAACAGGACGACGGCGGTCACGGCGAGAACGCCCACGCCGATCAGGATCATGGGCAGGACGCTTTTTTTCTTGGCCGGGGCGGCTTTCTGGCTTATGGTTTCGTAATAGTCCGGCCCTTGTTCGGCGCTGGCGGAGCCGACCTGTTCCGTGGTGCCGGCCGCGGCCGCGGGCATGGTGTAAACCTGTATCAACCAAGTGAATGTACAAACGACCAGAAGTGCAATCCATCGCTCATGTTTCTTCATCATAATCTCGACCCTCCTTAGCAATTATGACTACAAATGTAAAATAAACAAAACGCAAAGTCAACGGCGAGAGGATTTTAATGGCAATCGCTCAAATACTACCACTATGATTTCCCCAGTATTCAATTATTCGGGGAAATCATCTAGTGGTAGTATATTCGCACTAGATGCTTTTGCACTATGGTTTCAGCAATTCAAGGAAGATCAGGAAACCATCTAGCGCAAAAGCATAGTGCGAATACCCCGGTTTAGTGACTGAGAATCTGTTATAAAAAAGACTTTAAATCAAGGATTATCGAGCCTATTCACGTTTTCTGGGGGATCCTTTGCCTGTCAAATCGTGTCAAAACGAGTTAAAAAAGCATTGCAAATTCGTTGCACCAAGAACCAAGACAGCAAAGGGTTTCCCCCGAAACTCCCCTACTCCGGGTGTCACCTCGGGTAGTTGAAATTCATAAAAGCCATTGCAAATTCATTGCAGTTTTTACAGTGATTTTATAAGGGCAAGGTCTGCCAAAAAAATCATTTCTTTGATCCTGCTTTCTTGAAGAGTACTTCTTCAATTTCCTTACGTCTTTTGTTTTTTTCAGGAATTAACCTAATATAATACAACGCATCATGGCCTTGCTTATCTTTTACACGAAAATCCGCACCTTTGTTAATCAACAATTTTGCTATTTTTGCTTCTCCTTCCATTGAAGCTATCAGCAGCGCTGTATTCCCATCTTCATCTTTTGCATTCACATCCGAACCTTTAGATAATAGCAGCATCACAGTGTTCTCAATGCCGATTGGTGAAGCCATGCTGCTTGTTATTGCAAGCATCAATCCAGTACGGCCTCGATTATCTTTAGCATTTACATCCGCGCCTTTTTCAATTAGCAACCTGGACATTTCTTTTTCTCCATCCTCTGCGGCTGCCAGTAATGCGGTATAGCCATCTTTATCTTTTGCATTTACATCCGCACCATGGTTGACCAGCAACTTCAGCGTTTCCATATTAAAGCCGACAAATGAGGCCAAAATCAATGCTGTACGCCCATCTTTAGTTTTTGCATTCACATCCGCGCCTTTTTTTAATAGAAGTGCCACAATTTCCCAATTACTCTTTTCTCCTGCAGCAATCGTCAGTGCAGTACCCCCGTCCATATTTTTCGCATTCACTTCCGCGCCCTTGTCAATTAGCAATTTTGTCAATTCTGCATTTTCCACAGCTGCAGCAGCCATTAATGTCGTACTGCCGTATTCATCCCTTGCATTTACATCCGCGCCTCTGGATAATAGCTTTCTGACTTCCTCAGTTCTGCCATATCTTACTGCATCCAATAGTTTTAAATTAATGTTTTCTTTTGCAAAGGAAAAATTAGTAATAATCATCAAACAAAACATCAAAACAATTGACTTACTTGTTAAGCGCATCTTTATCCTTTTTTTGAAAATTGATTTTCCTAGTTCGATTTTAGTCTAACACAAAAAAGGACAAAAAATAAACAGGCAAGTCCGCCCAAAAAGACGACCATCGACTTACGGATGGTTTTGATGATTTTTTGGAGGTCTTGCAATGGCGAGAACGAATCGGATGATTACGCTTCGTGGGGCAGGATCGGTCGCTGGGTGTCTCTTTTAATTTCTGAGTTTTTACTAAATCGTCTAAGCCCTGCCCCGTATGGGTAGGCAAGGAGAATAAAATGACCGTTACAACCTGACTCAACTGGTATGGGAATTCAATAAAATCTGGGATTTTTCAGGCGGCGAAAACCACTTCGCCATTCCGCGCGAAATCAACGATGAACGAATCACCCTTTTCCCATTCGGCTCGGGTCATGGCCACAGCTTCGATCGGTTTGAAAACCTCGTAAATCGCAGCGGACAGCAGGTCTATGCGCTGCCAATAGCCCAAACCCGAGAAATTGTCCGAAATGATGACCAGGTCAATGTCGCTGCCTTCCCGCTGCGTGCCGGAGGCATAGGAACCGTACAAAACGATCCGTTCGATCTTTATCCCCTTTTTTTCAAGGACGTCCTTGAATTGCCCAATGATCTTCAATACTGCTGACTTATCCATGTCTAATAACTGCCTGCCATCCGATTAATATATATCTACAAGAAATAGTTTTCAAGAAAACATCAGATTCAATTGCAATTTCATTGCAGGTCAAATGACTTTTGCACTAGGAAATAGCCCGAAACGCAGGCGGGATAAGTGGCAGCGCTATACGCATCGCCATGCTGAGGTCCTCCGAAGCATTTAGTAGTATCACTATGCCGAAGCTTTGTGAGGCATTTAGTGATACTATCCTGTGGATGGAGCTGTCCTAGCGCTTATTACACCAACACTAGCCGCTTCGGAAGACCTCAGCGGTGTGTTGGTGCAGCGCTACGGGCAGCGACACTATGCTGAGGTCCACCGAAGCATATAGTGGAGTTGTCCTAGCGCGTAAATGGCAGGAAGACACAGCGCTACGGGGATGGATGGTCGGCTGCTGCCGCCCACCCTGCGGGCAGCACCACTATGCCGATGTCTTCCGAGGCATGTAGTGGTGCTGTCCTGATTCGCAGATTGCGAATCAGTCGAATACTACCACTATGATTTCCCAAGAATTCAGGGAAATCATCTGGTGGTAGTATATTCGCACTGGATGATTTCACCTACTTACCGAATTTAGTGAAATCATAGTGCGAATACCCCGATGCAATTCTAAACCGGGGTTCTCATCCCCGAGAATAGAAATGAAGAAAGTGGCAGCGCTACGGGCAGCGACACTATGCTGAGGTCCACCGAAGCATATAGTGGAGTTGTCCTAGCGCGTAAATGGCAGGAAGACACAGCGCTACGGGGATTCGAACCCCGGTTTAGTGACTGAGAATCACCCGTCCTAACCCCTAGACGATAGCGCCGCGCGTTGGACCGATTGGAGGGAAAATGGCTGGGATGCAGGGACTCGAACCCCGATACTATGATCCAGAGTCATATGTCCTGCCATTGGACGACATCCCAGCGCAAGCGGGATTATACCCGACTTGAAAATCGATGTCAACAGACAAACTATCTGGACATACAGTGGTAGTCACACTATGGTTTCAATAAATTCGTTTATTCGCTGAAACCATCTAGTGTGACTATACCAACACTAGATAGGTTTTGTGGCCTTTCGAGCAATACAAAACCTATAGTGTTGGTAATCTAGTTTGTCTACCATCACTATGTTTTCAGCTAAATCGGCTAGCAATAACACTGAAAACATTAAGTGATGGTATACTTTCAATAGATGATTTCAACCAGTCTTCAAGATGTTGAAATCATTGTGAAAGTATGTCCCCCTTGGGGACCTCATAAACTATCTGCCGATTTCCGCAGACACGGCGTAATATTTGCCGATGAACTTTTCCTGAACCGCGAACGACCAATGGACATCGCGCAGGAAAAGAGCCGCCGCGGCAGGATCGCCCGCCGCTAAAAAATCAATGATCTGCTGGTGCTCGCCGATGGATGCCTGCTCCCACTCCTTGATCCACTGGCGCTGGCGGGGAAAGTCATAGAGCCTTTTTTTCAGGTTGCCGATCATGCGCACCAGGGTCGCGTTGCCGCAGGGTCCGATGAAGCCGTCGTGAAACAGGAGGTTCTTTTCATAAAAAAGGTCAAAGTCATTATGGTCTACGGCCTTTTGCATCTGGCGGTTCAAAGCGTCCATTTTTTTGATCCCGGCCGCGCCCAGACCGGGGAAAGATGCCTGCAGGGCTGAACTTTCCAGAGCGCCGATCACCTGGTAAAAATCCCTGATTTCGCTCAAAGGCAGCGTGTTGACATAGATGCCCCGGCGCGGGTGGATGGTGACGAAGCCTTCCATCTCCAGTTGAATCAGGGCGTCGCGCAGCGGCGTCTTGCTGACGCCCAGTTTTTTTGCCGTGGCTTCCATTTTGATCGCCGTTCCCGGCTGCAGGCGATGCTGCTGGAACTGCTGGCGCAGGTAATCGTAAACCTGCTCTTTCAGGGACTTTACGTTGATCACCCCTTCGGCTTGTTTCATGGGTTGAGTATACTCCAATTGAGATTTAATTGAAAAGGCCATATCCCCCCGGCCCCCCCCTTGAAGGGGCAGACAAACCATGTCAGCCAAGACTGGCTGATGGTTTGTGCTGCAAAGGGGCCACCCCCCTTAACAAGGGGGGATTGAAGGGGGATCGCTTCATGTCCATATCCCCCCGGCCCTTAAAGGGGCCACCCCCCTTAACAAGGGGGGATCGAGGGGGGATCTTCCCAAGGCCGACTCCCCCAGTCCCCAAAAGGGGCCACCCCCCTTAACAAGGGGGGATCGAGGGAGGATAGTCCCCATGTTCAAATCCCCCCGGCCCTTAAAGGGGCCACCCCCCTTGATAAGGCGGGATTGAGGGGGGATCAATTTCAATTAAACATACTCTTGACTTTGTTTAATTTAACTGATATATCAGATATCAGTTAATGGAACAGAAAGGCATCATTTTCGACATCAAGAAATTCGCCGTGCATGACGGCCCGGGCATTCGTACCACGGTTTTTTTCAAGGGCTGCCCATTGCGCTGCAGCTGGTGCCAAAATCCCGAAGGCATATCATTCGATCCGCAAGTCTTGCTCTTCAGCCAACGCTGCCTGGCCGATTGCCGGGACTGCATCGGCGTCTGCCCGCAAAAGGCGCTCAGCAAGGCCAGGGCGGGCATCGTCCTGGATCGCGGCCGTTGTAACGGCTGCGGTCTTTGCGCGCCCGCCTGTGCGTCAGACGCCCTGCAAATGGCCGGAAAAGCGGTCCGTGTCGAAGACGTCATCAACGAACTGGCCAAAGACGAGGTTTTCTACCAGGATTCGGGCGGCGGCGTCACATTTTCGGGCGGCGAACCGCTGGCGCAAATTGATTTTTTAAATGAACTGCTTTTAGCCGCAAAAAGCCGGGGCTGGCACACCGCGGTGGATACGAGCGGCCACGCTTCGTTTGCCGGTTTTGCTGAAATTATGGACCGGGTCGACCTTTTCCTGTTCGATCTGAAAATCATGGATGCAACCAAGCACCGCCGTTTTTGCGGTCAGGACAACAGCCTGATCCTGGAAAATCTTCGCCGCCTTTCGGATGGCGCCCGCTCCTTGGCCATTCGCGTGCCGCTGGTTCCGGGTTTCAACGATTCGACGCTAGAGCTGGCCCGCATGGCCGATTTTTGCGCATCATTGCCGCGCCGCCATCCACTGCACATTCTCCCCTATCACCGCGGTGGCAGCAGTAAAAGTAAGCGCCTGGGACTGGCCGATCCCCTGCCTGATACGGGGCCGCCCAGGGCCGCCCAGGTGACAAAGGCCCTGGAAATATTCCGTCGCAAAAATATAGCTGCAATTCACGGAGGTTGAGATGAATGAAAGGATCAGGCAATTACGCCGCAAAAGCCTCAGGGCGGTACCGGAGCTTTCAGCCGAACGGGGCGTGCTGCTGACCCGCTTCTACCAAAGCGCCGCCGCGCAAAACCTTTCCGCGCCGCTGCTGCGGGCCCATGCCTTTGCCTACCTGCTTGAGCATAAAAAAATAACCATCATGCCCGGAGAACTGATCGTCGGCGCAAGGGGACCGGCCGCCAAGGCCACGCCCAGCTACCCGGAAATAACCTGCCATTCCCTGGCCGACCTGGATGTCCTGGATAAAAGGTCGAAGACTCCTTTTCGCGTCAGCGCCAGGACCCGCCTCGCTTTCGCCAGGGAGATCATTCCCTATTGGTCGGGAAAGACCATGCGCGATAGGCTCTTCGCCCGCATGAGCCCTGAATGGCTTGCGTCGTATCAGGCCGGCGTGTTTACCGAGTTCATGGAGCAGCGCGCTCCCGGCCATACCGTGTGCGGCGATAAAATTTATAGCCAAGGCTTGCTGGACATCATCGAGGACATTCAGGACAGCCAGCGGTCCCTTGACTTCATGAATGACCCGCAGGCGTTGGCCAAGGAGGAAGAACTGCGGGCCATGGCCATCGCCGCCGACGCCATGATCCTTTATGCCGGCCGCCATGCCCGCAAAGCCCGGGAACTTCTGAAAAAGGAAAAGAACAGCGCGCGCCGCCAGGAACTGCGCCAGATCGCCGAAATTTGCCAATGGGTGCCGGCCCGGGCGCCGCGCAATTTTCATGAAGCCCTGCAGCATTACTGGTTCATGCATGTGGGCGTGATCAGCGAAGCCAATCCCTGGGATTCCTTCAATCCCGGCCGTCTTGACCAGCATTTGCTGCCTTTCTATGAACGCGGGCTGGCGAACGGCACATTGAGCCGCGAAGCAGCCAGGGAACTCCTGCAGGCTTTCTGGATCAAGTTCAACAACCACCCCTCGCCTCCCAAGGTCGGCGTCACCGCCGAAGAAAGCGGCACCTACACCGATTTCGCCCTGATCAACAGCGGCGGCCTGACCGCTGACGGCGAAGACGGCGTTAACGAAGTCACTTTCCTGATCCTGGACGTCATCGAGGAAATGCGCCTGCTGCAGCCGAGCTCCGCGGTGCAGATCAGCAAAAAAAGCCCGGACGCCTTCTTGAAACGGGCGCTGGAAATCGTCAAAACCGGCTACGGCCAGCCGTCGCTTTTCAATTCCGAGGCCATCGTGGCCGAATTGCTGCGCCAGGGGAAATCGTTGGCCGACGCCCGCCGCGGCGGCGCCAGCGGCTGCGTGGAAACCGGCGCTTTCGGGCGCGAAAGCTACATCCTGACCGGCTATTTCAATCTGGTCAAAGTGCTGGAAATCACCCTGAACAACGGTACAGATCCGCTGACCGGGCAACACATCGGCCTGGAGACCGGAAAGCCGGAAAGCTTCGCCGTTTTTGATGAACTTCTGGATGCGTTCAACAAGCAGTTGAACTATTTCATCGATATCAAGATACGGGGCAACAACATCATCGACCGCCTCTACGCCCGCTACCTGCCGGTGCCCTTTCTGTCCCTGCTCATCGACGATTGCGTCGCCAGCGGCCGCGATTATCACGACGGCGGCGCCCGTTACAATACGTCGTACATCCAGGGCGTGGGCCTGGGGACCATAACCGATTGCCTGAGCGCCATGCGCCACCATGTTTATGAGCGTCGTTCCCTGACCATGGCGTCCCTGCTGCGGGCGTTGAAAACGGATTTCAGCAACCGGGAAATGACGCGCCAGCTGCTCCTCAACAAGACGCCGCGCTACGGCAACGACAACGACGACGCCGATAACCTGATGAAAAAGGTCTTTGACATGTTTTTCAGCGCCGTGGACGGCCGCCCCAACATGCGCGGCGGCCGCGTCCACATCAATTTGCTGCCCACCACCGTCCACATCTATTTCGGCAGAATGACCGGGGCCACGGCGGACGGGCGCCGGGCCGGGGAACCGCTGTCGGAGGGTGTATCGCCGGTCCAGGGCGCCGACCGCCAGGGGCCGACGGCGGTGATCAAGTCGGTGGCCAAGATCGACCACCTGCGCACCGGCGGCACCCTGCTCAACCAGAAATTCACCCCGCAGCTGCTGGCCGACGACCGCGGCATCGCTCAGCTGGCCAACCTGGTGCGCACCTATTTCCGCCTGGACGGCCACCATGTGCAGTTCAACGTGGTCGACGCCGCCACCCTGCGCGCCGCCCAGAAACACCCGGAAAAATACCGTGACCTGATCGTGCGCGTGGCCGGCTACAGCGATTATTTCGTCGATATCGGGACCGAGCTGCAGGAAGAGATCATTAGCAGGACGGAACATGGGGCATTCTGATGACAGTGAAAAGTGATTAGTGAATAGTGATTAGGAAGAAAACCCGATAAATATTTTTCTGTTTTATTTCTTAACCAATCACTACTTACTAATCACTACTCACTGAGTCATTTTGAAAGTTGGCCAGCGAATCGATGCTCACCGGCTTGACCGGCGGCCGGACCACCAGCGGCGTCATGTCAGCCTGCGACCGCCCCGTCAAGGCGGCCAGGATGTCATACAAAACCGGCCCGCATATGCGGCCCTGGCAGTCGCCCATGGCGCTGCGCAAGGCGATTTTCAAGGTCGCCGGGGTGTCGTAGCCGTTGGCCACCGCTCTTTTTATATCACCCATGGACACGTCCTCACAGCGGCAAACCAGGGTGTCATCAGGAATATCCAGGTAAGCGGCTGCCGGGATGCCGAAGAGCGAATTGAAATACTTGCCGAATTGCAGGTGGTGATGACGTTCCCTGAGAAGTTTGGCCATCTCTATTTCATATTCCGCCATGGCCATTCGCCCCTGCCGGCGCAAAATGGCCAGGGCGGCGATTTTTCCCTCGCAGGTCGATTTCATGGCGCCGGCGATGCCGGTGATTTCCCCGGCGGCGAAAATTCCCGGCAGCGATGTTTCCAGGCAGTCATCGGTTTTTACCACCCAGCCGCCCCGCTCCGCCATATATTCGCTCTGGCAGCCGGCCATTTGCGCCAGTTCGATGTTGGCGGAAAAACCATAACCCACAGCCAGCAGCGGCGTGCGGTAGATTTTTTCCCGGCCGCCGATTGTTTTGCCGGTGCGGTCGACCGGGGCGCTGACAACTTGCTCGAGCGCTCCGTTGCCGCGGGCTTCGATGATCCGGGTGTGAAAGCGCAGGGGCACTGCGGATAGAAGCAGTTTGCTTATAAAGCGGGCCCCTTCGGTCAGTTTGGGCAGCTGGTGCAGCAACTGCCACGCCAGCGGCATTTTGTTTAACAGCCGCGATTGCTCGAGGACGGCCTGGACATGAGCGCCCGCTTTCAGGCATTCGTAGGCCACGGAATATAGAAAGACACCCGAACCGCCGACGACCAGGTCGCGTGCCGGCAGCACGCCGCTGCCCTTGATCAGGACCTGGACGGCGCCACTGGAGAGGACCCCCGGCTTGGTCCAGCCGGGAAAAGGCAGGAATTTTTCCCTGGCCCCGGTGGCCATGATGATCCGTTGCGCGGCCAGGGTGCGGACTTTTTTTTCGTTTTCCTCGATCAAAACTTCATGGCCCGGATAGATGCCCAGCACCCGGGCGCGGTTGAGGACGGTGATTTTTTTCTCTTTCAGGGCGGAAATGAAATGATAGCCGATTTTTTTCACGTGATCGGGATGATACACCCTGGCAGAGCCCAGATGCTCCGGCAGCCGGCGCAGCAGCTGGCCGCCGATGTGGATGTTTTCATCCAGGAGAACCACGTCCATGCCGGCGGCGGCCAGGCGGTTGGCGGCCACGATGCCGGCGAAGCCGTTGCCGATGATCAGCACCTCAACTGGGGTCCGGCTCATGTACGGTTATCTCCATGTTTTCGGTTACTTCGACCATGCAGGAACGCTGCTTGGGAACGCCGTTGATGGTTACCAGGCATTCGTAGCAGACGCCCATGCCGCAAAATGGACCCCGGGCCTCGCCGCGCACGTTGCTTTTTTTCAACGTTTTGAAGCCGGCCGCCGTCAAGGCCGCCAGCACGGTCTCGCCGGGTGTGGCGTCGATAAGGCGGCCGTTGACCCGGATTTGCAGCGTTGCCTTGCGGTCTATGCCGGCGATGCGCAAATCTTCGCGGGTCGAACTGCCATCTGAAGCGGCCATATTTTTTATCCCTGCCAATGGTTTTTTTGAAAAAATATTATATCCTGTTGCAGGCTGATTTTCAATGCGCCCGCCCCATTGTCAGTAAGAAACCGATCTTGCCGATAGTGAGGGCGGAACGGCGATGGCCGGCTGTGGCTTAATTGATAAGATTGATTTTTCTGGAGTTGAAGACGAGGCGAATGGCCGCCGATACCTTGGCGCCGTCGCTGTCGCTCACTTCGTAGGCGATAGTGACCGGGTCGGTACAACGCTCGGCCAATGCCTTGTCGACTTCCCAGCTGATCAATCCGCTTGTGGCATCAAGCTGGATGCCCAGGTCCAGAGGCTGGATGAGTCGATAGGTCAACACATCTTGGTCGAGATCGGCGGCCTGGATCTGATAATAAAAAATACCCGGTATGTTGAAACTGGTAACCGGAGCAGGAATAAGCTGCGGCGGCGAATTGGGAACCCGGATGTAATCGCCCCGGAAAATGGCCGATTCCCGGCCATCCTTGACCGCTTTGACCAGACAGTAGACCCAGTCATTTTTTTTAAATGAGCCTTTTTCAAGGGTGGCGCCGGCTCCGGAGATCTCCTGGCCGTTGACCAGCCAGCGGAATTGGAACTCCACGCCTTCTTCTTCCGGATACTGTATGACCGGCGTGGCCGTCAGATCGGAATCCGTGTTCAGGGTTTCAACGTTGTAGGTGACGCTGTGAATGAGCAGCGGCGGCAGTTGATTCCCTGCCGCCGGCTCGACGCGGCGGCTGGGAGCGGGAAGCACTTCATTTTCCCGGTCTGCTTTTTCCCTTCGGCCGCAGAAATAAAAACCCAGGGCCAGGACCAATATGAGCAATCCGGCTTTTTTCATCGGCTCCCCCGTAGATCTATTCGCAAAATTTTCCACGCAAATTATATTCATTAAATCTCATATTTTCAAGTTAAATTATGGGATTAAAAAAAAAGAGGGATGAAACGTTTCATCCCTCTTCTCTATCCAAAGCAAGACGGTTAGAGCGCCGTTTGAAAACTTATCTTTTTTTCTCCTTCAGGAAAAGCAGGCCGCCGGTATAAGGCAGGGGTTTGGGCAGTAACGTGGGAGAGCCGCCCAGACCGGGGAGGTCTACCGAGCCGACATCGGCGGTCCCTTCGATCATGATAAATTCAGAACCTTCCATCATGCCGCCGCCGGAAATCCTGCCATCTTCCCTGTAGCCGGAAATGGTTCCGGTTCCGCTGTAATCAACGGTGAGTTCGAAAAAATGCATGGCCCCGGCACTCGGGGCAGTGCAATCGGTGGATGGCGCCGTGTTGGTATCGTACTGATAGGTATTAAAGTAAATATGGGGCAGCAGATTTTTATCCGGCAAAACGATGGGATCCGGGTCAAAAAGCTTCTCATAGTTTGCCGTATTCGGGAAATTAAAATACCAACCCCATTTGTCGGCGACGGTGAGATCCGTGGATCCGGTGAAGGTATCGCTAACCGAGCTGAAAGTCAAAGCGACCAGGTCAGCCAACGTGAGTTGCGCCGGAGTGGCACTACCATCTCTGAAACTGACAAATTTTCCGAAAGTAGGATTGGTCCTGGAACGAAGCCGGTCTCCGGTCCCGAAATTGACCCAGTAATTCATGGCAGTATCCTTGTAAATAGCCGGCGCAAGAAAAATCGGATCATATGGTCTGACGACGATGGTCTCGTTCAATTGCAGAGATTCAGCGGATGTTTCTTGAATGGTATACTCATATTGGTTTACATTATTTCCGGTAATTTCAGTAATAAATCCCATGGCTTTGGAAGTCAGCCCCATCACGTTGTGGCCTTTCTTGAAGGTGCCGGCACTGACGCTGAGTTTATAGATATTGGCCGGGGTGACCGGAGTAATGGTAGTAATTGTTGCCGTTGCCGCATTGACGGATAAATCCGTTTTATAGCGCAAATAAGTTTTCCAATTGGCCGGGTTGGCATTGGTCATGTCTATTTTAAACAAATGGCCGGCCACATTGCCGAAATAAACAGAATCAATATAGCCGTTGTTGTCTTTGTCGACGGCTGAAATGGCCGAGGGGATGCAATAATTGAATGCCCCGTCCTTGGTCAAGTGCATGATGCCGCTGGGACGGCTGGCGGGGTTGACGTAACTGGCGCTGCTCACTTCCAGTTCGGGCGTGGCCGGCACGTCCACCGCGCCGTTGGCAAAATTGTAGCCGACCATCCAAATGACATCGCCGTTGGCGGCATCGAGCACGAAGACGGCCTTGCCCTTGCCGTCGGCCGTGTTTTCATTGTTGAAAGCCATTCCGGCCGAGACGATCACCACCCAGCGATCATAGGAGGACGAGCCGTCGTAATACTTTATTTTTCCGATGATCGGCTTGCTCCAGCTGTTGCCGCTGTAGTTTTCATCCATGAATTTCCAATAAAATGTCGGATAATTCTGTACATTGGTGATATCCAGGGCATAGAAAGAGCGCCCGCCGTCCTTCAAGCCGAAGCTCAGAATGGTTTTCCAGGGATCGCTGGCGGCACCATGGCAATAAATATCATCGGCCGTAACCCTGCCGTCCGTGGTATAGGTGAATTGATTGTTCAGGGCGATGTTTTTCAAGGAGGGCAGGACTTCATCGGGAATAAATCCCCATATTTCGTTGCCGCCTTCATCCGAGGTACTGGCGTCGATCATATGCACAATACCGACATTGGTCCCCACGTAAAGCACTTTGCGGCGATCGATATGATCCAGGCGAAATTTCTGGTAACAATCCGCATCGCTGGGATTGCCGCTGCCATCAACCTGGGTCAGATTGCATTCAGGGATCGGGTTGTAGTTCTGCAGGTAGATTTTTCCCTTGAGCGGAGCACCGACATAAGCGATATCACTGTGAAAGACATCGCCGAAATTCAGTTTGCTTGAAATGGTATCCACAATGATATGAGTTTGATCATGATACAAGGTCGGGGTGGCGGAGAGGGGGTCGTCGGCCGGCAGGCCGAAAAGCGTCTGCAAGGTGTCGATGCTGGCGCTGTCGGTGAAGTCCAATACGGTGGGTATGTCGCTGGGAAAATGCAGCGCGTAAAGATTTCTATCACTGGCCAAAGCGATCAATTTACTGGCGGCATCCCAATTTGGCGAAAGCGCTATGGAAACGGTTTGCAGGCACAGCTTGCCGCTGATGCTCTGACAGGTTGTCTGCAAATCATAGGGAGTGCCGGCCAGTTCACCTGTATCCAGCACGCCATCACCATTCGTATCGGCAAACCATTTGTCGTTGATGGTATAGGACTGAAGATGGCCGTCCCAGACGGCTTTGTCAGAAGGCATGAAATAGCCGATGAAGGATGCGCCTTCGCCGACGGCGGTGGTCACCCTTTTGGGTGCGGTGTAGGAAGCGAAGGCGAAGTTGCGCAGCATGATGTTGGTAATGGCGCTGGTCAATGCGGATTTCAGGGCATTATAATCACTGGCGGTATAAAATTCTCCATTGCCGTTTTTGGCCGTTTCCTTGAGCAAATCGTTTTCAATGGAAAAACCGATGGTAAAGGTTTCAACCCTTTGTATGTCCGGCATATCAGGACGGATATCATCGGGGAAAATATCAACATTATACATGTACCAGGCAACATCATCGAGAAAATCGGTGCCGCCGGAACTTGGCTTCCAGCACGTATCGTTGGGGCAGTATTCCGGGTCAAAGGTCGAGGGTTGAGTGACATTGTAGGATGCCGGATCATGGTTGTCGCCGTCGCCCCAGTCGGCAACCGGGGTGCGGAAAAGGCTGCCGTAATACTTGGCGTCGCTGAAGTTGTCGCTGGTCGAGCGGCCGTCGGTCATGATGATGACATAGTTTTTCTGGCAAAAATCCCGAATCGGACAAGCAACTTCAGGCACGCCGGTAACGCCGTTATTTTCGCCGCAGCCGCCGATATTGGTTTCGCTTTCCGGCAGATAATTCGTGCACGACTGACCGCATTTGAAATAGGCCCAGATATCGGCCAGCGCTTCGGCCAGCGGCGTCATGGTTCTGGGTATCATGCCGTCAATTTTCACGCAAAAGGTATTGAGGGCCCCGGTAAGATTGACGGCATTCTGCAAATTGTTCATGATTCTGACGCCGGCGCTGGTGTCCTCGAAGCAGCCCAGACCGAAATTATACTTTTGTTCTTTCGTCCACAGCGCCGTGATCACGTCCTTGAGCACGTCCTTGGCGACCTGCATGCGGTAATAGCCGGCAATGATCGGGGTCCCGGTACTGTCGTTCCTGAAGGCGCCGGTGGTGGCCCAGTTGTTGACTTCGGCGACGTCGGCGTCGGAGGCGTGAAAGGCCAGCCAGTATAAATAGTTGAGATCGTATAAGACACTGGGAAAATCATCCGTATTATCATGTTCGCCATATAATTTCAGGTTGCCGTGGATGGTGGTCGTATAGCCGGCGCTGTTGCAGTCCGCGGGCGACTCTATGATTATGGCCGTGTTCGGACTGGTGACTGAAAGGACCCAGTGCGGATTGATATGGATGCGGCTGTTGGCCGGAGGGTTGACCCGGGGATTGACCGTGACCACCAGGTTCGGGGCCGTGCCGGTAACGGCGGTGATGGTAGTTTGGCCGGTGCAGCTGTTGGGAGTGTTGGTGCAGCCCCACTCAACCGTTTGGCCGACGACGTTGGCCGCGGTCCAGGAACCGCTCAATACGGTAATATTCCAGCGGCGCGGATTATTTTTATTCTGGCTGACGAACCTGGCTTCATAATCGCTGGCCAGGACGAAGGCGCCCTTGTCGCCGCAAATATTGACCGTTATGGTATCAGGCAAACTGGGGCCGCCGTTACTCGAGGGAAAAAGTGCCTTTGTGGGATCACTGGCTTTTTTGCCTAATTCCAGCGTTAAGGAAGTGGAACCGGTATCGGTGGGATCGCTGTGGTCATAGAAATAATTCGGATTGTAATTGGGGTGATAGATGACGGTGCGCATGGATATGGAATTGTCCGCCAGAATAAAAATGTTGGGCATGATGCCGCTGCCGGGCACACCGATGAACAATTCGCGGTCATCACTGAAGTTCGTCGTGGTTTGGCTGGCGATGGACGCGGCCAACATGAAAAGCAAAACCATAAAAATCATTCCCTTTTTAAAATACATGAATCCCTCCTTTAGTAAGCGATGGTGACACTGGAATATATCCCGGCTTCTATTTCAGTGTAGGCACGCTTACCGCTAACGGTTACTTCCGAAGTAATCGGCACATACCAGATGATGGGGCTGATGCCCAGACCCGAGCTGAGCGAAATACTGGGCAAGGGCGGCGGATCAAAACCGGCAAACTGCCTGACCGGCTGGGTCGTACCGTTCTGCATGTCCACCAGGGAGCCGGTAATGAAAAGCCGTTGTATTCCGTCTTGCTTGATTTTAAAATCGTTCGCTTCCACCGTGATGGAGGTGGGGTCTGGTTCGGAAAGTATCTGGTCAATAACCACTTCAATTCCTTCCACGGCTTTGTAATACGAAACTTTATTGAGGTAATTATTCTGCGTAGTATGCACTTCGGTGGTGCTGACCGATAAACTGGCCACCAGGATCAATGAAAGGATCAGGGTGGCCATGATGGCCAGGATGATCATGCTGCCTTTTTCCATTTGTTTCTCCTATAACTTGATATTGTAATTGCGCGGCGGGATCAGGAAAGAAAATGTTTTATAGTTGAACTTGCCGGCCGGCAGCGTGGTCGCCGCCCGGTCGGCCAGCAAGGGCAGCGAATAGGTAACCGATCCCTGGCCCGGGTAGTCGTCGGTCAGGGCCACGATGTTGACCGTCAGCTCCTTCATGGTCTTGAGGCGCAGGGCGGTCAGCAGGTCGTCCATGGTGCCGGTGGACGTGGAGCTGAAAAAATCATTCTTGACCGAAACGTCGGGAAAGCCCGGATACGCCGTGTAAACCAGCTGCAGATCCCAGATATTTTCGGCGATGATTCCTTTCACCGGGCCGCTCACCGGGTCGTTGTTGCCCAGGACATTGTCGATGCCCCGGCAATTGCTGATGCGTATCAGGTCGCGCACGTCGCGTCCCTTTTCCGCGTCGAAGCGCTGGTTGACCAGATAGATGCTGAAATCGCTCAAGCGCATGACCGGAGCGTTGACCGGGTATTCGATGTTATCGCCTAGCACTGTTTCCGGGTCATCGTACGTGAAGGATCCGCTGCTGGTCGTGGTGTCCAGAAGGCCCGAATAATAGACCGGCGTGTCCGTCATGACGATGGTGCTGCCGGAGACGCTGTCCACTTCAAAAACGTAAATGCCGGCGGGGCCGATGACGATGCCGCGGTCGCCGGCGGCCCAGGCGGGCGTGGCGTTGGTGTTGTTGACGTTCAAGGTGCGATCGTCGGTCGGATTGTCGGCGATGGTCAGCTTGCTGACGGCGTTGGGATCGCCGCTGGCCAGGACCACGCCGTCGGCGTAATTGGTATTGTTCAGCGGGTAGATGCCGTTGAAATAAATCGGCACATCCAGAAAGCCGCCGCTGCTGGTCATGGTGATTACCGCGCCGGCGTTTTTGAGCTCCGAGCTGAAAACCGACATCAGGAAGCGCGATTCCTGAGTCTGGCGCACCCGGGCCTGCTCGGTTCCGGCCACGTCGCGGTAATACATGATCATCATATATACAGAGCCCATGATCAGCATCATCAGCACCAAGGCCGCCATGGCCTCCACGAGTGAAAAACCTTTACGCTTGTTCATATCAGCCTCCGCGCTGCGTGGTCAGGGCTATGCGGAACGGATAGTGATCGCCGAGTTTGCCGTATTCCACCGTGACCCGGATCGTGTTTAATGCAAAATGGCTGGTGACCACGGTGGTGCGACGGTACTGGTTTTTCATGTTGGGATCGGCCGTGTAAACGACCAGTGCCTTGTTCCTCTCCACCACATAATCGACGCTGTTGACCGGCATCTGTGTGGCCGGAAACTTCAGGTAGTCCTCTATCTTGCTTTCGGCCAGAGTGATGGCGATGTTCTTCGACCCGGCAAAGCGGTTGGTAACCATCTGCTGGGTGAATCCTCCCAGGATCGAGACCACGACAAAAATAACGATGGTCATGGACACCAGAGCCTCAACCAGCGTAAAACCTTTATTATTTTTCAACTTTCAAACCTCCGTAGGGAAAGATTTGGATCGTGCGCTGATAGGCGATCGGGCTGCTTGTGGTTCCCGGCCCTTTGCGTATGTAAAAGACCAGACTGACATTAATGGGATTGTCGTTGATCACAATGGGCAGCGCCCTGACCATGCCGGTGGAATTGACGGCGAAATCACTGACCGCGCCGACATCGAAAAAAGGACGGTCGCTTAAAGGGGTTACGGTTTTAACCAGCGTCCATTGGGTATAGTCGCTGACGTCGGTCTGTTTCTGGATCGTGTAGGAACGGCCGTCATTGGAAAAGGTGATGGAAACATAACGGTTTTCAGTCGAAGCCAGCAGCTTGGCCGCAGAAAAATCAGCCAGAAAATTATTGATCAAGCCGGTGATGCGGGAATTGGAGGTCACACTTTCGCCAATGCTCATGGACAGAAAGACAAGTATGCTGAGTAGTAGCAGTACGACCAGCAATTCTACAATTGTAAAGCCTAATTTTTTTTTCATCAACTTCTCCTCATAAAGGTAGCAATATTCATGCCAAAACTTGAAATGAAAGCGAATATCATCCTGAAATAGCGATAGGCATATCTAATTGAGCTTTTGTAAAAAAAATGAGAAAAAAATGACTTGACATAATTTGGGTATTTATTATACACTTGTGTGTTTTACCCCCGCTTAAGCCATTGCCAACATCCGTTGTTTATCACTTGTTTTTTTTATTGGCAAATAAAAAAATCGGCAAAAGCAAAAGCAAGTCGATGAACAAGGCCGCAAAAAGCTTGTAAAAAACTATTTCACGCAGGATTTCCATTCTTAAATGAAAAGAAAACAATCGGTGCAGCAACTCCCGGCATGGACCATGGCGATCAGGATTTGACTTTAAAACGCAGGCCGCCGAAGACGTAAGCGATCAGATTGAAGAGCAAACCCCACACGACCGCCAGCACGGCAAAAGCCAGAAAACCGGAAATACCGCCCAAAGCCCCGAAGAACAACCCGCCCTGGATCTTGCCCTGCATTTCCTGCAGCATCATTGGGAACTGAAATATCAGATCGCCAAAAATTCTTATGATCCCGAAGGTGGCGCCGAGAATCACCCCGGCGATCAGGCCGAAGCCGCCGCAAAAAAAGATCAGCGACGGGATGGTCACCGCCTTGACCAGCAGCTGGCCGTCGGAGATTTTTTGCAGCGAGGGCTTGCTGGCTCCTTTCTGCTGGCCGCCGCAAAAATTGCAGTAGACATCATGCTTTTCGAGTTTCGACTGGCAGAATTTGCAATAAACCTGAGCTTCCAACTCGCCCTGGATATCTTCATCCCGGTCTGGAGCTGTTTCCTGCTGTTTTTGGAGCGTGACCGGATCCGGCGCGGCCGCCGCCGTGGATTCCTGATAACTATAGGGGTTGCCGGCCTTCCAGCTGCTGCCGTCGTAAACGTACCAACCACCGGTTTTATTGCCTATCGTCCAGAAGCGATTTTCATCGTCACGGATCATCAGTTTTTTCAGTTCGGACTTCATGGCATCGCCGGTTATTTTACCGGCATCGAATTTGGCTTTTAAATCCTGGTAAATATCTTCAATTTCACTTAACTTTTTGGCGTCCATACTTTTTCCCTCCACATATGACGGTTCTCATCGCGCCGGCCAGATACAGAGAACCGCATATGATTATAATTCTTTTTAATTTTTTTGCAATGTCCAGGGCCCGGTAAAAATCAAATTCGATCCGGCAATTCGCCTCTTTGAAAAAAGGCAGCAGCTTCTCGGGGGGCAACGCCCGCGGACTTCGTGGGGCCGTCAGGATGACATTCGCAGCAATGGGCGCCAACTGTCTGGCCATGGCCTTGTAATGCTTGTCAGCCAAGACACCGAAGATCAGGGTACAGTCGCTGATGTTTTCCTCGCGAAGGTAATCGACCAGGGTGCGGATGCCATCCGGGTTGTGGCTGCCATCCAGAATGACGGGCGGGCGGCCGGACAGGCGCTCGAGGCGCCCGGGGATGAACATGTTTCTCATGCCGCGGCGCATGGCCGACTCCCCTATTTGCCAGCCCAAGCCATTCAGCACTTCCACGGTTTTGACGGCCACGGCGGCATTGACGGCCTGGTGCCGGCCTGCCAGGCAAATATGAAAATCAACCAGGCGGACGCCGCTGCGGTAACGGCAGCGATAACCGCGGTCAATTCTTTCTACCTGCAGCGGCTGGCGCCCCCGGAAAACTTCATGCAAGGGCGCTATTTTATCACGTGCCGCCCGGCGGATAACGCGCCCGGCCGCCGATGCCGGCGGGCAGCCGCTGACCAGCGGCACATGCCACCGGCAAACGCCCGCTTTTTCCCGGGCGATGGCGGATAGGGTTTTGCCCAGGATATGGCTGTGATCCATGGCAATATTGGTAATCACCGCGACTTCGGGAATTACGGTGCTGGTGGCGTCCAAGCGACCTCCCAGCCCGACTTCCAGAACAGCCCAATCGGCCAGGTTTTTGTTGAAATGGATCAAGGCGGCCAAAAAAACGGTTTCGAAAAATGTAGGTTGATTCTCGATGATATGCCGCTTCAGCAGGTCACGTCCGATGTCGTCGACGGCGCTGATGGCGGCGGCGAAATCTCGCTGGGAAATCAGCCGGCCATTGAAGCGAATCCTTTCACGCACATCCTGCAGATGGGGCGAAGTAAAAAGACCGACCTTCCAGCCGGCGCTGCGTAAAATAGCGGCAATAAAATGGGAGGTCGAACCCTTGCCATTGGTGCCGGCGACCTGGATATATTTAACCGTGCCGATGGAAAAAGGCAAATGGGCGATGATTAATGCGATATTATCCAGAGATAACTTGGAATTTTCACCTTGAAGTTTTCCTAAATATTCTGCTATCTCGGCATACTGCATGGACCTGCATTAAAAAACAGCTTAATTCTGATTCTGGGGAGGGATATTTTCGCCTTCTTCAAAGTCGTTTTTAATGCTCAGGATGGAGCAGGCGCCGTCATAGATCAAACGGGTGGCTTTTTTTTGTTCCTGCAGCTGGCTGATCACGTCCTTTACGCGGGCCAGTTCTTCTTCGATCTTGGCATCGATTATCTCAATCTGTTTCTTGGCTTCCCGCATGGTGGATTCATAAAAGGCCTCGGCTTCAACTTTAAGTTTTTTCATGATTCTCCTCGTTATTTTTTTATTATAAGTGGAACGGTCTTCCACACTTTGACTCGCACGCCATTCTTGAGGGCCGGCGTGTATTTCCAGGTTTTAATGGTTGCCATTAAAATATTGTTCAACTGGCTGTTGTTGGTTTTTTGCAGCATGCGTGCGATCTCCACATCACCGTTCTGGTTGACCAGGATATTGAACAACACGGATTGCGTGGCCGACAAGCTGCTGCGCATGCTCGCGGAAATGAGCGGATCGGGTTTGGAAACGACCTGCGGCTCCTTGTCGACATCGGTCAGCGAAATAATGTCGCCTTCCTTGACGCGCTTGCGTTCTATTTCTTTTAACGCTTCGGCTTTTTTCAATTCCTGCGCTTCTTTGGCCAGTCGGTCCGTTTCCGCCTGTTTTTTTTGCGCTTCCTCCATCTGCTGGCGATCGAGTTCCGCCTGTTTCAGCCGCTC
>CAVYQZ010000011.1:0-17433 GCA_963770755.1 Candidatus Aminicenantota bacterium | reverse complement strand
CTTGATAATAATTGAATCTTCCTTGGAAGCTTTTGCAGGAAAATTCCGTTCTCTGCCCTCCATGATATACCCGCCATCGTTGTTGGCGCCTAAAAACCATTCTCCATCGTGAGACCAGGCATATCCCCCAACCGGTTTGCCGTTATAAGTTATATTCTGTGTTGATGCTATTTCAATTTTTGCCGGATCATCCCCCACATCAAAGTATTGAGCCAGGAGACCTGTCCAGGCCAGAAATAAAATAAAAACACTAAATGACAACCTTTTCATTTTCATCAGTTTACTCTATTTGCATCCGATTTGGTATCCCTCATTTGCGAGCAGTCTCCTAGCTTCTCCGCACAAAAAACCGGTGTCAGGTCTTACATTATTACTTTTGCCTCTCTTTCCCATGTTCTTTGCCGTCATTTTAATATGCCGTTTCGGAAGAAGTCTCTGCGCACAAACCTAGCGGTGAAACATCATTTCAGAACAAATGTCATTATGAAAGGGGTTGTTGCCCAAACGGGCAAAATTATTTTCCCCTTCTGGCGGTTCCAGAAATAACAATCGAGTCTATTATAGAGACTTGCCCCTGAAGCTTATCCCCGGGCAACGGCAATGGCGGCCGCCATACGGGATCTAGCTACGGCTGAACAGGCGCTTAAAAAACCCAAGGACGCCGCGCCCGGATTGCCGCCGGGAAGCGCCGCCAAGGTCGTCCAGAGCCTTGAGGATCGCTTCGATATCCACTTTCCGTGCTACCATTTTGATGATGGAGGCAATCTTTTTGTTTTCCTCGGGTTCAGTCTTGAACAGGCCGCGGGAAAGCTTCAGCGCCGAACCTTCCAGGCTGCTCTCGGTGAAGTAGAGCGGGATCCCCGCCGCGCTGCAGGCGGCCTGGCGCCGCGGGTCGGGATTTCCACCGCACACGACGATGATGGGAGGGCAGGGTCCTCCCGAGAGCCGTGATACGATCACGGCATCGATCAGTTCGGGCCGGGTATGGCTCACCAGCAGGGCTTTACCTGCCCCCGCTTCCACATTCCGGAGCACCTCTTCCGAAGAATCGAAGGCGGTGATGAATCCGGACCCCGCACCGGCGGGGGCGGCGGCGGAATGCAAGAGCGGCGCCGCGCCGATTTCGCGGGCGATCGTGGCGATCGATGGACGGGCGATCCGTTCTTCGAAGGGGAGGATGCCGAAAACGGGGATGCCCCTGGCGCCGAACCACATGCGCAACACTGCGGTCACCGTTTCCATTTTCGCCGGCAGAACCCGGTTGATCACGACGCCCAGGAGAGGAACGCCATGGGTTTTGAACGTATCATGACAAAGGCAGAAGCTGTCGATGGTGCTTCCCACCCCTCCATCCAGGACCAGGATGACCGGGATCCCGAGCACGGACGCCACCCGGGCGTTCCCCAGGTCAAACACCGAACCCACGCCCGGATGCCCGGTCCCCTCCACCAGGACCAGACCGTTGTTTTTCTGGAACTCCTTGAATGTCCGTCTCACGGCGTCCTTCATCCCGTGCGGTTCACCGGTTCGCACGTACCTCTCGGCCGCGCCCCGGGATGCCAGCAGGGGGGTAGATTCCCTGAATGGGATGGAAAGTCCGAGGGCCCTGGAAATGAACCAGGCATCCTGCCCGACCGATTCACCATTGACCACCGTGATCTTCTGGCCCAACGGCTTGAAAAATGACACGCCGCCTGCGATCCGGGCATTGAAAGCGCCGGCCAACCCCAGGCAGAGGGTCGTCTTGCCGGCGTCCTTGCCCGAACCGGCTACATAGATTCCCTGGGTCATGCCTCACCCGGGAAGGGGGAAACATATTTGAACAGGTTCGCCATTTCCAAGCGCTTGACCATCAGGCACCTCCAGACGGATCCGATTTCACAAATAAGTTTAAACTAAAGCAACCAACGAAGCTATTTCAGACTTTCGCTGAACTCGGCCCAATGTTTTTTGGTGATGCCCAGGAACAGGACCGAATCCAGTCGCGAGACGATTTGGCCCTTGGCAAAGACGATGACCGTGGGCACGGCCCGGATCGTGTATTGGTGCCAGAGCGGATTCTGCGGATCAGTGAGCGTCACATGCAGGAAATCAAAATCCTTGGCCCGCGAGCCGGCAAATTCGCTGAAACGCGGCAGGAACATCCGGCAATAGGGGCAGGTGGTCATTTCAAAGAGAACCACCGTTTTCTTTTCAGAGCTTATGTAAGGAGAAATATCGAGAGGGTCGGAATATGTCGAGATCAGGTTGCTCTCGCTTTTCTCGTTGTTTGGATTCACATTGGCTCCTGACTTAATTGTAATTTTCCATGACCTTTCGGTCCTCGGCCAGCAGCCCGGCGGCGAGCTCATCCATTTTGACCTGCTTCCAGAACGGTAGTTTTTCATGGATTTCGAGATATTTCAGGGGAATGGGATGGGTGCCGATTACGACCGGCAGTTGATACGCGGTTTCGATGAATTCCTTGAACTTGCGGATGCTGGGGCAAGGAGGATACCCGACCACCAGCCCGGTGGCCAGGTGGATGACCTGGGCGCCGTTCTTTATCATTTCCGCCGGCACATACTCCATGTTGCCGCCCGGGCAGCCGCCGCAGTTGGCAAAGCCGACGACTTCGACGGCTTCGTCCCCGGCATAGGCTGCAAACGCCCCGGCCCGCTCACGCAATGCCCGGAAACACTTGCCGCCGCCGCACGACAGATAGCGGCCGCAAATGATGATGCCGATCTTCTTCATGAGTCCTCCACTGCCAGCCAACAATGTCTGGGCTCAGCCCGGAATAATGGCCAGTTGGAAAATATATTCCTGATCGGCTTCCTTGTCAACCACCACAAAAGGGGAAAACACAAATCGGGGCAGGCCTTTAAAAAGAAATCCCCATGCGGTAGAAAAACCGCAATTCATTGTTCCTGACGCTGACGTCGTGAAAACGGCCGCGGCGCTCGATGTTTTCCAGGTTCAACGAGAGGAAAAACGGCGTACGCGGGATGGCGGCCGCCAGGCTGGCTTTGCAGGCCAGGCGCGAGTCCCGCAGCCGGGAATCATCGGTCACCTGCTCCTGGAAACGGTCGCTGCCCTGGATGGAGCTGAACCACTGGTACCTGACACCGGCCTCGGCGCGCAGCGCGCCGAAGCGCAGGTCCAGCCCGGCGTTCAGGCTGTAGCCCAGGGAATAATAGTAGCCCCAGTTGTTCAGCGTCGTTTTCACCCCCCAGATCTCATGGCCGGCGGAATATTCGTTGAGTGCCAGGGAGTTGATCATGCTGAAATCGAAACTGGCATCGAGATCGATGCGGGCGCTGAGCTTGCCGGCGTAGCCCGTCCAGTTAAAGGCCGGGCCGATGAGGTGCAGCGACGAAAACTTGTCGGCGAAGCGGGTCGGCCGCTCGCGTTCGAGCCAGGCCTCGGCTTTGCCCAGCCACTTGCCGTCATAGGCCACCACGGCTTTTTTCTGGAAAAAATCCCAGGCCGTGGCCCAGCCCAGCCAGTACTCGGCGCCATGCAGCGCCCCGCTTTCATCGGCCCGGACATTTTTCCACCACCAGCCGCCCATGACGGTGCGCGTGTGCGCGTATACTTCCTCGTACATGCGTTCATTGAAGCTGAAATGGACCTGGTATTCGCTCTGCAGCGGCTGCCGCGCGTAGCCCGAGCCGGAGCCGGGCCGGCCGTAGCCGGGCAGAGTGACCTGGCGCAGGTCTACGTCCAGCGAGAAATGACTGCCGGCGTCGTCAGCCGGTGATATCGGCCCTTGCTTGCCGCCAAGGCTGAGACGAAAATCGCTCCAGTCGCTGGTCGGGATGCGCGGGCCCCGGCCTTTCCCGTCCAGGAGATCATTGATCCCCAATGTCGGATTGACCAGGAAGGTGGCGATGCGGTTGGCGAAGCCCGGACGGCTGCGGAAGTGGTTGGCGATCTGGAACAGGGGTTCGCAGAATGAGAGGCCGCCGATGGCCGTGAAGATGTGGTCGTTGATCGACGAGATCTCGCGCCACTCGGCAATATATTCCCAGATGATCGACCCGCCCGTTGAAAACAGCAGCGAAACGAACGGGCTGAGGCCGTTGGTGCGCGCACAGCTGTAATAAAACGCCCCGGCCCAGGAATGGATCACGTTGGTCACGAGCCGGTTCGAATCCATGCGCAAACCTTCGGAACTGAAAAATTTTTGTGATTGGTCTTTCCAGGTCAAGGTGAACTGCCAATCCTCAAGGAAATCCTGGTAGTTCATCCAGTAATAAACGGCGGTCACGACCAGGTTGAGCCCCATCTCGATGTAGGCCCTCGCCTTTCTCACGGGCAGTTTCATTCCATCCTGATCCGGCACGACGGCCTGATTTTCAGCGGCCCACAGCCCGGAAAACAAAGCCAGCAGCAGACAGAAAATGACCATACTATTTTTCAAAAGGGATCCTTATAATAAAAGGTTTCTTAAGGTCAGAAAAATATCATAAACCCAGGCGGCTGTCAATTGCCCCCGGGCGCATGCAACCGGCGCCCGCGCCTTGACGCTGAATCTCGCGGCCAATTGCCAATCAACACCAGGTATGGTATATTTTATGGATGAAGGTCAGAGCCATCCAATTCAGTCCGGCCTTGGGCAATATCGGCAAAAACATGGACACCCACATCCGCCATATTTCCCAGGCCATCCGCGACGGCAGGGAGCTGATCGTATTTCCCGAACTGAGCCTCAGCGGCTATCATCTGAAGGACATCATCAGCGAAGCGGCTTTTAGAAAGGACGGAGCCGAATGGCGCGAAATCGAAAAACTGAGCAAAAAAATCGCCATCATTGTCGGCGCCCCGCTGGAGGAAGAAGCGGGCATCATCTGCAACGCGGCCCTGTATTTCTGGCGCGGCCAATGCCGCCATGTCCATCGCAAGGTCCAATTGCCCAATTACGGCATGTTCGAGGAAAAGATGATCTTCAAAGCCGGAGACACGTTCCGGACGTTCCAGATCGGCACCATGACCGCCGGCATTCTCATTTGCCGGGAAATCCTCTTCCCCATGCTGGCCTACCTGTATTTCATTCAAAAAACCGACCTGCTGATCGGTATTTCCAACAGTCCGCAACGGGGCATCGGCAAGGACGGGATCTCTTCCTTCCAGCTCTGGGAAACCATGGGCTACGTTTTTTCACAGTTCTATCACCAGAACTATTTGTTCGTCAACCGCGTGGGTTTTGAAGACGGTATCGGTTTCGGCGGCGGTTCTTTTTTCGCCCGCGCCGGCCAGGGCATCTGCCAGAAGGCCGCAACCGTCGATGAGGACGTACTCGACGCCGAAATCCAGCTGGCCGACGTGCGCCGGGCCCGCCTGAGTTCCAACTATTTGCGCGACGATCAACCGGAGCTGGTGCTCAAGGAAATGCGGAGGATCCTCCATGCTTAAAATACGCTGCGACCTGGTGGAAAAGATCCTGGTCAATTCCATCCGCGACAGCATTTTAAAAAACGGCTATAAAAACGGCATCATCGGGGTTTCCGGGGGCCTGGATTCAGCCGTGGTTTTGGCCCTGAGCAGAAAGGCCCTGGGCGCCCGCCATGTTTCCGCCCTGCTTCTCCCCTACCGCGTTTCCGCCTCCGAAAGCCTGGAACACGGCAAAATGGTCTGCGCCAAGTTCAAGGTGCCCTATGAAATCATCGATATTTCTCCGTCCGTGGATGCTTACTTCGACCGTTTTCCCACTGATAACCGGCTGCAGGTCGGCAACAAATGCGCCCGGGAACGGATGTCCGTGCTGTACGATTTTTCAGTGCGCAAAAAGGCGCTGGTTATCGGCACGGCGAACAAAAGCGAACTTCTGGTCGGCTACTCAACCCAGTTCGGTGATGCGGCCGCCGCTTTCCAGCCCATCGGCGATTTATACAAGACCCAGGTCTTCGAATTGGCCCGCCACCTGGATATCCCCGAGGCCATCATTGCCAAAAAGCCTTCAGCCGACCTGTGGCCCGGACAGAGCGATGAAACCGAGATCGGCATAGCCTATAATGACCTCGACGTCATCCTGCACCTGATGGTCGACAAGCGCTGGGATGAAGGCGAGATCATCGAACGCGGCTACCCGCTGGCGCTCATCCGCCGCATCAAGAAAATGATCGTCCAGTCCCAATTCAAGCGCACCATGCCGCCGGTAACCAAGCTGCATGCCCGGACCGTCGGCATTGACTTCCGCTATTTAAGAGACTGGAACAAGTAAAAAATGGCGTTCAGAAAAAAGTCAAGGGAAAACAAAGGGAAGAACAAGGGAAAGGCAGAGGGAAGAAAAAGTACTAAGATATCAACCAAAGCTTTTTTTCTTTCAACTCACTCTTCCCTCTCGCTTCCCTCAATCTTCCCTATCTCTTCCCTGCTGAACTAATGGCTCTATATATCGTTCCCACGCCGATCGGCAACCTCGGAGACATGACGCAGAGGGCCATCGCCATTCTGAACCAGGTCGATTTCGTCATCGCCGAGGACAGCCGTTATACGCTGAAGCTGCTGAACCACCTGGGGATCACTAAAAAGATCGTCAGCCACTACCGTCCCAAGGAGGAGATCCAGGCGCAGAAGATTGTGACCATGTTGGCAGACCGGGACGCTGCCCTGGTTACCGATTCGGGGACCCCCGGGATTTCGGACCCGGGGTTCATCCTCATCCGCCGGGCCATCGCCGCCGGCATCACGATCATCCCCCTGCCCGGGCCGACCGCCTTGATTCCCGCCCTGGTCGCTTCAGGCATCGACCCGCAACCCTTTGTTTTTCTCGGCTTTCCACCCCGTCGCCAGAATGACATGCGGCGTTTTTTCAAGTCATTGGCGCTCCTGCCCTATACCCTGGTATTTTATGAATCGCCGCGGCGAATTGAAAACTTCCTGAAAAACGCTGCCGAAACACTAAATGACCGCCATTTCGCCCTGGCCAAGGAATTAAGCAAAAAACATGAAAAAATAATCCGCGGCCGCCTGGATCAATGGTCCGAGCTGCTGAAAGACGAAACCATTTTAGGCGAAATGGTCATCATCATCTCCGCCAATCCCCACCCGCAGACCCACGAGCCGGCACCCGGCCTGAAAAGCATCGAAGATGTTTACGCCTATTTCCTGGAGCGCCACGGCCTGCGTAAAAACGAACTGAAAAGAATCATCATGAAAAAGAAAAATAAAAAAACAACCGATGGGCCAATCCATGCCCGCTGAACTATGGCGAAAAATCAAACACTGGGGGCACAGCGCTTGCGCCGCCGCCAT
The DNA here is from genome assembly GCA_963770755.1 of Candidatus Aminicenantota bacterium. Classification (GTDB taxonomy): domain Bacteria; phylum Acidobacteriota; class Aminicenantia; order UBA2199; family UBA2199; genus UBA2199. The sequence goes on along the minus strand of CAVYQZ010000011.1, from coordinate 10,194 downwards.
CTTGCTGCTGGCTCTAACCCATGTGGGCTGGGGCCAGGATATAACCAGCGCTGAAGCCGCTTCCCCGGACCGGAACGGATTTATCATCACTCCGGTGATCAGCTATGCTCCCGAAACTCTCCTGGCTTGGGGTTTCGCCGGCATCCATTATTTCCAGTTCGGCCGTTCCCCTTTGCCCACCCGGCTTTCGCACTACCGCTTCAACTTGATCTATACCCAGAAAAAGCAGACAATCGCCCAGATCGATTATGAACTCCACCTGGCCAGCGGCAAAATCATCCTGAACGGCCAGGCAAAATATTCGCTTTATCCCGATCGTTTTTACGGCATCGGCAACCGCAGCGCCAAGGAGAGCCGCGAGGATTTCAACGCGCGCAACTGGCGGCTGCAACTGAACGCCCAGCGCCGCTGGGGTGAAAACATCTTCACCGGGCTGCGTATGGAAATATTTACCCAGAGTCTCCTCGAGACCGAAGCCGACAGCCTGCTGACCGCGGGCGACATTCCGGGCAGCCGCGGCATGAGGCTATCGGGGATCGGGCTGTTCAGCCGCTGGGACAGTCGCGACAACACGTTTTCACCGGCCAAAGGCGCCTATGGCGCCGTTTTTCTGAATTGCTTCACCAAGCTGCTGGGCAGTAATTTCGACTTCAGCCAGTTGACGCTGGATGCCAGGAAATATTTCTCCCTGGGCCGGGGATCGGTGCTGGCGTTCCAGGGAATGTTCAAATCGACGTGGGGCGAATCCCCTTTTCAAACCATGCCCCTGGTGGGCGGCTCGAGCCTGTTGCGCGGCTTCTACGAAGGCCGCCTGCGCGACAATTGCCTGCTGGCCCTGCAGACGGAATACCGCCTGCCCGTGGTATGGCGTTTCGGACTGTGCGCTTTTGCCGGCCTGGCGCAGGTGCAATCCAAACCGGGATTGATGTCGTTGGGGGGATTTCACAGCGCCGGCGGCATTGGCGTGCGCTACAAATTCAATTCCCGGGAAAACCTGAATATCCGTCTGGACGTCGGTTTTGCCGAATCGTCGCCCTCCTTTTACCTGACTTTCGCCGAAGCTTTTTGACCATTTTTTATAAAAAAATCAGTAGAATGGCATAAAAAAACGACTAACCCCTTTCGGAAGAGCGCTTTTTCGGTTATAATGACAACTTAGGAGGAAATAAATGAAAAATTTCACCAGCCGTATCATCATCGTGGCCCTGATGGTACTGCTCATTGTTCCACTCGCGGCCGAAGATATCTTTGAACCGATAAAAAAAGGTGACTTGGACAAGATAAAGGCGATATTGGAGAGCGATCCCAGCCTGCTGAATGTCCGCGAAGCCAACGACCGCACTCCGTTGATGCAGGCCCTGTTTTCCCGTCAAGTCGCTGTCTTCAAGTTCCTGCTGGAAAAGGGTGCGGATTTCAACGCAGCCAATAAGGATGGTTTTACTCCACTCCATTTTGCCGTTTTTTCAGCGCAAATGGAGCTGGTTGAAATGCTCATCGCCAAGGGCGCCACGCTTGATGCCAATGCCAACATAATCGCCGCCACACCCTTGGACCTGGCGGTCAGCGGCCGGCACACGGATATCGTCAAATTGCTGGTCGCCAAGGGAGCCGCGCTGGATCCCAAGGATAAAAAAGGGTTTACGCCGCTCATGAAAGCTATTTCGACCGGGCAGGCGGACATGGTCCAGATATTGGTCGACAAAGGGGCTTCCCTCAATGAGAAAGACAAAATGGGCAGCACGCCGCTGCTCCTGGCCTCCCTGACCGGCCAGAAAGTCCTGGCGGAATGGCTGATCGAAAAAGGCGCCGATGTGAACGCGATGAATGACCTCGGCGGCACGCCGGCCAGTGTTGCGTTCCGGGAAGGGCACCGGGATATTGCAGATATGCTCATTGCCAAGGGAGCAAACAAAGAGAGCATCATTGAGCCCGTCCTGGAAGGAGACTACCTGGGGCAGAAAACCCCCGGAACCATGCCGGAACGTTTCGCTCCGGGGATCGTATCGACCGAAAAGAACGAATTGAATTCGGTTTTTTCCGCGGACGGCCGCGAGTTCTACTTTGCCATCCAAACCGGCCAGATGAAGTGGGTTATCATGGTGATGAAACGCGTGAACGACCGCTGGTCCAAGCCGGCTCCGGCTTCGTTTTCAGGCCAATACAGCGACGTCGACCTGTTCATTTCGGCAGATGGCCAGAAGCTGCTCTACTGTTCCAACCGCCCCCTGGAGAAAAAAGGGGCGGAAAAAAAGGATTTCGACATCTGGGTGGTGGAGCGCGACGGGGACGACTGGTCCAAACCCAAACACATGGGAGCCCCGGTCAATTCAAACGAATCGGAATTCTATCCTTCGCTGACTAAGGACGGCACCCTGTATTTTCAATCGCAGCGTCCCGACAGCCACGGCTCGAAAGACATTTACCGTTCCAGACCGGTTGACGGCAAATACAAAAAAATCGAAAATGTCGGAGACGTCATCAACAGCGACCGGTTCGAAGGGGACGTCCTTATCGCGCCCGACGAAGATTACATGATCTATTCCGTCGACCGTCCCGAAGGATTCGGCCGGGGGGATTTGTACATCAGTTTCCGCGATGAGAACGACGGCTGGACGACCCCGAAAAACATGGGCGACCAGATCAACAGCGAACATAACGAGAATTGCCCGATACTTTCTCCGGATGGAAAATTCCTTTTCTTCACCCGCAATGACGATATCTACTGGCTGGATGCGGGTGTTATCCAGAGCTTCAAGGAGAACAAACCCAGTATTGAATAATCCACTGGATCAGAGCGGCGGGATCAAGCAGCCAACCCAAGGGCCTCGGTCGGGAAAACCTCAAACGCCCTTTGTTAGGCCTTGCTCCGGATGGGGTTTGTCTCAGTCCCGGCCGTCGCCGGACGGGACGGTGAGCCCTTATCCTGCTGATGCTCCGCCATGATACCAAGAGATGCGATTTTTTGATAGAGGTTGCGGCGGCGATCAATCATTCCATCATTGCAGGATCACCCCGCCGGCGGGCTCTCCTGGTCTTTGCCTGACAGTTTCTGCTTCCGGCCAATGAAAAAATAACTTAGCGGACCTATGAAAGGCACGAAGATAACGACCAAAAGCCATATGAGTTTGTCGTTCCCCTTGAAATCATTTTTCAGGATGTCCACGAAGGCGATCAGCCAGATCGGCACACAAAGAAGAACCAGCAATAAAATAATTTCCGTTATGCCTAAGCCCATAAACCCTCCTTGCAAAAATAATAAAGGTTAGAAGATAAAGGAGGTGCGGATGCACCAGGATGGCTTGATCAGCAGGGTTCCCACGAGAGTGTTCCACCAGAATATCGGGGAGGAGCTTGGACCGTATCTCCTACCCATGTATATACCATAGTCAGAAACGTTTCCTAGCCCATAGCCGATCTGCTCGGCCTTCCGACGGCAGTAGTCCATTCTCATCTCCACATTGATGTCCCTCCTGCATCCGACAGTGCCAAAGCTGAACCCGAACAAAGAGCCCTTCTGGCTCACCAGGCTGGCCTTGTCCACAATCTCCTGCTGGCGCCGGCGAATTCGAAGCCAATCGTTACAGCAGCCTGCAACGGGATGGTCTATAAGAGCACCATGGCCGCCGCAATCAATAGCGGAAATTTTTTTGATTAATTTCATTGGAGCCTCCTGTAAAAATTATCAATTACGCGGCTCTTGTCAAAGATAATCCAAGGTTGAAGCGAGGCGCTGTTTTATGGCAAAGTAACATTTCTTTATCGCCGTTAAAAAGAAGGTTTCTTTTCAGGATCGGTATACTAGCCCATTACTGCTTTTGGGATGACCACTCGATCCTGAACTTTGTGATCTTTTCCCAATCTTCTTCACTGATTTTCCCATCATGGGTTTCAGTCAAGGTCTCATTCGGGATCATTAGAGTCGAGTGACTGTGAGTTTTTTTTCGGACATCGCCGGCCAGGAAAATGACATCATACTTTACAATGAGTTTGCTATCCGTATTGTTTGTCAGCGTTGCATCATACTGATACCCTACTTCTCCGTTTAAGCGGCCAACTTCTTTGCAATCCACCTCTGCCGTGACATCGTTGGCCAGCAAGACGCCCGATCCGGCAATAACGGCTACAACCATGACGCCTACCAGGATTTTGTATAGATATTTCATATGCCCCCTCCTTTATTCGCATTCTGGATGAAGCGAATTGCAATGTCAATAATTTTTACTGGAATTAATTTTTAGAAGATTCTTTATCAAGGCAGACACACTTTTGGGAATTTAGCTGAGAAATAGTTTTAGAAGCGGTCTCAGGGTTAAAATTTTGGGGAAAAACTTGCGGCCAGCTTCTCGAACACCGGCAGATGCGAGGCGAATTCCGCGGTGGGCGAACTTATTATTAGAGTGTAAAAACCCTCCTTGGCCGGGAACACATAGATATGTTCTTTCAGGCTGATGCCTTCGGTGGATTTTTCGTGCGGATGAAGATACATGAATTTCTCGCGCGCCAGCTCCAACGCCGGGCGGCCCGACAGTTTTATTTCCTTTACCGGCTCATAAGAAGACGTGGCGGTTTTCACCGCGCCGAACGCATCTTTTGAATTTCTTGCGACATAATCCTCATAACCAGAAAAATCCTTATTGCCGGGCGCGCAGTACGAGACGACGATCTCTGCCCCGCCCGGGCCTTTGCCGCCGCTCAGCCGTATCTCATATATGCCGTACTCAGCGTCCTCTTCGGGATTGCGGCTTAGTGCCCAGCCTTCCGGTAAGTCGCAGCTGAAGTAACCACCCTCTATCGTATAGCGGGAAGTTTTCCCCGCTTCCGCGGCTTCAGCCGCGTCAACCGCACTTTCCAAAGCGGGTTTGACGGTAAAGTATTTTTCTATAATGGACCATAAGGACTCATCGGTCGACGGGACCTTGGAAGATGAAAATACCCGGTTTGTTATTGAATAAGTGAAATCGCCCTTTATTCCCAAGTCTTTTTCCAGGTCGAACAAAACCAATGTGCCGCCATTGACGATCTCCTTGCATTCGTCCGCTTTGATCCTCATGATCGTGAGAACATAATGCGGCGCTTTTTCAGATAGACCTGCTTGCCTTTTTACATCCACCTTAAAATAGTCCTTGTCCGTACAACCGTTACTGCCGACGCTGGCAATGAAGCTGTTTGATCCCATGAGGAGCTCAATTAAAACTTCTTCTCCTGTTTGCCGCGGGTTTTGAGAATACTCAGCATACGATGGTGCGGGGAAAAAAAGGATGCATAAAAAAACGATAATGAAAATGGAGGCGCTGCAAAAACTTACATCAAGAATCAGCGAAGATTTTTTCATCAATATTCTCTTCAGTTAGTTATTTTTTTTATTTTCTGCTTTCTGCCGATGAAGAAATAAGCGATCGCGCCAATAATAGGAAGAAGTATCACGGCAATGAGCCAAACGATTTTGTCGTTGCCCTTGAAATCATTTTTCAGAATATCAATCAGAGCAATTAACGCCGGCGCGAAAAAAATGATCAAAATAAACAGTTCACTGATTCCAATCATTTAACTACCTCCCATTTCAGATTCTCGACCCAGATGATAATAGAACATTCCGGGAAAAGCCAACTTTGTTTTTCTCATTCTTTTAATTTATCACGCAGTAATACTAATTTCAAGGGTAATATTTTGCATCATTGAACCTTTCATTGACATTTTAATAGCAGCCTTTCATAATCACCCTATGAGAGGGATTGGTTTTCCTGACAACAGGAGATGGAATCGAATACAGTCTACAGACATCTTCCTCAACGATAAGGATTTCCTCGTCATCCTTAAGAGTTTCTTCCAGAAAATATTCTTGCTATGGTAAATATTATAAACAGGAGAAACTAATGAGCAAGCAATGCGAAATCAAACAGTTCGGCATCTTGATTCTGCTGGGGAGCCTGGCCGTGGGTGCTCTCAGCCAAACGGTATCCGAAGAAGCCCAGCGGTATTTTGTGCGGGGACTAACCGCAGTAAAGATGGCCAAATCTCAGGATGATTATATTGCAGCGATCAATCAGTTCGAACATGCAACCAGGCTTGCTCCCGACTGGGCGGAGGCCTGGTTCAACTTGGGCCGGGTCCAGGAGAAAGCCGAGAAATTCAGAGAGGCTGTTGTCAGCCTTACTCGGTTTCTTCAGCTTGCACCGAATGATCAAGACGCCCCCAATGTGAAGACGTTGATCTATGAGCTTGAGTACAAGGCTGAAAAGGTTCTTTCCATACCAGAGATTATCGATGTGCTGGTTTCATTTGGACATACTGAAAAAGGCTGGGTGATGGTCCAAGGGGATTGCTTCCATGAGCACCAGTTCAATTTTATCAAATTAGGAAGCGAGGGTTTTATTCAAGTCATGTCTTACGGGGAAAATATATGGCGCGACGAGCGGGTGGCAGAGTTCAGATCCTTGAAAGTCAAAGGGCCGGTGCTGATATATATTTCCGTTATTGACGCATGTAGTGGGGGAATGCTCCCTTGTCCGCGGGAAACCGAAAATGAAATTGAAGTCATCTCAAAAACGCGCGTAAAGATTCGCCAGACACAGACGGAGAGTGGTTACACTTTTTCCTGCGAATATGAAAAACGATAGCTATGAGATGATTTTCAATAACTCGGGAAGTAGGCATTGTTATAATTTTAAATTGTGTGTGTGTGTGTGTGTGTTTTTTTTACTTAACGAATTTCTTATAGATATTATAAAGGAGAATTGAATGAACCTTTATCGTGGAATAAAGCAATTTGGAATTTTGGTCCTGCTGGGAAGTCTGTCGGCAATCGTTCTTACCCAGACGATATCCGATGAAGCGCAGCGGCGCTTTGTTCGCGGGCAGGCCGCTGCTGAAACTAACAATTATCAACAGGCTGAACTTGAATTTGATGAAACGGTAAAGTGGGCGCCCAATTGGGCTGAAGCCTGGTTCAACTTGGGCATCATTCAGGAAAAGGTTGGCAAATTGAAGGAAGCTACGGCGAGTCTTAATCGCTTTCTTCAACTTGCTCCTAAGGATCCTGATGTTGAAAAAGTAAAAAAACTTATATATAAACTTGAGTATAAGGTTGAACAGGAACAGGCTAAAGCAGCAAAATATTCAATAGTACTGGGAGTTTGGTGTGAACAGCTAAATGAGTTTGGCTACAACGGGGAATGGACTGTCACTCAGAAGGGAGCCGAGCTATTCCTAGACAATGCGTTTAAAGGGTCTTTTGATGGTACGACCCTTACTTTTTACCAAGAACCAGGCATTTTACCAGCCGGTATTTACAAGGAATTAAAAGTCATTACACCAAATCTCCTGCGTGGCCGATATCATGCCACCGATTCAAGCGAAGGTGGATTGCGAGATTGGTATTCAATCGAATGGACTCGCGTCAAAGCTGCAGAATAGAATGTTCATATCCGATAAAAATTTAGACAAGCAGAAAAAAAACGTGTGCCGAAGAAAACGGAGAAAATATGAAAAAGATTTTATTAATATCGACTATCTTTTTAATTATGTTATATGGAATCGAATCATCGTTCAGCCAGGCTGTATCGCACGAAGCCCAGAATTGTTTTGAGCGTGGACTGGCGGCCATAAAGTTGGCAATATCTCCGGATGATTATGCCGTCGCGATCATTGAGTTCGAACAGGCAACCAGCCTTGCGCCAGATTGGGCGGAGGCCTGGTTCAACTTAGGATCAGCCCAGGAAAAAGTGGGAAATTTCAGAAAGGCGCTCGCGAGTTTTAACCATTATCTCGAGCTAACAGCCAAGGCTCCAGAATCCTTGGATATAAAGGATTTGCTCGCAAAAATTAAAGACAAGGCCGAAAAAGAAGAAGCGGAATTGCTTATTGCCAAAGGTGTAAACTTAACTGACATTAATGCCAAGGATGAATCTGGCAATACACCGCTGCATAAAGCCGCCGAGGAAGGCGATTATGAATTGGTCGAATTACTGATCGACAAAGGCGCTGATATAAACGCCAGGGATGATCAATTTGGCTATAGGCCATTGCACTATGCCGCTGTAAATAGCCAAAAGAAAATTGCCGAGCTGCTGATCGCCAAGGGGGCAGATATCAACATCAAGGAAGAAGATGGCAATACACCGCTGCATAAGGCTGCCGGTCGGGGCGATACCGAAATGGCCGAACTATTGATTGGTAAAGGAGCGGATGTGAATGCCCGAAATAATAAAAACCTTACGCCGCTGCACAAAGCCGCCTCGATCAACAACAAGGAAATGGCCGAGATGCTGATCGCCAAAGGCGCGGAAATAAACGCCAAGGATAATGAGGGTGATACACCGCTGCACTGGTCTATCTTATGGAACAAAAAAGAAATAGCCGAATCGTTGATCAGCAAGGGGGCAGACATCAATGCCAAGGATCAGCGTGGTGAATCACCGCTGCATTGGACCGTCGTTTATGCCCAGAAGGAAGTGGCTGAGCTGCTGCTCGCCCATGGCGCCGATGTCAACGCCAAGGACATGAATGGCATAACAGCGCTGCATATTGCCGCCGCCTATGGCTATACGGAAATGGCAGAGTTATTCATCGCCAAGAACGCCGAGTTAAATCCCAGAAGCAAAGTGGACACGACGCCGCTGCACGAAGCAGCAACATATGGCCAAAAAGAAGTCATTGAACTGCTGATTGCCAAAGGAGCGAATATTAACGCAAAGGATAAGAATGATAGAACTCCTCTGCAGTATGCTGAAAGCAACAACCATAAGCAAGTGGCCGAACTGTTGAAGCTGCACGGGGCAATAAAATAAAGCGGGGTTAGGCTGGAATTGCTTATTTTACAGCAATGCCTCTTCCCCAATCATCAAGTGCTTCTTCAGTCAAGTTCTCTTCCCATGATCCGCCTTGGGGAACAATGCGTTCGATAATCTTGTAACCGGTTCCCGGCGGCGTGTTTTCAGGGATGAATAACTGAACTTTTTTGGAATTTTCTCCGCCACTACTAGCAAAAAACTTGTTATCTACCCATACCCTGCCTTCCTGATCGACCAGTTTTAAAATGATGTCCCTGTTTCCGGCAACTCTCCAGTTTGTATATATTTCGTTATTTTTCCCAGCATAGAGAGCAGGGTCCGCATGTCCTTGATCATCGACGTTGGTGACATAGAGATTGAAAATCCTGTCTCCGGCTTCTGATTTTCTATTCACAATGGCTTCGGCTACACTTTGGGTTCGCTCCGCTCCTGGAGGAACGACATGCAAAGAAATATATGTTGATTCCATGTCTGAAACCGTGAGCGGGAGCTCCAATTCTATTGCAGTTTTACCCGCGCCAGCTTTTATGGAAGCTCTTTTTTTTGCATAACATTGTTTTTTATCACAGAAGCTTAACAATATGTCTCTATCTGTTTTCACCTGGTACTCAACCATTATTTTATTACGGAGACCCAGGACGAGGTTGCTGCAATCGATAAAAGCGCGAGCCGCATCCGCGACATTCAGCTTTTTTACGCAGCTCATGATTCGGCGGATATATTTCTCGGCTTTCCTTGATTTGGTGAATTTGAAAATACGTTCCATTTCAGCAAGTTTGTCCAAGTAGGTGAAATAATCCCCGCCCTGGTCGGGAGCGCGAATCACAAAGTTTGCCTGCGGGTTCATGCCTGATAAATTACTCGATCCGGAAAGTACTCCACTCACCAGGTCCAGGGTGATTTCATCTCTTGCCGTTCCATAGGTTCTGCTTGATTTTGCATAAAGCTTATTGTCTTTGCATTCGGCCCATGCGAAGTCCGGATGATTTTCAGCGGAAGACACTTCAACTTTGGCAAATGCTGAAATCGGAAATTTGTAATAAAGCGCAGTTGATCGGACAAAACACACGGCCTGGATCGCAAGCGCAGCAGCCAGAATGGCGAGAAAAAGTCTTTTGGAATGCGCGCTCATTTGGGATAAGGCCCTGCACTTCCAGGCGCTTTCTTGATTTCTACAGTAATGGTTTTAACGGTTTGCGGAATTTTGAATGCCAGGATGGGTTCCTGCCCTATCAACCACAGTTTGTCTTTGGCTGTATGAAATTCACGCAGCGAAAAACTAATGGCTTTTGGATTCTCATTGATATTCAGGTTGTAATTGTATTGGGTGATCGTAGCTCCGGGTTGAATGATGACCAGGAAATATTCAGTGAAATCGATCTGCGGTTTTTCAGGGGCTATTCTC
>CAVYQZ010000010.1:0-1025475 GCA_963770755.1 Candidatus Aminicenantota bacterium | reverse complement strand
GAAATATATTATGCTATTATAAATTAAGTATGAAGAATAAAGATTTTTTTATATCATCGTTTTTTATTGTTTTTATGTGGCTGGTCTATTTGATAATACGAGCAATCGTTTCTATTTACAAAAGTCCTGATTTACTGAATTATATAATTGGATCTGGAATTTATCAGTTTATTGTATTTTCGATTTTTACAATTATCCTTTTTTATTTATTTAAGAAATATTTCTATAATCAATTTTTAAATAAAAAAAACATTTTTATCTTAGTTTTAGGATTACTCGGCTCATCATGTATGCTTACTGTATTTAGTGTAATCTATGCTTATTTTCATTTTCAAAAATTAAATTTTACTTTCGGAGGATTTATTTCAGCAAGTGCGATGAATATATTTACTTTGGTGCCTTTTTTAGGACTTTTTTTTGTTCTTAAATTAATAAAAGAGAAGGATGATGAAAAACTAAAAACGGAAGAGGCAAAAAACCTGGCAAGAGAGGCTAAACTGGAGATGTTATCCTATCAGTTAAATCCACATTTTCTCTTTAATGCGCTTAATACGATAATGGCGTTGATTGATTATGATAAAGAACAGGCAAGGGAGATCATTACGGATTTGTCTGACTATTTGAGATATAGTTTGAATAATTCAAAAAAAAAAGAAGTGACGCTTGAAGAAGAGTATAACTCGGTCTTAGATTATTTGAAAATCCAAAAAAAAAGATTCAAAGATAAAATTGAGATTAAAACTGCACTGGATGAAAAATTAAAAAAAAGAAAAGTCCCTGTTTTCATTATCCACCCCCTGGTTGAAAACGCAGTAAAACATGGAACCGAGACCTGTAAGGATAAACTAAAGATATTCATAAGTATTAAAGAAATTGAAAACAATATTATTGTTGAAGTAAAAAATGGCGGCAAGATAATTAACACTCCCGAAAACAATGATCATGGTACCGGAACCGGATTGTCCAATACCATAAAAAGAATTTCTCTTCTATATGGGGAAGGATATGGGGTCGATCTGAGTGAGAAAAATGGAATGGTAACATGCCGAATGAAATTAGGCACATTGTGAAAATTTTAAATATTCTGATTGTAGATGATGAATTCTTTGCCCGGAAGGAACTGGTTAACAGATTATATGATTATAATGAAAATTATATTGTACACCAGGCTGATTCCGTAGATTCTGCCGTTGATGTTTTGAAAGCAAAAAAAATAGATCTGATTTTTCTGGATATTCAATTAATGGGAGAGACGGGATTTGATTTGCTGAAACGAATAAAAGTCAAAATGGATGTCATTTTTATAACAGCCTATGAAGAGTATGCGCTTCGGGCATTTGAAGTTAATGCGGTTGATTATCTGCTTAAACCGGTAAGTCTAAAGAGATTTAATATGGCGATGGAAAGAATTCTTAACAAGACAAAACCAGAGGTTTCAGGGGAATTAACCTATTGCGATCAATTAATTGAAAAAAACTTTGCTGGGTTGCGAGTGATAAAATTAAAAAAAATTTTATATATATCCGCTGAAGGAGACTATACCCGAATCTGCTGTGCTGAAGAAAATGACATGTTATTGTATCGAACAATGAAATGCTGGGAGAATATGCTGCCGCAAAAATATTTTCGCAGGATCCATCGCTCAATTATTATTAATATGGAGTATATTAAAAAATTCCATAAGACAGAGAACAGCAAATATGTAGTTGAACTTTCAGGTGTGAATAAAAATTTACCTGTCAGTAGAACATATTTATCAAATTTATAAGTTTTTTTCAAAAATATCCATTTCATCGAATCTATTTACGCTTCATCGAAAATATCATCTATTTATTAAATAAGTCCGATATATTCACTTTGGAGGTTCAAAATGAAAATAAAAAAAATATTATTTTAGTTTTAATTGGAATTTATTTCAGTCAGGAAATGATACTGGCTCAAACTGGCTCTCAGGTGGATCATTTCATCTATACTTTCGGTTTTTCCACCTATCTTTCACATACCGATAGATTCGCAGCTGGTTTTGATGTTTTTTCAGATGCAGAGGGCAATACTTATGTTTCAGGTAATACCAGAGATAAGAATTTCCCGGCTACAGAAGGAGCGTATCAAACAGAACTTAAAGGAGAGGCAGATGCATTTATCGCAAAATTTACGCCTGATGGAAAACTTGAATTTGCAACATTAATCGGCGGCACCAAAAGAGAACATCATACTACAATAATAGTGGATGAGGCAGGTTATATATATATAGCCGGAGGGACTCATTCTTCCGACTTCCCTGTTACACCAGGAAGCTATGATACCAGTTTCAACGGAGAAGGAGTATGGGCCGGAGATGTTTACTTGGCCAAATTGAACCCGACAGGAACGGACATCATCTTTTCTACATTTATTGGGGGAAAAGTTGAAGAGACGGTAACCTCAGGAGGTATTAAGATTGATTCCAAAGGAAATATTGTTATTGCAGGAGTTACCTGCTCCAATGACTTTCCTCTGACAAAAGGGTATCATTGACAATGAAAATACCAAGACACATGGTTTCGTTTCTAAATTGAGTCCCGATGGTAAAAAACTTGTATTTTCCACTTTCTTTGGAAGCAGTCCAATGGAAATGATTACCGGGCTTGATGTTGATGACAAAGATAATATTTATATAACAGGCGGTACGTTTACAGCAGACTTGCCAGTAACTGATAATGCTGTTCGAAAAGAAATAATCATGCCTAATGGTGCGGGCAGAATTGATCATTTTATTGCCAAAATAAACGAAACAGATACCAAAATTTCCTATTTAAGCTATTTCGCAGCCGATGGATATGCGATGTCACATGTAAAGTGGACAAAGCCAAACAGATTGATATTATGTGGCAGCACTATGGAAGAAGGTTTCCCGGTAACTGATAACGCTATAAGCAAAAAAGGGAAAGGTGAGCGGGATTGCTATATATCGGTATTTAATTCTGATGATATGACCTTGGAATACGCTACTCTGTTTGGAGGAAGTGAAGCCGATTTTGTCATGTCAGCAAATTTTCTTAATAAAGATACTGTTGTTATTGGAGGAACAACAAGTTCTGCTGATTTTCCGCTTACTGAAAACGCCTTATATTCAGAATATCCAGTCTGTGAGAAGACCTTTAATTCCACATTTTTTGCCCGCAAAAAACCTTTTGTTTCTGTAATCGATATTAAAAACAGCAAACTCCTTTTCTCAACCTACTTAGGCTCAGGTTTTGTATTTAGAATTCACCCGGATAAAAATGGAAATATCAGTTTTGTTGGAGAAGCAGGTCAGCGTGCCGAAGCCGGGATGACAGGTTTCCCTGTTACGAAAAATGCCATTATGGAACCTCCAACTTATCTTATGGTAGGGCGATTGTTGTTAAATGCCATACCTGAACCGAAAAAGGAGAGTTTGATCAAAGAAGTGCCTGTTGATGATGCCATTCTGGAAAGTTATGCAGGGAAATATGAACTAATGCCGGGCTTCATCCTGACTATTACCAAATATGATAGTCAATTGAAAGTGAAAGCAACCGGACAAGGGGAAGGTCCCATAATCCCAATAGCGCAAAATGTATTTGTTCCAAAGGGAATTGATGCCCAATTTACATTTAATATAAATGAAGCTGGGGAAGTTGAAAGTATGACTTTACATCAGAATGGGATGGACAATATTTGTAAAAAATTAGCCGAATAATGGATGGTTTTATTAATCTCAGGAGTCGTTTAAATTTTGCAGGGGAACCAATGAATTATCAATTGAAACGAAAACGATGTTTGTCTTTTTTAGGGTCAGTCTTTATCTCTCAATGCTTGATTATGGCTTGTACTCAAGTTACTAATTCCCAAACAAAATCGGGCTCAAATAAAAATGAGCTGATTAACCAGGCACTTACCGAAATAGTAAATGATGGTAAAGCACCCGGAATGATTGCTGCAATCATCTCAAGCGAAGGTGTAATTGCCATAGGTTCTGCAGGAGAGCGTAAAGCGGGTTCTGGAATTGCCTTTACCACGAATGATGTGGTGCATCTGGGTTCATGTGGAAAAGCCATGACCTGCACCATGCTTGCCACTTTGGTAGCAGAAGGGAAGCTGAGTTGGGACACGAAACTGATAGAAGCCATTCCGGAACTAAAAAACAGGATTCATACAGATTATCATAAAATCACCTTGTGGCAACTGCTTACCCACCGTGCCGGGATTCCGAAAAATCCAACCGATGAGGGCGCATTCAGTTCAAAAGAAATTAAAGAAAGGCGACTGGCGATTTTAGAAGACAATCTCAAGTCGCCAGCTACCCATGAAATTGATCAGTTCCATTATTCAAATTTTGGATATATAATTGCCGCTTGCATGGCAGAACAGATAACGGGCTTAAGCTGGGAAGTTTTAATGAAAAAACGGTTGTTCGATCCTTTGGGGATGTCTACTGCCGGATTTGGTAATCCGAATATTTCCAAGTCAACTGCTCAGCCTTGGGGCCATCATAAATTTTTATGGAAATGGCGGCCAAGTGAATCTTACTATGAAGAAGCAATCGGACCTGCAGGCAGGGTATATTGCAGCATAGCTGACTGGGCTAAATTTATTTCTCTTCAATTAACAACCGAAAACCCGATTCTGGAACGCAAGTATTTAGACAAATTAATAGAACCGCCAGCGGGATTTTACGCCGGTGGCTGGGGTGTTGCAGAACATGCTTGGGCAAAAGGAATTACCCTGAACCATAACGGCTCCAATGAAATTTGGTATGCTGCAGTTTTAATCACCCCAAAAGTAGACAGAGCATTTGTGGTGGCTACCAATTCGTGTAGCTTTGATTCTACTCCTGGTATTTGCACTGAGTTAATGAATAAGCTGATCAGGATGGAATTGAATATCAGGAAAGAATAGTTGACCTGCCCCCATTTATTGTACCACATGTAATGTTAGTATTGGAGGTATAATTATCTCTGGAGCTGAAATGGAAAGGATGCGTGGTTTTGCCAACAAAAACCGGCTCAAGGCAACTTCAGCCCGCTTTTTCAGTGAAGAAAATTCAAGATTCTATAAAACTCTCAATCGATCCTGATATTGGTCAGCTCGCCGGTGATCCTGAAAGCGTATTGAGGATACTCGTACAGGGGCAGCCGGGGTTCGGTTTCACCGATCGAATAGCCCCAGATGCTTTCGTATTCGACCATCTCCTCGCCGATGTCCTCGAGCTGGCGCAGATATTCGCTTATGGACTTCGACTCGATGACGATCACCTTGCCCATTTTGTGGATGATGGGGCTGTGGGCGCGGGTCTGGTCGTAATCGAACTGAATGATCCGCCTGCCGTAACGGGTGATGCCGATCACCCGGAAGGTCAAGCTCTTGCCCACTCCCGGAAGGTTGAGCACATTGCGGTCGGTGGCCAGAAAGGGCAGGCCGTTCTTCTGCATGCTGCGGATCAGGATTTCATCCATGCTCTCGGGATCGTAGACGTTTTCCCTGATCTTTTCGGCAATTTTCTCATCCAGGCGGCCAAAAACTTTTTCCTCGATCTGTTCCTGAACGGCCCGGGCATTGGTGGCAAAGTTGAAGTAATTCTCCATATAGCCCTTCACCGAAAAGGTGTAGTACGGCAAAACACCGATCTCGGCGAGCACCTGGCGAAGCTTGGAGGTATGCCCGCGCCGGGATGACGCGGTGGTAAAAACATGCTGGTTGATGATAAACCAGCCGGCGCGCAAAAACTGTTTGATGGCATCCCGCGCTTCGGGAGTGATTTCCATTGGTGATTCGAAATGGGTTTGAATGATAAACTGGCTTATGCCCACTTCAATGGCTTTTTTCCTGAAATCGGCCAGAATGGAAACAATTTCAGGAGTAATTCTCTGGGGCAGGTATGCCGGCAAACGGGTGCCCAAGCGCACCCTTACCAATTCGGCCAACTTCTGCCCGTCGGGCAGCTCTTCATTCTTCTTTTTCTTTCTTTTGGCCATAGCCAGTATGGCATCGAGCATTTTCTGCAGAGAAACATTGGAACTCATCAAGGCATCGCCGCCGGTAATCAGGATGTCCCGCAGCTGCGAATCGTTTTCCCAATATTCCATGATGCGCAAAAGCTGCTCGTCCCACTTGTCATCGGGCTTCAGCTTGTCGAGGTTGAAGTTCAGGTTGCCTCTCTGGAAATCGTACATGCGCTGGCATGATGCGCAAAGGCCGCCGCAGGCGCGGCCCATAGTGGCGGGGATAAGGATGGCCACTTCGGGGTAGCGCCGGTGCACGTTATGATGGGTGGGCAGGATCCAGCCCGCGGCATTGGGTTTCCCGGGTTCGACCATGTCCTCCTTTTCCCAGGCGACGATATGGCCGAACTCGTCCACCAGCTGCTTGCTGTAGACCACGTAGTAACGGATGGCCAAATCGGCGCCTATGGCGAAATAGGGAACCCGCACATGGAGCAGCGATAAATAGTAAGGATTCAAAAAAAAGGGGATGCCCGCCTTTTCCGCCTCGTAGAGGATCTTCATGGTGTCGGGATCCAGCGAGTTGCCCAGCAACTCGTTGAGCAAAAGCGGCGAGCGAACGGCAAAGCTGAGGTGAAAGCGGTAATCGTCCCACCACTCAAGCATTTTCAGGTACTTCTGTTCCGCAGACATTCGCGGTTCGAAAGCATAGCGCTCACTTTTGATCTCCCCTGAATCCAATTTGCTGATAAGAATATTGATGATCCTTTCGCGGTTTTCTTCCCTGAGCTTAACAATGCGCGGATCCAGGCCGCCGGGAAAACGTTCCATCCACTCCAGCAGATTGTCCCTGGCTGGCATAATCCTTTCGTATTTCCCGGAAAATTGGCGGAAGAGGTACAGCATATCCTCGAAAAAGTAGGGCTTTGCCCCGCCGGTGCCGAAATTTACCGCCAGCCATATCAACTTGATGGGGTTGCTGATGGCGATCTCACCGCGGAGATTCAGGTCCTCGTATTCACGCCCGGCATTGTCGATGTAATCGAGGATGCGAATGGCGGCATAATCCTGCCAGGTCAATCCCTCAAATGATTCCCGGCCCCGCTCGATTCCCTTGTAGAAACCATAGGCCACGGGCCTTTCTTTCAAGTAGCTTAAAATCCAATTTCTTATCCCGACCAGGGCCTCGGTTTCATTGCGCGCATTGCGCATGACCTCCTCAAGCTTCGGATTTTCCTTCAGAAGTTTTTTTAGAAGCTTGTGGGATTTTACGGTAATGGCGATCCGGTCAAGTTTTTCATTTTCAGTCATTGCAGCGCATCTTTCGCTTTCGCGGCATTGCCATATTGCGCACCACGAAAAAATCAATATGAGTCATGCTTGTATTTTGCGGGCGATTATCTAAAATGTCAACACTCCGCATAACCTATTCAAAAATCAGCTCAGCGCAGCCAGTAAAATTCAATTTCCGGTCTCCCGTCCCGGAAGACCCTCCTGAGCTTTTCGGTTAGAGATACTTGCACAAAATCTCGATCAGGGCTCCAGAACATGCTGCCCGAAGTGGCCTACGTCAAGCTGGGCTGGGCCCTAGGCCAAACAGCGGATCTTGGCAAGGTAAAGGATTTGATGCTGACCCCCATCGCCGGCGAAATAACGGAACGTGAACCCTATAACGGCTATTTGATATTCCAGGTCGGCATCCCCGAGGTTGAGGAGTTCATCATGAAGTTTCATAAGTAAGAAGATACTTAAAGCTGATATTTTTTATAAGCGATAAATCATTGCATAAAAAGATAAATTCTCTCTGATTGCTCTCTAATGGGCGTCCCTAAATAACCCGAATGTAGCGCCTAAAGCCCCAGTGCGATGGCGATGA
The DNA here is from genome assembly GCA_963770755.1 of Candidatus Aminicenantota bacterium. Lineage (GTDB taxonomy): Bacteria > Acidobacteriota > Aminicenantia > UBA2199 > UBA2199 > UBA2199. The sequence continues at coordinate 1,017,654 of CAVYQZ010000010.1, read as the reverse complement.
ATGCCGGCCCGTTGAACAGGGCGTGAATGAATATCCCGGCCAGGGTGTTGCGCGTTTTATCGAAAACATAGGGAATGATCAGCAGGGCCGGGAGTCCCATGAGCATCACTCCCGGTCCGAAGGGGATATGGAAAAGGAGCCACAGAAGCGAGCACAGGAGCCAGGCCAGTTTTCCCGGCAACCGGCCTTGGATATAACCGCGCCACAGCAATTCCTCGCCGACGATATTGAAGAAGAACATCGGCAGCCAGGCCAGCAGTAGCAGCTTCTCGGGTCCGGCGAACGGCCGCATCGTCATAAACCAGGGGGTGGTTGAGAGCATCTTCCAGCCAAGTACCCTGTGCAACAGCCATGAGGCCCCGAAAATCCCCCCGGTCAGAAGGAGCACGAGGAGCAGGCCGATAATGGAATATTTCCAATCCGGCGTGGTAAAAGGCTTGACGTGCAGGGCCTTCAGGATCTCTCTCAGGCCCCGGTTCCCTTCCATCCAGGCCCGCCAGGCTGCGAACATCAATAGCGGCACGAAAAGGAAATAGCCGGTAATGAACCAGTAGAGGGCGGGATTCAGGTCGAAGTTCGCTTTTAGAAATGGCAACAGGGTGAAAAGCAGAATATAGAAGTAGGCCGTGAATGAGATGAAAATCGTCGCCGCCTTGGCCGGGGTCAACTCTTTTTGCGTCGTGCCCATGGCCGCATTATTACAGAACAGGGCCCAATTGGCAATGGCGGCATACCCGAGGTCGAGGAGTTCATCCGCAAATTCCACAAACAGTCATATTTTATGGGAATAGTTATAAAGCATTTTCAAGGCTGGCGCTTTTTCTTCCTTCCCCTTGTTCCCGGCGCCGTGCGGTCGGGGCCAAAGTACTTTTCGCTGCGGTAGCGGAGCCAGACCCGCAGCACCTGGGGGATTTCTTCCTTTTGCTCCCGGGAAAGGCTTTCATATAGCTTCATGGCCATGTCGCGGTGGGTGCGGCAGGCATGATTGCGGTGCGCGTTCCAGTACGAACGGGCCAAGCGGATCAGGCGGCAGGTCTCCTTGACGGGATCGACAGCATTACTCGCAGACATGCGAGCATAGTACCATATGCGGGTATTCGTTGTCAGTGCTTTCGGGGTCGTCGAAATCCCGTTTGGGTAAAGCGACTGGGGCCGGTGCTTGACTTTGTGATCCGGACAGAATAGTCTAATTCATATGAGACGCAGATTCATTTTACTGCTTATAACTTCCCTGCTGCCAGGCATATTTTTAGCCGGGGGCGGGGATATCCTTACCAGCCCCGAACGGGCGATCGACTATCGCACCCGCGTCTGGTCCGAAACCCGGCCGGCCATCAACCTGACCCACATTTTCGCCGGCGAGATCAACCGCCGCGGCAAGGCAGTTGGCTTCCATTCCCGTCCCGGCGGAGTTAACCCGCCGGGAAGCGGCATCGCGCGCATCGTTGGTCGGCCCAACCGCTCCGGCGTCTATACCGCCATGGTCTGGATCGGCCGCCGCAGCAGGACCAAGTTCTCAACCTTGTATCCCGACCGCCTGCCCCGCCAAATGGTGATCGAAGCCATCCTTTCCGCTTTTCGCCGAGGTCAGCGCCGCGGTGAGCGCTTCCGCGGCCCATCGGGCCATGGGTTCACCATCGAGGGGTACATTCAGAATGGCCGCATCAGCACCGCGTATCCACTCTATTCCCGATGACAGGAGCAGACCATGACCAACCGATTCTACCGTGATGCCAGCGGCGATCCCAGGGCAAAGACCGGCCGTGACCAGCGCCTGCTTGGCAGGTTCCTGGAAGCCGATGTCCAGGGCAGCAAAGAGATTTGTGAAGAATTGCTGACGGCGCTCGACGATATCGCCGCCGGGCGCAGAAAACGCTTGAAAATGACCGGCAATGCCCACTCCCTGGTCATCAATAAACGACTGGCGCGCATCCGGCCCGAGTTCGGCTCCGGCCCCGACCTGGTCCTTCCCCCGGCCGAGCTGCGCCAAGCCCTGCTGGAATGGAACGCGCTGCTGGAGGATACTCCCTCCCATCATTCAAGTTAGCAGGTTGCCGTAAATATCCGCCAAACGATGGAACTCAGAAAAAGACAGTAGAAAAGATGGAATGTTCAACCATGCCATTTCCTTCCAGCAAATGCCATTGATAAGAAGCCATCAGGGACGGACCATGAATAAGTGAATTTGTTCGGTTAGTGATTCGCGAGCATGTTCGTCTACGACACCGGCCGCGACCTGATAACCAAGAGCATCATCCCGGCTGAGAATAGCTTCCCCCATCGCCGGCGAGATCACCAAGGGCGAGCCCTATAACGGATATTTAATATTCCAGGACGGCATCTCTGAGGTCAAAGAATTCATCCCAAGTTCCATAAATGAACATGGCATGGGGTTGTGCGGGGCGGTTTCAAGAAACCGCCCCTGCACGGGGAAAGTGGGGAAAAATGGTTTCCGCTAGGGAAGTTTTTGGGAGATCTGCTCGATTCTGATCTTCAGCTTTTCTTCAATCTTGCCGAGCTCCTCGAATTTCAACTTAAGTTCCTTGGCCTTGTCCTGGTCCTTTTCTTCGGCGATGAGTTGCTTGGTCTTCAGGCGCATTTCATGAACTGACAGCAGTTTCTTTTCAAGCTCTTCCTTGCTCGGAGGCCCACTCTTCGGCGTCAGGCCGCTTTCGCTGAACAGGACCTGGCGTTTTTTGTAGAGCGTGTTTAGGTCTTGTTTGATCTTTTCTTTTTTTTCAGGGGAATCGGCGCTGCCGTACAATTCCTTGAGATATTTTTCCTTTTCAGCGAATTTGACCAGTATTGATTTGAGCTTTTCCTTGTCCATTTCTTTGTCGCCCTTGGCTGCTTCTTTCGGGGCCGGACCATGTTCGCTCATCAGGTATTGGCGCTTTTTGTTGAGATTGGCAAGCGCTTCTTTGAACTTCTGTTTCTCTTCGGGATTGTCCGCTGCACTGAGTTTTTCCTTGAGGGCCTTTTCCTTTTCATCAAGCTTGATCATGGTCTCCTTGAGTTCCTGATCGCTCATGGCCGGCTTGTCTTGCTTTTGTGCGACCTCATTCTTGTCATCCGTTGTTGCACTTTTGGCCATGATCAGCCGCGGCTCGGCCAGGGCCAGGGCCAGCAAAGCGATCATGGACAGCGCCAAAATGATCCTGTACGGGGCTTTCCCCGCTTTTTTCATTCTGTTCATCATGAACATCCTCCTTTTGATTTGTGATTGTTTGAGATGGCTGGCAAATTCGAACAGTTTGGCGCCGAATTGCTGTTCGAACAGCAGCAGTCTATAACCGTCCGCGTTGAAGCCTTGCGCAATGACTTCGCGATCGGCCAGGTACTCATGAGTCTCTTTAAGGGCTTTTTTATAAAACCAGACAACCGGATTGAACCAATGCAGGGCCACCACCATTTCCATAATCAGGATGTCGAGGGAATGGAGCTGGCGCATATGCACCGATTCATGGGAGATGATCTGCTCGATTTCCCCGGCATTGAAGTTTTTCGGGGTATGCAGAAAAATGCGGTTGAAGAAGGAGAAGGGGGGAATCGGTGCAGCGACCCTGACCAGGGTTAAATTGCGCAGCCGTTCATGGGGGTGACGGCGCTGCAGACGATAGAGGTGGAACAAGTGAAAGAGAATGCGCAGCATGAAGAGTGCCACTCCCGCCCAGTAAATAATGATAATCAGTGAAATGATCGGTGCGGCCATAGGAGCCTCAAGCGCCGGCATCGAGGCGGCCACCCTGAGTGCTTCGGGAGTGAGGGTCAATGCCCGAAACGGCGACTGCAGCGGGGCCAGGGGCAGCAGGAAGGAGAAGGGCAGCATGAAAAGCAGGAACAGGCGGTTGCCCAGGAAATTGACATCGTCTCTGAGCAGATAGCGGTAAAAGAAGTAGGCGGCACCGAGATAAACGGCCACCTTGAATAAATAATCAATCCATGGAGTGCCCATCTTGTCCCTCCGTATTCTGGCGTTCGATCTCCTCGGCCAGGGAGAACTTGATCTCCTCGAGTTCCTGAATGGTGATTTTGCGGTCACTGGCAAAGAAAGACACCATTTCCTGATACGAATTTCCGAAAAATCGGTTTACAAAAGACTTCAAAAAGCCGCGGCGGTACTCGTTCAGGGTGATGCGCGGGAAGTACTGGTGGGTCTTTCCGAAAGCCTCGTGATCGACAAAGCCTTTTTTTTCGAGAATACGGACGATGGTAGAAACAGTGTTATAGGCCGGCTTGGGCTCGGGCAAGCGATCGAGGATGTCCTTGACCAGGCCCTTTTCGATCTCCCACAATACATGCATGATCTGTTCTTCGGCACGGGTTAATTCTTTCATACTCAAATAGTATAACTAAATCATTAGTTTGTCAACTAAAAACTTAGTTTGATAAATTTTTGTCCCTCTTCCTCGCCGCCGGGGCGGACAATCTGCCCTCATTCGAGGAGAAGAGGGCTTTGTTTCCCGAATCTTTTCTTGCATTTATTTTTTTTTTCAATAGAATGGCTTCATATCAAAAATGGAGGGAAAATGAAATTAATAAGCAATCCGGTACAAGTATTTGTCAGAAATTTTTTCAGATGGGGCATTGCCCTGCCATTGTGGTATTTATTTGTCTGGCCCATATTCAGGGGAACCGTGAGTACGTATGACCCGACTCGTTATAATCCACCGGAACCGGGACAGATTGCACTGGGGGTATTGCTTGCTATTCTCATACTCTGGTTTGCCAATACCATAGCCAAGATGTTCAATATAATCCCGCAGTGGGAGCGCCTGGTACTACTGCGCCTGGGAAGATCTGTCGGTGTCAGGGGACCCGGCTTTTTCCTGATCCCGCCCTTTATTTATTCGATCGCCAGAATCGTCGATATCCGGATATCGACGTATGAAGTCAAAGCAACACGGACGCTGACCAAAGACAACATACCCATTGATGTGATCGCAGCCGTGGAATTGGAGATAGAGAATCCAGAGAAAGCGGTCATCGGGGTCATGGATTATTGGAAGACCACCGAATGGGCGTCCATGGAGGCATTGAAAAGCTCGATAGGTAAAAACGACCTGAGGCCATTACTGAGTGACACAGAGAACATTGCCGTCAGTGTAAAAGCCGAGATAGACGAAGCGGCCAAGGATTTCGGAGTGAACGTGAGAGCCGTCAGGATAACCGATATCAGTGCCCCGCCGACACTGATCGAAGAACTGGCGGTGATTGCCAGGGCGGAAAGGAGTGCCAAGGCAAAACTGATCGAAGCGGAAGCAGAGAAGGCCGTAGCCCTGAATCTGGCCGAGGCAGCCCAAACACTGGCAACCCAGCCGGGAACCATGGAATTAAGGCAGATCCAGGCATTGCTGGAAATTTCAAAAGAAGAAAGCTCTACCATTATTATCTATCCAATGGACAGCTTTACCGGAGGGCGGATTGCTGCTGCCGCAGCCGGTACACAGTCGACTTCAAAAGGAAATACGGGGCCGGTAACCGTTCCGGGGTGATTTTTGATAAAAGCCTGAAGTCTGTGAAAAAAATCCGGAGGTTTATCATGTGGAAAAAAACCTGCCTGCTCGTCGTGATGGCAGTGTTGGGTTGTGCCGTCCTGATACCCGGACAAACAGTGGAGTCCATGCTTGATCAGGCCAAAAAGCAATATCACGCCGGTGCCTATCAAAAAAGCATTGACCTTCTCCTTGAAGTCCTCTCGGTGATCAACAAGGAGATGCCCTTGCAGATCAACCATTTATGCTTGTGCGAACGGGTGGACGGCCACCGCGACTACCAGGCAAAGCCCGATTTCACCCTGACCTACGGAGAGCCCTTTCTGCTTTATTTTGAAGTTGAAGACTTCAATACCTTGAAAGACGGCGATAAATATTGGGTTTCCCTGGCACAGGATGCCCGGGTCATCGACAAGGAAGGCAAATCGGTATTTGACCAGAAGAACTGGGTGGTGCTGAAAAATAACTATGACTCACCCATTGTGCCGGTCTACTTTACCAATCGCCTGACCGGAATGAACCGGGGCAGCTTCACCGTTACGATTACCGTGAAGGATGAATACAAGAAGCAAAACGTCGAACAAGTGTTTGATTTTACCGTGCAGTAGCCCGGGCCGGCGACGGAACTTTCGTGGTGAACGGAAAAATGTGAAAGTGCTTGCCGGTCAGGCAAACAATCAGGGTGTAAGACGCACAAAAAAGTGAGAGGCCTGCTTCACAGCCCATTGTACTTTTAATGATTTTTCTTTAAAATCTTCCCGCGGGGCAACTTCGTTGAACGACAACAGTGCGGGACATGTTCATGCCCATGATTATCAAAAAGGAGCAACAAGATGGATGACATGCTGGGAAAACGCGTTTCTCATTACCGCATCATCGATTTCCTGAGCAAGGGCGGCATGGGAGAGGTCTTTGCCGCCTACGACGAAAAACTGAACCGCAAGGTTGTGCTGAAGAGTATCCGGGAGGAACACCGCCTGAATGCCGAGGCCAAGAGCCGCTTTCTCCGTGAAGCGCAGATGTTGTCTAAACTCGCCCATCCGAATATTTGCCAGATATTCGACTATATCGAAGGCGAATCAGCCGATTTTCTCGTGCTGGAAATGATCCCCGGGCGCAGCCTCTCGGAAATAATGGGCAAGCCGATGGATTTCAGGCAGAAGCTCAATATCGCCGATCAGATCGCCGGCGTGCTGGTGGCCTCCCATGAACAAGGCATCATTCATCGCGATCTCAAGCCGGACAACATCATGATAACCAAGGAGGGCCAGGTCAAGGTGCTTGATTTTGGTTTGTCGCGCTCCCAGCATGATGAAATGACCATGAAACTGATCGCCAGTCAATCCGGGAAATTCCGCTCCATGCGCTTTGCCAGCAGTGATGCTGAAAAAAGCGCGGATGCCGACTCCATGGCTCCCGGAAAATTAACCGAAGCCGGGATGGTCATGGGAACAATCCAGTACATGAGCCCCGAACAGGCACGCGGCGAGGAGGCCAAAACCGCCAGCGACCTGTATTCTTTCGGATTGATACTCCAGGAGTTGTTTACCGGCACGCCGGCCTATGACAGAGCCCTGAACTTCAAGGCTTTGCATGGCCGGGTGATGGCCGGTGAAACCCTTGCGGCCGCGGGCATCGATGCCCAGCTCGCGGCCCTGATCGCCAGGCTCAAATCCCTGGCCCCGGCGGCGCGGCCGACGGCCGTGGATCTGGCCGAAAGGCTGGCCTGGATCCGCAATAAACCCCAACGCCGCCGAAAAAAAACGCTGCTGACCGCTGCCATCGCCGTGTTGGTCCTCTTCGCCGCGGCCATGACACTGCAAACCCTGCGTGCTGTCCGTGCCGAGAAGTCGGCCCGGGAGGAAGCCGCTACCGCCAGGCAGGTTTCGGAATTTCTAGTCAACCTGTTTCACGTGTCCGACCCGGGCGAAGCCAAGGGGAACACTGTCACCGCCCGCGAAATCCTGGACATGGGCGCCCATAAAATCCAGACGGAGCTCAATGACCAGCCCCTCATTCAAGCCCGTTTGATGGTCACCATGGGGAACGTCTATGTGAATCTCGGTCTCTATAACAAAGCGGAAGTGCTGCTCCAAAAAGCATTGCAGTCCAGAGAAAGCCGCCTCCCTCCGGGCCATCCCGATATCGCCGCCGCCCTCAACAACCTGGCACTGCTGTACAAAAACCAGGGCCGTTATGCGGCGGCAGAGCCGCTCTACCGGCGTTCACTGGCCATGCGAGAGAAAACTTTCGGCCCCGACCATGCCAACGTGGCCGACAGTCTCAATAACCTGGCCATCCTCTACAATGACCAGGGCCAATACGCAACAGCCGAGCCCCTGTATCAGCGAAGCCTCAATATTCGTGAAAAAGCACTGGGTTCTGAACATCCTGACGTGGCCGACAGCCTCAACAACCTCGCGGAACTATATCGCGAACAAGGCAAGTACACGGAAGCCGAACCCCTTTATCGGCGCAGCCTGGAGATCCGCGAAAAAACCCTGGGGCCCGATCATCCCGACCTGGCCGACAGCCTCAACAACCTGGCCATCATCAGCCGGAGGCAAAACAAGTACGCCCAGGCCGAACGGCTCTACCGGCAGAGCCTGGAAATCCGCGAAAAAGTTTTGGGCCCGGACCATCCGGACGTGGCCACGAGCTTCAACAACCTGGCGATCCTCTACCAGGACCTGGGAAAGTACGCCGAGGCAGAAATATTTTTACAGCGCAGCCTGAAAATCATGGAAAAAGCCCTGGGCACGGATCACCCGAACGTGGCCATCAGCCTTTACAATCTCGCCTGCCTCAGCGCCCGGCAGGGCAAACGTGAGGAAGCCATCGACTTTCTCCGCCGCGCCCTTCCCGGCGGGATCAGCACGCCCTGGATGCGGGCGATCGACAAGGACCGGGATCTCGCCTCCCTGCACAAAGATCCGGAGTATGAGCGCATCGTCGCCGAGGTGAACAAACGGGCAAAGAAAGAACAAACAGGCCTTATGTAGGCCTTGATCCGAGCCTGAAGGCTTCGCGGTCGATTTCCGATATAATGAAATCCAGATAACGGTTCTCATGCAACTTTCTTTCCATGCCCACGTATAATACGATAAGTTGAATTGGGAGGTCAGCCATGAAACCTATCTTCCTTATATTGTATGTAGTCGTTATTACATTATTGCTTTCAATTTTTACCCCGCGTTTCCGCAAAGCACCACCGCGGCGATTCTGGGCCTTGTTAATAACCGGTCTGGCCGCGTTGCTCATCATGGTTGTTCTTGTGATCAGCCGCTGAAAGATCCCGAATGGCTGGAAACTGTCCGGCAACCCGAGAGTTCAAATCAACAAGGGAGATGTCCCGATGAAGAGATGGATAATAGTATTTTTTTTTGTACTGGCGGTTCTACGTCCAGCCCCTTATACGCTCGATGCCGTTGAATTGGATGAAAAGACGCGGCACATCGTACCCGACCTGATCTCCAGCGCAATCACGATCGACGGCCAGCTGACCGAGCCGGCATGGAAGCTGGCCCCGATTAACCGCCAATGGATCACCTTCAGCCCCGTCTATGGCGAAAAACTCGACTTTCCGACCGATATCTGGCTGGCCTACGATCAAGGCAACCTGTACTTTGCTTTCCGCTGTTATGACCCCGAACCGGACAAAATCAAGACGTCACTGTCCAAGCGCGATTCAGGCAGCAGTGACGATTGGATCGGGGTGGCCATCGACGGCCTGAACAACCGCCAGTCGACCTTCGAATTCTACATCAACCCCAGCGGCGTTCAGATGGATGGAATGACCACAGCCATGGACGCCAACAATCTGGACGCCGCCCATGACTTTGTCTGGGAGAGTGCCGCCCGCATCGATGAGAGCGGCTACACAGCCGAGATCCGCATACCGCTCGAAAGCCTGCGCTTTAAAGGCGGCGCCGAAGTGACCATGGGTATGATGTTCTTCCGCCATATCAGCCGCCTGGGCCGGATGGGCTCCTGGCCCGAGACGAAGGTCGGCCGCAACCAGTTTCATTTCCTGGCTGTGGTCGGCTATCATGATCTGAAGAAAGCGCTCAACTTGGAATTGCTGCCCAGCTTTACCCTGAACCGCGACTCCATTCGCCGCGACGAAGTTTCCTGGCAGGCGCCGGAATGGACTTCCAATGCCGGCCTCTCGCTCAAGTACGGCCTGAGTTCGGCGGTCACCGCCGAGGCTACCCTCAATCCCGATTTCAGCCAGGTGGAAAGCGACGCATTCCAGGTCGAAGTCAACCAGCGCTACCCGGTTTTTTACAGCGAAAAGCGGCCTTTTTTCATGGAAGGCGTCAATGTCTTTGATTTCGGACTGATCAACAACGGCATGATGCTGGCATCGGTCTACACCCGCTTCATCGCCGATCCCGACTGGGCGGCCAAGTTGAGCGGCACCGCCGGCAAGGTCCAGTTTGCCCTGCTGGCAGCCGATGACCGGACGCCAGGACGGGCCTGGGAGGCGGGCGAGAATCCCGATGCCGGCCGCCGCGCCTACTGGGGATTGTTGCGGCTCAAGTACAGCCTCGGCTCGGACAATTCGCTGGGATTGATCTACAGCGGCCGCAGTTTTGCCGGAAGCGCCAACCAGGCGGCTGGCGTAGACTTTCAGTACCGCCTGTTCCAGAGCCTGCGCCTGATGTTCTCCTTTCTGCATAGCGAGACGACAGACACGGCCACGGAATCGCCCATCTCCGGCAGTGGCTTCAGCGCCATGGCCCAGTACAGCGACCGCTGGTGGCAGGCCTGGGCAACCGGGGAGATCTGGGACAAGGATTTTGCCATGGCCTCGGCCTTTCTTTACCGTTCGGCCATCAGCCGCGGACAATTGTTCCTGGGACGCAACCTGTATCCGCGCCGGAGCGGTTCCTGGTGGGAGCGCCTGCAGGCATCCTTGCGCTACGAGGCCATTCACGACCTGGAAACGGGCTTGGACGACCGTTCGGCCAACCTGTCCCTTTCGATGTATACCCGGCGCAACGGCTATCTGGGCGTCACCTTCAGCGCCATCGATGAAGCCTGGGCCGGTCGTGTTTTTTCACGACAGGTCTGGACCGGGTCCGGCCGGGTGCAGGTATGCAAATGGCTGTTCGCTTATGCTTCATTGCAACTTGGAGAAAAAATTTATTACGCGGCACAGGACCCGTTTCTCGGTTCCGGCAATCAGCTCCGCTTGGTGGCCACCGTGCAACCGAGCATCCGCCTGAACCTGGATCTGGAATATATCCGCGATACATTGTCGCTCCGGCTGGCCGGCAGCCGTGAACCGGTGTACGAAGTCCAGATCGTCAACCTGATGGCCAGCTACCAGTTCAACCGCTTTTTTTTCGTGCGCGGCGCGCTGCGCTATGATGATTATCAAAAGCAGCTGCTGACCGATTTTCTTGCTTCGTTCACGCTGATCCCGGGAACCGTCATCCATCTCGGCTACGGTTCACTCTATGAAAATCGGCAATGGCTCGATGATCACTGGGTTCCCGGCCAGGGCCGCCTGGGCGAGGTGAAAAACAGCCTGTTCTTTAAAGTCAGTTACCTGTGGCGCATTCACTGAGATACGGAAAAACCAGTAAAAAGTCTTCATGAGTTTACCGGTCGCGCCAGCGCCCTTTATCCTCAGAAAAGACGGTTATGGCCGGTTCCGAATGGATGGGCCGGGTTTAATTGACTTTACAAACTGACTTTTTCACCGGTTATGCATTGTACTTTCAAAAAATAAAATATAGAATGAACAGAAAAGAATCGAGGCATGGCCATGGCGCTACAAAACAAAGGTTGTCAGTCCCGCAGGGAAATAAATTCAACAGACGCCCGGGAGTATCGAATTTGCGATCGTTAGTTCATCGCCGCCGAGCCTGCCAATGAATGAAAAGACCCAGGCCTGGCAGAAAAAGCTGAATGCCGCTAATCCTGTTTGGCGGGCGATGTTGCCCGCCGCCATAGCCATATTTTTTTTTCTTGTCATTGCCCGCGTGCTGATGGCATCCTATGCTCTCAAATCCATCGTTAAAGTACTTATGTTCCTTGGCATTCCATATTTCTGTCTGCGTTTCGAGCAAATCAATATCAGGCGGAAATTGAAAAACTTGTTCCGGATTAAAAAGAGGGAACGGCTGGTTTTAATACAAATTATACTGGCCGGTTCCGTGATCATCCTGGCGGCCAATCTGCTGGCCAAACCTCTGATCACCGCCTTTGGCATCGCCGGCATCATGTCCGAAATCAAGGCCAGGGCCCATACCGATATGCGCGTTTTTATCACGGCCCTGATCCATATTCCCCTGGTCAATGCCCTGGTGGAAGAATTGTTTTTTCGCGCCTTCCTGTTCATGCATGTTTACGAACAGGGATATCCCGGCGCCGCCATGCTGGGGTCCGCATCCCTGTTTTCCTTATACCACCTGGCCATGTTCCGCAGCTGGTTTCCCTGGCCGGTGCTGATCATGGTTTTGGGCGCGCTTTTCCTGGCCGGCATCCTGCTCAACTATATGCTGCTCAGGTGGAAAAGAATTGTATTGATCTGGTCGCTGCATGGACTGGTGAACCTGGCCATATTGCTGCTGGCCTGGAAAGTATTTTGAACTAAGCTACAAAACCGCAAGACAAATTCAGCCTTTTCGATTTATAATATGGTGATTTTCTAAAAATTCGAAACATGATGTTGACAAGAATCTTTTTTTATATTATATTAAAAGCGACCATTGGTCGCTTTAAGGAGTTTGCATGCCCAAAGGAATTCCACTCACTGGAGAAGAACAGCTTCGTCGGCGCCGCGAGATTTTCAAAACGGCCGGTCGCCTGCTTCTAAAAAAAGGCTTCAATGAAACCTCCATGCGTGAAATCGCCGCCGCGGCCGGCATCGGCAAATCAACGTTGTATGATTACTTTCCAACCAAGGACGACATCCTGGTTCTTGTTTTCCAGGAAGCGCTGGAAGAACTCACCCGCCGCGCCGCTGTCATTGCCGGCCAGCAGAACAGCGTTCCCGAAAAATTGTATCAAATCATGCACCTGCACCTGGATTTCCTGGTGACTAATAAAAACCACTTTTTACAGCTATCAACTCAACTCGAACGCCTGAATAAAAGCAGCCAACAGCGTGTCCAGAAGAAGCGCTATGCGTATCAGGACCTGTTGCAAACCGTGATTGCACAGGGAGTGGCGGAAGGCAGCTTGCGCCGCGTCGATCCAACCATAACCGCCAAGGTGCTTCTGGCATTGATGATGCCCGTGCTGTTTACTTCGCGCCCGGCCGGCACGCCGCAGGAGATGCTGGATGCGGCGATGTCCATTGTGATGGACGGAATCAAAGCCGGAGCAGGAAACATTTAAATGGATAAAAATGGCCGCCGCCGCGAGTATTTTTTACAGTCAATAGCGACCCACGGTCGCTATAAAGCGAGCGATGGTAAATTGGCCGAATAAGAAGGAGGCTGATCATGCAGTCAAAACAAGTTTTTAGCGATTACACACTGCCGCTGGCAGATTCTCGGGCTACTTTGAATGTGGCCGGCGGCAAGGGAGCCTCACTGGCCCGCTTGAGTAGCTCCGGACTGCCCGTGCCGGACGGATTCCATATAATTACCCGGGCTTATCAAGAATTCGTGTCGGCGAACGATTTGCAGCCCCGCATTCTGGCTGCAATAGATAAAGTAAACGACACCGAAACGGCTTCATTTGAACGCGCGTCGCGAACGATTCGGCAGTGGTTCAGCGAGGCGCGAATCCCCGCGGAAATCACCGCCGGCATAGCCCACGCTTACGCAGCCCTTCCCGGAGTGAACCCGGCAGTGGCGGTGCGTTCCTCGGCTACGGCGGAAGACTTGCCGGAAGCTTCTTTTGCCGGTCAACAGGAAACCTATCTCAATGTGAGCGGTGCGGAAGTCGTCCTGGAAGCGGTTCGCAAGTGCTGGGCCAGTTTATGGACCGGGCGGGCTATCGCCTATCGCGCCCGACAAGGCATTGGGCCCGAGCATGTGGCCCTGGCGGTGGTTGTGCAGCTGCTGATCCCCGCGCAGGCTGCCGGCATCGTGTTCACAGCCAACCCGGTCAACGGCAGACGGGACGAGGTTGTGGTCAGCGCAGCCTGGGGACTGGGCGAAGCGGTGGTTGGCGGATTGGTAACACCCGATTCGCTCACCGTGGACAAGGCAAGCGGTCGTATCCTGGAGCGACTGACGGCTGATAAATTGACCATGACAGTGCGTACCGAAAGCGGCACCCAAGAACAGCCCGTGACGGATGAGTTGCGGCTTGCTCCGGTATTGAGTGATGAAGCCGTGACTGAGCTGACGGCGCTGGCTGTGCGGATTGAACAGTTATACGGCATGGCGATGGATATCGAATGGGCCCGGGCAGATGGAACCTTTACGATTCTGCAGGCGCGACCGGTCACGGCTTTGCCGGAACTTGAGATTGCTCCGCCAGCCAATTGGACTTTGCCCGATCCCAAGGCGACCTATGTGCGCGGCAGCATCAGCGATTTTCTCCCCGATCCATTGACCCCCATGTTTGCCAGCATGGGACTGCCGGCCATCCAGGCCAATTTAAGGCGCGTACTGGATTTTTTGTTGGGCAGTCATGAATTGCTTCCGGAAAAATTTATCCTGACCATTAACGATTATTCATATATGAATTACCATTTTTCGGCTCGCCAATGGTGGCAAATATTGACCCGGATGGTGCCCAAATTATTCAAAATGCTGCGTCTGGGAGAACGGCATTGGCGGGAATCGGTACTGCCGCGTTATGCCGAAGCCAACGCGTACTGGAAAACCGTTGCACTGGAGCAAGCATCCGCCGCAAGGCTCCTGCAGGGTGTTCGCCAAATCGTGGACTTGGCAGCTGAATATCTCACCACCCTGCAGGCCAGCACCATGGGGGCCGCGGCCGGGAGCGAAGGGCTCTTTACGGTATTATACAACAAGCTGGTGCGCCGCCGCGATGACCCTCCGGCCCCAACTTTCCTCATGGGCTTCGACACCATTCCAATTCGGGCTGAAAAAACTTTATTTGACCTGGCGCAGTGGTGCCGCGAACGGGAGAATTTGGCTGTCTACCTGGTCAGTCAGCCTTCCCGGCAGATCGCGGCCCGTTTTCAGGATGGCACCTGCCCGGTTCGTGTGCACGCGGAAGATTGGGCCGAGTGGCACCAACGGCTCCAGGATTATCTGGATGGCTACGGCCACAGCATTTACGATCTCGATTTTGGCAAACTGCTGCCCGCAGAGGATCCTACTCCGGCATTGGGCGCACTGCAATTGTTTATCCGCGGCCAGGGCAAAAATCCCCATGATCGCCAGCGAGTTTCTGCCGAGCAGCGTGAAGCGGCCGTACAAAGAATACAAAGCCGCTTGAAGTGGCTCAGGCTAAAAATTTTTCGCAAAACATTATCGGCAGCGCAACGGTTGGCGCCGATCCGTGAAGACGGTATCGCCAACATCGGATTGGGCTACCCCGTATTGCGCCGCATATTGCACGAATTGGGCGGCCGCCTGGTTCGAAAAAGAGTACTTCAGAGCCGTGAAGATATTTTCTGGCTGCAGGCCGAACAAGTCGAGATGGCTGTAGTTGCGCTCGATGAAAAGCGGCCGTTGGACAGCCTGGTAGAAGTTGTCCGGCAGCGCAAGGCCTTATGGCGCGCCGAGAAACGCCTGACGCCGCCGTCGCAATTGCCCATAAAAAGCAGGCTGTTCGGAATTAAAACAGATGCCTGGATGCCCGTTAGTGCCGATACGCAGAGCGGTGATACGCTCAAGGGACTGGGCGCCAGCCCCGGGCAAGTGACCGCAGCAGCGCGCGTGCTGCACGGTCCCGAGGATTTCGGCCAGATGCAGCCAGGTGAAATCCTGGTGGCAGACACGACCACACCGGCCTGGACGCCGCTTTTCGCGATGGCTTCCGCAGTTGTCACCAATGTGGGAGGACCGCTGAGCCACGGATCCATTGTGGCGCGTGAATATGGTATCCCGGCCGTGCTTGGCACAGGGATAGCGACCAAGCGCATCCGCAGCGGACAGACAGTAAAAGTGGATGGCAGTGCCGGCATCGTGACGTTGCTCTGAATATCATGGCATCCGTCCGGCAGCGAAGAAATATTTATATCCTTGCTTTCACCTTGGCCGTAGTCACGCTGGGCGTTGGAGTGGTAATCCCAATCATGCCCTTCTATATGGAAAAAATGGGGGCGGGCGGCGCCGAGCTGGGGCTGTTGGTGGCATCCTATGCCTTGATGCGCTTGATCTTTGGACCCATTTGGGGCAGTCTCTCTGACCACCATGGACGCAGACCGATCATGCTGATCGGCGTTTTGGGCTATGCCCTCACGATGGTATGGTTCGGACTGGCCACACAGTTGTGGATGCTGTTCATGGCCCGCATCGTATCGGGAATCCTTTCCTCGGCCACATCGCCCACGACGATGGCATATGTCGGCGACAGTACGCCGCAAGAAGAACGTGGCAGCGGTATGGGCATTCTGGGAGCGGCGATAGGTCTGGGTACCATCTTGGGTCCCGCCCTGGGCGGGCTGCTGGCAGGAAGATCCCTCTCAGCGCCGTTTTTCATCGCAGCGGCCTTGTCCTTGCTGGCGATGGCGTTGATCGCGTTGTTCCTGCCCGAATCCCTGCCGTCGGAGGCCCGCCAGCCACATCGAGAAAAGCATGCTTTCAACTGGAACGTTTCGCGGACGCTGATCTTCGGCCCTCTGAGCGGTTTGCTGGTGATGGCCTTCGTGATGACCTGCGGCATGATGCTTTTTTTCGGCATCTTCGGTCTTTATGCACTGAAAAAATTCAAGTGCGGACCGGATGAAGTGGGCATCGTCTTTATGGTCGCCGGGCTGGTTTCGGCTCTTGCCCAAGGTCTGCTGGCCGGCCGGCTGATCCGGCGCCGGGGAGAAACCTTCGTAATCAAAGCCGGAATGGTTGGGAGCGCCCTCGGTTTCGTGGCCATGCTGCTGACGGGCAACTTCCCGACCATGCTGCTGGCAATCGGCTTTTTCATGCTGCCCATGTCCCTGCTGATGCCGGCCATCACCGCGCTTACGTCCCGGTGCGCCGGCCTGCAACAGGGCATGGTCATGGGCATGAGCAACGCCGCCATGAGCCTGGGACGCATTGCCGGCCCGTTGCTGGCCGGACTTGCTTTCGATGCGGACATTCGGCTGCCATTCGTCGGCGGCGCCATCGTCATGTCGATCGGTTTTATTCTCAGCCTGCTGACCATCCACGGATCTGCTGCCCTCAAGCCACAACAGACAATGTGAAACAGGGGCGAAACGTAATGGCGCGTTTGCCGGGATTGTCCGCCATGCCGGCAACCCGCCCGTTTTAAAATCCGCTGATTTTACTGCTTATTTTATATCCGGAATCCTGCTATAATCCGGCTTTTAAAATCTTTTTTTCAGGCTGAACAAAATGATGAGTGTCTATGGCGAAATCGCAGCTTTGCTCACGGCGGTCTGCTGGTCATTCAATTCAGTGGTCTTCACTTGGGCCGGGAAGCGGGTGGGGTCGGTCACGGTAAACTCCGTACGGCTATGGACCGCCTTCCCGGTTTTGCTTTTACTGCACTGGCTATGGTTCGGCATCGCGCTGCCTTTGGATATCGGGCTGCAGCGTTTTTTCTACCTGGCCATTTCGGGCTTGATCGGCTTTGTCGCCGGCGACACCATGCTTTTTGAATCTTTCCTGTTGATTGGTCCCCGCCTGGCCATGCTGCTGGCGTTGCTGGTGCCGGTATTCAGCACCCTGCTGGCCTGGGTTTGGCTGGGCGAAACGCTGCGGCTACCGCAAATCGTCAGCATCCTGGTGACAATCGGCGGCGTAGCCTGGGTCGTGGCGGAAAAGACCGCCCCGGCCGCCGCGCCCGCTTCCGGGCAGCCGCGCAAATACCGCCTGGGGATATTGCTGGCCGCCGGTGGGGCGGCGGGCCAGGCGCTGGGGCTGCTGTTTTCACGCCTGGGCCTGGCGGGCGATTATTCAGCCATATCGGCCACCCTGGTCCGCGTCGGTGCCGCCGGGCTGCTGCTGGCGATCATCAGCCTCCTGCAGGGAAAGTTTTTTACACACTGGGCCAAGATGAGAGATAAATCGGCATGGCTGCAGATCACCGCCGGTGCACTGACCGGACCGGTTCTCGGGGTCGTTTTCTCTCTGGTGGCCATCGCCCACACCCAGATCGGCGTCGCCTCCACCCTGATGTCCATCACCCCGGTCCTGCTGCTGCCGGTTTCTCACTTCCTCTTCAGGGAAAAGATCACTTCGCGGGCGATTTTCGGAACACTGGTCGCCCTGCTGGGCGTCATCCTGCTCTTCTTGATTTGATCAGTTGCTGCCGAAAAAAACGATCCGCGGGATGATGTTCCCACATAAATTTACCCGCTTGGCACCGGACCCGATTTGATTGTTTTCCTTGACTAGAATTCGAATTCAACCCCGCCCATGGGAATAAACCGCCATTGGTAGATCACATCCGGCTTGTTCTCATTTTTATTCCAATAGCGCTGGCCGATATTTTTTTTATCATAGGCATTCCAGATATTCATATACACCGTCAGGTTTGATTTTTTGAAGTTCCAGTGCTTGTCGAAACGCAGGTTCAAAGCGTGATATGCCGGGTTTCGCGCTCCATTCACCTCGGCCGCATCAAAAATCGGGGTATTCAGTGCGGTCGAGGTGGTCATATCAAACGGTGTATAGGGAGTCCCCCCCGCATAAGTCCAACGCAAACCGAACTCCCACTGGTTGTTGAGTTTATAGCCGCCTTCCATCGACACCAGGACCCGGTTATCGTATATGCGCGGACGCCACATGCCGTCCATGTCCATGTACCTGGCGCGAAAATAAGCCATGCATAAAATCCCGTATAGTTTTTTTGCCATTTTTTTCTGCAGGGTCAGTTCCACGCCGTAGGAACGGGCCCGACCCGTATCGACCACCTGGTTATGGGCCTGGAATCCCACCGCATAGAAATCATCGACCAGGAACATCGTCGGCTGCTCCACGTCCTGCGGAAAATTACGGTATTCCTTGTCATAGAATTCCAGCGTCAGCATGATGCTTTCTCCCAGCATGTGGTTGAGGCCCAGCACGTAATGATAGGCTTTCGGGTCTTGCATGTCCCTGCTGTTTGGAAAAGTGATGGCCAGCTCCAATGGCAGGTTCTGGTGAAATATGCCGAAGGAGGCCACCAGCGACAGGCGTTCCGTGATTTTCTGGGAAAGGGACAGGCGCGGAGATACAAAAACATGATCATTAAAGGAATAATAATCGGCCCGGCCCCCCAGGTTTACAGTCAAGCCGTTAAAAGGCTTCCAGGAGGCGTTGGCAAACACACCGGACTGAACTGCCTCGGTATTCACGTCCTTGGAAAAAGCCGGCAGCGCCTCTCCCAAAATGGAGGTATAAGGCCCCACGTAATAGTTATAGCTATTTTCAATCAGTCGAGATTCCAACCCGAACTGGAGCTGCAAGGGATCGGTTATACGCAAATAATTCACATTGCGGAATTTGAAACCCTTCTCCGTCGTGGCATCCTTATAAATTGATTCATCGGCGGCGATGTTAAAAAAATCGGATTTGAAAGAGCGCGACGTGAGCGACATGGAAAAATCAGAAAACCCGGCTTTAGGCCAAATTGTACGAAGATTGACTCCCACGGTGGCAATATCGGTTTTGTAATTCCCGTAGGCATCTGCCCCGGATCCCATGTCCAACGCCTCGTCCCTGGAAAACTTGATCGTATCGATACCTACCACGGCGATGGTTGATAACTTAAGATAAGGGGACAAGTCCAATAGCGCTTTTCCCTGAAAATCGCTATAGCGTGGCGCGACCCCCGTACCGATGGCGTCGACGATCAAATCCAGGTAACTCTTCCGTGCCGACAACATCCAGGAACCCATTTTACCCAACGGTCCTTCGCCTACCGCTCCAAACCCGGCCATGCCCGCTTCCAGCTGCAGGTTCAATTCTTCCCTGTTTCCTTCCCGGAACTGGATATCCATAATCGATGACAGCCGATCGCCGTACAATGCCGAGAATCCACCCGAGTAAAAATGAACATCCTTGATAAAATCAACATTGAGCATGCTAATGGGGCCGCCTGTGGAACCGCGCATGGGGAAATGGTTGATGTCCGGGACTTCGATATTATCGATATAAAATCCGTTCTCCGAAGGGGAGCCTCCGCGCACCACCAGTCCATTCCACATATCATTGACCCGAGAAACCGACGGCAATATCCCCACCGAACGGCTGATATCCCCGGCCGCACCTGCACTGCGGCGGATTTCCTCATAGCTGAATTCAATCAGGCTGACCGGCTGCTCCTGTTTTTTGGTGAAATAAGAATCAACCACTTCCACCGCTTCATTTAGCGTCATGGTCAATTCCGCGTCCACCACCGTCATGCCCTGCGACTTCACAATTACATCGGTTTTAACCACCTGGTTGAATTTTTCAGTGGTGAATTCGAGAGCGTAACTGCCCACCGGGACATTCTTAAAAAAGTAATCCCCTTTTTCATTGGACAGCGTCTTAAATGACGTCCCGCGGATGCTCACGGCGGCGCCCGCCAGCCGAAGGCGAGTGGAGGACTCGAATACCTTCCCCTTGATGGTACCCGTGAGGGGTGAGACTTCGGACTGGGACCAGGCCGCCATGGCCAACACCCAAATCAATAAAATCAGCAGGCGAAAAATGTTTGGCTTTGCCACGGGATTTGCTTGTCCTTGCATGGAGCGATTATAGCACGCGGGCAAACCGGAATAAAACAAAAAGGACGCCGCCCTAATTATTTTCCTTTCTCCAGTTGTTCCAACATCGCTTTGCCATTCTTGTTTTTCGGGTTCAGTTCAAGCGATTTGCGGTAACTGGCGATCGCCTGTTCTTTCCGGCCGGCCTTGGCCTCGATTTCGCCAAGACTGTCCCAGGCATTCCACGAATCCGGATAGAGCCGGACGTTCTTCTCGAACACATAAACCGCGGATTCGAGTTTTTTCTCCTGCAACAATTGGTAGCCGAGATTGTTAAAATCGTTCTCGTCGAACACCGGACCGTTCGGGCGGCTCTTCAACAGCTTCTTCAGTTCCTTTTCCGCGGCCGGGACACCGCCATGGGCCAGGGCCTTGCCGAAGAGCTCGGCGGCCGATCCCAGCTTGGCCTTGCGCAGCGCCAGCCTGGCCTGTTCGATCGTCGGCCGTTCACAGGAGAACATAGGCTCGACCGTTTCGTCCTCCTTCATAATGGCTTCGGCAGCGGCGACATCCTTGAGCCCAATGTAGGCCTGGGCCAGCATGGCATAGGTGCTGGCGAATTTCGGGAAACTCTCGCGGCAGGCGCGGAGCAGGCCGATAGACCTCGGCGTATTGCCGGCGTGCCAGGAACGGAACCGCCTGCTGCATGGCTTCGTCCGGGCTGAAGTAAGTACATGCCGCTCCTTGCCGTTCTTTCGGTTGAGCATGGCGACCGCCGCTTCGACTCCCTTGTCCTTCGCCAGCCGCATGTATTCATCCACCAATGACAGTTTTACATCCACGAGGCTTTTTGCTTCATCCTGGAGCGCCGGTGCTCCCTTTTCCAGGTACTTCATGGCAAATTCCAGTGTCATGGTCCCGGCCGGCGGCGATAGTCGGCCGCCGTGTTGATGACGCGCAGATCCGGGCGGGATGCCGACCCCGTCCCAGCAGACGCCCTCATGGTCCCGGGATTCCTTGAAGGCCACCCACAGGGTCCAGCCGTTGGGCATTCTTTCGGGAAACTGGGCTGAGAGAGCTCCTTCGGTGGTTTCGCCCACCACCGTGACGTGGGGCAGCACGCGCATGGCGAGCGTGAAGCCTTCGGCGGCGCTGGCGCTGATGCGGTCCGTCAGCAGCACCGTGGGCCCGGTGAACTGCAGCGGCCCGCTCGGTTCGATGGTGCGAAAGTCCTCGGGCCAGAAGTCGTCATGCTTCGGGCCGTAGCGGGTGCGGTTGGTGCTGTAGTGGCGCCGACGGTCGGCAAAGCGGTCGGCCACGATCTCCACGGCCCGGCCGGTGCCGCCCGGGTTGTTGCGCACGTCGACGATCATGACCCTGGCCTTGGCGAACTCGGCCATGACGGCGTCGATGGTCTTGGTGATCGGCTCCAGGCCGTCCTTCAGGTCGCCGATGTACAGGTAGCCGACCCCTTCGGCCAGCCAGCCGCTGATGAAGCTCCCGCCCAAGGCTTCTGTGAATTTGCCCTGCAAATATTTGGACTTCACCAGGCTCCAGGGAGAATTCATCATTTTTGAACGAACCATTGTTGCGGCCACCGCCGATGCGGCGTTTGCCGTCGGCCAGGGCCAGGTGCGCGTCGTTCAGGTGATCCATCATGGTGAGCAAGATATCCCACAATTCCTGGTCCGTCGTCGCCGAGGTGACCATGGGGCGATAGACCCGGTAGATGGCGTCCCAGTCGACGTGCTTGACCAGGAACTGGCCGTAATTGCGGTCGAGGGTCTTCCAGACATGCTCGAAGTTCAGCACCGGGTCCTTGGGGTTGACGGTTTGCGGCAGGGATTTCTTCACAGCCTTGCCCTTCTGCGTCTGGCCGTTCATCCAGGCCGGAGCGGCCGCCAGTGATCAACGTCAACACAACCATAACCAACATTTTTTTCATTTTCATTATTTCCTCCAGGCCAATAAACGAAATTAATCGTACTTTAGTTCACGTCATTGTGATCCGAATCGAGATTTTGGCCATGACCTGGACCAAGAATGCCGATAGGCGTCGATAAAAGTGATTTATTCTGCAGCCGGGGCCGGTTCAAACCGGATAGAGGTCCACGGGGATCAAATGGCCGATATAATCGCGATATAATTTAAACAAACTGAGTTGATCCGATTTTTTCCCCGCCCAGAATTTAAACTCCCTGCGTTTCTTGGCCACCTGCTCAAACAACTCAATACCCTGGCTTTCAAGGCTCAAGCCCCTGAAGCGTTCCTGATACGGAGCCAAAACCCGGATATTGGCCTCAATTTCCCGGTACAAAGAAGCCACATCCAGATCGGCTTTCTGGTGCAAAGAATAAATGGCCCAGGCCACGACATTGATCGGCAATATCTTGATCAAGTCCAGACAGGCCTGGTGACAATAGGCGGCCAGGCTCTTGCGGTTCCATTGGCGGTCGCTGAGCATGATGGGCTCTCCGAGAGAAACAAAAATATCATCCAGGTGGGAAAGCATGTTCAGGGAATCCAGCATATGAAGGGTGCGCGGATGTTTTTCGTTGGCCTTGAGCATCTCATGATCTTCTCTGACATGGCTGTAATCGACATTGACCGGTACCAGCGCTATTTTTTCACCTTCCTGGTTCAATTCCAAAGCCGCTTCGAAAACCGTGGCAAAAAAAATGCCGTACCGCCCGAATTGCGGTATGTTTTTCCGGGTTCCTTCGGGGTAGATAATCACATCGATGGCTTCCCTTAAATGAGCCTTGATCTCTCCTTTGAGTGCAGCGGCCGATTCAAGCAATCCCTGCCTGCCCACGGCGCGTTTCACCAAAAAGACCCCCATTCTTTTGGCAATCGCCTGAAAAAAACGGCCGCGCACCAGATTGTCGCCCATGGCCGCATAGGGGACCGTTAAACGGTTCCGGTGCAGCACGGTCTGAACCCCGGATGTCTCCCACAAACTCTTGTGCAGGCCAACATAAAGAAAGCGATACCCCTGACGCTGCAGGGTGAACAGGCGCGGGGGAATTTCTGCATGGGTACGTGAGAGAAAACGCAAGCCCAGGCGCAGGAGAAGGACGGCCGATCCGTATATCATGAGGTTGCGTCGGGTCACCGATGGTTGGCTTTCTCTTTTCATTTTTTTTTGACCAAAGCGATTATACCACCTTAAAACACTTTGGCAAAAGGACTTCATCGACAAATGCAGTATTGTCGAAGAAAAACCGGGCCTCTGGCGTTACTCGCCTGAAAAAAATCTCAAGCCCGGAGAATACGCCCTCTATGTCAGCAAGAGCGAAATGACCGGATCAATTTACGGCTTCTCCGTCGAAAAATAAATAAAGAGGGATTGCCCCCCTGATCTGGCTAAGCCTGGATGTCCAGGGCGAAATCAACCGCAGCGCGGGCGTGGATCGCGGCAGTGTCGAAAAGAGGAATATCGCCCTGCTCCTGGGCGATCAGCAACGGAATCTCGGTGCAACCCAGAATAATGCCCTGGGCTCCCCGTCGCACCAGAACATCGATGATCCGCCAATAATCGTCCCGGGATTTATCCTGGATGATCCCCCGCGATAATTCCTCCATAATGACGCGATGCACCAGCAACCGATCCTCCACGTCCGGTATCAGCGAGGTGATGCCGTGCTTTTTCAGCAGCCGGCCGCTGTAGAAATCCTCCTCCATGGTGAAGCGGGTACCCAACAAGCCGATCTTGTCGAACCCCATTTTTTTTATTTCAGCAGCGGTCGCATCCACAATATGCAGGATGGGAATCCCGATCTCGCGGCCGATGGCCTCCGCGAACTTGTGGATGGTGTTGGTGCACAAAACCAGGAAATCGGCACCTCCCTGCTCGATCTGCCGCGAGTTCTCAACCATGACTGCCAGCACCTTGTCCCATTCGCCCCGTTCCATCAGCGGCTCGACCTCAGCGAAATCGACCGAGACCATGACGCTCCTGGCTGAATGGTTGGTGCCCAATTTTCCCCTGGCCATGTCGTTGATCAGCTTGTAGTACAGCAAAGATGATTCGCAGGTCATGCCGCCCAAGAGTCCGATGGTTTTCATTCGCTTTTCTCCTTGAGGTAATTTTTAATTATAACAGGATTCAAAACAAATAAATCCATATAGGAAGGAACGGTGCAGCAGCCAGACCGTGGCCGCAATCGCCAAGGCGAACCCCCCTCTCCAGAGCAGATCGCTCATGGTCGGGACTCCGATTTCGCCAGCCAGGTTTTTTTCGTTTTGGCACGCATGCGCCGCGAATAATCGGCAAAGCGCTCGGCGTAGACCGAAGCGTTGATACCGTTCTTTTCAAGTCCCTTCAAACGCTCGACGAACAAAATGCCCGCTCTTTTCTTCGTAAGTTCCAGGTTGCGTTCGTAGCTGTAATCGACGAATTGCCCTTTTACATCAGCCAACCGGTCGGCATGAATGTCCAGAATCCGGTCATTTTTTTCCGGGGAAAAATCCGCATCGTTCAC
The DNA here is from genome assembly GCA_963770755.1 of Candidatus Aminicenantota bacterium. Taxonomy (GTDB): domain Bacteria; phylum Acidobacteriota; class Aminicenantia; order UBA2199; family UBA2199; genus UBA2199. The sequence goes on along the minus strand of CAVYQZ010000010.1, from coordinate 992,956 downwards.
AGCGAAATAACGAAGCTTACGGTTGTCGGCGCTATGGAAATAGAAGATCATGTTCCGGACATCGATCAGGATGCCCCACTTGTTCCAGCCCTTGATCTTGATCGCATCCAGTATCTTCAATGCCTGGTCCCGGGGCGCTTTTTGCGGCATCCGTTCAAAATCCTTCAGCATCTTGGCCGCTTTTACGAAGCGCGGCAACCTTGAAGAATTTATTTCCAGGGGAATCGTGCCGCCAAAGCCCGCGAAGTATTTCAGCCGTTCCAGTTCCAGCGAGTAACGGGCATTGCACAGCACGGAATAGGCGAGATTCCTGTGTGCGACCACTTCTCCCTCCAGGAACTCGATGACCGCGCAGTCGCCGTTTCGATCCGCGACAAAGTAGTGCCATGACCAGCCCTGCAAGTTGATGTCATTGGCGTTGCGAATGACTTCATCCAGGGTGGCGCAATTGTCCAACTGGTATTGGATCCACAGTGACATGAACAGGGTGGGATGGGCCGGGTCGTTTTTGTAGCTGGTTTCCCCCAGGCTCATCTCAAAAACAGCCAAACCTTTTTCATTCATCCCGCCGTCGGGAAAATCGACGCCTTCGCTGTTGAAGGTGACAGAACCATATTTGGAAATCCAGCTGAGCTTGGGAGCCGGTTTCATTTCAAAGGCAACGATCGCCTTTGCATATTCCCGGGCCGGAGCGATCAGGTCGTTCCAGGTAATTCCTTCACGATAGACATTGCGCCGGTTGATGCAGACCAGCCCGGGGACGAACAATTCCGGGGATTCATCCAGGTTGTGCCCCAAAAAAATTGATGCTTCTGTCTTGAGCACGAAGGTAGAGCAGTTTTGCAGTTCCCCGGCTTCCAGGTGCATGCCGAGCCAAGCAATAAAAATGATCAAAAATATTTTTTTCATGCGCTGCCTCCTCTGCCCAACAGAATCATGTTATCCAGTTTTTTGACTGTACCTAACCGGTGCCCGCCAAAGGCCGGGCAATAAACATCGGGAAGCAGAGCCAGGGCAAAAGGCCCCATGTGCCCGCGCTGTCCCTTTGGTTTTCTAAATCATTTCAATCTCAATCTCAGAAATACACGTATCCTGATACCTTGAGCCGGGGTAAACTTCCTCGATTTCGACCACCACGCCGTACATGGCATAGGCTGCAAAGAAATCATTGTCGAACTGCTTGCGTTCTTTGCCCTGCATGTCTTTTCCAGCGCCAAGCTCTTTCTCTATTTGTTCAAACAAAAACGGATGGTCAAGGATAAAGTCCTCCATGGCCTGATCCCTGAACTCATGCTGCGCTTCGGCGCTGACAGAAAACTCAAAATATTGCCTGGCAGGTGAATCATGCAGATCAAGAGTGAAGGGTTTGCCGGTTTTCATGAAGTACAAATTGGAGTCCGTTTCTGAAACCAGCCCCGGGGCCGTAAAAGCGATGAACAGGTAACAGGTTAATTTTTTAATGCGGTTGTTCTTTTTAAAAATATCCACATTCTTGGCGTTGCCGTTAATGATGCCGATGGCACTGATATCCTTGTTGACGACGATGGTGATGTTTTCACCGCGGCCGTCCCCCTTTACCCCTTCCGCCCAGCAAGTGCCGGATTTGCCGTCAAAGATATTTTTTACCGGATACTCTACGCTGTGTCCCTTGAATTTTTCCACAAGTTCGGAACTCGCCCAAAGGCTCTGTCCGCTTTTCAAATGCAACTCCTTCCAGGTCACACCGCTCCGGCTCGAGGCGAATGAAAAAAAAACCAGTAAGAAAAAAGTTAGTACGGGCCATGCCCAGTGCTTAAAAGGGTTCATGAAATTAATTCTCCGCTTGCTCTTTGCATTTCCCGGCCAGTGTATTAGAGAGGGCCGGAATCTGGATTTCTGACTTCAATCCGCACCCGATTCTTGCCTTCCCTCTTTGCTCGATACATCAGGTTGTCGGCCTCGTGAACGGCTTCCTGCAGCGTCGGCGGCATGCTCAGGTAGGATGCCGCCCCCATGCTGATCGTAATGGGCCAGCCATTGTTCTTCATCGCCGCCGCCAACAGCTCGCGCACGCGATCAAGAGATGGGCGAGCCTCATCCGGGCCGGTATCAAAGAGCAGCATGGCGAACTCGTCACCTCCAAGGCGCGCGATCAGGTCGCTTAAGCGAAAGTGGCCACCCAGGACCTCGGCCACCACTTTCAGTGCGCGATCGCCTGCCAGGTGACCGCGTTCGTCGTTGATCTCCTTGAAGTTATCCAGATCCATATAGACAAAGGTGATCGGCCTGCCGGAACGACGCGCAATCGCCAGCAGCAGGTCGCCTTGTTCATAAAATGCCCGGCTGTTCAATAGCGATGTCAGTGGATCCAAGCGGCTCAGGACTTTTTCGGCCAGGAGCCTCCGGCGCAGATCACTGACCAGAATGCCGACGATCCCGAAAGCAACCAACTGCGAAACGATATTGATCGGCCAGGTAAACGGACTGGGGTAGATTTTTCCGGCCAGATAGTTGGACAATGCCCAGATCAATGAACTCATGACCGACAACGCCAGGGTACAAGGCCGGGACAATCGCCAGGCAACAAAAGCGATAGGAAGAAAATAAAGCGGAAAAAGCCTTACCTCGAAACCGGTAAAATAATCGACGACGCCGGTTAAAACCACTCCGGCGATGCCGACGAATAATATCAGCGGCTTGCTTGTGACCGTTTCTTTGTTCGGGAATTCTTGCGCCACGCATCTATTCTGCTTTAAATTTTCGAGAATGTCAAAAAAATGAAAATCCGCCCACTCTCCCATCCGCGACTCGAAATTTCCACGGGTTTATCCAGCGCTTGACCATGTTCCAAAATGAATCGCGATCAATAGGAGTTGAAACTGCTCATCAGGCCGGCATCCTTGCGCGATTTGTCCCGCAGCGTATAGCCTTCGGCGGCATAGCCCAGCGTGACCACAAGGCCGATCCTGCGCCCGGCCGGGATGCCCAGCAAGCGCTGGATGTTCTTTTCGTCAAACCAGCCCAGCATGCACGTGCCCAGGCCCAGCTCCGCCGCCTGCAGGCAGAAATGGGCGGCGGCGATGCCGATGTCAATGAGTGAAAACTGGCGTTTCTTTAGCCAGGCGCCGACCTGGTTGATGATGCCGGCGCTCTCCATCACGAAAACGGCGATCACCGGCGCCTCCAGGGCAAAGCGGTTGAAAGCGACGGTGGCGTTGAACGTGGCCTGCGCCACCCGGGTGCGGAGTTCGGGATCGTCCACCACGATCAGCTTCCAGGGCTGCGAGTTGCTCGCCGATGGCGCCAGGCGCACCGCCTCGACCAGCTTGCCCAACAGCTCCCTGGGAACGGGCCGCTGCTGATAGCGGCGCACACTCTGCCTGGTTTTCATCAACTCGAAAAATTCCATTCTTCCTCTCCTAATTTGAATCCCTGTTTTTCTCAGCCACTTTTTTATCCTATCAGGTTGAACGCATTCCCCGGCATTCCACCAGTCTAAAGGCCGATGCCATTCTCGATGTTCTTTGTCAAGGCGTTGATGAACCTGGCCATGGGCGCGCCATCGACGGCATTGTGGTCGAGCAGGACGGTCACGTGCAGGACCTCGCCGATCCCGATTTCGCGGCCGGCAACGACCGGTTTCCTGGTCACCGAACCGATGCCAAAAGAAAGGGGGTGAATGGAGGTCTGGATGAACCAGCCGTTGACCTGGCCCATCATGCCCACCGCAGTGACGACCACGTTGCCCATTTTTTTAAAGACGAAGCGCGGACGCTTGAGCATGATTCGCCAGGCCAGTCGCCGCATCGCCCCCGGCAGAAAATAATACAACCTCTCCGGGAGGCTCGCTCCACGTTCCAGCACCATTCGTTCCTTGGAGATTTTTTCCGTCCTGGCCTTTTCGATCTCGGCGCTGATGGCCTCGATCGATTTCTCGCCGACCTTTCTGATCAGCAGCGGCAGGGGAACCTTGGTGCCATTCATATCCTTCTCGACGACGATGGAAATGTCGATATCATCGAAGATCATCAGCTTTCGCCTTCGATAGCGAAAAGCGGCTGCCTCCTTGTGCTGGCTGATGGTCGTCCCGATTGTCTTCAGCAGCCATCCCGTGAACGATATCTTTGCGCCGCCGGCCGTTCTCGCGCCCTTGATTTTTTTTCTGGCCCCGGTTACATTGAGTTCCAGCAGCGCGGTCACATAGTGCTTTTCCTTCCCGACTGCTCCGATATCAAAGGTGGCGATCCGGCTTCGCGGAAACTCAATCGTCCTGTAGTTTCTATGTTGCATGTAAAGTAACCATATCAAATATCTTCCCCGATTTCCATTCCTTGTGCTTCGAAGTCAACCGCCATGGAGCACGGAACGTCAGGTCTTTGAATGGCCGAAATGCCCCGCCGGCAATCAGTCAAAATAATTTTTTTTTGTCTGCATTTCCCTGATCGTTGCCGCCAGGCCGTCTTGATATGAAGGATATTGTGGATGCCAGTCCAACATTTTTTTTGCCTTGGCATTGGACACGTGGCAATTCATGCGCACGATTTCATAAAAATCCTTCCCCAATACCCAGCTGATGATAAATCCCGGGATGTGGCCCGGTCGTTTTTTGTTCATCAATGCAGCCATGTACAAGGTGAAGTCCTTTTGCGTCACCGGCGTATCGTCGGCGATGATGAATTTTTCTCCGACCGGCATTTTTTCAACGGCCTGGATTATCGCCGCGGCCGCGTCGCCGGCATGAATGTTGGGAATGAAGTTGTCGCCGGCGCCGATGATTTTGCTGCGGCCCTTGGCCATCATGTCGTACATGAAGCGGAACAGTCCTCCGTTGCCGTAAATTTTCCCGTAGATCAGCTGGATTACCCGGGGATGATGCGTCTGGATGGCTCGATTGACCATTTCATCCGTGTCCTTGCCGATCTCGGTGAGGCCGATCCTTAAAATCGGCCAGGTTTCATCGGCAATTTCACCTTTCCCCGTTTTGTAGCTGGTGCCTCCGGGCAAAATGACGGGAATGCCGCAGTGAATCGCCAGATCCATGGCATTGCGAAAAAAATCATTGGTTTCCCGCCGCAATTCTCTTTTGCCCTTTTTCGTCATCCGCCGCCCGGGTTTCACGCCGGGCATGGCCAGCAAAATAATGACATCCAGCCTGTCCGGCAGATCTTTTCTGAATTCCCCGGGCTTTCTGATGTCGCCCAGAACACCATGAGCACCGAGGTTTTCGATCCTTTCAATTTTATTTGCCGACCGGGTCAGGGCATACACATCATGTTTTTTTTCGATCAAGCGCGGCAGCAAATAGCTTCCCACCAATCCCGTTCCGCCGATCACCCATATTCTCATGGTTGTGCCTCTGCTGTTAAAGAGTCAGGATTATTGGGGTCATAGTCCCTCAACGTGACTCGTCTTCAATAAGACCCGGCCCCGGAGACCCCCTGTTTTTTTCATGTTCGCCATCCTCCTTGATTCCACTGTTTAAACAGGGTCATGATGTATGCCCTCCTCATGGTCACCACCTGTTCAGTTGCCGTTTCCGGCCCTTTTTTCTTTTTTGCGCAGCGGAACAGGTATGTTGCAGAGTTCGACGCGGCCGGCTTTGAACAGGAACCATTCCTCGCTGCGGCTGCGGCGCGCTTCGATCAACTTGCGGAAGATCTCCGTGTCGGTGCGCAGCACTTCCAGATCGCTGCGCTCGGCCAACGGCACGTCAGTGGCGACCCGGATCGACCGGACCGGCACTTGTGGCTCCGCCTTGTCATAAAATCCCATCGGGCCGTGGCCGCGGGGCAGCGAGGAGAGGAGCTCCATCCCCAGCAGCACCTTGCCGAAGAGGGTGACGTTGCGGTCGAGGTGGCGCGGGGCATGGCCGATCACCACGTAGATCTCGGCCCCGCTGCCGCTGTCGCGGCTGTCAGCGCGGCCGGCACCGGCCATGCCGTAGCAGTGGACGAGCCACAAGCGGCCGCTGCTCTTGTCCCGGGCCACCGGGAAACCGTCTGAAAATCCAACCTCCCCGGCGTAGACGTCGCCGTCGGGCAGCGGCGTGAACGGGATCGTTTCGTCACAAGCGCGGTCGAACTCAGCCGGCAGGCTTTTCTTGGCGTTTTTCAGCGGGCGGGCCGTTTGCGGATTATCGGCCCCGGGATCACCCCATTGCACCACGTAGTTGTCCTGGACGCGGAGGATGGCCAACCCGTCAAAGTAGTGCTCTCGGGCCAGGGTTTTGACATTGGCCACGTGCCGCGGGGCAAAGAGCGGCGCCAGCTCGATGACCACTCTGCCGCCGGACAATTCAAGATACAGGGTATTCTCCGGATCGGGAGTACGCCAATCTTCCGCCTTGGCCGCCGCCAACACGTCGGCAATGGTCGGGGCTGTGCCCGCCGGCGGTTTCCATTCCGCCTGCATATTCATAGCTTCCCAAAATACTTAATCTTCCCCCAAACGCCCCAATCACTTGAACCTGCCTCTCTGAGGTCATGCCCGATCCACTCTAGAGCCAGCCCAACCGCCGCAACGCTCCGTAGATCAGGTAGAATCCAACACTCACCACGAAGATGCCGAAGAGCAGCCTCAGGACCGGTCCCGATATTTTGGTGGCCAGCCGGGCTCCCAGCCAGGCGCCGATCAGGGCAGCCAGGGCGATGACCAGGGCCGCGTGCAGGTCCACGTAGCTGTGGCGGTAATACTCGAGGACCGCTGCCAGACCGATGGGCGGCAACAGCACGGCCAGGCTGGTTCCCGTGGCCTTGTGCTGCGTGTAGTCCAGCAGGTAGACCAGCGCCGGCACGATGATGACACCGCCGCCGATACCGAAAATTCCCGACAACACTCCGGCCGCCAGGCCGATCAGCAACAGGACGATAAATGATGCCGAGACCAACATAGGCCAACCTCCTTCATGCCGGTCCGCGGTCAGGTTTCGCTTGCCGGCATTTATATATGATTGACTAGTGCACGTATCGCAGACTGGTCCTGAAAACCTTGATACCACATGGCAACCGGCTTTCAAATCCACAGGTCATTCCGCGCCGTCAGTCCGCCTCCGGCATCGCCGGTATTGATTACGCCGCGGGGTTCGATGACCAGCGCCTGGCATTCCCTGGCGGCGCGGGTGATATGCTCCATTCCTTTCGGGACAACCAGCATCTCCCCGGTGCGGACCGAAACCGTCCGCTCGCGAAAGCCGACCTCCATCTCGCCCGCCAGCACGATGAACACTTCGTCGGTATCCCGGTGCACGTGCCATACGAAGTCGCCCTGGAACTTGACCAGTTTGAACTGGACATCGTTCATCTCGGCCACAACGCGCGGCGACCAGTGCTCGGAAAACAGGGACAGTTTTTCAGCGAAATTGATCGGTTCCACTTTCATGATCGATCTTCACCTGCAAGGAAATCGCCCTTAGCGATCTTCTTTGCTTGCCGGCGGCAGCAATTGATAGCCGAGTTGCTCCATCCAGAGCAGATCGTTGCTCGAAATCCATTCGTCCTTGATCTTGCCGTCGGCAAAATGAAGCATGCTGATACCCATCACGTCCATTTTCTGGCCGTTTTTCCCCGTGGCGCGAATAGTCCAGCGGCCGGCCGCGGCATTTTCCGAATAAAAGCCTTCTTCCACCGTGATCAGGAAATCGGGATAGGATTCACGAGTCTTGGATACGCTTTCCTTGAAAGCCGCGATGCCTTTTTCCGCCGTAAACATGGGCGACATGCGCATTTCAAAATCTTCATGCAAAACATCCTCTATCCCCGTAAAATCACCGCTGTTCCAAAACGCCAGTAATTTTTCGATTTGCGGCGCAAATTTGACCGCCGGATCTTCCTTGGCGCAGCCTGAGAAGATGATGGCCGCCGCAAGCAGGCATAAGCCTGCCAACAACCAGGATTTTGTTTTCATGAAGTGACCTCCCTGCAAAATATTTTATTTCAGGATGCCCGGCTCAGCAGAGGCCGCGGAAGCGCTCGGCGCTCCCCTCTGCATTATAGATTCACGAAGCAGGCGCCGGAATCCGCTTTGCCCATGATCGCGTCGCGGCATGTATCGCAAACCAACCCGCGCTCCGTCCCCGACTTGGGGTCCAGGTTTTCATGCATGTGCACGCAGGGGGCCAGGGCGAAATCCTGCCGGATCTTGTCGATATCCATCACCACGTCGAAATAGACCCACTCCCGGCAGTTCCGGGTCCAGACCTGGCCGCGGCAGGTTTCGACAAAACCCGCCTCTTTCAACGCGTTCTCAAGTTCGATCAAATGTTCACACAGCATGGCGGCTCTCCGGTTTTGCTTCGCTCAACGCCCATCGGCGATCAAGTCCCGATTCGGACCTCTCGATTTGTCCCCGAAAGTATACTTGGCGCTCAATTCTCCCCGCGAGAAACAAGCAGGGCGACGTTCGCCTTTTCGATCGCCGTGAGCTCGACCTCCCCGGAGACGGGCCTGTACCATTTTTTCGTCCTGAAGAACTTGTCGAGGGACGGGTCTCTGAAAACACGGCCGCGACGGGCGAAGATCTCGTTGCGGGCGATGCGCCGCAGGTTCGCCGAAAGGCGGACGACCTCGTCCCGTTTCAGCCGGCGCTCGGCCGAATCGGCAAAGACAAAGTCATTGTTCTCCAGGAAGCTCCGCTCGCAGGCGGCGCAGGCTTCGCCAATGGCCTTCGTTGCACCGTCCAGGTCGAATGTCCCGGTGACCTCGCCGGCGCGGCCGGGAAGTGACACGAGGAATTCTTTTTCCGCGGCGAAGCCGGCGAGCATGTCGGCAAAATGATCCTTTTCCAGCTCCCACTCGAAAATGAAGCCGTTGGCCGCGTAGCCCGGAACCTGCAGAACGCGCTCAGGCCCGAAGCGGATGACGGCGGCGACATGTTCGATTGTTCTCGGGTTGAAGGCGAACGCCTGCCAGCCGTCGCTCTTTAAAACAACCAGCGGGACGCAGGGCCCGTCGGTCGGATAATCGATCCAGAACAGCAGCCTGCCGTCCCGGCTCCTGACCACGGCCATCCAGGTGGGGATCCCTTCCCCGATCGAGTCCGGCTGCACGGTCCAGGCGGCCGGGAGCGGCGCGGCCAGCCAGAGGGCCGAGATCAACAGGGACCACCACGTGAGCCGGCGATCATTTCTTTTCATTTACTTCTCCTTGGGCCCTTTGTGAAAAAAATCTTTGGGCGGCAGGGCTCTTTTTCCGGCGGAAAAACTGATCGAAGCAGTCGGGCATTCCTCCCGGCAGGCGTAGCAGGCAAAGCAATCGGGGATGGTTTTTTTGTCGCGCTTTAAAATGGCGGCCATGACCGTCGAGGGGCAGGCGGCAGCGCACTTCTGGCAGGCGATGCACGTTTCATAGTTCACTTTTATTTTGACCAGGCTTGTTTTTTCCACCAGCCAACCCGCCAACCCGAATGGGCAGAAAAGGTGGCACCAGGGCCTGTAAATGAACAGGCTGGCCACAAGAAGCGTGCCGAGGAAAATGCCGCCATAAAGTCCGAGCGACGCCGGTTTGAAGACCTTGAAAGGGTCAATCCATCCGATAATGTCAAAAGCGAGCAAAAAAGCGACAAAGGTAAACCCGCAAAAAAAAATAAAACGAACGGAGTTGGTCAGGGCAAAAGGCAATTTGATCTGTCTGCCGAAAATCGCCTTGTGCCTGTTTGTCCGATTGATCTGGAAAATGAGGTCCTGCAGGGCGCCAAGCTGGCAGCCCCAGGCGCAAATATATTTGTTGGCAAGAAACACGATCGCCAAAAAGATTACCAGGGCGATCAGGCGCGGCGGGAAGATCGCCCGGGTGGTGCCATAGAGGTAAACGGCGTCCTTCACCGTGCCCATGGGGCTCGGATCCGATCCCATGACAACTCCGAATAGCAAAACAGATGCGAAAAGAAAATAATTTCTGAGGCCCGAAACCACCTTGCGTTTCCTCAGCAGGATAAAAACTGCCGATAAAAAAAACATCCACAGGGCGAACTTGAGTGGAATTTTTATCCAGTTTTTGCTGGCGCTTTCCGCAGCCAAAGCCAGCTTTTTCGCAACCAGAGAAGCGATTTGATTTGCCGTGCCGAATTCATGCAACTTTTTATCCAGATCGGATTTCGCTTCCAGTTTGAATATCTCTTTCAAAACCGGATTCGGGATTTCGTTGGCTTTTCCGAACCGGCTGACGGTCATTTCCATTCCCAGGGCCAATTTCTTCGGCCCGGGCAATGTTTCGGATTTGCCGCTCCAGATTCGAACGGATAGCAGCGATAAACCAACCACGAGGACAATCAGCAAAATAATAAATAACGCTGTTTTTAAAAGTGAATCGTTGACCATTTTTTTATTTGTCGATCCCCAACTTTACAAAAATATAACTAATCGCTGTGCAAATCAAGGGCCGGGGCTTTCTAACCTCAAAAACCAAAATTATAAAGGCCGTTCCGGTTTTTCTCCAAAGCATTCTTCAAATGACAAGAGATTCAATAAAGTCCTTGGCGTCTTTCAGGCTCGCGCCGGTTTCTTCCCTGAAAGCTTTAATGGCTGCGATCTTATCTCCTTTTCTCACCAATTCAAGGAGCGCCGAAGAAGCTTGCCAATTTGGAACTTCTTGTGTCGTGATGCCCAAGCTCCTGTACAAAAAGCTTAACTGCGATTCGAGCTTTTCCAGTCGTATCCTGATTTCTACTATTTCCTGTTTGCTGTCGGACATTTTAGCCGTCTCCATTCAGAGTTTTTAAATCGAACATTTTTCTTTGCAAACATTCAAAAAGGGAAACGTTCCCCGGATTCCAATTCCGCCTCCACGCTATGGTTTATCCTTGCCGGAATTCCGCCTGGAAAGCCAGGCGAACAAGGAAAGGGGCGCGACGACAAAAAGAAAGAAACTCACGGCGCATGGGGGCCAGGCGTCGCGAAGCGGATGGCTGGAATGGCCGAGCGATGCCAGGATCATGAAGAAGGAGCTCAAGCCAAGCCAGAGTATAAAGCAACAGGCCATAAACGTGACAGCCTGACGCATCGAGACGCGACGGTTTCCTTTGAGCGCCCGGACAAAGGCCCACGCCGCCAGGACGAGGATGGCCAGCGCGGCCAGGACCGCGAACGGGAGAAGCGGGATGCCCATGGAAAATCCTGCCCCCGCTACCGCCTGCGAACGAAGAGGTAAAAAGTGATGGCGGTGGAAAGGAAGGTCAGTGCCGGCAGCAGCTTGTGCAGCATGCGGACGAAATCCGGCATGGTCTTGACCGCGCTCAAGATTCCGCCGCTGGCCACGGCGCCGAGAAAGAGCAGCGAGGTGACGATGCAGGCGATCAGTTCAACCCGGCTCAACGGCGCGATCTTGCCGATCTTCAGGACGGCCACGACCAGGTACACGATCAGCGCCACCGTGAGCAGCTTATGGATCGTCAGCACGCCCACATTGAACGGCGGCTCATTCTTACTCAGCCAGAAGCCTGAAATAAAGATCAGAACAAAGCCCACCACGGTTACTACGATTTTCATTTGTGTCACTCCCATTTTAAATCCTTTAAAAAACATATTTTTACCATTTTACAATTATTGGTTTTCTTTTTTCAATCAAATTCTCATTTTGAGGAAAATGAGGGTCATGCCCCTCGTTACGTTTCATTCCCGGTCTTGCCCTCGAGCTTCAAAACACGATAGGCCCAATCCAGCAGTCGCGGAAAAATATTGTTCAAAGGTGCCAGCAGGAAAAACGCCTTGGGCACCACCACGACCGCCTTGCCCCTTTTGACGCCCCTCATGATGGCGCGCGCCACTTTTTCGGGAGACAGCTTCGGCGAGATCCGGGGAACCTGGATATGGCGGATCATCGCCGTGTCAACGCGGCCCGGATAAATGGCCGTGACACGGAGCCCTTTCCCTTTGAGTTCCTGACGCAAGACATCCCCGAATCCATCCAGCGCGGCCTTGGCGGCCACGTAAGGTCCGTCGCCGACGATGCCTTTCTTGGCATCCAGGCTGTTCATGATCACGATGTGCCCGCAGCCGCGGCGCAACATTTCCGGAAGAACACTTGTAACGGTATAGAGCGTGCCCATGAAATTCACGGCCATGGACCGCTCATAGGCCCCAAGATCGACCTGGCCGGGAACATCCTGGAAGTACTGCCCGGCATTGGCGATCACGATGTCGATCCTGCCCCACCTGGCGATTGTCTCCCGGGCCATGCTTTGCATGTCGGAAAACAAGCATATATCTGTTTTAATCGCCAGAGCCTGCCCGCCTTGCCCATGGATCTCTTCTTTCAGCAATTCCAGTTTTTCTTCGTTCCTGGCGGCGAGCACGACCTTGGCGCCGCAGCGGGCAAAAGCCAGCGCTGCCGCCCGGCCGATCCCGCTCGACGCCCCGGTGATGACGATTACTTTATCCTTGAAAAAGGTTTTGTTATTCATGTTGCATCTTCATCATTGATCCAGCGCTTCGGGCAGCTCGAATTTTCCTTCACCGTCGCATGGAAAGGGAACGGCCTTCAATACGGCTTCGGGATTGATCGGGCCGTAGACATGGGGAAACAATCCAAAATCGTTTGTGCTGTGTTTTCCGAAAGGGTCTACATACTTCAGATCGGTTTGAAGTTTTTCGGGCATGATGCACAACAACAACAAATCCCGATGACCGCGAAAGTAATTGTTGGCCGTGTCCAGGACCTGTTCCTTTTTTGAACAATGAATGAAGCCTTCATTTTTAAGCGAAGGGGCAACATACACCCCGTTTGCTTGTGCCGTCTCCCATTCCATCCGGGTCGTAATATGGAAAATCATTTCGCCTCCCATGATTCCGGTTTACGCATGTTTGCAACCACCGCCCCCGATCTTTTCTTTGAAAGGAAATCAACAATATTTTTCCCCATGATGTCTCGCACCTGATTGCGTGAATACCCTTTTTTAATTAATCTATTTGCTATTTCCCGAAAACAACCGATATGAAACATGTCGCTCGTTGCACTTAAACCCGCGCCACCGTAATCGGTGCCGATGCCTATTTTATCGGTGCCGTATTTCTTTGCCACCTGATCGATATGTTCCAGCAGTTTATCCATGCCGTTTGATTCAGAAACCGGGCTGTTGCCGAACAGATAAGTCCGGTCGAATGTGACAAGCAAAATTCCTCCCTGGCTGATCAATTCCGCCAGGACCTTGTCCGAAACATTGCGCGACACGTCCGCGATGCAGCGCACGTTTGAGTGCGAAGCAAATACTGGCCGGGTCGATATTTTCATTATTTCCAGCTGCAATTCTTCACGCAGATGTGAAATATCGATTCTGATATCGTTTTCATTTAATTTCCTGATGAGCTTCCGGGCAAACGCGTTCAGCGTCAGTCCGCCGTTTCTTTCTTCCGAAAGCCGGTCCAGGCCATTATCGTCCAGGGTCACCACCGAAACGCCGGCCGCCTTCAACTGCTCGACCCGGGCCAGGTTATCGCCAAATTGTCCGTCGTATTCCGCACCCATGATGACCTGGAGGGAATGTGGATTGGCCGGGATCGCCGGAACGGCAAATTTTTCCACGAAATTCAATTCGATATTGTTTTCGCGGGCGTTTTTTTTTACAAATTCCTTGTCCTTCAGTATTTGTTGAACGACCGTTTCGGAAGAAGTCCTGTTCAGCGGGAAAAACAAAATGATGCCGTCGATCCCTGCCGCCGGCAAACGCTCCATCCCGGCTTGGGCGGACTTTTGTCCGTTTCGTACAACCAGATCATGGGTGTGGCCGTCGACGATAAAAAAACCATTGAATTCGGGATCCGTCAATTCTTTGCCCTGGGCATTTATCATACTTCCGCATACGGCGAAAAAAGCGAACGAAAAAATTACCGCACCAAGAATTTTATGAACATGAATTTTTTTTAATATTTTAGCAGCCATGGCTTCACCTCCAAAGTTTAAACCATATTTATCTTGAACCGAATTTTATCGCACTGTCGTTTCAAGACCTGGCGCCCCCGGCAGCCGCCCGCATGGCGCGCCGGAAGCGGCGGCGATCTTTATCGCCTCGCCTGGGTCAGCCGATCGACGGCCAGCGCCAGGCCGATTCCCGCCGCGTTGGCCAGGAGGTCGAGCGGATCGTATACGTTGCTCATGACCCCGAAGCCGTCGGTGATCTCGAACAATTCCACAACCAGCAGAGCGGACAGGGCAATGATCAATCCCCCGGTACCCAGGCGCAACAGGCCGATGGCGACGATAAAGTACACGGCGAACGATACGACGAAGTTGCCGCCATAGTCATGAAAAATCCCGCTCAACGGACCGTGGGTGTGATGCTTCAGCAAAAAGACGACCATGGCCGCGAGCACGAACAGAACATTGCGTTTAATTTGAGCTTGTTCAGTGAGCATTGTTTTTTTCCTTTAACTGAAAAGCTCAAGATTTTTCTTTTGCAGCTTATGGAACTGCCCCCGGGTCAGGTAAATCCGATGGTAAAAAGGACTGGCGAGCTCCTGCCCGACCAGGTCGTGCCTTTGCGCGCAGTCCCAATTCAGGATGGCGCGCGTTTTCAGGTCCAGATCGATGAAATACCTGGTTTCCCTGTCCGTCTTTTTTTCCATTTCAGTTCCCCCCAGGCTCCTGGTGAGCAGCGGCCGTCCCCGGCTGGGTCAGCATCAGTACGGAGAGCGAAACCTCGGCCGTGCCCAGGGCGAAGTAGAAGTACTGCAGCCAGTGGCCGCCGCCGATCAGGCTCGCCTGCATGAAGATCCAGATCATCAGGCCGAGGCCCATGACCGCGCTGGCCAGGCCGGCGAGGCGGTGGCGGCGGAAGCTCAGCACGGCCACCGCAGTATGGCCGATGCCGATGACCGCGAAAAGGACAAGGCCGGGCCAGAAAAAGTCGGCGAACGGGGAGCCCGCGAGCATGGACAGCGGCATGTTCAGCATGGCGCCGCTGGGATCGATCATCAGCAGCACGCCGCAGGGCAAGGCGCCCAGGGCGACGAATGCCTGGAGTATCCCTTCCAGCACAGAGATAAATTTCTTCATTAAAGCCTCCATTTTTCGCGTCAAGGAATGGAGAATATATATACCATGAATGTAGAACTGCTGACAACGCCGAAGGAGATCCAGAGGGGAATCATTCGGGAAGCAGAAAAGAGATCGCGGCGGGCGTTCCCTTTGGCTCATTACGCGTCCATGTGAATGCTATGGTTATGCAAAACAAATGTCATTTTTTGTTACAAGCTTGCCTGATGGCTTCGGCCCGGCTTGCGCCCCACCAGGCCATGATGGGAACATTCCCCGGTTCAGCATTGAAACCAAACACGACGAAATAATCATTGGATACGCTCACGATGAAAACATCATTCCCTTTTCTGACTGCTTGCGAAACACCAATCCGCTTGAGTTGTTCGCAAGTGGGATTGAAAGATTCGGTTCGGATTTGAAAACCATCACGTCTTTCGGAAAACTCACTTTTATTTTTGTATGAGTCGAACAAGCTGAAGTGGTAACCTATGAAAATGCCGGACATAAACACCAGGATCAAGGCAATCAAGTAAACAGCTACTTTTGTCTTTTTCATTGTTCATTCTCCATTGGACTACGTTGTGTGAGTGCCCCCCGTCACGTAGGACCTGCGAGTGAAGTGAATCAGGTCCATGCGCATGTTGGCGCTCTCCCCAGTCTTTTGCCGACCTGCGCTACGGTTTGATCTGCTCTGCTAAAGCTTCGCGTATCGGCATGTATGAAAAGCCGAGCTCTCTCGCGGCCTTGCTTCCGTCTGCCTGCATCCCATGCTTCATCAGGCATATCTGATCTATTGCCATGTCGAGGATCGGCGGTTTTTTAAAAAGATTGGCAAGACCTGTCGCAAAATATGCCCCGAGTATAGCCATCGAATCCGGCAGCTTGAGCTTGGGCAGCTTCACGCCGAAGATTTCTGATAGCATTTTGTTGATATCGCCGAAGGTCATATTCTCGGAAACGATCAGATATTTCTCACCGATGTTGCCCTCCTTCTCCAGCCCCCTGACAATAGCTTCAGCGACATCCCGAACATGTACAAACGGGAATATGCTTCTGGTGAGAACCTGCACCGGCATCTTTCTCTTGAGCACATTCCTGATATAGCGTCCGGTCGCTTTGGGATCGTTCGGCCCGAGAACCGCCCCGGGATACACGACGACCAGGGGCAGGCCCTTCTTTTCAAAAAGTTCCCATGCGATGAGATCGCCCTCGCGTTTTGTTTTCGCGTATTCACCAAAGCATCTCGCTCCCAACTCACTGGCTTCCGTGACCGGCCACCCGGCATTGCCGAAGACCGCCGCCGTGCTCACATGCAGGACCTTGGAAACCTTCTTGGCAAGGGCGGCTTCCATGACATTTCTCGTCCCGTTCACGTTCACATCATGATACAGGCGCCGGTCAGGGGTCCAAAACTCATAGAAATTGGCAAGATTGACCAGCCAATCGCATCCTTCCATGCCTTGCAGCAAAGAAGCCTTGTCCGTGACATCCCCGATGAAGACGGTCACGCCGGCCTCTATTAAAAACTGGACATCGCTGCTTTCCCTTGCCAGGCAGATCATTTCGTGTTTTGTCTGGGCCAAGCGCTTCACCAAACTGGAGCCGATGAACCCGGTAGCCCCGGTAATAAATATCTTCATTTCATACCTCCCCCGGCCAGCAAACTGACAGAAAAATCAGTTTCTCCCTTTTTCTTAATGTAAATAAAAACTGCTGCCCTGTCAATGGCCGAATGGGGAAAAGAGAGGATTGCGCATCTCTCCTTATTTCGGCACCATCCGGATCGCCGCCAGGGCAAGCACCGTGCCTGCTTATAAGCAAAACCTTCCTTTCAAGCCCTGCCGCGGATTACTTTTCCATCGAGACGATAAGCAGCTTGTCCGACTCCGGCCTGATATTGAATGTAAGGACAATGCCTTCTCACGTATCCCCGGTGGGCGTGACCGTGGCGGCTTCGACCATCAGTACCAGGGTGCGTTCGAGAGCGCGCGGCCGGTGTTTCACGCCGCGGGGAACGACCAGTCCCTGCTGCGGAGTGAGCTCCATGGTATGACCTTCAAAATCGATGAAAAGACGGCCCTGCACGACATAGAAAAACTCGTCCTCCTTGTCGTGCCGGTGCCAGTGAAACTCGCCCTTGAAAATACCCAGGCGCACCAGGGAATCGTTGACCCGGCACAGGGTCTGGTTAAACCAGTCGTAGTCGCACGCCTTTTCGATGGCCGCGATATCGATCTTTTCCAGCGCCCCGAACTTGATGTCGGTTTGGATCACATATTTCTTGTCTGGATTCATAAGGCCTCCTGCACAAATTATGACAAACTCACAAAGTCAAATACCATCGCCATTCTTTTTATATTTTTAAGTCTTTACATACCTGCTCTTTCCTAATCCTTGCAGACAAGACAAGTTCCATGATTTCTGAAGGTAATTGTTCATTTTGCCATTTTCTTTCTTCAGCTATTGATTTGCCAGCATGTTTCACGGCTTTCAAAGCATACACCGCCGCTCCCAATGAATGGTCGGACATGTGGGCGGTGGCAACGGCGTGTCCAACAGCACGAGCCACGGCAATGGCAACCGGGTTTGAAGATTCTTTTGCCACAGCAATGGCAGCCAATGAAGCTTTTCTTGCGTCACCAACCGCAGCGTTCCCTTTTGCCCAATCTTTTGCAATCCACAGGGCATTTTTCAGTCGTTCATCTATTTTTTCACCCAAAAGCGGCAAAACATTTTCAGCGCAGCCGCAAGCCCATTTGATTAACTGATGGTGCTGTTCCTTTTTCAGGAATCCACCCCGATGTACAGCTACAAACCTTATATCTCGCATTTTAGTTTCGTGAGTTTCGGGATCGAAAATAAGTTGGGGTCATGCAATCATACTTTTATTAATTTTAAAAAAGTCATAATGCAAGACCGAACCCCAATTGCTCTCCGACTTCGCTAAAGCCGCAAAGTTAAACAGCACAAATAATCCGGACACGCAGTGGACGGATCTAATTTGTCTGTCCCCGAAGGGGGCACCGTCCCCAAATGCCCTTTCTTAAAGAAAATTCAATATCAACTCCAGGCCGCGCAGGCCGGCGTAAAGCAGGCTGAAGCCCAAAAGCGCCAGTACCAGAGCCGACAGCGCGAGCAGCATCCGCTGTCCCCGCGGCCCCAGGAAGCGGGCGGTCCCGACCAGGACAATGAACAGGACCAGCATGGCCGTCATGGTGCCGTAAAAGGCGACGACGATGGCGACGGCGGCCATGGGATCCAGCCGCCAGGCGCCGACAACGGCGGGGCCGAGCACCAGCGCCCAGCCAAGATAGGGATTGGGATTGAGCACGTTGACCAGCGCCGCCTGCAGGAGCGTGCGCGGCGCCTGGGCAGCAGAGTCCGGCTCGACGGGGCAGCGCCACCGTTGGAACGCGGCCCAGGCGAAATAGAGGAGCAGGAGGCCGCCGGCGGCCCGGAGCGCGTGCTGCACCGTGGCCGAGAGCTTGCCCAGCACGAGCAGGACGACCAGGGCGATCGGCCCGTCGCTGAGGAGCGGGGCCAGGCAGGCAGGCAGAGTCCGCCTCCAGCCCACCGCGGCCACGCGCGCAAGCAGGAATGCCTGTAGAGGCCCCGGCTGGACGGCGGCCGCGAAGGCGAACCCGGCGCCGAACAGTATATATTGCATTTAAATCCTGCCGCCGGTCATGGGATCCGTAAGCGGAATTCGGGAGAAAACGGGGGGACGTTGGAGGCAGGGCTGGCAATCATGCTTTTAACAATTTTAAAAAAGTAATAATGAAAGACTTGACCCCATTGCCGCTTTCTGACAATCAATTCCCCCGAGTTTTCTTATCCCGTTTGTCATTACTATTTTCAATTTTAACTTTCTCGGTTATAAACCAATATGATTTGACTAATTGTTCAAAAGCAATTAATGAATCGTCAAATCCCTGCCTTGTTCTGGATGATAAAATTATCATTATTCCGATTTTTCCCGCCTCAATATAAGCCATGGCTTCATAGTTTCCATAGGACTTTCCCGACAAATATTTTACCTGGGCAATCACGTCTCCTTTAATCGCAATATCTTTGTCATTCGTCACAACGATATCAGGGTAGTTGGATTTAAAATTATCAGTATCAAATTTAATGAGTTGTTCCAAAGTTCTGTGGGCTTCATCTTCCAGTGATGCGGTATTAACATACATGATAGTGGCTGCTTTTTCCCAAGATTCACCTTTTTTATAAAAAACAGCGTATAGTCCTTGGCTTACACCTGAGTTATTGTCCAATATCCATCCGTTTGGAGCAGTTAAACTGAAAGCATGGCTATCGCCATAGATGATTCCCGTATTCATATCCTCTTGTCCGAATAACATTGAACCGAAAAGCAATAAAAACAATACAATCACCGCTGTTGGTGTTTTCGTTTTAGCCATTCCGCAGAAAGGCGGATGAGAAATTGATGACTTAAGAAAAATTGGGGTCAGGCTTTTCATTATTTCTTTCCCTTTTTTAAAAATCCTTTAATTGTGCTAATTATCAGAAATTGTCTTTCCGAAAAATACTCTACTCTCTTGCAAGGCATAGCTTTGCTGAAGTTGGTCAAATGTAATAATGCAAGACCTGACCCTCATTCCTTCCTTTTCTCAAAGCCGCTTTTCGGCAAACAGTTCCAACTCGGGATGTTTCCCGGCTTCTTCCACGATGGGTCCGCGCACGGCGAAACCGAGGGCCCGGCCGCTGCCCCGGATCACCAGCAGCCTGCTGCCGATCGCGACGCCAAATTTTGCGAGCGCCGGCGGCGGAACCATCAGGCTGCCGTTGCCCAGGGTGACCCAGGCGTATGGTCTTCCCCTGAACTCGATGGAAACGCCTTCCGGCACCTGAAAATTCTGCAGCCCTGCCGGGGCATCCACCACCGCGGCCAGGGGAGTGCGGTCCAGAGATTCTCGCGCGGCCAGGCCGAATCCCCCCGAGGTCCGGCTGCCGGGCACCAGGATCATTTTCGCGTTTTCTTTCAGTTCGTATTCGTCCCAGGCTGTGGGCGGGATGACGATCCGCCCCGTCGGCCCCACGCGCGACCAGCCGAAAACATGCTTAGCGCCCTTGACAAGCTGGGGCATTGTTTCTCCCCTCCTTTTGTCCAGCCGCAGCGAAGCCATCCCCGTGATAAAAGCTGGCGCCGCCCGATCTTACTTCCCCGCCATTGAATTCCATTTTCACTCCTTCTTCATGACTTAACTGAAGTCATCAAGTCAATTACCTTTCCCAACCCCCTTCAGTCAGTCTTTTCCCATGCTTTCACGAAGGCGTCTTGGCTCTTGGTTGGACGCTCTTGTATGCATTCGTCGGCCGCTCACCCACCTGCTGGCGCCACATGGCGTAGTACAGCCCCTTCTTCCTCACCAGCGACTCGTGGGTGCCCTGCTCGACCACACGCCCCTTTTCCAGAACGTAGATGCGGTCGGAGTGCATTACGGTGGACAGGCGGTGGGCGATCATGATGGTGATCTGGCTCCGGTTGGCGGAGATCTTCCGGAGGGTCTGGGCGATCTCCTCCTCGGTGAGCGAGTCTAGCGAGGAGGTGGCCTCGTCAAAGATCAGCAGCCGCGGCCGGCGCAACAGGGCGCGGGCGATGGCCAGACGCTGCTTCTCGCCGCCCGAAGTCTTCTTGCCCCCTTCGCCCAGCAGCGTGTCCAGCCCGCGCGTCGACTCCTGCACCAGCCTGCCGGCGGCAGCCTGCTCCAGCGCCGCCCCGATCTCGGCGTCGCTGGCGTCGGGCTTGACGAAGAGCATGTTCTCGCGGATGGTACCGGAGAACAGCTGCGTATCCTGGGTAACGAAGCCCAGCTGGCGGCGCATGCGGTTCAGGCGGATCTCCCGCGACGGGATCTCATCATAGAAGATCGTCCCCCGCGTCGGGGCGTAGAGGCCCACCAGCAGCTTGACCAGCGTTGACTTACCCGATCCGGAGGGGCCGACGAAGGCCACGGTCTCGCCGCGACGGGCGCTGAAGGTGAGGCAGGAAACCGCGTCCTGATTGGCGCTCTTGTAGCGGAAGCTGACGTCAGCGAAGCGCAGCGACCTGATCTCGCCGATCTCCACCGGCTCGGCCGGCCGCTCTTCGGGCTGCTTGCGCATCAAATCGTCGAACATCTGCAACGAGGCCTGGGCCTCGCGATAGGCCAGGATGATGCCGCCCAGGTCCTGCAGCGGGAAGATGATGCGCGTAGAGATGAACTGCATGGAGATCAGCTCTCCCGGCGACAGGCGGCTGCGAAAAATGAGCCACAGCAGGATGAACAGGATCGACTCCTTCAACAGCAGCAGCAGCGCCCCCTGCAGGAAGGACAGGGTGCGCACGCGGCGGACCTTCTTCATCTCCAGGTCAAAGATGCGCCGGGTGAACCCCTTCAGGCGGCGGATCTCGGGGTAGGTCAGGCCCAGGCTCTTGATCAGCTCGATGTTGCGCAGCGACTCCGTGATGGCGCCGCTCATCTTGCTGGTTTCACCGACGACAGCACGCTGGATGGTCTTGATGCGCCGGCTGAGCAGGCCGGTCAGGCCGCCGAGCACCACCACGCCAAGAAGGAAGACCGGCACCAGCAGCCAATGGCGGGTGAAGGCGTACCAGACCACGAATGAGACGCCGACCAGCGAGGAGAACAGCACGGTGACGAAGGAGGCGATGAAGCGCTCGTTGTCCGACTTCACCTTGCTGAGCGCGGCCAGCATATGGCCGCTGCTGGCCTCCTCGAACTCGTGGTAGGGCAGGCGCAGGGTCTGGCGCAAGCCGTCGTTGAAGATGGCCAGGCCGAACTTGTGGGTCACCAGGCGGGTAACGTAGTCGGTCAGGGCGTGGAAGGCGCGGGCGCCGGCGCCGACCGCCACGGCCAGGAGCAGCCAGTGCAGGGCACCGGAAACCAGCTCCGCCGGGGCGCGTCCACCGGGATTGACAGCGAACTGGTCGATGATGCGGCCGAAAATGATGGGGTCCAGGAGACCCAGTACCTGGGCCGCCGCCGCCAGGACCATGGCCAGCAGCAGCCAGCTGCGGAAAGGCTTGAGGTATTTCCAAAGGATTGTCATTTAATTAATTTTATGCCAGTGGTGAAAAAAGTGAAAGTGTACAAAAAGGAACGGAAAGAAAGCAGGGACGATGCTGGTAAAACCGCCCCCGATTCGCTTGCTTCATGACTTCGCTGAACTCACAAAGTCAGGCACCATAGTCGTTAATTTTCTGAAATTTCGGTTTCCTCTTTGCACTTTTTTTCCTTTTTGGTTTCGGAAGCGGAAGTTCTTGCGCGGTGAGCCTGATCAAGCCGCTAAGCCATTCCTGATCCTCACATTCATCTCCTATTAAAAAACTCAACTTGGCTCCGGGATAGGGCGGGGCTTCAACAACGGTGCCGATATAGGCCCTGCCGCCTGCGGTCGGTTTTACAAAAAGCTTGTTGTCGCAAACCAGGGCCACGACTTTATTGTTGCAATATATTACATACTCGCCGAACATTTGCCTGTGAGAAATAAATCCGGCACTTTCCATTTGCCCTGTAATAAATTCAATGAAAACCTTATCTGATGCCATTCGAACTCCTTATTCGGGAAAATGGGGACATTGCTTGTAAATATGTATTTTAACCATGAGTGAAATCGACAAGCAAGCTCTTTTGAAAGCCATCTCGGAAAACAATTCTGATTTATGCATGGTTGCAAGCACCGCCCCCAATTCCCTCCCGGATTTCCCTGGTTTTTTCGAACAGCGGCCCGGAAATGGAATCACGTCATGCGGACTTCGAAAACATCCTGAAAATGCAGGACCACATAAAAGGCCCGGACCTGGATGGTGAACAGGGCACAATCCGATGCTGAAAGGAACTCCCGGAGAGAGGGATGCTTGCGAAGGAATAATTTCGCGAATTTTTCACGGTTTCGCCCGCGCAGTTCAAGCGCGCGGCCGATGGCGGTAATGCCCGTGGCTTGCTGGAAATCCGTTTCGCGGTTCGAACGGTCGTCGATAAAAATGGCGACCCGCTTCCTACGCTTCAGGTTCTTGTATTTGCTGGTCGAGCGCTTGGTGGCGAACAGGATATTTTTCAGGTCGCCGCTGGCCGCAAAGGCCACGATGTTCTGGTATGGATATGTACTGTCCGAGAGTTGCCAGAATACCCAGCTTCTGCGCGCTCAAAAGATCCGCAATGGTCTTGCGCAGCGAACGCGTCATCCAGTCACTCCTTGCCGGCCCCGGGATTTTCCTCGCGGATCATTCTCCTGAAAGTGACCAGCGCGAAAACCTGAAAGATGAAGATCACCGCGAAACAGACCCGCAGGACCATCCACTCCAGGCGCAGATCGCTCTCGCCATG
Source organism: Candidatus Aminicenantota bacterium (assembly GCA_963770755.1). Classification (GTDB taxonomy): domain Bacteria; phylum Acidobacteriota; class Aminicenantia; order UBA2199; family UBA2199; genus UBA2199. Next base: position 969,663 of record CAVYQZ010000010.1, on the reverse strand, counting down.
GTAGATATCGGTCAGAGCTAAGTGGCTGATAAAAACCGCAACCAGTGCGGCGACCCCAAGAACGAATGCTATCGCTGCCTGCCGCTTCTTCACCGCTCCATTAAATTCCATATCTCACTCCTTCTTTATGACTTCGCTAAAGTCACAAAGTCAAGCACCGACCCCATTCTTCCTCTTGAAAGACAGACCCCATTCTTCCTCTTGAAAGACATATTCCTTCGTTTTGTTATCTATCACTACACTACAATTTACCTTGAAAATTTATTAAAAATGTTACTTTTGACAATATTACAGCTCTTGAAATATTTATAACCAAGCTGCCGCCGGTGGCCTGTGTGAGCTTTTTAGGGGAGAACGAATTTTTCTCATTATCCATGTGGGAAATAAAAGAAAAGTATATGTTCTGAAGCAAAAACTAGCAATAGGGAAAAATGTGACATTTAATGAAGACAAACAGGCGATGGGTGATGGGCTATAGGTGATAGGTGAAGAAAGAGATAGTTGAACCTTATTACCTATAACCAAAGAAATTCTTACGTAGGGGAGGGTTTACAGCACCAATCATCCGGCAGTCCTGCCGGATATGATTGGTCTGTCCCTAGGGGAAAACCCTCCCTCTTACCTTTTTCCCCGACCTTTTCCTCACCCATTTCCGGAAAAAAATGGTCAATTCGGCCTTGGTCATTTTTCCGGCAGCGACGGCCATGACGGTCTTGACCAGATCGTTCTCGGGCACCTGGAATTTGTAACCATTGATTATTAGAAAAACCAAAGCCGCGACGGTGCCCGTGCGCTTGTTGCCATCGATGAACGGGTGGTCGCGAACAATGTGGAAAAGGTAGGCGGAGGCCATTTCGGATAGATCGGCATGCAGGAACTTGCCTGAGAACGTAGCCGCCGGCATGGCCAGCGCCGATTGCAGCAACGCCAGGTCGCGGATGCCGGCCGTGCCTCCGTAGCGTTCGACCTGGTCACGATGGATCTCCAGTACCTCGGCCAGGGTCAAAAAAGCGAGGTCGGGCATTTATTCGGCCAGCTTCTTCAGCGCCCGGGGATAGCCTTTATTCACTTTTTTCAGGGCCGCGGCAAACTGTTGCCGCCTTTTCGGGTCGAGTACCGGCGTCAGCACCAGGGCCCGACCGTCGGTGGTCACCTCGAAGGGAGTGGCGGCATCGGCACCCAAAAGCTCGAGCACCGGTTTTTCGATGACCAGGGCCAGGCTGTTGCCGTGCTTGCTGAGCGTTTTGACCATGGAGCGCCTCCTCGATGCGTTATTACATTGTATATACAATATAGCATCGTTTTAATGGCGCGTCAACACAATCCAGTGTCAGTGTCAGTGTCAGCAAAAAATCCATGTCTGGATGTAGGGGAGAGTTTACAGCACCAATCATCCGGCAGTCCTGCCGGATATGATTGGTCTGTCCCTATGGGAAAACCCTCCCGCATGATCACCAATATCCGTAGGGGTTTGATTCATCAAACCCTGCGCGAGCCCACCATATCGCCACGATCCGTAGGCGACCGGCGGTCGCCCAGTTTAATTTCCCATCCCCAATTAATATTTTTCAGGATGAATTAAATTCATTTTTGGAATAGAATATTCAGCAGATGAAAGGATTGGGGAGGTTCAGATGAAGCTTAAACATTTTTTTACCCTTAACATTTTCTTTGCATTATTTTTCGGTGTGTCCTGTTCCTTTTTCGCCGGCTGGGTGATCCGGCTTTATAACCTGGTGCCCGATGCGGGTTCACTGTGGACCACGCGGCTGGTCGGGGGCTCCATCCTCGGCTTTGCGTCGCTGATGGTCTTCGGCCGCAAGACCGAATCCAGGGACGCCCGCCGGGCGATCGCCCTGGCCCTGCTCGTCCAGGACAGCGTGGGCTTCGCCGCCTCGCTGATCTTCCAGCTCAGCGGCAGCGTCAATGCCCTGGGCTGGTCCAGCCCGGTTTTGTATGCCTTCCTGGCCCTGGGATATGCCTATTTTCTTTACCTGAGGCCTGACGCAAGTTAGCAGCGATCACAGAGTAGAAAAGGGAAGATTGAGGGAAGAAAAAGGGAAGAGTGAGTAAGAAAAAAAACAATTAGCGAATTCCATTGCCATATTGTCTTCGTTTGGGTCATTTGGTCATTTGCTCTCACTTTAGTGAGACAACCCCCAAAGGGGGTGGGTTTTGGTGCTTATTTGTTATTTGGTGCTTGTGATTTGGAACTTTATTCCAGGCAGCCCTCTTTTCCTCTCCCGCGCCGATAGGAAAAAAGTCATTTTTTTTAAAAAGAGAGGCCAAATTCCGATTTTCTCGCGTCACGCACCGTACAAACCAGCAAGCGACCCGAAGCAACAAATGAACGACAGGACCCGGGCCGCAACCATGAATCGAATTGGAGGATACGTGAAGAAAACAATTGTTTGTCTTGCTTTGTGCCTGTTGCTGGGCTCCTCGGCGTTCGCGCTGCAGGACGCCCGGCTGTTGAGGTTTCCCGACGTGAACAAGGACCTGGTGGTCTTTGTTTACGCCGGCGATGTCTGGTCGGTCCCGGCCGCGGCCGGCGCGGCCCGCAAGCTGACCAACCACCCGGGGCTGGAACTCTTCCCCAAGATCTCCCCGGACGGCCAGTGGATCGCCTATTCGGCCGAGTATTCCGGCTCACGCCAGGTCTTCGTCATCCCGGCCGCGGGCGGCACGCCCCGCCAGCTGACCTGGTACAACGACGCCGGCATCATGCCGCCGCGCGGCGGCTACGACTATGTGGTGCTGGACTGGAGTGCCGACAGCCGCAAGATCATGGTCCGCGCCAACCGCACTCCGTGGGGGGAGCGGATGGGGAAATACTTCCTGGTCTCGCTCGCCGGCGGGCTGGAGAAGCCGCTGGCCATCCCGGAGGCGGGAAACGGCCGGCTCTCGCCCGACAACGACTCGATCGTCTACACCCCGATCGCGCGCGAGTTCCGCACCTGGAAACGCACCAAAGGCGGCCGGGCCCAGGACATCTGGACCTACGACCTGAAAAACAACGTCTCCAAGCGGCTGACCACCTTTACCGGCACCGACCAGCATCCGCTTTGGTACCGGGACAAGATCTACTTCGTCTCCGACCGCGACCTGGTGCTCAATTTCTACTCCTATGACTTGAAGAGCGAAAAACTCGAGCAGCTGACCCGTTTCACGGATTTCGACGTGCTCTGGCCCTCGGGCCGCTTCGGCCAAGTGGCCTTCGAGAAGGGCGGCTACATCTGGCTGCTCGACCTGGACCGCAGCGCCTCCCGCCGGCTGAACGTCGACCTCGACTTCGACAATCCCAACACCCTGCCTTATTTCAAGAACGTCTCCTCCTTCATCACCCGCTTCGGTTACACGGTCTCGCCCTCCGGAAAACGGGCCGCCTTCGACGGCCGCGGCGACATCTTCACCGTGCCGGCCGAGAACGGCCGCACCGACAACCTGACCCGCAGCCAGGGGGTGCGCGAGTTCTACCCGGCCTGGTCCCCGGACGGCAAGTGGATCGCCTGCTATAGCGACGAAAGCGGCGACTACGAGCTGGTCCTGCTTGACCCGGCCGGAAAAGAGAAGCCGCTGGCGCTGACCAGCGGCCACAAGGTCTGGAAGTACCCGGCCGCCTGGTCCCCCGACTCCCAAAAACTGCTCTTTTCCGACAAGAACCAGCTGCTGCAGGTCGTCGACGTGAAGACGAAAAAGATAACGGTCATCGACAAGGCCGATCTGAACGAGATCACCGACTACAACTGGTCGCCCGATTCCCGCTGGGTGGTCTACACCAAGAACGCCGCCAACGGGATCAGCACCATCTGGGTTTACTCGTTCGATTCGGGCCATCCGCGCCAGCTGCTGAACAATCGTTACAACGACTTCTCCGGCACCTTCTCCCTCGACGGGCGCCACCTCTACTTTCTCTCCCAGCGCAACTTCAATTGGACCTTCTCCGATTTCGAGTTCGACTACATCTACAATAAATCCACACGCATCTACGCCGTCTCCCTGGCCAAGGGCGCGCCCGCGCTGCTTCCCGACAAGAACGACGTCGAGGAGGCCCCGGCGCCGGAGAAACCGGCCGCAGACAAGGGCAAGGAGAAAAAGGACGCCAAGAAAGCCAAGGAAATCAAGCCGCTGGTCATCGATTTCCAGGGCATCGACGATCGCGTCGTGGCGCTGCCCTTTGCCAGCGGCGACTACAGCGGAGTGCAGGACCTGGGCGGCAACAAGCTGGTCTACTTCACCGCGGGCGAGCTCCACACCTATGACCTGGACGCCCGCAAGGACGAGACGGTTATCAAGGGCATCGACGGCGGCATCATCAGCGCCGACAACAAAAAGTTCCTCTACAAGGCCGGCGGCGACTACGGCATTGTGGACATCAAGGCCGGGCAGAAAATCGGGGACGGCAAGCTCGGTTTCGCCGATATGACCATGCGCATCGAGCCGCTCAAGGAGTGGCAGCAGATATACAACGAGGGCTGGCGCATTTACCGCGACTGGTTCTACGTCAAGAACATGCACGGCGTGGACTGGGTGAAGATGCGGCAAAAATACCAGGCATGGGTGCCCTACCTCGGCCACCGCGCCGACCTGGACTTCATCTTCGGTGAACTGCTCGGCGAACTGAACGTCGGCCACACCTACGTCAACTGGGGCAACTTTCCCCGCGTTCCCCGGGTCGATACCGGGCTTCTGGGCGCCGAGCTCGAGGCCGACGAGAAGGCCGGCCGCTACCGGATCAAAAAGATCTACCGCAGCGAAAACTGGAATGACGCCACCCGCTCGCCGCTGACCGAGGCGGGCATCGACGTCCGCGAGGGCGACTGCATTATCAGCCTCAACGGCAGCGACCTGAAGCTTTCCGACAATCCCTACCGGCTGCTGGAAAACACAGCCGGCAAGCGTACCGAGATCACGGTCAACGCCACACCGCGGCGCCAGGGCGCCCGCAGCTACTGGATCAAGCCGATCCGCAGCGAACTGGCCTTGATGGCCCTGGACTGGGTGGAGTCCCGGTGCCAGATGGTGGACAGGCTGTCGGGCGGCCGCATCGGCTATGTCTACGTGCCCGACACCGCCGTCAACGGTCACCGCGAATTTTACAAGGGCATCATCGCCCAGACCGACAAGCAGGCCTGGATCATCGACGAGCGCTACAACGGCGGCGGTTACAACCCGGCCAAGATGGTCGACATGCTGTCCCGCCACCTGACCAGCTACTGGCACGGTCGCGGGGTGCGCCTGCAGCGCGATCCGGCCTTCTCCCTGGAGGGGCCGAAGGTCATGCTCATCAACCACTATTCCTCCTCGGGCGGCGACAATTTCCCCTACCTGTTCCAGACGCGCAAACTGGGCACCCTGATCGGCACGCGCACCTGGGGCGGTCTGGTCGGCTACAACTGGAGTCCGAACCTGGTGGACGGCCCGTCGTTCGCCGTGCCGATGCGCGGTATCGTCGGCACCGACGGCCAGTGGACGGTGGAAGGAGTGGGCATCTATCCCGACCAGGAGGTCTACGACCTGCCCGAAGAGATCGCCAAAGGCAACGACCCGTGCATCGAGGCGGCGGTGAAGTACCTGCTCGAACAGCTGCAGAAGAATCCGCCGCCCAAAATCCCGGCCGATCCGATAGCGCCGAACCGCTCGCAGTGGTTCGAGAAGGATATCCGCCAAAAATAGCCCCAAAGGCACGAACCAACGACAGGCCGTGCCCCTACCCTTGACTTGCCCCGGGTTGTCTGCTAAATTGGAGGCGACCTGACTAGGGGGAGAAAATGGCCGAAATTACGGTAGACAGCAAAGACAATAAAATGGCCGTGCTGATCGACGGCGACAACGCCCAGGCTTCGCTGCTGAACAAGATGCTGGCCGAGATCGCCAAGCACGGCTCGGTGACCATCCGCCGCATCTACGGCGACTGGACCACCTCGAACATGCATTCCTGGAAGGACGCCCTGCACCTGCACGCCGTGCAGCCCATCCAGCAGTTCCGCTACACGGTGGGCAAGAACGCCACCGACAGCGCCCTGATCATCGACGCCATGGACATCATGCACCGCAGGCTGGTCGAGGGCTTCGCGATCGTATCGTCGGACAGCGACTATACGCGGCTGGCCACGCGCATCCGTGAAGAGGGTTTCTTCGTCATGGGCATCGGCCAGAAAAAGACGCCCAAGTCGTTCGTCAACGCCTGCGACCTCTTCATCTACACCGAGAACCTGGCCCCCAAGCGTGAGAACAAGCCGCGCCCGGTGCAGGGCCGCGGCCGCGGCGGCAGCAAGAAAGAGGAGCCGCAGCCGCCGCAGCAACCGCAGCCCCTCTACGCCGGCTCCGACCCCATGCCGCTGCTGCGCGAAGCCTATGAGATGGTGGTGCAGGAGAACGGCTGGGCCAACCTGGGCCCGATGGGCAAGGCGCTGCTGCAGCTTGACCCCGGTTTCGACCCGCGCAGCTTTGGCCAGCGCCAGCTGTCCTCGCTGATCAAGTCCCTGCCCGATTTCGAGATCCGCCGCAGCGACGAGCATTCGCAGACCGGTGTCTGGGTGCGCTTGAAGGAATAGCTGCTTGCTTTTCACGCTGAAACCTTTTTTTTGCAAGAAAAAAAACACCGCGTTGTTTATAGAACCGAGGACGTAATATGAAAAAAATCAAGCTGTTTGTGCTCATCTTCTTGTTGTCGGCCGGGCTGGCGACACTCTTTCCCTGCGACATCAGCTTTGAAACCGCCAAAATAGTTGAAAATGGCAAAAATAAAGTCAGCGTCAAAATCCTGGTCGATATCGTGCACCGGAATTGCCCCGTCAACATTGAAAAGACCATGCTGGTCTTCGACGGCGTCCAAGTTGAAAAAAAGAGTGCCTGGAAAAAAATCGATGCCTGCACCTGGGAAATGAAACTGACCGGCACGCTGCCGGGCAACAAGGCAGGCGAGATCCGCGTGGCCAGGGACTGCCCGAAAAGGGGCCTTCATCAGGAGATCCTGAAAATCGAAGCCATGTGACCCCCTAAGCGCCATGGCATGAGCTAAGGGAGCAGCCGTTCCAGGTTGCGGCCCAATTGGCAAAAACCCTCCAGCGACGTGTAGTGCAGCTCCCAGTTCTTTGCATCCGTGACTTCCAGTCCGGGAATGGCATGGTCCACCCCGCTTTTCAGCGGCAGTTCCCGGCCCGACTCCACCTGCACCCGGTCACTGAAAATTTCGACCTTCAGCCAACCGCAGCGCCGGGCAAACAGCTTCACCGCACCCACGTAAAAGATATTCTCCACGCTTTCGGGAATTTGTCCAAAACGGTCGCGTAATTCGGCGCGCAGCTGCAACAATTCGTCGGGCTGGCGCGCCTCGAGGATGCGGCGGTAAACGCGGATGCGCTCCGCCGTGTCAGCCAGGTACGATTCGGCGATGGCATAGGAGAAATGGACGCGCATCTGCAGTTCTTGTTCCGCCAAGCCTTCGCCCTTGAACTCGCGGATCGCCTGCTGCAGGAGCTCCAGAAAATAGTCGTAGCCCAGCGCTTCGACATGGCCGTGCTGGCGATTGCCCAGCAGGGCGCCGGCGCCGCGCAGGCTGAGGTCGAATTCGGCAAGCTTGTAGCCCGAGCCCAATTCGGAAAACTCGCGAATGGCATCCAGCCTTTTTTTGGCCTTTTCGCTCATGACCGGCTGGCGGGAGTCGACCAGGAAATAGGCATAAGCCTGGCGGCTGCTGCGGCCGATACGGCCGCGCAGCTGGTACATCTGGGTTAGGCCCAAACGATCAGCGTTCATCACCAGCAGCGTGTTGACGCGCGGGATGTCGATGCCGTTCTCGATGATGGTCGTCGAGAGCAGCAGCCGGTATTTGCCGCCGATGAAATCCATCAGGCTCTTTTCAATCTGCGTGGTCGCCATGCGGGCGTGGATGACGACCATGGCCACATCGGGCAGCCAAGAGGCCAGTTGGTCGCGGAAAGCGAATATGCGCTCGATATTGTTGAAAACCACGAATACGGCCCCGTCGCGCTCAATCTCGTTGAGCACGGCCGAGACCACGACGTCCCGGGAGAAATAGCCCACAAAATTCTTGACGGCCAGCCGGCCCAGGGGCGGGGTGTTGATGAGGGAAATATCCTGCAGTCCCGAAAGGGCCATGGACAGGGTGCGCGGGATGGGCGTCGCCGACAGCGTAAGCACATCGATGTGTTCCCGGCCCTTCTTCAGTTTTTCCTTCTGGAACACGCCGAAACGCTGTTCTTCGTCGACGATGAAAAGCCCCAGGTTTTTGAAAGCGACCCCCTTGGCCAGCAGCGAATGGGTGCCGATCACCAGGTCGATCGTGCCCCGTTCGAGTCCGGCCACGATCCTTTTTTTTTCTCCGGCGCCCACCAATCGCGACAGCATGGCCAGGCGCAGGGGAAAATCGGCCAGGCGGCGCTGGAAATTGCGGAAATGCTGCAGGGCCAGGATGGTGGTCGGGCAAAGAAAGGCCACCTGCTTGCCGTTGGCCACGGCACGCAGCGCCGCCCGCAGCGCCACTTCGGTCTTGCCGAAGCTGACGTCGCCGCAGACCAATCGGTCCATGGGAAAATCGGCGCCCAGGTCGTCCAAAACAGCGCGAATGGCTTTCTTCTGGTCTTCGGTCTCCACGAAGGAAAAATCGCGCTGCAGTTTTTCCTCAATATCGGCCACCGGCAGCAGGGCCGCTTTACGCAGCGCCTTGCGCATGGCATACAGGTCAAGCAAATCCCGAGTGTAATGGATGATCGACTTTTTGGCCCGTTCAGTCTTTTGGCGCCAGGTTTTTCCACCCAGACGGTCCATGGCCGGCACGCTCCCTTCGCTGCCGCTGTAGGGCTTCAGTACATCGAGCTCGTGCCAGGGCACGTAAAGGAATTCACGGTTCAGGTACTCGATCTTCAGGAATTCAAATCCCTGGCCTTCAAAATTGAGACGCTTGAAGCCGGCGAATTTGCCGATGCCATGGCGGCGGTGCACGACCAAGTCGCCCACCGCCATTTCGCGCCGCCACTGTTCCGGCGCCCGGGAACGGACTTTAACAGCGCCGGGCCGGGGCTGGTAAACCCGGCCGGTCAAAAAAACGACTTTTTGGCGAGGATTCTCAAAAGAACAGGGAATATTGAAAAAATGGCCTTCCAGCCCCGGCAACAGGGCTTGCACATTTTCCAGCAGGTGCGTGTCGGCCGCGTAAGCGAGCAGGCGGAAACCCTGTGCAGCCAGACGCTGCAAATAAGCCATGTCGGCTCCGTCCAGCGTCAGCAGGCTTTTCGCCCAGACCCGGATTTCCATTTCCGTCCCGACCCGATCCGGAAAATCAACGAAATCAACTATTTTTTCCGCATCATAAGGGAAATTAAAGATTTTTTCGACCTCGACCGCGGCGAGATTCCTTTCGACAACGGCCAGGCGGATGCGTCGATAATTTTCCAGCAACTTATGGTATTCGTTTTCAATTTTACTGAAATTCTGGGCCAGCAACCGGCAAGGGGACAAGGCCTCGGTCAGAAACAACGAGTTTGCCGCAGGCAGCAGGAAAGGGGTTACCGCGTCGGCCTGTCCGGGAAAATAGCGGTTGGGGACGATGGCCACCCGGGCCAGGACCTGCAGCGAACGCTGCGAATCCAGGTCAAAGGAACGCAGCGACACAATGCGCCGTCCTTCAAATTCCAGGCGCACCGGGCTGTCGCTGTTGACGGTAAAGACATCGACCACGTTGCCGCGCCAGGCGATATCGCCGTTGATTTCAACGACGTCGCGCCGCTGATAGCCCAGGTCAACAATTTTCTGGATCAGTTCATTGCGCTCCCGGATATCGTTGCTCTGGATGGCCAGATCCGTACCGCCAGCGGAGCTTTCCTTTTCAAGGCGCAGGCTCAGGGCCGCCAGTGTGGTGAGTACGACCATTTTCCTGCCGGCGCGCAGATCGGCCAGCAGCCGCTGCTTGGCCGCGATTCGCGCGGGGTCGGGACTGGCATTGATGTAGGGATCTTCGAAGGGCAGCCTGTAGATATGCACCGGGATATCTTCCAGGGCGAATAATTTCAGCCACTGCTCCACTTTTTCCTTTCTGGCCGCGAACGATTCGTTCTCTCCGCCCAGCCAGACTATACTCTCCCTGAAACGGGCGAAAATTCCGGCCGCGGCCAGTTCCGGCGCCAAACTGTCCACGGTAGCGATCTCCATGCGCTTGCCGGGGCGGCCCAGAGCAGCAAAAAAATCGGGGCTGAAAACGGTTTCGAGCATACCTCTGATTATAGCACCAAGGAGATTTTTCCCCCAAAAAGTGCAAAAACAGCAAGCCATTTATCCCCCCAATCCCCCCTTGCTAAGGGGGGTGCCGAAGGCGGGGGGATCCTTTTTGCAGCTCATCCATACCAGGCTTACCGGTTGTTTAATCACCGACGGGTTTGACTTCGACCCATGAAATTATTATGATGTGAGCAACATGAAGCGGCTTTCATTGCAATTCCCGATGAAGGATTTTTTTGTCTCCGTCTTTGCCGGCCAGGTCTATGTGGTGGGAGGCAGCGTGCGCGATTTCGTCCTCACCGGCCGGGTAACCGCAAACCAGGATATCGACCTGCTGGTCTGTGGCTGCAGCTACGATGACATCACCGCCATGCTGAAGCCCCACGGCAAAACCGACACGGTGGGAAAAAGTTTTGCCGTGCTCAAATTTACGCGGCAGGGAAAAACCTTTGATATCGCCATTCCCCGCCGCGATCAAAAAAAAGACAAGCTGGCCCACGGCCACAAAAACTTCCATATCGATGCGGGCCCGCAGGTCACCCTGGAAGAGGATCTGAGCCGGCGTGATTTTACCTGCAATTCCATCGCCGTGCGTCTTCTGGACGGAGGTATAATCGACCCGCATCAGGGTTTGAAGGCCATTGCCGAAAAGCGCATCGTCATGACCAGTCCGGTCAGTTTCAGCGATGATCCGTTGCGCATCCTGCGCGCCGCCCGTTTTGCCGCGGTGCATGGTTTCACCGTCGACAAGGCCATTTACATGAAGGCCAAAAAAGTGCCGTTGGGCGAATTGAGCGCCGAACGCATCGCCGATGAGCTTTCCCGGCTGCTGCTCGAAGCGCCGCAGCCATCCGCAGGCCTGCAGGAATATTTCCGCCTGGCGGTCATGGAAAAGCTCTTCCCGGAGCTGGCCGTCCTGGCCCTGACCATCCAGGACGCCTATTTTCATCCCGAACAGGACGAGCAGGGACATCATTCGGTATGGGCCCATACCCTGATCACCGTGGATATCGTCAAAAAACTGGCTGCGCAGTACCGGCTGGACGAGGAGCGAACACTGACGATGCTGCTGGCCGCCCTGCTGCACGACTGCGGCAAAGCCGGCACCACCATGTGGGAATTCAAGCGCGGCCGCATGACCGTGACCTCGGCTTTCCACGATTCCCAGGGCAGCCAGAAAGCCGAAGCGTTCCTGGACCGCCTGCGCATCGAAACCAGGCAGAATTTTCCCGTTAAAAAAACCGTCCTGCGCCTGGTGCAGCAGCATCACCGGATTTATGAGTTGTACCGCAACCGCGAGGAGATAACCTTCCGGGCCATTGCCCGCGCCGTCAAGGACATGGACGGTGAGGACCTGCTCCTGCTGCTGCTCGATTTCGCCGACCGCCGCTCCCGTGAGCCCGATGCGCTCGATTTCAGCAGCCTGGACGAAATCGCCGTCTGGTTCAGCCGAAAAAAAGAAGAGTACCGGATCAGCCGCGATACCATCCAGCCGCTGATCCAGGGCCGTGACCTGATTGCCCTGGGTGTGGCTCCGGGGCGGCAGATGGGCGCACACCTGAAAAAATTGTATGATCTGCAACTCGACGGCGCTTTTCACACCCGCGCCCAAGGTTTGAAAATATTCAAGCAATCGCAAAGAAAAAAAACGGGCCGGGCGGGCAAATGAAACTCTACCTGAAAAACCGTTTTATCGAAAAAAATGAACCGCTGGTCATGGGCATTCTCAATGTCACTCCCGATTCCTTTTCCGACGGCGGCCGTTTTTTCAAAGCCGGCGCCGCCATCCAGCATGCCCGGGATATGGTTGCCGCCGGAGCGGACATCATCGATGTCGGCGGCGAGAGCACTCGCCCGGGAGCCGGCCAGCTCAGCGCCGAGGAAGAAATCGACCGCATCCTGCCGATCATTGAAAAAATAAAGGAAGATCTCGGCGTCTTGGTCTCCATCGATACCACCAAAGCGGACGTGGCCCGCCTGGCCGTCGAAGAAGGAGGGGCCGACCTGGTCAACGATATTTCGGCCCTGCAGTTCAACGAGCAGATGGCCGCAACCGTAGCCGAATTGAACGTGCCGGTGGTTTTAATGCATATCAAGGGCACGCCCGAAAACATGCAAAATGATCCTTTTTACAGCGATGTGATCGGCGAACTCAGCGAATATTTTCAACAGCGGATCAATTTCGCCCTGAGTCACGGCATCAAGAAAGAAAAAATCATCCTCGACCCGGGTATTGGTTTCGGCAAGAGGCTTGAAGACAATATCGCCATCATAAAAAATCTAAAAATATTCGCCGAGTTTGAACTGCCGATATTGATCGGGGTGTCGCGCAAATCATTTCTCGGCCTGCTGAGCGGCGAGAAGGTCCCCGAGCGCAGGGGCGCCGAGACCATCGCCGCCAGCTTGTGTGCCGCCCGCAACGGCGCCGCCATTCTCCGCGTCCACGACGTGTCGGCAATGGTTCAGGCGCTGAAGGTCTGGCATAAACTTGTCTGACCAGGGGAGCGACCGGTGGTTGCCGTGAATAAAATAATTTGCAAGCCGCGAAACAGGGATTCGCGCCGGGAGGAATCATGAAGCATTTCATCTTTGCCATCATCGCCGTCGCCACTGCCCTGGCGGCGCAAACCGGGCCGCTGCCGACCCCCTCGCCGTTGACTTCGCTTTTCCCCTCCATGCCGGGCTGGAGCATGGAAGAAAAAGCCGAAGTGTTCCTGCCGGAAACTCTCTACGAGCATATCAACGGCGCGGCCGAGAATTTCCTGAGCTACGATTTCAGGCAATTGGCCGTGCAAAATTACCACTCGGAACAAAAATCAATAAGCGCTGAAATATACTTCCATGGCACGCCGGAAAACGCGTTTGGGATTTACAGTTCCGAAAAGCCCCTGGCCGGCAATTATTTGCCCATCGGCGGTCAGGGCTATGCCGAGGAGGGCGTTTTGAATTTCGTCAGCGATGGCTACTATATCAAATTGAACGGTTTCGGGTTCGGCCCGGAAGGTGAAGCTGTTTTAACCGTTTTAGCAGAAAAGATCTGCCGAGCTATGGGCGGTGAAAATACCCTGCCAAAAATTTTGCAGGCCTTTCCCGCTGCCGGGAAGCTGGCCCATTCGGAACGCTTTATCCTAAATGATTTCCTGGGTCATGAGTTTTTGCATTCGGCTTACGTGGCCGATTACCAAGTCGATGGGGAAAAATTCCAGCTGTTCATCATCAATGCCGGCAGCGCCGGGCAAGCCCGCGCCATGCTCGAGAAATACACCACCCTGGACAAGACAAATTCGCATGCGGAGATACGGCCCGGAAAACTGCTCATCAACGACCCCTATAACGGACCGCTGCAGCTCTTCTGGCAGAAAAACTTCATTTGCGGCAGCAGCAGCCAGGCCGCGGCTGCGACCGGGCCACTCGCAATTCTTGCCCGCAATCTGACGGAGCGCTGAAACCCATTCACGATTATAAAATCGGTTGACTTGACATTCATTTTTATAGCGACTAAATTGTAGGCAATACCGACAGCGAGGAGCGCGGAGTAATGGATTTGAAGATTGCCAAAAACGAACTACTGGTCGAAATCATGTTCGTTGACAGCGGGCAGAGCGCTGAAGATTTTTATCTGTACCTGGATCAGTTTTCCCCAATACACAAAAGCGAACAAACATTGGAGGAATTTATTAATTCAGATCACTTGTTCATCCCGGCAAAAAAATACCCGGACCGGGAATTCCAAATACTCAACATTCAGAAAATAATTTTCATCAGGGAAAAAAGCGCAGCCAAGGAATTACCGCACAGTTCCATTTTCGTCACCCTGGGCAACGGCCAGGATTATGAAATAAAATTATTTGAAGCTCTGCCGGATTTTCATTCCCGCGCCATAGACTTTTTTAATACGCCGCGGATTTTCCTGCCTTTTATTCACGGCCTGACCAAAATCCATATCAACAGAAATCATATTCTAAGGGCCAGGGAAAAATGAACAATAGCGAGCAATTGTTTCAGGCACTGTTGAAAGCAGGCGGAGAAGCGTTGATAGTCAATTTGGACGAACCGGCTTTTGTCATTAAAAACAATAAAAAGAGCATCATCACCCAACGCGTCCTCAATGAAAGCGAGTTTAACGCATTGGAAAAGGAAATCGCGGAAGCTTTTGCCGGAAAGGAATCGATTGTTGTGCATGACCGGACCATTCACTTGCTGAAAAAGGAAAAATGGCTTGAATTAACCCTGGCTCCGGAAAAACCGCTAAATGTCTCTGAACTGCTCAAGATCATGGTGGAAAAAAACGCATCGGACCTTCATCTGTCCACCAACTGCAAGCCGCGCGCCCGCATCGATGGCGATATTATTACTCTGGACGATTTTCAGCCTTCCCCTGAAACGACCCTCTGGCAGGAGCTGAAAAAAATTACGCCGGCTATCAACAGCACGGAATTCCAGGAATGCCATGATACCGATTTCGCCTATGAAATCGAAGGATTGGCCCGTTTCCGGATCAATATTTTCCGAGATATCCGCGGTATTGGCGCCGTGTTCCGCAAGATTCCGGTAAAAATCGTCTCTGCCGAAACTCTGGGGATTTCGCCCGCCGTCCTTGGCCTCTGCGGTCTGCCCAAGGGGTTGATCCTTGTCACCGGTCCGACCGGCAGCGGCAAATCCACCACTCTGGCGGCCATGATCGATTACATCAACCAAAATCAAAAAAAGCACATCATCACCGTGGAGGACCCGGTGGAATTCGTGCACCCGAACAAGCTATCCATGATCAACCAGCGCGAGATCAAGACCCATACCCAATCTTTCAAGAAAGCCCTGCGCGCGGCCTTGCGTGAGGACCCGGACGTGATCCTGGTCGGCGAAATGCGCGACCTGGAAACCATCGCCATCGCCATTGAAATGGCGGTAACCGGGCATTTGGTTTTTGCCACCTTGCACACGGCTTCCGCTATCGGCACCATCGACCGCATCATCGATCAATTTCCCGCCGCCCAACAGGCTCAGATACGCACCATGCTCGCCGATGCCTTGATCGGCGTGATTTCGCAAATGCTGTGCAAAAAAAAGGAAGGCGGACGCATTGCCTCATACGAAGTGCTGATTGGAAGCATCGGCGTGGCCAACATCATCCGCGAAGGTAAAACCTTCCAGCTCGCGACCATGATGCAAACCGGCAAAGCCAGCGGCATGAAAATGATGAATGACAGCTTGACCGATTTGGTTGAAAAAGGACTGGTCAACGCCGACGAAGCCTTATCCAAAGCCATAGACCTGGAAAATCTGAAGAACCGCCTCAAAGCCAAAAATCTGCTCAGTGAGTAAAGCCCCTCGGCGCTCAAAAGTAAAAGCAAAAAAACTATGAATTAATTTCCTTGAATATTTCTTCCCAGTCTTCGGATTTTTTCAATTCGGCAAAAATGGCCTGCCATTGCTCCTGCACATCCAGGATGAAATCGATCACTTCGCGCACCGCACCGCGGCCGCCGTATCGTTTGGCGATGTAATGGGAAACGCGCTTGATCAGCGGATGGGCATCGCCGACCGCGGCAGCGAATCCGACCATGCCCATGACCTCGGCATCGCCGATATCGTCGCCGATGTAAGCCACTTCTTCTTTTTCCAGGCCATATTTTTTCAACAACTCAAAAAAAGGAATGGTTTTGTTATACACGCCTTCATAGTAATCGTCGATCTGCAGTTCTTCGGCCCGCTTTTTCACCTGCTTGGATGACTTGCCTGTAATAATGGCCGTTTTCAGGCCGGCCAGGCGGGCAAAAATCACGCCGGTGCCGTCCTTGACATCAAAAGATTTGATCGACTGGCCGTTGGGCATCATGAAAAACCGTCCGTCCGACAGGGTGCCATCCACATCCATGATGATCAATTTCACTTTCTTTGCCAATTCTTTCTGGTCCATCATATCATCTCCGTTCTCCATAGATCGTGCAGGTGCAGCAGGCCGCTGAGGCGGTTGGCGCTATCCTTGACCACCAGCGAGGTGACGGCCCGGTCTTCCATTATTTTCAAGGCTTCAACCGCCAGTTTTTCCTCAGCGATGCAGAGCGGGTCCGGGCTCATGCAGTCGGCAGCCGCGGTTTTGGCAAAATTGACCCCTTTTAAAAACAAGCGGCGCAAATCGCCGTCGGTAATCACGCCGACGACCTCGCTGCTGTTTTTGACCACGATGGCGATGCCGAATTTCTTTTCATTAATTACGCGGATCACATTTTCCATCAGGCTCTGGGTGTCGACAACCGGCATCTGCTTGCCAACGTGCATCACGTGCTTGACCTTGAGCAATTTCTTCCCCAGAGCACCGCCGGGGTGTAGGCTACGGAAATTTTCCTCATCGAAACCTTTTTTTTCCATCAGGGCAATGGACAAGGCGTCACCCACCGCCAGGCTCAATGTCGAAGATGCCGAAGGCACCAGTCCGATCGGGCAGGCTTCCTTTTCAACGCTGCAATCGATGAAAACGTCGCTCTGCTTGGCCAGGGTCGAATCGGGATCGCCAACCAGGGCGATCAAGCGGATGCCCAGGCGTTTGATGTGATTGAGCAGACGGATGACTTCTTCGGTTTCACCCGACGTGGACAGGGCGATCACCACGTCCTGGGGATGGATGATGCCGATATCGCCGTGGATGGCTTCGGCCGGGTGCAGGAAAACCGCCGGACTGCCGACCGAGGTCATGGTGGCGGCGATCTTGCGGCCGATCAGGCCAGATTTGCCCATGCCGGTGACCACCACCTGGCCGCTACATTGATAAATGATGTCGACGGCGGTTTCGAACTGGTGGTTGATCTTGCCGAGGGCGTTCAGGATGGCATTGGCTTCGGTTTCTAAAACTTTCTTTCCGGTTTCAATGCTGCCCATCAGCGGACATTATACAACTTTTTCAGGCGGATTAAAAGGGGGCGCAGCTCGTGCAGGGGCAGGGAATTGGTCCCGTCCGACAGGGCCTGATCGGGACGGGGATGAATTTCTAAAAACACACCGTCAGCCCCGGCCACGATCCCGGCCGCGGCCAGCATGGGGATATACTGCGGATCGCCGCCGGAAATTTCGCCGACAGCGCTGGGCCGCTGCACCGCATGGGTTGCGTCCATGACCACCGGGCAGCCGCTTTCCTTCATACGCGGGATGGAACGGAAATCAACCACCAGGTTGTTGTAGCCGAAAAAAGTGCCGCGCTCGGTCAGCATGACGCAATGACCGCCGGCTTCAGCCACTTTGTTGACGGCGAGGACGACATCGGCCGGGCTCATCATCTGGCTCTTCTTGATGTTCAGCGGCAGGCCGGTGCGGGCCGCGGCCAGCAGCAAGTCGGTCTGGCGGCTGAGAAAAGCCGGTATCTGGATGATCGACAGAACGCGGGCGGCCGTTTCGGCCTGCCAGGGTTCGTGGATGTCGGACAAGACCGGGATATGCAGTTCGGCCTTGATCTTTTCCAGAATCGGCAATCCTTTTTCTATCCCGGGGCCGCGGGGCGAACGGATCGAGGAGCGGTTGGCCTTGTCGAACGAGGCCTTGAATATAAAGGGAATTCCAAGCTCGTGAGTTATTTTTTTGGCTTCCTCGGCGATCTCGCGGGTCAGGCCTTCATCTTCGATGACGCAGGGGCCGGCGATCAGGAAGAAGCGTCCGTCGGTGAGCTCCAGGTCGTCAACCTTGAAGAAAGTCTTCATGCCTTGATTTTACCAGCATTTGCCGAAAAGGGCAAGGAATGAAGCCGGGGATCGGTGATTAGTGAAAAGTGAAATGTGAATAGTGAAGAAAAAAAGACTAGATCAACAATTTCTCAATTCTTTGTTTCTATCCTTTCACTTTTCACTTTTTACTTTTCACTTCTTCTATATAACAATCTTTTCCTTGTACTCGCCGAAGACGGCGCGCATCTGGTCGGCGATCTCCTGCAGGGTGGCGTAGGCCTTGACCGCTTCCAGGATCGGCGCCATCAGGTTGCCGTCGCCGGCGGCGGCCGCTTTGACCCCGGCCAGCGCTTTCTCGACGGCCGCGTTGTCGCGCTCCGCCTTGATCCGGCGCAGGCGCTCGTTCTGCTGCGCTTCGCCCTCGGGGGAGACTTTTAGGGTTTTCAGCTGCGACAGGTCCTCTTCGCTCTGGAACTTGTTAACGCCGACGATCACCTGCTCAACGGCATCGATTTCCTTCTGGGTGGCATAGGAACTGTCCTGAATCTCCTTCTGCGGATACCCGGATTCGATGGCGGCCAGCATGCCGCCCAGGTCTTCGATCTTGTCGAGGTATTTCCAGACCTCTTTTTCAATCTCATTGGTTAGGGCCTCTACATAATACGAACCGGCCAAGGGATCGACGGTGTCGGCTACGCCGCTTTCATAAGCGATGATCTGCTGCGTGCGCAGGGCCACGCGCACCGAGTCCTCGCTGGGCAGGGCCAGCGCTTCGTCCATGGAATTGGTATGCAGGCTCTGGGTGCCGCCCAAGACGGCAGCCAGGGCCTGCATGGTCACGCGCACCACATTGTTCATCGGCTGCTGAGCAGTCAAAGTCACGCCTCCGGTCTGGGTATGAAAACGCATCATTTGCGACTTGGCTCCAGCCGAGAATTTGTCCTTCATGATCCGCGCCCAGATGCGCCGGGCGGCACGGAATTTGGCCACTTCTTCCAACAGGTTGTTGTGGCTGGCAAAAAAGAAAGAAAGCCGCGGGGCGAACTCATCGACCTGCAGCCCCGATGCCAGCGCCGACTTGACGTATTCCACCGCGTCGGCAAAGGTGAAAGCCAATTCCTGAACCGCGGTGGAACCGGCTTCGCGGATATGATAGCCGCTGATGGAAATCGTGTTCCACTTGGGCACATGTTCATGGCAGAAGGAAAAAATATCGGCGATGATGCGCAAGGACGGTTTGGGCGGGTAAATGTAGGTGCCGCGGGCGATATATTCCTTCAGCAGATCATTTTGAATGGTTCCGGAAAGCTGCTGCATGGTGATGCCTCTTTTTCAGCCACGACCAGATACATGGCCAGGACGATCGCCGCCGAGGCATTGATGGTCATGGAAACCGAGACCCGGTCCAGGGGAATTTCGTCAAACAGGATTTCCATATCGGCCAGAGTATCGATGGCCACACCGACCTTGCCGACCTCGCCTTCGCACAAAGGATTATCCGAATCCAGGCCGATTTGGGTCGGCAAATCAAAGGCCACGCTCAGCCCGGTCTGGCCCTGCTCGAGCAAATAACGGTAGCGGCGGTTGGATTCTTCGGCCGAACCGAAGCCGGCATATTGGCGCATGGTCCAGAAACGGCCGCGGTACATGGTCGGCTGGACACCACGGGTATAGGGGAAAGCACCGGGATAACCCAGGTCTTTTTCATAATCCAAATCCCGCACCGCGTTCGGATCATAGATGCGCTGCACGGCGAAAGATGTGTTTTTGAAATTTTCCCGGCGTTCATGGTTTTTTTCCAGGGTCTTTTTTAAAATGCGATCTTCCCATTCTTTTTTAGTCATGGTTGAAAACCTCTTGGTAAAATCTAAGGAATTTTATTTCAATCTTTCCAGTTTAACTGCTAAAATATAATGGCCTCATGTCTGGAAACTGCCTCCATCGATCGGCCTGTTGCGAAAACTGCTCTTTAGGCTCTGGGTTTTTTCTTGAACGTGTCCTTGCCGCTTTCGATTAAATCCACGGCCCGTTCACTGATTTTTTCCACGTTTTCCTTTACTTCACTGCCGAGTTTCTCGGAAAAATCCTTGATTTGCCGGCGGGTTTCCTTTCCGGATTGAGGAGCAAAAAGCAATGCCAGGCCCGCTCCGATCGTTGCTCCGGTTAAGAAACTGAAAAACATTTTACTGCCCGTATTGTCACTCATTTATTTCCTCCTTTTATTTTCTTGACAAGATTCCACCCCAATTTCATGGCCGGCAGGAAAGCCAGCAATCCGGCCGATCGCCGGAGCACATTGTGGCTAATGAAATGCAGGGCGTCGCCGGCGTTATCGACTATGCGCTTGGATTGATCAAGCACCATATCGACTTTTTGCAGCCGCTCCTCGGTCTGGACGCCGATTCGTTTCATGTCCCGGACCAGGTCGCGAACTTCGATCGAGGTTTTTTCAAGGTCCAACAACAAGGACTTCAATTGCTGAATGGCCGGAATCAAGGTCAGGACCAACAGCAGGAAGCTCAGGGAAACGACCAGAGCGACCACAAAAACGATAATTATGACGGCTGTATTCATATTATTCTCTTGACTATAATATTATATTTAATATTGCCCGCCTGTCAATGATTTAGAGCCTTATAATAAATTTTCTGAGCGTTTAGCAAAGAAAATTTGTTATTTAAGGCTTTAGAGCCTTATAGCAAATTCTAAAATTTGTGGGCTTACTGGAATAAATTTTGAATTTGCTATCCAAGGCTCTTATCCAGTTCTACTGGGTAGAGCCTTATAGCAAATTCTAAAATTAGTTACTTTTTAGATAAAATCTGAATTTTCCATCTACCGATTTATTTTAGTTTTCTTAGTAATTCTTCCGCTTCCAGACTTGTTTTAGCGGTCAGTACAATCTGGATTTCCTCATTGTCAAAAAATGGGGCGTGGGCCAGCGCAATGCGGCCGGGAACGGTCTTTTTTTTCTGCCACTGCCGCCACTCTCTCTCGCGCCGCGCATAGGCTGGAAAACGGCGCCGGTTCAGCGCCTCCATGATCTTACGCTGCGGCATTTCCGCCCTCAGCAAAGCTGCCAGGTGCAATGTTCCCAAAATTCGGGCCAGGGGATTTTTTTCACAGAAAGCAATTTCCTCCAAAAGCCGTATGAGCTGCGATTGATAACTTTCGGAAAACCTGACTTTCATAAAAAGCCGGAGCAATGCCCGCTGGTCAGAAACGGAAAAGGTGATCAGCTGTAGGGCCGCTTTCAAACCCACATGCCCGGCGGCCAGGGCCTGGCGCAGGGAAACATTCAACAATGCGTCCAGGTTTTGCAATAAAACATGGTCCAGCTTGAAATCCAGATCGGCTCGGCGCTGAATTTCGGCCGGCGGGCAGAGGCCGGATATTTTCCTGATAAAGAACAGCTTTTCGTAGAGATTAAGCCCGAAAAGCCGGTTCGACAGATTGTAATTTAAAAACAAAGCCGCGTCCGCAGTGATATAAACTTCCAAAACCGGGGCGCGCTTCCGGCCGCGATCGAGCAGCAGACGCACATAATCATGGCCCCAGACCAGCCGTTTTTCCTTGTCGATGATCAACAAGGGCAGGCCGGGAAATTTCGCTTCGATCAGGGCCCAGCGCTGTGGACAGTGCGGAAAAGAAATATCAAAACGATTGTCGCGGCCTATTTCGTCTAATTTCAAGTCACTGGCACGCATGGTTCCGCCTTTTTAGCCTGCTGCCGGCAGGATTCATTTGCAAGCCTATTTTAACGCAAAGATTCGGGTTTGGCAAAGTTTGGTTCATGCTTCCTTCTGTCTGGGATTTGGTATAGAATGGCGCCATGGGAAAAACAGCCGCAGCTCAAAAATGGAAAGACCTGTTTGTTTTCGACGCCCACTGCGATACGGCCTGCGTTCTTTTTGATCAGCCCGTATCATTTGTCAGGAACCGGACCCATCTTGACCTGCAAAAGATTCACCGGGGCGGACTGAAAGCCCAGGTGTTCGCCCTGTGGGTCGATCCGCTGCTGGCTCCGCAGCGCGCCATGAAAAAAGCGCTGCTGCTCATGCAAAACCTGGAAAAAAAAGTCTTTGCCCCGGGTCACGCCATCAAGGTCACATCGCTGACCGCCATGGATGCCGCGCTCAGCCGGAAAAAACTCGCCGGCTGGCTGTTCCTGGAAGGCGGGCACATCATTGAAAATTCTCCGGAAATTCTCCACATTTTTTACAGCCTGGGTGTACGCGGCATGACCCTGACCCATGCCAAGAATACCGACTGGGCCGATTCGACCACCGATGCACCGCGCCATAACGGTTTGAACGCATTGGGCCGGCGCATAGTCAGGCAGATGGCTGAAATGGGCATGGTCATCGATGTGTCTCATGCTTCAGACCAGGTCATTGCCCAAGTCCTTAAAACAACCCCCGTCCCGATCATGGCCTCCCATTCCAATGCCAGGAAACTGTGCGCCATCCCGCGCAACCTAACCGATGAATTCATTCGCGCCATCGCCAGGCGCCGGGGCTTCATCGGCGTCAATTTTTGCCCGGCCTTTCTCAAGCGCCGGGTATTTGACCAGATCGAAGCAAATTTCAAAAAATTCGCCAGGGAAATCAAGGAGCGCACCAAAAACAGGCTGAACGATCCCGAGTTTTTAAGCCAAATCGAGTGGGAATACTTCCTGCGCTCCGTGGCCGGCACCGATCCGGTCGCCATCGACGACGTGGTCGACCACATCACCCATATCGCCGCCGTCGGCGGCATCGACTGCGTCGGACTGGGCAGCGACTTCGACGGCATTCCGTCTACGCCGAAAGGCCTTGAAAACACCGCCGCCTATCCGGCCCTGGTTGCAGCGATGCAAAAACGTGGTTTCCGGGAAAATGAGATCCGAAAAATCTGTGCTTTGAACTTGAAAGGATTTCTGGGACGCGTACTGCGGACAAAATGAAAACCGGCATCGCCCTGGGCGGAGGTGGAGCCAAGGGATTGGCCCATATCGGCGTCATCAAGGTTTTGGAAGAAAACGGTATTGTTCCGCATATCGTCTCCGGAACCAGCATCGGCGCCCTGATCGGAGCCCTGTACCTGTTGCGCGGCGATATCCGCGCCGTCGAATCGTTCGCCCTGGGGTTTGAAAATTCCAACCTCTATCCTTACCTGGCGCCCCGGCCTTCCATCTCCGGGCTGATCTCGGAAAAAAAGATCCAGGCCTTCCTGAAAGACATTTTCGCCGGTAAACGCTTCGAGGACCTGCCGCTCCCTTTCTTCTGCCCGGCCAGCGATATCCGCCACGGCCGGGAAGTCATGTTCTCGCGCGGCATGCTGCTGCAGGCGGTGCGGGCTTCCATTTCCATCCCGGTTATCTTTAAACCGGTCCGCTGGCGTCGGAATTATTTAGTCGACGGCGGCCTGATCAACCCGGTGCCGGTTGACGTGCTGAAAAGGAACGGCAGCGATTTCACCATCGCCGTTAACGTCATCACCGAGCGCCCGGCGCGCCCACGGCGGCACAAAAAAGCCAGCGCCAGGGAAAAACTACTGCTGGCCCGGCTCGACGACTTCCTAAGCCGCAGACTGATCTACGGCCGTGCCGATGAGGAACCCAATCTGATCGAAGCCTTCCTGGCCACCATGGAGATCATGCAGCAGAAACTGATCGCTGCCCGGCTGCTGAACGATGCCCCCGATGCGATTATCCACGTCGACACCCAGGACTTCAAATTGTTTGAGTTTTACCGTCCCGCAGCCATTATCCGCCGCGGAGAAGAAACCGCGCGCCAGGAAATCAAAACCCTGCTCAGTAAGTGGCGTCGGTGCCAAAACAAAAGCACGGGCAAAAATTAACCATGGATGCCTGCCGTTGTGAAAAATGCGTCAGCGCCTGCCGCAATGATCCGGGCCGGCTGGTTCCGGCCGACCTGAAAAAGATCGCCGATTTCTTGAAGATCAGCGAAAAGGAACTCCGAGGCTCATACCTGGTGCGCATCCCTGCCGCGGATAACAGGCATGTTTTCTTTTTGGCCCCGGCCAAGACCAAGGCCAGCCGTTTCCTGGCCGCTCCCGGCTCAATCGTCCCCGATTATTACGACAAGGAAAAAGGACGCTGCATATTCCTGTCGGATGAAGGGCTCTGCGCCATTCACCCGGTCAAGCCCTTCGAATGCGCCGCCTACATGGGTTGCCGCCATACATTCCTCGGCCGGCAATACAAAAAAAAGGATGTTGAAGCCTTTTTCATCAGCCGCTGGAGAAAAGAGCAGGACATACTTCGTTGAATTTTATGAATAATGAAAAGTAAAAAGTGAAAGGTGAATGCAGTAATTCAGACTATAGGGAAAGTGTTTTGACTTTTCACTAATCACTTTTCACTAATCACTTGTCACTGAGCCGGGACAATCCCCTTCCAGCTCAGCCGCCGCTCATCAAATGGATGGCTTCGACACGGTCGCCGTCGCCGATGAAGACCCGCCCATAGTCTTCTTTTTTTATCAGCCGGCCGTTGATCTTGACAATGATCAACGGGAAGGTAAACTTCATCATGGTCAGCAGCTCGCGCACGCTGATCGATTCGCCGGCCATGCTCTCTTCTTTATTATTCAAGGATATTTTCATGATATTCCCCGTTATATCTCGTCCCAGGCATCATCGTCGCCCAGCAACGCCAGGTCGTCCAGAACGATCTCCAGCGCCTGGTTGGCCTGCATGGCGGCCACCATGGCCACACGCGGCGCCAGCGGCGGCAGCTCGGACGACACCTCACTGACCTCGTCACCGCAAATGAACAGGCTGCCCAGGCGGCGCGTGCGCAATGCATTGTTGTTGCCGTACCCGGCCAGGCCCGAAGCGGCGATGATGAACTTGTCCGGGAAGCGTTCAGTCACGGTTTCGATGAGCATCAGCTTCATGTCGGCGCCGTCGAAGGCCTCGATGATCAGGTTGCAGTTCTTGAAAATATCCACCACCCCGTCCGGCCCCAGGCGCAGGTCATGCGCCTGGATATCGATGTCCGGATTGACCCGACGAATATTCTCGCGCAGGGCCAGAACCTTCTTCTGGCCGACCTGGTCGAGGAAATAATATTGCCTGCTCAGGTTTTCCAGGGTGACCACGTCGAAATCGGCGATGACCAGACTGCCGATCCCGGCCCGGGCCAGGGCCATGGCGCAGTTGGAGCCCAGCCCGCCGCAGCCGGCGATGCCGATACAGGTTCCTTTCAATTTTTCCAATTTTGATTTCATGGGATATCCGAATCCTTATTATAGTCTTTCCACGGTTGAAAATCAATTGTTTTCAAGAAGGACGACCAGTTGACCACAAGCCGAGCTGATGCTTTGGCCCTTGGACCAGCGCGTAACCACGGTCAGGCCGCGCCGGACCAGTTCGCTGCGGAATTGTTCGACGATGCTCTCGTCAGGTCGCTGGAAGGGCAGGGCTGGATTTTCGTTGTAGGGGATGAGGTTGATCTTGGCCGGGATGCCGTGCAGCAGCCGCGCCAGCTCCCGAGCCTGGGCCGGGCTATCATTGACGCCGCGCAGCAGCACGTATTCACAGGTCAGGCGCCGGCGTCGTTTTGTTCCCCTGAAATAGGCCAGCAGGCTGGCCAGGTCTTGGCGCCGGGAAACCGGCATCAGCTGTTTGCGCAGCTCACCGTCGGGCGCGTTCAGCGAAAAAGCGACCTTGACCTGCGGAAAATCAGATTCCAGTAGCTTCAAGTTCTCCAGGATGCCGACGGTGGATACGGTGACATGGCGAGGGGAAAAATTCAACCCTTCAGCAGAAGTGATACGCCGCAAGGCCAGCTTTAAATTTTCGTAATTGAGCAGCGGTTCGCCCATACCCATGAACACCAGATTGACTGCGGCGTCCGCTTCGTTCAGTTCTTTTTTCAGCGTCAGCACCTGGGAGACGATCTCGCCGGCGCTCAGGTTGCGGCGCAAGCCCATGGCACCGGTGGCGCAGAAACGGCAAGCCAGGGCGCAGCCCACCTGGGTCGACAGACAGAAGGTATGATGGCCTTTTTCGCGGATAAGGACCGCTTCGATTTTCAAGCCGTCGGCCAGGCCGATTAAAAATTTGCACGTTCCCTGGTCGTCACGCTGCACGGACAATACCGGCCGGCAGCCGCAATCATATAGAGCGGACAGGTTGTCGCGGGCCTCCTTGCCGATGTTGCTCCATAAGGCAGAATCCTGGTTGTTTTTTTTATAGAGCCATTGGAAAACCTGCCGGGCGGTGTAAGCGCGAAAACCGGCGGCGCACAATTCCTCCTGCAGTTCGGCCAGCGATCGATCCAGTATCCATGGTTTTTCTGATTTCATTTGCCTTACCGCGAAAACCATAGCACCGGAGGCCTTTTTTGGCAAGCATCGGACCTGACGGTGCCACCATTAGGAAACAATCCCCCCGCCTTCGGCACCCCCCTTAATAAGGGGGGATTAGGGGGATAAAAAGTTCTGCAGCAAAGCGGAGTAACTTCTACTTAAAGTTGACCAGAGGATCGAATAATATTATAATTTGACTTCCAACCCAGCAGAGCTGGGCAAGAGCCTTAGTTTACAAATTCAAAATTTGTGCTAAAAATCAGATAAATTTCGAATTTGTCAAAAGGCTCTTGCATTTCAGGAGGCACTTTGAAAATATCAGACCGAGCTAAAAGTATCCAGGAGTCCCCAATACGCAAGCTGACTTCCCTGGCCAATGCCGCAAAAAAACGGGGCACCACCGTCTATCACCTCAACATCGGCCAACCCGATATCCATACCCCGGCCGTGTTTTTGGAAAAGATCATCGCCTACGGGGAAAAGGTCCTTTCCTACGGCCCTTCCGACGGCCTCGAAGCCCTCAAGGAGGCCATGGTTCGGTATTTCGCCTTTTTCAAGATCAAGCTGGAAAACAAGAATATCGTCATCGCCACCGGCGGCAGCGAGGCCATCTCCTTTGCCTTCAACGCCGTGGCCGACCCGGGCGACGAGATTATCATCCCCGAGCCTTTTTATACCAATTACAACGGGTACGCATCGCTCTGCAATGTGAAAATCGTACCGGTGACCACCCGAGCCGAGGACGGCTTCCACCTGCCGAATTTGAGCGAATTCGAAAAAAAAGTCAGCCCGCGCACCCGCGCCATCCTGCTCTGTTCGCCCAACAATCCCACCGGCACGGTATACAGCGCAGAGGAACTCAAGGCCATCGGCACCTTCGCCAAGAAGCATGACCTGTATCTCATCGCCGACGAAGTCTACAAGGAGTTCACTTACGACGGCAAGACCCATTTCAGCGTCCTGCAACTCCAAGGCATGGAAGACCGCGTCATCGTGGTCGACTCCATCTCCAAGCGCTATTCGGCCTGCGGCGCCCGCATCGGCGCCGTCATTTCGCGCAATGAAGAAGTGATGAAGGGCATCGCCAAGTTCGCCCAGGCGCGCCTGTGTCCGCCGACCCTGGAACAGGTCGGCGCCATCGGTGCCTACGAACTGCCGCACGATTATTTCAAAGAGGTGATGGCGGAATACCAAAAGCGCCGCGACATCCTGTTCTCGATCTTGACATCGCACCCGGGCATCATCCTGCAAAAGCCCGAAGGGGCATTTTATATCATGGCCAAACTGCCGATCAGCGACGGCGAAACCTTTGCCCGCTGGCTGCTCAACGAGTTCAACGAAAAGAATGAAACCGTGATGATTGCTCCGGGGGAAGGTTTTTACAGCACGCCGGGCCGGGGCAAGGATGAAGTGCGCCTGGCTTATGTCATCGAGGCGCCCAAATTGGAAAGGGCCGCCAGGCTGCTGCTCACGGCGCTCGACCGCTTCAAGGGGTAAAAACGGCGTCCATCAGGCGCTGATCTCGATCGTCTGCCGGCGTTCGCCGCCCAGGGACAGGTGACTTACCCTGACACCGACAAAATCCTCGATGAAGCGCAGATAATCGTGAAGCTGGCCAGGCAAGTCGCTGAAGCATTCGATGGCGCCGATCTTTTTTTGCCAGCCCGGCAGGGAACGGAACACCGGCTTGACCCGGGTTAAAACATCAGCATGAGGGGAAAACATCTCGGCCGGACCGCCATGACCTTCATAAGCGACGGCCACCGGGATCTCCGCCAGCTCATCAAGAACGTCGAGCTTGGTAACAAACAGGGAATCAACGCCGTTGATCTGCACCGCATATTTCAAAGCCACCAGATCGAGCCAGCCGACCCGCCGCGGCCGCCCGGTGGTCGAACCGTATTCATTGCCCCATTCGCGCAGCATCCGCCCGCTTTCACCGGCCAGTTCGCTGGGAAAAGGACCTTCGCCCACCCGCGTGGCATAGGCTTTGGAAATGCCGATCACCCGGTCCACGGCCTTGGCCGGCAATCCGGTGCCGGAAAACACGCCGGCAATGGTCGTATTGGATGAGGTGACGAAAGGATAGGTGCCCAGGTTAATGTCCAGCAAGGTGCCCTGCGCTCCCTCGAACAGGATGTCCTTGCCATCGCTAAAAGCCTGCTGCAGCAAGCGGGTTGTATTGCACATGAACGGGCGCAAGAAATCTCCGGCCTGCAGGTACTGTTCAATACCCTGGTTCAGATTCACGTCCGGATGCCCATGGGCCAAAAACAGACGCTGGTAATACTCGACCAGAGGGGCAATTTTAGTGCGGAACACATCTTCGTGCAGCAAATCTCCGACAAACAGGGCACGGCGACCAACCACATCCTCGTAAGCCGGACCGATGCCGCGTCGGGTCGTACCAATGCGCTGGTAACGTGAGTCTTCAAAAACAACATCCAGTTCCTGGTGAAAGGGCAGGATCAACGGCGCATGTTCACTTAAGGCAAGGTTTTGCAGCGACAACCCAAGGGCGCGGGCATTTTTTATCTCGTCGATCAGTTGCAATGGCTGGACGACCACGCCATGGGCGATAACAGCGGAACAGTCGGGGTAGAAAATGCCCGAAGGCAATACGTGCAGGATCACTTTTTTGCCTTGATAGTACACGGTATGGCCGGCATTGTGTCCGCCCTGAAAACGAACCACCACCGAGAAAGAACCGGCCAAATAATCGATGGCCTTGCCCTTGCCTTCATCGCCCCACTGCAGACCCAACACCACGGTATTCATGGATCCCCCTTCAGCGCACCTTGACAATCAGAATGGTAAAATCATCACGGAAACTGGTTTTATTTGCGAAATTTTTTATCTTTTTATATAAACCGCTGCTTAATTCCGCGGCCGTCAAGTGGGAATTTCGGCAAATAAATTCGACAATGGCTTTTTCGCCAAATTCTTCGCCTTGGGGATTCTGCACTTCAAAAACACCGTCTGTAAAAGCGCAAACAATATCGCCTGGACGCAACTGGATCGTTTTTTGCTCATACGTACTGCTGGCGCTGAAACCGATCAAGAAGCCGCCCTCGCCCAACTTATTGACCTTGGCCCCCGAAATCAAATAGGGCTGGTTATGCCCGGCATTGACATAGGTCAGGGCCGGGGGCTCATCGTCGAGCAACATCCAAAACAAGGTTATGAATCGACTGCCGTTGGTGATCTGGTAAATCAAGGTGTTGGCCTTGCCAATGAACTTGGCCGGATTAAAGAGGTATAGCTCATTCAGTGAATGGAAAATGGCCTGGCACGATGCGGCCAGCAGGGCGGCGGACAGCCCCTTGCCTTCGACGTCCGCCAGCACCAATGGCTGGATATTTTTTTTCTTTTTTAAAAAATCATAGTAATCTCCGCCGACTTCCTGGATGGGTTCATATATAACGGATATGTCAAAATTTTTCAGTTCCGGTAATTTTTGCGGCAACAGCGAAAGCTGGATGTCGCGGGCGATCTTCATTTCGTGTTCCAGTTTTTTTTTCTCAAAAATTTGGGCCAGGTAATAGATGTTATTCAGTTCAATAAGCATGAAGCGTGAGAGAATGTAAGCGAATTCACAATCCTCCTGACCCATGGCGATCCGGTTGAACTTGCGCCCCAGTCCCAAAACAATGGTTTTTTTCTTGCTTTCCGAAATGTTGAGCAGGTAGCAAATACCCTTGGCCAACAAGATTTTTTTCAATTTTTCCTGCGCCGCAGGCAAACTCTCAACCTCCAGAGTGGGCGAGCCGCCCAGGGCTTTCCGGATATTTTTTTTAATGAACAGGGATTCCGCTTCACTTAAAACGAAACCGCGCTTGTGAAATATTGCCTGGCTTTGGTCAAAAAAAAAGGTGCGCGAGACACCCAGTGGCGCCATGAGGGTCGAAAAAAAAATGCGGAGCACATGGTCGATGTCAAAGGAAGAATGAATGGCGGACGAAAGTTCATAGATGGAATTCAACTGCAGTTTTTTAAATTTCAGTTCTTTCTGCAGCTGCTTCAGATCGTTTTCTGCCATTTGATCATTTCACAGCAATTTTTACCGCCAATGGTCTTATATTCAACCGAATCCATGATAGTTTTCATCAGTTTAACCCCCAGTCCGCCCTTCTTTTTTTTCTTGATCATCTTGCCGATGTTTACTTCTTCATTGACGATCTCAGGGGGAAGGCCTTGGTAGAAAATACGTATCTTGACGCCGCCGGGGGCCAGGAAGTATTCAATGGTAATTTGCTGGTCGCTTTCATTGGCGTAGGAATGCTTAATGACATTGGTCACCGCCTCATCAATGGCTAGGGATATTTTTTGTGCTTCCGGCGCGGAAAAATTAAACAGGGTCGTGATATGACGCGTCAATTCGACCACCATTTTCAACAGCTGGGTCTGGGAAAGAATGGTAATCGAAAAATCAGGATTTGGAGGGAACATGACTGAATTTTTCAATGGCCACCTGTTCATCGGTGACAAAATCATAAATCTCGGTGAAGCCGACCAGGTCAAAAGTTTCATACACACGCTCGGCAAGCGAGCACAATTTGATATCACCGCCTTTTTCGCGCACTTCGTCAATATATCCCATGATAATGCCCATACCGGCTGACGTGATGTAATTCAATTCCTGTCCGTTGATGACGATTTTGAAGTTGCTGTCGCGAATCAGCCGCACGATTTCTTTTTCAAAACGGGCAACCTGGTGGGCATCCAAATGGCCCTTTAAATAAAGGATGGCCACACCGTTTATGATCTTACTGCGGATTTGAAAATTTTTCATTGTCCTTCTCCAAAGAAAAATTTAATCTCGGCCAATGCCGTGGTCAATGAATCGGCGGCATGAACACTGTTTTGCTGCACATCAATACCAAAACGCTGCCGCAAGGTCCCGATTTCGGCTTGGGTAGGATCGGTATGTCCATGCAATTTTCGCCACGCTTCCACGGCATCGTCTTTCTCCAGTAAAATAACGAAAATTTGTCCCGAAGCCATGTATTCCACCAGGCTGTCAAAAAATGGCTTCCCCCGGTGCACCTGGTAAAATTGCTTGGCCGCGGCAATGGTTAATTTCAGAGTCTTGATCGCAACGATTTGGAAATCATTTTTTTCGATTTCTGAGATGATGGCTCCGACCAGCCGGCGTTGAACAGCATCGGGTTTGATGAGGGCCAGAGTTTGTTCCAAGAATCACCTCGCCGTCATTGTAGACTAAATGCAATCAAAATTCAAATCGAATCCGCTGTAATAGAAAAAGCTCCCTATTATTTTTTTTTAAAAAAATATTGACTTGATATTACATTGTTATATAATGTACTATGATTGTAGCCCAATCATAGGGAGGGATGTACCATGAAAAAAAATTTGGCCCTGCTCGCAGCAGTGGCAATGATTGTCCAGTGCGGAGTCCAAACGGCTGCACCCGTGAACGCATCCAAGCAAAACCTGCAAGGCACGATTACCATTTCCGGCGCTTTTGCCCTTTACCCGATGGTGATGAGATGGTCTGAAGAATTCCGCAAGCTTCATCCCCAAGTCCGTTTCGATATTTCGGCGGGCGGAGCCGGCAAAGGTATTGCCGACGCCCTGTCCAACATGGTCGATATCGGCATGGTCTCGCGTGAAATACACCCCGCCGAAATCCAGAAGGGGGCTTGGTTTATCCCCGTGACCAAGGATGCCGTGGTGGCCGTCATCAACCAGGGCAATCCCCTGCTTGCGGAACTCTTGAAAAAAGGCGCGAAAAAAGCTGATTTCATGCGTATTTGGCTTGACGAGAATCCGCCGACATGGAATACACTCGCGAATGCGAAAGGCCGCATCCAGATGCATGTCTACACCCGCTCCGACTCCTGCGGCGCGGCCGAAACCTGGGCCCTATTCCTGGGTAAAAAACAGGAAGACCTGCTGGGGATCGGTGTTTTCGGCGATCCCGGATTAAATGAAGCCGTGCGCAAGGACGTGTTGGGAATTGGTTTCAACAACATCAATTACGCTTTCGATGCGACCACCCTCAAACCCATGCCCGGAACCGTCATCCTGCCCATCGATCTGAACGAAAACGGCCGCATCGACGAGGCTGAAAAATTCTACGGCCACCGCGATGCCGTGGTCAAAGCCATCGCCGACGACCGCTATCCCAGCCCGCCCGCCCGGGATTTGTATTTCGTCTGTCATGGCCGTCCGCAAAAACAGCTGCTTGCGGCTTTCATGCAATGGGTTTTGGGCAACGGTCAAAAATTTGTGTCCGAAGCAGGCTACATTACACTTCCCGAAGCAAAAATCGTTCAGGCATTGAAAAAAATCGGGCTTTAAGCGGATTTTAAACGGTAGATTACCATGGAAATGAAAAACACACTTCGCACCCTGGCCGTTCTTCTGCTCCTGCTGGTTCCGGCCAGTTCGCTCAGAAGTGAAGGCAGGTTTTCAGGCTGGATGATCGGCGACTACTATTATGCATTGGCAAACCACGATGCGGCCGTCAAAAACAACAATGGTTTCTGGTTCCGACGCATTTACTTCACCTACGACAACAAGCTGACCGATCAGATCGCCATGCGTTTTCGCCTGGAAGCGAACAGCCCGGGTGACTTCAAAACTGCCACGACACTCATTCCTTTTGTCAAGGATGCCTTCCTGGCGGCAAAGGTCGGCACACACACACTGATGCTCGGCCTGATCGGCACCAACATGTATGACAACATCGAGTCGTTCTGGGGCTGGCGGGCAATTGAAAAAACGCCGATCGATCTGTTTAAATTCGGCAATTCCCGCGAATTCGGGTTGGGGCTGAAAGGGCCATTGGACAAAAATGGCAAATGGACCTACGCCGTTTCCTTCGGCAACGGAGCCGGAACCCGGGCGGAAACCGACCGCGGCAAAGCGCTCCATGGCCGTCTCGACTTTCAACCCGTTCCGGCTCTGTTTTTGGAGCTCTACGCAGATTACACCGCTGGCGGTAACGACAGCTGGGTCAGCATTTTACAGGCCTTCGTCGGCCTGAAAGGCAAATGGGGAAGAAGCGGTCTCAACTTTGGAATGCGCAACTCCAAACAGGCGGGCACCCGCAGCGACATCAAGTTCGTGTCTATTTTCCTGGCAGGCAAGTTGCATCCAAAAATTGAATTGATCGGCCGTTTCGACCGCTTGCTGGACCCCAATCCCAACGGCGGCAAGATCGACTACATCCCCATGGCCAATAATGCCAAGGCCAACATGCTGCTTGGTGGACTGGGCTGGTCCCCCAGCGAGAACGTGCAGATCATCCCCAACGTTAAGTATATTTTTTACGATGCGCCTGAAATCGGTGAAAAACAGCAAGCCGATTTTTACACCTACCTGACCCTGTACTTGAAATTCTGATCCGGACTTACTTTTTGCCGCTGCGCGGGTGGAACTGGTCGTAGACTTTTTTCACCTGCCCCTTGGCCAATTGAAATTATTATATATAAAATAAGACCGATTTATTGATTAACTAAATCTCGAAGTCAAGCACCGAGGAAGATTCAGGTTTCCGCCAAGTCCGTCCAATGTAGGCGGCGAGCGTATGCGAGCCGGCCGGACGCTCGATCACTATTACTAGGCGGTTCTCAGCATATCTAGTAGCTTTCCGCAGGATGTGCACGTCTCGTCATTCATTACGTGTTGCCTACCGCAGGACCAACAGTACCTTTTTACGGCCTGCGCACGGTTCAGTTCTTCAGCAGCACCAACCTGAGATCTTGCGCCAGTGCCAAGATTGATCCGAGTCGAGTTCAGAAAAATGACTTCAGCGAAAGATTCGAAGTAGCTCTCCTTGCAGTTCGTGGAGCAAAAAAAGCGCTCGCCCGCGGGAGGGTCTTTGTAGGACGTCGCGTCCGTCTTACCGCACATTTGACAATACATTTCATCCTCCTTTTCCTCTTAACCTTACTGTGCCGTCCCTCTGCGATCTCGATATGGCATCAGTGGACGGTGTGCACTCTCTTCGCTGCCAATCAAAGCGTTTTAGCCAGCTCCGCAAGGTTTTGCTGAATCCGAGCATTGTCAGGACTGATCGCAGCCGCACGCTTGAGGTATGGCAGCCCAGAGCGCGGTTGTCCCATATTTCCGAAACAACAGCCGATGCTCATAAGGTACAAGTCGCATCCGGGCGCAAGCACCAATGCTTCACGATAGTACTGAATCGCATCCGCGTACGCTTCGCGTTGGGACGCAACAGATGCTTTCTCGGCGATAGTTCTGATGCGCTCGGCCCATGCGATGTCCTCGGAAGTGACTCGAAGTTCACGCACACCACCGCGGTCATCGGGGACGACGGCCACATCTCTTTTCCCAAGGCTGGCTTTGAGAATCCGTAGGCCAGAGGTGTCGACCCATAGAAGGTCCATCTTGTCCCGCGAAATCGGTTCAGCGACGAGTTCGTCTTGTTGTCCCACGTTTGCATTTTAAGGATACCTATCTGCAATGTCAATAGGCCTTTCAGGTAGATTTTTAGATGAGGCAATAAGTAGGCGGATGTGAATTATTTGTGAAAATTAAGAAAAAAGAAATTTATTGGCATGGAAGGTTCAATTTTTTGAAACCCGGATGAAAAAAGACCGCAAAACGTGTGATTTTCCTAAAAAATGATTGCTTCACCATCATCAACATTCATCGGCTCGCGGCGAGTTTGTTTAAAAGTGGTCAATCAGCTGAAGGGCATAGGCGGCGCCGAGCCGATCTTTACCAACGGCCAGTTGATCCAATCGATCCCCAACGTCATCACCAAAGTCCTGGAAACCCATATCGGCGCGGTCAATGTCAAACATCAGGACATTCACGTCAGCAACTGTTCCCTCTGCGGCACCAGTTTGAGCGATGAAAAATGCCCCACCTGCGCCAACTGCGGCTGGTCTAAATGCAACGGCGTTTAGTCACTTATTACAGACTATTTGAAAATATTTATTTCTGCCGATTATGGTATAATATCTTTAGTCAGCAGAGTTGGATCATTATGCAAAAAGATACAAAAAACCTAATTTCAGACCGACAAAAAGCGCTGCAACACTTTAATGAATGGGAGAAAAAGCATCCGCTGGAACTGTCGCCTCAAACAGCAGTGGAAGGGTTGGATTTTCTTTACAGCTTGCTACCCGAAACATCCCGTCAACGTCCAATTGATCCTTCGGGCATAATGATCATGCATCGAGCCTTGGCGCATCTGAAAAACGGCAATAAATGAAAGCATTAGAATCCGCATTGATTGCCATTTGCCAATTTTTGCAAAAACAAAATGTCCCCTATATGGTCATCGGTGGCATGGCGAATGCAGTCTGGGGCGAACCCAGAGCAACCCTGGACATTGATATAACCATTTGGGTCGAAGACGCAAAAATTCAAAACTTGATCCGATCGCTTACGCCTGTTTTTAAGCTGTTGCCTGAAAATCCACGCGAATTTATTTCCAAAAACAGGGTTTTACCTATCGCTACTCAAACCAACACTCGAATCGATTTGCTGTTTGGCATGCTCCAATTCGAAGAAGTCGCTATTTCCCGCGCCATTGAAAAAGACATTCACGGAACCCCAGTCCGTTTTTGCACGGCTGAAGACCTGATTCTCCATAAAATCATTTCGGATCGTGAAAAGGACTTGCACGATGCCGAAAATATTATTGCCCGCCAAAAAAGCAAGCTGGATATTGTTTATCTGGAACCGCGCATTAAAGAACTGGCCGAAATTCTGGAGAAACCGGAAATATTGGAAAAATGGGAAGCATGGAAGAAAAATGCCGAATAACTTCCCCGTAACATAGAAGACAGGATTTTAGCGCTGCTTCTCAGACAAATCACTTTTTGCCGCTGCGCGGGTGGAACTGGTCGTAGACTTTCTTCACCTGGCCCTT
Organism: Candidatus Aminicenantota bacterium; assembly: GCA_963770755.1. Lineage (GTDB taxonomy): Bacteria > Acidobacteriota > Aminicenantia > UBA2199 > UBA2199 > UBA2199. The sequence goes on along the minus strand of CAVYQZ010000010.1, from coordinate 933,580 downwards.
GGCCAGGTGGGTATAGATCTCGGTGGTGGCGATGGATGAATGGCCGAGCAGCATCTGCACCGAACGCAGGTCGGCGCCGTTCTCGACCAGGTGGGTGGCGAATGAATGGCGCAGCACGTGGGGCGTCAGGCGGCCGGCCAGGCCGTCTTTTTGTCCATAGGCCTTGATCAGTTTCCACAGTCCCTGGCGGGTGAACAGGGCCCCGGCATAATTCAAGAAGATCTGCGGCGGGTTTACCCCTTTCAGCAGCATGGGACGGCTGTTGGCCAGGTAATCGGCAAGACTATCCCGGGCTTTCTCGCCGAAAGGCACGATCCTTTCCTTGGACCCTTTGCCCAGTACCCGCAAAAAACCTTCTGCCAGATACACATCGTCCAGTTTCAATTGCACCACTTCCGAGATGCGCAGTCCGGAGGCGTACATCAATTCCAGGATCGCCTTGTCCCTTTTGCCGATGGTCGTTTTGACATCCGGGCTGTCCAACAAGCGGAAAATATCCTCAACGGTCAGATAGCTAGGCAGCATCAGCCACTTTTTAGGCAAAACCACATTGGCCAACGGATTGGATTCCAGGCAGTCATCCTTGAGCAAATAACGATAAAAACTTTTTAAAACCGAGATCAGGTGCGCCTGGGATGCTACGGCACCGCCCCGGCGGCCCTCGAGCCTGATGAAATCAAGGACATTATTTTCGTTCACCTGCAAATAATCGAGTTTGCTTTTCGTCAAGAACGAAAAATATTTTTCAAGCTCCTGGCGATAGGAAAGAATGGTATTGGCCGCGAGCCCCCGTTCATATTCCAGGTAGAGCAAAAAACGATCCAGGGGTGAACCTTGCTGAACGACTTCGGCCATGTTTAGAGGTAGGGATTCGAAGCCAATTCCCTTTCCATGGTGCTGCTTTCACCATGGCCGGGCAGGATGATGGTCTCGGGGGGAAAAGCCCTGATCTTGTCCAGCGAAGAACGCATGGCCTCGTCATCGCCGCCCGCCAAGTCGGTGCGGCCGATATCGCCCTGGAAAAGGGTATCGCCGGTAAAAAGCAAGCTGCCGCTTTGCAGCAGCATGGACCCCGGAGTATGGCCCGGACTATGGATGACCGACAGGACAAGGTCATCGCTGCCGATGGTTTCGCCGTCTTTCAGCAGGCGTTCTGCCGGAGGCGGCAGGGCCATGGCGAACATGGCGGCTATTTCACGGTTCATCTGCCCGTGCATTGTTTTTTCATCGGCCTCGTGAATCCATAGTGGGATATGAAAATGACCGAGGAGTTCCGTGACCGCGCCCAAATGATCGGCATGGCCGTGCGTCAGAATTATCGCCAGCGGAACCAATTTTTCACGCTCAATCAAGCTGATGATCTTCCCGGCTTCAGCGCCAGGATCGATGATAAAGCAACGACGGCTGAGGGCGGAATAGAAAAGATACATGTTGGTCTGCAGTTCACCGACCTCGAGTTTCAGATACGGCATGGATCAGGCTCCATATTTTTTGAACTTCAAGGCGTTGGCCATCATCATGGGCAGCACCTCCATGGCGTTGAAATTCCCCAAAATGCCTCGGGCACAGCTTTTTTCACAGAATTTTCCTGCGGGTTCCACGCCCTGCCTTTGAAAGGCGGACTTGAGCAGAACCGGATTGGGATGCCAGGAATGGGCCTTCAGCAGGGCCGGAGTTGAATGGTCACCGGTGATGACCAGCACATCGGGAAGCAGCTCCGGGATTGCCGGCAGCCAGCGGTCGAATTCTTCGATTACCGAAACCTTACCGGCAAAATTTCCGTCTTCGCCATAGGAATCGGTTTTTTTGATATGCACAAAAAAGAAATTATATTCTTTATAATGCTTTTTCAAGGTGACGATCTGCTCCTCAATGGTGCGGCCGGTTTCCAGGATATCCATGCCCACGAGCTGGGCTAGCCCCTTGTACATCGGATAGACGGCAATGGCCGCCGTTTTCAGCTTGAACAGTTCCTTCAGCGAGGGGATGGCCGGATATTGGGCATAGCCTCGAAGCAGGCAGGTGTTGGCCGAATGGTGAAATGCCGCCAGTTCCTCGGTCAGACGATCGATAAACAGGTTGATGATGCGCGTAGTTCTAGCGGCGCCCTCCTCCTTGGCCTTGGCATAAGTGATCGGCAAACCCACGGCTTCGGGATCGGCGTCGCTCAGTTGATCGCTCAATCCGTCCCCAGTCAGAAGCAGGACAAAGCGATGTTCTTCCCCAGAAGTCAGCCTGATCTCGATATCTTCTATTTTTTTTATCTTGCTATTCAAATAAGTGGTGATTTCACGGTTTTTTTCGGTCGAAATGCGTCCGGCTCGACGGTCGGTTATCAGGCCGTTCTCCAGGGTGGCAAAATTACCGCGGACGGCCAGGTCCCGTTTGCCGACAGTAATGCCGACGCCCAGCGCTTCGAGTATTCCTCGCCCAATCTCATATTTGAGTGGATCGTAGCCAAAGAGCGAAAGATGGGCCGGACCGCTGCCCGGGGTGATGCCGGGAGCGATCGGGTGACTCAGCCCGAGCTCGCTTTCAGCAGCCAGCAGATCGAGATTCGGAGTCCGCGCCGTTTCCAACTCGGTTTTCCCCTTGACCGGCAGCCCCCCCAGGCCGTCCAGCACCAGCAGCACCATTTTTTTGTCATTTTCGACGCTGATCTTCCTGAACAGTTCTTCTCGTTCCATGGTCGCTCCTTGATTTATTATCGCCACAAACAGGATTTAAATCAAGCCCGGCCCACCTCAAATAGAGAACGGTTATCCGAGAGCGGATGAACGGCGGACGCTTGCTCCTGCACAGGAAATTGAAATTCCTTATTGATCCTCGCCGCAGTAGGGGCACTTTTGCATGCGCCGGCCCATGGCCTTGCGGCAATTCCAGCACACATAATCGGTGCGGTTTTCCCGGGCATGGATGCGCTGCTGGATATCCTTTATTTCGCTGGCATAGTCATGGTTCTTATTGTCCAATTGGGCCAGCTCGTTCAGTACGTCACCGGCCTGGGCATAGCGCGTCTTTAAGTCGGCCGCCATGGTTTTCATGATAACCCAGTTCAATTCGGGCGATACCGAAGGCGTTTTTTGCATTAACGGCGCCAATTGTCCGGCCTTGGCTTTTTTATAGATTTCCATGGGATTGGCAAGTACAATAGGTGGGAAACCGGTAACCATTTCATAAAAAAGACAGCCGGCTGAATAGATGTCCGAAGCAAAAACCGCTTTGCCTTCGAATTGTTCGGGAGCCATGTACGGAGGCGAGCCGATCTTGGTGGTGGCAAATTGTTTTTCCTGCAGCAGTGTCGAGGTGCCGAAATCGGCAATTTTTACGTCATCATCCAGGTTGATCAGGATGTTGGAAGGCCGGATATCGCGATGAATGACCGATTTCTGGTGGGCAAAAGCCAAGGCTGACAGGATCTGTTTGAAGTACTTCAAGGCTGTTTTAAGACCCAGCACACTGGATTTGTCAAGTATTTTTTCCAGATCGATACCTTCGATGTACTCCATGACCATGATCAGGATACCGTCAACAATATCGACGGTTAAAAGTTTGACAATATGCGGATGATCCAGCAAGCGGGTCTGCAAAATGGATTCCTGCAGCAGCTTGTCCGGTTGGGCGGCCGTACGGTGGGGAATTTTTAACGCCCGTTGGCACTTTAATATAGTATCTTCAGCAAGATATACCGTGCCGAAGCCGCCACTGCCCAGCTTCTTTAAAATCTTGTATTTCCCAATCTGCCCTTTTAATTCAATCATTTTTTAAAGGCTGACGTTCCCGGTCGGCAAGCAGCACCCTGTTTCTACCCACTCGCCACCCTGAAAAAAAATCCCTGAACCATCAATTGACCGTATCCTTCGCGAACATGGCTTTTCCCTTGTTTTTTTCAATTTCACGCAATTTCTTGAATAACTCGGTTTCCTGATGGTTCAGGTTTTGCGGAGTCAGCACATGAATTTGAATCAGCAAATCGCCACGGCTCCAGCGATTGATTTTCCTGAAACCCTTCCCCTTTATTTTGATTATCTGGCCACTTTGCGCCGCGGCTGGAATTTTGACTTTTTCGATCTCTTCAAAAGTCTTGACACTGACATAGTCGCCCAGGGCTGCCTGGGAAAAACTGATTGGCAGCTGGCAAAGTAAATCATTATCCTGTCTTTGAAAATTCTTGTCTTCCTTGACCTTGACCATCAAGTACAAATCACCGGGCGGTCCTCCCTGGCTGCCGCCTTCGCCCTCAGCGGCAACACGTAGTCGGTTGCCTTCATCGATTCCGGCCGGAAAGGTGACTTTTATCTTTTTGGTTTCAATTATACGCCCCTGGCCGTGACACTTTTTGCAGGGGTGTTCAATGATTTTGCCACTGCCCCGGCAGGATGAACATGAGGTGGAAACAGAAAAAAAGCCTTGCGAGCGGCGAACATTGCCCGAGCCACCGCATTGGGAACACGTATTTGCCGGTTTCCCCGGTTCACTTCCCGACCCGTCACACTCGGAACAGTTCCGCTCCCTTTCCACGGCAATTTCCTTCTCCACGCCAAGGAAAGACTCCTCCAGTGTCAGGGAAATTTCCAATCCCAAATCACGGCCCTTGCGCGGGCCGCGCCGCTGCCGGCCGCCTGAAAACGTCTGGCCGAAACCGAACAAGTCTCCCAAAATATCACCAAAATCAGCGAAAGCCGAGTCGGAAAAGAATCCCGAGTCTGCGCTGCCGCCGCGCATGCGCAAGCCTTCGAAGCCGTACTGGTCATAAATATTTCTTTTATCGCTGTTTCCCAAAACCGAATAGGCTTCTGATGCCTCCTTGAACCTTTCTTCGGCTTCAGGCTTGTCACGGTTGCGGTCCGGGTGATGTTGCATGGCCAATTTGCGATAGGCCTTTTTTATTTCTTCAGGGCTGGCATTGCGGCTGACTTCCAAAATCTGATAATAGTCTTTTTTTGCCATGGCGGGGACTACTGGGAAATCTCGGCGGTCAAGATACTATTGATCATGATACGATAGTTTTTCATTTTTTTAAAAAGTTGTTCGAGTAATTCAAGGTCATCTCCCTCCAAAGCTTGGGCGGTCCGTTCTATAAGCGCATCAATTTCAGCGCCGTCATGGGGGCTTACCTTTTCAATATAACGCTGATAATGAAATTTAATGGTCTCCCATTCTTCCTTGAGTTCCGACTTGACTTTGTTGATCCTCAACTCCATTTTGTCCTTTTCCGCGTATTCACCGGCATCCTGAATGATTTTTTCGATTTCTTCTGGTGACAAGCCGCTGGCGGGTTGAACTTTCATGCTTTGGGTAAGCCCGGTAGTCTTGTCCTGAGCTGAAACCCGGACAATTCCGTTGGCATCGATTTCAAAATTAACTTCAATTTGCGGAATACCTTTCAAGGACGGGGGGATTCCGATCAAATTGAAAAATCCCAAGGATCTATTCCCTGAAGCGGTATCCCGTTCACCCTGGAGCACGTGAATTTTAACCACCGTCTGGTTGTCGGTTATGGTCGTAAACATCATGGACTTTTTTATGGGAATTGTGGAGTTGCGATCGATTAATTTGGTGAATGTATCCCCTTTGGTCTCCACTCCCAATGAAAGGGATGTGACATCGAGCAAGAGCAAATCCTTGACTTTGCCGGTTATGATCTCCGATTGCAAGGCCGCTCCCTGGGCGACGACTTCTTCGGGATTGATTTGAATATCGGGAGGTTTTTTGAAAAGTTCAGAAATTTTTTGATAGATCAGCGGCATGCGGCTCTGGCCGCCAACCAAAATGGCTCGTTCGATCTGTTCCGGTTTGACGGCGATGTCCGCCAAAGATTTTTTTATCATCTCCATGGTTCGGTCAATGTAATCCATGGTGAAAGATTCCAATTGCGAACGAAGGAGTTTTTTTTGAAAATGATAATTGGTACCCTCGCTGAAATGGTGCAAATAGGGAATCGAGATCATGGTTTCATGATCAAAAGACAGCTCAATCTTGGCCTTTTCAGCGATTTGAATAACCCGCTGCACGATCTCCTTGTCGTCACGGAGATCAACCGCAGTCTCGTTTTCCACTTCGCGGAATATCCAGTTGCATATCTGGCTGTCAAAATCGCTTCCGCCCAGGAATGTGTCCCCTAAACTTGAAACAACCTTATAGACATCACCGTTAATTTCAACTATGGAAATATCAAAGGTGCCGCCCCCTAAATCGTAGACCACATATAAGCCGTTCTGCTTGATCTTTTGGCCATAGGCCAGCAGCGCCGCGGTGGGCTCATTGATTATCCGACTGACCTTGAGCCCGGCAATCTCGCCAGCCACCTTGGTAGCTTGCCTTTGTGAATCACTGAAAAAAGCAGGTACCGTGATGACGGTTTCACCGAGCTCATCCCCCAGGTAATTTTCGGCGATATTTTTTAAGTAGCCCAGGAACATGCCGGAAATTTCCTCGGGAGAATAGAGACTATCCAACAGCTTCACCCGGATATCCTCATTGCTGGCTTCAACAATATCGTACCCGACCCTTTTGCTGAATTCCTTGATTTCAGGATTCGAGAATTTGCGACCCATCAAACGCTTAATTCCCCAAATACTGTTTTTACTGTTGGTGATCATTTGCCGTTTGGCCACATTGCCGAAAATTCTTTTTTTGTCTCGGGTAATGGCGATAACCGAAGGAATGACCCGGGCCCCCTCGGGATTGGGTACGATCAAAGCATCTCGACCTTCAAGATAACTGATGCAAGAATTGGTTGTCCCCAGGTCAATGCCGATATTTTTTGCCATTATGGTTTTTTCTCTGGTTCCTGATTCTTGCCGTTTTCACCGGGAATGGCCACTCTGGTCAATACCGGGCGCAACAATTTGTTATGATATGTAAATCCTTTTTGGTAAATCTCCACGACGATCGGCGTAGCGATTTCCGGCCGCTCTTCCTTGCTTAATGCTTCGTGAAAAACAGGATCAAAGGGTTTGCCTAATGCATCAATTTCCTGCACATGATATTTTTTTAGCAAATCCAGCAACTGCTTGCGAATGATCTCCACACCGGTAATAATTCCTTTTTCAACATCCATGCTCGTCGCTTTCAATGCCCTTTCCAAATTGTCATATATTTGCAGCAAATCCAGAAGAAATTCGCTTAAAACATATTTCTGGAATTCTTCCTTTTCCTTGTTGACTCTTTTGCGGAAATTATCAATCTCGGCCAGACCACGTAAGTATTTGTCCTTCAGTTCATCGCGTTCAAGGGCAACCTTTTGCAAGGTTTCTTCAATTCCATGAAGTTTATGGAAAGATTTTTTAGCAACATTTTTTTTCTTCGGGTTTGAATCAGCGTGCGCGCTCTTTTCATCATCCGGTACTCCTTCCTTTTCTTCGTCACCATCGTCGGGCACATAACTGATACCATCCTTGCTTTCCTCGGCCATTAATTAAACCTCCCGGTTTTGGTGAAAACTAAATTTATCATTCCCAGATTCAAGGTCAAGGGCAACGATTGCCAACGCGAATTAAAACAATAGATTGATCGCATTGATAAAAATTTTAATCTATTCATCGACAATTGTCAATTTGCAATTTTGACGGCCGGCCCATCAGTAAAAACATAATGTCAATAAATAATGGTTTATTGGCTTTTTTGGTGATATTTTGTTGCAGAGCATGTGAATTTATGCTATTTTTATGGCGATGGCGGAGATAAAATTTGGTACAAACGGTTGGCAGGGCCGGATGGGAAAGGATTTCACTTTCCACAAGATTCGCCTGGCAACTCAGGCTTTCGCAAATCTTTTAAAAAAATTACCCGGTAATAAAGACATTTCGGTTATGATCAATTATGACACACGCTACCTGTCCGAGACATTTGCCCAAAAAGCGGCCCAGATTCTGGCCCTGAACAAAATGAGTGTTTTTTTTCCACTCCGGGACGCGCCCATGCCAGCCATGGCTCTGGCCATTGTTCAAAATCAAATGCGGGGGGGGATATGTTTCACTGCCAGTCTCGATGAGCCAATATACAATGGCATCAAAATATTGGATGCCAATGGAGCACCTGCTTTGCCTTCCAAGACCCTGCTGCTTGAAAGCGAAATAAATAAAATTGAATCCAGCTTTTATTTTAAGCACCAATACCCAGATTCCGGGCTAATCCATTTCCTGGATATCCGCGCCCCGTATTTGGATTATATCTCCACCATGGTCCATCTGGATATTATCAAACGCGCCCGTTTAAAAATAATCGTGGATAACTTATACGGTACTTCCCGTGACTACCTGGATCGCCTGCTCAGCGATACCGGCATTGAAATCATGGCTATCCATAATTATTCCGATTCATATTTCGGAGGCGTCATTCCTTCCTGCAATAAAAACAATCTGCGTGAACTCTCCAGGCTGGTCGTAAGCCGGGGGGCCCATATCGGATTGGCAACCGACATCAACAGTATCCGTTTTGGCGTTGTTGATTCCCGGGGCCGCTTTATCGATGCCAGCTTGATCATGGCACCCTTGATCGAATACCTTATCACGGTACGAAAAATGGGCGGCAACATTGTCAAGTCAGTTTCTTCCACCGACCAGATATCCCGAGTCGCAGAGTGTTATCAGCGAAAAGTTCATGAAACCCCGGTGGGATTTAAATTCCTGGCAGATATGCTTTCATCGCGGAGCGCATTCATCGGCGTGGAAGGCACCAATGGCGCCGCATTGAGCGGCATCGTTCCCAGTGAAGACGGTATACTGTTTGTCCTGCTGATAACCGAAATGATGGCCTACTATCAGCAATCACTGCCGGTGCTGCTAAGCAAATTCACCAAACGCTTCCCACCCTTGTTCATTCATGAAATCCAGGTAGCGAAAACCCCTGCCCGCCATGAAAAATATCTGGAAGTTTTGCAGAAAAAAAAATTTATTTTTCCGGGTTTAGAACTACTGAAAATAAAATACATCGATGGCATTAAATTCATTTTCATAAATTCATGGCTCCTGCTCCGCGAGTCCGGAACCATCAGCGTCATTCGCATCAGCGCCGAATCTCCATCTCCCAGGCAAACACAGCAATTAGTGCAATTAGGAAGGAAATTGCTTGAATAAAAAAGAAAATTCACTTTTCCAATCCAAGGGTATGGCCTTGGTATTATTTTTTTTTCTGCTCATTTTGATCATGGCTTTTATATTCGGAGACCGCGGCCTGCTTGAAATCATAAAAACGCAAAAGCAGATCAGTTCCCTGAAACAGACCCTGAAGGAACTGGAATCCGAAAAAGCAAGGTTAACTAAGGAAATCGAAATGTTACGGGAAAATCCCCTGGCGCTCGAACAACCGGCGCGCGAAAAATTATGGTTAATGAAAAAAAACGAGAAGGTTATTGTCCTGGTCAAGGGAAAAGAGGAGCCCAAGCATGAATGATCTGGAAACGCTTCTATTGCTAGGGGCGTTGACTGGAATCTTTCTGTTTGTCAGCCAACCTGGGTAGTCAGGAAAATGGCGGCGCCCATCTGGGTTATCTGGTCCTGTAGTTCTTCGATTTTATCGATATGGGCGTCTTCATCCTTTAAAATGTCCTGCAAAATATCCCGAGTGGCAAAATCGACCACGTCACCGGCCAATTTAATGGCCTGGTTGTAGGCCAGGATCGCTTCGGCTTCGGAAGCGTGATCATTGACCAATTGCTTGCTCACGTCGGCGCCGATGGTGATTTTTTTCAAACTGGAAACCACGGGCAGACCTTCAAGAAAAAGAATTCGCCCGATCAGCTTCTCGGCGTGCTTCATTTCATCGATGGCTCTTTTTTCAAAATGCTTGTGCAATTTTTCATAGCCCCAGCTTGCGTTCATTTCCGAATGCACCATGTACTGATTAACGGCCGTCAATTCATCGGCCAGAAGTGCATTTAATGTTGCAATAAGTTTTTTGTTGCCTTTCATATGATCCTCCTCTTTAGTTTGCCATTAATGGAAATTTCCTTACTATTCTATTTATTGTAACCGGTTGATGGAAAAATGTAAAGCAAAGAAACAAATTCATTTTAATTTAAAAACCTTGCCAGCCAATCATCAGGCCGCTGCCGGGCAGTCAATGCTTGTTGCGATCAAAAAAGGAAGGCATGATTTTTTTCAGCAGTTTATTTCCTTTATCTTTTACGATGTCCGAAAAATTTTTTTCCGGGCCGCTGATCTCAAGCAGTTTCTTTCGGGCCAACTCATGTTTCGGTTCAAGTTCGAGCGCCTTGTGAAAAAAACCTTCAGCCCGTTTGAATAGGCGTTCCGAATAAAAAAGCATGCCCAGAGCAACGATATGTTCGGCATTCCATGGCTCCAAGTCGGCGGCCTTGGCAAGATTCTTCTCGGCCTGGCGCTTCAGGGAAGGCACTTCGCTCTGGCTTAAACCCAACAATAAATAATATTCGGCTTTGGCCGGATTATTTTTAATCGCATCTTCAGCCACCAGAACGGCTTTTTGATAATTCTTCTGGTTGAACAGAGTCAGCGCCTTGCGATAAAGGGACTTGGCAAATTCGATCGTGTCTTCCTTGGCATCGGGGGCAACGAATTCTTTATAGCCCCTCTTTTCATAATCACCCCGTTTGCCATAGTCACTCAGGACTTGAAATGCTCGCTGCAATTGCTTGGCAAGCGCCCGGCCTTTGCGCGCGGCCTCGCCATCTCCCAATAAAGCCAGCCGCTCTTCTGACAACTCATCGGCCAGTTTCTGATAAGTCGCCTCGATCTCCTTCTGCGTTGCCGTCAATGGCAGCCCCAATAAGGTAAAATAGTTGTACCCCGGGGCTGTCAATCGCGCCTGAAATTCATTTATAAGGGCCAGCAATTTGTTTTTCTGGTTGTCATCATTCATATACTATCCCCTTCTTTATTTGACTGCTCCAATTGTAAAGCCAAAGGATTTTTTTTTCAAGCAGTACAAGTTTTTGCCGAGGCAGACATTTAAAAACAAAGCCACGTTTGCATTGCTTCGAACAGCTATAAAAGGAATCCGGAACGTTCAAGCAAACGGTGATAAAGTTCTTCCTGGCGACGCACCATGACGGCGGCATCCCATTCGCTGAAATCCTCTTCATCATAGCCGCCCAGCCGGTTTCGCAAAAGCGGATCGGCGGCCAGCTTCAATATGGCGCTGGCAAAACCTTCGGGGTCGGTTAGCGGCACAATACAGCCGTTCAGGCCATCACGGATCACTTCACGATGGCCGGGAATGTCGCTGACCACCACGGCCTTTTTTTTCAAGCGCAGCTGCACCAAACTTTGGGGAAGCCCTTCCCAGAGCGCCGTCGACACTCCGATGTCGAAGCAATCCATCACATTTTCAATGTCGTCAATAAACCCGGGCAGGCGAAAATTCTGCGCGATTCCGCGCCGCCGCAGTTCGGCTTCCAACTCCGGCCGCTGCTCGCCGTCGCCGGCTATAAAGAAAATCACCGCAGGATTATTAGCGATCACCCGGGCGGCGATATCCAGCAAGTAAAACAGCCCTTTCTGCGGTTTGAAGGGGGCGATGATGCCGCAGACAAACGAATCGGCTGGCAGCCGGAATTTTTCTTTTAATGCCGGACCGTTCGCCGAGTGCCCGCAGAACTTATGCAACGGAAATCCGCTGCGGATCAGCGAGTGATTCTGGGCCAGCAATTTGTGAGTCCGGGCGGACTCGATGTCGCTTTTTGCCACGAAAATGAAATGGCTGGTCAGCGGCCGGCAGATTTTTTCAAAAAAAAGATAAAAATTTCTTTTTAAAAAAGACTGCCGCGGTGAAAAAGAAAATCCGTGCACCGAATGAATGACAATCGGGACCCGGGCGGCGAATGCCGCCAGGCGCCCCAGGATTCCGGCCTTGGAGGAATGGGTATGGACAATATCGGGTTTGATTTTTTTTAAAAAGCGCATTAGAGAAAATAAGGCCAACCAGTCCCCGAGCAAATTGATCCTGCGGATCAATGACGGCACGATGACCATTTTCCCCATCCCGGCCAAACGCGTGGATAACGTTCCTCCCTGACCACAGAGCAGATAAACATCAAACATGCGCGGGTCAAGGTGCTCCACCGTATAAATCGTATTCAATTGCGCGCCACCCAGTTCCAACTTGGTAATCAGGTGAGCCACGATGATCCGGGAGTTTTTTTTCACTGCGCAATTAGGGCGGCCGCATGACGGGCCGCCTGGATGTCATCGGCCATCGACGAATAATTCCAACTGCCGTAACGGCCAATAGAATAAATTCGCTGCCTGCGCAAAAAATCAAGGGCAGGCGGTACCAGTTGAGGCCAATGCCTGTCGAAGAGTATGTAGGAAACGGGGATTTTTTTCAGATCATGGAACAGGACTTCACCGCGGCCCTTGATCATGCCCGTTTTACACAGGGTATGCACCATGTCCCGATATAGCGCCTGGCGATCGATGCTTCGGCCGGCAGAAAGCGTTTTTTCCAGATACACGGTGGTCGCGCTCCGGTCCGGGTAGTAGCCGACCCGGTAGAACGGCATAGCTGATTCGGGCAGATAAAGCCAGTGAAAATGGCGGCGCCGGCGGGCAAGCACCGCATTGACCACCAGCGTTGAAATGTGCTGTAAGCGCTGCCAGGGAAAAGGCGCCGCCGGTTGCACCAGGGACAAAAATTCCTTCAAAGGCATGGTGTTGACCAAATTGTCATAAGCATAGCACCCATGATCGGTGTACAATTTTTTTTGCTGTAAATCGATGCGCAGCACCCGTTCGTTGAGCCGGATCAATCCCATCAGCGGCCGGCTGTAACGGTCGATAAAATCTTGCATGCCGCGATCGGGATAATAAAAAACCGGATTATAGCCTTCAGCAAAACGTTTTTTCTCAACCGCTCCATGGCGTACATCTTCCCGGCGTGGAACGGGAATACTGCCTTGATCCATACCGGCAAGCAATCGCTTCAGGGGGCGGCCATAAAACTTGGACAAGAACGGCATAAAAAACAGGCGATACAAATAATCACCAAAGTGTGCCAGCAGAAAATCCTCTAAATTGCCGGAGTTGATGGGTTGGCCGCTGCCGATCTGATCCAGAATGATCCGCCGGACGCGCGCCGGCAAATAGGCGAGATGGTACTGCAGGGAATAGGGAATAAAACGATGCAGCAGAAATATTTTGCTGTTGCGCTGATAGGCCCGGAAGGATTGAAACGATTCGAGATGTTTCTGAACGGCGAGCTTGTTCTGGAAATGAAAATAATGACCGCCGTAGTCAAAGGAGTGGCCGTCAGCCAGATATTGTCCAGAAAGCCCGCCAGCAACGGCCGCTTTTTCAAGGATAAGACAGTCGCCCTTCAAAAAATGACCGGCGCTCAGACCCGAAATCCCGGCCCCGATGATCAGGTTCATTCCATTTTCACGCCTGCCAGAACCACCCCCAGGACCAGAAAGAAGCAGGCAATGGCAATGCCGCTAAACAGCGTGACCGCGGGCGTAGAGAAAAAATTGACGATCACCGTTCCCGAAAGGAACAATTGCAGCAACAATGACCGCGCCGACGGTCTGCCGGGAAGTCCAATTCATTTTTTTTTGCAAGCGCAAGGTGAAATGATCGGGGCTACCCCAAAAAGGCAATTTTCCCTTCATGAGGCGCAAGATACTAACATACGCCAGATCGAACAGCGGAATAGCCAGGATCAACAGGCTGGAAACGAAGGCCATGGTGTTAAAGCGCGTATAACCGACCATCATGGTCAATGAACCGATGATTAAGCCCAGGATCATGCTGCCGGCGTCACCCAGGTAAATGCGCGCCGGCGCCCAGTTGAATTTCAGAAAAGCCAGCAAGGAGGCAGCCAGGCTGATGGAAAGGATGGCAACGAGAGAATCGCCATTATAAAGGGAAATTAAAAAAATTGTCAGTGAGGCCATGGCGCCCACGGAAGCGGCCAGGCCGTCCATGATATCAATGATGTTGAAGGCATTGATGGTGGTCAGGATCCAAAAAAATGAAAGGAGGATGTCCAGCCATTTTGGAAAAAATATCAAATCAATGGTGATGCCGCTCTTCAGCAAAATATAAGTGGCCATGACCTGAAAAAGGAATTTGATGCCCGGAGTAAGGGCCTTAAAATCATCAAACAAACCCACCAGCAATAAAATGGAACTGGCAAAGAGTATGCCCAGCAATTCCTGGTTGAAATTGAACATCAGGCTGAGCGGTGAAATAAAAGCGAAATAAACAATCACCCCCCCCATGTATGGCACCGGTTGGGAATGCTTTTTCAGCTTGCCATCGGGCTGATCAAGGAGCTGATAACGGAATGCCACCCGCTGGGCCAAAGGTGTCCCGTAAATGGTCAACAGAAATGAAAGGATGAATGTCAAAACGAGAATAATTTCATTCATGTCCCTGTATCTGTCTCCTTTTTTTCAATGCCCTTTTAAAACTGGTTCTGGCGCCAAACACGGCGATTATAATTTTCGGGGCCGTGATTGTCAAGGCGCAAATCCACAGCAGGTCTTTGACCAGAATGAACGGCAATGTCCACCAGAATTGTGACAGGCGAAAATTTTTTAATAAAGTTAAATAGCGATTTTTCACTAAATGAAAACGCAAAAATGCCGGCCGCGACAGAGAAAGAGAAAATCGTGACAACCATGTTTTTTTTAAGGTGCCGCTGCGAAAATGGTAAGCCACAGCCTGAGGAGCAAAAAATGTTTTCAGGCCGAAAAGGTTGGCCCGCCAGCCGATATCGAAATCTTCCCAGAACATGAAAAAATCTTCATCATAATATTCATCGTCTATTTTCAGTTTTTCCAGGTCTTTTCGCGAAAACACGGTCGCAGCACCGCAAACAGAAAACACTTCCCTGGACTCTAACTTGGCATGGGCCGTTTTTTTATTGAAACCGATTTCGCGCGGATACAAGGCCGGGGAATATGTCTGGCCGGCCGAATCGATGGTTTGTCGGTCAAAACGCAAAATCAAGGGTGAGAGCAGGGAGATTTGCGGATGATCAGTAAAGAAACGCAAGACCTGTTGATTGAAATCGTCAGCCAAGTAGATGTCGGCATTGGCTACCAGCACCAAGTCGGCGTTGGCATTGCGAATTCCCAAGTTGGCGGCGGCGGCATAGCCGATATTAGTCTTTAAATAAAATTTTTCCAGGCGGGGAAACGCTCCGATCACAGCGGCTGAATCATCGCTGGAGCCGTTATCAACCACAATGATCTGCTTGAAGGCAACGGTCTGCCGATGCAGCGAAGCAAAATTCTGTTCCAGAAATTTTCCCGAATTATAACTGACAACAACCGCGCTGATATCCACTTGCCGGATTAAAATCGCCCAGGCAACGGCTGGGCGAAATTAAATCAATCCGAGGGCCTTTCCCCCTTGCTTGAAACCTTCCAGAATAAAATCCAGGTCGTTATCGGTATGGGTCGCAGTGAATGATGTCCTGATCAGCGAGTCTTCGGGCGGAACCGCCGGAGCAATGACCGGATTGGTGAAAATGCCGAAATCCCGCAAAAACATCCACAGCATGAACGTTTTGTCCAAATCGTTGATGAAAACCGGGATAATGGGAGTTTCGGTATTGCCGGTATGATAGCCCATGGCCGTCAATTCCTTGTTCATGATCCGGGTGATTTCCCAAAGACGCTGCCGCCTTTCAGGTTCGCCTTGAATGATTTCCAGGGCTTTGTCGGCAGCGCCCAGAGCGGCCGGAGTAATGGATGCAGAAAATATCAATGCCCGGGCATGATGCTTGATGTACTGGATAATTTTACTGTCGCCGACCACGAATCCGCCCAGGGAGGCAAAAGACTTCGAAAATGTGGTCATCACCAGATCGACCTCATCGATAAGGCCGAAATGTTCTGAAGTTCCCTGTCCCTTTTCACCCATGACGCCAACCCCATGAGCATCATCGACCATGAGCCGGGCATTGTACTTCTTGGCCAGCTTGGCAATTTTCGGCAGGTTGGCCAGATCACCTTCCATGCTGAACACGCCGTCAACAATGATGAGTTTCCCCTTGTCCGCCGGCTGGTGCGCCAATTTGTCTTCCAAGTCTTTCATATCATTATGCTTGTATTTGGCTATATGGGCATAAGAAAGACGCACCGCATCCATGATCGAGGCATGAACCATGCGATCCAGGATGACAATATCATTCCGGCCGGCCAAAGCTGAAATGGTTCCCAGATTGGTCTGCATCCCGGTCGAAAAGGTCAGGGCTTCCTCTTTGCCCATGAACTTGGCAAGTTTGTTTTCGAGTTCGACATGGAGCGAATAGGTGCCGTTTAAAAATCTGGAACCGCACGTCGAAGAGCCATAGTGCTTTATTGCCGCTATCGCGCCTTCCTTGATCCTGGGATCATCAAAAAGCCCAAGGTAATTATTGGAACCGACCATGAGTATTTTCTTACCCTTGACCCAGACATAGTTGCCTTCGACTTTTTCAATTTCGGTAAAATAAGGGTATATGCCGATTTTTTTCGCTTCGTCGGCACGGGTAAAATCATAACACTTTTTAAAAACATCCATGTTTTACTCCTCGTTTGCAAATTTAAAACGGATTATATAGAATTGCCTCATGAAAATACTGGTAACCGGAGGCACGGGATTTGTCGGCAGCCATCTGATCAGAGAATTGCTGAAAGAAAAAGAAAATTCCGTGTATGCCCTGATTAGAGATGCAAAGAAATTGGAATCATCTGAAATAAAAGAACGGATCACTGTTATTGCCGGCGATTTATTCTCATCAGAGGCATTCCCGACCGATACCGAACTTGTTTTCCATCTGGCCGCCTTAACCAAAGCCATTTCTCCTGAAGAATTCTCTCAATGCAATCATGACGGTACCAAGATATTGATGGAAAAACTACGGCCATTGACCAAGCTACGCAAAGTGATTTTGCTGTCCTCTTTGGCCGCGACCGGTCCAAATCGGCAAGCCCATTTTTTAAGAGAAGATCTGCCGGAAAATCCTGTTTCATTGTACGGGAAAAGCAAGTTGGCCCAGGAAAAAATCTTCCGCGAGCTTTGTCCGGCACCGTATATCATCATTCGAGCACCAATTGTTTTCGGTCCTGGCGACCTGGATATGCTGGCTATTTTTCGCATCATCCGCAAGGGGATTTTACCCGCCTTGGGTCGACAAGAACGACGGTATTCGGTCATATACGTCAAAGATTTAATTCGCGGCATGATCGCTGCTGCCAACAGTAGTTTCCAAAACGAAACGATCAACATCGCCAACACCGAACCGATCACCTGGGAAAAATTCATGCTCGACGCTTCCATGTTGATTGGAAGAAAGCAAATCAAGAAAATCGTCATGCCGGAAATGTTGGTCCGTTTTCTGGCCGAACTTTCCGAAATATATATCCGCATTTCTAAAAGAAAAAATATTTTCAACCGGGACAAGTTTCGCGAAATGCGTTTTCCTGTCTGGACGTGCTCCGTGGAAAAAAGCCAGAAACTTCTCCATTTTCAATGCCTGTTCCCATTTAAAACGGCTTTGGAGGAAACTATCCGCTGGTACCAGGAACAAAACTTGCTATAACGAATTTTCATTTTTTCTTGATATTGTAGTTTTTACGTGAGACAAAATTGGCAAAAAATTTCTGCGTGGTTTTAATTGACCAATTATCCTGAAAAAATATTGTAAAAATGATTTCGCCGCTAACCGTGAGGTTTCCAAGCAAAGCCGATTCACTTAATTTGAAAGGAACCTCGATTTCTTTTTGGGGATCCAAAAAAATCCCCTCTTTTTCCTGGGTAATCGGCAAATTCAATTCAGAACCGGCAAAAAATATTTTTGAAAATGACAAGTTCTCATTTTCATCGAATTTGATAATAAATTCAGGATTGGCGGATATTCTGATGCCGCTACGAACGACAATTTTAATTTTAAGTAAACCTTCATTGCCTTGCCTGATGGATCGTGGAGAAACCGTGCACTCGACCTTAAGAAATTCATCCTGACAAAATGCATTGCCAGACAACAAAATTAAACTAATTAGTAATAGAACACCATGTTTGATCATATTCCTTCATTGATATTACACCATTTCCGGCCTGCTGTCAACCTGCAGACACCTAGAGACCGATCTGGAACAACATCAAAAAACAGAGTTAAAGTACTTTATTATTCAAAATATCACGTATCGATATCGGCAGAAAATGCATTTGCAATGTTTTTTCAAGCATTTCCCATACTTGTTTGGCCTGACACGAATCTCTTAATTGGCATTTTTTACCCAACACGCAATCGGTCCAGGATAATTGCTCATGATATGCATCGAAAATCATGCGTATAGTAATTTCCTCAGGGCTTCTATTCAGTTCATACCCTCCATAAATACCCTGCACGCTTTTAATTAAACCGGCTTTTTCCAGGGGGCCGGCCAGTTTTCTGAGATATTTGGGAGAAACATCCATACTGCTTCCCAGCTCGGTTGTATTCACCAACTTGTCGGCTTGGGCAATCGCAATGACCATTCGCAGACCATAGCGGATCTTGGTATTGATTTTCATGTCAGAAAATATAACCTTTTTAGGTTGATCTGTCAAATATGCTTTTGCCAACTCATCGATAACCAGAAAAACCAGGTAAAAAAAAACCCCCTGTTTCCGGAAAAACAGGGGGTTTTGTTAATTATTAATCTTTTGATAAATCCTTCATGAATTGTTCGGTAGCCAGTTTCCGCTTGCGCAGTTCCTGGAATTTCTGCACCATTTTTTCCGCTTCCTTGTCGTAAACAGGTTTTTTCAAAGGTTCGGCGATTGATTTTTGCCTATAAAGCAAACTCAGGTAAGCCCAGGGATCGGGAAAGTTGGGAGATAATTCCGCGGATTTGTTCAACGCATCAAATCCCTTCTGAACTACTTGTAAACGCTCGACCGAACCCATCACATCGGGCGGAGTCTGATAACTCTTGTTCCAGCAGACAACCCCCAAACGGTAATATGCATCGGCTAAAAAGTCCGCCTTTTCCTTTTCTTCCATAGACGTGCCTTCAGTGATTTTTTGAATTCGAATTTCGTGGTTTTTTATAGCATCATCCCATTTTCGTTTGTCCTGGTAAAATCCCGCCAGGTAAAGATATCCTTCGGGGTCGGAAGGGTCCAAGGCGATGCGCCGCTCATACATGTCAATGGCTTTGTCATATTTGGCATTATTATTATAAAAACCAGCTAAATTATAATATGAAACAGGATCATTGGGAGTGAATTTCTGAATTTGCAGATAATATTTTTCAGCCTGATCGAAATCCCTCATCTTGTCACTGATATCACCCAGCGCTTGGATGATATTTTTATTGTCCGGAGTCATTTCCAAAGCTTTCTGCAAATATTCAGTGGCTTTTTTGCCAGCGGTCACATTCTTTTCATTATCATCGCCGGGCTTGTAAATCGACACGTAACTGCTGCCCAGATAATAATAGGCGGCTTTCAGTTCCGGATTCAGCTTCAGCGCATCTTCATATTCAACAATCGCTTTCTTGAATTTTTCCTCGCTGTAATACTTGTTAGCCAATTTAAAGTGCTTGTTGGCTTTCAAATTGCTTATTTTCAATTGATCGCAACCGGCAAAACTGATTACAATAAAACTGGTCAATAACAATAAGAGCATAGCCGACCCAAGTTTTTTCATGGAAGACCTCCTAAGCTACATCACTTTATAATTTAATATTGCAAAAAAGTCAAGTTCAAATTATTTTTTTTTGCAAAAATCTATTTTATGCGATAAAACCACATTAAAATAAGCCAAAAATCCTGGATATAGGGGATGGACTTGTTGTTCAAATAAATCTTGGTGGTCTCGTGATCTTTAACCAGTTCAAAAAGATTAAAAAGGTCTTCCACCTCGGACGGATAGAAGCTGGCGTAGGCCTTATAAAAATCGCCACCTCCTTCGTCCATGAAAAATTTATTTTCCCTGGCCAAGGCCAGAGCCTTCTCATAATTCCTGGAATAATGTTTCTGAAAGCGGACAGTGATTTTAAACTCTTTGTTTGCTTGACGAGGATTGAGAATATTTTGCAGTTTTTCTTCCTGAATTTTGTGCCGGGCATCCATAGGCGGATTATATTATAACGCGGGCCTTAAGTAAAGCCGGGAAAGTCTGGCTAAAAAAAGTTGCATCGCGATGGGAAGACCCGACTATTTGATAGATAATTTTTCTTTTATTTCAGGCAGGAGGGCATGCTTGTTGATCATGATTGCCGTGGTTTTCAAACGAAAAAACGAACGGGAAAGGTAGATATAGCCGCCATGGGGCCTGTCGCTGCCGCTCGAATTTTTAGTTAAATAAAACTTGGTGCCTTTTTGATCATGGGCCAATCCCACGACATGCATCAGGTGATCATCCGTCGTCGAGAAATTATTGAAAGTCTTCATCCGCAGCGCTTGGGATATCTCTCTTTCTTTCACCGGTCCATTTGTTTTCTCTTTGCGTTCCGCTTTGGTTTTATCTTCCCAGTCTTTTTCCGGAATAATGGCATAGCCGCTGCCATATTCAGTATCACTCCGGCCACTGGAAAAATCCTTTTCACTGACATCGCCATCCCATACGAACGAATGGCCGTTTTTCAATGCCTGGTCGACAATGTTTTCCAGGACATCAATGGGAACATTGTAATAGTTCGAGTCATACGTCCAATTATCCGGAATTTCAAGCCGGCATTTCTGATAATAGGGATAAATATCATAAGAAGTCAGTTCGATGTAATCTTCGTAGTTGAACTGCAGGTAATTGTCGGCAAAACTTTTAGGGGAATAGGACGCGCCTTGGTAGACAAAGGATTGGGGGGTTTTGCCCAGGTAATTGTCCAGAACCGCTTCATAGGCGTCAAGCCAACGGGGAGTGACACGGCTTCCCTCCATTTTCAGAATAGCATCCAGAACACCCTGCAGCACGGCTTCCATTTCACCGTGGTTGTGCCGTTCTTCATCGATTTTTAAACCCGTATAAACCGCCTCCGGGACGATGCCAAACCGTTGAATCTGTTCCAATACATCATGGCTTTGACCGCCCTCGCTGTGGTTGGCTTTGCCGTGCATGCGCACGAAGTTGGCTGCTTTCCGGGGATAAGTGTTCCTGACCACAAACATTTCCGACAGGTCCAGCTCCTCCTTCCCCAACCGCAGCAGTTCCGATTCCAGGTAGGAAATGGTGGAAAAACACCAGCAGGTGCCGGTTTTGTATTGGTTTTTTACCGGGGTGCGTTTCACTTCTTTATCTATTTTAAAAACGTAAACCGGTTTTTCCGACTTGCTTTCGTTGCTTTTGGCCGTGCCCGCAAAGGGGAGCATTAACCCCAGCATCAACAGCAAAACCCCGCCTGAGCAATTCTTTCTTGCAGCCATCTTTACCTCCAAAAATCAAAAATGAATTCTTTCATTGCAGAGATTATCATAAAAAATAAAAAACATTTTTTCAAATGCTGAAAAACAGTTGACCCGGATGCCCATTCCCGCCCGGCTCCGGTTATGCCGGCCGATTTTTTTTCTGGGAGGGAGGGCGCTTTTTTCTTTTTTTCTCCACCGAGAAGCCGAACTTGCCGATATGTTTTCCCATTTGGTAATAGTGGCCATGACAATAGCAGAGCGGCTCGGCGGCCGCCAGGTCGAAAAACCCGGTTCTGGAATTAAAATAAACAGGATCGGCGTGAACCGCTAAAATCTCTGAAATGAACATATGATGGGTGCCCAATTCCCGAATTTCCATGACCCGGCATTCCAGGTTCACCGGGGACTCGCCGATGAGCGGAGACTGAATGAATTTCGCCGCCAGCGCCGTGAGCTTCATTTCACTGAATTTATCAAACTCCCGGCCGCTCTTCACACCGCACCAATCCACGGCCCTGGCCATGGCCGCCGTGGTCAGGTTAATGGCAAATTCACCGCTTTCACGAATCAATGCATACGAGAAGCGTTCCGGGCGAATCGAAACGGAGCACATGGCCGGATCTGAACAAATCACACCGGTCCAGCCGATGGTGATGATGTTGCGCACGCCGCCATATTCCCCGCAGCTGACCAGCACGGCAGGAACTGGATAGAGCATGGTTCCCGGCTTCCACAATAATTTTTTCGCACCCCGGAGCATGAAGCCTCCTTCCGGAACACTATCACAGTCGAATTGGGCTGTAAAGAAAAAAATTACTTGCAGGCCAGAACCCCATGGGCGAATGGCTTGGGGATAATGCGGCGAAAACCGGCTGTCTGCAGACGCTGGACAACGCCTTTGCTCGTACGGCGGCCTGATTCGCTCTTGGGATCGCCGAGATAATGAAACATGCGGCCGTTGGCAGCCAATACCCGCCAAGCCTGGCGGTAAAATGCCGCCCCATAGAGATCACCGGCCAGGCTCATGCTGGGCGGATCATGGATGATGATCGTGAAGTATTCGTCTGCGAAGTTAGCGATCTCTTCGCTGCTGTCGCCGGCGATCAGCCTGATGCAGGGATGATTGAACAATTCCTGCGACCACGGATTTGAACGCGCCATGTCCAATGATCCCGAGTAAAATTCGATGGAAATCACGGCAGCCGCTTTTTGTGCCGCAATGATGGCCGTATAACCCAGGCCCGTTGCCGTATCGAGGACCCGGCCATGGATCGGCTCGGCCGCGCGGATCATCGCCCGTGCGGCCCGCCACGGTGAAATATCCTTGAAACGATGCATGGTAAAACCGGAAATCATCAGCCCCGGAGCTTCCGCCGTAGGGAACAGGCTGAAAGACCGGCGACTGGATTCCGAATAGGTGCGAATTTCTTCACAGCTGCCGTTCAACACCCGGAAACACTTGTTTTCCGAATCGGCAATGGTCTGCAACTGCCGCCAATCAAGGAGCGGCTTTGTATCAGTCACAATTCCAGCCAAATCAAGCCTGATTTCCTGCCGGCTGAACCCGAGGTCAAGCGAAGCCGTTGTTTTTTTTAGTCCGCTAGCCTTGGCCTGCAGTATACTTCGCGCCTGGATCCAGGACAAAACAGCGAAAGCCAGGGGGAAATGTTCATTTTTTCCCATGGATCACCCACTCCGAAATATAAATATAACTAACTTTTTTCTATGTTTGCCGCTTTGTCGGCCAACATTTTTTCCCAGGTTTCACTGAATATTTTCGGCATATCGAGCTGGTAGGGGCATTTCTTGACGCATTCGCCGCAGGCCGCACAATCCTTGTAGGTTTTGGCCAGAGCACCGATCCGCTCCCAGACCCAGTCTTTGAGGTCATAAAGGAAATAATAGTTTTTCAATACATGCAAAAAAGAGATCGGTAAGCCATGTGGACACGGCATGCAGTATTCACAGCGCCGGCAGAAACTGCTTCCCAGGCGGTCCTTTTCTTTTTGTAAACTGGCGGTTTCCGCTTCACTCAGCGGCGACAGGTCGGCCAGCGCCGCAATGTTTTCAGCAATTTGCGTTGCCGAATCCATGCCCGGAATAGCCACATCAATGCCCCGATTGAAAATAAAGCGGAAATTCAAGTTGATTTCCTTGATATTGCCGCCCCCGATCGGCTTCATGGCGATGACCCCCACGTGCCGTTTTTTGGCCAGGGGAATCAGTTCAGCCAGAGAGTCGGTTTCCATGAAATTGCAGGGAATCTGGATCGTCGCAAATGGAAAGGCTGACAACGCTTTTTTTACAATTCCGGGTTTATGGCCGGAAAGTCCTATATGACGGATTTTTCCGGCCTTCCTGGCCGTGACCAAACCGGCCACGGCGCCGCCATCGGCAAGGGCTTTGGCAAGATCATTTTCATTGGCGATATTGTGACATTGGTATATATCGATGTAATCGGTTTGCAATTGTTTCAGGCTGGAGTCGATATCCCGCAAAAGTGTTGCCGCGTCACGGCTGAAGGACTTGCTGGCAATAACGACTTGCCCCCGGTGACGGGAGAGTATCCGTCCGAATTTGCTTTCACTGTCCGTATAAATGCGCGCCGTATCAAAAAAATTGATGCCCGCGTCAACGGCGCTTTCCAGAAGCCGGTCCGATTCACCCGTGGACAGCCGCTGGATGGGAATCCCGCCCAGACCCATGCGCAATATTTTCAAACCGGTAGCCCCCAAGACCACGTCACTGGCAAGTCCCGTGATTTTTAGATCACTCATACAGGTTCAACCCCCTTTCCTGGACCATGCGGTAAAATAAATTTAAAGGAAAACCCATAACATTGAAAAAACAGCCTTCAATCCTTTCCACAAAAATAGCGGCCCGGCCCTGGATGGCATAAGCGCCGGCCTTGTCGAGATAATTTTCCCGATCCAGATAAAAGTTAATCTCCCTTTCAGAAAGTTCTTTAAAATAAACCGCCGTGCGCGAAATTTCAAAAAGTGTTTCACCCTGAAAAATCAAAGCGATGCCGGTTAAAACCTCGTGCCGCTGACCTGAAAGTCGATTCAACATTCTGAAGGCGTCCTCACGATTCGTTGGTTTACCGATCAATGAATCCGCACATATGACGATCGTATCGGCACTGACAAGCAAGTGAGAAAAAAATTTCTTTTTATAGGCCGCGATTCCCTTGGCAATGGTCACCCGTTCTAAAAAAACCCTCGGCTTTTCACCGGGCCGGATCCTTTCATCAATATCCGGAATAAGGATCTCCGGATTCAAGCCGATCAATTGCAGAAGTTCTTTGCGCCGCGGCGAAGCCGAAGCTAAAATCATTTTCATTTTTTTAAAAATTCCTGAATCTTGCTGAGTGCGGGAGCCGAAATCATCAGGCTTTCTCCGCTTTGTAAAAACAGTTTCAGCTCCGCGAGAGATTTTATATTGTGATTGACGAAGATTTTCAGAATCGTTTTCGGACCAATGCCCTTGATCTGCGACAATTCATGCAGGCTTTCGGGATAGTTTTTCAATATGTCTTTCAAGATTTGTATGGAACCGATGATAACCAGGTCCTCGATCTGTTGGGCCAGGATTTTGCCGACGCCTTCGATTTTCGTTAAATCCTCGCCGGCCAACAGCATGTCCTCTATACCCAGCGGATAATCATATATGTTCTTGGCAGCGCGGGCGTAGACATTGATTTTCACATCGTTTTCATCGTGTAGCGCAAGGAAAAAAGCCAGTTTGTCAAAAGTTCTGGCGATCTCGTGATTGGTCATGGGGTGTTTTTTTTCACGGCATTTTTTTCATTCATCAATTTCATCAATTGCATCATAACAAAGTTTTTAAAAAAAGTAAATTTGACATTCAAGTCAATCTTGCCTAAAATTCTTTCATGCACAAAATCGCTTTTTCCGGAATTCCTGGCAGCGGCAAAACATCGATTTTAACTGAAGTGAAAAAAATACTTTCTTTGAAATCCCGGATCGAGGACGTTCCAGACCTCCGGATGAGCAGCCGCTTTGATTTCGATCAAAAAACAGGCTTTATCAGCCAATTTTTTTTTCTCAGCAATCAAATCAATGAGGAAAACATCCGCTCACTAAGCCAGCCGGACTACCTGCTGTGTGACTGTTCAGTCATTGATCACTGGTTGAAATGGCAAAAATTCCTCGCCGAAAAAAAACCCGGCAGCCAAATAGAAGATAAAAACACACTGTTGAAAAACCTCTATAATTTTTGGATCACCACCTATACGGTGATTTTCAGAATCAGGGTCGACAGCAAAGAACTCGAAAAAAGACTTCCCACAAGCGGCTTGCATGCACACGATATTGATCTGTCCCAGCAGATGGATGCGCTTTTCGGCCAGATAATACTGGACAACCAGATCAATGCCATCGATATCTGGAACCAAAAATCAATTGATGAAAGTGCTCAGGAAATACTAAAAAAAATAAGCGAATTGAAATTATTGTAATTAATCCATGCCGCTATGAATAATTCAGGAGGACACATTGCGGGTCAAACTGGCCGGGTTCAATGTAGACAGTGAAATACTGAATCGGCTTAATCATTCCGGACGTGTCACCTTGACCCCGGAAACACTCAGCGCCGCCTATGCCCGCATCAGCCGCAGCCCGTTGCCCATCGACCAGCTCAGGAAACAAGCCTGCCTGGATGTGGAAAAATCCAGGAAATCGAACCAGAAGATCATTTTTGCCATGGGTCACCATTCGGTGGCCGAACACGCGATTTTTAATTTCGACATCATGGGAATTTCCCGTTTGGCCCTTGAGGAAGTTGAAAGATTCCGCCTGGTTTCTTACACGGAAAAATCGCAGCGCTACGTCACCTTGACCGGAGATTATGTTCAGCCCGGCGAAATCAAGGATCCGCCGCTCAAAAAACTATTTCATGCAATCATCCAGCAGCAAAATCAATTCTATGTGAAAACGTTCTCCGCCATCAGCGAGCAATTGCAGAAGCGTCATGCCCCAGGTAAAATAAATGCGCCTGAACAAAAACTCCTGGAAGGTATTGCCAAAGAAGATGCCCGCTATATTCTTTCCCTGGCCACCCAGGGTCAGGTGGGCATAACGATCAACGCCCGCAACCTGGAACATCTTTTTCGCCGTTTCAATCTCAGCCCGAGACAAGAAGTGCGAAAACTCTCCGAAAAATTGTACGCCCTGGTTATGCCCATCGCGCCCTCGATCATTCTGTTCCCGGAGCCTTCGGCCTTTGATCGGGATGCATCCGCCGCCCTTGAAAAGCACCTGCATGCGCTGCCCGCTGCCGCGTCGTTGAAAGCATCTCCGGAGCCTGAGATTGTCGCCTGCACCGAACATGGCGATGAGCTTGTTCTGGCATCATTTTTAAGCAACAGCAGCAATCTTTCTTTTTCGAACGCACTGACCACAATGCACAAAACGAGTTTTGCCAAAAAAAGGGCCATGGTCAATGATTTTTTCAGAAAAATTCAATTTTTCGACGCGCCGCCGCGGGAATTTGAAATGGCCGATATCACTTTTCAAGCCCAAATCAGCGCCGCCAATTTCGCTCAGCTCAAACGCCATCGCCTGGCCACGCTCATAGCAGGCGATTACCGGCCCGAACTCGGAAACACATTGCCGGAAAGCGTGGTCGCCGCCGGGCTGGAAAAAGAATTCAATGAAATCATCGACCGGACCAACAGTGCTTACTCCACAATAAAAGCAAAATATGGCATGGCCGCCGACTATGTTCTGACCAACTCCCACCGCCGCACCGTGCTGATGAAGATGAATCTAAGGGAAATGTATCATTTTATCCGCTTTCGTGATGATGAGCACGCCCAATGGGATATCCGCCATCTGGCCCATCAACTGGCTGAAAAAATCAAAACCATCATGCCGCTCAGCGCCATGATGCTCTGCGGCAAAAGCAGTTTTGATCAGGAATACAAAAAACATTACCGCATCCAGACTGCTAAGGAAACGTAAAAACGCTTTTTTTGATCTGCCGGGCTGAAAAATCAGGAAATATAAAAATCAATGGCAAAGAGCAGGGCCACCAGTGCCAGCAGCGGGTGAATTTCCCGCCATTTGCCGGTCAGCAGTTTCAGCAGCACAAAGGAAATGAACCCGTAGCCGATGCCCTTGGCAATGCTGAAAGTGAAGGGGATCATGGTGATGGTTAAAAACACGGGCAACGCCGTGGTCATGTCGTCCCAGGCGATGGAGCGCACGCCTGATATCAGTAAAAACCCGACCAGGATCAGGGCCGGCGCCGTGGCATAAACGGGAACCACGGCCACCACGGGCGTGAAAAAAACCGCCAGCAGAAAAAGGACTCCGGTGACTACCGAGGTCAGCCCGGTACGGCCGCCTTCGGCGACGCCGGCGGCGCTTTCGACATAAGTCGTCACCGAACTGCAACCCAGCAGGCCGCCGCTGACGGCCCCCAACGAATCGACCAGCAGGATATTTTTCAGGCGCGGCATCTGTCCGTCCTTGCCCATGAAGCCCCCCTGCTCACCCACGGCCACCACCGTGCCCATGGTGTCAAAAAAATCGGTGATCAAAAAAGCGAAGATCGTGCTCAGCAGCCCCAGGCGCAGGGCGCTGGCGATGTCCAGGACGAATATGGTTTTAAAATATTCGGGCCTTATCCCGGCGACCCAAACCTTGGGCAGGGGAACAAACCCAGCCAGCACAGCCACAAACGTACAAAAAAGGATGCCCAGCAAAAAAGCGCCCTTGATTTTTTTGGCCATTAACCAGGCGCTGAGCAAAATTCCCGCCAAAGCAATCAGACTTTCGGGACCGATTTTGCCGAAAGTGATAAGGGTCGCCGGACTGGAAACAATCAATTTGGCATTTTCCAGGCCGATTACGGTAATTAACAGGCCGATGCCCACGCCAATGGCGCGTTTCAGATCCATGGGAATCGCATCCATCACCTGTTTACGGACATTGGTCAAAACCAATACAGTGATAATAACCCCCTCAATAAAAACAACACCCATGGCGGTCTGCCAAGGTACTTTCATGCCCATAATTACCCCATAAGCCAAAAATGCGTTCAAGCCCATGCCCGAGGCCAGGGCCAGAGGATAATTGCTGACCAGTCCCATGAGGATACTTAATATTCCGGCCCCCAAACATGTTGCCAACACCAGAGCCGGGAACAATTCATCACCCATGGCCGCGGCCAGTATTTTCGGATTGACAAAGATGATATAAGCCATGGCCATGAAGGTGACCATGCCGGCGACAATTTCGCGACCCACTGTGGTTTGGTTGGCTTTTAATTTAAAAATATTCATTTTTGCTGAGCTCCTGCAACCATTTATAAAATCATTTAACTTATCCCCGCAGCGCTTCAACCTCTTCAATGCTCTTGGGTTTCTTTTTTCCCAGCAAGCGACATCCGTCTTTGGTTATGAGGAAATTTTCTTCGTTTCTGATACCGCCAAAAGTTTTATACGATTCCAGTTTTTGATAATCAAGGAAATCGTTAAAACGTTTTTCCGACCGCCATTTGTCGATCAACTGCGGAATAAAATATATACCCGGCTCAATCGTCAATACAAAACCCGGCTGCAACTCCCGGGCCAGACGCAGTGATTTCAAGCCGAACTGAGTGCTTTTGGGTTGTCCATCATAGCCTACATACACTTCACCAATATCTTCCATATCATGAACATCCAGACCCATCATATGACCGGTTCCGCAAGGAAAAAACATAGCATGGGCCCCGGCTTCAACCGCATCATCAACATTGCCCTTCATCAGTCCCAGGGTTTTCATGCCCTTGGCAATTTTTTTGCATGCTGCCAGATGCACTTCTTTGAACTTCTTTCCCGGTTTCAGGGCGGCAATCGCGGCATTGTGAGCCGCCAGAGAAATCATATAAATTTCCCTTTGCCTGGTAGTAAATTTGGGATCGACAGGGAAGGTGCTGGAGAGATCGGCACAATAATGCAAATCGGTTTCGGCGCCAAAATCGCAAAGCACCATGTCACCGCTTTTCAAATTGTGACCATGATAGTGGTTGTGCAGCGTCTGGCCGTTGATGGTTAAAATGATCGGAAAGGCGATTTGGCCTGCGGCCGCCTGGGCGATCCTTTGTACTTCAGCCGCCATTGTCATCTCCAGCATTCCCGGTTTTGCCATTTCTATGGCCGCTATATGCATATCAACCGAAATATCCGCAGCCCTTTCGATTTCTTCAATTTCTTCTGCACTTTTGAAATTGCGCTGAGCCACCACCGCCCGTATCAATTCCACGGATATCGACTCACCCAATCTTGAGGGGGCAATGCCCAGCAATTCAAAAAGTTTAATTTTATTTTCGGACCGGTAAGGCGGCAGGAAATGAATTTGCCTTTTTCCTTTCAGTGCTTTGTTAACAATTTCTGACAAGTGAACAGCAGGTGCGGTATTTTCCACTCCAACCTGGCGGCTTTTTTCTGCCAATGACGGTTGGGCACCCATCCAGACGATATCATCAATGGTCAGCTCGTTGCCCAGGATGGTCTCGCGGTTTTCGTCGATATCTATCACTCCCACCAAGCCGGGACTGTCAAGACCGAAAAAGTAGAGAAAGGTGCTGTCCTGGCGGAAATGATAGGCATTATCCGGATAATTCATGGGACTTTCATCATTGCCAAGCAAAATAATCAAACCGGATTTGATCTGTTTCTTTAATTGATCGCGTCTTGCACAATAAGTTTTGGCGGCAAACATAGGTTATCTCCTTGCTAATAAATTTTTGTTGTACTTTATATTCAAAGGCAATGCTAACTAAAATAAAATGAATTCTCAATGCTGCCCTTTAAGATAGCGACCAGGACAATCACCGGCAATGCTGCAAAGTCCCCTGCAAAGGGGGATATGGCTCTAAAAACAGTAAGTGGCCGCGGCCACGGTGACGCCGGAACCGCAAGCCAGCAAAAGCACTTTCTGGCCCGGTGCGGGCCGACGATCGGTCATGGCCAGCTGCAAAGCCAAAAAAAGCGACGTGGACAGAGTATCCGGCAGTCGTTCAGAAAGATTGACCACCTTATCCATTGGAAAGCCGATGGCTGCCGGGAGCCGGGTCAGATAGCCGGTTGATATTTGCGCGGACACGACAAAATCGATTTCTTCCCGGCGCAGACCATCACGGTTCAGTACTTCCTCAACTACAGCCCCTGCCATAGAGAGGTATTTGTCTTCGAGTTCAGCTTGGCGCTGAATAACGATCCGCCCCCGTTTTTCAGTTAAGCTCACCAGCGAAGTATAAAGGTCGGCATAATCGTCCCGGGTATGAAAAACGAACTCGCCAAATCCCATTTTACGCCATGGTGAAAGATCGATCAGCAGAGCGGCTCCACTGGCCGGGTAAGTGAAAAGCGGGTCGGGGTGACGATCAGAATTGGCTTCGCTGGCCACAACCAGGCCGGCTTCAATCTCAGCGGACTGCAGCAGCGCCGTAACCGCCTGGACGGCGTCGAGCATGCCGCAGCCGCCATTCTGCAGATCAAAAGCCAACGTGCTCCGGTTCTGGAACTCAATATTGATGCCGAGCCGGTGCTGGATGAACACAGCCATGGCCGGTTCACAGATATGGTGGTCGCGATGGACGCCGGCATTGATGAGCAAGCCGATGTCGGCCTTACGATGGTGCGATGCTTCCAAGCATCGGCGCCCGGCCTTGACGGCATGGCGGACCGAGCCCCAACGCGGGAAATGGCTCCGCGGCAAGCTGACGCCAATGCTTTCTATGCGGCAATGACGCATGTCAACTTACTCCAGCAAACCGCAGCCGGTAACGCCGCGGCAAATCATCAAAACTATAGGTGGCATGGGCAATGACGATTCCCGAAGCACCACTGACCAGCATGGCATTATGACCGCCTTGGATGTGCCCCTGCAATATGGCATCATGAATGGCCAGAAAGTGGCTGGTAGTCGATGTGTTGCCGAAGTGGTCGGCGCAGCAGCGGGTAATGTCGGGCAGGGTGCTGCCCAGGTAGCGGCTGACAGCCCGGACGCCGTTTTCAATGGCCCGTACCGAGACCTGATGCGGGATGATGTGCTGCAGATCGTCAATCGTCCACCCGGTTTTGTCCATGGCCCTTTTAAAGTAGGCGGGGAAATGTTCATTTCCTTTGCGCTGCAAGCCGCGGGCCTTGGTCACCAGAATGCCGCCGGGCCCGCGCCGTGAAGGGCGTGAATAACAATAATGATCATGCTTGGCACCGGTGACCAGATCGATATGCCGAAAACCCTTATGGGCATCGGGCGAGCGGTCGATGATCAGGGCCGCGCCGCCATCGCCAAGGGTCAGGGCCACAAGCTGTCCGTCAAAACTATGGCGCAGTTCGCGGGCAGCGGTTTCAGCCAGAGGCATGTTCTGTTCGCCGCTGACCACCATGCCACAGCGGGCCATGCCGGAGCGGATCATGCCCTGCAGCACATAAATGCCGGTGAACATTCCGGCGCAGGCATTGACCACATCAAAAGCACGCGCATTTCCGGCGCCAATGGCGGCCCGGATGCGCACGGCCGAAGCCGGTTCAAGGTGAAATTCATTTTTCCGGTTGTACTTGGAAATGCTGGTACAGATAATAACATCCAATTCTTCAGCCTGGTAACGGGACATATCCAGTGCCTGCCCGGCTGCCCGGATCGCCAGATCGACCGCATATTCGCCCACCGCCACCCGGCGCTCGTGAATCCCGGTTATCCGTTCCAGGTCCCAGCGCGGTCGGCGGCGGCAGGAAGCCAGCAATGCCTCCATGGTGAGAATTTTTTCAGGAAGATAGACGCCCAGGCTCTCGATACGGATAGTGTCACCCAGACTAGTTGTGCCTGAGGGGACCGAAACTGGCTGTATCATGATTGCCTGCTTGACGGGGTTAACATCCGGATGCCCTGGATGAATGTCAGCTGTGGACTGTATCCGAGTTCAGCTTGCGCTTTGCGTATATCGTAGCGGCAGTCACATGCGACCAGACGGACACCGTAGCGGCTGAGTGCGGGAGGAATCGCCGCATGCCGCAATCTGGAGGTCCATTCAAACAAAACCGCCAGAATATAAGCCCCCGGGAAAGGCAAGGAAAATCGCGGTGCCGGAACACCGAGTGCAGCGGCAAGGGCGCAGAACACGGTTCGGGCCGTGAGCTCCTCCCCATCGGTCAGGTGATAGACTTGCCCGGCAGCCGCTGGCGTCAGGGCAGTCAGGATGAGTCCCTGGCTCAGGTTTTCCACGTGCGAGAGCCCGAGCTGATTGTTTCCCCGGCCGATGAAGAAAAGTCGCCCCCGATACAAGAGCGCGGCCAAACGGGGCAAAATGGTAGTATCGCCAGGCCCCCAAATCACGCCGGGGCGAACAATGACAGTTTCCAGGCCATTTTTTCCATGAGCTTCACGGACCAGATTTTCTGCAGCGATTTTGCTCATGGTATAGTAATCGCTGATCCGACTGGCAAGGGGAGTGGTTTCATTAACCCGCTTTCCGGACCGCGGCAAACCAAAAACGGTCAGGGAACTCACATAAATCAGCCTATGTACGCCCGCTTCCCGGCAGGCCGCGATAACATTGACCGTACCTTCGACATTGGCCCGCCAGAATTCCTGACGTGGGCCCCAGTCGGAAACCTTGCCGGCGGTATGGAACACCACTTGCTGACCCGCCATGGCGCGCAATAACGATTGGCGGTCCGTGACATCACCCTCATAAATATCGAAACCGGCATGGATCAAACCGGTTATATCGCTGCTTTGCCGGGCCAGGGCCCGGACTTGAAATCCTTTTTCACGGAGTTTGCCGAGTAAATGGCCACCCAAAAATCCGGTGGCCCCTGATACGAGGGCACTGATCCCGGTAACCATGGCGTGGGTCGACCCGGCATCCACACTCATCCCGCCACTAATCCCAACTCCTCGCGCAACGCGCGCCGCAAAGGCTTGCCTACCGCAGAGTGATACAGTCCGGCACGGATTTCAACCGCTGCCGGGACCTTGTATTTGGCCATGTTCTGACGGCAAAAAGCCAGGATCTCCTCCTCGCTGAGCTCGACCTCATCCCGGGGCACGACAAAAGCCTTGACCAGTTCGCCGCGCGTAGCATCTGGGATGCCGATCACCAGCGCTTCAAGAACCTTGGGGTGTTCGTGCAGCACCGCTTCCACTTCGGCCGGGTAGATGTTCATGCCGCTGCGGATGATCATGTCTTTCAAGCGGTCCACCACCCGAAAGTAGCCATCGCGATGCATTTGGCCGATGTCGCCGGTGTGCAGCCAACCATCACGGATCTGGGTAGCAGTTTCCTCGGGCCGCTTCCAGTAACCTTTCATGATCTGCGGACCTTTGATAATAATCTCACCTGCTTCAGTCCACTCTCCTGCGAAGGGCATGTCCTTTTCCCCGGTTTCAAAGTCTACCACCCGGGACAAAGTGCCGGGATAGGGCAGGCCGATAGTCCCGTGGCGGTCGTCACCGAAGGGGGGGTTGCCATGGGTTACGGGCGCCGCTTCGGTGAGTCCATAACCTTCGACCGGGCGCACCCCGGTGCGTTCAAAAAAAGTCCGCTGTACCGCGGGAGCCAACGCGCTGCCGGCGCAGGGGCAGACGCGGATCGAGCGCAAGTTGTATTCGCTGATGCCAGGAAAATGGCTGATGGCCACCAGCATGGTCGGTACCAGCGGAAATACGGTCGGTTGATGCTGCACGATGGTCTGGATCAAGCCTTTGGTGTCGGTCGGGTTGGGAACCAACACGATGGTGGCGCCGGTGAGCATGCCCAGATTCAAACAGCAGGTCAAGCCGAAGCCATGGAACAGCGGCATGGCCGCCAGGGTAGTTTCGCAACCGTTGCCAATGCCCGCCCAGACACGGTTCTGTTCGACGTTGACAAGCAAGTTGCGATGCGACAGCTCGACCCCTTTGGAAACGCCGGTGGTTCCGCCAGTATAAAGGAGGATCGCGGTTTCCTCAACATCGATTACTACCGGTCGCGGCGTTCCCGCGCGCAGCAACGCCGGGAACCAAAAATCTTCCGGACCTATTTTGAAGCGGGGCAGTTTGCGCTCCTTGGTAAGGGTATAGAGTGCCCAGAGCAGCGGCGGGAAGTATTCCTTAATGCGGGTGACAATCACGTGCTTGAGATCCGTCTTGGATCTGACCTGCCGAACGATCGGAAAAAAACGATCGAGGACAACGATCACCTTGGCTCCGCAGTCCTTGAGCTGGTATTCGGTCTCCCGGGCCGAATAGAGCGGATTGAAAGGTACGGCGATGGCGCCGATTTGGGCGGAGGCCAAAAAAGCGATGACAAACTGCGGACAGTTCGGCAGAAATATGGCCACCCGGTCGCCCTTTTGCACACCGAGCCCCTGCAGGGAAGCGGCGAAACGGCCGACGTCCTGATGGAGTTTGGCGTAGGAGATCGGGTAACTGAACAATTTTCCGGCCGCAGCGACGGCCAGTACCAGCGCTGTTCGGTCAGGATAGCGACCGGCTGCCGCGGGCAGCAGGTCGGGCAGGGTTGAAGACGGAGTTTCCACCTGATGGGGAACGCCCGGTTCATAGTACTTCAGCCAGGGTTTGTCAATATGCACGTTCATTGCTCCTTGGGTTCGGATGCTGAGATTTTTTCG
This sequence comes from Candidatus Aminicenantota bacterium, assembly GCA_963770755.1. Taxonomy (GTDB): domain Bacteria; phylum Acidobacteriota; class Aminicenantia; order UBA2199; family UBA2199; genus UBA2199. Next base: position 898,645 of record CAVYQZ010000010.1, on the reverse strand, counting down.
GGCAGCCGTCCCGGGAAGAACGGGCTGGATCCCGTTCATTCCGGCACCTATTCTATCAGAAATAAAATAAAAAACGAATCCCTCCGTGTCGGGAATATCGATTTTTTCAGAAGAGCGTGATTGAAGAAACATAAAATCGGTTGACTGCGCCGGGCCTTTATGATATTTTTCTCTAATGACAGACATATTCCGTATATTTATACAATTTGCCACCGTGCTTTTTGCCATATCAATCCACGAATCGGCCCATGCCTGGACCGCCGACAAATTCGGCGATCCCACCGCGCGTTTGCAGGGTCGGGTCACCCTGAATCCCATCCCCCACATCGACTTGGTCGGCACCATTATATTCCCGCTGATCCTGGCCGTAGTCGGTGCTCCGGTTTTCGGCTGGGCCAAACCGGTCATGGTCAATCCCTACAATTTGCGCAACCGACGCCGCGACAGCATGTTCGTCTCGGCCGCCGGTCCGGCTGCCAACATCATGGTGGCTTTGGGCGTCATTATGCTGTTGGCGATTTTTCAACAACCCATCCTCCTTTCAACCAGCGCCAGCATCGTCTTGTTGATGAAAATCGCCACCAACCTGTTGCTGATCAATATTTTCCTGGCCGTTTTTAACCTGATCCCCATCCCCCCCCTGGACGGCAGTGGGATCCTGGAAGGACTGCTCAAGGGCGAGGCGTTGGCCATGTTTGAAAAAATCAAGCCCTACGGCTTTTTGATCCTTTTGGCCATCATTTATACCCATGTTCTTGATGTAATTGCCAATTTCATCTTTACCATTTTATTCAAAGTATTTCCTTTCCTGATTTTCATCATGATGAAGGCCGGAGCCGGATCGTGAACAAGCACGTGGTCATGAGCGGCATGCGCCCCACCGGGGCGCTTCACCTCGGCCACTGGGAGGGGGCGATGAAGAGTTGGCTGCAGTTGCAGCAGACAGCCGATTGTTACTTCTCGATCGTCGACTGGCACGCCCTGACCACCGAGTACCAGGACCCGACCAACATCCGCGGCAATATCCGCCAGGTGCTGCTCGATTGGTTGGCCGTGGGCATCGATCCGGAAAAGAGCGTGGTTTATCTACAGTCGGCCGTCAAGGAAATTTCCGAACTTTTTTTATTGCTGAGCATGATGACCCCGCTCGGCTGGCTGGAGCGCGTGCCCACCTTCAAGGAGCAGCAGGCGCAGCTGAGCGACCGCGACCTTAACCAATACGGCTTCCTCGGTTATCCGCTGCTGCAGACCGTGGACATCGTCATCATGAAAGCCAACACCGTGCCGGTAGGCGAGGACCAGGTTTTCCATCTGGAACTGGCACGCGAGATCGTACGCCGCTTCAACGGTCTTTACGGCGACTGCTTTCCCGAACCCCAGCCCTTTTTGACCCCCATCCCCAAACTGCCCGGAGTTGACGGCCGCAAAATGAGTAAAAGTTATGGCAACGCTATTTACCTGAGTGATTCGGTCGTCGAAGTTGGCGAAAAAATCAGGCCCATGGTCACCGATGTACGCCGTAAACGTCGCACCGACCCCGGCGTTCCGGAAGATTGCCCGGTTTTCTCCCTGCACAAAGCATATTCCAAGTCGGATGAAATAAAAGAAGTGGCCGCAGGCTGTCGCACAGCTACTATTGGCTGCCTGGACTGTAAAAAGATTTTGATCGCCAACGTCAATGATTTCCTGGAGCCTTTCCGTCAACGGCGCAGCCAATACGAGAACATGGCGATTAACGACATCCTGGCGACCGGCAACCTGCGGGCCGCCGCGCACGCCCGTCACACGCTCGCGCAGGTACGGGATTTAATGAAAATATAATGGAAATACCAATATACCAGGTCCAAACCGATTTTTTTGAAGGACCACTGGATTTGCTGCTGCACCTGATCCGCAAAAACAAATTGAATATCAACGAAATACGATTGGCGGAAATCACCAGCGAATATCTTTCTTACCTTGACAATAAAAAGGGAATTAACCCCTCCCGGGAAAGCGATTTCCTAACCACGGCTGCAACCCTGATTTACATTAAATCGCGCTCCTTGTTGCCGAAACCGGAAAGCCTGAGCGAAGAATCTCCGGAAAAACAGCTCCTCAACACCCTGATCGAATATGAAAAAATCCAGAAGATTTCCAAAATGCTGCAGGAAATGGAGTATACCGAACGCCTGCTCTGGCGGCGCCTCGAACTGAACGAGAATTTTGCCAACCGGGAGTACACCCTCAAGGAAGTTTCGGCATTCCAACTGGCTGAAATTTTTTTTGCCATCGTTAAAAAAAAGGAAAACGAGCAATTCCTTTATGTTTCATCGAAAAACTACTCCATTGCCTCCAAGCAGGCGGAAATTACCAGTCTGGTCAATAAAAAGGGCTTTCTCGATTTCAGCGCCTATGTGAAAAAACTCGATTCGATCGAAGAAATCTTGGTCAGTTTTTTTACCCTGTTGGAAATGGTCAAACATCACTTGCTCATTGCCTTGCAAGAAACCCTTTTTGGCACCATCTCGTTGTATCCCAACGTGCCGGTCGCCACAAGCAATTGACAACATGAGCAGCGAACAAATCGCATTGATCGAAGCGATATTGTTTGTTTCCAAAGACCCGCTGGAACCGAAACGCATCATGGATTTTTTACAGATCACCGATGCGGAGCAATTTGAAGAAGATCTCCAGGCCATGGAAAAGGAATTCCTGCTGAACCGTCCCGAGCGGGGCCTGTTGCTGAAAAGAAGCGGCGGCGGCTTGCAGCTGGTCACCAAGCCCGAGCTGCATGACGCCTTGAAAGCTTTTTTCACCATCAAGCAATCCACCAAACTCACCCTGGCCTCCCTGGAAACCCTGTCCATCGTGGCTTACCGCCAACCGACTACCTTGGCCGAGATTTCCGATATGCGCGGCGTTAATTCAACCGGACCGGTAAAAAACCTGCTGCAAAAAAAATTAATCAGGATCAGCGGCCGAAAAAAAGTTCCCGGCCTGCCGGCATTGTACGCCACGACGCCGGAATTCTTAATTTATTTCGGGCTGAGTGATATGTCCGAGCTGCCGTCTTTGGAAGAATTGACCGAACTTTTTGAAGAAAAGGAACAACCTTCACTATTTAAATAGGAGGCGTGCATGGAATCTTTAGTCAATCCCAATGTTTTGCAAATATCCCCTTACGTCCCGGGAAAACCAGTTGAAGATATTCAAAGAGAATTCAATCTGAAAAAAATTGTCAAGCTGGCATCCAATGAAAACCTGCTGCCGATTGCTGAAAACGTCGTACGTGCGATCCAGGATGAATTGCAGCAAATTCACTGCTATCCCGATTCGGACAACTTCTACCTGCGCCAACGCCTGGCCGCGCTGCATAACCTGCAACTGGATCAGGTTGTTGTGGGTGCCGGATCGGTGGAACTCATCCATATGCTGATCCGGACATTTTTAAAACCCGGTGAACATGTTTTGACATCGGAAAAAACATTTTCCCTCTACAAGATCGCCACCACAGAATTTGCCGGAGAAGCGGCGTACCGGGAAATCCCCATGGACGAAAACCTGTGCTTTGACCTGGAGGCGATCCTCAAACACATGGACAAGCAAACCAAAATCATCTTCATCACCAATCCCAACAACCCGACCGGGACGCTGGTTCACGGCAGCGCCATTCGTCAATTTATCCAAAAAGTCCCAAATGATAAAATCATTGTTCTGGACAATGCCTATCAGGAATATGTCGACAATCAGGAAAATTATGTCAGCGGCCTGGATGAAATCCGGGCCGGAAAAAACATCATTGTGCTAAGAACCTTTTCCAAGATTTATGGATTGGCCGGCTTGCGGGTCGGTTACGCCATGGCCAAGCCGGAGATCATTTCCATGCTGAACCGCGTCAAGGCACCCTTCAATGTAACCCGGGTCAGCCAACGGGCGGCCCTGGCTTCGCTGGAGAATGACGATTATAAAAACCGCTCCGCCAACCTGAACCGGGCCAACAAGGCCAAATTGCTTGCGCAGATGAAAAACATGGGTCTGCGTGTCATTCCCTCGCAAACAAATTTTCTCCTCTTTTTTCCGGAAATCGCCCCGGCCGAACTGAATGTCCGCTTGCTCAAGGAGGGGGTGATCATCCGCCCCACGGCCGGGTTCGGCATACCGGAAGGCATGCGCGTTACCGTGGGCCTGGAAGAGGACAACGAATTTTTTATTGAAAAACTGAAAAAAGTAATGTTTTAGAATCTGCTTTTTTTAGGAGTACTTATGGATTTCGACCTGCTGTTTATCGGAGCCGGACCCGCCGGCTATGAAGGAGCGATCGCCGCAGCCAAGAAAGGCCTGAAAACCGCCGTAGTGGAAATGGACCTGCCCGGAGGTACCTGTTTGCAACGCGGCTGCATTCCGACCAAAGCCATCCTTCATTCGGTCAAGGCAATCAAACAAATCAACGATTTCGAAAAAATCGGCATCCATGTGGAGAAATTTCAAATCTCCCTTGACGAAATCAAGCGTCGAAAAGTACGCATCGTGTCCAAACAAACACGCGGCATCGAATTTCTTTTCAAGCAGAACAATATCCGCATGATCAAAGGCAAAGCCCAAATTGTCGGTACCAATAAAATACTGCTCAACGGCCAGGAAGAAATATCCGCCGGCCATATCGTCGTGGCCACCGGTTCCAGGGCGGCTGAATTGCCTTTTTTAAAATGGGACGGGCAAAAAATAATCAATTCCGACAATCTGCTGGAATTGGAGTCCATTCCCGAATCCATGCTGGTCGTCGGCGCCGGTGCCGTGGGGCTGGAATGGGCGCTGATCTACAGTTATCTGGGCTGCAAGGTCACCGTAGTGGAAATCATGGATTCCATCGTCCCGGGGACAGACAGGGAAATCGCCGATATCTTGAAAATCGAACTGATCAAGCAAAACATCACCATTCATACCGCGACGGCCGTTTCCAATCCCCGCCTGAACGAAAAAATACAACTGACATTTGAAAAGGGCGACAAGACGTGGGAGGAGGAATTCGCCAAGGTTCTGCTGGCCGTCGGGCGAATTCCCAACAGCGAAGGCATTTTTACGGGCGATTTGCCTATCATTCGCGACACCAAGGGATTTATCCAGGTGAACGGGAACCTGCAAACTGCCGTGCCGACCATTTTTGCCTGCGGCGACGTCATCGGCCCGCCCTTGCTGGCCCACAAGGCCTCGCACCAAGCCATGGCCATCGTGGATTTTCTGGTCAACGGCACAGCGGTTCCCCATCATCCCCTGCCGGCAACCATATTTACCTTTCCTGAAGTGGCCACGGTGGGCATTAGCCAGGAGCAAGCTGAAAAAGACAATCTGAAAATTAAAATCGGCCGTTTCCCTTACGCCGCCGGTTCGCGGGCCAACGCCATCGATGAAAAAACCGGTTTGGTCAAGGTAATCGCCGACCAGGACAATATCATCCTGGGCGCCCATATTGTCGGCGCCGAGGCCGGCGAACTGCTGCCCCTGCTGACCTATGCCGTGACCCGCAAGCTCAAATGCGACGAATTCAAGGATCTGGTCTTTGCCCACCCCACCCTGGGCGAGAACCTCTGGGAAGCCATGGGTGAAATCGCAGGTTTTTCGATCCATATCTGAAAGAATATAGGCAGTAGATAGCAGTCAGTAGAAAGAGGTGAGGGGCTATAGGTAATGGGTTATGGGTAAGAAAACAGAAATCAGAGAGTAGAAATAAAAAAATTTGATAAAAACAGTTCTTAGTCGATTCTTAAAGTCTCTCCATCAACCTTAAGTTTAGGGTCAGCACTATAGATTACCTTACCAATCTTGATGGCTAAGTTACTTGGATTCCAGTTATCATCTAATATTTGACTAGTATTATGTTGTTGGCCTATTCCTAATGTCTGAGCAGTATCAATGGAAACAGCTGAAATACCAATCCCAGTTGTTCTTGGTTGAAATTGCTTTGATCCATGACCAATTTCACCATTATTTGATTATATGAAATATTGAGATTAAATATGGAGCGTCTTTTCTGTCAAGGTAAATTATTGCTCTTGCTGCGTCTATTGCCGTGTATCCCAACCATAGTAGTGCTGCTGTTTTAAAGAAAGTTGATGTTTGTCGCATGATGGGATTTTAAGAAACTTTCACTTAAATTGCAATGAACGGATCGAGATTATGAGCCTCCGGGGCTTGGTCTCGATTTTAAATTTGGCAATAAATCTTGCCCGCTGCTTGGCTTCCGTCATATTCTAAGTCGAAAACCGCGAATAATGATTTACGGTTTCAGCGAAAAGCATTGATACGAGATAGCCTTAGAACCATTTTGACTTTTCTGAACCAGTAGTATAGAATGGTTTCATGGTTGAAATAAAAAGGGACGTCTATCCGTTGCTGCTCAAGGAGTTTTCGCGTCGGGAAATCACCATTCTGATCGGTGCCCGCCAGGTGGGCAAAACATTTCTTTTAAAAAAACTGGAGCGCCATGCCCGTTCCGTGAATCTGCGCGTAAGATACCTCGACCTGGAACAACCGGAAAACGCACTTCTGCTCAACCGGTCCGAGAGCGATATCATTGCCACATTGACCAAAGATCTGGATGTGCTGCTCCTTGATGAATTTTACTACCTGAAAAATTCCTCACATATACTGAAAGCCATCTACGATCGCGGCACCAAGGTAAAGATATTCGCTTCCGGTTCATCATCCATGGAGATTCACCGGCACATGAAAGAATCACTGGCTGGACGGAAGAGAATTTACTTTGTTAATCCCTGCGGTTTGCAGGAAATGAGCCAAGTTTGGGGCAAGAAGACGCTGGCGGAAATCATGCGCTTCGGGGGCATGCCGGGTATAGCGCATTGCCAGGAAGAAGATCGCATCCGGCTTCTCGCCGACATCTTGCAATCCTATGTGCTGAAGGATGTCAAGTCGCTGATCCGGGAGGAGAATATTCGTGCCTTCAATCACCTGCTGTATCTCATCGCCGAACACCAGGGAAACGTAACCGCGGTAGCCAACTTGGCGCGGGAGATAGGTCTTTCGGCGGCCACAGTGGAGAACTATCTGAGTATTTTAACCCAGACGCGGGTGTTGTTTCCATTATTCAGTTTCAGCCGCAACCTGGGTAATGAATTGAAGAAATCCCGCAAATACTATCTCTATGACACTGGCATCTGTAACATGCTGCTTAAGGATTTCCGTGCTCCGGACAAACGTCCGGACGGGGGATTCATTCTGGAATCGTTTATTTTTCATGAATTGAACCGCCGCTTGGATCCGCTCTCGGAAATCCGCTTTTGGCGTACCCGGGACGGGAAAGAAGTTGATTTAATATTGATCCGCAACCGGATTCCTTTTCCCATCGAGGTAAAAAGTACAATATCAGCCAATGAGGTTCCTGCTGGCATCCAAGCTTTCATCAGGCGTTACCCGACTACACCACTGGCCGTGATTTTGAATCCGAAACTGAACATGGAAAGTCAGTGGGGAAAAACAAAGATTTTTTATTTGAAGCTGGAAGAGGTCGATCAAGTGCCCGATTTGGCCGCCAACGTTTAAAAAGAAAATAAATAAAAAGCTTCCGGATTTTGGTTTCGATTTTAGATTTAATTGATGAAATTTATTAATCTTACATTGCGATGTTCTTCCTTGATCTTTTCCGGCAGTCTTTTTGCCGCTGCACCAATGACCTCCAGGTTGCGCATGACGGCATCCAGGATTTTCAGAAAGGTCCAATCCTTTTAAATGCGACGAATTCAAGGATCTCGTTTTTGCCCATCCCACTTTAGGCGAGAACCTCTGGGAAGCCATGGGCGAAATCGCCGGCTTTTCCATCCACATCTGAAAGTTGCTTTTTTATTTCTAATAAAATATAATTATTGGTATGAAAAAGGCATGGGGGCTTTTGCTTTTCTTGATTCCTTTCTGGCTGCAGGCCGAGATTTACACCCTGCGCGTGGATGGTCCCATTGATACGATTCTGGAAGAATACATAGTCAATTCTTTCAATCAAATAGAGAAAACCGGCAAAGCCAGCCTGGTCATCATCGAAATGGATACTCCCGGCGGCTATGACACTTCCATGCGGGCCATCATCAAAGCCATGATGAATGCAAAAATTCCCTGCGCCGTCTTTGTTTCTCCTCAGGGTGCCCGCGCCGCGTCGGCCGGATTCTTCATCATGATGGCCGCGGATATCGCCGCCATGGCACCGGGCACCAACACCGGCGCCGCCCACCCCGTATCGGTCACCGGCAGCGACATTGAAAAAAACATGAAAGAAAAAGTTACCAACGATGCTGCCGCCTATATCAAGACCCTGGCCAAAAACCGCCAGCGCAATCCGGAAATGGCGGAAAAAGCGGTTCGTGAAAGCCAGTCTTACACCGCTGAAGAATGTTTGAAAGGCCAATTGATTGATGTGATCGTTTCCAGCCGCGCCGAATTGATCAGGCAATTCGATGGAAAATCGATCACCCTGCACGATGGCCGCGCCATCACCCTGAATTTGCAGAACCAAAAAATCATCCCCCTGACGATGAGCGACCGCCAAAAATTCCTGCGCACGATCACCAACCCCAGCCTGGCCTATTTTCTGCTGATTTTCGGCTTGATCGGCCTGTACATCGAATTCACCCACCCCGGTGTGGCCATCCCCGGCATCCTGGGCGGCATATCGTTGCTGCTGGCGTTCCTGGCATTTCAGGTTCTGCCGATCAACTACGTAGGCTTATTCCTTATTCTCCTTTCGATTGGGTTTTTCATTGCCGAAATCAAAGTGCAAGGCTTTGGCATGCTGGGTATCGGCGGTATCGTATCTTTTATCCTGGGATCCATGATCTTGATTAATTCACCCATTCCGGAAATGAGGCCGGCCATGTCCATTATCTTGACTTTCGCCGTTTGTTTTGGTTTCATCTTCCTGTTTCTGACCATGAAAGTCTTCCAAGCCATGAAAAGGCGAAGGGAAACGGGTCGGGAAGGACTGCTTGGTGAATACGGAATAGCCAAGACCGATATCGATAGCCATGCGGGCAAGGTATTTGTCCACGGAGAATGGTGGAACGCAATTGCCGACGGCCTGATTCCGGCCGGCAGCCGGGTCCAGGTAGAGTCAGTGAATAATTTGAAATTAAAAGTAAAAAAATCAGGAGGGTAACATGCAAAGTTTCAGTCCGATGGTCGTCGTGGCCGTGGTTGCCATATTTTTTGTATTGAGTTGGATCAAAGTGCTTAAAGAATATGAACGCGGTGTTGTCTTCCGCCTGGGGCGGGTTTTGGACAAAGCCAAAGGCCCGGGATTGATCCTGGTCCTATCTCCCATTGACAAACTGGTGCGCATCAGTCTACGCACCATTGTTTTTGATGTACCGCCCCAGGATATCATCACCAAGGACAATGTTTCGGTCAAGGTAAATGCCGTGGTTTATTTCCGGGTCATTGACCCCAAGCGGGCAGTCATCGAAGTCCAAGACTATATGTACGCCACCTCACAACTATCTCAAACCACCCTGCGTTCGGTTCTGGGCCAAGCCGACCTTGACGAGCTGCTCTCGGCGCGCGACCAACTCAATTCACGCTTGCAAACGATCATCGACGAACACACCGACCCCTGGGGCATCAAGATTTCCATGGTGGAAATCAAACATGTCGATCTGCCACAGGAAATGCAAAGGGCCATGGCCAAGCAAGCCGAAGCCGAAAGGGAACGCCGCGCCAAAATTATCCATGCCGAGGGAGAAAACCAGGCATCAGCCAAACTCCTGGAAGCAGCCAATACCCTTTCCCAGAATCCTGCCACCATCCAGCTGCGCTATCTGCAAACCCTGGTCGAAATCGGCTCGGAAAATTCCACCACCATTATTTTCCCCATGCCCATTGATCTGCTGAAAGGAATATTTGAAAAAAAATAAATGGAAAAAACCTATTTTGACATCCGGGTGACTTTTGTTCATGTTGTGGTTTTTTTAATCGCGGTCATTGCCATTGGAATTTTTCTTTTTTACATGGGCTATCAGGCCGGACACCGTCTTGCCAATCAACCGGCCGGCATTGAAAATGCGGACAATTCAAGCGAAACGGCCTTCAACAGCCAGGAAAAAATCGACCTGGTCGACGAGAAACCGGTCAAACCGGCAAAACAAACGATTCCCACGGAAATGAAACTGCATGAAAAGCAAATACCCGAAAAAGTGCCGGCGGCCGCCGTCAGGAATATTTCCCCTGATCAGAACTACACCATTCAAGTGGGTGCTTTTGCTGATTTTTCCAATGCTCAAAAATATAGTGAGAAGTTCGCCAAACTGGGCTATCAAACCGAAATCATAGTCGAAACCATTAACCAGAAAAAATTGCATACCGTCCGGGTTGGCAGCTTTGTTTCACTGGCGGAAGCTCAAAAGGAAAAAAACAGGCTTGAAGGCCTGGAGAAAAAGAAATTCAAAATAAAAAAAGGACACTGAGCTTTAAAAAACATTTTTTGTGGCTGGCCGCAAGCTTGGCTTATGGTTTGGCTTTTCCCAAAACACAGATCGCTGTCCTCGCATTTGTCTTTTTAATCCCCCTGCTTCTGGCCATAGAAAACCAAAAAAAAGCCGGTGCTTTCCGGATATTCTTTGCTTTTGCCTTTTTTTCCAATATCCTTATCCTGTACTGGATCCCGCGGGTAATGGCCCGATATGGGGACACGACCTGGACGTTGGGTATTGTCGGCTTGATCGTCCTGGCCGCATACCTTGCAGTTTTTTCTGGATTGGCCGGCATATTCATCAAAGAAAAAATTGATCACAGCTCTGTTTGGGGAGCAGCCGTTTGGATCCCGCTCATTTGGATCGGCAAAGACCTGCTGGTTGAAAAAACCTTCGGCGGTTTTCCCTGGTGCCTGGTCGGGTATTCCCAATATAAAAATATTTATTTTACCCAGGTCGCGGAGATCGCCGGTATCCATCTCGTTTCCTTTCTTGTTATTTTCATCAATGTTCTGCTATATAAATTATTAAAAACAAAAAACAAAAAAATAATCATTGCCCTACTGGCCGGTTTATTAATTATATATGGCAGCGGTTATGGGCTGTTAAAAAGAAATGAGCACATGCCCAGGAAAATTCCCCTGCACTTGGTAGGAATTATCCAGCCCAACAGCAACAACGACTTAGTTTTCAATTTTGACAGTGTGCAAAAAACCCTTAACACACTTTTCAGTAATTCTTTGGTTCTAAAAGATCAGGGAGCCGAATTGGTTATCTGGCCCGAATTCACGGTCCCGATTTATCCTTTGCAAACTCCTCATTATAAAGAGCAATTTGCCACTTTCAGCCAACAGCATATTCCCATACTGGCCGGATTTACCGATTTTCGCAATTCTGATAACGTTTTCAATTCGGTAATGCTATTTAACGGCAATAAATTTGAAAAATACGATAAATTCCGACTGACTCCTTTTGGCGAATATATTTTATTCAGGCGCTGGTTGTTTTTTGTAAAAAAAATCACCGATGAGATCGGGGATTTTACTCCGGGAAAAAGTTTGCATAACCTTGAATTCAACGGTCACCGGTTGGCGACCCCCATTTGCTACGAGATCATTTATCCTGAACTCAGCAGGGATTTGGTGGCCAGCGGCGCTGAAGTCATCGTGACCATTTCCAATGATTCATGGTTTGGCAAGTCAGCGGCCCCGTATCAGCATCTGGCCATGGCGACGTTCCGCAGCATCGAGAACCGTCGTTGGCTGCTGCGCTCGACTTCCAACGGCATTTCGGCTGTGGTAGATCCGGCCGGCCGGATTATCTATCAATCTCCTTTACACAAACCAGACCAGTTTATAGCCTCATTTCGTTATCTGCAACATAAAACCGTCTTTACTCGCTGGGGCTATCTTTTCCCTTATTTTTGCTTTTTCCTGGTCTTAGCGGACCGGCTGGGAGTTATTTTCAGGAAAGTTAAAACAACCGATTCTCCAGTCTAAAAGATTAAAAAGAAATCCCCGGTTGAACCAATCATTTGAAATCGATTGGCCGGAATTTTAATGGACCTTGAAATGCCCATAAAATAATCCAGATTAAACAGCGGGATAAATGGTTCTTCGGTCTGTCGGAGGTCCCTATTCAAAGTAAAAAACCCGAGTAAAATATTTCCGTTTTATTGGATGGTCTATTGCCCACCAACCGCTATCAGGTTTTTTATCATCTCGCTTGGTATATGCACCCGGCCTCGCTGTGAATTCGGCTATTGCATCTTATCGAGCGGTATGCTCCAGAAAGTTTGACCTTTTAGTCTGTTTTTGCCGGGTTTTATGACAATCGTTTTTTCCAACAAATGGCAATTCTGAAACGAGTCTTGTTCCGTCAGCAATCTCCCCGATTATTTCCCTGATGATGAGGTGGGATTCAACATTGAAGCAGCGATTCTTCCGGGGGGATGATTTCTCCATCATAAAAAACCGGGTGGTCGACTGTTTGAATGGGCCCTATGCCCGCCGGGTTCCCCTGTCACCCTGTGTCGTTTTCAGCGGGGCCTGCTATACCGGTGTCACCGGCCGCTGGCTGGATATGAGTTCGGGGTTTTTCCAATCTCGGGAAGTAGCTGTCAATTTGTCCTTCGGTTTAGGAATACTCTCCAACCAGTCCATTGCCTACCTGGCCGCCCTGCATGCAGATCATGGAATTCCGGTCTACCAAGAAATGGAATTTTTGTCCTACACGGGCGCGTCTTTGGGAGATACCATCAAACATACCCTGGATGGCGTGATCATCGCCTCGGGAGCAAAACCTTTTTTATTAAACCAAGTCAAGGATGGCCAGCCTGTTTCCTGGACTGCGGCCGAATTCATGCTCTGGGGTACGGCTTCACGTGTTCTTTTTGGCGACCCAGCGCTCAGAATCATGGATAAGTTTTGTGACGCGCCCTTTGATATTCACATTCAGGCTCAGCCCGGTGTGGTAAAAATAGTAGCCAAGGTTAAAAACAACAGTTTAAAATCAACTTTTACCGACACATATTTTTCTGACTTATCGAGATCCGGAGACTTTAATGATCGAATCTTGATTTCATGCCTATGGCCGGCTTCATGGCTGGAGATCGAAAAACCTCTCATCAACAAGCTTACGGCTCTGGGAAAGTCTTTGCCCTATCGCCTGGTCGGTTTGGCATGGGAGCTGGATCAAGGAAAAATATTTTTCCACATTCAGGTCGATGTGGAATCGTCCGGCTACATGCAGTCCCCATTGCGCAACCCCGGGTCTGAAATTGAAATCATGGTTTATCGTTCAAAAAACAACCGTGGAAACATTGCAAGCTGCATGTAACTAATTTTGTCCAGCAAGCTGTTTTTTTTAAGAAAGGAATTCATTGCAGCCTATCCCGCAAAATTGATCCGCCTCATCACATTCAGGACTGCTTCATCAATTGGCCAGAGCTGGAACCTTCTGGTACTTCTCTTTTTTGGTCTCCAAAGTGATCGCAGGGCAAAAGCCATAGAGAGGGGAGCTCAAAACCAAACAAATATTCCTAACGGAAACTGAGAAAGCGACGCAAGTTCTTTTTGCCACTGGGTTGAAACAATGGTTCCTCCATTCAGTCCATTAGAAATAGATAGCGAAAATCCGTCTAAATAGAAAAAAATGTTCCCCATAACCGGCATTTTGAGAAGAATAAGCTGAAATGTCACATAGTCACGTGCCTGAAACGCTTGACCAAAATGAAAATCACGATAAAAATCTTCCACTAGCTACGTTTCCCCGATACTTTTATTATTGTGATTTTAAAGAATTCTAATTAAATATAATAACTTAATTAAGAACCGAATTCACCAGTCTGAAGATTGTAAAAAAAATCCCCGCTTGAACCAATCATGTGAAAATAGTCGGCTGGAATATTTAGCGAACGTGAAATACCCATGTAGTAATTCAGGCTAAAAAGGGGGATGAACGGCAGCGTGTCAAGCCAGCGTTCATGGACGTGGACATATATCTGTCGACGTTTTTTTTCGTCCATTTCGCGCAAACCCATCTCAAGCAGGTCATCCATTTTCGCATCCGTTGAACCGGCGTAGTTGAAATACCCGGAGCTGGACATGACGTCTTTCAGGTTCCAATCCATATCCAGCAGGAAAGCGGAAACAGCCACATCAAAATTACCTTGCTTTAAAAACCTTAAAAAAGTCTGGTATTCTACAAAGACTGGTTCCAAGTCGACGCCAAATTGCTTCATTTCCTCGCATAAAAACAAGACCAGTTGCCTTCTCAAAACGGATTCGCTGTTCGTCAAAATACGCAAGTGAAGGCGCGGGGACGGACATGCGGCCGTCAAGCGCTTGACATGAACGGCCGGGCTTAAATTGAGTAAAGGCGAATAAACTTTTTCCCCGACACCATCTAAAAAAGTATCTAGGAAAGGGGAATTGAACAAATGATTGTAAAATAACCTGCGCAAATTAAGATCAACAAGTGAATTTTTTAAATTAAAAACAAGGTAGGTATAACCGAATTTTTTGTATTTCAGCAAGCGGAAGCATTTACGCCATTGGGGAATCTGCTTATATGATTGCACATCATCGGCTTGAATTTCAACCGCAGCCATTTCCCCACTGAGTAATTTTAGCGGCCCTTGCCGTGGGTCACCGAGAACGGAATAGACAACTTTATTAAATGAATTTCGCTGCAGCGAATACGGATTTGCCTTTAAAACAATTTCCCGCGGTTCCGTAACCGTCTCCAATTGAAAGGGGCCGCAGCCCATCGGCACATGTTTCCTGAATGCGATCGGGTCCAAGCCACGGATATCATCGGCATTCAGGATTTTAAAAGTCAAATAACTTTTCCAAGGGGCAAATTTTTTTATTAGCTGGATGCGAAAATTCAATGAATCCACCAGAATGATTTTTTCTATGAAATTCAAATCGGAAAGGTAGGGATATTCATATTGGGGATTTTTTAGCAATTCAATGGTCGCGATGACGTCCCGACTTCTGAGGGTGGCTCCATTGGCGAAGTGCACATTTTTTTTTAAGGCAATAGAAATTGTCAATTGCCCTTCATCCCAATGCACCGATTGAACCAATTCCGGACGAATGACTCCGTTCTGATCAAAACAAAACAAGGCTTGATGCAGTTTATTCATCATTCCTTGCGCCGTTTCACTGGTGGCATAAATCGGGTTCAAGACCGACGGAAAGTCAAGGCAGCCGATCCGTAAAATTCGAGAATTGGCGCCAAACACAAATAAGGGAATAAAGAAAAAGGTAAAAACCCCGCGTTTAAAAAAATTCAATTTGAATTACTATTTAACCAAACGAACTTCAGTAATTTCAGGGATTTCTTCCTTCATCACCTGCTCCACATAACCCTTAATGGTGAAGGTGCTCATCGGGCATCCAAAACAAGCCCCCTTGAGCCGAACCAACACCACTTTCTCTTCTGCCAGAACATCAACCAATTCGATATCGCCGCCATCTCCCTGCAAAGCAGGCCGGACTTTGTCAATTACGGTGCTGACCTTTTCCTTTAATTCCATTTCATACTCCTCAAGAGAATTTTAACATTTCGTGCAACGCATGCCGGGCCTTATCGCCGACAAGCGGGTCCACGGTAATTTCATATTTTTCTTCGTTCAAAGAATCATAAACATCTTGAAGTGCCGTGCGCTTCATGTTGCTGCAAATTCGGGGAGTCAGGGCCGGATAGAAGACCTTGCCGGAGTTTTCTCTTTTCATTCTCTCCAGTAATCCCTGTTCAGTAGCCACGATAAATTCCTTGTGCTCTGAGCGTGCAATATATTTCAACATGCCGCTGGTCGACAGCACTTCGTCAGCCACAGCCGTCACCTCCGGGCTGACTTCAGGATGAACGATCACCTTGGCTTGCGGATGCCTATGGCGCATTGCTGCGATTTCATCACTTTTAATGCGCATGTGCACGTAACAAAAACCCTCAAACAAAAACAACGTCTTGTCCGGTACCATTTTTTGCACGTATTTCCCCAAGTTCTCATCAGGAACAAAGAGAATTTCCTTGGCCGGAATATTGGCAACAACCTGGACCGCATTGGCCGACGTGCAGCACACATCGCTTTCGGCTTTAATTTCAACGGATGAATTCACATAGGTTACCAGAGGCGCTCCCGGATGCTGTTTTTTCATTTCCCGCACATCATCCACCGTGATCATGTCGGCCATGGGACAACCGGCATCCAGGCGTGGCAGCAGGACTTTCTTTCCGGGAGATAGAATTTTCGCGGTTTCGGCCATGAACTTAACCCCGGCAAAAACAATGAGCGACTGAGTTAATTCGACCGCTTTTCTGCTCAATTCCAAGGAATCGCCTAAAAAATCGGCCACCAGTTGCACTTCCGCAATCTGATAATTGTGGGCCAGAATGACGGCATTTTTAGCCTTTTTCAACCTATCGATTTCACGGTTAAGTTCAGTCCTATCAGCCATGCGTTTCCTTGCGATGATTGTATGCTTTTTCTTTCATCCAGTCAAATGTTAATAATTAACCAAAATTATTTGTGGGAGCTCGAAAAATTATTGAATTTCATTTTGTCCTAAAAATAAAATTTTTGTCGGTCGAAACGGAATGGTGTATAATAATATATGGAGATAGATTCAATGAAACAATCATGTGCGGTGATGTATTTACTCATGGTACCAGCGTTGATTTTCCTTCCGGCTTGTTCCATTAAAAAGCTGGCCATAAATCAGGTGGCCAACGCCTTGACCACACAAACTTCCAGTACCGTGTTCAGCGGCGACAATGACCCCGAATTGGTAGGTGATGCCTTGCCTTTTGCCATCAAACTATATGAATCACTGATGGCGGCCAATCCCGGCCATTACGGTTTAAAATTAAAAACGGGAAGTCTTTACATCATGTATGCCAATGCCTTCCTGCAGACTCCGGCACTGATGCTCCCCGACAGCGAGTTTGAAGCACAGGAGTTCAATTACAGTCGAGCCAAAAACCTGTATTTGCGCGGACGCGATATAATTCTTTCCGCATTGGAAAGCAAATACCCCGGCTTCAAACACAATCTTCAAAAAAAAATGTATGCCCGGGCGTTGCAATCCACAGGCAAAAAAGATGTACCGTTGCTTTATTGGGCGGGTGCCGGCTGGCTGGCAGCATACGCCATCAATCCTTTCGACATGGAACTGGGGATCACCCTGCCAGCCGCAAAGGCCTTGATGGATCGGGTCTACGAGCTTGAAGAAAATTACGCCGGCGGTACGATCCATGAATTTTATATTCTCTATTACGGCTCTCTTCCGGAATACATGGGCGGGAGTTTGCAGAAAGCACGCCACCATTTCAAGAAAGCCATTGCTCTATCCGCTGGAAAATCTTCAACGCCCTACATCGCGCTAGCGACCACAGCGTCTGTGAAGGATCAAAATCTGGATGAATTCCGGTCTTTACTGGCAAAAGCGCTGGATATTGATCCGGACATTGATCCGGAAAATCGTCTGGTGAGTATTTTAAACCATCGCAAAGCAAGATGGTTGATCCAGCATGCTGGTGATTTTTTTCCGGAGGCGGAAGATGAAAATAGTGGGAACAAGGAGTCAGAATGATGAACTGGAAAAGAATAGTCTTTTTTCTGCTTTGTTTGCCCTTGATTGTTAGCGCCCAGGTAATTAAAATCGGCAGCATTGCGCCGGACCGTTCGCCGTGGAACGATGCGCTGAAAGAAATTGCCCGCGAATGGGAAAAAATAACCAACGGCCAGGTGAGATTGAAAATATATCCGGGTGGGATAACCGGCAGTGAAGATGACATGATCCGCAAAATGAAATTGGGGGTCCTGGGCGGAGCCGTGTTGACTAATGTCGGAATCACCAAGATCAACCGCGACGCGTTCGTGCTCAATTCCCCTTTCCTTTTTGACTCGGAAAAGGAAATGGAGTACGTCATGGGCCAGCTGGTGCCGATATTTGAAAAACAAATCAGGGAAAGGGGTTACCATACCGTGGTCTGGGTCATGAGCGGCTGGATTAATTTTTTCTCGAAAGACCCCGTGATTTACCCTTCAGACCTGAAAAAACAAAAATTAGCGATCAGTACAGACGAGCCTGAAATAGAACAGGCCTGGAAAAAATCCGGTTTCCATACCGTCCCTGTCGAATTAAAAGACACGATGATGGCCTTTCAAAGTGGCATGATCGAAGCGATTTATCTCCCACCCGTGCTGGCCGGCGCCGGCCAGTATTTCGCCTTCGCTCCCCATATGAATTCTTTGAAAATAACTCCCTTGGTCGGGGGGATAGTCATCGTCAACAAGATCTGGGATAAAATCCCCGAAGGCTTCAAACCGGCCATGAAGGCCGCCGTGCAAAAAGTCCAGGCAAAGCTGGACAGGGCAATTATTACCTTGGAATCTGACGCGCTGGCCACCATGAAAAAAAATGGCTTGATCATTCACGAAGCCCCCCCCGATAGCCTGCCTCAATGGAAAGAAGGCGCCATCAAGGGCATGGACGAATTGGTCGGCAAGGTTTTCAGCAAAGAAATATACGACAAATTGCTGGAGATGCTGAAGGAATATCGCCAAAAAAATGTTCAGTAAGAAATTTATCAACCTGGACAAAAGGCTTGAAAATTTAATTGCTTTTCTGACTATTTTCCTACTGGCATTTTTCCCTTTTATGGAAGTGATCGCCCGAACGGTTTTCCATACCGGTATAGCCAATTCCACCGAGTATACCCACCACCTGGTTCTCATCCTGGCTTTCATCGGCGCCGTCATCACCGCCAGAGAAAATAAGCACCTCTCCCTGACTTTAAATTGGAAATTGCCTCCTCTATTCCTGAAACGCGTCCAGGTACTCAACGCGTTGATCAACACAACCTTCTGTACGGCTTTCGCCTGGATTTCATTATCTTTTCTCTTAAATGCCTTCTCGGCCAACGAAAAAATCGCTTTTTTCCCGTTGCGTTGGATTGTCATGGTTATGCCATTGGGATACATGATCATGGCTTTGCGTTTTATCGCCCATACTCCCCCCAAGCCACTGGCAAGAATCATCGCGGCGCTGGGATTGATCCTGGGAACATTGCTGGCTCTTGAAGCGATCGCGAACATTTCCCACGTGTTGCTTCCTCATAGCGCCCATTTTTTTGACTCACTCGTACCGATTTACAACCAAATCTTCGCCAATCTGGTTACACCACTGATCATTGTTTTGATTGTTTCCGCAATCTTCGGAGTGCCGATATTCATTGTTTTGGGCGGCATTGGCTACTTGCTTTTCGCCCGCGCGGCCCAACCGTTGGAAATCATTGCCAACGAAGCCTATTCATTGCTGACCAGTCACTCCATTCCAGCCATCCCGCTTTTTACATTCACCGGATTTCTCCTTTCCGAAAGCAAAGCGGGAGAAAGACTGGTCAAGCTTTTCAAGGCATTATTTTCGTGGTTCCCCGGCGGCTTGGCGATCATGGCCATCTTGGTTTGCACTTTTTTCACCACCTTTACCGGGGCATCCGGAGTGACCATTCTGGCAGTGGGCGGCTTGTTATCCTATATTCTGATCAAAGGGAACTACAGCTCAAAATTCAGCACCGGCCTGCTCACCGCGACCGGCAGCATCGGCTTGCTTTTTCCTCCCAGCCTGCCGGTTATTATTTACGGAGTGACGGCGCAAATCAGCATCAAGGACATGTTTATCGGTGGTATTGCTCCCGGTATCATCCTGGTACTGGCAATGATCGTATTTGGAATTTGGTACGCATTAAAAAATAAAATCGTACGGGAACGATTTGTTTTAAAAGAGGCTTTATCCGCCACCAAAAATTCATTCTGGGAAATACTTCTGCCGGTCATTGTCGTAACTGGGTTATTTCGGCGGCATCACCACGTTGGTGGAAAGCGGCGCGATCGCTGTCATTTATACGCTCATTGTTGAAGTGTTTATTCACAAGGACCTAAAAATCAGAAATCTCCCCCAAGTGCTGCTCAAATGCATGCCGATTATTGGCGGTGTTTTGGCCATCCTGGCCATGGCCAAGGGTCTTTCTTATTTTATCATTGATGCCGAAATACCCATGCAGTTGACGGCCTGGGTGCAAGCGCATATTGCTTCCAAGTATGTTTTTCTTTTACTGCTGAATATTGCCCTGCTGATCACGGGTTGTTTTATGGATATTTTTTCAGCCATTTTAGTGGTTGTTCCCTTGATTATTCCACTGGGGAATCTCTTCGGCATTCATCCCGTACATTTGGGGATTATTTTTCTGGTCAACATGGAATTGGGATACCTGACCCCACCGGTTGGCCTGAACCTCTTTCTGGCCTCCTATCGCTTCAATGAACCGATGGGAAAATTGTACAAGGATGTTTTTCCTTTTCTAATTATCCAGTTGATCGCTGTTTTGCTGATTACATATGTACCTTTTCTTTCTACGGGATTGCTGACTTTATTTAAATAAGCTTTCAAAAAAAAACGAACATCAAAGCCGGCAAATTAGTGATTACGAGTCAAATTCAAGTGAATTGCCGATCAATATAGAAATGACTTTGTTTTTACTTGGAAAAATGTGCGTGACCATATTCACGCCTTCATTTTGGATGACAAAAAGACCATCCACGCCGTCAATTTTAATAAAAGGGATTTTTTTCTCGGAAATTCCCACCCGGACCTTTGGATAATTAATTCGTATACTACCCAAACTGCTACCAATGCCGATGCCTTTCTCGGTTTTGAAAATTTCACTGATAAGCGATATCCCCCAAACCAGGTTATTATTTTCATAAACAAAAAATAAAGGTTCGTTGCTTTGATCGAGTACTTTATAAACATCGTGATAAATATCCTTGACAAGCACTTTTCGCTTTAAAACAATATATGAAGAAAGCAACATGCTTTCCAGCTGGGCCGTGGTCATGCCCAGAGATGATTTTCCCAACACTTTTTCCGGAAATCAACACATCATCGTTAACCGGTTTTCCGAAAATACTTTTAACCCTGATTTGAACCCGGAACACACTGGCATCCGGCTGTGGTGGAAGCGTGATGATTTCTAACCCTGCATTCTGCAATTCCAAAGTAAATCGCTCCAGATCACTATCCCGGAATGATTCCAGTACACGATTCACTGTTTTGATGACTCCCTTTTTGGGGAAAAATCACCGTCACTTCTTCAGAAAGCGAATTTTGATTTTCCATGGTCTCTTCAACGGTGATTTTAAAACCCCGAAAATCTCCCTTGCTTATCCAGGTGACCATGTTTCCACGGCGAGTCGATTTGCTATCCACAGATATCTGCAATCGCTTTTTCAAAGCATCCACCATGGCCGCCAATTCCGGATCAAGTTCAGCCGAAATAACCGGACCGTTCGCCTTCACAAGCATAGGTGCCTGACCGGCAAATTCATCATCCGTCAATAACAACTCTGGCCGGAGAGGCTGACGATCCAATTTTTTTTTCAACACGCCAGGGATATTTGTTCCCGTGTTTTCAGTTGTTTCTTCAAACTGTTCATCAGCGCCCGGCTTCAACGTTTTATTTTTATGCCGCCCCTGCATGATCAGCCAGACAAAGATCACTAAAAAAGTCAGAATAATCGAAAGGGAAATCCAGATTATTTGAGATTGGGACAACTTTTTTAACCAGACCGCCGGCGACAAATCAAACTTGGCTTTTTCCGATATGAGGCGAACGCCATCAGAATCTGCACCTTGACTGTTTGCCACATCTTGTTTACCAATCGTGGCAATCGCCGGGAGCAATTTAGTCTGGTTCGGGTCGTTGGCTGCATCGGAATGCATTCCTTCAAGATCACCCCGTTCGGGAACTGAGCCTGATTCAGGCGATTTGGTTTCAGTCATGATCAACTCCAAGACTAAAATAAACCACAGCTTTTTTTTTGTCAACCTAACTCAAATAAAAAAATAGATAATCCAGTCTGAAAAACTAACTCTGCCAAATTCCCGCTATAGGCTGACCGCAAAATTGACAGTTTCCCGCTTGCAAAGCCAAAATTTCGGTGTGGTACCCCTGGCGGCGAATTAGTTTTCCCTTGCAACACGGACAATGAGTATCGTTCCAACTATCGGTCGCCATATTGCCGCCATAAAGATATTTTAAACCCATTTCAGACCCCAGGCTAAGGAATCCATGAATGGATTCTGTTTCCGTTGCCGGAATATGCCGCATTTGATATTGTGGAAAAAAACGCGATACATGCCAAGGCAATTGATCATCAAGCGCAAGTATAAATTCGATTAACCGCTTTATTTCTTCGCGATCGTCATTTAATCCCGGGATCAGCAGCGTTGTGATTTCAAGCCAAATCCCCCTTGCTTGTATCGCAGCAATTGTTTCCAGAACAGGCTGCAAACGAGCGCGAACAATATTTTTTGTAAAAATTTTCACTGAAGGCTTTCAAATCAATATTGGCGGCATCTAAAAATGGCGCCAACTGGGACAACGCCCGCCCGCTTATATAACCGTTGCTGACCATGATGTTTTTTATCCCATGCTGGTGCGCCAAACGGGCGGTTGCCAGCATGAGTTCAAAAAAAACGGTGGGTTCGGTGTACGTGTATGAAATCGAGCTGGCCCGGCTTTTCAAAGCATGTTGCACCAACTGCTCAGGAGAAACAGACTCTCCTGAGATTTCCTGTTCATCAGTGACCATGGATATGGAATGATTCTGGCAAAAGCGGCAGGAAAAATTGCAGCCCATAGCGGCAATGGAAAAAGTGCTTTCCCCAGGCAAGAAATGATACAAGGGTTTTTTTTCGATTGGATCCAAGTGCATAGCGACGACGTGGTCGGAATTTAAAGAATAAAGTACGCCGGCGATATTCTTTCTAACCCGGCAAATTCCCGTGGACCCTTCAAGCAAGCGGCACTGATGGGCACAAAGCCGGCAAATAACCTGGTTTCGAACATCCGTTTCGTATAGTTCGGCCTTGATCACTCCGGCTCCGTTTTCAATAAAAATCCCACATGACCAAATATAACCACAATCTGTCCGCCAGCTTACTCTAATTGAGCAAGATGTTCCTCACAACTTAGGGCAGCCTGCACGCCCATGCCCACAGAAATTGCGACTTGGCGGCGATTTCCCTTAATTACTTCTCCCGCCACGAACAATCCTTTTGACCGGGTGGATAAAGAAATGTCGGTTATCGCATAGCCGTTTTCATCAAGGTCGGCATAATCCTTAATCAGTTCACTATTGGGAATTGTGCCGATAGCCAAAAAAGCTCCGTCAAAAGCAATTGTTTCGACCGCGGCTGTTTTTTTATTTTTTAATTCAATCCCTGACAATTTCTGCTCCCCTTCAAAACCGAGAATTTCCATATCCCAAAGTAATTTAATTTTAGGATTTGCAAAAACCCTTTCCTGAAGTATTTTTTCCGCCCGCAATTGGTCGCGACGATGAATTACATAGACAGTAGCGGCAAATTTTGCCAGATGCAAGGCCTCGACCAAGGCGGTATCACCACCACCCAGGACAGCAACCTTTCGATTAAGAAAAAAAGGCGCATCACACGTGGCGCAAACCGACACACCACGGCCCAACAATTCTTTTTCTCCTTTCACATTTAAAAAGCGGTGCTTGGATCCGGCCGCACAAATCAATGCATTGGCCGTATAGAAATTGTTGTAAACATCAACCCGCCAGCGATTGTTTTCAGATTGGATTAAGGTGACTTCATCATTTTCCAATGTGACCCCAAAACGTTCGGATTGCTTGAACATTTGATCCATCAGATCAGCCGGAACTATGGGCTCGGCAAAGCCAGGATAATTCTCAATAATATCCGCATTGACGATTTGTCCGCCGAAAACCTGTTTTTCAAGGACCAGTGTTTTTCGCAGGGATCGTCCGCAATATATCGCCGCAGCCAAACCGGCCGGTCCGCCGCCGATAATAATGATATCCCAGTTTTTTTCCATTATTGTACTTCACTCAGGGTTTTTTCAATTTGACTGGGATTGGCAGCCCCGATAATTTGAGTTTGCACCAAACCGTTTTTAATAAACAAAAGGGTCGGGAGGGTGCGTACAAAAAAACGTGAAGACGTCAAAGGGTTTTCATTCACGTTGACTTTCAGCACGGTCACACTTTCATGATGATTGGCGGCAATCTTTTCCAGGCCTGGCTCCATGAGTTTGCAAGGCATGCACGTGGGAGCCCAAAAATCAACAATAATCGTCTTGGGACTATTCATCAAACTATCAAAGTTTCCGTCGTTGGCAGAATCAATCTCAGCCATGGTTGCTATCCTCCCGTATTATTTTATTATAAATGTTTATATATTCAGGAACCACCATTTCCCATGAAAAATTCCGCATCATGCCATTTCCCTGAATTTGCCGCCATACATGTGAATTTTGATACATTGCCAAAACCTTTTTTATTACTAACATAATTTCAGAAATGTTGTCACCTGAAAACTTAAACCCGGTCCCCAGCCCGGTATGCGGGTCAAATTCATTTACCGAATCTTCCAATCCCCCGGTCGCCCGAACAATCGGCACGGTACCATATTTCATGCTGTAAATCTGATTCAACCCACAAGGCTCATAAATTGAGGGCATGAAGAATATATCCCCGCGGCTTCCAGTCGATGGGCCATCCTCTCGTCAAAAAAGTTTAAAAAAGTCAATTGTTCGGGAAACAGATCGGCCATTGTCTGCAACTTCCCCGGTCCAAATGACTCTTCGCCCTCGCCCAAAACAATAACATGTAAATTTTCTTTTAGGAGAATCGGGAAAATATTCAGAAGCAAATCTATTCCTTTCTGCTTTGCGATACGTGAAATCAGTACCAACAATGGCCAGTTGCAATCTGTCGAGATATTAAGTTCCGCATATAAGGCTTCCTTGTTTTTTCTTTTTTCAGCCAATGTTACTAGGGAATAGGGATAATCAATAAAAGAATCGTTCTCGGGATTCCATTGACTATAATCGACTCCATTCAGAATTCCACTTAATTTAAATGAAAACTTGTTAAGCAAGCCATCCAAACCGAATCCTTTTTCTGGTAAAAGGATTTCCTTGGCATACGTGGGACTGACCGTGAGCAGCCAATCGGAAAAAATAATCCCGGCTTTCATAAAATTGATATTTCCATAAAATTCGAGATAGTCGGGGGAAAAAAGATAGTCCGCAAGGCCAGTTTCACTGAACAAATTCCCGTGAAAAATCCCCTGATAACCAAGATTATGTATCGAAAAAACAATCTTGGTCTTCAATAAAAATGACGAGGTGGGGGGCGATTTGATTAAAAGCGGGATCAATGCTGTCTGCCAGTCATGGCAATGAATAATATCAAAAAATATTTCCTGCCGGCGAATAAATTCCACAGTTGCTTTTTGAAAAAACAAAAAGCGATAAAAAGTATCGGAGTATTCGCCATGAGCATCCCCATAAAGATATTCCCTTGCAAAAAAATATTCTTGAGTAACAAAATATACACTCAAGCGTGGAGAGAGACTTGTTTTTTTTATTTGGGCCGGAAAGGATTGGGACCCGATTTGGATGGAAAAGGAATCCACCGTTTTCAGCGTAAGACTGCGAATATTTTCTGTCAGATATTCCGGAATCATTAAAGACACATTTGCGCTTTCAGCCAGGGCTTGCGGGAGAATTCCCACCACATCAGCCAGTCCCCCGGTTTTTGCAAATGGCACAGCTTCCGAAGCTATAAAAAGAATTTCCAACGATTCCCCCTAAAAAAATAATTTCATGTCGTTGGCTATTTTACCTCAAAAACACTAAATGTCAACACTATTCATTACAAAAACACAAAATATGGGGGAAGATAATAAAAATTATTTCTTTTTTTTGAAAACAGAAAATACGGATTGTTTTTTGTTATCGGGCGATAATTCGGCAATTTTATTTAATGCTACTTCATGATCAGGATCAATTGCCAAGGCTTTTCTAAAAAAATTTCCCGCTCTTTTATCCAATTTTTCGGCCAAGAACAATAATCCCAACGCTACCAGAGGTTCCGCATTCCATGGTTCCATTTCGACAACTTTTTGAAGATTTTTTTCGGCAACCCTCCGCAAAGTCGGAATATTAGACTGGCTCAAACCCAGTAAAAGAAAATATGGCGCTTTGTTCTTATCATTTCTTACGGCTTCCTCTAATAAACTGGCCGCTTCCAAGAATCTTTTATGAGAATACAAGGATTTGGCTTTCCGATAAAACAGATTGGCTTTTTCAACTAGATTCTCACTAACTTTGTCCAAATTCTGGATTTCTTTATAACCCTTGGTGTCATATTCACGCCGCTTTTCTTCACTGCTTAGAACTTCAAAGGCCTTATTAATGCGTGAGAAAACAAGATTGGCTTTTTCCTTCAGCTCGGGGTCTGGCGCATCGCCAAAACGGTCTGGGTGATATTTTTTCGCATATTGATAATAGACATCCTTGATTTCATTGAAAGCCGCCGAGTTATTTAAATTGAACAATTCATAATAATCAATTTCTTTGATTTTTAATTTTTCATAAAGTGTAATCAATTCATCATAGCTTTTGCTCGTTTCCTTGTCGATGGAGATTTGGCCGAATTCCACTATATTAAGCAAAAAAAACAACATGAGCTTTTGCCAATAAATTTCATCAGCCACATTCATATTGGTGGCAATTTGCCCGGCCGGCCCAGGAGAATGACTCGCCAATTCCATGTAAAAATCAATTTCGCTAGAGTGCAATAGATTTTTAAAATCACTGGACATGGATTTGGTCAATAAAGAATGAGTGAAAAAATTATTTTTAAATGAAGTCAGATTTTTAAATTTTTTCACGCCCTCTGAAAAAATTGTCGGCAACTCGATATGAAACATGGAATCTTCCGAAATATCGGGAATCATGGAAGTAAATTCCCACTCGCCACTTGTCAAGGAAAATGCTGAAATAGCGATGAGCCTTACCTGATAGATCAATCCAAAATGTAAATCCTTCTGATTGAGAAAATTATTTGCAACCAGAATAGCGCCAATTTTTGTTTTTTGGCCGGAAAGCAACTTTTGGATGTCCCAAAATTGAGTTTGATTTATTTTCCCTGTTTTAAAAAGTATTTCGCCCAACCGTTCATGAAGAACGTTGGTTTTGGCAAAACAAAGGTTGCCCGAGGTGAAATACAAGCTCTTCTCGAAGTTTTCGCCTTTTAATCTGAGTTCACCACTGCTTTTCTCGATAAATATTTTTCTCAAAACAAAGGGGACTGGAGATTCAATTATATGTTTTCCCATGGCTATCCCATTTCATAAATCAACTGCAATGATTTTTACACTATTTGACTTTTATTGTCAACAGCACCAATGCCAACTATCGTGACCTAAGCGTGTTATTTTAAAAAAAGTGTTGCCACTTTCATGGAGCTGATGATGGCAATAGATGTTCATGTAAATTAATTTGTCAGGGGAATGAAATGACGTCCCTGAAAAGCGGCCGTTTGTTTCATTTTAAGTCTGATCGAGTCTAAAACAGCCTGTTTGTTCAATGCCCATTCCGGTGCAATAAAAATTTCTTTTTCTCTTTCGGCCGTAAGCCGATGAATCACGATTTCGGGATCAAGATGGTCCAGGAGAAAAACAATTAGCTCAGTATATTCATCCTGGCTGAGCAAGTGAAATGGCGTTTGCAGATAGTGTCGATGCAAGGCGGTATCTTTTAAAATATGTAGCAAATGAAATTTAATGCCCTGGGGTTTCAAACGATTCATTTCCTCTATGGTGGCCAGCATGTTTTCACGGGATTCACCCGGAATACCAATAATCAGATGAACGACCGTGTCAATTTTTGCGGATCGTAATTTCTGAAAAGTTTCCAGGAATTGAAGATAGGAATGATTGCGGTTTAAAAGCAATAAACTTGATTCATGGATCGATTGCAAACCCAACTCGACAGTGACATACAGGCGCCGATTGAATTCCTCAAGAAGAGATAAAACCGGACTGGAAATAATATCGGGCCGGGTTCCGATAGAAAGCCCGACAATATTCTTATAGCTGAAAACTATATGGTATTTACGCTTTAATTCTGAAATTGAATCATAGGTATTGCTGTGTGATTGAAAATACACTATATACTTCCTGCCCGGATGTGCAGCCATATATGTTTCAATTTGTTGTTCGATAGACCAACCCGCCGTACGAATCGGTCCAGCAGCATATTGGTCGCAAAAAACGCAACCTTCCCGGCCAATGGAACCATCCCGGTTTGGACAGGCAAAACCAGCATTGAGCGGGATTTTAAGAATTTTTTGTCCGGGAAACTTTTTCTTTAAAAAGCCTGTCAGCGAATTAAACGAATCATTCATAAAAAACTGCTTGAATGCCTTTATACAAGGCTTCAAGATTCAACGGTTTTTCATAAAAACCCTCTAAATAGATATCATCAATTTTTGTTTTAATTTCATCTTTTTGATAAATTCCAGATATGGCGATGATGGGCGTGAGAAAACGATCTTTTATTTTATGCATCACATCAATGCCATGTTCTTTGGGAAGCAGCAAATCCGTTATGACCAAATCCGGAACATGACTTTCAGCCAATTCAAGGGCTTTTTGGCCATCATGGGCGACCAACACTTCAAAACCCTTTTTTTCAAGAAATTCTTTCAGTAGAAAGCAAATTTCTTTGTCGTCATCAACTAGTAAAATCAGTTTTTTTTCGCCCATTTTTCTCTCTTAGATAGACCAATGAATATTCAAACCAGGACCATAGTAAAAAAGCCGAACTCAGGACAATAAAAAATCGTTTGAGTAAAAACAAATCGATGGAATCGCTAAGATCGACAATAAAAACAAAAATCAACAAGCTGAGCAGGCCGAAAGTAAACTTGCCAATCACTAAGGAAGGTTTGACAATTTTTCTGCCCTTGAACAATAAGAAACTGGCCCATAGAATCAAAACATCCCGCAAGACAATAAAAACAGCCAACCATACGGGGAAATCAAACTTGATGGTTAGGGTGAACAAGAGGGACAAAACTAAAAATTTATCCGCCAACGGGTCGATAATTTTGCCCAAATCGCTTTCTTGAGAAAAACAGCGGGCAATAAATCCATCCAGAAAATCAAGAAAAACGGCAAAGACATACACAACGATTAAATATGGAAAGATCTGCGAGCTGACATGGATCATTAGAAACACAATGACCGGAATCATAAATATACGCAACATGCTTAGTATATTGGGCAAAGTAACTGTTTTCTTCATCGGGATTAAAAATATATCAAATCGACAATTAAATCAAGATTCTAGAATTTATTTTATATGAATATCTCCATATTTGTTGTTGATGATTATTTCAGGTTTTTGACCGCTGCGATTAGCAAAATTTTCATCCTTCTCCTGGAAGATATCCAAAGCGATAGAAGAATGATTGTATATCCGGCCATGTATTGTTTTAATATTGAAGGTAGGATCGGTCAACTTGCCCAGAACAAGATTAAGGTTTGCTTGCCGTGATTCTATATTTATTCTATCGGCAATTTTTTCACCCATAAAATCTAAATTCCCGTTTTTTAGAAGCACATTCAGGGTTTCTCCCGCACAGTCAGTAATGGCAATATCGGCGAATGAATTCTCAATCACCATGCTCTTGGCTTGGACATGGCGGACATCCATTTTACTCGATCGACTCGTCAGATAAACATGACCCTTAATATTTTCTATAAAAACAGTTTGGAAAGCATTGGAAAGATTTAGACCGTTTCCTATATTGCGAACCACCAGTTTACTATGGCGCCCGAAGATTTCGGCTTGCCCGGCCCCATCCAAAAGAACATCGCCATACGCGTGTTCAATGGAGACGCTGGACTTGATTTTTTTCAGCCGATAGTTCCCATGCCTTCCCTGCAAATGAAGGGCCGCGACATTTTCCAGTAAAATATCACCTTGGCTTGCTTCAATGTCTACACTTCCGGCGATATTTTTTATATCCAGGTTACCGCGCCTAATTTCTATTCGCACCGAAGAGGGGATATCTTTTAAAATCAAATTTCCGTTTTTCTGCTTGAGAAAAAGGTCTGTCCCGCATTGACGAACAACCGTGTTTCCCAGCTGGTTGCGGACAGACAATATAACACCTTCGGGAATCGCCACATGGAAATAGGTCCTCAGTCTTTTATATGGAAAAGCCGATACGTAATCCGCGCTTATATTCAATTCACCATTTTCATTTTCTGCATGGATCAGGGCATTACGACTGATCTTTTCAACGTCCGCCTGATCCAAATAATATACCCTGAAAAATGCCATAAGATGAACCTGGTCATCGGCGGATTT
Source organism: Candidatus Aminicenantota bacterium (assembly GCA_963770755.1). Taxonomy (GTDB): domain Bacteria; phylum Acidobacteriota; class Aminicenantia; order UBA2199; family UBA2199; genus UBA2199. The sequence goes on along the minus strand of CAVYQZ010000010.1, from coordinate 868,403 downwards.
ATCAATAACTATTTCACCGGCCGGATTATCCATGGTAATTTTATGCGGCGCCGGAAAAACCATTTCTTTTTGGGGAAAGGCCTTATATTGCCCACTGACCAAAAGCCCTTCATTTAAAAATTCGGAGAAATCGTCAATGAATTTAATTGTACCTTTTCGGACCGCATTGTAAACAAATCCAAAAATTATTAGTAAAACAACAATGACAATTTCTTTCTTTTTCATTGATTTTTTTTTGTATACAGGTAAATATTTTTCAATCCGATATAAATCAAGATTAATGGCCAATATTTCCCGATAAGGTACCAGACACTAATTTCCAAGCCAAAGTTTTTCAATAAAAAAAGCATGCCCAAAACCAGAATTATGAATCCCCAAAAAAGTGATTCCTTTTTAGCTTTTGCCATTTTTGTTCTCCTCGTTTTTGAAGTAATTGTAAACAATCTTGATGCCAAAAATTATCAGTACCAGCGGCCACAGGCGTGTAACTTGGCGATAGGTGATCAAATCAAAGTTAGCCAATTGGAAAACAATCCCGATCAACAGCACGATGATCGCCGAAAACAAAGAAAAATCTTCTTTATTGTTTGCCGGGTTTTCTTCAGTCAGGATATTCTGATTAATCTTCCCTGCTTCATTATAGCTGTCAATGATCTGAAAAATAAAAAAGCCGGCAATCAAAAGGCCAAAAACTACCGCGTCGGGATCATTGGCATTATCGGTCAAAACAATCAGAACGGCAAAAATCAGCATATAGGTAATACCCTTGATAATATTGCCGTTATATATGGCCCCCATACCGGGAAATATTGCCAGAAAAGCGGCTAAAGACGGATTTTTTTCTTTTTGACCTGAGACTAATTTTTGATTATTATCCATTTTTTCCTCCTTTGCTTAAGTCATCATTCAAATTAAAATCGGAACTTCACTTTTTCATCTTTTCTTTCGCCGGCTTTTTTATTAAAAAAAGTGAACAAAATCAAATCTTTGGATTCTTTAACTTTTCTCAAACCATCCTCCGGTTTGCACGACAAATGTTTCTATGGAGCCAACCACCGCATGCATTTCGCGATTAACCGATGGAAAAATATTGGTAAAGTAAAATAGATTTAAAAACAAGATGACTGTTCCGACTGCTGCAGCTAGCCATTTGGGGAAATAAATAGTTCTGGCAAATTTCTTTTTTTCGGAAATTTCCGGAATATTGAACAGCCTGTTTTTTAGAAAAAATGGGACTTCTTCCTGCAGATCCGACATTTTCAATAAGTATCTCTTCCATTTTTTCTTTCAAATGAAGACAACGCGGGCATTCCGCCAAGTGCCGTTCAATATTGCCGGACTCTGCCGGGGATAATTCATTTTCCAGGTATGCCGAGAGCAGGCATTCAATTTCTTTGCATTTAAAAATCATTGTTCCCCCCGCAATAAATGATTGGGCCAGCTTCAAACGGGCTCGATTGATACGAGATTTCACCGTACCTTCGGGGATGGAAAATTTCGCGGCAATTTCCTGATAAGAAAAATCCTGAATGTCACGCAAAATTAAAATCACCCTGAGTTCAGGTTCCAATTGCGCTATTTTTTTTCTCAATTCCACAATTTCCGATTCCCGGATCGAATAATCCTCCGGAGTCTGGTCGTGGCCGCTGATTTTTTCGTCTAATTCCTGATTGCTTAAAAAATATTTTTTGTTTTTACGCCAATAATCAATGCAGTAGTTCCGGGAAATAGTAAAAAGCCACGCTGTGAAGTTCTTATCTTCTTTGAATTTTTCTAAATTATGATAGATTTTCAGGAAAATATCCTGCGTCACATCGGCGGCGATGTCTTTATCGGCAAAAAAATTCAAGGCGATATTGTAAACCGCTTTGGAATAATCGTTAATTAACATATTCCAAGCCTCCTGATCGCCATTTCTGCACCTCAATAAGATTTCTGTAATCTCCATACACACCTATAAACGATATAAAAAAATTAAAAGTTCTTTGAAATGATATTTATCTCTTTCCATATTAAACAATAATCCTTGGAATCAAAGGATTAATCCGGGCCAATATTTCATAATTGATTGTGCCGGCCAGTTCAGCCAGTACGTCGGCATGGATCTTCTCGCCATTTTCCTCCCCCAGAATAACCACCCGATCGCCGATTTTTACATTTTTTATATGCGTGACATCCACCATGAACATGTCCATGCAAATCCTGCCCCGAACCGGGGCCTTAACGCCATGGACCAAGACTTGCGAAATATTGGAAAGCTTGCGGTCGTAGCCATCGTAATATCCCACCGGCACGACAATGATTTTTACTTTATTATACGTCCGGTAACTCAATCCATACCCGATAGCCGAACCTTTTTTTATATGCTTGATTTGAGCAACTTTTGCAACCCAGCTTAAAACGGGCTTTAAAATTATTTTCTTGCGATTTTTTTCCAAGTACAGGGCATGGGTTTGCTTGGATGGCCAATAACCGTAAGCTGAAATGCCTATCCGCACCATATCAAAGAATGTTTTTGGAAAAAGCAGGCTCGAAGCCGAGCTGGAGAAATGCTTAAGAATTCTTCCAGACGGGACGTGTTTAAGCACCTGATTAAAAATAGACAATTGCTGTTGGGCAAAGGTCGGATCGGTGGTATCTTCGATATTAGCAAAATGTGAATAGATGCCCCGCAGTTCGAGTTGCGGGTCAGGAAAAGTCCGCAGCAACCGAACAACCTTCTCGGGTTCAAGGCCAAGGCGCTGGGTGCCAGTTTCCAGTTTTAAGTGAATGAAAGCCTTTCTGTTTGATTTTTTTAGCGATTTCCCTGGACAATGTAAGCTGTTCGGTTGAAGGAATAACCGTTTCAAAGCTGTTGGCGATGATTTCCGTCAATTCGGCCCGATCACTCCAACCCAAAACCAATATGGGTTTATGTCGCTGTCGGGACTTTATCAACATGGCTTCCGATACGGAATCCACGGCATAATAATCCACAACCGGCAAAGCCTTGCTGATCTCGATAATTTCATTTAAACCATGGCCATAAGCATTGGCCTTGACTACAAACATTATTTTTCTTCGGGTTGTTTCCTTGAACACTTTTAAATTATGCAGCAAATTGGCTTTGTTTAATTCAATATGCGTTTTCATTTAATTCACAGGCCATACTTTTGCATGAATGGTTTCCGCCAGCTATTATAGCAAATAAATTCTTTGAGATGAGCAAACTTTCGAAATTATTCCGCTTTTTTCAATTTCGAGATAATCAAGGACAAAAAGAAAGGCGCTCCGAACAGGGAAGTAATGATGCCGACCGGAACTTCAACGGGAGGCATCAGTGTCCGAGCAAAAAAATCAGCCAGAACCAAAAAGCCGCCACCCAATAATAGTGACAAAATAACCGTTTCGTGGTAATTGCTTTTTCCCCAGAGCCTGGCAACGTGAGGCACAATCAGGGCAATGAACCCGATAGGCCCGCAGATTGAAACAACTGCACCCACAATAAACGCCAGTACCAGAAAAGAATAGATTCTAAAATGAGCGACATGCAAACCACGGCTTTGCGCGAAATGATCTCCTGCAGAAGCCAGCAAAAATTCTTGCTTGAACAAAAATATTAAAAACAAAAAAATCAATAAAAGCATACCTAAAAATGCAATTTCACGATAACCTACCACGGAAATTCCACCCATCAGCCAGCGCAGCAGTGAAAAAGTGTTGGAAAAATCAAATAAATATTGAAAAAATACAATCATGGCCGAATAGAAAAAATTGAGCGCTACCCCGCACATTAAAAAAGTATAAAGCGACGAATTGCGCACCATTCGCGAAATGAGCAAGACAAAGAAAACCGACGACAAGGCACCCAGATATGAAAATAAAATCAAGCTGCCAAAACCAATAAACGAAACAAAAAGATTGAATTTCAATGCCAAAACCGCTCCGGCCGCCGCGCCGGACGAAATTCCCAAAAGATCCGGTGTGGCCAGATCATTTTTAAAAAGGTTTTGACAGACCAGTCCGGACAGGGCCAAAATGGAACCGGCCACAAATCCCAGAATGGTCCGGGGGACGCGCAACTGCCAGAAAACAAAACTACTGGAATTGCTTTTAAAAATTGTTTGCCAATGAATGGGAATGATGCCCAGGAACGGGATCAGGAACATCAATAACAAAACGATCGCGGCCAGTACATAGACTTTTTTACTCATGGATATAAATAATTTCCTTGTTGTCAATCACTAAACGCTTCACCGATACCTGGTAAATATCATGAAACAACGGTGCGGAAAATATTTTTTCGCCAAAATACTGGGTTTGGCCATTTTTCAAAGCCAGCATTTTATTGGCATGGGGAAAAAAATACTGGATTAAATGGGAAACCAGCAATATTGTTTTCCCTTGATCATGCATTTCCTTGAGCATTTTAACAACTTGTATCGCACTGGATGGATCTAAAAAATTCAACGGCTCATCCAGAAGAATGAGCGGGACATCCTGAATAAAAGCGCTGGCCAGTAAAACTTTTTTTCTTTCGCCGCCGCTGAGCGTTTGCATGATGCGGTCGACATAGTCAGCCAGCGCGAATCGTTCAACTGTTTTTTCAAATATTTCATAATCCCGGCGTGAATATTTCCTGAAGAGGGACCCGTATGGATAACGCCCGGACAACAGGATATCTCTGACCAGCATCGGTAAACCGAACTCGTCAAACTGGGGCAAATAAGCGACGTATGTGGCCAATTCTTTTTTTGAATAAAGCAAGATGTTTTTTCGGCCGATAAAAATGCCGCCTTGTTTGGCAGTCAAAATTCCAGCCAGTAATTTTAACATGGTCGATTTTCCCGCCCCATTGGCCCCAAAAATTAAAAGAAAATCATTTTCATTCAATGAAAAATCCACATTTTGTAAAATGGATTTATTGCCAATCGCATAGGACACGTGCGCCGCTTTAATCATGAATTAATTTTCAATGACGGACTTTTCAAGTTTTTCAACTGACCCCAAAATGTCGGCCAATTCCTCGGCGATAAGCCCAATCCGTGATCCGGGCCTCAGCCAAAAAGATTTTTTTATTATTTTTATACGCTGATTGCGAACCGCTTGCAGCATGGTGAATGGCCTCCATAGTTTAAAGATTTTTTTATCATTGATCCCTTCATAAAATGCGGAAATTTCAAGGATCAATTCCGGATCAAGAAAAATAACTGTTTCCATCGAGATGTTGGGATAATCAACCTCACCTTGATACACGTTAATTCCCCCGGCAATTTCCAAAAGCTCGTTCAAAAAATCACTTCTACCGACAATGTACATATTCTTTAATTCGTCGGCGTTGCGGCCAGCGATGATCAGAGTCCGTATTTTCTTTTTGCTCCCGGTTCCGGCAGCGACCGCGGTTAATTTGCTTTTTATGCTAAAAACCATCTCGTGGGCTTTCTTTTCTGCATTCAGAACGCCGCCGATTTTCAAAATGGAATCAAACAAATCGGACAGGGTTTTATGTTTTACGACCAGCAACCGGGCCCGTGACTCTATTAATTTAACCTTGGCATATTGTTCGGGGTAGGCAATGACAACTTCCGGAGTCAAAGCCAGAAGGGTTTCCATATTCATATCCAAAAGACCGCCGATTTTAGCAATTTTAAGGGCTGCATCCGGATAATCGCAAAATCTTGTGACGCCAACCAGCTGGCCGCCTTTACCCAAAGCAAAAACGATTTCGGTGATGGCCGGGGCCATGGAAATAACCCGTTGCGCAAAAATTAATTCGCTCAATATGAAAAAACTGAAAAATAAAAATATTTTTTGGATTTTCACTTTAAGGCCAATCACAATTCGATTTGTTCACTGGTATTTAATTCCGACCAAAAACCTTCGCAACGGCGCCGGGTAACCCAATACTTCTTCAAAATGACGGTTGAAAGCATTGCTGATATTAATAAACAAGCTGAATTTGCTGCTGACTGGAAAATTCAAAACAAAATTGAATGTATTAAAGGCCGGATTATCCGCAATCGACCAAAGCAATTCGTCATAATCAAGACGTTTGCCCACATAAATCATTTCCGCGAAAAAATCAAACCTGGCGCTTTGATAGGTCAATTCTGTGGAAAATGTATGGCGTGGTCTCCGCAACAGCTCCCGATTGTATTGAATATCCATTGTTTTTAAATAGGTGTAGGACAATCCCCATTGCCAATGCTTAAAAACTGTTTTTTTAATACTGAATTCAATTCCTCTGGCCACGGCTTCATCGATATTGACGAATTTCCAAGTTATCGGGCTGTAACCGATTAAATTCAAGTACCGGGAGTCAAAGTAGGTAATGCCCATGGCCAACGATTGCATAAATAAATCAACACCACATTCAATGGATTTTCCGATTTCAGGCACCAATGCCGAATTGCCCCAATATGGGTTAAGCAATTCCGGTAAGGTCGGAGCCCTGAAACTCTCAGCATACGATGCCCTGATTTTAAAATTGGCCGACAGGTTATAGGAAAGCCCCAATTGCGGGGAGGCAACGATTTTTAAATTTTTATACTTGTCCAGACGTATGGACGCGGAAAGGAGAAACTTGTTTAAATCGGCATTGACACTCAAGAAATGAGAAAAAATATTGGCTCCAGCATCTTCGAGCAGTACTTCACCATTGCTTTGATTGTCAATTGATTGCAGGGAATAGTCGAGTCCGGCCATGATTTTCAATTTCTCCCAGAAAAGGGCGTTGAATTTGGCCGTCATGGCGCCAACGAGGGATCGATTGGCAAAAAAAGAGTTCCACGTATCGTCTGGATCGGAAAACTCGTATTTATTCCAATGAAAAGAAATTTTGGTTTCAAAATCAAGATGTTCAGCCAAGCGATAAGTAAAAGGAACGGCAACAAGTAAATTTTGCTGCCAATAGTGGCGTTTTGGAGTAGGTAAACCCAGATTGATCGGGATCCCGGAATTGATAAAATTGCCAAATAATTGAATTCCTAAATTCAGAGCGGTTTTTTCATAGGCTGATTGCAGCGAAAACCCTTGTTTTTGCATTTTGTCATTAACCTGGCCGTCGCTATAATTTATAAAGTGTCCATTCACGGAAAAACTGAAAGGCGCTTTTTTCTTTCCCCAATTAAAATCACCTTCATACGTACCGTGGCTTCCGCCAGCCAGAGAAAAAACCATTCCGTCACTTTTCTTTGTGATCAGGTTGACCACCCCGCCCATGGCGCTTGAACCATAGAGGTTGCTGAGCGGACCGCGAATGATTTCAACTTTTTGGATGACCTGGGGAGATAAAAATGAAAAATTCGCCCCCAAAGAACTCGATGGATCAAATAATTTACAGCCGTCCACCAAAAACAACATTTGGTTCACTGCCGCGCCGCGGGCAAATGTATAGGCAAACTGCCCGGGATGGCCGGCACTGAGAACCAGGATCCCCGGACTTTGGTTCAAAACCCCTTTTAAGCCTGCTGACTTCAAATAATCAAGTTCTTTTTCACTGAATGTTGTCACGCTTTGCAGGGCCCGGGTCAATGGCACGCGGCCGATCACTTCGATCTTTTCTTGCAGCAAAGGTTTTTCCTTTGTCTCTTCGCAAAAAAGAAGGCAAGAATAGCACAACATGAAAAAAATAAAAAAATGTCGATTCATGGCCAAACCTCCCAATAAGAGGACTTTGAGCATCAACATTATCCGCCCTCCGCAGATAATGCGCATCGGGTTGATACCTGATAGGTCTTCCGACTTCCGGAACCTTTAAAAAGCCTTCCCGCCCCAATTGGGGCAGTGGCTGAGACTTTCAAAGATACTTCCAGGCGAACCTGGTCCGGTCACGGCAGCGGGGGCTGTGGGGTTTTACCCTCTTCCCTTGAATCAAGCCTCAAAATGGATAATACTAAATTGAAAGCACGTTGTCAACCGGTCGATTGTCCGCTGAACACGACTGTGTTAAAATGCAGACAAGCAGGAATGATTCAATGAAGAAATTTTTTTTGCGCTTACTTCTTTCGATTTTGGCCACGGTGCTCACGCTGACATGCGCAGAAGTCCTGATCAGAATTTTCTGGAACAAGCTCAGCGACCAGGCCGTCATTCCCCTGACCTTGAAAACCCATCGCTTCACCGCCAACCCCCTTATGGGATACGAGTTGGTGCCAGGAAGCGCGACCTTCGAAGACAATGCTTGGTATCGGATCAATCGCGACGGCGTCCGCGACAGGGATTATGCTCTTAACAAGCCGGAAGGAGTGTTCCGTATCGCCGCCGTCGGAGACTCCTGTACGTTCGGCCTCGGACTCGAACTCGAAGATACGTGGCCCAAGCAGCTGGAAAAAGAACTGCAAAAAACGAATCCGTCCCTGGAAGTGATCAATTTCGGGGTAATGGGCTACAACACGCCTCAGGAGGCTGAAAGGATCCAGGACAAAGTCCTCAAATATTCACCTGATTTGATCATCATCGGCTACAGTTTGAACGATATCGGAGTTTTGAGCAGGCAGCGAACGGTGCTGGCCACCTATAAAGGATATGATTCCTACTTGACCACCGGCAACCGTTTGGTGGACGGTTTTCTTCACCATTCCAAAACCTATTTGCTGATTAAAAATCGCCTGTTTCTAAAAAAAACCAACGCCGACAAGAACCCGCAATATTCAAAAGACGGTTGGAAGCTCATTCAAAAAGGATACTCCCACTATTTCTTCTATGCCTATCGGGAAGCCGAGAATTGGACTGCCTTGAACGCAGCGTTCGAAAAAATACGCAGACTGACCCAGCCACAAATCCCGGTATTGTTCGTCATTCATACTGAATTTCAGCAAATGGACCACTATTTGTTCACGGAAATTCATGAAATCGTAAAAAAACTTTGCCAAGATCACGGCTTCATGGTTGTGGATCCCTTGGCCGAAATGCTGTCCCATAAGTCCCGTGACCTCAGAATAAGCGAGTCCAACACCCATCCCAACGCCTTGGCAAACAGGATCTTCGTTCAAGCAATCGTCCGTTATTTGAAGGCTGCTTCATTGGTAAAATGACCCTCGCTAGGGAAAGGAAAAAAACACCCGCTGTATTTTTATCTGCGGGACGCCTTGAATGCGCATAGGCAAAAAATGAGTACCACCCTGAAAGAATGGCTGTCTTGGCCGGTACTCCTTGTGGTGTTCCTGCCCTTTTTCGCCTGCCGGCCCTCTCAGAACTACAAGGTCCTTGAAACCCCATACCCCGTGTTGGACAAGTCGGGCAATTCACGTGACTACCGGCTGTTTCTGCCGGCTGCCGGTGGCAGCCAGCATCCCCTTTTGGTGTACTTCCATGGCGTGATCTCTGCCGGTTTCAAGTCAATACCAAGCCTGAAGAACTATAGCGGGAGTCCGGTCGAGGAAACGGGGCTGATCCAATTCTGCCGTGCCCGCGGCATCATTCTCCTGGTCCCTACGGCCAGGTACGAATATACATTTTTAAACTGCCGTTCTACGGGCTGGCTGATCGAAAAAGAAATTGACGGGATTGAAGCGATCATCGACACGGTGATCATCCATTATCCGGTCGATCGTCGACAGGTCTTTCTCGCGGGCCTTTCGGCAGGGGCCGGACTGTGCCATCACCTGGCCAATCGCCGGCCTCATTTTTACAACGGCATCGTTTCTCACTCCCAGGCGTATGTCAACCAGGCAAGTGAAGCCATTCCGCCGTTGCAAAAAGGTCCTCTTTTCGGGGTGATTTATTGTTACAATGCAGGCGATTATCCCGAATTGATACGTATTTGCATCGATTCGGAACGTCTCTACCGCGAAAGCGGTTATCGAACGATCCTCCTGCGGGACCTTCCTCCTCGGGGCCACGCTTGGTCCACGGCAAACAACGGCCGTTTCTGGAAACTACTGAAACGCTTGGGGCGTCAACCATGAGGAAAGGTTGTCCAGCGGATCGAAATTCGAAAGACACAACACCGCCAGTTAAGGCCCGAACCTGGTCGAGATCGTCCCGGCTGGAAATGAAATGGAGCGAAAGCCGTCCTTTATTGCCGGACCTCGGCTGGAGGTATCAGGAAACGCGCCAGACGGCCGGAATAAACCAGCACCGTCAATTGCCCGGATCGGATCTGCGCCATCTCTTCAGGAGTTATTTCCACGGCCTCGCTATAACTGGAAAAATGACGTTCGCGCACGACATCGCTCTGCTTGACATCAATGTGCCTTCGATAGAACAGGGGATACAAACCATTAGTAAAATTGGTAAAAATGCCGCGCCGGTAATCGTTGCGGCTCTCGGGATCATGGATGTGCAGGGCGAGCAAGGGCGTCAAAACCGCAGCCACCTTTTTTTGCAGTTTCGAAAGCACATAGGTATACTGCCGGCCGACGACGATCCAGTCGTCACCACGCTTCCATGTGCGCAAGCCTCCTACGACAGCGATGATAATCAGGAGTGCGGCAACGATCAAGGCTTTCGACCGTATACGGCTCCATCCGCGCATCCTGACAAAAATGGCCAAAAGCAAGACAAAGAAAAGCATCGGCAGATAATAAGTTCGGAAGGGGAATGGATAACGGAACCAACCGCAAAGGGCGAGCTGGGGAAGGGAAAAAGGGAGCATGACCCAGGTGGTCATGGCTAAAGCCACCCGGGTCGGCCAATTTCCACGCCAAGCCAGATAGACAAGAAAAATTAGCCCGAGAACTCCCAGGATAACCCACCCATCAAAGTGAACGGCCAGGACCTTGTCCGCGGCCATCCGCAACTCGGTACGGTATAAATTATGATCGTTAAACGGGGTATGATAAATAAGAGACAGCCAAAATTGCTGCAAGTTGCGAAATAAAGACCAACCCCAGCTATAGGCATAGACGGTAGGTTGGCTGGTCAACCGCAGCACCCTTTGTACGATAACCAGATAGACTGCGCCCACAGACCAAAATCCTAGCCAGGAAAACAGGATATACCGCCGGGGAAGCCGAAATTCATAGATCAGGGCCAGCATTGGAATGATCCCTACAAGCAGGAATACTCCCTCTTTGGCTCCAAGTCCAAAGCTGAAAAGGACGATGGCAATGAAAAGAAAGCGGCCACGCCGTGAATTGAGAAAACGGAGATAAAAATAACAAACCAGAAGAATAAAAAACGCTTCCAGGAGCGAGGTGATGCAGGCGATCCAGTAGACCGACTCGGAAAGTGAATAATTTAAAGCAAAGGCCATGGCCAGACTGCCTGCCAAAAGATTTTCTTCCGGGCTACTTTTCCGCTGTTCGGATTTTTTGAGCAAACGACCGCAGATGGAGAACACCAGCATGGCATTCAGCGCATGGAAAAAAAGGTTGAAAAAATGGAACACCCATGGCTGCGGTCCAAAAATCGTTTTCATGGCCAGAAAATAATATTGAACCACTGGCCGGAAAAAATAGCTGGAATGAAACCCAAACCAACCGGAAAGATCGGTGATGGCGATATAATCGTCGGAGAGGAAAGCTACAGCGAATGATTTCCAATAGGCGACAAATACCGAAAGAAAAAGAACAACGACGATCGGTACCGGCTTTACATTTTTCCAAGAGAACCAAGGACGTACGCTGACCTGCATTTTTTCACACAGAGGATTTCCCTCCATTCACTAAAAAACATAGCTTTTTCCCGAAAGTAAATTTTGCGCCGATAGCAGGTCCCTATTTTACAGCCAATCCGCTTTCATTGCCTTCGTTGTCTACGGCGCTTACCGCATAATCATAATTATCTGCAGCACTGACATTGTCGCGATCCACATAAGTAAATGTGTCCGCCGGAACGTCAGCAATTTTTTCATAATTGCCGGTTGTTTTCGCCTTGCGATAAATATTAAACGAAGCGATGGTGACGTCATTTTCCTGATTGAGGGGATCGTTCTCCCAGGTGAGCTTATAAAGATAATAGCTGCTGAAGAAACTCCGTTCCTGGCCATGCACGACATCAAAGTTAAGCGGTTGCATAACAACAGTTTTTTTGTAGTCATAAATGGAAAAATAAACCTTTTTGTCGTCAGCACGATCGGCCCAAGCTGACAGCACACCGACACTGGGTTGGACGTAGGTATCATACGGCCACGTGCTTGAATAGCCATCACACAAATTGATGGGGGCACCTTGCCATTCTCCATCCTTGAAGCGCATCATTTCTATAGAAAGAGCAGGCGATTTATAGGTAAAAATGTATTCATCCACATAAGGAAGGATCAAGGAATGATACTCGTACCAGGGGATGACGGGACAAGGGGCAATCTGGCAATCTTCGAGAATGGTGGGATCGAATTCAATTTCACTCGTGTTTGAATTGGCATCGAAGGACACATAAAAATAACCGCGGCGATTTGGCCAAGCAAAGGCAACCATGCCTTGACCGCCCTTGAGTCCGGCAACGGAAGGCAGGAAGTGCCAGCCCGGGTAATTCCAGGTAACTTCGTCCTTCCAAATGGTACTATAGTGATTATTTTCATCCAGCCAGTGGAGGCGGATAACCAGTTCCCAATCCCCATCCACATTGGGATTGCCGCCACTTCGGAGACGATCGGTTTTATGCACCAAATAGGTGCGTCCATCTTCATCAAAACCAAGCTTGGGATTGGTATCACCAATCGGTCCGTTGGAAATATTTTTGCTGTCTTCCCAACCATCGGCACCCTTGACTTTGATAAACTCATCCTTTTCGATACCCATAACCCAAGTCCAACTGAGGATGACATCATCGGTTTTGGGATTGACTCCCATGGAAAGGTCTTCCATTCTTTGACCACTGGGCAAAACGTATTCGACGGCTGACCACGTTCCGGCCACGATATCAAAGACAGCATAATACAACCCCGCGGGAGAACCCTCGATAATGCCCCACATGACATGAAAATTACCGTTCCTGGTGACACCGACATCCGTATTATAAATATCCGATCCCCAGCCCTTGCCATAAGGCTGGTTGGGAATGGGTGCGGGTCCGACCCAATCGCTCGTTCCATGTTTTCTATAATAATACATGGCTCCTTCAACGGAATTGCGATAGATGACCATGATGTCGCCCTGGCGATTGGCGGCAATCGAAGGGGCCTCATCGCTTGAATTATTGATCTTGGGTACGGGATATACAGTGACCGTTTCTTGCGCGGTCAAACAGGAAAAGGCAAATAAAATTAAAATCAATCCAAACATGCATTTCTTTAGCATCATTGTCCTCCTGATACTGCAATTAGAAAGGAATTTATTTTACCATATTTCTATCATAAAGGAAAGCCTGCCTCCCACTTCAGATTCGGCGGCAAAAAGTGCGACCCCGTTTTCTTGAACAATTGGGCCGTCAATCGCGTTCAGAGACATACCCCGGCGGCAGGCAAGGCTTTGCCAGCAAGACGAGCATGGATTGACGTGCGCTCTGCCCGAAGCCCTTAAAAAAGGGTGTAAATAAACGGGGCGAAGGGGCTCCCGGCCGAAAGAAAGATCAACAGTCCGAGTAAAACCAGGATCACGATTACCGGGATCAACCAGAATTTTTTATTATGCTTAATGAAATCCCAAAGTTCTTTCAATACGCCCATTTTGGCCATTTTATTCTCCAAAATTAATATTGCTTATCATAGCCCTTGACGATTTGCGGGCTTTCAAAATAAGAATCGGCCGTTGCATCATGATGCGCGGCCGTCAATTCGGCGCCCCAATGAGTTGACCGTGGCCAAGGATGTTTTCGGAAGCATACAAAAAGAGCTCGGTGACGGAAAAAAATCCCTGGGCGGTGAGTACAGGGATATCTTCATAGGCCGGCGTGATCGTCCTTGACGGAGTGACCATCGGTGCACATTCGGTCGTCGGCGCCGGCTCCGTCGTTTCCAGCCCCCTTGCCGAGTATGCCTTTGCCCGCGGCGCCCGGGTCCTGAAATTCCAAAACCGACGCAACGAACCAGTCAGCGGAAGTTGAGTTCCGTCCCCATCAAAGCCAACCGTTGTTCCGGTACCAATCCACAGTCAGCGCGATTCCCCGATGAAATCCCATCTGCGGGCCATACCCAAGCTCGTTTTTGGCCCGGGAGGAAGACATCGCCTTCGGGTCAAGAAAGAAGGAGAGCTTGCCGCGGTTGAGAAAAGCTTCTTTTTTAACCATGGCGAAAATTTTCTCGAGAACGAAGGCCGCTGCCATCGTGGGCCACTTCGGCAATTTGAGCCGCGGGGACCCGACCCCGCAGGCCGATGCGACCGCGCGCGCCATTTCGTCAGCGGTCAGAATCTCGTTTCCGGCCAGATGATACACCGATCCCGGTTTTCCTTTGGCGGCAACGAGGAGGGTCCCGGCTATCAAGTCATCGATGTAAACCGGGGTTTGGCTGCCCGGCGCGCCCCTGACCAGGGCGAACTTGCGCTTGCAGACGGCACGGATGAACTTGTACGTCCGCCGATCACCGGGGCCATAAACCCAACCCGGGCGGATAATAACCACGTCAAGCCCGTTTGCCGCCGCCAGGCGGGCGGCTTCCTCGGCTGCAAACTTTGTCTTGTCATATAGGGTTTTTGGAGCGGGAAGATAGTCTTCCGCAGCCGTTTCCCCGGCCTTGACAGCCCCCAACACCCCAATGGAGCTGAAATGGACCACGCGCCCGACCCCGGCCTTGCGCGCCGCAGCGAGCAGCACCCTGGAACCTTCCAGGTTGACCTCCCGAAAAGCATGCGGTTCTCTGACCACCGATCCGACGGCGGCAGCCAGGTGAAAAACGACATCCACACCGGCCATGGCTTTTTCCAGAACGGCCGCATCGCGAATATCTCCAACCCAGGATTCAAGGCCCGACACGTCAGCCAAGGGTGTTTCATGGACAAAAACACGCACATCCCAACCGCCGGTCTTCAATGCGCGGACCAGATGGCTGCCGATGAATCCCGTGGCGCCGGTTACGAGTGCCTGCATCTCATTCCCAAAATGAGCGCTGGAGCGGAACCATCACGTGAATTGAGTGATTTCCCCGGACCGAGATTCCATGAAAAACAATTTTATTCATACGATGATTTTATGGGTATTCCGGAATATTTGCAACGCCAGGGGCAGCGAATTAATCGCGAATCAAAATGAGCTTTGAAAAACAAATGCCAGTACTAAAATGGCCCGCCGGGCCTGTCTCGCGAAATCCGTTTCTCTAGCTACAAATGGTTCGGTGCAGGGCCCGGGGCTTCAAACAATATTCGTCCTGATCCGGTTTTGCTAGAATTTTACGACAATACCGAGGCCGATCTCAATGCCACCGAGGTCAAACTTGTCGGTACCGTCCGGAAGCAATTCGGACAGGGTTTTGCTGATGATGTTGTATTTTACGAAGATTTCTCCCAGCAAGGAACGGTTGTGTTTCTGGAAAATACTTCTCAGGAAGGAAGGGCCGAAATAGAAATAAGAACCGCCTTGAAAATGCAAGCCGAACGCCAAGCCACTGGTATTTTCCAGCCCGGATGAACCACTGATTGATTCTCCATAGTAATAAACATTGAAGCCGGCGCCAACGAACGGCTCAAAGGAGCCCATTTTCACCGGGCGGAAACGTGCGCCGAGTGAAAAAGGAATCAGGGTGAAAGAAACCGTGTCCTCATAAAATTCAGTGGTTTGCTTGTCGGTGTAAAGCCGGGCTGCGGCCCACACATCTATTTTATCGACAGCCTGGTACGAAAATTCAAGCCCAGGGATATGTTTGAAACGGTTGCTATAGAAATCACGAAAATTCTTGTCATTGATGGTGAAGCGTTCAAAAGTCAACCCAATCATATAGCGGTTTTGCCTGGCTTGACCGATTGTTTCCGCTTCGTCCACTATTTTCGCCGGCTTTTCAGGTTTCGCTGTTTTTTTATCTTTTTTGACTGCGGGTTTCTCCTTTTCCTTGACCTGAACTTCAACTTGCTCCCTGGCCAACTCTTCGCGGTTGACAATACGGATTTTCTTGCCTTCAGCCAGGCAGTCCAATCCGGAGACTACGAGCATCACGTCCGTATCCAGGCCCTTGACAACCATGGTCTTATCCATGGTCACGGCCCCAAGGGTCACATACACTTTCTTGGCTTTCTTTTTTTCGGCCACGTAGACAAAATCACCCTGTTTGTCTTTCTGAATGGCGTCGCTGGGAATGACAATAGCATCGGCATGCTCGGCAATGAATTTCTTAAAAGTGAACGTGTCGCCATCTTTGACCTGATTGTCTTCATTGTCCACTCCGAAACAGACCATATGATCGCTGACGGCAACAACATTAGCCTCGACTTGGCTCTCGCTTCCTTCGGTCATGCCAATGAATTTTTCCCCGACCTTCAATGAACCCAGGTCAGAACCGGCCAGGGGAGCCTGGAAAACCATCCGTTTTGGATTGGAAATTTCCATCAGCAGGGCACCCGCCTCGGTTTCAGTTCCGGGAGCCATGACCAGGTGAACGATCCCGGCCAGGGGTGCCTTGACTATCTGGCCGGCTTGCGCCTTCTTTTCATTCAGCAGGTCCAGGGCTTTTTGATAATCCTTTTCCGCGTTTCTTATGGCCTGCTCGCTTTTTTCCTTCCAATTCTGCCGGTCAGTCAGGATTTTTTTAGCCTTGGCGGCTGCCGCTTCAAGCTTCTTTATTTCTTCGCTCATCCCGGCATTCATGACAGCCAGTTCCTGATCTGCATCCACCAGGCTGCCTTCGCTGACCATGATTTCTGAAAGCAATCCGCTGACCGGGCTTTTGACGGCAACGATTTCGGCCTGGCCTTGAGCGCTGAAATACCGGTATTCCATAAAAATCGTGGGCTTGAGCATATCTACGACCACGGACACTTTTTTTGGACAAGGTGTCACCGGAACTTCGGCGTTATCCTCGGCCCGCAAAACACCTGCAGCAGCTATCAGCAATACGGCCATCATCAGTACAATCAACCCGATCTTTTTAAAGTTCATCATGAATCCTCCAATATTTCATTCGACAATAATCTTGATAGGGTTAGAATTTTCGCACAAATCGTTGCACTTGTCAACTCTCGTTCGAATCCCGTTCAGTTCCGTTCTTGACAAATGCTGCCGAAAATATTACAGTTCACTCATGCGCTGGCGAACCTATTGCATTTTTTTAATGTTGGTCTTATTTTGCGCCGTGGTCGCTTTTGGGGATGCGGAGAATATTTCGAATTCTTCGTATGCATCAGTCGACGTCGGCGTTACCGTCAATTCAGCGGGTGAAATCGGCGCCGTTTGGATCGAGCGCTTCTCGGACAGAAGCCAGCTCGTATATTTTTCCATCCGCCGCAACGGCCAATGGTCGACCCCAGCCGCCATCCCTGGGCAATCCGGCAACAACGCGTATCCCTGCATCGCCAAGGGGGTGAACGGCGGATTCGTCGCTGCCTGGCACGACCTGACATTGTCCTGTATTCGCTTCTCCCAATACCAGGATTCATGGACAACCCCGATCACCGTTTCCCAGAACGGCGGGTATCAATTGAGCTTCCCGGCCATCACCACCACCAGCAACGGACGCATCGCCGTTGGCTGGATGGTGGGGAACCCGACCCAACTGCAAATCTTTGTAAACACGTTCCAAAACAGCTGGACCGGTCCGGTGAATGTATCGAATACGGAATTCAGCTCGAAATATTGTGATCTGGCCGGCGGCCCGAACGGAGAGATCTATCTCGTTTTTCAGAACAATCTTTGGATAAACAATACGGATTTTTTTGCAACGATGATATGCAACGACCGGGGCGACGGCAGCTGGACCCAGCCGCAGGCGATCGACAACCTCAATGCCTGGACATTCCGCCCCGTGGTGGCGGTCAATCAAAAGAACGACATCCTCTCCTGCTTTTATTTTCTTCAAGGTTCCAGTTACTGGTCTGTGTACCGATTGAACAACGGTTGGCAAAACCCGCAGAACATCAGCGACTTCGGCGACCATCACGATCACGATCTTTATTTTTCCTCAGCCTGCCCCTATGGGGATGACGGCTTCCTTTACATATATCGCGATGTAGGTTACAACATTATTTATCGCATCGTCAGGGATGGGACAGTAGGAGATGCTGTGGCCCTGACCAACAGTTACAGCTGCTATCATCCTCATATCGATTTCAGTTTCTCGGTCGGTGCAGTCGCCGCCTGGACCGAAGGCAATGATGTCTTCGTCAGTATTTTTGAACCGCTGGATGCCACCCCGCCGATGCCCAGTAGCGGTATTTTGCCTCCGCTCAATGTCGCAGCCGATTACCGGAACGTTGTGCTGACGCCGCCCGACCTGAAATCCGAATTAATCCTCAACCGCAATCTCTTCACCATTCAGTACTTTTGGAAAGTCAGCTGGACAGAGGACAGCAGCTGGAAGGACTGGAACATGAGTCTCGCTGTGTATCGCATCTATCGCAAATTAAAAACATCCAATACGTGGGCATTCCTGGCCGAGGTCGATCCTTCGGTGCTGTCATATATCGACCGCAACGGCGTGTCCCAAGAGGATATCTACGATTATACCGTGCGGGGCGTTGACAACCTCGGGAACGAATTTTATGCGTATAACCGGATCTCTTGGTCGCCCAACCCGGTCAATGCCGAACGGCAGATCACGGTGCAATCATATAATATATACCGCAAGCAGCGCGAACAATCCGCGGGCAGCTTCATATTGTGGAAAACCCTCGATGCGAACGCTACGTCCTGTGAGGATCACTCCCCCGAGATTCGGCAGCAAACCCAGTATGACTACGCCCTCACGGCGGTCTCCAGTGAGGGCAAGGAAAGCATCAAAACCGAAGCGCAAAAATTTACCCTTTCCGGGCGCAGGGCCAACAAACCATAGGAAAGATCAATCGATATAGAAAGCAGAGGCCGGATCTTTCCGGCAAGGAAAATATTCAAGCATGCGATTGATTGCATAAAAAAGGGCAGCGCAGACTTGGTTGCGGTCGGGATTTCAGCCTATTTTTTCAGCCAGTAGCCATTGATATAACCCAGGTAATCGGGTTCGATGCTGATTTCAGTAATTTGGAAATTGCTTGCAACCTGTCCCTGGATGGCAAGTTGCACGAATGTCAATTCGCCCATTGCCAGGGGCCTCACGATTTCGGAATCCGTCTCCGCGGGGGAAATGTTGAATTCCCCATTCTCTTTCCCACTCAAGCCGATGGTTCCCCATTTCAGTTTCAAGGCCGCCGCCACTGGCTTTGCAGCGTCCATTCGCCTGCCCTTGGCGCGAAGCAGGTAACGCCCGGCGGCCAAGGGAAAATCATCAAGAGCCGTATCCCGGCCGGATTGTTCATGATTTGAAAAAAGACGCTCGGTCTGAACGAAACGGTGCAGCATGAAATCGATGCCGGAAACCCTGTACACTTCTCGGCACCAATCAGGAACTTTTGCAGCCGCAAAGAGAGCGGGAAGCGGCTCGGTCTGCGGCTGGGCGAATAATTTTTCTTCCGGCGCAGGTTCCGGAGCGGAGATGAACTCCGGTACACAGACCAGGAAAATGGGCAGCCGGGGATTGTGGGTGGCAATTTCAATCGAGTAAATATAATCCTGATGAAGGCAGCGAGGACGGATGTCATTAAAAACGATCATGCGCATTTCCCGGGCTTGTTCCAGCAGGAATTTCTTTTTTCGGCCGTTGACGGCAACCCGCAGCCATTCGCTGTTTCCGTTTGGCAATACATAAAAAGCAACGCGCGCGCGGTCGAAAAGAATATATTTTTTTCGTCCAGATGTCCTTGACAATTTTGCCCGCCAGCGGCGATTTTTCAAAATTCTGCAGCGGCAGAAAACACGTGTCGCTTGCCAGTTCACTGGGGGGAAGGCTGAAAATCGGTGGCAGATGCGGCAGGGGGCGGTTGAGGTTCAACCTTTCACCCAAGCCGGCTTCTTGTACCAATAGGGGATGTCGTCGTCAAATGACGAAAAACGCGGTTTATGGATGCGTGCGAAGGCCGCATAGTTCGCCAGATAGCGCCGCAACCGGTTATGGGCCGGGGCATTGGCCGGTGTATATTCGAGAATATAGTTGGTAAAAAGACCGGTACACAGGAACGGCATGGCCTTAGGGCCCCAAAAAGAATTCGCCGGCATGGAAGCGAGATCGGAAAATCCCTGGTCGCCGCTATAGCCGGGAGTCATGTTTTCGCGGGCCATGGAGAACTCGAAAGGGATATGGTGAAAACGGTAATCGATAGCCTGGTTATAGGTGGAAACGGTGCTTAGAAGATTGAAGCAGCGGATGTTCTGCAGGATTCCGTTTGCGGCATATGCAGCCAGCAAGGTCCAGATGACGAGATGATAAAAAGACAACCAGCGCTTTGCCGGATGCAACAAACGCGGCAAGCCGAGAAACAGGACGTTGGCAATGATCAAAACCACGACCGCCAGCAGGGGCAACACCATGCGTTCTCCGAAACAGGATGTGTTTCCCAGGATGGCGACATAGACAGCCATGTACGTGGCGAGCAAGATTCCAGTCCGTTGCTGGTAAAAGATGAGAGCCAGCAGCCCGATAAAAAACAGAACCAGAAACGCCGGGTCAAAACTATCGAGGAGCGTTTTCAGAAAAGCGGCATACGCCACTTTTCTTCCCAAAAAACGAAAGCCGGAGTAATGATAGGCGACGAAGCGATAGGCTTCGCCGATATTCAAGAAAGGATAGACGATCCAGTTGGGAGCGCCGCTGAAAAAGCCCACCGTCAAGGCAGCCGGCTCCATGAGCAGTGGTTTCCACAGCGACTTTCGGTTGCGGCGGCACGCGAAAAGAAAAAGCGGCGGATAGCCCAGGTAACCGGGATAATTGCCGGTGGGAAAAGGGGTATCGTGGAGGTGCAGGGTCATATTCACCAATGCCGCTTCGTCGGGGAGAGAGATGGTATTCCATTGTTGCAAGCGCATGGCCAACGCAACGATCAGGAGTAAAACCAAGGCTAAAACTTCGATCCACTTTCGTTTGTCGGCAGGCATCGTGTGTATAATATATAGGGATATAGGGCAATTTTTCCGTGCGACCATTTCAGGCAACGGATCTTGGATCGACGATCAAAAAAGCGGTTTTTTCAGCCTTGACGACAACGGACGCAGACGATGGAAAATGCCGTGAAATCGCACCGGTACACCGCACCCGGCGTTCCATTCGACAGTTCTTTAAAAGAGATCCACGAGAGCCTCGGGGCCACAGCAATCCCAGGCATTCGTTCGATCCGCCGGATTGAAAGACACCGAATCGAGCAACCTACAGTTCTTTCAGCAGAGCCTACCTTTCCTCATTTTTCTCGAGCCTGGCGGCACTTTCAGATTTCGACTGCATGCGAAAGATCATTCCCTGACGAAGTGAATTCAGGTAATCGGGGCAAAGGGTGAGGCGAAGGAGGAGAAGACCCTGTTTCTGGAGATCACCGCTTTTCGCCAGCAAAAAAACTTTCTTCTGCAGGTTCTGGAAACGTATCACATAGCGCCCGCTTTCGGTTTTCTCCCAGGCGTATGTATCGGTTGCGAAGCCGTTTTCACCGCAACTGACGATCGTCAGGGGAGGCGGGGCACCCGCGCTTTCCTTTATGGAAAGAGGTTCGGTCTCCATCTCCCAGCGGTACACTCCGGGCGCGAGGGCCATCCATTCCGAGGAAAAAGGCAACAGCGACCGTTGCGAATTCTCCCAGAGCGTGGTTTTTTGAGTGAAGGCAAGGAGAGAAAGATCAATTCCGGTCTGACGAAAGAATTTCCTGACCCAGGCGGGAGGGTCATCCATGGACAAGAGTGGTGGCGGATCTCCTTCAACCGGATCGGACAGATCGATATCCCAGGCAGTTGGAACGGAGGACTCTTCCTCAACCAAAAGAAACGCCTTGGCGTTTTCCTCAGGAAATTGCGCCTCAAGTCGATACAAAGGAGATTTTTGGAAACGCAGTGGAGGCGGCATTGGAACGATGCGTGCGTCGATTCCCCGGGAAGCCTGAAGGACGATTTCGCGATGGTTGACCTTCACCTTCACTTTCATGCTTGCATCCGGACTGAACAGAGTGAATGAAATGGCCGTCAAAGGCTTGGAAGAAAGGAGCCACTTTCCGACAAAATTACCCTGCAAGGGGAAGAAACCGGGATTCTTTTCATATGGTTGAAGGGGATAGAAGAGGGTGTTCCCGACATGGCGGCGATACAGGCGGGGCAGGTACACACGTTTCTTTCCGCGCCCATAATTGGGCATCCGGGGATTGGGATGGTACCAGAAAAGGATATCCCCATCCCAGGGTCCGAATTGCGGTTTGGAAATCGTGTGGAACGGGCGATATTCCCGAAGCCGGACGCGAATCTTTTCCTTGGTTTTTTCGTCTCGGGATTGCCGGAGGACATATTCGGTCAAAAGCCCTGTATTCAGGAACGGGAGGGCATTGTCGCCATGGAAAAAACCTTCGTGAATATCGGAAATGTCCCAAATGCCCCGGTCCCCTGCCTTTATGGGAGTGAACATTTCACGACCAAATGGGAAAGACGCTGGGATGTGCTCATTCCGGAAATTCAGGGTTTCCTCCCAAGTTGAGGTGCTTTTCCAGAGGTTGAATTGCGTAACGGAATCGCGGATGTTTCCCAGCGAGAAAAATGCTGTCATCGCAAAAATTGCGATCGTGAAGCCCGAACGAAGCAACTGCTTTTTCAAGAATGGATAAATGTCCTGGAAAGCGGCTTTGGCGATGATCAAAGCGATTCCGCCGTACAGGGGGAGGATGACGCGGGTGCCATAATAGTCTGAACTGCCCTGAACCAGAAAATACATGACCAGGGAAAGCAATATCACCAAATCCTCTTTTTTGCGCCGCAGGAAAACAGACAGGACGCCCAAAAAGAATAAAATGACGAATACGGGTCCCAGGGTTCGCCACAGATCAGGAAAATAGCGTCCGTAGGTTGAGGAAAACGAATCATAAAAAGCATATTCCCGAAAATTGAAAAAGGCAAGGCGATAAGCAGCAAGGAAACTTTTTACGGGGTGGACCACCCAGTTGGGGGCTCCGGCGAGAAAGCCTAGCACGCCGAAAAGGGGAGAAAGGAGGAGGAGTTTCCAGCAGCGTTTGGCGGGCATCTTTTTTCGAACAAGCCACAGGATCAACGGGATGAGGAGAACTTCGATTGCGCCATTGAACTTGCAAATGACGGTCAATCCGGCGACGAAACAGGCTGCAAAGAAATCCTTTGTCTGCAGGCTTCTGAGAAAGCGGAGCGAATAGAGAAGGAGCAGGGCGAAGAATAGGGCCAGCGGAACATCGGCCTTGAAAATGTGGCCGTTGAAAATGAGGTGGGGGTGGAAAGCCACGATAAGGGCCGCAAGCCAGGCGATCCGCTGGTCAAAGAATTCACGACCGATCTTCCAGATTACCGCCACATGTACAGTGCCGATCACAGCGACCAGGAGCTGCCCGGCCTTGAAGGTGAAGGCACGGGCCAAAGGCGAGGCAAGGTATTCACCAGCGGAAGCAAAGACTCCTAGAAAGACAAGGATCAGCTGATACAACAGGGAGAGTACAAAATTGAGATACATGAACAGGGACGGATATCCGGGAAACGGAGGGGGCATGCCCGGAGGAAGCGGATTGAGGTGCAGTCCCCAGGTCATCTGCATGATGGCATCCTCATCGACGGCATTGAAGGGGAACCACGCCTGGACGCGGAGAAGCAGTGCAACCAACAGCAAAAGCAACAAAAGATATCTACTCGATTTTACGGGATTTATCTTGTCCATTTTTCTCGGATTATAGGGAAAAAAACGGAAAATGTCAATCGAGGATAATTGCATTTCACCGTACGCACCATACTGAATTCCGCTTCGACACGAGGCAAACGGGAATAAAAATACAGTCGTAACGAACGTTCAGGACAATTGAAAAAAAAACGCCGCTGTGCTACCCTCATGCAGAATGAATGGTAAAATCCCGATCAATCCGCTTCCCGGGCAATTTGGCCCCGGTGATTCCACGCATGGAAAAACGTCTCAATGAAACCCGCCTTGAAACGGGCATAATTTTCTCCTATTTCCTTGTGTCCTTGCTGATCCTCTACCCGCTGCTGCCCCATTTGTTCAACCGGCTGTCTTTTGCTTCAAATGGCGACATTCGCCTTTCGCTGACAATCCTGTTTTCCAATCTGAAAAAAATCACCCAGGGCGATCTCCTGAATTTATTCCAACTTCCCATTCTTTTCCCTTTATCCCATACTTTAACAGCAGGGATCAATCTTTTCGGCCAGACCTTGCTGGTCCTGCCGTTTTATCTCATTCATATCCGGAATGTATATATCATCTACAACCTATTGACCTTTATTTCATATATTGCGGCGGGATATTGCTCGTATCGCTTTGCGCGTGAATGGGTTGAAGAACGCTGGATTGCATGGATCGTCGGGGCATTGTATATTCTGCTGCCGTTTCGCGTTCACAATATTCCGCACCTAAATCTGCTGTTCAGTTTTCCGATTCCCCTCACCCTGCTGTTTTTTTCCCGTTTTTTAAAAAGAGGACAGACAAAGGATCTGCTACTGTTCACTTTCGCTTTTTTTTCCCAGTTTCTTTTCGATCTCTCATTGGGCCTTTTTCTTGGGATTTCGCTGGGAATGTTTTTTTTGGTCCGCCAAATTCTCTTCGGCCTCATGCCCTGGCGGTATTGGGTACTCATCACCGTGGCAGCTGTCTTGTTTCTCGTTTCCGTAACCCTGATCTTTCTTCCCTACATGAGTCCGAAAACTTCTTTTTCCGTGGTCGATGAAATCCATTCCATCCCGCCCGGTTCGTTCAGCACCTCAGTAAGCTTCTACAGCAATTGGTCCTATTTGCTCCTGTTTTTCAACCGGATTTTCTGGAATCAGTCCCCACGCTGCCCGGGGCTTACCATATTCATTTTTTTCATTCTCGCTTTCATGCCCTACCTGAAAAATTTCTGGGAAAAAACCCTGGCCCTGACCTGTTCTTTTTTTCTGATCGTCCCGGCCCTGGTTTTTCCCATCATTTTCCAGGGAGGTTCTTCGCAAATATTGAACCGTGTTTCCGACTGGGCACTCCTGCTGTTTCTATTCAGCCTGTCCCTGCTTCTTTACGTGATCCGTGAAAAAACTCCCAAGGAACTCCAATGGCTCGCGATTACCTGGCTGCTGCTGCAATTCTATTCAAGCCAGATCAGTCTTCCTTTTTTCAATCTTTTTCAGAGTTTGGCCCGTCTGTTCCCGTTTCTGCTTCGCAGCCGGGGCATTCGCACCGAATATGTCCTGCTGTTGCTCTTTTTTACAGTTTCCGCCTTCGGGTTTTCTTACTTTTTCAAGCGTTTTCGCCAAAAAAAAATTGTCCTGGCGCTGGCCCTGGTTCTGGTTTTTGCCGAACGCATCCGCTGGCCGGTATATCCGGAACGATTGGATGATGACCGGCCGGTCCACAAAGAATTTTATCGGCTTCTCGACCAGTATCCCGACCATTTCGGCCTGTTGGAACTCCCAGCCTATCCGAATGATGCCAACCATTATTCTCTTTTCACCATCTATCACCACAAGCACACCTATGACGGCCACATCTATTACCTGGGCGATTACTACGGATTAAGCGGCCATCCCCAGCTTCAAGTCGAGAGCGGATTTTCCGGACTGAGCGATCCGAGTTTCTCCCGGATGTTGGCGGCGAAAGGGATCCGCCTGATCATGCTCTTCAAGCACGATTTTCAAAATGAGGATCGACGAACCTGGCATATCATACAAAGTCAAATTCGCCTGGGTGAAATGAAGGGACTATTTGAAAAAGTCGAGCGAAACAGAAATGGAACCCTGCTGGTTTTGTGCGAACGCGAACAGGGTCCGCGAATACGCTATTTTCTCCCCTATTATGCATTGAAGGGCAAGAATTACCTGGTATGCACCACGAATGTCGACCGGAAAATGGAAGCGGAATTTCTGTTCAACGGCAATTCGATCCATAGGCAGCTGCTGGTGCCGGGAAGCCGAAGCCCGATCGTGCTGGACATCGGCGCGCAACCCCGGGAGATGCAATTTAATTACTTGGAAATCCGCTCGGCTCCATCCCTGGAACTGGTTAAAGTCAGGATCGAATAAGGAAAAAGAACAGGTTCACTGTCATGTGATGTCGATTACACGGTCATTGCCCAAGGCAATAAAGAAGTTGATGCGCAGAATATGGGAAAACGAAATGATGCTCCGTACCCCCAGCATGAAAAGCTGTTTGAAGGTGAACGACGTGACATTGCTTTGCCCTGGCCTGAATGGAACATCTCGTGAATCCATTCCCAGCCAGCGAACCAAATTGCGGACCACGACCCCATTTTCCTGCATCAGCAGGACACGATCCCGCACCAGTCGGGGAAAAAGCATGAAATCAGAAGAGCCCTTTTTCAGTTCCCTGATCCCCAGTTTTTTTGCGACGAGAAAAAACAGTGAAGTCAAGGAACGTCTCAGCCAATGATAGGGCTCCTGCTCCTTGACCGCATATATGATTTCCACTTTTTCCTTTTCTATGCGTCGGTACATTTCGGGAACCAAGGAAAATGGAGGTTGCCCATCGGCATCGACAATCACGTAAAAATCAGCTTCCATTTGCTGCATCCCGGCCAATATGGCACTGTCCTTGCCGAAATTGCGGCCAAACCTGATCAATTTCGCCGTGATCGCTTCATCACCCAATTTTTTTTCGAAGATCTCAAACGTGTTGTCCCACGAGCCGTCGTCGATCAGCACCAGGACAACCTGGACTGCCGATACAGGCAAAGCGGATTGAATGCCGTGCAATCCGTCGATAACAGTATCAACCCTTCGGGACTCATTCAATGCGGGGACAAGGACGGCGAGTCGTTTCATTGTGGTACCTGTATCGCCACTCACTGGAATAAGTTTAGCGAGCGGCCGTTAATCTTGTTGGGATCGTATAAATAAGCCAAATGATCAAATCTCATGCAGCGATTATATTCAATCCGCATGGCTGGGTCAAATTAATCAATGTCTGCAAACCTGCCAGACCCGAGTCAATAGCAAATTAACGCGAATTGCCAGACGCACTGAAGGAAAAATGATCAGGAAAACTAATTGTTTTTATCAGAACTTGCCGACCGCGAAAGCCCTGGGCCCGGCGTCCCGATATCATGTTTCATGGTTGACGCAGGGAATAAAGCACTGTTGCGCCCATGCGCTTCACCACCGGCAGGACAGGAGAGAATTTGAAATATCGTTTCTCGTCAATTCCCCAGAAGAGGTAGTCCAGTCCCATGCCTCTCAGGTCGTTCAGAGTAGCCGGCAATCCGGTCAAGGCCATGTGCAGAGCTTGGATTCGCCCCTGATACAGCTCCGGACGTACCTGGAAGATCTGGCCGTGCATGCGGTCGCCGACAACCATTTGTTTTCCCGAAAAAGCGGGTATGGCCGAAAGGTTCCAGGGCCTGGCCTCGGGGAAATTCTGAACTGTCCGGTTGGCGGGGACGTTCTTTCTGATCCAAGCCAACATCCGCATTTCCCCAAAGGAGACATAACTGGTGAAACGTCGGTTTTGGACATCGGACGAATTTCCGACGTCCAGAGTAAGGGTCCATAGGCCGGGCAGGATGGTCAGCAAGGCCATGAAAAGTGCAAGCCTGCCGGCCCCCCGCGGGACCTCGGCGAGTCGACAAGTCAGGAGCGCCAGGACCAGGATGGCCACCAATCCGGCCTTGAGTGACACGTCCGACTCGAAGTTGTTGATGCGCACTGCCAGGATGAGGCCAAGGGAAACGGCCAGGAGCAGAGCATGGAAAGCCCTTCCCTGAAAACGCCCCGCCAGGAGCCCCAACGCTCCGCCCAATGTCAGCAGGCCGAAGTTCAAACCCAGCAGGATTAGGATTTCACCCGGCTTCATTGGCTTGAGCATGACCCCGCTGCCGCTGAATGAGATCATTTTCAGACCAACGGAAAGACCTATGACAAAAATCGGCAAAGCGAAATATCTCGCCAGGTTCTTCAGGAAATCCCGAAACTTGAGCAGCCCACGGACGAGATTTGCCCCTTCCCGGACGGTTGCGTACAATCCCCAGGAAATGAGGAGAATCCCACCGATGAAAAAACTGGCCGCCAGGCTTGATGCCAGGCAGACGGCTAACGCCCAGGGATGTTCATGTTTTTGAGACAGAACGTACAAAAACAACAACAAAAAGGTCAGGCTGAGAAGATGCTGCGGAGTGAAGAGCAGCGACCTGAGCAGCGTGTCGATCTCCGGCAGTTGCCAGAGCCAGCGGGTCAGGCCGTCAATGTTGATATTGCGGCCGATACGGAAATAGACCGTCCATGAAAAACGCGCCCGGACCGCCCAGAGGTAGAAGCCCTCGAGGCTGGGGGCCAGGACCAGCAGCGCGACAAGGTATGGCATCCACCTGCGTCGACCGCAGGTTTTTAGTGCCATTAGGAATAAAAGGAGCATAAAAAGGAAATTGACGGAGAAGGAAAAAGCGAACATGGCTTTGGCCGTGGAACCGGCAAAAAATGCCACAAAGGCCGGTGTGGCATATGGGAGCCAATAGTAATGCAGCGCCTCGCCCTGGAAATAGAGGTTCGCGGGGGGCAGGCCGGTCTGATTGAGTGATTCGACCACCGAGAAATGCTTGAGGTAATCCGAACTGAAATAAGCGCGATAAGCATAATTCCCATCGATGGGAAGACCGATCCTTGAGAAAGGATACCAGGCTAGGACCGTCACCAGGAGAAAGGCGACGGCAACCCAGCGTTTATCCTTGCTGGCTGCTACATTCCCGGGTGCTTTGCGGATCATGGAGAGTAAAAATCCGATCGTGAGCAGAACCGCCAGGACCTGCGGCGCGGCGCGGCCCGCCAGGGCGCGGCAAACCAGCCAGGCAAAAGGAAACAAGCCAAGGCTGAGAAGGGAGCGGATCGTTAAGGATGTCACGGCCGAACCATTTTCCACGAAAGCGCCGCTCGCAACCTTCAGAATACCGTTGCTCAGAAAAAGTAAAAGGGTCAGGACCACCGCCGCCTTTCCCCCGGCAAAGAGAAAGTTGCCAAGCAAGAACAGGGAGTAGAAAAGGATGGCTGCCAATTTTTCAGTCAGTCGGCTGAACAGGGTCTCAATACTGTAAGTCAATCCAATTTGTCCCATTCGGGCATTTTGAGGATAATTTTTCAAATTGTCAATATTCGGTAGTGATTTCTTTGGAAGAAACTGTTCCGAGCAAGCCTCTTAAATGAGATTAAAATGTTTGTACTGCCACTAAAAATGTCCACCGCGGTTTTTATTGAAAATAAGCTTGTTGCTTCGAGATAGTGCCTGGTTGTGTTTAAAAGAGGGTGTAAATAAAAGGAGCAAACGGGCTGCCGGCCGAAAGAAAGATCAAAAGCCCAAGCAAAACCAGGATGACGATCACCGGCACCAGCCAGAATTTCTTGTTATGCTTAATGAAATCCCAAAGTTCTTTCAGGACACCTATTTTGGCCATTCTTATTCTCCAATTTTAATATTGTTTTTCGTAACCTTGTGCGGTTTGCGGATTTTCAAAATAAGATGAAGCTGCCTTATCATAACGCGAGGCCATAAATTCTTTGCCAAACAAACGCATGACCAGGGAGAGCGGGGTGAGCAGTAAGAAAAATACCGTTGCGGCAATGATCAGGAATATCGTGTTGCCGACAAAACCACTGACAAGCATTATTCCCTTATAAGCAGGAGCAAAAAAGCGGGGCAAGATAGAAAAAAACAAGGCAACAACAGCGATGGCTAAAAAGATTTTTGCTTTCAACGAACCGTCAACGCCTTTGAAACCCCACCAAAGGATCAGGGCCGAAAAAGCCGTCAGCAGCAATAAAAATATGCGGATATTTTTTGCGGAATAATTGTTTTTTTTCATTAATCCAGTTGAAACTCCTTTTTCCAATCCGAATCACCCTGAAGAACTTTCATCTGCTGCTTGTCTAGAAAATAATTTTCCAGCACGAGATAATCGATGTTGGTGCGCATAAAACAGCGATAGGCATCTTCAGGGGAATTGATGATCGGTTCGCCGCGAACATTAAAGGATGTGTTGATAATGATCGGGCAACCGGTAAGCTTATAGAACTCCTCTATAACGGCGTAATAATAAGGGCTGACTTCGCGGTTAACGGTATGCAGACGGGCTGAAAAATCGACATGAGTGATTGCCGGCACGCACGACCTTTTTATATATAATTTATCTATGCCTTTTTTCTTTTTATCTTCAGCAGTAAACTGGCAGCGGTATTTTTCCCGGATGTCATAAACCAACAGCATGTAGGGTGAAGGAACATCAAAATCAAAATACTCCCCGACCTGTTCCTCAAGCATGGAGGGAGCAAATGGCCGGAAAGACTCGCGGAATTTTATTTTAAGATTCATGAGTGATTGCATTTTATCAGAGCGCGCGTCGCCGATAATGCTGCGGCCGCCCAGGGCGCGGGGACCGAACTCCATGCGCCCCTGAAAAAAACCTACAACCTTATGGGCATTGATGAGTTCGGCTATTTTTTTTGGCGCTGCTGCGGGAGAAACCTCACTGTATTTTATATTTTGGCTGTCAAGAAACTTTTTAATATATTCGGGAGAATAATCGGGTCCCAAGAAGGAGCCCCTCTGCGAGTCTTTCCCCGGCTGCACCTTGCGTTCCATTTTAAGTTTTTTATGCCAAACCGCCAGGGCCGCGCCCAAAGCTCCGCCGGCATCTCCGGCCGCGGGCTGGATCCAGACGTTCTTGAATGTCTGTTTTTTCAAAATTTTGCCATTGGCCACGCAATTCAAAGCCACGCCGCCGGCCAGGCACAGATTGTCGCTGGGTGCGATCTTTTTAGCGGTTACTACTATTTTTTCCAGTATTTCTTCCAGCACGACCTGAATGGAAGCAGCCAGGTCCATGTCTTCCTTGCGCAGCGGGGTTTCGGGAAGTCGGCGCGTGATGTTGAAAAGTTTTTCAAATCTGCGGCCGGTCATGGTCAGACCGGTATGATAGCTGAAATATTTCAGGTTCAAGCGAAACGAGCCGTCTTCTTTGACATCCACCAGGTTTTTTAAAATGATATCCCGGTAAATTGGCTCGCCGTAAGGGGCAAGGCCCATAAGCTTGTATTCTCCCGAATTTACCTTGAAACCGGTAAAATAAGTAAAAGCCGAATAGAGCAGGCCGAGGGAATGGGGGAAAGCTATTCTCTTCAGCATTTCAAAATCGCTGCCTTTACCGCAGGCAATGGTCAGGGTGTCCCACTCGCCGACGCCGTCAACGGTTATAACAGCGGCTTCAGTAAAAGGCGATGGATAAAAAGCCGATGCGATATGAGACTCATGGTGAGTAGTAAAAAGTATCTCGGCCTTCGGGGCCGCGACTTTCTCCCTGATGATTTCCTTCATAAAGAGCTTTTCTTTGGCCCACACCGGAACAACTTTCAAAAAACTTCGGATGCCGGCCGGAGCAAACTGCATGAAGGTTGACATCAAGCGGTCAAACTTGACAAACGGTTTTTCGTAAAAAACAACATAATCAATGTCAGTCCGGGAAATGCCGGTATAATCAAGGGCGGCCTGCAAAGCTTTTTCCGGGAAACCGGCGTCCTGTTTTTTTCTGCTGAAACGTTCTTCTTGCGCCGCAAAAATAATTTCACCGTCTTTGAGCAGGCATACCGCGCTGTCGTGATAGAATGCTGAAATACCAAGGATAATCATGCTTCTTATTATAGCAAAAATCGATCACAACGTCTATACGCCGCAAGTAGATTTCTGCTGAGCAACCGTTGGTTGACATTTTAATATACTTTCCCTAAAATCCCATCATTGATATGATTGATTTTCATTTCAAAGTACTCGTTTGGTGACCGTTCCAAAGGAGCCATGGGTTTTTCATTAAAAGGCAAAATGGAAACTGCGGGGCAACAGCTATAAAAACCTGCGTGAGGTAAGCATGGCCAAGGACGTTTTCGGAAGCATTCAGAAAGAGCTTGGCGACGGGCGCAAGTCCCTCGGCAATAAGTACAGGGATATCTTTGTCGGCCGGCGCGGACCGGTCGCTTTCCTAAAATACGAGATCCTGACCTGGCTCTCGGGGATTTCGGGGGCGCTCGGCTTCGCGCTGCGCAAGGCGTTCTATCCCTCCCTGTTGGGCGAAGTGGGGAAGGGAGTCATCTTCGGCCGTTATTTGACTTTCCGCCATCCGCACAAGATCCGCATCGGTGCCGGTACGGTCATTGACGATTTCGCGGTCCTCGACGCCAAGGGAGAAGAAAACGACGGCATTTGCGTCGGCAAGCAAGCCTATATCGGCCGCAACGCGATCCTGAGCTGCAAGGAAGGCTCTATCCGCCTGGGCGACCACACCAACATCTCGGCCAACTGCACGCTGCTCTCAGAGACAGAGATCACCCTCGGCCGCTACTGTTTCCTGGCCGGGAACTGCTATCTCGTAGCCGGCGGTAATCATAGCTTCGCCGACGTCTCGAAGCCCATCATGCACCAGCCATCGCTGGCCAAGGGCGGTATTCAAATCGGCGATGATGTTTGGCTTGGCGCTGGCGTTATTATCCTTGACGGAGTCACAATCGGTTCCCATTCGGTCGTCGGTGCAGGCTCTGTCGTCTCAAGTCCGCTGGCGGAATATGCCTATGCCCGCGGCGCCCGGACCTTGAAGATGCAGGATCGCCGCGGTTGACCATCAAAGCCAGTCATTCTCACGGTACTAGCCAACCGCCCTTGCAACTCCAGTTCGGAAATCTATCACTGGTGCGAACCCAAGTTCATCTTTCGCCCGGTCGGAAAGCATTGCCTTCGGGTCAAGAAAAAATGAAAGTTTGCCGCGGTTAAGGAACGATTCTTTTTTTGCCAAAGCGAAGACTTTCTCCAGGATGAATGCCGCCGCAATGGTCGGTCCTTTGGGCAGTTTGAAACGCGGAACCGCAACTCCGCAGGCCGCGGCCCGGCCGAAAAACTCGCGCCCCATACGCCAGGTCAAGGCCACAAGAGCCGTTCCCGCCAAGGCCGTCACGATCCTTCCGGCTTTGAAGACGAAATCGTAGCCCAGGTCTGAGTAGACGAATTGCGAAGGAAAATTAATGACGCCGAAGAAGAGCAGTATTTTCTGGCAGATAAAAAGCCAGCAGGAAATTGAAATAAAAAAAAGCGGCGGATAGCCTGGATAGCTGCCGTTAGAGAAAGGATTGTCATAGATGTGCAGAGTTATGTTCAGCAGCGCGGCTTCATCGGGGACCCCCAGGCGGTTCCATTGCTGCAGGCGCATGGCCAAAGCAAAAACCAGGAGCAGCATCAGGGCTAAAGCGCCAATCAGTTTGCGTTTGTCGGCGAGCATTGGCTATTTATACTACAGGAAGATCGATTTTGTCCACGCCGGAATTTAAGGGGAAACAGTTGAAATGGCATTGTGCATGCAGCCGTGATTTTTATTTGTTTACAGGAATTGTTCCGGGAACTGGGCTTTTTAGCGGTGTTTGGCAAACAGGGATGACTGTGTTACACTCAGCCGATGAGACACCGTCTGGATAAATACCGCCTGGAAGCCGGTATAGTTTTTTCCTATTTTCTCATATCTTTGCTGATTCTCTATCCGCTTTTGACCCATTTTTTCAGCTAGCTCCCCTTTGCTTCAAATGGCGATATTCGCCTTTCTCTGGCGATCCTGTTTTCCAATTTGAATAAAATCACCCAGGGCGATCTCCTGAATTTATTCCAACTGCCCATCCTTTTCCCCTTGTCCCATACTTTAATCGCGGGAATCAATCTTTTCGGCCAAACTCTGCTGGTTTTACCGTTTTATTTTGTTCATATCCGCAACGTGTGTTTTTTATACAATTTTCTGACTTTTTTTGCATACATTGCCTCTGGCTACTGTGCCTATCGATTTGCGCGCGAATGGGTTGCTGAACGCTGGATCGCCTGGGTTGTTGGGGCCCTGTACATTCTCATGCCTTACCGGGTTCACAATATCCCCCAATTAAACCTGCTGTTCAGTTTTCCAATTCCACTTACCCTCCTGTTTTTTTCGCGATTTCTAAAAATGGGTAGAAAAAAAGACCTGGTTTTCTTTTTTCTCTCACTTCTTTCCCAATTTCTGTTTGATCTTTCATTGGGCCTTTTCCTGGGAATTGCCCTGGGGATTTTTTTTCTGGTCCAGCAAATTATATTCGGCCTCATGCCCCGGCGATCCTGGCTCCTTCTCAGCGCGGCTTTCGTTTTATTCATCCTTTCCGTGGTCCTGATCTTTCTCCCTTACCTGAGTCAGGAAACCTCCTTTTCCATTGTCACCGAAAGTAAATCCATCTCGCCCAATCATTTTCGAACCCCGCTGAGTTTTTACAGCAATTGGTCCTATCTTCTCCTTTTTTTCAAAGGCATTGTCTGGCATCAATCTCCATTCTGCCCGGGAATCAGTATATTCATTTTTTTCCTCCTCGCCTTTGTGCCTTACTTTGAAAACCTCCTGCAAAAAACAACTGCCCTGGTTTGCTCGGTTTTTCTAATTGTCCCGGCCTTGGCCCTGCCCATCAGCTGTAACGGTTTGCCGTTGAACTTACTGAATCGACTATGCGGTTGGACACTCCTGTCATTTCTTTTGAGCCTTTCCCTACTCCTTTTCTTGATCCGCAAAAAGATTCCCCGCACCCTTCTTCTACTTACGATCACCTGGATCATTTTGCAATTCTATTCAAGCCAAATCAGTTTGCCTTTTTTCAACCTGTTTCAAGGTTTGGCTCGTTTGTTCCCTGTTCTGCTCCGCGCCCGAAGCATCCGAACGGAATATATCCTGCTGCTCCTCTTTTTTACGGTTTCCGCTTTCGGGTTTTCCTATTTTTTTCGACGCTTCCGGAAGAAAAAAATCGTCCTGGCGCTAGTGCTGCTGTTGGTTTTCGCCGAACGCGTCCGCTGGCCGGTTCATTCGGAAAAATTTAAGGATTACAACCAGAAAAGCAGCGAGCTTTATCAATTAATTGCCCCATATCCAAAACATTTCGGCCTATTGGAGCTCCCTTTTGATCCGCTCGAGTCCAACTTCTATGCCTTGTTTACCATCTACCATGCTAAACACACCTATCACGGGCACATCCATTACTTGAAGGATATTTGCCAATTGGAACGCAACCCCCGGCTTGGATCTAAAGGCAATTTTTCAGGCTTGAGCGATCCGCAATTCATCCATATGCTGAAACAAAATGGAATTCGTCTGATCCTGATCTTCAAAAGCAGGCGGAATAATGAAGACAAGAAGGACTGGTATGCCATGCAAAGGCAGATCCGTTTGGGAGCAAACCAATCATTATATGAAAAAGTTGAAAAGACCGATAACGGAACCCTATTGGTTTTAAACGAAAAAGAATCAGGCGCACAAATACGCTATTTACTTCCTCATTTTTCCTTGAGAGGCAAAAAGAACCTTGTCTGCGTGATTAATGCTCACGGGGAAACAAAAGCGGAATTTCTATTTAATGACAGGTCAATTAAAACGCAGCGATTGCAGGCAAAAAAACAAAATAAAATTGTTCTCAATCTCAATAATCAGCCGTTGGCCTTGCAATTCAATTACCTGGAAATACGCTCCGGGCCTTCATTGGAATTGATCAGGGTTAGAATCGAATAGGAGTCAAAAAAGAACTAGTGGCCCTTAATATCGAGAGTCTGCTCAATTAAAAAGCGCGGACGTTTTTTTAATTCTTCGAAGAGGATGATCAGATACTCGCCGATAATGGCGATCATGAAAAACATCAAGCCGAATGAGATCAGGGTTAACAGCGTCATGGTGCTCAGACCCACCACGATTCGACCGGTAATTTTATTGTAAAGAATCAAAATTCCATAAAAAAAGGAAAAAATCCAATAGCCAAGTGCGATAAAAAAATTGATGCGCAGAATATGTGAAAAGGAGATAATACTCCGGACGCCCAGCATGAAAAGATTTTTAAACGTAAAAGACGTGACATTGCTCTTTCCGGGCTTGAAGGTGATTTCCCGGGCGGACATTCCCAGCCAGCGCACCATGTTGCGAATAACAATGCCATTTTCCTGCATCAGCAATATTCGATCACGCACAAGCCGTGAAAAGAGCATGAAATCGGAGGAGCCTTTTTTGAGCTCACGAATACCCAATTTCCGCGCCACGAAAAAAAAGATGGCGGTCAGTGAGCGTCTCAGCCAGTGATAAGGCTCCTGTTCTTTTATCGCATATATTACTTCTACTTTTTCTCTTTCAATACTCCGGTACATTTCCGGAACCAGGGAAAATGGGGTCTGTCCGTCGGCATCAAGGATCACATAATAATCTGCATCCACGGCCTGCAGGCCGGCAAACATGGCGCTGTCCTTGCCGAAATTGCGGCCAAACTTGATCAATTTTGCTGAAATCGTTTCTTCATTCAACTTTTTTGCGAAAATTTCAAAAGTGCCATCCCATGAACCGTCATCAATCAAGACCAGCATGACTTGAACTTCCGGCAAAGGCAGGGTGGATTGAATGCTACGCAGGCCGGCAATAACGCCCTCAACCCGCCGGCTTTCATTCAAAGCCGGAACAATGACGGCAAGTCGCTTCATTGCAATCCCTTGGAAAACCCCATCAAAGAAATATTTTTATCCATGATAGGGATTTTATGGATAGAATATTGAATTGTCAACACAAGGACAATTACAAAACCAGTAATTATTTGGGGATTGTAAATATAAAGATATTGTGTGTTAAAATAGAAGTTCAATTAAATAGCACCATCTATATTAATGTTCTATATTGTGAATGAAAAAATATAAACATAAATACATATGTTTTTTAATTATCCTGATTGCCACTACCTTTAGTGTTTGCCAAAGCAATTCGAAAAAGCGTATCGATCTTCTCGAACAGTCCCAATATTGGATTAACTGGGAAGGTAAACAGCCAAATTACGCCACTCCAACTAATAATTGGCAGGGATTTGACGCCGATAAAAACAGTCTTGTTGCCAATGATTCACATGCCTCCATTGCCTTTTTTCTGAAAGAACCCGCTTCCCGAGAATCTGCGCACATTGTTTACAGCTGTGCGGCTCCCGGGAGAGTCCAAGTGTTCATCAACAACCAGTTAGCTGTTAGCTTGCCTCCATCGTCAAAATTTTCCCGCTATTCATTCTCATGCAGGCTGCTGCGAAAAGGGTTCAATCAAATACATTTCAAGACAATTGATAAAAGTTTTCATTTGCGTGCTTTCTCCCTGCAGAAAAAAGGAGGCCTCTCGACCGACCAAGACTTTCGCAGACTTGAGGAAGGAGACAGGTTTGATGTATACCTACCGGCTGGACACATCGATTATGAATTCCAGGGCCAGGCATCCCTTAAAACTCATGCCTTTGCCATAGTTGATGACCACGAAATATCCACGCTTGTTTCGAAAACACTGACTTTTTCAGATAAGAAAACCGTTTTTTCCTGCAATGCACATACTCCTTTTGTTGTAAGTATTCATTGTCTTCAGGGATCGGCGAATGTTGACCACCTTTGGTACCGAGCCACCATGATAAACAAACCAGATCCCGCTGCTGCTGAAGCACCGATAACCATAAATCGTAAAGAAATCAAGGACATATTCATATTTCTTCTGGATGGATGCCAAGCCGATCATCTGAGATTATACGGTTACCAGCGGGATACGGCACCATTCATTTCTGAATTTGCCAAGGACGGCCTGGTTTTCACACGGGCCTTTTGCAATGCCAGCTATACGCCGGGAGCGGTCGGATCGATCTTTACCGGACTCTACCCGAACCACCATCAGATATTGGGCATCCTGGACGTACTCGGCAAAAAAAAATTGACACTCCCTCAGTTTTTAAAAAAATCGGGTTACGCAACCTCCGTTTTTACGGCCAATGCTCACATTTCCAATCGGTCCGGATTTACGCGCAGCGTAGACCATTACCGGCAATTTTTACAGGATTTCCGCTTCGGTCAAAGCCATAAAATGGTCGAAGCATTCGACAAATGGCTCCAATCCAGTGCGTCTCCCGCTTTCTCCTACCTTCATTTCATGGAACCTCATTTTCCCATCGTGCCGCCGCCGCCATTTCAAAATCAATATAAAACAACAATCTGCCCCAAAAAGGACCTTATAATCCGCCAAATCAATAAAAAAGACAGATCTTACTCTGCAGAAGAAATACAGGATGTTATTGACGACTATGATTCCTGCATCAATTACGTGGATTCGCTTTTCGGGCGCTTCATAAACATATTGAAAAAAAATAAGCGCTACCATGACAGCTTGATTATACTCTTGGCCGATCACGGCGAAGCTTGTTATGAACATGGCGTTTGGGGCCACGGCCACGATGTTTATCCGGAAATCACAAAAGTGCCGCTGGTCATCAAGTTTCCAGAATCCTGCCGTCTTCAAGGGGAAATCAAAACACTGGTACAAACGGGAGCTATATTTCCCACAATCTTTAAAATCTTGGAAGGCCGGGATGGGCCCTTCGATATTTCAAGCATCGCACCTGTATTTGATGGAAGCCAGCACAAGACGGGTGGTATGGTCGTGACCCAAGGCTTCAAAGATGATCAAGTCTACGCCGTAGCCTGGAATCAGTGGTATTATATAAACTCACTCCAGCAAAATCGCGAGGAACTTTTTAACTTGCATAGTAAATCAACCTCTTCGCTGATTCAAGCTCAACCTGACCTGACTGTTTTTCTACGCCTGCGTTTCTTTGGATGGTTGCGATTAGTCCAGGCGAAAACCACTGAAGCGCTCAGGGCAGATCTCAGATCTTTAAGTGAAGAAGAGTTGGATCATTTCAAGTCCTTGGGATATCTCTAAGTTATTTTTAAACAGAAAATTATCCGTTACAGATCCGAGCAAAAAATCATTAAAAACTGAAAAATTGGGGTTTTCTGACTTGTACGAAAGACACAGCCTGACCCGTTGAAAAACAGACAAGACTATGCTACTCTCTAGTAAATGAAGAATAAAATCGCAATGGTGTTTGTTTTATTTTTTTTTGTGCAAGTGGTACGAGCGAATGACATCAAGGTCATGCTCGGACTGAATTCCAGCAAATACGTGTTTTCAAGCTCGACGGATTCTATGGACCAGCAGCACAAATCGGGAATGGCGTTCGGCTTGGGGTGGGCGTTTAGCCTGAACAAGAACATGAAACTGGAAATCAACGCCATGTTCAACCAGAAAGGCGCAAAGGTATCCATCATTAATTCTCCGAACGCGATCGTTTCGGGTATTTATAAGAACAGTTCCATTGGAATTCCACTCCTTTTCAAATACCAATATAAAGAAAAAGCATCGCCTTACATTGCTTTCGGACCCGAATTTGTATTTATCACTTCACACCATTTAACTTTACCTGAAAGCAATGAGAGTTATAATTTGAGCGACATGACAAAAAAATTCATCCTGGCTTTCAATGCTTTGCTGGGCTATGAGTATCCCATCGGCAAGTGGGGATTATTCGCCGAAATTCGCTATAACTATTGGTTTAGTAATTTTTTAAATGATCCCGAAGCTTTGGTGAAAAGTCAGTCATTCGTATTTTTACTTGGGGGCGTTTATTATTTGTGACAATCATTGAAGAGATCATTAATCGCCGTTCAATCCGAGAATACAGCTCACAAGCCATCGAACCTGAAAAAATAACCCGCATACTGGAAGCCGCCCGCTTAGCACCAACCGCGCGTAATCAGCAGGATTGGAAATTAATTTTAGTGAAAAACACCGATATAAAAAGCAAACTTGTCGATTTATCTTCACCCCACCAACAATTCCTGAAGGGAGCACAGCTCATCATCGCTGCATGTGCTCTGAATCCCACGTATATTATGCGCTGCGGCCATCCTGCTTTTCTGATCGACCTGGCCATAGTTCTGGAGCATATTGCCTTGCAAGCGGTGCGTGAAGGTTTGGGTACTTGCTGGATTGGTTCTTTCGATGAAAATGAAGCTAAAACGATTTTGGGCGTCCCGCAAAACACACGTATTGTGGAACTGATGAGTTTGGGATACCCCGAACAGATCCCGTCGGCCAGGATGCGAAAATCATTGCAGGAATTAGTCAGCTGGGATTCATGGTAAGAATAAAAAATTTTTCCAATATCATCAACAATGTTTTTGTGATTCACGACTCCATGTTTCCCGTTTATCTTATTCGTGGCCCAAAAAACATATTGGTGGATTGCGCTATACTGGCCAAAGGACCGCGAATCGAGGAATCTCTGAACAATATTTTAAAAACTGACAAAATTGATGAGGTTCTGTTAACCCATTCCCATTATGACCATACCGGAGCTTGCTCATTTCTGCAAGCCAAGCACAATTTTAAAATTCTGGCCTCGCAAAGAACCAAAGAAATTTTGCAAAATCCCAAAGCCATTGAGTTTATCGACAAACTTAATCATGAATTCAATCGCCTGCTCAACCAAGTCATGACCATGCACGTTACCACCCCTGAAAATATTGCCACAGTACAGGAAGGAGATAAAATCCCGATTTCACATGACCAATGGCTGCAGGTCTTTGAAACCCCCGGCCACTCCCGTTGCTCGATTTCTTTTTTTTTGCAGCCTGATAATGTCCTCTTTCCTGGCGATGCGGCAGGCATTATTGAAAAAAATGGAACCATCAAACCGCTTTTTTTGTCCAGTTATAGGCAATACTTCAAATCAATAGAAAAAATAAGGGCTCTGAATGCGGAAATACTGGCCCTGCCCCACAACCAGATCATAAAAGGCCGCAATAATATTCAAGGATTTTTTAGCCGCTCGCTGCTGGAGACACAAAAGTTAAAAAACATAATATTTCAGGAATTGCAGATCAGCAATGATTTTAATGCCATCGCCGAAAAACTGTCAGCCAGGGATTATTCTTTGCCAACCGTTGATGGTCCGCGTGAAGCGCAATTGATTAATTTATCGGCCATGGTCAAATCGATCCATCTCGAGTTTGTTAAATCACGCGAATAAGACCGATATCAATAACTTATTACGGTTATTTAGCCGTTGTCAGGTTTTTTGCAGCTTTAATGAAGGCCGCAAATAAAGGATGCGGCTGCAATGGCCTTGAATGGAATTCGGGATGAAACTGGCAGCCAATGAACCAGGGATGGCCGGGAATTTCAACCATCTCCACCAGGTTTCTTTCCAGGTTTTTACCTGAAACCTTCATGCCATGACTTTCAAGTTGTCCTTCATAAATGGGATTAAATTCATAGCGATGGCGATGTCTTTCCTGAATTTCTGATTTTTTGTATATTGAAGACGCCAAAGAATCCTTTTTCAGAAAGCAGGAATAATTGCCCAAACGCATATTATGTCCCATTTCTTCAACATTACTGAGTTCTTTAAGTTTTAGAAAAATGCGCTGGCTGGTCCTTGGCTTAAATTCAGTTGAGTGGGCATCTTTAAATCCGATCACATTTCTGACGAATTCCACAGTTGCCACCTGCATACCCAGACAGATTCCGAAAAAAGGAATATGTTCGATCCTGGCATATTCCACCGCTTTGATCATTCCTTCAATACCGCGAATACCAAAACCACCGGGAATCAATATTCCTTGAGTATGTTGGAAAATCTCGGCAGGATTGGCTGATAATAAAATGTCGGCTTCCACCATCTGCAGTTTTATCTTGACATTATTGCTAACCCCGGCATGAAACAAGGCTTCAAACAAACTCTTGTATGAATCGGCGTGGCGGACATACTTTCCTACGATGCTGATTGTTACTTCTTGGGAAAGGTTTTTAATTTTTTTTACCCATTTTGACCATTCTGAAGAATCATCACAACGTTTTTTTAATTTAAGTTTTTGAAGGATAACTTTTCCCAATCCCTGCCGTTTAAAAAGCAAGGGAATTTCATATATGGTCTCGGCATCAATGGCGCTGAAAATTGCTTCCACCTTCAAATTGGTGAAAAGGGCTATTTTTTTCCTTATCTCCAAATTCAATGGAATTTCTGCCCGGCATAATAAAATATCGGGCTGAATGCCGATTTCCTGCAGGGCCTTGACGCTGTGCTGGGTTGGTTTGGTTTTAAGTTCTCCAGCTGTTTTAATATATGGAACCAGGGTAAGGTGTATAAAAAGAACCCTGTTTTCTTCAAGTTCAAGGCCTACTTGGCGAATCGCTTCCAGGAAAGGAAGGCTTTCAATATCTCCCACTGTGCCGCCGATTTCGACAAGAACCAAGTCAACTCCAGCGTCCATTCCAAAAATTGCGGATTTTATCTCATCGGTAACATGGGGAATAACCTGAACCGTTTTCCCCAAATAATCACCGCGGCGTTCTTTTTGAATGATACTGTTATAAATACGTCCAGCTGTCCAATTGTTTTTTTGGGCCGTAAAGGTGTGGGTAAACCGTTCATAATGACCCAGATCCAAATCGGTTTCCGCCCCATCATCGGTTACAAAAACTTCGCCATGCTGAAAAGGACTCATGGTGCCTGGGTCAACATTTAGATATGGATCCAGCTTTAAAATCGTAATATTGAAACCATACGCTTCAAGGATATTGCCGATTGAAGCCGCCGCCACCCCTTTCCCCAATGAAGATAAAACCCCCCCGGTAATAAAAATATATTTGCATTTATGCATGGCTTGTCTTTAAAATCTTTTCTACTTTTTTGATATCAGCCGGGATATCGACTCCATGAGATTCATATTCGGTGGGAACAATGAATATTTTTTGCCCTAAGTATAAAAACCGTAATTGCTCAAGTTTTTCCAATTTTTCCATTGTTGAAACTTCTCCCTTTATATAAGATTCCAGTGCCGCGCAAGTATAGCCATATATACCGATATGCTGAAAAAACCCTTTAAAACGGTCTTTTTCACAATAAGAAACGGGCGAACGCGAAAAATATAAAGCTTGATTGTTCTTATTAACAACAACCTTGACAACATTTTTTGAACAAAATTCCCGGTAAGAATGATTTTTGCGGGCCGCGCTGACCACATCAAAAATGTTTTTATTTAGAGCCTCATACACCTGGACTATTAATTTTTCAGAAATAAGGGGTTCATCACCTTGAATATTAATGACGGCTTCAAAGTCTTTGTTTTTTACAACCGACCACACACGTTCGGTTCCGGAAATAATTTCCGGGTCAGTCATTTCACCTTTGCCGCCAAAAGCAAGGACCTCGGCAAGAATGCGTTGATCATCGGTAGCCACAATAATTTCTGAAAAGCAACCGGCTTTCGCGACCTGGCCATAAACCCTTTCTATCATTGGTTTTCCGAAAATTCGCGCCAAGGGTTTTCCGGGGAATCGACTCGATTGCCAACGTGAAGGAATGACTGCCGCAATTTTCATTTCACAATTTTTTCATCTACTCCCCGGTTCTTACTCTCCAAAGCTTTCATTTCCATTTGGCATGATCCTTGAAAAAATGCCCCTTCTTCAATGATTAATTTTGGCGTGGTAACGGTTCCGATCACCCGGCCCTTGGAAAATATTTCAATCCGGTCCTTGGCTTTAATTGTACCCTTTACGCGCCCGTTAATGGTTAAACTACTCACATCGATATCCGCTTCAATTTCAGCCGTTTCACCAATAATCAAGCCGTTGCCGGATAAAATCTTTCCTTTAAAAACACCATCAATTCTAAAATTTTCCTTGAATTTAATATCTCCGATAAGTTCTGTCTCCCGATCAATAAATCCACTTATCCGCGGTGCCGGTTCAATTTGTTTCATCTTTTTTCTCCTTGGTCAAAATGGAAAACAAACGTTCAAATTCAGCAAGAGAATCAAAGAAAATCTCGATTTTTCCAGTTCCCGATTTTTTATAAGCTAATTTTACCTTGCTGGACAATAACTGAATCAGTCTATTTTCCATTTTTAGAATATCAGGATCGGGAACAATCGGTTCCGGTAAAACATAAAAATTTTTTACCATCATTTCAGCTTGACGGACAGAAAGCTTCTTCCTGATTATCTTTTCTGCAATTTCCAGCATGTCTGCATTGTTTTTCAGGGAAAGCAAGGCGCGGGCATGGCCCTGGTCAAGTTTTTCACCGGCCACATATTCTTTGATCTTTACCGGCAATTTTAAAAGTCTCAAAAAATTAGTTACAGTCGTCCGATTCATGCCTAGCTTATCCGCAATTTCCTGCTGGCCTTGACCGCTCTGCGAAATAAGCGCTTCAATGCCTTCAGCAATTTCCATGGCGTTCAATTCTTCTCTTTGAATGTTTTCAATCAAGGCTTCGGCCATAACATCATTATCGGAAAACTCCTTGATTAAAGCCGGAATCTTTTCCCACTTTAATAATTGGGCTGCCCGCCAACGCCTTTCACCGACAACAAGGAAATACTTGCCCTCACGTTTAAAAACCACCACAGGTTGAATGATCCCCATTTCTTTCATTGATTCAGCCAATTGCCGAAGCGCATCCCCTTGAAAATTCTTGCGCGGTTGAAAAGGATTGGGATAAATATTGTCAACTTCAATATCAAAAAGTTTCTTTTCCTCGATGGGCTCATTAGAAATGATTGCGGCTATTCCCTTGCCCAAAACGTTTCGTTTCATTTTTTCATCATCTCCTTGGCCAAAGACAGATATGCCCGAGCCCCCGTCGAGTTGATATCATAAACCTGGATCGGCTTTCCAAAGCTGGGCGCTTCGGACAAGCGGATATTCCGCGGAATAATTGTATCGTATACTTTTGATTTAAAATAATTCCTCAATTCAGCCTCAATCTGCCTGGCAAGATTAGTACGTTCGTCATGCATGGTTATAAGAACGCCTTTGATCTCAAGGATGGGGTTAAAATGTTCTTTAATCCGGTTAATCGTATTCATCAAATCCGACAACCCCTCCAACGCATAATATTCAGCCTGGATTGGAATTAAAACGTTATGCGCAGCAGTCAGGGCGTTTATTGTCAATAAGCCCAAAGATGGCGGCAAGTCAATGAATAAATAATCATACTCCCCCTCTAGATCCCGCAAAACATTTT
Organism: Candidatus Aminicenantota bacterium; assembly: GCA_963770755.1. Classification (GTDB taxonomy): domain Bacteria; phylum Acidobacteriota; class Aminicenantia; order UBA2199; family UBA2199; genus UBA2199. The sequence continues at coordinate 823,514 of CAVYQZ010000010.1, read as the reverse complement.
TTAAATAGAGGTGATTGTTGTCTTCAGAAACCGTTTCCAGCTCAAACTTGGCTAAATTTCGTGTAGAGGGAATGATATTCAGATACTTCAAGTCGGTTGGAACAATCGCTTCACGAATAGAATTTTCACCATTCAAAATAGAATAAATGTCTTTTTTATTTTGATTTTTATTCAAGCCAATTCCCGTTGTGGCATTGGCTTGAGGATCAAGATCGATCAATAAAACACGCTTTTCGGCAACCGCCAGAGCGGCAGATAAATTTATCGCCGTGGTGGTCTTTCCCACTCCGCCTTTTTGATTGGCAACAGCTATAATTTCACCCACAATTATTTTGTTTCACGTGAAACATTCTCCATTTTAAAAATTACTAAATTGTCCCTTGAAGGAACATTATAGCTGGTTTGGCGGATATTTGCCAGTTTATTTTTTATTATGTTGATTTTTAATGGTGATGTTATCAGAATCAACTCCTTGATTCTTTTTTTTAATACATAATCAACCAAAATTTCAATATGCGGGAACCCTCTGGATATTATCGTGCTGGCGCCCATTTTTTGCTGCTGCATGTATTCTTGTATTGAGCCTCTCCAAGCTTCTGTATTTTTTAAATCCAGTTTACTAATAGCCAATTTTAAAAACATTGTTTTTTTTTGAATCGCTTCCACCAAAACCAGTTTTTTTTCCGGAAAAAACAAGGCCAGCGGTATCCCCAGTAATCCGCCACCACTACCCGCATCAACAACAAAAGGGGTTGATAGGTGTTTTTTTAACAATAAGGATTCGGAAATAAGAACTTTCAGGGTTTCCCGGGTCGATTTTTTTGAAACCAGATTTACATTTTGATTGTAGGCGAGCAAAAAATCTATATAGGCATCAATTTCCATGGCCCCATCCATAATTGTTTCACGTGAAACCAATTTAAAAATATCTATTAAAGCCGGTCCTTAATAAAAACAAAATAAACCGCGGAAAGGAGCCAAATGGTTAAAACGAACGGAGTGAATCTCTGGAAATCAAAAAATAGTAAAACGGGAGAAAATAAAACCAGTAATATGACCACGATTGCCGCCATCCGCTTCAATGTTTTTTTCAACAAAATCAGAAGTTAAAATACTGTTCGAATTCTTTGGGATTGGGGACCTGGAACACTTCGGCGATTTCCTGCTTTTTAATTTTTATCCATTGTTGTATGAGGTCTGAATCGAACACTTTGTTGTATTTAAGATATTCATTATCTTTTTCCAAACAATCAAGGGCTTCTGCAAGGCTCTCTGGAAGTTCTTTGATCTTGTTTTTAAAACCTTTTGTTTCCGGTATCCCGGTATCAAAGGGTCCAAAATTAAATTTTTCAGGCGATATGTTTTTAAAAATTCCGTCAATACCAGACAGTAACATGGCTGATAAAAACAAATAGGGATTGGAGGCGGCATCTCCCGGCCGATATTCAATGCGTGTTTCGCTTTCATTTACATAGGCGGGAATGCGGATAGCGGCGTTCCGGTTGGATGTGGCGAAAATTGCCGAAACCGGGGCTTCGAATCCCCTTATCAATCTTTTATAAGAATTTGTTGATGGATTCGAGAAAGCACACAAAGATCCAGAATGAAACAAAAGTCCCGACATATAATGAAGTCCGATTTCTGAAAGGTTGGCATAATTACCTTTTTTTAGAAAAATATTCTTGTCCTTATTTTTGACATATTGGTGAACATGCCAGCCATTCCCGGCTTTCCCAAAAAACGGCTTGGGCATAAAGGTCACAAACAAGTTATGTTTTTTAGCCAGGTTGAATAATACATATTTGATAATGACGGCTTGATCGGCAGTTTTTAGTAAAGTGTGGAACTTGGTTTCGATTTCATGCTGGTTGACGGCAACTTCATGGTGATGATACTTGATATCAATTCCCAAATTCTGCAGTAGACAAACCGCCTCATTTTTGAAATCAATAAATTCATCGTCGGGAGAGCCGGCGTGATAAAAATTTCTTTTTTCCTCACTGTCTTTCTTTAAAAAATAGTAACTTCCTTCAGAACTAACCCCAAAACCAACTTCTTTGAAAATAAAAAATTCAAATTCGGGTCCAAATAAAGCACTGGTTCCAAATTTTGATTTTATTAGAGCTTCTTCAGCCTTGAGAGCGACGAAACGCGGGTCTTCAGCAAAGCGGGTGCGCATATTGTCAGCCAAATGGATGTTGGCCAGGAAAACCGCGGTTTTTCTTTCCCGGAAAGGATCAATAATCATTGTTTCCAAATCTGGGATCATTACCATATCACTTTTTTCCGGCTTGGCAAATCCATAAGAAGAAGCATCGAAACCAACCCCGTTCTCAAATAATTTGGAATCCAACATTTTACTTGGCAGTAACAATGAGTGTAGTTTACCTTTTAGATCAAGGATTTTTAAATCTAAGAATTCTACCTGTAATTCATGGATTTTTTTTTGTACTTGATTGAATATTGCTTTGTCTTTCATGGATACTATCTAAGCAAATAATTTTTTATTTGTCAAGGCTTGACACTTAATACTTTTTACACTAGGATTAGGCAATGCAACTGGTTTTTAGGACTGGAAATATTACGTTTTTCCACATTTGTTAAAATATTTGTGGAAAATGGTGAGCTAATGAACAATCTGGAAAAATTAACCAATTATCTGAAAGGCGTATTGGATGAGCCATCTTACAAAAAATGGATTGAACCACTAAAATACATTGGTTCTCTTGAAAACACGCTTTTTCTGGGGGCACCAGAACAAAAAAATCTGCTTTGGATCAAACAAAATCTGCTTGATAATATAAACAGCTACACAAAAAGCAATTTTGACTTTATAACCAAGATAGTCCCTTTAGGTGAAGAAGAAAACATCCAGCATGGCCGGGAAGGGACGAAAAAAAACCTTAATCTTGAATCGCACTTGCAAAAAAAATATACCTTCGATTCTTTGGTTCAAAGTGATTCCAATCGCATTGCTTATTCTTTTTCTTATAGCGTATCAGAGTTTCCGGGAAAATCCTACAATCCTCTTTATATTTACAGCGACGTCGGCCTTGGCAAAACGCATCTCATGCAGGCTATCGGAAACCGGATTGTGGACAATAACGACAAAATTAATGTGATTTATCTGACCACCAGTGATTTTATGAATGAATATGTCGAATATACTCGCTTGAATAAACGTTCGGAGTTTTTAAAAAAATATACTTCAATAGATGTCTTGCTAATCGATGATATTCAATATATCACCAAATGGGGTGGAACCAGTGAACAATTTTATTACATATTTAACAGTTTGATCCAACAGGAAAAACAAATTGTTATTTGCTCGGACAAGCATCCGGATAATATGCCCGACCTTGAAAAGAGGATAAAATCAAGATTTGAAATGGGAGCTATTGTTGACATTCTTCCTTATGATTTAGAGGCCAGAATTGCCATTTTGCAAAAAAAAATCGCTGAAAGAAAAAACACCTTCCATAATGATTTCGTGATTTCCAAAGAAGTAGTTTATTTTTTAGCAACTTCCATCAAGGATAATATAAGGAAACTTGAAGGAGCACTGAATAGGCTTCTTGGCTATGCCGATCTAAAACATTCCGAGCAGCAATCAGCCGACATCACACTTCCTTTTGCTAAAGAAGCTTTGAAGCCTTATATTAATATTGAAAGAAAAATCATTACGATTGATACCATTCAAGAATTTGTTTCAGAAAAATTTGATATAAAAATCGAGGAATTAAAATCTAAAAACAATTCCCCGAAAATAGCCTTGCCAAGACAAGTCGCCATGTACCTGGCCAAAAAGCTTACCCGTTATCCTCTGGTGGAAATAGGAAGTTCATTTGGAGGAAAACACCATACAACCGTACTCCATTCTATTAAAAAAATTGAAAGGATGCTTCAAACCGACAATGACTTTTCAAGAAAAGTTAATTACTATGTTGAATTTTTTACTGATTGAATTTTTCAACATTGGTCACAAGTTTTCAACACTCACTAAAAACAAAAAAATCACACCCCATGGTGATCTGCGAATTTTTCCACTTTTCCTTATTGCTTGTTTCTTTTATTTTTATTATTATATATTTTATTTAAATAATAAGGCAGGTTGAATATGAAAATTTTTGTGGAAAAAGAAAAACTTGAAAATGAGTTGCGTTTATTTCAAGGGATCTTTGAGAAAAAAGCAATAATGGAAATTTTGCAAAATATTAAACTGACCTCCCTGGATGGCGGAGTTTTGGAAATGGTAGCCACCGATTTGGAAATTGGCCTGACCACCAACATTCAAGTTGACGTTAAAAAGACCGGAGCCTTTACTGTGAATGGCAAGGATCTTTATGATTTAATTTCGAAAATGCCCGAAGGCATGATTGAAATTTCTGAAGATAATGATTTACAGATTATTATTACTAATGAGAAAAAAACTTGTAAATACAAAATGTTGGGTTTGCAGTCTTCGGATTATCCTGAATTGCCGGTTAATGATCTTTCCCAGTCATTGAAAATTTCTTTAAGTGATTTCCAGACAATGATCAATAATTGTTATTATGTGATCTCTCCGGAATTAAAATTCAACCTGGGCGGGGCGTTGTTAAATATTTCTGAAAATAAATTGGAAATGGCTGCTACTGATGGTCATCGCTTATCTTATACATTTTTTGATGCTGATTTTTCCATTGCCGATCCTGTGGAATATATCCTTTCCAGGAAAACACTTCTTGAAGTTATTAAAATTGGCAGTGATGGAGAAATTGAATTTGCTTATGATAAAAACAATCTTTTTTTCAAGCATAAAAACAGAGTTTTATGCTCGCGCATTGTAGATCAAAAATTTCCAAATTATAAAACCGTAATTCCCGAAAAAACCGAACAGACAGCGGTTGTCAATTCTGATGAATTATTGAGGACATTGCGACGGATATTAATTTTTAAAACCAGGAATAATGGAGTTTTATTTAAATTTTCAAAGAACAAATTAGTTTTGGAAAGGACCACACCCGAGAAAGGCGAAGGTTATGATGAAATACCCATTGAATATCAAGGCCGGGCGGTGAATGTCGGTTTTAACGGAAATTTTGTCCTTGATTTTTTAACTCATAGCAGTTCTGAAAAAATATCAATCGGCCTGAATGACAGTGAAAGTTCATTTCTTTTTAAGCCAGTGGAAAGCAGCAGGGCAAATTTTATTTACATCATCATGCCCCTGAATATTTAAATTCTAATTGGTTGTAAAAAATTTACAAATTAACGGTTTCAGAAATTTAAACAAATTCAACATTCATTTCGGCGATTTGAAAAATTTAATTTACGGCATGAACGGCAGTGGTAAAACATCCATCATTGAGGCTTTGTATTTACTTGGGTTTGGAAAATCGTTTTTGCAGGCCAACAAGCAGGAAATGACCAATTTCAACAGTTCTGGTTTTTTTATTCACGCTGATATATCGGGGAAATCCGGTATAAATACCCTTAATGCCAAATTTGATAAAAAATTCGAACTACAATTGAATAATGAGAAAGGCCCATTGGCCGAGACTGGAAAAATTTTGTATCCATTATTTTTTTCTTCTTTGAATTATAATTTATTTATCGACCGCAATCCCCATTTCAGAAAAATGATTGATCGCTTCATATTTGGAGTGCACACCCTTTACTTACACCACATTTTGCGGTATAATCATCTGGTAAAGCAAAAAAATTTTTTGTTGAAAAAATTGGGTAAACCAATTAACAATTCTGAATTGGATAGTTGGAATAAATTATTATCAGTAACGGGATTTGAAATTGTCAAAAAAAGGATGAGTTTTATCAATAAATTAAACAATGAAATTGAAGCGTCATTTTCTTCGGAATTAAAAATTAACTATCATCCATCCCTGCTTGCCAAGGAGGAGATTTCCGAGACATCCATGCTGCGTGATTTACAATTGATAAAAAATGCAGAAATGAAATGCCGCTGTTGTTTGCTTGGACCTCAACGGGATCGTTTTGAAGTGATGGTTTCTGATAAAAAATTGCAGCTGTTTTCATCAGGAGAGAAGAAAAAGCACCTGCTCATCGTTTATCTTGCTTTTATCAATATGTTTTATCGTGCCCATAATGATTTCCCTGTGTTCTTAATTGATGACTATGATGTAGCTATGGATTTTAAAAATTTGAATTTTATCATCGATCATTTCCCCCAAATGCAAATCATTGCCACATCGGTAGCGAAGAATGATAAATTTGATGATTTGTTTGAACTTGGAAAGGAGAACTAATAGTGAACAAAACCAATGCCCATTTCGAAGATAAATCGTATACTGCGGAAAATATAAAAGTTTTGGAAGGGCTGGAAGCCGTAAGGGTAAGGCCGGCCATGTATATTGGCAGTACCGGTGTTTCCGGTTTGCATCATCTGGTTTATGAAGTGGTCGATAATTCAATCGATGAGGCCATGGGTGGTTTTTGTGATCGTATCGACGTGACGATTCATTTTGATAATTCCGTTACCGTCAGCGATAACGGCCGCGGAATCCCAGTGGATATGCACAAGGAAGAAGGGAAAACAGCGGCCGAAGTGGTGATGACCACCCTGCATGCCGGCGGAAAATTCGATAAAAACAGCTACAAAATGTCCGGAGGGCTCCATGGCGTTGGCGTATCGGTAGTGAATGCCCTTGCAGCAAAACTCGATCTGGAAATCAAAAGGGGAGGAAGTATTTATTTTCAAAAATACGAATTTGGCAAACCAACGACCGAATTAAAAAAAATCGGCAAGACCGCCAAGCGCGGCACAAAAATAACTTTTTGGCCCGACGAAGAAATTTTTGAATCAATTGAATTTACCAGCAGTATTTTATCCAGGCGATTGAGAGAACTGGCGTTTCTGAATCGAGGCTTGACAATTACCTTGAATGATGAGCGGGTGGACAAAAAGGAAACTTTTTATTACAAGGGCGGAATTGTTGAATATGTCAAATACCTTGTGGGCACAAAAGAAAAAATCCATAACGCCCCCATTTATCTGGCCGCTAAAAAAGATGATATTGAAATAGAAATAGCCTTTCAATATGGCATTTCCTACAACGATACAATTTTTTCCTTCGTGAACAATATCAATACCATTGAAGGGGGAACCCATCTGTCCGGTTTCAAATCGGGGATCACGCGCACGATCAACAATTTTGCCCAGGCCAACAATTTAATCAAAGATTTTAAAGAGGGTTTTTCCGGAGACGATGTGCGCGAAGGATTGACCGCGGTAATTTCCATTCGCATCAAGGAACCCCAGTTTGAAGGACAAACCAAGGCCAAGCTGGGTAATTCGGATGTCAAGGGGCTTGTGGAGTCCTTTGTCAATAAAAAACTCGGCGATTATTTCGATGAAAATCTGAATGTCGCCCGGGCGATCATCAACAAGGTTTTGCTGGCAGCCAAGGCCAGGGAGGCATCAAAGAAAGCCAAGGACCTGGTCAGAAAATCCAACTTGCTGGAAAACACAACCTTGCCTGGTAAATTGGCTGATTGCCAATCCAAGAATCCCGAAGACAGTGAATTGTATATTGTCGAAGGCGATTCGGCCGGCGGTTCTGCCAAGCAGGGTCGTGACCGGCGCTTTCAGGCGATTTTGCCCTTGAAAGGCAAGATACTCAACGTGGAAAAAGCTACCACGACCAAAATGCTGGAAAGTGAGGAAATAAAAAAAATGATCGCCGCTATAGGCGTGGGTATTGGCAAAGAGCATTATGATATAGAGAAAATTCGTTATCATAAAATAATCATCATGACTGATGCTGACGTGGACGGATCCCATATCCGTACTTTGATCATGACTTTTTTCTTCAGGCAGATGCAATCCCTGATCGATAAGGGTTATCTTTATTTGGCTCAACCGCCCTTGTATTTGATAAAAAAAGGTCAAAGCAAATCATATTTGAAAAATGAAAAAGAATTGGAAAACTACTTGTTTGGCAAGATCGGTGACGAGGTTGTTTTTTATCAGAAGGGATTTAATGAAGAATTGTTGAAAGGCCAGAAGTTGGTTAAATTTATCAAGCTGGTTCATAAAAAGAATCTATTGATGAATAATCTGGAAAAAAGGGGAATGCCCCGCCCTCTGACCAAAAAACTCATTGAAATCATAAAAAGTGAAAATGATTTTAAAGACAAAGATAAAGCCGCGCGTTTGGCTAAGAAATTGCTGGAAAAATCGCTTTGCAAAGACGTGGATATAAAATTTGATGAAGAATACGCTTCCTATATTTTAAACATTGAATTCGAATTTAACGGAGTCAGAAGCAGCAAGGCCATCAATCACGCTTTTTTGACCGGACCTGAATTTTCCGATATCCATGACGTATACGCCAAGCTCGCAGAATTTCCGTCGGCCCCATATTATTTACAGATCGGAAAAGAAAGCCATATCGTTGAAAACCGGAAAGAACTGGTCTCGTTTTTATTCGAGCGGTTAAAGAAAGGCTTATCCATTCAACGCTATAAGGGTCTCGGTGAAATGAATCCCGAACAATTATGGGAAACAACCATGGACCCTGAAAACCGGACGCTGCTACAAGTGGCAGTAAATGATTTTCAAGAAAGTGAAGTCATTTTTGATACCTTGATGGGGAATGATGCCTCTAAACGCAAGGAATTTATTTTACAGAATGCCCTGAATGTAAGAAACCTCGATATATAAGGACGAATGATGGAAGAAAAAAACAAGGAAAAAGAACAAGCGCAAGATAAAACAACCCACATTGAAGAAGTCACCATAGAAAATGAGATGCAAACATCTTATTTGGATTATTCAATGAGCGTCATCATCGGCAGGGCTATTCCCGATATTCGCGACGGCTTGAAACCGGTTCACCGGCGAACTCTTTTTTCCATGCATCAAACAGGTTCGCATTTCAATCAAGCCTATAAAAAATCTGCCCGCATTGTCGGCGATGTCATCGGTAAATATCATCCCCATGGTGATCAGGCTGTTTATGACACGCTGGTGCGCCTGGCCCAGGATTTTTCCCTGCGTTATCCCCTGGTTGACGGCCAGGGAAATTTCGGCTCCATTGATGGTGATCCACCTGCTGCCATGCGTTACACTGAGGTTAGGCTAAAAAAAATTACCAATGAACTGCTAAACGATCTTGATAAAAACACAGTAGACTTCATTCCCAACTACGATGGTTCACTGACCGAGCCTGCCGTTTTTCCTTCTTTGCTGCCGACCTTGCTCTTGAATGGGACCTCGGGTATTGCCGTCGGCATGGCCACCGCGATACCGCCGCATAACCTGGGCGAACTGATCGACGCTTTCGTCCATTATGTAGATAACCCGGAGGTCAGTGTAGCGAAGTTGATGAAGATAATGCCCGGACCAGATTTTCCAACCGGAGGATATATTTTTGGCCATGACATGATCAGAAACGCTTATGAAACGGGCCGGGGCAGTTTTGTTGTCCGCGCTAAATCGGTGATTGAAACCGATGCCCGGGGGCGGCAGAAAATTGTCGTTACCGAAATCCCCTATCAAACCAATAAAGCGAAAATATTGGAACATGTTGCCGACCTGGTTAAAAATAAAAAAATTGAAGGCATATCCGACCTGCGCGATGAGTCTGACCGTGACGGCATGCGCATGGTGATCGAAATAAAAAAAGATGAAATCCCCGAAGTGATTTTGAATGCCCTTTTCAAACACACGCAACTTCAGGCAAGTTATTCAATGATTTTTTTGGCGATTATCAATCAGCAACCCAAACAATTTAATTTAATAGACTATTTTAATTATTTTTTAGGCCATCGCAAAGAAATCATTCGCCGCCGTTCATTGTTTGAACTGGATAAAGCCGAAAAGCGCGCCCATATCATTGAAGGGTTGAAGATTGCTTTGGCAAAACTGGATTTGGTCGTTAAAATCATACGCACCTCAAAGAACCGTTTGGATGCCAGGAATAACCTGACCGAAAAACTCCCCTTGACCGAAATCCAGGCGGATGCCATTCTGGATATGCAGCTGTACCGTTTAACAGGCCTGGAAATTGAAAAACTGGAGACTGAATACATAGAGCTGATCAAGTTGATCAATTATCTGAAGGATCTGTTGGGCAGCGAACGGATGGTCTTGAAACTGGTCAAGGAAGAGTTGAAAAAAGTTAGAGACCAGTTTGCCGACCCGCGCCGAACGATCATAGTTGAAAAACAATTATCGGAATTTAAAATCGAAGACATGATTAAAAACGAGGATTTTGTCATTTCCTATACCCGGAACGGCTATATCAAAAGGACAACCCTCAGTTCCTACCGCAGCATGCACCGTGGCACCATGGGCAAGAGAGGCATTGGTCTTAAAGAAGAAGATGTTATTTCGCGGGTATTCATCGCTTCGGCCCATGACTACATTTTGGTTTTTACCGAAAGCGGCCGCATGTTCTGGATAAAAGTTTATGACATTCCGGAAGGCGACAGCGCCGGTCGCGGCAAGCCGATCAACCGTCTGATCGGTATCGGGGCTGAAGAATTAGTGTGTTCGGTGATCAATGTGAAGGAATTTTCCGAAGACAAGTATGTGGTCTTGTTTTCAAAATACGGTTTTGTAAAAAAAACAGCTCTTTCGGCTTTTTCACGTCCGCGTATTAATGGCATCATTGCTGCTGAAGTTCCAAAAGGGGATATGCTCCTCGAAGCCCAGATTACGGACGGCAACAACGAGATTATTTTGGGAACCTATCTGGGCAAGGCGCTGAAATTCAATGAAAAGGATGTCCGGCCCATGGGGCGCGGGGCGCGCGGGGTTACGGCCATCAAGCTGGCAAAAAATGATTTTGTGGTCGGGGCCGATGTGATCGGAGATAAAGGCAAACACATTTTGACCGTCACTGAAAACGGATTTGGCAAAAAATCCGAGTTATCTCTCTACCGCCTGCAAAAACGGGGCGGCAAGGGTTTGATCAACATCAAGATTACGGCAAAACTCGGCAAGGTGATCGGTTTGGTCACCCTGCATGAGGATGACTGCGAAATCATCCTGTGTTCGGAAAAAGGAATTTTGAATAAACAGGATGCTTTACAAATTCGCTCCAAGGGCCGGGCCACCCAGGGGGTCAAACTGATCAATCTGAAACCCGGAGACCGGCTGGTGGCCATCGAAAAAGTAACCAAGGAAGCCGATTAATTTTTGGGTATCAAGCGTATCAAATTTTGTGAAATCGCAGCATTGATTTGCTCTGTATCTATGTTTTTGATAGCGGCAATTTTTTCCACCACCGGAATGACATTCAACGGCGTATTGATTTCGCCACGCCTGGGCTCGGGTGACAAATACGGCGAATCGGTTTCGCTGAATAACTGCTGCAAGGGGATGGTTTGAACGATTTCCCTGAGCGTCTCCGCTTTTTTAAAGGTTATTATTCCTGAAATCGAAATAAAGTAGCCCCTTTGCAAAATTTCTCTGGCAGCGGCCATGGTTCCCGTAAAGCAATGAAATACAACGGGGAGATTGAATTTTTCCCCGGCCAGTATTTCCAGCACCTCGGGCTCGGCATTTCTGGAGTGGATTACCAGCGGCAGGTCCGACTCGCGAGCAATGGCAATTTGTCTTTTAAAAGTTTTTATTTGATTTTCGCGGCTGGAAAAATCATAGTGATAATCAAGCCCGACCTCGCCAACCGCCACTATTTTTACCGTTTTCATAAACGTGAGCATGCCGGCTTCGATCTCGTCCGAATAGTGATCGGCTTGATGCGGGTGGGCTCCGCATACCGCACGGATACCCGGATGATAAGCAAGTATCTTTTCGGTTTTGACCAGGGATTTTATTTCAAAGGCATCGGCAACCGTAATGAGGCTTGAGATTCCTTGGTCAAAGCAACGGTCGATCAAGCGCCAGATGTCTTCCGCAAAGCACTCGTCATCCAGATGGCAATGAAAATCGCAATAACCGGTTAAAGCAGACATAGGAGCATTCTACACTTAAATCACGAATGTTGGCAACTGCCTGATGGATCTTTGGTTCAGTACTATTTTATTGAACCCCGGCACTGAACACCATGTGCATTGTTGACGAGGTCGTGCGGCAATCGTATAATGGTTTTAAAAATGATGCTCAGCACCTTAAAAAAAAATAATGTCAATGCAATATTAGCTATCACCGATGCACTCAATCACATAAAGGACATCGATTCGCTGCTGGACAGGGTTCTACTGGAAGCCAGGAGATTTTCACGGGCCGATGCCGGCTCAATCTATTTACTGGAAAACCAAAAACTGCGCATAAATTTTATGCAGAATGACACTCTGGCCAAAAAAGAAAATAGCAAAAAATATCTTTATCAAAACCACGCGCTGGAAATCAATGACCAATCAATGGCCGGGTACGTGGCTTTGACTAAAAAGCCACTGCTCATTGCCGACGCATACCGGTTGCATGAAAATGTTCCCTATAAATTCAATCGTTCGTTTGATGAATCCGCTTGCTATCTTACCCGCTCCGTGCTGACCGTCCCACTGATTACCAATAACGGCAGACTGATCGGAATCATGCAAATAATAAATGCCACGGACAAAAAAAATAATGTAATCAGCTTCGGTATTGAGGACGAATTGGTGGTTGCCTATTTTGCCAACCATGCGACCGGTTGTATTGAAAAAGCCAAAATGACCCGTGAAATAATTTTGCGCATGATTAAAATCGCTGAATTGCATGATCCCGAAGAAACCGGGGCTCACGTCAACCGGGTTGCTGCCTATGCGATTGAGATCTACAGTACTTGGGCATCAAAAAACAAGGTCAGTGAAAGAGAAATAAAAAATGTCAGGGATATTTTGAGAATCGCCGCCATGCTTCACGATGTCGGCAAGGTGGCCATTTCTGATTTGCTGCTGAAAAAAAGCGGCCCCCTGAATGATATCGAATTCAACCAGATGAAGGGACATGTGATCATGGGCGCGCGTCTCTTCAAGGATTCCACATCCGATTGGGATGATATGGCGGCCGAGATTGCCTTGAACCATCATGAAAAATGGGATGGAACCGGCTATCCCGGCAATATCACCGATATCTATACCAAGAATTGGCATATGGGCCCGGGGAAAAAAGGACTTGAAATTCCATTGACTGCGCGGATTGTGGCTCTGGCCGATGTCTATGATGCCTTGACTTCGGAGCGGGCCTACAAGGATTGCTGGCCGGAGGAAAAAGTTTTACAGCATATAAAAATGCAAAAAGGAAAGCATTTTGATCCCGGATTGGTGGACATATTTTTTTCGATATATGATGTGATTCGCGCTATTAAAAGCAAGTATAGTGAAAATTAATTTACTGAAAACCATTCATGGCGTACAAAGTTAATAATTTTTTATTGGTCGCAAGTCAATATGACTATTTTATGCTCGAAGAAGACGGCCGCCTGCAAGAATTGCTTTTAAAAACCTACCAGCAATGGAATCTCGGCTATATTCCCCAATTTATTAGAATAAATGGGGGAGAAAACGCATTGCAAATCATTAAACAGGAAAAATTCGACCTGGTCATTATGGTCATGCGCCTGGGAGATATGGACCCTTTCAGCTTTGGACGCATGGTTAAAGAAATTGATCCAGAGCTGCCCGTGATCGGTCTGGCATTTAATACTCCCGAATTGAAACGATTGCTGGAAGTGGATGACGGTACGGCTGTGGATCGGATTTTTGTCTGGCAAGGTGATGGCTCCATTCTGCCCGGCATCCTGCAGTATATCGAAGATCGCAAAAATGCCCCTCAAGACGTGCAACTTGGCGGATTTCAAAACATTCTCCTGATTGAGGATACTATTGATTTTTACTCATCTTACTTGCCGATAGTTTTTTCGGCTCTGAGCGAATTGACCAAGAAATCACTCAAAGATGACCTGACTTTTACGCAAAAACTTCAACGCCAAAGCAAACGGCCGCGCATTCAGCTGGCAACCTCTTATGAAGAAGCGGAAACGATTTTCGAGCAGACTAAAAGTAATTTGCTGGGCATTATTACCGATTCCGGTTTCCCGAAAAATGGTATCCTTAATGAAACCGCCGGATTTTTTTTCATAAAAAAAGTCTTAGCGGAGCTGCCGGATCTTCCCATTTTAATGCAAAGCAGCGAGGCGGCCGTGGAAACCATGGCCATGAAGGCTGGAGTCGGATATTTATCAAAAAATTCAGCGACGCTGAAACATGACTTGAAAAAATATCTTTCTTCCTCATTTGGTTTCGGCGAATTGACATTCCAGGATGATCACGCCCCGGGAGAAATTACGGTTTCTAATATCAACCAATTGTTCTCCATGATCACCGATTTACCGGAAAGCACCTTGCGCAAAATAATTGCCTGCGGTGACCTGGATCGCTGGTTGCGAGCCCGTACTGAATTTGATCTTGCCAATGCAATCCAATCCTTTTTCAAAAAAACGTTGGGGCTTGATACGGAGCTGGGCGTGCAGATAAAAAAAATCATTGGTGATTTCCGAACGGCCAGCCATCGGGGATCGATCGTTGCCTATTCGCGGTATTTTCATGAAGATTATTCGCAGTTCAGCATTATCGGCAGCGGTTCCATTGGCGGTAAAGCGCGGGGCTTGGCTTTTTTGGATCGGATTTTGGCAAATAGTTTTAACCGGGAACAGTTTGCAAATATAGAAATAGCCATTCCGCGTACGGTGGTTGTCGGCACCGATGTGTTTGATGAGTTTATCAAGGAGAATGACCTGCTGGCCTGTGCAGTGGATGGCAATTCCGACAATTATATTGTCAACCGATTTATTCAAGCCAGCCTGCCGGCAAAGATCGTCGGCGATTTGCGGGATTTTATCAAGCATGTCCGTGTTCCCCTGGCCGTCCGCTCTTCCAGTTTGCTGGAGGATTCACTGTATCTGCCATTTGCCGGAATTTATGCAACTAAAATGCTTCCCAATGATCAGCATGGGGATGATATCCGCTTTCTCAATTTGGTTAATGCCATAAAATTTGTTTACGCATCAACCTTTTCCCGCCAAGCCAAATCATATATTAGCAGTACCAGTCATCGCATTGAAGATGAAAAAATGGCGGTGCTCATTCAGCCCGTGATTGGCACTCTGCATTACGACTGTTTTTACCCCGATTTCTCAGGCGTGGCCCGCTCCTACAATTATTATCCGGTGGGCCAAGCCAAGCCTGAAGATGGGGTGGTGAACGTCGCCTTGGGGCTCGGAAAGACCGTGGTGGATGGGGGAATTTCATTGCGCTTTACCCCGGCATTCGCCGGCATACTGCCGCAATTTACGAGCATCAAGGATATGTTTAATTTTTCACAACGTGATTTTTATGCGGTTTCAATGAAACATGTCGCATCGGTCGCTTTTCTTGAGGAAGACCAATACCTGATCAAGCAGGGGCTTGACCGGGCTGAAAAAGACGGTGTTTTAACCTACCTGGCGTCAACCTATTCACGGGAGAATGATTCCGTATATGACGGAATTAGTTTCCCGGGGCCCAGAATAATCAATTTTGCTCACATTTTAAAAAATGATATTTTCCCTTTGGCTAAAATATTGCAATGTTTACTTAAATTAAGCAGTGATGCCATGGATTGTCCGGTCGAAATGGAGTTTGCCGTCAGTTTGGATGCGGCTAATGTTTTTCCAGCTGTATTTAGTGTTTTGCAGGTGCGGCCCTTGGTAGTGCAGGATGAATTGGTCAAGGTCGATTTGAGCGAAATACAAAAAGAATTCGCCTTGTGTTATAGCAGCCAGGTTTTGGGCAATGGCGTTTCAAACATGATTCGGGATGTTGTTTTTGTAAAACCGGCGGTCTTTGATGCCGCTAAAAGTCCGGAAATTGCCGTTGAAGTCGACAAGTTTAATTCCAGCTTGTGTGCGAATAATACCCCCTACATGCTGGTTGGTCCGGGCCGCTGGGGAAGTACTGATCCCTGGCTGGGAATCCCGGTCAAATGGAGCCAGATCAGCGGAGTGAAAGTGGTGGTGGAGGTGAGCTTACCCAATATGAATGTGGATCCTTCCCAAGGGTCGCATTTTTTTCAAAACATGACGTCGTTGCGTATCGGGTATTTCACCATCCCCTTGAACAGCACCTCCGGATCAATCGATTGGCCCTGGCTTGAGGCGCAGCCGGTTGTGAGTGAGAGCCTTTATTTGAAGCATGTCCGTCTGCAACAGCCGCTCAAGATAATCATTGACGGCCGCAAGGGTCAGGGAGTAATTATGAAACCCGATCAATCGCTTCCGTAATGGGCAAAGATTATTTACCGTTTTATTTTGTCAGTGATTTACATGGCCGGGTTAAGCATTATCAAAAATTATTTTTTGCTGTTCAGCAAGATATCCCCAAAGCGGTTTTTTTAGGCGGTGACCTTTTACCATCGGACTCGATGTATTTTGGTGGCAAGGATAATTTAAAAAACGGTTTCATAGATGATTTCCTGGTGCCGGAGTTATTTAAATTGCAAGAAGCACTTAAGGATAAATTTCCGCAAATTTTTATTATTTTAGGCAATGATGATACCCGCCTGGAAGAGCAAATAATTTTGCGTTATGACCGGGAAAATCTCTGGAAGTATATGCATAATCGTAAAATGACTTTCATGGGGCATCAGATTTACGGCTATGCCTGTGTGCCGCCAACGCCCTTTGTCTTGAAGGACTGGGAACGCTACGACGTGTCGCATTTTGTCGATCCCGGGGCAATGGCTCCCGAGGATGGTCGTTTGACGACTGCGATTAGTAAAAAGGAAATCCATGATCATACCATCCAGGAAGATCTTGAAAATCTCAGTGCTGAAGATGCTCTTGATCAAGCTATCTTCCTATTTCATGCGCCGCCCTACCAGACTCGCCTGGATCGTGCCGCCCTGGACAACCAGTTTGTGGAAC
Source organism: Candidatus Aminicenantota bacterium (assembly GCA_963770755.1). Taxonomy (GTDB): domain Bacteria; phylum Acidobacteriota; class Aminicenantia; order UBA2199; family UBA2199; genus UBA2199. The sequence goes on along the minus strand of CAVYQZ010000010.1, from coordinate 806,640 downwards.
ATGTGCCGCTGGATGTGCATGTGGGCAGCATTGCCATTCAACGCTTTATCCGGGAGCGGCAGCCCCTGATAACCCTTCATGGCCATGTCCATGAATCAGCCAGGTTAACCGGTTATTGGCAGGAAAAAATTGGTCGAACATTTTGCTTTTCAGCGGCCCATGATGGGCCCGAGTTGGCGCTGGTTTGTTTCGATCCGGCCGATCCCGGAAATGCCGTACGGCGATTGTTGTGACATTTATCCCTGCATGGGATTTTTAAGAGTCAACGGCCTTGCGGCATCGGTAACTGCCCCGATCTTGACCGCGTAGCTTGATTTTTTGGCAATGTCGTCGTCGGTTAAAATATGGTAATCGATCAATCCGTCAGACTGATGTCCGGTACGCGAGTAATTGATTTCAGCCAGGCACAAACTCCATCCTTCAAGCCAGAGCCGGAATTCCTGCAGTTGTTCATCCGTACCGCGGAAATGGATCAACAAATCAATGTCGCTTCCCGGTCCGGCCGTGGCATTTTTTGTACTGCCGAACAAATACATGGATTTCACTCCGAAACGGTTGCCATCCACGAGGCTGGCTATTTTTTCGGCCATGTGCAGGCGCCAATGCCAATGATCTTCAGCGGCTCCCTCCGTATGTTCTTTTCGTTCTTTGACCTGGTCGGCGCCGCTTGCCGGCAGGGTCAAAAAGCCAACGGCTTCGTTTACATCGGCATTCATTAGAATGCGCAATATTTTTCCGGCTGTGGTTTTGGGTACGTCAATGACGTGAATGGCGGCGGCCAACTGGGCGAATTCAGGCAACATGGCGGCAAGATAATTGGTTGCCGTGAGCAAGAATTGTTCATTGAAAATTATTCCTTCATCATCAGGATAAAGGGGTAAATAGCGAATGGAGGACTCGACCAGGTCTTGAAAAAAATGGGTACCAAAAGACAGTTCCGGAACATAGTTGCCCTTTTTGCGAGCGATTTCAATCAAAGCGGCCGTATTATTAAAATCCGAATACGTAACCGGAACTCCCAGTTTAATATCGCCGCGACTTCCCCATCGACCCGGTCCCATCAAGACAAATTGGCGCTTGGGCAGCAAGCTGTTCAAGCGGCCAACAGCCCGCCCGACGTCCATGATGTCTTCGATTTTTTCCAACTTGCTGTAATGATCGGGATCGACATAAACAATATGCGTGATATCGGGAATCTTGCCATTGGAAATGTAGCGATTGGCTGAAAAAACAATTCGTTCCATGGGGATATCCAGGGGGATTTGACTGGCAATGTTTCCCTCGGTAGAACTCTGCGGCCGGCATTGCAAAAGGTAGAAGTTTTTTCCATCGGAAGCGAACTCGATATCCACGGGCGTGCCCATTTTCTCCTGGAGGATCTTCAAAATGGTTTGCAGTTGTTTGGAAAAATTGGTGCGTGAGAGCAGGCCTTCGAAAGAAACCAACATGTTCTGTTTTTCAAAATCCATATTGATGGCGCTGGGGGGGTGAATATGGCCATCTTCATATACCGACACAATCTGTTTTATGATTGGGTATTCACTGCCGAATTCCTTCAACAGAGCCTGGATTTCCACGGTTTCGAAAGTGCAGGTTTGCAAATTGATCACATCGATTTTTTGCGGAGAATAGCGCAGCGTTTCTTCGGCGGTGACATTCACCCGCAAGTTCGGGATGCCGGGAGAAATCAATATCGGGTAATCGTCGCTTACGCGGTCGACTGCCCGCGTTCCCAATCCGGGAACAATGCGAGCCAAACCATCTTCCCTTTTGATTCGCGATGACCAGCGAAACTCATTGTTGCTGAAGGCAACGCCGGCAAAAGCCGGGAAGAAATAGCGGCCAACCTTCTGTCCGACCACTTCCTGGATCATGATGCCCATTTCTTCATGGAAATCCAAAAGCCCCCTTTCCACGCGATATTCGATCGGATCGGGGCCGAAAATCGACGCGTAGACTTCGGCTATGGCATCGGTCAGAGCTTCCAGTTTTTCGCTCTTGCTGCCCTGATTGGCCAGGAAAAGGCTTTTATATTTTCCGGAAAAAGCCGTTCCCATGCGATCTTCAAGGAGACTTGAACTGCGCACGATCAGCGGTTTGTCGCCCAGGTCATCGAGTGCGACCGACAATCCCTTGATGATCTCGGGCGGGAAATGGGAGTTCTTTAAAAGTTGAACTACATTCTGGTACTCGAGACGAATTTGATCTATTTCCTTGTATTTTTGTTCTACTACTTCTTCCAGATTGTTGTAATCAAGAAAGTGCTGCGTTGTATCGGAGGAAACATACCAGGTTTTGGGAAACCTCAAATTAGCTAAAAGTTCGGAATGCTCACCCGGTTTGCTCAATATCCGCTGCGCCAGGAACAAGCCGGCGCTTTTGCCGCCCAAACGCCCATAACCGTTGAGTGGATAAATGATCTTTTGAATCAGATCGTAAAAATGGCTTACTTCAATATGGTTTTTGGCCACATTGATAAATTCCAACTGGTCCGAAAAAAAACGGCGGATCAAAGATACGCAAAGCCCTTTTTCCGTCGGGGGTGACAGATCATAGTTGCCGCCGGTAATGTAGTGAAACTGCGTGATGACATTGATGATCTCGGCCAGGGGCAGGTCGACGTTGTTGATGGTGCGGATCAAAAAACTGGCCTTTTCCTCCTGGATCCATTTTTGCAATCGGGCCAGTATTTCCTGCTCGGTAAGATATTTGGCGGCAATTTTAAAGGTTTGATCTCCCAGGGCCAGCGTTTCCAGGTGTGATTTTTTCTGACTGGGGCGATTGATCTCATCGGCTATTTCGGCAAAGCGGTCATCCTGACCTTTGCTTAGGGTGTTGAGAAGTTCTTTGGCTTCTTTGACTCCGTTCCAGAACAGGAAATAGATCATTTTACGACCCAGGTGGACGTAAAGACTCACGTCGGTTTGCCGCAATAGATCGATAATAACCACCCATTCTTTTTTATTTTTATCCTTCAGGTCTCTCTGCGCTGTTTTCCATTCTTTGGAGACTTGTTCCAATTTTAAATGCAAAATGGTCCGGCCGATCCGTTCGGCAATGGTATCAAGCAGTTTCTGCTCGTCCTTTAAAAAATAACTGTTATCAGCCTTGGGTACGTCCTTGGCGTAAGATACTTCGATGGTGCCGACGACCTTGTCATCGACTTTAATAATAGCGGTTTGGACGCGTGGCGAGGGAATGAAATTGGCGCTTCTGTATGTCAAGTTGTCATAGATGATCTGCGTTTGACATAAATCGGGGAATTGGTATCCAGAGGGGATGGATTGAATGATGAGATCGAAGGTCTCTGCCAGTGATACATGGGGAGCCTGACTGAGAATTTCTTCCACCTGGTAAAGACAGTTCAGTTCTTTCGCCCTTTCCCGCATGTCATGCAACAGTTTATCGATGGCGCTTTGCGGGGGATTTTTTTTATTTTTTTCCATTTCTACCCCTAACCCAGCAGAGCTGGATGAGAGCCTTAGATAACAAATTCAAAATTTGTTCTAACAAGCTAACAAATTTTGGAATTTGCTATAAGGCTCTATAAAAATGGGGGATGCCCAAACATCCCCCATTGGTTTTTGTACTGCTTATACCCAACCGCGCCACTTACAGGCTTCGGCCACGCGTGAAACCGCAATCATGTATGCGGCATCGCGCATATAGATTTTTTTCTGTTTGGCCAGGGCGTTGACTGCGTGGAATGCCGAGGTCATGATGTTGTCCAGTTTGCTCAATACTTCTTCCTTGGTCCAGAAGTAGTTCATGTTGCATTGAACCTGTTCGAAGTAGCTGCAGGTGACGCCACCGGCGTTGGCCAGGAAATCGGGAATGATGAAAATATTCTTTTTAATCAATACCTGGTCGGCCTCGGGGGTCGTCGGACCATTGGCGCCTTCGACGATTATTTTAACCTGTGAAGATATTTTTTCAACGGTGGTGGCGTTGATCTGATTTTCCAAAGCGGCCGGGAACAGAATATCGACTTCCTGCTGGATCCAGGCTTCGGCGGCGGCGATTTCATAGCCCAGACCCTTAGCTTTGACCTTGTCGATGCCTCCGAACTTGTCGGTGATGCCGAGCAATTCTTCCAGGTCGATGCCGCTTTTCTTGATGACGGTATACGATTTGTTTTCCTTCTGATCCCAGTAGGAAACGCATACGGCTTTGCCGCCGTATTCCTGGTACAACTTCACGGCATATTGCGAAACATTTCCGAATCCCTGGAATGCGGCGCTGGTTTTCTTGATGTCGATGCCCATTTCGTTCAGGGCTTCGCGGAGGGTGTAGATGGCCCCGTAACCGGTAGCCTCGGTCCGCCCCAGTGATCCGCCCATGCCGACCGGCTTGCCGGTGATGAAGCCGGGGTATTTGCCTCCGGATAATTTTTCATATTCATCCATCATCCAGATCATGTGCTGGGCGTTGGTCATGACGTCGGGAGCGGGAACGTCCTGCAGGGGACCGACGTTGCGTACGATTTGCCGTACCCAGCCGCGGCAGATCTGTTCCTGCTCCTTCATGGACAGGTTGTGCGGATCGCAGATGACGCCGCCCTTGCCACCGCCCAGGGGGATGTCGACGACCGCGCACTTCCAGGTCATCCAGGTGGCCAGCGCCTTTACCGTGTCGATGGTTTCCTGGGGATGGAAGCGGATGCCGCCCTTGCAGGGGCCGCGGGAATCGTTGTGCTGGACGCGAAAGCCTTGAAAGACTTTGACGGTTCCATCATCCATTTTGACCGGGATGGCGAAATGATATTCTCTTAAAGGGTTTCTAAGTAAATCTCTGGTTGCCTGGTCCAGATCCAATTTCTCGGCAACGTTATCGAACTGCTGCTGAGCCATTTTAAAGGCATTGAATGATTTATCAGCCATAGCATTACCTCCTTGTTGATATTGACTTTGGCTAAGCCGTATTTTACCACGATTGGCCTGCTTTTGTAAATAGTTTAACTTGTAACAATTCAAATCAAATCAATTTTTATTTCCAATATCAAATGTGAAATTGCCCTTTTTGATATCGACGTTCACTTTTGAATTGGACGGAAGGCTGCCGTCGAGGATCATCATGGCCAGCTTGTCCTGGATCTCGCGCTGGATGATGCGGCGCAGGGGCCGGGCGCCCAGCGAGGGATGGAAACCGGTCTCGGCCAGTTTGGCCAGGGCCGGGTCGGATATGGTCATGGCGATTTTTTGACCGCCGAGCAGTTTGCACAGCTGCTCAATTTGCAAGGCGGCGATTTTGATTATGTCTTCGGGAGTCAGCGGTTTGAAGGTGATGATTTCGTCGATGCGGTTTAAAAATTCCGGCTTGAAATATTTATAAAGCAATTCATGTACCTTGCTTTTGATTTCCTGGTAATCGCTCTGTTCCTGGATGATTTCCGAGCCCAGGTTCGAAGTCATGATGATGATGGTATTGTTGAAATTGATTGTTTTCCCTTTGGCATCGGTCAGCCGGCCGTCCTCCAGGATCTGCAGTAAAAGATTGAAAACATCGCTGTGGGCTTTTTCAATTTCATCAAGCAGGATCAGGGCATAGGGTTTTCTTTTTATGGCTTCGGTTAATTGGCCGCCCTCGTCATAGCCGATATAGCCTGGCGGGGCGCCGATCAGCTTGGCCACCGAATGCTTTTCCATGTACTCGGACATATCAATGCGCACCATGGCCTTTTCACTGTTGAAGATGAATTCGCTTAGGGCCTTGGCCAGTTCGGTTTTGCCCACACCGGTCGGCCCTAAAAAGATAAAGGAACCGATCGGGCGACGTGGATCCTGCAGTCCGGCCTTGGCGCGGCGCAAAATTCGTGAAACAGCATGCAACGCCTCGTCCTGGCCGATCACCCGTTGTTTCAGGATTTCTTCCATATGAACCAGTTTTTCTCTTTCGCCGCCGAGCAATTTATTGACCGGGATGCCGGTCCATTTGGAGACGACTTCGGCGATGTCTTCTTCGCTGATCTCTTCGGTCAGTATTTTTTTTTCTTTTTGCAGCTCATCGAGTTTTGCCTGCACGTTTTCGCTTTCCTTTTTGGTTTCCGGCAGTTTGCCGTATTGGATTTGTGAAGCCAGTTCATAGTCGTTGCGTCTTTCGGCTTCCTGCTGCTGCAAGCGAAACTTGTCGGTCTCCTCTTTCAGGTCGCGCAGCCTGTGGATCAAATCTTTTTCCTTCTGCCAATGGGATTTAATCTTGTCGCGCTGGATCTTCAGTTCCTCCAGATCGGCCAGGAGAGTTTTAAGCTTGGCCCTGGCATCGGTGCTGCCTTCTTTTTTCAAAGCCTGGCGCTCGATTTCCAATTGCATGATTTTCCTTTCGAGCTCATCCAGTTCCTCGGGTTGGGAATCCATCTCGATGCGCAGTTTGGATGAGGCCTCGTCGATCAGGTCGATGGCTTTGTCGGGCAGGAAACGGTCGCTGATATAGCGGTTGGACAGGGTAGCCGCGGCAATCAAGGCGGCATCGATGATTTTTACGCCATGGTGAATCTCATATTTTTCCTTAAGCCCCCTGAGAATGGAGATGGTCTCTTCCACGGTCGGCTCTTTGATCAGCACGGGTTGAAATCTCCTTTCCAGGGCCGGATCCTTTTCGATATACTTTTTATATTCGTTCAGGGTAGTGGCGCCGATGGCCCTGAGTTCTCCCCGGGCCAGTGCCGGCTTGAGCATGTTGGAGGCGTCCACCGATCCCTCGGCTGCCCCGGCACCGACGATGGTATGAAGCTCGTCGATAAACAGGATGATCTTGCCGTCGGCATCGGTTACCTCTTTGATGACAGCCTTCAAGCGGTCCTCGAATTCACCGCGGTATTTCGCCCCGGCCAGGAGCGAGCCGATGTCCAGGGTGATTATTTTTTTATCCTTGAGCATTTCCGGGACGTCGCCTTGAACAATGCGCAGTGCCAGCCCTTCGGCAATGGCGGTTTTGCCCACTCCGGCTTCGCCGAGCAGCAGCGGATTATTTTTTGTGCGGCGGACCAGCACTTGCATGACGCGGCGGATTTCATCATCGCGGCCGATGACCGGATCAAGCTTGCCGTCATGCGCCAACTGCACCAGGTCGCGGCCATAGCGTTTCAGTGCCTGAAATTTTTCTTCGGGATTGGGATCGGTAATGGTCTGCTTGCCGCGTATTTCCATCAGGGCTTTCATGAAAACATCCTTGTTGATGCCGAAGCGGCCCAAGATCTTGGCCGCTGCTTCGTTGAGGTCCATGATTGCCATGAGCAGGTGTTCCATTGAGATATATTCATCCCGGAACTGGCTTGCGATCGAAGCGGCCTGGGCGATGGCTTTTTTCAGCTTGTTGCCCAGGTAGGGCTCAGCTCCCTCGACCTTGGGCAGGAAATCCAATTCCTGGTCGATGGCGATGCGGAGTTGGGCCATATCGACGCCGATCTTTTTGATGGTTTCGCCTACGATGTTTTCCGGCACGGCCAGGATCGCCAGGAGCAAATGCAGCGGCACGATTTCCTGATTGCCGCGCTGCCTGGCTATCCCGATGCTATCTTGAATGGCCTGGTTGGCTTTCAATGTGAATTGCTCATTATTCATTGGATCCTCCCTGCGGGTTACATTATAATACATAATTTTTATTTGAAAAAATTAACTGGTTGCATTTGACTTTTTGACAAAAAAATCGCCGCGTATTACTATGGACTGTATTAACAATGAGGAGGATATATGAAACGACAAGGCTTGATTGGTTTGACATTGCTTTTGTTATTTGTAACGCCGATTTTTGCCGGCACCCTGGCCGGGATCACACTCCCGGACAGTTTGAAAATTAATGACCAAACCTTGGTTCTCAACGGCATGGCACTGCGTAAAAAAGTCGTATTCAAAGTATACGTGGCCGGACTCTATCTGCCGGCCAAGGAAAAAAACAGTGAAACCATCCTGGCTGCCGACAAAACCCGCTGCACCGTCATGCATTTTGTGCGCAGCGTGGATGCCGGTAAAATTTCCGAGGCCTGGTTTGAGGGCTTGCAGGCCAATACCCCCAATTATGCTCCTGAATTAAAAAAACAATTCGATGTTCTGGCGACCCTGATGGAAGATGTGAAAGAAGGCGACAAACTGGTTTTTACCTACCATCCGGGCAAGGGGACCGAAGTGAAGGTCAAGGGAGTTGTCAAAGGGACCTTGGGTGACAAAGCTTTCGCCGATGCCCTTTTTGCCTGCTGGATCGGCAAAAAACCGGGCCCCGGAGAGAGTTTTAAAAACGGATTACTGGGACTGTAAGCCCGGCGTTAGCGGTTCATTGTCGTGAAGGTCGAAACTCAGGAAAAGCGTTCATTATACCAGGGCGAAAAAAAACATCCCTTCTTTAGCACGAAGAGGTTTTTCCCCCTGTTGCTGGTGTTGGCCGGCCTGTTTGCCGTTCACTTTCTGAATTTGTACTTGCAATGGGCGCTCATTCGCCGTGAGTTGACCCAAAAACCAATGTTCCAGTCTCCGGAATACACTTTCCTCGATTTTTCCATGCTCCACAGGCGGGAGATCGAAGCGGCCCGCCGTTTGCCGAACGCAGCCCCGGCGGGCAGGGTTTTTGCCTATTTTGACCTTCTCCATCCGGCAGTCTTCATGGTATGGAACAATGGCAGCAAAGGAGATTTTTTCGACCTGGGGCCGGTGCTGGCCGCATTCCCCACCGGTGCCAGCCGCGTCACTTTTTTCCCGGGCTCGGTTTTCCAGATACGTCATAAAAAAGAAACGGTGGCCAGGAACTTCGGTGGCTCGATACTCGGCGGCGGCTGGGCCCGATTTTTAAATGCAAGAAATGCCGCCCGAAACAAAGGCGGCGGGCGGCTGTCCGGGTCTTTCATTGAAAAACCGGCGCAAGGATCGCTTTCCATCAGAATTCCCTACCTTGCTTATTTTTATATCCCGCTGGCGCTGATCGTCGTTTTGATTTTATTTTCCGCGACGGCCATGACTGCGGCTTTTTTCTATTACGCCGTGATGTTCTTCTTGTTTGATTTCCAAAAGCTGTTCGTTACGGTTCCCCTGGCCTGGCTGTTCAATGCCCTGGGGGTCGAGCTCCCCGATCTCTGGGTTAATGTGCTCGCCGTGACCATGGTGTTGCTTTTTCTGGCTGCTTCTGTTTTTGGTTTCTGGCGCTGGAAGGACCGGGAAATGCCGCCCAACAGCAAGTGGATCGTCTGCTTTTTCATCTTGCTGCCGTTCTTTCTCTTTTTTTAAGCGGTCGGCTGGACAGAACTAATTTTATTTCTCTTTCAGGATGTCGATAATCCGCTTGACCTGCTGCAGCTTCCCGAAGGGAGCGACCAATATTCCATTTTCAGTATTGATCACGGCGACATTTTCCAGGCCGATTACGGCTACAGGCTTTTTTTCGTATGAGAAGATCAGCGAATTCCGGGCATCGACAGCAATGGCGTTGCCGCGGCATACATTGCCCTGAATGTCTTTTTCGTTCATTTCATAAACCGATGACCATGAACCGACATCGTTCCAGGAAAATTCCGATTTGAACATAACCGCTTCCCTGAGTTTTTCCATTAGCGCATAATCGATTGATTCGGGCTTGGTTCCCTTGTATACCGTTGCGAATAATTCCGGTTTATTTAATGATTTTTCCAGTTTTTCGTATTGGCTGCCATAATACGGTGCATATTGCTTGATAAACTCCTTAAAAAACGACAATTTATACACAAACATCCCAGAATTCCAATAGAAATTTCCGTTTTTCAGGTACTTTATCGCTGTTTTTCTATCTGGTTTTTCTTTGAACTGTCTGATTTGAAAAAATTGTTGCTCATTATTGGGATGGCTCTTGGTTTTAGTGAAATGGATATAACCGTATCCCGTGTGCGGCTCGCTGGGTTTGATGCCGGCCGTAACCACGCAACGGTTGTTTGCATGGCGCAGGGCGGATTTCAGCTGTCTGGCAAAGGCTTTTTCGTCGGCGATATAGTGATCGGCAGGAACCACCAGCAGGTTGGCGCCGGGATCGATCCGCGACAAGACGATGTTGGCCTGGATCAGGGCGGGCGCCGTGTTGCGCGGCGCCGGCTCGGCGATGAAGTTGCGGCGGGCGAATTTGGGCAGGCAGGTGCGGACGGCCGGAAAGTATTTCTTGTCCGCGATGACATAGATGTTTTCCGCCGCGATGAACTTGCGCAAACGGCGGTAGGTCTGGGTGATCAGCGGCTGCTTGCCGACGACCGACAGGAACTGCTTGGGCACGGCGGCCGTGCTCCAGGGCCAGAAGCGGGTTCCCTGTCCGCCGGCCATGATCAGGGCGAAATGGTTGTTTTTCATGTTTTGAAATTACCACATCCCGGCCCTGAAAACAATTGCCGGTTTGAATTGCAAAGCGTTGAAAATAAACTGACTTTGTGATATTCAAAAATCAGTATTGGAGATCGGGAAATGGAAAAACGGGTTTTAAAAAATGCTGCAACGGCGGCAGCCTGCGCGATGATTCGCGCGGCCGAACCAATCGTTCGAGCGCATTCGCCGGCAGCCTTGCCGAGCACGCTCGACAGCCTTCCGTCGAACCATTCAATTCGCCGCTAGGAACGAATGAAAAAGACAATCATACTGCTTGCCATGTTTCTTTGCGTAAACACCGCCAGCTCGGCCGAAACGAACTTCGTGGTGATCAAGCCCGGTGATATGATTGGCGACCACCTACACAACTTGAAGGCATACCCCAAGATAGAGCAGTCCCAGAAGAAACCATTTGGCACTCTCCCCACAGAGGCCGCCATGTGGAAAGTCGGTGACGGTATTCTCCAACTGACCCACACACTCGGAGCCGGAATCATCACGGACATGAGCTACGCGGTTCCTTCAGCCGGCGACAGAAAGACTGTGTTCAAAGTCAAGTCGTTCAACCCGAAGACGGGTGAGTTGACAATATGGATTTCTAGCAAGCCCACTGGAGGCGACGTCCAATAGGCCGCGCCTCAGAGGCAACGTTGTATTGAAAAAACGAGAATAAATAAATGAAAAAAATCAAATTAGTAGTCTTCAAGATTATTCTTTTGCTTTTTATGGGAACCTATGTCTCTGCTGATACTTGGGTGATTGATTTGAATTATGGGAGCAAAATAATAAACAATATTCCTGAGAAGCTCAATGTCAAGATAAAAAACATCTCCAAAGAAAATCAAAAATTTAAAAGTAAAGATTTAATTTTTACGATTTATCCATCTAACCAAGAAATGATATATGGGAAAATAAATAAAATAAAGAATCAAACGAATGTTTCACCTGGAGATACCACAGAATTTTCAGTTTTATTTAACGAATTCTATTTTGTCAATACAGGAAGTAAATCACTAGAATTAAAAAATGTAATTGGCTTATTAAAGAAACTAAAATGGAGTATGAAAACCTGTATTCCAGATTATGATAAACCTAAAACTTTGTCAATTCCATTAACATATTCAAATTTAATTGAATTCTCAAACAACGTTCCTAAAAAATATGATTTGTAAATATTTTATTAAGAAAAAACCAGGGATAGTGCTTGTAAATTTGCATAAATAGAATGTCTCCCCAAAATAGCTTTCAAGTTTGTTTGCTTTACGATTTGATTCGGGATGAAAATACATAATTACAAGCACCGTCCCAATGGACTCTTTGACAATTCGTTCCAGACGATAAAAACCTGCGGTTTTTGCGGCTGAACTCAAATGTTGGCTGAAGAAAAAAATACATGACCAAGCAAATTAAAAATTGCCAAATCTGTGGTTGCATAGTGCATAGAACAAAAAATACATATGCTCGGCCAAATGTTCTTGGTCGCTCACATGCTTCACGCCATCACTATGTCCCCGAGAGATTTTTCGGAAGATCATCAAATAGAAAAGGAACACAGCGAGAACAGATATTTGATAGTTGCCCGTGGGGGCGTGAAAGAGAATATGCTGTTTTCTGCTACGATTGCCATGAAGAATTACTTCATAATCCCATATTGCTCCCAGAAGACATTGAAAGACTTTCTAAGATTGTCGAAGCAAGAGGCATAGGAGAAACGAATAAAACAGACTCACTAAACAAACTGGCAGAAAGAATCAAATTGTTTCATGAAGTAATCGACAGAGGGCTGAAAGAAATAGAAAAAGAACAGCCAACAAGCAATTCCACTGGACCCGCAAACAGCGCGGGCCAGTGAATTCAACGTTATGTGAAATTAAAATAATGGATTCAATCGATTTAGGTATTAAAGAAAAAAGATCAAAGTATTTCATTCCGCTTCTAATTGGGGCAATATGGAATATATTTTTCGGATCTTTAGCTTTCTTCAATCTTCAACTCTGCAATTCACTCTTTTTCAACTTGATTACCCCTGAAGCAAAGATAATTGCCAATAAAACATGGTGGTTTGTAGTAATCGTGGCAGGTGTAGGTTATGGCATTGTTGCGTTTGCAAACCATAAATTTAGGTTTTTTGTTACAATTGGCGCAATTGGGAAAATGGCCTTTTTTTTCTTCGTTATCTATTTATGGCTGGGTTCAATTGCCACGGATTTTGCAGCTGCAGTTGTATTTGGAGACTTCGTTTGGGCCATTTACTTTTTTTTCTTTATTTTTAGAACAAGGGAATACGGGTATCTTTAAATTGACAACATAACAAGACTGATTCAGCCGACGCAAAAAGCCGCGCGGCTGATTTGCAACGGTTGGGCGGCCTAAAAAAGTGAACAATGAAAGATCGAAAGGACAAAACCATGTTAAATGAAGAAATTGACGAACATACTATGTGGCAATCAATCTTATTGCATTTGCTTCCAGGCATCCTCGGTGGGATTGCATATTTCTGGATAGTGGATTTAGTAAAAGATTTAGGATTTCCCTCAATAGGGGCATTGATAATATCCGGCACATTGACACTCGTACCGATTGAGTTGGGAGTATTGATTTATCAAAGTCGAAAAAACAACCGAAAATTATTGGGTGAAGTTGTAAGATATTTTGAGCCATTGAGATTCTGGGAGTATGTGTTTTGGGTATGCGTAATCATCTCGATTACAGGGCTGGTAATGGGGGTTTTGGGTCCTGTGGCAGAATATTTAAAAACAGAATTATTTAGTTGGATACCAAGTGAAATGATGATCGATATGGGGCTGAGCAATGATTATTCAAAAAGTAATTTGATCGTCACATATGTTTTGATATTGTTATTTGTCGTGATCATTGGGCCAACGGTTGAAGAATTCTATTTTCGTGGTTTTCTATTACCGCGGATGCCAACAAGACTGAAGAAGTGGAAGCCAATATTTCATACAACATTATTTGCGATCTATCACATATGGACACCTTGGATGATCGCGTCAAGGATATTTGCTGTATTACCACTGACTTATGTTGTGACGAGAAAGCAGAACATCTATCTTGGAATTATTTCACATTGCGTAATGAATTCGATAGATTTCTTCATTGGAGTGGCATTCATATCAAAGATGGTGTAAAGTTGTGCTCCGGCTGATTTTTATATTATCCTTTGAAGCAGAGTGAGAATAAATCATGAAGGTATTCTTAATCCTGCTTATCGCATTTATTGCGATTGGCTGCTTTACTTCATCGTCCAGTAAAGAAACAATGTCAAGAAGCGAAGCTGTAACAGAACTACTAAACAAATTGTCTGGGCCTTATGAACCCGGCATTCAATATATTGTTGTAGATAAGAAATCTATTATTTATGAACAAAGTGTTGGTTTATCTGATGTTGCGGCAAAAAAGCCATTAAGTTTACCCCAGACAATGGCGGCCTTCTCAATGACAAAGACGCTGACAGCAATTTCAGTATTAAAGTTAATCGAGCAAAACAAAGTGGGATTGGATGACAGAGTAGACAGGTATATTAAACACCCATATGATTCAGAAATAACCGTCAGACAGTTATTGAATCATACTTCCGGTATCCCGAACCCGATTCCGCTAAAATGGGTTCACCTTGCCTCGAAGCATGATACTTTTGTTGAGCAAAATGCCATTAATCAGGTTCTTAAAGAAAATTCTGATTTAAACTCGCAACCCGGTTCAAAGTATCAATACTCAAATATTGGTTACTGGTTACTCGGCAGACTTATAGAAAAGGTAAGTGAAAAAGAATATGCAAACTATGTAACTGAAAATATCTTTAAGCCATTGGCATTAACACCAGATGAAATCGGCTTCCTAATTGTGGATGAAAATAATCACGCAAAAGGATATTTAAAGAAGTGGTCATTCATGAATTTGTTTGGGCGATTTTTAATTGATAGAAGTGTGATAGGAGATTATGAAGGAAGTTGGCTTCATATAAAAAACGTCTATGCGAATGGTCCTTCGTTTGGAGGAGCAATTGGTTCCGCAAGGGCTTTTAGCAGAATTCTACAAGATTTGTTATCCGAGAAATCAAAACTCCTCGAAGAAAAAACTAAGCGATTACTGTACGTACAACAAAAAACAGATTCTGACAATAGGATTGATATGACGCTTGGTTGGCACATGAACAAGCTAAATGGTATTACTTATTATTACAAGGAAGGTGGTGGCGCAGATTTTCACAGCGAAATGCGAATCTATCCTGAAAGGGGCTTAGCGTCAGTATTAATGACAAATAGAACGTCATTTAATTCAAGAAAAAGATTGAGTGAGCTTGATATAAATTTTGTAACAAATTAATTTATAACAATCACCTGCACTCGGACAGCAAACAACGGCGCTCGTTCCTTGCTCCGCTTTTTGCTGTCGGTGATGCGAGTCGGTATGTGTTCAAATCAGCAATGGAGAAAATAGTGTTCAAAGAACTAAAAGAAATAAACTCACGCCCTGCACCATTTCAATTCTATACAGCTGATGAATTATGGGCAAATGAACATACCTCAAAACAAATGCTCAAATACCATTTAAATGAAGCCATCGATGTCTCGTCTCGAAATAAGAACTTTATCGAACGCTCTGCGGAGTGGATTGTTTCTCACTTCGGAGTAGATGACAAAACTATAATTGCGGATATTGGCTGTGGGCCAGGCCTTTACGCAACGAGATTAGCTGAACGAGGTGCCACCGTTACTGGTATAGATTTTTCAGAAAATTCCCTTAAATATGCACAACAGGTTGCGGAGCAAAAAGGGCTGAAAATCAATTATGTCCACACAAACTATCTTGACTTTGAGACAGCTCACCGTTTCGATCTAATCACAATGATCATGTGTGATTTCTGCGCCTTAAGCCCAGAGCAAAGAAAAACGATGCTTTTAAAATTTTCATCCATCTTAAAGCCAGGTGGTTCTGTGTTGCTTGATGTGTATTCTGTGAACAGTTTTAATCAGAAAGAAGAATCAGCAACCTACGAACTCAATCAGTTAAACGGGTTTTGGTCGCCCGAGGATTATTATTGTTTTGTAAACACGTTCAAGTACGATAAAGAAAAGGTAACCCTCGATAAATACACAATAATAGAGGAGTCGCAAACTCGAATAGTGTATAACTGGCTACAGTATTTTAACAAGGAATCCCTGTCCGAGGAGTTTATTATGAATGACTTTAAGATTGAAAAATTCTACTCAAATGTTGCGGGTGAATCTTTCGACCCTAAAGCCACAGAATTCGCTCTTGTTGCAAGGAAAATATATAAATAAAATCACATAACAGGTCGTTAAACCAGACCGCCAAAACGTGAGCGGTTCTTCGCATGCCCCTCAAGGCGGCTGGTTAGCTTTGCGTTATCTTAAAAATTATGAAAAAAAATAATAAATGTCTTTCATACGATGATCTTGCGTGGACTGAAGCAATAATCACTTCTCCTGATGACTATAGGAAAGAAGTTGAACCTCTTTGTAAGGCAATCCTAGATAATTCAAAGCTAAAACCAAAAACCCTTCTTCATCTTGGATGCGGAGCAGGCGGCTATGACTATACTTTCAAGAAATATTTTAATGTAACAGGTGTTGACATAAGTAAGGGCATGTTAAAAGCTGCCAGACATCTCAATGAAGATGTCAAATACATTTATGGGGATATGCGCGATATAAATCTTAAATCAAAATTTGATATTGTGGCAATTCCAGATTCCATAGGTTATATGACTTCAGTTAAAGATCTTCGCAAAACTATAAATACAGCATACAGCCATCTTAATATGGATGGTATTTTGTTAATTGTTGCTCATATGCGTGAAAATTTTAAGGAGAACAATTTTGTCTATACCGGCAGTAAAAATAATATTGATATTACTATTTTTGAAAATAATTTCATAACTAACAAGACAAACTATGAAGCAACAATCATATATTTAATACGGTGCAAGAAAAAATTGAAAATATTTACTGATGTCCATACGCTCGGCCTGTTTCATTCTACAATATGGGATACCCTCTTGAAAAAAACCGGATTTAGCATAAAAAAATTTAACGCAGAAAACATTTATGATCATTTTATTTTTAAAGATGGGGAATACCCTCAAATAATGTTTATCTGTAAAAAATTAAAATCAAGATAACAAATCCTTCGAGATGATCCTCATGCGCTGGCGCGCGGGAAAGGAGAAGGCCATGAAATTTTTATTGGAAAAATTCCCTGCCAAAGTAACGAACCGCGTTCTATTAGCAGTTGGATTGTTAATATTTTGCCCGGTTTACTACTTTAATGCTCAGCTAACTTTAAAAATAGTAAATACGGAAGCTATGAAAAAATTGTACATGTCGTTCAACAGTGAAGATTTTTTGAATACCCTTTCAATGATATCCCAGCAAGGGAACGAAAAGGCATTTTTACTTGTTTTTATATTGAATATTATTTCTACAATTGGTTTTTTGTTGTTCACATTTTCATTATCAATAATAGTTATTCGAGCAATAAACGACAGAAAAATAATTAAAGCGCTCAGCCGGTTATCTCCAAAAATAGTATTCATAATAACAGCATTGGATTTAGTGTCATCGGTACTGTTTATTTTGATATTAAAAAATGTGAATATATTGAGTAACTTAACTGTGTTTATAATAGATGGTGCATATATCCTACGAGTGTTTTTATTATATCTATTAATCATTTGGTTTATTTTTATATTAATTTATTTAATCATTGCTAAAAAAAGGAAGATTCTTAAAAGTTAGATTGAATGCGATAACCATCTAACAATCGCTTCAAGCCGATAAAGCTGTTGTCACGGTTCCGTTGGTGGCTGCAAGCATCAGCCTTCCTCTGAAGGCCGAAGGGCTTCATGAGAAGCTGCCTTTTCTCGAATCCCTCCTGGGCCCACCCTGGCAGGGCGAGCTTATGCTGCCAGACGGCAAGCGGATCGACCGCTGGTTTCAGAACATGACGGGGTCCTGGGAGCCTAGAAAGCACTGGAAGCGGCTGAATCTAATTTAAAGGAAGACCGGGAGGTCACATGAAACAAAAAATCGAAAAACCGACGATCATCAAGGCCGCCGGCAACAAGGAAAAAATCATCGAGGAATACTTCGGCCTGGTGAATTCGCAGGAAAGCCGGCTCAGTATTGCCAAGATGACAAGTCCACCGGGCTGGATCG
Source organism: Candidatus Aminicenantota bacterium (assembly GCA_963770755.1). Classification (GTDB taxonomy): domain Bacteria; phylum Acidobacteriota; class Aminicenantia; order UBA2199; family UBA2199; genus UBA2199. The sequence continues at coordinate 789,134 of CAVYQZ010000010.1, read as the reverse complement.
AGCCGGGGCAAAAACCCGATTTTGATGAATACACGGTTGTGTTGAAAGGCATGCTGCATGTAAAAACGCGGGAAGGCGACGTTGACATCAGGGCCGGGGAGGCGATCATGGTTTCCCGCCACGAGTGGGTGCAGTACAGCACGCCGGGAAACGAGGGAGCTGAATACATTGCCATATGCTTGCCCGCATTTTCTCCGCAAACCGTACACCGCGACGAATGACGTGCCTCTGCCAGTTTGGTCCAACGGCAAAGCCGTTTTGTAAATAATTTTTGGCGGCCGCCGGCGAATCCGTTGCAGCCGGGTCGGCGGATTTCAATTGGCCATTTTCCCATCCTGCTTTCGCTTGACTATTTCCAGAATCAATCTAAAATAGACCCAGGGATCATTTAGGCGGACGCGATGACGTCATTTGAAACAAATTTTATTTTACCGAAGAAAAAAATCATAGATAAGAGCATCTTTTTTATTGCTCCCTCAACGTCTTTGATCGAACATGATCGTCCAATTTTACAAAACTCCATCCGGCTCCTGAGTGAAAACCTGGGAACCAGCAAGGTCGCCTTGAGTCCAAATATTTTTACCAAGGATGAGAGTATTGACCATTTGACCGCCTCGACCGCGGAACGTTCCCAGGAATTTAAAGCCATTATCCGCGAGTACGACATCATAGTTTCCGTGGCGGGCGGGACGGGTGCGGAGGACTTGCTTTTAACCCTCGACAAAGACGATTATCGCGTGATCAGAAAAAGGAAGCCCCTTTTTATCGGGTTTTCAGATTTTACCTTCCTGCTGAACGAAATTTATTCGCGCTGCAGGGTGCCGGGAATTATCTTTCCCTTTTTGAGATTAAACGAGGGGAACGTGGGCCGGCTTCTAGACCTGATCAACGGGAACGAAGTTGCTTACCGCGGATCCACCTGGGAGTCTGATCCGCCGGCCGAAACGATCAGCGGCATTCCCATCGGCGGCAACCTCACGACTTTTGTTAATTTTCTCAATCGCATGAACCCGCCACGGTTCGGTTGGCGTGATCATATTCTGTTCATCGAGGACCTCGAGATTGACATCGAGGATCTGCATCGGCTTCTGGCGGCGCTCAAGCGCCACCGGGTTTTCAAGAATATCAAGGGGTTGGTTATCGGCTCCCTGGCCGGAAACCTGAAGACGCGCGAGGGCGCTGAATTCCAGGAAAAAGCTTTATCTTTCGTCATGACCTATCTTGCCGGAGTTCTGGAGAAGCGCCGTGAACGGAATTCGCCGTTGCCGATTATGATCATCCGCGATTTCGGACATGACATGACCCAGGACCTTCCCGCCGTACTTGTCGGTGGTTTTGTTTCGCTGCAGGCGTCTCTGGATATTGTCTTTCGCCTTGAATGACGGGGCCATCTTGAAGAGAAATGAGCTCCTGGTCGTAATTCCCCACAGCGGCGTCATCATTCCGGCCGAGATCACGCTGGAGGATCTTTCGGAAGACTTTTTTGCGATGGCTAGCAATGTGGACTGGTTTACTGACTGGCTCTATGATTTTCGTGATTTGCTTGACAACCGGCAGATAATTTTCCCTTATTGCAGCCTTGTCCTGGAAGCAAACCGGCATCCGGACCGTGTGGATGACTGCGTCCCCTTGCGCGATGTGCATGGGAAGCGGGTCTATAAGCATGGCCGCGAACCTGGAATTGAACTTCGCCAGATGCTTGCCGCCAAATACCTTCGTCGCTTCCACAAGGCAATCGAAGAACATATCGTCTGCGGGGTTGAATTCATGCTGGACGGCCATTCAACCGTGACGGCCCGGGGCATGACGGACGACCAGATCGATATCATGAATTTCCAGCATTCCGCGCAGGACGAAAAGCCGCTTCACTTTTCTCCCGGGGATTACGCCGAAGCATATGCCGAGGAGTTGCGCCGGCTTTTGCCCGAGGTCAAGATCACCGTTAACGCTTCGCAATATCACAATGTATACGGACATATCGCTGCCGCCCATTCAATCAATGCCCGGCGGCGCGAAAAAACAAAAGTGCCGGCGATCATCCAGGAGACCAACGAGCACCTCTATAAAAACCCCGATGGCTCTCCGAACATCAAGGCCCTCAACCGGCTGCGCAAGGCATTCGCCCAGTCCATTGATGCCGCCTGGCGCCGGGTTCGCTAAAACAGGGATGCTTTTTGCCGCAGTGTTTTTTTATTTCCCCGTGTCCGAACTATTTGAAAAATTTGCCGATCAGGTCATGCAGCAAAAGGTGAAGCACTCCATTAGCGGCAAGAACCGAACTAGGCCGCACGGCCAATTCACTGCCTGAAAAATCGCTTACAAGACCGCCCGCTTCCTCGACTATCAGCATTCCGGCCATGAAGTCCCAGGGCAACAGGTGGGCTTCCCAGAAAAAATCGTAGCGGCCGCAGGCCGTATAAGCCAGATCCAATGCGGCCGATCCGCAGCGGCGCATATCCTGACAGCGGGAAAGCAGGTCACGAAAGGTGTTTGCATATGCTTCTAAAAATTGGGGTGCCTTGAAGGGGAAGCCGGTCGCCCCGAAAGCCGAGCGCAGTGTTTTTTTTTTGTTGACTGCAATGCGGCGATTGTTTAAAAAAGCTCCCTGTCCTTCTATCGCGTGAAAACGCTCTTCTGACAATGGATTGTATATCAATCCCAGAACAACCTTGCCATTAACCATAAGGGCCATGGATATGGCGAAATGGGGGATGCCTTGAATAAAATTGGTCGTTCCGTCCAGCGGGTCGATTACCCAGAGATATTTGCTTTTCCGTTTCGAATAGCCGCTTTCTTCACCCAGCACTTGATGACGCGGAAACTCTTTTAGGATGGTTCGTTTTATTATGATTTCTGCTTCTTGATCCACACGGGTAACAAAATCGTTTTTTCCCTTGGCCTGAATGTCGGAATCCTGAAGGTTCTGAAAATTGCTGCCGATCATATCTCCGGCCTCTTGGACCGCCTGTAAAGCGATTTTCAGTAATTGTTCCAATAGTTCTCCTTGATTTTAGTGTAATGCCAAAGTATCAGATTGCCTCGGCGATTTCAACTTGACCGCTGCAGGCAACGATTTAAATAATTTAATTGAGTCTTTCGTTTTTTGGGAAATCATGTTATCTTTTTCAAGAAAAGCAGATTGATTGTCGATAGGATAGGGCGAACCAATACGGAATGGATAAATATACCGAAGCAACCCGCAACTGGCTTGAAGAAAGGTACCAGAGGGGTGTGGCTGAAGGTTATTACCAGGCCCACCGTCCCATTTATGGCTTTGGGGTAAAGCCATCGGAACCAAGCCATACGGCGCGAATGGCTCTCGCTTTGGCCATACTGCGTCAATTGAATACGTTGAAAGGGCGATATCTCCTTGACCTTGGTGGCGGTGAAGGATACATTGCGGCTTTGGCCAGAGATCTGCTTGGATACGAATCATTGGTTTTTGATTTAGCCGAATCGGCCTGCCAGCGGGCGCGGGAATTATTCGGCCTCCCCGCACTGTCCGGAGATGCACACCATCTTCCTTTCGCCGATAAAAGCGTGGATATCGTCGTTCTCAGTGAAGTCATCGAACATCTCACGGATCCGATTCGGACGCTCACTGAAGCGTGGCGGGTTTCCAGGGTGTCCTTAATTGTTACGACTCAAGAGTGCTGTTATTGGAAGTGGCAGCGTATTGCCCTCATGGGATTACGTAATTTGAAGAAAAAACATTCAGAACGCAACTATTTCCATCCACTCGATTTTCAAGCTGTTTTCGGCAAGGAAATTGATTTGATCAATCCTTGCCTTCTGGTTCCGCTCGTAAGCGAGTCGCGAATCTCCAGAAAAGAGGCACAGGCATTGATTCCGTATCTTGCCCAGGTCCGACCTTTTGGTCCCGGAAGTTATGGAGTCATGGTCGTTGTAAAGAAACAAGCGGATGCAATGCGATCGTCAAAAACCCCGGATACGGAACTGGTTAATAAATTGTTTTCATTTTCCGTTCCCCTTCCCAATATTTCTCGGGTTGATGAAAGTGCATGGCCGCGATGGGTTCGGGAATGTCAAACTGCATCCATTAATGCGGAACGCGAACCCGTACTTTCAGCGAACTGGAGTGAAAGTGACCGGAAGCATATTGAATATTTTCGATCCATGCTAACTTGTCCTGCAGTGCGTAATCCCATTATAAGATTCAGCGCGAAAAGTGTACTTATAATTTTTACTTTATTTCGCATTCTTCTTGCTCCGGGAGGATGGAGGTTGAAATTTAGGTGGTTCATCAGGTCCATCGACCGGCGTAAAATAAAAAAATGCTTTGGCGGTTAGTTTGAATGTTCGCATCATGCCTGGAAATGCCATGCTGAAAATTTAGTTTGAAAACCCATTATGTTGAGATATAATGCTCGCCTGCCCAGAAAAATCGCCATTGTGGTATAGCGCTACGGATTGGAAATTAACGGTGGCGCCGAATATCATGCGCGGTTGATCGCCGAGAGACTGAGCAAGTATTTTGACATCGAAGTTTTCACCACCACGGCCCATGATTACGTCACCTGGGACCATTATTATGAAAAACAGCAGGAAACATTGAATGGCTTATTGGTAAACCGTTTCCAGGTCAAAACGCCCGGGAATCCGCAAATTTTCGGGCAGATTCAAAACATTGATTTTCATGAAGAGCATTTTGGGGCCGATGAAATGCAATGGCTGAAAGAAGAAGGTCCCGTGGTGCCCGAATTGATTCATATTTTAGAAAAGCGTGAAAAAGAATTTGCCTATTTCATTTTTCCCCCCTACTGCTATTACCATTCTTATTGGGGCATAAAACGGTTTGCTCATAAAACCATACTGGTGCCGACGGCTGAGCGCGACCAGGTGATTTATCTGAATTTATTCAAGGATTTTTTCAGCAGGCCGGCGGCGATCATCTACAATTCTCTGGAAGAAAAAGAGCTGATCAACCGGATTTCCGGAAACACGGCCGTGAGTGGGGATATCATCGGTATTGGTTCCGAGATACCCGATTATTCCAATTGATACTTTTTTATTTTAGCAATTAAATTTACCCTGGATATGCCCAATATTTTGGCGGCCTTGCTTTTATTTCCCTTGGTGTACAAGAAGACCTTTCTAATTTGTTCTTTTTCCATTTCACTTAAAGTTTTTAATCTAACATCCGAATCCAAACCTTCTTTTAAAGCGGAATTTTCCAAAAAATAATGGGGTAAGGATTTTTTATTCAGTTCGGAACCGGTTTCAATGATCACGGCGCTGTTGATGACATTCATCAATTCACGGATATTTCCCGGATAATCATATTGGTTTAACAGGCGCATGGCCGGTTCCGATATTTTTTGGATATTTTTTTGATTTTGCTCGTTGAATTTTTTTAAGAAGTGCTGGCATAAGAGCGGGATATCCCCCTTTCTTTCTCTCAAGGGAAAAAGATAAACAGAACTCATGTTCAAGCGATAAAACAAATCCTTGCGAAAATTCCCTTTTTTCATTTCCGCCAGTAAATCCTTATTGGTGGCAGCGATAATGCGCACATCGACTTTCTGGTTTTTGGTTGAACCCAACCTGAAAAATTCCCCTTCCTGAAAGACCCGCAGCAATTTTACTTGAATGGGAAGGGCCAGTTCACCGATTTCATCCAGGAAAAGAGTTCCGTGGTCCGCTTCCTCCAGAAATCCTTTTTTGGCGGCGATGGCCCCGGTGAAAGCGCCTTTATTGTGACCGAAAAATTCCGAAGAAAAAAGTTCATTGGCAAAAGTCCCCGCATTCACGGCAACAAAGCTTTCATCTCGGCGCTTGCTGATGCGGTGGATGGCTTTGGCGATTAATTCCTTGCCGCTGCCGCTTTCACCCCAAATCAGGATGCTGTTGTCGGACTGGGCAATTTTTTCCACCATGTGAAACATTTTTATCATGTCTTCATTTTGGGTAATGATGTCGGCGAAAGCTTCCTTGAATTTTAAATTTTCAATGGAGACGGAAGTTTCCGCCGTCATGTCTATTTTATTTTTCCGGTTTTCTAAAATAGTTGAAATAATTTTAAGTAATTGTTTGTTATCAACCGGTTTGGTCAAATAATCAAAGGCGCCCAGTTTCATTGCCGAAACAGCAAGCTCGACATCTTCAACGCCGGTCAGCACAATGGTTTCAATATCAATGTTCTTTTCCCTAATGTGCTTTAAAATTTCCAGACCGCTGACGTCAGGCATATCCATATCCAGCAACAAGAGATCGTAATCATTGTTTTTTAATTCCTGAAAAGCCTTGGAGCTGTTTACCAGGGTGGATACCTGGTAGATACCTGTTTGTAGGAGCATGACATTCAGGTAATTTAAAACGGCCTGATCGTCATCAATGGCCAAAATTTTTTTCATTTGCCTTCCTTGCTAATTACCGGGATGAAGATTGAAAAGGTTGTACCCGATCCCAACTTGCTATCCACTTCAATTCGACCCCGATGTTCCTTGATGATTCCATACGCAATTGAAAGACCGAGTCCGGTTCCCCCCTGATGTCTTTTGGTAGTAAAAAAGGGGTCAAAAATCTGTTTTATTGTTTTTTCGTCAATTCCTTTGCCATCATCGGCAATTTTCAATAAAATCTCCCTTTCTTTCTCCAGGAAGGAAGTTGCTATTAGCAGGCTGCCCATTTTTTTATCAATGGCCTGGGAAGCATTGATCAGAATATTGACCACAACCTGTTCAAGTCGTTGGGAATTACCCTTGATTTTGGGCAAATGTTCATCCAAACTGAGCTTGACCTTGGCTTTTCTGCCGATTTGATTGGAAACGAGTCGCAGGCAACTTTGAATAATCTCGTTCAGGTCGGCGTCATCGATTAATACGCCATCGTCTCTTTTGGCAAATTTCCGCAGGCCATCGACAATGGTCTTGATACGGTTGGTTCCTTGAGCCATATCTTCCAACAAAACCAGAACGTTGCTTTTAAACACATCATAATTGAGGCGGGCGATTTTTAAATTCTTTTCTTTCTGGTGATATTGGTCAAGTATCGGCAATATATCTTCCATAGCTTCCTGGATAATCGAGACATTGCCGCGAATGAACGTATTGGGGTTATTGATTTCATGAGCGACTCCTGAAACCAGTTGACCCAAAGAAGCCAATTTGTCGGTCTGCAACAACTGCATTTCCATGTTTTTTTGTTTGGTAATCAGCCGCGAGAATTCCAGCACGCCCTCCACTTCGGCTTGTTCATTGAAGATCGGATAGGCTTGAAGCAAATAATAATCATCGCCGTATTTCTGCTCGAGGGTGATTGCTTTTTTTTGCTGAAAAACCATTGCCCCGGGGCATTTTTGGCAGGCCTGCTTTAAATTAAAAATCTTGGCAAAACACTTGCCGCTGTGTGTGCCTTCCTTGCGATTGGCCATCTTGATGTTAAAATCACTGTCAATCATGACGACTTGATCGGTAATGGCATCAAACAGTGTCTGCAACTTGTTTTTGCTTTCTTTTAATTTTTCAGTTAAGGATAGAAGTTCTTTGTTTTTGTCGACCAGAAGGTCTTTCTGGTTTTCCAGGTCCGCAGTTCTTTTTTTAACGATTTTTTCAAGATTTTCATTCTGTTCTATCAACTTTTGTTCGAGTTCCTTGCGCAAGCGAATATCTTTGTACACCGCTTCGATACAGCGCTTGCCATCCACCTCCACATAAATGAACGAACCGATAACCGAACATTCACAACCATCGGCATCCAGCAGGGTCATTTCAACGCCTTCCAGATGCCCTTTTTCCTTTAATTTTTTAAAGATATAGGGGCGAATATTGGAAATATTGGCATACAATTTATTTTTGACGAAATTTAATTTCACCGAACCATCTTCCGGGTAATGGAGAATGCGATAGAAAGCCCGGTTGGCCTTGATGATGTCGCCATTCAATTTTGAGATGACGATCCCGTCCGGAGCGTTTTCAAAAAGATCTTCAAAGCGTTGTTTTGATTTTTCCAATTCTTTGGTTTTGGCTTTCACCAATTCTTTCAAGTTGCCGACATATTTCTTTAATTCCATTTGAAGTTCGTGCTTTTCAATGGCCTTGGAAATCATGCGGCTTATTTCCTTGATCAGTTTTTTTTCTTCTTCAAGGAATTCGGCTTTATGCAAATAGCCGACTTTTACAAGCCCGCGAGTTTTTCCGTTGACTACAATGTCGGCTTGCAAAGATGTTTTTACTTTTTCACAGGAGTATGTTTTGTTTGAATATTGCTCTTTTTCGAAAATGATCGCCGCGCAGGCTTTTTCCGGATATTGAAACCCCTTGACCAGATATGCCGTTGAATTTTCCAGGATCTGGTTCAGGCTCTTTCCGGATTCAATTTGCGAACTGATATTGTATAGGCATTCAAGTTCCTTGATTCTTTCTTTTAAATCATATTCAAGTTTTTTTGCGCATTCGATACATTCTTTACGCTGAATTATGTGTTTCAACTTGGTTACCTTAAAAGCAGTGAATGTATTATACCATCAATTTGCTTTTAATATGTAATTGAAGATAGCTCTCGCTGGCCAGCACGATTTGTTTTTCATCGTTGCACGTGGCCGTATCAATGGCCAGGGGCATGAATTTCCCCTTGCCATTGTCGGTATGAAAAATTTCCCTGAACATGTTTTTACCCCAGAATTGTTCTCCGGCAACATTCTGGTAGAATGGATTGGCCTGCTGGATCTCGGCAAAGATCTCTTCTGCTGTCCTGGGTTGCATCGGCATGGCCAATTTATCTGCCAGGGCGGAGATGATCTCCAGGTTGTTGAGGCCGCTTTTGGGCGGGAAAAGCATTTCACTTCTTTGCACGCGGCGGTCACAGGCCGTATAAGTTCCGGTGCTCTCCAGCGGCGTCGAAGCGGGAAGGATGACGTCGGCTTCTAAGGCAGTGGCGGTTTTGAAAAAATCAACTTGCAGAATAAATTCCACCCCTTGAAACAGTTTTTGTGCTGCGCTGGCAGCCAGCGGATCTTCTCCAAAAACAAGCAGGGCTTTTATCTTTTTGTCATGCAACCGTTTCTTCATATCCACGGGTTTAAAAATATCATGAAGGTTGACGTTCCATAATTTATTGAATCGATCGATTCCTTTCTTGCCCGCACGGACATATCCCGGCAAGTAAGCGGAATCAATACCCATGTCCAGCAGTCCCTGTGCGTTAGCGTAATCACGGATCAAAATGAGGCCGTTTCCGGGCAGTCCGGTTTTGCCGTTTTGCAGCGTGAGATTGGCCAGCGCTTTTAAATCATCATGGGATTTGTCCAGGCATTGATCGAAACCGTACATGATGACCAGGTTGCTGTCCGGGCCGATCATTTCCAGAGCTTTTTTTAATTTAACTGTTTGCACACCGGTGATTTCAGCGGTTTTTTCCAGGGTCAAGACGGAAATGGAATCCTGATAGGTGCTGAGGTTTTCGCAACGCCGGTTGATAAAATCCTGATCAAAGTGATTGTTTTGTATTAAATCATTAGCCAGTCCGGCGATTAATGCCGTATTGGTCCCCCGCTTGGGATCGAGCCAAAGGTCGGAAATTTTACTCATCGCATTTTCCGATGAAGCGATGGTAATCAGTTTGGCACCTTTTTTCATGGCAGCCTTGATTTTTAGTTCGGCGACCAGATTGTTTTCAGCCAATTCGGAATTGACAACCAAGATCACATCGGCGTTTGCCAGTTCATCCATGGTGGCCGTAGAAGCGGTGAAACCGAAAGAGTCATCCAGCGTGTTCCGGTCGGCGCCATTGAACATGTTGTTGAAACTGCCGATTTGATTGGTTTTCAAACCGCAGCGCACCCATTTTTGCAGCAGATAAAGTTCTTCATTGGCAAGCCTGGGCGATGCAAAAACAGCCACAGCTTCAGGGCCATGTTTTTTAATGACAGCCTTGATTTTTTTAGCGGCGGTATCCAATGCCTCATCCCAAGAAGTTTCCTGAAAAACATTTTTTTTCTTGACCATGGGCGCGAGCAGTCGCTGTTCATCCAGCATATAGCGGTAGCCGAAACGTCCTTTGTGGCAAAGGTAACCGTTATTATGAGAATCCCCGTTGTAGCCGGCGACGACAAAGGCGTCTCGGTTGAACACGTGATATTGTAATATGCAGCCAACGGAGCAAAAATGACAGACTGACAAATACTTTTTGCCGGGCCAGGGGCCAGGCTTGGCGAAGGGCATATTTTCGGCAATGGCACCAGTGGGACAGGCGGCGATGCAATTCCCGCAGGAAACGCAATTGGTTTGCAGCAGCTTTTTTTCCATGGCGGGCCGGACCACCGATTTAAATCCCCTGTAAACAAAACCCAGGGCCGAAACCTGCAAAATTTCAGAACAGGTTCTGACGCAACGGCCGCAGGCGATGCATTTATTTGGATCAAGGGTAATAAATGGATGGGCCTTGTCTACTGGATATTTGCGTACTTCACCGATGAATTTTTTCAGGTCGATGCCGAAATTTTCGGCATGTTTGCGCAGATCACATTCAAAATAAGCCGAACAACCGCATTCCAAACAACGTCCAGCCTCGTTTTTTGATTGGGCTTCACTGAATCCCAGTTCGACTTCAGAAAATGTCTTTATCCTTTCCCGGGCATTCAATTCGGGCATTTTTTCTTTTTCAACTTTGGCATAATTCGCGAATTCAACGTCCGGGATGTCTCCAAAAATTTCTTTGCGGCTGATGAAGCCCTTGCTTTGAGCGGAAGCACTCCCTGCTTGAACATACTGGTCAATGGCATTGGCCGCTATTTTGCCATGGGCGATGGCCGCGATAGCCACACTGGGTCCTGTGGCCATGTCGCCCCCGGTAAAAACACCGGGCAGCGTGGTTGCAAAGGTTCCTTCATCAAAAATCAAGGTGTTGTAGCGGGTTGATTTCAATAGCGGGTCTGTTTGCAGGCCGCAGAGGTCCACGTCCTGACCGATCGCTGATATGGCAAAGTCACAGGAGAGTTGATACTCGGAATTTGCTATGGGTACAGGGCTGCGGCGGCCGCTGGCGTCCGCCTCGCCCAATTCCATGCGAATGCAGGTTAAAGCTTTTAGACGCCCGTTTTCCTGGATCAATTCGGTCGGAGCCGACAGGAGGATCAATTCCACCCCTTCCTCGATGGCGGCGTCGATTTCCATATGATGGGCCGGCATCTCGTTGCGGGTACGGCGATATAGTAATGTCACTTTGTCCGCGCCCAATCTCCTGGCGCTGCGGGCAGCGTCAATGGCGGTATTGCCCCCGCCGACAACGACAATGTTACCGTAAATTTCAGGCTTTTTTTTGTTTTGAAGCTGCCGGAGAAAATCAATGCCGCTGAGCACGCCGGAAATCTGGTCCTCGTTTGGCAGGCGCATGGCTTTTGCTTTCTGGGCGCCAAAAGCCAGGTAAATCGCATCAAAACCCTGTTTTTTCAGATCCGAAATCTCAAAATCCTTCCCCAGCATGGAATTGGTTTTAACGGCAACCCCGAGGTCGGTGATCCATTTGATTTCCTTATCCAAAAGTTCCTTCGGCAACCGGTATTCGGGTATCCCGTAGCGCAACATGCCGCCCAAGTGCGGAGCTTTTTCAAACAGTGTGACTGCGTATCCCTTTAAAATCAAATAATAGGCACAGGTCAAGCCGGCCGGTCCACCGCCCACCACGGCCACTTTTTTACCGTTGCTCGGAGGAACCGCAGGAGTCCAGGGGTCATCAATGTCTATATCGGTTGCAAAGCGTTTCAGGTAGTCGATGCCGACTCGGTCGTCAACACGGTTGCGGCGGCAAGCTACTTCGCATTCGCGCACGCAGACCCGGCCGCAGACCAATGGCAATGGATTGGTTTCCTTGATCAAGCGGACGGCCTCCTGCGCTTTGCCCATGGCGATAAGCGCGATGTAGCCCTGGACGTCGACTCCGGCCGGACAGGTCTGCTGGCAGGGGGCCAGACAATCGGCATAGTGATTGGACAAGAGGAGTTCCAGGGCTGTTTTTCTGGCTGAACGTATGCGTTCATTATCGGTGTGAACGACCATATTTGCGGACACCGGACTGGAACAAGAGGGGATCATCTTATGGACTCCCTCAACTTCGACCACGCAAAGGTAACAGGACCCATAGGGCGGAAGCTTGGGGTCGTGGCACAAGGTGGGTATGTCCGCCAGCCGGTTCTCCCTGATCACTTCCAGGATGGTCTGGTCGGGATTGGCGGTTAATTCTTTTCCATCGATCGTTAGTTTTATTTTTTCCATAGCTGCTTTCCCCTTCAATCCTTGTTAATCGCTTTAAAGTTGCAAGTTTCGAAACATTTTCCGCATTTGATACAGGCCGCCTGATCGATTTTATGGACTTGCTTTTTTTCGCCGCTGATGGCATTGGACGGGCACACCCTGGCGCACAGCGTACAGCCAGTGCATTGATCTTCCAAAATTGTGAAGGTTAACAAAGGCGAACAACTGTGAGCCGGACACTTTTTATCGCGGATATGGCTTTCATATTCTTCCCGAAAATACTTCAGTGTAGTCAACACCGGGTTGGGAGCTGTCTGGCCAAGTCCGCAAATGGTGTTGTTCTTGATTTTGGCAGCCAGGTCTTCGAGTAATTCAATATCACCGGCTTGGCCGCGGCCGTCGGTGATGCGTTCAAGTATTTCCAGCATGCGCTTGGTGCCGATGCGGCAGAACGTGCATTTGCCGCAGCTTTCATCCTGGGTAAAGCGCAGGAAAAATTTGGCCATTTCGACCATGCAGGTGGTTTCATCCAGGACCACCATGCCGCCGGAGCCCATGATGGCGCCGGTTTGATTGATCTGCTGGTAGTCGATCTGCAAATCACCCATGGAGGCGGGGATGCAGCCGCCCGAAGGTCCGCCCATTTGCACGGCTTTTAACTTTTTTTCATCCCGGATGCCGCCGCCGATATCATAGACGATTTCATTGATGGTCATGCCCATGGGTACTTCCACCAGCCCGCCGCGGGCGATTTTCCCGGCCAGGGCGAAAACTTTTGTTCCTTTGCTGTTATCGGTCCCCATGGCGGCAAAAGCATTGGCTCCATTGCTGATGATCCAAGGGACATTGGCGTAAGTTTCCACATTGTTGATGTTGGTCGGTTTATTCCAAAGGCCCTTCTGGGCAGGGAAAGGCGGCCGGAAGCGGGGCATGCCCCGCTTGCCCTCGATCGAGGCGATCAGGGCTGTTTCCTCGCCGCACACAAACGCGCCCGCTCCTTCCTTGATTTTGATTTTCAAGTTCATAGCCGAAGCGAAGATCCGCTCTCCCAAAAACCCTTTTTCAGTGGCCTTTTGAATCGAGTGCAGCAAACGTTTGACGGCCATGGGGTATTCGGCGCGGACGTAGATATAACCTTCGTCTGCACCGATGGCATAAGCGCAGATCATCATGCCTTCCAAAATGGAATGAGGGTCGCCTTCCAGTGTGCTGCGGTCCATGAAAGCCCCGGGGTCACCCTCATCGGCGTTGCAGATGATGTATTTTTTATCACCGCTCGCCTGTCTGCAGAAGCGCCATTTCATGCCGGTCAGGAAACCGGCGCCGCCGCGGCCCCGTAATCCGGATTTCAAGACAATTTCAATGACCTGTTCTGGAGTGTATTCCCGCAATACTTTTTGAATGGCCTGATAGCCGTTGCGGGCAATATACTCGTCGATGGAATCGGGGTTTATAATGCCGCAGTTGCGCAGAACGATCCGTTTCTGTTTTGTGAAAAAGGTGTCTTCTTTTGTTTCGTCTATGCCGCGGACGATCCATTCTTCAATGGGTTTGTCCTGCCGCACTTGTTCGTCAAGGATCCGCTTGATCTTGTCGGGCGTCACGTTGCCATACATGTAATTATTGCCTTTGTCATCGATGACCTCGACGAGAACCTCCTGGTAGCAATTCCCCTTGCAGCCTGTCTCCATCAGGTTGACCTGGATTTTTTCCCTGGCAATCTCTTCCTTGAGGGCGGCATAAATCTTTTCCCCGCCAGCCGAAACGCCGCATGTGCCAAGGCCGACTTTTATGGTCTTCATGTTGTTTCTCCTCTCCTTTTCAGGAGGTCTGGGTATTCCGGGCTTTTACCTTGTATTCTTTCAGCAGTTGCTGAACCTTTTTGGACGTCAGTCGCCCGTAGGTCTCGTCATTGATCATGATTACCGGAGAGAGGGAGCAGCAGCCCAGGCAGGCTACTTTTTGCAGGGTAAATAAACCGTCCTCGGTAGTATCGTTTCCGGTGATCTGCAGTTCATCCTCAATAATGCCGGCGATTCGTTCGGAGCCGTTAACGTGACAAGCGGTTCCGTCACAAATTTTGATCAGATATTTTCCCAGGGGCTTGAGGCGGAACTGGGAGTAAAAAGTGATTACGCCATAAATTTCAGCAGCCGCGATGCCGACAATTTCGCTGATTTGATCGATGGCCGTTTCGGGAATATAGCCATAGGTGTCCTGGGCCGCTTGCAGAAGGGGAATCAGGGCCCCCACTTCCCCTTCGTAATTCCATAATTCCACTTTAAATCCGGCAAGTCCGTTCTTGATCTGCAGTGATTTGAGTTTATCGTTGGCATTCATGTTTTTATTATCTTATATTTCAGCCGAGATTTCAAGAGAAAAAATACCGGAGAATGGCGATTGGAATGGAATCTTCGTCAGGTTTCAGTGTTTTGAATAAAAATGCCGCCAATGGAACAAAATTAAGTTGCGGGTAGCCGCCGGCCCCGTCTCAAGAATGATAAAGAAGGGGAAGGAATGGACTCCATCCCTTCCCCTTTCGGGTTTGGCGGTGACTGGACTTACATCTCGAACAGCTTGATGATTGGAGATTCCTTGATGCGCAGCACGCCGTCCAAGGGTTTGATCTTGTTTTGAATGTTGCGGTCGATTTCAGAAAAACTTGTTCCCTGCATCAGCAACACAATATCGTACTTGCCTTTGGCGCAATCGCAGGAAACGACCTGGTTATTCAGATAGAGAGTGGGATATATGTTTTCCATCTTCTCTTTTTCGATTTCAAGAAAAACATAGGAGGAAGCACTTTTCCAGAAATTGGGATTGTTCGCTGATTCCGCGTTGTTTTTATCGCGGCCAAGAGCTTTGTCTACCGTGCCGATGATGTTGCTTACGCTTTCAGATATGAGAGGGGCTTCCACGGGCATAAAACAGATATCCTTGACTCCCTCCAGTTTTTTTATTTTATTGTCGACCAGTTCGTGCAATTCAGAAATATTTGCCGCCTGCAGCAGCAAGACCATGTCAAAATCGCCCTTGATGGCATCACAATATAAAACATGATCCATAAAGTACATTTCCTGATATATGTCGGTCAGGTTGGCCGTGTTGTCAAAATTCAGCAAGGCATAGGCACTCACTGCCTTGTCACCGCCCATGGGTTCACTTTCAACCGGAGCCACAGCAGCAGCCTGTTCTTTTTGTGGAATTTCAGCCAGTATATTCGCCAATTCTTCAACGGTAAATGGTTTTTCCAGATAGGCGTCTGCCTTTTCAGTTTTGGCATCGGTAGCGATGGATTCATTGCCGTACCCGGTGATCACGATTACCGGCAATTCGGGATAATTGAACTTGATTACTTTTAGTAGCTTAATGCCATCGATATCAGGCAGGCGAACATCGATTACCGCATAGTGCAAGGGTGTTTGATTTTTTTTAAACGCTTCCAGCGTTTTCAGGCCATTCATTCCGTTTTCGCAAAGCTCGGTTTCGTATCCCTTTTGCATTAACCCCAAGCTCAGGCTCCTTCTCAATGAAGCCTCATCATCGATCAACAACACTTTTTTTTCATTCATTTTGTTCTCCTTTTTTATTGGGAAAGCCCAAATTTGTTTTCCAACAATCTATAAGCAAAAACGATGCCAAATCGGAAAGCATTGATGGCTGGTGGTTTCCGGATTCTATGGCTTCTGAAAGTTTTGTTATTTTTTTTCATTTGCGACATTTAAGGCCCGAAACCATTTGCTGATCTTGCTCTTGCCCAAACGATAAATATTTATACACTTTACGAAAAGAAGGCTCGCCCTTGTGGGTTCAACGTTTTGCACTGTCAATTAATTTGCTATATAATATTTATATGATTTTTTGCTGCTGGATTTTGCCATTGAAAAGGATATTTGTCGCTGTGGAATTGGAAATTGCATTTTTTATTTCATTTTGCTAATGTAGTTGGCGTATGAATTGAGGAGCGAACCATGAACAAGATCGTCGAAAAACGAATGCTCTCGGAGAATGTGGTAAAGCTGGTGATTGAAGCCCCGCAAATTGCTCAAAAACAGCACCCCGGTCAGTTTGTCATTGTCCGCATTGATGACAAGGGCGAACGAATTCCCCTGACCATCGCCGATGCAGACAGGAAGGGGGGGACCATTACCTTGATCATTCAAAGGGTCGGAACCTCCTCGCACAAGATTATCAACCTCAATCCCGGTGATATTTTACTTGATGTTTCGGGCCCCCTGGGCAGGCCGACCCACATTGAGAAGGTGGGCACTGTCCTTGCTTCCGGAGGTGGCGTGGGGATTGCACCGCTCTATCCCATTGCCCGGGCGTTCAAAAATGCCGGCAATAGATTGATCAACGTTCTGGGCGCCCGAAGCAAGGATCTGCTCATTCTGGAAGAGGAGATGGCAGCCTGTGCTGACGAACAGATCGTGATGACCGATGACGGATCCTATGGAAAAAAAGGAGTGATCACGGTAGGGATCGAGGCGGTGCTGAAGAGAGAAACGGTGAATTTGGTCGTGACCATCGGTCCGGCGGTGATGATGAAGTTTGTGGCCTTGTTGACCAAGAAATATCAAATTCCTACCGTTGCCAGTTTGAATACGATCATGGTCGATGGAACCGGGATGTGCGGAGCCTGCCGAGTTTCAGTAGCAGGAAAAACAAAATTCGTTTGTGTCGACGGACCCGAATTTGATGCCCACGAAATCGACTATGATGAAATGATGAAACGTTTAAGTACTTATAAAAAAGAAGAACAGCAATCGTACGAAAGTTATTTAAAAACATTGGCTTGAAGGAGTCTCACAATGCCTGTCAATTTCCAGGAATTGAGCAAAGAAAGAAATCAGGAATGGAGAGCTGAATTAAGAAGTTCACTTAATGCCAAGGAAAGAAGTAATTTACCCCGTGTGAAAATGCCCGAATTGGATCCGGCGAAAAGGATTTTGGGCTTTGCCGAGGTGAACCAGGGATTGAATGAAGAATTGGCGGTTCATGAAGCCAAAAGATGCCTTGACTGTGTCACCCCTTCCTGTATCTCGGGTTGCCCGGTCAACATTGATATCCCGGGTTTTATCAAGCTGATCGAAAAGAAAGATTTTCTGGCGGCGGCCGGGAAACTGAAAGAAACCAATGCTTTGCCGGCGGTGTGCGGCCGGGTGTGCCCTCAGGAAATTCAATGCGAATCCTGTTGTGTCTATCAAAAAATGAAAAAACCTCCCGTGGCCATTGGCTATTTGGAAAGATTTGCTTCCGATTATGAGCGGCTGGCCGGGAAAGTATCGCTCCCTGTCATGCAGCAGCAAAATCATATCCGGGTGGCGGCCATTGGTTCGGGTCCGGCCGGACTGACTTTTGCCGGGGAAATGGCCAAGCTGGGTCACCAGGTAACTGTATATGAAGCCCTGCATGAGTTAGCCGGAGTGCTTAGCTATGGAATTCCCGAATTTCGCTTGCCCAAAGCCATTGTAAAATCGGAAATTGCCTATTTGGAAAAACTGGGAGTGATTTTTGAAAAAAACGTCATCGTCGGGAAAACTCTTTCCTTGGAAGAAATGAAAAAAATGGGAATGCAAGGGTTTTTCATTGGCAGTGGGGCCGGTTTGCCGAAATTCATGCATATTCCCGGCGAAAACTCTATTGGTATTTATTCATCCAACGAATATTTAACCCGTGTCAATCTCATGAAAGCCTACAAGTTTCCTGAATACGATACGCCGATTGTTCTTGGCAAAAAAGTGGCGGTTATCGGCGGCGGCAACACGGCCATGGATTCCGTACGCACGGCCATTCGCCTGGGTGCTGAAAAAGCGATGATCGTCTATCGACGCTCTGAACAGGAAATGCCGGCCCGAATTGAAGAAATCCATCATGCCAAGGAAGAGGGAGTTGAGTTTTTAACATTAACCAATCCCATTGAATACTTTGCAGATGCGGATGGCCGGGTCAAGGGCATGCGGGTGCAAAAAATGGCATTGGGAGCCGCAGACGAATCGGGGCGAAAACGACCGGTGGTGATCCCCAATTCGGAATATGTGATCGAAGTGGATACGGTAGTGGTGGGAGTCGGCACGGACCCCAATCCGCTGATTCCGCGTTCCATTCAAGGGCTTGATGTATCCAAGTGGGGCACGATTATTGTCGACGAAAATACGATGCAAACCTCAATTTCTGAAATTTTTGCCGGCGGGGACATCGTCCGCGGCGGAGCAACCGTTATCCTGGCCATGGGTGACGGAAAAAAGGCGGCCGAGTCCATGCATCTTCATTTGCAGAATAAAAAGGCCCTTTAAAAAAGTTCTTATGAAAGGAAAGAAAGAAACAGGATCTTCGGACCAGGATGCCAGGAAATTCTTTTTAAAAATGCCTCCGCATGAATTCCGGCGCACCTTGGTGCATGATTTCAGAGCGATCAAGGAATTTTATCTCGAAGAAGAGCAAAAAGCCCACTTGGAAAAATTGCGGCCATTTGTACGCGGTTTTTACCTTTTTGGTTGGCTCCTGAAAAGCCTGTTTTTCAAACTGACGCCAATCCGTCGATTGCTGCTCTTTATTGCCGTGATCTTCATGTTGTTCGAAAATTCAACTATCCACTTGGGGCCGATCCGCCTCTCTTTTAATTTTGTTGAATTTGGCGGTATCTTGCTGATCTTCATCCTGATGCTTGAATTGAAAGACAAGCTGCTGGCACGCGATGAGTTGGCAGAAGGAAGGGCGATCCAGATACGTTTGCTTCCCGATCCCAGTCCCAGGATACCGGGGTGGGACGCATGGCTTTATTCCCAGCCGGCTAACGATGTCGGCGGCGACCTGATCGACTGCATCCGCTTCGATAAGAATCACCACGTACTTGTCCTTGGCGATGTTTCCGGAAAGGGGCTGCCGGCGGCTTTGCTCATGGTCAAGCTGCAGGCGACCATTCGTGCATTATATACAGAAACGATCCAGCTTGCCGATCTTGGTTCCCAGATCAACCGGATTTTCCATCGCGATGGCATCAGCAGCAGTTTCGCCACCCTGGTGGTTGTGGACATCCATGGCGAATCCGGAAAAATCCGTTTGCTGAATGCCGGCCATACTCCTCCGGTTTTGATCCGTGACGGACGGCCGCAGGCAACCGCTAAAGGTAATCCGGCCTTGGGACTTTTGGAGAATACCGGCTATGATGTGTTCGAAGAAGTTCTGCGGCATGGCGATGTTTTACTGGTTTATTCGGACGGTATCAATGAAAGCCGGAATGAGCTGGGGGAATGTTATGGCAACGACCGCTTGTTCAAGCTTGTAGCAGAAATGGCCAATGTTCTGACTGCGGACATGGGAGCGAAAATATTGGCAGCGGTAAAAAATTTCAGCGCCGAGGTCCACCCGGATGATGACCGGACGCTGCTTATTCTCAAATATCAGGGTCAGTAAAGCGGAAAGATATGCTTAGTTATTGGACTGCAGAGGCTCGTATTCTACTTGAACCAGGGTTAAACCCTTGGCCGGGGCCGTTTGTCCGGCCCGGCGCCGATCCTTGGCTGCAAAAATTTCAGGGATGTCCTCAGGTTTGATTTTTCCCCTGCCGACATCGATGATGGTTCCGACCATATTGCGCACCATATAGCGCAAGAAACTCCGGCCGCGAACCGTGAAAATTATTTCTTCTTTTTTTTCCTGCATTTTGAACTCGGTTACTTCGCGCAGTTTCTTTTTTTCGGGTTCGTCTGAAGTAAAAGAAGTGAAATCCTTGGCTCCGATAAAATGCCTGGCAGCGCGACGCATGGCTTGGGTATCCAACGGAAAGGGGATATGCAAGGCGAAGCGCTGGCTGAACGGGGATTGCACCTGGCCGGTAAAAATGCGATAGACATAAGTTTTGCTAGAGGCGCCGAAACGGGCATTGAAGGACTTGTCCATGAGGGCGCACTCCATGATGCGGATATCCTTGGGCAGCAGAGAATTCAGGGCTTTTTGCAGGGATTCGGGTTCAATGGCAACCGGCAGGTGAAAATTGGCTGTTAATCCAAGGGAATGAACGCCGGCATCGGTCCGGGAACTGCCGGTAACAATCATTTTCTTCTTGGCGATAATCTTCAGGGCTCTGATCAACTCGGCCTGGATGGTTCGGTATTCTGGTGTTTGAAACTGCCAACCGTGATACTCCGTGCCGTCAAAATGAACAAGCACTCTATAATTGTTGACCATTTATTTTTTTATTTTGCCGGTATCGATTATAACGGATTTTGAAAATATTTCCGTATGGGTTTGCCGGCCAAGATGAAACCGTGTGCCGCGGTAATCGCGAAATATGTGATCATTGCCGAACCGATGTTTAAAATCCCGATGTTTTTTTCCTGAAAAATCACCGCCAGTTTGCATTTCAAACCGGCTGAAATATTATACGGCTTTTTGTACTTTCCCCGAGCGGATGCAGGCCGTACAAACCCGCAATGATTTGTTTTTCCCGTCGACCACTACCTTGACTTTCTGCAAGTTGGGTTCCCAACGGCGGTTGGTCATTTTATGGGAATGGCTGACATTATGGCCATAGACGGGTTTCTTCCCGCATATATCACACACTTTTGCCATTTTACAGTCCTCCTTTTCAAATCAGAACCTTGAAATAAATGAGCGTAGATCATTTATTTCGAAAGGTTCTTATCCAGCGTTTGCTGGGTTAGAGCCTATTTTACACTTTTTTGCCATTAAAAGCAATTGTCGCAAACCATTTAAAATTTCGGCCACTTTTTTAATTGTTACATCTTCAAAGCTCAACTATGTGAAAAAAAAGTAACGAACTCCCTGCAAAATTCCCAGCGCATAAAAACCAGCCAACACGTCATCTAGCATGATGCCAATGCCATGGGGAATCTGTTCGCTGGCTTTAATGGGAAAAGGCTTAAAGATATCGAAAAACCTGAACAGCAAGAAAGCGGCGCCATAATAAGCAATGGTGTGGGGCAGAAACCAGAAACAGACCAATTGACCGGCCACTTCGTCGATCACGCATTGGCGCGGGTCCTTTTTTTGGAAATGCTTTTCACAAGCTGCTGCGGTTGGGATGCCGATGAGAAAAACAAGGGCCGTAACCATGGCCAGAAGGGTGAAGGGAGGGGATGCCGGGAAAATGAAATAGACGATAAGAGTGACGATGAGTGAGGTCCAGGTTCCGGGGGCGATGCGGATCCGGCCGACACCGAAAAAAGTGGCGATCAAAACAGCCAATTGTTTCATTTTCTTTCTCCAAAAAGCATTTCATTTTGAAATCGGGAAATTTTTATCGGGTAGAGCTTCAATGTCTCTTTGAATTTCATTTCTACCGCGCAATGTCCGTCCACTTCAGGTGCCTGGGAACTGATACGGCCTATGGTGCACCCATTGGGCCAGGGCGCCAGCGGTAAAAAATCCACGGTTCGGCCGATCAGCTCCTGGTTGTATTTTCTCAGGTTATTATCAGATATATCCAGCAAGCGATTTTTCCGGGCTTCAATGGTCTGCGGCTTTTTCCGCCTCGGCAGTTTGTAGCTAGCCGTGTTTTCCTCTAAAGAAAAGCCGAATACACCTATCCTTTCGATTGCCGCTTCCTTGGCGAACTCCAGCAATTCGCTGAAATCGCCTTCATCTTCCCCCGGGAAGCCAACGATGAATGTGCTGCGCAGAACAGCATCGGGGAAAGATTTTCTGATTTGCTGAACCAGCTTGAGGTTTTTTTCGAAATTGCCGCCGCGGCGCATCAGTTTCAATATCCTAGCCGATACATGCTGGAAGGGCAGGTCAAAATACGGCAGGACGGTCGGTTCGGCGAATGCGGCGAGGATTTCCGCGGTCGTCTCTTCGGGCATCAGGTATAGTACGCGCAGCCAGCGAAAACCGAGGCCGGATATTTTCTTCAATAGGGTCGGCAATTGTGAATGTTTACCGCGATCCTTGCCGTAATAAGTTGAGTTTTGCGAGATCAGGTTCAGTTCTTCAATTCCCTGTTTTTTTAAATCTTCGGCTTCCTTTAAAATAGAAATAATCGATCGCGAACGAAATGGTCCGCGAATCATGGGTATAGAACAAAAACTGCAAGTCATGTTGCAGCCTTCGGATATTTTAATGAAAGTGGAACCCGAAGGTGTGAAATGAAGTCGTTGGTGACTGTCGCCATATAGGAATAAATTTTTATTTGCATATTCACCAGGCAAATCATTGGCTATGGCATCGGCCAGTTCTTCCATATCGTTGACGCCCCAAAGGATGTCGACATGTTTGAATGTATCTTTGAGTTCATTTCGATAACGTTGGATCAGACAACCGAAAACAGCCAGTTTTCTTATTTCGCCTTTTTCTTTTTTTTGCAGAGCGTTCAAAATTTCGTCAATACTTTCTTCTTTAGCGTCGCGGATAAAACCGCATGTATTAATGATCAGCCAATCGGGATCTTCGTATTCGGAAACGATTTCCATGCCTCGTTTTTTAAGCATCCCGGCCAGTACTTCGCTGTCTACGGTGTTCTTGAAACATCCCAGGCTGATAAAAGACACATTGATATTTTTAATTTCCTGCATTTTTTTCATACGAATGGCTTTTTGGAAGCAAAGGCATTGTAGCAGAATCCGTGCTGGGTTGCAATTTAGAAACAAATCGCATAAAATCTCATTATTATGAGGAAAAAAGGCTCTTTTTGGACATTCAAATGGAAGGCGGCGCTGGTTGGGATTGTTTTGGCAATAATCGTTTTGGGCGCCCTTGCTGCAGCGGGCCGGATGGGCCGGGGAAGCAGCTCAGCCGATACTCCTCCCCAGCATGGCCCAATGGCTGCCACCAAGAGACCGCAAAAGGGGATCATTCTTTTCCAATCGCGCGTCGATAACGGTCTCTGGCAGATCTTTTCCCTCGACCTCGCTTCGGACGTCCGGACCCGCTTAACCCGATCACCGGCCGACGACATCACGCCCAGCGTTTCCCCGGATGGCGCATGGATCGCCTTCCAATCAACACGGTCCGGATTTGCCGCCGTCTGGCGGATGCGCGCAGACGGCACGAGGGCCGAGCGGCTGACGGATGCAGGGATCGATTGTTTCGATCCGTGTTGGGGCAAGGGCGGGTCTTTCATCATATACGGCTCCAACCGCTCCGGGAGGGAGAATATCTTCGCCCTTGAGCTGGCTACGCGCCGGGAACGGCAGCTTACCGATAGCTTCTGGCGCAGCATTCTTCCCAGCGTTTCATCCGATGGCTTGTTCATTGTTTTTGCCCGGAACAAGCTTGGTTGGGATATCTACCGCATGAATATCGATGGTTCCGGGGTCACAGCCCTCACCGGCAAAGGGGGCAATTGCCGTCCTGACTTGTCACCTGACGGCAAGCGGATCGCCTACGTTTCGGATGTGGCCGACGGCAAAGGGGATGTCTGGATTATGGATGCAAACGGCGAAAACAAAGTGCGCGTCACCCCCGGTGACGACAGTTACGATTATAATCCGGCCTGGTCGCCCGACGGACGCTGGATAGTTTACGAGACGGCTACGGGTTCAAAGAATGGCCCCTGGTCGTTGGCAATCATTCCGGCAAACGGGGGCACACCGGTTTTACTGACCCCGCCCGGTGCCGACGACCGCTTTCCCGATTGGGCCTCTGAAAAAGACGGCTGATGAAGCCAATTTTTCGACCCTTACTGCTGTTGCTTTTGAACTGTCTTACAGTCTGCTGCCGGAGGGACCCGATTATTCCCATCCAGACCGGACCTCCGGTGATTCTATGCGCCGGAGACAGCATCACCGCAGCGGGCTACCCCGGGTACCTCCAGGAGCTTATGGAAAAAGACGGTCTGCTTGTCCAGGTGATCAATGCCGGCCGCAAGGGGGACAATACCGCCGAGTATATCCGCTACCTTGAAAGATCGCGAATAGTGGAACGAATCGATCCGAGCTGGATCCTGCTCCAGCTGGGCACGAACGACCTGCGCATCGACAGCCACGCGACAACTACCGAGCAATTCAAAAAAAATATCGATGCGATCCTGGACCGGATCGAACGGCATCGCCTCCCGGACGGTTCCTCAGCCCAAATCATCCTGGCCACCATCCCGCCGATTCCGTTGGAGGTCCGCTGGCACTTCGATGCAAGTTCGCGCGTCCGGGTCGAGGCGGAGATCAACCCCGCCATTCGAGATATCGCCCATCGGCGCGGGCTCATCCTGGCCGATAACCATGCCCTTTTCGTTGGTCGGCCCGACCTGTTGCCGGAGATTCACCCGAGCAAAAAAGGATACCGGGTGCTGGCCGAGTCCTGGCATCGCATTCTTGCGCCACTGGTTTTGTCTGCAGCCGCGCGCAAATATAAAACGCAATGAATTCCCTTTCCGGACAAAGCAATGACGGGAAAAAGGGCAAACGCACGATTGTCGCCCTCGTTGTACCAGCCATCGTTTCAGTCCTTATTGTGTGGCTGCTCATGCGCGGCCTTTCCTGGCAGCGCATCCTCGGCAGTATTGCCTCTGTGTCTCTCGGGGGGCTGGCTCTTTACGGGGTGATTGCTCTCGGTGGGCTCTGGTTCAGAGCTGTCCGTTTTCGCGCCCTCCTGCCTGAGCCGAGGCCGGCTGCCGGCCCAGTTTTTTTAACGACGGCTGTCCAGAATGCTCTCGGCGATCTGATCCCGGCACGTCTGGCATCGCTTGGTTCGTATGTCTGGATCATGAAAAGAAGATTGGCCGTAGCCGTTGATTCGGCCGCCGCGACATTTATCGTGTCGTTTGTTCTGGACCTGGTCACCCTGGGTCCGTTGCTGCTGATCGCAGTGGTGGTGCGTTTCAGCAAGACGGCGCCGGTCGGGAAAGAATTTCTTTCCCTGGAATGGGTGGCAATTTTTGCATTGGCCTTTTTCGCGATCTCAGCGGCTGTGGCCTGGTGGATCGGCCCCCTGACCAGGCTTTTAGTGAGTTTTCCGCGCGCCATGGCCCGCGGCCGGGAACAGGGCCTTTGGGCACGAGCCGCTGTGTTCCTGGATCGGATCGCAACGTCCATGGAGAATGTCCGCAGTCGTGG
Organism: Candidatus Aminicenantota bacterium; assembly: GCA_963770755.1. Lineage (GTDB taxonomy): Bacteria > Acidobacteriota > Aminicenantia > UBA2199 > UBA2199 > UBA2199. The sequence continues at coordinate 763,912 of CAVYQZ010000010.1, read as the reverse complement.
CGCTTTGCTTCGTCTCCTTCTTGTTTCACTGGCTATTCGACTCGCAAAGTACGCTTCCTTGTTTGCGCTGACCGAAAGCCTGTTGGCTGCGACAGGATATGCCGCGCCGCACCCGGATCCCTGGGACCTGATCATCGGGATCTCGGTCACCGAGCTGATAGCCAGCCTCCCCATACCGGCCATTGGTCAATTCGGAGTTTGGGAAGGGGGAATGGTCGGTGTACTCGTCATGATGGGTTTCCCGCGGGAACAGTCTACACTGGTGGCTTTTGGCGTCCATGGCATTACCACGGCCTTTGAGTACTTGATTGCCTTGCTGAGTTTTACGGGCTTGCTCTTCATTTCAAAAAAACCAAGTGGAATATCGTGAAAACAATTAGAAAGCCTTAGATATTCAACTTCTCCCAATATTGCTTGGGCATTTCCTGGGCCAGTTTCATGGCGCCGACTGCCCCGGCGAACATCGGATCGTCGACCGTTTTGATTTGGATGGAACCGAAATCCTTCATTACGGCCTTGAGCGCATCGCCGAGGCCGCGGATCTGGCTGCCGCCGCCGGCTAAGACGATGTTGCTGCGTATAAGGCTTTGAAACTCCGGGTCAAACTTGGCGATCATTTCACTGATGGTTTCGACCATCGGCGGTAAAATACTTTCGCAGGCGCGCCTGATCTCATCGCTAATTTCATGCTCGACCAGTTTTCCGGATATCGGGATCTCGACTTTGACCTGTCCTTTTGCGCTGCCGACGAAACTGTTCTGTTCCTTGAACAAACGCACCATGTTCAAGTTGAAGGTGGAATCGGGAAATTTTTCATTCAACAGTTTGAAGAGCTGGTTGTCAATATAATCACCCGCACTCAGAATGGTTCGCTGGTCATCTTCGTTTGGCAGAGTGCCGTGCATAATGCAAAAATCGACGGTTCCTGCTCCGATATCGATAATCATGGCATTATTGAGCAGGTCCATCGCATAGGCAACGGCAAAAGGTTCGGACACGACGATTACGGATGTGACATATTCCGAAACGGCATTGATGATTGCTTTTTTATTCACTTTGAACGATTCGGCCGGGACACCGACAACGGCATAGATCGGCACGTCTTTTTCCGGTTTGGTGAGAGAAATCAGGTGATGAATGAGTTCCTTCACCGACTCTCCTTCTTTGCTGCTTCCTTCTTTCATTACTCCGTGTTCCAGAGGCCGGAAGATATCCAGGGACAGCCGGTTTTTAAGGGCCTCACTACCAAACAGGACCGGCTTGCGCAACACCTTGGCGGCGATGAAATCCTTGGGCCAACCCACATAGCTTTCCACCCAGAATTTTTTTCGGTTGCTGTCTACAATGGCGCTGCTGGACGTACCCAGATCAATGCCCACGAACAAGCTGTTTTTTTTGGTTGCGGTGTCTTGTTGTTCCATATCATACCTCGCTTTTGCTTGATTTGTTTTTTTCTTGCAAGTACTGGACGATCCCTTCTTCCATGAAGCGGGCGATATCCTCACGGTAGTTTTCATTGTTCAATTTTTTTTCTTCTTCCTGGTTGCTGAGGCAGGTCACTTCGGACAGCACACTGGGCATGTCCACGCCCAACAGCACAACAAATGGGGCTGTCTTGACCCCAAAATTATAGATATTATCATTGTCGCGGCGGATATTGCCATACAGGCTGCTTTGTATGGAATGGGCCAGGATTTTGGCTTCCTGGTATTTAAGGGTATTATTGATTTTTTGGATCATGGTTTTAAAATCGTTCATGGAATATTGAGTGCCACTATTTTCTTTTTGGGCCAGTGACAAAACGCTGTAATCGGTATTGGGTCCGAAATAGTAGGTTTCAATTATGCTGTAAGGCTTATTGGGAATATTGTTGACATGGATGGAAATAAAAAGATCGGCTTGATGGCTGTTGGCAAATTCGATCCTGGATTCCAGGGAAAGGGTCTCGTCTTCGCTGCGCGTTAACAAAATGTGATAGCCGTCATAACGGTTCAGCCGTTGTTGCAGTCGTTTGGCAATATCCAGGGTGATGTCCTTCTCCCTGGTGCCAAAATGCCCGGAAGTTCCGGGATCTTCACCGCCATGTCCGGGATCGATGACGATGGTTCTGACTTTCAGCCCGAAAACGGAGCGCAAAGAAAAACTACCTTGATTTAAAAAAGGCTGGTATTCGCTGTAATTGGCGCTTGCATCCATGCTGCCTGCTGCCAGCGGGATATTCGGTGTAACCGGCTGGCTGTCAGGTAGAATGGTCACATAACGGCTAAGCGGCAGTGCCGGCAGGGTATGGTAATCACCTAAATCCGAATTTTTATAAACCGAGAAACTTATGAGGGCTAAAAACAACACAACGGCTTTCAAAAAACCCCCCCGGTGTCCCCCGGGCTGCGGTCTTTTTTTGCTTAGATCCTTAAGAAACATATTTTCTTCAAAAATGTCCTGCAGCATGCGGTTCTTGATACGCCGCATTGTCCGCCCCGAAAGCGAATAATTTTCCCTTTTCATTTAGCAAGGCCTATTTAAGCTGAATAATCAACCCCTTAAGTATAATACATAACTATTTTTTTTTCATCTTTCGGTGTCCGTTCCCCGATTTTATCGTATTCGCTTTCAATTTCCCGCAATTCCTTGTCTTAGAGCTTATCTTGTATTACTATTGTTTCAAGGAGGGGAAATGAACCAGGAGGCATCTTTTTTTTTATCGTTCATGTTTTTAGCGGCCGGAGTGATTTTATCAGACAATGCTCCGGTTAAAAATATTCTTGCCTTCAGCCTGGAAAGCATCAACGGCCAGGAGACGGCCTTGAGCCGGTTCCAGGGCAAAGTATTGTTGTTGGTCAATACGGCCAGCAAGTGCGGTTTTACTCCGCAGTACAAGGCTTTGGAAGAGGTCTACCAGCGCTACAAGGACCAAGGACTGGTTGTTCTCGGCTTTCCGGCCAATAACTTTTTGAGGCAGGAGCCCGGAACAGATAAGGAGATCGCTGACTTTTGCCAGATCAATTATGGGGTGAGTTTTCCGATGTTTTCCAAGATTTCAGTCCGCGGAAAAAATATCCATCCTCTGTACAAGTTTCTCGTTGACAAGGAGACCAATCCCGCCTTTGCCGGTAAAATCGGCTGGAATTTCACCAAGTTCCTGGTCGACCGTCAGGGCCATATCGTGGGGCGCTTCGCTCCCAGACAGGTTCCCGACGATCCGAAAGTGATCGCCGCCATAGAAAAAGCCCTGCAGGAGAAATAAGCTTTTTACCCAAGGTGATTGCGATAGAAAGGATGGGCCGCTATTGCCCACACGGGAAGGGAGCAAACTTCTTGTCAGCGCTCTATTTTTTAGCAAAATAAATTTTTTGAAGTTGTCCGAGCAGCTCTCTTAATGCCTTTATATGGGCGAGATCGACGGTTTGCTTGGCCTTCATGGCCAGGACAATCAGCCGATGTGAGAGCTCCAGCTGTTCCAGGTAGACGGTACGTGCCACTTTTTCATCTGCGGCCACGGGCTTCAGGCGTTGGGCCAGGAAGTAATAAGACAAGATCTCACTGAACTCCTCGGCATGCTTCTCCTTGTTCATCACCCAGCGTACCACCTGGTTATAGTTCACAGGGCTCTGCCCGGAGAGCGCGGTGATCTCCTTCATTGCCTTTTCCATGGTCGTGATATGCTCGGCCAGCAATTTGAAACGAGCCTCGTCGTCATAGATTCCACAGGGCACCTGGCAATGAGCCCAGAGCCGCGGCCCGCTGCTGACCGCCAACAGGATAAAAAAAACCATCATCACTGCATTGATTTTTTTCATTATTTTCTCCTTGTGTTTTTTATTCTAGGAGGAAACGTAAAATGAATCAAGTACGCGGTTTTGTCTCGGTGGCGGTGACATGGCAAGTGAAAGGGAAGCGTCGGATGTCGCCTCCCTTTCACTTGCCTGGCAATTTGGGGACATTGCTCTCAGGTTTTCGTAAAATGTAGTAGATTGACTGGCAACTTTTTGGATTTCGCCTGAACTCGGCGATTTCTCGGGTCACTTCGGAAAGCAAGGCCCCATCGCCCGCATGGGCAATTGAGTTCTCCAGACAGGCAAAATATTCGTTACGCCAGACATCCTCATTGAGAACGAAGGCTTCAATCATTTCCAGGCCGATTTTCTTAAAGAACATCCTTTTCTCTTTATCGCGATCCAACGGTTCATGGATCAGCGCATGGCCGTTGTTTTTTAAAAGATCATTCACGATCGACATTCCGGTTTTAAAACCAACGTTGTGCAGTGAACCCTCGGCCAGGATAATGTCGAATTTTTCCGGGAACTGCGGTAAGGCTAAGATGGAAGCCTGAATCACTTCGATCCGGACCGCAGCCTGCAGTCGCTGGACTTTACTGCGCAGCCGTTCCAGGCAGGCAGGATCGCAATCCACGGCGACGAAACGCCCCGAGCAGCTTTCCAGCAAGGCCAGTGTGGGTACGCCGCTGCCGCAGCCGATATCCAGGATGAACGGGTCCGGGGAAATGGGGATGAGTGAAAAGGCCCGCAAAGTATAGCGATTGAGGTTTTTCCGACACTGGTCCTTGATTTCGTTTTGATCCACGGTCCGAGTTTCTCTTTTGCCATTCCCTCCCGCTTACCGGGGAAAGGTCAGGACAGCTCCCACGCCCAGCGGCAAGAATCGTTCAGCGAAAGAATTCCGAAAAAGTTCAATGGCACGATCGCCCGTGCAGTGTGAAGCGCCGCAGCGCTCCACTCCGGCTGCCTTCATCGCGTGGATGATGGCCGTGATTTGCATGTCGTTTTTCCTCAGCAGGTGAAATCCTCCCAGTACGACCCGTGGCTGGCCGGGTACAACCTGAAGGGCGCGGCGCACAATTTCCAAGATGCCGGGATGCGCGCAACCGGTGATCACCAGCAGCCCCTGTGATGTTTTTATTACAAGCGATTGTTCGCTGAAGGCGGTATCGAAGTCGGCGGGCATCTCTCCCGTGGAAAACACGTTGCGACAGACTTGCCGTGCTTCTTTGACCCGCAGCGGCAGTCCGCCCCATTGACGGACTTTTGCCAGGTACTCGTCTCCGGTCATGGCCGGCAAATAGACCGGAATATTCGGCCTCTGCGACAGGATCCATTCAAGCCCGTCCATGTGGTCGCCGTGCAGGTGGGAAATGACGATCATGTCGATGCGGCTCAGGTCAACCTTCAGGCTCTCGATGTTCTTCTGCAGAATATTGGAGCGGGTCCCGGTATCGAAGAGGATGGTTTTTTCAGTACCTTGCACCAGACAGGAAAAACCCCAATGGGCTTGAACCCCTTCAACCGTTGTCAAGTAATTGTCATAAAGAACTGTCACGCGCAGTTCCGCTGTTCCCTTGAGCAATCCCGTTAGCAGAAAGAACTCGGCCAGGATTATGAAGATGAACCAACGCCTGTTTTTGATCATAGCAGCCTCCGGGAGAATTATAGCGCCCAGGGCAGAAAAAATAAAGAGCAGATGTGCGGGGAAAAGCCGGCTGAATTTTGCGAACCAGGCGCGATGATTGATCAAGCCGAAACGAAGATCACTCCCATTATGGAATTCCGTAAGCGGATCGGTTATCATGAAAAACGGAGGACTGCCGATGAATGAATTGGAAGAAAAAATTTGGAATATTCTTGGCAAAGCACAGAGCGCAGCCCTGGCCACGATCAGTGCGTCAGGCGCTCCCTGGGTGCGCTATGTGACCGTGCGGACGGATAAGGATCTTTCCCTGAATTTCTGCACCGGCCTTTCCACGCGCAAAGCCGCCGAAATCGCCGCCAATCCGCTGGTGCATCTTGCCTGCGGCAATTTGCATCCTCCCGACGACTCGGTTTTCCTGCAGATCGCCGGCCGTGCCGAGATACACGCCGACACGGCGACCAAGCACAAGTACTGGCAGGATGAATGGCGGCGCTATTTCAAAGGGCCGGACGACCCCGACTATGTCATGGTCTTCGTCCATTCCTACCCGCATTGAATACAACGTCCCGGTTCATTTTTCCCGGAAGTTTGGGAACCACGAAAACAAGATTAAACCCTGCGATCCGCAGTCCTCTGATCGCAGTTTCGTGAGTGGATTGAATAGGCAACGAACACGGAGTACTCATTTTTCGGTACCGATTTCTTTCCCCTCGGGATTTTCTCGCTTGCGCAGTTTTGGGTGAAAAGCGCCGGCAAAGGGAACCAAAATGAAAAGGATGATCAGGGCGCCATACTTCAGGTTGGTTAGTATTCTGGACAGCAGTCCGGGTTGCTGTTGGGGATCTTCCATGTTGAAAGTTTACCAGATCGGGATTTTTCTAACAAATCTGGTTCTATGCCGCAGTTTGGACATGGCTTTCGAGGCATTCCCGGTTAGACCTCGATGACTTTCCAGCCGTAGCAACCGATCACACGGGTTTGGCCGACGATCGTTTCCCGTTCCTGGTGCTGGTGGCCGTGCAGGAGCAGGCGCGGCGCCGACCATTCAATGTACGCATTCAAGGCGCGGAAGCCGGTATGGATCTCGTCTTCGCGATCATGGATCCGGCGCGGTGAGTTATGGGAAATGAAGATGTCCACGGCCGGAAAAGTCGCCATGAACGCTTCGGCCTCCTCCTGATAATAAAGGAACGGGCCCCGGGGCTTGTACTGCCAGCAGCCGTTCAATCCGCCGAAGCTGAAAGAACCGAGTCTCATGGTGCGCAGGTGCAGGTCAACGATCGGTTCGGGGAAGGGGGCATCGGCATCGTGGTTGCCCTTGACGGCGAAAACGGCCGGACAATGCCACGCCGCCGCTGCCTGCAGGATGACCGCGTCAGCCATGTCGCCGAGGGCCAACAAACCGTCGGCGCGGCCATATCCGCCCTTCCAGGCAAAATCGTCGATATCGGCCAAAACCAGCAGTTTCATGGCGTGAAGTTCCTTATGCGGACCATGATAGCAGAAAACAACTGCAAGTGGCTACTGCTTGGCCAGTTGTCTGCGGCCGAGGCGTACCAGGTTCTTGACCAGGTCGACGGCCACCAGCAAAGCGACAATGAGCAGGGTGACGGTCAAAGATGTGTGCATCCAGGTCAGGGAGCGTGGCGGCAGGTCGCTGGCGGAAAGGAAGGAAAACGGCAGACGGAACGCCAGCCCGATCATGACCAAAGCGATGGCGTCGGCGATGGCGTCGACCCAGCAGGCCAGGCGGCGTGAGGCGCTGAAAGCCTTGATGAACATAGAGATGGTCCCCGCCGCCATCATGACCAGGATGGCCAGTGAAATGAGCTGCCCGGGCCTGGCAAGGAGCAATGGACGGAAATTCTTAAAATTCGCTGTGATGAAAATGACGTTGTTGAATTTCAAGAAGATGTGGATCCCGAAGCCGGTCAGAACGAGCATGATCCCGGCCCCGATCAGGGTCGCGATCCGGGCGGCCAGCGATTTTGTCTCGGCCGGTTTCACTTCGTCGAGGTCAAGGCCGAATTTCGGCCAGGGAAGCCGGATCTCCTTGTTGCTGCGAGTGATGAAATAAAGGACCAGGGCGACGATGCCGAAGTCGCTCAGGAACGCCGCCGGCAGGTACAGGACGGCTTCAATGAACCCCAGGCGGGGAACGAAAAGGAAAGGGAACACGATGAAGCTCCTGTTGAATATCGCGGCCAAGGCGATAAAAACAAGATGGACGCCGAACAGGAGCGAGGTATAGCGGAACAGGTGGCGTTTAAAAACAGGAGCGATGAGCGGCTGGCCGTCCAGGTATTTTTCGGCCACCTGGCGCGGCTTGCCGTAGGCGGCGATGACCTTCTCCAAGGACGCCTCTGTCGCCTGGCCGTCCTCATTCGTCTTTTCCAAGATGTGACTGCGGATCTCTGAGAGGATCTCTTCGCGTTCCTCTTGGCCCGACAGATAATAACTGATTTCTTCCAGATACGATTTCAGGTTTTTAGACATGGTCTTTCTCCTTTGATATGTGTTTGATGATCTCGTCCTGTTTCTTCCAAATGGCGAGCAGTCCTTCGCGCATTTCCCTGCCGGCTTCGGTGATGGCATAGAATTTGCGCGGCCGCTCTTCTCCAAGCTCCCACTTGCCCTGGATCAGATTTTTCTTTTCCAGCCGCCGCAGCAGCGGATAGAGGGTGTTTTCCTCGATCTCATAGCCCAGATCGCGAAAGGCACGCACCATGGCATAACCATAAGCGTCTTTTTCAAGCAAAATCAGGACCAGGAGTTGCAGGAATCCCCGTTTCATTTCAGTTTCGATGCTGCCCAGTTCGTTGTCCATATTCAGGCCTCCTTAAAATTCAGCCATGTACTGTATGATGTTTAATAGTTGTGTGAAGTAATTATAACGTGCGATACACAGTATGTCAATATTTTTTTTAAAAATTTTTTTGAACTGAAATTCAGAAGATTACTATTTATGGTTATAGCGTCCCGCGTGTCAATCCGGACCCTTGAATGATTCGATCGCGGTTCCCTGACGGCCGGCCCGCTTGACCTGGTAGAGCAGGTCATCAGCCTGGGCCAGCACCGCCGCGGTGGCCGCAGGGCTTTGTGCCGGTACGGCAATGCCTCCGCAAGAAGCGGTAACGACCACGGTTGCATCGTCTTCTCCCGACCGGCAGGTCAGATCGATGATACGGTTATATACGGCTTGCAACACTTCCCGGTCGGCTCCGGGCAGTACGACCAGGAATTCGTCGCCGCCCAGACGACCGAGGGCGTCGCCCTCGCGCAGGCAGCTCTGGATCTTGGCAGCCATCTCTTTGAGTACCTGGTCGCCCGCGGCATGACCCAGGGTGTCATTGACCGCCTTGAAGCGGTTCAGGTCGATCATGATGCAGCCCAACTGCCGGTTTGAGCCGCGTTCGGGCTTTAGCTGCTTTTCCATGAAGGCGAGGATGGCGCGACGGTTGAACAGGGCGGTCAGCGGGTCATAAGTGGCCAGGTATTCGAGCTCTGCGGTGCGCTTGCCCACCTCGTTCTCCAGCTCTCGGTTGCGCCGGCGCAGCAACAGGGTGCGCCAACGGTAGACGCCGATGGCGGCGGCCAGGAGGAAAAGGAGCCCCCCCAGGCGGAACCAAAGCGTCATCCAGAAGGGGGGGCGGACGTGGATGGGCAGGGTGACCGTCTCGCCCCAGATGCCCGATTCGTTGACCGGCTTCAGCTGCAGTCGCAGGTCTCCGGGCGGAAGATTGGTATAGCGCAATTCCTCAAGGCGGCTCAAGGAATTCCATTCGCTCTCCATGCCGTCGAGTCGGTAGATGTAGCCGGTACGATTGCGGTTGCGATAGGAGAGGACAGCGATGTTGAAAATGAGCGTCCGCTCGCTCCAGGCCAGGTCCAACTTCCCGGGAAATTCGAGTGACCGGGAAGGCAGCCGGATTTTTTCGACCATCAAGCGGGGCGGTTCTGTGTTGCGGCTGGAACTGGCCGGGTTGTACTGCGACAGGCCGTTGACCGTACCGATCCAGATCTCGCCCCGGGGATCGCTGTAGAAGCCGTTCCCATTGGTCTCCCAATCGGCCAGCCCGTCATCGGGGCTGAAGCCTTCCACCTCGTAATCGACGAGAAAACGATAGACGCCGCGTGCCGTGTTGACCCAGATATTTCCCTTCCAGTCTTCGCCGATAAAAAAAACGTGGTGGTTGCTGAAACCGGGGCGGTCGTTGAGCAGGCGCCAGCGCCCGTCAGTTTCAAGAACCGCCAGGCCGTCGTCGCTGCCGGCCCAGAGGCGGCCGCTGCTGTCTTCGCAAATTGTGGAAATCGCATTGGACAATGGACAGGGGGCGACCACCACCGTCAGGGTTTTGCCATCGCAGGCATACAAGCTGCTTTTAGCGGCGCTCTTGGAAGAATTCTTCGCCGCGACCCAGACGCCACCGCTGCGGCGGCGTATTACACGGGAAACATCGGTCAGGGATTCACCGGCCGGGGTTTTGTTCCATATGTTCCAGCGTCCGCTGGCGTCGCGACGTGCCAACCCGCCCCCGCTCCAGATCCCGCAAACCCAGAAATTGCCCTGGCTGTCAACTGTCATGTCCCAGGGCACGGTGCGCGAAATGGGAAGGTCTGGGGAAAGTTCGCGGATGGTTTTTTCTCCCTTCAAGCGATAATGGAGAGTCGTGTCGGTCATGAACCAGAGGGTCCCGTCTGAAGTGCGCTGCACTTTCCAGACCCAGTCGTTGCCGAGGCCGTCTTTTACACGAACGATTTCCAGGACTTTGGGCAGCGGCCGTACCTGGTAGTGGACGGCGCCACGCAGGGTTCCCAACCAAAGCGAATCGGCCGTATCGCCGGGTGAGATGCCGAAGACGCAGGCGCTGGGCAGTCCCTGCTTCTCGGTGTGGCTGATCCAGGCCATGCTGCCGAGGCGGGCCAAGCCGCCGATATAGGTGGCGATCCACAGATTGTTTTCACGGTCTTCCAGCACGGTGTTGATGACATTAGAAGGCAGGCCGTTGTCCGTTCCCCAGTATTCCATGGCGGACTGGCCCGGCCGCTTAATAATTAGGCCGTTGCCGTTGGTCGAAATGTACAGAGTTCCGGAAGGCTGCACTGACATCTGGTAAACGGTCCAGGACGCTGCGCTTCCGCCCGGAAATGCTTCCCAGCCCGAGTCATTGCGGCGCCAAACGCCGTGGCCATATGTGCCCAGCCACAACCCTTCGGCGGTCAAGGCCAGGGCTCGGTAATTGTCTGTGGCGATAGCGGGCGGACCCGGAACGGCCAACGGCGACCCTTCCAAGGGGAAGCGCCACATGCCGTTGTCGGCGGCCACCAGGATGCCTTCACGGTCGGCCAGGAGGTCGTAAACCCGGGGCCCGCTCCCGCCGCCGCCGGGATGAAAAAACGAGAATTTTCCGTTGGCGAAGACGGCCAAGCCGTTTTCGCTGCCGATCCACACCCGATTGCGGGCGTCCTCTGCCAGAGCTAGACATGGGATTGTGCTGACAATCGGATCATCCATTATTTCCAGACGATGATTATTCCAGCGTGAAAGACCGCCAGCGGTTGCCACCCATACTGCGCCATCGCTGGATGCCAGCAATTCATTGATGCGGGCGCTGCGCAGTCCGTCTTCAATGAAAAAGCTCTTGAAGCGACTGCCATTGAAGCGGGCCAGTCCACCCCAGGTGCCAACCCACAGATAGCCGTCAGTGTCCTGCGCCAGGGCCGTGACCTGCGACTGCGGGATACCTTCCTTCAAACCCAGTATCTCGAACGGCAGGACTTGCGACCGCAATGGAATGGACAGTGCCAGGAGCAATTGGACCAGTATCGGGAAAAACCGATTTTTCATAATGGCAATATAGGGTTTTTGATCACTGTTGTCAAAAAAAGTGATTTAGCTGAATCAGTTAAACGTGCGCGCAAAGTGAAGTCGTCTGTATTCTGGAAAATGGCTATAATTAATAGTGACTTCCGGTTTGGAACTGAATGTTTTGGCTCGCTTTATTCGCTGCGCAGCGAATCGACCGGATTATCGCGGGCAGCACGGAAGCTCTGCAGCAGTACTGCGCCCATGGCAATCAGGAAGGCCGAAAGAAAAGCGAAGGCAAAAACAGGAAATCCGGGCTGGATGCGGTAAGCGAAATCCTGCAGCCACCTTGCCGTGGCGATCCAAGCCAGGGGGATTGCTGTGATGCCGGCCAGAAGAACCAAGAGAACGAATTGGCGAGTCATCAGCAAGGCGACGGAAGACGTCGAAGCGCCGACAACCCGGCGGATGGCGATCTCTTTTCGGCGCTGGCGCGCATAGAATGCGACCATGCCGTAAAGCCCTAGAAAGGCGATGGCAATGCCCATGGCCGAAATCATCCCCAGCAATTTCCCCATTTGTTCTTCGTACTGATAGACCTTTCCGAACGTTTCATCGAGGAAGGAATATTCGAAAGGTACGCCGGGAAAATGCGAACGCCAGGTTTTTGCCGCCGCGGCCAGGGTCTGGGAAGTACGCTCCGTGTCCAGTGTCAGGGTGATGGTGCGCAGCAAGGAATGTTCAATATCCAGGATCATGGGTTCGGCGCCGTCCTTCAGGCCCAGGAAATGGAAATTGCCGGTCACCCCGACCACGCTCTTGGTTTTGCGATGATAGTGGGCGGTCCAGACCGTACCGAGAACGCTTTGCGCTGTAAAACCCAGTTCGCGGGCGCCGGCTTCATTGACGATATAAGCGCCGACCTCGTCATTTCCCCTGCTTTTCTGGAAAGACCGGCCCTCCGTCATGGCGATGCCATAGGCTTTAATGAAATCATAGTCTACTGTCAGCACCTTCAGCCGTTTTGCGTTCTGGGGGGCGAAAGAGTTTCCTTTTTGCAGGTAATAGCCGCCGGAAATGGCTTCGCCGGGAACCGACGAAGACACGGTGGCGTCGATGATCCCTGGATTCTTCAGGAAATCGCTTTTTATGGCTTCGTAATTATGGCGGAAATAGGACTGATTGCTTTTGACCTCCAGGATCAGTTTTTGCTGCCGGGAAAAACCGAGCGCCTTGCCTTTCATGAAGGTCAGCTGGCGGAATACCACCAGCGTGCACACCACCAGGAATATGCAGATGACAAACTGACACACGATCAGCAGGCGCTGCAGGCCATTGCCCTGTTTGCCCGGTATCATCTGGTCTTTCATTATGGAAACCGGCTTGAACCGGGAAAGGATCAAAGCCGGATAAATGCCGGCGCTGAAGCCTACGACCATGAACAATGCCAGCAGGGAAGCCAAGACCAGGGGCTGGCCGACGGCCTGGAAGGAGATGGCTGTTCCGGCCATGCGATTGAAATAGCCCAGCAATGCGGAGAGAAAAGCGAATGCCGCAGTGAAAGCGAAGAAGGTAATAACCAGAGATTCGCCGATGAATTGAAATGTCAGGTCCGAGCGGCTGCCGCCAAGGGTTTTGCGGATGCCCACTTCGCGGCTGCGGGCTGTGGACAGGGTTGCCGACAGGTTGATGAAGTTAATGCAGCCGATAAGCAGGATCAGTAAAGCCGCGAAAGAATAGATGTAAATATAGTACATATTGCCGGGCGGCTCGATCTCGCCGGGATAATTAGATGCCATGTGCAATGTCGAAAGGGGTTGAAGAAAAAATTCGTGCCTTTTCATCGGGAACCCCGCCCGTTTGGCAAAGGCGGCGCGCAATTGCTCCGAAAAGGTCTGCAATTGCCGCTCAAAAGCCAAGGGATCGACATGGCGACCAAGCTTTACATAAGTATATTTATAATGATATTCGGCCCAATTCTGGTTCAGGTCAGGGACATAGGCCAGCAGGGTGGACATGGAGAGCAGCAGATCATATTTGAGATGGGTGTTGGCCGGGGCGTCTTGGATTATTCCGGTGACTTCGAAGTCCTCGACAACGGCCGGGCCGATGTCATAATCGATTTCGATGCTCAGACTGCGGCCCAGCGGCGGCAGGGAACCGAAATATTTCCTTGCCATGCTTTCACAAATGATGACGGTCCGCGGCTGCGAGAGTGCCGTTCTGGCGCTCCCTTCGAGGAAAGGGATGCGCAGGATCCTGAAAATTTCGGGGTCGGCAAACCAGACCCGCTTTTCGAAAAAACGGGACTCGCCGCGGGCCACCAGGACATGCTTGGCGTTTTCGAAGGGCGGAATCATCCGGGCCACGCTCTCGGCCTGGCTGAGCTGCTCCCTGATGCCGATTGCCAGGGGGGCTGGCGTCGAGACCCCGGTTGATTCGCCGATCGGGGTAGTTTGGCTGTAGGCAACGCGGTAAATGCGCTCATAATCCGGATGATAGGTATCATAGGTTAGTTCATTGGTCACGTAGAGGATGACCACCATGCTGCAGGCGACTCCCGCCGCCAGCCCGAAGACCTTGATCAGGAAATAAAACTTGTTTTTCACCATGCTGCGCATGGTGACGGTCAGGGCATTTTTCAACATCAGCAGTTTCCAATAGATCCGGTGGCGGAGAAAACCGGGCAGCGATTTCAGCGCCTGCCACAGGATCCAGCGCTTGGCATAGCCGGTACCTTTTTCGGCCGCGGTCCGGGCGTACAATTCCTCAAAGCAGCCGTCCACGTCATCGATCTCATCGATGGTCAACAGATTTCGTAAAAAAATGAAAGGCGGCCTGCCCTGACTGTCTTTTTTTTTCATATTTTCTCCTTTGCCGGAGAGACAAAACCTGTCCATAAACGGCTGTATGCACGCTGCAATTCCACCAGGGCGGCATGGCCCTTCTTGGTAAGACGGTAGAAGCGGATCGGTTTCTTGCTGGAAAAATCCGGATTGCGATTGGAATAGGATTCGATGTAGCCGTTAATGTTCAGACGGTTCAGGGGAGCATAGATCGTACCCACAGAATAATGGGTGCCGGTATACCGGTGGACTTGCTCGCGGATGGTGATCAGGTATGCTTCATCCCGCAAATGATGGACGGCCATCAGGACCTGCTCTTCTTTTCTGGTGAGTTCTTTCATGGTGCCTCTTATCACTTCGAAAAATTCGAAGTAATGGTTATACGTGGCATCACTTCGAATAGTTCGAAGTATTTTTATTTTTTTTTAGATTTTTGGGAGGAATTAAAAAATGTCCGAAGAGTTTTCCGGCCGCGGCTCCTTGAAAAGGCCTGAGCTTCTCAACGCCGGCCCCAGGATTAACTTTTGAGCCGGATAACAGTAGTCCCTGCCAATTTGTCGTGCATGGTCAAGCTTTCGCGGTCCCAGAGTACCTGGAAAAAACCCAGGGAGGCCAACAGTGCCGAGGCGGCATAACCATGTGTGCGCTCCAGCGACTGGTACCAACCCAGCTGTGGCCGACCCTCCAGGTCGATTGCGCGCAGGCCGAACAACCTTTTACCGGGGGTACGGCCGCCGAAACGGAAGAAGAGAATGTAATAAGTATAGCCGATGATGAGCTCAAAAAAGAGGCCCAACTTTTCGCCGCCGATGAAATATATCTTCTCATCTGCAGGGCGGTGCGCTTTAGGCATGCCGATTACGACCGTTTTGCCGTTTTTTATGGCACTCAGCACTTGGGAAAATTCTCCTTTTTCACCCCGGCGTGCAGCCGCAATCTCCGAAATGGATAAGAAAACAATAACTGAGATAAACAGAATAATTAAATTGTCGACCATGAATGCCAGGAAACGTCTGAAAAAACCGGCTTGCTTGGGATGTGCCCTGTGTTTTTGAATCATTTCGACTCCTTTTTGATGCTATTTTGGAGAATTTAGGAAAAAATGTCAATAATTCTCCTAGAAATGCTTTTTCCCTAGCTATGAAACAACAACTTTTGACATCAATGGCATGAATGCATTAAAATACGAAATCGAATCCAGGAATGCATTGCCATGCCGGAGGAAATCATGCCGCGATTGTTCGGATCCGCAAGCAAGAATGAAATGTTTGGGAAAATTTCCCATGTCCTGGTTGGTTTGACCCTGGTCTTCAAGGGGATTGACAAGGCCGAACATTTCCATGAATACCCGCTTACGGTTGTTTTTCTGTTTATCGCCGGGGCATTCATTATTCTGGGCGGCGCCTTCCATCACCATTTTGAAATAAAAATATCTAATTTCACTGCCCTCTTCCATATAGCCGAGGGGATCGCGCTTATCCTGGTCGGTTTTGCCCTGCTCAAGAAAAGTTCGCGCCTGCCTTATTTCCTTTTTTTCATCGGCGTTGTTTATTTGGGCCTGGGTGCCTTCGAGTTTTTCACCAATGCCGACGAAAAAAAGAAATTACGCCCCTTGCTCCTTACCGTCATGGGGACCGTATTTTTGCTGGCCGCCGGAGTGTTTCTGTGCTTCAACTTCTTTAATTCCAGAAACACCTGGGCCTATATCACGACTGTTGTAATTGCCGTTATGGGTGTTTTCATCCTGAGCATCGGCAAAAGCAAAGTAAAATAGCTAGTCACTTTTCGTCGTTACCGGACCGAGACGAATATGTATTTCAGCTTAGTGCTTTTCGTTTTAAAAAAGACTCAATTGTCTGGGCTCCCCTTTCTTGCTTTTTAGCGAATTCAAGACAGCCAGGATCGGGGCGACTCCGGCGGCGGGATCCCAGTTCAGGCAACCTCTTTTTATCAGTTCCCCTTTTCCTTGAGCTCCTTCGCCGAAATATCCGGGATCGGCGACAAAAACGGGGATGGCCATTTTTTGCGCTGAAATAGCGGCGTTAAATGTGCCGCTGTTTCTGCCGCAGACATCGCGTTCGGGTCCGGAAACGATTACTATCAAGGCTTGTGAAAGGGCACCGACCATTTTATTTCGAGTCATTGCCATGAAGGCCGCCCATTTGGCTCCGGGTTCGAATTGCGATATCACCAGGGTATTTTTCTCCGTTAGCCATCTCCTCAATTCGGGCTTCTTTTGAAAATGCTGGATTCCTTCGGCCAGAACGATGCTGGTCGTACCGCCGGCGCGCAGGGCGGCTAAATGGGCCGCGGTGTCTATCCCGGAAGCGTAGCCGGAAGTAAGGTTGATCTCTTTGGCAGCGAGTTCGGAGGCCAATGCATCGGCAACAGCCAGCGCCCTCGCTCCCGCGTTCCGTTTTCCGACTACGGCAATCGCGGGCCGTTTCAGAATCCCGATATTCCCCCACACATAAAGTAGTGCCGGTAAAGATGTCTTGTCCTTTAAAACCTTGATCCGTTCGGGAAAGGCGGAATGGAGTGGATGAATGACGGTTATTTGTTGTTTTCCGGTCGGCCCGGCTTCCATGTTTTTCAGTTTACTGAAACAGGAAGCAGCCATGCCGGAAGCGCCGGCATGGGGGATGTCTTTGAATTTTTCCGGATTGTCAAGCAACCAGGACGCCGCTTTTCCCCGTTGGGTGAGATAGTCGGCGATCATCCACAAGGCTCTGGGGCCGATTCCCTCAACCGCGGCCAGGGCGCGCCAGGCATTTCCTTCCAATGTATTCATCGGTTTGAGCGGGTACTGGTCATTGTGACCACGGAGACTTTCGCCGCATTGCCTTGAAAAAGCAGAGCGGCCGTGGCCGCTTTCAGGGTTTCACCGGAACGGAATAGATCATCGAAAAGCAGGATGTGCATCGATTCGAAACGCTGGTCAATTACATCAAACACTCCTTCAAGTTCCAAGCGGCGAGAGCGCTTGCCGGCTATGCTTTTAAGCGGCACGGTCGCTCTGGCCTTGAACAGGAAGTCATCGGGAGCAGGCAGTCCGAGCAGAGAGCCGATGCGGTCGGCAAGAGCCTGAAGCGGTTGGAACGAACGCCGTGTATCCGACGGCGGCACGGCCAGAATACATCGGATATCAGCAAGTTCAGCCCGGCCGCGGATAAAATCAGCGACCGTGCCGGCGATGGGTTCGACCAGCGACCGGTCGTTGCGGTATTTCAATTTAAATACTGCCTCGCCCAGTTCGGTCCGTTCCGTAGCGAATTCGGGATGCATGGCGCCGTCGCTGCCATCGGTCGAGCTGTGAAGCGTATGCTGGTCCAAAGCCCAACCGTCCGCCCAGTTGCCGATGATCATTTTCGGGTTGATGTTCATATTTCGCGATCCGCGGATATTTTATTATTGTGCCCTCCGGTTGTCAAAACAAGTTTAGCGACTATGGTGTGACTTGAAAGAATCGAGCTCAATCCTGATTTTGCGCAATGTGTTTTTTGGCGCAGTGGAGATTGATGGGCGATCGGGGACAATCAGCAATTGCAAATCTCACTGCGTTCCCTTAAAATCATTTTGCAGAGAACCGCAAGGAGGAATTATGGACCATCATAAAAAGACGATTGTAATGATCGCGCTGACCGTCTTGTGTGGGGCGCTTTTTTGCGTTGAGAAGACTCCCCTGAAGTACCCCGCGAGTAAAAAAATAGATCAGGTCGATGATTACTTCGGAGTCAAGGTCGCCGATCCCTATCGCTGGTTGGAAGACATCAATTCACCGCAAACCAGCGAATGGGTAACGGCACAGAAGGAACTCACGGGAAGCTACCTGGCCGCTATACCGTTCCGGGAAATATTCCGGGAGCGCCTGACGGAGATCTCCAATTATGAAAAGTATTCCCATGCCGCAAAAAAGGGGGAATACTATACATTCCGGAAAAACACCGGCCTTGAGGACCAAGCGGTGGTCTATATTCAAAAAGGGTTGAATGGAGTAGCGAAGGTTTTGCTGGACCCGAATGCCCAGTCCATCATCTTGACCGAAACGTCTTTTTCTAGGGACCAAAAATATTTTGGTTACGGGATTTCTCCGGGCGGGTCGGATTGGCGGGAATTTTTTGTCATCGAAACGGCAAGCGGAAAAACACTGGCCGATCATGTCTGCTGGGCGAAGTTTACCGCCATGTCGTGGTATCGAGATGGTTTTTTTTACAGCCGTTACGACAAACCCAAAGAAGCGGACAAGCTGAAAGCAAAAGTTGAATTTCAAAAACTCTTTTATCACAAGTTGGGCACGGTCCAGGCTGAGGACAAATTGATTTTCAGCGATGCCAACAATCCCGAACTGGGATTCGGCGGTGAGGTAACGGAAAATGAGAAATACCTGGTCGTCACCGGCTGGGTTGGTTCTGCCAATCACAATTTTCTTTATTACCAGGACCTTGCGGCTGACTCGAAGGTGATTCCCCTTATCGATAAAGCCCTGGGCCAGTTTATTTTTGTAGCTGAGACGGACGGCCGATTCCTGCTGCTGACCGATTTTGAAGCACCCAATTTCAAATTGATCCTCATCGATCCATTAAATCCCCAAAAAGAAAACTGGAAAACAATCATCCCCGAAAGCACGGCTAAAATGGACAGTGTGTCATACGCGGGCGGCAGGCTGATCGTATCCTATTTAAAGGATGCCAATTCGGTGGTTTCCGTATTTTTGCCAAGCGGGCAAAAACTTCATGATGTTGTTTTGCCGGGCATTGGAACCGCTTACGGATTTTCCGGCAAGAAAGACGAGAACGAGGTTTTCTATACCTACACATCGTTCACTGCACCACCCGCTATTTATCGCTATCTGATCAAGGAGAACCGCTCCGAACTGTTCCGCAAAGCTATCGTGAAGTTCAATCCGAATGAATTCTCGACTACCCAGGTGTTTTATGAAAGCAAGGATAAGACCAAGATCCCGATGTTTATCGTGCATAAAAAAGGTCTGGAATTAAACGGCCAAAATCCAACCCTGCTCTATGGGTACGGCGGTTTCAATGCGGCTATGCAACCTTACTTCAAGTCGAGCATTATTCCATTGCTGCAAAGCGGCGGCGTCTATGCCATGGCTTGTTTGCGTGGCGGGAGCGAGTATGGGGAAGAATGGCACCGCGCTGCCATGTTTGAAAAAAAGCAAAATGTGTTCGATGATTTTATTGCCGCCGCCGAGTACGTGATTGCCAAAGGATATACATCACTGCAAAAATTGGCTATTCACGGGGCATCCAACGGAGGCCTGCTGGTAGCGGCAGTCATTAATCAGCGCCCGGAATTGTTTCAGGTGGCTTTTCCCGAGGTGGGAGTGTTGGATATGCTGCGCTACCACAATTTCACCATCGGTTGGGCCTGGACCGGGGAATACGGTTCCAGCGAAAAACCCGATCAATTCAAATATTTGTATGCCTATTCGCCGTTGCACAACATCAGGGAGGGCCTTCCTTATCCGGCCGTCCTGGTAAAAACCGCCGATCATGACGACCGGGTTTTCCCAGCCCATTCGTTCAAGTATATTGCCGAATTCCAGGACAAGTACAAAGGCAACAATCCAATCCTGCTGCAGGTCGATACCAAGGTCGGGCATGGAACAGGCTCGACAACATCCAAAACCATAAACAGTTATGCCGACATGTATGCGTTTATGTTTTTTAATATGGGCATTGTGCCGGAGTTCAAATAACAAGCTGGCATAGGTCGTTTGCCTTCGCATGATGTGATGCCGGAATGAAGCAGCCGTTCCAGCCAGGTGGTCTTGGGCAACGGTTTGCGCTATAATTAGCGTTCAATTGGTTCTTAAGGAAATGAGCGCTGTTTTTTTACCGAGGAGGTGTGGTCATGGCGGCGACTGGAAATTTTCACAGTTCAAACGAAACCCTGATAACCATCGAATCCCGACGCAGCGTCAGGAATTTCCTTTCAGAGAAAGAAGTGTCTGATGGTGATATTACGGCAATCCTCAAGGCCGCGAATCATGCGCCTTCGGCGCACAATCAGCAGTCATGGCGATTCATTGTATTGCGCGGGGCTAAAAAAAACGAACTGGCGCATCTGGTTGCCAGCCGGGCAGCTGACTTTCCCCGACCCTCCTGCACATTACTGCGCATGGCCTGCCGCAGCATAGCGGAAGCAGCCTTGGTTATTGCGGTGGTGAATACCGGTGAACTGATCAGGCGCGGACCACGGTTGTTTGCGGCCGATCAGGACGAGGTCCGTGATTTCTTCCGCATCATGGAGATACAGAGCTCTGCGGCGGCAGTGCAGAATATGCTCCTGGCGGCAACGTCACTGGGTATCGGCAGTGTATGGCTCGGTATACTGATTCTCATGAAAGACGCGGTATTGGATTTTCTCGGCGAGCCACAAGGCGAATTCATGGCGGTTGTTCCGCTTGGCTATCCACTGCGCGGCAGCAACAGTCCGAAAAAGCGGCCGCTAGCAACATTTGTAAAATATCTTTCCTGATACCCGAGAAAGCTATTTTCACTTGTTAAATTTTGCTGCTTTTTCATTGACCTTGTTAAATTTTTATGATATTAATTTTTTAAACGAATTCGTATATAAAGGAGTGATATATGAGCGTTTCTGAACAAAAATCACAAAACAAGAAGTATAAGATCGCCTGGATTCCCGGCGATGGCATCGGCAGGGAAGTGATGGAAGCGGCCAGGATCGTCCTCGACAAGTTGCAGTTCAACGCCGAGTACATCCACGGCGATATCGGCTGGGAGTTTTGGTGCCGGGAGGGCGAGTCCTTCCCGCAGCGTACCATCGACCTGCTGAACAGTGTCGATGCCGCCATGTTCGGTGCCATCACCTCCAAGCCGGTCAAGGCGGCTGAAGCCGAGCTGGTGCCCGAGTTGAAGGGCAAAGGGCTGGTCTACCGTTCGCCGATCGTGCGCATGCGTCAACAGTTCGACCTCTGGACCTGCCTGCGTCCCTGCAAGGCCTACCCGGGCAATCCCATCAACTATAAGGAGGGAATCGATCTGGTCATTTTTCGCGAAAACACCGAAGATCTTTATTCAGGCGTGGAATTCAACCCCGTTCCGCAGGAGGTCAAGGACGTGCTGCTGAAGAACGCCAAGGGCTTCGCCGCCTTCAAGGACGTGCCCCTGGACCAGTATGCCATCACCTGCAAGATCAACACCCGCAAGGGTTCGGAGCGCATTATTCGCGCCGCTTTCGAGTACGCCAGGAAGCACGGCTACCCCAAGGTTACGGTGATCCACAAGGCCAACGTCGTGCGTGCCACCGAAGGACTTTTTCTCGAGATCGGCAAGGAAGTGGCCAAGGACTACCCGGACATCCAGATGGACAATGCCAACATCGATGCCATCTGCATGTGGCTGCTGAAGAATCCTATGAACTACTCGGTGCTGGTGGCCACCAACATGTTTGGCGACATCGTTTCCGACCTCTGTGCCCAGATGGTCGGCGGCCTGGGCTTCGGCTGTTCCGGCAATATCGGCGACAAGCTCGCCGTTTTCGAGCCCACCCACGGCTCGGCGCCCAAGTATGCCGGCCAGTACAAGACCAACCCCATCGCCACCATCCTGGCGGCCAAGATGATGCTGGATTGGCTGGGCGAGAAAGAAATGGCCGCCCGGGTCGAAAAGGCTGTGGCCGAGGTGATCGCCGAGGGCAAGGTGCGCACGTATGACATGGGTGGAAGCAACAAGACTCTGGAAATGGCCGAGGCCATCGCTAAAAAGTTGTAAGGCAAATTGTTGCCTCTGGCAGCGTGACTGAAACCATGGAGAATACGCTATGACCGATATAAAAATTCATGAGGTGGGTTTGCGCGACGGGTTGCAGATTGAGAAGCAGGCCGTGCCGCTGGAGAAGAAAATCGTCTGGGTGGAGAGCCTTCTCGTCTCGGGCATGGACATGATCCAACTGGGGTCATTCGTCAATCCGGAGAAGGTCCCGCAAATGGCTGATACCGACGCGCTGTTCAACCATTTCAGCCAGCCGGGCAAAAAACCGTCCGCTGCCGTACTGTCGGGGCTCGTATTGAATGAAAAAGGACTGGAACGTGGCATGGCCTGCGGCGTAGACATGTTCTGCATGGGAGTTTCCGCCAGTGATACCCACAGCCGCAAGAACACCGGCAAGGGCACCGATGAAGCCCTGGGACGGATTCTTGCCATGGCCCAGTCGGCTATTAAAGCAGGCAAACGTATACAAGCTTCCATCCAGTCGGCATTCGGCTGTGGTTTTGAAGGGCCAATCCCCCAGGAACGAGTCATGTCCATTGTCGACAAATACCTGTCAGCCGGCATCCGCAACATCAGCCTGGCCGACACGGCGGGCCATGCCTTCCCGCCGCAGGTTGAATCATTGTACGCGAATATATTGAAGCGCGACAGCAAGGTTGAACTGGCCTGCCATTTCCACAACACGTACGGTCTGGGATTAGCCAACTGTTATGCGGCGTTCAAAGCGGGCGTCATGTATTTTGAAACGGCTCTGGGTGGACTGGGCGGATGCCCCTTCACCAAGGTGGCGGCCGGAAACGTTTGCAGCGAAGATCTTGTCCATTCCTTTCAGCGCCAGGGACTATCCATGGCGATCGATTTGGAAAAACTCATTGAAATTTCCCGTGATCTAAGCCGCTTCTTCAACCGGGAGCTGCCCGGCTTCATTCTCAAGGCGGGCTCCATCGTCAATTTTAATCAAGTGCAATAAAGGAGAGAGACCATGAAACTATTGGAGAAGGTCAGGATACTCGACCTGACCAATGTCCTTTCCGGTCCTTTTGCCACGATGCACCTCGCCCTTTTGGGTGCCGAGGTGATCAAGATCGAAAACCCGAATGGCGGTGACCTGGCCCGCAAGTTGGGAAACGTCAATCCACTCAACAAGCAGCTGATGGGTACCAGTTTTCTGGCCCAGAACGCCAATAAAAAATCGTTGACACTCAACTTGAAGTTAGCGGAAGGCAAGGAGATCTTCCGCAAGCTCCTTGAGACGGCCGACGTGGTGGTGGAGAATTTCCGCCCCGGGGTCATGGCCAAGCTCGGCTTCTCCTACGAAATGATTTGCCAGATCAACCCCAAGGTCATCTACTGCGCCATTTCCGGATTCGGCCAGACCGGTCCCGACGCCTTCAAGCCGGCCTACGACCAGATCATTCAGGGCCTATCCGGGGTTATGGCCGTCAACGGTGATGAAAGGCTCAACCCGTTGCGCGCCGGCTTTCCGGTCTGCGACACGGTCGGGGGTTTGAATGCCGCCTTCGCCATCATGGCCGCCCTCTTCCATCGCGAGCGTAGCGGCGAGGGGCAGTTCATCGATATCGCCATGCTCGATTCGATCATGCCGCTGATGGGCTGGGTGGCGGCCAACCTGCTGATTGGCGGCCAGCAACCGGTATTGATGGGCAACGACAACTTCACCGCCGCCCCCTCGGGCTCCTTTCGCACCCGGGACGGCTATATCAATATCGCCGCCAACCAGCAGAAACAGTGGGAGGACCTGACCGATGTTCTGGGCGTGCCGGAGCTGAAGGGCGACCCGCGCTTCCAGGAGCGCGATACGCGCAAGGCCAACCGCAAGCAGCTCACCCCGTTGCTGGAAGAAAAACTGTTGCAGCACCCGACCTCCCATTGGGTGGAGGTGTTGAACGAAAAGGGTATCCCCAGCGGCGACATCTACGGCCTGGAGAAGGCGTTGCTCCAGCCCCAAAGCCAGCACCGCCAGGTTATCGCGACGGTCAAAGAGGAAGGCATCGGCGAGATCAAGCTGTTCAACCTGACCGCCAAGTTCTCCAAGACTCCGGCGCAGATCGATACGCCGCCGCCGCGGCTGTCGGCCCACACCGGCGAGATACTGAAGGGGTTGGGCTACAAGGAAGACGAGATCAGTAAATTGAAGGAAATCGGCGCGATCTGAGCGCCAATAAAAAAAGGAGGAACCATCATGGGAATGACAATGGTTGAAAAGATACTGGCCAAGGCCATCAATCAAGTTGCGGTGAAAGCGGGAGATGTACTGGAACCCCACGTTGACCTGGCCATGTCGCATGAGAACGGAGCCCTGGTCATCAATCAGTTCAAGGACATTTTCCAGGGCACGGGTTTGGAAGCCAAGGTTTGGGATCCTGCCAAAATAGCCATTATTTTCGATCACCGTGTGCCGGCTGAAAGCTCAAAAACAGCCGGCAACCAGAAAAAAATCAGGGATTTCGTGGCCCAGCAGGGAATCACCAAGTTCCATGATATTCGCGGCGACGGCGGTGGCATCTGCCACCAGATCCTGCCCGAATTTGGATATGTACGGCCGGGGAAGGTTGTGGTCGGTACAGACAGTCATACCACCAGCCATGGTGCCCTGGGTGCCTTTTCATTTGGGATCGGTGCCACGGAAATGGCGGCAGTCTGGGCCTTGGGGCGAGTGCTGAATGTTGAGGTTCCCGGCACGATCAAGGTGGTCTGTGACGGCAAATTTAAAAGCCATGTTGCGCCCAAAGATTTGATATTGCACCTGGTCGGAAAATTGACGGCCGAAGGCGCCAATTTCAAGGTGATTGAATTTCACGGTCAGGCTATCGAACAGATGTCGACTTCAGGCCGCCTGGTAATCTGCAACATGACGGTCGAGGCCGGCGCCACTTCCGGGATCGTGCCGCCTGATGGAGAAACCATTCGCTATCTGCAGGAAGAGGCTGGGGTCCAGGATAAACTTGATGTTTTCGGCCCTGATTCCGACGCCGTCTATGACCAGGTGATCCATATTGATGTTTCCAAGCTGGTATCACAAATCGCCTGTCCGCATGCCGTCGATAACGTCAAGCCGATCAATGAAGTTTTGGGCACGAAAATCAACCAGATCGTCATCGGCTCCTGCACAAACGGCCGTCTTGATGATCTGGCCATCGCGGCCAAGATCCTTAAAGGCAAGAAAGTGGCCCGGCAGACGCGAATGTTGATTTTTCCAGCATCAACGCGAATTTATCTGCAGGCACTGAAAAAAGGCTATGTTGCCGATTTCATGGAAGCGGGCGCCGTGGTCATGAATTCGGGTTGCGGTCCATGCCTGGGGATTCACCAGGGCGCCCTGGCCGACGGTGACGTAGCCCTGGCGACTACCAATCGCAACTTCAAGGGCCGCATGGGCAATCCCAATGCCGAGGTGTATCTTTGTTCGCCCGCTGTCGCCGCTGCCAGCGCCATAACCGGTGTTATCACCGATCCAAGCAAAGGAGGAAAATAAGATGGCA
Organism: Candidatus Aminicenantota bacterium; assembly: GCA_963770755.1. GTDB lineage: Bacteria > Acidobacteriota > Aminicenantia > UBA2199 > UBA2199 > UBA2199. Next base: position 738,576 of record CAVYQZ010000010.1, on the reverse strand, counting down.
AAAGTTGTCTTTAAAGTAGGAGACGATGTCTCCACCGATATCATTTATCCGGGAAGATTCATGGCCACCGTTCTGCCGACCGAGACCCCCCAGTATGCTTTCATCGACTATCCCGAATTTAACGCCAAGATCAAGAAGAACGAGTTCCCGCCGCAAAGCATCATCGTGGGCGGAAAGAACTTCGGCTGCGGCTCCTCGCGCGAGCAGGCCGCTTCCTGCCTGAAAGGACCCGATTTTGTCGTTGTGGCGCCAAACTTTTCGCGCATCTTCCTGCAGAACGCGATTAATCTTGGACTGAAGATGGTAATTTGTCCAACCATCGAAGCAAACGAGGGAGACGATCTGGAATTTACAGCCGACCAGGTCATCAATATAAGCTCCGGTAAAAGCTTTCCGATTGTGGCTCTACCCAAGGCGCGGCAAGTCATCATCGATGCCGGAGGATTGATCCCTTTCACCCGCAAACTACTGCTCGAGAACAAAGGGAAAAACTGAATTTTTCCATTCACCCGATCCACGCTGTCTGAACGTGAGAGGCAATTGAAAAACAAGGGGACAACCATGGAGGTCAATTTCAAGGAAGCGCTGGGCCTGCTGAACCGGGCATTGCCAATGGTGCTTCTTCGTGCCGGCATCATTGCCGCTGCCGGCTTCATGATTATTATCGTTTTTGGAATGCTGCTTTTTGCTTTTCGCCCGGCCAGTAACGTCAACCGCAGTGTTGCCATGGCGATCGCCATATTGGTTGTCCTGGGAATCGTGGCTGCTGGCCAGGTTTTGCGACGTTTCTTCCTGTTTCGCTTCCGAGCCGCCATACTGCTTCTTTTTTCCGGATATGCTGTCCCTGCACCCGCTCTGGCCACGGTCATGCGCGAAGCCGGACGTCATTTCAAGAATCATTCCCAATGGCAGTCCTTGAATTGTTGGCTACGCCGGACCTTGTTCGTGCCGTTTGGTTCCAACGATCAAGCTGCGAAGATATCGGACTTGTCGCATTCGGGGAAAAGCGGCAAATTTGCCAAATTATTGACCTCAGGGACGCTGAGCCAGGCCGTGTTGGTTCTGGCTTTTTCCCGGGGCGGTAGCGACATCCGCCAATCTGCCCAAGAAGGGGCCGCCCTGTATCTTGGCTTCGGCATGGAGAGCCGACGCTTGGCGAACCGCTGGCTTCGATTGTCGGCGTTCGGTTTTCTGATTCTGATCCTGTGCCTGGCCTTGCCCAACTGGTTCTTTTTCAGCAGCGCCGGAGCCCCGGTCTGGGTCGGCATCGTTCTGGCTGCCATCATCGCTTGGATTCTGCACCAGGCCTTCATTGTTCCCTTTGTCCTGGCCGGAGTAAGTGCCGCACTATTGACCGAAAGTAAAGATCAGGCTCCGGACCGGGATCTTTGCGAGAAATTGAACTCACTAATCCCGGCCAAACCGGCGACGGCTAATTAATAGTTTAAAACAAGTCCGGGCTTTTAATCGGCGACCACAACTGTACTGTAATCGGTGCGGCCGAAGTATTGCGGGTGATACATCCCCTGGGCGATCGCCGGCATCCAGGTGAAGCGCCCCCCATACATGGCCTTGATGAAATAGATGATGCGCAGGTTTCCCTTCATGGAATATGTATAAAAAACCAGTTGGTCGGCGGTGTTCTCCTGGCGGGCCCAGGGTGTTCTGTATTTGTTCTGGTTGGTGGTGTTGAATTCCCGCAATGAGCGGGTGCTGCCGATATCCTGTCGCAGCAGTTCAAAGCCGGCAGCCAGCGGTTCGTCGATCACGCCGTAGGGGACCTCCTTGTCCGACCTGATAAGCAATTCCACCTGGTAAACCTGTCCGCGCCGGAAACTCTCAACTGGTTTCCCTTTTTCATCATAGACTTGACGCTGGATGTCGATGCCGCGGCTCTTTTTCCCGGCCTTGGCCAGCTGCCAGGTCAATTGACTGGTGACATAGACCGTCTGGTCGGCGCTGACCACGACTTCGACCGTTTCCTGGCGCTCGCCGAGATTTTTACTGACCAGCAGCATGTCTCGGCTGCTGCTGAAAACCTTTGCTGCTTTCTCTCCGAGTAGGGCGACCTCGGCCCTGACGGCCGTCGTTTTTTCGACCTGCTCCAGGTATTCGTCCATGGCGCAAAGGACCCAGAAGTTGGTCTGGGTCGTGTTCCAGCAATAGGGTTCGCCCTCAAGCAGCCAGTTGATGATCCTCTCAGCCAGCACGTGGCCGTGCTCCACCTCCAGGACGGCCTGCAGCAGCAAGGCGGTTGCGAAGCGCGATGAGTAAAAGGGGAAATCACGGTGATAAGTGAACTCGCCGGCGTCGAAATAGGCGAAATCGGCCTCGACCTGCAAGCTATTATTGAACTCGTTCAACATGACGGGCAAGATGTCTTTCCCTATTCCCTGATGGTGCAGGGCGCGATAGAGAAAAACCTTACCGCTCAGGGGCAGAGTGTCGCGCTCGGCAACCAGTTTTTTCAATTTCTTGTTGTCAGCCTTCTGGTGCAGGCTGAGAACAAATTGATAGAAACTCTCGCAGGTCTTGTCCAGCTTGGCACGTTGCAGATAGCTCGAAATTCTTTGGACCAGTGACAGGTCTACCTTGTAATCGCGTTCTTTGGCCAGCTGCAGGCTCCACAGCACATAGGCGGTCAGGTAGTCGGATGAATATTGTCCGCCTCGATAGTAGGACAAGGCGCCGTCGCCGTTCATGAATTCAGGGATTATTTTCAGGTAGCCGCCGACGGCCTCGCGGATCTGGGCCTGGTCGAGGCCCAATTCCAGGCGCTCGGCCAGCTGGGGGCTGAGGGCCAAAAAGGGCATCACCTTGGAAGCACGCTGTTCCAGGCATTCGTATGGATAAAAAACAAGCTTTTTGGCAATATTGACCGCCGGCCTGAGCAGGGACGGCGCCACCTTGATGTCGATGGATTGGTTCTCGACCCCCGCCTGGGGTTCGATCATTTTACGCACATTCTTGCCGCTGGAAAAATCGAGCAAGGTCTCCCTGACCAGACGATCGGTCACAGGCAATTTTTTCTGGAGCCCGTCCTTGTCGGCCGCCGAGACGGCGTAAAAATCGATCTTGGCCTCGCCGACGCGCTCGGCCAGAAATGGGAACTGGAACAGGCTGTTGCCGCGCCCATCCAGGACGCGCTCGAGCTGGGGGGTGCCGCGGATGCCGATCCCCTCGGGCTTGGCCAGCAGGGTGACCGGGAGCTTTTGTGCGCTGCGGTTGCTGAGCTGCACACCGGCGTTGAATTCGTCGCCCTGACGGGCGAATTCGGGCATGGCCTCGGAGATGAGCAGGTCCTTGCTGACCATGAACTTTTTTTCCGCGGCTCCAAAGCTGTCTTCGCTATAAGCCACGGCCATGATGCGGTAAGTGGAGAGCTGGTCCGAACTTGCAAAATTGACCGTTGCGTTTCCTGTCTCGTCGGTTTCCACGGACTTGAAAAAGAGGACCTCCTTGAAGTCGCTGCGCACGTGGATGCCGGTAATATCGACCGGGACTCCCCCGATAATCGCTTTGTCTATGGCTCCGTCTTCGGCCTCTCCCTCCCCTTTCATGCGCGCCATGCTTTTCATTTCGGCGACCATTGGTGCGGGCATCGCCCCTCCGTCAACGCCGTTCGCCATGAGGGAATCATAGGCAGCATCCCAGTATTTGTCCGCGGCAACCGGGAGCAGCGTCAGGTCGCAGGGGCGATGAGTTTTGCCGTTAAAATAGATATCGGAGCAGAGGAAAGGATGAAAGCTTTTTGCCTCGGCCTTGACCGCGTAGCGGCCGCTGGACAACCCGGGGAAGCTGTAATACCCTTGCGCGCTGGTCGTGGTCGTTTTCAGCTTGCTGTGATTTTCGTCTTCCAGGGTGACGGTCGCCCCGGCCAGCGGTGTGGAATCGGGCTTGAAAACGCAGCCGAAAATGGCAGGTTCAAGCAGGTCAATGTCCATCATGGGTCGTTCGAAGGTCCAGTGGGTATAGTTCTTTGAATAGTATGTCCTGATGGCGCTCCTCCCCAGCGGATTGAGATAATAAAAGAGCTGGAGCGGGTCAGGGGTCCGGTAACCCCGCAGGGAGAGGTTGCCTTCATCAACGGCGTAGACAAAGAGTCTTGCCTTCACCCCGTTTTTTTTGTCATCGCTCACCCTTATTTTCAATTTGCCATTGCTGGCCGGTTTCATTTCGCCCGGGCTCTCCAGATCGACGCGCAAGGTTTTGCCTCTGTCTTTGACCTGAAAATCCCTTGAAGTTTCCTCGGAAACATTGTTTTTATACATGGCGACAACATTGATGCGGACGGCCGGGAAATGTTCTTTCCTGATCGGGATCTCCAGAGGGGTCATCTTCTGGAGTTCGATTACGCGTGAATCCAGGATTTTGCCCCTTTCAATAGTCACCAATGCCTGTCCGTTTTGCGGAGAACGAATGAAACATTTCAGTGTTTCCCCGCTATGCAGGTTCGTTTGCTCGGATTCAATCTTAAGCCGGTCGTCCTGGTCGGAATAGCCGCTGTCCCAGGCGAAGAAGTTGCCGGAGGTCGAAATAACGCGGCCGTTTGCGTCGGGAGTGTCGCAGCGCAGGATATATTGGCCTGTTTCTGGAACACGAAAAGTGTGGGTTTTTGTTTTTTCTATGTATACATTGACTGGACCGGACACTTTTTTCAGCTGACGTTTGGATTTTTCATAATATTCTTTATATAGAGTGACGTCGACTTCGCCGGAAAAGGGCTTTCCCTGGGAATCAACCAGGGCCAAGTCGGCTTTGACCTCATCCTTTAGGTTCTGGTAGTAGCCGACGCGGATGCCGGTAAGGAGGTTTCCCGGAAAAAACAGCGATCGGGCCCGGGCGGTAAATTCCTTGCCCTCGGCCGTTTTTCCGGTCGTTGAAAAATGGATATCGGCAAGGTGATTGGTTCGCAGGAAAGAACTCATGGGGATGGTGAGTGCATGCTTGCCGGCGTTGTCCAGTTTTTTCTCGGCAGAGATGGGGGGATCGTTCTGGGTCAGGTCCCTGTCCAGGCCGAAGCGGTGCCGTTCAAGGTCCATGGTCCTAAAAACCTGCGCCGTAACCGGCTGCAGCGCAAGATTATATGAAACCTCGTCACCGGCCATGGGGTTACCGGCCAGGTATGAACCGCTGATCCCGGCGGAGAAATTGTCGCTGAACAGGTAATGTTTAGCGACACCGGAGATGGTCATTTCAAAGGTGTTCGGCTGGTAGTAATCGATGGTCACGGCGCACTGGTCCTGCCAGGATTGCGTGTCCGCTACCTTGACCGTGAACTGGTAGCGCCCTTTCTTGCCGCCCGGGTCGGACTTGAATTCGTAATGAAAGCCTCCCCAGTGGTCGAGCTGCAGTGTATCTGCTTTGACTTTCTGCCAGTCGGGACCGGTGATCTCCAGGACAGCCGTTGTCGTCTTGGATGAAGAAACCTTGCCTGATGTGTATTCTTTGACGATGCCGCCGATATGGATCGTATCGCCGGGCTTGTAAAAATCCCGCTCGCTGAAAACAGTTATCCGTACTTCGCGATCCGCTATGGGTTGGCGATCGATCCGGGCCAGTGCCATGTCGCCGTTCTCGGGGTTTTTGGCCACGACCAGGTCCGATTGCATTAGACCCTTGTTGCTGAGCAGCACACCGTTGCCGGCTGCTTCCCCTATCGGCAGGGTCTCCGTACCAGATCCCTTAAGGAAAAACGGGAGTTTCCCAAGGCCCTTGCCGGTCCGGTTGTCATATAGCCAGTACAAGGTCTGTCCCTGTCCGGCCTTTACCACCATGTCCATGTTGCGGCGGTGAAAGACCTGCAGTGCCGGGGGCATGCGTTCGGGAAGACGCATCAGGGCAATATCCCGGCAGGTATTGTACGGCTCATAGCGCTGGACAAGGAATCCGAAGAAGCCCAGGGGCGAGCCCAGTTCATTGTCCTTCAGTGCGGGGTTGTTCGATTTTTCCGGCAAGTCGGTCAGCTTTTGCAGTATCTCTTTCTCGACGAATTCAGCCTTGAAATCCCTGTGCTGCAGCATGCCGAAATCCCGGTTCATCAATTGGGTGTAGAATTCGGGCTTGAACTTGAGCAGGCGGACACTGGCTTGCTTCATGCTTTTGGCGGTCATGGACAGTTTTTTATCCCGAAGTGAAAAGTCGAGGCGCGGGGAACGGCTGGAGCAGATATTGACCTCTATGTCGAGATCCTCTTTGAGTTGTTCCTTGAAGATGTTGGTCAAGTTCCGGTCGATGCGGATGCTGAGGCGGTCGCCCGAGGCCAGTTCGTTGTCAACGCGTATGGACAGGGCCTGTTTATCGTAATAACGGAGCTCAAGTTGGAACATCAGCGGGGTTCTAAGCTGGCCCGCCAATTTCGCTATCTTGATGAGTGCGGGGTCCGCTTCGGCCAGCGTATTGGAAAAACGCAGTTGGCAATAGCGAGAATCGGGATAAAGGACCAGGGGCCGTGTTCCCGTGTAGCTGAAATCCGGTACGGTGTCAAAGCTGAAAGTGAATTCCTTGCCGGTCCCGGTGCGCCCTTCGCTGCCGGCAAAGCCTTTTTTAACGACGAACTGATAAAGCGTTCCCCGTTCCAGGTCCTTGGCGTAGCTTATCTTGAGTTCCTCTGCTGTGTTTTGGGAAATCTGGATCGCAACCGGCTTGCCGCTCTTTGCCTCTTTCAGGATGAAAAACTCCTTGGCACTGGCGGCCGCCACCGATTGATTGAAGCGCAAGATGAAAGCGTTTTTCACCCAGACCTGGAAGTTCAACTTTTTTCCGTGATTTAATGCTGAAAAATAGTTCTGGGCCGCGGGTTTGATCTCAACAGGGAACGCTTGTGGAGTGCTCCACTGCCAGTGCAGCTCGCGGGGCAGTGTCTTTCCGGACAGCGACCGGGTGCCGGCCGGAATAAGGGCGGTATAGGTGGTGGAAAAGCGGAAACGGCGCTCTGGCCTGAAGACCAGGGTGCGGTTGCCGCGCCAGTCGAATTCACCCTTAATTAGCGGGGCGATCCTGACCAGGGAAGTACCGTCGCGCTTTCCGCCCAAAGGGAGCATATCGTCGGAAAAAGTAACGACCAATTCCTTGTTCTCTAGATTTTTCAGGTTCCCCGACAAGTTGTAAACGATCTGCAACTCCTCATTCTGCTGGCTGCCGGCGACAGTCGCGGCCATAAATACCGTCAAGGTAATTGCCATGATTGCTAAAAATGTTTTCATGCTCGCCTCCTAAGCACTGAATCATTAGGACGAGTTAGACGGCTTTTAATTTGAAATTAGAGCAAGTAATCTAATTTTGAGCCGTCTCCTACCTGGCGATTATGCTGGACTGGTTTAATTTTTTCAACCTCGGCCGGCGTTGAAACGGGATGGCTCAGCCGATGTTGGCTTGCTTATAAAAGTTAGTGGCGATGACTTTTTCGTGGTAGTTGTTGTTGGTATACTTGTAGCCGTTGTTGTAGAGGATCAGGGCCTTGATGATATCGCCCCTGGTTTCGCGCAAGTATCCCTTCAGTATGGTAAGGCCGAGCTCGATGTTGTAATCCACCTGAAAAAGCTTTTTGCGATCAATGTTCAGCTCATCCTTCCAGACCGGGTAGTTCACCTGCATCAGACCGCAGGCACCGGCCTTGGACACGGCTCGGCGGTTAAAACTGCTTTCCACGTAAATAACCGCCATGGTCAGATAAGGGTTCAATCCATGTTTTCTGCTCAGGCTGAAAACTGAATTGGTGATTTTTGCAAATTCCGGCATTTGCAGGCGGTAAATATTGTCCTGGAAACGATAAAAATCAGTTTTATCAATGGCTTTCCGGTGACTGCCAAGCTTATGGGTAAGAGAGTCGACGGTTTTCTGCAACGATAAGATAGTTTTTTTGTTTTCGGATTGCTTGGCCGACAAAGTTATGGCGCATACCAGGAAAATTCCCGATAAACCCATAAAAAGCAATAAAACGCCATGTTTTTTTAGGGGGGAGATCATTTTTTCCTCGAATTCTATTGAAGTGTACCTATGGTAGCATTTCATAGGCATTTTGTCAAGAGCAAAGCCAATGTTTATGCGGCTTGGTGGATGGCGCCGCGAAAAATGTTCTCAGTCCGAATTGTTGCGTTTGATCTTGATGTCTCGAAGGCTGGAGAATTGCAGTGATAGGGGACAGCTGCCGGTAAAGGCACTGAACAGGGTGATAAAGCCCAATAGTCCGATCCAGTTTTTATAAATGATGCCGGCGGCGATAATGCCGAGTGAAACGACGACGCGGATCCACTTGGCCGTCTGGTTGATGTTGCATTTTTGTGTCTGGGGCATAGGCGCATGATAGCGCAAAGTGGCTTTTTTTTCAAGCAGACAGTGTTCAGACTTCTGGTGACCTTTTGCTGGCGATGGCTTTGAAGTATTTCATGGCGGTTCCCCAGGATGAAACTACAGCGATGACCAGACCGGCGAAACCGTCGAGGAATCCCATCCGCCAGACATAATGCCTGAGAAACGTTATCGTCGGCAGGATCAAGAGGCGCAAGAAAAGACACTTTTTTCTTTGGCGGATGATTTCTTCGCCCTGAAAATCGGAATAACGGTTCAAGCGGCGGATATGATCGTTGATGTCGCGGTAGGTATAGTGTAAAATTGTGCCGGGCAGGGGGGCGACGGGGCCTGTCAGTTGCAGTTTTTCGTGTATGCGGCCTTGCCAGGATGATTTACTTTTTTGGAAAAGCCTGACCTTTCTGTCCGGGTACCAGCCTGAATGACGAATCCAGCGTCCCAGATAGAAGGCTTTTCTTTTGATGGCAAAAGCGGCTATATTTTCAGGCGCTTTTTGTTCTTTCAACTCCATGATCGCTTTCTTCAATTCCGGCGACAGCCTTTCATCGGCATCGAGATTGAGTATCCATTCGTGTCCGGCTTTGTGCATGGCAAAATTTTTCTGTTGGCCATAATCCTCGAAGCGGTTTTGATAGAATGCGGCCCCGGCCCGCATGGCGATTTCAGGAGTACGGTCGGTTGAATAAGAATCGACCACGACGATCTCGTCGGCCACTCCCCGCAGGCTTGTCAAGGCGTCGGGCAGGCGGTCTTCTTCATTGAAGGTGATGATGACTGCCGAAATTTTCATTTTGTCAGCGCCTGCTTCCATGGCTGAAAAATACAGGACCCCGGCCTCTTTGTCAATGACGAAAATGGCGGATGCCGGTGAAAATGAGCTTGATGCCGAGCTTTTCAGCGGCTGCAATCACCTCGGGGTCATTGATCGAGCCGCCCGTTTCGACCACCACGGAGATCTTGTGCCTGGCCGCCAGTTTGACCGAGTCGCGGAATGGGAAAAAGGCATCGGACAGGAGCACGGCGCCGGCGACCGGGGTCTGGCTTTTACGAATGGCCAAATCCACGGCATCGATGCGGCTGGACTGGCCCGCACCGACCCCCATGAGCCGAAGATTCTTGACGATGATAATGCCGTTGGACTTCACGTACTTGATAAGTTTCCAGCCGAATTCCACGTCGGCTTTTTCTTTCTTGCCAAGGGATTTTCCGGCCTTGCGTTCAAAAGCCCCGACGGTAAAAGCGCGATCGTCCCGGCTTTGATAGACAAAACCGCCGGGAATGGTCTTGAAGTCGGCTTTTTCCCTGTAGCCAACAGCCAGTTTGATCAGGCGCAGGTTTTTTTTCTTGCGCAGGATCGTGAGTGCGGCATCGGAAAAATCTGGGGCCACGATGACTTCAAAAAAGATGGCGCTGATCATGGCCGCAGCTTCGGCTTCGAGCCGGCCATTGAAACCGACAATGCCGCCGTAAGCCGAGCGGGGGTCTCCGCTAAAGGCATTTTGAAAGGCCCGAGGCTGCGTAGCGGCCAAAGCGGCACCGCAGGGATTCTGGTGCTTGACGATGACGGCGAAATGTCCTTCATCCTGGAAGTCGTTGAGTGTTTCATAGACCATGGCGGCATCGAGAATATTATTGAAAGACAACTCCTTGCCATGGAGCTGTTCGATGGCATGGAATGGAGAACGACGATCCCGGATGGCCAGGACTGCTGATTGATGAGGATTTTCGCCATAGCGCAGCGTTTGCTCACGGCGGCCGGCGATGGTCAGGAAATCGGGAGGAGTCTCCTGCCCGGCGGCGAGAAAGCCGGCGACCAACGAGTCGTAAAAACAAGTGTAGGCGAAGGCTTTTTGGGCCAAGCGCTTTCTCAGTGCCAGCGGAATGTCGTTTTTGCGTTCGATGGCGTCAATGACCGGCTCGAAGTCCTTTTCGTCGATCAGAACAATGGTATTCTTGAAATTTTTGGCCGCGGCGCGGACCAGCGACGGGCCTCCGATGTCGATATTCTCGAGCATGGCATCCAGGTCGGAGGCTTTTTTTTCCAGAGCAGCCTCAAAGGGATAGAAATTGACGATGACCAGGTCGATTTTGCCGGCCGCGAATTCCTGCAACTGCTTCACGTGCTCGTCGGTATTCTTGGCCAGGACCGGACCGAAAATCAGCGGATGAAGGGTTTTCACCCGGCCGTTGAGTATCTCCGGGAACTTGGTGATCGCCGATACTTCGCTGACCGGGATATTCTTCCCTTTCAGAAATGCAGCCGTGCCGCCAGTAGAGATGATTTCCCAGCCGGCCTGGTATAGGGCGGCGGCGATTTTTTCGATTCCTTGCTTCTCATAAACGCTGATTAATGCCCGTTTCATGGTATATCCTCCGCATGCAGTTATTATAACGTGTCGCGAGTTTCAACGCAAAGGCCATGCCCCAAATCCCATTGCCCCAGGGCGTCACATGCAAGAGAAGTTTCACAAATCGCTCCTTTTGTGGTACAATATTTTCTTCATTGCCACGGGGTGTAGCGCAGACTGGCTAGCGCGTTCCGTTCGGGTCGGAAAGGCCGGAGGTTCAAATCCTCTCACCCCGATTTTCTTTCACATCGTTTCCTCGCTTGAATTAGGGACGATTTTAATATATAATTACATTTTACTTTGAATCATGGGGAATAAATGGAAAACCTAAACGCTTATGTAGTAATGTTATATTTTTTGGTTTTATCGATTCTGGCGATTTTCGGCATGCATCGCTATTATCTGGTTTATTTGTTTTTAAAAAATAAAAAAACAGTTCCGAAACCAGAAGGCAAATTTACCGAGTTGCCGAGAGTAACCATCCAGTTGCCCATGTATAATGAAATGTATGTGGCTGAGAGATTGATCGATGCAGTGGTAAAAATGGAATATCCCCGCGAATTGCTGGAAATACAGGTTCTGGATGATTCAACCGACGAAACCGTGACGATTGCTTCGCGGCGAGTCAGTTTTTATAAAAAACAGGGTCTGGATATCAGTTATCTGCACCGTCAAAACCGCGAAGGCTATAAAGCTGGAGCATTGGAAGAAGGCATGAAGGTTGCTAAGGGTGAGTTCATTGCTGTTTTCGATGCCGATTTTATCCCTCACAAGCATTTTTTGACAAATACAATCCATTTTTTCACTGCCCCGCAAGTAGGCATGGTGCAAATGCGTTGGAGCCATTTAAACCGCAATTTTTCTCTGATAACCAAGCTGCAGTCCATTTTCCTGGATGGCCATTTTGTGATCGAGCATACGGCCCGCAATCGATCCGGGCGTTTTTTCAATTTTAACGGTACTGCCGGAATATGGCGAAAAACCGCCATCCATGACGGCGGTGGCTGGGAACATGACACGTTGACTGAGGATCTGGATCTGAGTTACCGGACGCAGATGAAAGGATGGCAATTTATCTATCTACCTGAATATTCTGTTCCTGCCGAACTGCCGGTGGATATTATGGCTTTTAAAGCCCAGCAGCACCGTTGGGCCAAGGGTTCTATCCAAACGGCCAAGAAACTTTTGCCAAAAATTTTCAAGGCGCGATTGCCCTTGCCGGTCAAATTGGAGGCATTTTTCCATTTGGCGGCCAATATAGCCTACCTGTTGATGGTGCCGCTGTCGGTTTCCATTTTACCGGTAGTGATTTTTAGAAGGGATTTGAATTGGAACCAGATGGTAATCTACGATGTGCCGTTGTTTTTAATGGCCACGGCGTCGGTTTCGGCGTTTTATATTGTTTCTCAGAAAGAACTGTATTCCAATTGGACCGCGACTTTCAAGTATCTGCCCCTGCTGATGGGGCTGGGAATCGGGCTTTCGGTAAACAATTCATTTGCTGTTCTGGAAGCCTTGCGCAACAAGGAATCTGAATTCGTGCGCACGCCCAAATTTGGAATTGAAAAGAAACAGGATAGTTGGGGAACCAAGAAATACAAAGGTAACAAAAAATTGTTGATTCCGCTGGTGGAATTTGTACTTGGTCTATATTTTACCATTGCCGTGATCATCTGTATCAGTGAAGGCATTTGGCTGACCTTGCCTTTCCTGATGCTATTCCAGTATGGATATTTGTATATTTCATTCCTGTCCTTTGCAACGATTTTCAAAAACAGGTTTGTTTTTAAAAAGGCCAGTGTCAGTGTTGTCCACTGATCCCGCCAATTAAAGGAATTGCGCTTGTGATGAGGGGAATATTTTTGCCCGCTTTTTGAAAAACCATGAAATTCAATGCCTATTTTGCCAGGTTTTTTCATCCGCAACAAAGTTTTTCCGGCAATATCCAGGTGGATGGAGATAATGTCCAGGCAAATTTTAAAAAAATAGACGGCGATTTGTTTGTGGTTTATTTTAAAAATCAAATTGAACTCAATTTTCTGCAAAAAATTAGTTTTAAAAATTCCAAGCTCTCTATGAATGTTTTGTTACCCGTGTTGTCGCAGTATAACCAAAGAAAATTAAAAAAAATTATCGAGATGCTGGCCTTGATCGACAAACAGACTTTCGGCCAGATCATTATGGCTTTATTGACCGTAGAAAAATTTTTAGAAATTGTCAATTTGCTTGATTTTTTTGTTGTGGAAAGATGGGCGGCCATTGCCGTCCTCATCGAATTGGAGCTCGCCGCACAGGTGAAGACCATCAGTTTCAATGATTTATTCGTCACTTCCTGGAGCCATTATTCCCAAAACCTGGCGGCCTTGGAAAACGCTTTACAGCAGGCTTATGAAAACCGGGAGAAGACGCTGAAATTCAGCCAGTTGGAAAAAATCATCAAAGTACCGCATACGACACTTTATTTCAGGTATTTACTGCGCAAGTGCAGCCAGATGTTCCCTTTTAAACTGCTTGCCAATGCCCTTATTTTTTCTCAACTGCCATTGGCCGCTGAAGAAAAAGGGCGCATGTCTGAAATTGAAAAAGTTCTGAAAACGAATAAATTATTGATATTTACCATTGAAGACGTGCAGAAAAATTTATCGTTCTCAACAAAGCAAATCAATGATGCCTTGTGGTACATGGTTCATGAAGAGAAATTCATGCAATTGAATGAGAGATATTTTATTTTCAGCGAAGAATATGCAAAAATAATCAATCGTTTGAAAAAATTCGTAAGGAATCAAGGGGATATTATTACAATCGATGATTTGCGAAATATTACTTCCTATTCCCGAAAATATATTATTATTTTATTTGAGAATTTGGATAGTAAAAATATTACTCAGCGTGTCGGGAATAAAAGAAAAATATTACTGGGCGCCTGATCAGGAAGTTTCTATTCCCAAGCGGATTTTTGCGGCGGCTAAAATATCATTAAATGCCTTTTCCTGTTCGGCTTGCGGCTGACCCTTGGTTTTCTCAAACAAAACGAGATGCTGAAGCAATTTCAGGGCATCAGGGGAATATTTTTCATCATTGAGTAGGCTGGCTTCAGCCAGGTAATTCATCGCACTGTCAATGTCAATTTTGTTAAGTAAAACTCCAAGGTCGTAAGCCACTTTGGCGTTATTTTTCATTTGGTATGAAGCTTTTAAGTTCTCAATGGCCTTTTCCTGGTTTTTTAGACGTGCGTACCACATCCCCAGCATTTTGTAATAATCGGCATTGGGTTTATTTTGGTTAATGGCTTCAATACCGCGAATGGCGTCTTCCACCCTTTGATTCTTAAGCATGCGCTCACTGAAGATCAATACGAAATTAGCCGATTTATCTGACTTGTCCAATTGGTAGGCTTCAATGGATTTGGTTAAAGCGGTTACGGCGTTTTGCGGATCCTCGGGTTTGGCAGCCAGCAATTGTACTTGAATCCGCAGGGCTGGGGCTATATAGTTGATGTCGATGACCGCGGAGCTCTGGTTTTCAGCGCGCATTGATTTGCCCAGTTCGATAAGCGCATCGGCGTAACTATAGGCCTTGGCCGCGTCTTTTTTTGTCAAATTGAAAGCATTGGCCAAATACAGAAGTAAACGCAATCTGTTTTGGGAATCCAAGTCTTTGTAAATTAAAGCTTTTTCTCCATACTGGATGGTTTTTTCGAATTGCTGAAGCTGATATGCCGTGTCTGCCAGACTCAAATACATATATATGGCGTTTCTTTCAGCCTTATCACCAAATGTGTTGTAATATTCTTCAAGTTTGTCCAATTTGACCTGAAGGTTTTTTTCATCCTGGATGGCGATCCAGGCATCGGTTTGGGCTTTGCTCATTACGGGCAGTAACAGCGCACCGCTGACTATGATTAATAGGATGAAAATCATAATTTTTTTCATAGTACATTCCTCCATTTTAATTTGGAATTGAGAAATAATTATAAATAACTTTCACTGACAATGTCAAGTATTTTATCAAAAAGCACAGATATGGCATTTGACTTAATTACTGTTAGTCGGTAAAATGTCAGGGTGATCAAGAAAGGTATTTTTTGTTTTCTTCTCATATCGCTCTTTACCCCCATTTTTTGCCAAACAATCAACATCACTTCTTTCGAACTGCCCAATGGCTTGAAAGTTATCCTGTCCCCCAGCGATGACATGCAGGCGGCTGCGGTCTGTATTTACAACATGAATGGGGCAAGGCATGATCTGGCTGACAATCGCGGCATATCTTATCTATTTCAATATTTGATGTTTAATGGCAACGAGAACCTGGAATCCTACGACCATGTTTTGTTTGTCAACAAGATGGGTGGAATCGTCAGCGGCCGGGTAAGCCATGACAATTCGGTTTTCTGTGATGTGTTGCCGGCATCAGAAATTAACGTGGCGCTATGGCTGGAAAGCGAGCGCTTAAAAAGCCTGCGCCTTGACGACGCAAGTATCAATTACCAGAAAAACCAAATATTCAATCGCATCCACAGACTGGGGGAATCAAGTCTCAATTTTAGAGTGCAAACCTGGATTAATGCCAAGGTTTTTGAGGGCTTGCCTTATGCCCACCCCCTATATGGCGACTTGAATAAAATCCGGAATTTAAATAATGATCGGATCAGGGAAAACTTTTCTAAATTTCAGAATTTATCAAATATTTTGCTGATTATAGCCGGAAAATTTGATATCAATGAATTGAAGGCCGGTATCAATAAATATTTTCAAAACATTCCGCCCGGGAAGAAAACCCAGGAGGTCGTTGCGAATGTTTCCACGCCTCATAGCTCTTTCTCGGTGAAGAACTGGGTGCTGCCGGGCTTGAAAAATAATTTCTCCTTTTTTGCAATCAAGTCTCCGGGAAAGATTAATTATGATTTTTTGTATTTTGATTTTTTGCGCTATTATTTGACCGATCCGCGTCTTTCACACCTGGATTATATGATTAATGAAGTGAATAAATTGAATGTTGAAA
The DNA here is from genome assembly GCA_963770755.1 of Candidatus Aminicenantota bacterium. Taxonomy (GTDB): domain Bacteria; phylum Acidobacteriota; class Aminicenantia; order UBA2199; family UBA2199; genus UBA2199. The sequence goes on along the minus strand of CAVYQZ010000010.1, from coordinate 722,917 downwards.
TAGAAGCGACGTACACCGATTATTTCGAGGCCAATGTGTTGACCATCCAAATGTCATGCCCTGAACGCATTAATCTCGAAAAGGCCAAATATGTACTTCAGCAAGAATTCAAAGCCTTAACCTCGAAACTGATCAATAATGCGGATTTTAGAGCAGTCCGTTCCTTGATGGAGATCGATTTCAATAAAAACACGTACTCATTGGAGGACAGGTGCCTGCGCATCGGCGAGTTTTATCATATGTTTGGCGAACTTAATTTTTTTGATGCGTACCTGAGACGTTTGCGTAGGATTTCATTATACGATATTTTGGAAAGCGCCAAAAAATATCTAATGAAAGAAAACCAGGTTATTTTGAATGTCTATGGCGAATAAGTTTTTTTCTGCCGGAAAATCCTCGATGTGGCTGATCGGAGGGCTCTTTTTTTTCTATGCTATTGCGCATCTGGCTGCAGACACACGGCAGTTTTCATTGTCTACGGCCAAGGGATTTCCCATTCGGGTATTTCAGGACAATGAAATGCATTTTGTTCACGCTGAATTATTTGTTTTCCTGGACAGCAGTACGCAAAATTATAATTCATTGTTGATTTCTCAGTTGACTGTACTGAATATGTTTGCCCGGGAATTAAATTCGCCATCATCCAATCTGCTGGACTCACTTTTAAGGCTGGGCAATGATTATCAGGCTGAACATACCCCCGAGTACATAAAATTAAGTATAAATTTTCTTCCCGATCGTCTTGCCAGTTTTACCAAAGTGCTTAGGGAAATTTTCACCTACCAATCCTTTCATTTAAACAAATTCAACCAAAGCAAGGGGAAATATTGGTCTTTTTATATGAAAAACAGGGATTGGAAAAAAGACATCGCTTTTTTATTGGCATATCAGCAGATCGTCGGCAATTTTTATTTCAGCCAGGGCTTGGTAATCCAGGAATTCATCAATGGTATCAATTTGGCCCAATTGCGATCCTTTCACCTGAAAACTTTCAGAATTGACAACTCCCTGCTCATCATCAAGGGAAATGTAAATCCTTATATCGTTTTGGGTTTGCTTGAGAAGGATTTGCCCGTTTTTGCCGGAACGCCGGCAAAAAGCAAAAAGGAAGGCGTCAAAATCCATTCGGGCCGCAGGATATTCGTATTAAACAGCGCTGCTTCCGATTACCCGATGATTTATTGGTTTGATGTGGCTCCTGCGTTGACTGATACCGACTACCTGCCATTTTTTATCGGCAATTTCGCGTTGTTTGGTTTCCCCGGTGGGAGGATTTATCAGTCCGAAAGAAGTCAATTTTTGCTGGGCGGCTACAAGGTTAGTACGGATATCTATTCATTAAAGAATTTCACTGTTTTCTGCAATTACTTGCGAATGAACTATGCTGATTTGGAAAACTTCCTGTTACTGGTTGATCAGGAAAGAAAAAAATTTTCCGTTCGCTCAATTGTCAGAAAAGAGTATCTGGATGCCTTGAATTATTATCTCGGCCGGGCTCAAGTGGAAACAGGAAGTTATGCCTATGGAATGCAGCAGCTTCTTGACCGCTACCAAGCCCAGCCGGCTTCCCCGCTTCCGCAGATACGCAATTCAGAACCACCGCACGAAGTGACGTTTGAACGGGTCGTGCAGGTGATGGATACCCAGATGGGTTATAAACATAAAACAGGTGTCGGTGAAAGAGGCATCATTGTTCTGATCGGCAATGCCAATTTGATTGTTAATAATTTGAAAATATTGAAAGCGGATGTTGTTGAATTACGAATGGATTGAATCAAGGCGGCGACCGGATTTGAACCGATGAGTAACGCTTTTGCAGAGCGCTGCCTTACCACTTGGCTACGCCGCCAATGGAGCGGGAAACGGGATTTGAACCCGCAACATCAACCTTGGCAAGGTTGCGCTCTACCATTGAGCTATTCCCGCTCTTGCCGTTAGGATAATCGAAATTGCCTTTTTTGTCAAGAGGCGCAGCCTCGCCGGAATGAACGAACCCCGGCGCAAGATATGCAGCGGCTTCCACGCCTGGCAAGCGAAGAAATTCGGGATTCTATTTGCAGGTCGGCTGGAGAAGGATCGCCAATTCCGGCGGCAGGCAGGGGCGTCTCTTCTCGTTCAATGCCGCGCCAGTAGTCCGGGCAGATAAAACCAGTTGCTGATCGAAGGAGCGGAAAACATCCTGCAAGAAAACAAAACGAATGGGAGAAATGCGTTCCAGGTTCAAGCCAATCCAAAATTCGTCTCCGCTCCGCAGCGAGGTCTTGTAATCCAGTTCGGCCCGAACCACAACCAAAAAAATATTTTCCTGCGTAAGTTTGCTGAAATGGATACCTCGGGAGAGCAGGAATTCGTGGCGGCCATGTTCCAGGTAATTCTGGTAGATGGCATTGTTGACAATGCCCTGCATATCGCATTCATAGTCACGAACTTTTAAATCAATCGTGAAGATATAATCAGTTTTACGATTCAAGTCATTCCCGGAACGGAGTTTCATGACACTATAATGTTTTTCCTTGCGGATAGGAATGCTCGGCCGAGTGTAACATCACATCGGCAAACATTTGCGCGTCTTCCAAGTCGGCGGCGTCGGGATGACCGCTCGCACTTTGGGCTTCAACGGCCCAAGCTCGCTCTTGAGGTTTTTCCATCCATTCATCAAGTATTTGGAATTTCACCTGGCCGCGGCATCCGAACGTCCCGATAATGGTTTGTCCCTTGGCCAGACTCAGTGCTTCGAAAAAAGCAGTTATCGCCTTCTCGCCGCCACGCAGAGAACCGTGGGTAGCAAATACCGCTAATTTTTTTCCAAGCGGAATGCTTTTTAAAAAACGGTTCATTACAGGGGGGACGCAATGGTGTAGGACCGGGAAGCCGCAGAAAATCAAGTCAAAATTACCTGGATTATCAACCTCGTCTATGGGCAACAGTGTTTTCTGGTTATGATGGATGCCTGAGAATATCGCCTCGGCTACTTTGCGGGTGTTGCCGGTTTGGGAATAATAGGTGACCAGAATGTTCATGTTTCCTCCTCGCCGGTGGGAATTGTAGCGGATTCCATGGCTAAAGTCCAGAACGGGCAGAGTCACGCCAATAGATCATCAGGGTGAAATTCGCAGCTCGGCTGCTTCGATAACAATGGGCTTGCGACGCAAGGCCAACAGGATGCCGGTAAATATCAGTAGCGCAGCAAATATTTTGAAAAAAGAGGGCGTTTCGCCCAAAAAAACAAATGCCAGGACGGCGGCACCGATTGGTTCGCCCAGAGTCGCAATGGCCACGTAGGCGGCTGGCAAGTGCCCCAATGCCCAATTAAAAGAGGAATGTCCCAGCAGCTGAGGCAATAGTGCCAGCAGCAAAAACCATCCATAGGTAGCCGGCTTGAAGCCGGTCAAAGGTTGTCCGAAAAGAATTGCGGCGATCAGCAGGAACAAAGCTGCCGATCCGTATACCAGTGTCACGTAGGGAACGAGGGAGAAGTTACAGCGGAGACGGCGGCCGACCAGCCAGTAGCCGCTTACAGCCAGGGCACCGGCCAGGGCCAGGGCATTGCCCAGATATGGGTGCGAAGAAATGGCGGCACGGGATTCAGCCAGGCTGATAACGATGCTGCCGCACAGGGCCAGTGCCAGGCCGATCAAGACGGAAGGGGTCAGGGGCTCTCGCCAGAACATCCAGGCGAACAGGGCGACCCAAAGCGGCGACGTGGAAACCAGTGCCACGGAACTTGCGACAGAAGTATATTCCAACGAGGTAATCCAGGTGGCGAAATGGATGGCCAGAAAAAAGCCGGAGGCAAGGAACCAGAGCCATGGCCCTGTCATAATCCGGCGTAACTCCGGGCGGTAACGCAGCCAGGCCAGCGGCAGCAACAGCATAGCGGCGATGAAGAGACGGAAAGCGGCAATGACAAGAGACGGGGCATCGGCCTGGGCAAAGCGCGCAAAAATCGAACCTGATGAAACGGCAACAACGCCCACGATCAAGGCCAGCCGCGGTGTAAGAGCGGGGCGTTTACTCATAAATAGGCTTCCATTGCCCAAGTGAGCAATTTTTCTTCAGCGGCGGTCATGCTTAAAAATCCGGAAAAGGTTTATTGACCCATGAGGTGCAAATAGCCCGGTAGCGCTCTTGCAGTTGAGGGGCGTTGACCGACAGCGTGCGTGCTTGTTTTTCCAGCTTCTTTCCCAGACTGGCAGCGACCAGGATGCTGCCGTTGAGGGCAAGAACCAGAAACAGCCCCGCCTGTCGACTGGCCAGGACGTAAATGCCCAAGATCATTCCGGCGACCAAAAGAATCAATTGCAAGAATGCCTGAATCATGTGCCGACGGACCAGGGCGGCGAAGTTTTGCAGGTCAAGCGGGCTAGTTTTCATTGGTTTAGCCAATGCGCAAAGAGGTCATGGTTATGGAACCGGCCAGTGGCCGGTCATTGAAGTAAGTGACCTTTTCCCCTTTCTCCCTGATAGCCAGAACATACAGCAGTGGCAAAAAATGTTCCGGTGAGGGTATGGCCAATTGTACGGCATCGCCCAAGGCATGGTAATCAGCCAGTTTTTCATGTTGTTCTGCTTCGATGAGTTTCTTGAACAGATTACTTGCTTCAATTGCCCAGGGAAAGCCGAACGGCCGGTTAAAATCACGAGATCCGTCGCCATAAACTTCAACGAGGCCGAGATTGTGAACCATGTTGCCGCTGCCCAGTATAAGAATGCCCTTGTCCCGCAAGTGGGCCAGGTCGCGGCCGATAGCATAGTGTTCTTTTGCAGCACGGGTGTAGTCCAGGCTGAGCTGGACCACCGGCAGGTCAGCCGCGGGGAACATCCTTCGCAGCACGCTCCAGCAGCCGTGGTCGAGGCCCCAATCCAGGTCAAAACTGATTTCGCCGGCGGTTATGGATTTGCGGATTTCTCCTGCCAGCCAAGTACTGCCGGCGGCGGGATACTGCACCCGGTAGAGCTCTGGCGGAAAGCCGCCGAAATCGTGGATGGTGCGCGGTTCTTCCATGGCCGTGACCAGCGTGCCCCAGGTTTGCCAGTGCGCTGAAATGCAGAGAATGGCCTTGGGTTTGGGCAGCGACTTCACCAATTTCTGCCAGTGGCGCGAAAACTCGCTATCTTCGACGGCATTCATTGGGCTGCCGTGACCGATGAATAGTGCCGGCATGCGCTGGCATTTGTTCTTGGGATCTTTTTTTGGTTTATCGGCTTTACTTTTCAATGTGACCCCCTGCGTCTCGGGTGTAACAGTTTATACTATAATTTAAAATCACATTAAAATCCATAACCGGCTCTGCACTCGAAATAGAAATTCATTTGATGCCTTTTGATAATTTTTTAGAGAAATTTTCCTTTGGCAACAATGATGGCCTTGCCGCCGATCGCGATGTCGCTTGTTGCCATTGCCCTTGATTCTTGGTGCTTTTAAATCGGGTGGGATCATTTTTTGCTCGTGTAGCCGCGTGAGACGATACCTAGAACGGCCAGGGCTAGAGCAAAAACTCCTCCGCCCAGCAAGGGTGAAATCGCCCCGGAAAGAAAAAGCAGCGCCAGGACCAGACAAACAACCAGAAAGATCATCGCCGCCTTCATTTTATTCATGTTTCACCTCGCATCCCCTATCTGCGCAGCAACATTCCAGCCCGGCCGCCTTTGCGAACGCTTCTTTTCCTTCTCTGACCGAGAAATAAATTAAGCCCAGCGCACCCAGACTGTCGGCAAAACCGAATCCGGTTACCTGGCAGATTAAACTGGATACCAGCAGCACAAGTGACATGTAGATGCAGGCCATGCGTGCAATTGGCGTCGGCAAGAATAGGCGCCGAGTGCAGCGCACGTCCCACTTTGCGCTTGGCCGATACCAAGGCCCACATGATCGCTATGGAAATCACGGAAATGATGATGCCGGGCATGGTCGTTTCCGGCCTATGGACACTGAACAGAGTGTAGGCGGCGCTGACCGCAAGTCCGGAGGCGAGCAGATAAAATGATGCGCCGGTCACGCGAAGCGCGGTCTGCTCAAAACGCGTCCGCTGCCCATCCGTATCGCGGCGGATGCGCAGTACCATGGCCAGAATGCCTGCCCCCGACATGACCTCTATGAACGAATCGATTCCGAATCCGAAAAGCGTCAGTGCTTCGTCCTGGGCACCGAACACGACCGAGACGAACCCTTCGGCCAGGTTCGATGTCGTGATACCGGCCTACAACGAGGAAGAGAATATCGGGCTGGTGCTGACCGCCCTTTCCCGGCAGACCCTGCAGCCGGACCGCATTTGGCTGATCGATGACGGCAGCACGGACCGCACCGTAGCGTATGCCCGCGATTTCGCCACGGCGAACAACGTGGCCATCGAGATCATTCCTCGACAAAAATCGATCGGCAAAACACCCACTCTCAAGCGCCAGGCGCGCGAAAGCACCGCCGACGTCGAGTTCATACTTGACGCCGACACCATCCTTGAATCGCCCAACTATATTGAACGGACCGTTGAGGAGCTGTACAAGGCGGTGGGCATTGCCTGTGCCTGCGGCACCATCCTGCCCACACGCGCAAAAGACCGTGAAACAGTCATGCAGCTCCCGGCCATGCACAAATTTCTTGCCTTCAGGCCTTCTGCCGCCACTTGCAGCCCCTGCGGCCGTTTCCGCCGCTTCCTGAAGGCGGTGACCAGTATTTATCGCGATGTCTATTTTAACGACTTGGTAAAGAGTCCGTTCAAGGCGTTCAAACGGGCCAAACATGCGAGACGGCAGCGTCGCCAGGGTCAAGCTGAGAAGCGCGTGATCAAGGAACCGTATCGCCAGCCCTTTGGCCTGGAATATACCAGGGAGTACGGCCGGCCCATCGGTTGGGTGATCCTGCTTTCGGCGGCAGAAAAGGTTTTTTTCCCTTTCGCCCTGTTGTTGATGATGCTGCTCGGCTGGTGGGAAACCCTGGCAATCACCCTGGCGGCGGAAACGGCCGTTTCCCTTTCCATTCTCGGTTTCGTGGCAAGGTCCCCCCGGCAGGGAGTTTTCCTCAAATCCAACTACAGGGGGCTGCAGTATTTTTTCAAGGGCTTGCTGGTCACGCCGATCCGTTATCTCAGCCTTTTGTATGACTTGGTGACCATCGGCATTTTTGTCTTTCATGTCTGGATCCTGAAAGAAAGGAAGTGGCGAAAATGACGAAAAGAAAAATTGTTTTCGTGTGGCTGGTATGCGTGATCATAGCGGCCGTAAACTGCCATCGTGTCGCTCCGTCATTGAGCGTGGTCCGTTCTGCTCCGTCGGTCTCACCGGATGTTCCGGCCGCCGGGATCGATGCCGAAACTTCCGGTGACTGGGAAAAGGCACTCACCATATACCGGGAAGTCCTGGAGCGTGAACCGGCTCGCTTCGATCTTTGGATGCGAATAGCCGATATCCATTCGCGCCGGGGCGAACTTCCGGCGGCGATCGCCGCCCTGGAAAAAGCCGCGTCGGCTAGCGGAAGCAGTGATCTCTATTTCAAGCTCGCCCAGGCCAATTCCGTGGCCAACCAGGCCGAGGCCGCCTTCCGTGCCGTTGACAAAGCGTTGCAGGGTGATCCGCAAAACCCTGAATACCTGAGGGCGCGGGCGCAACTGGCAAATTGGATCGGTCGTCCGCGACTGGCGGCCGACAGTTATCGGCGATTGGTTGCCATTTTGCCCGATGACGACGAAGCACTGCTTAACCTGGCACGTGCCGATGCGTGGAGCGGCAACCTCGATGATGCGGTTCGTCATTACAAGCGCTACCTGGGGGATCATCGGAGCGAAAAGGCCATATGGATTGAATATGTCAATGCCCAGATCTGGAGAGGTAACTTTGCCTCCGCCCGTAGTATTATACGGCAATACCGGGAAATGTTCGGGGAAGACAGGGCCTTCCGCAAAACCCTGGCTGATATTGTGGCCCGTGCCGACCGTCCCCGAAAAGCGCTGGCCATGACGAGAAAACTTCTGCTGGATGAGCCGGAGGACTACCCGGTTCTGTTCAGCGAGGTCATTGCTTTGAAATACGACAGCCGGCCTCGGGCCGCCCTGGAAAAAATCCTGCAACTCGAAGCGCTGCGCCCTGAATCGCGCGAAAACCATGAACTCGAACGGTTTGTGCGTACTCCCCTGCGGGCAGATATCCGTCTGGCACCTTACGGCTATTATTCTGATTCGGATGATCTGCGCTCCGTCTCGAGCCAACTTGAGGCCGGCGTGAATCTCAGCCGTGAGTTCCGCCTTCGCGGCGGCCTTGATTTCGGGACGCTGGAAGCGGCGGCAGGATCGGGATTTGAGGCCGTTGATGGCAGCAGCCGCATCAGTTGGCAGCGTCCCTGGATCGGCGGCACCCTTGTTCTTGCCCCCGCCGTAACGGTGGGAGCGACCGCCGCCTGGCAGCACGTTTCCGGTCTGGACGACTGTTTGACGGGGAGCGTGTTCGCCTGGATGCGTCCAAGCGATGTTCTGCGCTTCAAGCTGAGTGTGGCCCGTGATGTTCTTGAGGTATCGCCGCGCGCCCTGTCGCTGGGAATCCGCCGTGACGCCGCGCGATTGGGTCTGACCTGGGAACCAGGCTGGAGGACTGTCCTCGAGGTTGAAGCCGACCTCGGGCATTACAGCGACGGCAACCGTCGCTGGGAGGCCATACTGGCTCCGCGCTGGAAGCTCTTGCGGCTGGCCGCTTTCAATTTTGATCTCGGTTTGCGCGGCTGGTGGTTCGGATATGAAAGCAAAAAGCAAAACGGCTATTGGGATCCGGGGTCGTTCCGAAGCTACATGGTGGTGGCCTACGGGTATTGGAAAATCAGCGACAATGACGGAGTGAGCGCTGTCGCCGGATCAGGCGCTGTCGGAGACGAAACCACGAGCCGTCTGCGTTTTGGTTCGAGCATTGATGTCGAGGGAACGTTCGGAATCTATCGTGATTTCATGCTCAAGGTGCACGCTGCCGTTTATCATAACCTGAGACAAGCCAGCGGAGCCTTCAACGCTGTAGGTTTGAGCTTTCAGCTTGTATATCGTTTTTAAGCCGCTTTTGCAAGGTCTTGCTTCCGGGAAGGTGATGATTGCAAATGGCCTGCTGAACTCCGTTGATCAGATGAATTCGCCTTTGGCGATGATTACGGATTTGCCGCCTACGGAAATTTGATGCGTGCCCCGTCCCGTTCGGCCTTCAGCAGCAGCAGTGATGGCCGGCCGATCTCATAACCCTGCTCGCTGCGGATGTCGATGCGCTCCTTGCCGAAATAGCGGTGTTTGACCAGGTAGCCGGCTAGGCAGCCATTGCCGCTGCCGGTGGCCGGGTCCTCGGGAACGTCGAAATAATCGACGAAGACGCGCACGCTGATGTCATTGCCCGCTTCGTGTGCCTGCGGTGCGAAAACGAGGATCCCCTTTGCCCAGGAGTCTTTGATCAAGGCGAAGTACTTGTCACGGTCGATTTTCGCTTTTTTCAAAGCCTCCAGGGTCTTTAGCGGCACGATGAAAAAAGGCATTCCGGTGGATACTTCCTGGACCGGAAAGCGGTCATCGATATCATCGGTTGACAAACTGAGAATAGCGGCGATTTCGGGAAAATGATGCTGCTTTCCGAACTCAGGCTCGATCTGCTTCATCCAAATATAGCCGTCCTTGGCGAAAGTGACCGGGATGCGGCCCACTTTAAGATTCAGGATAAGCGCGTCGCCTTTGCCTTTCAGTATCTCGTTGCGGATGATGTGGGCGGTGCCCAGGGTCGGATGGCCGGCGAAGGGGACCTCCTCCGCGGGGGTGAAGATGCGCACGTCATAACCACCGTCATGTTCCCTGTCGCTTAGAATGAAAGTCGTTTCGGAAAAATTGGTTTCGCGGGCAAGGCGCTGCATCTCTTCGCTACTTAAAGATTCAGCCTGGCGGAAGACGGCCAGCTGGTTGCCGGCATACTTTTTTTCAGCAAAAACATCCACGATGTAAAAGGTCAGTTTTTTCATTTTTTACTTCCTCAGTTTCTTTCCTACCTGGGAGTCTATCTTTTTTTTTCGGAGATATATTGGCAATAGTCGAAGGCGATCGGGCCCTCTTTTGTCGTTTCGCAAGGAAAATCCGGACATGCAAAACACATGCTGACGCCTTTTTCATAGGCGCAGGTCGCGATTTTACAGAATTTATTCTCCCTGGGTATACAGCCTTCGGGATAATTCGGGCATTTTTTTTGAATCATCAGCGGACACTTCTCGCAGCCGATGCCGCACACTCCGACTTTCATCAGGGTCACCTCATGGTTATTTTTATTCATGCTCTGCTTTTTAAACCGCCATGGCAGAAGAAATTGCAGGTGGAAATAATTTATTATTTAGCCAGGGAACGAATTCCCAGGGCGGCGAGAGCACAAAAGAGAGCGACATTAATCGGAATGACATACTGGTAATACAACGGTCCTATCTTGCCGCCTTCCTGAATGGAAGTTTCCCTGTAAAGTCCCAGGTTCCTGAAAATGTAGAAACCCCAGAATGGTCCCGGGGTCTTGAGTCCGCGCTGGTCGAGGAACATGGTGATGCGGATTGCGGTCACAATGGACCAGATCACGCAGGCGATGGCTATAAAACTTAAAAAATAAAAAGCACCCATGGTTCACCTCCATAGATACTGACATTTATGATGATAAATCTTCCTTAATGTTTGTCAATCTCTGTTCAGGGATTTTTAACATCGAAAACCAGCCACAATTTGCCTTTGGCCAGGGATCTGTATTTTTTCAGCTTCAGTTCGATTTCTTCCTTGACCTCGTCAAGGAGAGGAAATCGTTTGGCGCCGACGATGAGTGGATGCACGAGCAGGCTGATCTCGTTCACCAATCCGCGGTTGAGCAGTATGCCGTTCAGGGTTTTCCCACTGTCGGTCAGGACGATTTTCGCCTTATACTCCTTGGCTAATAGCGCTAAGGCCTGGGAATAATCGAGCGGTCGGTTGCCCATGTAGTGCCAATCGTAGTTCCTTTCGGTCAGGTAGCGCAGATAGCCCTTGGGGGTGGAGTTGGTCGTCAGGATGACGATATCACGGCAATGACCTGATTGGCGCAGCACGTGCAGTTTGCCTTTCAGCTTGCCGCCTGAATCGGGAATGACCCACAGCGGGAGCTTCATGTTCGCCTTGGGCTTTGCCAGGTCTTTTTCCGTTTCCCGCGGCAATTTTTTGTAGAACATCTTCAGCCCTTCGGCCGCCGTGTCCGAACCGACCAGGTGAATGTCGGCCCTGTAGCTTCCGGCGATGCGGTAATGAGCGCCCATGTCGACCTCAAATCCAAGCAACGAGCCGTCCAGGCTGATGGAACTGTGCATGATGACTTTCATCCGCACCCCCTTATTCGTATGCTTGGCTTATGCGCCGCTTGACGATTATGAAGCGAACCGTACCGAAAACAAGGATAGTGGTTCCGGCGGCAAGCAGGAACCAGCCGGCAGAATGAATAATGAGAGATTGAAAGAAATGGATCATTCCGGCCCCGGCGGCCAGAAAAGCGAGAGCGGTGCGGATATAAGCCAGAAAGGTTCGCTCGTTGGCCAAGTGGGTGCGAATGATTCCTAATTCATCTTTATTCATTTTGCATTCCCAGGACCCTTTTATCAGAATAAGCGCTTGTTTTCAAGTTGGGCGTCTGTGATTTTCAATTTGTTCTGCTTAGGCGTGACTTAAAAAAATGTCTATTTTAAATATTTTTCCCACTCACTTCGTAAAGAGAACGATTTGCCGTCGATCGCACGCTGAACTGCCAGGATGCCATCCAGGTGGTCGATCTCGTGCTGCAGCAATTCCGACAGGTCACATTTGGCGGTGATAGTATATATATCTCCATCCTCGGCTTGATATTTAACCTCGATTTCCCTTGCCCTTTCGACTTTGACCAGCAGTTCGGGGAAGCTGAAGCAATCATCCCAAACTTGATATTTTTCCAAACTTTGCCGGACAATTTGCGGATTGATCAGCGGCCCCGAAATATTTTCTTTTGGGAAATCGACATATATTATTCTTTTTAAAACACCAATCTGCGGCGCGGCAATGGCCCGGCCAAAACCGTTCTTCTTCCTGAAATCTGCCAATGTATCCTTCAGGTCGCGAATGCTTTTCTTTGATTCCGGAGCCCCGGCGTCTTTGACCGGTTCACAAACCTTCCACAATCCCGGATGGCCCAGCCTTAAAATTTCTTTTACTGCCATTGCCGACTTCTCTATTTCAAGATTTTATTTTTTAAAGTTTTTTTGAAATGATTCGACTTCTCAAACAGATTATCAGTGCTATCAAGGGTGGTGCACCAAAAGTGATCGCTTTATCTATAGGGCTAGCCCAAGCAATTGTATAATGCAAATCCATGTGGGTATTTGGATAAATTATTTCATAAACAAGAACATAAACAAATACATATAAATTGACCAGTAGAATTTGAATCCAAGGTGAAACAATATATATTGGTACTAAAAATATAAATAAATATTTCCATCCTTTTCTTTGAATATTTTTTAGCCAAATGAAAGTAAGAATTAAAAGAATCGCCAGAGTAAACATCATCACAAAAAACACCAGTGGGGTTTTCCAGTAAAAAGTTCCATCCGCTTCAATTAAGTTCCAGGACATAATGTCCCCCTGATTTTAATAGCAACGCAAGCTCCCACTGGTGGGTATATTGGGGCAGTTGCTGATAAAGACATGATGGTGACCTCTCTGCTTTGCCAAGGTGAAGATAAATTATGACAAAAGGGGTCAAGAAAATCAACGCTTCAGGCCTGCTAAATCACTTGCCCTTTTGTTTTGGCATGCATGACGATTGGAGAGCATGCCTGCTTCCACTCGGCCGGCGAATAACAAAGAATATCGGATGGCCTGCGGAAATGTTTGACCAATTCCCGGTGCACCCCCCTGGCTTTGGCCAGGCGCTGGAAAATATCGTGCCTGTAAAAATCCTCGGAAACAATGATCAGGTCGATATCGCTGTCGGCATTTTGACGGCCTTGCGGGACCGAACCAAAAAAAACAATTTGTTTCGTTCTTATCCCCCGGGCTTTTAAAAGCTGTAAAAGGATTTTATCGATATCAGGAATTAGTTTACTAGCCATGATACTTTTTCTTCTGCTGTTTATTTTGCAATAAGCCTTTTCAGGAGAATGTCTTCGACATTTTTTCGTGAATCCAGAACTGACAAAATGTAAACGCTATACCTGGATATCCGGTAAATGATCCGCCAGGGGGCAATGACCAGCTCGCGATATTGATAGATCCCCTGTTCTTGTAGTTCTGGTACAATGCGCCCCCGCTCCGGAAAAGCATAAAGGTTTTGGGCTCTTTTTTTTATTTCCAGGAATTTTTCATAGGCAATGGCTGGATTATCACCAGAAATATATTCAATGATTTCTACCAGGTCTTTGGCGGCCGTTGCCGACCAGATAACAGCAAAGGCTTTTTTCATTTTAATTTATTTTTAAGGACACCCTCGATAGCAGCAAACACTTCTGCCTGCGTTTTCGTCTTCCCGGCCTTGATGTCCCCTTCGCCCTGGGAAACGAGCTTCAATATGCCGATGGCATTGCGCATGTTCTCATAGCTTTGCGGATCCTGCAACACGGCCCGCGGCTCCCCGTTCTGGGTTATAACCACCGGACGACGCGTCTTGTTGATCTGCTTGAGCAGGTCGGCCGTCCGTGTTTTTAGGTAAGTAATCGGCTTGATGTCTTTGACAATGTTCATGGGTTTACCTCCGATCTTTTTATGGTACCATAAAAAGATCGGTTGTCAATATCCCAGACTGAACTGCTCATATTGCCTTTTCAGCTGAGGTCAACCTCGATCCGGCCTCTGCAGTACCGCAAGCCGGGGCAGCACCGATCATCCGCCTACCCTAGCGGATATGATCGGTCTGTCCCGCTTTGCCGGGGAGGATTTAAAATATTGCTTTCAATTCCTTATTAATCCTGTTGCTTATGCATTAGCAGGCGGTCGTATAGGGCCAGGCCCACCATGGAGACCACCCCCATGCCGGCCACGATCAGCCAGATGGCGTAGGGATTGGCCGGCTGGCCCTTGGCGACCGGGTTGGAGATGAAGATCTCGAAGAGGCGGCCGCCCAGGGGCGCGCCCACGATCGAGCCCAGGGCCACGGGCAGGTTGGCGTAGCCCAGGTAGAGCCCTTCCTGCCCCTTGGGGGCGATGGCGCCGATGTACTCGTAGATGCGCGGCGAGGCGAACATCTCGCCCAGGGCCATGGAGGCGATGGAAACGAGCAGGAAGATGCCGGCCAGAGGCAGCAGGACATGGAAGCTCCCCAGGCGCAGCAGGGTGACTTTCAGCGAAATGTCGGCGAACAGCATGGGGGCCAGCACGTTGACCAGCATGCCGATGGTGGTGACCAGGACGCCGAGCATGATCGAGCGCACCGGGGTCCACTTTTTCGCGAAGCGGGTGATAAAGAGCTGCAGCGAGACGATCATGATCGGGTTGACCAGGGTGTAGAGCTCGACCGGGGCTTGGGGATCGATCCAGCGCAGGAAGAGTGGGATCAGGTTGTAAAGCTGAACATAAAGGATCCAGAACATGCCGATGACGACCAGGAAAAAGACGAATTTCCAGTTGCGCAGGACAGTGATGATGCCCAGCAGGGCCTGGCTCAGCGTCTTCTTGGCTGCGACTTGGCTGTCTTTCTTGCCGTCCGGGACGTATTCGGGCTCACGATAGATAAAAAACACGATCAACAGGCCGACGATGGCGAAAGCGAAAGCCACAGGAAAGAAAATGGCCGGGATGCCCAGCTTGCTGCGCACGAAATAGGAGACGCCGCGGCCGCTGATCGAGCCGATGTTGATGACCATGTAAAAAATGCCGAAGCCCAGCGTGGCTCGCAATCCGGACGTCTTCTGCACCGTGCCGGCGATACAGGGTTTGACGATCGAGCCGCCCAGGCCAATGAGGACGATGCCCAGCAGGACCGGGATGGTGTAATTGCTGCCGGCCGGCAAGATATTCTGCACGTTGCCCATGACCAGGTAGCCCAATGAGAGCATGATGAAGGCGGTGACCAGTGAACGCTTGAAGCCGTATTTATCGGCCAGGGTGCCGCTGACGATGGGCAGGAAGTAGATCAGTCCCCAAAGGAGCGAGCCGTTGAGAAAAGTGGCGAAGGTGGGGCTCATGCCCAGGTTCTCTGTCAGGTAGATGACCACGAACGATGCCATGGCATAATAGGCGCCCCGTTCGAACAGCTCGATGGTGTTGGCCGTCCAGAAAGTGGCCGGGAAAGACGCGGGTTTACTTTCAGGCGAATTCATAAAGACCTCCGGGTTAATTTTTTATGGCGATGCCCAGCTCGTCCAGCTGGCGCTGGGAAACGGCCGAAGGGGAACCGGTCAACAAGCAGAGTGATGATGTGGTTTTTGGAAAAGCGATGATCTCACGGATGGAGCCTTCGCCGGTAAGCAGCATCAGCAAGCGATCGAAACCCAGGGCGATGCCCAAATGCGGTGGTGCCCCGAATTTCAGGGCGTTGAGAAAGAAGCCGAACTTGTCATCAATCTCTTTTTCCTCGAGGCTGAGCATTTGGAAGATTTTGCGCTGCAGGGCGATGTCATGGATCCTTTGGCTGCCGCCGCCGATTTCCACGCCGTTAAGCACCAGGTCGTAGGCGATGGCTTGGACTGCTAGCGGCTGAATGTCGAGCAATGGGACGTCTTCCGGCCTGGGCGCGGTGAACGGATGGTGGTTGGAATCGAGGCGCTTCTCCTCCTCATTGTAGAAAAAGAGCGGGAAATCGGTCACCCAGAGAAATTCCAGCCTGTCCTTGTCCTGGAATTTTTTCCCCAGGTGCTCACGCAGCTTGCCGGCAAGAACCAAGGCTTGCACTTCGGCAGCGGCGACCAGCAGGACCAAAGCTTGGTCGTCGATCTTTTGCTGCCGGAAAAAAGCAGCGATATGTTCTGGGGCGATCTTCAGTGAGGCCTTGAAGCCGTCATCACCCTTTTTCATCCAGATGACGCCTTTGCCGCCCAGCTTTTTCCCGGTTTCGTTGATTTCATCAAGTTGCTTGCGGGAAAAAGCCCCGGCTTCGGGGATGACCAAGCCTTTGACCTTGGCACCCTGGGACAAGGCGGCCTCGAGCAATTCGCTGTTCCACGTGCTCGCTGGGTCGGTAAAATCCTGGATGGTATAGGGAATGCGCAAGTCGGGTTTGTCCGAGCCGTACTTGGCCATGGCTTCCCGGTAGGGCAGGCGCTGGAAAGGCAAGGCGACGTCGTGGCCGCGCAGGGCGAAGATTTCGCGCATCAGGTGTTCAATAATGGAGAACAATTCGTCATGCTCGCTGAAACTCATTTCGATGTCGATCTGGGTGAATTCCGGCTGACGGTCGGCGCGCAGGTCTTCATCACGGAAACAGCGCGTGATCTGAAAATAGCGTTCAAAACCGGCCACCATCAGCAGTTGTTTGAACTGCTGGGGGGATTGCGGCAGGGCGAACATCTTGCCCTTGTATATTCGTGAAGGGACCAGGTAATCCCGGGCTCCTTCGGGGGTGGCGTTGGTCAGCATGGGTGTCTCGATATCCAGGAAACCCTCTTTATCCAGGAAACTGCGGGTCAGCAGGTTGGCCTTGGCGCGCAGTTTGAAATTTTGCTGCATGGTCTGGTTGCGCAGGTCAATGTAACGGTGTTTGAAGCGCAGTTCTTCTGAAACGCCGGCGCGGTTTTCAGGAATAAAGGGCGGAACTTCGGATGCGGCCAGTATCTTGATGTTGCTGGCAATGACTTCGAACTTGCCGCTGGGCAAATCGGGATTGGGCCTGCTGCGGTTCACCACCAGTCCGCTGACCGCCAGGACCGTCTCCTTGCCGATGTCCTTGAGGATTTCTGGAGTAGGGAATGTCTCGTTGACTACGATCTGCAACAACCCCTCGCGGTCGCGCAGGTCGATGAAGGTCAGTCCGCCCAACTCGCGCATGTTGTTCACCCAGCCGTAAACGGTAATCGTTCGACCGCTGTGTTCCTCGCCGACCAAGCCGCAGTAGACTGTGCGTTTCAATAGTTCTTTTTCAGCCATTGGTTCAGGTCCTTGAGCGAAATTTGTATTTGATCCTGGCTGGCCATGTTTTTGATGGAGACCGTTTCGCTCTTAATCTCCTCTTCGGCCAGGACCATGGTAAATGCGGCTCCAACCTTGTCGGCCTTTTTGAACTGTTTTTTCAGGTTTTTGCCCTGATAATCAAGGTAGACCGGACAGCCCTCCGCACGCAACACTTGGGCGAGTTGGATGGCGTTGGGCAGCCATTTCGGGTCCTGGTAAGCTACGAATATGATTTTGGCCGGATTGATGGGCAGGTGTTGCAGGTGCAGGACAATGCGCTCCATGCCGGCGGCAAAACCGATGGCGGACATATCGGGTCCGCCCAGTTCCTTGATCAGATTGTTGTAGCGGCCTCCACCCAGCAGCGCGTTCTGGGCGCCAAGCTGTCCCGATGTCACTTCAAAAGCGGTCTTGGTATAGTAGTCCAGTCCACGCACCAGGCGCGGATTGAGCAGAAAAGGGACGTTCATCCAGCTCAGGGCTTCGCGAACGGCTTTGAAATGATCTCGACACTCCGAACATAAATGGTCGCCGAGCAGGGGGAAACGTTTAGCCGTTTCAGCGCATTCGGGCAGCTTGCAGTCGAAGATGCGCAACGGGTTGCCGCTGATCTTGCGCTGGCAGTCTGCGCAAAGGCTGCTTTCCTCGGCCCTGGCGGCTTTTCTCAATATTTCCAGGTATCCGGGACGGCACTGCGGGCAGCCCACGGAATTCAATTCCAGCTGGATATCGTCGATCTCCAGTTTTTTCAGGAAATCCACGGCTGAAAAAATGACCTCGGCGTCCACCTGGGGTGATTCGTCGGCAAAAACTTCGATACCAAACTGCTGAAATTGACGGTAGCGGCCCTTTTGCGGTTTGTCGTAGCGGAACATGGGCCCCATATAATAAAAACGCAACGGGGCCACTGATTCAAAAAGGTTGTTTTCAATTACCGCCCGCACTACGGATGCCGTGTTCTCTGGCCGCAAGGTCAGGCTGCGGCCGGCCTTGTCGGTGAAGGTGTACATTTCCTTTTGCACGACATCGGTCTCGCTGCCGATACCGCGGCTGAATAATTCACTGTGTTCGAAAATCGGGGTGCGGATTTCCTGATAAAGGAATTTTTTATAATAGGCGTGGACGGCGTTTTCCAGATAGTGCCATTTTTGGATCTCGGGAGCGAAAATGTCGCGTGTCCCTTTCGGCGCTTTGATTTCGTTCATAAGTACTCCGGTGATTTTAGAGCCTTACAGCAGATTCTAACCCGGTAAAAACCGGATTTGAATTTGCTATCCAAGGCTCTTATCCAGTTCTGCTGGGTTAGTATTTTCATGATTTTTTTGTTTGGACGCTGTGATATTTCACTTTTTAAAAGCGTTGTGGATGACCTGAAAAATTTTTTCGAAGTCGAAAGAAATGACCCGGGTTTGGCCGGCTGTGGCCATGAAATTGGCATCTCCCTGCCAGCGGGGAACGACATGCTGATGAAAATGGTCCTTGATCCCGGCTCCGGCTGCCTGGCCGATGTTCATGCCGATATTGAAGCCTTCGGGGTGGAAGTTTTCTTTCAGGATGAACAGGCAGCGGTTGGTCAACTCCCACATTTCCTTCAGATCGTTAATCGCCATGTGTTCCGGCGACGACAGGTGGGCGTATGGGGCGATCAGTACATGGCCGCTGCTGTAGGGGTACTTGTTCATGATTATGAAAAATTTCTCGCCGCGCCAACAGATCAGTGCGTCGCGGTCATTTTGTTTTTGGGCCCGGCAAAAAACACAGTCGTCTTCCTTTTTCAATCCGCAAACAAAATTCCAGCGCCAGGGAGCGGACAGGAATTTCATTTTTCAGGCTCCCACTGGCTGGCGGACGGTCATTTTTTTTTGTCTAGCTCGTTCTGCAGCAAGTCGCCGATGGTCGTGACCGCGTCGTCTTCAGCTTTCATGAATTTTTTGATTTCTTCCCTTTCGCGAACCTTGGTCAAGGCGCGCAGGCTCAGATAAACTTTTTTACGGTCTGCCTCGATGCGTGCGATCATGGCCTGGATCTTGTCACCCGGCTTGAACCTCTGCTCGAGTTCGGCCATGGGGACCTGTTCCTCGTCGATGTCGCCGCTGCGGATGAAGCCTTCAATGTTCTTGCTGATTTCGACGATGATGCCGCCCTCGATGATTTTCTTGACGCCGACCTCGATGATATTGCTGGGTTTGTTTTTCGCGAAAAACGTCTTCCATTCATTTTCCGACAAATGCTTGATCCCCAGCTGGACTTTCGAATTCCGGTCCAGTTCGTTGCTGATGATCATGGCGTCGATTTCTTCGCCTTCGGTCAAAAATTCATCCGGAGATTCGATGTGATGGAAGCTGATATCGGATATCTTAATCACCCCTTCCACGCCGGCTTCCAAACCCAGAAAAACCCGTGATTTGAGGATTTTCTTGACTTTGGCCCTGACGATTTCGCCGCGGGCGTGCTTCTCCAGGTATTTTTCCTCGGGGCGTATTTCCAATTGCTTCAACCCCAGCTTGATTTTACGTTCTTCCTTGTTAACCTCGATGACCTGTACCCACAACTTGTCGCCCACGGCGACATATTCCTCAACGGTAGTCGGCCGTCCCTCCCAGGTCAGATCGGAAATGTGCAGCAGTCCCTCGACTCCCTCTTCCAACTCGATGAAGGCTCCAAAACTGACAATTTTAACCACCTTGGCGATCAGCCTTTTGCCAATGGGATATTTTGTTTCCATGTCGGTCCAGGGATCGGTGAATTTTTGCTTGATGCCCAGGGAAATTTTCCCCTTTTCCCGGTCTATTTCCAGAACCTTCACTTCAATTTCGTCGCCTTTGCGCAGTTTTTCCCTGGGGTGGTTGACGCGGCCGTATGAGATATTGTCTTTATGAACCAGGCCCTCCAGTCCTCCCAAGTCAACGAAAGCGCCGTAATCCATGATCGAGGTTACCACGCCCTTGACAATCTGGCCAACTTCCAGCGATCCCAGCAGGTGCTTCAATTTTTCCTGTTTCTCGTCTTCCAAAATAATGCGTCGCGAAACAGTGCCATTTTTATCTTTTTTGTTCAGCTTGACGACCTTAAACAGGAATTCCTTGCCCAGCACTTTTTTCGGGGACTTGACTTTTTGGATATCCACCTGGCTCATGGGCAGGAACATCTCTACGCCCATGTCAACCATGAAGCCTTTTTCATCGGGAGTCATTTTGGTGATGGTTCCCGCCAGTGCCGTATTGGTTTTATAGGCGTAAAACACCTTTTCCCAGCCCTGCTGTTCATCCAGCAGCTTTTTGGAAACCGTGATGTAACCTTCCTTGAAGTTGACATTTTTGGGAAGCACGGAAATCGGGTCGCCGATGTTATATTTCATGTTGCCGTTCCAATCCAATAACTCCAGGCGATCCAAAATCCCTTCGGTTTTTTGTCCGATATCGATGACGACGCGGTTTTCAATGATATCCACGATGCGGCCTTCGATGGGGGCATTGGAAGCGAGATTTTTCAGGTCATATTCCTTGACCAGTTCGGAAAAATCGTCCTGGTTGTTGTCGATGGCATCTTTTATGTCTGACATGTCTGTCTCCTTAACGTTTATAGTTTCTGCAAGAAATTTTTTACGCGTTCCAGTTCTTCCGGCGCCGTCGACGCCCCGGCGGTGATGCCGACGGAGGAATATTTTGCAATTTTGTTCAGAATCCTCGGTTTTTGCAAGTCGGCGCAGGTTTCAATGTGCAGCGAATTCTTGTTTTTTTCCTTGGCGATATGAAAAAGCTTTTTGGTGTTGGATGATATCTTGCTGCCGATGACAATGATGGCATCGACCTGTGGGGCCAGTTTTTTTACGGCTTGTTGGCGGTCCTTGGTTGCCTGGCAGATGGTGTTGTAAATTTCAATTTTTTCCGCCTTGTCCATCAGGATGGCAACCACCTGCTTGAAAAACTCGCTGTTCAGCGTGGTCTGGGCCACGACGCTCATCTGCGCGCAGGGCGGCAGCGACTCGGCCTCGGCCAGGGAGTTGATGATCGTTACATTTTTAGCGTAGCTGCGGGCGGCGATGATTTCGGGATGATCCTTGTCGCCGACGATTACAATCCGACCCTTGTTTTTATTGAGTTTTTCGATGATTTTTTGCTCTTTTTTTACCAGCGGGCAAGTGGCGTCCAGGGTGGAAATGCCTCTTTTTTGAATGTACTTTTCAACGTGGCGTGGAATGCCGTGGGTCCTGATGCAGAGCGTCTTGTTTTTTTTGATATTCCTGACAGAATCAACCGAATGGACCCCCTGGGCGGCCAAATTATTCAGAACCGGAATATTGTGGATCAGCGGGCCAAAAGTTTGAATTGTATTTCCGTTTTTGAGATACTCATTGATCAATTTCAAGGCTCTTTTTACTCCAAAACAAAATCCCGCCTCTTCGGCGACTAATATTTTCATAAATAAGATACTAATAATATATTATTAAGGCCTGTTTGTCAAGAAACAATCGCAATATCAGTTGTATCTCATATCTTGACATAAATGTGACGATGACTTATATTTTCGCGGGAGGAAATCGTTCATGACCAAGACCGCCAGAAGTTTTCAGCATGTGTCCCTGCCCGCCCAATTGCCCGCTAAAAAAGAATTCGTCACCGGCATCCGCCGCGCTCCGGACCGGGGTTTTTCACTCAGTGCCGCCCAGACCAGGGTCGCCCTGAAAAACGCCCTGCGCTACATTCCCGAGCCTCTGCATGAAGAGATCGCCTCCGAATTTTTGGACGAACTGCTGACGCGCGGGCGTATCTACGGCTATCGCTACCGCCCCGAAGGTTCCCTGAAAGCCAAGGCCATCAACGAATATCCCGGCAAGATCATCGAAGCCAGGGCTTTCCAGGTGATGATCGACAACAATCTTGATTTCGATGTGGCCCTTTATCCCTACGAGCTGGTAACCTATGGGGAGAGCGGACAGGTTTTCCAGAACTGGATGCAGTATAGCCTGGTCAAGCTGTATTTGCAGGAAATGACCGACCGCCAGACCCTGGTCGTATATTCAGGCCATCCGCTCGGGCTGTTTGAGTCACGCCCCGACGCGCCGCGGGTCATCTCCACCAATGGTATGCTGGTGGGCATGTACGACAACCTGGCCGGTTTCAGTCAGGCCGCAGCCATGGGCGTCTCCAATTACGGACAGATGACGGCCGGCGGCTGGATGTACATCGGGCCGCAGGGCATCGTCCACGGCACCTACCTGACCTTGCTTAACGCCGGGCGCATGTATCTGAAGATCCCCACCCATAAAGATCTGGCCGGTGTGGTCTATCTGAGTTCCGGGCTGGGCGGCATGAGCGGCGCCCAGGCCAAGGCGGTTGAGATCACTGGCGGTATCGGCCTGCTGGCCGAGGTCGACTATTCACGCATCGAAACGCGGCAAAAACAGGGCTGGGTCTCCCGGATATCGGCCGACCTTGACGAGATCGCCCACTGGATCGCTGAGTTCCGCAAGTCAAAAAAACCCTTATCCATCGCCTATCACGGCAATGTCGTCGACCTCTGGCAATATATACTGGATCACGACATCCCCATCGAGCTGGCCTCGGACCAGACCTCCTGCCACGACGCCTACGGCGGCGGTTACACGCCGGCCGGGATTTCATTCAAAGAGGGGCGGCGCCTGCTGCGTGAAAATCCCGAGCTTTTCCGCAAAAAAATCGACGAATCATTGATTCGCCAGTTCCGCCTGATCCAGAAAATGGTGGCCAAGGGCACCCATTTCTGGGATTACGGGAATTCATTTTTAAAGGCGGTCTTTGATGCCGGCGCCAGTGACATCGCCGCCAACGGCCGCGACGAGAGCGATGGCTTCGTCTTTCCCAGCTACGTCGAGCACATCATGGGACCGCTCTGCTTCGACTACAGCTATGGCCCGTTCCGCTGGGTGTGTTTGAGCGGTAAAACGGCGGATCTGGAGCAAACCGATCAGGCGGCCATGACCTGCCTGGACCCCGGCCGCCGGGCCATGGACCGCGACAACTACGAATGGATCAAGAATGCCGGCAGGAACAAGCTGGTGGTCGGGACGCAGGCGCGCATCCTTTATGCTGACGCCGAAGGCAGGGTGAAAATCGCCTTGAAATTCAACGAGATGGTGCGCCGGGGCGTGATCGGCCCGATCATGCTCGGTCGCGACCACCACGACGTGTCGGGGACCGATTCGCCCTTCCGCGAAACGGCCAACATTCACGACGGCAGCAACGTCACCGCCGACATGGCCGTCCACAACTTTGCCGGCGACGCCGCCCGCGGCATGTCCATGGTGGTATTGTCCAATGGCGGCGGCGTGGGCATCGGCAAATCGTTCAACGGCGGTTTTGGGCTGGTCCTGGACGGCAGCGAGGCCAAGGATCGCATCATCGCTTCGGCCATGGAGTGGGATGTGATGAACGGCATCGCCCGCCGCGCCTGGGCGCGCAATGAAAACGCCATGGAAACCGCCGCCGCCTGGAACGACCAGCACCCCAACCGCGGCCATATCACTTTGCCCCATTTGGCCGACGACACGCTGGTCAACGACCTGGTCGAGAAGAAATTCCCGGAGTAAAAATAGACGTAGGTGCAACCCGCAGCACAAATCATCCGCCTATCTTGGCGGAGATGGTTTGTCTACCATCATTATGTTTTCAGCCAACACAGGTAGTAGTTACACTATGGTTTCAGCAAATCCTGGTAACTGCTGAAACCATCCAGTGTGACTATACCAACACTAAATGTTTTTGGAGACTTTTGGAAATGGCCAAAAACATAGTGTTGGTACCGATGAAAACATCAAGTGATGGTATACTTTCACTAGATGATTTCAACTACTTGAAGACTTGTTGAAATCATAGTGAAAGTATGTCCCTGCAAAGGGGACGGGTCGCCTTGAAATATTGAAAAGGCAGAGTGTCCTACAACTCACCCCCTAGCCCCCTCTCTTCGCAAAGAGAGGGGGGAGTGTATTTACGTTTCTTTTTCCCCTTCTCTTCACAAGAGAAGGGGGGGGGGATGAGTTTGATGGTCACCCTGGCATATTGAAGAAGCCGGGGGGATAAATCCAGCGAATTCTCGTGAAATTCCCTGGGAAAAACCATTGAATCAAAGGCGATTTTCCCTTATAATAACATTTGTTCGCACTCACAAGCAAGGAGAAAATGCCCATGGGGTTGATAAAAAAGGGGAAAGAATTATGGTTTTTTGAGGATCTCTATACCGATACAACCTATGGTTTCAAGGTGTCCAGGGTGATCGTGCCCGAAACCGAGACCGGCTTTCAAAAACTGATGATCCTGGAAACGGACCGTTTTGGGCGGGTGCTGGTCCTGGACGGCATCGTGCAGCTGACCGAGGAAGATGAGGGTATCTACCACGAGTGGATCGCCCACTGGCCGATCTTTGCCTTGAACCGGCCGGCCAAGCATGTGCTGATCATCGGCGGCGGCGACTGCGGCGTGGCCCGCGAGGTGTTGCGCCATAAATCGGTGCAAAAGGTAACCATGGTCGAGATCGACCGCATGGTCTGCGACCTGTGCCGTGAGCATATGCCGGCCGTGTGCGAGGGTGTATATGAAGACGCGCGCTTCAAGCTCATTGTCGGCGATGGTGCCGAAGTGATCCGCCAGATGAAGGGCAAATGCGACGTGATCGTCATCGACTCCACCGATCCGATCGGCCCAGCCAAGAGCCTGTTCAACACCGATTTTTACCAGAGCGTCTATGATGCCCTGGTCGACGGCGGCATCACCATCCACCAGACCGGGGCCCTGATCCTGCAGCCGTTCGAGGCGCCGGGAAGCTGGCGCCAGATCGAGCGAAGTTTTGACGACGTGCGCGTGGTGCAGTTCTCCAACGTCAGCTACATGGGCGGGCCGTTCAGTTTGACGGCCGGTTCCAAGGGCCGAGGCGTTTTCAGTAAAGCCGAGCGCAATGCCAAGAAAGCGTTCAAGAAGGCGGGGATCAGGACGAGCTGGTACTCACCGCGGATATCGGCGGTTCCTTATCCTGAATTTCAAAAAAGACTGGAGACCGACAAATACGGTGAAGAGATCGTCATGGACATCGAACTCCCGGTCCACAGCCGACCCAATGCCAAGCAGGTCGAAAAATGGGCCATCCAGACATGCGAGGCCATCGACATGAAGGCGTTCGGCGGGCCAATCGTGGCCGGCTACAAGCTGGATGATGGCGAAACGCTGGTGCAGTACGTGGAGACCAGTGCCATCAGCTACCGGCGCTATGGCCGGGCGGGGGTGCTCAACTGCTTCACCTGCGCCGCCCTGCCCGTGGAAGACGCCATCCGCTCCTCGCTTGAATACTTCAAGACCGGAAAGGCATTGTGCTGGCACTTGCCGCGCGGGTCCTTTACCGATATTAAAAAAATAAGAAAAGGAACCCGGATTTTTGAATATGATCTGGCCCATACCGAAATCTCTCGGGTATTCCAGCCGCGGTTGATCGAAAGCGCTGAGGTATTCGGCCGAGACTTTGGTTTTTTCAAGGAAAAAGGGCCGGAGCAATTTGAACTGATCATGGATCTTTATGATTGCGACTATACTAAAATTTCCAGCTCGGCCGCCGTGGCCCGCTGGGCGGGGAATGATTTTCAGAAAGTAACCGGGCTTAAAACGGTTGGCAATGCCGATGCCCCCGATTTCGGCCATGCCAAGAAAAAGACAGCCGGTCCCTCGGTGGTGCAACTACTTGAAGGTGGATCGAATATCAGCCATTATTCGGTCAATTGGCTCATGATCGTGGTCAATGTCGTTTCCAAAAAGGAGTTTTCCCTGGAAAAGGCCATCCGCCGGACCATGAAGTACTTCAAGGGGACGTATGCAGTTTGCTGGCTGTTGCCCAGGGGGAACTCCGGCCGACCTCTGAAACAAGTTGCCGAAAACACGTATGTTTTTGCCGTAGAAGCCAAGTAATTCTTTCAATTTTTAATACCAATCCCTAGATGGTGAATACCTGTCTTTTTAATGATTTCTACGAGTAGTTTAATATCTTAATTAATCTAACAACAACTCACTCAACTAATTATAACAATTCTATTATTAATTTGTTGACAAACAAGTTATTTTAATCTATATTATAGATATTCAAACTTAAGGAGTGACATATGGGTAGAATAATAGGAATTGATTTGGGTACAACCAATTCGGCAGTGGCGATAATGGAAAAGGGTGATGTAAAGATCATCACCAATTCAGAAGGCGGGCGGACCACCCCGTCAGTTGTCGGTTTTACCAAGGACGGCGGGCGCCTTGTAGGTCAGGTGGCAAAAAGACAGTCGATCACCAATCCGGAAAATACCGTCTATTCCATCAAGAGATTCATGGGCCGGCGTATTTCCGAAGTCAAGGACGAGATTAAAATGGTCCCCTACAAAGTGGTTGGCGGTCCCAATGACGACGCCCGGGTCAGTATCGATGGCAAACAATATTCGCCGCCCGAAATTTCGGCCTTGATCCTGCGGAAGCTCAAGGAGGCCGCTGAAGACTACCTGGGTGAAAAAGTCACGGAAGCGGTGATCACGGTTCCGGCCTATTTCAACGATGCCCAGCGCCAGGCCACCAAGGATGCGGGAAAGATCGCCGGTTTGGAGGTTAAGCGCATTATCAACGAACCGACGGCGGCGGCGCTGGCTTACGGCATGGACAAGAAGAAAGACGAACTGATCGCCGTCTATGACTTTGGCGGCGGGACTTTTGATATCTCGATTCTGGAGATCGGCGAAAATATTGTGGAAGTCAAATCCACCAACGGCGACACCCATCTGGGCGGCGACAACATCGACCAGAGGCTTATCGACTGGATTGCCGAGGAATTCAAGAAAGACCAAGGCATTGATTTGGCCAAGGACAAGATGGCCCTACAGCGCCTGAAGGAAGCAGCGGAAAAAGCGAAGATCGAGCTTTCGACAACCCAGGAAACTGAAATCAATCTGCCGTTCGTGACCGCTGATGCATCGGGGCCCAAGCATTTGGTATTGAAGTTGAGCCGCTCCAAACTGGAACAGCTGGTTGGTGAAATCATCGAGCGTTCGATTGCCCCGTGCAAGCTGGCCATCAAGGATGCCGGGATCAGCGTGGCCGATATCAAGGAGGTCATTCTGGTCGGCGGCATGACTCGCATGCCTTACATCCAGGCGCTGGTCAAGAAGTTTTTCGGCCGTGAAGGCAACAAGAGCGTCAATCCCGACGAAGTCGTCGCCGCGGGCGCCGCGGTGCAGGGCGGTGTTCTGGGAGGCGAAGCCAAGGATATTTTGCTGCTCGACGTAACTCCGTTGTCCCTGGGGATCGAAACCCTGGGCGGCATCTCGCATAAACTAATCGAACGCAATACCACCATCCCGACAAAGAAAACCGACATTTTTACGACGGCTGAAGACAATCAATCCACCGTTGAAATCCACGTGCTGCAGGGTGAAAGAGAAATGGCCCGCGACAATCGCACTCTGGGCAAGTTTCATCTACCCGGGTTGCCGCCGGCGCCACGCGGCGTCCCGCAAGTGGAAGTGACCTTTGACATCGATGCCAACGGTATCCTGAACGTTTCGGCAAAAGACCTGGCCACCAACAAGCAGCAAGCCATCACCATCACATCGTCAAGCGGCCTTAACGAAAAAGAAATAGATAAAATGGTTAAAGACGCTGAAAAGTTCCGTACTGAGGATCAACAGAAAAAAGATGCTATTGAAAACCGTAACAAGCTCGATCAGTTGTCCTACTCTTTAGAAAAACTGGTTAAAGAAAACAAGGATAAAATTCCCGAGTCCATGGCCAGCGAAGTTGAGGCGGCTGTGAAGCATGCCAAGGAAGTGGTGGAAAAGGGAGAGAATCAGCAGATTCTGGATGAAATTGAAAGCATGAACAGCTTAACCAGCAAGTTATCAACTGAAATGTACAAGGACGCCGGAGCGCAAAAAGAGCCCCAGCCCGGTTCCGATGCCGGCCAAGGCCAAGAAGGCGATTCACCAACCGGTGAAGGTGAAGTTATTGACGCCGAGTTTGAAGATATCGGCAAAAATAAAGAATAAATTTTATTTTCTCAGTTTTTTCTCAAAAAAAGGGCAGTTGTCAGACTGCCCTTTGCTTTTTTTACCTAAATATGATAAATTTTATACATCACTTTAGGAGGTTCCATGAAAAAAGTACTTTTTTCAGCAATTTTGCTGATAACACTGTTTTTTACTTTTTGCAGTAAAAAAGTCGATCATCACGGCGTTGATCTGCAAATCAAACTAACTCCTGCATCGGTTACCGATTCCCTGTACCTCAAAATGGATTATATATTTAAAACTGAAAAAGAATTTAAAAAATTCAGCACCGATTACAATGTATTTGTCCATTTCTGGCGGGTGAACAGCAAGGAAATGCTGATCCAGGACGACCATGTGCCTGCAAAACAAACCAGTACCTGGGGACAGAATGAGCAAATAGAGTATTCCCGGGTTTTGTTTATTCCCCAATTTTTAAATGAATTTGATATTGATTTTGAAGGATATGAAGAAATCAATCTGACCGTCGGCTTGTACAATCTGAAATCAGCCGGCAAGGAAAATCCGATTATTTTGTTTGAGAAAAAACTCAACGTTCAACCGGCCTCATTCAATGCTCCTGAAATTGTTTATGATGAAGGCTGGAACGGACTTGAAATCGATGTCAATGCCAGTGATACATTTCACCGCAGTTGGCGCTGGACCATGTCCAAAGCGGTTTGCATCATCGAGAATCCAAAAAAAGAATGCACCTTGATTATCAAGGGCGGTGTGAGCAAAACGGTTTTTCCAGATCAGAAAGTCACTTTTAAAATTAATGATTCTCTGCTTGAAGAATTTATTCCCACCGACGAATTGTTTTCACGGGAATATGTTATTAGCCCGGAGCAGATGGGCAGTGGAGATGAGTTTTTTCTGAAGATTGAAACCGATAAGGTTTTTATTCCGGCCAGGGTTTTTCCCGGAAGCAATGACAGCCGCGAACTCGGCTTGCAGATCTTTTTTGTTTATTTTCGCGAAAAGATTGACTAAGGCTGTCGAACATTTCCGGCAACGTCAAAAAAATGAAAAACACGGATCTTAAGGAACTCACGGCGGTTGAAGGCAGCATGGAAGCCGAAATCATCAAATCCAAGCTGGAAAGCTTCCAAATTCCTGTTTTGTTAAGATTCGAGTCGGCTGGCCACATCTTCGGAATTACCATGAACGGTCTGGGCAAGGTGAGCATTATGGTTCCGGAATCATTTTTGGAGGAAGCTAAAAGAATATTGGCGGAATAATTATTGCCCAGCCGGAAAATTACAATTTAAACCGCTCGAACGCAGACGACAGATTTGCCAATTCTGATTTGGCATTCAAATCGTATTTGATAATACTTAAGGAAATCATTTTATTTTGCACGGCCCAGATATCACTGCCCTCCATGCTGCTATAATTTGGAGTGCCGGTTCCGGTCCAATAGTATTTGCGGCCGCGCGGGTCAAGCTTTTCGATGATATCGGGAGTATAGCGTTTGTTGCCCAGGGTGGTTACGGCAATTTGACCGTTGTTCGGGAAAGGAATATTCAGGTTATACACGACATTTTCATGGTCGTAGCCGAGTAATTTTTCAAGAATTTTTGCCGTGATTTCCGCTCCCGGTTCGAATTCAAATGGCTGTTGCTGATACTGGCCCAACCCGGCGATCAACGATACGGCCAGAGATGGAATGCCATAAAGATATCCGCAAAAAGCGCCACCCACTGTTCCGGAAAAAAAGATATCTTCAGAAAGGTTTTCGCCCAAGTTCATTCCAGAAATAATGAAATCCGGTTTTTCGGGCAGAATCTTCTGCAGGGCGATGTTGACGCAATCGGCCGTCGTGCCGTTGACGGCGTATGTATCCGTTTCAATCTGATTGATACGCAATGGATGGTTTAAAGTCAGGGCCATGCTGATGGCGCTTTTTTCACGGTCTGGAGCCACGATCCATATGCGGTAATTTTTTTCAAGGGTATTCTTCAGAGAAATAATTCCTTTCGAGTAGAAGCCATCATCATTGGTTAGTAATATGGTTTGCATGTTGTTGCGGAAGTTAAATTAACCCTGCTGCGCAGGATAAGTAACTTAAAAAGCAAATTATCTTGTTTTTTTACCAAGTTAATTTACTTTAAGTTATTAAGTCGGGGCGAGTGGATTCGAACCACCGACCACACGCACCCCAAGCGTGTACGCTAACCAGACTGCGCTACGCCCCGGCTCATTCAGCTTTTATCATCTTTAGCGAGCAAAGTCAATATTTCGTCAAGGCCGCGGCGGATTCTCTTTACCTTTTCCTGACTGATCGACCCGGATTCAGATTCTTTGCGACCAAAATCTAATGCACCGAAATCTTGCCGCAGCATTTCCTTGATTTTATTTTTATCATATTGGTCATGGCTAAGCCATTCTTTTATTTTCAGGATAATTTCGACGTCATGACGGCTGTAAAATATTTCACCGCTCTGATTGGTGATGGGCGCAAAGGCTTTGAACTCCTTTTGCCAATAATCCAAAACCCGTCCATCCAGTTTCGCCAGCTGCATCACCTCTTTGCGCCGAAAAGTGAGTTTTTCGGGGATTATAGTTTGACTCATTTTTCCTAATCCAAACGGTAATTTGGTGATTCCTCGGTGATGATCACATCATGAACATGGCTTTCCTT
The DNA here is from genome assembly GCA_963770755.1 of Candidatus Aminicenantota bacterium. Taxonomy (GTDB): domain Bacteria; phylum Acidobacteriota; class Aminicenantia; order UBA2199; family UBA2199; genus UBA2199. Next base: position 692,163 of record CAVYQZ010000010.1, on the reverse strand, counting down.
CAGGCTGGCATTGGTGATACGGATGAAGCGCGCTTTTTTCTTCAACTCGGATATGGTGCGACAACCGGTCAGGCCCATGCCGGCCCTGACGCCACCCATCAAGAGCGGAATCAACTTCATGACCGTGCCGCGGTAAGGAACACGCCCCTCGATACCTTCGGGAATCAGTTTGGATTCAGAAAACTCGTCCTCCTGAAAATAACGATCGCGGCTGCCCGCTTTCATGGCGGCGATAGAGCCCATACCGCGGTATTTTTTATAAGAACGTCCCTGATAAATTACCATTTCTCCCGGACTTTCGTCAGTTCCGGCCAATATGGAACCAATCATTACCACATCGGCTCCGGCCGCCAGGGCTTTGGCGATATCACCGGAGAATTTAATCCCGCCGTCAGCAATGACCGGGACGCGGCCAGCGATTTCTGCGGCCACGGCCATAATGGCCGAAATCTGCGGAATACCGGCCCCCGTGACCACTCGGGTTGTACATATCGAACCGGGTCCGATTCCGACCTTCATGCCGTCCACACCGAGCTTGATCAGGTCCCTGGCCGCTGCAGCCGTGGCGATATTGCCGACGACCAGGTCTATGCCATTGGCTATGGTTCTTATTTTTTCGATGGTTTGCAGTACTTTGTGCGAATGGGCGTGGGATGTGTCGATGACAAGCACATCCACTTTGGCTTCGACCAGGGCTCGGACCCGGTCCAGGGTATCACGGCCGGTACTGACAGCGGCGCCCACCATCAGGCGACCCATTTTATCCTTGGATGCCGTGGGAAATTTTTCAGTCTTTAATATGTCCTTGAACGTAATCAGACCCTTCAGGAAATTATTTTTATCGACAACCGGAAGTTTTTCTATGCGGTTGACATGCAGTAAGTGTTTGGCTTGGTCCATGGTAAAGTCCACCGGGGCGGTGATCAGGTTCTTGGCCTTCATGATGGTCGATATCTTTTCGCCGAAATTGGTGGCGAAGCGCAAATCACGATTGGTCAAAATTCCCACCAGTTTGCCCTGCTCATCGATGATCGGCAGACCGGAAATTCCCTTTTCCTTGACCAGCTGTAGTGCTTCATGAATGGTGTTGTCCGGCCGCAGGGTAATGGGATTAACGATCATTCCTGATTCGGAGCGCTTGACTTTAAGCACTTCGCCGGCTTGTTCATCAATACTCAGATTTTTATGAATGATGGCCAAGCCCCCCAGTTGGGCCATGGCGATGGCCATCCTGGATTCTGAAACCGTATCCATTGCCGCAGAAACCAAGGGGATGCTCAAGTGAATATGCCGGGAAAACTTGGTGACGGTATCAGCTTGGTTTGGCAGGACGTCCGAATAGGCGGGAACCAGAAGTACATCATCGAAGGTCAAGCCTTCGGCAGCGATTATTTTTTCTTTGCTGTTCATCTTCTCTTTTTATGCTTCCTGCCGGGCATTTTAAACGTCGGGGTGGTTGCTTTTGTTTTCTTTTTTTTTCGCCAATCCTCGATCTCTTCATCGCTTACCGGACGGAAAAGGAACAAGAAGCGCAATATTTCCTCATCAATGCGGTTCAGCAGGGATTCATACATCTGGTAGCTTTCCTTTTTATATTCGATCAGCGGGTCTTTCTGGGCGTAACCGCGCAAGCCAATTCCTTCTTTCAAGTGGTCAATGTTGAGCAAATGGTCTTTCCACTGGGAATCGGTTACCTGAAGCATGATCATCCTTTCCAGTTCACGCATCTGCGCCGTGCCGATAATATTTTCCTTTTCAGCGTAAAAAGCTTTGATGCTTGCCAGGATGTTTTCTTTTAAAAGTAAAGGGGGCAGATCATGGTAATCTTCTTGAATTGCCTGTTTGACATCAATGCCGAATTGCAGCTGAATTTCCTTGTGGAAAGAATCGAAATCCCATTCCTCGGCTTCTTTATTTTCATTGATATAAAAGGAAAAAACTTCGTTGTAGAGATCTTCTAAAAGTTCCAGAATATAATTTTTAAAATCCTTGCCGAACAGGATATCGCGGCGCAAGGAGTAAATATGCTGGCGTTGCTTGTTCATCACGTCATCATATTCAAGCAAATGCTTGCGGATGGAAAAATTCTGGCCCTCGATCTGTTTTTGGGCGTTTTCAATTGCCCGGGACACCAACCGGTTTTCCAAAGGCACGCCATTACTCATTCCAGCCCTGACCAGCATCCCGCGGATGCGGTCGGACCCCAGTATTTTCATGAGATCGTCTTCCAGGGAAATATAGAAACGGGAAGAACCGGGATCGCCCTGGCGACCGGAACGACCGCGCAACTGGTTGTCGATACGGCGGGCTTCATGGCGCTCCGTGCCCAAAATATGCAGGCCGCCGCGTTCAATCACAATTTCATGCTCACGGTTTACCTGTTCGCTTATTTCCTTTGCGGCTTTTTCAGCAACAATCGGAGGCGCCGTCTCCAGGCTGAACCCTTTTTTCTTTAATTCTTCACGAAGCAGGGACTCGATATTGCCGCCCAGCAGGATGTCCGTGCCGCGCCCGGCCATGTTGGTAGCGATGGTGACCGAATTGAGTCGACCGGCCTGGGCCACGATCTCAGCTTCCATTCCATGGTACTTGGCATTCAGAACGACGTGGCGTATCTTTTCTCTTTGCAGCCGGCGGCTGAGCAGTTCGGAATTTTCTATGGAAATCGTTCCGACCAGAACCGGCTGGCCTTTCTCGTTCAGGGCCTTGATTTCATTGACCACGGCGTCCCATTTTTCTTCCTTGCTGCCGTAAATCACGTCACGGAATTCCGTACGAATTAATGGCATGTTGGTGGGAATTTCCACGACATCCAAATGATAAATATGGGCAAACTCCGCCGCCTCGGTTATGGCCGTTCCGGTCATTCCCGAGAGCTTTTTATACATGCGGAAATAGTTTTGAAAAGTAATCGAGGCCAGGGTCTGGTATTCCTGCTCGACCTTGACATTTTCCTTGGCTTCCAAGGCCTGGTGCAGGCCATCCGAATAGCGGCGCCCCGGCATGATGCGGCCGGTGAATTCATCGACAATCAGCACCTGGTCGTCTTTGACCAGGTAATCGACATCGCGGGCGAATATCAGATGCGCTTTGAGCGATTGATAGATTTGGTGCAGCAGGTCCATGTTCGGCAGATCATAGAGATTGTCGATATGAAAAAATTTTTCGGCTTCGCTGATGCCGCTTTCAGTTAAAATGACGGTTTTGGACTTCTCGTCCAAATCAAACAATTCTTTGCTGCGTTTGATTCGGGCTACAAATTCATTGACCCGGTAATAGAATGACGTTGAGGCTTCGGTCGGACCCGATATGATCAATGGCGTGCGGGCTTCATCGATCAGAATGGAGTCCACCTCATCGACGATGGCGAAGTTGAATTCACGCTGGCTCAGGCTCTGCACTTCAAACTTCATATTGTCGCGCAGGTAATCGAAGCCGAATTCATTGTTGGTCCCGTATGTGATGTCGCAGGCATATGCCTGCTGGCGCTGTTGGTCATCCATTTCGTGCTGGATGACGCCGACGGAAAGCCCCAAGAATTGATAAACTTTGCCCATCCATTTCGAGTCGCGGCTGGCCAGATAATCATTGACTGTCACGACATGTACGCCTTTTCCATCCAGCGAATTCAGATAGGCAGGCAAAGTGGCGGCCAGGGTTTTTCCTTCACCTGTTTTCATTTCGGCGATTTTGCCCTGGTGCAACACCATGCCACCCAGCAACTGCACGTCAAAATGGCGCATGTTGAGCGTACGCCTCGCCGCTTCACGGACCACTGCAAAGGTCTCCACCAGGAGGTCGTCGAGAGTTTCACCGTTGAGCAGTCTACTCTTGAATTCCTCGGTTTTAGCGCGTAATTGCTCCTCGCTCATTTGCCGCATGGCCGGTTCAAGCTCGTTAATGCGGACAACATTAGGCTGGAGGCGTTTCAGGTCACGTTCCGTTTGGGTACCGAATATTTTGCGAATAATATATTTGAACATTGTTTCAGTATTATAGCAGATAAAACGTCTTCTATTCAATCAGCCCATGTGAAAAGCAGAGGAACGGGCCGTTGACATTTCTCCATCTTGGCGGTACAGTTTTTTCATGGCCAGAAGCGATAAAGAGTTCAAGCGTTATGTTTTTGCCGTGTCTGATGCCACCGGCAAAACATGCGAAACGGTTGTTCAGGCTGCTTTATCTCAATTCATTACCACGCAGATAACCCTGGAAACATTTTCCAATGTCCGCACCTTGAAAAAAATATATTATATTTTGCAGCGGGCATCCAAGGCCAATGGCGTGATTATTTATACGATGGCCTCTGCCAAGTTGCGCCAAAAAATAACTGAATTGGGGCGATTGAACGGAGTGCCTACCGTAGACATTCTGGGACCCGTATTGACCCGTCTTTCTGACCTTCTGGAAATTTCACCCATGGCCAAGCCAGGGCTTTTCAGGCAGCTGGATAGCGATTATTTCAAACGCATCGAGGCGGTTGATTTTACCATCAAGCACGACGACGGTTTGGGGTTGGCCAGTATTGACGCCGCCGAAATCGTCCTGCTCGGAGTTTCGCGCACATCGAAAACGCCGGTCAGTATCTATTTGTCTTACCGTGGCTGGAAGGTGGCCAATGTTCCCATTCTTATCAACGAAGAACTACCCAAAGAAATTTTTGAAATAGACCAAAAAAAGATCGTCGCCTTGACGATCAATCCCAGGCGTCTGGAAATGATTCGCTGCCAAAGGCAACTGAAGATGAAAGCCGACTATTATTCCAATTATACCGATATCGAACAGATTCGCCGGGAAGTGCTTTTTGCCATGCGCCATTTTGAAAGCCAGCAGTGGCCGATTTTAGAAGTAACGTACAAATCCATTGAAGAAACCGCCACGGAAATCATGCGTCTGGTTTATGCGCGGTCGGGTTTGAAAAAGGGAAATATTTTTTAAACCGGGTTATTTTTCAGTTTTTTTCATTGCCGAATCCAGCAATGTGGCCATGGTTGTGGCACCGTTTTTCATTTCTTTTTCCTGTTTTTCTTTAAGCCGTGACAGTTCGTCGCTGTAGTTTATTTCCGCCTCTTCCATGGTCAGCGAGATTGTTTTCTTTTCCAGGTCGATGGAAAGGACACGCACGCTGACCGTTTGGCCGATTGTCAGGATTTCCTTGGGATGGCTGACCCGGCGTTCGACTCCTAACTGGGAAATATGCAGCAGCCCGACTACCCCGGAAAGCAATTCGATGAAGGCGCCAAATGTTTTTAAGCGCAGCACCACGCCGTTGTACTCTTTACCGACCTGGATTTTCTCGGCGGCCTCGATCCAAGGATCCGTTTGCAGGGCTTTGAGGCTCAATGAAATCTTGTTCGTTTCGCGGTCCAGTTTGATAATGGCCACGTTCAGTTTTTGACCGGGGCGCAGCGCCTCCTGCACGTTCAGCGTTTTTTTGAAGGATATTTCTGAAACATGCAGAAGCCCCTCGATGCCCCCGATATCGACAAAAGCACCATAGTCGTGAACCGAGGTAACGGTGCCTTCGCAAACCTGGTGGACTTGAAGCTCCTGCCAGAGCTGCCGTGATTTTTCCTGCTCTTCAGCCTGGAGCAGGTCCTTGCGTCCAACCACAATATTGCGGCCGTCTTCCTCATACTGGTTAACCAGGAACGTGTAGACTTTATCCAGATGGATTTCCGGGTTCTGGCAATAATTTTTTTCAATTTGGGAAATCGGACAGAAAGCTTTCTGGCCCAGGACATGAACTTCGAATCCGCCTTTGTTCAAGGATTTCACCTTGCCCTCCACCGGCAAATGATTGGCAAAAGCTTCCTTCAGCATCTGCAGGGAAGGTGAATCTTTGGTTTGGCGTGGATCGTTGTGGCCAGCATAGTGCAAACGGCTGGTGCAATGAAAAATGCCGTTGCGGAAAACGCTGACCAGCACCTGCACGGTTTCGCCTTCCTGGATGGTCAAATGTCCTTTGTGGACGAATTCTTCCCTGTCAATCATGCCTTCAGCGCGGGTGCCCAGGTCCAAAAAAATGTTTTCTTTGCCTATGGAAATGACTTTGCCTTCGGTCACTTCGCCGACCTTGATCCGGGCATTGGTCTGAACAGACGCATTGAGCAAATCGGCAAAACTGGCTTCGGCATTTTTTTCAGATGCATTGATTTCGACTTTTTTCTCAGTCATGTTTATCCTTGATGAAAAAGAGTTTTTCTGATCAACTTGTTTCTTTGCCAAGTGTAATCCGCCGCCATGTAAAAGTCAATAGCGGCATGACGGAGCCGCACTGTGCTACAATATGCTCATCATGTTCAAGCGCATGCTTGCTTTGCTGCTGATTATGGTGCTGACGGCTTCTGCCCGGGCTGAAAAAAAGAAGATCCATCTGCTTCAGGACGTCGCCGTCGTCGCCGCCGTGACTTGTGCCTATGTTCTGGTCCTGGATGACACCCGCCAGCGCATTTTCAGCGAAGCGTCGATCAGCAAAGTATGGGAAAATTTCAAGGATCCGATTCACAGCGCCATCGAAGGCGGGAAAATGGACCACAACAGTTTTTGGATCAATTATGTCGGGCACCCGGTCAGTTTTGCCTGCCTCGGACTGTATTTGAAAGAGCGCGGCTACAGCAATGGCGGCGTCCTCCTTTTCAGCCAGACGCTGAACATCGTTTGGGAATACGCGATCGAGGGTAGCTTGTGGAAACCGTCAGGCAAGGACCTGATCACCGACTTATGCGGCTCGATGGCCGCGATCTATGTTCTGGCGCCGCTGTCCGACTGCGGCGAAAGAAGGATCGCTGCTGGTGACCGGCGTTGGGGGAATTACTTGCTCTATTTTTTGAATCCCTTCAAAAAAATAAACCGCTTATTGTTTGGCCGGCGCCAGCGTTCGGTCGGGTTATACATCCAGCCGTTCCGGGGTGGGTTCATTAGCGGATTGCACTGGCAGGGCTGAAACTCTCGGTTGGTCTATTTCTGCCCTGTCAGCAGCTCCTTTCTTTTTTCAACGAAATACTCGGGGTTCAGCGACTTGCCTTTTTTTGTTTTGATTTTGCCGTCCAGGAAAGCACCTTCAGCGATTACGATCTGCTGGCAGATGATATTGCCCAGGATATGTCCGCTGCTCCTGATTTCGATCTTAACGTTGGCCTTGATTTGGCCCTCGATCCGGCCTTCGATGATTATGTTCTCGGCCGTTGCTTCGCCGTTGAAATTCCCTTTTCTCCCGATAAATAACAACCCTTTAATGTCTATATTGCCGGTCAATTGGCCATCGACGCTCAGATCGCCCTGACCCTTGATCTCGCCGCTAATAACCGTCGAGGCGGTCAAAACGTTTTTCAGCTCGGACTCGGCAATGGTGTCGGTGATACGTTGGTTTTGCATGTTTCTCCTTCAAGGAAAATCCCTTGTTCTTCATCAGTTTTCACTGAAAATGACCATGGTACCCAGATTCAAGGACGCTGGCTTCGTGTTTGCGATTTGCTTGTTCATTTTTGCGATTGTAAATTCTAGCACAGTATGGTAAAAAAATCTTTATGTGGCTTCAGGGCGAGAGTTTGTTTCGTTTTTTTCGTGACCCGACGCCAAGGAGAAACGAATGAGCAAATTCTTTTTGTGGTTGATCTTGCTGGTCATTTGCTGGCCGCTGGCCCTGCTGGCCCTGCTGTTCTACCCGCTGGTTTGGCTAGTGGCACTGCCTTTCCGTATCCTGGGCATTGCCGTCAATGGGGTCTTCGAGCTGCTGAATACCGTGCTCACATTGCCGGCCAGGATCCTGCGCGGACCCAGGAATTACTGATTTATTCGGGTTGCAATTTTAAATATGGGGTCGCCGACGCGGATCGGCTTTCCTTTTTCGGCGACCACTGATTCCACCAATGCGGCCGGCAAAGCCAAAATGATGGTTGAACCCATGTTGAAGCGCCCCATCTCGGCCATCTGCGTCACCGGGATGTCGAGTTGGCGCCACTGGCTTTTCGCGGGCAGGCCGTCGGGGAGATAGGTCATGGCGATGCTGCCCACGAAGGTGGCACCCACGGCCACCACGTACATTGAACGGCCCTGAAAATCCAGGCGCGTTACCAGCCTTTCGTTTTTTATATAGAGCCGCTTGACCCGGGCGCAAGAAAAGGCATTGACCGGGAACAAGCGGTTGCCGCCGTGAAAACAGCCGCTGATCCGTCCTGAGACCGGGTAGTGATAACGGTGGTAGTTGCCTGGCGACAGGTAAACGGTGGCCAGGTACCACCCCGGTGAAAAATCGATGTCCGCGGCCAGCAAACGGCTGAGCGGGTAGGTCTTGCCCTTGACCTGAGTGGCGCAGTCCGCGTCGATCCGCTCCATTTCGCTGAGCATGCCGTCGGCCGGGGAAAGGATGAACCGCTCATCTGCGGGTATCGCTCTTTTTTGGGGGTCGAGGGCTCGGACGAAAAATTCAGCCAGTGAGGGATAGTCTGGGGTTGTTCCCGCGTATTCCTCCATAGTGATCCGGTAATGATTTTTAAAATTATTTATCATGCGCCGGGCTAGGAAGCGGGGGCGGCGCAGGCGCATCAATTTCCCCCACAGTCGGCTGAGCGGTGGAAGGGATATGCCTGTCAGGAAAATGCGGGACAGCGGCGCAGTTATTTTTTTCATTTTTTTTCTATGCTATAGGCAAAGAAATTGTACTCCCCGGATCGAGAGGTGTCAAACCGGATGGGGGATCTTGTTTTATGGTGAAAAAAGGGCGTTCCAGCGGAACGCCCCTACGAAAATCCTGGAATAGCAATATTAAGCATAGCAGAGCCAGTGGGAATTCGTTTTGCCAGATTGTTTTTGTCGTAGGGGCGATTCGGTGAATCGCCCTGGATGGCATGGATATTGTTATCCTTGCCGGGTGTTAAAAGTCATGTTATCCTTGGGCAGATGAATTCAGAAAAAGCAAAACTGGACCGCAGGAAAATCGCGACGTTCTGGCTGCCCCTCTACTCCACCTGGCTAATGATGAGTATGGAGGGACCTTTTATCGCGGCGATCATCGCCCGCCTGGCCGCTGCCAAGTTCAATCTGGCTGCGTACGGGGTCGCATTTTCATTGGGCATGATTTTCGAATCACCGATCATCATGATGCTCAGCGCGTCCAATGTGCTGGTCAAGGACCGCAAAAGTTACCTTAAGCTGCGGCAGTTCAACGTCAGTTTAAATATACTCATTACCTTGCTCATGCTGCTAGTTTTGATTCCGCCGGTATTTTTCTGGCTGACCCGCGGCCTGATCGGCCTGCCTTGGTCCGTAGCCCGGCTGACACACCTGGCCTCGATGCTGCTGATCCCATGGCCGGCCGCCATCGGCTTCCGGCGTTTTTATCAGGGAATCCTGATCGGGAACGGGATGCCGCGACGGGTGGCTTACGGCACAATGATACGCTTGAGCTCCATGGCGGGAACGGCTTTGCTCCTTTATCTTTTAACGAGCCTGCCCGGTGCCTGTATCGGGGCGGCGGCGCTGTCCGCCGGAGTGGTCATGGAAGCCCTGGCGAGCCGTTTTATGGCCCGGCAGCTGGTCAGAAATTTATTATCCGAAGCGGAAAAAACCGATAATACAAAATCATGCTTCAGTTATCGCTCGTTGATCGGATTTTATTTTCCCCTAGCCCTAACCTCGATCTTGGCCCTGGCCATCTATCCGTTGATATCTTTCTTCATGGGAAAAAGCCGCCTGCCTATCGAATCTCTCGCCCTGCTGCCGGTCTTGAACGCCTTGACATTCATTTTTCGCAGTGCCGGACTTTCTTTTCAGGAGGCCGCCATCGCCTTGCTTGACTATGGCGACAACAGTTACCGGAAACTGCGGACTTTTGCCTGGCTGCTGGCGGTGGCCGCCTCGCTTTTACTGAGCTTGATCTCATTTACGCCGGCGGTTTTCTTGTGGTTTCAGCAAATTTCGGGGTTAACGCCTGAATTGTCCCGCTTGGCTGTTTTGCCGATTCGCATCATGAGCGTATTGCCGGCCCTTGAAGTGATGCTGGCATTCCAGCGTTCATTGCTGGTCAAGGGTAAAAACACCCGGCCGGTGACCATCGCCACCGCCATTGAAGTTTCGGTGATTGCCGCCGTGTTGTTCCTGGCGATATTCCGGGGCCATATGGTCGGAGTGGTGGCCGCGGCGCTGGCCGCGGTCAGCGGCCGGCTTTGCGCCATCGGCTATCTTGTGCTATACGAGCGGCGACTGAAAACAGACCATTGTCTCCCCGCAGGTTCAGTTGCCGAGAAACTGGTCGTAAATAATTTTAATTAACAGCAGAACCAGGGCCAGAATGAATATCGGACGGATAATGCGGCTGCCGCGTTTGATGACCAGCTTGGCGCCGAGGAGATTGCCGGCAATGCCGGCTGCCGCGGCCGGAATGCCGATGGCATAGATGATTTTGCCGCCGACGATGAAAGTGGCCAGGGCAGCGATATTGGAAGCCAGATTGACCACCTTGGTGTTGGCGTTGGCGGTGACAAAATCGTATTTCAAGGCCAAGGTGTAAAAAAGGATCAGGAACATTCCGGTGCCGGGTCCGAAAAATCCGTCGTAAAATCCGATCAACAGCGCCGCCAGGGCGGACAGGACATATTTCCGCTGACTCGACTGGCGATGGGAATGATTTTCCTTGCCCAGGGTAGGATGGATCAAGGTAATTGCGGCTATAAGGGGGATCAGTATGATCAGCACGATGCGTAAAAAATCAGCTTGCAGCAGGAGAACGGCACTGCTGCCCAGGAAGGAGCCGATCAGGGCGAAAAAAGCGCTGAGCAGGGCCACACGGACATCGATCAGTCCTTGTTGATGGTAACGAAGAGTGGCGAAAAAAGTGCCGAAACTGGAAGAAAATTTATTGTTGCCCAACACATAGTGCGGCGGCAGCCCGGCCGCCATATAGGCCGGAAGAGACAGCAAGCCCCCGCCGCCGGCGATGGAATCGACCAGGCCGGCCAGGAAAACGACCGGTAGAATGATCCAGAGGGTGTGCAGCATCAGGGATTCATTTGATTAGGCTGGGGCAAAGCAAGGATTTTATCCTCTGCCGAAATGGTCATACCAGAGATGAAACTGCATCAACGCCCAAATCCGGTGGGAGTGGTTTTCCCTGTTTTGCAGGTGTTCGCGGATTATGGTCTGCACGTACGGATAGTTGAAAAAACCCATGGCCTTGATTTGTTTTTCCGACAGGGTTTCCAGCATCAGTTCCTTTAATTCGTTTTTCAGCCAGTTCTTGATGGGAATGGAAAACCCCTGTTTTTGGCGATTGAGGATTTTTTGATCCAGGATCCCTTCCATGGCTTTCTTGAAAAACCACTTACCGGTTCCATTACGGACCTTCCAGTCCGCAGGCAGGGAAAATGCGTATTCCACCAGTTTGTAATCGAGTAAGGGGGCGCGCGCTTCCAGCGATGCCGCCATGGTCATGCGGTCGACCTTGACCATGATGTCATCGACCAGGTAGGTTTTCAAATCCAGGTAAAGGTCCTGGTTGATCCCGGAAAAGCGCCGGCTGCGCTTGAAGAATGTCGCGAACGGTTCGCGATCGGGCAGGTCCAGAGAAAAAGAATCTTTTTGGAAAGCCGGAGTATAAAGGCGTGACTTTTGCGCGGCGGTCAGGAACAGCATCCAGCGAAAATGACGGTTGGCCGCGGCGTTGCCCAAGCCTTCGGCAAAACGCTTGCTGCGGTTGACCAGTCCTTTTTTCAGTTCTGATGGCGGTATCCGGCGCATGGTTTGACCTATTAAAGCCCGCAGGGGGCGCAGCGGGGAAATGTCAATGAAGCGGGCCAGTTTTTGGGCCAGGTAGTGCTCATAGCCTCCAAAAATTTCATCGCCGCCGTCACCGGAAAGGGCGACGGTCACTTTTTCCCTGGCGCTGCGGGCAACCAGGTACGTTGGGAAATTGGAAAAATCTCCCAAAGGTTCATCGAGGCAGGCGGCCAGCTGCATGACCAGTTCATGGATGTCGGCGTTCAATGTTTTTTCGCAGTGGTCGGTTCTGAATTTTTCGGCCACCAGGCGCGAATACGGCAATTCGCTGTAGGATTTTTCTTCAAAACCGATGGAAAATGTTTTAATGGGAACCGTCGAGATTTTAGCCATCATGGCCACAATGGCGCTGGAGTCGATGCCACCCGATAAAAAAGCGCCCAGAGGAACATCGGAGATCATGCGCAGGCGCACCGATTCCTCGAGCAAGGCGAGGAATTCTTCGCGGGCCTGACTGAAATCGGGGTTGCTTTCATGGATCGGAACATCCCAGTACTCCGTCACGCTTGCCTTGCCGTTTTCATAAACCAGCATGTGCCCGGCCGGCAGTTTTTTTATGCTGGCCAAAATCGAATAGGGAGCCGGCACGTATTCCAGGGTCAGGAAAAAATCAAGCGCTTCCGGGTCAATGGCACGATCGATGCCCGGGTACTGCAGGATGGCCTTGATTTCCGATCCGAAAACCAGGTTGCGATTATTTTTCAGGGAATAGTACAAGGGTTTTTTGCCGATATGGTCGCGGGCTAGCACCAGACGATTGTTTTTTCGATCAAAAATGGCGCAAGCGAACATGCCGCGTAATTTTTTTACGAATTCCAGACCGAATTCTTCATACAGGTTGACGACCACCTCGGTATCGCTTTGGCTGCGAAACCCATAGCCCCGATTGGCAAGTTCCTGGCGCAGTTGGATGAAATTGTATACTTCGCCGTTGTATGCGATCCAGGAGTTGCCCGACTGCGAGCACAGGGGTTGGTGACCGGTAGACAGGTCGATGATGCTCAAGCGCCGGGTCGCCAAGCCGACGCCCTGCTGATAAAAAAAACCGTCATCATCGGGGCCGCGATGAACGATCTGGTCGTTCATCCGCTTCAGGGTGATATCATCGGCCTCTTTTTCGAATTGAAAAAATCCGCAGATTCCGCACATGGGCTCATCCTTTGTTTACGTTGGAAAAATCTGCACCTGATCGACTTGTGCCAAAAGAAAATTAACAACTAAAAATCGCTTTAAATTATGCCTTTTGCTGGAGGCTTGAAAAAGCCTTTCCGGCTCCGGCAAAGGCAGGGGGGTGTGCTGCTCAGTTGAAACTTTTTACAGCCTCGTTTTCATCCTGGAAAGTTTCAAAAACCGTGATCAGCTTGGTAACGCTCAACAGGTCCTGGACTTTGTTGGTCAAGTTGACGATCTTGATCGTACCACCGGCTTTTTTAAGGGTGGTATAAGAGCGAACAACTTCTCCCAGGCCGGTAGAGTCAAGGTAGGGGACTTCGGCGAAATTTAAAACCAGCTGTTTTTCGTTTTCTTTGATGGTGGCGTCAATCGTTTGCCTGAGTTCGTCGATTCCCTCACCGCTCAGTATTTTCCCTTTCAAGTCAATAATGGTGACATTGCCATTTTTTCTTTTTTCAATCTTCATTTTTCTCCTCCTTTTACAACTTCAAAACCAATATATAGCACATAAAAAAAATATTTTCAATTATTTTTTTTATTTCATTTTATGACTTTAGTTTCCAGGTATATGCTAAATTGGCATTCGCTGAATTTGCTGTTATACTGGTGCGCTGAGGATGATAACAACGATGAGTCGTCACCAACAATCCATGTTGCATTATAAGTCGAAGTTCTCTGAACAAGACGCGGCCGCCATGGCTAAAAACATGTATGCCGTCCATGCCAAGGTTCGGGCCCTGCCCGGCGAGCGCGACCAGAATTTCTTGATGACCGCAGCCACCGGCGAGCGCTTTGTCTTGAAGATCGCTAATGCCGGTGAAGACCGGAGCATGTTGGAAACACAGAACCAGGTCCTGCGCCACCTGGAAAAACGGTTGTCTTTTTGTCCAAGGGTCATCGCGGCGCAAAATGGTGAATTCATCAATGAAATAGACGCCCCGGCCGGGGGCACGCATTTTGTCCGTCTTGTTTCATATCTTCCTGGTCGGCCATTGGCGACTGTAAAAAAACACCGTGCCGGCCTGATGAACGATCTTGGCCGGCGTATAGGGGAGATCGACAAGGCCTTGGTCGATGTGGACATTCCCGGTGTTCGCCGTGACTTTCATTGGAATCTGGCCCAGGCTCCCGGGTTGATCACAGAATATCTACCGCTTATCAAAGAACCTTCGCTCCATGATCTGATTGAAAAAGAACTGGCGGATTTCATTCACCACGTAGGTCCGCTGCTGTCCGCTTTGCGCTGCAGTGTCATTTTCAACGATGCCAATGATTACAATATCCTGGTGGGAGGGGGCGAGGACCTTTTCAGCAAGGATCAGCACGTGACCGGCATTATCGATTTCGGTGATATGGTTTACAGTTACACCATCGGCGATCTGGCCGTGGCGATCGCCTATGCCGTCCTTGACAAATCCGACCCGCTCCGTGTTGCCGCGCAGGTTGTCTCGGGCTTCCATGCCGTTTTTTCCATTGAAGAAAAAGAACTTGCCGTCCTTTTCGATTTGGTGCGCCTGCGCTTGAGTTTGAGTGCCTGCCTGGCTGTCCACCAGCAGCAGCAGCGGCCGCAGGACGAGTATTTATCCATCAGCCAGGATGCGATCCACCGCACCCTGCCGCCCTTGCTCCGGATCAACCGGCGCTTCGCCGAAGCCAAGTTCCGCGTTGCTTGCGGCCTGACCGCTTTGCCACGAGCGGCGCTGCTGCATGACTGGCTGCGGAAAAACCAGTCGGACATGGCCCCGGTCATGGGCCGGGACCTGGGCAGCGAAGCGGTGCTGGTTTTTGACCTGGGAATAGCCAGTCCCTATATGGCCGGGGATTCCGAAAAGAATCTGGAGCCGGAACTGAGCCAGCGACTCTTCAAAGCCATGGACCGGGCCGGAGTAAAAATCGGCATCGGACGCTACAATGAAGCCCGGCTGCTTTATACTTCGCCTTTGTTTGTCGGGGACGACCTCCATGGCGAAAACAATCGCACCGTGCACCTGGGCATGGATGTCTTCATGGCCGCCGGGTCGCCGGTCCATGCCCCGCTGGATGGTGAAATCATCGCGTTTGCATGCAACCGGGCGCCGCTCGATTATGGTCCGGTCATCATCCTGCGGCACCAAGCAAATCCCGGTGATGCGTTTTATACCCTGTATGGACACCTGAGCCTTGATTCGTTGTCCGGACTTCAGGCCGGACAGACGGTAAAAAAAGGACAAGTCATCGCCCGCATCGGCAGTGCCGATGTCAATGGCGGTTGGCCGCCCCACCTGCATTTTCAGGTCATTCTGGATCTGTTGGACATGGCTTGTGATTTTCCCGGCGTGGCCGGCCCCGCCGAAAAGGAATTATGGTGCCAGTTCTCCCCGGATCCCAATGTGATGCTGGCGGTTCCGGAAAAATATTTTCCTGCTCCAGAACCGACAAAACTGGAAACCCTGGCTGCGCGCCAACGGCTGATCGGAGCCAGCGTGAAAGTGACTTACCGGGAGCCGGTCAAGATCGTCCGCGGCTGGATGCAATACCTGTTCGATGCAAGGGGGCGTCGCTACCTGGACGCCTACAATAATGTGCCCCATGTCGGCCATTGTCATCCCGCGGTGGTGGAAGCGGCCCAGCGGCAAATGAATGTTCTCAATACCAATACGCGTTACCTTCACGATACCATCAACCGCTTTGCCGAAAGTTTATGCTCCACGCTGCCCGCGCCATTGCGCGTTTGCTTTTTTGTCAATTCGGCCAGCGAGGGCAATGAATTGGCCATGCGCCTGGCGCGGGCCTACACCGGGCGACGGGACATGGTCGTGCTGGCGGCGGCTTATCACGGCCATACGACTTCACTCATCGATATCAGCCCTTACAAGCATGCCGGCCCCGGCGGCCAGGGTGCGCCGGACTGGGTTCACGTGGCCCCCCTGGCCGATGTCTATCGCGGCGAGTACAAGGCTGATGATTTTCATGCCGGCGTCAAGTATGCCGCCCTGGTTGAGGCTGTAATTCATTCCTTGAAGCGGAAAGGCCGGGTTCCGGCCGCCTTCATTGCCGAGAGTTGTCCCAGTGTGGGCGGGCAGATATTTTTTCCGCCGGGATATCTGTCCGCCGTCTACCGCCACATCCGCCAGGCCGGCGGGGTGTGCATCGCTGATGACGTGCAGACAGCTTATGGCCGTATTGGCAGCCATTTTTATGCTTTTGAAAATCAGGGCGTGGTGCCGGATATCGTTGTGCTCGGCAAGCCGATTGGCAACGGCCATCCGCTCAGCGCCGTGATCACTACGGCCGAAATCGCGGCCGCTTTCAACAACGGCATGGAATTTTTCAGCACCTTCGGCGGCAATCCCGTTTCCTGTGCCGTCGGTGAAACCGTGCTGAAAATTGTGCAGGAAGAGCACTTGATGGCGCATGCCCGGACCGTCGGTGAGCAGTTGCTGAAGGGATTGAGGCCATTCGTGGAACGCTATCCTGTTGTGGGCGATGTGCGGGGCAGCGGATTTTTCCTGGGGATCGAGTTGGTGCAGGATCGACAGAGCCTGCACCCGGCGGCCGAAGAAGCCGCCTTGGCCGTCGAGGGCATGCGCGAACTCGGCATCCTTATCGGTACCGACGGTCCTTTTCACAATGTCTTGAAAATAAGGCCACCCATGCCTTTTAACAGCGAAAACGCGGAATTTTTAGTGGCCGCCCTGGACCGGGTTCTGGCGGAAAACTTTAGCGACTCGCCTGAAACTTATATTGCGAAGCAATGTTAGCAAGTACAAAAATAAAATCAATTGGAGGTGTTTTTTGTTGACAAAAGAAAGAATCAATTTGGTTGCTCCTTGCGGCATAGACTGCGGAATTTGTGAATTGTATGTGTGTAAAGATAATGCTCATTTGCAAAACGCATTGGTTGAAAAAGGTATTCCCATGGAAAAGCTTCCTTGTCCAGGTTGCCGTGCCATAGAAGGGGTTTGCCCGGTTATCGGAAGCACCTGTGAAACGTACCAATGTGCCGCAGCGAGGAAGGCCGAATATTGTTTTTCCTGTGAAGATTTCCCCTGCACTAAATTGCATCCGGCTGCGCATAGAGCCGAGGTTTTGCCGCACAATCTGAAGATTTTTAATTTATGCACCATCCAGCGGATCGGCGTGGAGGCTTTTATAGAAAAATCAACGGAGATTAAAAAACGCTACTTCACGGGGAAAATGGCAATAGGCCGGGGGCCGCAACTTCCCTGAATTCTGTATGAAACATTATTTCAGAGCGGAGTCAGTCAATGGTCTGAAACCTTGTGAGCGGTTTAAATAACGTGAAGAAGTTTTTGCTGGTTGTGGCGGGTATCCTTTGCCTGGCCCTGGGAGTGATTGGGATATTTCTGCCGTTGCTGCCGACCACGCCGTTTTTCCTGCTGGCCGCGGCCTGTTTTTTCCGCAGCTCGGAACGCCTGTATGCCTGGTTGCTCAACCATAAATACCTTGGCAAAAGAATCAAGTACTACCGGGTTTACAAAGCGATTTCACTCAAATCGAAATTATTGTCGCTGGCTCTTCTATGGTTGACTATCGGCTATTCGGCTTTTTTTGTCGTCAAGGCAACGTGGTTGAAGATCATGCTTTTTTTTATCGCCGCCGGGGTAAGCACACACTTGATCGGTTTTCGCACCCTTACCCAAAAGATGATAGAAGATATAAAAAAAGAAAAAACAACTCCGAAAGAATAATCTGATTGGAGAATATTACTTATTCATATTTCGACAAGCTGGTAATCGGGATTACCAAAACCGATTTCGCGGGCGTAGTCGATCTGCACGCGGTAGGGTATGTCATAGGACAGTTGCGAAAGGAGCCTGCCCGGTTTTCTGCTCCACCAGGTCAAGCGACGCGGCGTCGATGGCGACCGGGTCAAAAGCGACGAGTACGCCGATATCCGGGGAGATCTTTTTATAGCCGCCCATGCAGTCGCAGTCCTTGCTGATACGGTTCAGGAAATTGATGTAAATGACCTTGTCCTTTTTGACCGCGGCCACGCCCCAGGCGTGCTCGACGATTTTGCGCTGCAGCTGCTCGTAGGTTTCGGACCAGTTGTAACCGATAGCGTCGAAACGGCATACGGTGAGGCATTCGGCGCAGCCGATGCATTTATTCTTGTCGATCCGGGCGATCTGTTCAACCATGGTGATGGCCTGGGCCGGGCACCAGGAAACGCAGGCGGCGCAGCCGGTACATTTCTTCTTTTTAATCGAAGGGGTTGCGGTCGAATGCTGGGCCAGTTTGCCGCGGCGGCTCGAGCAGCCCATGCCCATGTTTTTCAAGGCGGCGCCAAAACCCGAAACCATGTGACCGGTGAAATGGGAGACCACGACCAAAGATTGGCTCTTGACGATCAGCGAAGCGATTTTGACTTTCTGGTAGAGCCGGCCGGGAATGGCCACGTCCATTTCCTCGTCACCGGTCAAGCCGTCGGCCATGATCAGCGGCGTTTGCGTGTTGGCAAAACCGAAACCATGCCGCTCCGCCAGTTCAATATGCCCGATGGCATTGGCGCGCAAACCGCTGTACAGGGTAGACGTATCGGTCAGAAATGGCTGGGCGTTTTTCTTTTTGAGCAGTCGGGCCAGCATGGCAAAATTCAGCGGCCGGACATAGCCCTGAGTATTTTCCTCACCAAAGTGGGTCTTGATGGCCACCAGGTCCCGGTCCTTGACAAAGGCGAGCCAATCGTTGGCCTGGATGGCCTTTTCGAGTTTTTGACAGATCTGTTCATCACTTTCATTGTCTGCGACCGGAATAAAAAAAACGTCTTCTTTCATTTGTTTGCCTGCCCCCCGCCCGATGGTCGGGATGAATTCGCCGTTATCGGCAGTTTGCTGACCCTGAAAAGCAAAAATATAACTATTTCGGTGTTAAAAGTCAATCGGCCCGGGAATCAGCTTAAAAAATCCATTTCGCGAACGTGTTGGCACCGGTCCGATAAATTTTGCTGGAAAAGCTCATTATTGCTTGACTTTTCATTTTCTCTATGTTAAATAACTCGCAGCAGGAGGTTGACATGAATAAAAAATACCTGGCCGAAGAAATAGCTAAACGTATCTCCATTAAAAAATATGAGGCCTATAATTTTATCGATCTTTTCATCGAAGTCGCCCTGGAAAACCTTGGCCAAGGCCGCAAACTGGTTCTTTCCAAGTTTGGAACCCTGATTATTAAAAAGAAAAACAAAAAAAGGGTCATCAACCCAATCACCCGACAACCCATGATTATTGCCCCCACCAAAATAGTCAAATTCATCCCGGCGGAGAACTTGAAAAGAAAGTTTGAGGGAAATGGTTGAGTTCGATGAGGGACAGTTAAAAAGAGTCGCCTTTCACCTGCTGACTTTTAAAAACCCCAGAGCCAGAAGTCATTTTCTACGTAACAAAATTACTGCCGGTGATTTTTTTTGCCTGGAAAAGCGCCAGCTTGAATCGGCCGGCCTTTTGCCGGCCGAAGCCAAGACCGTGTGTGAACGCGGCTGGAGCATCGCTGAAGCCGAAGTGGAACGGCTGAAAAAAAACCGGGTGGAAATCATCTTTATGGAAGATGATGATTATCCGCCGTTGCTGGGCCAGATATATGATCCTCCCGATCTGGTTTATTTTACCGGCAACCGTGAAATTCTGGCAAAAACCAAGTTGGCCGTCGTCGGCTCTCGGCGCGGCAGCACCTACGGACAAAATGTCCTGAACAGGATTTTGCCGGAATGCTGCCAGGCCGGCCTGGTTATTGTTTCCGGCATGGCTTACGGGATCGATTCCATGGCTCATAAACTGGCGCTCAGGGAGAACGCCGGAACCATCGGGGTCAATGCCGGGGGATTGCTTCATTTATATCCAGCGGGCAACATGGCATTGATCAAAAAAATCATCGACCAGGGGGGCATTGTCAGTGAATTCCCCCTGGATGTAATTCCCCGGCCATTTCTTTTTCCCATCCGCAACCGCATTATTGCCGGCCTGGCCCGGGCGGTCCTGGTGGTGGAAGCAGCGCTGCGCAGCGGATCGCTGATTACGGCCCGGCTTGCACTTGAACAGGATCGCGACGTTATGGCCGTCCCGGGCAACATCGATTCCTTGTTAAGTCAGGGTACGAATTACCTGCTACAGCAGGGAGCCAAGTTGATCAGCAGCGCATCCGATTTGCTGCTCGAGTTTGGCCTCAACGTCCCGGCGCGGCAAAAAATAGACGCGTCGCTCTCGCCCAAAGAAAAAAAAATACTTGACTTGTGCGGGGAAAATGAGGTAAAAGGTATCGATTTTCTGGTAGAAACGCTCGATTGGTCAACAGCAGAAATTATTTCGCTATTGATGGGCCTGGTTTTAAAAAATTTGCTTGTTGAAGAACCGGACGGTTACCGAAGGATTGCCTATGACTAAGAAAACACTGGTTATTGTCGAGTCTCCCGCCAAGTCGAGCACGATCTCCAAGTATCTGGGCGACGGGTTTTTAATCAGCTCATCGATGGGACATGTCCGTGACCTGCCCGTGGCGGTTTTGGGCATTGATTTGAAAAATAATTACAAGCCTTTTTATGTCAATTTGCCCGGAAAAGCGCAAGTAATCAAGGAATTGCGGCAACAGGCGCAAAAAGCAGATAAAATTTTGCTGGCATCGGACCCTGACCGCGAGGGAGAAGCCATCGCTTTTCATTTGCAGGAAATTCTTAAAGCTGACAATGGAGAAATTTTCCGGGTGCTTTTCAATGAGATTACGCGTTCGGCCATTTTGGCGGCGGTTGAAAATCCCTTGGCCATTGATGCCCACAAGGTTGCTTCCCAGCAAATGCGCCGCTTGCTGGACCGTTTGGCCGGTTACAAGATCAGTCCGGTCCTGCAGAGAAAGATAGGCGGTCCGTTGTCGGCCGGGCGCGTGCAATCGGTCGCCCTGAAAATAATCGTGGAAAGGGAAAAGGAAATCCGGGCTTTTATTTCCGAAGAGTATTGGACCATTGCCGTTGAATTGGAAGGCAGCAAAAAACCGGCCTTTTCCAGTAAATTGGAAAAATGCAACGGCAAGAATGTTAAAATCGCCGCCCAAGATGCCTGCGATTCCATCCTGGCTGAACTTGAAGGAAATCCATACATACTTGATCGCATCCAAAAAAAGTTGAAAAAGCGCAAACCGCTTCCACCCCTAATCACGTCAACCTTGCAGCAGGAAGCTTTCCGCCGTTTCAAGTTCCCGGTAAAAAAAACCATGCAGTTGGCCCAGCAATTGTATGAAGGCGTCAATATCCATGGCGGCGAAACAACCGGTTTGATCACCTACATGCGCACGGATTCTTTTCGTATCTCCGACCAGGTCCGCGACCAAGCCAGAGAATATATCGTGTCCAAGCTGGGGAAGAAATATTGTCCGGCCACGGCCAATGTGTTCAAGAAAAAATCCAAAATCCAGGATGCCCACGAATGCATCCGTCCCACCGCACCCTTTTATGCTCCCGATGAAATCAAGGCCGATTTGAATCCGGGCCAGTTGAAGATCTATCAATTGATCTGGGAGCGTTTTTTTTCCTCGCAAATGGCCGCGGCCGAAATCGAGGAAACCCAGTTTGATGTCAAGAACGGAGTCTATCTGTTTGTGACCAAGGGTGAAGTTGTCAAGTTCAAGGGTTTCATGGCCATGGCCAAGGGCGAGAGCGAGCAGACCATGCTGCCATTGCTGCAGGAAAAAGAAATCCTGAAATTACTGGCGGTCGACAGCAAGCAAAATTTCACCAAGCCGCCGGCCCGCTACAACGAAGCGTCATTGGTAAAAGTGCTGGAGGAAAAAGGTATTGGGCGCCCATCCACGTATGCGAAAATCATTGAAACGTTGAACAAGCGGGAATATGTTTTCAGCGAGGAAAAAAAATTCGTGCCCACCGATCTGGGAATTCGTGTGGTCGATTACCTGGAAGAAAACTTCAAAGATATCATGAACTATAATTTTACCGCCGACCTGGAAAAAAAACTCGACCTGGTGGCTGATGGCCAGCTCGATTGGGTGAGCGGCATTGATCAGTTTTACAAAAAATTGGCGCTGGATTTAGCAAAGGTCAAAGACGGAAAAAAGGTTGAACTGCTGACCGGGGAAAAATGCCCGACCTGCGGCGGCGACCTGATTAAAAAGTATTCCCTCAAAACCAGGGGCTGGTTCATCGGTTGTTCCGGATATCCGCAATGCCGATACACGGCCCGGGTCACACTGAACAACGAAAAAATCAGCCCGGATGAAATACAGGAAAAAAAATGCCCTTTATGCGCCAAGCCTTTAATTAAGAGGTATTCCCGAAAAACCGGGCAATATTTTATCGGTTGTTCAGGTTTTCCGGATTGCAAGCATATTGAAACAAGCCAGGAAGAAATGGGTACATGCCCCCAGTGCGGCAAAGCGCTGACAAAAAGGTTCTCGCGCAAAACCAGGCGCTATTTTGTCGGTTGTACCGGTTATCCTGAATGCACATTCATCCAAAAAAGGTGAAAAGCAAAATCACCGTCATTGGCGGTGGGCTGGCTGGAGTCGAGGCTGCCTACCAGATCGCCAAGCTAGGGATTGCTGTGGATTTATATGAAATGCGGCCGCAGGTGATGACCGAGGCCCACAGTAGCGATTTATTGGCCGAAATGGTTTGCAGCAATTCCCTGGGTTCCGGCGAACTCACCTCCGCCTCCGGATTGTTGAAGCGGGAACTGAAAATGCTTGATTCTTTTTTTATGTTTCACGCGGAAAAATTCAAGGTTCCAGCCGGGCGCAGCCTGTCTGTCGATCGTTTGCGCCTGGCTGCCAATATCACCAGTGAACTCGCTGCCTTGCCCGGAATCACGATCCAGCGCCGGGAAGTGAAAGAAATTTCGGCCGCCGAATTCCCCTTGATTATCGCCACGGGCCCCTTGACCAGTCCCGATTTTGCCCGGACCCTTTCTGCGCTGACGATGCGCAAAAACCTTTTCTTTTTTGATGCCACCTGTCCGTTACTCCGCGCCGAGAGTATTGATTTATCGAAATTGTTCGCGGCGTCGCGCTATGAAAAGGGGGATGCCGATTTTTTAAACATTCCTTTGGATGAGGAGCAGTACGGATCGTTTGTGCAAAACCTGGTTCAGGCGGAGGTGGTGCCAGCGCACGATTTTGAAAAAAACGCGTTTTATGACGCCTGCCTGCCGCTGGAAGAGATCGCCCGCCGGGGAAGTCAATCTTTGGCTTTCGGACCTTTAAAACCCGTCGGCCTGATTGATCCGCGCAGCGGGCGGCGGCCCCATGCGGTCGTGCAATTGCGCCAAGATGATTTGAAAAAGAATTTTTACCAACTGGTTGGTTTTCAGACGCGCCTGAAGTATGGCGATCAAAAAAGAATCTTCCGCATGCTTCCTGGCCTGGAAAACGCCGAGTTCGAACGTTTCGGGCGCATGCATCGCAATACCTACATCAATGCTCCGTTGATCATCAACAGCTTTTCCCAGTATAAAAAAAACAGTCAAATCTATTTTGCCGGACAAATTTCCGGGGTGGAAGGTTACGTGGAATCGGTCACTTCCGGATTGTTGTGCGGTCTCTTTGCAGCCCGGGCGCTGCTGGGACGACCATTATCCGCCCTGCCTGAAGCCACGGCAGCCGGGTCGTTGCTGGCTTATATCGCCAACGCCAATTGGAAGGATTTCCGGCCCAGCAAGTTTACCTTCGGTTTAATTGATGATGGCGGTTTGGAGTTGCATGACAAAAAAAGAAAGAAGCAACTGAAAGCCGAAAGGGCCCTCGAGGAATTGCAGCAATGGATAAAGAAATCGGAAATGTAGATAATTATTTGGCTTATCTGCGGGAAATCAGAAAGTATTCCCCGCATACCATCCGGGCTTATGAAATTGATATCCGCCAGTTTTGTCTTTATTTCAAGGAGAACCGTCTGGAGGTGAACAAACACACAATCCGCGATTTTCTGGCATTCACTTTTTTGCAAAGGAAAAACAAGGCCACGGTGGCCCGAAAAATCTATGCCGTTAAATCTTTTTATGACTACCTGGTAAAAATCGGCGTGCTAAAAAACAATCCCCTGGAAGGCACGGGTACGCCCAAGCTGGACCGGAAAATCCCGCAAATCCTGACCGAGAACGAGATGCAGGAATTTCTCAACGCGCTGCCCGAAAAAAATTTTTTACAATTGCGCAACAAGGCCCTTTTTGAATTTTTGTATGCCACCGGACTGCGTATTTCCGAGCTGACCGAATTGAAAATCTCCGACATCCATTTTGGTGAAAGGCTGGTCCGGGTGATGGGCAAGGGAAAGAAAGAAAGGTTGGTCCCTTTCCATCAACAGGCCGCCGCAATTTTGTCGCGCTACTTGCAGTGCTTGCGCAGCGAACTTCATTATCAGGGGGAACGGATTTTCGTCAACGCCCGGGGCGGTGCGCTTAGCCAGCGCTCGGTGGAACGAATTTTGCCCCAGGTTTACCGCCAGTTAAGCGGTTCAAACCGCCATATTTATCCCCACCTTCTGCGTCATTCGTTTGCCACGCACCTGCTGCAGCGGGGGGCGAATCTGCGCATCATTCAGGAACTGCTGGGGCATGCCAATCTGGCTACTACCGAAAAATACACCACATTGAATTTTGGCGATCTGCTTAAAACCTATAAGCGCTTTCACCCGCGGGACAATTCATGAAGCGCAAAGTTGTCTTTTTTTTGCTGAAATTTGTTTTCGGTTTCGGCCTGCTGTTCTACCTGGTGTTTTACCAAGCTCGCCCGCAGGGCATCATCGCGGTCTTCAAAGACGTGTCCTGGCCCATGGCTCTGCTGGCTTTTTCCCTGCACAGTTTCGGATTATTGTTTTCGGCCAAGCGCTGGAAACTGATCCTCGATGACAGGAAGGCCGATTTTTCGTTTTGGCAGCTGATCCAATCACTGCTGGTGGGGACTTTTTTCAACCATTTTCTGCCGACCCGCTTTGGCGGCGACGTGGTCAGAATCAGGGATACGCGCCATATCGAGCAGGGGATGACGGCATCGCTGGCGGTCGTGGTGTATGAACGCATGAGCGGTATCACGGCCCTGCTGATCCTGGCCATGATTGCTTCGATTTTGCGCATCCGCTTTATCAGCGAACTGCCACTGCTCTATGTTTCCCTGATCGTCAGTCTGGCGGGCATTTCATTGCTGCTGCTGGCCTGGAAAAAAATGCCGCGCGGTTTTTTGGCCGCCATCCGCTGCCGGCGTCCATGGCTGCAAAAAATATTGCTGAAATTAAACATGTTCCATGGCATCATCCTTGATTTTTTAGAGCACCGGCGCCTGAGCAAAAAAGTTTTTTTCTGGGCGGTCCTGCTGCAGCTCAATGTGGTGCTGCACTATTTTTTTATCGGCCAGGCGCTCAAAATGGATCGCATCCCTTTTTTGGATTACTTTTTTTCCATTCCGATTATGCTGTTTATCCTTTCTTTCCCGGTGTCCATCAACGGCATCGGCGTACGCGATTTTTTCCTGGTCAGGCTTTTCGTTTATTACAATTACCCGGCTTCTTTTGCCATCGCCTTTTCCCTGCTGGATGTGGCCTTTAACCTGGCCCTGGGCATCCTCGGCGGCGTGATCTACATTTTTCGTAAAAAATGAAAATAAAAATTATGGTTATGGCGATTGCCTGCATGCTGGTTTTTTCCAGCCAGCAAGAAAAACTGCAGGATATCAACGAAGAAATTCAGAAAATAACCACCCAACTCACGGCGATCAGGCAGGAAAAAGCCTCCATCCTGAACGACATTTACACCCTGGAGCTGGAGATGGATGTGGCGGTTATCGAATTGAAAAAAATAAATTTGCTGCTGGCAGAAGCCCAGGGCAAGATCGACCGCAAACAGAAAGAGGAAGCCGTTTTGCAGGCAAAAATCGCCCACTCGCAGGAAAATGTCAGGCGTATATTGCGGGTCCTGTATAAAATGGGCGAGTTGGGTTACGTGAAACTTTTCATCAATATCGGCAACCTGGACCAGCTTTTTCGAAATTATCGTTTGATCGTGGCCTTGATGGATGACCGGGTCCTTGAAATCAAGGCGATTCGCCTTGGTCTCCTCAGGCTGCAAAAAATCAAGGCCGAGCTGAAAATCGAACTGGACAGGCTGTTCAAGTTGAAAAATGAAAAAGCGGTCAAGTTGAGCCGCTTGAGCGGATTGAAACAAGGCAAGTTGAATATTATTTCAAAAATCAACCGCCAGCGGGATTATAACGCCCGCTTGCTTGAAGAGCTTAAAAACGAAGAGCGCAACCTGACCGATTTTTTAAATCAGAAAAGCGGGGCGCCGTCCGCTGATACAATTAGTTTCGCTTTGTTGCGGGGCAAATTGGCCTGGCCGCTTCGCGGGACTATCATTTCCAGTTTCGGGAAAAAAAAGAGTTCCCGTTTTGACACCTATACGATCAACAACGGCATTGAAATCAAGCCGCTACAATCCGACGAAATCAAAGCGGTTCACGACGGTGAAATCATTTTCTGCGATTACTTTAAAGGTTACGGCAATTTGCTGATCATCCAACATCCGGGAAATTTCTATTCCCTCTACGGCCATTGCGAAAAATTCCTGAAAAAAACCGGGGATCGCGTCGGGTCCGGCGACGTGGTCGCTTGGGCGGGTAATTCCGGTTCCTTGTACGGAAAATGTCTTTATTTTGAAATCAGGAAAAATTTAAAGCCCCAGGATCCATTGTTGTGGCTGGAAAAAAGATGATACAATCGATCTTTGAAAAAAAACGATGAAAAGAAATAAAAACAAAAAGAAATATGCCCAACACAGAATCGCCGCCCTTTCTTTTTTCATTTTTATCACCGTTGCCCTGGCCACGGTAGTCATGCTCGAATTCCTCGATTACCGGGCCGGGAATTATTCGCTGATTTTTACAAAAATCATTCCGTTGCGGCGAGCGCTGGCTGCCAGCGATAAATTCGACCGCGAGTGGACCGAAGCCCTGGTCCGGCGCAAGGTGCTTTTTGATTTTTTCAGGGACCGGGACGGGATCATTCATTTTAAAATCGCCGTGGCCGAGCGTCATTATTTCCCTTTGGCCAAGGAGTTGCATGAGCTGGTCCAAAAATACCGTGGCCTGACGCAGTTGAGCGAGGTCCAGGGAATGAAGGGTCAGACCGTTTACCTTTACCAGGTTCGTTTTGAGAAAAGGCTGACCCATATCATTTTGCTGACCCGGAAATTTTTGAAAGTTCCTGCTGGCGCCAAGTTGGATACGGCCGCTGCCGTTCAAAAAAAAGCTCAAGCGCCAAAAATTCCCCGGCTGGCTTTCATCATCGATGACATCGGCTATGCGGAATTACTGGCCGAGCAATTGCATGATCTGGGCATTCCGCTGACGGCGGCGGTCATTCCGTCTGCTCCATTCGCCCGCAGTGAAGCTGAAAAGATTCATCAATTCGGTTTGGAAGTGATCATTCATTTGCCGATGCAGCCCCAAAACCCGGCCAATCACTGCCCGCGCGACCAGTTTATCTTGATTGATTCAACGCCGGCTGAAATGATGGCTCTGATTCAAAATGCCCAGCTGATTGTCCCTTACGCCCGCGGCCTGAACAACCACATGGGCTCATTGATCACCTCCAACCCTGAAGCGATGCGCCGAGTTCTGGACCTGGTAAAAAAGGCGGGCCTGTTTTTCGTCGATTCCAAAACCGCCAATGATACGGTCGCCTTCAGACTGGCCCGCAAAATGAATATCAAGACCGTCATCCGCGACGTTTTTCTCGACGACGAGCAGAATTATGATTACAGCAGCGCCCAGATCAAAAGATTGGTGGACCTGGCCAGGAAAAACGGCCGGGCCCTGGCCATCGGCCATCCCTTCGAGTCCACCCTGGCCGCCCTGCGTGACGCCATCCCCTGGCTGAAGCAGCAGAAGGTCGAGATCGTTTTTGTGTCCCAGCTCCTGGAATGATTTTTATGTATGATAATGTTTGCGGATGTATGTCGCAATCGGATTCAGGCAATCGCGACAGCAGAGCGCTGAACCTTTCTTTCGTTTCTTTTTATAGTTGATTCATTGTCATATACGGAGGTGCGATATGAAGTCTCATGAAGTTGATTACCAGATCTTCGGCGATGACATGCAGGTGGTTGAGATCGAACTGGATCCAGGCGAGACGGTGGTGGCCGAGGCCGGGGTCATGAACTGGATGGATGACGGCATCAGCTTCGAAACCAAGCTGGGTGACGGCTCCAAGCCCAAGGCGGGTCTGCTGGACAAGCTCTGGTCGGCCGCCCAGCGCACCATCAGCGGTGAATCTGTATTCATGACCCATTTCACCAACAGCGGCGGCGGCAAGAAGCGCGTAGCCTTCGCCGCCCCCTATCCGGGCAAGATTATTCCCATCGATCTGGCCGCCCTGGGCAGCGAGCTGCTGTGCCAGAAGGACGCCTTCCTGTGCGCGGCCCTGGGCACCGGAATCTCCATTGCTTTTACCAAGCGCTTCGGGGCCGGCCTGTTCGGCGGCGAAGGCTTCATCCTGCAGCGCCTGTTAGGCGACGGCCTGGCCTTCGTCCACGCCGGCGGCACGGTCATCGAGAAGGAACTGAAGGGCGAAATCATCCGCGTCGACACCGGCTGCATCGTCGCCCTTTCGCCCTCCCTGGACTATGACATTGAGATGGCCGGCAATCTGAAGTCGATGTTTTTCGGCGGTGAGGGGCTGTTCCTGGCCACCGTCAAAGGAACCGGCAAACTGTATCTCCAGACGCTGCCCTTCTCGCGGCTGGCCGACCGCATTATCAGCGCCTCCAAAATCGGCACGGGCCGCCGGCAGGACGAGGGATCGGTGCTGGGGCCCCTGGGCAAACTGATCGGCGGCCGTTAGCGCGAAAGGACTTGAATCAACTTGAATGAGCATGGATTGCGGGCGCAGAGGTTGACAAGAAGCGATTTTAGTAATAGAATTCAAGTTTGCATAGGAGGAAAAATGGCATTAAAGATTGATGATAGCTGCATCAGTTGCGGCGCTTGCGAAGCGGTTTGCCCGACCAACGCTATTTCCCAGGGTGATCAGTATTACGTGATCGATCCCAATCTTTGCGTGGAATGCAAGGGCCATTTTGACGAGCCGCAGTGCGCCTCGGTTTGCCCCACCGATTCCTGCGTCAAATAGATTTTTAATTTTTTTTGCAATTTATCCCTGCAATGAGGTTGTTTAAATAAACAGCACATATAGTTTTGGCCGATCTGAAAACAAATAACTTAAAGAAATACGTCATTAATGTCGTTTTATTTTTATTGACAATGTTTTTTACCTTAATCATCGGTATTCAATACCATATCAGTTTTCATGCCATTCCGCTGCCTGCGGACAGTGGCTTTTTTACTTTTCTTTGGCATCATCCCGCCGCCTGGCTGTGGGGTCTGTCATATTCCTTTTCATTGCTGGCCATCCTGTTGGTTCATGAACTGGGACATTTTTTCGCCTGCCGCTTTCATCACATCGAGGCCACGCTGCCTTTCTTTATTCCCGCCCCGACCCTGATCGGCACCTTCGGCGCTTTTATCAAGATCAAGTCGCCTTTCCCGTCTAAAAAGGCCCTTTTCGATGTCGGGCTGGCCGGTCCCCTGGCCGGTTTTTTGGTTGCCGTACCGATTGTTTTTATCGGCATGGCCCAGTCCCGCATCGTCCAGAAAGAGGTTCTGCAAACCGGCATGACTCTGGGAGAGCCGTTGATTTTTAAATTTGCCTCCTGGCTGGTTTTTGGTCCGGCTGCAGGTCAGTACGATATCCTGGTTCATCCCATGGCTTTTGCCGGCTGGTTCGGTCTTTTGGCCACGGCCTTCAATCTTTTTCCCATCGGCCAGCTCGACGGCGGCCATATCCTTTACGCATTGCTGGGCAAAAAATCTTATTATGCCGGAGTGGCTTCGATCATCGTCATACTGCTGCTGGGGGCCATGTATTGGCCGGGCTGGCTTTTCTGGGCCCTGATCGTAACTTTGATCGGTCTGCGCCATCCGCCGATTTTTGCCAATGAAAAAATGGATTTAAAAAGAAAAATCCTGGCCGCGGCGGCACTGTTTATTTTCATAATTTCCTTTACTCCGGCTCCCCTGGCCCTGGCCCCGTGAAGGGAAACAGAGCTTTAAAATTGGTTCCGCCTGTGCTATGATTTCCTAATGAACAAGGATTTTGACCGCTATATCCTTAAAGAAATCGCCTCTCCCTTCGCCATCGGCTTGCTGGTTTACACGTTTACCCTGCTGACCAACCAGGTCCTGATTCTTTCCAAAACATTGATCGCCAAGGGGGTGACCACCGGCACGGTTTTCAAGATCCTGTTCTACCTGCTGCCCGACATGCTTTCGTTTACCATTCCCATGGCCACGCTGATGGGCGTATTGGCGGGAATGAGCCGCCTGAGTTCTGATTCCGAAATTGTGGCTTTTCGGACCATGGGCGTCAACAACCGCCGGATATTGAAGCCGGTGATGTTGTTTTCGCTGTGCACATGGCTGGTTTCCTCCTGGCTGCTTATGTTTGTAGCTCCCGAAACCAATTACCGTTTCAGCAAGCTGTATACCGAAGTGGTGCTATCGCAGACTATTTCGGGAATCAAGCCCGGTGTTTTTTATCAGGATCTTCCTTTTTTAAATTTATATTTCCGTGACCTGGATCGTCACGGCGAGTGGCGCGATGTGTTCCTGTATTCGCAAAAAAATCCCGAGGAAGATTCGTTGATTTTTGCCAAGAAGGGCAAATTTATTAAAAATCAATCCCTGAAAGAAAATTATATCGTGCTTTTTGACGGCGTGGTCCATAGCTTTAAAAAGCAGGACCCGGAAAAGTATGCATTGACTTTTTTCACCCAGAAAACCGAAAAAATAAGCAACATGGTCACGATCCGCCAAACCCGGCGCAGTACGCAGCTGGTATTTTCAGAGCTGTGGCGCAAGCTCAGAGAAAATCCCGGCGATGTGCTGCTGAACCTGGAGTTCCATAAAAAATTTGCCTTGCCCTTTGCCTGCCTGGCCCTGGGCTTCCTCGGCTTGTCCCTGGGCATTTCCACGAAAAAAGGCGGCAAGACCAGCGGCTTTGTCATTTCTTTGGGAATCATTTTTATCTACTATGTGATGATGACCGCCAGCCGCAACATGATTTTGAAAAAAATCGTTTCTCCCTTCTGGGGTTCCTGGGCGCCGACAATATTCCTGGTACTGATCGGCATTTTGCTGTACCGCTTCGCAGCGCGGGAGAAGGAAATCAACTGGGAAAAAATATTCGCTTTCAAGAACCTGCGGATCGGACGGAGCGGCTTGTCGCATTACAAAAAATTCAGCTTGAAGCTGGCGGCTTTCGTCAACCGGCTGCCGCTGCGCATTTTGGATCGTTATGTTTTGCGGCGCATGCTGGGGATTTTCACCTTGACTTTTTCCTCATTGCTGCTGGTTTTTTATATTATCAACGTTTTGGAATTGATCGACAACATTATTGAAAACAAGGTTCCTTTTTCTTTCATCTTGAAATACAACCTTTACGTGACTCCGGAAATCATCACCATCATCCTGCCCATTTCAATTTTAACCGCGGTATTGCTGACTTTTTCCCTGATGAGCAAGAACAACGAAGTCATCGCCGTCCAGGTCAGCGGCATCAGTCTTTTACGGCTGGCTTTGCCGGCCGTGTTCCTCGGTTTGTTTTTGTCGTTGGCAGCATATTTCATCCAGGAAAATATCCTGCCTGAAGCCAATAAAAAATCCAGTCAGACCCTGGACGTGATTCACAAACGCAAGTCATTTACCGACTTTGAGTTTGCCAGGAACTGGCTGTTGGGCAAGGACAATCGTGTCTACTTTTTCAATTTTTATGACAAAACGAAAAAACGTTTTTCCAATTTCAACATTCTTGATCTGAACCGGGATTTTTCGCTTCGGCGCCGTATCTCCGCCCGGTCGGCAAGCTGGCAGGGTGAAAACGAACTGTTACTGACGCACGGTTTCGAAAGAGAATTCCTGGAAAATTTTCCTAAAAACTATGTCCCTTTCGCTGAAAAAAAACTGCTTATCAGTGAAACCCGGAGTTTCTTCACCCAGCGCAAAAAATTTTCAACTGCCATGAACAGCCGTGAACTGAAAAAGTACATCGAGTTCTTAAAAAAAAGACGCAGCGATCCCCAGCGTTTCCAGGCCCAGTTGTATTACAATTACGCATTTCCTTTTTCTTCCTTGGTGATGGTATTTATCGCTATCCCGTTTTCATTTCTGATGGGAAATCGCGGGGCGCTCTTCGGCATTGGCATTGCGGTGGGTATTTCGATGATCTATTGGGGAACGTTGGGTATTTTCAGTTCCATGGGGACCATGGCGGTGCTGTCTCCACTTTTTTCCGCCTTTGCGCCCCTGATCCTGTTTTCGCTTATTTCCTTCATTTTGTTTCTTTTTATTCGGACTTGAAACGGCAGCCTTTTTTTTTAGACTTTTTCAAATTTTCAAAATGAATGCAAATATGATAAAATCGAATGTCCTGACTGTCGCATTCAGGAAACCGAGGAGAAAAAATGGAGAAAGAAGAGTTAAAGGCCAACCAGGATGCGCAGGAGCGGCGCGCCAAAAAAAAACCATCAGCCAAGAAAAACACCATTACCTTGGTCCCCCTGTATTGCAAAGGCTGCGGCTTGTGCGTGGATATTTGCCCCACCGGAACGTTGCAGTTGTATGATGACCCGAAAAATAAATTCGGCGCTTCGGTTAAAATCGACGCTCCTGATTTTTGCATTGGTTGCAAGCTGTGCGAATTGCAGTGCCCCGATTTCGCCCTGTTTGTAAATTACGAGGAAGAAAAAAAGGAAGGTGGCCAATGAGTCAGCGCAAGGTTTTGCAGGGCAATATCATCATTGCCAAGGCGGCATTGGCGGCCGGCTGTGATTTTTTCGCCGGCTATCCTATTACCCCTTCCTCGGAGATAGCCCAATACATGTCCAAGGAAATGCCGAAAATGGAAAGGGCGTTCATTCAAATGGAAGACGAGATCGCCTCGCTGGGCGCATGCATCGGCGCCTCGCTGGCCGGGAAAAAAGCCCTGACCGCAACCAGCGGCCCCGGTTTTTCCTTGATGCAGGAGCATGTCGGCATGGCGGTCATGGCTGAAGTTCCGGTTGTGATTGTCAACGTCATGCGTGGCGGCCCGTCGACCGGCATGCCCACCAAGCCCTCGCAGGCCGACATGATGCAGACGCGCTGGGGCACCCATGGCGACCACCCGATCATCGCCGTTTACCCGGCTTTTTCCGATGAAATCTTCAGTGAGACGGTCCGCGCCTTCAACCTGGCCGAAAAATACTGGAACCCGGTCATCCTGCTTCTGGATGAGGTCCTTGCTAAAGCCCACATGGACGTGGAGATCCCCGATCCAGGCAGCTATGAGGTATACTGGGAGAAGACCCACGAGATCAGCGACTTGAATATTTACGATCGCAATATCGGGGAGAACCCGCCCCGGATCGATTTCTTTCACAGCTACCCGATCCATATCGACAGCCTGGAGCATGACGCCCACGGCTGGCCTTCATTCGATGCCAAAACGGTCGACAAAATGCAGAAACTGCGCATGGAGAAGATCTATTATAACCTGGATGACATCATCAAATACAAGGAATATTTCCTGGATGATGCCGATGTCCTGGTCTTCAGTTTCGGCATTTCGGCCCGTTCCGCCCTGGCTGCGGTCAAAATGGCCAGGGAACAGGGTATCAAAGCGGGGCTGTTCCAGGCCTTGACCGTCTGGCCCTTTCCCCGTTCCGCCCTGCAGGAGCGTTTTAAAAAGACCAAGAAAGTATTGACCGTAGAATTGAACATGGGGCAGATGAAGTACGAGATCGAACGCATTGCCCCGCCCGACGTGAACAAACAGACCCTGCTGCGCGCCAACGGCCTGCCTTTTTCCCCGGGTGAAGTCCTGGAAACCATCAAGGAGTTCGTCAAATGAGAGACTACGAAAAATATATCCGTTACCGGACCTTCCCCACTCCCTGGTGCCCGGGTTGCGGGGATGGTGTTATTTTGAAGTCCATCGCCATGGCTTTTGCCGAATTGAAGCTCGATCCTGATGATATCATCGTGATCGCCGGCATCGGCTGTTCCGGCCGTATGCCCACCTATTTTAACACCAACACCCTGCACACCACCCACGGCCGCGCCCTGACCTTTGCCACCGGCATCAAGCTGGCCAAGCCGGAGAAGCTGGTGGTGGTCGTTTCCGGGGACGGTGACGCCACGGCCATCGGCGGCAACCACCTGATCCATGCCGCCCGGCGCAATATCGGCATCAAGATGATCCTGATCAACAACGGCATATACGGCATGACCGGCGGCCAGGTCTCACCGCTGACGCCGCCCAAGTTTTTCACCGAAACTACCCCCTACGGCAACATCGAACCGCATTTCAGAATCAGGATGCTGCTCTCCGCGGCCGAGGCTTCGTTCGTGGCCCGCGAGACCGTGAACCGTTTGACGCAGCTGAAGCAAGTGATCAAGAAATCGTTCCAGCACAAGGGTTTTTCCGTCGTGGAAGTGATGAGCAACTGCCATGTCAACCTGGGGCGGCGCAACAAGATGAAGAGCCCGCTGGTCATGACCAAGTATATCAAGGACATCACCTGCAGCATGGCCGATTTCGAAAAACTGTCTCCCGAGGAGCAGGAAAGCAAATACCCGCTGGGCATTTTCGTAGAGAACACCCAGAGAGCGGAATATACCGATCTGTATTACAACCAGATCGTGCCTGCAGCCCAGCAGGCGGGCGCCCAGGGGGGAAAATGAAGAAATATGAAATACGCTATGGCGCCGTCGGCGGCCAGGGCATCATCACTGCTGGAGCGCTGCTGGTGGACATCGCCGTGGAGATGGAGAACAAGTTCGCCATCGAGAGCCCGACCTATACGGCCGCGGTGCGCGGCGGGCCGACTAAGGTCGACGTTATCATCTCCGATGAAGCGATCGACTTCCCCCACGCTCAGGCCATTGACTTTTTTCTCTGCACCGACCAGAGGCCTTATGATATTTACAAGGATTCCCTTAAAGACGATGCCATCGTGATCGTCGATTCCCACCTGGTGCGCGAACTGGGTGATACCAGGCACTGGAAGGTATACCAGGTGCCCATCATCAACGAGACCAAGATTGGAGCTGGAAACGTGGTGCTTACTTCAGTAGTCAGCTTGGCTCTCACCCAGAAAATGACCCATGTGATCAGCTACGAAAACATGGTGGAGCACATCAAGCATTGGGCCCCAAAGGGTACAATAGAGATGAACATGAAGGCCATTGAAGTCGGGATGAACCTGATCAAGTAGGATGGGTTTCCCTCCAGTCAGCGAACAACTCGACCTGCTCAGGAAGGGGGCGCTGGAAATCATCAGCGAAGAGGACCTCGAGAAAAAACTCGCCCGCTCGCTGAAGACGAAAAAACCGTTGCTGGTCAAGGTAGGTTTCGATCCTACCGCTCCAGACCTGCACTTGGGGCACACCGTCCTGATTCGCAAGATGAAACATTTCCAGGACCTGGGGCACACCGTCGTCTTCCTGATCGGCGACTTCACCGGCCTAATCGGCGACCCCAGCGGCCGGAACAAGACCCGGCCGCCGTTAAGCCAGCACGAAATTGCCCTCAATGCCGAGACTTACAAAGAGCAGATTTTCAAGCTCCTCGACCCCCAAAAAACAGTAATTGATTTCAACTCACGCTGGCTTGGAGCTTTGACCCCGGTGGAAATCATCACGTTGACCGCTTCCTATACCGTGGCCCGCATCCTCGAACGTGATGATTTTTCCAAGCGCTACAAAAACGGCGAACCGATATCCGTCCACGAACTGCTGTACCCGCTGATGCAGGGATATGATTCGGTGGCCTTGCATGCCGATGTGGAGCTGGGCGGCAGTGATCAGAAATTCAATTTGCTGGTCGGCCGTGAACTGCAGCGCCATTACGGTCAGGAACCGCAGGTGATCCTGACCATGCCCCTGCTTGAAGGCTTGGACGGCATCCAGAAAATGAGTAAAAGCCTGGGGAATTATATCGGCATTCACGAGACCCCGGCCGAAATGTTCGGCAAGGTCATGTCCGTCAGCGATGACTTGATGTTCCGCTATTACGAACTGCTGACTGATGTTCCGGAAAAAAAACTCTTCCTTATGAAACAAAGCATTATGGGCGGCAAACTGAATCCCATGCAGGCCAAAATCGAATTGGCCAAGTCCATCATTGCCGATTTCCATTCCCCGGCGGCCGCCGAAGCGGCTGAGGCCGAGTTCATCAAGGTTTTCCGCAACAAGGAAACCCCCGAAGACGTGGAGGTCTTGACGCTGGTTGCCGACGAACCCCTAGTCGATTTCCTCGTGCGCCAAGGCATCCTCGCTTCGCGCGGCGAAGCCAAGCGAATTCATGCCCAGGGCGGTATTTATCTGGACAACCAGCGCCCCGAATCGCTCAACGTGATATTGCAGAAAGGAAAGCCTTATCTCCTGAAAATCGGCAAGAGAAAATTCTTTAAGATCGAAGCGGCCGGCTAGATAGTCGCAAACAGGCGTTTGGCTTCGCGGCAAATCCGCGGATGGGAATCCTTGGTCAGGGTGAGGATATATTCCTTGACCTGTTCGCGATCAAGCTTGGCCAGCGCTTCCAGCAGTTTCATCCGGACTTCGACATTGGCATCACCGATCAGTTTGTCGATGACTTCGAGCAATAGCCGACTGCGGCGGTTGCCTAAGATTTCGACGATGGCTCCGCGGTTGTACCAGATGGCATGCGGTAGTTGGTTCAGCAATTTTCTTTCATCGATTTGAGCCCGACTGGATAGTTCCCTGACGATCATTTCTCTGACTTTCAGGTTGTCTTCGTTCAGGAGAGAAAAAAGCAAATCCTCTCCGGACTGGTCGGTTTCACTGATGATATTCGCCACGGCGGCCATTTTTTTTTCGATATTTTGCTTCTTCAGTAATTCGCGCATGGGATAAAAACCGAAATCTTTGACACCCGAGCGTTCGCTGAGTGCTTTTCTGCAGGCCAGGGTCACAGAACTGTCGGGGTGTTGCAAAAACTTGCTATAAAAGGCGCTATCGCGAAATCTCAACTCCCGTAAAATTTTCAGGGCGGACGCCAGGCATTTTGAGGATATGCTTCCGCTCACGGCGATTTCTTTCAGAAATTCGATGCGTTGTGATTTTTCCATCTCGATGAACGGCTCGGTCCTCAAGAATTTAACTTGCCCGGCCGGCGAAAGTTTTAAAAAATCTTTTATCATAATATACCTTACAACTTGTCCAGCAGATGCCCCATTTTTTCCTTTTTGGTTTTCATGTAGGCGAGGTTTTCCTTGGTCGGATTGATTTCCAGGGGGATCCGTTCTGAAATTTCCAGGCCATAACCGGCCAGGGCGATGTACTTGGCCGGATTGTTGGTGATGACTTTCAGTTTTTTCAGGCCCAGGTGGCGCAGGATCTGGGCGCCGATG
The DNA here is from genome assembly GCA_963770755.1 of Candidatus Aminicenantota bacterium. Lineage (GTDB taxonomy): Bacteria > Acidobacteriota > Aminicenantia > UBA2199 > UBA2199 > UBA2199. The sequence goes on along the minus strand of CAVYQZ010000010.1, from coordinate 654,763 downwards.
CCGTAATCGCGCTGGTCGGCCTTGAATCCCAGCTTGACATTGGCCTGGATGGTGTCCAGCCCCTCTTCCTGCAGCTTGTAGGCCTTGATCTTGCTGATCAGGCCGATGCCGCGCCCCTCCTGGTTCAACAGGTAGAGCAGGACCCCCCTCTTTTCCTTGCTGATCAACTCCATGGCGGTTTGCAGCTGCTTGCCGCAGTCGCAGCGCAGCGAGCCGAACGTATCACCGGTCAGGCATTGGGAGTGGACCCTGACCAAGATGGGTTCCTCGCCGCCGAGTTCGCCCTGGGTCAGGGCGATATGGGTCTCCTGCTGGATGTGGTCGACAAAGGCCTTGATGGTGAAATCTCCCCAGCGCGTCGGCAAACTGGCATCGGAGACCATTTCCACCAGGGAATCGGTATTCACCCGGTACTTGATGATCTCCTCGATGGTGATGATCGGAATGGAGAATTTTTCTGAAAATTTTGCCAGATCCGGCATGCGCGCCATGGTGCCGTCTTCCTTCATGACCTCGCAGATCACCCCGGCCGGGTAGAGATTGGCGATCTTGGCCAGGTCGACCGAGGCCTCGGTCTGGCCGGTGCGCACCAGCACGCCGCCGTCGCGGGCGCGCAGCGGGAAAATATGGCCCGGCCGCGACAGGTCCTGGGGCTTGGTCTGGGAATCGATCAGGGCCTGGATGGTGACGGCCCGGTCGTAGGCCGAGATCCCGGTCGTGGTATTGTCCTTGGCGTCGACCGAAACGGTGAACGGCGTCTGGAAATGGGAGGTGTTGTCATGGACCATCAGCGGCAGGTCGAGCTCGTCGCTGCGTTTTTCGGTCATGGAGACGCAGATCAGCCCCCGCGCTTCCTTGGCCATGAAGTTGACGCTTTCAGGCGTGACCTTCTCGGCGGCGATCATCAGATCGCCTTCATTCTCGCGCTCTTCATCATCGACGATGATGATCATTTTCCCTTGCTTCAGGGTTTCAATTGCTTCCGGAACGGTTATGGTCATTTATAGGATCCTGCCTTGAGTTGCCATTTTCACCGCCATTATATGGCAAACGGATATGCAAGGCAAGCAAACGCCGCTTTTGACCAGAAACTCTTGAATGTGTCAATATTCTGTAGTGACAGGTCGCGACCTGTCACTACAAATCCGGCAAGTTGTTCCAGCGGGTATCTTAGTCAAGAGTTCATGTTTTAATATTAAGGGACGATACAATTTGATCGCCTTCAATATTGTATTTGAATATTAGTCCTATATGGTCTGCCAGAATAATAATATGTCCCCATAAGCATGATTCAAACTCGTCAAGTGAAACACCAAGCATTGGGCCATTTTTGAAATATTCACGATAAGGTCTGTTTGATTGCATGGTTACCAAAGTATTTGATTCGAATAAAATCTCGAACTTCCCATTCCAGTAAAGTTTAATTAAGCCATTAAGTATTTGAACTGCAGGTTCTAGACCTTTTCCCTTTATACTACTCCATGAGTGATGTGTGCCCACAAATTTTGTAAAATCTTCAACTGTTTTTCCCTGAGACTTAGAATATGCTATTCCAGTGCATATGTAATAATCTGTCCGCCATATATTGTAGTTTGCTTTCTTCTCAATTGAAGAAAAGGGATCTTTAAGTTGAATTTTTTGATATTCTTGTTCTTGACAAAGAGCTAATGTACCGAGAAGTGAAAGGTTAAATACCAATAATAATCTGACTAAGGACATTCTTTTCATTCTGTCCTCCTTTTTTGCCAAAGATCTATTCCACCCAGATCTGGAACAATTGATAGGAAAATCAATTTTCTTCATGAGGAGATTTTGGCTGAGATTTCACATATGACCCGAAGCATGCCATTTGACACTCCCTTTTCAGATTGGATTTTAATGTTATTGAAAAGCATTTTCAAGACATCCAGTCCAGAACCAATCATTTTGCTTCAACATAGTGCGATTCCGGTATTTCTCCCCTACAATCTCTCGTTTTCTCGACGTGAAGACAGGCTTCTCCCTGAAAAGCAGAGATTCGATTGCTCTCCATGTATCCTTCATCTCAGCCGGTTTCGGGCTTCAGCCGCAGTTGAAGAGCATTTGTGGAGCATTTGGGGACGGTGCTTGACTTTGTGACTTTGTTTAGGTAAGCTGAATTTATGAGACGGGCAAGACTTACTTATCCGGGCGCATTCCATCATGTGATGAACCGCGGCATCAGGGGAGAATATATTTTTCCTGGTGATGGAGACAAACAGACCTTTTTGGATATCCTTTCTGAAAAAGCAAAACTGTTGGGCATGCACCTGATCGGCTATTGCGTGTTGAACAACCATTACCATATACTGCTGGAGAACAGTTCGGGGCGCATGAGCGCTTTGCTCAAAGTCGTCAACGGCTCCTACGGCATTTATTACCGCCGCAAGCATGGCGGCAAGGGCTACGTTTTCCAGAACCGCTACAAGTCGACATTGATCCAGGACGATTCTTATTTACGGCTGGCCATTCTCTATTTGCTGCAAAACCCTGTGCGCGCGGGCCTGGCACTCAATTGCAGTGAATATCCATGGTCAAGCGCGGGGGACTACCTGGGGAAAACCAGGCATCCAATTACAGATGTGTTATTTGTCCATGTATTATGGGGCGGAAAAAAAATCATGATAAAAGAGATCATGGGCGCAAAACCTGACTCGCTGCCGATAAAAAAAAGTGATTTTGGCGATCTGCTGGGTGAGTATGAGTTCCTGACAAAAGCTTTGGAACGGCGTGACAAACGTATCAATGAAAAATCCCTGGAAAGGCGGCGAGGGGACGACAGCTATTTTGAACCGATTGAGAAAGTGTATTGGGAATTAGAAAAAGAACATGGGATAAAGTTCGAAAAGATGGATTATGGAACGCTGGTAGGGAAGCAATGGCGCGGAGAATTGTTAGTCAGATTAAAGGAATTGTCCGGACTTACCTATAGAGAAATTGCCCAATTGCCTGAGTTCCGTGATATCAAATTGCACTCATTGGCCAAGCTATATAAGGATGCCCGGAAACGAATCGCCGCCAAAAAATTCTAAAGTCACAAAGTCAAGCACCGTCCCCAATTCCCTCTTATTAAGCTTCAAGAGTCTGGTCAGCCGCAACCAGGCGATATCCATGGACAGCAACAAAATCAAAACACTTACTGAAGAGAGTATTGACGGCATGTTTGAAAACGAACATCTTGTCATATCGGCCAAAGTGAATATTGCCACCATGAACTTTCTGAAAGAGAAGATCGTGGCAATTGAAAAACAGATCCGCAAAGTAACGCAATTAAAACCTGAACATGATTTTCTCATAACGGTGCCCGGTATCGGAAAATCGTTGGTTTTAACCGTCATGCTGGAAACTGGGGATATCAATCGTTTTAAAGCCGTCGGCAATTATGCTTCTTATTGCCGCTGTGTGGCCAGCAAGCGATTATCCAACAACAAGAGCAAAGGAGAGAACAACCGCAAAAACGGTAACAAATATCTGTCATGGGCTTTTGTGGAAATAGCCAATTGCGCCAAACGTTATTGCCCGCAAGCCCGAGCCTTCTATTTAAAAAAGTCATTGAAAACCAATAAGGCATTGGCCATTAAAGCTCTGGCTCACAAACTCGCCCGCGCTTGCTATTACATCATGAAAGACAATGTTGCCTTTGATGTGGCCAAAATATTCGGAAAGCCCATATTAAAAAATGGTTGCGGCAGGGAACCAAACTGGGGACTGGGTCACCAACCATCAGCACCGATTGGCCAGCCTGCCGCAGCCGACTTTTGAAATAATCATAGCAGAATTGAAATAATATTTGCAATGTGCCATGATGTTTTGCCCGGGGTATGAGCCATAAGGGACTGGACTTTGAGCCATTCACACTGTATTTTTTACAGTTGGACATACCCCGGCACCGTACGATTTCTGGGGCAATATATTTGCCAGGGTTTGATAGATTTGAATTGAATTAGACTTGATCTCGATGGGTGTCTGGTGCAAAACATGTTGGTTTTGTAACCAATAAAAAACTGAAATCAAGGCCGCAAATACATCATTGATCATTGCACCTGAACGCATTGTCAAAAAAAATAAGAAAATATAGTTCTACCTACTTGACACGTACCTTCTAATGGGCGTCCCCAATTCCCTGGTATCGTTTCTGGAGCGACCAGGCATATCGAACCATCCTTTCTGAAACGTGCAAAGGCACGCTGGCTACGAAAGTAATGGGGACAGTTGGCATTGACATTTCAGACAATTATCCTTAAACTGATTGACAACTGCGAAAGCAGGAGGATTAATCATGATTAGACAAGAGTCTTATCTGAGACTTGGATGGCGGAAGCCGTATGAATCGAGAGATTCACGTACGGTTTTAAGAGAGGCTGAGGTGAAACTCCCCGGCCTACTCACCGTGTTATAAGAAAAGAGGTATCATGGGAATATTTGGGCCACCCAATATATCTAAATTGAAAACTAATAAAGATGTTAAAGGATTGATCAATGCTCTCCAATATCAAAAAAACAGTAAGGTTCGTCAGGACGCCGTCCGGGCCTTGGGGGAAATCAATGATCCACGTGCTTGCGGTTATGTACACCCATTACTGAAGGATGAATCTCCCGAAGTCCGCAAAGAAGCGGCTAAGGCTTATGGAATTCTCATGGATGCATCCGCATCCTCAGAACTATTCGATGCATTAAACGATGAGGAGAACTCATCAGAAGTTAATCAAAGTATCGTGGATGTACTCGGGGAATTGGCCCAGCGACATGAAGATACAATAGATAGCATTTTGTATTCGACTGATTTTTTTAAAAATAAATCATCTTTACAAAATAAAATACTTAAAAACCTCACGTTGATTGCTGCTATTGCTCCCAGACCGTTTCTTTCCTTTTTAAAATCCAAAGATGAAAAATATAGGCAAATCGCCTTGAAAATTCTTAAGGGTTGCGGCTGGTCTCCCGCAAATGACTCAGAAAAAGCACTCTACCTTCTGGCAAGAGAAGACTGGGAAGGACTGACTGAAATGGGAGATCCAGCAGTCAAATTGATCTTGGAGCAAATGAGATCTTTTTACGAAGTTCCTTATGGTTTATATGGTTCGCAGAAAGATCATTTTGCTGAAGTACTTCGAAGTGAGCTTACGCGAGACATGATTTTCCCAGCTCTGAAAGAAAATGCCTTTAAAACTCTGGCGAATATCGGCACACCTGAAGCAGTCGAATTCATTTTGGAAAAAATCTATTTTCAAAAAAATAATGATTTGGTTGATTTCAGCCTGAAGGCGAAAAACGCCTTGGCCTTGGTTCAAAATGAGGAATCCCTTGAAACCCTTCTCTCTTCCTTGAGGAGGGATGATGAGTTTGTCCGACATACGGCTATAAAAATCATAGGGAAAATTCTTGGAAAAAACAAAAAAGCATTAGAGATCCTAGGAAAAAAACTGATCATTTTGAATGAGGTCGATTTAAAATTATTGATCGATACATTAAGCCGGTACAAGTGGGAGCCAGCAACCGTTCGTGATAAGATATTTTATTATTTCATCAAAAATAAAGCCGGTAAATTGTCTGAACTTACCCAGATTGATGTTGATCCGCTCACGATTTGGTCTGATGACAGTTATCCTTTGGCGATAAGAGAAAGCTATTATGAAACTGCCATCGATATCGGCGGTAAAAAAAACATCGATCAGCTCAAACAACAATCAAAACATAGAGATCCCTATATTCGGAGCAAAGTCATCGAGGGATTGGTGCGCATGAGATATCCCGCAGCTCATGAACTTATAGATGATTTACTTAACAAGTTAGACTCCCGCTTATCATCAGATTTGTCCGATATAGAGGTCCAAGCGTTGCTGAAAGTTATTCCAAAGATCGATTATTCAGCCGCTATCCCAACATTGATCAGACTGTTAAAAGATGACAATATGAAATTCACTAAAGAAATTATAAACACTTTGGGAGAAATAGGCGGTGATTCCACCTTGGATCCACTCATCAAAATCATGAATAAACGCGAGAGGTTTCAAGATGTAGCCTATATGGCATTAATTAAAATCGGCCGATTAGAGATTGTTGAATCGCTTTTAGATTGGCTATTAGACACAAAATGTTTTCAATTTTATTCATCGGGGAAAAACGAATTGGATTCTTTAGCATCATCTTCAAAAAATATATTTAGAGATTATGCCGAGCCTATTATATATGCTTTCAGATGGACTATTAGTTCATACAATAGAGATCGAGATGAAACTGGTACCCATTATCATCTGGATAGTTGCATTCAAGGAACAGAAAAACTTTGTCAAATATGCACCTCTATTTCTAATAATCTGTTACAAAAAATTTCGAAGCGCCCGGAATTAGCCGTTTATTGGGAGAATGCTGATTTCGGTAAGCAACGCGATATAGCAAGAAAGGAACTCAAGTGCCGGGGTAATCCGCCCTACGATAGCGCTGCCTATCTCGTGCCTACAAACTGGATCATTAAATCAGTAATATAAAAAAGATAAAACCTAAGGTGACGTCTGCTGGCGGAACTGGCCCTCTGCGCGGCCGCGACCATCCTGGAGCTGTACCAGGCCATATTTCCGGATAACCATTTTCGTCCGGGCATTATCGCATCGACCCAGACATTCGGCTATCTGCTGATCTGGCATCCGTACATCCACAGAGGCAGCCCAGGGGTCGGGTCTCCAGGTTCCAGAGGGTTTAGGGACGGTACTTGTATTCTTGACTTTGGCGGGACTCGAACCAGCAGACTGTAGATTAGAAGTCGATTGGGGAAAGCAGGTTAAGAATGGTCGCTCCAAGCAGCTCTGGCGAATACTAAGGCAACCACCGCCTCGATTACCCCACCGATGAACGATAAATTGAGAAACTCCTCCGCGCCATGGCCATCAAGGATGGCTGGATACAAGAACAACCAATATGTGCCGAATGTTAACCCGATGCATCCCACCGCGATCAGGATGGAAAGAAATATCCCCGGTTTGGGCGGGCAGCGCTCGGCCAACGAGCTGATCCCCTAAAGGGCCAGGAACAGTGCGAGGAGCGGGGGGAAGATGAAGACCAGAATATATGCCGGGAATTCGATCCGCGGGAATGGCCAGGGGAAAAGGATCTTCAACCGAAACAGCAGTAGGGGCAGCACCAGGAAGGGCAGAACCAGCAGAACTTTCTTGGAGAGTTTTGTCGGCTTGAACAAGCTGTAAGCAAAACCCAGCAGCGGGAAGAGACCCAACGACAGAATCGAAAAAAGAAAAACCATTTGGCAATCGTACAAATGGTTCAAAACAAAGTCAACACAAAGGCGAAAAAATCATTGTGTTCCTGTTGAAAAAAATCATATAACCTTTCTGATTGACCCCAAAAGGCCCAAGCCAGGATTACGTGTGAATATAGAAACTGTAAAACCCTGTATTAAAGCCCGTCCCTTGCAGAACCCGAGCTTGCAGCCTGCTGAAATAGGATCGGATGATAGGGGTCAACGATGCTTCTGAAAATTAAAAAGGTATTTTCCGATTAAATCAAGCTCGATGTTGACGCGCTGGCCGACGCGCAGGAACTGGAGATTGGTGCTGGCCAGGGTGTGGGGGATGATTTCGACGGCGAACCAGGAGCTGCTTTTTTCGGCGATGGTCAGGCTGATGCCGTTCAGGCAGACCGAGCCGCGCTCGATGAGAAATTTGCTCCATTCGCGCTCGCGGAATGAAAAAATGAAACGCGAGTTCTGATCGCCCTTGTTGAGGCTGCGCACGCGCACGGTGCCGTCGATGTGGCCGCTGACCAGGTGGCCGCCCAGCAGGCCGTCGGCCGCCAGCGGGAACTCGATGTTCAGCAGCGCGCCGGCGGGCAGGTCATCCAGGTTGGAGAGGCGCAGGGTGGGCGCGGCCAGGTTGAAGCTGAGCAGGTCGCCTTTTTTTTCTATCAGGGTCAGGCAGACGCCGTTGACGGCCAGCGAGTCGCCCACGGCCAGCGGCTTGTCCAGGGCGGCGCGGATGGTCAGAACCGGCCGGTTCTTCTTTTCCAGCTTGACCAGAGCGGCGGTGGTTGCGATCAGGCCGGTGAACATTTTCTGAAACCTCTCATCATGGTACCGCCGGCGTATTCGCTCCAGCGGCAATCGACCAGTTCCAGCGCCTCCTCGAGCCGGGCGACCCCGGAGGCGAAGATCTGCACCGCGTTGCGGCCGCCGACGATCTTGTCGGCTATGAAAAAGGCCACCTCGTCGAACAGCTGCGCGCGGACGAAGGAGTCGAGGACCCGGCCGCCGCCTTCGACCAGCACGGAGGCGATGCCCAGTTTGGACAATTGTTCCAGGACCTCGGCCAGGACCAGGCCGTCAGCCTGATGGCGGACGAAGAAATGGAGCGGGACCTTCTTTTTCCGGTTCGCGGCGGCGTTGGAACTGAAAATGACCAGCGGGAAATTTTCCTGCTCCCGGAAAATATTCAGGCTGCCGGGCAGGGTGTTGTCCGAATCCAGGACTACGCGGTACAGGGTCTTGCCTTGCCATCCCGGCTCGCGCAGGTTCAGCTGCGGGTTGTCGGCCAGGATGGTGCCGCGGCCGGCGAGGATGGCGGAGAACTCGCCGCGCAGGCTGTGGGAATAACGGCGCCCATCCTCCGAGGTGACCCAGCGCGAGTGGCCGGCGTCGTCGGTCAGCTTGCCGTCCAGGGAGATGCCGGCGTGCAGGGTCACGTACGGCAAGCGGCTGCGCACGGCCTTGAGGTAATGGCGGTTGATATGGGCCGCCCAATCGCCGTAGAGGCCGCAGCGGGTCTGAATACCGCAGGCTTTTAAGCGCTGGTTGCCGCGTCCGTTGACCAGCGGATTCGGGTCGTCCATGGCCATGACGACGCGGCTGATTTTTTTCTCAATGATCAATTCCGTGCAGGGGGGAGTTTTTCCGAAATGGCAGCACGGTTCCAGGGTCAGGTACAGGGTGGCCCCGGGGATGTGCACGTTTGCCAAGGCCATGGCTTCGGCGTGCGGCAGTCCGAAAGCCCGGTGATAACCGCTGGACACTATTTTGCCGTTTTTTACCACTACCGCACCCACCATGGGATTGGGTTCGGTATGCCCCAGCCCCAGACGACTCAATTTCAGGGCGATTTTCATGAATTTTTCATCTTCCATTTTTTGCAGAGCGGGATCGTTGGTTGTCTTTTTCATTGTTTGAGCAACGATTCAATAAAATCTCTTTCTGAAAATTCCCACAAATCGTCTGCGTTTTCCCCGGTTCCGGCATAACGCACCGGCAGTTGCAAACGGTCGGCGATGCTGATGATCGTGCCGCCTTTGGCGGTGCCATCCAGTTTGGCCAGCAGTAAACCATTGATTGCCGAGAATTCCTTGAATTTTTCCGCTTGCACCAGGGCGTTCTGACCCGTGGATGCGTCCAGAACCAGCCAGGTTTCAGCGGGCTGTTCGGGAGCAAACTTTTTGATGATTTTGATGATTTTTTGAAGCTCGCGCATCAAGTTTTCCTTGCTTTGCATGCGGCCGGCGGTATCAATGATCAACAAGTCGAAATTCTTGCTTTGCCAGGACTGCAGGCTGTTGAACACCACGGAGCCGGGATCGGCTCCCCGTTCGCCGCTGATAACCGGGATGGCAAGTTTTTGTCCCCACAGCGTGAGCTGGGTGGCACCGGCAGCCCGGAACGTATCGGCCGCGGCCAGAAGAACGCTTCGGCCGTGCTTCTGGTAATGGCGGGCCAGCTTGGCGGCGCTGGTCGTTTTGCCGCTGCCGTTGACCCCGACCAGCAAAATGATATTTTTACCGTCATGGCCCAGTGCCGGGTCCGGTGCTTTGGGAAACACGGCCAGCAATTCATGTTTGAGCAGTTCGATATAATCTTCTTTTTGCGTATGGCGGCCGATTTTTTTTCTCAGGTTGGTCGTGACGCGGGTGACAACCGGCAGGGATATATCGGCCAGAATCAAGAGCTCTTCAATTTCACTTAGAATTTCTTCACGATCCTGGCTGGACGAAAAAGCAGCAGTCACTTTGGAATTTAAAACTGTTTTAAAGAGTCCTTTGAAAGCCATCCCTGCATTATAATTGAACGGCCGCTCCTTTTCAAATCAGCATGGTTGCTTGGAGTCCGCGAAGCGGCGGCCGTTTAAAAAAAACCGGCGGTCAACCCGACCAGCCCTGAAATGGTGTTGATCCAGATGTCATTGCTGTCCACCACCCGGTTGTGAAAAAAAATCTGAATCAGTTCGAATGCAAAGGCGGAAGTGAAAAGGAATATGAAAGGATATGGAGACGAAGCTTTTTTATTTTCTTTGCTCAGCAGAATGCCCAGGAAAAAAAATTCAGCGATGTGGAGAAAATTCGAGAAAAAAGTCTTGTTAAGGAAGATTCTTCTCTGAAAAAGAAAATAGCCGATGATCGCCGCCGCCAGAAAAAGGGCCGTAATTTCCAGGGGTTTGCCTGACTGGAATGCCTTGAAAAAGCCGAGGGCGAAAAAGGCCGCCAAGATCCCCAGCAGGGCATAATTGACAAAATTGAAGATTTTGCTGCCGGCCAGAAAATTTTTAATCTGAATATGAAAGGGCGAGGTGAGCAGCAAGGCCAGAATGTAAAGCAGGGAAAACTTGAATCGATTCAACTGGCGTCCTTTTCTTTTTCTTTAACGGTCGGAGATGATTTTTCAACGATCTTGGCCTTGATTTCATCAAACAAGGTGTGGTTTTCCTCGAATAGTCTGCGTACGGCTTCCTTGCCCTGGCCCAAACGATTTTCATTGTAGGAATACCAGGCCCCGGTCTTGCTGATTATTCCATAAAGGACGCCGAGCTCAATGATGTCGCTTTCCCTTGAAAATCCCTTGCCGTAATAGAGGTCGGTTTCCACTTCCTTGAAAGGCGGCGCCATTTTGTTTTTAACTATTTTTATCCTGATCCGACCGCCGACGATATCGGTACCATCCTTGATGGCCATGATTCTTTTTACCTCGATGCGCATGGAGGCATAGAATTTCAGCGCCCGGCCGCCGGTGGTGATTTCGGGATTGCCGACAAACATGCCGATTTTTTCACGAAGTTGGTTGAGAAAAACGAAAGTGGTTTTTGAACGGGCGACAATAGCGGTCAGCTTCCTCAGTGCCTGGCTCATCAATCTGGCCTGCAGTCCCATGTGGCTGTCGCCCATGTCGCCTTCCAATTCGGCTTTCGGGACCAGCGCGGCCACGCTGTCCACAACAATGATGTCGACACCGCCCGAACGGACCAAAATCTCGGCTATCTCCAGGGCTTGTTCACCCCAATCCGGTTGCGCGATATACAGTTCGTCGATATTGACCCCGAGTTTTTGGGCATAAAGCGGGTCGAGGGCGTGCTCCGCGTCAATGAAGGCGGCATAGCCCCCTGCTTTTTGGGCCTCGGCAATGGCATGCAGGGCCAGCGTGGTTTTTCCGGACCCTTCCGGCCCGTAAACCTCGATGACCCGGCCGCGCGGATAGCCGCCGATCCCGGTGATAATATCCAGGGCGATGCAGCCGGAGGAAATGGCGGGAATCTGCACAACTTCTTTTCCTCCCAATTTCATGATGGATCCTTTGCCGAATTGCTTTTCGATCTGTGACACGGCATTATTCAATGCGGTCGTTTTATTGCTGCTTTCAGCCATGGCTTCCTCCTGTATTGTCAAGCGTTTTTATTGTATCAGGAATGAGCGGTAATTTAAATAGTTTTTTGGAAATGCTCTTTCTAGCGGCCATGGTCATAAGGAAAGCAGGGTCATTTTCAACCCTTTTTTTGCAAAAAGTTTGAAATGGCTGTCCATGGTGATGATTTCTGCGCAACCGGCTTCATCAAGGGAACTGACGATGATCGCATCGAAGGCAGGCATGCCGGTACCGTAGGCAACCTGGGCCGCTTTCAAGGCGGCAGTGGCCGTGATGGGCACAACTTCGATGGCTCGGGCCATATCTTCCAGGACGGTCGGCCAGGCCTTCAGGTCGCCATTCAACAGTCTTTTTTTCAGCTCATAGAAGCAGAGCACGGAAGTCAGGAGCTCCCGGCTCTCCCATGCCTCTGCCGCGACCGTGTTGCCGGCGGCCAGGGCATAAAAATAACTGGTGTCAATCCCGGTCAGCATCGACCTTTGTCCTTTTACGATGGAGCGTTTCCCATTCGTTTGGCAGAAGTGCTTTGTGGATGTTCTCCATCACTCTGCGGCGCGCCCCGTTCATTTCATCGGTCCGCAAATACTCCTCAACGGCGCGGCTGATAATGCGGGAGACCGGAATGTTTCTGGAACTGGATCTGGCGCGCACGGCGTCCAGTACTTCTTTTTTCAGATAAAAGCTGACTGCCGGCATATCTTCCTCCATACATATATATAGTATCATATTATGATATGATATTCAACAAAAAAATTAAATGTAGAGGCGAATCTTGCATTCGCCTTGTTATTGGAAATTGAAATTTGATTAGGAGGCGAACGCGAGGTTCGTCCCTACACCCGCCTTATTTTCCCATGTATTCGATTTTGTCGAACTGCTCGTCCTGCTTGTGGTACGTTTCAATCAATTCCTTCAGCGAGTTCAGCAGGTGAATGATATCGCTTTCAATCTCTTTTCTTTTGAACTGCAGGCTCTTGATTTCTTCCTTGATGGCCATCTGCCTGGTAAAGGCGTGTTTGATTATCTCTTCCGATTTCGTTTCGGCGTCCCTGATTATCAATTCGGCTTCCTTGTGCGAGTTGATCTTTATTTCGCTGGAAAATTTCTGGGCGGCGATCAAGGTATCACGCAGAAGTTCTTCCTTTTTTTCGATTCGGGCCAGGTTTTCCCGCAGTCTTTCCATTTTTTTCTTCAAGGCTTCTTTTTCCTGGATTTCATCTTCCATGGTTTCCACGATCTGCTGCAGGAAATTTTTAACTTCCTCGGGATCGTAGCCTTTGAATTTTTTTGAAAAAACCTGATTTAAAATTTCTTGCGGTGTCAGTTTCATAAGTCCTCCTTGCCTGCACCTTCCCAAGCGCCGGTTTTCATTTGTCGCGCCTGCCGAACAATGCCGTGCCGATGCGGACGATCGTGGCACCCTCTTCGACCGCCACTTCGTAATCGTGGCTCATGCCCATGGAGAGATGCGATATTTTCAAATTGTCGATGGCCATCTGATTGATATTGTTTTTCAATGCGTGCAATCGTGAGAAATAAGGCCTGACTTTTTCCGGGTCTTCAAAGTAGGGCGGAATGGCCATCAAACCCGAGATGAATATCTTGTTCAGGTTGGAAATATAGGGCAACGCTTTTTGCAGGCCTTCGATGGTAAATCCAGATTTGCTTTTTTCCTCGCCGATGTTGATCTCAATAAACAGCTCGACCGGGACATCGACCCTTTTGTGAATATGTTCCAGGGATTTGACTCCGTCTACCGATTCGATGAGCTGGAAGATATTGAGCAGTTTGTTGATCTTGTTTTTTTGCAGCTTGCCGATGAAGTGCCAGGTGATATCGCTGGCGTTGAGCTGCTGCATATGGATTTCAGCTTCCTGGGTTTTGTTTTCGCCAAACAGGCGAATGCCCAGGTCATAAACCTCTTTGATTTTTTTCGCGCTTTGATCCTTGCATACCGCTACGAGTTGAACCTGGCCGGGGTCTCTCTTTACCCGCAGGCATGCTTTTTCTATGTTTTGCCTGATCCGTTCAAGATTTTCCCTAATGGGCATGGGGTTCACTCAAATTCTTTTTATTTAAATATGTTTTGTAAATGCCCCAAATGTAGAACAGGGCGCTGATGGCCATGCCATGGCTGCCGGCGTATTTGGACCAAAAAAGAAAAATGAAGAAAAACAACAGAAAGGAGATGATGGCGATGCCCTGCATGCCCCGGCCCATCCTGGGATTGGCTAAAATGTGGGAATTGTTTTCATCCACGGCGCCGCCGCAATTCAGGCATATTTTATAACCCGGATCAAATTCCTGAACATGGCCGCAGTTTGGACACTGGACGTTCATCGCGTTTTCATCTCTCTATATGATGGAAGGACTCGGTCATTTTCCGGACAATGCCAGGCGAAAACCAATGATGTTCAGTTTGCTTTCGGGGTTTTCCTGGCCGCGAACGGCCGAGCGGATCAGAGCGGCGCCGTTATCCCAGGAACCGCCGCGCACGACCCGTTCCGCACCATATTTCGGACCGGCCGGGTCGCTAGCGGAGGAATTTTCATAATAATCTTCGCCATACCAGTCGGACAGCCATTCCCAGACGTTTCCGGCCATGTCCAGCACACCATAAGGCGACGCTCCCTCGGGATAAGATCCCACGATTGCAGTTTTCATGATTTGCTGGTTGAAATTCGCCAGCTGGCTTTGCGGGTCGGCGTTTCCCCAGGGAAAGTGGTCGCGGGCCGCTTTTTCCCATTCGACCTCGCTCAACAGGCGAAAGGCCAATCCGGTTTTTTTCTTGAGCCAGGCGCAAAAATCATTGGCTTGCTGCCAGGATATGTTGATCACCGGCCGTTCACCCCGGCCCCAGCCTTGGTCTTTCGGTTTTTCCAATCCCGTCTCCTGGCAAAAGGCGTCAAACTGGGTGAAGGTGACTTCGGTTTTGCCGATCCAGTAGCCGGAAATAAAAACCCTGTGGGCCGGATGTTCGTCATTTTCGCCTTCCCTGTCCGGCGAGCCGATGGTAAATTCTCCTTCGGGGACATAAATCATCGTGATATTATGCGGAAATGTCGCTTCCCAGAAGCCCTTTTCGTTTTTGCGGATTTGTTCGGTCTTGGCGGAAATCCTTTGCAGGAAGGGTTCGTTGTACTTGATTCCCTGAGTTTTAACTTGAACCGCTGTCGGTTTGGCCGCTTCTGTTTTTCCCAGCATGGCATCGGCTTGCTGGTTGCTATCGGACAATGCCAGGCGAAAACCAATGATGTTCAGTTTGCTTTCGGGGTTTTCCTGGCCGCGAACAGCCGAGCGGATCAGATCGGCGCCGTTATCCCAGGAACCGCCGCGCACGACCCGTTCCGCACCATATTTCGGACCCGTCGGGTCGTTAGCGGAGGAGTTTTCATAATAATCTTCGCCATACCAGTCGGACAGCCATTCCCAGACGTTTCCGGCCATGTCCAGCACACCATAAGGCGACGCTCCCTCGGGATAAGATCCCACGATTGCAGTTTTCATGATTTGCTGGTTGAAATTCGCCAGCTGGCTTTGCGGGTCGGCGTTTCCCCAGGGAAAGTGGTCGCGGGCCGCTTTTTCCCATTCGGCCTCGCTCAACAGGCGAAAGGCCAATCCGGTTTTTTTCTTGAGCCAGGCGCAAAAATCATTGGCTTGCTGCCAGGATATGTTGATCACCGGCCGTTCACCCCGGCCCCAGCCTTGGTCTTTCGGTTTTTCCAATCCCGTCTCCTGGCAAAAGGCGTCAAACTGGGTGAAGGTGACTTCGGTTTTGCCGATCCAGTAGCCGGAAATAAAAACCCTGTGGGCCGGATGTTCGTCATTTTCGCCTTCCCTGTCCGGCGAGCCGATGGTAAATTCTCCTTCGGGGACATAAATCATCGTGATATTATGCGGAAATGTCGCTTCCCAGAAGCCCTTTTCGTTTTTGCGGATTTGTTCGGTCTTGGCGGAAATCCTTTGCAGGAAGGGTTCGTTGTACTTGATTCCCTGAGTTTTAACTTGAACCGCTGCCGGTTTGGCCGCTTCTGTTTTTCCCAGCATGGCGTCTATCTGATTGCGGACATCTTTTAATTCCTGGGCTTTTTCCGCCATAATCGTTTCGATTTCGCGGGGATATTCCCGGTTCATCATGGAGAGCCGCTCCTTGACTTCAGTGCGGCCTTCGGGGAAGATACGCAGTCCTTCAATCAGATAAAGAAACGAGAATTTGATATCGTTTTTTTCATAATTGACGGCGGACTTTTTCAGGTAATCCGTGAATTTTTCCTGCCGTGCCAGGGTGTCTATCTCTTTTTGCATTTCATTGCATTTTTCTTTGGCGATCATGTTCCCGGGCGCTTGAGCCAACGCTTTTTGGTAGAGTTGCAAGGCAGCTTGAGCATTGCCCGCTTCGGCTTCCCGGTCACCCTTATCCAAAAGTGAATCAATATTGTCGATTGGCTTTGTCTGCGCGGTGCTTTTTGTCTTGATTTCGGTCGCAGGCTCAACCTTGGATTGGCGCGAGATCAAGTCCTGATCAAAAACGACATACTGGGCGTCATCAGGACTCAAGCCCTTGCCGATTTCAATAATGACCTCGGTGCTGCGCGGGAAAAGTTTTTTAACGGTAAAGATGCCGATATTGATTGTGTATTCACCACTGGGTTCTTTATAGACGGCCTTGACAATGCCTTTCATGCCGAGTTCAACGCCATCGCTTGAACCGCGGTCAATGGTCAGCAGCAGGTTTTTATGGCCGATGACATTGGCAATGGTTCCGGCCTGCAAAAGGGAAATTGAAAAAATAAGCATCAAGCAAATAAAGGCTATTTTTTTCATCGTGCTCTCCTTAATTATGAATTATTCAACCATAATTCATTTTTATTTTCAAGAAACTCCCCTTTGTTTCAATTAGTTTTGGTGAATCCCTTGCAACGGCCTTGCGGCCAATGTAAAATTATTTTTTAATTTTTTCTTTCAGTGCTTTTCCGGCTATGAATTTGGGTACCCGGGTGGCCTTGATGTGGATCTTCTGGCCGGTCTTGGGGTTAACCCCGGTCCGCGCTTTGCGATCGGTCACTTTGAAAGTTCCGAAACCCACCAGGGTTACTGAGCCTTTTTTCTTGAGTTCGGCCGAAATAGCGGCGATGGTGCCGTTTATGGCTTTTTCGGCGTCCACCACTTTCAGTTTGGTTTTACCGGCAACCATTTTGATCAATTCGTTTTTATTCATGTGATTTTTCCTCCTCAACCGATAATTTTATACAAGTACGTATAAATAATCAAGTATTCAATCATCAGCGCGCCGCGGAAACTATCTGTTTGGGGCTTGTAAAGCAGAAAGATATTGCCTAGAATGACTGCATGACAAACAGACCATCCGCAGGGAAAAGACCGGTTGGGAGACATATTAACAGCGCCGAGAAAGTCGCTGGTTGCGAAGGGCACGGCAAAACCGGTGATTCGCATGCGGACGTCATGTTCCGCACTCTGGCCGACAATCTGCTGGATGTGATCATGGTATTTGACCGCAACTTGCGCCATCTCTATGTCAATCCTTATGTTGAAAAGCAAACCGGCATTCCGCATCAACAATTTATTGGCAAGACCCACAAGGAACTGGGTTTTCCCGTCGCCATGACGAAGATTTGGGAGGAAGCGATAGGCAAGGTGTTTGAATCCGGACAGGTTCAGCGCATCGAGTTTCAACTGCCCAACCGGACCTGGATTGATTGGCTGCTCATGCCGGAAAAGGACAAACAGGGGTCGGTTCAACATGTCATTACCGTCGCCCGGGAAATTACTGAGCGCAAGCACCTGGAAGAGGATTTGGAACAGCGGGTGGCCGAGCGCACCATGGAGTTGCTGCAATCGGAAAAAGAATATCGCGAGCTTTTTCATGAATCACAAGATATGATTTACATTTCCAGTCCTGAAGGCCGATATATTGATATTAATCCGGCAGGAATTTCGTTGCTCGGATTCAGCAGCAGGGAGGAAGCCCTGCGGATTAATGTTCAGGACTGTTACGGCAATCGTCAGGACCGGATAAAATTCCAGGCGCTGATCGGTCAGCAAGGTTTTGTCAAGGATTATGAGGTGACCCTGAAACGTATGGATCATGTTCCGCTTCAGGTTTTAATTACGGCCAACGCAGTGAAGGATAGGGAAGGACGTTGTATCGCCTATCGCGGCATCATTCGCGACATCACGGAGAGAAGGAAACTTGAGCAACAGCTTTTTCATGCGCAAAAAATGGAGAGCATTGGAACCATGGCTGGAGGCATCGCCCATGATTTTAATAATATTTTGGGCGGGATCATGGGCTTTGCCTCATTGATGAAAACTAAAATGAACCCGGATCATCCTTTTTTCAATTATGTTGATATTATAGAACGGGGAACCCAGCGAGCTGCCGAACTCACTTCCCAGCTTTTGACCCTGGCCATGGGTGGAACGTACAACATCATGCCGGTCAACCTGAACAACATCATTCTCGATACAATCAAAATGCTGTCGCGGCTCTTTGACCGTTCGCTGCAGGTCAAGACCAATCTGGATGAAAACCTGCCGACCGTGGAGGCCGACTTTGTTTTGATGCAGCAAGTGCTGATGAACCTGCTGATGAATGCCAGCGACGCTCTACCCCGGGGCGGCTTGATTACTATTGAAACCCGGGTCGAAACAATCAGCGACAACGTTCCGAGCAAACCACTGGAAGCCCCATGCGGCCGGTATGTTGTCGTTTCTGTATCTGATAACGGCGTGGGCATTGAGCCCGGCCTCATCGAGCGCATTTTTGACCCTTTCTTTTCGACCAAGAGCAAGGGCAAGGGCACCGGCTTGGGCTTGGCCGTTGTGTACGGGGTGTTGAAAAACCTCAGTGGGTTTATCAAGGTTTACAGCGAACCGGGTCAAGGCAGTATTTTTCGCGTTTATTTGCCTGTCAGCGGACGTCTCCCCGGGAAAACAATCACAGCTGAAGTTGAAAAAAGCCTGGGCGGCAATGAATTAATTTTAATCGTCGATGATGAGGCCGATATCCGTGAATTGGCGAGTGACATGTTCGGCGAACACGGCTACCGGATTTTGCTGGCTGAAAACGGTGAAAAAGCCTGCGAAATTTATGCTGAAAAACATGGCGAAATAGATCTGGTGCTTCTGGATATGGTGATGCCCAAGCTGGGCGGGTTGGAGACTTTCCTCAGGCTGCGGAACATCAACCCGCAGGTCAAGGTCATCCTTTCCAGCGGTTATTCCGAAAACGGCCGGGCTCAGGAAATCATCCGTTACGGAGTCAGCGGTTTTATCCAGAAACCTTACCAGGTGCATAAGTTGCTCGCCATGGTGCGGCAGGTTCTGACCAAGAAAAATTGATTTTTTGTTTGGCTCCTTTACTATCCGGGCCGGGGGCTTGGTTCAGGGTTGATTTTCAGGCGGCATGATTTTCATTTTGAACAGGGGTTGTGGGCGTCAACTTGCAAAAAAGGCCATAAAAATGTATGATCAATCGATGAACCAAAGGCCGGAGAAAGAAGCGTACTATTTGAATATCGCCCAGGTGGTTGCCAAACGTTCCACCTGCTTGAAAGTCCTGATCGGGGCACTCATCGTCAGGGAAGACCAGATCATTGCCACCGGCTATGTCGGGGCCCCGCGGCACACGCGCAGTTCACTGGAGCACGGGTTTTGCCTGCGCCGGAAACTGCAGATCCCCTCGGGCACGCAATACGAATTGTGCCGCTCGGTGCACGCCGAACAGAATGCCATCATCAATTCCGCCCGGGCCGGGGTCAGCTTGTTTGGTGGCGACATGTATATTTTTGGGAACGAGCGCGAAAGCGGAGCGATCATTTTCGCTTTTCCTTGTTTTATCTGCAAGAAAATGATCATTAATGCCGGACTGGATCGAGTCATCGTTTCTCTGCCCGGAAATGAATGTTTCAAGATTTTCAGGGTTGACGACTGGGTCAGGGAGTGGCAGGAACAGGATATCCTGGATGACAGCGTCCGCTATGGACAATCGAGGTAACGGCGGTGGCGGCGCACGAACTGCGCATCGGATTGACCGGGCGCATGGCTTCAGGCAAGGGCGAAGCGGTCCGCTTGCTTATACATCTTGGCTTGCGCCCCATTTCCCTTTCCGACATCGTCCGCCGCGAAGCGGCAAAAACCGGACTCGCCATCAATCGCAAGCAGATGCAGGATATCGGCAATCGCTTGCGCCGCGAGGGCGGGCTCGGCATTCTGGGCAAAATAGTGCGTGAGCTGATTGAAGCTTCGGAGCCGATGCCCTGGGTGATCGACGGCATCCGCAACCCGGCCGAAGTGGTGGAGCTGAGAAAGATGCCCGGATTTATCCTGATCGGCATCGAGAGCAACGAGGAGATCATTCTAGCGAGGATGAGGCAACGGGGACGCTCGACCGACATGGCCGGCGAAGCGGAGCTGAGGGCGGCCCTGGCACGCGAGTGGGGTCATGGCGAACCGGAGGGTGGACAGCAGGTCGGGCCGACCATGGCCATGGCCGATTTTGTCATCACCAACAACGGTTCATTGCCTGAACTGGAAATCGGCCTGGATGCGGTATTAAGAAAAATTGGAGCCAAACATGCTTAAAAAAAACATGGCGGTTTATCCCGGATCGTACGATCCTTTGACCAACGGCCATATCGACATCATTGAACGCGGCCTTAAGATTTTTGACAAGATCATCGTGGCGGTTTTGAAAAACCCGGCCAAGACTTATCTTTTTAACCTTGAGGAAAGGTGCCAGATATTGAACGATGTTTTCAAGAACAATAAAAAAATCGAGATCGTTCATTTTGAGGGCCTGCTGGTCGATTTTGTCAAGCAAAAGGGTGTTACCACCATTGTCCGCGGTTTGCGCGCCATTTCCGATTTCGAGATCGAATTCCAGATGGCCCTGATGAACCGCAAGATCGAGCCACGCATCGAAACGATCTTCTTCGTCCCCTCCGAAACGTATTCTTTTTTAAGCTCCAAGCTGGTCAAGGAGATTTACCAGCTGGGCGGCGAAGTGCCGTCCATGCTTCCCAAGATAGTCGATCGCAAGCTGAAGGAAAAATTCTGCCGGCTTTAGTTTATCCAAAATTGGTGATGGAAACGGCACTTCACAAAATACTTTTCCGCGGAATGGCTTCTATTCGCCAGTGAAACTAAAACCGCCTTTCAAACCGCATAGCAATCCGTTTTGCCGGCAAAGACAATTTAACCCAACATAATGTAAAAACAATGGCTGTCAACCCTCATCAAGGGGAAACCGCTTTATTGAGAAGTATGGTTTCCTTGCTGCAGAATGTATATTTACTGGGTGCTCATTCAAAAAAAAAATTTGATTTTTGTTCTCATGGCTATTGCCGATTCATGATGATCTTGCCGGAAAATTTCCCTATCTTGAAGTTCAGCCGCCAGTTTTCCACCCGGATCGGTTCACCGATCCCGTTTTTCGGCTCTGGAAATCTCAGGGCATTCAACTTGTCGGTGAAGGACTGGCGGAATATCTGCCGAAAGGGTTCCTTTTCCATTCTCAGATTCTTGTCATTGATGTCTCGCACTTGAGTGTAGCCATTTTCATCTACATTAATGGTGATGGCGACAAATCCACTGGGAGAAAAATCGCTGGGCAAACCACTAATTTCAATGCGTTTGATTATCAGTGAAAATTTTTCTGCCAAATTGGAGGCCAGGGAAGATATTTTTCCGGCAACCACTTTAGGCCGGACCGCCGCAGCGGGTATACTCGTTTGTTCCGGTGCAGTTTCCTGGGCCGATGGCGTGGAGGCCTGAGATTTGCTTTCCGCCTGCTTGTTCATTAATTCGGCGTAGAGATCTTCTATCTGGTTTTCCAGGGCGATGCTTTCCTGGCTGTTCCTGATTTTTTTTGCCTCTAAAAGCCATTTCATGGCAGTTCTGGGGTCTCTTTTTTTTAAAGAAATCCGGCTCAATCTTAGATAATTGTTGCGGGCCAGTTCCTTGGCTTCGCTTTCTGCTTTCGTCCGTTTTTCTTCCTCGGCCTTTGTCTTGGCTTTGGCTTCGACCTGACTTTTCTGAATCAATTTTTTTTGTTGTTCGATGAGTGCTTGGATGGCTTGCAGCTCCAGTTCCCTTTTTTTGATATCCGGGCCGTTCCTAATTTGCTTCGCCTTATTGAGGTTATCCGTAGCGTTGACCAAGTCGCGTTCCCTGCGGAATTTCTCGTAAGCCTCGAGATAGTATGTCCTGGTAATCTCTTTTGCCGCAAGTTGTTCATTCTGCTTATTTTCAGTATTCAGTTTAATTTTGGCAGCGGCTTCTTCCTGCTTTTTTTGGATTTCCCTTTTCAGGTTTACCAATTCCCCGGTCGGTTTGATTTTTTCGGCTTGTTCGGCCTTTTGCCATGCGGAATCCAATTGGCCGGCTGCAAGGAGATCGGTGGCTTCTTTGATCAAACCCAAGTAGTTCGAATCGGCCTGGTTCAAGCCGGCCTGGTTAGAAGCGGATAAACCAGCTTTTTGCTTGGCTTGGGATTCATTTTGGCGGAAAGTGTCCCTGCCTATCTTACCCGAAATAAAAAGAATGGCGGCAAGGACGATCACCGTGGAAATAAACATAGTGGCCATTTTCCGCCAATGCCGATTTTTTGCTTTGTCGACTTTCTTTGGCTGGAAATAGTCGTCAAGGAATTCATTGGCTTGGATTTTTATCTCTATTTCACTTTTTTTCGGTTCCTCCGGGCGTGAGATGGATAGAACTGGCTCAGATTGAAGTCCCGGCATAATTTCGTTTTCCGTAAGCGGCCCTTGGATTTCCAGTTTTCCATCGACAAAAACGTAGTTTCTTTGTTGAACCCTGATGTTTGCTTTGACCAGCCCTTTGCTGACCAAGTTTTCAATAAGTTTCTCTACGATATCTGGCACGTATAACCTAAATCCTTATCATGTTTATTTCGGTTCATCGATGGCCACGGGCCAGCGTGGCAGTCTTTGATTGGTCTCGATAATCAGACCGCCATAGGATGGGTGTGTACTGCACCAGGCATGTAGTTGGGACAGAAAAAGACGCAGCTGCGCTCCTGAAAGAAGTTTTTCGCAGGAAATCTCCCGGCCCACATGCTTGGAGCCGAGCAATATGGCGATTCCAACCGTTCCGCGCCTGCCTATGCCGTCGGCGTAATCCAGGTACTTTCTCAATATTGCTTTCTGGGAATCCAGCTCGCATGAGAAATAACTCATCAGGATCGGGAAATCGATATTTTCAAGCGCCCAGTAACGGGTGGCTTCGGATACGCCGCTGTTTCCAACCGATTCCAGGGTTACGAATGCGCCATAGCGGATTCCCCATTTTTTAACGGCGGCCAGATTGCGTTCAAAACCGGCACGGTTGCGGTCGGTGAATTCAGAGTCATCGATGATGGTGTCGATTTTTAAAGAGGGATTCTCACGCAGTAAACGAGCGTAGTTATCAATGGGGTAAGCCAGTTCGGCGTACAGCAGGTTCACCCGCTCGATTCCGGCCCCCATCACTTTTCCGATCAGGTCGGCAAGCTTTTTTTTGCTGCTTTCCAAGGATTTTGCGTCAATTCCCAAGCCCGGATTGAAATTGATCTGGTGGATACGGTTGCTGCGCAAATACTCCAAAAGTGTGTCAATATCCGAAAAATCTCCCCAGGCGCTTTGCCACACGTCCATTGACAGCGAATATAGTTTGGATTCAGCGGCGGCCAAAGGCATGCCCGGAGTTTTCTCGATTGGAACGATCTGGGGTTTGTTGATGATCGTCAGTTCCCTTTCTGCTGGCGGGAAATCTGTTTTTGATCCCGATTGGACTGCGGCGCGCTTTACGCTTTTCAAAAGGGGCGCTGCCCAAGCCGGGTCGGTCTTGGCGACAAGCTCCATTTCAACCAAAATGTCGGGAATATCCTGGGCCATAAGGGGAGTGGAATTCGTTGCCGCCAATGACTCGATGTACTCCTTAAGGTATTGGCGGCGTGCGGCGATGAATTTTCGGGCATGCTCGCCATCGTCGCCAAAAGCGCAATCGGAATCAAGAAAAGCAATGTATTGCCGAAGGGCTTCAGCAAAACGGTTCTCACTCTCGGCCCGGTATCCCCAATAAAACATATCCTGTTTTTCCCGGCAAGGATCCGAATTTGTTTCCCCCCCTTCGGTTGGTTGGGAAGACGTATGCGGGCCGGTAGTGTCCGGAAGAATGGGAATGGACATGTGAATCAAACCCAAATTGGCTATGGAGATAAAAAAGGCCAGTGGAACATTTTTCTGGCGTTCCTTGAAAGCGGCATATGCCCGATCCAATTCCAGGTCAACTTTAGCAATATGTTCCTTGATCAAAGACAGATTGCCCTGCCTGATCTCCTCATCAATTTCGACGAATCTTTTTTGGATTCTCGAGCAATCCGTCTTCAATGCCGCATCGGGGGTGAAAAGTTTACTGTAGTTATGATATTTTTCCTTGAGCGCAGCGAAATTTTCAAGGTCTAGATTCTTTTTTTCCTTAAGATCTGAGCCGAGCCCGAACCTGCCGATTATCAGGATTGCCAGCAGTATTCGTTTTGCACGCTGCATGTTTTTAAAGAATTTTCCGGCGTCAGGTTAGCAACGTCGGTGCTATTGTAAAGGTTGCAGCTCAGCGGGTTTCGCTTTCCGTCTTGTCATAGACCTTAATGTAATCAAAGTCGGCAGTGGTCTTGAATGTGCAGAGTCCGAACCTGCCCATGCTGAATTGACTGTCGGTCGAGCTGCATACGACCGAGTCATTGATGTAGCAGATAAAGCGCTCGCCATATGCATCCACTTTCAACCGATACCAGTTGTCTGCGGAGAATTTCACCCGTGAGGAGAGCAAATCAATGGTGCGGGGATTGGCGATGTCGACCCATTCTCCATTTACCATTTTGCCGAGCACGGCCCCTTCTTCTCCGGCCAGGCGGAACATATAAAAATTATCCTGATCTTTCATGCGGAAGATCAGGCCGGCACCAATAATGTAGCGGATATTATAGCGCAAAGCGCGGTCGGCATCCGTATCGGTCATGATCGAAGGCATGTCGGGAGCGATGCGGACAAGGGTTTCATAAGAGGCATTGGCGGTCTGCGGTGTGTCCACAAAGAGGATGCTGTTAAGCATGCGTTCATCGGATGAGCGTTGCAGGAAAAAACCATTACTGTCCAGTTTCCAGCTGCCGCGAATCTGCTGCCACTCATTTTTACGGTCGCTGAAATTGTCATAGAAAATGGTTTTGGGGCCAACGGCAGCTGAAACTTGTTCTACTTGGGGCTCGGTTACCGGATCTTCTCCGCCACAACTGACTAGGGTCAAAGAAAACAATAAAACGGCAATCACGTACATGTTTTTTCGCATTTTATACTCCTTAAAATGATGGAAAACTATTTATAATTATATTCAGTGCCAACCGGGATGCGCCTGAGAAGCAGCCTGTATTCATGGTCATTTTCAATGACGACCTTATTTTTTCCGGGCACAAATTTGAGGCTGCCGGCCGAGATCATGATCTTGTATTCACCGGCGGTGAATGTTTTTTTGGTTTCCTTATTGTCGCCCAGGGAGATTTCATGGTGCGAAGTTCCATCCAGATCGATTTTAATATTTCGGTCGAGGCTATTTTTGATTGTGATCAGCGGATCGGAATCATTATTTACTTCACCGCTGTCAATAAAGAACAACCCGAGGACGGTGCCATCATCTTGCGCCACTACAGTTTGGGCGATGAGCTGTTCAGGCTCTCTGGGGGTGAGCTCCGGATCATTTCCGCCGCATTGGACCGCTGACATAGAAAGTAATAAAACGGCAGCGATACCGAAAACCAGCAATCTTTCTGACCTAAGAAATTTCATTTGGACCTCCTTTTATAATCCGTCGATTTTTCTTTCTCAAATATATCTCCCTTGGTTTTGTAATTTTTAATTCCCTCCTTCGCCCATATCTGGCATTAATAGCACACCATTTTTATCTTTGTCAAGTGTTTTTGATTCAAGGAAAAAAATAGAAAGTTGGCTTGGCTGTTTTTTATCCAAACTTCAATTCCTGGATCGCCTTCGCGTAATGCTGGACCACGTGAATCTCCTTTTTGGCATTTGAAATGCGCAATTCATCATTGATCTTCTGGTTGGGCTGCAGGATCACCAGCCCGCCGTTACAACCTTTCAATTCCCTGGAAAGCTTGAGTATGAAAGCAAGTGCTTCGCTGGACAATTCAACCAGATCCTTCATTTCAATGATAAAACGCTGACGCTTTTTTTTCCGGTAATAATCGACCAGCATCCGGAAGCGGTCAATATCTGCGGGCTTGAATTGGCCTTCAAGTGAAAGGATGATGATGCGCTCGCTATATAGGCTGGTATGGTTCGTGCCAATTTCCAATCCGCGATCCCAGTTGTTAATTTGCTTGAAGTTTTCGTTTACCCTGGAGATTTCCCGGGCATTCTCCCCCCGCAGCGGTCTCCAAGCTGCTTTCACAAATACTTTTAGCAGGCATTCCACGGTACCAGTGAATTTCCAGTAACAGTTGAGTTGATGATAGAAAAAGGGTTCGCAAAGCGCGGTCCAATATAACTTTGCTTTCTCACGGCTGCTGTAGAAGGAATGGTAATGAAAATCGGCTGTCAGAAAACCTATATTAATACAGGCGTTGAATACGGCTGCCGCAGCAGCAAGTACAAGGAAACGGGAACCAATCATCCGTAAAATGACAAGCAGGGGGATTACCACATAGGATACCAGTTGGAGGATCGGCAGTATCAGCTCGAAGAACACCAGGTATGGCAAGGCAAAAAAGGCCGCCGGAGCCTTAGGAAAGCGCAGTATTTTGCCTGCATGTGCCCGCAGCGTACTGATGAAACCAATTTGCCAGCGTTTGCGCTGTGATGAAAGCTCGCGAATGGATTCGGGCCCATCGGTGAAAGCGTCAGCGAAATAGACTTGACCAATGCGGTAGGGAAGCCCTTTTTCCAGCATTGCCAAATGCAGGCGCATAACCAGCTCGAAATCCTCTCCCTTGCTCATTTTTTCGTATCCCGACAATTCCCGGAGCATTTGGGTTTTAAAAACTCCGAAAGCCCCGGAGATAATGAGATTGCTATTCAGCTTTGCCAATGCATTGCGGGCGATGTTGATTGAGCGGATGTATTCAACAGCCTGCAAACGCGGCAGGAGTTTTTTGGGAGCCCTGAGCCGCGAGGGAAAATCGGCGGCTTCTTCTGACCCATTTTTGATACGCACGTTGCCGCCCACGGCAATGACCCTGGGATCATCAAGAAAAGGAGTCACCAAACGTAGGAGGGCATTTTCATGGATCAGGGTGTCCGCGTCTACGCAGGTCACCAGCTCCGCATCGGCAAGGTTGATGCCGGCATTCAGCGAATCGGCCTTGCCACCGTTTTCCTTGTCAATGACCGTGAACCGACCGCAGCTAGAATTGTAAATTTGCTTAAGTGGTGCGGTTTGAATATTCCCCTGGCTTTTGGCGTGAATGGGCTTGAGATCAAGTTCCTTGATCATATGAAAGAGCGTCTGGTCCCGGCTGCCATCATTGATCATAATGATCTGCAGACCAGGATAACGGATTCGACGAAGGAAAGCGATCGACCTTGAGATCGACTTTTCTTCGTCGAAGCAGGGGACTAAAATAGCTATGGTTGGTAGATGCTCAACGGACTGAAAGCGCATGAAAAAACGTTTTTGACTGTGGATCGATCCGATGCCGATCAGTAGAAATAAAAAGTCATAGATGTAGGATGCAAATGTGGCGGCAATAGAAAAATAGGCGATGGCTTCGATCACGTTTGGCATGCGTTCATTTACCAAGCAGGTTATCGCTAACCAGGGCCAGTATGTATGTGGCGTTGTCGTTCATCCCCGTCTTGGGCAATTTTCCGAAATGGTCCCGGAATGCACTTTTCGGGTCAGAAGCCAGAAGTATGGTGGCTAGTTGCGCCTGTGATATGAAGGTCTCCCAGATACCATCGGTACATAAAAAAATCATATCGCCCGGGTCGAGATAAACTGTCTGTGTGCGTTTGCTGGCAGTCTCTGCTGCTTGAGGTTTGTTGCTCTGGACGGAGAGCTCCAACTGGTTTTTGTTGGGATGGATCGTAAGCTGGTCCAAGGTCAACTCCCTTCTTTCATGAAATCCCCAAATGAACGAATCGTCGCGGGAAAGGAGCCATAAGGAATGTCCATCCACGTCCCCAATATGGTTGGCCTTAGCATGTGGTTGCTGCGGCCGGCTGTTAACGAGATAAATTCGGGAGTCACCCAGCCAGGTGAAAGAAAACTGGTACCGTTCCCGCTCACGAACCAAGATTGCCGCGGCGAAGGTACATCCCATATCTGAAGATGTGAGTTGCATTTGCCGGAGTGTGTTGCTTATCGCTTGTGCAAATATGTTATTGGCCTCGTGGCTTTTTACCAGACCCTTCTCCAATTCCTCGATTAACCACTGCGAAGCCTGCCGACCGTGCGCGTGCCCTCCCATACCGTCGGCGACGGCAAGAAGGAGCCGATTTTTATGGCGGAAAATCGAAAGATCGTCTTCCTGTTCTTGCCTATCGCCAAGAAAGGTGTCGGTGATAATGGCATGGGGTTCCATCTCTTTCTCCGGTCTATTCCTCGATCCCCTGCACGAGCAGCATTCCCTGAAAATGGAGCTCGCCGGAGTGCTTCTTCTTAGACTCGATAAGCGGGGCCAGTGTCTTCTTGAATTCACTGTTCTTGAAATTCATGACCACTGACTTGTCCATAATCGAGGTTGAATAGAAGGGCGTGCCGGTGATTTCAGCTTCAGAGGGTCTGAAATCCGGAAAAAGTATTTTTGCCCCGCGGAAGTCATCGATAACGATCTCCTTTTCGCCCTGGTAAGAAAAGACTTTTTGGCTGACGGTATGATCAGCCGCTGCCAAGGGAAGATTCACGGAAAAACGGAAGGGAATCTGTTTGGTAACGTTTTTATTAGCCGCGGGTTCAGAATCCAAAAAAGAATCAGTGACAGGCTTCTTCGAATCAATATCAAAAACATCATACAAAGCTGCGCGGAAATCGTCGACCGATGCATAACGCTCCTCAGGTTTGCGTCGGACCGAGCGGCTGATGACTTCAATCAGTTTTTTTTCGATGAAGCTCGGGGCCTGCTTCAATAAAAAATCATTTTCGAAATCGATCGCCGCCAAATGGGAGATGTTTTCCTCCCCGAACAGTTTGATCCAGAAATTGCCCATGAGGATTTCTGTAATAATGATCCCGACGCTGAAGACGTCGGTTGAAAAATCATACCGGTAGTTTTCCAGGTAACGCATGGGATCGAGATAGGCGGAATGGCCGACGATACGCGTCGATTTTCCCAGGTTCTGGGCTTCATAGAGTCGCTTGGATGTACCGAAATCTCCGAGTACATAGGATATCCTGTCACCACGGCTCACCAGGAAAATATTGTCCGGGCTCAGGTCACGGTGGATGATGTTCATGCTATGCAGATGCGAAATGGCATTGATCGTCTCCTTGATGATCTTGATCTTTTCCTCCATGGGGAGTGTCAGCTGCTGTTCGCTTTCAAGAGAGATGAGATTTTCGATCGTCCCATCAGCCAGTTCCATAATAAATACCGGGAAACGAACATTCTTTCCTTTGGAAAATGTCTTTGCTTCACCTTTTTTGAAAATGTAGAGAAAGGTTTCATCGTTCAATTTGAGGATGGTGTTGATCTCATTTTCGATGTACTTGTTCGACATCACGATGCTTTCCTCGGTACTGGCCTGATTGTTGGAAAAAATAGCGTCAAAACGCTGTGGGACCTTCATGGCAAAGTACTCTCCGGTGTTTTCCTGTAACACCTTGAGCACCGTGCCAAATCCCCCCTTTCCCAGCGGCTTGAGGATGGTGTACGCCGTGTCATCGACGATGAGCTCGTGGGTGTATATCCGGTAATTGGAGCTGACCGATTTGACGGCCAGGTTCACTTCCCGGTATTCCTCGTTCTTGCAGTACAAACATTTGGGTACGGAATCGCTGAGCAGGCGCAGGCACTTGAGGCATTGTTTCATTTCTTCATCTCCTTGGAAGCGGGAATTCTTTTTGAGAAATGTTTCTGGCATTTGCATGAGGTGCTGCCGATGATCAGCTGGGAACCGGAGTGCAGATCCACTTTCTCATTTCCCATGGGTATGCCGCAAAACAGGCTGGGGTTTGTTGGCAGCTTGCCCGAAGCCCCGTTTTGATAATAGAGTCTCCCTTTTTCCTTAACCAGGACTCCCTGCATGCGTGACATCCAATTGTCATCGGGAAAAGCGATTGCGACCTGATTGGTGTCACGACCAAGGGATAATCGGAAATCGATGCCGGTCAAATTGACAATCAATTTTGACACTCGATCTGCGTGGCCGTTACTGAGTTCCAACAATGTTTTGTTCCCTTCCCGGCGGTATTCGACAACCTGAGAGGGTAGGATGTGTATATGGATGGTGGTTTCGGTTGCACCACAACGTTCGCAGCAACGAGCGGTTGGCGCGGAAATGGCCTGGCAGGATAGACAGATGGCAGGCGATTCGGCCGGTAAGGCGGCGGTTGCCTGTGTTGTGACGGTGGGGAGGGAAGCGGAATACAGCTGTTTGAAAGAACCACTCTGTGCATCGAGTTGGGGGCGCTGCAGAGGGGAAAACTGAGTGGCTTGTAACACGAATGGACGGAATGGTTCAGGTATTTTTTGAAGCCATGTATCGAAATCATCGCAGCTTCCCTGATCGAGATATTTTTCATAGGAGTTTGCGTTGAAGGGGAGTGTGCCGGTCAATAGTTCTCCGATGGTCATGCCGAGACTGTAGACATCGTGTAGCATCTTCAGATATTTCCCCCGACCCATGACATCTTCGGGCATAATGCCGATGATCTCCAGATTGGTCCGGCGGGCGGCCTCGGAATTTCGGTATTCATCAAACATGCAGACGATCTCCGGGGGAGAATAATATCGGGTGCCGATGGGCATGATGTTGCTCTTGCTGTCCCACCAGGAACTGAGCCCGAAATCGAGAAGGACCGGCCGAGTGTCCGTGACCCGGATATTGGCCGGCTTGATATCGCGGTGGGCGATCCCGGCGGCGTGGAGCTGATATACTGCCGCTATCAGTCGGTTCAGAACCGTTGAATCATTTGTGCGGGTGAAGTATTTCTGTATGTTTTCCGGGATGAAGTCCATCACGAAAGCGTTCTCATCGAACAACACCTCGTGGATCTGTGCCAGGTAATCGGCCTGATATTTTTTCCTGATCTCCTCGACGCGCAAGGCCTCGCGAAAAAAGCGCTCGCAGACTTCGGGATCCATCCCCCCTTTCAGCAGTTGTTTCAAGGCAAATGGTTTACCGTCCTTTTCAACCAGATAGACCGATCCGAAGCCCCCTTCGCCGATTTCCCGGATAATTCTGTATGAACCGATATGTTGGACCATGTTTCAACCGCTCCCCAGGCGGGTTGCTGCCGGTCCTTGCCGAATCTCCTCGGACAGCGATCCGCCGGACGGAAGAAAAGTTTTTCGGGATAAATGCCTCTGGGCAACAAGAAAAATCCCGAAAAGCAGCAGGCTCAGGAGCGCCAGGATCAGCAACTGCCGCCAGGTGGAACGCATCAGGCGGGAATAGTCATCCTTGATCTCGTTTTTCCTTTCCACTTCAGGGATGATATCCCCATTCTGTCCGCCCTCCTTCAACTCCAATTTCACCCTCGGTCCCAGGCCTGAAACCAGGCTCAATACGGTTCCCTGGCTGATTTCCTTGGCTTTCCTGATCGGGCTGTTGTCAAGAGCGAAAGCATAATGGCTGGCGATCGGCTCATAAAAGATGGAATTGCCGATTATGCGCGCCTTTCCATGCCGGTTGCTGACTGCGCCCCAGATCTCTCCTACCGGCACTTCCGCCCATTCCTTGTCCCGGCCGAAAGTGATTTCCCTTTTGGTGAAGGCTTTGGTCGTTTCTTTAGGCCAGTTTTCATTGAGATCGTCCAGTGCGGTTACATACAGTTTTTTTGCCTGATTGCCAGGAATTTTTCCGGCGAAAACCGATTTCAGCTGCATCGAGATTCGACTGGCTGTAATTGGCTGTGAGTTGCCCGGCATGGGCGTAATCGCGCCAATGCGCATGACCGAAAAGAACCAGGCGAGAAACAAGAGTATCAATGAAAAGATAAGGCCTGAGTATGAATAAAACGGGCAGTGTGTTTTTAGCGCATAAAAGGTAAGCAGCATAAGGAAAGCGACCGCTAAAGCCAGCAGGATGCTGCGGGCTTTCAAGAGTAAAGACGAAGGCCGTAAAAAGAAAGTGACTGCCATGAAAAGGGCAATCGCCAGGACTATTTTTCCTTCACTGGCATCATAGCCGGGTCCGAAGATGATCGCAGAGTCGGATAAATCGGATGCAAAGATTGCCAGAAGGCCGCCGGAGAACCGCGGCCAATTCAGTAGCATGCCGAACGCGGAGATAATGGCGGCGATAACAGCCAGCATACGGATCAGTCCTCGGCCACTCGAAGTTTGAACTCCCCGAAACAGTCGGCGAACATCCAGCGAAAAATTCCTCCTTCCCTGGCAACCACTGGAGTTTCCTTGATTTCAATGTAGACGGGCTTTCCTTTAACGGGCTCGACCAGCCACTGTCTTTCTCCGGCGGTGAGATGAACGTGCTCCTGGGAAATGCCCAATTCCCGGAGCGTTTCATCCTTCATGTTCAGCTTGCTGGCCAGGAATGATCTGCCGATGAGCGTCTTTCCCTTGGCCTCGATATGGGGGACTCCGGAGGCGGCGTCGAGGAAGCGGATAATCGCGGAATCAAAGGTTGAGGCCGGTTTTTCGCCCGAGTTGTCACTGCGCCGTTTTTCACCTGGTCCGACATACCGGGTGACATTAGCGATGGTGGCGTTTTCGTTATTTTGGTTTGTTTCGGGGGCGGAGCCGATCACTTCCACGCCCATAGCGCCAATATAGATTTCGGTTTGCGGTTCGACCAGGGTGGCCTTTTCGCATTTACGAAAGAGCTTCGCGGCCGCCTGGGGATCGATCTTCCTGATCAGGATTTCGTTCTTTTTCTGATTCTGGTAAAGAAAAAAACCATAGCCTTCCCATTGTACATAGCCATTGAAAAGGGCAATGTCGGAATCGAGGTCCAGGGAGTTCACCATGGTGTAACCGGGAGTCATCTTGACCCAATCGAACTGGATGAAACGGCATTTCCGGTTCTTGGCGGCCCCGCTAGTCAGCAATGATTCATTCCGGCTGTATTCTTTTGTGCTACGGATTTCACTCTGGCCAAGGGCCGCCCCGCAGTAGCGGCAAAACCGGGACCCGGGCATGCATTCCTGGCGGCACTTGGGACACTTTTTCTGTGCCGACTCAATCTCGATAGAAATAGGTTGGGTAGGGATTTTTTCATGGCCGCATACCGGGCATCGTTTCGCCTTGGCCTGGATGAAAGACCCGCATTCAGGACATTTTTTATCAATGATCGTTTCCGACATGTTTACCCTGCGAAAGATTATACATAAATCTCCCTGGATTGACAAATGTCAATAGCCTCACAATTCCGAGAGAGAATTCAGTAAAGATTTATTCAAACAGTCGAATTTTTACCGGCCCTATTGTCTAATCGCCCCTCAAATATAGATTTCTCCATCTCCCCCATACCCATCGCCCCACATGTTATTTTCATCCAAAAAGCTTCCGTTCCAATCACCTAATCCGGTATTAAATTTTATATTTTTCCCATTTACATAATAATCTCCTACTGAGCCACCATTTTCTAAAGAAATAGTTCCTTGTTTTTTATCTCCACTGAAGGTCCAATACATTGTCCAATAATTCGAACCATTCCACAGAGAGTATTCTATTTTCCATCTTCCCCTGATGTCATAAGGGGTAGACGACTTGAAGACAGTGAAGTACAGGACCACGCCGAGCGCGGCTACCCCAAGAACGGCCAACAGGACCGGGAATTTCTTTTTTTTCTTCACCACTGCAGCGGCGCCCGACTTCGGTTTTTCTATGGTCTGTGGCTTGACCTTTGGCTGTTGCTCTATGATCTTGGGTTCGGTCTTTATTGGTTGCTCAACCGTCTTGGTATCGGTCTTGGTTGGCAGGGAATCGGTCTTAGCCGCCGTGGGTTCAACCTTTGCCTGCTGGCTGACCGGCTGCGCAGTCGTCTCGGCCGCGACGGGAACTTTGCCAGCCAGTTGGGCCTTGGCTTTCAGCACCCGCTCCTTGAAGCCATAATTGGGCTCGTCGCGGTCGAAACCGGGAAGGGCGGAAAAGACCTTGAGCAGCGCCTCGTCGCACGGGGCGTCATCGCCCACCTCGAAGTAGACCTTGGCTAAAAGATAATTCGCGGCGGCCAGGTTCGGCTTCTGCTCCGGATTCGCCTGGATCTCGGCGATATAGCCATCGAGGACTTTCACGGCCTCATCGTACTGGCCCTGGGAAAAAAAGGCCTGGGCCCTGGCCAAGGGAGTCTCCGTCTGCCCGAAACTGTACTCGCTGAACATCACCAGGAAAGAAAACGCCACCAGCGTACCCAATGTCAACAGTTTTTTCGTTACCGCAACTCTCATTTGACCATCCTCCTTTTCAAGCTAAAATATCCTTTCTCGAAAATCGCAGACAGGGATATTAGCAATAAAAAAAATAATTTTCAAATTTGCAAATTGAAGCGACTATCTTAAAACTGACCCCCTGCAATCCTCCGTTCCCCTGGCCTCCGGCTCACCCACCGGCTGAATCTGAGGCAAGGCGCAAGCCGAGGGAGGCATTGCGAAAGTTTGGGACGCAGGAGTTGCGGCGGGCAGCCCGCATGTGCCGGGTGCTTGGGATGGGTATCCAACTACCGCCGCGATTGACGCGCCGGGAGCCCGAGGTGGGGCCGGCGGGTTTTGCTTTGAAATCAGATGAGTATAACCCGTACCAGTCCTGGCACCACTCCAGGACATTGCCCAGCATATCAAAGAGGCCCCAGGCATTGGCTTTTTTCTGCCCCACCGGATGGGTGCTAGCCCCAGAGTTACTGGAGTGCCAGGCAATCGCGTCGAGGTTGCCATAACGCTCCCCACTGGTGCCCGCCCGGCAGGCATACTCCCATTCGGCCTCGGTCGGCAGCCGGAAACGTTTCCCGGTCATGGCGTTCAGTTTTTGGATAAAAGCCTGTGCATCGTCCCAGGAGACATTCTCCACCGGGTAATTATCCCCCTTGGGGAAATGCGCAGGGTTGCTGCCCATCACCGCTTTCCATTGTCCTTGGGTCACTTCATATTTTCCGATTTGGAAAGTGGAGAGGGCCACCGTGTGCATGGGGCACTCGTCTTCGTTGGATTCGCTGGAAGTCGATCCCATATTGAAAGTTCCGTTGGGGATCGAAACCATCTCGATAGTCACATTCGGCTGTTGGCTTGATTGGGCCTGAACTATTCCCGCCTGCTCTCGAGCCAGTGTGTCGGCCTGGATACCTCCAGCCAACTGCGCCTTGACTTTCATTACCCGCTCCACGAGTCCGAAGTTAGGTTCGTCGCGATCGAACCCGGGCAAGGTGGTAAACACCTCCAGCAATGCCTCGTCGCACTGGGTGTCGTCACCCACCTCGTAGTAGACCTTGGCCAGAAGGTACCAGGCTGCGGCCAGGTTCGACTGCTGATCGGTTCCCTCTTTCATTTCACCGATAAACTCTTGAAGTACACCAACCGCTTCGTCGTATTGGCCACGGGAGACGAGGGCTTGGGCGCGAAGCAGGGGAGATTGCTCTTGGCCGCGCGCCGATCCGACGATAAGCAGCAATAGGACAAACACCACCATCCATCCCGTCGCCGAAAATCTTTTTGCTGAATTGTCTGTCATTTTTCACTCCTGCCGTAACCTCTCCAAGTGCTTTGTTTTTAGTTTCTGATGAGAAAAACACTACCAGAAAAAAAAATATTTTGCAATTTGCCGTTTGTCGCCCGAATCTTCTTCCCGAGTTTGCTTGACTTTTTCAATATGCATCTTTAAAATCGATTTATGGGGAAAAAATGATTTTCCTGTCCGGCAGCAGACGGATTGCTGTGATGGATCGGTCATGGTTGATTTCCAGAACAGATACATGATGGGAACGCGGGATTTGCTCAAAATAAAAATTGCCATGGCCGGTATTTTTTTTGTCTTGCTGCCGGCGCTCCAGGCGTCAAACGGAGGATTTGAAAAAAAAATCGACTGGCTGAAATCGATGACCCGTGTAGTGACATGCGCAGACCGTAATGGCATTCTGGTGCAAAGCTATGGCCTGATTCCCGACCGCTGTTGGATCTATGACCAGGCCCTGGCGGTAATAGCATTCACGGCCACTGGTGATGCGGATTCGGCAAGTAGGATCCTTTCCATCCTAGAACGACTCCAAAATGAGGACGGCAGCTTTTATTTTTCATACCTCATTTCCACCCTTTCCCCTCCTGATGGTGGCAAGCGGATCTATTCCGGGACGGTAGCCTGGGTGGCCATGGCCGTAAATTTTTACTACAGCCTGACTTCCGACAACCGTTTTTTTTCGCTTCTTTATAAGACCCTCTGCTGGCTGGAAAAACAACAGG
This sequence comes from Candidatus Aminicenantota bacterium, assembly GCA_963770755.1. Lineage (GTDB taxonomy): Bacteria > Acidobacteriota > Aminicenantia > UBA2199 > UBA2199 > UBA2199. The sequence continues at coordinate 618,525 of CAVYQZ010000010.1, read as the reverse complement.
AGCTGGAGCGCGGGAGTCCTGCGTTCGGGGGCATTACCTTCGGCATGCGACGCGACATCCTTTCAACCGAGCATAATTTAGACTGCTATTCGGCCTTCCGCCATGCGGGAATAAGCCGCTTTAAAAGTCGGGCCAAGTTGATTAAGAAATTCATGCTCCGGCATCTCTACCGGCTGCAGCCCGCCCCTCATTTCATAACCGGGTTACATGACGGCTCGCTTTATCTGGATTGCCAGAGCTGGGCTCCCTTGGCCTTGGGCGGCAAATACCGACAAGTCCTTGAATTCGCCCTGGATCGTTTTAAGGTCAGCGATGGCCGCCTCCATGGAAAAACAGGCATCCAAGGTTTCTTCGAGAGGGTTGCGACCGAGGCGCCCGTCTGGAGCGAAGGCTCTCTTGGTATGGCCTTGGCCCTTTATTTGAACGGGGAAAAGGAGAAGGGTGATTTCTACTTCAAGCAGGTTGAGGAAATCGTGACCCCTGAGGGAGGAGTTTGTTATGCCACCGACAACGATCTGGATTTTTCGACCTCACCTTCGGTGGCGGGTACCGCTTGGTCCATTTTTTATGAAATGAAACTAAATCCCTTTGAACCCGGCCGCAAGTCAAAAAGGAATATAAAGCGTTTTATGATGAGGCGCCGCGAAGCTGTCGCGGTTTTTTTGGAACGGCCCAGGTAATTATGGCCGGCCGTTCATTCATGAAGGTCAAGGTGAAAATCAAGCGAGGCCTTGCTCCATGCAAAACCTGATTCCACTCAACGGATTGGATTGGCTGGTGATCGGCAGTTTCATTTCGGTTAGTATCCTGATCGGATTTTATTTTTCCGGGCGCGGCACCACGAGCATCACCGAGTATTTTGTGGCCGGCAGAAAAATGACCTGGTGGCTGGCGGGGACCTCGATCGTCGCCACCTCTTTCGCCGCCGATACTCCCTTGGTGATTGCGGGTTGGATGAGGACGACCGGCCTGCAAAAAAACTGGTTCTGGTGGGGAGGCATCATGGGGATGATGTTGTGCACTTTTTTTTTCGCCCGCTTGTGGCGTCGGGCCAATATCCTCACCGATGTGGAACTCAACGAGTTGCGCTATGGAGGAAACCCGGGTGCCGGGTTGCGCCTTTTCCATGCCTCCTATCGTTCCCTGGTCCAAAATACTATTGTCATGGGCTGGGTAACCCTAGCCATGGCCAAGATCCTGGAGGTGACCCTCAGCATCCCGACCCTGGTGTTCGTCAAGGGACGATTCCTGCCGTTGCTGTTGGACAAGGGAGCCGATATTGCCTCACTGGTCGATTTCTCGCGCATTGCCCAATGGCCGTTGATTGGCCATGCGGTCATACCCCCAAAGGTCACCGGGATTTTCATTTGCATGTCCCTGGCCGCCCTTTATACTGCCATTTCCGGGTTATGGGGGGTGATTGCCACTGATTTTTTCCAGTTTATCTTTGCCATGGCGGGCTGCATTATCCTGATGATCGTCGTGATGGACAAATCGGGGGGCGCTACGGCCATGGTGCAGAAAGCCCGGCAGGCGGTAAGATCGGGCGGGATCGTCAACCTGGCTTCGCAGAACCGGGAAGTTTTCCGAGGCGAATCATTCATAAAATACCTGGAAAAAACAAAGGCCTTCGGACGTCAACCGGGAATGGAGCCGGGGGAATCGCGAAGATTAGGGTTGCGGTCGATTGAAAAAATGCTTTCCACCGGACTCTTGCGTCGGGAAACGGACAACGGGCCGATTTTGTGGAATGCCCATGATCTGGATGAAAATGAAATCAGCAAAAAATATTTCTCCCTGGGCCTGCCTGGACGGAAATTCCTGCTGGAACAGTGGCGGGAAGCCTATTTAATACCCAAAACGAGTTTAAGCGATTCCAGCATTACCGCTGCTTTGCTGAGTTCCGGAATTATAAGATCGGACACGGCTGAAGGGGGGAGACAGAGTGATTTTTTTCGGTTTGTCGATTTACGGTTCAGGGTTTTTAAAGAAAATCTGGATCATTCGGGCATAGTCGACCGCAGTGAAATCATGGCCGCCTGGAATGGTGACAAGGTAGTGGCCGCGCGAAAAATCACCAGCTTTCTGCCCCCCTTCGACCTCAAGGGCGGCGGTTTGCTGGCTATCTGGTCTTTTGTGGTGTTTATTGGCCTGCAGTGGTGGGGCGGAGGTGAAGGTGGCGGGTTTCTGGCCCAAAGGCTTTTTTCCTGCCGGGATGAAAAACATTCCGTGTTGGCGATGTTGTGGTATAATCTCGCCAACTTTGTCCTGCGCCCATGGCCTTGGATCGTAGTGGGGGTGGCATCCCTTTATTTAATCCCGGACATCACCCATTACGGAAAGCATTTCGATCACGAATATGTATATATCGTCATGATCATGAAGTTTCTTCCCGCCGGCCTCAAGGGACTGTTGGTAGCGGCCCTGATCGCGGCCTATATGTCAACGATTTCGACCCACATCAATTTCGGGGCCTCTTACCTGATCAATGATATTTACAAGCGCTTTATTTCCAAAAAAAGAAATGAGCGTCGGACCGTAGCCCTCTCGCAAGTGCTGTCCATCTTGCTGGCCGTCCTGGCTGGAGTTTACGCCTGCTTTGCTTCTAGTATCGCGGCTGGCTGGTTCACTATCTTCGAATTGATGTCAGGCGCCGGATTCGTAGTCCTACTGCGCTGGTACTGGTGGCGCATCAGTGCCTGGTCGGAAATTTCAGCTATGGCGGCATCTCTGACCATGTACATGTTGTTGCATCACAGCCGTGTTTTCCATGGCCTGTTCGTCTGGCTGGGGCTGCCACTAGGCTACCTGGAGGAGTATGCGGTGCGTTTTACCCTGAACCTGGTCTTTTCCACTGCGGTCTGGGTGACGGTGACTTTTCTGACGCCTCCGGAAAAGCCGGAAACCCTATGCCGGTTCTATACACGGGTCAGACCCAGTGGTTGGTGGCAGCCGATTGCGGAGAAAGTCGGCCGTCCGCTTGGAGTGCGGACGGGTTGGGCCGAATGGATTGCCTGGGGTCTTGGTGTAAGCGGGCTGTTCAGCGGGATCATCTCCCTGGGCAAGGCTTGTTTTGGACAATATATATTGAGCCTCGTGTTTGCCGCATATACCCTGCTCATGATTTTCCTGATTTTCAGATTGCTGAAAAAAATGGACTGGTCAGATATTGAGGGTGCCAAATGAAGGAAGGCAGATGAAGACTGGAAATAGGCCATTGTCATTTCAGGCTACGGTTCTTTCGCTGCGGCGGCAAGCGGATCAAATTCTGACCGGGGCGATCGGAGCGGATGTAGCGATTTTTCCGACCGGGGTTTTTGCCTTGCCGGGTCCCGCGATTTTGTGCTTGCCACGGAAAGTCGGCGACAGTCGCTATCCCTATGGCGCGAACGGATTCAATTTCTGGGCCTATGCCTCGGGGTACATGCACGCCAATGAAGGACTTTTCTCCTATTTCGCCAAGGCGGGGGAAGGCCAGGAACCCAAAATTGCCTTTTTTTTGGGCCTGCCGCTCGCGCCTCATTTGTATCAGCCACAGCCCTTGTTCAATGTGCCGTTGATCATCCAGCCGGAGCTGCCTGCCATTCAACGCTTCACTGTTTTCACCCCCTCGGCCGCATATTATTTTCTACGGGCCGGGCAGCTGATGCTGACCCTGAGGGTATTTGTCGATCATCACAAGCAGATTCTTTTTTCAATGCTGATCGAGAATGGCGGGACGGGCATAGAACGCTTTTTTATCTCCTCTTATTTCAATCCTTTTTTCAGGCACCAGCTGTTCGAAACCGACGAGGATCGCTGGTTCAAGGATGTCTTGTGGCTGGGCCGGGACCTGACCCGTTCTGCTACCAGCCGTTTTGCGCTTCGGGTCAATGAAAATCGCGACCGCCGCACCCTAGTGACTCAACAGGGAATGATTCAATGCCAGTGGCATCGGGATGCCGTAGCCGAGATTGTTTGTCATCAGGCGACGACTTCCCGCCTGCAATATGTCGGCGGATCTACCGGTAGCCTGCATACGTCCCGAGCCCTGATTAGCGGAGACTGCGGCGAGTCCAGACATCGCTGCACGTTCATTGATAATGCCATTGCCGCCGATATCATCCACCTCACCCTGAAAAAAGGGGGAGTAACCCGCTTCGATTGGAGTTGCGGCCTGCTTGCCACGGGCACGCCGTTTCCACTGCCGGTACATGCCCCACTTAACGCCAGGGCATTGGACCGGGATGAAAAACGGCAAGGTGCGGCGGACCGTAAAGGTCATGAAAATTTGCAAATGAGGTTGAGCGGAGAAAATCCGGGCAGTGTCAAAACAGGGACTTTCAATATATTTATTGAATTCCTGAAACGACAGGTCGAATTCTGTGGGTTAATTAAAGGATATGTTCAGCTTGCCCCGAACTCCTTGATCGGCATCCGCGACCTGTTTCAGGCGCTCGAGGCCCTGGCTTACTGGCAGCCCGGCACGGCCCGGGCGAGGATCGTGGAAGCCCTGAATTTCATGACCCCGGCTGGCCGCTGTTTCAGGCAATATTCTTTGCCTCTGCCTGACGGACAACCGGGAAAAATGGATTTGCGTCCTTTCATTGACCAGGGATCCTGGGTGATTTCTACTGTTCACGCCTATTTGCGACTGACCGGGGACCGCTCTTTATTGTGGGAAACATGTGGATATCATGAGATCATGGATCCGCTGCGGGGATATGTCCGGCCAAGCCGGGAAAAAAACACGGTACTGATTCACCTGAAGCGGATCATGGATTACCTCCTTGCCCAGCGGGACGTACCGGGAACCGGGTGCGTCAAATCCCTTTATGGAGACTGGAACGACGCTCTGGATGGGCTTGGGGATACCCGCCGTCAGAACATTGAATTCGGGACCGGCGTCAGCGTTATGGCCTCGCTGCATATCCTCAAGAATATTCAGGAAGTGCTTGATATTTTTGAATATGCGGGACAGGGGATCACAAAAAAAAATCGCTGCTCCTATCTTCGGGCTTCACGGAAATTGCGGCAAGCACTGAAAAAACAGGCGGTTCAGGAAGATGAGACCGGTGAGCGTCGCATCCTGCATGGTTGGGGGGATCAAAGAAGCTACCTGGTGGGCAGCTTTCGCGATCCCGACAACCGGTCCCGGGACAGCCTGATGGCCAATGTCTTCTGGATCCTGTCGGGTTTGATCGGTGAGACTCCGGAGCTACTCCCAGCTATTCGGTCGGCTTTGAAAAGACTAGATTCGAAATATGGATATCTGACTTTCAATCCTCCTTTTCCGGAGCACGTCGTGGGTTTTGGCCGCATCTCCCAGCTGCCGCCGGGAACTGCGGAAAATGGAGCGACATATATTCATGCGACGGCTTTCGCCATAATGGCGCTATTTGAAATCGGCGAACCCCGGTTGGCTTGGGAGCAGTTGTGGAAAATTTTCCCCTTCTCCGGGAATCATACGCATCTGACCCATTCACCGTTTGTGATGCCCAATTCCTACGGCAACAATCCCGAATTGCATATCGACGGCCAGAGCATGAACGACTGGCAGACCGGCAGTTCCAATGTGCTTCTGAAACTCCTGATCCGCTTTGTTTTTGGTTTTGAACCCGATTTCCATGGGGCCTGGATCCAACCCGCCTCCTGGCTGCCGGCCGGATCGTCCGACTTTGTCATCCGTTATCGAAACTGTACGCTCTCGATAGTATATCAGCGTCAAAAAAGGAAAAGCCGTGCCTTTCGGGTCAATAAAAAACCCCATGAAGGGCAATGGGATGGTCAGTTGAAGATTTTCAAACTGTTTGTTCCCATCAACTATTTCAGTTCCCGATCGCTTCGCATTGTCGTCCTGGATCCGGAATAAATCCGCCAAGGATCAGGTCTCAATTATAAATTTGTCGTGATCAGTTCGCGATTTTAGTTTCATCCTTAAATCGGCATCGGCCTTATCCAGTTAATGCAAGAACGGCAACAGGCTTTTCCAGCCATTGGGCAGGGTTTTGGCGATATCGTTCAAAATAACAAAAACCATCAGGGTGATCAGAAAAGAGAAACCGATATATATCAGCGCGTTTTTTAGCTTCTGGTTCAGGTCGCGGCGGATGATGGCTTCGACGGTGAAGATCAGCAGGTGGCCGCCGTCCAGTCCCGGTATGGGAAAGAGGTTGACGATTCCCAGTTGCAGTGAAATAAAGGCGATGAGCATGAAAAAATTGGCAAAGCCGCTGATGAGCGCCTGCTGGGAAATGCGGGCGATCTCTATTGGGCCAGAAAGATTCTTAGCCGAAATCTTGCCTACAATCATCTTCCTGAACGCCTGAAAAACAAGTGTGGTCATGTTCACAATACTCTTGCCGCTCTCGAAAAGTGAACGGAAAAATCCATAGTGTACGATCACGGTTGGGCCTATCGGTTTCAAGCTGACACCAATCTTCCCTTTGCCATTTTTCATTTCAGGCACAACGTTAAGATTCAGTTTACTCTTCAGTCTCAAAATGGATAACTCAATTTGTTTATTGGCATTAACTTCGATGATATCGGTAATCTGCATGAAATAAACCGGTTGCTGATTGATGGCCACGATTTCGTCATCGGGTTTCAAACCGGCTCGTTCGGCCGGAGATCCTGGTTCAATCGCGTCGATACGGATTTTGAAACCATAATACCAGCCGGCATAACCGATATCATATTTGGGTTGAGCCGATACGGTCAGGTGCGTCTGTGACTGTTTACCATCGCGCTGGTAAATAATCTGAAAAAAATCCTTGACCCGCGTACCGGTCATATATTCCAATTCTTCCCAATTTTTAATTCGCTGGCTATTGATGCTGACAATCAGGTCTCCGCTACGCAAGCCGGCTTTGGCAGCGGGGGAATCCTTGACCACATAACCCAGCCGGGGCGATTCGAAACGATATATTTCTTTTTCCACGCCATTCAAGTTAATGAATGTAAGAATTATAAAAGCCAATACAATATTCATGGCCGGCCCCATCAGCAGGGTAAATATTTTTTGCGCCCGGTTCTTGGCCATGAACTCATCCGGCTTGGGGTGTTCGGGATCGAATTCTTCCTCGCCGGCCATGCGGATGTAGCCGCCCAATGGGAACAGGCTGACGCGAAAATCAGTGGCCCCGATCTTCTTCCCGAAGAGGCGCTTGCCGAATCCGAACGAAAAAACATCCACGCGGATCTTCATCAACCGGGCGGCAACGTAGTGACCAAATTCATGAACCAGGACGATGATTCCCAGCACGAACAGCAAAGTTAAAAACTGATAGATGGCGTTCATTTTATTACCTCGTTTTCGATATGTTCCTTGGTTTTTATTCTCGCCTGGACAATGGTCGCCTCAACGTCGGCAAGGGTTCGTATGGGTGAAAAATCCCATTTGTCCAGCATAGTGGCGACAATGGCGAAGATGTCCTTGAAGGAGATTTTATTTTCCATGAAAAATTCCACCGCCGTCTCGTTGGCGGCGTTGAATACGGCCCCGGCATTCTGTCCCTGTTTCAACACTTCGTAAGCCATGGCGATGGAAGTGAAACGCCGGGTGTCCACTTTAAAAAATTCGAGTGGCTGCTGCCGAGTCAAATCCAGGCTTGGCCACGGGCTGCAGACGCGTTCGGGATAACTCAATGCGTATTGGATCGGCAGTTTCATGTCGGGGATTCCCAGTTGGGCCAATATGGCCGAGTCAACAAATTCGACCATGGAATGGACGATGCTTTGGGGATGGACCAGGGTTTCGATCTGATCGGGGCGCAGCCTGAAGAGATAATGGGCTTCAATGATTTCCAGGGCCTTGTTCATCAGCGTAGCCGAGTCAATAGTGATTTTCTTCCCCATGGACCAGGTGGGATGGGCCAAGGCTTCCTCCATCCCGATAACGGCAAAGTCCTTTTGCGCATCTCTGAAAAATGGCCCGCCCGAAGCGGTCAATATGACCCGGCGCACGTGTTTGAGCGGACTATTGGCCAGGCATTGAAATATGGCACTCTGTTCGCTGTCAATGGGAATTATTTCGGCCCGGGAATTGTCCAGTTCACGGTTGATCAGTTCTCCGGCCGCGACCAGGGTTTCCTTGTTGGCCAGGCACAGCCGCAGGTTCAAGCGGATGGACTGCAACGTCGCCGCCAATGCGGTGGTGCCGGTAATGGCGGCCACGACGTAATCGACCTGCGGTTGAGAAATGATTTCCAGCAATCCCTCCATGCCGAAAAATACTTTTTTTCCCGGATATTGCCTGCGCAATTCCAAAGCGTGTTCTTTGGACTTGACGCTGATCAATGGTGGATCAAACTCAGAAATTTGCCGGTCCAGCAAGCGCTTGTTTGTTCCCGCCGCCAGTCCCAACAACCGGAACTTTTTTTTATTTTCAGTTAAAACGGCCAAAGTACTGCGTCCAATTGATCCGGTGGAACCGAGCACAACAATATTTTTTACCATGTGTGCATTGCGGGTCTTGTGCTTAGATAAATAGCCATGCGCTTATTTCCAGAAATACTTAATGATGTAATATAGCAGTGGAGCGCAGAAAATATAGCTGTCGACCCGATCGAGGATTCCGCCGTGCCCTGGCAGCAAATTGCTGGAATCCTTTTTTCCGGAGGCCCGCTTGAACAGGGATTCAACCGGATCCGAGAGCTGGGAAAAAAGTCCGATTATGGCGGCGCTGATCATGGCGGTCGAAATTTTCACCTTAAGCGGAAAAAGCCAAATCGACAGCCACCCGCTGAGCGCCGCGGTCAAAACGGCGGCGACGAGCCCTTCGAGCGATTTTTTTGGGGAAGCCAGGGGATAAATTTTATGCTTGCCGAAAGCCTGGCCGATAAAGTATGCTCCGGAATCGCCGATGGCTATGACAAAAACCAGAAAAAAAAGATAATTGCCATTGGCGCCCAGTTTTTTTAATTCGAACAGAAAGTACAAGGGAATATAAAGATATGTTGCGGTCAGGGCGTTAATGCCCATATCCCGGACAAACGAATCGAGACGCTGCTGATTGGTGACGGTGACAAGATAGAACAGACCGCTGGCAATTAACGCCGCAGTCAAAGCTTGAAGCAAGTCGATTTGCTTTACGGTAAAGGCCAGGGCGATCAGCAGGCCGTTCAAAAAAACCAAAGGCCAGGAAAATAAACGCGGCTGGGTTAATGTGATCAATTCAATGACGGCCAGGCTGATTAGCATATAGATCAGGGCCGAAAAGTAGATGAGGGGAAGGAAACGGATTGCGCTATAGGCGAAAATAATCAAAACCGCCGTGGTCGGCAGGCGTTTACTTAAATCATTCATATGTTTCCGAATCTCCTGTTGCGGCTCTGAAAATCTATAATGGCGCGGAAAAAATCGCTGGCTTTAAAATCAGGCCACAGAATGTTGGTAAAGTATAGTTCACTATATGCGATTTGAAAGAGGAGAAAATTGGATATCCTTAACTCTCCGGATGTCCGGATCAGCAGGTCGGGGTCCGGGCATCCTGCTGTATCCAGGTATTTGCCAAACGATTTTTCATTGAGTCGGGAAGCGGGAATGCCCAGGGCAATTATTTTTTTGACGGCGGTTATGATTTCGGCCCGGGCTCCATAATTGAGGGCCAGATTGACCTGCAGGCCCTTGTGTTTTTCCGATTTTTCTTCTGTTTCGCAAAGTTTTTTTCGCAATTTTGCGGGCAATTTATCAATGGCGCCGAGAATTTTCAATTTAATGCCGTTTTTGTCCAGTAAATCCTGTTCACTCAGCAGTTTTTCATAGAGCATGTTCATCAGAAAACGAATTTCGCTGGCCGGCCTTTTCCAGTTCTCGCTGGAGAAAGTAAACAGCGTCAAATATTTGATGCCCAGGCGTGCAGCAATTTCGGTGATGGTTCGGGCTGTTCCAGCGCCGGCACTGTGGCCGGCAGTCCTTTTCAGGTTGTTTTGCTTTGCCCAGCGCCCGTTGCCATCCATGATAATCGCGATATGCCCGGGCAAGCGTTTTTCATCAATTTGACCAAGCAGTTTATGTTCAACGCTTTTTTCAGGATAGAGAGATACTACATGCTCTAACATCCATGAATTATATTTTTTCCTCGGCGCTTTGTCAACCGGGACGGCGGCAGTACCAATTAACTTCGGCATCCCCGGGGCAAGTTTCGAACACATTGAAATCAGGGGGGGACTGGTATATAATAGAAGCCGGATGAATAAAAAATTGCTGTTCATTTTTTTAATTGTGGTTTTCTTTGCCCAATGCAAAAATTCTTCTGTAGATAAAGATGTCAAGCCCGTGCTTGACCAGACCGCAGCCATAGAAAAAAAAATCATCATGACCATCGGCTCCATTTCTCTGTCCAACCGCGAATTTAAGGATTTCATAAAATTGCAACATGCCGATGCCTTTGAGCAAAAAAGCAACGATAAACTCATTTCCCGCCTGTTTGATGTTTTTTGTGAACAACAGATTCTTTTATTCAAAGCCGAACAAGCGGGCATTCAGGTTAATGAAAGTGACGTGGGTGAATATCTGGATCAAATAAAAAGCAAGCAGCCGGATCTGGTCGTGGATGGATCCACGGTTCGGCAGGCATTGAAAGTACAGAAATATTTACTGACCAAGGTGTATAAGGATATCGAGGTCAGTGATATGGAAGTAAAGCAGTTTTATGAGTCTCATTTGACTGATTTTCGCAGAAATGAGGAAATCCAACTTTTTCAAATTTTGACCAAAGACCGCGAGAAATTGCTTAAAATCCGCCAAGAACTGGTGAACCAGCCCTCGCGTTTTGAGGAAATAGCCCGTCGTGAATCGGTATCTCCCGATGCCGCCCAAGGCGGTGCCATGGGTTTTTTTGAAAAAGGAATTCTACCACAGGAGATGGAGGACGTGGTTTTTTCGCTCAAAGTGAACGAAATCAGTCCCATTGTCGAATCGCCTTATGGATTCCATTTGTTTAAAATCACCCGGAAAAGAAAAGCCAGGATGCTTTTGCTGGCCGGGGTCAAGGATGAAATCAAGAACAAAATGCTTTCGGCCAGACTTGAGGATGCTTACCAGGATTTTTTATCCGTATTGAAAAAAGAAATCCCGGTGCATATTCATTACGACAATTTGTATTTTTCCTATATAAAATCAGATTCCGGAGTGAGCGAAAATGAAACAAAAAATCTTTCTGACGGTGATCCTGACCCTGATCTTTAGTCTGGGTTTACTGGCAGCGGAAACAGTCGAAGAAATTTATGCCGTGGTCAATGATGAAGTGATTACCGGCAGCGAGTTGAAACAATTTGAAGCGGATATGCTGCGTGCCCTGCATGCTCAGTTGGAAGGAGAAAAACTGGAAGAAGCGCTATTGGAAATGAAAAAAAACCTGTTGAATAAATTCATCGAACAGAAGCTTCTCATGTCCAAAATCAAGGAAAAAAACTACAATGTCGACAGTGATGTGGAAATGATCATCCAGGACATAAAAAAACAATATAATTTTGCCAGTGATGAAGACTTGAAAAATGCCCTGCGGCAGGAAGGAATTGAGTTCGGCGCCTGGAAAGAGCAGTGGAAAGAACGGCGCAAGCAGGAACGGCTGGTCGCAGAAGAAGTCGGACAAAAAATCAAGGTGGATAATCCGCAGATCATGGAATACTATCGGAAGAATTCCGAACAATTTACTATTCCAGCTGAAATGACCCTGAATTGCATTTTTCTTGAAAAAAGCGCCGAAGCCCTGAAACTGCAGGAAACAAAGGACCTGATTTCGGCTGAACTGAAACCCGGGCTATTTGAACAAGTTGCTAAAAAATATTCGCAGTTGCCCGATGCCGAGAATAATATTGCCCTGGGTAAATTCAAGAAAGGCGAACTGGATAAAAATCTGGAAGATGCGGCGCTGAAGCTGAAAAAGGATGAATATTCCGGTTGGATAGAGACCGACCAGGGCTGGTATATCATCCAACTGACCGATATCACCCCGGATCGCCTTCAGGAAGTCAAGGATGTTCGCGAGGATATCCTGTTCAAGCTTCGCGAAGAACAGCAGCAGGTCAAGTTGAAAGAATATATTGAGCAGTTGAAAAAAGACAGTTACATTAAAATATTGAAAGAATATCTGTGACCATGATCGTCCGTTAGCGATAATCCGGTCAGGGTGCTGTAAAAATCAGAAAGGTATGCCTGCCGCAGAGAGCACTTTTTTTTGCAGTTCAATTATTTCCAGGTTTTTTTCAATACCCAGCGCTAACGCTTGCTGAAAAATCTCCATGGCCAGGGGGCGGCGTTCGCAAAATGATTGGACTTCAATCAAAGATTCGTCAGCCATGGATACGATGTTGATGTCACTGTCAGCCTGGGAATCTTCGTCGTAGTCCAGGTCGGCCAGGATCTCCTGGCCTTTGACTCCGATGGAAACGGCAGCCATGAATTGAAAGGCTGGAAAATCGGGGATCATCTGTTCGTAGACCAGATATTTCAGGGCTAAAATCAAGGCTATGAAACCGGCATTGAGCGAAGCGCAGCGGGTGCTGCCATCGGCCTGGATCACGTCCGTGTCCAGGGTGATCGTCCTGGCGCCGATTTGCTTCAGATTCATGGCCATGCGCAGGGAGCGGCTGATAAAACGCTGGATTTCGCCGCTGCGGTTGTTTGTTTTAGCCCTTTCGCGTGCGATGCGTTGATTTCCCGATGAACCCGGCAACATGGCGTATTCGGCCGTAATCCACCCCTGGCCGCTCTTTTTTAGAAAGTGCGGGGTCTTCTCTTCAATCGTCGCTGTGGCGACGACACGGGTATTCCCCTGCTCGCATAGAACCGAACCGGGGACGTTGAGAATATACCCGGGAATAAAAGTAATGGTCCGGAGTTGTCTTTCCGGCCTGTTATTGGCTCTCATGCATTGCTCCTTTCGGTTTGGTTTTCCAGCGGTCATGAAACCAGAGCCACTGCTCGGGGTATTTCCGGATTTGGCTTTCAATTAATCCGGTCATGTGTTGGGTTAGCGCGACTACGTTGTCATGGTCATTATCGCTGCCGGAGAAATCGACCTCCGGCAAAACCTCGAGAACGATTTCCTGCTCCTCATAATGCAGGAAAACCGGGACAACCGGGATGTTTTTTTTAAGGTACAATTGTGCTACCGTGGTGATGGTGCTGGCCTTTTGACCGAAAAAATCGACGAAAACTCCTTCCCGCGGCACGGCGTTCTGGTCGATCAGCAGGCAAATAATTTCGTTATGAGCCAGACGGTTGAGGATGGTTCGCAGCGAACCCCGCTTATAGATGATTTTTGAGCCCATGTTTTCACGAAATTCCCTGACTTTTATTTCGATCAAGGGATTGTCCATGGGCCGGGCGACGCTGTAAATATCCTTATTCAATTGGGTGTGCAAAATCAGCGGCAGCCACTCCCAGTTTCCAAAATGCGCTGAAAAAATTACTAAGCCCCGTTTTTTTTGCAGGGCCCGCTGGATAATTTCGGGGTGCAGGATGCGGCTGCGGGAAAGGATGGCCTGGGGTTTTCTACGGGCAAATGTACGGGTAATTTCAACGAATAACCGCCCGAAATGGTTAAAGATTTTTTTTTTCAAATCATTAAGAAGATCCGGCGTCGAAGCGGGGAAAGCCTTGGCCAGGTTGCGCTCGATCAGCTGCGAGTGTTTGCGGCAGCCTTTTTTCAAGAAAAAAATCAATAGTTTTACTTCGCTGCGAATACACCAGTCCGGCGTGTATTTGCTGATGAATAAAAAGGATGCGAACAACGCGTATTCGAGATGGTGTTTAAAGGAAACCTTTTTCTGCGGCATGTTTAATGATTTGTTCAATGGCATTGTCAGGTAATTCTATCCTATTTGTGAAATAGATTAAAGGGATGTCCGGTTTAAGAATGGCATTCAGTTTACAAAAATCCTTTTCAGTGCAAACCATCCAGGCAGCGCCTTTTTCCCGGCGCAGGGCATCGAGGGCTCGGATGTCTGCCGCGCTGAAGGTGTGGTGGTCCGGAAATCCCCGAAATGCCGCCAGCTGATAATGACCCATGTCGTTCTTGAAGCGTTCATTGTCACCCAGAGCCGAAAAAGCGATAATCCTTGCATCACCGACATCGACCCGGTCGTTTCGGGCATCCAGAAAATCTTCTCCGGAAAATGCATACGTTCCCGGCTGCACCTTGCGTGCCTGCCCTTCCTTACACAGGTATTGCAGCACCATGCTTTCACGGCGCATCATGAATTTAAAGTGGCGCAAATAGAAATAGGGATGACCGGGATTGACCAGCATGATGCTGAAATTCTTGCGGACCTGGCTGGTTTGCAGGCCGTCATCCATGATGATGATACGATTTTTTCTGGCTGCGGCCATGGCAATGGAGCTCAGCCGGTCACGGCCGATGAAGACATCCTGGCTGGGAAAATGCTTTTTGAACAGCCAGGGTTCGTCTCCAACTTCCGCCGCTGTGTGGGTTGGTCCGACCCGGGCGCCCTTTTTTTCGTAATCGGAGCGATATCCGCGTGAAATGATGGCGAAATGGAGCGATCTTTTTTCCAATGCCTGTCCAATGGCCATAACCAGGGGGGTTTTTCCAGTGCCGCCAAATGACAAACTGTCAACGGAAATGATGAACATGTTCGGGAAATGCTTCTGGCAGCGGGCTTTCATGCTTAAATTGATGAAAGATATTGTTTTAAAAAGAAGCGAGGCCAGGTTCAACGCCGGAAGGCTCAGCCGATAAAACGTTGAATTTGTTCTAATGTGCATGCCAGGGATCCCTTTCTTTTTAAAACGGCTTCAAGCGCTTGCTGGTTGATTTGTTCCAAATCAAGGTTTTGATAATGGCTGACGAAATCCACCAGTTCATCACTGTGGTTTACCTGGTGATATACACCGCCTTCTTCCAACTCCCGGCCGATGTCCGGGAAGTTGTTATAATGTGGTCCGCCCAGAATCAATTTGCCCATGACCGCCGGCTCGTATAGGTTGTGGCCGCCGATTTTCTGGTCGTGGGTGCCGCCCATGAAAACGATGTCGGTGATGCTGATGATTGGAATCAAGTAGCCCATGCGATCATAGATTAAAACCTGGATGTCCCGGTTTACAGGCTGTTGAAGACTGAACAGGGTGTATTTTAAGCCACGGCGCTGCAGTTGGCCGGCGATGGTTTTGACGCGTTGAATGTGGCGCGGAACGATAATGAAAAAAAAGTTCGCGCTTAAACGCTCGATGGCCGGAATGACGATTTTTTCGCTGCTGCTGTGGCTGCTGGCCAGGGTGATAATTTTTTTTTTCAATGAATCCAGGCGCAAGTGCGTCCGCACTTCCTTTGCGGCCGGCAACTGCTGTAAACTGAGGTTTGCTTCATCGGCCTTGATATTGCCGCAGACGATGATTTTTTCAGCGGGAATTTTCAGCTGCAGGAAGCGGTTCTTATAAATATTGTTTTGCACCAGGAAACAGTCTATTTGTCTGAAAAAGTACCATAAAAAAAATTTGAAAAAGCGGTAGCGGTTGAAGGCGGCATCGGAAATCCTCCCATTGATCAAGAGCATGGGGATTTTTTTACGGTGCAGCAGGGAAATCCAGTTCGGCCAAACCTCGAGTTCATTGAAAATGACCAACTTGGGATTGATATTGCGAATAAACCGTTTAATGGTCCATGAAAAGTCCAGAGGCGAGTGGATGACGTGCAAAGACGGATATTCTTTGCGGGCGAATTCATAGCCACTTGGCGTGGTGACCGATAAAATGACCTGCTGTTTTATTGCGGCCAATCTTTGGATTAAAGATTTCAAGCTGCGCACTTCACCAACCGATACTGCGTGTATCCAGATTGTCCGCTCCGCTCGGGCAGGCAAGTTCGGCCGCAGCCTGTCCTTCAGCAGCCGGCGGTATTTCTTTTTGAAAATGTATTTGACCCAGAAAGGGAATGTGCACAAAAGGAGCCATGCGTAAAGGAAATCAAGAATAAGCATATTTCATTATAGCATAGCCCCTTCCCGGAGTCACATGGGCAAGTTGACTTTAAAAATCGTAAGCACTAAAATCGGCTCATGGCAAACAATCTCAAGGCCGTGGTTCTGGCCGCCGGAAAATCCACGCGCATGCATTCTGAAAAAACCAAGGTCCTCCACAAAATTCTCGGCAAGGAAATTGTCAATTACCTCCTGGACAGCCTGGTGGCCTGTGATATCGCCGAGCCGGACATCATCATCGTTGTCGGCGACAATCACGCCGATATCGCCGCGGGCATCCAGCGCAAGGTGGTGTACGCGTTGCAGCGTGAACAGCTGGGTACGGCCCACGCCCTGCTCGCCGCTGGAGAACACATCGCCGGATATAACGGCGAACTCCTGGTTCTGGTCGGAGACAATCCTTATATCACGGCGGATGCTTTGCAAAAATTAATTGCCAGCCACCGCCAGGCCAAGGCCCAATGCACGTTAATCTCTGCGGTTTTTCCGGACAGTCCGCCACCCTATGGGCGCATCATTCGCGATGATCAGGGAGCGATCCTGGGCGTGGTCGAAGAGAAGGACGCGACTCCAGAGCAGCGGCAGATCCGGGAAGTAAACGCCGCGATTTATCTTTTTGATAACCGTGTTGTTTTTCCGCTGCTGGCCGAGATCGGCAACCGCAACGCCAAAGAGGAGTATTATCTTACCGATATCATTGCCATCATGCAGCGAAAAAATTTGCGGGTACAGGCAATCCCGGCCGATGATTGCGATATCGCCATCGGCATCAATAATCGCCGGGACCTGCAGGCGGCGCAGGACAAGTTCAACCGCCAGATTCAGCGGCGACTGATTATGGAAAGCGGTGTCACCATTCTGCAGCCCGGGACCGTGACCATCGAGCCGGACGTGGATGTCGGCCGCGACACGGTCATTTATCCCTGCAGTTATCTGGCTGCGGGCACGCGCATCGGTAAAAATTGTGCGATCGGACCTTTCGTTTACCTGAAAAATGTCTGCATCGGTGACGGCGAAAGGGTCGTTTTTGAAAAAAAAGAAGGGTGATGTTGCCACATCCCGTATCAGCATAGAAATCCAGGACGCGGGCGGCCGTTTTTTCCGCAATATTGACATTTGCCTAAAACAAAATTATAATGATTGCAACCCGTGAAGGAGAGTCTTGATGATCAGAAAATTGATAACACCGAACCTCAGAGAAATAAAACAAAAATCGGATAAGGATAACAAGCACAAACCGCCGCCGCCGTACAAGACCCACGCCGAGAATTACTATTACATCAAGCAAATGAACAACCGTACGCACCTGGTGTTGGAACTGGTTAGCGGCGAATTGTTGAAAGGGCTGCTCGACTGGTATGATGAAAAATGTCTCAAGATAAAAAAACAGGACGGCGGGACCCTGATCGTCTTTAAATCCCAGATAAAATACATTTATAAAAATCCCGACTTTGCCGAACAAAAACGCGAAGAAGCTGGCCAGCCAAAATAAGGTCATTGCTGTCACCATCGGTGATCCGCAAGGGATTGGACCCGAAATTGTTCAGAAAAGCCTGGCAGCCTATACTCCGCATGGCGGTCTGGTGATTGTCGGTTCGCGGCGCTTTTTTCCGGTTGCCGGGATGGCGGATTTTACCAGCGGCGCCGCGCTGGCAAACGGCGAGACGGTTTTTCTAGATGTAGATCGTGCTTCCATGGCCGGAGATATTTCCTTTGCTTTTGTCCAAAGGGCAGTACAGCTGGCCTTATCCGGCCAGGTGCAAGCCGTGGTCACGGCCCCAATTAACAAAAATAAATGGCTGCACGGTGGAGTGCCGTATCGCGGCCATACCGATTATTTTAAAACGATTACCGCGGGCCCTTCCCCGGCCATGTTTTTCTGGTCGGCGCCATTGAAAGTGGCGCTCTTCACCCATCATATTCCCCTGCGTGAGGTGTTCACCCGAATCAATCGGGAAAAAATCACGGCTTTTGTCCGGCTGGTTGCCGGCGAACTGAAGCGCCTCTTTGCCCATGAATTCATTTTTTATTTTAGCGGCTTGAACCCTCACGCCGGAGAAAACGGTTTCTTGGGGCGTGAGGAAGAGGAGACGCTCATCCCGGCTTTGACGGAATTGCAAGGGGAGATTTCCGTAGCCGGATTATTTCCGCCCGATGTTGTTTTTAACAAGGCCAGAGCCGTGAAAGACGCGGTGGTTATCGCCTGGACCCATGACCAGGGACTGATCCCCTTCAAGCTGCTGCATGCCGGATCGGGTGTACAGCTGACCCTGGGTTTGCCGTTTATCCGCACGTCCCCGGTCCACGGTACGGCCTATGATATTGCCGGCAAGGGAATCGCCGATCATGCCAGCATGTTGGCGGCCATGCAACTGGCAGAATCACTCCTGAGATGATGATTCGTGGTTATGGGCGCTATTCCGGGCCTCGAATTCAGCCTTGATGTTTTCCTCGATTTTCTTGATCTCTTCCTGAAGCCGGCGCAGTGGTTCGGAATATTTTGTTTTCAGCTCCGAGTTGAGTTTGTTTTTTTCCACTTCCAGCCGGCGCAGGTCTTCGACCATTTTTTTGCTTTGCAGCTGATACTGCACCAGGGCCTGTTCTTTTTGCCGCTGATATTCATTTTCAGCCTTGGTCCTGGCCCGGCGCAGTTGGTTGAGCTGGTCGTCATTGACTATTTTGGCTTCGCTGCGGATGTTTTTTTGCAGGGTTTGCATTTTTTCAGAGAATTTTTTTATGTCCCAGTTAAAGGATTCTTTTTTATCAGGGATGATGCTGAATTTTCTCAATTGACCGTCACGGTAAAGTTCGAGTTGCAGCGCTTCCTTATCGCGCAAGGCTTTGATGACATTCCGGAGGTCGAAGGCGGTTCTGAATTCATGGCCATTGGCCCGAACCAGAATATCTCCGGCGCGCAAGCCGGCTTTTTTAGCTGACGATGATTCGTTGATGCGGGAGACCAACAGCCCGTAGCCCTCCTTGACCAAAAACTTCTGGCTGAGCTCGTCAGTCATTTCCATGATTTCGATTCCCAACTGCCTGGCGCCGCTGAACTCGATTACATAGTTTTTAACCATGGGTAAATTCATTTCCATGCCTGACAGCTCGGGAATCTCAGCCAGCCGTTCGGCCCATTGCGTAAAAGGGATTGAAAGCGCTTCCGGCGTTTCAGGGAAAGCCTCAAGCGCAGGCGGGGAGGGCGGAATCGGGCGCTCAGCCAATACCGCTTCCAGGCGCAGCGGTTTTCCCGCCCGCTTG
Source organism: Candidatus Aminicenantota bacterium (assembly GCA_963770755.1). Classification (GTDB taxonomy): domain Bacteria; phylum Acidobacteriota; class Aminicenantia; order UBA2199; family UBA2199; genus UBA2199. The sequence goes on along the minus strand of CAVYQZ010000010.1, from coordinate 599,344 downwards.
ATCGTTATCCTGATTTTGTCGCCGGCCAGGGCGAATTGCAGGGCAGTTGTGATATCGCGAAAGCGGGCGATCGGTTTTCCGGAAATTTCCTCTATGCGGTCGCCTTTGGCGATTCCCGCTTTTTGCGCCGGAGAGTTTTTTTCCACCGCCTGAATGAAGTTTGAATCACCGCTGACACTGACTCCCAGCCAGCCATAAACAATTTTTCCCGAAGCTTTTAATTTTTGGGCAACCCGCCTGACTTGATCGATGGGCAGTGCATAGCAGAGGCTACCGCTTTCGTTTTTGGAACCGCTGACCACGATCATCGTCGAATGATCCTTAAACGTGTATTCGGGAGCATATGAAAAACCGACGCTGCCGCGAATAACTCCCAACAGTTCGCCTTTCTTGTTGACCACGGCTCCCCCCGCCGAACCGGGAGCGACCGGAGCGTTTACGATCAATTCCGATTCCGAACAGCTGCTGACAATACCCTGGGATATGGCGGGGAAACGGTTGTAGAACAAGCCGATCAACGCGACCCAGTCGCCGACGGCGGCTTGCCTGGACTGCGGTAATTGTCGCGGTCCTTTTTGGTTGAGGCGCAGCAACGTCAATCCTGAACGGTTGTCCTGGCCAACCATGACGGCCGTCATTTTCACACCGTGAATGTCTTCCACGTACAGCTTCTCGTAGGGTCGGCTGGTGACCAGCGCCGTAGTGATGATCAGTTCATCTCCCAGGGCGATTCCGGTGGCCACGTATCTTTTTGCATTTTCGGAAACCACTTTCACCAGTGACGGCGAAACCTTATTGAGCACTATTTTAATTTCATTTTCGATGGTGTTGATTTTTTCCGTTGCTGTGACTGAATTGACTGTCAACAAGAAAAGCAGCAGCAGGAATAATATTTTTTTCATGTTTTTCTCCTAAATCTGGTTTATGGCGGAATTGTCCGCTTGCCGCTTCTGCTGAAGGGAAACCGGTTCAAGGGAGTAGCGGGTGCGATTGTCTGAAGCCGAGAAAAACAGATCCTCATGCAGTGGGATTTCTTCCTTGTCTTGCGACGGAGCTTGGATTGCGGTTTGCCGCGCGGGCTGATCGGCCGGATGGAATATTTGCAGCAGCGAAAACAGGAACAATATACTGACCACGGCCGTTAAGCTGTAGCCAATCTTTCTCAGTTTTTTCTTTTTTCTGATTTTTGAAAAAACTCGTTCTTCAAAATCGGGCCCCGGCTGCAATTCGTTTTGGGACTGTAAAATATTTTGCCAATCAGACATGGACAACTCCTTGGGGATCGTGATAGTTTTTTTTCATATGTTCTTTGCCCCGAAAAACCAGTGATTTGACCGTTCCCACCGGTTTGTTCAAGATTTGGGCGATTTCTGCGAACGAAAAATTATCCATTTCCTTCATAACCAGCGGCGCCCGCCATTTTTCAGGAATATGGGTGAGCATTTGTTCGAAAATAACCCGACCTTCGAAATCAGGATCGTGAGATATATGCCGGGCCTGGATGTCGGACAGCGACAATATTTTTTTTAAGCGCTTTTTTCGGAATTCGCTGCGCGCCAGGTTGGTGGCAATCTTGTATATCCAAGCTTTGAAGGCTTGCGGATGATCGGTTTTCAGGGTATGGGCCTTGAAATATACTTTTACGAATGTGTCCTGGGTCAGTTCTTCGGCCAGTTGCCGGTTTCCCAGGAGCAGATTCAAGTAATTGTATATCGGCTTCTTATACATGGTCATCACCTCTTCTAGCGCGGCTTCATTCCTGGATTTCAGGCGTTTAATCAGATCATGCATGACTAACCTATAAGATGCTCACATGCTGTTAAAAGTTGCGGGATAGACCAATTTTTTTCTTTTGCCAAAATCATAGGAAAAAGGATAAAAATCCTTTCCATCTCCCCTCCAGACGGAGAGATAGGTAATGAGAGAGAGATGCTGTCATTATATAATATAACTTTTTCAAAAATCAATTTTTATATCTTTGTTTTTACGGGTGCCCAGCATATCTCTTCAAGAGTCGGAGAATTCCGTCTTCATTTTTTTTCGATTTTCTTCACATTCTTTCGGGAACGGTGATGCCCAGGATATGTAAAAGTTTTTCTACCTTGTTCTTGAAAAGCAAAATCAGGGTGAGGCGTAAATTCCTTATGGCGGGGTCCTTTTCGGCAAGCACAGGGAATTGGTGGTAGTAATGATTGAATTTCTGGCACAAACTGTAAGCATAGGTGGCGAGAGAAGAGAGTTCATGATTGGCCAGGGCGTATTCCACCTGGATTTCAAGGAGCGACAGGTTGAGTATAATTTCCCAATAAAGCTCTTTTTCCTTGCTGTCGAGAAGTGACGGGGAGCCGGGTTCTTTTTCAGTTTCCAGTCCGGCCGTCCCGGCCTTTTTCAGAATGCTGTTCAACCGGACCATGGTGTATTGCAAGTAAGGGCCGCTGTCGCCTTCGAAATTCAGGGCTTCCTTGAAATCAAAGGCGATCACCGTATTGAGGTTGAATTTGACCATGAAATAGCGTAGGGCGGCTACGGCGATGGCCCTGGCGATGGGTTCGGCTTCGGCTGCGCTCAGTCCCGAATTGCGGGATTCGAGTTCGTGCCCGGATTTTGCGATCAACTGGTCGATCAGATCGTCGGCCTTGACAGCCCGGCCTTTGCGCCCTGACACTTCGATATATGATTTGTTTTCTTCTTCCGCTGTCAGCGGCAAGCCCATCTCGCGCACGCAGGCCGGGGTCATGGCCACCATTTCATATGAAAAATGGATGAAATTGCGGCTTGGACCCGGATGCCCCAACTGGTGCAGCACCTGGGCGATCAGGTTCTGCAGGTAAGACTGGCGGACGTCAATCACATTGTACACTTTATCGGCCCGGCCGAAGGGTGGGACCGGGGGTCCGGGTTCGGCGGCGGTCATATGGATGCAATGGCTGTCGGGATAGGTAAAAAACAGCCGGTAGCTGAAATCGCGGGGCAGCAGGCCGAATTTCCACAGGTTGTAGGCGATATCCTTGCCGACGTAGGTGATGGTTCCATTGGAGCGGACGATGATTTTTTCTATGTTTTCCCGCTCATAGTGAATGACCAGGCAGCCTTTCTTTTCAGGGTCTTGCGATGGGGCCATTACCTGGCGGGCAGTCAGTTCATCCGCTGCCGCCTTGAAAAAATTCATGGCGATGACGTCGCTTTCGCGGGCCAACAGGTCGTATTGAATGTCCAGCCTGGCCATGGTGCGGATATGATCGAGCAAGACCTGTTCGGCGATATAGAGGCAGGCTTGGTATTCGGGATTAGTTTTTTCTTCGATTTTCTTGTGAACTTCCCGGCGTTCAGCGGCGAATTTTTCATTGACGGCAAAGGCTTGATTCACTTCGGCATAAAGGTCCCAGAGGTAGGGTGCCAGGCTGGTGATTTTCTTTATGGCCGCGAGGTTCTTTTTCTGATAATAGAGCAACCCCCAGACCACGTCGGCGATTTGAATGCCGGTGTCGTCGATATAGTTTTGAACTTCGACTTCATAGCCCAGAAAGCGGCAGCAACGGGCCAGGATATCTCCCAAGCAAGAGTTGCGCAAGTGGCCGATGTGGGCCGCTTTATTTGGATTAATACTGGTGTGTTCGACGATGACTTTTTCGGACCTGGACGGCAGCGCCCGGTCCCGGTTTTGCCATTGATAGAGGAGAAACGGCTCACGGCGCAGGTAAAAATTGACGAAACCGCCGCCCGCGACCTGGATGCTTTCAATCTCTGGCAGCTGGTCGTGCAGTTTTTCCGCCATGGCGTTTGCCAACAGAAAAGGCTTGTTTTTTGTTTTTTTTGCCAGAACAAAGGCCAGGTTGGTTGATAAATCGCCGAATTTCCGTTCGACCGGCAGGGAAAAAACCAGGTCGGCGTCGGCAATTTCATAATCGTTTTTCAATAGGGCAATAATCCGCTCCTTGATTTTTTCATGCAGAAATTTCATGAGGCATTATCCAGATGCGAGGTGCTGTTCCAAAAATCGACCACAGCCCACTGCCGGTCGGCGTTTTCCATCAGCAACAGCCGGGAAAGGCCGGTATTGCCGGTTTTAAAGTGCCGGGCCACATCCGGCTCAATTTGCAGCAGGTTGCCCAAAATAGCGCGGTTGACCGATGCGTGGCCGGTGATCAGGATATTGGCGCAGCCATTCTGCAAAATTCGCTCAAGCCCGGGCTTGGTCCGGGCGCAGACAGCGCTGAAACTTTCCCCGCCTGGAATTGGAAAATCGGGATCGTTGATCCAGCGCCGATGGATTTCGGGGAATTGCGCCCGTACCCGGCTGTATTGCAGCCCCTCCCATTCGCCCAGATTGATTTCATTGAATTCGGGAACCAGAGTTATCGGCAGGTCATGAAAACCATTGATAATGGCTGCCGTTTGCACCGCCCGTTGCAGCGGTGATGAAAAAATGGCCTCGATGGACGTACCTTTCAATCGTTCGGCCAGGCGCTCGGCTTCAGCGCGGCCTTTTTGGTTAAGCGGGTTGTCGATCAAGCCCTGTAAATGGTCCGTTTCATTGAAAGTAGTGGTTCCGTGTCGCACCAGTAGAATTGTCTTTTTAAGTTGATCCATCGCCTTGATTATAACTCAGCCGATGCGGTCGGTCAACCGCATCCATGCCTGTTAGGGCTTTGCCAAGCCGGTTTTTAGAGCCTTATAGCAAATTCTAAAATTTGTCAGCTTTTTAGTACCTTAAAACAAATTAGCTTGTTAAAAAACAAATTAATTTGTTTTCTAAGGTACTTATCCAGTGCAGCTGGGTTAGAAAAATTTTTGAATTTGCTATCTAAGGCTCTTATCCCCACTTGCAGGGGACTTCGCAGCTCTGCTGGGTTCGGCACATGATCAGCTGAGAATCGCCCTTTCTTTTTCGATCAGGAAGTTATAGATTTCAGCGGCGCTACGGGCGCTTTGTAATCCGCCGATGATGTCGCTGCCGGCGGTCAGACGGGCGATATGGGCCAGGGTTTTTAAATGCAAACCGATATCGCGGTCATCGCTCATGATTAGAAAAACCAGTTGAACATCCCGCTTGTCTGGGGCCTTGAAATCGAGGCCGCGATGGATAAAGGCCGCAGCCAGAAGAAAGGCGGAAAATTCGCTGGAAAAAATATGCGGTGTGGCAACGCCTTTGCCGATGCCTGTTGATTGGATGCTTTCCCTCTTGACGAACAAGCGCTTGATCTTTTTTACGTCTTCAATCAGCCCCCTTTTCTTTAAAAACTGGGAAAATTCTCCGTAAAAGCTGTCGGTATCCTTGCAGGTTTTCGTGAGATAAATGTTTTCCGATTTCAGGTATTTGGCAAGTTTCATCATAGCCTCCTTCTGATGTCATCGGCGGTAGAGAAAATCCGGTCCGGTCCGGCTGACAGCAAGGTGAGATTCTGCAGGTCATCCTTTTTCAGCTGAAACGGCTCTCCCCAGGAATCGATGATGGAATTTGCCGACGGCAGGTATGTGGGCACCAGTATGTCCAGGCTTTCGGGATACTCGTTGTTGTCGCCAAAATAGGCGGTAACGGCGGCGGAAATACTGTTCATGTCTATTTCCAGTGTGGCGGATTTCGCTTTTTCCAAAGCGGCCATCCCCTGGGTGACGGGGTTGGCCTGGCGGCCTTTGCCGGAATAAATAACCAGCACGACAATCAAGGCGATGAAAACAATCAATATGGTGAATCTCATAATGCCATTTTAGTAAAGAATTTATTTTTTTACAAGCAATCATCTGAAGCATTTTTTTGCATCAAGTTTTAATGCGCTTCAACTGCAGCGTCGCTTTGATTGGCCGCAGCTAAAAAATTTCCTGCAGTCCGGTCTACCTCCTGAAGCAGGTAGTGGTGATCGCCGGCAAGGGCTTTTTGGTACAGGGGAATCATTTTTCCGGGCTGTTCGCGACGGATGAGCAGTTTCAAGCGGGTGCCATGGAAAGCAGTCACCATGTCATAATCGCCGCTGCTGTCTCCGGCGACAAAAACCGGTTCTCGATCCAGCTGCCTACGCAGATTCATTGCTTTGCCCGGGCCGAAATTGGGCGCCGGGCCGGGCGCCAGTGCTCCAGACAATATATCATTTTCGATTCGCACCTCCATGCCGATCACGTGTTCGGCCGCAAAACCCACGCGCTGCGCCATGGTTTCGACGATCAACTGATTGCTGGCCGTACTGACGATGACCCGGCAGCCGGCTTGATTGAAGCAGCGGGCCAGATCGGCCATTTCCGGGAAAAGACGGATGCCTTCCACCCAGCTGTAAAGCACGTTTTCACGGGAGTCGCTCAGGCTTCGCCCGCGAATGGCTGCCTGCAATTCGTTGTCCATGACTGTTGCGGCCAACAGGCGCACATCGTCCGGACTGAAACCCTGAAGAAAATTGAGGGTCCAGGGGTAGGCGAATTCACAGCCGATGCCCGGGGTTTCTTCCAGGCCGCGGTTGAGGGCCAACAGGCCGGCACTGAAATCGCGGTAGGCGCTGTCTGTACGGATCTCATTCCACGGCCGGTCGAAAATTTTTTCATGGGCGCCGACGATGTGCCCCTTGAGCTCCGACAAGGGAAGTGTCCGGTCGTGGACGCGGATGTGGCCGATGCCATGCACGTGGTCCGGGATGATTTCCTGCAGGCGCTGCGGGCTGAATTTGAATTGCAGATACCGCGCCTGGTGACGGAATACGGCTTCACCGATATCGCCGAAAATGCAGGTGTTGTCCCAGTCGAAAACGGCGATGTCGTCGCGGCGCAGGGTGGGGATAAAGCGCTGCAATGATTGGTAGTTGCGTTCATTCCAATTCAGGCGCTGCAGTGGCATTTTTCAAACATAGCCGATTGGCTCCAGAAATGCAAACCAATCCTTCCACGCATTATTTTTTGCATTTTTTGTTTTTTTTGGGTATTCTCTACGATATAAAAAGGAGGGCCCATGAAAGTGGCAGATATCATTAAAAGCAAAGGAAATGATGTTCACACGATTCATGCCGATGCCATCGTCAGCGACGCCTTGCGCCTTTTAAATGAAAAGCGCATTGGCGCCCTGATCGTCGTGGACAATCATCAGGAGATCCGCGGGATCGTCACCGAGCGCGACATCATGAGGAATTGTTATGAGTGCCACGCCAACATCAAGGGCGTTGCCATTGAGGACGTGATGACGGCCAGGGAAAAACTGGTTGTTTGTGACCTCGATGATGATATCGATTCAATCATGGGGACCATGACCACGCAGCGTATCCGTCATCTGCCGGTCGTCGACAAAGCGGGAGCATTGCTGGGAATTATTTCGGTCGGTGACGTCATCAAGATTCTCCTTTCCCACAAGGACCATGAAATAAGATATTTAAAAGACTATATTGAAAATAAATATCCGGTTTAAAAAAGACTTGCGGCGCGTTTTTTACCGATCGCGGTGAATCAAGGCACGGATGCATGAAGCGGCCATCATTGAAGACGTGATTCGCCAGGTGCTGCATGAGGCGGAAAAAAATCGGCTGGCTAAAATTTCCATCGTTTATCTGACTGTCGGCCGACTGCACCACCTGGTCCGGCAAACGATGACTGAATTGTTCGACCTGATGAAAAAAGAATTTTCCATCTTGAACGAAGCGACATTGAAGGTCGAAGTGGGTCCGCTGCGGTTTGTTTGCCAGTCCTGCGGCCGGGAAACAGAAGCGGATGCTCCATCTTTTTCATGTCCCGCATGCCTCAGTGCGAAAATCCAAATCCTCTCGGGATATGAATTGATTCTGGCCCGCATTGAGGGAGAACAAAATGAATAATCCCTTTGTTTACGCCCAATGGTTTTTTAATCAACAGCTCGTTTTATGGAATTGTTCGATTCCATGATTTTTTTGGTTGCATTATTTTTTTATTATTTTTACTATTGTTCCATATTTATTTTTAAGGTTGATAGCTAGTGGAGGAAAGAAACATGCGTACCGGAATTTATTTCTGCCAGGTTGAAGAAAACAACCGTCTGAATATCGCTGCGGTGGCCAAGTACGCTGCCAACCTGCCCAACGTCGAAGTCGTCCGGGAGATGGGAGTTCACCCGCGACTGGATGCCAGGGATCTGGCCACGCAGATCCAGGCAGACAATCTGGAGCGGATCGTCATCGCCGGAGATATGCCCGGTTATTTCAAGCCTGTTTTTACCCGGGCCATGGCCTCGGCCGGACATGATCCCCTCGAAGTCCGGTTGGCCTCCTTTCGTGAACATGGAGCATCTGCCGCCCCCACTTTGGAACGGGCCAAAGCCATCGTCGCCTGCGCTGTTTTCGGTGTTCCATTCGCGCTGGCCGTCATGCCCGCGGAATCACCGGTTCATCCGACGACGTTGATACTTGGCGCTGGCATCGCCGGCATTCAGGCCGCGCTCGAAATCGCCGACGCCGGAAAACCGGTTTGCCTGGTGGAACGCTTTGGCACGATCGGGGGCCATATGGCCATGTTCGACAAAACTTTCCCCACCCTGGATTGCTCGGCCTGCATTTTGACCCCCAAAATGGTATCGGTCGTCCAGCATGAAATGATCCGTTTGCTGACCTGCTCGGAAGTGATCGCCATCAGCGGTTCACCGGGAGCGTACCGCGTGCAGATCAAGAGCAAGGCGCGGCGGGTAGACGTGGATGCGTGCGTTGCCTGCAATATTTGCAGCGAGGTGTGCCCTGTCGAAGTGGCCAGCGAATTCGATGCCGGCATCGCCCGCCGCAAGGCCATCTATATTGCTTTTCCCCAGGCCGTGCCCAATGCCTACCTGGTGGACGCGGAGAGTTGCCTGTATGTGCAAAGCGATGGTAAAAAATGCGGCGCCTGTGCAAAAAAATGTCCCAAGGAATGCATCAATTTGGATCAACAGGATGAAATCATCGAAGTGGAAGCGGGCAATATTATTATTGCCACCGGCTATGATGTTTTGTCCGCCGACAGCATCAAGCAATACGGGTATGGTGTTTTTCCCAATGTGTTAACCGCCCTCGAATTCGAGCGTCTGACCAATGCTTCAGGCCCGACCGGGGGGAAAATCGTGACCAGAAGCCTCAAACTGAACAAACGCACCAAGAAAGAAGAATGGGTTTTTGATCCCCAGGGGCCAGCTCCGAAAAGTGTGGCCATTATCCACTGCGTTGGCTCCAGGGACCAGAACTTCAACTCGTATTGCTCCAGGGTCTGCTGCATGTATTCGCTCAAATTCGCCCACCTGGTGAAGGAAAAACTTCCCGATGCCGCCTGTTATGAGTTTTATATTGACATGCGGGCATTCGGCAAAGGCTATGAGGCGTTTTTCGAAAGGATCAAGCATGAAGGCACCTTTGTCATCCGTGGACGTTCCGCATCGATTTCCGAGTCGAATGGCCAGATGGTGGTGACGGGCGAAGATATTCTCCAGGATAAATTACTGCAATTTCCCGTCGATATGGTGTTGCTCGCCGTTGGGCTTGTCCCGGCCCGGGGCAGCGAGGAGCTGAGCCAGGCGCTTGGCTTGGAGCGGGATATGGATGGCTGGTTCTCGGAACTGGATTACAACGGCAATCCCACCGATACGGAACGGGGATGCATTTTCGTCGCCGGCATGTGCCAGTCGCCCAAAGACATCCCCGATGCGGTCGCGCAAGCTTCGGCCGTGGCGGCCGGAGTATTGCGCAGTATCAGCAGCGGCAAGGGGATCGGCAGTCGCGGCAGCGTGAGTCTCAGTGAAATCGAAGCACGGGCCAAAATCCTGCAGGCAAAATGAGGAGGCCAAATGGCGATTCGCGTCAATCCCAAAATTATTGATGATCTGGCAGTGTATGGAGCGGAAGACGTACAATTATGCTATCATTGCGGCAATTGTTCGGCCGTATGCCCGCATGCCGATGAATTCAATGTGTTTCCACGCAAACCCATGCGCAACCTGCAGATGGGGCTGGAAAAAAAGTTGGAACGGTCGCTGGAGCCCTGGCTGTGTTACTACTGCGGCCAGTGTTCGGAACAGTGTCCGCGGGGCGCAGAACCGGGTGAAACCATGATGAGCCTGCGCCGCTGGTTGACTTCGCGCTATGACGTAACCGGCCTTTCCCGGTTGTTTTACCGGTCATGGAAGGCGGAGATGATCGCCATTCTGGTGCTGGCCCTGCTGACGGGAGCCGCTTTTCTTCTCTTCGGCATGCTGCGGGGTAACATCCATGTCTATTCGGGCCCCGGAGCATTCCTTCCCAGTTCGGCGGTGCATCTGTTCGACTGGAGCATGGCCGGCGTGCTGGCGGCATTGCTCTTTGTCAATTCCCTGCATATGTGGCGACTGGTATTCGGCTCGAAGGACGGGCCAAAACCAAGCCTGTTCATGTACCTGAAACACCTGCCGCAGCTTCCCTGGCACTTCCTGACCCAGAATCGCTTCCGCACCTGCCAGGAGCGCAATGGGCTCTGGCTGATCCATTTGCTGCTGGTCGCGAGCTATCTGACCATGCTGGTCCTGATCATGTTTTTTCTCCCGACCATGCAATCCGGGCCTGAAATCAGATGGACCGTCCACACCTTCGGTTATGCCGCGTCGATCGGTCTGATCGGCGCGACGATTTTCATGTTGCACGGCCGCCTGAAAAAGACAAGAACGCAGTTCCAGCACTCGCATAAATCGGACTGGCTGTTCCTGATCATGCTGGTTTACGTCGCCTTGACCGGCGTGCTGCAGCACATTGCCCACCGGGCTGGATTTCCGGTCGCGGCCAACCTGGTTTACATCATGCACATGATGGGCGTGGTGCCGATGCTGGTCCTCGAGGTGCCTTTCAGCAAGTGGTCGCATCTGGCCTACCGGCCGTTGGCGATGTACCTGGCGGCGGTTCAGAGGGATGCCTTGCTGGGTAAATCTTCGCAAGGCGGCGAGATACTGGCTCCGCGGCGGATTGCCTGAGGGACACCATGAAAGCAAAAATCGGAGTTTACATCTGTCACTGCGGCAGCAACATCGCCAAGATCGTGGATTGCGAAGCAGTACGCGAGTACATCTCGACGCTTCCCCAAGTGACCATCGCCCGCACCTATAAATACATGTGCTCCAATCCCGGTCAGGAACTGATTGTTCAAGATATCAAGGACCAGGGCCTGCAGCGGATTGTGGTTGCCGCCTGCAGTCCGCGCATGCACGAGCGAACTTTCCGTTCTGCGCTGCAAGCAGCCGGGCTCAATCCCTATATGTGTGAAATGGCCAATATCCGCGAGCAATGCAGCTGGGTCCATGATGACCCGCTGGCGGCCACCGAGAAAGCCAAGGCGCTGACCGAAGCCGCTGTCCGTCGTGTCGTCCATCATGAAGCCCTGGAGCAGATGATGGTCGATATGTGTCCCAATACTTTGGTTATCGGTGCTGGGATTGCGGGACTAACGGCGGCCCTGGAACTGGCCGAAGCCGGGCAAAAAGTGTTCCTGCTGGAAAAACAGGATCACCTCGGGGGCAACCTGGCCCGGGTCGACCTTACCGCTCCCTTTCTTGATTCCGCCCGCGACCTGCTGACCGAGAGGATCACCCGGGTCCGCGGCAACGATCATATCGAAGTGCTGCTCAACTCCCGTCTGCAGAAATTGCAGGGATATGTCGGGAATTTTTCCGCCACCCTGGCCAGCCCCGGCGTGGATCATGCGCCAGAGAGCAAAATTCGGGAGGTTCCGGTGGGCAATGTCATCGTCTGCACCGGCTACAAGGAGTTTCCCGCCGAACAGATCACCCATTTCGGTTATGGCAAGCTTCCCAATGTGATCACTTCCTTTGATTTCGAGAAAATGCTCCGGGCCGGGCGGATTGAAGGCAAGGATGGGAAAATCCCGAAGTATGTCGCCATCATACACTGTGTGGGCAGCCGCAGTGCCGAATACCACGGTTATTGCTCGCGGGTGTGCTGCATGACCGCCTTGAAGTACGTCCACGAAATCAAATCGGCCATTCCATCCTGCTATGTTTCCGATCTATATATTGACATGCATGCTTTCGGCAAGGGGCATGAGGATTTTTACCGCCGCACCTCCGAGGTTAAAACCATGTTCCTCATGTACGGCAAGGGTGATCACCCTGTCATCCGCAGCGCCGGCCCCAAAGATGATTGTGAGATGCTCATCGAGGTCAACGAGCAATTGTCGGGCGAAGTCATTGAAATCCCGGCCGATTTGGTCATTCTCATGGTGGGCATGGAAGCCCGGGAAGATGCGACGGAAACCGCGCGCCTGGTCAATATCAGCCAGGACAAGGATGGCTGGTTCATCGAGAGCCATCCCAAGCTCGATCCGGTGGCCACGACCACCGACGGGATATACATCGCCGGCACCTGTGTCGCCCCCAAGGATATTCCCGACACGGTGGCCCAGGCCCGGGCGGCGGTAGCCCGGGTACTGGCCAAGATTGCCAAGGGGAAAATCGCCGTCGACGCCGTTTATGCGGAAATCGATGAGGAAGCCTGCTCAGGTTGCCGCATCTGCAATGAACTGTGCCCGTACAGTGCCATTGAATTTGATGATAAAAAGAAGCGCAGCCATGTGATCAGCGCCATGTGTAAAGCCTGCGGAGCTTGCGTGGCCGCCTGTCCCTCGGCAGCGATCAAGGGGCGGCATTTTACCGATCAGCAGATCATGGCTCAAATCGAAGGAGTACTCAGATGAGTTTTGAACCCAGAATACTTGGAATTCTATGCAACTGGTGTTCCTATGCCGGTGCCGACCTGGCCGGCACCAGCCGCATCCACTATCCAGCCAATATCCGCATCATCCGCGTGATGTGCTCCGCCCGGGTCGACCCCACCTTTGTGGTCAAGGCCCTGGTGAGCGGCGCCGATGGTGTCTTAATCTGCGGCTGTCATCCCGGCGATTGCCACTATTCCGAGGGCAATTACAAGACCATGCGCCGCATTCCCCTGCTGAAAAAAGTGTTATCCGACCTGGGGGTCGAAGATGACCGGGTGCGCCTGGAATGGATCAGTGCCAGCGAAGGCCAGCGTTTTGCCGATGTCGTCAAGGACATGACCGAGCGCATCCGCGCCCTGGGTCCTTCCCGCATTGCCTGCGAACTGAATGCCGACTCGGGGGAGAAATAAACCATGGCTGCGAAAAAACTGCAAATCGCTTTGTACTGGGGAGCCGCCTGCGGGGGTTGCGACGTGGCCGTACTGGACACCAATGAATTCATTCTGGATGTGGCCAACCTGGCTGATATCCGTTTGTGGCCGATCGCCGTGGACGGGAAATATGCAGACGTGGAGGCAATGGCCGACAACGAGCTCGACCTGACATTTTTCAACGGTGCCGTCCGCAACAGTGAAAATGAACACCTGGCGAAATTACTGCGCCGCAAAAGCAAACTGCTGGTTGCCTTCGGATCTTGCGCCCACCTGGGCGGTATTCCCGGCCTGGCCAACCTGACTAATCGGGAAGAGATCTTGACTAAAATTTATCTGCACAATCCATCCATTGAGGCGGGAAATAAAAAAATTCCCCATCCGGAGACGTGCCTGGACGGCCACGTGCTCCATCTTCCCCAATTTTATAAAAGGGTATTTAAATTGGCCGATATTGTCGAGGTCGATTATTTCCTTCCCGGCTGCCCGCCGGCCCCCGAGCAGGTAAAATCGTCCATTTTGGCCGTGGCCGCAGGCAAGCTGCCGCCCAAGGGCTCCACCATCGGAGCGGCTGAGCGAAACCTGTGCGATGACTGCCAACGCAGCAAATCGGAAAAGAAAATCAAACGCTTTTTCCGTCCATATGAAATCATCCAGGACCCGGAAAAATGCCTGCTCGAGCAGGGTATCCTGTGCATGGGACCGGTAACCCGTTCTGGCTGCGGCGTACGCTGTCCCGACACGGGCCTTGGTTGCCGTGGCTGCTACGGCCCCGCCCCCGATGTCTTTGATCAGGGAACCAAATTCATCAGCGCCTTGGGCTCGATCATTGACAGCAAGGACCCAAAGGAAATCGATACGATCATTTCCACTATTCCCGATCTTACCGCGATCCTGTACCGCTTCGGCCTGCCGGCCTCATTTTTACAAAGGAGTCTAAAATAATGAAAACCATCCGCATTGATCCCATAACCCGGTTGGAAGGCCATGGCAAAATCGAAATCTTCCTGGCTGATGATGGCGGAGTGCAGGATTGTCATTTCCAGATCCCGGAATTGCGCGGCTTCGAGCGCTTCGTAGTCGGCCGGCCCGTGGAAGAACTGCCGCGGATCATGACCCGGATTTGCGGTGTTTGCCCGGCCAGCCACCACATGGCCAGTGCCAAGGCCGTTGACGGCTGTTTTGGCGGCGACGTGGCGCCGTTGGCGCACAAATTGCGTGACATGTATTATCATGCACATTATATCCACAGCCATATCGCTCATTTTTACGCGCTGGCCGCTCCCGATTTTGTCCTCGGCCCCAACGCCGACCCGGCCATCCGCAATATTCTGGGTGTCGTCGCCAAAGTGGGCCTGGAAATCGGCGGCCAAGTGATCCAAGCCAGGGCCATGGCCCAGAAAATTCAGCAGCTGCTGGGCGGGCGTTTCACCCATCTGGTCTGGTGTCTGCCCGGTGGAGTCTCCAAGGGCTTAAAAAAGAGTGAACTGGAAAAGATCAAGCCCATGGTCAAGAAGCTGGCTGCTTTTGCCGATTTCTCCCTGAAACTCTTTCGGGACATCGTACTGGGCAATCCGCAGTATGTGGATTTGATCCTCAACGGCCCTTATACGCTGGACGTCCATTCCATGGGCCTGGTCGATGAAAACAATGCCTCGAATTTCTATGATGGGCAGGTGCGGGTGGTCGATTTTGAAGACAAGGAAATCTGCAAATACCAGCCCCATGAATACGCCGATTTCGTGGCCGAACACGTGGAATCATGGTCTTATCTGAAATTTCCCTACTTGAAAAAACGCGGTTGGAAGGGATTTACCGAAGGGATTGATTCCAGTTTGTACTGCGCTACGCCTTTGGCCCGGCTGAACGTTTCGGATCGCATGGCTACGCCACGGGCGCAGGCCGCCTTTGAGGAAATGTTCCAGACCGTGGGGGGGAAACCGTGCCGGGCCCTCCTGGCCAACCATTGGGCCAGGCTGGTGGAAATGGTGCACAATGTCGAGATGCTGGAGCGCTATTGCGCTGATCCGGAAATCACCGGCGATCAATTCCGCGTCGTACCGAAAGGGATAACCGGTGAGGGTGTGGGCATCGTGGAAGCCATGCGCGGTACATTGACCCACCATTATACCTGTGATAAAAACGGCATCTGCACCAGCGCCAACCTGATCGTCGGGACTACCAACAACAATGCTCCCATTCAAATGGTGACCAAAAAAGTGGCACAGGCCCTGATCAAACCGGGGAAAGATCCGGACCAGGGAATTTTAAACATGATCGAAATGGCCTTTCGCGCCTTCGACCCGTGTTACAGCTGCGCCACCCATTCCCTGCCCGGACAGATGCCTTTGGAAGTCCTGGCGTACAAAAACGGTGCCTTGCATTGGCGACTGAAAAGAGGAGTTTGATGGTTTTTTCGCGTCGCCAATGAAGCGAATATTGCTTTTGGGCATGGGGAATCCCATCCTGTGCGATGATGCGATCGGGATCCGCCTGGTCGGTTGTTTTAAAGAGAGGCTGCAACATATTGCCGATCTCGACATTGTCGATGATTGCTCCCTGGGCGGATTCAATCTGCTTGATATCATGGAAGGTTACAGCCGGCTGATCGTCATCGATTCCATTCGCACCGCCGGGGCCGTGCCCGGCCTCTGGCATTATTTTACCGCCGATCGCTTGCGTGAGACCATGAATCTCAATTGCGTCCATGATGCCAACTTCGCGACCGCTCTGGAACTGGGACGGCGCTTAGGCATGCATCTCCCTGCCGATCACGATATCCATATTTTTGCCGTTGAAATTCTTGATAACCGTACGTTTTCCGAAAAGATGAGTGACAGGCTTGAAAGTTGCTTTCAGCCGCTTGCTGAAGAGATTTTTACTCAGGTATCGCTTTTGTTGAGAACTCACAAGCAATAAAAAAAGGGCGGTCCGGGCCGCCCTTTTTTCGTGGAAAGGAGGAAAGGTGGGGTGATCTAATTCATCCGCTCCCGGCGCATTTCGCGACGCTCGCGCATGCCCTCGCGGACATGGGCGCCAAATTCTTTTTTCATCTCGTTCACTTTGGCCAACTGCTCCGTGGACAGCAACGCCTTGACGTCCTGCTGGAAACGCAGGCGGGCAATCTGCATTTCGGCATGCATGTCGGCCTGGGCGCGGATCAGCCCTTCGGCATCCTTCAGGTTCATCGTGTCAGCTGCCAGGCATTTGCGAAGTTTCAGGGCCTGGATCTCCATATCGGCGCGAAATTTGATCTGCCACTGCGCATGAGCCTCGTTCATGGCCACGAGCCGCTTTTCCTGGTCGGCGCTCAGGCCGATCTTGTCTTTGGCCTTCAGCAGCATCCGCACCGGGATGACGTTCTCGCTGGCGAGCATCCCCCGGAGTTGGCGGCCGCGTTCCTGGCCCCTGGCGCGCATGCCCTGCTGGGCGTTCAATAACAAGGCTGCCGATAAAACCAGCATGACCGCAGCAATCAATAATTTTTTTTTCATTTAAGCCTCCTATTGCTTTTTTCAGTCTTAAAACATTCAACCGGCTGATTTCTTGCAGGCGGGTCCCTGCCGCGGGCAATCCATTTTTCTTAACTCCCGATCCATGCTTCCCAATTGAGCGGCGATTCGGTATAATCAGTTCTTAGAGCCTGGCAGGGATTTCGCAGCTCTGTGCTATCAGGAGAACGCATGCATGGTATTGAAGTATTCGTTATGGACAGCCCCGGTCTCATTCCGGTCAGTATAAATTAATTTGCCGTCTTACAAAGTCAAAGTCAGCCGCAAGATTTTCAGTTCTGAGGATACGGGTTTCGGGGTATTTAAAGTGCTGCTGGACGGATCCCGGGAAAGCCGGATTATCGTCGGCAACCTGTTTTCGCTGAGCGAGGGAGATTTCCTGATGATCGAGGGCGAGGAAGCGGAGCATCCGCGCTTCGGCAGCCAGATTAAGGTCAGCCGTTTTGAGTTCATTCTGCCCCGGGACGGCGCCGGCATGGTCAAGTACCTGTCTTCGGGGCGCTTCAAAGGCATTGGTAAGAAAACCGCCCAGAAAATCGTCGATCATTTTGGCCAGCAAACATTTGAGGTTTTGGAAAATATGCCGGAGCGCTTGCGGGAAATAAGCGGCTTGAAAAAAACGGTGATCGAAGAAATTAAAAAGAGTGTTCGTGACAGCCGGGTGTTGCGCGACCTGACGGTCAAACTGACACCGTTCGGCATCGGCCCTGAAACGGTTTTCAAGATTTTCCGCGAATTCGGCGACCTGGCGTTGGCATTGATGGAGAGCAATCCCTATATCCTGATCGACCGGGTGCGCGGTATCGGTTTTAAAATCGCCGACACCATCGCCCGGGCCATGGGCATCGCCAAAAACGACAGCCAGCGCATCCGGGCCGGAATTTTATTTGTTTTGGACCAGAGTGAATTCCAGCACGGCGACCTGTACAGCGAACAGGACGACCTGTTGAAGAAATGTTCCTGGCTGCTGGACATCGCCGACAGCGATGTGTTTATTGTTTTGGAAAAAATGATTGAGCGGGCCGAGCTGTACTGCCAGGCCGTTCCGCAAAAGTGCATTGTCAAGCCGCTGAACGATCTGATTGAAAAGCAGTCGGCCCGGCGCCTCTGGCAGCTGAGCCAGGGCTTTGACGCCGACCAGGAGCTGGCGGTCAATTTTGATTCCGTGTTCGAAAAATTGGCCCTCGAATTGACCGCGGAACAGAAGCAGGCGGTCCTGGCCGCGGTGAAAAACAGGCTGACCATCATTACCGGCGGTCCGGGCACGGGAAAAACCACCATCATTCGCGCCATCATCGAAATCCTGAAAGCCAACCGCAAATCGATCATGATCGCCGCCCCCACCGGGCGTGCCGCCAAGCGCATCGAGGAAAGCTCGCTGTACCAGGCATCGACCATCCACCGCTTGCTTAAAATCAATCCCGAGAACGGCCAGTTCGTCCACAACGCCCAGAACCCGCTCAAAACCGACGCCATCATTGTCGATGAATTTTCCATGGTCGATTCCACCATCCTGTACTCCTTGCTGCAAGCGCTGGCCGACAAAACGCAATTGATCATCATCGGCGACAAGGACCAATTGCCGTCGGTCGGGCCGGGCAACGTGCTGCGCGACATGATCGAAAGCGATTATTTCCAGACCATTTACCTGAGCCGTAACTTCCGCCAGAACCAGGACAGCCTGATCGTGGAGAATGCTTTCCGGGTGAACAGCGGCGAAACGCTGCTCTTTCCCGCCTATTCCCCTGAACTTGATTTTGTTTTTTTGCCCATGCAAAGTGAAGCCCAGGTCCTGGAAAAAGTGGAGGCCATCATCCGCTATTACCAGAACGAATATCCCTTTAATTCAACGGCCATGCAGATCCTCATGCCCATGTACCGCGGTGACGCGGGCATCGACCGCATCAACCGCCTGATCCAGGAAAAATTCAATCCCGAGCCTTTTTTGCTGAAAAGGGAAAAAATAGCTTTCAAGCGCCTGGACAAGGTCATGCAAACCCGAAACGATTATGACAAGCAGGTGTTCAACGGCGACCTCGGCATCGTCGAGGATTATGACGGCCGCGACAAAAAATTGCTGGTCAGCTATGACGGGGCGGTCGTGGAATACAGTGCCGACGAGCTGGATGAACTGACCCTCTCCTACGCCGTATCGGTTCACAAGGCGCAGGGTTCGGAATATGATATCGTGGTGTTGGGTTTGCTGCCTTCCCATTCGCGGATGCTCAGCCGCGAGCTTTTTTACACGGCCATTACGCGGGCCAGAAAAAAACTGATCCTGCTCTCGGATGAAAAAACCGTGGCCCGGGCCTGCGCGAATTCCCAGCCTGTTTTGCGAAAAACCCTTTTGCCGTTGCGGCTCAGGGAAGTATTCTCGGCCCCGGCTGTGTTATAATCCGGCCATGGAAAACCTTGCTTCCACACCGATGCTCCGCCAGTATCTGGAGATCAAGAAGAGCTATCCCGACGCCATTCTGTTTTTTCGTCTGGGCGATTTTTACGAAATGTTTTTTGACGATGCCAGGACCGCCGCGCCCATCCTGGAAGTGGTCCTGACCTCGCGCAACAAAAACAAGAAAAACGCGGTGCCGCTGTGCGGCGTTCCCCACCATGCCTGGGAAAATTATGCCGCCAAGCTGCTGCGCCGGGGCTTCAAGGTGGCCATTTGCGAACAGGTCGAGGACCCGGCCCTGGCCAAGGGCATCGTGCGCCGTGAAGTGACCCATATCCTGACCCCGGCCACGGCTCTGGAAGTAGAATCCCTGGACAGCGGCCAGAACAATTTCATCGTTGCCATCCGCCGGGACGGAAAGGCGCTGGCCATGGCCTCCATGGACCTGGCCGTTTCCGATTTCGAAGTCAAGATATTCAACTCCGGCGACGAGGAAGCGCTTTACAATGAATTCTACCGGAAATTTCCCAAGGAAGTCGTGATCGCCAGGGAATATGAAAACGAATTCCGTCAATTCGGCAAACGTTTTCCTGAATTCAGCGACCTACTTATCACGCTCTTTGACGATGGCGAATTCAACGCTGCCGACTGCGCGGCGGTGCTGAAAAACCAGTTCAATTTGGCCACGATCGAAGGCCTGGGGCTGGATGGATACCCGGCCGCCGTGGCCGTGTCCGGAGTGATGATCAAATACCTGCGTTCGATCCGCCGCGGCTCCCTGGCTCACATTGCTCCGCCCCGTTTCAGCGCCAGAGAAGATTACCTGGTCCTGGATGCGGTGTCGTTTCGCAACCTGGAAATCGTCTTGAACCTGCGCAGCGGCACGGCCGCAGGTTCCTTGCTCGGCGCGATTGACCTGACCATCACGCCCATGGGCCGGCGCCTGCTGCAAAAGTGGCTTTCCTACCCGCTGCTGGCCAAAAATGAAATTGAGCAGCGCCTGGACGGCGTCGAGGAATTTTTTCGCAACCTGATCGGGCGCAGCGAGATCCGCAAACAGTTGAAATTCTTCGCCGACCTGGCCCGATTGAATTCCAAGATCGCGCTGAACATCGCCCTGCCCCAGCACCTGCTGAACCTGGCCGACACGCTGCAAAAAATCCCCGTTCTGCAAAGCGACATCCGCGATTTCCAAGCGGAGATCACCGCGGATATCTGCAGCCGTCTGCGGCCGCTGCCGGAGTTGGCGGCCATCATCGAAAAAACGATCGCCGAAGATCCGGCCAACACCATCACGGCCGGGCAGATCATAAAAAAAGGCTATAACCGGGAATTGGATGAACTGCGCGCCATCAGCCACAGCGCCAAGGAAATCGTTTCGGCCATGGAAAAAAGCGAGAAAGCCAAGACCGGCATCTCGTCGCTGAAAATAAAGTACAACAAGGTTTTCGGCTATTTCATCGAAGTCACCAATGCCCACCTGAAGCTGGTGCCCGAGAACTACATCCGCAAGCAAACCCTGGTCAACGCCGAGCGTTTCCTGACTGCCGAGCTCAAGGAGTTGGAAGATAAAATACTCAAAGCCGAGGAAAAGATCGTCGCCATCGAGCAGAAACTTTACCTGGAGGTCCTGGCCGATATCCAGCATTTCTCGGCGCAGCTGAACCTGAACGCTGACTTGATCGCCATCCTCGACGTGCTGGCCGCCTGGGGTGAGCTGGCCCAGCGCCGGGGCTTCACGCGCCCGGAAATAAACAATGGCACGGCCATCCGCATCCAGGAAGGCCGGCACCCGGTCATCGAGGCCGCTTCGGGCCGGGGCTTCATTCCCAACGATCTGGAAATGTCTGGCGAAAGCGACCAGATATTGATCATTACCGGCCCGAACATGGGTGGCAAGTCGACCTTTCTGCGTCAGAACGCGCTGATCGTTATCCTGGCCCAGGCCGGCTGTTTTGTGCCCGCCGCCAAGGCCCAGATCGGCATCTGCGACCGCATCTTCACCCGCATCGGGGCTTCCGATTCATTGATCGAGGGCAAGTCCACTTTCCTGATCGAAATGATCGAGGCGGCCATCATTCTGAACAACGCCACCTCACGATCGCTGATCCTCCTCGACGAGATCGGCCGCGGCACCTCGACCTATGACGGCCTGTCCATTGCCTGGGCGGTAGTCGAGTTCCTGCACGCCTTGAAGGAAAAGCCGCGCACTCTTTTTGCCACCCATTACCACGAGCTGACTGAGCTGGCAGCCATCCTGGCCCGCGTCAAGAACTACCACATTGCCGTCAAGGAGTGGCAGGACAACATTATTTTTTTGCACAAGATCATGGCCGGCCCCACCGACCAGAGTTTCGGCATCCACGTGGCCAAGATTGCCGGCATCCCGCGGGCGGTGATCGAACGGGCCAAGGAGATCCTGCTCAACCTGGAAAAGAAGGAGCTGAACCGCCTGGTCAAGGAACGCATCACCGGCCGCATCGAGAATGTGCCCGACGCGGGCCCCGGCCTTTTCCCCGAGGACATGGAACTGAAGGTTTGGGACGAGATCCGCGACAAGCTGAAAGAGATCGACATCGCCAGCATAACCCCCCTGGAAGCCCTGAACATTCTCCAATTCCTGAAAACCAAAAGCGACAAGTTTCAATAACCCTCCCTTAAACCAACAATAAAATCTCAAATATTTTGCTATAATAGTTAAATGAAAGAAGAACCGATCGAGGATTTTGGTATGCTATTTTTTGACAATCTTATTCCTCACAAATTTCTTCCAGAAATTCTTGAAGTAATTGAGATTGTGAAGGTTAAAAGAAAAGATTGGTTTTTTATTATTCTTTTTGGAAACGATGATTACTTTTTTGAAGACCTATTAGGAATATCTCAGAATGTGACAAGAGAGCTTGTTCACTTTAATGCTCCTGATTATGTTAGAGATCTTATTAATAAAAAGAAGTATATCAAAAAACTAAATATTTCTTTCATTTGGTTACCAAAAAAAACATTAAGTAATGAAACTAGTAATCTTGAAGAAAAAATTCATTTTTTTTGGCATTTGATTCATGAACTGCAACATTTAAAGCAAGATGAAACTTATGGAATTGGGAATACCGAACTTGATAGTTTTTTAGGAAAATATTTTTTTGAAAGGATAAAGAATACGCTTGAAGTTCAACTTCATCTACCTGTAGAGCTGGATGCAGAAATGAAAGCAAAAAAAATAATTGTTCATAAATTTAAAGAAGAAGGATTCTTGGAGTATTTAAGATTTAGAATAAATCAAAACCAAGAGAATAAATCCTATTATGAAAAAATAAAGAAAATTGATTCCAATTATAATTTTAATATCAAAAATGAGACTTTAAAATTATTAATTAGCGAAAAGGTTTCTCTGAAGAAAAAGTTGAAAGAATTTCAAGTTCAGGGAAAGTATACTGATATTGATATTGATGCGATCTGTAAATCTGGAGATATATGGGGAAAATGAAAAGATTGTAGATTTCGGACTTTGTGACTTTGTTAGGTGAGCTGAATTCATGCGGTGAGAAGGACTTAATTATCCAATGCATTCAATTATGTGCTGAACCGCAAAAGATTTTCAGGCTTTGTTTTAATACCTTTTATGATCTAGATTGCCTTGTATTTTTAACTTATTTGATGTATTATTGCCTTGTATTTTTACAAAATAAGGTGGAGAAAGATGAAACGAGCGATTGAAAAAGCTTTTTTGGAATGGAAACAGGACCCAAAGAGAAAAATCCTGCTGCTGCGCGGGGCCAGGCAAGTAGGCAAGACATATTCTATAAGGGAACTTGGCAAGACTTTCAGCAGCTTTGTGGAAGTTAATTTTGAGGAAAATCCGGAAATCAAATCCTTTTTTGAAAAATCGCTCAACCCTTGGGAAATCATCGAGAAACTTGCCATTTATTTTGGTACGGCAATTATTCCCGGAGAGAGTTTACTTTTTTTCGATGAAATTCAGGCCTGCCCGGAAGCGTTGAAATCGCTGCGCTTCTTTTATGAAAAAATTCCCGAGCTCCATGTGGCGGCGGCCGGTTCGCTTCTTGAATTGGCCATTGCCGATCTGCCATCCTTTGGCGTCGGCAGAATCGAATCGCTGTTCATGTATCCCTTGACATTTGCCGAATTCATGGCCGCGGCCGGGGATCAAAAATTAAACAGCCTGATTGCCGAAGCTGCGCCGGAAAACCCTTTAGACAGTGTTATTCATGAAAAAATATTGGCCAAACTAAAGATTTTTCAAATCATCGGCGGCATGCCCGAAGTGGTTAAAGACTATCTGGAGACAAAAGATTTCAATCGCTGTCAGAAGCAGCTTGATAACCTGGAAACATCATGGGTCGATGACTTTGCCAAATACAAAAAACGTTCGCCGGTATTGCGTTTGCAGGAAGTCTTTAAAGCAATTGTTTTTCAAACAGGCAGCAAGTTTAAATATTCCAGTATTGCCGCCGGGAGAACGGAATCATACAAGGATGCCCTGGAGCTTTTAATAAAGGCAGGTTTGGCTTACAAAGTGTGTCATACATCGGCCCGGGGATTGCCTCTGGGCGCGCAAATAAATGAAAAAAAGTTCAAGATTCTGATTTTTGACAGCGGCATCTATCAGCGCATCCTGGGTTTAAATCTCTCCGAATATATTGCTTCCGATCTGCAGCAGCTGATCAACAAAGGTTATTTGGCGGAATTATTTACCGGATTGGAATTGATAAAATCGGCATCTCCTTACAGTTATCCCGAACTTTACTACTGGCACCGTGAGGAAAGATCCAGCAATGCCGAAGTAGATTTTGTCATTCAGGGAAAGAGTGGTGTGGTTCCGCTGGAAGTCAAGTCAGGTACCAAGGGCCAGATGCAAAGCCTGCATATCTTTCTTAACGAAAGAAACCTTTGCAAAGGCGTCAGAATATCAGCTGAAAATTTCTCGCGCTATGACAAAATAACAACCATACCGCTCTATGCCGCTTCCAGGGCGTATGAAATATAGCCTCCCTTTCCCCCGAAAACATGGAATTGAAGGTCGGGGACGAGATCCGCGACAAACTTAAGGAAATCGACATCACTGTGATTCGCCAGGCGATCGTGAGCGATCCGGTGCTTCGAACAGAATTCGAAATGCTTAAGCGTCTTGATCTTTCCGTTGCTGAAGCCGCATCGGCCGCGGCGTTTGAGGCCAAGGTGGTCATCTCCGAGGAGGTTCCCCAAAGCCATTTGCTGAGATCGTTCGCCGCGTTTATGCCAGCGCTGTGTGCATTGCTGGTCGTGTACCTTCTCCCCAAACTGCTCGATTGGGCGCTTTCAAAGAGCGTGTTCCTGCACATCATCCCATTTGCCTATATATTGGCTTGGGTTTTCCGTCTCGTCATGAGCACCGAGGAAGTGGAAAGAGAACGGTGTTTGATTATGTGACCTTAACGAGACAAACAGTATCCATGGTCGGGTATGACTAATAAATCCAGGTGCATTCCATCACGTGATGAATCGGGGAATAAGGTAGAATATATTTTTCGGGTGATGTAGATAAAAAGATCTTTTTGGAAACTCCTGCTGTGTGAATTAGGGACGGTCTTTGTAATTTGGGAATTTCTATGTCACGTTGGATTTATCAAATGAATTAAGAAAAAGAAGTTCTGGTCATTGAAGGAAAAGCCGCGCACCCTGTTCGCCACCCACTACCACGAGCTGACTGAGCTGGCAGCCATCCTGGCCCGCGTCAAGAACTACCACATTGCCGTCAAGGAGTGGCAGGACAACGTCATTTTCCTGCACAAGATCATGCCCGGCCCGACGGACCAGAGCTTCGGCATCCACGTGGCCAAGATTGCCGGCATCCCGCGGGCGGTGATCGAACGGGCCAAGGAGATCCTCCTCAACCTGGGAAAAAAGGAATTGAACCGACTGGTCAAGGAACGCATCACCGGCCGGATCGAAAAGATGCCGGTTGTCGAAGCCGGCCTCTTCCCTGAGGACATGGAACTGAAGGTCTGGGACGAAATCCGCGACAAGCTAAAAGAGATCGACATCTCCTGCATCACGCCGCTTGAAGCTCTGAACATCCTCCAATTTCTGAAAACCAAAAGCGACAAGTTCCAATAGATTTTCCAAAGTCACAAAGTCCAGCGTCCCCCATTCTCATTCTTTGTTCGATATCTGAGTTTTTATTAGGACAAGAGTGTTGTTAACCCTGAAGCTGTTGAATTCTGTGTCTTTCCGAAACTACTCAACGTAGTTAGTTTTCTCATGGGCTCCGCATTTTGGACAAGTATAGGAAATCCTTGTATAGCAAGCATTGCATATAATCGTGCCACAATCGCATATCCAATGAGTACCTCGGTATCCAAGCTTAATATTTGCATTTCCGCATTGAACACAAGCGAGATCGGGACGGAAGATCAATCCAGGAACCGGCTCTTGTTTCTTGGCTACAATTTTTATTTTATCTTTCAAACAGGAGTCCCATAACTGTTGAAGAAGGCTGATGAAACAAGTCTTGTTTCCATTGCCCAGTAAGTCATGTAGACGATTTTTCCATTCTAAGTCGACCGAAACTGCCGCTCCACGGATAGTTGACGCTGATTCATTTAGAGCTGATGTCTGCTCCTTATATTCAGCAAAGCCTCCATAGATGCCAGCGAGATAAGTGTATGGTGGCCAATATTCTCCATTTTGGTCGAGTTCTACTGCTTTTGTGAACCATTTTACAGCCTCTGAAAGGTTGCCCTTGTGTTGGAAATAAAATTGGCCGATGATATTGGCTATAAGAGTTTTCTCGGAAAGGCGTTCATAACTCTCTAAAAGCATTCTTTCTGCAAACTTGATCGATTTATCTTTGATAAGCTTATTCAATATATTTTGACAATCCTGTGGTGACTTGGCTTTAGGCAAACCCATCATCAAACTTGGGAAAAAACCAAAAAGCATTGTAATCACACCAATGAGAGCAAAAACTAGTATAACGTTCTCTCTCTTAGTACCAACGGAATGGGTAATAATCAAAAACAAAACAGAAAAAACTAATAAAAAAAATCCTGCTATTATATTACTCCAAAACATCTTTTTGTATTTCATTTTTTTATTATACTATTCAAAAAATTGTTTTTCAATTGAGCGTAAACTGAAGAGAAATGGGGAGAAAATAAAAATCTTGAGCGTTCTTTTATTGCCAACTCACTGGTCAATCTGGATGCCGGTTTTGAGTATGGCCGAGACGAGCGGGTCGCTTTCATTGAAATCTTCAGGACGGTAAGGCAACGGATCGATGCGTTTGTCAATTGAACGGCGCAAAGGCACAATCATGCGGCGGTCCGAAAAACGATTACCTGAGAAATCGTTTGAAATAATCGCAATATCGATATCGCTGTTTTCGTCAAAGAGGTGTTGGGCATATGAACCGAAAAGAAAGGCTTGCAAAACATGGATATGGCTTTTTTTCAATGCGGCGATATAAGTTTGGGCTATTTTTTTAATAGATGTTCTTTTTTCAGCCATTTTAGAAATACCCCAATTTCCCTTAAATATTGTCTGGTAAAAGCCGCCGTACATTTTTTATTAAAAGAAAATTTATAATCGGGATAGCGTGCTTCAAGATTAAAATCCGACACTTCTTCGAGCAGTTTTTCCTGATTTTCAGATAAATTCAGTCTGCATTTTTCTGCAAGCAGCACAAGATTATGTTTATATGGAGCAGTTTCTTTATTTTTTTTAACAAAAAGAGCCTTTAACTGCTTCTCAAGCACGAGATGGGCAAAAAATAGAGAGTGCGTATATGATTTCTTTTCAAAAAGTTGTTTGGTTACCCGCCAATCATAAGCTGCGCTTTTTAACCAAAAAGAAACCTGCTCTTGAATGTGATTCACGACCTCATTCTAAAGCCTGCCATAATGTTTGTCAAATTGACTGTCGCTGATATCACTTTCAGGTTTTTCTTTTTTACCTAAAAAGTCCTTGATTGCCTTGTTTTTTTACAAAATGAAGTTGATTTTGTTATTCAGGGAAAGAAAGGGGTGGTTCTGGTTGAAGTTAAGTCGGGCACCAAGAGCCAGATGCAGAGCCTGCATATTTTTCTTGACGAAAGAAACCTTTCCAAGGGCATCAGAATGTCGGCTGAAAATTTCTCGCGCTTTGACAAAATAATAACCATACCCCTGTATGCCGCTTCCAGGGCGTGTGAAATATAGTTTTTTTCCTTGAAGACATTGAATTGAAGGTCAGGGACGAGATCCGCGACAAGCTGATGGAGATCGGCATCGCCAGCATCACGCCACTGGAAGCGCTGAACATCCTGCAGGTGGATAATTTTCTGTCACCTTGGTTGACATTCAAAATTGTGTGTTTTAAAATTCAAAAATGGAAAAAATCTATTTTCCAATCGTGTCCCTATAGTTTAACAATTTCGGGGGTGATCATGATCAAAGCTCTTTTCCTCATTATTTTTTTAACACTATTTTCAATTCAGCCAAGCGGGTTTTTCTTTTTGGGATAAGGTTCTAATTTTTAATAGGAGGAATTATGGTAAATTCAAAGAAGAAAAGATTTTTATTAAGCATGGCTTTATTGTTTTTGCTTGTTCTTTTCATGGGTGTCGGCCCAGCAGACAATTGCGACTTATGTGATACGGCAGAGAAAGCAACTGTTAATGTTAAAAATTATTCCTCTGGTAAAATAAAAGTTTATTTTGCCGGACCGACAACAACTGATTTTACATTGTCACAGGCATATCAAAAATCAGTTACTGTGAGCGTTGGATCTTATACGATTACTGCTTATGGGGCTCCATACTATAACAGTGAAATGTTCCGTCTTTCTTTTACAATTGGAAAGAATCAAGTAAAAGATATTCCGATATATTGAAAACCAAAGGTTAAGCAAAACCTGGATTCGTCACTTATGTTACCTGAGGCGCTAAGAATCGGGTCATTTTCATTATCTGGATATCAGCTTTTTTTTATCCTTGGGATCGTTTTTGCGTGTATGGTCATATTTATCCTCTCCCGACTGGAAAAAATTGATTCGATAGAGATAGTAAACTACATGGTTTTCGGAATTGTCTCCGGGATAGCCGGAGCGAAGCTTTACAGCCTGACTTTTGCTTTTTTCAATAATCCGGGATTTTATTTAAAGGGACCCACCCGGATTTTTAAAGCCATTACCGGGGGAGGAACATTTTACGGTGGAATTGGAGCCATGGTGTTATTTGCTGTATTCTATACAAGGAAATATTTCCGGGGCTCCGAGTTGAGGGTTTTTGATATATCGATGGTTGGGGGAGCCTTGGGCCATGTTTTCGGAAGGATAGGATGCTTGTGCGCCGGATGTTGCTACGGGGTGCCTACGCAATTACCATGGGGTATGAAGTTCCCTTTTCACGAAGGTAGTTCCCAGCTATTTTCAGATACATTTGTCCATCCGACCCAGCTATATGAAGCCACTTTGAATTTGGCTAATTTTTTGATCCTCCTGGCGTTTTGGAGAAAAAAGAGATTTCACGGCCAGGTTCTTTCAATTTACTTGATCAATTACGGAATCATACGATTTGCCTTGGAGTTCCTGCGAAATGACGGAGGCAGGGGATATGTCATGGAAGGCCCTTCAAAGCTTTCGAGTCTGTCGATTCCCCAATTGGTAAGTATGATACTGATCATTGCCGGCTTTATTCTGTTTAAAAAATTAAAAGTAAAAACAAAAGAAAATATCAGGATCAGATCTCAAAATTAGATGGCGGCAATTCATTTTTGTATGCATAACCTGCAGTTTTTAAAACCAAGAGCGACCAGTTTCAATAGTTTTTTACTTTTTCTAACTATACTGGATTAAAAATTGGAAAAAAATATGCAAAAGGTTGATAAAATAATTTTGCTCATCACCGTTTTGTTCCTGCTAACCGGTTGTGCTATTCCCTACCAAAATGAAATCGATCTAAGACCGGGGTTTGAGCCAACCATTTCGATCATTCAAATTTCTGACCTCCACATTAAAAAAGAGAAAAAACTATTATCGAATTTGATTGATTCCATCAATACCATTCATCCGGATATCATTGTCATGACGGGGGATTTGATCGAATCCCCTGATGGTTATCCGTTTCTGAAACAATACATGGAAAGGATCGATTCGCATGCGAAAAAATATGCCATTTTAGGGAACTGGGAGTATGCTGGGAATGTTCATGTGGAGGAATACCGCAAGTTTTTAAAATCATTGGGGATTACCCTGCTGGTGAATCAGCAAGACACGTTGGCCATCAAGGGGCGCAGGATTACCCTCTATGGAGTGGATGATTATCTGCGTGGCCATCCCACTTTTATCAATTTTACTCCCGATCCGGATGCACTCAATATCATTTTAGCGCATTGCCCGATCCTGTTTGATGATATGATCAAGGCATATTCCGATTTTCCCATGGAATTTTATATGCTCAGTGGTCACACCCATGGGGGGCAGATTACTTTTTTTGGGATCCCCCTCTATTTACCGGAAGGCAGTGGCAGCTACTGCTCAGGCGCCTATCATCAGGACAATGGTCACCTGTTTGTGAGTAAAGGGATCGGGTACAGTCAGATTGACTTAAGAGTGTTCGCCAGATCATCCTTTAATTTATTTTCCTATTGATTGGCTGAAAGTAAGGCACGATGGCCAAGTGATGAATATACCATTAATACTGTTGCCCGAAAGGAATCAATTCCTGCTGATTTGGAATTGAGAAGTTAATTATGGATAGGACAGGGATTCTGCCAGATTGTTATCAACAAAAAAAGAAATAAAACGTTGCGCACCGGCAGTGGGTCTTTACCATTCCCAAAGTTTTGCGCAAGCTTTTTTACAAAGACCGCCTGCGTGATGTACAAGTCTAGCCCAGCAAAACCGTCTACGAAAAATCGATGCGCTGGCTTGCTTTTTTTATGTTTCATCTTTACAATCGGTTGACGGAAAAAACGATTTTTTTTCCGTTTCAAGGCTACAGCAATGAAGGCAGCAAGCGGCACGATCGAGAAACTCGCCAAAGAACAGTCCATGCTCTCCGACCGACCTTTCACCGCTTTCGTCAAAAAACAGATCTTTTTTTGGGGGATGCTGTGGTACTTCATCCTGGAAGAACTGAACAAAAAAACACACTTGACCTTGACTCATACCCTGAGGGCCTGGCGGCACGGTTTTTTGCGCTTCCACTACAAGCTCTACGGGCTCGACACGTCAGGCGATCCCGCCCAATACGTCTCGGATTTCGCCTCTTTAATGACCCACGCCAAGATCAACGGACGTTTCAATGAGTTGTTGAAGAACAAGTACACATCCGGGCAGTTGATGAACCTGTTGGGAATGCCGACGCCAAAAATAATGGGATTGATCATGAAGGGCGTTTTTTATCCCGCAGGCACGGCCAGGACATTGAAGGCCAGCGAATTCCTCCTGGCAGCAATCACTCCGGGCGAGCCGCTTGTCCTTAAGCCTATTTGGGGGTGTCATGGGTTTGGTTTCGTCTGTTTGGCCAGGGATGACGATGGGTATCGCTTGAATGGAGAAATCGTCTCCCGGCAGCTCGTTGCCGGAATGATCGATCGGCTGGACGAATACATCGTCACCGAATTTGTGGTCCAGGGAGAATTCAGCAGGAATCTTTTTGCCCCGACAGCAAACACGGTCCGCATGGTCACCCTCTGGGATCGCGAGAAGTCGGAAGCCTTTGTCGTCCGCGCAGTCCTGCGCATCGGCACTTCCCGGTCGTTCCCGGTCGACAATTTCAAGGCCGGTCAGGGTGGACTGAGCGTTTTGATCGACCCGCAAAGCGGGGAACTGGGACCGGGCGCCATGGCCGACGCCTTCGGGGAACCCATATGGTACCGATACCATCCCGAGAGCCATGCCCCCATCCAGGGGGTTGTCATTCCGTCTTGGAATGAGGTCCGGACAAAAATCCTGGACTATGCTAGCCGCTTGGCCTTCATCCCCTATATCGGATGGGATATCCTCCATACCGACAAGGGATTCTCGATTCTGGAAGTGAATTCCACTCCGGGAATGCCGGTTCTGCAGGTCCATGGTCCCTTCCTGGCAGATCCGAAAATCAAGCGTTTTTTCCAGAATACCTGAAGCCCAGACACCCCGGGCGGTCTTTCCACCCGGATCGATCAGCCTCCGAAGGAGAAAGAAAATTTCATACGAGTCAATCAAGGCAGGGACAGTATGTCGGCAATGATGTGTTGAATGTCCTTGGAAAATTGGATCGGGTCGGGCTGGGTAATCCAGTTGATCCGCTCCAGGCTGGCCAGGTCGAAATTCTCCATTTTTTCGGCGATTTGCGGTGGAAAGATGCCTGCCGATTTCGAATCGGCCGCCGAAAAGATCATCTTCCAGTCGGGATGGGTTTGCAGGGCGATTTCCCGGATATCGACCAGATCCTTGATTTCGTTCCGATCGCGCAGGGCGGTGATCTTGTTGGCCAGGATGTTTTGCAAGTTGTCGATTGTTGCAAATGGGAACCCGGGAATCTGTTGGGGTTGTCCCAGATGAAACGGGACATCATTAACGAATTCGATTTTCAATACCTGGTCGGCCACTATCCGTTTGTATCTGCTTTCATCAATCGTCAGCTCCAAGGCAATGCCGGCTTTTTTCAAGGCGGAATAAACGGCTATCATGTATTGGTTGAACCGGTCATCATCATTGACGAAGAAATCGAGATCGTCGGAATAGCGGTGGTGAAAATAACAGCGGGACAATACTGTGCCGCCGGTCAGGTAAAACCGGGTCCCGGCGCCGTTCAACGCGGCCAGGACCTTATCTTGCAGCGGATAGATTGTTCTTTCGTAAGACATATTCTATTCCTTTAATGCGGGTTTGATTTCTCAAGGTGGGTTTCAAAGCCGTCCAATCCCGGGCAATGCGTTGCAGCCCGACTATCTCCAGCAGGTCGTAGTAGTTCATACCCTCGACCGCCCGGCGCAGCGCCCAAAGCCGGTCCAATCCTCCGGGCTTGATATCGCTGTCGAGCAGTGCTATGAATTCATCTGCATTGATATGATAGTCCCAAATCAGCCGTTTGATGGCCGTGCTAGCTTCCTTTGTCATGATAATCCCTGATTTTATTATATCATTATTTTCCAATTTATTGCGAGGACAATGAGGATGGGATGGATCTGAAGGTCTGGGACGAGATCCGCGACAAGCTGAAGGAGATCGATATCGCCCGCCTGACGCCGCTGGAAGCGTTGAACATCTTGCAATTCCTGAAGACCAAAAGCGACAAGTTTCAATGGATTTTATGCGATATACGTTTCCATTTTCGGACGGAGAAGATGTCTGCGGCGATTAAAAAAAAGTAGTCAGGCAGATTTACTTGGCCCGGGCGGCGCTCCAGTTGAATGAACCGCGGTCGTCCATTTGGATGGTTCCCTATTCAGTGCCGATCCTGCAATAAATCGGTTTCAGCGGCAATGGTTGCCGCTTCTCTTTATGGGATTTCTGGGAGCTGCTACTGCACCGGCTCCCACTCCGCGATCATCTCCATGCGCAGCTGCACGGGGCCGCTGGCTTCCCAGGTCTCGGAGGAATTGTAGTCCCACTTCAGGTATTCCGAACCGCCGCCGCCTTCAGTGGTAATGAGAAAACGGTTGTCGAGGTGGCCGAAGAAATTGGCCTGGTCCCGGGGCGAATCCTGGTCGCCGCCGCTGGGGTCCACCGGTACCCAGCCGTAGCCCGGCAGGTAGACCTCGACCCAGCGGTGGTAGACAAAATCGAAGCTGGCATCCTCGCCGCGCACGACCACGGAACCGGCATAACGGGCCGGCACTCCGGCGGCCCGGCACATGGCGATGTAGACGAACGTATACTCGGAGCAGGACCCGGAACCGCGCTGCAGGACCGTGGGCGCGATGTCCCAGCCACCGCTGCGCTTGTATAACAATTTTTCCCGCAGATAATCGTAGATATTGCGGGCGATCCAATACGGATTGTCTTCAGCGCCGACGGCATCCTTGACGGCGTGCCGGATGACGGGATCCTGGAGCCGGTATTTATCGTCGTCGGCCAGAAAACGGCTGCGTATTTCGGCGGGAATCGTTTTAAGGGATCCGACTTTTTCCGGGAACAGGTGGTACATCACGTCGTAGATCTTGGCCCGAACGTGCATGGTTGAAGTGAAACGCTCCCCCGCTTTCATGCCGGTCTTTTTAAAACGGGCCACGTCCTGGCCCCAGCGGTCCGTGCTCTTTTCATCGGGTTTTTCAGGAAAATCGATGGCGATGATCTCCTGGGTGGAACGATTTTTCGGCAGGGCCAGGCAGACATTGAGATCGGTCACGGTGCCCGGACCGAAATTGATAACATCATGGCTGAAGGTGATGTCGGCGAACCGTTCCCTGGAGCGGGTATAGGGCGAGTCGGTGAAGACGGCGATCTGGGCGATTTCGTCGGTTTGGTAATCCAGGGCCCACAAGGTGTTTTCCGCCCAGGCCAGGCCCCACGGATACGGCCCCGGAGACGGCAGAATCATGATGACCCGGCCGCTCTTCGGTTCGATGCGGTATACCTCGTCCCTGGAGCGGTCTGATACCCAGAGGTAATTCCCATCCCATGTCAGCCCCCTGGGATCTCCGGCCGGAGCCTTGAAGGTGCGGATCGTGGTCCCGTCGTCGGCACTGATCTGGTACAGTTCGTCGGTGCTGTTGTCGGCCACCCACAGATAGGCGCCGTCCCAGGCCAACCCCTGGGGATCGGAACCCGGGGCCATGATCACCTTCAGGATATGGCCCGTTTTCGCATCCAGTTGGTAAATTTTTCCGCAATAGGATTCCGTGGATGTGTTGGTGAAGTCCATGTCCGCAACCCAGAGATGCTTGCCATCCCAGGCCAAACCGGTACAGAAGTATCCCGGTGCGTCGAGGCTCGCCAATACCTTGCCGCTGGCCGGATCGATACGGTACAGTTTGTCGGTTTTGCGGTCCGCCGTCCAGAGGGCTTTGCCGTCAAAAGCCATTCCCGTTGCGCAGGGCGAAGGAGAGGCCATCTTTTTTATTACCGCTCCGGGACCTGCCGCCAGCGGGACGGAAAAAATTAAAAAGGCCAGTACCGGAATAAATATGTTTTTCATCGGTTTTTCCTCCTGATATGTCAGTCCTTTAAAAGGACACACGCTTTTCCGCATGCCTTTATCTTAGGGATGGCCGTGTGAAATGTCAACCATGCTATGGCATGATGCAATCAACGAATGGCTGTAGGCGCTGCGGCCAAGGTCGGCAGCTGCATAAGCTAGGGCATTATCCCAGCCTAAGGAGGGACAGGTTGAATTGGTAGGTCGATCATTGATCTGAAATTGGAGGTCTGAAAAAAGATTCATGATCGATCAGTTTCACCAGGCATATCTACGCCGGTGAAAAAGATGAGACCGGGATCCAGTCAATATCTGAGGGGATTCTATACTCATTTTAAGAATTATTGAAAAACTTCCGAATTTGTGATATTCATGGAATCATAGGAAGAGGAGGGAGATATGAGTCATCATTTTTGGAAATCAAAAATCCTGATTGCGTTTGTGATCGGTCTGTTCAGTTTGATGATGTTCGCGGAAACCATGCCATTGACGGCGCAGGGCAAAGCGGGCAACGAAAACGGGGAACCGAACCAGGCGGCAGAAAAAAATCAATCGGTGCCCGCCTCGGCCGTGAATAACGAGGAAGCAACGGCGCCGCCTGCGCAATTGAAAACTGAGGAAGCGCACTCACAACCCACGGTCAAGGAAAAGGTAGCGGCTGCTCCGAAAGAGAAGAAAAAAAAGAAGTTTCCCTGGCTGCTGGCCATTGCCGCGACGCTGCTGGTCGGTGCCGCGGTTTATTTCATTATCGCTGCCAATAAAAAATACACCCTGACCACTACAGTGGGGACGGGTGTGAGCGGAGAGCCGGCGGCAGGTTCGGCGAAACATAAAAAGGGATCCGTGGTTAACTACAACTATTCCGCGACGAATGGTTATACGGATCTTGTCGTGACTCTGGATGGAGCCGTGGTGGCTGCCAGTGGCACGGTGAAGATGGACAAAAACCATACCTTATCCGCCACTGCAGTGCAATCCTTTATTTTAACAGTAACCAAAAATGTCGGCGTGAATGGGACCCCGGAAACAGGAACTTATACGTATGCCAGCGGCGCTGTGGTTAGTTACAGCTATACTCTGGCCAGCAATTATATCAATCTGGTGGTCAAATTGGATAATGTCGCGGTTGCTGCCAGCGGCACGTTCGTCATGAACGCTAACCATGCATTGACCGCCAGCGCGACGTATGATGACCCCAATGTGACCTACACGCTGGTTGTTGAATTTTGGAATGGCAATGGAGCCGGCACTCCAGCAGCGGGAACTTACACGTATCCGAAGGGGACGATCGTGAACTATGATTATTATGGGACCACGTCGTATCCATATATATCGGTATATATTGATATGGTGGATACATGCTTTAAAAAGCTGCCCAATCATTGCACGGGAACAATTGTCATGAATCAAAACAGGAGCGTGGGAGTACAAGCCGGCCTTTAAAACTTCATGCAAGTATTTGCTGCGTATGGGCCCGATCGAGGTCGCTTTTACCTTTTTGGAAATCAAAAATCCTGATTGCATTCGTGATTGGTCTGTTCAATTTGATGATGGTCGCGGAAGTGATGGGGTCAGCGGCTCCATCACCATGAACAGCGACCATACCCTGACCGCATCTGGTTCATTTATGCTAAATGGTGATTCGGTTTTTTCTGTCAATTCACATTGAACTTGTTTTCGAAGAGTAAAAGGAAATTGGTGAGGTGCCTGACATTGTGATTTTGTTTGGATGAATCCAAATTGCAAGGCGAGCAGGGCCAATGTGTCGGAGTGCGTTCCAGCACGTGATGAGTTTTGGCATAAAATAGGGAAAGTGTAAGAAATATTCTGCATTTTAAACTCCACGAATGAATAGTTTTAATAGTCTTCCGCTGTCTGGATGGAAGGCGGACTTTTTTTTTGGCCGGAATTATTATATAATGATGGCAGTTAGATGGTAATTTTATTCCAATTTCAGGTTCGGCGCAAGGGCTGCCGTTCAGGCGGATGTTCAGGGAAGCGCAAATCGTTCGCCGGCCTTGGCGGACCCAATGTGCATGCCGTCACCGTGTTTTCAGCCCGCTCGGGTCGTTGCTGAAAACAGAGTGAATGGTTGTCCTTTTAAGGAGCAACGATTGATGAAGGCAAAGATTGAGAAACAACCGGCGGGAAAGCCCGTTGTGCTGCTGACCGGCATCGCCGGGTTCATCGGCTTTCATTGCGCCCGCCGGTTTTTGGCCGAAGGCCATCGGGTCATCGGCATCGACAATGTCAACGACTATTATGACGTGGAATTGAAATACGCCCGCCTGTGCCAGCTGGGTTTTTCGGAAACCGAAACCGAGCGGCTGCGCCGGGAGCCCGGGGCCAGGCAGGAGACTGGGAACCTGGTGTTTTACAAGGCTGACTTGCAGGACCGGGAAAAAATAGCCGCGATCTTTGCCAATGAAAAAGCGGAGCTGGTGGTGCACCTGGCCGCCCAAGCCGGGGTGCGTTATTCACTGCAGAATCCCTGGGCATACATGGAAAGCAACATCCTTGGCTTCATGAACATCCTGGAAAACTGCCGCCGGCATCAAATCAGGCACCTGGTCTTTGCTTCTTCGTCCTCGGTTTACGGCAGCAACCGGACGCAGCCCTTTTCCGTCCAGCACAACGTCGATCACCCCCTTTCCCTTTACGCGGCCAGCAAGAAAGCCAATGAATTGATGGCCCACAGTTACGCCCATCTTTTCGGGATTCCCAGCACCGGCTTGAGATTCTTCACCGTTTACGGGCCCTGGGGCCGTCCGGACATGGCTCTCTTCATCTTTACCGACAAGATCATGCGCGGCGAGGCTATCGAGGTTTTCAATTTCGGCAACATGGAAAGGGATTTCACTTATATCGACGACATCGTGGAAGGTGTCTGGCGGGTACTGAACAAAATACCCTGCCCCAACCCGGAGTGGGACGGCACAAAACCCGATCCGGCCGTTTCCGCGGCGCCTTACCGCCTTTTCAATATTGGCAACAACCGCCCGGTCAGTTTGCTCCATTTTATCGAACTCATTGAAGAGAACCTGGGCCGGAAAGCCGAAAAAGTGCTCAAGCCCCTGCAGCCCGGGGATGTGGTCTCGACCTGCGCCGATATCTCCGCTTTGCGCCGCCACGTTGGCTATGCTCCCGGCACGCCGATTGAAATGGGGGTGGCGCGCTTCAGTGAATGGTTTAAATCCTATTATGGCCACTAATACAAAGTCGGAAAGCGGACGGCGGAGCAAGCCAGCCAAAGGAGAAGGCATGAATTTTAGCAAGAACATCTTATGCATCGGCGCCGGCTACGTGGGTGGTCCGACCATGGCGATCATCGCCCTGAAGTGCCCTGAATACAAGGTGACCGTGGTTGACATCAATGAAGAAAGGATCGCGCGCTGGAATTCCGACGATTTGCCCATTTATGAACCGGGCCTGCTGCAAGCGGTCCAGGCGGCGCGCGGCAGGAACCTGTTTTTTTCCACGGCTATCTCCGAGGGCATCCGGGCCGCCGATATCATCTTCGTCTCGGTCAATACTCCGACCAAAACCTTTGGGCTCGGCGCCGGCATGGCTTCCGACCTGCAATACTGGGAAAAAACCGCCCACCAGATCGTCATGCATTCGGACAAGTCCAAGATCATCGTTGAAAAGAGCACCCTGCCGGTACGTACGGCCGAAGCCATGGAGCGAATCCTCTCGGAAAACAAGAAAGATATTCATTTCGAAGTGGTTTCCAATCCCGAGTTCCTGGCCGAAGGTTCGGCCGTCAACGACCTGCTTGAACCCGACCGCATACTGATCGGTTCGCAGCAGACGGAACCCGGTCAGCAGGCGGCGCAGGTGATCACGGACATTTACGCCCATTGGGTGCCGGTGCAAAAGATCATTACCACCAACCTGTGGTCGGCAGAACTTTCCAAACTGGTGGCCAACGCGTTCCTGGCGCAGCGGATTTCCTCGATCAACGCCATTTCGGCCCTCTGTGAGAAGACCGATGCCGACGTGGCCGAGATCTCGTTCGCCGTGGGCAGCGACACGCGCATCGGCTCCCGCTTCATAACGGCCAGC
The DNA here is from genome assembly GCA_963770755.1 of Candidatus Aminicenantota bacterium. GTDB lineage: Bacteria > Acidobacteriota > Aminicenantia > UBA2199 > UBA2199 > UBA2199. The sequence continues at coordinate 561,184 of CAVYQZ010000010.1, read as the reverse complement.
ATCGGTTTCGGCGGTTCCTGTTTTAAAAAAGACATCCTCAACCTGGTCTATATCTGCCGCAGCTACGGCTTGAATGAAGTGGCCGATTACTGGGAAAGGGTGGTCAAGATGAATGACTACCAGCAGGAACGCTTCGTGAAAAAAATGATCAAGGAGATGTTCAATACCATCGTGGGCAAGAAGATCGCGCTGCTGGGTTTTGCCTTCAAGGCCAACACGGGCGACACGCGCGAATCACCGGGTATTTACGTGGCCAAGAAACTGCTTGAAGAGAGGGCTGACTTGGTGATTTGCGACCCCCAGGCCCTGGACAATGCCCGCAAGGACCTGGACGGTTTCGATGGTCGTGTATGCTTTGAACCCGATCCCTACCGGGCAGTTGAAGGCGCCCATGCCATCGCCGTTATCACTGAATGGGATCTTTTCACAAAACTTGATTTTGAAAAGATATTCACCGTGATGGAAAAGCCGGCTTTCGTATTTGACGGACGTAACATCCTGGATCACCAGCGGCTTTTTCAGATCGGTTTCAATGTGTTTCCATTGGGCAAACCGAGTTTGACCCATTTTTAAAATGAACCGTGCCCCAAGGCACCGGTTAAGGAGCAGACATGTGCGGAATCATCGCCTATAGCGGTGGGCGGATCGCTGAATCGATCTTGATCGATGGTTTGAAAAGACTCGAATATCGCGGCTACGATTCGGCCGGCCTGGCCGTGGCCAGCCGCAAAAAATTGACCGTTGTTCGCGCCGTAGGCAAGGTTTCCGATTTGGAAAAGAAACTGGCCTGCCGGAAGTTGACCGGACATTACGGCATGGCCCATACGCGCTGGGCCACCCATGGCCGGCCATCGGAACAAAACGCCCACCCGCACGGTGATTGCCGGGGGAAAATCAGCATCGTGCACAATGGCATCATTGAAAATTTTCAGGATTTGAAGGAAGAACTGATCGCCCAAAAACACGTGTTCACGTCGCAGACGGACAGTGAGGTTGTGGCCCATCTGGTCGAAGAATATTTTGACGGGGACCTCGAAACGGCGGTTTTGAAAACCGTCCAGCGTTTACAGGGGACATTCGGCCTGGCCGTCATGCATGCCGATATCGACCGCCAGATCGTCATGGTCAAACGCGGCAGCCCGATCATCATCGGCATCGGCGAGAACGAGTATTTCGCCGCTTCCGATGCCAGCGCCCTGCTGCCCTATACCGAAAAAATCATCTCCCTGAATGACGATGAAATGGCGGTTTTGAACCCTGGCGGGTATTACATCAAGAACCTGAACAACGAGCTTTTGGAAAGGGAAATCGAGATCTGCGCCGGACGGAATTACCTGGCCGACAAAAAAGGCTACGAGCATTTCATGCTCAAGGAGATCTTCGAGCAGCCCGAGGCGATCGAAAACGCCTTTCGCGGTCGGCTGGTCGAGGCCGAAGGCGTGTCCAAGCTGGGCGGGCTTGAGCCGGTCATGGAACGGTTGAAAAACATGAAAAAATTGATCATCGTTTCCTGCGGCACCAGTTATTATGCCGGCCTGCTGGGCCGCTATATCTTCGAAAACCTGACCGCATTGCATGTCGAAGTGGAGGTCGCTTCCGAATTCAGGTACCGGAAATTGAAGATGAATGAAGATACGGTTGTCCTCGCCTTGTCGCAATCGGGTGAAACCGCCGATACCATCGCCGCCATCCGCGAAGCGAAACGCAAGGGTGCCCTGATCCTGGGTGTCGTCAATGTGGTCGGTTCAGCTATCGCCCAGATTACCACCGCCGGCGTTTACAATCATGCCGGGCCCGAATTCGGCGTGGCTTCGACAAAAATATATACATCGCAACTGGTGATTCTAACGCTGATCGCCCTGTTGATAGGCCGCTACCAGGGTGTTTCCTATAACGAAGGCAGCGAGGTGATCCAGGCCATCAAAAAACTCCCCAAGCAGGTCGAAAAGATCCTTGCTGACATGGAACATATTCGCACCCTGGCACAGGCTTACGCGCGCTTCGAAGATTTTCTTTTCATCGGCCGCCTTTTCAATTACCCGACGGCCATGGAAGGGGCCTTGAAGCTCAAGGAGATTTCCTATATCCACGCCGAAGGCTACGCGGCCGGTGAGATGAAGCATGGACCCATTTCGCTGATCGACGAGAATTTCCCTACCGTGGCCATTGTCTCCCGGGATTGCACTCTTGACAAGATGCTCAGCAATATCCAGGAGATCAAGGCCCGCAGCGGCAGGGTTCTGGCCGTTGCCAGCCAGGGTTGCGGGCGCGTCCGTGATGTCTGCGATGATGTGCTCTGGGTGCCGGAGACCCTGCCGCTGCTGCAGCCGATTTTAAATATCGTGCCCTTGCAGCTTTTCGCTTATTTCATCGCCCGCGAGCGGGGCTGCGACATTGATAAGCCGAGAAACCTGGCCAAATCGGTCACCGTGGAGTAATTCATGATATGGACAACCATGCCATGTATCAGGGGAAGACAATGAAAGGAATCATTTTGGCCGGCGGCCACGGGTCGCGGCTCCATCCCATCACCCAGGTCATGTGTAAGCAGCTGCTTCCGGTTTATGATAAGCCCATGATCTACTACCCGCTGTCCACGTTGATGCTGGCCGGAATCCGCGATATTCTGATCATCTCCACGCCCGCCGATCTGCCACGCTTTCAGGCCCTCCTGGGCGACGGCAGCCAGTTGGGAGCGCGTTTCTCCTTCCGGGTCCAGACGGAGCCGCGCGGCTTGGCCGACGCGTTTTTGGTCGGCGAGGAATTTATCGGCGCCGACCCGGTTTGTCTGATCCTGGGCGACAATATTTTTTACGGCCATGGATTAACCGATCTGTTAAAAAAAGCCGCCGCCCAGGAAGGGGCGACCATTTTTGCTTACGCGGTCAAGGATGCCGAGCACTACGGCGTGGTGGAAATGGATGGCGCCGGCAAGGCCGTCTGCATCGAAGAAAAGCCCGAGCAGCCGCGTTCCAACCTGGCCGTGGTGGGTTTGTATTTTTATGACCGCCACGTGGTTTCCATCGCCAAGTCCATTCGGCCGTCGGCGCGGGGAGAACTGGAGATCACAGATGTCAATCGCGCCTACATGAAGAACGGGAAACTGAAAGTGCGCGTGCTGGGCCGCGGTTTTGCCTGGCTCGATACCGGGACTCACGAATCGTTGGTCAATGCCACGCTGTTCATCAAAACCATCGAAGATCGCCAGGACCTGAAAATAGCCTGCATCGAGGAAATCGCTTTTAAAAACGGCTGGATTGACTGCCTCCAGCTGAGGAAGTTGGCGGTGCCCCTGCAAAAAAGCGGTTATGGCAACTACCTGCTGAGAGTGGCGGAAGAGTCGCAATGATATCGGCGAACGGTTCCACCCGTCCTGCCCCGGCTCCATGAGCAAGGGGAAAAGCATCTGGCTGCTCGGTGAGCGCGGCATGCTGGGCCGGCAGATCGGAGCGGAACTGCAACGCAGTGGTCTCGCCTTTTCGGCTAGCGACCGTGAGGTCGATATCGCTGACTTTGAAGCCCTGAAATTTTTCAGCCGCGGCAAAAAAATATCCTGGATCATCAATTGTGCCGCCTACACGGCCGTGGACCACGCGGAAACCGACCGTGAAGGCGCGTTCCGCGTCAACGCCCGCGGGGCGGAAAACCTGGCCAGGCTGGCGGCCGGGCTGGGCGCCAGGCTGGTGCATTTTTCGACCGATTATGTTTTTGACGGCGCTGCCCGCCGGCCCTACGGAGAAAGTGATGAACCGAGGCCCCTTTCCCAGTACGGGGCCAGCAAGTGGCAGGGAGAGAAACTGCTGGCGGCCAACTGGCCGGCGGCATTTATCTTTCGCGTCAGTTGGCTTTACGGTGTGTTCGGCGGCAATTTCGTCAATACCATGTTGCGGCTCTTCGCTGAAAAAGATGACGTGCGCGTGGTCAACGACCAGTTCGGTTCACCGACGTATGCCCGGGTTTTGGCATGCAATATCGTGCGTTTGATCGGCGACAACAGCGAGCGTTTCGGCCTCTATCATTATTGCGACCACGGCGTGGTCAGCTGGTATGAATTTGCCGCCGGCATCAAGGCACGGGCGCTGGAACACAATCTGCTTGCCAAAAAAATATCCCTGATCGCAATCCCCTCGGCCGATTTTCCCACGGCTGCCGTCCGTCCGGCCTACGCGGCCCTGGACAGCCGCAAGGTCGTTAGTGCTCTGGGATTCGAGGTGCGTGACTGGCGCGCCAACCTCGACGATTTTTTCGCTGAAAAATTGCAACGTGCCGGCGTGCCTTCATGAACATGGTGCCCAGGCTTAAACGAACGGTCCTGTTTCTCTCCCTGCTGACGGCGTGTTTCGCCATCCGTGCCAGCGTGGTGGAGTTGACCTGCTCGCCGCGAAGCGTAACGGCCGTGCAGGGAGAGAAAATCATGCTGCAATTTTCCCTGCGCAACGGCTCGGCCTATACACTGAGCCAGGCACGGAGATTTTATCTCTCCTACCATGTGTATGATGTGTCGGGAAAGCTGGTTGCCTTTGATAATCCGCGCTTTGCGCTGCCGCAGCCGGTCCGGCCGGGCGCCAGCGCCACCTTCTCCATTCCGGCTTATTTCAACCTGGCTGCCGGTATTTTCATCATTGAATGGGACCTGGTCAAGGAGGGTGAGTTCTGGGGCCGGGACAGGCAATGGCGATCCTTTTATTTGAACTTGCGGATGCAGCCGCTGGCTTCGGCCGCTTTCAAAGATGCCTGGCTGCCGACTTTTTATGAGAGCGGTCGGAACTGGCTCGACCGCGAACAATACCTGCTGCGTCAGATCCTGAAAAACAACGAAGCCCGGAAGGGCGATGAGTTTTTCGGCTTCAGCGCCGGCACCAATTATCCGCAGGCCTGGATTCGCGATACGGCCACGATGATGTTTTACGCGCGCTTTTTTTATGCGAACGCACCGCTCCAGGGCATTGTCGGTCTTTTTTTACTGAAGCAAGGTCCCGACGGCGAGGTCTGTGACTGGGTCGACACGGCGGGACGCAGCGACAAAAACACCGTGGAAAGCGATCAGGAAAGCTCGCTGGTTCTGGCCGCCTACCCGCTGGCCCTGGATGATCCCGGCTGGCTGCGGTGGCCGGTCAACGGCCTGTCCGTTTTCGCGCGCTTGGAAAAGGCCCTGGATTGGCTGTGGCAAAAGCGTTTTGACCCGGATTATGGAATGATCTGGAGCGGCTTCACCGCCGATTGGGGCGATGTCGAACGGTCGTATGCCGATGACCGGGCCACCAAGCTTTCCGACCGCTCGCGGCACGCCTTTTCCATCTACACCCAGGCCCTGTACCTGCAGGCCGGGCAGAAGCTGATCGCCATGGCCGGTTGGCTGCAAGACGAAACATGCATTGAGCGCTGGCGCGTGCGCTTGCAGACCATCCGCCGCAGCTGCCGCCAGCGGCTCTATTTGCCGGAGCAGGGCTACTTTTTAATTCACCGCCTGGCCGGTCCGGAAGATTTTCTGGCGCTGGAAAAGGGCATCCTGGCCGTCGGCGGCAATGCCGAGGCCATGCGCGCCGGCTTGATGAGCCGCCCGGAGATCGAACGTTTCATCCGCGTCCTGGAGGATAGGAAAAAACAATTTGCCTTGCGCAGCGTCTCCTTCACCCTGCTGCCTCCCTATCCGCAGGATTTCTTCCCCCATCCGCTGCTGGCGCCCTGGAGCTACCAGAACGGCGGCGAATGGGACTGGATCGGCGGCCGGCTGGTCACGGCTTTGTATCAAAACGGCTTTCGCGCCAAAGCCGAGGAATATTTGCGCGAAATCGTAGCCAAAAACCTCCGTGACGGCAATATCTTCGAGTGGTCCGACCGGGCCGGAAACGGCCAGGGGGCGTCGTTCTATGCCGGTGCCGCCGGCGTCCTGGGCGAAGCGATCCTCGGCGGCCACTTCGGCCTGCAGGAGGATTTCGACCGTTACACGCTGTCCGCAGGGACCGAACGATTCACTTTCACGGTGGTCAAGGCCCGCGACCGATTTACGATCTCAAATTCCGACCGCTTGACCGTTGACGTTTCCAGCTTGTATAAAAAAGAGATCTGTTTGCTGACGGGTCGCGGCGATGAAAAGATTTGCACTTCAACCGAGCGAACTATTGTGAAAAGTAAAAAGTGAAAAGTGAAAGGTAAAGAACCAGAACAAAAAAACAGATCGTGAAAGTCTCTTGACTATTCACGTTTCACTTTTCACTGAGTTATCTAGGCGTCTTCAGTGATTCTTTTATGAAGCCGAGGATGTCGCCGTCGAGGACGCGCTGGGTGTCGCCGCGCTCGATGCTGGTGCGGTGATCCTTGATGCTCTGGTAGGGGTGCAGGACGTAGGAGCGGATCTGGTTGCCCCAGGCGATGCCGCCCTTGCCGTCCTCGATCTTGTCCTTGACCTTCTGCTGGGCCTTCAGTTCCAGGTCATAGAGCCGCGAGCGCAGCATCTTCATGGCCCGCTCCTTGTTCTGGTGCTGCGAACGCTCGCTCTGGCACTGCGCGACGGTGTTGGTCGGCAGGTGCGTGATGCGCACGGCCGAGTCGGTGCGGTTGACGTGCTGTCCGCCCTTGCCCGATGAACGGTAGGTGTCGATACGCAGGTCCTTGGCGTCGATGTCGATGGTAATCGAATCATCGACCTCGGGGATGACGAAAACGGCGGCGAAGGAAGTATGCCGGCGCTTGTTGGCGTCGAAGGGCGAGATACGCACCAGGCGGTGCACGCCGATCTCTTCCTTCAGGTAACCGAAGGCAAACTCGCCCTCGTAACGCACGGTGACGCTCTTGATCCCGGCCTCTTCGCCGGCCAGAATGTCGATGATCTCGGTCTTGAAGCCCAGGCGTTCGCCGAAGCGCAGGTACATGCGCAGCAGGATCTCGGCCCAGTCCTGGCTCTCGGTGCCGCCGGCGCCGGGGTGGATGCTCAGGAAAGCGTTGCTGGCGTCGCTGTCGCCGTTAAGGTAATGCTGGATCTCGGTCTCCTCGACCATCTCCTGCAGTTCGGCAATCTTTTGCTCGAGTTCCGGCTGCAGGTCGGGGTCTTCGTCGATCAGCTGCAAGTAGGTTTCCAGCTCCTCGATGGCCGCATTCAGTTTCTGATCGATTTTAATAAAGCTGTTGAGGACCTTTTTTTCTTTCGCCAGCCTGGCCGACTCCTGCGGTTTGCTCCAGATGGCGGGATCGGTCAGCTTGGCGTCGATGTCCTTGATTTGTTCGGCCTTTTGGGCTATTTCAAAGAAACCCCCGAAGGTCGGTGGTTTTTTTCTTCAATTCGGCAAACAAGTTTTTGATTTGTACCAGTTCCATGTACTGATTGTAAACGGTTTCGGCATTGCCGTCAAGCTGAACTTTAAATCATGGCGCGCGTAGAATATAATAAAACCATGAAGCCATCGCTGCCCCGGGCAATTTTATTACTATGCTGCCTGCTGTCCGTGCCCCAGGCGCAGTCTGCGGAAAACATTATCCCCAAAGGTTTTGCCCCGGCCCAAGCAGCGCAATATTACGGCTTGCCCGAGCGGAAACTGGCCGACGGCTCGATTTTCGATTACATGGACGGCGGTGGCATCGTCTATCTTGACCATGGCTTCCGCGCGCTCGTCCACCGTGAATTCCTCGATCCCGGCGGCCGGTGTATTACCTTTGACCACTTTACCATGGAAACAGCGGCGCAGGCCTTGTCCGCCCTGGCCGATCCGCGCATCGCTCCTTCCGGGGGAGCGCCCCTGGCGCTGGGAGTTCCGAACCAAGCCTACCGTTTTCCACCCGATTATTTTATTTACATGGTCCGGGACCAAAGCCTGATCTATCTCCACGTGGACGATGATGCTTTGGCTGAAATCCTCGACCGCTTTGCCGTCGAAATTTTGAAGTTATCCGAGGAGGGAAAAGAATGAAAAAAGCCAAACGAATGATGTCTGTTTTTGTGATTTTTTTGCTGTTGGTCATCTGCTTGTCGGCTGAATTGCCGGCTGCCAAAACCCGGGTGGTCCTGGCCCGCAACCCCAAGGCGATCAGCGACCGCAACCAGGCCGATGCCGTGGAAACGGCCCGTCTCTTTGACCGGGCGCTGTTGGCCTTGACCGGCAAAAAAACCGTGCTGGACGCCTGGAAAAAGCTCGGCCTGCGTGCCGAAGACGTGGTGGCCGTCAAGGTCAACTGCAATACCTGGACTATCGGTCTCAGCCCCCATCCGGAACTCGTCAATGCCTTGTGCAACAGCATGCAGACGATCATCCCGGCCAACCACATCATCGTCTACGACAACGATTCGGCGGCCGTGAAAGCAGGCAACTTCGTGATCAACCGTTCCGGCACCGGCGTGCGTTATACCGGGACCGACCAGGGCGACGGCTTTGATACTCCCGAACGGTTGACCCGAATCATCACCGCCACCGCTTCCAAGATCATTAATTTGGCCTCCCTGAAATGCGCTGATGGTGATTGGGGCGCCAGCCTGCTGTTCAAAAACCATGTCGGCTCCCTGGTTCCCGAGGACATGCCCAAGTGTCACAACAATCAGGATTTCCTGGCCGGCCTTTGTGCGCTGCCGAGCATCAAGGACAAAACGATCCTCAACCTGATTGCCGGTTTGCGCGGCACCTACCGGCGCTCCGTGCCCTGGTACTGGGGCGGCATCATCCTGGGCACCGACCCGGTCGCAGTCGATGCCGCGGCCATCGGCGTCATGAACGAGAAGCGCGCCCTGGAAAAGAGTTGACCCCCTGCCCATCCCCGAGTACCTGAAAATCGCCGAGAAAAAATACCACCTGGGCACGACCGACCCCACCGCCATCGAGCAAGTCAGGATCGACCTGTAACGAAAACAAGCGGCGTGTCGCCATAGGTTGGTTTTGTCCACATTGCCTTTTGCCTGTTCGCCCTCTCCGCTTGACATCCGAGCGGCGTGATTTTACAATTGTTCACGTGAGCGGAGTCTCCCGCCGAATGTCAACCTGACGGGGGACTTCCTTTTTATTTTGCAAGGGGATGAAAAGAGGGGGCTGTCATGAAAAAAACTTTCTTGGGATTCTTGTTGATCATGCTGGTTGGCAGTCTGATCGTCATTTGTGGGTGTGATGGGACTACGAACGATGAAAATGAATCTGAGTCGCCTCCCGAAAGAGTGACGAATGTTTACATTGTGGGCTGGACGATGACTCTGGACGATCATTTAAAGCCCTGCTTGTGGAAAAACGGGGTCCGCAGCGAGCTGAGCTGTCTCAATGCAACCAGCGGCATGGCCGAGGCGGTGTTTGTTTCGGGGAATTCCGTTTATATCGCTGGCGAGTATCGTGATGAAGTAAGTAACCTGATTACCCCCTGCATATGGAAGGACGGCCAGCGCACCGATCTTCCCAAGCCATCGAACGACGCGGAGTGCCAGTGCCGTGACGTCTGTGTTTCGGGCAGCGACGTCTATATCGTTGGCTATTCGTCGGTCGGGGGTCACTACCGCTCTGCCCTGCTCTGGAAAAACGGGATTCTCAACACTCTGCCGTTGCTGGATCCAACGAAATATGGACTTGCCAACTCGCTTTTCATTACCGGCAGCGATGTCTATATTGCCGGCGAAACACACGACTATCACGACGATGCCATTCCCTGTTACTGGAAAAACGGCATCCGAACCGACCTGTCGCTGCCGGTACGCGACATATGGGGCTGGGCAAACGGGGTGTATGCCTACGGCAGCGATGTCTATGCCGTTGGCAGTTATCGTCTGGTCTGGTCTCCCGATTATGATATTCCTTGCCTGTGGAAAAACGGGGTTTTGACCGATTTGAGCGTGACCGCGGCAGGAAAAAGCGGCTGGGCCATGGCGCTGTTCGGCAGCAACAGCGACATCTATGCGGCGGGCGAAGTCATCAATAATTCGGGTGCCGTCGGCCCCTGTTTTTGGAAGAACGGTGTCCGCACAGATCTTTCGGCCATTAGTGTGGCTAAGAACGGTTTTGCCAAATCCATTATGGTTTTTGAAAGCGATGTCTATCTGGCAGGGTATTGCTACAACAATGCCAACGTCTGGGTTCCCTGCTTTTGGAAGAATGGCACGCGTACGGATCTCAGCGTCGAGGCGGCGACAAAAAACAGTTGGGCGGGATCGATTTACGTCATCAAAGAATAGAAGAAACGCCTTTCGGCGTCCACCAATCAATTTGCCTGTCGGCCGGATTTGTACTATAATCGGGGCGCTGGACTGAACGGCCGGAAAATAAAATGAAGAAAATTCTCGAACACATCCATGTCGTGCTGGTCGAACCGAAAAACGCCGGCAACATCGGCTCGGTGGTGCGGGCCATGAAAAACATGGGCCTGGCCAGCTTGCGCCTGGTCAATCCCGTCCCGTTCCGCGACGAGGTGGAGCAGCGGAAAATGGGCTACCGCTCCCAGGAGATTATTGTTGCCGCCAGGGAATTCAACAGCCTCTCGGACGCCCTGCACGGCATTTCGCACGTCTTCCTGGCCACGGCCAAGAAGGGCAAATGGAAGAAGGATTTCCTTTCACCGCAGCAGGCCGCGGAACACATTGCCGGCTGTAACGGCGAGGAGATCGCCCTGGTGTTCGGACGCGAGGACAAGGGGGTAACCACCGACGAGAGCCAGCTGGCCAATTATTTCGTGCGCATCCCCATGGCCGGCGGTTACCCGTCGCTCAATTTGTCGCAGGCGGTCATGGTGTTCACCTACGAAGTCTACAAGACGATTACGGCCGGTGAGCCTGTGGCGGTACTGCCGCGCATGGCCGAGAAAAAATCTTTCGAACGATTGACCGACAATATCTGGGAGCTGATGAAAAACCTGGAAATGCGCGAACCGGAAAAGGGCCTCTTTCACCGTTCCTTGAAGCGGGCCCTGAACCGTACCCGCTGGACCAACGCCGACGTGGCCGTCTTCGACCGCTTCTGCAAGCAGGTGCGCTGGTACACTGAAAATCGCTGCCAGGCCGGTGGCGACAAAGGTAAAAAACAATGAGATTTTATAACACCCTGACCCGGTCGGTCGAGGAATTCAAGGAAATCGAGCCCGGCCGGATCGGCCTATATACCTGCGGTCCGACGGTCTACGATTACCCGCATATCGGCAACTACCGCTCCTATATTTTCGAGGACCTGGTCAAGCGCTTCTTTATTTTCCTGGGCTACCGGGTCACGCACGTGATGAACATCACCGACATCGACGACAAGACCATCCGCAAGGCCGACGAGCTCGGCGTGCCCCTGAACGACGTGACGCAGAAGTACATCGCGGCCTTTCATGAAGACCTGCGCACCCTGAACATCCTGCCGGCCGATGTCTATCCGCGTGCCACCGAACATATCCCAGAAATGCTGGTCTTGATCTCCGCGCTGTTGGCCAAGGACTTCGCCTACGAGAAGGACGGTTCGGTCTACTTCAGCATCGAGCGTTTCAAGGAATATGGACGGTTGGCCAATATCGAGCGCGAAAACCTGAAGACGGGCGCTGCGGCTGCGCACGACGCCGACGAGTACGAAAAGGAATCGCTCCAGGATTTTGTCCTCTGGAAGGGCCAGAAGCCGGGGGAACCTTCCTGGCCCTCACCGTTCGGCGCGGGACGGCCCGGCTGGCATGTCGAGTGCTCGGCCATGAGCATGAAGTACCTGGGTCCGCACTTCGACATCCACATGGGCGGCGTGGATAATATTTTCCCGCACCACGAGAATGAGATCGCCCAGTCGGAGTGCGCCAACGGCCAGACCTTCGTCAATTACTGGCTGCACTGCCAGCACCTGATCGTGGACAACAAAAAGATGTCCAAATCGCTGGGCAATTTCCATACCTTGAACGATGTGCTGGGGCGCGGTTTCGACCCCATGGCCGTGCGTTACCTGCTCATTTCCAGCCACTACCGGAAACTGCTTAATTTTTCCTTCGCCGGCCTGGATATGGCCGCCCAGGCGCTGACGCGGATCAAGAATTTCATCTTTACCTTGAAGAACATTCAGGCTGCAGGCGAAAATACACCGGCGGTCGAGACATTGATCGCGGACAGCCGGAAAGCTTTCACGGAAAGCATGGCCGATGATTTCAATATTTCCGGAGCCCTGGGTGCCGTGTTCGAATTCATTTCTCAAGTGAACCAGATGATGGCCGCACTGCGCCAAACGGACGCCCTTGCCATCCTGGCCTACCTGGAGCGCCTGAACACGGTTCTCGGTGTCCTGGACCATGACGACGCCAGTTCCCTGGCAGCCGATGTCGAGGCCCAGATCGCCCTGCGTGAAAAAGCCCGCCGGGACAAGGATTATGTGCGGGCCGACGCCATCCGCGCCGCATTGAAACAAAAAGGGATCACCCTGCTCGATACGCCGGACGGGGTGAAGTGGAAAAAGGAATAAAAATACGACCGTTCATCCTTGTTGGTTCCATCCATCGTGCTTCCTGTTGATAATGTCAAGAAGTCAATCACTGAGCTCGATCGACTCGCAAGAGTTGATTTAATTTTATAAATGGGTCAGCGTTTTGGATTCGATTCTGTGCAGGATGTCCTTGATCTCGGGCAAGGCCTCATGCAGGGCGTCCACCAGGTTGGGATCGAACGTTTTTCCCCTCAGCGATTCGATCTCGTTCAGGGCGTTCTCCATGGGCCAACTTTTCTTGTAAGGGCGATCGGAGAGAAGTGCATCCAGAACATCGGAGAGGGCTACGATCCGTCCCTCAAGGGGGATATCCTCGCCCTTCAACCCCATTGGATAACCCAGTCCGTCCCAGCGTTCATGGTGCGTTAAGGCGATGGAGGAGGCGACTTTCATCAGAGTGCTGTTATGTCCTCCCAGCAGTTCGGCGCCGATGGTGGTATGCGTTTTCATGATTTCCCATTCCTTGCTGTCCAACCTTCCTGTTTTGAGGAGGATGGAGTCGGGAATGCCTATTTTCCCGATGTCATGCATGGGGCTGGAAGCGAGGATGATATCATGCATCTCGCGAGGCAAATGTACGGCACGTGCCAGGCAGGCGGAGTAGTAGCTGATGCGCAGGATGTGCAGGCCGGTTCCCTTGTCGCGATACTCCGCAGCCTGCCCCAGGCGGTGAATGATCTCCAGACGGGTATCCATGAGTTCCTGCGTCCGTTCCCGGACCTTTTGCTCCAGGACCTGGTTCTGGTCCTTTAGATCCGTGTAAAGCAGGCGCACTTCCAGGATATTGCGGATGCGGTTGACCACTTCCACCTGATCGAAGGGTTTCGTCAGGAAATCCTTGGCGCCGCATTCCAGCGCTTTCAAGCGGGTAGGCTGTGTGATGTCGGCGGTCAGCATCAGAATGGGGATGTAATCCTCCTCCTCAAGAGCTGCCCGCAGGTTGGCCATCACCTCAAACCCGTCCAGATACGGCATGTGGAGGTCAAGAAGGAGGATGTCGGGTCGAAAGGCGCGGTACAGGTCCAGCACGTGACGCGGATCGGTGGTGGAGAGGAAATTGGCGTGATCGGCGGCCGCAAGGATTTTCTCCAGCAGGAGGACGTTGGATTTCTCGTCGTCCGCGATCAATATCCTGGCGTTCTGGATCCGCTTCAAATCGATCATGACATCTCCTGCGGGGGGCAATTCAGGAACCTGTCGATGGTTTTTAGGAACAACGGAATATCCAGGGGCTTGGTCAGATAGCTCGCGGCGCCCGCCTGCATCATGGAGTCAATCTCAGCGGGCATGGCGCTAGCGCTTACGATCAGCACGGGGATGGAGCTGGTTGCCGGGTCCTCTTTGAGTTTGAGGAAAACCTCGTGGCCTTCGATATCAGGCAGATGGGCGTCCAGCAGGATAAGATCGGGCCGGTGTACCCGGGCCAGCTCGAGCCCCAGGGTCCCTTGCGGCGCGAAAAGGAGCCTGATGCCGGGGCGGCGAACCATAATATGTTGGACGAGGGCCAGGTTGGACAGGTCGTCCTCAATATACAGAACCGTATGTTCTTTTTTGGCTACGGAGGATATGGGGGCTGGAGAGTCGAGAATGGAAGAGGGTTGAGCTTGGCTCGTTTCCGGACTTATGGGCAAGTCGATGAAGAAACAGGACCCCAGACCCGGTGTGCTGGTGAGATTTAGGGATCCTCCCATGGCTTCCGTGAGTTTGCGCGAGATCGTGAGGCCGATGCCGGAGCCCTCTACCGGCATCCGGTCAGCGCCCAGGCGGTGGAAAGGCTCGAATACCTGTGCCTGTTGATCTAAAGAAATGCCCGGGCCCGTGTCGGTGACGCTCAGGCGCAACCGGCCGTCCGGACGCTCCGCTACCTCCACCGTAACCAGGCCCTCCTCCCGATTGTATTTCACCGCATTGGACAGCAGATTAAGCATGACCTGCCTGATGCGGTTGGGATCTGCCAGCATCCGGTAGGGCGGCGTGACCGGCACACCGTTGGTGATGCGGATGCGCCGAGCCTTCGCCAAGGGTTGGATCATGGACACCGTTTCACTTACCATCGGTGCCACCAGCACGGGTTCGGTTGAAAGCATCAGTCGGCCCGACTCGATGCGAGCCAAGTCCAGGACTTCATTGATGAGACTGAGGAGGTGCCGCCCACCCTTGAGGATATGGTGCAGGCTCTCGCGGTGCGACTCCGCAAGCGGATCCCTCTCGTCGGATTCCATTAACTGGGCAAACCCCAAAATGGAGTTCATCGGGGTCCGCAATTCGTGGCTCATCCGGGACAGGAACTCGGACTTGGCATGGTTGGCCTTTTCCGCGTCCATCCGGGCAGCCACCAACGCCACTTCCGCGGCTTTGATTTTACTGATATCGGAATCAATGGCCACCAATTTTGTTAAATTTCCGGCATCATCGAAAATGGGTGTCAGCGTGGTTTGTAACCATTTTATCTCTCCCGCCGCATTTTTAAGATAGGATTCATATTGAACCGATCTCTTTTCTTTGATGGAAGTATTAAAAACATTTTTAATATCCGGATTGGAACTGGCCTCAAGAATATTGGTTCCTACTTTTGGAATCAATTGTTCCATGGTTACACCGGGTACACCATACATGCGAACACAACCTTCATTGATCCACTCCAAATTTCCCTGCGCATCCATGATAAATACAGCGGTATCGGTTTTACTGGCCACGATGGAAAGCCTTTTCAACTCTTTGTTGGCATTGGCCAACTGCTCCGTGCGCTGTACAACCAGCTGCTCCAACTCCTTCTTTCTGCTTTCCAGTTTATTGGTCCGGAAGCGGAGAATGACCAATCCCATAAAAACAAAACCTATGCCGCAGATTAGGTAAAACCACCAGGTTTGATAGAAAAAGGGCTTTAAATAAAACTTGAAAACGGCACCATGGGTGTTCCAGACTCCGTCTTTGTTGCAGGCAGTCACTTTGAAAGTATAATGGCCGGGGGGGATCTTGGTGTAATAAGCTGCTCTTTGATTGCCCGCATCGAGTACTTGCCGATCAATGCCCTGCAATTGATATTTAAATCTAATTTTCTCCGCCGCCAAAAAACTTAGTGCTGTGTAATGAAACTCAAATTTTTCGGTCCCTGGGGGAAAGATCATTTCCATGCCCTGCTTTATTTTTACTTCACGCCCTTCCACCCAAACCTGTTCGATGATTACGGGCGGCGGGGTTTTATTCTTTTTTAGACTCAGGGCAGGGTTGATCACGGTCAATCCTTTGATGGTCGGAAACCAGAGGCGGCCATCATGGCTCTTCCAGCCTGATGGCTGCAATCCTCCGCAGCATTCCCTGCTTTTCATGCCATCGGCGATCCCATAACTCAGAGAATGAATTCGGGGAACCTTTCCCAGCGCATATTGATTGAGCTCATTCTTGCTGATCTCATAAATCCCTTTATTGCAACTCATCCATAGGTTCTCTTTCTCGTCCTCTAAAATTTGAAATACCACATCATCGTACATGCCGATTGAGACTGTATAACTGGTGATTTTCCCGGCGGCAAGCCGGTTCAGTCCACTGCGCGTGCCTATCCAGAGTATCCCATCTTTATCTTCATATAAAGAATAAATGAAATTGTTGGCTAATCCATCTTGGGTGGTGTAAATTTTAAATATACCGTTTTGCAATTGATTCAACCCATTATTGGTACCCACCCAGAGATTCCTTCGTCGATCCATTAAGATTACTCTGATCACATTGTCGGATAAACCCTGTTCGGCTTTAAAAACCATAAATTTATTGTTTTTAAATAGACTTAAACCATCATGGGTGCCCACCCACAAGCTCCCATCAACAGCTTCACAAAGCGAAGTGACTGAATTATTGGCCAAGCCATCTTTGGTGGTATAATGGATTAATTTTCCATCTTTCATATCATACAGACCATTTCCAGTTCCAAACCATAGATTTCTCATTTTATCCCTCAAGATTGTTTGTACCGTTTTACTCGCATTGTTGTCTGTCAGGATAAAATTTTTAAAATTGCCATTGACATATTGACTCAACCCGCCGTTTGCCGTGCCAATCCAAATCTTGTCCTCATCATCTTCATATACAGATAATATCAGATCATCGGCCAATCCGTCGTTGCTGGTAAAAGTGATAATCCTGCCATCTTTTAATCGATTCAGCCCGCCGGAGCCGGTACCTATCCATAAACTTCCCTCATGATCTTCAAGAATAGAGAATACTGCATTTTGTGATAATCCCTCTTTCATGGTAAATGCAGAGATTTTCCCATCGATGATTCGATTCAATCCTCCGTCATTGGTACCAACCCATAAACTACCTTCCTTGTCTTCATAAAGAAAGTTAATATTATTGTCGGATAATCCATCGCGAGTCGTATAGACCACAAATTTCCCATCTTTCATCATGTTTAAACCGTTTTCTGTTCCGAGCCAAAGATTCCCCTGACGATCACATAGTATTGCCCTCACAGAATTATCCGCCAATCCTTCTTTTTTTGAATAATTGCTAAACTTCCCATCGCTCAGGTGACTGGCACCGCCCCCTAATGTGCCCAGCCAAAGTTCATCTTTAGGAGTGATATGGATAGTATAAACCGCATTATTAGCCAACCCCTCCTTGGTCGTATAAGTGGCAAATTTGCCATCTTTCAAACTGCTAACGCCTCCCGCGGTGCCAATCCACATAGTTCCTTTTCGATCCATATTGATGGCATTAACAAAATTACTCCCCAGGCCATTCGTGGTCGTGTAATTAAAAAACTTTTCCTCCTGCAAATGGATATAGGTTAAACCTCCGCCCCGCGTCCCCACCCATAAGGCACCATTTCTATCCTCATATAGGCACATGATATAATTATCTTTAAGAGCGTTAATTCTATTTTTATCAAAAACATCAAAACGGACGCCGTCGAATCTGGCAATGCCTTCCTGAGTGCCGAGCCATAAATATCCTTGACGGGATTGGATGATCGCCCGGAGTGAATTTTGAGGTAATCCTTGCTCAGTTTTCCAGACATCATGGACATATTGGGTAATCGATCTCGTCGGGTCAATGGCCCAATTCCAAATTACCTGAGCCATTAAAACAAAAAAAATAGTAATTTTTAAAAAAAGACAATTCTTTTTTTTATCGTCCGACCGTTTACCGGCAATGGAATTCCGCCAGGTGTGGGTAATTATTAGAAAATCTAATTTCCCCATGTTGATATTTTGCGGGTATTTTTATTGAATGTCAACTAAAAGCGGCCTGCACTGATAGGGAAATGTCCGCCGTCAACGCTCGAAAGCATTGCGGATGTACATGACGACCCTGCGCAGCAGCGAGTCTTTCCCGGCGGTTTTTTCTTTTTTCACCATGGCTTCCCGGCACTCCTTGATGCGGAGGGCAATCTCATTCCTGGCCGGGTTCAGTTTTCTGGCCCTTTCATAGTATTCCAGGGCTTTTTTGAAACTTCTGGCTTTGAAAAAATTTTCCGCCGCATAAAACCAGGCATCGTCATTGTCGGCACCGCGGCGAAAGGCGTCGGTGAAATATTTTTCGGCTGCGTAGTAGTTCTTGCGGGTCGTCAGCAGGATGCCCAGATACGTGAGCAGGAATACATTTTGCTTGTTGATTTTATAGGCATCCTGAAATTTTTCTCCCGCCTGCAGGAAATCGTCCTTGCACACGGCATAGACACCCTGATTGAAAAAAAACTTTGCCAGTTGATCGTTGGAAAACAAACTCATGGTGAGTTTTTTGTTCATGCCTTGCAGTATTTTCAAAATTTTGACAAAAGCTTCGTGGTAGCGCACGAATTCTTCTTTCAAAGCCTCCTGACCGATCAGGATCCTCTGGAATTTGATCTCCAGGGTTTTTTCGAGATATTTATCGAGAATTTCGGGCGCAGTAGCCCCTTTTCCCAAATCAAACAAATGCAAGAGTTCTACTAAGTACTCTCCTCTCTCCATGAAGATAATTTTATCATAATTCAAGACAAATTGAAATCTTTTTTCAACAGGTAAAAAACTTCCATGGTGTTGGAGCGGGTATTTTCAAACGTGCCGCTGCTGTCGATCGTGTAATTGGCCACTTTCAGTTTTTCCTTTAACGGGAATTGGGATTGAATGCGCTTTTCCGCTTCCAGGGGGGAGAGCTTGTCCCGCTCCGCCGCGCGGGCAATCTGAATTTCGGGGGAGGTGTAGACCACGATGATCTTCTCGAATTCCTTGTAGATTCCCGATTCTACCAGCAGGGCCGATTCATAGATGAAAAAATCGTATATTTTGGTTGCTTCGATGGCACGGATTTTTTTACGGCGATCTTCGCTGACCAGCGGGTGCACGATGGTATTGACCAGGTTTCTTTTTTCCGGATTCTCGAAGAGCAGTTCGCTCAGCCTTGTTTTATCCAACCCGTTCTTGGGGTCGTAGATCTCAGGTCCGAAAATGGCAATGATTTGTTCGCGCACGGGAGATTCCTTGGCGGCAATGATCGTTTTGGCCATATCGTCGGCACGGATGGTGTAGCATCCCTGCTCTTCCAGCACTTTCAGCACAAAGGATTTGCCGCAGCAGAAACCCCCGGTCAGGCCGATAATATGCACGATAGTTAACCCGGGACTATTTTTTCTGGCCCTTGATGAAATCCGAGAAATTAAAGATCGTATTCTGGTCGGTGACGATGGCCTGGATATTGGGGGACAGGAGTTTGACGTACTCGTACTGGATCAAAGCTGGGTTATCAGCCAGGGCCTTGCCTTTCAAACGCAGCGATTCGGCTTCGCCCTCGGCTTCGATGATTTTGCGCTTTTTTTCCATTTCCTCTTTTTCCAGAACGTATTTCATGGCTTGGGCTTGCTGCTGGGCGATCTGCTTGTTCTCGATGGCCTGCTGGAATTCAGTGGAGAACTGGACATTACGCAGCAGAATTTCGTCGCAGATGATGAAGTTCTTTTTTAATGATTCGCCCATTCTTTTTGCGATTTCGGCCTGAATGAGCATGCGCTTGCCCGAATAGACGTCGAGCACCGGGTACTCCGACACGATCATGCGCACGATCCCACGCACCTGGGGACGGAGTACTTTATTGACGAAATCGATGCCGATGCGGCGGTGCAGCTTGTCCAGGTTATCAATGTCCGGGTGGTAACGCACCGAAATGTCGAGCAGCACGTTCTGGCCGTCCGATGTCAATGCTTGCAACGAATCGTCGCCCTTCATCTCGCCCTCCAGGGGCGCAATACTCATGGTATAGGTCCTGGCCTTGACATCGTATATGGTCGGTTCTTCGACCAACGGAACCAGGAAATAAAAACCTTCGTTGGGGGTCACGCGCAGGTTGCCGGTGGCCTTGTTGAAGATTACCGCCCGTTCACCGGGATCGACAACGATATAGATTTTGAATATAAAAACGAGAACGATGATGATGATTAAGCCGATGAGTATTGATTTGCCTATATTTTTAGTCATTTCGCCTCCGCGATTAAACACTTGTTTGATGTTTTCCATAAAACAAGTGTAACCAATTGAGTTTTTTTTGTCAAGGAATATCGCGTGACTCTTTGCTTTGTCAACTTTTCCGAACCATTTTTCGTTATACTGTTTGGATGGACAAAAAGCGGAGGATGTGGATGACGCCAAACTGTGTCTTGCCGACGGCTGCCGAGGGTCGAAAATAAAGCCGATGGCAATGGTCGAGGAGAAAAACTACGATGAACTGGAGTATGAGCATAAACTCGTATCGCGCATCCAGGATGGCGACAAGGAAGCCTTCGGCGAACTGGTCGGCCGCTATCAGAAAAAAATCTTCATCTTCGCATACGGGTTTTTCCCCAACCGCGATGACGCCATGGAAATCGTCCAGGAAACTTTCATGAGGATATTTGCCAAGATCGACGGCTATCGGCCGCAGCAATCGTTTGCGGGCTGGGTTTACCGCCTGACCCACAATATCTGCATTGATACCTATCGCAAATTCGCCAAAAAAAACGCCTTGGAAAACAATATTGCCGATGTGCCCGAGAAGCAACTGGCTGTGCTTGAAAATTCTCATGGGGCCCTGGAATTGCGGCAAATGAGCGCGGCGATTGACCGGGCCGCCGCAAACCTGTCCAGCAAGCAAAAATCGGTTTTTACCCTGAAATACAGGCAGGGAATGAAGCTGCAGCAGGTGGCCGAGATCATGAATGTCTCTCTGGGGACCGTGAAAACACTGCATCACCGTGCCCTGAAAAAAATCAGGACAGAAGTGATCGCCGATGCGTGAGGTGAATATGGAATCGTGTCGAAAGATCAGACCATGGCTTGAATGGCTGGCCGCCCGGGAAATCAATGAACGGGAACGGCTGCGGGTTGAAAAGCACGTGCAGGAATGTCCTGCCTGCCGCCGCGAGTTGGCAGACTGGCAGGCATTGCTGGCGGCTGCCGGAACCCGGAGGGCCCGCGCCGAAGCCGAATGCCAGGCCATCGATTGGGATGCCGCGGCGGAAAAAATTATGCGTAAAATCGACCGCGCCGATACGATCGATACGATGCCTGTCCGGCGGCGGATTTTTCCCCTGGCGCCGCTGGTCACCGCCGCCACCGTGCTGCTGGTTCTGGCCGCGGGGATGTTTTTTCTGATCCGGACACGGCCGGGAGTTGCCCCCGGGCCTGAAGATGCCTTGATGACAGCGGCAACCGTAGCGCATTTGCAATCGGGCCTGGCCAGGGAAGAAGTGATCTCTTATCTGCAGCAAAGCCAATTGATGTTTACCGATCTGCTCAAAGATTGCCCCGACGAAGAAGCGGCTGCCTGGGAGGTCCGCTTGTATTCGCGCCAGGCCAAGAAATTGCTGTTGAAGAAAAAGTATTTCCAACAGAACCTGCCGGCGCTGGAATGGCTCAAGGTCCGGGAAATCAGCGAACGGATCGACTGGCTCAATTATGAGATCCTGCAGCTGGAAGATCGGCAGCTTTGCAGCCAGATTAGCCGTTTGCAGCGGATCATGGAAAACGAAAAACTTTTACTGAAAATCCGTTTGTTGGAAAGGGATCTTTCTTTTCAGCCCTATCAAGAGGTTTAAATGAAAAAGAAAATTTTATTGGTGTTATTACTGCTTTGGGTTTGGACGGTCGGCCTGGCGGTTGGGACCGGTCTTGACTCTTTTGAAAAAGCCAAAGTGCTGATTTTTGACAAGCAGTGGGCGGCCGCCCTGAAGCTGTTGGATGACGTTGTCGCCGAGCGTCCCGAGAACCGGAATCATGCCGCAGCGCTTTTTTACCGTGGCAAATGCCAGGAAGAAATGGGAGCAACCAAGCAGGCCCTGGAGAGTTATGAGAAATTTGTCGGCTATGCCGCGGGCAGCAACCTGGCTGAGGAAGCCAGGGTATCCATCATCGACCTGGCGGAGACGCTGTATCGCCGCGGAGAAAAAAACTATTTGCAGAAGATATTAACCCTGTTGAACAATCAAAACAAGGTGGTCTCTTTCTATGCCGCCTTCAAGCTGAGCTATGTGCCGGACCGGTCCATGGCCGCCCGGGCGCTGCCGGTGTTGCAAGCCATTCTGGACAACGAGCAGGATGAAGAATTGCGCGACCGGGCAAAAATCGCCATCATGCGCATCGAGCCCGCCCGGCTTAAAATAATGGATCGGCGCAACAGGGACATATCGGGGCGCATGCTCAAGATCCGGATATTTGCTAAAAACAATGCGCAGAAGAACGTTTCGCTGACAATTCCACTGGCACTGGCCGACCTGGCCTTGAAAGCGCTCAGTCAGGAACAGAAGCGGTCGTTGCAAAAACAAGGCTATAACCTGGATGAAATCCTGACCCAATTGACCGAAAAGGATATGAAAATCGATATCCGGGAAAATGATAGTGTAATTAGAATATGGGTTGAATGAACCCGTACAAGGAGGATACATGAAAAAAAGAATCGTTGCGTTGAGTGTTTTTCTGGTTGTTTTTGTCTTGACGATCGCTCTTTTTGCCGCCGCGGCTGATGACTACAAGGTCATAAAAAATGCCGTCAAAAACCCGGATAATTCCGCATCAGGTCGGAAAAACGTGCAGTGGTTCAAGATTGTGGTGACCGAAAAAAACGGCGCCAAGGAAGAAGTCAAGATTTCCCTGCCCATTTCCTTGGTGGAGATGATAATCAATGCCTGCCCGGAAGAGAAGTTTGAAGTGGATCATGGTTGCCGCATTGACATCAGAAAAATCTGGAATGAGCTTAAAAAAGCCGGGCCGTTGGCACTGGTTGAAATCGAGGACCATGGGGAAACCGTAAAAATCTGGTTTGAGTAACCCGCGGCGGCCGGTTGGCCAAGTGGATTGGGGGACAAGGTCATGGGCCTTGTCTCCCAATTGTTTTGGCAAAATTTTCATTTTATGCCGGCCCCGCGTGATTATCGTCATTTTTCAATCGTGATTTATGCAAAAAAATGAATTTTCAGGTTTTTTTTGAATAAAATTCACAAAAAATTGGATTTTTCGGCCGGGCGCGGCTGAACCGAGGAGGAAATGGATTTGGCATGCATCGTGCTCCCATATCATGAAAACATTGTAAAGAGAGGTGAATGATGAAAAAAGCCGTGTTGTTTGTTTTTGTTGTTTCCTTTGCCTTTTTCCAATGCACCACGGGCCGGATGTCGGTATCCACCGCCAAATCGGGAAAGGGAGATTCTTACCTCAGCTACCTGTCCCGAGGCACGCAACTGCTGGAGCAGAAAAGATATGACGATGCGATCAACGAACTGAGGCAGGCGAGCGCCCTGAAACCTGATTCGGACAGGGCTTTTAATTTTCTGGGCATCGCTTATTTCATGAAAAAAAATTTTCCGGAAGCGTTGACATGTTTTCAAAAAGCCATGGCGATTAATCCGGCATACGCCGCCGCCGTCTGCAACCTGGGGAACCTCCAGTTCGAGATGGGCGAGATCGATACAGCCCTAGCCACACTCAGCAAGGCCGTCGTTGCTTTTAAGGATAACATTTCATTGCATTTCAACCTGGGAACCATCCTGCTGCACAAGGGGGAAATCGAACAGGGATTCGCCCACTTGCAAAAAGTGATGGAGCTGGACCCCGGTTATCTGGATCGTGAAAAAAGATTTTCCTTTCAAAGTTCCGAAAGCAGTCCGCCCCAGCCGGAATTGTTATTCCGCTATGCCTGTTTGTATGCTTCAACCGGAAACCTGGAAAAAACGCTGGATTACATGGACAAGGCGAAAAAAAAAGGATTCGTTGAATGGCAGCGGATTCTTCACAATGATGCTTTTGCCCCGCTTCGCGATGACCCGCATGTCATGGAGTACCTCGAATAAGCAGGTCTTCGGGCTCAACGCTGGCCGGAAAATTCGGCCGCTGCAGATACGATGTCTTTTTTGTCTGGTTGACTTTTTTTCTGCGGGTGTCTAGGATTCGCATATGATTACCAATTCATTTCGCGGCAGAGTTACCAAAAAATTAAAATTAGCGGCTTTGTTTTCAGTTTTTTTCATTTTCGCGGTTCCCTTCAGCCATGGTGAGAAAAAAGACAACCAGACCAGCACTGGCATTGAAAAAACAGACCCTCTGGATGCAAAGGCCC
Organism: Candidatus Aminicenantota bacterium; assembly: GCA_963770755.1. Classification (GTDB taxonomy): domain Bacteria; phylum Acidobacteriota; class Aminicenantia; order UBA2199; family UBA2199; genus UBA2199. The sequence goes on along the minus strand of CAVYQZ010000010.1, from coordinate 537,236 downwards.
TGGATTTCATGGACACGGATTACGAGAAGCTGCTTGCGCAGGCCTCAGGCTTTATCAAGGAAAAGAAATATTTTCAGGCGGCCCAGTACTTTCTGGCCTATTTGCAATTCAAATCCGACAATGCGACCGCCCTGTATAACTTGGCCTGCTGCTATGGGCGTTTGCACCGGGCCGATTTGGCGGTGAAATGCCTGGTCTTGGCCGCCCGAGCGGGTTTTCACGATTTCGCCTTGTTGAAAAAAGATCCGGATTTCATTCCCATCAGAAACACTCCGAAATTCATGATGCTGATGGAGCTCGTTTCGAACTGGGAGGACAACCTCGGCGAAACCCTTTACGTGCCGACGAGCAAGTTGTCTGAACTGCGGGTCAAAGTTCCCGATAAAATTGATTTTGCGTGCCGGTATCCGCTGCTGATCGGGCTGCATGGCAATGGCGGTTTGGCGGAAAACATGATGGCGGTCATGAACCATGCCTTGAAAAAAGAGCCGCTGATTTTGGCGGCACCACAGGGGGCTTACTCCAATTTCCCGCAGCTTCGCGGCCGGCATTTTTCCTGGGCGATCCAGACCCGGGATCGGCAGTTGTGGAAAATTGACGACCCCCTGGCGATTGAAAATATACACGAAGCGCTCCGATCGCTGACAAGGAAATATCCGGTTTCAGAAGTCTATCTACTGGGATTCTCCCAGGGCGCTGCCTATGCCTTCCTGTCCGCTTTCAAGCATGCCGACATGGTGGCCGGTGTCATCAGTATCGGCGGTAGCTTCCCCGAAACCGACAGCGAGTTTTCCGTCTTGAAAGAAGAGGAAATAGAAAAAGGTAAAAAATTCAGGGTTTTCATTGCCCAGGGCACCCATGACCCCATGATTGCGGCGGGACTGGGAGCCAAAACCGGCGAAAAATTAAAAAATTACGGATACGAAGTTGAGTACCAGGAGTATGAAGGCGGCCATGAAATCAGCCCGGAGCTTTTAAGGAAAATATACGCCTGGATGACCAGGAAATGACCGGAAGCGAGGCATCCGTTCTGACTGGCCATGGTTGACAGTAGTTGACATTCCCATTAAAATTCCCATTTAAGCTACTTGAAATCCGGAAGGAGAAAAACAATGAAAATATTTTTTCGCGTGGCATTCATGATCATGTTTCTCTTTATAGGCCTGAACGCTGCGGTTGAGCGGCTGCCCATGACTTTCGAAGCGTTGTATAGCTTTGCCAATCCCAGGGACTTGGGCCTTTCTGAGGACGGCCGGCAACTGGTCTACACAGTGACCCGCAGTGATGTCGCCACAAATTCCGCTTCCAGCGCGGTCTGGATGATGTCCAGCGATGGAAAAAACAAGCGCCTGATCCGGGAGGGGGCCTATTCGCCGCGCTGGATCCCCGGAAGCAGGAAAATTGTTTTTCTGGCTGAGGCGGATGGCCGTGACCAGCTGCACAGCTATGACCCGCTCAGCGGCAACGTCGTAAAATTGACCGCTATTCCGGAAGGCATATCCAATTATGTCTGGTCACCCGATGGCCGCGGTGTTCTGCTGAGCCGTTCCGTTTATCCTGAGGACAACAGCCCGGAATATTTTGCCAGGCAGCAGGCGGCCAAAAAAGAAAAAAAGCACAGTGGCCTGGTCTTTGAAAAACTGCTGTTCCGGCCTTACAACCACCTGGATGACGGCACGGTGAAGCATGTCTTTTATTTCCAGTTCGCTTCGGGCCGACTGATCGACCTGACCCCCGGCCCGTATCATGCCCCGACCTCCCACTTGGGCGGTCGCCGGGACCTGGCCTTCTCTCCCGACGGCCGGACCGTGGCCTATACCACCAACACCGACCCGGTCAAGGCCATCAGCACCAACAACGATATTTTTTTGGTACATATCGACGGCAGCGCCACGCGCCGGATCACGGAAAGCCGCGGCTGTGATGTGGATCCGGTTTTTTCCCCGGATGGCCGCTACCTGGCCTATACCGAGATGGCCCGGCCGGGCTATGAAGCCGACCAGAAAAAACTGATCCTGCTTGATCTGCACAGCGGCCGTCGCGCCAATCTGACCCGCGACCTGGATTTGGGCGTGGATGACATCATCTGGTCACGCCGTTCTGCAGCCCTGTTTATTACTTGCAAAGAAAAAGGCTTTAACGCGCTCTATAAAATCAACTTGAAAACCGGCCGTTCGACCTGCCTGGTCAATCACCGCATATTCTCACATGTAGCCTTGGCAGCAAACGAAAAATCGTTTTATTGCATCACCAGTGCCACGAACCGGCCGGCTGAAATCGCCCGCTTTGACCTGGTTGAAAAAAGCTTTACCATGTTGACCGGACTGGCTGACGATTTTGTTGACACGTACGCCTTGCCCGCTCCCAGCGAAGTTTTCTGGTACACAGGCGCTTACGGCGATGATGTGCAGGGTTTCCTGACCAGGCCCGTGCCTTTCGATCCGGCCAAGAAGTATCCCCTGGTTTTCCTCTTTCACGGCGGACCGGAAGGGGATTGGAACGGCAGCTGGAGCAATTACGGCGGCAATGCCAATCTGTTCGCGGCCCAGGGTTATGTGGTAGTCAAACCCAATATCCACGGGGCCACGTCTTTCGGAGCAAAATTCAAGGAAGCCATTCTCAACCAGTGGGGTCGGGTCGACCAGGAAGATGTCATGAAATGCCTGGATTTCCTGGTGGCCCGCTATTCTTTCATCGACGGCAGCAAAATCGGCGCTTGCGGCCGATCCTACGGCGGCTATCTGGTCAACTGGCTGAACGGCCAGACCGACCGTTTCGCCTGCTTCGTCTCGGTTGACGGCATCTTTGATCAATTGATGTCGTATTACAGCGCCGATGAACTATGGTTCCCGGAAATGGAATTCGGCGGCACGCCCATGGCCAACCGTGAAGAGTATATGCGTTCATCGCCCAGTACCTTTGCGCAGAATTTTAAAACCCCGACCCTGATTTTCCATGGCGGCCGGGATTATCGCGTTGATCTTTCGCAAGGGGTTGCCATGTTTACGGCCCTGCAGCGCCTGGGTGTTCCTTCCAAGTTCATCTACTTCCCCGATGAAGGGCATTATTATTATAGATTGCAGAACTGGGAATTCGTCTACGAGCAGCAGTTCGCCTGGCTGGCCCGCTTTCTAAAAAATCAATGATACGGATTCAGCAACTTCCTGTTTGCATGAGATTGTCGGGGCTTGCCCAATTTTGGGATGTTTTGCGACCCATGCTTCGTATTGAACTGCGCTGCGCGCAGGCAAACGGACGGTTCTATGGGCACCTTTAGACCGATGGTTCGAGTACTGGCTCTTTTCCATAAATTAGCTTCCATAAAATTTACTGTCTTCATTCTGTTGCTCATCGCCATGCTGGTGATCGTGGGAACCATCTACCAGGCACGGCTGGGCATCTACGCGGCGCAGCAGCAGGTGTTTGGCTCCTGGATCTTCATGCTCTTCGGGGTTGTGCCATTGCCCGGGATGCTGCTGGTCGGAGTCATGTTCCTGGTCAATCTGCTGGCGGCTCTCACCTGCCGCTTTTCAAGACACAGGCCAATGCTTGGCTTGCTATTGATCCATGTTGGCCTGCTGGTTCTGGTCGGGGGGGGGTTTTTCATTGCCGCGACCGCCCAGGAATCGTTTTTAACCTTGGTGGAAGGGGAGAGCGCCGAATATTCCATGGCGCCCAGTGATTGGGAGATTGCCATGGCGGCGCGGCGTGGGACGAACGCACCGGAGTGGGTTGTGGATGTCACTGATTTGCGTTTGGGTTGTGAATCAGCGGTTGCCGATTCTGGCGTCAGTATAACCATGGATGAACACCGTGCGAATTGCCGTTTGACTGCAGCCGGCGCAGACGAGAAGCATCGAGTTGAGTCGCTGCCGTCGGCTGTCGATCCGGCTGAAAATACTCCCGGCATCCAGGTGCGGATTCGCTCCGGACGGGAAACCGGAAGCGTTTTTCTTTTTGGCGGCGAAAATGGCTCGATGACCCTGCATTTAGGCGATGCAGAGTATGTCTTCTCCCTGCGCTTGAAGCGCTGGCCCCTGCCGCTGAAGTTGAAACTGCTTGATTTCAAGAAAACCATGCATGCCGGATCTGAGATTGTCAAGAGCTTTGACAGCCTGGTCGAGATCGAAACCGGAGGAAGCCGCCGTCAAGCGGTCATCTCAATGAACCGGCCGCTGCGTTTTCGTGAATATACCTTTTATCAATCAGCATACGGCGCGGATGACGGCCAGGGTGAAAGCTCGACGTTTTCGGTTGTGCGTAGTGCCGGCCGCTGGCTCCCTTATGCGGCCAGTGCCCTGCTGTTTATCGGTTTGGCCGTGCATTTCATGGGCAAGCTCATCGCCAGGTCGCGAAGAGCATAAGCGGGACATGTGATCATGAAAAATACAAAGCTCCTTGTGCTCCTATTGGCGTGGATGGCAAGTTGTGCGACTGTCCTGCCTGCTGCGCCTTCAACTATCGAGCCGTTCCGACATGTGCTCATTTTGGACCAGGGTCGGATCAAGCCGATGGACACATTTGCCCGCAACCTGCTCAAACAGTTTTCCGGGCGCTCTTCCCTGGAGAGCATGGATGCCGCCAGTTGGCTGGCGCGGGTTTTCTTTTCCCCCTGGGATACCCGCGATGACAAAATATTTCTTGTCACTCGTCCTGACGTGCTTGCCGCTATCGGGCTGCCGGCCCAGGGCCGCGGCCGCTACAGTTTTCGCCAGTTGCATGCCTGCCTGGGTAAGCTGCATGAGCTGGCCTACCATGTATCCCGCCAGAAAGAGGGAGCCCGAGGCGGAGTCGAAAACGAAATCATCCGCCTGTTTTACAATGTTTCTGCTTATTACCATATGGCAAGCGCGTTCCATTTTGCCTGGTCCGGGGAGCCTGGGAAAGAAACGGCCAAGGAGGCATCGGCGGTCCCGGCCATTATCCCGCTGGGAACGAGTGCCGCGGATGAATGGCTGAGCCCGGCCGAAACGCAGGCGCGCAACGCGGTCATGACAGAGGCGGTCAAGGTGGAACTGTCCTTGCTGGTCAGGGCCGCGCGGGCGTATGCCGATCGCCGGCGGCCCGATTTTTCTGCAACCCTGGCTGCATTCAATCACTCCCTTGGCCACCGTTTGTCACGCGATCTTGTTTCCGGCGGCAAGATCGCCCTGGAGATTGCATATAATCGCTTCGAGCCTTTTTTCAAGGCCCAACTGGCATATGGCTTGGCCTTGCTCTTGCTCGCCTTGTCCTGGGCAGCGGGAACCCGGCGGCTGAGACAGCTGGGCCTGGTCTTCCTGCTGCTTGGCTTGTGCGCTCACACGGCCGGAGTGATCGTCCGCATGCTCATCAGCGGCCGCCCACCGGTGACCAACTTGTACGAGACATTCGTTTTTGTCGGCTGGGCCGGAGTGGGCATGGGCCTCGGTTTGGAATGGATACAGAAGCATGGGCTGGGAATCTTGTGTGGCGGATCCGCTGGTTTGGCTTTCTTGACCATTGCCGGACGCTTTGCCCAGGAAGGCGATACCATGGGCATGCTGGCGGCCGTGCTCGATTCCAACCTTTGGCTTTCGACCCATGTGGTGACGATCTCGATCGGCTATGCGGGCTGCGTGGTCGCCGGCATCATTGGCCACTGGATCCTTATTCAACGCCTCTTGTCGCGATGTGACGAAGTTTCATGCCGGCGAACGGAAAAACTGCTGCTGGCCGTTCTGGCCGCGGGACTGGCCTTTACCTGTATCGGCACCATCATGGGCGGTATCTGGGCTGATCAATCCTGGGGAAGGTTCTGGGGCTGGGATCCGAAAGAGAATGGCGCCTTGCTGATCATACTCTGGTGCGCTATTCTGTTCCACTCCCGCCTGGCCGGCTGGATTGGGCAAGCCGGCCTGGCCGCCGGGGCCGTTGGCGCCATCATCACCGTCGCGCTGACGTGGCTCGGGGTCAACCTGCTGGGCCTGGGAATGCACGCCTATGGCTTCACGACCGGAGTAGGTCGAGGTTTGGCCGCTTTTATTATTTGCGAACTGGCCTTCATTATATTGACTACGAGGCGAATCCGAAAAAAGAAAAAGTAACGCATATCATTCCTGCTCCGGCAGGCCGATGCTCATGGAGCGGATGCAACGGCTCGGTGCGGCGAGCTATTGACAATTTATTTCCAGACAAATAAAATATTTACAGTCAAACCGGGATTAAGCCGTTGGCCGATCTTTCTAAAGGGAGGATCGTCTTTGGGGGGTAAACATGAAAAAGAAAACAATCTGGGTCCTTGCAGCGGCGATTTTCATCCTGCTGGCAGGGCTGGCCGCTCAGGCGTTGGTCAAAGCCGGGGATGACGCTTTGGGGACAAGGAAATATGACGATTTCCAACCGCCGAAGTTCTGCGGCATGGCGTGCCACGGCGACATCTACCAGCAATGGACTCAGGCCATGATGTCGCAGGCCTATACCCATCACTGGGATGAAATCGAGTATTTCAAGCTGGCTGTGCCCCATGCCGAGAAAGACAAATTGCTGGAAGGCCCCGTCAACGGCTGCAACGGCTGCCACACGCCCATGGCCTTCATGGCCGGTGATGTGCCGCCGCCGCTTCCCGAAAAAAACAGCCGGGCCAACGAATCGGTCTCGTGCGACGTTTGCCACACGGTGACCGGCTTGGCTGGTGATACACCCTATAATTTCAACTTCATTTCCGAGCCCGGCAAGAACAAGTATGGCCCGCGCGAGGGCAAGAATTCGCCCGAGCACAACCTGGTCAAGTCCACTTTCCTCGCCCAGGCGGAATTCTGCGGCGCCTGCCACAATGAGATGAGTCCCTACGGTGTTTGGGTGAAGTCGACGCATTTGGAGTGGAAGGCCGGACCCTATGCCAAAGAAGGTGTGCGCTGCCACGATTGTCACATGACCTATGCGGATGGATATTCGGCGGCCATGGGCAACAAGTATCCCGACGTGCGCCAGCACCTTTTCCACGGCGCCCACGATCCCGGCAAAGTGCGGGGCGTGATTGAGCTGCGTATCCACCCGGACATCCGCGAAGCTGAGCCCGGCGACAAGGTGAAGTTCACCGTCGCCCTGTTCAACCAGAAGACGGGACACAAGTTCCCCAGCGGTTCGGTCGAGGACCGCATTGTCTGGATGCATGTGGAAGCGGTTGACGCCGCCGGCAAGATCTATCACCTGCCGGTGGATAAAAAAGGCTTCGCCGGCGAGGAGTATACCATCGGCAGTGACGTTCTGGCCTACCAGGATATGGCGCTGCCGCTGAATAAACCGGACTTCCAGGGAGTGCAGCGTGACGGTATCCCGCTGGGTGACCGCATCTTCCGCATGCCCTATTTTGACCCTCAGGGGCGGATGACTATCATGCAGTGGAACACCAAGTCCCAGGGTGTCGATTACCGTATTGGTCCGCGCGAAACCAAGCTGGAAACGTGCACGTTCACCCTGCCGGAAACGGTCGCCCTGGGGCCGTTGAAGGTCACAGCCGTGCTGAACTTCCAGAAATTGGTCAAGCCGGTGGCTGAGTTGCTCGGGGTGCCCGCTGAGGAGTCCGAGATTGTCCGCGTAAACGAACATTCGACTTCCATCGAAGTCGTTGATTGAGGAGTGTGCCATGAAAAAAACAACCGCCGTCATTATATGGCTGGCAGTCTGGTTGGGATTCGTCGTGACGATGGATGCCATGCCGGCCTTTGCCCGCAAGTACCAGCTTTCATGCAAGACGTGTCACAGCCCTTTTCCGAGATTGAAGCCCTACGGAGATGAGTTTGCCGCCAATGGTTTCGTGTTGAAGGACAAGGAAGCGCCACGCTATTTCGCCGATACGGGTGACGAAAAGGTGTCGCTGATCCGCGATATTCCTATTGCCCTGCGCGTGGAAGCTTTCGTCTCCATGAACAATGACCATGGCAAGAGCCTCGACCTGTCAACGCCCTATTTGATAAAACTGCTCTCGGGTGGAGCGATTTTCCGCAACGTTTCCTATTATTTCTACTTTTTTTTCAGTGAGCGGGGAAAGATCGCCGGTCTGGAGGACGCCTTTATCATGTTCAATGATGTGGTCGGCGACCTCGATGTTGTCGTCGGCCAGTTTTCCGTTTCCGACCCGTTGTTCAAGAGCGAGCTGCGCCTGACCAGCGAGAAATACCATATTTATAAGAGCAAGCCCGGCCTCTCGGGCATCGACCTGACCTACGATCGCGGCGTCATACTCACCTACGGCTTCAAGAGCGGCACCGACTTGACACTGGAGGTCGTTAACGGCAGCGGCATCGGCGACAGCGAGGCCAATCCCCATGGCAATTTTGACGCCGACAAGTACAAGAACGTCATGGGGCGTGTGTCCCAGGATATCGGTGATAATCTCCGTGTGGGTGTTTTTTGCTATTTTGGCAAGGAACAGGGACCGACCACCAGCTTGGTCAACAGCCTGTGGATGGCCGGTGCCGATGCCACCTGGACCTCATCCAAGCTGGAACTGAACCTGCAGTACATGCAGCGCCGCGATGATAATCCCTCATTCTTGCTGGGAGCCCCCGAGATATCCACCCAGGGCGCCTTCGCCGAACTGATCTACTTGCCGCGTGGAGACGACAGTCTCTGGTATGGGGCTGGACTATTTAACTGGGTCGACTCCGACCAGGATGACCTGGATTACACCGCGGCCACGCTGCACGGGGGTTGGTTGCTGCGACGAAATTTCCGCCTGGTGGCCGAAGCCACCTATGCCTTCAGGTCGAGCAGCGGCAAATATCCCCGCTTCGGCATCGGCCTGATAACGGCGTTCTAGGCAATCACCGTCTCAACTTTCGCCTTGGCCGCCGCCGTCGAGCATGATTTGCTGGATACGGGCAATGGTGGACTTCGGTGTCGCTCAAGATGCCCTCGCGTAATTTCATGTTGTCCAGCAGCTGCAGGGCCAGGTTTTTCAAACCGACTCCGGCCGCGTCTTTTTTGTGCAGCGTAACCATTTTTTTAATCAGGGCATGGTCGGGATTGATTTCCAGAACCCGCTTGGATATTTGATAGTCCTTGTTGACCATTTTCATTATTTTTTCCATCTGCACCGACGGGCCGTCGCCCGGGTTGAGCAGCAGGCAGGGGCTGTCGGTCAGGCGCTTGGATATTTTCACTTCTTTGATCTGGTCGCCGTAAATGGTTTTCAGGTAGGTGATGAAACTGTCCACGTCTTTTAAATACTCCGTGTCGGTGACCTCGGTTTTTTCTTCCAGGGGAATGTCGGCGCTTTCGGCCATCTTGAATGATTTTTTGTCGAATTCACGCAGATGGTCGAGGACGAATTCGTCCATGGGGTCGAGCAGGTAAAGGACTTCGAACTCCTTTTTGCGAAAAATTTCCAGGGCCGGATTTTTTTCGATGCTCTGGCGGTCCGAACCGCCGAGGAAGTAGATATCCTTCTGCCCCTCGGGCATGCGCTGAATATATTCATCCAGACTGGTCAGTCCATTCGCTTCGGTCTTGGAGCTGGAAAAGAGCAGCAGCTTGGCGAGTTTTTCCCGGTTGTCATAGTCGCTGACAATGCCTTCCTTGAAGTTCTTGCTGAAGTTTTTCCAGATACCCAGATATTGCTCGCGATTTTTGTTTTTAATGGCTTCCAGGTGCTCCAACAATTTTTTCAACACATGCTTCTTGATCTTGTCGATGCGCACGTTGTTCTGAATGGTTTCCCGCGAAATGTTCAGCGGGATTTCTTCGGAATCGATGATGCCCTTGATGAAGCGCAGGTATTCGGGCATGATGTCCTTGGAGCCTTTCTGGATCAGGATTTTTCTGGAATAGAGATCGACCCCGGGCTCGGTTTTCATCAGGCCCAGCAGTTCGAACGAGGTCTTAGGAACGAACAGCAGCGCCGTAAACTGCACCGGTGCGTCCGATGACAGGTGCAGGGTTGTTTCCGGATCTTCCTGGGTGTTTTCGAGGAATTTGTAGAACTCGAAATAGTCCTTTTCCTCCAGCTTGGATTTGGGCTGGGTCCAGATGGCCTCCTTTCTTTCAATTTTTTCCTGGTCCAGGTAGATGGCGAAGGGGACGAATTTGGAGTGCTTCAGGATGATATTTTTCACATGATAAATTTCCAGGAATTCCTTTTCCTCTTTTTTCATTAAAAGCTCGATGCGCGTACCCCGGCTTTTTTTGTCGGCCGCCTCGATGGTATAGCTGCTTTCGCCCTGGGATTTCCACAACCAGGCCCGGCTGCCTTTTTTCCAGGATTTGCTGATGATATGGATTTCCTTGGCCACCATGAAGCTGGAGTAAAAACCGACGCCGAATTTGCCGATCAGGTCGACCTGGTTCTTGGCCGGCTTGGCGGCGACCTTTTTCAGGTAATCCAGGGTGCCCGAGTGGGCGATGGTGCCGATGTTGTTGATCAGTTCGTCCTTGCTCATGCCGATGCCGTTGTCTTCGATGATCAATTTAGCGTTTTTTTTGTCGACGCTAATATTGATTTTCAGCTCCTGGTCCTTGTTTTCAATGCCTGGGTCGGTCAGGATTTCAAACTGCACCTTGTTCAGCGCGTCGGCGGCGTTGGATATCAGCTCGCGCAGGAACACGTCCTTGTTTTTATAAAGCGAGTATACCAGGATATCGAGCAACTGCTTGACTTCGGATTGAAATTCAAATTTTTCCTCTTTTTTCTTGTCCAAGATTTTCTCCTTAAGAGCCGTATAACAAATTCTAATATTTGTTAGCTTTTCAGAACAAATTTTGAATTTGTTATCTAAGGCTCTTATCCAGCTCTGCTGGATTAAGTGATTACGATTTTATTATACCATTTCTGTCAAGGCCGGTCCCTTTTTTTTTCAAACCGTTTTTTTTGCTTTTTATTGAATAAAGCCAGCGAATTTTATACAATGGCTTTTACTAAACATAAAATCTAACAATTCATTTTAGCGAGGAGGATGTATGGCTATTGTCGTGACCGGTAAAAATTTAAAAATCGAAGATGTGTATAAGGTGGCTTACGGACTGGAGAAGGTCGAACTCCACGCGGATGCGGTCGAAAGAATTAAAAATTGCCGGACTTTTATCGAGAAGCGCATCGAAGCGCGCGAGATTATGTACGGCGTCAACACCGGCATCGGCGAGTTTTCCGAGGTGGTGCTGACCGACGAACAGGTCGGGCAGTTCCAGAAGTACCTGATCTACAACCATGCCGCCGGTATCGGCACGCCGGTGCCCATCCCCGAAGTGCGGGCGGCCATGCTGGCGCGCATCAATGTCCACGCCAACGGCTATTCGGGCTGCCGTCCTGTGATCACCCAGACCTATGTGGCCATGTTGAACAAGGGGGTGACTCCGGTGGTCTGCAACAAGGGCAGCGTCGGCGCCTGCGGCGACCTGGCGCCCATGAGCCAGATCGCGCTGCTGCTGATGGGCGAGGGCGAGGCGTTTTACGAGGGCGAGCGTATGCCCGGCGCCGCGGCCATGAAAAAAGCCGGCATTCCGGTGCCGGGGCTCCAGGCCCGCGACGGTTTGGCGGCCATCAACGGCAGCAACCTGATGAACGGCATGGCCTGTCTGCAGATCTATGAGACCGAGCGGCTGCTCAAGCAGGCCGAGATCGCCGCGGCCATGACTCTGGAAGCCTTGATGGCCAACATGAAGCCCTACGACGCGCGGCTGCATAAATTGCGCGGCTTCCAGGGCGCGGTTACCTCGGCCGAGAACATCAAGCGCATTATCGAGGGTTCCGACCTGCTGGGCAAGGTCAAGGTCAAGGTCCAGGACGCCTACAGCATGCGCTCTACGCCGCAGGTGTTGGGAGCCGCCCGCGACCAGCTGCGCTGGACGCGCAGCCAGATCGAGATCGAACTCAACGGTGTGGGCGACAATCCCATCTTCCTGCCCGACGACCAGGTGGTGCTGACCGGCGCCAACTTCCAGGGCTCGCCGATCTCGGTGCCGCTGGACATGATGGGCGCCTGCGTGACCATGACCTGCGTCATTTCCGAGCGCCGCCTGAACCGTTTGCTCAACCCGGCCCTCAGTGTCGGTTTGCCTTCTTTCCTGACCAAGGGCGCCGGCATGTATTCGGGCCATATGCTCAGCCAGTACACCGCCGACATGATGATCGTCGAGCAGCGCATCCTCTCCATGCCCGCCTCGATCCAGTCGATCCCGGCCGCCGCCGACCAGGAAGACTTCGTTTCCATGGGCATGAACACGGCCCTGAAAACGCGGCAAATCATCGACAACGCCTACGGCATCCTGGGCATCGAGTTCATCGCCGCCGCCCAGGCCCTGGATTTCCGCGACTACACCCCGGGCAAGGGTACCCTGGCGGCCAAGGCCGCCGTGCGCAAGGTCGTCGAGCACCTGGAAGAGGACCGGCCACTCTATCCCGACCACAACGCCATGATGGAGACGGTCAAGAAGCGCGACATCCTGCACGCCGTCGAAAAAGCCATCGGGGAAGCTGAAAACGTATTAGGCTGAATTAATGTAGGGGTGGGTTTGTAACCCACCCGGTGTTTTTTTTATATTTAAAGGGTGGATTCTTCCCCGAAGGGTGCAACCTGCCCACGACCAGGCGCGATCATGATGAAGCGGGAGGGTTTGAAACCCTCCCCTACGTTCAATCCGTCCCGTTCTTGACAATTGCTTTCGTCCGGCATATTGATTAACATTCTTCTACCGCGGAATGAATAGGAGGTGAGGTCCCATGAAGAAGATCGATTTCAAGAAAGACCTCAAGCATCTCTATCAACCATCGGCCAAGGATGTTGCCCTGGTCGAGGTGCCGGTCATGAACTTCCTGATGATTGACGGCCGGGGTGACCCCAATACGTCGCCTTCCTACCAGCAGGCGGTCGAGGCGCTGTTTTCCGTGGCCTATGCCGTCAAGTTCAAGGTCAAAAAAACCCTGGCCATCGACTACGGCGTGCTGCCGCTGGAGGGGCTGTGGTGGGCCGACGACATGGCCAGCTTCTCGATCGACGACAAGTCCGCCTGGAAGTGGACGATGATGATCATGCAGCCCGAGTTCGTGTCCGCGGCCATGGTGCGCGAGTCCGTCGCCGAGGTGAAAAAAAAGAAAAATCTCCCCGCGCTCGTCCTCTTGCGCTGTGCGCCGTTCAACGAGGGCAAGTGCGCCCAGATCCTGCACATCGGCCCCTTCTCCGCCGAGGGGCCCACCATCGCCAAGGTGCATGCCTTCATCGCCTCCGTCGGCAAACTTTCCGGCAAGCACCACGAAATCTACCTCTCCGACATCCGCAAGGCCGATCCGGCCAAGTGGAAAACCATCATCCGCCAGCCGCTGCGTTAGCAAAAAAGCGAAAAACCCGACAATGAAAAAATGAGTTTCGAGTTGACATTTATGTATAACAATGTTATACTTAATCCGGGAGAAAAGAAATGTCATTGATCGCGGTAAGACTTAACGATGTGTTGAACAAGAGACTTGAGGAGATTTCCAAGAAGATCGATAGGTCCAAAAGCTTCATTATCCGCAAGGGGATCGAAAGTTACCTGGAGGAGCTGGAAGACGCCCAGGATGCGTTGAACATCCTGAACGACCCGACGACCAAGTGGCTGGACTATGACGGCGCCAAGAAAAAACTCGATCTCGGTTAGGATCAGCGACAAAGCATTAAAGTTCCTTGAAAAGCTGGACAAGCCGGACCGGATCAAGATCGACAAGGCGATCGAAAAGATACGCCGGGATCCGCTTGCAGGCAAACCGCTCACCGGTGTCAAGGAATTGCGCAAGATTCGCGCCGGAAATTTTCGGGTTATCTACGCTTTTCGCAAAACTGAGCTGTTGGTCCTGGTGGTCAAGATCGGCCAGCGCCAGGATGTCTACAAGGATTTAAATTAGATGTTTATTTTAAACAGGCCCAGCCCTCCGTTGCTGAGTGAGGGCCATTTGCGAGGAAAAGATGAGATACAATCCTTTGGTCGATCCTGACCCGGCGGTATGGCTGGGAATGGATGAGGATTTACGGATAGTGCAGGTGCAGGATTACCATCAAAAAAAGAAAATTCCCCTTCCTAATGAGTTGCTCCATGCATCCATTCATGTTGTCGTCGAGAATCAAATTGCATTGGATACCGAGGGTCCGGTCAGGGCAAAGTTGCAGCAGTTGCAGGAAGAAGGGTTGGATCGGCACGAGTCGATCCATGCCATCGGTTCAGTGTTGGCTGAATATTTTCAGCAAATACTCTCAACTAAAAAGATCGATCCTGCCGCCGAAGCTTCCTATTATAAGAAGCTGGAAAAACTTACTGTTGAATCATGGCGGCGTGATTACGGCAACGAGGATCAAGATTGATTAAAATGAGATAGCGAAAAGAGAGTCCGGGGTAGATAACAAATAGCCTTATCACCGACAAAAATTGAACAGAAAAATCGTAATTTATTTTGGTTTTTTCACGAAATCTGATATTTATTGGTTTCACTTTTCGATTTCAGGAGAAAAGAATGGATGATATAACCATTACCGTGTCGGAAAAAGAGTTGAAACTGCTGTTGAAGCACATCGAACTGGCGAATTGGATGTTGGATGCCTATAAAACTGAAACTGATGACGAGAGCCAGGAAAACGAAGCTTTCTATCACAGGATACTGGCGCTGGCGCACGACAGCGGGGTGTCGGATGGAATAATTTTTGACGAGAATTTGAAGAATTTTTTCTTGACCTACGAAAAGGAAGAAGAATATCACCGTGATATCGATTCTTACAATGATGAGGTTTTCTGGGATATTTTGGAGGATGAATTGGCCACGAGGGACTTTCTTGAAAAACATGAAAAGAAGACGATAGCCGAGATGGATTCAAATAAAAGATTTGCTTTACTGGGGAAAGAAGCGGAAAAGTACAATCGGGAATTCACAAAACACGGATTGAAAAATCTGCGGATCGTCAAGTAAGGTTGGTTACGATTTCGTTGTTCGATCCCGTCTACAACGCCATGATGGAGACGTTCAAGAAGCGCGGCATCCTGCCCGCGGTCGAAAAAGCCATCGGCGAGTTGAAGACGTATTGGATTCGGAATTATACAGGATCAGTAGGGACAGGTCGCGACCTGTCCCTACTTAATCAGGGGAAATATGTTAATCAATAATCGTGATATTGCAAAAAAAGTATTTTTCGTATAATTATAGTCGGGCCAGGGGCTATAATGCCGTCGACTGGCATTGGATTTTGCGAGGGATCTATCCATGATCTTCTTCCCATCCATGTTGAATTGAGACAAGACCATGCAAATCATAGTCACCATAGCGCTCACGGTCATCTACGTCGGCCTCTCACTGGCGCTCGGCGGGGTGCATTCGAATAATGGCCCATGGTGGTTCTTCCTGCCTTGCATCGTGTCGGCCTGCGCCTTCGTTGCCGCCAAAATGATCCAGGACAAACTTCCGCTGCCTTGGCTGAATGAACAGGGCTATCGCTCTCCGCCCCGCCGTGTTCACCTTTCCTGGAGGGCCGCTGTGCGGCTGCCTGCTTATGCGCCATTCCTCCTTATTCTGTGGCATTTCCTGTCGATCCTGCGCATGCACTTTGACATCGACGGGATTTTGTATTTCGTGATCGTACTCGTGTTGCTGATAATGATCATAATTGCTCGCAGGCGTCGGCGTGAAATCCGGCTGCTGCGAAGCGGTGACGTGGCGATGGCGATCTATCGAGAGTCGGGAAAACACTGCAGAGTGGCAGGACGACCGGATCTTCTATCACTTCGTTACCACCAACGGGGCAACTGTCCCGGGTCGGGCGTTGTATACCGGATATGATGTCCGCGCAGGCGGCAGCGTCCCCGTGTTCCATGATGCCGCCAATCCCAGGGATCATGTTGTTGCCTGCGCCTCCTGGTTCGAGGCCGATTGACAGTGCGCAAGGGCACGCGGCCGAAAGCGCCATCGGCGAGTTGAAGCCGTATTAATTTAAACTTCCATAGGATTGGTAGGGACAGGGCTTGTCCCATTGTGGGACGCGACCTGTTCTTACTGATACTGATAATAACAAGCAATCGATGTTGGCATTTCCTATCCGTTTCCACAAAATAATTCGTTTTTAAGCTTAATAAATTGCCAACTTATGCCATTTTCAACGGTTTGAGCTTGATATTGTTTGACAAACATAAAATCCAAACATATACTTATGAAAAGAGAGAGTAAAATACATAAAAAAGAAAATATTGGGGGAATAGAAGGAGAAAAAATATGATTCAAAAATTTGACAGTATTAAAAAGCAGCTGACAGAATTGGCTTCGGTCCTAAACGCATTCAAATCGGAAGCTGTTCAACTCCGAATCCTTGACTTCATTATCGGGCAAGAATCATTAAAAGAGTCTAACGAAAAACCGGATAACACTAGCATGTCCCGAAAAAAACGTCCGCAACTAACTATGAACCAGAAAAAAGCGGATAATGCGCCATCGACTACACGAAAGAGTGCTCCCGTCGGTTCGGGTGCTCCTGCGATGCTAAATCAACTATTGTCAAGCTCATTCTTCGATAAATCACGCACAATCAAAGACATCATTGAGCACTGCAAGCAAAATCTGGCACGCACATTCAAAGCCAACGAATTCTCCGGCAAACTAGGTCGCATGGTCCGCAATGGTGAATTGACCAGAAAGAAGAACGCCGATAAACAATATGAGTACAAAAAACCCTAATCCCGTTTTAGAGGTAGCTCTCACTAATGTACCTACTGTTTTCAGGTCGAGGCTTGTTCAGTCCTATCTTGACTTGAAAAAGAACGCGATGGAAACCCGGTTCGATGCTGCTGGATTGGCAACTGGTAAGTTTTGTGAGGTTGTCCTCAGATTTTTGCAACAAAAGATTTATGGTATGTTCACGCCATTCGGCACAAAGATCAAAAATTATGCTGATGAGTGTAAACGTTTAGTTATAGCCCCAACTACTTCAGGGAACGAATCGGAACGCGTTGTACTTCCCCGTGCCCTCCTCTTTCTTTACACGATGCGCAATAAACGTGGCATTGGTCACATTGGTGGCGATGTCGATGCAAATGGAATTGATATCGCTACGATGGCAAAGATAGCGGATTGGATTGTTTGCGAACTTATTAGAATTAATCATGGGCTTTCGCTTGAAGAAGCACAGGATTTAGTTGATAGCATTTCCGTTCGACAATTGCCTACAATCTGGGATGTCGCTGGGAAGAAGCGAATTCTCAAAGATGGTTTAAGGGCAAGGGACCAAGCACTCTTGCTTCTCTATTCCTGCCCGAACTCTGCTGTTCTTCTGGAGGACCTGCGTGATTGGGTTGAGTACTTGAATCCTCTTAGGTTCAAAAATTTGATTATCAAGGAACTCCATAAGCAGCGACTCCTTGAATTTGACACAGATAGCGAATCACTCATCCTTTCTCCCGAAGGTGTGAAATATGTCGAGGAAAAACTAATATAAACACCAACTAAGACTGGGAGTGTTACCATGACAAACCTGCGTGATAAAGTTAAGCAGATTATCTTTGAAGAACTGAAAAGAGCAAGTATAACCGCCTCATGGGACATGAGAGAAATTCATGTGCTTCCAGAATCTAAAATTGTAATTGAGTATACATCATCGCAAGGGGATCTTTCTCAAGCTTTAATTGATCACTATTTCCCGCCTATTCATGCTTCGGTGAGGAGAGCTCACTTCACGTCCCTAGATAAATTTAGATCAATTGCATTGTCTCGAACGCTAAGGCTTTACTCATTGTTAAAAAGAGTGAATGAAGAGGAATTCAAGTCATTTTCAGAGGACTTTGGGCTCACTGGATATCTAGATGATACTTATGGCGAACCTTATTATATTACTCTTATGAGAGATCTTTATTACGTTTCGTTTACCGATCCGGAACCAATGGAAAAAGAGTATATGTGGAATTTCTTTGGTGAACGAGGCAATGGCGTAAAAATTGTTTTTGACATTTCTGTAGTAAACGCACGATCAGAATTGCGCCCTGTTATATACAGTACAAAAAGCAAGGCAGCCGGCACTCTTGTTAAAAGGATTATGGATCGAATCCAAAATGAATGCAACCGTTACTTCATAATGCGAGGTATTTCTAGGGTGGGCGCCTTTTACCTGCCATTAGGATTTAACTTGGAAAAAGAGAGAGAAACTAGGCTCTTGGTCAAATGCTGGGGCTATGGACCTGCCCACGACCTAGTAGTTAATGCAGGCGTCGAATCATACATTCCGCTTAAGATTGGTGATAATGAAAATCAATTTTGCAAACTAAAAATTGTCGAAGTGCAGGTAGGTAAAAAGTGTGATAAACATGAAGTCCTGAAGGTACTAAAAAAAGCAGGTTTATCCACTGTTAAAATCATCGAATATGCCTAACAATTCGTTCAATACTCATGCTGGGTTGACGCTATGCGACGTCCATTAAGTTGGAGTTCATTGGAGTCACGTCTCCATGTTCTAGAAATCATTGACCCTCATTATAGCAAGTTTATTTTTTAACTCTTTTTCAATTTTCGCTATAAGCTTTCGAAATAATTTTATTTTTAGATAAAAAATCTTTACTGATTAAGGCAAATGTGTTAATCAATGATTGTGATATTGTTGGAAAAATATATTTTGTATGAATATAGTTAGGTACTGGTGAAATAAAAGAGAGGATTTTGGTCAGTATGAAAACAAAAATAAGTGGGAACACATTTGACTTTGATCCTTATAAAAATGTCAGAGTTATAGAGAATTTAGATAATGAAATTCTTATAATTTCAACACAAAAACTTAAATCTGTTTTATTTGAAGCAAAGTCTTCATTGGGAAGAAAAGACTTATGGATAACTCCATTAATACTACTAATTACTCTGATTGGTTTGTTTGTAACAACTGAATTTAAACAATTCATAGTTCCGGCAGATACTTGGCGCGCTTTTTTTATTATGCTAAGTCTTTTGTCGGTTCTATGGTTAATTTGGGCAGTATGCAGATCTTTAAAAAGCAGAAAAGTTGACGAAATATTGAACGAATGTATGCAAGGTAGTGTTCCAATTACGGAGGCTAATAATCTTGTACCTAGAGTTGTAGAAACATATCCCAAAAATGATACGGTGATTGAAGTACCGAGTGATGGGGAGGAAATCTTATTTTCTGTCACTTACAATCAAGTAATGAATAAAGGATATTCTTGGGCAAGTACTGAAAACGCTTATCCTGAAAAAATTAATAATGAAACACCAATTTGGAGCAGTGATGGTAAGACCTGTAAATTTAAAATGAAAGTTTATCCGAATATGAAATATGGTATCAGTTTTAATAAAAGGGGCAGGTTTGAAAACTTCAAATCTTTAATTGGTATTTCCGCTGAAACTTATGTTCTGGAATTTAGTACTCTTGCAAGAGTTAATAATACTAGTTGTTGGGACACTCCTGTCTAAACGCTTAAGATTTGGATTATTTCCGTACCCCGTAGTGCTTTATTTCTTTACTTCTTCAAACCCAATAAATTTTCGATCAAAAATAAATCATGAATCCAGGCTTCCAGAATTCAGATATAAATTTGATGAATTTGATAAATAATAAAATATCGCAGTCGCTTGTTTCTTGACAAAAAAAAGTCAAACCCTATATTCGTCAGGTGAATGGAATAAACATGGCAGAGAATATTGTTCATATAAAGGAGTAAGAAAATGTATAAATGCTATCAAGATAATAGGTAGTGAGGTTAATCGGGTCAGGTCTCCAGGTTCCAGAAATGGAGGTGATGGATTTGAAAAATAAAAAAATGCCGCGGCCGCATCTTTCTTGACAAACAAAAAATCCAACCCTATATTGGATTGGTGAATAGAAAAAAAAGAGAATGAAAGGCGAGCGGATATATGATCACAATCATTTTTGATGTGGACGATACGTTGGTAGACAGCATGCATTTTGATATTGCGTTGTTTGTAAAAACGATCAGGGAATTATTGGGTGACGTGGTGGTTCATGATGACTGGCGGAAGTTCAAGCATGTGACCGACTCCGGGATCCTGGAGCAGATAATCGACGAAAACAATATTGCGGATGCCAAAGGAGTGTTCGGGCGTGTCCGCAAGCGGTTCGGCGAATTGGTCATGGCCCACCTGGAAGTCCATCCCTGCCAGGCCAAGCGCGGCGCGATTGCTGCTGTAAATGAACTGCGCAAAAACAAGAATTACACCATAGGCTTTGCCACCGGCGGCTGGAGGCACACCGCGCTGATGAAGCTGCACTCGGCCGGATTTTCCATTGATGAAACGACCCTGTTTTCCTGCGACGATCACCATGAACGCATCGGCATCATGAATTGCTGCAAAAAGCGCATCGCCCCAAACGGCAATGACATTGTGTACGTAGGCGACGGCGAATGGGACCTGGAGGCCGCCGCCAATCTGCGGTGGGGATTCATCGGCATCGGTGACAGGTTGAAGGGCGGGACCGAGGTGTGGATCGAGGATTTTTCCTCTGAACATTGGCCATCGGCGCCTGACATGGCGCTACGGCGAACGCAGATGAATCGGAGCGTTTATTTTGATGCCAGACAATTGCAAGAGTGAATAGATGTATAAATGTTATCAACACAATATTGTTAGCGGAAATGAATCGTTAGCAAAAATAAGGAGTCCTGAAAAATGTCAACACGTCCAGTAGCCATTGTAACCGGAGTCAGCCGGGTCATCGGTATCGGCGCCGCCATCGCCACAGCCTTGGCCGAATCGGGTTGGGATCTGGCCATTACTTTCTGGCGGCCATACGATGGTTCGATGCCTTGGGGAAGCCGGCCGGAAGATTTGGGAACCCTTCAGGCAAAACTGAAAAAAATGGGCGCGCGCACCACGGCTATCGAGGCCGACCTGGCGCTGGCCGAATCGGCGGGGCGCATTCATGATGCCGCTGAACGGGATCTGGGAGCCATAAGCGCTTTGATCATGGCGCATTGTCATTCGGTCGACAGCGACATACTGGGCACCACCATAGAAAGCTTCGACAAACATTTTGCGGTGAATGCGCGGGCAACCTGGCTGCTGGTGCGTGAGTTTGGCAAACGGTTCAGCGCTGAGCCCGGTACAGGAAGGATCATCTCCATAACCAGCGATCACACGGCCGGCAATCTCCCTTATGGCGCCAGCAAGGGCGCCATGGACCGCATTGTTCTGGCAGCGGCCTGGGATTTCAGATCAAAAGGCATAACCGCGAACATCATCAATCCGGGCGCGACCGATACGGGCTGGATGTCGGAAGACCTTGTGAACCGGGTTAAGGCCAATACCCTTTCCGGGCGTGTCGGCCTGCCGCATGACTGCGCCAATCTTGTCAGATTCTTGTGTTCCAAGGATGGAGGATGGATCAACGCTCAACTTCTTTATAGCAATGGCGGCATCCAATAACGAGTGCAGCTAATGCGAGGCATTGCTGCCACGTAAGGACCTGTGGGTCGGAAATTCCAATGGCATGGATTTGGCGGCAACAGGCGGTTGCCGGCATCTGGCGGCATTGCCAGTACTTAATGACCCATAGGGGTCGGGTCTCAGGTTCCGGAAATGAAATTGATCAAATTGAATGATAGAAATTTATCTCAATTGTTTTTTTGACAAATAAAAAATCCGACCCTATACTTGAAAAGTAATTGAAATAAATAAAAAAGGAATGTTATACGGCTAAAGGAGCAAGAAAATGTATAAATGCTATCAAGATAATATTGTCGCCGGAGACGAATCATTCCCCCTGTCCCGGGTTATCGGCGAAAACCTATTTTATTTGGTCCTGTGGGTGCTGAGCGGATACCTCCTCTGGCCGCTATGGATGCCGTTCGGCTGGCCGCTGCTCACCATCATCTGGGCCATCCTGGTCGTGATCATCCATGTTTTACTGAAAAAACACAATTGCAGCGGTTGCTACTATTACGGGAAAATGTGCCATCTGGGCTGGGGGAAAATTTCAGCGGCCATGTTCAAGGAGGACAGCGGCAACCCGAAGACTGGAATGAAGCTTGCTTTTTTTTACATCCTGCCGCCACCGCTTATCCTTGTGGCGGCACTTGTCTTTGCCATCATTAAAAATCCAACCTGGGTATATTGGTTTATGCTGGCGTGGTTCGTGATCCTGAACGCCGCATCGTTCCCCGTACGAAAGAATGGCTGCGGCCTGTGCGCCATGAGAGAGGTGTGCCCCGGCAGCGCGGCAAAAAACAAACCAGCCGCCTGACACATTGTTTTTAAGCACTCGTGGTTGCTAACTACACCATCTTACCCTACAAATTGTCGAAAAAGTGAAAAATGTAGGGTAATGAAAAAGCCAAGGTCATGGCGTAACCTTTCATGTTCGTGACCCGTTTGCTATAATGGAACTCTTCAAAGGACCTGATAATAAAACTGTGGAGAAATGAGGATGCGAACGAAACTAGTTTATCTTTTCATTTTATTTTGCACTGGGATTTTGGCTGCACAGTCTGTGCCGGCAGCGGCAGAGGACGTTCTGAAACCCCGTTCCTATGTCTATCGCGAAGTCGATGGACAAAAAATCAACGCCTACGTGTTTCCGCCGCAAGGTGAGAACCCGGGGAAACCGACGGCGGCCGTTTTGTGTTTTCATGGCGGCGGCTGGGTGGCAGGCAGCGCCGAGTGGACCGCCAAGGAAGCCAAGCGCTTTGCCGCTCTCGGCTTGACGGCCGTTACGATCGATTACCGCCTTTCGAAAGGGAAAATCACGCCTATCGAAGCCCTGGACGATACAAGGGCCGCCTTTCGCTGGCTGCGCCGGCACGCGGCCGAGTTCAACATCGATCCGCAGCGCGTGGCCGGATACGGCGTTTCGGCCGGAGGCCATCTGGTTGCCGCCGCCGCGACCCTCGACCTGCCCGGAGACGGGATCGATGGCACGAGTTCCAAACCCGATTTGCTCTTGTTGTGGTCCCCGGCGCTGGACGTCGCGGCTGACGGCTGGTTCGTGAGATTGCTTCAGGGTCGGGCGAACGCCGCGGATTACTCGCCGCTGCAGCATGCCGGTGCTGCGACGCCTCCCAGCTGCATCGTTAATGGTGATCAAGATACCCTGACGCCGCTTTCCAGGGTGGAACGCTTTCGTGATCGCGTGCTCCAAGCGGGCGGGATCTGTGAGCTGAATGTCTATCCGGGGGTGGGGCACCTGCTGACCCGCAATTTGAAAGATCAGGAAGACAACTTCGATCCCGACCCCAAGTTCAAGGCGGACGGCATCGCCCAACTTGAGCTATTTCTGCGAGAACATGGCTTTCTTTCCAAGGAATGAGCCGGATCCAAATCACCAACTCTTCAAATTACCTTGGCGGGTATGGTCTTGAACAGACGCTCCGGCGCCGGTCCTTTCCAGCACAATACAAAACAGGTATAATGGTCGCAGGAGGATGCTCATGCTGACATTGGCCCCCGAAGAACTGGTTGCTTTGATCCGCTCTGTTTTCCCGCGCTATGAAACCGACCAGGCCCTGGCCATTTTGGTCGATATCCCGCGCGATTCCGCTCAGGACAACCCGGCCTGGAAAGAACGCCGGCGCCTGGCTGCCGAATGGTATGCCCTGCTGCTGGCCCGAAAGGGGGAAATCCCCCTGGCCGAGGTGAAGCTGGTCGCCTATGCCGATGTCGGTTCGAACAACGCCGACCTGCCCATAGACGGATTCCTCCTGGAAGGGCCGATGGCCGAGGTCGCCGCCGAGCTGGAGCAGGTGGGCAAGCGGGTGGGCTTTGAACAGGTCTTTGCCGCGACCCAGTTGTTCCTGGCGCCGACCGAATTTTCGACGACCGCGCCGCTGAAGGTTGCGGCCCGGCGCTTCCGGTTCCGGGCGGCCACCATGCCCGGTTTCGCCGACTCGATGATTCCGGCCCTGCGCATCGACTACGGTGAGGTGGCGCGGCGCGTGGATGCCCTGAAATCCAGGCTTGACGAGGCCGATCATGCTGACGTTTCCTTTACCGTGGACGGCGGCAGCGAATACAGCATTCACTTCGATTTACGTCACCGCAAAGCGCACTCGAGTTCGGGACGCTTCCCGGAGCTCGGCACGGCCGGCAACCTGCCCAGCGGCGAGGCCTACATCGTGCCCTACGAGGGCGAAGTGGATGGAGTGAGCCTGACCGCCGGCACGCTGCCGGTCGAAATCGACGGCGAGGTGGTCCTGTTTACCATCCGGGCCAACTGCGCCGTTACTGTGCAAGGCGATGGGCCTGCGGCGCAGGCCGAGCGTGCCCACCTGGCCGCCGAGCCGGCCTACGGCAACATGGCCGAGCTGGGCTTCGGCGTGCTGGCCGACTTCGGCCTGGAGCCGATCGGCGAGATCCTGCTCGACGAGAAATTGGGCCTGCACATTGCCTTCGGGCGCAGCGACCATTTCGGCGGGGCCGTGGCTCCCAAAGATTTTTCCTCGGCGGCGGCGGTCATCCATCTTGATCGCATCTACATCCCGGGAGTAATGCCGCGTATTGTGGTGCGCACGGTCAGCCTGGGTTATGGCGACGGCCGCAACGAAACCGTCATGGCCAACGGCGCCTACACGATCTTTTGAAACGGTTAACCATTATGGAGACATGTCATGTCGCCTGAGGCGCTGCTGATTGGCAACTCGGACGGCATCGGTCTGGCGGCAACGAGAAGGCTGCTGGCGGCCGGCTGGAAGGTCAGCGGGGTTTCAAGGAGCGCATCGGCGATTGCCGATGCATCCTATCGGCATGTCATTGCCGATGTCTCGGATAGCAACTATGCGAACTTGCTGACTGAGCTGGCCCAAGGAGGCCCCTTGGACCTGTGCATCTACTGCGCGGGCATCGGCGAACTCCTCGATCCGCTAAATATGAACGGTGAAGCAAGGATCTTTGACGTGAATCTGACCGCCATGGTCAAAACAGCGGCCGCGGTAATTCCCCGCATGGTTATAAAAGGACAAGGCCATTTCATCGGAATTTCCAGCCTGGCCGACGAGCTGCTCTCGGCCGAGGCGCCTTCTTACCATGCCTCCAAAGCGGGTTTTTCAAATTACCTGGGCGGCCTGGCGTTGGCCTTGAAACCCAAGGGCGTGTACGTGACCCATATCCGTTTCGGTTTCGTCGACACAAAAATGGCCAAGGGCGAGGTGAAGCCGTTCATGATGAGCGTCGAAAAGGCGGTGGATCATCTGGAAAAATGCATCAAAAATAAGCCCGCCCGTTACAGTGCACCGAAAATCATGATCCCGCTTATCAAGCTTCTGAAGTTAAAAATGAAATTACTGGGAAAATAACTACTTAATCCTATCGGTGCGTGACTTCAAGCTTGCCTTATTTTTCAGCCGGAGGTAGCACTGTCAGGATTTCATAACCGTCCGCGGTCACCCGGTAGGTGTCCTCGATACGCACTCCCAGGTCCCAATAAGCGGGGTCGGTCTTGGCCCCGGCCGCGATGTAGATGCCCGGTTCCAGGGTGATGACCATGTTTTCCGCCAGCACCTTGGGCGTGGGGTCATGGACGTCGATGCCCACGCCGTGGCCGACCCCGTGGTTGAAGTATTTGCCGAAGCCCGCCTTGGCGATCACTTGCCTGGCGGCGCCATTGAGCTGGCGCATGGTCACCCCCGGCTTCAGGATCCGTTCGGCAGCGGTCTTGGCCGCGGTTACCAGGTCCAGTAATTTTTGCTGTGCCGGCGTGCAGGTGCCACCGATCGGAAACGTGCGGGTCATGTCGGAGGCGTAGCCCTGGCTCATGCAGCCGATATCGACCACCAGGAAGCCCTTCTGCAGCAGCGCGTCGTTGCGGCTGTAGTGGGGCAGGGTGGCGTTGGCCCCCGATCCGACGATCAGCTCGAAAGACGGAACCGGGGCGCCGTGGCGGCGGAAGGTTGCCAGGATCGCTTCCTGGATCTCCCGTTCGTTGACGCCGGGCCGGGCCAGCGCCGGCACCTCGGTCATGGCCAGGGCGGTGATTTGGCCGGCGTGGCGCAGGCGGGCGATTTCATCTTCATCCTTCACCATGCGATGTTGATCGATGGATCGCCCCTGGGCGCGGCCCATAAACAGGACGGCCAGACGATTCAAGACAGAATGACGCGGCGCCAACAGGGCCAGCGGCCGGGCGCGGCCGGTCAGGTAGAAAATGCGCGCCGGAGAAAATTCGATCGTGAGAGACGTCAGCATCTTTAGGCGGCGTTTGTGTACCGCGTCGCCGGCGGATGCGGATGGAGCGAAGAGCGCCAGCAGCAACCACACCCGGCCACGGCCGCGGCCCATTTCCGTCCATCGCGCAGGATTTCAACGGCCGAACGCCGCCGGGCTGGCGGGTGGAATTGCCCGCGCCGGCGGCGATGGTACAGGTCATAAAACTGCCATAGGCAGGCCAGGAAGACCGGCACGGCCAACCGGGGGAAAGTAAGTGTGAACGGGGCGGCCCAGGCCAATAGTGAAACGCCCATGACCGGTGCCAGCAGCGCCAGCATCGCCCTCGGCCACAGGGCTCCGGCCACGGCGCCAAGGAGCGCCCCCAGCAGGGCACCCAGCGGCCGGAAGGCGAAGCTGCCCGAAAAATAGACGTAGCTGAGCCAGAGGAGGGGCAGTGGCAGCAGGCAGGCCAGTGCCATGGTCAGGCGCGGCAGCCGGTCCTGGAGCCAAAGCCATGCATAGAAGAGGAGCAGGGCGGTCAGGATGGCCAGCAGGTAGCTCGTTTTGGCCAAGCGCGACAGGGCAATCCCCAGCGACAGCAGCAGCCAGAACAAAGCGTTGGTGAAGCGCGGCAAACGGTGCCCGAAGCCGAGGAGGACGAAACCCAGCAAGGCCGCTGCCAATTTGAACAGAATGAGAAGCCAGCTTGATTCTGCCGCCAATCCAATCGCCATGTTCCCTCCTGAATTTATTTATACGGTCAGGGACAGGTTTTGTTTGGCGCATGAGAACGAAATAGAGGATTGAAACGGTGCACTGTCCGTTATTGGAACAGTGAATGTTCGAAAATGAGCAGTAGGGCTGGCTATAAATTGCAAATAATTTCCTAAAACGCCTATAAGGCTTGATTTTACTGGTGCTATAGGTTTTGGCATAATATTTGCTTCTTTTTAGCGGAGGCGAACATGAAAAAAATCATTTTACTGTTTTTAGTACTTTTAATTTCCCTCTCTTTCTTGGCCGGACAAAATACCAATGCTGTTAATGACGATAAAGCGGCGATAGCCCGGGCGGCGCACGATTATGCTGAAGGCTATTACGAAGGCGATGCCGCGCGCATGAAACGGGGGATCAGCCCGAGCCTCTCCAAGCGCGGATTTATCTTTTCGGCACGCAGCGGCGCCGCGTACCTGCAGCAGATGAACAGTGAAACCCTGATCGAAGCGGCGCGGGCAGGCTGGGGCAAACTGCCGGCCGAACAGCGGCAGATCGATTACCAGCTGCTGGATATCGGCGGCAATACGGCTTCGGCGCGCATTTTTACCGCCAAGTTCAAGGATTACCTCCATTTGGTCAAGCAGAACGGCGAATGGCGCATCGTCAACGTGCTTTGGCGGCTGCCGGTCGAAAAGGAAGCGGAGAACAAAGAGAGCGAAAAAGAAACCATTCGCATGCTGCTGGAGGAATTCCGCGAAGCCATGCGCAATGGGAATTATGAACGGGTGGAAAAAATTCTCCATCCGGCCCTCGTGCTTCATATGCTCAATGAAACAACGGAGCCCGGAAAACTGGTATTGCAGGAGCGGAATGCTGACTTTTTCATCGGCCGCACTCGTGCCTTGGCCATGGGGACCATTCCCGATTTCAGGATCAACGTCGAAGATGTTTTCGAGGACATTGCCGCAGCAAAGATCATGAAGGGCAACTCGGTCCAGTACCTGCACCTGGTCAAGCAGGGCGCTGATTGGCGCATCGTAAACATCCTGGAAGAGCAATCGAAGGTCCCGGGCACCATGATCCAGCCGGCCGCGCTCGGCAGCAAGATGTCCGATTTCACCCTGGCCAGTGTCCAGGGCAAGAATGTTTCTATCGCCGGCTTGCGCGGTAAGAACGTGCTGATCGTCTTCCCCCGCGGCCGGGTCGGCGACCATTGGTGCCAAGTCTGCCATTACCAGTATGCCGAGTTGGCCGAACTTGAAAAACGGCTGCAGCTCAGAAAAAAATACAATCTCGAAATTCTTTTTGTCCTGCCCTATGACCGGGCCGCGGTCGAACAATGGGTGGCCATTTTTCCTGAGCAGATGACCGTGATCGAAAAATGGAAAAACCCCGGTGATCCTGCCAGGATCAGCGCCGGCGCCAAGCGCTGGATGGAAACCGTCCGGCTCCATTTTCCGAAGAAATTCGTTTTTAAAACGGATAATATTCCGACTCCCTTTCCGATCCTGATCGATGGGGAACGCACGGTTTCCCGCGGTTTGGATCTGTTTACCCTGGCATGGGACAATAGCAAGGTCGAGCAAAACATCCCCGCCGTCTATCTAATTGACACCCGGGGCAACGTGCGTTTCAAATACGTGAGCCAAAACACTCTGGACCGGCCGGATGGCAGTTATTTACTGGAAGTCCTCAAGAAATTCACCACCAGGTGATCGCCGTCGCGGTCAATCCGATCTGAAGTGGCTTTATAAAAATGAGCGGCAGTGATTTTAAGACAAAAAAAAAGCTTTTCAAACAGACACCACCGTCGATGGGGATCTACCAGATAAAAAATTTGTCCAGTGGAAAAGTATACATCGGCCGGAGCAGCGCTCTGAACGGCAAGATCAACAGTGAGCGGTTCCAGCTCAAGAACAACATGCATATGAACACAGAGCTGCAAAGCGATTTCAACGTCCTGGGCGAAGAAAAATTCACTTTCGAGATATTGGATCTCCTTCAGCCCAGGGAAGATCCGAGCCATGATTACGGAAGCGACCTGCAAACGCTCGAAGCCATGTGGCTCGAAAAGCTGCAGCCGTTCGGGGAAAAGGGTTATCACAAAAAACCGTATTGATTTTTACGACCAGTTTGACTAAAATACAGCCATAAAGAAATAGAAGGAGATACTCAAAACATTGGCTTCAAATTCATTTTGGGGAGTGTGAATGATGGATAAAAAGAACTGTCAACAGGTGGATGTTTGGACAATCATGGTTGTTTTCCTTTTATTGGGGATCATGTGCGGATGTGCTCCGGTGTATGTTCCCAATACCGTCAACGTGCCTCTTCTGGGGGAAAAAGGGCAGGCCAACGTGGCGGCGACCGCCGGCGTTTCAGGTGTTGATTTGCAGGGAAAACGTGACGAAGCAAGCGGGTGCAAGACTTTTATGGCAACGTCAGGATCCAGTCGCCGGGGTCAGCGCAATTGGATTTGTTGTCCCCGTTATTTCCCACAGTAGGAGCGGAAGAGTGATGTACTGAGATAGCGCTCGCCGCGATCGGGCTGCTCCGGCTTTGGGTTAGTGGCTTTTCAGGAATTTGTCACGGCAGGCGTTGGAACAGAAGTACTGGGTTGTTCCCTTATGATTGGCTGTTACGGCCAGGCTGGCCGGCACATAGGTTCCGCAGACCGGGTCCTGCTTCATCTCCTCGACCGTTTGTTCACCGGGAGGAGCCGGCGTTCTCTTCTGCTTTGATTTATCGTCTCTCCAGATCCACTTGAATATCGTATACACGATCAGGGCCAGCAGGATTAAATTTAAAAATGCCATCTATTTCATCAGCTCCTGACGAGAAAAATCTCGCCCCATGGCGAATTCAGACCAGTCAAAGGGGTAATGGCCGTCCAGAATGATCTCGCTGATATAGCGGCCGATAGCCGGGGCGAACATGAAGCCGTGGCCGCTCATGCCATTGGCCACGAAAAAGCCATCAATATCGGTCTTGTCGATAAAAGGACTGCCGTCCGGCGTCATCGAATAACAACCGCCCCAGTGGCGGATGACCCTGGCGCTGGCAAGCTCCGGCACCAGGCGCGCCGTACGCTTGGACATTTCCACCAGGAATTCCAACGATGATTCGGTGATGATGCCCGGTTTATTGGGTACCGGGCTGTAGCAGCCGATGACCTGGCCGTTGCTGCGCTGGTAAAAATAGCAGCCGTCGGTGCGGTAATCGACCACCATGGTTGTAAACAGGGGCTGAACGCGGTCGGTAATGAATGCTTCATGTTCTTCGGGGGCAATGGGAAGTTCCAGACCGGCCATTTTGCCTACCTCCTGCGCCCATGGACCGGATGCGTTTAAAATAACGGGCGCATGAAAAATATCTCCATTCACGGTTTTAACGCCCACGGCGGCATTTTTTTGAATTAAAACTTCGTTTACTTCACTGAAAAAATGTACCTGTGAATGGAGTTTTTTTATTTCCTGGATATACCCTTCAATAACCTTGAATGGATAGGCCTGGCCGTCTTCTGGCGAGAAGACTCCGCCCAGAAGCCCTGCCGGATTCAATTGCGGAGCGATTTTCAGGCAGGCCGATGCATCCAGGATCTCAACGGCCAGGCCCAGACTTTTTTGCAGGGGCAGGATGGCCTTGAATGTTTCCAGGCGCTGCGGATCGTGCGCCAGGAACAGGTAACCGCCTTCGAGATACTCCACTGAAAAACCGAATTCTTCACGCATCAGGCGGAACTGGCGCACGCTTTCCCGCATTAAGCGGATAGCCCCCGGGGTTGAGAACTGCTGGCGGATGCCGCCGATGCAGCGGCCGGTGGAACCGGAGCCCGGATATTTTTTTTCGAGCAGTAAAACTTTCTGGCCGCGCTTGGACAGGTGGTAGGCTGATGCCAGGCCGATAATACCGCCGCCGATGACAATGATGTCAACTGCCGGATTCATGCACTCAGCCGATGTTTTTCATCGACCCGAGCAATTCGAGAGAAATGACGTGTTTTTGGATCTCGTTGGTGCCTTCGTAAATTTGCAGCAGCTTGGCGTCGCGCATCATTTTTTCGACCGGATATTCTTTCATGTAGCCGTAGCCGCCGAAAAGCTGGACGGCATCGACCGTGACTTTCATGGCCACATCGGTGGCCATGACCTTGGCCATGGCCGACTCTTTCGAGGCCTTCATCCCCTGGTCCAGCATCCAGGCCGAACGGTAGACCATCAGCCGCGCCGCATCGATTTCGGTGGCCATTTCAGCCAGTTTGAAGGCGTTGTGCTGAAAGGATGCAATGGGTCGCCCAAATTGGATGCGGCTTTGCGAATACTTGAGCGCTTCTTCGAAGGCGGCGCGGGCTACGCCGACTCCGCCTGCCCCGACGGCGGGCCGGGCATAGTCGAGTGTTTTCATGGCGATGATAAATCCCATGCCTTCCCTTTTTAAAAGGTTCTTGGCCGGGACTTTGACTTCGTCAAAAAAAATTTCAGCCGTATTAGAGGCCCGGTGTCCCATCTTGTTTTCGTGCTTGCCAACCGAAATGCCCGGCAGGTCCATCGGTACGATGAACGCGGAAAGGCCTCGAGCACCACGGTTTTTATCGGTGGACGCGAAAACAACCCCCAGTTTGGAAACGCCGGCATTGGTTATAAACGTCTTGGAACCGTTGATCACGTAAACATCACCCTTGCGCACAGCCGTGGTCTGAATCGCCGAATTGTCCGAGCCGGCTTCTTTTTCGGTCAGGGCGAAACAAGCGAAAACCATCTCTTTGGTCAGTGGCACCAGGAATTCTTTTTTCTGTTCATCGCTGCCGAATAAGACAATCGGCGTGGTGGCCAGAGTATTGGCCATGATCGACGTGTACATGCCGGCGCAACCCCAGGCGAGTTCTTCGCAGACAATGGCATTGATCAGGGCCGAAAATCCGGCCCCTTCGTATTCGGTCGGGATTCCCGAAGTCAAAAAACCGGCCGCGAAAGCTTTTTTCATTATTTCGAAAGGGAATTCGTTTTTTTCGTCATACTCCCGGGCATTGGGGCGTATTTCCTTTTCGGCAAATTTGTGGGTTTCCTCTTTGAAAGCCAGGTGTTCTTCATTCAGTGCGAAATCCATTTTTATCTCCTTAAATTTTAATAGTCTTGATCTCGTTCAATATTTCAATGGCGCTTTGAAATCTTTGCTCGCGTTTCTTTTCCATGCATTTTTCAATGATGTAGCATAATTTGTCAGGAATATCGGTGCGGTATTTTTTAACCGCCGGAACCGGATCGAAAAGATGCTGATAAAAAATATTTTCGCCCTTAAAAGGAACATGCCCGGTGGTCATATGAAACAGGGTGGTACCGGAAGAATAAATATCAGTACGGTGATCGACTGGAATGCCCTGGATCTGCTCCGGGGACATGTAATAGGGGGTACCGGTGATGACACCGCTTTCACCCTTTTTCTGGTCGCCCAGGATCACGGCCAGGCCGAAATCCATGATTTTTATTTCTTTTTGCTTGGTAATCATGATGTTGTGAGGCTTGATGTCTCGGTGAATGATCCCCTTGCGGTGGGAATAATCCAGGGCTTTGAAAAGCTTGATGGCAATGAAAACGATTTGCGAAGGGGAAAAAACCTTTTTCCGGCGAATCAGGCTCATGAAGTTTTCGCCTTCGATGAATTCCATGGAAATGAAATAATCATCCTTGATCTGACCGACATCGTAAACCGTGACGATGTTGGCTTGGGTCAATGATGCTGTGGAACGGGCTTCGGAGAAGAACCGTTCCAGATTGCGCTTGTCGGTGACCAGGGTCTTGTTTAATATTTTCAGGGCGACGACGCGCTTTAAAACGGTGTCTTCGGCTTTGAACACGACACCCATGCCGCCCTCGCCGATTTTTTCGATAATCCGGTAGCGTTCACTGGAATCTTCGCTGATCAAGTCCATTTCCTTGTATTTTTGGATCAGGTTTTCGACTTCCTTTATCTTCTGGTGCACATCTTTGAAGGAGTAGTCTTCGGTCAGGATCATCTGATATATTTCAAATGCTTTCTTGAAGCTGCCCGCATTTTCATAGGCCTGACCCAGTACATAGAACCATTCAATGTTGGTTTTATCGATCGGGTGGTTACCGAGCAATTTTTCGATTTTTTCAATGACCAACTGCGGTTTGCGGTTTTTTAAAAAGATATTGGCCATCAAGGTAATCGCGCTCTGGAAATCCGCGGAATCGACGGGTACTTGCTGGAAATTGGCCAGGGCGCGGCGGTCGTCATCGACCTTGATGAAGGAATTGCCGGCCTTGAAGTACTCCTGGGCATTTTCATATAGTTCTCCGGCTTTTTGAAATTTGCCGAATTTAAATGAAATATTGGCTGCACTTTTCCATTCGCGGCCCATTTCAAACATTTTGGCCGCTTCTTCTTCGTTGCCGTCCTTGATATAATTATCGGCGGCGCCGAGAAAATTTTGGTTCATGAAAAAACAGTGGGCGGCCTTGGAGTATTTCTTGTCCCACTCAAAAAGTTCGGCTGCCCGGGTATAATCCTCTCCCTTCAGAAACCATTCGGCGGCTTCCAAGGTGGTGCCCTTGGCAAAGGCGCTCTCGCCGCGTAGCAGGTATGCGATTTTAAACTGATTCAATTGCTCGTAGATTTCGGCGGCTTTGAGCGGCAATTGGGCTTTTTCATAATTTTGGGCGGCATCGGTGAACTTTTTCATTTTCAGGGCGATTTCAGCGGCTTTTTCATATTTTCTGTACTTGTACAACAGGTCGTAAGCTTTTTCCAACTCATTGAGCTGGGTATATAATTCCACGGCCTTGAGCAGCTCCTGTTCCAGTTCCTTTGAGCTCTGATAACCGACCGAAGTATCAAAACTGGTAATGAACCATTTTTCAAAATTGGCGGCTGCTTTTTTCATATTGCCGCTTTTCTCATAAATATAGGCCGCTTTTTTATAGAAACCTTTTTTCTCATAGATCTGGGCGGCTTTTTCATAGCGTTCGTAGTTATAGTAAAGTTCAGCCGCCTCCTGAAAACGATTACTGTTTTCGAGAACGACTCCGGCGGCTTCGATATTTTTACGCTTGAGCAGCAGTTTGATCAGGTTATCATTATTGCCGCTTTTTTTGTAGACTTCTATGGCTTCGCTTTCCTTGTTCAGTTTTTCCAGCAATGCGCCCATGTATTCGAATTCCTGGCCTTCCTCATAGACCTGTAGTGCCTTCTTGAATTCGCCGATTTCCTCGTATATTTGACCGGCTTTGAAAAACATATTCTGTTTAATGGCTCTTTTAGCACTCCGATCCATGTAGGCTTTTTTAAAAAGTAGATAAAAAAAAGCTTCGAAAAAAGATTTGTTTTGAAAGGCGGAGACTTTTGCCGTTTTCAGAACCTGATAGATGATTTTTAAAATCAATACCAGGACCGCTACGACGATCAGTAATTTGACCAGGGGATTGCTTTCAATAAAATTCAGTATTTCATCCATATTTTCCTAACCCTGCTGCGCAGGATAAGTACCTTAGAAAGCAAATTATCTTGTTTTTTAACAAGTTGATTTACTTTAAGGTACTAAAAAAGTATAGCAAATCCTGATTGAAAAATCAATTTAAATTGACATGCCGGGATAATATTTATATAATCTCAGTCAGATCAAGCACGTGGAGCACATGATGGATACTCATTTCGGCCAATATGGAAGGATGGGCCAGTTTTTTGCGATTTTTTCCCCGGATTTCAAGTTTGAAAAACGCGATTTCAACAAGGAAAATGCCGATCTATTGCTCATGCAGATCGTTTATATCATGGATGGTTTGTTCAAGGCCGAAAACCTGGCTCAAAAAAAGAATTTCCAATTGGCAGCAGGCAAATCTTTTTTTGCCAACGACATTTATCAATATCTGGAAAATATCATAGCTTTTTTACAGATTTTCAACACCCAGATTCTGGGCATGAGTAAGGCCGAGCGCCAGACCATGGGCTTCATCCTGGAAAATATAAGTGATTATCTGAAAAACGAAAAGCTCCAGCCCGACGACAAGTTGAAGAAAAGCCTTTTTAACGACTACAAGTTCTGGATTGAGAACCTGTTCAAGCTTTTTGATAAAAAGATCAGCGGCGCCGTAGCGGTAAGCCAGAATCCAGCCAATAAAAAACACGTTGCTGCCGGCGGTTTTTTTGCCCATGAATTGGTTTATGCGAATTCCACTCAGAATTTCAGCCTGGCGCCGTTTTTTATCATGAATGACGGGCAGGTCTTTTGTTTGACGCGGCTTGACGCCAATGGTTTAATTTATAACAACTTGGCCAATGGCGGTGAACGGGTTGTCAATGATGACGGCTTATTTCAGCGAATCAGTGAATTCTATCTGGCCAATTTTTGTTTTAGCGATCTTGAATTTTTGCAACCGCGGTTAAAAAATATTGAAAACGGTTTGCATGGCCAATGGCGTTCCATCGAGGCGGCTTACCGGAAGCAGCAATTAAAACTGTTTGCTGAAAGCCTGCTGATGCTTGAAGAGACTGGTTTTGAAGATTTCAATTTGCCATTGATTTATCTTTTGCAGATAAAAAATCTGGCCAGTTTGAGCCGTGGCCTGGAAATGAAGCGCCTGTTGCAGAAATTCCTGCTTTTTTATCCATTCTACGCCGAAGGGCATGAAATGATGGGTGACGTATATTGGCAGGAAGAGAATATGGAGCTGGCTTTGAGTTTTTATGAAAAAGCACTTTTGATTACGCAAAGTAAAAGCCTGGGTGAGAAAATAAAAAAAATCAGGGAATCGCTTGACAAAGGTAAAAGCAAACCCGAAATCCAGAAAAACGACGCTTTTTTTGATATCACTGAAACCGTCATCCGCAAGGAAGAAAGGATCATCGGTCGCAGCAAGGAACTCCGCCAGATGATTGAGATCTTGATATCCAATTCCAAGCGGAATCTGCTTTTAATCGGTGAAAGAGGCGTCGGAAAATCGGCCCTGATCCGTTTGCTTGCCCAAAAAATCATTTTTGATGAAGTGCCATCGGCGTTGAAGGGAAAAAAAATCAAGGAAATCAATTTTGTTTCCCTGCTCACGGGATCCAAGTACCGCGGGCAGTTTGAAGAAAAAGTCCTGAAGCTTTTGCAGGAATTCAAATCCCAGAACTCCATCCTGGTGCTTGAGGACATTCATTTAATGATGTCCACCGGAGCGGCCCGGGGAACATCGCTGGACCTGGTAAACATTCTGAAAAATTTTCTGCGCGACAATTCCATCCAGGTGATCGCCACCACGGATTATGAGGAATATAAAAACTCGATTGAAAAAGACAATTCACTGCTGGGATATTTTCAGAAGATCATTGTCAACGAACTCTCTCCGGAAGGGTCTCGTAAAATCCTGAAAAACCTGGTCCATTCGGTTGCCAGCGAGGATAATCTTTTAGTTGCCAACGAGATCATCGAAGACATCGTCGAGAGCGCCAAAAGGGATATCCGGGAAAGAAAATTGCCCGATTCGGCTATTATGATTTTGGAGAGGTGCATCGCCAAAGTCAAATTGAAGAATATCTCCATCCCGGCCGGGCCGCACCGGGTCGAGGAAGTGGATGTGGCTGAAGTCCTGTCCGATATCGGCAATCTTCCCGAAACCAATATTTCCATTTCTTTGAAAAATCGCCTGCTCGCCTTAGCGACCAATATTCTAAAAAGAATTGTCGGCCAGGATGAAGCCATTGCCAAGATGGTTTCCTCGGTGATTACATCCAAACTGGGCTATGATGTCAAAAAAAACCGCCCGCGCGGCGTTTTCATGTTTATCGGACCCACTGGAGTGGGAAAAACAGAAACCGCCATCGCGTTGAGCGAAGCATTGTACGGCAGCCAGGATTACCTGATCCGCATTGACATGTCGGAATACATGGAGAAATTCACCTATTCGCGTTTTGTCGGGGCGGCACCAGGCTATGTCGGTTACTATGATGCCAACCAGTTGACCGACAAGGTGCGTCAGAACCCTTATTCCATCATCCTCCTTGATGAAGTGGAAAAGGCTGACGCGCAACTGCTGAATATCTTTCTGCAGGTGTTCGACGCCGGCCGCCTGACCGATGCGCGCGGCAATGTGATCGATTTTTCCAAGACCACCATTATTATGACCTCCAATATTGGCACGGCATTGTTTTCCAAGTCCAACATGGGCTATAAAAGCAACTCGGAAGGGGCCCAGGTTTCTCGGCTGACCCTGATCAAGTCGCTGAAAAAATATTTTTCCCCTGAGTTCCTTAACCGCATCGATGAAATCATTATTTTCAAGCACTTGCATGATGCCGATATCAAGGGCATCATCGACATCCATCTCTGCGAAATCCGTCGCGACCTGGAAAAGCAGGGCAAGGAACTGCTCATCGGCGATGACGTGCTGGCCTTTATCGCCCACAAAGGCTATTCCGGTGAATACGGGGCGCGCAACCTGACCCGGGTCATGAAAAAGGAACTGCTGGAAAAGATCGCCTACCTTTCCCTGGAAAAAGAATGGAGCGACGCCCGCTTCCTGGTCTGCCGCTTGCAGGATGATGAAATCGGGATCGCTCTCGAAGCGGCCGATTCCACGGTTCATTCATTGCCGCTGCTCATTGATGAAAGCGAAAACAAGCAGGACAATCCCTGATTGAAAAAGCTACCTTGAAATTATTACGTATAGCCTTCCAGCAGTTGCAAATATTCTTCCGGGGCGTCATGGATGGCGATGCCGATATTGCTTGAATTCTGAGTGGATATCGTCTTGTTTATCCAGCGGATATCGCCCTGCAAATCGATGGTTTTATCGCCGATTTTCAGTTTGATTGAAACAGCCTGATTTTTCGGGGTCGAACTCATGGAAATTTGAATTCCGCCCTGGGAAACGTCCACAATGATCGCCGGCCTTTTCTCCAGGCTGGAAAGAATTCTTTTTTTAACACGTTTTTCCTTTCTTTTTTCCATCATCCGCCTCCAGCAGAGTCGGTTTGCCGTCCATCCGCCTGCTGCTGCGCATTATAATGCATTTAATTATTTTTTGCAAAAAAAAAGTCCTGGGATCGGCTGCCGATGCCTTCGGCCAGGAGCAGGAAGGCGGCGATCAGCACGACCAGACACCCACCGGGCAGGAGGATCAATGCCGGCTTGACGAAAATGTGGCCGCGACCGGCGTCGATCATTTGTCCCAATGTGGGTAAGCGCGGGTCAAGTCCCAGGCCGAGAAAATTCAGGCTTGATTCGAGCAGGATAACCCCGGCCATGCCCAGCACGGCCTGGGTCAGCAGCAGGGGGAATACCAAGGGTGTCATGTGCCTGACAGCGATGTGCAATGCCGAAGCATTGAAACTCCTGGCGGCCTGGATGAATTCCTTGTCCTTGGTTTTCAAGACTTCGCCGCGCACCAGCCGGGAATAAGTGGCCCAACCGGTAATGACCAGCGCCAAAACCAGATTGAAAATGCCGGCTCCCCAAAATGCCATCAGGGCCATCGCTAAAAGAATCCCCGGAAAGGCCAAGATGAGATCGGCGCTGCGCATGATGCAGGCATTTACGAGACCGCCCCGCCAGGCGGCCATGAAGCCAAGCAGGGCGCCAATGGCTGCCGACATGAAAACAGCCACTGAGGCGATGGCCAGAGAAAACAGAATTCCGAAGGCCAGGCAGGAAAAAACATCCCGCCCCAGAGCGTCGGTGCCAAGTACATGCCCGGGCGAAGGCGCTTGCAAGCGCTGGTGGATATCCAGCCGCAAACTGACACCGTTGAACAATGTTCCGGCCGTAATGGCCATGGCTATTACGGCGAGCAGGGCGATGCCCAGTTTCAGATGCGATCTGTTTTTGTTAAAAAGGGTCATGGCGGATTCTGGGATCAATAAATGGATATGATAAATCCACGAGCAGGTTGAGCAGGAGGTACAGGGCTGTCATGAAAAGGGCGACTCCCTGGATCATGGGGATATCTCTTTGTCGAATGGCGGTGATGAGAAGTGTGCCGATACCCGGCCAGGAAAAGACATTTTCAACGACGATGGTTCCGCTCAACAATGCTCCAAGCTGCAGCCCCATGATGATGATGATGGGGAGCATGGCGTTTTTCAGAATATGCCGGGAAAAAACGTGAAATTCAGAAAGGCCTTTGGACTGTGCCAAAATGACATAAGGCTGACACATTTCTGCGGACACGGCGGTATGAATAATGCGCGTCAAGAAAGCACTGAGGGATATGGTCAAAGTTGCCGCCGGCAGGATCAGATATGTGAATCCGCCGCTGCCTGATACGGGGAGAAATTTTAAGCGCACTGAAAAAAAAATGATCAGTAAAATTCCCAACAAGAAACTGGGAACAGCCAGTCCGATGGCGGAAAAAATCATGCTCAGTGTGTTCCAGCCGCTGTTTTTTTTTAGCGCGGCCAGGATGCCGAGAGGGAAGGAGATCAGCATGGACACGATCATGGCGGTGAAAGCCAGGATGGCTGTATTGGGGAAATATTTCATGATGGCGCCGACGACGGGTTTGCGGTCGATGATGGATTCGCCAAGATTCAGCAAGAACATTTTTTTTACGAAGTGGACGTATTGTTCGGCCAAGGGCCGATCCAGTTTCAGGGACCGGTTTAATCGTGCGACATCTTCGGAGCTTGGCATTTTGCCCAGCAGGGCCACTACCGGATCACCCGGAATGGTGTGGGCCAGAAAAAAAATCAGGCTGCCGGCGGTCCATAGGGAAAAAAAGAATGTGACTGCTTTTTTCAGCAAAAAAGCTTTCATTTATTAATGTGGTACTTTTTCAGCATATTAAAAAGCACCATGCGGCTAAGGCCAAGTTTTTCGGCGGTTTTGTTTTTATTCCAGCGGGTCTCGTTCAACGTGTTGAGCAGCAATGAACATTCAAAATTTTGCCGGGCATTTTTTAAACTGAATTTCTTTTTTTCCGTGCGGGCAAAATGTTCC
Organism: Candidatus Aminicenantota bacterium; assembly: GCA_963770755.1. Classification (GTDB taxonomy): domain Bacteria; phylum Acidobacteriota; class Aminicenantia; order UBA2199; family UBA2199; genus UBA2199. The sequence continues at coordinate 497,532 of CAVYQZ010000010.1, read as the reverse complement.
AGGTCGGGATTGAATGTAATTAGTTTTTTGATTTTGGATTCCAATTCGCGCACGTTTCCCGGGAAGCAATCGTTTTGAAATAGTTCGACAATGTCCTGCAATTTCAACGGGTCAATTGTTTGATAACCAAATTTATTTAAAAAATATGTGACCAGCAGCGGGATGTCTTCCCGCCTTTCCCGCAAGGGCGGGATATGGATGGTTAGGTCTTGCAGGCGGTAAAACAAATCTTCGCGGAACTGGCCGGCCATGATTAATTCTTCCAGGTTTTTATTGCAGGCTGAAATCAGGCGGATATCGATTTTAATGGTTTTGTTTTCACCCAAACGGCGTATTTCCTTTTCCTGCAAAACCCGCAGCATTTTGGCCTGCAGGTTCATGGGCAAATCGGCGATTTCATCCAAGAAAAAGGTGCCGTGATCAGCTGCTTCCAGCAAGCCAACTCGGTTTTCGCCCGCGCCGCTGAAAGCTCCTTTTTTAAAACCGAATAGTTCGGCTTCCAGCAGGGTTTCGGGCAGCGCTGCCGCATTGACTGAAATAAAAGGTTGGTTGACTCTGGGGCTGAGCTGGTGGACGGCTCGGGCTACCAGTTCTTTGCCGCTGCCGCTTTCGCCGGTAATCAGTAGGGAAAAATCAACCTTGCTGATCTGGGCGATCAGGCGTTTCATTTCACTTATTTTTTGAGAATTACCAATGATAAAGTTAAGCTTTTCGTGAATTGGGTATTCGTTTGTAAAATAATTTTGAAAAAGAATTGCGAATTTCTTTAAAATTTCCTTGTTCCTTTCATAAAAATTTTGGAAATACGATTCTTTGTCCTTGAAAGCCATGACCATGCTGGCGTCAAGGGTATCATTGATCGGCCATGGCATCATTTTGGTGTTGGCGAAGGGAAAGAAAAATTTTTCATGGCTGTTGAATTTTGATTTGATATCAGCGAGATGGAAGTTCTGGTTTTCCGGTTTGCGGCGCAGGCAGCCGATCATTTCCTCAGCCAGTTCTTTGAAAAGGTTTGAATTGGAAAATTTGAACAACAGCCGTTCTTCTTCATAGACATACATGGCCAGCCAATCTACCTTCAGTGTCTTGTTGATCTCATATAAAAAACTGTTGAAAAAATCTTCGGGGAGCCGCCACTGCCTGTAATTTTCCACCAAACGGGCATTGTCAAAAAGGCAATCATGGTTTTTACTTTCATCTAAATGGGCGCGCCATTGATCGAGTTTTTTCGAGATCTTCCTTTTGTTTATGGAGAAAAAGTCGTACATGGCCAAAAAGTTTTCTTTGGCCATGCTGCCCATATTTTCATTATCGCCGGTCAGGAAAAAATAAATATACCAGTACTCATAGAAAAAATAATTCTTTGATTTCCTGGACAATGCCCGGGAAATTTCCCTGAACCTATCGAGCCATTCCGCTTTCTGAAATTTTTTCAACAACACGGCCATGGCTGCGAATTTTGTTTTTTTTGATTGCATCGCGTCCAGTTGTTTGAGCAGCGCCGATTCCTGATCTGGATCGAGGTTCAGGTCGCGAAATTGGCAAATATTCCAGACGATTTGTTGGTCAGCGTTTAAAGAATCGATTCCGGGAGTATGCGCATCCAGTGTCCGTGAATCCAGAAAGAATATCTTACATTTAAGAAAAGCACATTCGGCAAGCCCTTTGTTGTTGCCGATTTTTGCGAATATTTTCGAGGCTTGCTCAATGAGTTTTAGGGCACGGTCATTGTCCAGTCTCAGGTATTCGAGATAGGCCCAGTTCAGATAATCGATGGCGCAGGAAACGGGCAATTTCTTTTCTTCGCTGCGGGACAGGACATGGTGCAGGAGACTTTCAGCTTCTTTCCATTTGCCTTCGTGGATAAAAATAGTGATCAGGTTTGAATGCACCAACATGATGCCGTCGCTGTTTTTTTCTTTTTCAAATAGTTTCAGCGCTTTTTGGTACCAGCTTTCGGCTTGGAAATCGTCATCATTTTCCAGATACAGGTTGCCCAAATCAACCGCAGTGAAAGCAGAATTCAATCTGAAGCCTTCGGTTTCGCTTCGTATGAATATGGTTTTATACATGGATTCAGCAGCGGTAAAAGAGCCCTTTTCTCTTTGCAGTTTTGCCAGCTGGTTTTGAATTTCAATTTCCTCGCGGCCGCAGTGTTGGTTTTGGAAATAACTCAATGCTGCATCCAGCTGGGACCGGGCTTTGGCATAATTCCCGTTATAAATATTCCGATCACTGAACTGGATCACGGCCAAGCTGCGGAAATAGGGATCTTTGATTTTTATTGCAAAGGCATCGGCTTTTTTAGATTCGGAAATTTTATCGAGAGAAACAAAATTCAGGTAAAGCCATTCGTCGATGTATGCTTCGGGAACTTGTTTGAGACCGGCCAGAAGCTGCCCGAGTTTTTGATAATCCTTCCTGCGCAAGGCCACGTGGGCTGCTTGCAGCCGGGTCAGCACCGTGCTTGGGTCGGCATAGTCGTGGAGGACCCATTCGGCCAGATTGAGCGAATTGTTCCGGATAAGGATCTGTAAAAAATGGATGATGATTCTTTGATTGATCGCGAGCTGGGGAAGATGACGGAGAATCAGGTCGCATGCCGGACCGGGAGCGATTTCCCCGGCCCCCTGCTTGGCATGAATTTCCAGATATTGCTCCAGCGCCGGCAGGTTTTCACTGGCAATGCAATGGCTGATGGTAATATAAGGCCAATCTGTTCTGGAGGCCAGCAGGGCGAGCAATGATTTTTTTTCAGCCGCCGAGACGACGGGAATGTCGCCCGGAGTGCAAAGTGAAAAAAAATTCCGGTTTTCCCGTATATATTTTTTTTTCAGCAAGGCCTTAATCCGCGCTGCACTTCCGGGTCTGTCTAGAATATATGCCACCGCGGAGGGAATCGGCGCTTCAATGATTTTAAATATTTTCAGTAATTCAATTTCTTGCTTTCTCAGCTTGCCCTGATTCTGGGCCGGGGGGATGGGGGCAAGATTATTTTGCAATGGATTGCTTGGATTTTCATTCAATTCAAGGTCGCACTCAAAGTGCAGGGCATCATTGAGAAGAATGATGGTCAGGTCAGTGATGTCGCCGGATTCAAGCAAAAACCTGAGAAATTGGCCGTCTGCCTTCCCTTCCAACCCATCGATTACCATGATGACTTTTTGAAAAGCCGATTGCTTCAAGTAAAGGCCGAATTCCCGAACCAGGCCGGAGGCACTCTTTTTTGAGGATTTCCGATCGTTGCAAAAAACCGCAAAAAAATCATTCATGGATATTTCATTTGCGGCAATCTTGATGAACAATATTTCCTCGGAATCCAAATTGTGAAAAAGGGTGTTTTGGATGATTTCTGTCTGCAACGGCACCTTGGTGTTGATTTTTATTTTAAGGTTGGAACTGGATTTGATGCCGAGCATGGAATGGGAATGAAGCATGTTCGAGGCAAAATCATTATTGCGGAACAAATAACCCGGCGGTGTCGGGTGGTACGTTTGCTGATTTTGATTTTTTTGAAAGTCGTGATAATTGCTTTTATTTAATAAACGCAAGTACGGGTTTTTTTTAAAAATAGGAATGAACGCGGCGGCATCGGGAAATTTTTCCATCGCCAAATTCCAACCGAAGCGCAGAGTTGCTCCGGGCAAAATCTGAAATTTTTTAAAATCAATAAAATCCATGTCCCATTCCTGAGCAGCATGCAGAAAATCCAGGTATTGTCGGAATAGACTCTTGGCCTGGATTTCGCTTTGCTTATGCATGGCGTTGTCGCTGTTGGCCAGAAACGGTTGCGTTACGACGTTGATTTCAAAATTATTTTCTCTGAAGTCAATGATATTCTGCATGTAATTTGAATGAAAGTTGAAGATCTTGTTTATTCTTAGCAGATTGTCCCGAGTATTGGCTACGGTGATTCGGTTCAATTTTTCGTTCTGCCAATGATCGAACATGTAGCGGCCTTGTTCCGAAAAACGGCGGGGCAAATTGGCGAATTCCACTAGAAGAGATCTCTCATTGGTTCCTGCTCTGCCATGGTATTTCTATTGGCAAGGCAATGTCAATGGGGAAAAATGTGCTGTAATTACTTGTTTTGAGGTCGGGGAATTCTAGGCGAGGCAGTGGATTTGAAAAAACGAACTTCCAAGGAAAAACGGACTTCTAGGGATAAAGGCCGATGATGGCCTTATCAATTTTCGCGGCCAGGGCCGCCACGGCCCTCAGGGTTTCGGGCCCGGTTTCATAGATGGTCACTGAAACGCAGTAGGCTTGTCGGTGAAACAATATTTGATAGTTATCCAGTACGCAGGCGGTACCGTAGACGGCTTGCTGGGTCATGCCCTTGGTGATCTCGGCAAACACGGCAGCAGCTCCGGCCGAGTCGTTCATCTTGTAGATCTCCACCCTGGCCTCATGGGCATCCCTGGCGTAATCCTGCACGGCCAGGCGGTCGAAGCCGAACTGCTGGTAAAGCTCGGCGCCGCCGTTGATATGCTGATACAGCGCTGAGCCGGTGAACAGGCGCTCCTGCCCATGGTGCTGCCAACCGGGGGGGCAACCATCGGCTGGCAGCAGGTTGAAAATGGGATCACCGCCAGCGGACAGCAGCAGGGCTACTGCGATTATCGTCTTCAATGCCATGAACATGATCTTGTTGCCGCTTAGCCCAGAACGGTCTTTCGGATTTCGATCAAACGCCCTTTATGGACCCCCAAGCCCAGATTTTCTGCGACAGCCAGTCCGTAATGCCGTTTCCTTACCGCATCGGCTTTGTCCGCAAGCAATCGGCCCGCCTCAATCTGCTTGGCCAGCAGTACGTCAAAACCGATACTGTCCATGGCTACCGGATCGGTTGCGATATAGAGCCGTTCCAGGGGCCATACAAATTGCGGTGCCGGTACCGGGCCCCGGTCGTATTGGCCGCGCAAACCATCCATGATGTTCAACACCACCTTGTCGCGCAAGGGCGGGAAAGCGCACACCTCGGAAATGAATCTTTCAATAAAGAAATGGCCGCGCGGGCAATTGGTGGTCACGCCGAAAGCCAGGTTCTTCAGCGCCATGGTGATGAACGGTCCGCCGTGATGCTTGAAAGATGGGATGTTGATCACCTTGTCGACGCCGCCGGCGTCGCCACTCTGGGTCAGGATGCGCGGGAAATAGCTTTTGGTGCCGCCATGGAACATCTCCTCCAGGTAGTTCTGCTCGTCCGGGAGAGTAACGTCCGCTTCGTAAAAAACGTTTTCATCCCAGCGTTCAAAACCGCCGGGCGTGTTTTTCCCGTCCTTGACGATAAACCAGTTCAGCAGGTAGGCTTCCACGCCGGGGTGCACTTTTTCGGGTATGTATGTCTGGGCGTGCTCGTCATTGAAGCGGTGCCAGACCAGCATGTCCCGGCGCGGGATACCGGCGCTCTCCAGCCCGTCGACCACGGCGCCGATGACGTCCCAAGTCACGCCGCTGACCTTGTGTCCTACGGGATTGAACTTGATGCCGATGCGCTCGCCGGGGGAGACGAAGCGGCGCCATGCGTCGCGCGGGTCCTTTTCGCCGGTTAGGGAACTCAGCCCCGCCGCCAACATACGTTTGGCCGCTCCGGCAGCCGGTTGCTGCCCGTTCATCGAACCGGGTTGGTGCACTTCGGCGACAATGCCTGGAAAGAGTCCGGGCATGGAGCAGCCGGTCTTCGGCTGGCAAAGGGCCACGTGTACATTGCTTTTAATGCTCAATGGATCGGGCCTTGACGTGGGTTGGGTTTGCTGGGAAAAACCTTTCAAGGGCATCAACCCCGCCGCCAGCGCCGCGCCGGTCGTCGTCAGAAAACCGCGGCGATCCATAGCATGATTCTTAGATTGTGAATGATCTTTTTTGATTTTCATCGCCGATCTCTTCATAGTGGATTGGCCGGTCGGATTATCTTAAATGCCAAGCAACTCGTTACGTGCCATGGCAACACCAGCAACATAATTCCAGCATGCTGGGATCTTAATGATCTGCAGGCAAATGCAGGACCGTTCCGGCCAGGTTAAATTTTTATTTATTCGATGTTGCCGCTGACAACGGATGCCAACTGCATCATGTCGATGGTCTGTCCGAGTTGCAGGTTGGTGAAATTGGTTACCTTTCCAGTGGATTTGCTGGTTACCTTGGTATTATTGAAAAGCTTGATAAGTTTTTCATCGGCAACGATGAATTTCCCCGCGCCTTCCGGCTTGCCATTGACAGTTTTTGTCTGGAGCTTTTTTGCCTTAATGTGGTCCCAGAGCTTCTGCGTGATTTCCAATCGAGGCAGTTCGCTGACTCCGCAAAATGCCGCCAGATCAGCTTTCAGTTTCACCGGTTTTTTCAAGCCTTTTTCATTCATAATCGTTTCCTCCGCAAATATTTTAAGTTAAATTATAGCACAGAATAAGGCGTCAAGGGATCGGGCGGCAAATAAAAAATTCGCAGAAAATTATTTTCCTTTGATTTCATCATAAATTTCTTTAATATCACGATATTTGGGATCCTTACTCAGGATCTCGGCAGCCAATTTTTTAGCATAAAGATAATCTTCTTTGAGTTTGGCGGTCAGGATCAGTTCGTATTTGACGGCCTTGTAATCATCGTCTTTACGATCTTGGCTTTCCAATGCCTTTTCGAACCAGTTGATGGATTCTTCGAACATGCCCTGGTCGCGGAAGCAGATGCCCAGAAGTCCGGCCGCGTCAAAGAATTTCAATGGATGCTTGGCGGCGATCAGAAACTCGTGAATGGCTTCTTCGATAAGTCCCATCTCTTTATAGGCGATCCCCAAATTGTAGCGTGTATCATAGTCTTCCTGGCCGATTTTTTCATCCACTCCCTTCTGGAAGGCCTGGAAAATTTCCATCATGTTCTTTTCAACTGTTGAGGTACGTTGTTTTTGAAGTTCATCTATCCAATATTTGATGGCATCCAACTCATCGCCGACAATTTTTTCGGTTTCATAACATTCCTCTTCTTCAAGAAAAACGTTCTCGCTTTTAAAAATATCTACTTCGCTTTCTGCCAATTCGTTTTCATCGATGTCCTTGAACGGGGACTCGCTGCTGGAAGGCCCTTCATCGCTGGTGAAAATATCGTCTATGTCAAAAAGATCGGCGCTGGAACCAAGATAGTTTTTATCAGCGCTTCTGGCCTTTTCTGTAGGGGGGGGCTCTGGTTCACGTTTGCTTTCCAGGTCGGCCATGATCGGTTTGGGTTCATTTTCCATTACGCGTTCAATTTCAATTTGAAAGGGAATGTCGTCCATTTCTGAAAAATCAGTGGCGACACTTTTTGTTTCCGGCTTCATCAATATGTTGTCCAGGTCAATGCCGATTTTGGAATCTTCAAACTTCTGAAGAGTATCGCTTTCTATGGCGATGGATGATGTGATTTCGATCGGTTCGGTTTTACCGGTTTTTAGTTTGATGGAATCGGTTTTGTCGGGCTGAATTCCTTTGGATTTTTTAATCCGTTCGATCCGGGATGCTATTTCCTTGCTGGCCGGGAATTCTTTTTGCAGTCGATCCAGGATTTTTTCCGCGTTGGCATAATATCCTTCGCTGATATAAAAATCGAGCTCCGCCAAATGGGAAGACAATCCCTTCTTTATTTCGCTATCGGTCTTGATTTGAACACTGTCTTCGCCCTTCAGGAGAAATATGTCATCTTCCTCCCCTTTCAATTCAATACTTTCCATTTCATCCATGCCGCCGGGATGCTGCAGTTCGTTAATCTGTTCGATCATTTCGGCATGATCAAAATCGATTTCGATATTGGTTCTTTCGTGAACGCTTAAATCGAGCAAGCGCTCATCGTTTGGTTTCAGCTTGGTCAACTTATCGGAAAGCGATTTGTACGCTTCGTCGTTGTTTTCATTTTTGTAAATCTGAAGCAGTTCAATCCCCTCATTGAGCAGAGATTCAATGTCGTTGTTCATCTGGTATACATCGAACAGTTTGACTCTGATATCAATGTTCTGCGGGAAAGCGTTCTGGGCGGTTTTCAACAGGTCGATCGCTTTTTTGAAATCGTTTTTTTGCAAAGCCAGTTCGGCGTTGCTTAATTGAAAATGAATGAAATCGCGTTCCTGCTTGCCGTCAGCCGCTTCGTCTTGAGATTCTCCCGTCAATTTGGCCAGCTGTTCCTGATAGGCGAACGGTGAATCGGACAATTCAATCAGTTCCTTGAGCGCGGCAATCAGTTCGGAATGCATTTTTTTTTGTTCATAAATCGGTAATAGGGATTCATACATCGCGATCAAGCTGCTGGTTTTTTTTGTTGCCTTGAAAATGGCCGCCAGTTTGTTCAGTGCCGGCAGATAGGTGTTATTGGAGGTGATGATAAAACGCAGCAGCGAATTGGCTTCGTCATATTTTTCTTTTTCAATGAAGCGGTCAATGGTGGGCAAAAAAAGCTGGTAGGTTTTTTCGAATTCCTCCCGTTGCAAATATACTTTGCCTAATTTCATGATCACTTCGGTTTCATTGGGGTCAATTTCGGCGATTTTCTTATAGATTTGTTCGGCTTCGGCGATGAGATTGTTTTTAAAATAGAGTTCGCCCAGGATTTTCAATAAGCTCAAATGTTTGTATATCTCTTCGCCCAAATTTTTGAGCATTTGAATGGCTTTGCTGGCGTTGCCCTGGCTGATATAGCAGGATATCAATTTTTCGAAAATTTTCAGATGCTTTACTTTGGTGTATGTTTGCAGCAGGAGCTCTTCGGCTTGAGCATACTCCTTTTTTTTAATCAGCAGGTCGCTGGCGGTGAGGTATTCACTGATTGCTTCATCCTTCATGTCTTCGCGCAGATAGTTGTCAGCCAGCAAAATGCGCATTTTGGTATTGCCGCGATCGAATTCAAGGATTTTCCTGTATATGCCCAGGGCCTTTCTCTGGTTGTTCTGCCGTTTGTATTCCTCGGCCATTTCAAGATAGATCTGTTTGGCCTCGATGATTAATCCTTGTTTGGTGTAAAGATCGGCCAGCTTGATGGATATTGATTCGTTCTGGGGCGCAATGCGGGTAATGCGCCTGTACATGGCTATGGCTTTGGTGAAAAAACCTTCTTTGAGGTAAAAATCGGAAATCCATTCAAATTGCCTGATGGCGTCGGGAAGTTTGTTTAATTTTAAATGTAAATCGCCAATGATCCGGCGAATTTCGATATCATCGGGCTTGAGCTCGATTAATCTTTGGTATTCTTTAATGGCTGCTTCAATTTTTCCCTGTTTGAACAGTTTCTCTGCCTGCTGCAAGATTTTTAATCGGTTATCACTAGCCATTTTTTATACTAAATAATATCTTGAGAAAACAATCACCCCAGCAATATAATAGCATATTTTTATTTTTATTGGTAGGATACCCATGTTGTTGACAAAATCCGAATCCGGGAAAAATAAAATCGCCATTGACGCTGTGAATATTCACGGATTTTTTAGTGAATGATCAGCCGCTATTTCAAGATTACGTATTACCTGAGTTCTTTTAATCGTGATGCCTTGCCTTTCAGTTTTCTCAAATAGTATAATTTGGCTCTGCGAACCTTGGTATGTTTCTTGACTTCAATTTTTTGCACTAACTTGGAATTCAACGGAAAAATTCTTTCCACGGCGATGCCAAATGAATTCTTGCGAACGGTGATTGTTTTGGCAATGCCCGTATTTTTTATGGCGATAACCGTGCCTTCATAAATCTGTATCCTTTCCTTGCCCGCTTCGATGACCCGGTAGTAGACTTTCAATTCGTCTCCCGGTCTTGTTTCGGGGATATCGTCACGCAATTCCTGAAAAGGGTGCATATTCTTTTTTTCAGCCGGATTTAGCAGGCTTGTTTCCTGGATTGGCTTATCGGTGGCGGCGGCAGCCGGTTTTTTCTTGGTTTTCGGTTTTTCGGCTGATGCAACTTTACTTTTTTTCTTTTCCTCTGACATATTTGGTCTCCTAAAATGGCAGTAACTTGAATAATGCTGTATTATACTATTTTTTTAGCTATTTTTCAAGAATAAATTAATCCATAGCGCAAGTTTTGTAATTTTATTGGGGAAAAAGAAAAGAGACGCCTGAACAGGCGTCTCTTTATAAATAAATCAGGTTTCTGTCGTTAGAAGCGGTAGGTGACGCCGATATTGGGGACCAGGATGTTCATGCCGTGGGTCCCGGGCATGACACCGGTTATGGGCGATTCGACATCCTTGCCCATGAGGTATTCCAGGCAAACACTCAGACAGAGTTTTTCGGTCTTGTAGCCAAAGCCGAAAGTAACCACATTGTAGGTGATTTCGGGGAGTAAAATACTCAGGGTTTCGGCAGGAGATGGCGATGGGTCATAATAGTATCCGGCCCGCAGGGCGAATTTGGAAGACCACGCATATTCAAGGCCAAAGCGATACTGAATGGTGTTTTTCCATTTCAAATCAAGTTTTCCACCGGCAGCAAAAACATTTTGCCAAACGGCATTGTCATAGACAGCTTCGATGGCCTGGATTTTTTCCCATTGGGTAAATTGCAGGTCGAAGTTGAGTGTCAGCTTGTCGATGGGCTTGAAGGATATCCCCAGACCGGCCCAGAGAGGCCAGGTGGCCTTGCGTTCGATGCCGCTTTCGGTCGGAGTTCCGGGGTAGAGTAATTGAATAAACGTGTTGCTGGCAATGTCATTTTTAGCATCGCCCTTGAAGGTGATGCTCACCGGAGTGCGTACCGTCAGGCCGATGCTTAACTTGTCTATCGGTTTGACCATCAGCCCGAAAGTGGCACCGAAACCCCAGGCCGTGGTATTCTCTTCGTATTGTTCGGCATACTTGAAATCGAACACTCCAGGGATGGTTACGCGAAATGTCGCCGGTTTCTGGAGTTTCATGAATGCGTAATTGACATTCAATGTGGCCCCCACCGAGAACATGTCGTTGAGCTTGTAGGAAACGACCGGTGAGATGCTGACCACGCCGATCATGCTTTTCCAGAGCAGCTCATTGCCCGCATTGCCTTCGGTGATGCCGTAAGTCAACGGTGCCAGCTGTTTGGCATCCCAACTGGCTCCGGAACCGGCGGGAACATAAGCGGCGATGCCGACAAGCAGTTTTTCATTGAGGGGTTTGAAATAGCCGATGGCCCCGGAGGGATACATCCCCGCCTTGGTTTTGGCGTCGATACCGTACGCAGGAAAGGAATAGGTGCCGCTGGGTATCAAGACAGTGCCGAAAAGCGAGATGTTGGATTTTTTCATCTGGCTCAGGCCGGCCGGGTTCCAGAAAACAGCGCTGTAATCATCGGCCTGGCCGATGAAAGCACCGCCCATGGCGATGGCCTTGCTGCCCACGCCGTTAAGGTTCAGGCCATTGGCAGACAGAAACATTCCGCTGCAGATGATCAAGGCGACGGTTAATAAAAATCGAACATTCTTCCTCGATTTTTTCATTTTTCCTCCCAAAAATTAGTTTAAAAAAAACAATAATATATTCAAAATAAAAAGTCAACTGTTTTGCCATTATGGAAGATCCAGGACGATTTTTCCGTAGACCCCGTCATAGCCCGGGATACGGCGGATGCGGTTTTCACGCATGGCCTGAATGGCCGCGGCCAGCAATTCATCGCTTTTAGAAATTTCCTCGACCGCCAGGTGCTGCAAAATATTGAATTCCGTGCCGAAACGATCGAGCAAAGAGAAATAATAGCGGTCAACTTTTTTCGAACCGGCTCCGCAGTGGCAAATTTGAGCCAGGAGCTGCTTCAAGGGTATTTGATAGACAAAAGGAATCCGCGGTTCCCGGGATTGGTCGGCAAGCTCCTGGGCGCGATTCAGCACCCCCAGGGTCAGTGCTTTGCCGCAGACAGGGCATGTGCCTTTCATTTTGCGGGTTTCATCTGGAGATAATGAAATCCCGCAGTTGCGATGACCGTCATAATGGTATTTTCCTTCTTCGGGGAAAAATTCGATGGTTTTGACAATGTGTCCGTCACGGATGGCCCGGGCGATGCCGGCATAGTTCAGTTCGCAATCGAGTTCATTGGCTTCGCGGCCCAGATTGGCGGCCGAATGGGCATCGGAATTGGACAGGAATGTCAGATGCTGCAGTGACGAAACCGCTGCCAGCATGGGCGGATCGGCCGATAATCCGGTTTCCACCGCATAAATATGGGGGGTATAATCCTGGAAACATTCTTCAATACTGTTAAAACCGGACTTGGATCCCAGCAGCGAAAACCATGGTGTCCAGATGTGTGCCGGGATGATCATGACCTGGCCATCAATATCCAGGATTTCCGCGCTTAGATTGCGGGCTGAAATCCCCAGTATCGGGCGGCCGTCCGCCTTCAGGTTGAAACGTTGACCGAGGCGGGAATTAATTTTTTCCACCGCGGCCAGTGACGGCGCCAGGACCAGCAGGTGAACTTTCCGGACCTTGTCATGTTGTTTGTAGATCAGCGATATTTCCGCACTGAGGATGAAAAAGATCTTTGCCCGAGCTTTTTTCATGGCATATAGCCCCTGGGCGCTTTCCTTGAGTTCACTTTTAAGACAGTTGAACCAGAGTGGATGGGTGAAATCACCGCAGCCTAAAACGGTGATTCCCTTGATCGCGGCCCAGGCGGCCAGTTGCGGCAGGTCCAGGCTCTTTGAGGTGCTGCGCGAATAGCGCGAATGGATATGGAAGTCTGCGTAAAAACTCATAGGACAATATTGAATATATATATTGATTGCCCATGCTTCATGGCCCGATGGCAAGCAGAGCAAATTCTTCCAATCATCTTTTTTCTCCGGACTGGGGCATTGCGGCCTGGTCAGTTTTTTTATATAAATGCAAATATCCGCAACTGAAAACCGGGCTATATTTTGGTGAAAGCCGCAGGCTGGCATCGAGTTCTTGCAGCTGGGCTGCCGGCATGGGCCAAGGGTTCAGCCGCAGGTGCAGCAGGATGTATTCCGCTTCGCCGGTTGCAGGCAGCATGAAGATCGCTTTGCGTTTGGCTATATGGGGAATGAGCGCTGACTGCGCGGCCAGAGAGGCAGCGGCGGGAATTTGGAGCAGGCAGCTCTTGACGCTGGGGTATTCATGGATGAATTGGTATTTCCCTGGAGAGAAAAGGTTCCATTTGAAATTGCCCAGGTTTACGAGCACGATGAGCGCCACCAGCCATTGCCAGCAGGGCCTCATGGTCCCGTGAGCTTTGTCTGCGGCTTTGTGCAGGCGCTGCCAGGTCAGCAGCAAGGCCAGGAATAAAAAGGGGATCAGGGCCGCACCGTAATGAAGACCGAAAGAGGCCATGGTCGGGATGCGGCTGCCCCAGCCTATCGCCAGGGGTGGCAGGAGCAGCAGCGCCGCCGATGAGCCGAGGGGCATGCAGAGCAGGGGCAGAAAATAATTGGCCAAATGGCCGAGGTTGGCAATGGGCTTCAGGTCTTTCAACAACTGCAGAGGCCGGGCCAGGGCGTGTTTGAAAATTTCCAGCGGTGTATGACCGTAATCCCGCCATTTGCTGATAAATTCGTATGTCTGCCCGACCTGGACCTGGCCGCGGAAAAAGGGGATGAACACGGCAAATGTCAGCAGGATATACAGGGCGCTGCCCAGCATGGCCCAGGCCGCGGGTTTTTTCCATTCTTTTTTCCTTGCCAGCCAGAGGCAGTAAAAAAAAGTATAAACGGCAAAATCTTCCTTGACCGCCAGGGCCAGAAATATCGACAAAAAAAACAGTGTTTTTTTATTGCGGACGGCTAAAAAATAGTAACTGGCAAAAATGAACAGCGGGTAAAACATTTCGGGATGGAAGTCATACATCAGGCCGGTGAGTAAAGGCCGGTAGGTCAGAAAAACAAATGCCGCCGCTACGGCAATCTTGCGATTCGGGAATTTGTGTTTGGCGATCAGGTACAGGGGGATGGCAGCCAGGCCGACCGCCAGTACTTGAATGTACAGCAGGAACAGCGGGCCCTTGAAAACCAGGTATAGCGGAACCAGGAAAAAAAGAACCGGGGTGAAATGGATGGCCAGATGGCTGCCCCAACCGAAGTAATGGAAAGGCTCGGCCATGATGTCCCCTTTTATAGTGCTGGACATGGCGTAGTCGAAAATGGAAAGGTCCCAGGCGCTGGTGGCGAAGGAAAAATGCTGGGCCGTGCATAGTAGAGAAAACAGCAGCAACCAAGCCAGTAAAAAATTGCAGAAAAAAAGGTTTTGCCGGTAAAAAGCTGTGATTCTTCCCCGATGCATATCAGAAATTATTTTGATATCAGGCTCCTACGTTGTGAATTTTATGCAGTCTCAGCATGGAAGTCAATAGATCAATTTTTAATAACTACTCCTGTCAATGGTGATTTTCCACAACAAAATTTTTCCCCAGGGGTACCTTGTCAGTTCTCATCCAAACAAATTCCGGATATCCGTTGCGAAAGACATATGCACCATGGATATTGTCCAATGGTTTTTGCGGGTCTGGGACGATTCGGCCGGAGATGACCCCCGCCACATACTCTCCGGCCCGTTTCCATGGCTGTAGATTTATATGCAGGCAAACCGCTTGAGCTGCCATCATGATCGTGATAAAAACCATCGCGGCGACTTTCTTGGTCTTCAGCATTCCCGCCAGGCCGCTTCCAGCCAAAACAATTCCCCAGCCCAACGCCGAAAAATATAGGTAGCGGGAATTCTGGAGATCCGCCGTGATATGAAGCATTCGGTAGACCGGCAGGATCCCGGCAAAAATCAGGGCGATCCCCAAAGCCGTCCGCCGCTGCGACTGCACCCGCAAAAAGGGTGGAAACACAATCACGGTGATGGTCACGACCAGTACCATTTTTATGATGGCAAGAGGCTCCAAGACCGCCTGATTCCAGGGGAACGAGAAGAGCCGGAAGGGGGTAATGAAGAAATTTTTGGCCATATAGAGATTGGGAAACGCCAAGAATTCTGCAGGAACCGTCGCGACATTCTGTCTAAGTACCAAATAGAGCATGACCAGAAGGCCTAGAAACATGTAGGCGGTTTTTTGTCTCACGCCCCTAGAAAAACCATAAATGGCATGATCGCACAACGGGATGACGATCAGTAAGCAAACAGCTGTCTCCTTGGAGAGCAAAGCTGCCGCCCAACACAATGAAGCCGCAAAAACCGCCGGCCAGGTCAACGTTCGGCGCGAAGTGAGGAACTGGAGCCCCAGCAAGGCAAAAAAGACCCACAGCAGTTCCTGCAAACCGGACACCCACACCACCGCTTCAGACTGTAGCGGGTTGAGTAAAAATATGATGAAAATGAAATACGCGGAGCGAAAATCGGAACAAATTCGCCGGCCCAGCTGGAATACCAGCAGACTGCAGCCGATATGAAGAAGAAAACCGAGCAGATGAAACCAGCCGGGATCGAATCCGGTCAGTTTCCCGAGACCAAAAAACACGGCGTGAAAGAGGGGCCGGAAAAATTGCCCGGGGGCCAAAATGCCGGCCGGAGTCAATAGCCTGGAAATGAATACGTAATCGTCGCTCAGGAAGGGCAGTTGCATAAGCGGCAAGTATAAGGCCGACCAGAGCAAAACGGGCAAGGCCACCAGCAGCCATCGAACTGATGGCGATTCGGGAATTGGTTCCCCTGGCCGGGGCTTCGGAATAAAGCAACTACGCCAGATGCTTGCCAGGAAAAAAACAATGAATGCTGATTCCAGCCGGTATTCACGGTTTCCTGCCCAGAAACCGTAGACCATGACGGCATTGAAAAAAAACCAGCCGCCTGAAACGACCCACAGCCAAAAGGCTGCTTTCTCAAGCAGACAACGCTTTGGGATGAATTCACTCTTCTTAGGATTGCAGGAAGGTCTCGTTGACATTATTCTCCCAAATGGGGGTCCAATTCCTTTCGCCCAGCGCAGATGAACATCCAGGCCGCCGTATAAAGAACGATGGCGCAGACCATCCACTTGAGCAAGGTCAGCGGCAGGGATTTCACGATGAAAGCGGCCAGAAATACGCCCATGACACCCGCGATCGTCAAGGCCAGCGCCGCCTTGCGGTCGTAGGCGTCCTCCTTGACGAAACGGGCGCTGCCGGCGGCCATCAGCATGGCCGTGGCGGTCATCATGATCGGGAAGGCGGTCAACGGGTGCATGCCCAGTGCGTAGACCATGGCCATGCAGGGCGCGTAAAAACCGACGCCGATGGTTTGCAGGGCGCCGAAAATAAAGCTCATCATGATCGCGACGGCCAGCTTCCAACCCGTTAAACCGATCGCTTCGCCACCCAGCGGCAGCAGCTGCAGCAACCCGGCCAGGATGATCAGGGCGACTGCGGTGAGGCCGACGCCCATTCCGAACTGGATCCTGGGTCGCGACATTCCGGCCACTACGCCGGCGCCCAGCACGGCCCCGATCGGCGCGGCCAGCGACAGTGAGACCAGGGTGAACGGATCGACTTTAACGGCGGTCATGAAAATGAATGCCTGGGTGACCGTGGGCATGGTGTTACCGACGTTCATTGTCCCCGGAATAATCCGGTCATCAACCAGTTTGAAGAATTTGAAAATGGAAGTCTGCTGGGCAAAACTGCCGATACCCAGGGTATCAAAAAAATTGGTAATGAATCCGGTGCTCAGCAGCATGCTCCAGGGGCGGGCTGAAAATGTCTGGCGTTTTTTCAAGGCGTCGGCCAGGTAGTAGCAGCCAAAGCCGGTCGTCATCAGGCCGAGGACGGATTTCAGTATGATGGTCATCAGCGAATTCTAGGCAGTTTTAACTTAAAAGTCAATCCGATTTTATCGGCAATTGCCCAAGAAAATTCGCTACCGCCGCCGCTTGATTTTACACAGCTAAAAAGGTACAGTGATTTTGGGGGAAAACAAGCATGGCCAAAGCAAAAAAAACTTCGCATCCCTACATGCCTCATGACCTGGAAACCATCGCCCGGCGGGCGATGCGTGAAAAAGGTTTGCTCACGGATTTTCCGGCCTCCGCTCTGCAGCAAGCAAAGAAATGCCGGGATTTGGGGGCGGAAGTGGAAAAATCTGAGCGCCTGACCGATCTGCGCGATTTGCCCTGGACTTCCATCGACAATGATGATTCGATGGACCTGGACCAGCTGGAAGTCGTCTTCATGAAGGATAGTGAATACCGATTGCTGGTGGCCGTTGCTGACGTGGAGACCTTCGTTGCTGTCAATTCCCCGATCGACGTGGCAGCCAAGGTCAATACGACCTCCGTGTATACCGGAGTTAAAACCTTCCCTATGCTTCCCGATCGGCTTTCATTCAATTTGACTTCATTGCTGGCGGGCAGGGACCGTCGCGCCATGGTGACGGAAATGCGCATCGCGTCCGATGGTCATATTGCCGGCAGTCGGATCTTCCCGGCCCTGGTACGAAACCAGGCCAAGCTTTGCTATGACGCCGTTGCCGATTGGCTGGAAAACAAGGCCAAAGTTCCCGAGCGGCTGGCCCAAAGCCAGGATCTTCGTCTCCAGGTGCAGGTTCAGGACCGCCTGGCCCGGACGCTGCGCCGGAAACGCATGGCGGCCGGGGCCTTGGAATTTGACACCCTGGATACCCGCATCGAGATGGCGGCCAGCGGTCGGGTAAAACGGATCATCAGCCGCCGCCAGAACCGGGCTGAAAGGATCATCGAAGAACTGATGGTGGCTTGCAACGCTTCAACGGCCGCTTTTTTGGCAGCCAGGGGGCTGCCGGTCTTCAGCCGGGTGGTGCGTGAACCCGAGCGCTGGCCGCGGATCGTCGAGCTGGCCGCCGGCTATCATTCCCGTCTGCCCAAGGAGCCCGACGCCAAGGCATTGTCCGGTTTTTTGCGCAAGGCGCGTCAGGCCAAGCCGGACGCTTTCACCGACCTGTCCCTGGCCGTGATCAAGCTGATCGGCCGCGGCGAATACCATGTCCTGCCCGGGGGGAGGATTCCGGAAGGCCATTTCGGCCTGGCCCTGAATAATTACGCCCACTCGACCGCCCCCAACCGGCGCTATCCCGACCTGCTGACCCAGCGCCTGCTTAAAACGGCCCTGGTTAGAAATAGAAAAAATGCCTATTCCCTGTCGGAACTGCAGTCTATGGCCCGGCATTGCACCCAGCAGGAGGATGCGGCCAACAAGGTGGAACGCCAGGTGAAAAAGTGCGCCGCCGCCGAACTTCTGCAAGACAAGGTCGGCATGATTTTTACCGCCCTGGTCACGGGAAGTTCTGACAAGGGCATCTGGGTGCGGATCAAGAACCCCCCGGTCGAAGGCAAACTGCTGCACGGCAGCCCGCGGCTCAATGTCGGCGACCGTTTGCGCGTCAGGCTGCTGGCCACCAACGTGGAGAAAGGCTTTATCGACTTTACCCGGGCCTGAAAACCTCACCCCCCAACCCCCTCTCCTAAAGGCGAGGGGGCGATAAGATATTCGAGATCTTCCAACTCCCTTCTCCTTTAGGGCCAGGATCGGGGATGGGGTCAATGATGCAAATTTTCAAGTGATTTTGGGCTGCTGCGGGGCCTGCATCTGGGGTTCAGGTTCCCTGCTGAAAGTGAAAGAAAAGGCAAAAAGCAGCAATCCCACCACGCAGACGGCACCGGCGACAGTGATGACCGGAGCCACCAAATGACGGGTAAAAATGAGGGCAATGCCTTGCATATGATCGCCAACGACATCGTTCCATTCCAGCCAATGGGGCGAATACCTGCCTGGATGAAAATTTGTGGACCACGGGATGATCTGCTTGACCAAAGTGGCCAAACCGAGTGCCAAACCGCCGCCGATCAGGGTAACGCCGCCGCTCCAGCGGAAGAAAAGGGACTTCGAACGGGAGGCAACCAGGGCTCCCATGATAATCAAAAAGGCCGGGATCAGAAAAAGCAGATAAGTGAAAGACATCACGGTTTTGGCGATGTTGAACTTGCGATAAGGGAAATGGTTGTTCTCGAATATATTGACCTGGTCGGGAATTTCCCGGGTAAAATTGTTGCGGATGGAAGCCACGGCGTCGATGCTGGTTGAAGCTTCGGGCCGGCAGGGAGGCAGATCATTGTAGTTGCCGTGATCTTGGATCTTCTGTTCCCAGCTACGGATTTGTTCGGAAGTACAAACCGGGAGGTTTTCCACGAGCTGCATGAGATAGCGCTCCATGGCCGGGTGGTTCAATGCCTGTTTCAGGGGGCGCAAATCAAGCCAGACATTCCTGGCCTCGGTCTTGCCGTTCAATATATCGCTGACCGTGCTCAGGGTTTCCGAAAGTTCCTTTTGCAGCCAATCGTTCAGTCCGGTTTCCTCCAGCAGTTCCCTGGGACTCTGAGCCACTTTGGCCGCGGCCTGCAGCCAGATCCGGCCCTCGGGGTGCATGTCGATATTTTCATCTTTTGCCGCCAACAGGACCCCATCCACGAGATTGGGAATTTCGGCGATTATTTCCTGGGGAAGCTCACTCAGCATTTTTTGTGAAACCACGGCCTGAGTCAGGCCCACGGCCCAAATAATGCCAAAAAGTGCCGGAATGGCAAAAAAGATCATGATCAGCAAGCCAAGGATGGTGCGTGTTTGGTTCATGGTGTTACTCCTTTCATGTCACTTAATATAACGAAAAAAATAAGGCAAAGTTCTTTGCTTGTCGAACCCCGCATCGGAATGATTCCTTTCCCGGGCAGGCATATTCACACCATCAGCGGTCAAGAGAAAACCCCGCCGATAAAAATCCCACCCAGTGTTTGAGGGAAAAAGGGGCGGTGATCCCGAATCCCGCTTTTTTCAATGGGATAACTCCTTCACTATAGGTGTCTGAATAGCGTAATACATGTCCTTTCAGTTTGCGGCCGACTGCTTTTTGCATGGTCTTGCTGATGGCCAGCAGACCGAAGGGGATATCGTATTTTCCGCACCAATAGGTGTTGCGATAATCCCGGTAGGTCGCTCCCCATAGTTCTTGCGTCAGGCCGTGGATTTTATCTTCATCCAGCGGCCCCGAAAAAGCGGCCTGGGCGATACGCCGGTCTTGTTCGGTTCCCAGTACGTGCGCCTTTTCATCCTCACCGAAGGGACTGTTGTTGAAGTCGCGGCCGTAGTGGTTGGCGTCGGCCGAGATCAGGAAAAAGATGTCCCGGCCGGGGTGCAGGTTGTTTTCCCCGATGTAGGCGGCCAGGACCGCGGCCAGGCGTTCGGCAAGTTCGTTCATCTTTTCCCAGGGCATGGCCGTGACCATGATCGGGGTGATTTTAATGTCAGGATTGTTGTACTGCAGAAAGGGCAGCAAGGCTTCGATCGAATGCTCCAGGGCGTGGGCCTGGTTGCTGATCACGTAATCGTCTCGGGGCAATTTTTTTTTAATCCATTCTCGCAAAGGAGAAATTCCAACATTTCCGCTCAGTCCTGCCCAAGATGTGTATTCATCCAAGATCAGGACATTTTGCGGATCGCCGATTTCCTTGCGCACGGTGCCGTGGGTGACGCCGAAAATAACCACTTCCCGGGTGCGTAATTTTTTGAACAGGGGATAGTAGACACGTCCGGCATACAAATAATCGTCGTGGGGTGAAATACCGGCCACCAGATTGTCGATAGCGACTGTTTGGTGGTCATTTGCAGCCAGATAATCCATCAGGCGTTTCATTTGCGGCCGCAGCCAGCAGAAGCCGATATCATCCCTGACCGGACGCTTGTCCTGGCCGGGGACCAGCAGGGCCAGGGAAAACAGAATAAAAAGCGCGATTTGTTTCATGGGATAATTGTATGCCCAGAGGAAGAAAAATGCAAAGGCGGGGAGTAGGGGCGTTCCGCTGGAACGCCCTGCATATCCTCATGCGATCGGCATCGGCAAGTCCAGGGCGACCCGCCGGGTCGCCCCTACTTCAGGATGGCGCCGATCGGGGTGTCCTCGGGGAGGATGGGGATATAGGGACGGTTGCCGGCGTCGGAGGCGGCCAGGATCATGCCCTGGGAAAGGATGCCGCGCAGCTTGGCCGGCTTCAGGTTCTTGACGATGATGATTTTGCGGCCGACCAGGTCTTCGGGTTTGTAGAACAGGGCGATGCCGGCCACCAGGGTGCGCGTGCCGTCGCCGGTATCGATTGTCAGCTTCAGCAGCTTGTCGGCCTTCTCCACCTTCTCCGCTTCCAGCACCCGGGCCACGACCATTTTCACTTTTTTGAAATCTTCGATCTCGATTACTCCCTCGGCGACCGACGCGCCGTCTCCTTGGGGGGCTGGCGGAACAATTTCTGTTTCAGCGAAAAAAACCTTGCTCTCAACCCGCGGAAAGAGCTGTTCCCCCTGGGTGATGGTGAATTTTTCAGGCAAATTTTTCCAGCCCAGTTCAGTGGAAGCATGGTTGAAAATCCGGCACACTTTGGCGGCTGTTTCGGGCAGTACCGGGGCGAGCAGGGTGTTGATACTGATAATCGCCCTGGCCAGTGTTTTCAGAACGCCTTCCAGCCTTGGCAAACTTTCCTGTGCTTTGGCCAGATTCCAGGGCTGGGCATCGACAATATAGCGGTTCAACTGGTTGATGTATGCAAAGATATCTTCCAGGCCGCGGTTGAACTGGTACTGGTCGAAATACTCCAGTACACGCGGTTCAAGCTCGAGGTACTGTTGGCGGATCGTTTCCTCTTTTTCCGAATACTGGGCTTTCTGGCTGAAAGCATTATTGAAATATTTTTCAATCATGCCGGTGGTGCGCGAGACCAGGTTGGCCCAGTCGTTGGTCAGGTCGGTGTTGATGCGGTTGATGAAACCTTCATGCGAGAAATTGCCGTCGGCGCCGATGGATGCTTCGCGCATCAGGAAATAGCGGATGGCGTCGGCGCTGAAGTACTTGAGCAGGATATGGGGGTCCAGGACGTTGCCGCTGGATTTGGACATTTTCTTTTCGTCCTTAAGCCACCAGCCGTGGATCAGTTCTTTTTTCGGCAGCGGCAGGCCGGCGGCCATTAAAAAGGCAGGCCAGTAGACGGCATGGTACTTGAGGATGTCCTTGGCCATGATATGCAGGTCGGCCGGCCAATAGGTGCCGAAACGTTCGCTCTCTTCCAGGTAGTCGATGGCGGTGATGTAATTCGACAGGGCGTCGAACCAGACATAGATCGTCTGCTGCGGGTCGCCGGGAACCGGGATACCCCATTTGACCGTGGAGCGGGTGACGCTCAGGTCACGCAGCCCCATTTTGACGAACGAGACCACTTCGTTCATCCGGGTTTGCGGCGTGACGAATTCGGGATTTTCCGCGTAGAACTTCAGCAGCCGGTCGCCGTAGGCCGACAAACGGAAAAAGTAGCATTTTTCCCTGACCCGGTTGTCGGTGGGACGCCCGCAATCGGGACAAGTTCGCATGCCGTCGGCCGTTTCCTCGACGCTGTCGGAAATGAAATTTTCGCAGGAGATGCAGTAGTGGCCGGCATACTCGCCGAGGTAGATGTCGCCCTTCTCCATGACCCGGGAAAAAATCTTCTGAACGCCCTTGACGTGAACCTCGTCAGTGGTGCGGATGAACGAATCGTATTCGATGTTCAAGGTGCTCCACAATTGCTTGAAGTGTTCGACCATGGCATCGGCCAGCCCCTTGGGAGTGAGCCCCTGCTTGGCAGCACTGCGTTCGATCTTCTGGCCGTGCTCGTCGGTGCCGGTCAGGAACAGCACTTGGTAGCCGCGAAGTTTTTTATATCGCGAGATCACGTCAGCCATGACCGTGGTGTAAGCATGGCCGATATGCGGAATATCATTAACGTAGTAAATAGGCGTGGTCAAGTAAAATTTCGGCATTTTGGTCTCCTGTAGCCTGGATGCAGAGACGCATTATAGCATAAAATTCCCCGGGCATGAATGCTTTCCATGCTGGCCAGGCGGTTTTTTTACTAAAAACTGATTTTCAGCGGCTTGGTATCTTCTTTTTTACTGTGTTTTCCGGTTTCGGAAGCAGTTTTCTGGTTGGGTTTGTTATCCATGGCCGCACTTTCCTGCAGAGGTTGCAATTCCGTCTGTCCGCAAATTTTAGTGGCTTCTTTCCATAGCTCAAGCAATTGCTTTTCTAGGATGTCCATCACGTCGCCATTTTCACTTTCGATTTCTTTTTTGGCCCTTTTGATCAATTGGACGCATTGAGTTTTAATTTCGTCAGGCAGCGTTTTATTTTTGCTTATCTGGTCCAGTGTATATATCTGGTTGATGACCTTGTTTTTCTTGAAGATAATTTCCTTTTTTTTCAAATCCAGTGCCGACGATTTTTTCGCTTCTTCTTTGAGTTTTTCCACTTCATCTTTGCTGAGCAGGCCGGATTGAGTGATCAATATCTCTTTTTTGTTTTTACTGGAAAGATCAATGGCCCCGACCTTCAGCATACCGTTGACATTGATGTTGAAGGTCACTTCGATACGGGGAACGCCGCGCGGGGCCGGTTTAATGGCCAGCAGGGTGAATTTCCCTAAAAATTTATTTTCCTCGGCGATTTCTCTTTCTCCCTGAAAGATTTGAATGTCCACTTCGGTCTGATTGTCCTCGACGGTCGAGAAAATCAAGCTGCGGCTGACTGGAATCGTGGTGTTGGCATTGATGATTCGTGTAAAAGCGCCGCCGTAAGTCTTGACTCCCAGGGCCAGCGGCGTGACATCCAGGAGCAGGATGTCTTTGCTTTCGCCCTTGATAATGGAACCTTGCGTGGCGGCTCCCATGGCCACGATTTCATCCGGGTTGACCTTGCGGTTGGGTTCCTTTTTGAAAAAATCCCTGACTTTTTGCTGGACGTAGGGGATGCGGGTCGAGCCGCCCACCAGCAGGAACTCGTCAACATCGCTGATTCGCAAATTGGCATTGTGCAAGGCCCGCCCACAGATCTCCAAGGTTTGCTCGATTTCATTTTTTACCAGATTTTCAAATTCGCTTTTACGCAGGTATTTGATCAGGTGCAACGGACCGTCTTCGGATTCAGTGATGAACGGCAGGTTGATTTCACATTCGTCAATGGCTGACAGCTCAATCTTGGCGTTTTCCGCGGCCTCACGGATACGCTGCAGGGCCGCTTTGTCGTTGGCCAGGTCGATATGATTTTCCGCAGCGAACTCCTTGATCAGTTTCTGGGTCAAGGCGATGTCAAAGTTGTTGCCTCCCAAATGGGTATTGCCTGCCGTAGCCAGTACTTTGATAACACCGTTTTGCACATCCAGAACCGATATGTCGATGGTGCCGCCGCCGAAATCATAAACGATGAGCTTGGCTTTTTTTTTCAGATCGCCCGAATAAGCCAGAGAAGCGGCCGTGGGTTCGTTAATGATGCGTTTGACATTCAATCCGGCAATCGTACCGGCATCCTTGGTGGCCTGGCGTTGGGAATCATTGAAATAGGCGGGTACGGTAATGATTACGCCGTCGATGGGGTCACTCAGGTAACGGTCGGCCGCATCCTTCAACTTGCGTAGGATCATGGCGGAGATTTCTTCCGGTGAGTATATCTGGTTATTGACTTCGATACGCAGCAGGTCATCTCCATACTTGATGATATGAAATGAAAACTCCTTCAAGTAGGGTTCGACTTCGGAGTATTTTTTTCCCATCAGGGTTTTGACCGATGCAATCGTGTTCAAGGGATTGGTGATCATCTGGCTCTTGGCGGGCTGGCCGACCAGCTTTTCGCCGGTTGCCGTGAAAGCCACTATGGACGGCAGCAAGCGCTGGCCTTCCGGAGTCAAAATCATCTCCGGTATATTGCCCTCCAAGTGAGCTATGGCTGACTTGGTGGTACCCAGATCAATGCCAAGTATTTTCCCCATTCATTTTTTTTAACATACAATAATTGTAAAGTCAACGGGGTGATTGTTTGACGTCCTCTTGACTATTTGCGGTTTTTGAGTTATGATTTTTTCAATGCCGGGATAGCTCAGTTGGTAGAGCAGTGGACTGAAAATCCGCGTGTCCTTGGTTCGATTCCGAGTCCCGGCATTTAACTTGACTCCATTGATCCGATTTGCTAGTATTTTTGAATGCAGCCTACGCTAAAATCCATTGTTTCTCGGTTCAAGAACAAAAAAATCGTTGTTTGGGGAGACCTGATTCTGGACGAGTATGTCTATACGTCGGCCGGGAGGGTTTCGCGCGAAGCACCGGTGCTGGTTACGGAATTCGAGGCCAGTGAACACCTGCTGGGCGGGGCCGGCAATGTGGTGATGAACCTGCTCACCCTGGGGGCTACGCCGTTGCCGGTGGGTTTGATCGGCAAGGACGCGGCCGGCGCAACCTTGCGCGCCCTGCTGGTTAAAAATGGCATCAGCACCGACCATCTGATAAAAACCAACCATTTCCGCACGCCGCTGAAAAGCCGCGTCCTGGCCGGTGGCGACAATACCAAGAAACAACAAATCCTGCGCGTTGATAGCCTGCCCCCCGACCCGGTAGGCGCGGGAGCATACCGCAAGCTGGCCAAGACGCTGACGGCGGTCATGGACGATTGCGATTTGCTGATCATTTCCGATTATCTGGGCAAGACGGTTCTGCCCGGGATTTTCAAAACACTTAAAAATGAATTTCCGGACAAAATCAGCGCCCTGGATTCACGCCGCCGGCTGCTCGATTTTTCAGCCATGAGCCTGGTCACTCCCAATGAACCGGAGTTTAAAAATATTTTCCCGCAAAAAAAATTCGTGACGGACGATGATTTCATCAAATCCGGTACCGAGCTGATGGAAAAACTGGCGGTGGACGGCGTCGTGCTGAAAAGGGGACAGAAGGGTATGGTGGTTTTTTCACGCGGGCAAAAAACGGCCGTCCTTGATATTTACGGAACCGCACAAATCGTGGACGTCACCGGCGCCGGTGATACGGTGCTGGCCGTTCTGGGCCTGGGCCTGGCTGCGGGAGCGTCGCTCCTGGATGCGGCGCGGCTGGCCAATATTGCTGGCGGCATCGTGGTCATGCATGAGGGAGCCTACCCGGTCAAGCTGCAGGAACTGCGGGATGCCCTGTCGTAAATTTTATCCCCTGGCAGAATTGGCCATGCGGATCGCCGCTGAAAAAAAACTGGGAAAAACCATTGTTTTGGCCAACGGCGGTTTCGATCTGATTCACGTCGGCCATATCCGCTATCTTCAGCAGGCCAAGGCCAAGGGCGACGTCCTGGTGGTGGCCCTGAATTCCGATTCCTCGCTGAAGCAGCTGAAAGGCGCCGGCCGCGCCCTGATCGATGAACAGGGGCGGATCATGATCATTTCAGCCATGGCCTGTGTCGATTACGTGACGTTGTTTGACGAACAGCGGGTCGACCGCGTCCTGCTGACACTCACCCCCGATGTGCATTGCAAGGGTTCCGATTACACGCTGGAAACGATTCCCGAAAGGGACATCGTTCGAAGCTATGGCGGCGCCATGGCTATTGTCGGCGGTGAAAAAGTCCGTTCGACTTCCGTGATCATCAATAAAATCAAGGAAATATACGGTTAATTTGAAAAGCATCGCTATTATTCGTTTGTCATCACTGGGAGACATTGTTCATACGTTGCCCGCATTCCAACTCTTGCGCAGCCATTTTCCCGAAGCCAGAATTACCTGGATCGTTGAAGCTGCCGGCGCCGCCCTACTGGAAAATTTTTCCGGAATCGACGAGATCGTGGTTTTCAATCTGAAATCACGGCAGGGACTGTTCGCGAAAATATCTTGCCTGTTTCGTTTTGTGCGCCAATGGCGCCGGCGCTTTGAGCTGCTGCTTGATTTTCAGGGTTTGGTCAAGTCGGCGTTGCTGGCTTTTTTGTTGGCTGGAAGACGTATTGGATTTTGCGCCAAAAATGCCCGCGAACCCATGGCCGCGCTTTTTTATTCACAACGGGCCGACTGTTTCCCCGAGGAACAGCATGTGATTTTTAAAAATATTCACCTGCTCTCCCTGCTGGGAATCCATGAAACGACGGTGGCATACCCGTTAAAAAAATCGGCGGCCACTCCGCAGCTGCAGGAATTTCTTTCGCAGCTTCATTGGCCTCAGAAGCGCTGTATCGTACTCAATGTCGGCGGCGGCTGGCCGACCAAGGTGCTGTCGCCCGCGCAGTGGCTGGAAGTCATTGCCGGTTTGAAGGCGGATTATCCCCTGGTACTGCTCTGGGGGAACGAGCGGGAAAAAGCGATGGCCGCGGCCCTGGCGTCGCAAGGCGGAGTACCTCTTGCTCCCTTCATGAATTTCAGCGACCTGATCTTTTTTATCGAGCAGGCGCGGCTGGTTATTTCGGGAGATACGCTGGCCCTGCATCTGGCGGACCTGACCCAAACCCCGACAGTCGGTATTTTCGGGCCAAGCTCCCCGCAGCGCAACGGCCCGTTGTTTTCACGAAGCCGGACGATTTTTCAGCAGTTGCCATGCAGTTTTTGTTACCGGCGTAAATGTGATACAATGATATGTCTGAAAAACATTTTAATCGCAGATATCATTGACGCGGTAAGGAAAATTGATGAGTGAAGTAACCGAAAAACTGATTAAATACCGTTCATTTATCGGCTTTTTATGCCTGATCGCCATCTTGTGGCTGGCAACGCCTTCTTCCTGGTCGATTTTCGGCGGCTTTTTATTGATGATGGCCGGAATGTTTTTTCGCGCCTGGTCTTCCGGATACATCAACAAAGACAGGGAATTGGCCACTCAAGGCCCCTACGCGTTGACCCGGAATCCTCTTTATTTCGGCAGTTTTATTCTTGGTTCAGGGATTGCCGTGGCCGCTAATAATAAGATTTCCTATCTGATTTTTGCTGTTTACTATTTTGCCTTTTTTACTTTCCTGATCACCATCGAAAGGAAACGCATGCGCAAGCGTTTTGGCCCGCAATATGAAGCCTGGGCCCGTGAGGCCAATCTCTTCATCCCCAAAATAAAAAGAATTGGAAAATCCGACTTTAATATCGCTTATTATATGAAAAACAGGGAATATCGCGTGCTGTTTTTCTCGCTTTTCATAACCGTCGTGCTGATTATTAAATTCCTGAAAAAAATAGAATTTTTCAGCAATATCGGCAAGTAGCTTTCTTTTAATTTAACGCCGATAGGCAATTGCTTTTTGCAGCTGATTTTGTTACCATGTAAAAATGAAAAAAGTGCGGGTGATTTTTATATCTTGTTCTTTTTTAATCGCTGTCATGGCGATTTTCTGGCTTTATAAACCCGATTTTTCACTCAGTGCCCCGCATGACAACGGCGCTTTCCCGAAAGAAGGGTTCCAAGTCACCGGGATATCCGAAAAAGGTAATTTGTATTTAAATGATGATGAAATGCGGCTGGCCAATGTAAAAACGTCGACTTTTTCTCAGGAAACCCGTCTCAAGTCCGATGAGCAAACCGCCTGGGAGTTTTATTTCGAAGGAGTACTGTTCACGGTTTTGCCCCGCGGCGGGATCCAATATTCTCCCCAAACCAGGGAACTGATTCTGGAAAGAGGGGAATTCTACTGGGAAAGGCAGCTGGGCCGGCCTGGCACTGAAATTTTTCTTTTCAAAGCCGGAAACTCTTTTAGGCTTTCTGCCTCTGGAAGGATCCGTCTGGAAGACACATTTCTGGAGATTTGGAATTATTCCGGACAGCTGGATTTTGACTATAACGGCAAACCTTATCGGCTGCAAAGCAGGCAATATCTGAAAATAGGCGGTCGCGGCAATGTGTTGCCGGTCAACCTCTTTCCACCGCCACCGTCGGTTTCACCGGAAAACGAAACGATCTCACTGGCCCACATCAACGATACCATCATCCAGTTCAAATGGAAAAATGTGCGCGGGGCCGGCAGATACTTGTTTAAAATCTATCCATCCCCGTTGAGAGACAATGTTCTCGCCAGGAAAGTGGTTACCGGAAATTCCATCATGGTGGACATATTGCCTTTTATCGAATTCAATAAACTCTATTGGGAGGTGGCCGCTTTTGATGAAAGCCGGGACATCGAATCGCTTCCATCGCGGATCGGAGTGTTAAAGATCGCTTCCTCCTTGCTGAAAAAAGGCATGAAGGCGCAGCCGCCAAAATTGGAAGTCAGTTCACTTTCGGTCAGCGGCAACATGGTTTTGATTAAAGGCGATACAGATCCCAATGTTCAGTTTGCGATTGAAGGGATTGAGATCAAGGTGGATAACGATGGAAAATTTATCCATACCATTTCCTATTCAAGCATTGGGGTCAAGGATATTGTTTTCAGGGCTGTATCCCCTTCGGGATTAACGACGGTTGTTAAAAAGCAGGTAACCATTTTTGAAGAATAAGATTGGCCGGGCCAGGATGCGCAAAGGAGTGTAACCATGGGCATGTTGACGAATATGTATAATTATTTCTCTGCCGACCTGGCGATCGATCTGGGTACGGCCAATACTTTGGTGTATATCAAAGGCAAGGGAATCGTCTTGCGAGAGCCTTCCATGGTGATGGTCGATGACAAAACCGGGAAAATTCAGGCGGTGGGTGCCGAAGCCAAATCCATGCTTGGCAAAACTCCGGCCAACATGCGGATCATCAGGCCCATGAAAGATGGTGTTATCGCCGATTTTGACACGACTGAAAAAATGCTGCAATATTTCATTAAAAGAACGAGAAGCGGAAATCAATTCTTGAAGCCGCGCATTGTCATAGGTATTCCTTCCGAAATTACTCAGGTTGAACGGCGGGCTGTGCGCGATGCCGCTCTGCGGGCCCGGGCCAATGAAGTTTTTCTGATCGAGCAGGCCATGGCCGCCGCTATCGGCGCCGACCTGCCGATCACCGAGCCCGGGGGAAACATGGTCGTGGACATTGGCGGCGGTACCACCGACGTAGCCGTCATTTCGCTTTCCGGCATCGTCGTAGCCAAGTCGATTCGCATTGCCAGCAATGAAATGGATGAAGCGATTGTCCAGTATATTAAAAAGAAGTACAACATGCTGATCGGGGAACGAAGCGCCGAACAAATCAAGATAAAAATCGGATCGGCTTATCCTATGGATGAAGCGATGGAAATGGAAATCAAGGGCCGGGATTTGTCACATGGTATTCCCAAGACCCTGAATGTCAATGACAGTGAAATCCGTGAAGCCTTGGAAGGTGTGGTGCAAGCGCTGATTGAAGTTGTAAAAAACACATTGGAAAGAACTCCACCCGAATTATCTGCCGACATCGTGGACCGCGGCATCATCCTGTGTGGGGGCGGGGCCCTGCTCAAGAATCTTGACAAGCGCTTCAGGGAGGAAACATCGCTGCCGATTTTTGTCGCTGATGACCCCTTATCTTCCGTGGTTTTGGGAGCCGGGAAAGTATTAGAGAATTTGCCGCTACTGGAAAAAATCGGCAATGCCTTATAATCCGGGGAAAAACGAACTCAGTGCTGAAAAGAAATCGGCCGTTCTGGTGCTGATTTTGTTTATCAACCTGATACTGATATCTTCTCAGATTATTTTAAAAAACAAGCAATCACTGCTGCAAACGATCATTGCTAATATGGTTGTGCCATTGCAACTCACCTTTCAGAAGTCATCCGACTTTGTTGCCTCCGAACTGGAGCGTTATTTTTTTTTAAGAGGTGTTTATAAAAAACACCAATCACTCAAAAAAAAGAATATTGATTTAAAAATTGAAAATTATTCTTTAAAAAAACAGCTCCGTGACCTGCGTGTCATGAAGACAGACATGGGAAAATTTGCTCATTTTATCACAGCCACTGTCATCGCGATAGATGTCAACTTTCCCTATAGCGCGGTTATGATTGATAGAGGTTTGCATGCCGGTGTGGCGGAAAATGATGTGGTTTTAAACGAGGACGCCGAGTTGGTTGGCAAAATAACCAAGCCGCTCACTGCTTTTTCAGCTTCGGTGCGGCTGATTACCAGTTCCATCGGCGGAACGGGGGCATCCATCGAAAGTAATATGCTTGAGGGCTTGATCAAGGGCCGTGACGGTCCCGAGTGCAGTTTTCTATATTTGTTGGCCAATAAGCCTGTGTCCGTGGGAGCCATGGTCATTACGTCCGGTACGGATTTGATTTATCCCAGTTATATCGCGATCGGGAAAGTAATCAAGGTTAAAGCGGATTATTTAACCCAAAAAATATTGGTTCGA
Organism: Candidatus Aminicenantota bacterium; assembly: GCA_963770755.1. Lineage (GTDB taxonomy): Bacteria > Acidobacteriota > Aminicenantia > UBA2199 > UBA2199 > UBA2199. Next base: position 466,545 of record CAVYQZ010000010.1, on the reverse strand, counting down.
CCGTTTTTTGTTGACAAGCCGCTGAAAAAACTGTTGGTCCTGTCACATGAATAATCGTTTCAAATTTATTTTTTTATTGGCGATGCTGGTTGGTCAGATTGCCGTTTCCAGATATTATCAATCCTTGCGTTTTAATGTGGATTTGCTTTATATGATTATTTTTTATATTTGCGTAAAGTCAGGATTTTTAAAAAGCATAGTCAGCGCTTCACTGATTGGCTTAATTTCTGATTATCTTTCGGGAGGTATCATCGGCGTTTTTTCCTTTTCCCGAACCTTGGCCGCCTATTTTTTGAATACGCTGGCCCGATTTGTTGATTTAAAGAATAATTTTTTTATTTTCCTGTTGATTTTCATTTCTCTGTTTTTCTCCAATGCCATTGCCTTTATTTTCTTCGTTCTCATTTTTAAACTCAAAGTAACCGTCAGTTTACTGGTTTATCAGCCGTTTTCCACGGCCGTTATCGGCACGATTCTTCTGGGTTCTAAAAAGGTCAAGTCGCTCCTTGATGTATCCTAGTAAAAGGAAATTGTCCGGTGCCTATGTAAAAAAGGCGGCCACTGTTTCAGCTGTAATTTTATTTCTTATTTTTTTCGGTTTCTTTGCCGCCTTTTGGAATATCCAGATTGTCCACTTTGAATATTTTCGCCGCTTGGCTATTCAAAATATTACCCGATCCATTGATTTAACGGCGCCACGCGGCTTGATTGTAGACTGCAAGCAAAAGATATTGTCTGAGAACAAGATCAATTTTACTCTTTATCTGGTTCGTGAAAATGTAACCGACATGGAAAAAACTTTGCGCATGGCCAGTTTTTTTTCAGCCCGGAAAGTCGATGCGATTCGCAATATCATCGCTCGCTATAAGAAATATCCCCAATTTTATCGCATTTCCATCAAAAAAAACCTGGCGCGCGATACCGTGGTTTTTATTGAAAGCAGGCAGGAAGAATTTCCCGAGTTTGTGATCGGAGTCGAACCCACTCGGACCTACCCGCTTGGCCATTGTGCTGCCAATGTCTTGGGTTATATTTCCGAGATCAGTGAAAGCGAATTGAGTTCAAAAAAAGACCGGGATTACGGCCTCGGCGATTTTGTCGGCCGCAGCGGCATCGAAAAGCAGTACGAATTATATTTGCGTGGAGTCAAAGGCAGCCAGGTGGTGATTAAAGACAATCTGGAAAAAATTCAAAGAGTGGAGTCTGAAATCAAACCCGTGATCGGTGCCACTGTGGTATTGACTTTGGATCTTGAACTGCAGAAATTTATTGAAAGTTTGTTCGTCGATCAATTCGGAGCTGTGGGGGTCGTGGATTTGAAAACCGGAGGCATTCTGGCCATGGTCAGCAAACCCGATTACAATCCCGAGCTTTTTACGCAGGAGATGGAAAGGGAGCAATGGCTGGCTTTAAGCAATGATCCGCAAAATCCACTGCAGAATAAATTTTTGCAGGGAATATATTCGCCGGGTTCTGTTTTCAAGATCATCATGGCTTTGGCCGGACTGCAGGAGAAAGCCATTACTCCGGCCACGACCGTGCATTGTTCCGGCAGCCAGAATTTTTACGGCCGTGAATTTCATTGTTGGAACCTGGGCGGTCACGGTACCGTGGATGTTTTTTCCGCCCTGCAGAATTCCTGCAACATATTTTTTTACAATCTAGGCAAGCGCTTGGATATCGACACTATTGCCAGCTATGCGCGGATGATGGGGTTGGGCGATACAAGCGGCATTGACATGCCTAATGAAAACACGGGGCTGGTGCCCAGCAGTGACTGGAAAATGAGGACCTTGAAGCAGCGTTGGTTTCCCGGTGAGACGATTTCGGTGGCGATCGGCCACGGCAGTCTGAGTGTCACTCCGGTGCAATTGCTAAAAATGATTGCGACCGTCGCTTTGCGTGGACGGATGCCCCGCCTGCATTTGCTGCAACGTATTGAAAAGGACGGGAAGAATGTCATGGAGTTCGCCCCCGAGTTCACCGCCGTGCCCATTGCTGCTGAATATTTTCAGGTCGTGGTCGAGGGTTTGTTCCGTGTGGTCAACCACGAAGGAACAGGCAGGACGGCCGCGATTGCCGGCTTGGATATTTGCGGCAAAACGGGAACTTCGCAGATCATTGCCAAGGATAATCCCAGGTATAAAATGTTGACCAAAGAAAAAAGATTCATGCCCAACTCCTGGTTTGTTTCTTTTGCGCCCAAAGATAATCCCCGTTTGGCCATGGTGGTCCTGATTGAAAATGGGGGGGATGCCGGTATGATCGCCGCCCCGTTGGCAGCCAAGATCTATAATAAATATTTTGAACATGAAAGATTATTTTAAATATTTTGACAAGTTTACTTTTATTTTTTTGTTGCTGCTCACCCTGATCGGAATATTTCTTATTTACAGCGCCGGCTTCCCTTTAAAGGAAACAAACTATCTCAAGCAGGCGGCATGGTTGTTTTTTTCGCTGGTGGCATTTTTTATTGTTTTTTCCATGAAAATTGATTTTATTTTCCGTAATGCCCTTGCCGCTTACCTGGGACTGCTGGGCATTCTGGCCCTGCAACTTCTTATCGGTCACACCATGGCCGGAACAAAAAGCTGGTTCAGATTGGGTTCGATCGGCATACAGTTTTCAGAATTCGTCAAGATTCCCCTGGCCCTTGTGCTGGCCAAAAGCATGGCCGGATTTCAGCTGATCAACTGGAAAGTGTTCTTTAAGTTGATTGTACTGATAGCCGCACCGGTGTTTTTAATCGTGTTGCAGCCCGATCTGGGAGTATCGTTCATCCTCTGTTCATTCTTTCCGGCTATGGTGCTGCTGAAAAAAATCAGACCGTTTATTCTGATTACTTCTTTGGTACTGGTGCTGCTGTGCGGAATTGTCGGCTGGAACTCCTTGTTGAAAGACTATCAAAAAAACCGCATTGTTTCTTTCTTGAATCCGGCCAAATACAAAACTTCCAGCGGCTACCAGATCATCCAGTCAAGAATTGCCATTGGTTCCGGCGGCTTGAGCGGTAAAGGTTATTTGAAAGGCTCACAGTCGCAGTACCAGTTTTTGCCGGCCCGGCATACCGATTTCATCATCTCGGTGATTGGCGAAGAATTGGGATTTATCAGTATTGCCATTTTGTTTTTTATTTTTTTCGTATTTTTTTACCGGCAGTTCAAATTCAATTTTCAAAGCGACGAGGAATTCTATTTTATTTACCTGTTCAACAGCTTGATCTTATTTCAATTTCTGATCAATGTGGCCATGGCCATCGGCTATCTCCCGGTTCTGGGTATTCCCCTGCCCTTTGTTTCCTACGGCGGTTCATCGCTTCTATCTTTGTTTGTCGGTGAAGCCATTATTTTCCGCATTAAAATCAACAATTATCTGACATGAACCCCCAGGAACTGCTCGCTCATATTCAAAATCCCCAGGCCTTTGTCGGCCGGGAAATCAATTCCTGCCGGAATGAATTCAACCGGAAAAACATCAATGTCTGCCTGGTTTTTCCAGATACGTACGCCATTGGCATGAGTCATTCAGGCTTGAAAATCCTATACCATTTGCTTAATGGCATGGATGGGGTTCACGCTGAAAGGGCATTTCTGCCCCAAGCGGAAAACCTGGCGGTTTTTAAGGAAAACGGTGTCGCTCTTTTCTCGCTGGAAAACAAAGTCCCGCTCAAGGAATTTGACCTGCTCGGGTTTTCCCTTTCGAGTGAATTGAATTTTACCAATGTGCTGCAGGTTCTTGACCTGGCCGGTCTGCCCTTGTTTTCCTCGCAGCGGCAAAAAGGTTTTCCACTGGTGGGTGCGGGCGGTATCGCGGTGTCCAATCCCGAACCATTGCGCGCAATCATTGATTTTTTCGCTTTCGGAGACGGGGAAGCTATTTTTCCGGATTTGATCGCCGTTTTGAAAAATGCACGGGGGAAGCAAACGCTTCGCCGGACCGTGTTGGAGTCCTTGGCCGAGTTGGAAGGGGTTTATGTGCCCAGCCTGTATCCCTTAAAAAAAGTCGGCCATTTCCTGGTTCCCGACCTTGGCGGCAAGCAAATCAGGAAGCGAATATGCCCGAGCCTGGACCGGCTGCAGGCGCAAGCTGCGGAAATTGTGCCGATTTGCGAAGTGGTTTTCAATCGCTTGAATGTGGAAATTGCCCGTGGCTGCCCGCAAAACTGCCGCTTTTGTCAGGCCAAGTCATATTATGCTCCTTTCCGGGTCAAAGGCTTGAAACCTACCATGGATTTTATTGGCCAAGCTCTGGCCCAAACCGGCTATGAATCCTTTTCGCTGTCATCGTTGAGCTCCGGGGACTACCCTTATTTGCAGGAATTGTTGCGCCAAATTCCCGCCCTCATCCAGCCCGATATATCTTTTTCCATTCCATCCTTGCGGCCTGCGACCCTGAGCGCCGAACTGCTTTCCACCCTGGCCATGTTCCGCAAAACCGGTATTACCATTGTTCCCGAAGCGGGCAGCGAGCGCTTGCGGCGCATGATCAACAAGAATGTCACGGACCAGGAGATTTTCCAGGCCATTGATTTGGCCTGGCAGTACCGTTGGCAAAAAATAAAAATGTACTTCATGCTCGGCTTGCCTGACGAAAAAATGGAGGATATTGAAGCCATTGTTTTGTTGCTCCAGAAAATCCTGGACACGGCCAGGAACCGCCGGGTCAGAACAACTATTCATGTCTCTTTTTCCGCTTTTGTACCCAAGCCCCACACGCCGCTGCAATGGGCTGCCCGTGAAGATATCGCTGTACTGGAGGACAAAGTCGCATATCTAAAAAGCCGTCTGAAACGTCACAAAAATCTCTTCATGGATTTTCATTCTCTGCATCTTGGCATCATTGAAACTATCCTGGCCCGTGGAGACGCCCGGGTCGGTGAACTTCTGGTCGAGGTTTTCAAAGCCGGGGAGGTCTTCACCGCTTGGGACGCTCATTTTCATTTTTCAGTGTGGGATCAATGGATCCGTTCTGCGGCCGGAAGCGAGTTTCTGACCGCCCTGCCCCTGGATACGGTTTTTCCCTGGGATTTCATCCAATTGAATTTTACAAAGGAGTATCTGGCTGAAGAATTCAGGCGCAGCCAGGCGGCCCTGGGGACAGCCGCGTGTTCATTGCAGGATTGTGCGGCCTGTGCGGGATGTTTTTTCAGGAAAAACATATTGCCGGTTGCCGAGCCTGTATGTGACCCTGTATTGCCTATACCAGCGCCGACAGCCTACCGTCGCTTGCGTATCTATTACCAAAAAAAGGCAGATTTGCGTTTTTTGTCACACCTGGCCATGATGCAATATATTGAAAGACTGCTGCGCAAATCAGGACTTCTATTCAAATACAGCGGCGGTTTTCATCCGCGCATTAAAATGGCGGCGTTGCCGCCGCTGCCGGTTGGCGCGCAGGGTTTCGCCGAACTGGTCGAGGTTTTTGTAGCGGGCGAATTGGCTGAGGCCGATATCCTGGCCTCTCTGAACTGCTGCCAGCGGGATCTGCAGTTTGAGCGGGCAAGTTTTGTCACTGATGACAAAGCATTGTACCGGGAATTGCATTTTATTGAATTCAACTTTGTCTGGCCGGATCCCGGGCAAGTCCGGTCGGATTTAAATGGTTATTTACTCCCCGGTGAAAGCCTGTCGCTTGGAAAAAAAAGTTTGCAACTGAAAATCGATTACGCGCGCCAGGGGCAGGAGCGTTTCGCCCGAATTTACAGGCTTTTGGATCCCGAGCGAAAATGGACAGCCAACTTGAGCCGGACGACCGTGAGTTTCAAAGATGAAAATTGAAATTTCTTCGCGCGCCAACCCGCGCCTGAAAGAATTGCTGGCGAGCAAAGAAAAATTGTTTTTATTTGAAGGAGAAAAACTGGTTTCGGATATTCTGTCACGCGACCTGGTGGTGAACAAGCTGATTTATAGCGCGGCCATGGAAAAGCGGCTGCCCAAAATTTCAGCCGCGGTTGGCGAACAGTGGCTGGTCAGCCGCCCGGTGCTGAAAAAAATCTCGGATCTCAAAGATGCTCCGGAGATCATGGCCATTTTGGAGATTCCGGTTTCAGAGTTGGACTTCACGGAACGAAAAATTGTTTTTGGTTTTGATTCACTTCAGGATCCAGCCAATCTGGGCGCGGTTTTCCGCTGCGCGGCGGCTTTTGGAATTTCGGCGCTGGCCCTGGCCGGTGCCAGCGTGCGCACCAACAATCCCAAGGTGGTTCGTGCTGCGCAAACGGCCCTGATGGATGTGCCCTTTGAGGTTTTTTCCGATCTTGAAAACCTGATTTCCAGGGCCCAAGCCCGAGGTGCCCATGTCTATGTGACCGGGTCACGTGCCAATGATAAAGCTCTGGTGGTTGAAAAGATGGAATTCCCCTGCCTGCTGCTTTTCGGCAATGAAGGCCATGGGCTTGCACAGGGTGTATCGGAGCGATTTCCGCTGATCCGCCTTGAACAGAGCGAACGCATTGAGTCGCTCAATGTCGCGGTCAGCGCCTGCATCCTGATGCATGAAGTGAGAAGGATCCACGGCCTATGAGAAAAAAACTGCTGCTGCACATCTGCTGTGGTCCCTGTTCCCTTTACGTTTGGCGGAAACTGCAAGCGGACTTTGAGGTGAGCGGGTTTTTTTACAATCCCAATATCCAGCCGTTTGCTGAACATGAATTCCGCAGGCTGGAATTGGTCAAAATCACCGAAAAATTCGCCTGGCCGGTGGTATACGCGCCCTATGACCTGCGTGACTGGTTTGCTGCGGTCCGCGGCCTTGAGCGGGAGGCGGAACGCGGGGCGCGCTGCCCGGTCTGTTTTCAGTTTAGGCTGGAGAAAGTTTTTCAACATGCCCGGGAACACGGCTTTGGCACGGTGGCTTCGACATTGTCGATCAGTCCTTCGAAGCTGACCGCGCAGATCAATGAGCAGGGAGAGGCGCTAGCCGAAAAGTACGGAGTCGCGTTTCTACCTGAAAACTTTAAAAAGAAAGACGGTTTTCTCATCAGCCGCAAGGAAGGTCGGGCGCTGGGCGTCCGGCCCCAGGATTATTGCGGCTGCGTCTATTCCAAAGTGGAGAGGATGTTGAGCCGCCGCAATTCATCGCGGTGAGCACCTCGATCCGGCAGGAAATGGTTTGCAATTCAGGCGTCGATATGCTAAATTTAATGCCAGATGAAAAAAAAAGTGCTGCTGATCGGAAAAATTGTCGGAATTATTTTCATGTATTTCCTGGTTTTTTTCCTTTCAGTTTATGCGACTGTCAGTTTCCTGGTCAAGGGCGATGAAATCAATGCTCCCGATTTGATCGGCAAATCACTAAAAGAGGCTTATGCTATCGCTGCCCCACAAGGCATTATTATTAAAAAAGTCATCGGTGATTTTGGTCCGACTTATGCTCCCAATACCGTGGTTAGCCAATTTCCGGCACCCAATTCCGGCGTCAAGGAAAGATCGGTACTGAAGATTTTCGTGGCTTCGGAAGTCGGGCAGACGGTCGTTCCCGAACTGACGGCCAAGAGCCGGAAGGGATGTGATGCCCTGTTAAAAAACAGCAAGCTTAAAATAGGTCATGTTGCTTTTATATCCAGCCGTGATGTGCCGCTGGAAAATGTAATCGGCCAGTCCATTCCTACCGGCAGCCGGGTGGCGGTCGGATCGGCCATTGATCTGCTGGTCTCCAAGGGCGCGGAAAGCCTTTCTTTTATCATGCCCGACCTGATCGGAAAACCAGCGGACAGGGTCCTGGTTTTTTTCGAAACCCGGGGATTGAAAATATCAAAAATAGAAGAAGTCAATTACTTTGGATTGAAACCGGGAATTATCCTCAAACAATTCCCGTCTCCCGGCTTTGAAATCAGCGCCAAGAATTTAATCGGCATCCAGGTCAGCAAATGAATCCGGTTTTCCCATCTATCCTATCCACTAATTTTTTCAACTTGCAGGCCAAGCTGGATGCATTTAAAAAAAGCCGCATTGATTTCATTCACCTGGATATCATGGACGGCCATTTCGTTGATAATATTTCTTTCGGACCGTCCATGGCAAAGGCCATCAAGGGGAAATTCCATTTCAGCCTGGATGTTCACCTGATGGTCAGCAACCCGGCCCGGATGATCCCGCATTTCATCCAATCCGGAGCCGATTGGCTTTCCTTTCATGTGGAAACCGATGATTGCGGTGACGTGATTGCACTGATCAAGGATGGTGGTTGTCGGGCCGGACTGGTACTCAATCCCGACACTCCCCTGGAACGGGTGCAGCCTTTTTTAGACAGGCTGGACTATATTCTCATGATGAGTGTATTCCCGGGTTTCGGCGGACAAAAATTTATTGCCGCCTCTCTGGAACGGGTGCGGCAAATGAAGCAGGAACTTCTCATTCGGCAAAGCCCGTGCCTGCTGCAGGTGGACGGGGGCATTTCTCTGGAAAATGTCTCTGGGCTCAAGGATGCCGGGGCCGACCTGTTTGTTATTGGAACGAAATTGTTTAATGCGGACGATATAGAAGAAAAAATCAACCAATTTTTAAATCGACTGTCATGGAGTTAAAGATGAAAAAATTATTTATCCCGGCCTTGCTGGTGATGGTATTCGTTGCCAGCGGCTGCAGTTCAAAAAAGAAAATCAGTATTGATCCTGCCGACAAGGGTTCAGACAAAGTCATGTATGAAAACGCCATGAAACACATCAGCAAGAATCCTGAGAATGCGCGCATGCTTTTCAAGGAAATCATGCAACTTTATCCTGATTCCACTTACGCCAGTAAAGCCAAACTGGGTATCGGCGATTCGTATTTCAGGGCAAACGATTCGGCTTCACTGGTCATGGCTGCCGCTGAGTACCAGGAATACGCGAACCTTTATCCCTATTCTCCCGATGCGGTGTATGCCAAGTATCAAGTCGGCATGTGTTATTTCAAGCAAATGAGAAAACCGGAGCGGGATCAAAGCAACACGTTTGCCGCCATCAAGGCTTTTGAAGGATTGCTGCAGCAGTATCCGAATACCAACGAGGCCGATGAAGCCAAGAAAAAAATAAATCAATGCCGCCAGAACCTGGCCAGCCATTATTTTCAGATCGGCTACTATAATTACACGATGAAGTCGTATCCGGGAGCCATTGCCCGTTTCAAACAGATCATGGATGAATATCCTGATTTTTCGAAAAACGACAAGCTTTTTTTCTATACCGGCAAAACCTACCTGGCCATGCAGGATCTTGATTCCGCGTTATCTTTTTTCCAGCGCCTGGTTGGCAACTATGCCAAATCCAAGTATGCCAAAAAGTCTCAACCGCTGATCAAAAAAATCGATCTTTTGCAGAAAGCCAAGAAAGAAACCCCCAACCCAGCCAAGCTGGATAAGAGCCTTAAATAGCAAATTTAAAATTTGTTCTTAAAAGCCAATAAATTTCAGAATTTGTTATAAGGCTCTTAAGGTGCTGGAAAATAAGCAAGACCTCCCTGAAAAGCCGGGAATATATATATTTAAAACCGTGGCCGGAAAAGTTCTCTATATCGGCAAGGCGATCAACTTAAAAAAGCGTGTTTCCCAGTATTTTCAGAAAAAAGACCAGCCATTGATCTGCAATCTGCTGGAGCGGTCGGCGGCTCTGGACTTTATCGTCACCGACGACGAAGCCGATGCCTTGCTGCTGGAAAGCGACCTGGTGCATGGCTACCAGCCTCCGTTCAACATCCGGCTCAAGGATGATAAAAGTTTTCCCTTAATCGAAATCACACTCGGCGAAAAGTTTCCCGGCATTTATTTTTCCCGGAAGTCCAAGGCCGGCAGTTTTGCCCTGGGGCCGCTGGTCAATGCCGGGAAAGCGAAAAGCCTCATCGATACCGTCACCCGGTTTTTCCGCCTGCGCTCCTGCGCCAACACCCTTTTTAAAAAAGGTGTCCCCTGCCTGTATTACCATATCGATCGTTGTTCGGCGCCGTGTGCCGGAATGATCGAGCCTGCCCAGTACCAACAACAGGTGGGATTCGCCCTTGATTTTTTAAAAGGGCGGAAAGGGAAAATCAAGGCCAGGCTGGGCATGCGCATGCGCCGCTTGGCCGCAAGTTTGAATTTCGAGGAGGCGCAAAAAATCAAGGAAGATTTGGAGCGGATGGAAAATTTTTCGTTGCGCGCCTATATTTCGTCCCGAGTACATGGTGATTTTGACGTGCTGGCCTCTTGCCTTCTGGGCCGGGAAGCGTTTTTTATCCATTTTGCGGTAGTGGGCGGCCGGGTACGCAAGAGCGATTATTTCAATCTGCAGACGGTCCATGACGATGAAGGTGAGGTTCTCAGGGAATTCATGATCGATTTTTACCGTCGCCGGCCTTTACCTGGCGAGATTATTGTCGCACGGCTGCCGGTCCAGAGCGCCGGACTGGACGGCCTTTTTTCTGCCCAGGCCGGCCGCCAGGTTGCTATTCGCATTGCCCGACGGGGGAAAAAAAGACAGATATTGGACATGGCCGTGAAAAACCTGGCCCTGTTCGTGCAAAAAAGCGATTATCGGTTTTTGGCGGAAAAAATCATGCGCGAATTGAATTTGCGCAATTTCCCAAATCAAATTGAAGGTTACGATATATCCCATTTGGGAGAAAAGAATCGTGTCGGCGCTCTGGTGGTATTTAAAAACGGTCGGCCGGAAAAACGTTTGTACCGGAGTTTTATTATCCGCGACGCTGCTCCCGGGGACACTGAAGCTTTGAAGGAAGTGCTTTCCCGGCGTTTCCGTGCTGAATCTTCGCCTCCTGACCTGCTGCTCATCGATGGGGGATTGCCGCAGCTTGAGGCGGCCCGGCAAGTCAAGAAAAAACTGGGATTGCGATCGGACCTGCTGGCGTTGGCCAAGAGCGAGGAAAGGATCTTCATGGAAGACGGATCTTCCCTGGTTCTCGAGCCCGGGTCACTGCCGCGGTATCTTTTTCAGAACATCCGCGACGAGGTTCATCGTCGGGCTGTCAGCCACCACCGCCGGCGCCGAGAAAAAATTCGTGCAGGGAAAAGCCGCCGGGGTTTATCATAGCTTGGACTTTGCCGCGCCCCCTTTATCCGGCTCAGGGGAATTTTCGCAGCGGAGCAACGCCGTGCACAATGCGCGCAGTTTGATGCGCGCTTCGGATGGCGGCACGTGCAAGGCAAGTTCGGTCCATGCCTCCCTGAAGAGTTCGAGCGCCTCCTCGCGGCATGAACGAAGTGCACCGGATTGACGGAAGAGCGACATGGCTTCGCGCTGCCCGGCAGTCGTGCGCCGGACCAGCGGTGAACAGAAGATCGCGCCGAGCCGGTCGCGGCGGGTGCGCGGCAGTGCCTTGAGCGCCTGCAGCATCACGTAGGTCAGCTTGCCTTCCGCCAAATCCTCGCCGCGGCGCTTGCGGAGTTGTCCGGGCGTTTCGAATCCGCTCACGTCATCCAGGATCTGGAAGGCAACGGAGAACTGTCGCGCGAATTTTGCACACGCCCGTGTCGTCGATTCACTCATGCCGGCAATCACGCAGGCCGCGGCGGCCAAACCCTCGACGATGCTTCCGGATTTGTGCGCGTAGGCTTCGAGAATCTTCGGCCCATGCGTATCATTGAGCCATTCCGACAGCCGTTTCCTGGTAATACGGCGCGACCAGTAAATGTCCATCGCCTGTCCGAGGTGGGCGCGGAAGAACTGCTCGCTGAGAATGCGGTAGAGATCGAGCTGCTGCGACGGCGACAGGAGCGGGTGCTGGCGCAGGATGAGGAACGGCAGGAAGTAGGCGGTGTTGGCCGCGTTGATCGCGACATCGGTGCCGTAGCGCACATGAATGCTCGGCTGGCCCCGGCGTGTCCGTGATTGATCCTCGATGTCGTCCACGATGAGCGAGCCGGTGTGTGCCAGTTCGCCGATGATGGAAATCAGCTGTTCGTAGGGACGCGACACAACTCCCAACGCTTCGAGCAGGAGCAGGCCGAAGATCGGTCGCCAGCGCTTGCCCTTGCGATCGATCAGATCCCATAACGGTCGAGACAGCATGTCGGTGTACGCATCCGGTTTGTTGACGATCCGGCGCTCGCTGGTGAAGTGACGAAGGTGTGCGCCGGCGAGCGTCCTGGGGAAGTAGCTGGCTATGTTCGTGGCGACGCGGGCGCTGATGCGCTTGAGATCGCGTTCCATATTGAAGATGTATCCGTAGCCCCATAACTCAAGCCGCCCGACACCGCGCACCGGGCGGCGTCCGATCTTGCCATCCACGATGCCGGCGCCTTCCCAGACGGAGCGCGCAATCCCGAGCACAGGGATTTCCTGCGCGTCTGCCAGCGGCCGGAATCGCAGATCGGCCTCCAGCTCGGGAATCTCGAGCCGCCATTCGACCGGATAGGAAACACCGGAGCGCTCGCTCTTCCAGCGGCGCAACGGCGTGGCCGAAAAGTGATGCACGAGTCGAGGCGGCAGACCGGGCTCAAGTGAGACGAGGTACTGGTTCAATGTCCGCCGCCTGCGCGCGTCATGGTGTTTCGTTACCAGGAGGCGTCTCCCGTCATTGAGGCTGATGCCGAACCATGTCCAGCCAAGCAGACGCGAGTGCCCGTTGCCTGATCTAATCCAGTCCAGGTCACCCCATTGATGATCCAGCCATGCATGGCCGGAGACGGACTCGCCGGCAACCGTGCCCGCAAGCGTCAGATTCGGGTATGATTTGTACTCCATTCCGCGCCTTATGCCGTCTACGGATGCTCCATGCAGATGTATGGGGGGGCCAGTCGGATCGAGGCGGAACCGATATTCGTCCCTGCCGTCCGATGCGGCAAACGAGAGTGAGAAGCAATCCGTATTCTGTTTGAGCAAGAAGGTATCCCAGATGATCGACAGAGGCGAACCGGTTACGATGGCCGGGGTCTTTGAGAGCCGGATCGGCGCCGGCGGTCCGTAATCCGACACCTCTTGAAGATAGGCTTGAGCCAGTCTGGAATCGGCATTCGTGTGCTGCAGGCTTTGTGCGGCCTGCAAAAAAAAGGCCAGGGACTGGCGATCGATCATCGAGGTGAAGTCGGAATCCTTACGGCCCGGGGCGAGGGTCGATGTCAGGAGCCAGAAGCCTTCCTTGCCCGGCGGCTTCTCGACGTTTGGCAACTGCCGGAAGAAGCTGACCATGAAACTGTGGACGTTCTCCGCTTCAACGGCCTTGTTTAGGTCTTGCTTCGAGCTAAGGTGCTTCCAAGTCCCCTGGACGAACCACCACTCGATGCGGCTCTTGCCATGAGGCGATTCATCCTCAAGGCCGGGTGCGGACGCCGTTGTCAGCGTAATCACTCTGTCCTTAACGCCTGGATGGGATCCAGCTTCAACGCACGCCACGCGGGATACAGGCTGCCCACACTGCCAAGGATGATCGCCACAATGAAAATTTCGACAAACAACCGTGCCGACAGGCCCGGTTCGAGTATTCCCCGCAACGAAGACGAGGTCATCACCCATTGGATTGTCGCCCAACCGAGCCCGATGCCTGCAACGGTTCCGATGGCGGTCAATATCATTCCTTCGGCGCTGACAATGGCCAGGATTGACGATGCGCGCCAGCCAACCGCGCGCAGGATGCCGATTTCACGCGTCCGCTCCACAACGGACATCATGAGCGTATTGACCACGACTACGACCGCAATGGCCAGCGCAATGAACGAGACGCTCCAGGCGGTGGCTCGCAGTACGCGCAGGACACTGTTGTTTTCGCCCACTTTCGAAGTCTCGGTAAAAGACAGCGTCGGGAATTTGCGTCGCAAATCTTCAATGACACGGGATACAAAAGGTTGCCCGGACTGTTCGAGACGAAGGTTGAATACGGTGACGCGTCCCTGTTTTTCCACCAGCGACTGAAGCTGGGCGAGCGGCATGACCACGCCCCAATTGGCAAGCAGGTCGCGTTGCGCATATACACCGCTAACCAGGAACTCTTGTCCACCGAGGATGATCGTCATTCCGGGTCTTTTGCCGAGCGCGTCGGCTGTTGCCTGCCCGACCACGATGGTCTGAGCATCATCAGCTGCGGGCAGACGGCCCTCGATTACGTGCAAGGTATTCCAGAACGGGCTGTCGCCCGCCCAGCCCGCCAAAACCAACATTTCGCCATTGTCCAGGTCGATGAGGTCGAGCAATTCCGCCGTGACCTCGGTAACCCCAGGCACCTGAGCGATCTCGGCGGCCATGCGTTCATCCAGTGTCGCAGCCAGGATTTCAACGGTGCCCTTGCGCACTACCAGCACATCTGTGTCGCGGTGGGTCAATTTCGCTGTCCAACCGCGCTCTAGGCCGCGCACGGTGCCCACGAGTGCGATGAGACCGCCGATGGCGACGGCCACGCCGGCCGCGGTCAACAGTGAACGGGTGCGATGGCGGGCCAGGTTGCGCAGCGGCAGTGTCAGTAGACGCATGTTCCGCTCCCTTTGCGCAGGGACGGCTCAAGCAGCCGCCCGTCGAGCATATGAATCGTGCGCCCGGCATAGGCGGAGATCGCCGCATCGTGCGTGACGATGACCAGCGTTACGCCTTCCCGGGCATGGACCTCAGCGAGCAGGTCGAGGATCGAGGTTGAGGTGGCTGAGTCGAGGTTGCCCGTGGGCTCGTCGGCCAGGATTACGTCAGGCCCGTTCGCGAGGCTGCGCGCTATGGCGACGCGCTGGCACTCGCCGCCGGAGAGCTCTGCTGGACGGTGGCTCGCCCGGGCGGAGAGCCCCACACGATCGAGAAGCACCATGGCGCGCCGATGGCGCACCTGGGCATGGCGCTCGACGCCAATCATCGGGATCTGCACATTTTCGAGCGCGCTGAGTGCCGGCAGCAGGTGGAAGGCCTGAAATACGAACCCGATGCGCCTGGCGCGAATGCGTGCCCATTCAGCGCCTGATCCGGGGGCCGTACCGTTGATGAACACCTGGCCGCAGCTTGGACGATCGAGGCCGCAGAGCACGTGCAGAAACGTCGATTTGCCGCAACCGCTTGGACCGCACAGGGCGATCGATTCGCCGTGTTCAATCGAGAGCGACACATTGCGTAGCGCGATCACCCCGGAAGGATAGGTTCGTGATACCTGGGTGAGCGTGAAAACGGGCGAGACAGCCACTACGGCGTCCGCCTTGTCTGTGTTTTTTTTATGTTCCGAGGCTGCATGGAATGAAGGATCGTCTCGACGCTGAATTCCTGCGGCAGAACTTCGGCATGGCGGTCGCCTCGCAGCATCTTCAGTTTTGTCCTCGTGCGTGAGTCCGCGCCGAGGACGGTAAGGACGGCGGCGCCCCAGTGCTGATCGTCGAGTCTGGCCACACGTTCGACGATAAATCGCCGTCGGAGTGAGCCGGCATCATCGTACTTTTCGATCTTAAGCGGCAGAGCGATGGATGGTGCGATCCAACTACGCACGCGGGCGATGGTCGACCGTGTCCGGGGCGACGGCAGGGACTCGACGATGATACAATCACGGCCGCGCAATCTTTCGCTGCCGATCTGCCGGTGTGACGGCCAGGCGAGAAAATCGTCCGTGAGATCCCCGATGGTCAGGTCCGTTGCGAAAAAAGGCTGTTCGAACAGAGCCGGCGTCAGCGGCAGCACCGTCTCTGGACCGTTGAAAATGTAACCCCCGGCGGTCCGGCCCGGAGCCAGCGTGATGAAGACGGCCGACCCCGGAGTGGCTGTCGTCGCCCGTGCCTGGTAAAGCACCATGGTCGTGCGCTCCCGGGTTGCGGATGTGATGGCCAGGCGTCTGCTTTTTGAAGTTCCATGTTCGAGATCTTCGCGGATGAGTTGGGCTGTGCCGCGCACACCCCGGATTTGCCGGGCCTCCAGGACGCGCGCAATCAGGAGTTCGGTCGCGATGTCACGGGCAGACACGTGGACCGCCGTGATAAGCAATGCCAGGCAGAGTTGCAGCGCGACAGGTCCCGGGGCGCGCTCACGCGTCGATGCCCATGTGTCAACGAGATTGGGAAAGGGGTGCCGGCCTTCGCGAGCCGCCGTTCTGACAGGAAAACCAGTTTTGCCCATGACCTGATTATATAGAAGAGCAGGCAAAAAATCAAAAAGACTATGGCTAGAGTTCTATTACTAGAGCATCATTTTGAAACATGGATGGCCCTCAATTGCCACTCGAATCAGCTTTCTTAAAAAAAGAATAGCTCTGCTTAACTTCTGAATGAAAATTTATTTTTTATATTGAGCCGAGTTTGGATTGTAAATCCTGGAAGAGATTTTGCAATACTACCTGATCATATCCTCTAAAATATGCGCTAATACCGCCCTTGCCTCCTTTACTGATTTCTCCGGTCACTTGCAGCCTGACTTTTATCACATTATTTTTCAACTGGAGATCGGTGTCGGGTACGAGTTTGATGCTGACTTGCACTCTATAGAACCACTTGCCACCAAGAACGACTACTCCCTCATTCCACGTAGTTCTAATATATCCCGATTCCTTCTCCATGGTGGCAATGTCGAAATTGTTTTCAAGTATTGTGTTTATACAGGTTTGCCAAACCTTGTCTGTACTCGATTTAAGATCAGCTCTTATCGGAAGTTCCCGCCAGACCGGGTCTCCTAGAATAAATCTCGACTTCAACGGCTTGGGTATTGATGCTGCACCGGATAGACTTACAAAAAACAGGATGCAAACTACAAGAGCAGTGACAATCCATTTGCTTTTCATCATTTAAACTCTCCTCAATATTATGTGATTTTCGATATAACCATATTTAATAGAAAATATAATTATTGTCAAGAAAATCAGGGATCTCCGTTAGAAGGTAAACAAATTTAGGCTCAAGCTTTTTATTATCTTCTGCAAAATCTTCCGGCAATGAGTAAAAAAAAGAAATGGGAAGATCAAAGCTGAAGCAATGTCTGCCTTTGTTGGCGCCGAAAAAACTCTTAGACAATTTAATCTGACTGACTCGTATTGAATATGCACTAAAGATATTTTATTTTGGTTATTTCACCTCGGCGGCGCTGAGCAGGGAATTGAACATGATTTTATACGTGCCCTCGCTATGGGTGCGGTGAATGATGTCGGGGCCGATGAGGATGATCCGGCCCTGGCCCCGATGGTAATCGACCAGCAGCGACTTGCGCAGCAGTTCGTTTTCGCCTTCCAGCCAGCCCGAAATGAGTAACTCCCTTTCGGGAAAGACCAGCGGTGTAAAGCGGTTTTCCTTGGCCGATCGGGGCACCGCTGTTTCGAACGTCGGGCTGGACCTGAAAAACACAGCGGCAGTTTTTTCCATGCCGGCTGTCAATGCGGAATTCTTCACTTCCACGCGCAAATAGGATCCGGGGCAAGTCACCTTGCTGTTGTCTTCCATGATGTTGGTCACCGGCATCTTGAACTTGTTGATGGCGTAGTTGCATGATTCTTCCATGAAGATCAGGGTTTTGCCGTTTTTGACCATTTCCTTGAGCAATTTTTCCCCTTTTTCCTCGATGCCGCCAGAGAATTCCGGCGGAGCCGGTGGCTGCCATTTTTCCCATTTTTTTGGGGGTTTGCCGTTTTCGATTTCGCTTTCCGAAGCGCCGGCGAAGACCAGCAAGTCGTATTTCGCGGCAAAATTCTTTTTGGCGACATCCTGGGGATGAACCGTTTCATAGGGGACCTTGTATTCATCGAAGACGTAACGCAGCCAACCCTCGCTCATGTTATGTCCCCAGTTCTGATAAAGACCCGCCTTGAAGGGGCGGAGGCGGCGGAACTGCTGCAAATTGATTTCCTGCCTGGATGCCGGCAGCAACGGGGCTTCATTGTGGATGGCTTTCAACAGATCCAGCGCCTCGCTTTTCCTGATCAGGAATGATCCCAAGCTGAAATCGGGATGTTCGCGGTTGCGATACACTGCTTTTCCCTTGGCCAGAAGCTCGAAAGCGGCCCGGAAGGAATTGTTGTAGCGGGAGTCGAGGATAATGTATTCTTCCAGCTCCTCCGGGAATTGATTATTCTGCAACTGTGCCAGGCTGACGGGTTCCATCAGCGCTTTGAGCGGTTCATTGACCGCGGCGCTCTTGACGCCCATGCCCACAGGCAAGGTCCAGGCAGCCATATCATAGGGAAGCTCCGGTTCGGCCTTGAGATTTTTGCGGATGTCGGGATAGTGCTGGTTTTCAAAAATGTTCTTGACGAAAGCACGGTAAGGCTGGGCCAGGGGCACGACATAAGATCTTTTGTCAAACATGATATCGCCGACGCGCACCGGATGGGTGAGCCGAAAGACGCGGATATTCGATTTGAGCAGGATCTGGATGAAACGCTCGGCTGTGGCCGGATCGGGCTGCTGGCGGGGAACGATGAAAGCATAGGGCGCTTCGTTTTCACCGCGGGCGATATTTTCCCGGGCTATCTGGTATGTATTGTAGAGCAGTTCCTGGCGCTGGCGAACGGCGCTGTTCAACACCGACAGGGTGGCCTGCAGGTCGTAGGTTACCAGGTCGGCCAACCGCCACCAACCGCCTTTCCAGGGATTGGGACTGAAAACCCGCTCTTCATTTTTGAAGCTTTCGGCGCTTTCCACTTCCTCGGGTTCGATGTAAATCGGCGTGGCCAGCCGCACCGAAGCGCCTTCGAAAAGAATGCCCGGAATGTTGTGAAACCAGGCCGAATCATCGAGAGAACCGATCCACCAACCGGTAAAAAAGCCGCGCGAGGCCACGCCTTTCAGGTTTTGTTTTTCCAGGTCGTAGGCGATGCGCGAACCGATAAGATTGATGGATCGCCAGACCAGGGGATGGACGCCCGGCGTGGGCGGGTCCTGGTAAGGCGGCACGAACAAGCGGTCGCCGCTACTGCCCATTTGGTGCTCATCGACAAGAATTTGCGGATACCACTTGCGGTACAATTCATTGACGATCAGTTCGGTTTCTTTCAAGCTGATTTTGAACCAATCGCGGTTGTCATCGTGACCGGCGTACCAATGATACAGGTAGGGGACGCCGCTGCCTTCGTATTCCGTGCCCTTGGTTTTGTTATACCAATCCACGATCATGATTTGTCCGTCTGGATTGACCGATGGAAACAGGACCAGGATCACGTTGTCCAGGATGGCACGGATTTCCGTTGATTCCGTAGTGGCCAGAAGATAACCCAATTCCATGGCCATTTGCGAGGAGGCGATCTCGGTGCTGTGGAGATTGCAGGTGACGAACACGATTGCTTTGCCGCTGACGGCCAGTTCTTCGGCCGTGTGCGGATCGATCTCGGCCTGGGCCAGTTGGCGGGTAATGGCGGTGTATTTTTGCAATTCCTTCAGATTTTCTGCGGAGGAGATGATTGCCATGAACAGGTCGTTGCCCTTGGTGGTTTTGCCTAAAGTGACGGTTTCAACCCGCGGCGATTCCTGGCTGAGCTGCTGGAAATAGGCTTGAATTTGCCGGTAGCCGGCCAGGTTGCGATCGCTGCCCGGTTTGAATCCCAGAACCTGCTCGGGGCTCTGCTGGGCCACAGCCAGAACGGTCAAGGCAAGTATGCCGGTGCAAAAAAGCATTGATTTTTTCATCGAGCCTCCTTGAAAAGTAATTATAATTCTGTCCGTAGACAATTTGCAAATTGTCAGGAATTTTATTTAAAATTGTTTTTGGGGAATATGGCCATACTGCCCCAATATGCTTTTTCGAAGGTGCCGTTTTTTTTAATAAGGAAAAAAACGCCTTGGTTGCCTACTTTCAATTGCGGATCAAAATCTTTCAGTCCACCACGAGTACTTAAAATAAAAGTAGCTTCTTTGTCCTCCAGCTCACCTTTGAGCACAGCGTCAATTCTTATCGTTACCGTGTCCAGATTTTCATTGTCTTGAGGGACGACCTTGACGACTTCACCAAGAACAATGCTGTTTGATTTGCCGGGAAGCTCTTTCAACGGCAAACGCATGATTCTGGATGCATAAACAGATGCAGTAAAAAAAACGACACTCAATAGCAGTAATGATATTTTCTTCATATTTCTCCTCCTGACATTAGAGTGAACCCGCTTTTTGGATGGACATAATATTTCAGCCGGGTTGACAAAAACTCCACCGCTAATTATAATAGCACTGCTTATGCCGGAGTGGCGGAATTGGCAGACGCATCAGACTCAAAATCTGACGAGGAATTTCTTCGTAAGGGTTCGATTCCCTTCTCCGGCATTTTATTTCGACCGGGAGCCTATTCCAGGTTGCGTTTTTCGACGATTCCTTTTTCCAGGTAAAAAATAGAGATCGTGGTATAGGGTACGGTTTTGTCGCCGATGGTGGCGCTGACCGTGCTTTGGGCAACCTGGCGCAAATCCATGTTCGGCGTCAGCCAGTCATTGATCTTTTTTTCCAGTTCGGCGGTCTGTCCGGAAAACATTTTATATTTCATGTGCACCCCCGCTTGTTTCAAGAAAAATTATAGCATAATTGCTACGGTCAGGAAATGATTTTCAGGGACTGTGGCGCGGAAGCGAATACAATTTTTTTGAATTCCTTTGGATTGTTGGCCGTGGACAGGATTTCACCGTCGATTTGTATGGAGAACGGCTTGTTCGATTTGACCGTGAAGCGCGGCGCCTGGATAAAAACGGTTTCCTTTTTTTCAGCATAGGCGCCCGGCGGGGTTAAAAAAGTTATATAGGCCAGACGAGAGAAAGAGCACTTTTTTACCAGGAATGCGTCCAGCAGGCCGTCATCGGTTCGAGCCCGCGGCGTGGCCATTTTCCCGGCCGCATAGTAGCGGATATTGTTAAATACCGCCAGTATGAATTCACCTTGCAGGGTGCCGCTTTCAGATTCCACGGTCAGTTCCATGGGCAGGCCGGCGGAGCGCAAGGCCTGCCAGCCGCCGCGCAGGCCCGACAAGGTCTGATATTTGCCCAGGCGCGGGCTGCGCTTGACTACGCGCTCGACATACTGGTTGATGAGCACGGCCAGACCGATTGAAGCCTGGCCCGGGTAGTAGCGCAGAACTTTCTCGCCGGCAATCGCCATGCCCAGGTCAATGCGCCGGGAGTGGTTGCGTTTGATCGCCCGGCAGGCGCTTCTAAGGGAATGGATTTCAAATTCCCTGACCACATCGTTGCAGGAGCCCAGACCGATCATACCCAGGGCATTGTCTGCTTTCAGGCGCATCAGTTCGTTGATTACGATCAGCATCGTGGTGTCACCGCCGGCGGCGACCAAGGTCGGGTAATCCTCGACGGTCACCTTGACCAAGTCGCGCAAATCTTCTTCGTGGCGCGATTCAAACCAATCGTACATTACACCGGCGGCCTTCAGAAATTTCTGCAAGGTCCGCCTTTTTTGCGTGGCCCGGCCTTTACCGGAGCTGGGATTGAACAGGATGGCGACTTTTTCCATTATTCGGCGGCCAGTTCCCGCAAAATATTACTGGCCTGGTTGATCTTGTCGGCGACAAACAGGACATAGCGGATATCGACATGAATGGAGCGGGTAATGGCGGGCTGGTAGAAAAAGTCGCTGCTCAGCGATTCATAATTGCCGTCGAACAGCACGCCGACCAGTTCGCCCCGGCCATTGAGCACCGGGCTGCCCGAATTGCCACCGGTGGAATCGTTGCTGGTCAAAAAGTTGACCGGCACATCGTTCAGCTCAGGGACGATATAGCGGTCGTAGTCCTTTTTCTGGAAGGCGGCAACGGCCTTGGCATCCAGGTTGAAAGGGAACACGCCGCTGTTCTTGGCCAGTACTCCGGCCACTGTCGTGAACGGCGCATAGCTGACTGCGTCGCGGGGAGAATAACCCTCAACGCAGCCGTAATTGAAGCGCAAGGTGGAGTTGGCATCGGGATAGAATGTCTCGCCCGGGCACATCTGCATCATGGCTTCGGCATAAAGCGGTTTGAGCAGCAGCCAGCGGTTGCCGATGGAATTTTTACGGTTGTTGAAGGCGTCGATATCGGGCCTGATCTTGGCGGCCAGGGAAATGAAGGCGTCCCCGGCGGCGGCCACGGTTTTTCCATCGGCAGCGAACATTTTTATTTTAAAATCAAGATCGGCCAGCCGGGTGTGCTCGTACAGATTCCGGACAAAGACGGAGATTTGTTCGTCGAGCCCTGTGCCCGGGCTTTGCTCGACTTCCTGGCGCAGGATTTTAAAAATGCCGGTTGCGTCGGCCGACAATAATTTATTCAGGAAAAAAGCAAAAACCGCCCGGTCGGTTTCCAGGTCCAGGTTTCTTTGACTGACCGGCAGCCGCTCTTTTTTTGCGGTGATGTCGCGTTCCATGTAGCCTGCTTCGCGGGCCATATCTTTTTTGGCTTTTTCGCGGCTGTATTTTTCGATGGTCAGCCCCCAATTGAAAAGGCGGCAGCCTCGGTTCATCCAGCCATATATGGTTTGCAGCGAACCCAAGGAGCGCTCCTCGGCGGCCAGAACGGCTATGTCGGCCAGCAGCCGGCCGTATTTTTTTTTCAGCGCCGGCCGGGAAGCGATCCAGGCGGTTAGTTTATTTTCCGCATCCACTTTTGTTTCATGAACCGCATTTTTTCTCAAGCTTTCGAGCATGCCGCGGTAATTTTTGATCGAATTATAAAGTCCCTTCAAGATTCCGGCATGCTTGATCTTAAGCGTTTCCCGGTCCATGGATGTTTTTTCCAGCAAGGCAATGTACTGCTCGAGCAGGCCGATGCGCTCGGGATAATTGGATTGTATTTCATTGCCGATTTCGGCGGCACTAAACCAGCGCTTGGTTGTGCCGGGGAAGCCCATGATCATGGTGAAATCACCTGACTTGAGGTTTTGCCGGGCAATGGGAAAGTAATGCAGCGGCCGGTAGGGAACATTGTCCTTGGCGTATTCGGCCGGACGGCCGTCTTTGCCCACGTAAGCGCGCAGGAAAGAAAAATCGCCGGTGTGGCGCGGCCACATCCAGTTGTCGATTTCACCGCCGTATTCGCCGATCGAGCGTGCCGGCACATAAACCACCCGCATATCCCTGATTTTAAGGTAGGTGACCAGGTAAAATTCGCGGCCGCCGTAATATTTGGCAACCAGGCATTCGTGGCCCGGCACCGCCTCGCCTTTTTTGATCAGGCGCTTGGATATTTTATCAATTCGTCGCGAGCGCTTTTGCGGGTCCATGCCGCTCCTGAAAATCGATTTGAATAGCGGGGTGACGTTTTCAAATCCGGTCATGATCCTGACACTATACCCGGGGGCCGGGATTTCCTCGGAGCGGCTGCGGGCCAGGAAACCGTCGCGGATGTAATTATGTTCCGGGGACGAAAGGCTCTGGACGGCACCGAAAGCGACGTGGTGGTTGGTGATGATCAACCCGTCCGGGGAAACGAAAGAGCCGGTGCCGCCGCCCAGGTTGACGACCGCCATGGCCAGGCTTTTTTTGCCCGTTTGCCAGATGGAAGCGGGATCCAAGGCAAATCCCATAGCCTGCATGTCCTTGCCGATGGCTGGCGTGACGCCATCGATCCGGTACATGCCTTCCTTGGCGGTCAATGCCAGGGCGCTGAATACGATGGATATAAAAACGGTTTTTATTTTCATTTGCGGCTCCTTGCTTCGGCCCTGGGATGAAAGCGGATTATAGCCTGTTCGGGTGCGAATTTCAACATCCCTAATGCGCAGCGGCAAAAAAAAATGCCAACACCTTGCATTGGGGTTATGGGATATCCGTTGGCCCGCATCGGCAACCGGGCCGCCGGATTTATGCCAGGGACTTGAAAATACTATTTTTCTATGTTAGAACATTTCAAGGGAGGTTTACATGAAAAAAATTATGCTTCTGCTTTCGGTTATATTGATCCTTTCTGCGTGTCTCTGCAAACCCATCATAACCGGTCTCCCCGAAGGCAAGAAAGTCAAGGTCAACATTCAGGACAAGACTTTCAAGGGCGAACTGCTTTCGGTGACCTCCGATCTGATCATTATTCGCTTCCGTAATGAAGAAAAGAAAAAAGACGTTATCCTGGGATGCCCCACAAACGAAACCGAAGTGGTCACATTGGTGAAGGGCTGCGGCCCGATCGGGAATCTATTCACCAAGGGCAAGAGCTATACATTCAAGAAAAACACTCCGGCCAAGATCAACGAGAACATCGTCAGTCTTTCCCATGACGCCCTTTACGCATCCAAGATCCCCGATTACGTCAAGGAGCAATTGACGCTTTTTAACCAGCTTTAAGTGCCGGCCTTGTCACATCAACACGCAGCCCAACCGTGAAGCGCTATTTTTTCCTTGGGCTGAATTTCATTATTGTGCTGCTGTCATTATGGCTGCATGACAAATTCCGGGTCTGGATGGCCGGCCGCCTCGGCGATCCGGATGCTGCGGCCCAACAGCGCTCGGCTGAAAATCCTTTTGCCCGCGTGGACTGGATCGGCAGTGTACTGTTACCGTTGTTCCTGCTCTTTCGCGGCCTGCCGGTCCTGGGGTGGACCAAAGCGCTGGAAATCGAACCTGAAAATCTGCGCCGGCCGGGTCGTGATGGTTTGCTGATCGCCGCCGCCGGCCCGGCAGCCAATTTGCTTCTGGCCATGATGGGTATCGGTTTGGGCCTCGGGCTGCAAATGGCCGGATTGTTCCCCAGCCAGCAATGGGGCAACCTGCTGATCTCTTTCTGTCTGATCAACACCAACCTGATGGTATTCAATCTGCTGCCCATCCCGCCGCTGGCTGCTGCCATGGCGGCCGAAGTTTTTTTAAACGGCGATGCTCTTTCGGCTTTTGAAGACATCAAACCCTATGGATTTCTTTTGCTTCTGGCCGGAGTTTATTTCAACTTTTTCAATTTTTTAACCACGCCGATCACCCGGCTGGTCATGGCTATCCTGGGATTTTAGTGTTGGTGTTAGTGTTGGTGTTAGTAACCGCCAAAGATCAATTCCCTGACAATCAAAACCCGATGCTGTTTTTTCTTCCCTATGGTCTAACGCTTTTTTCTTTCAGATCCTGGCTTTGCAGCAGTTGCTGGAAATATTCGCAATTTTTCTCCAGTTCGTCGTGGCTTCCGATCCCGACCAGTCCCTTGTCGTTGAAGCACAAGATGCGGTCGGCCTGGCGGATGGTGCTCAGGCGGTGGGCGATGATGAACAACGTCTTGCCTTGCACCAGCTTGGGCAGGGAAGCGAAGATCGACGCCTCGGTTTGCGAATCGAGGGCCGAAGTCGGTTCGTCCAGGACCACGATGTCGGGCTCCTTGACCAGGGCGCGGGCAATGGCCAGGCGCTGCTTTTGTCCTTCTGAAAAGTTGACGCCGCGTTCGCCGACCAATGTTTGGTAATCTGCCGGCAGGGATTTGACGAAGTCATGGATGCCGGCGGCCCGGGCCGCTTTTTCTATCTGTGCTGCGCTTGCCTCGGGATCGCCATAGCGCAGGTTTTCGGCAATGGTTCCGGAAAGCAGTGTCGGCGATTGCGGTACGTAGCCGATACGCCGGCGCAGGGAGCGCAGCTCGTATTCTTTCGCCGGCCGACCATCGACCAGAATTTCCCCCTTTTGCGGGCGGTAGAACTGCAATAGCAGGCTGACCAGCGTGGTTTTGCCCACGCCGCTGGGGCCGACGATGGCCATATGCTCGCCTGCCCGGACCGCGAAAGAGATATCTTCGAGGACCGTTTCCCGCAGATTGTATGAAAATGAAACGTTCCTGAATTCTACATCTCCGCGCAGGCGATCGGCATGCAATCCCACCCCTTCATGTTCTTCGGGGACCACGTCGAACAGGGCCGATATCCGCTCCAGGGAAGCCACGGCATTTTGCCACTGGAAGTTGGCCTGGGCCAGGAACTGGGCCGGGCCGTAAACGAAGCCGATATAAGACTGGAATGCCAGCAGTGAGCCAAGGCTCCACTGTCCATCGATGATCAGGTAGGCGCCAACAGCCAATACGATCATGTTGGCCAGGTCGGGCGCAAAGCCGATGGCCAGGTTGGCCAGTGAGCCCAGGGTGTGCTGTTCCATACCCAGGTTCAGCGAGGCGCGCAGCTTGCCCGTCAGGGAGTTCAGCGTCCTTTTTTCCGTGGCGAAGGCCTTGATCAGGGAAGTTTGGGCCAGTGATTCCTGCACCGAGCGGTAGACCTCGGCCTGCCGTTCCATGCCGTGGTGGCTCAAAACACGCAATTTGCGGCCGAATAAACGCGCCGAGATGAACATCAACGGCAGCACCAGCAGTACGGCCAGGGCCAGGCGCCAGTTCAGGTAAAACAAGAAAACCACTCCACCGGCGAAGCGAACAAAGGAGGTAAAGATATGGATGAGCGTTGACGAGAAGAACCAGCGCACTCCGCCCACGTCGCCCAGCAGCCGTGACATCAGGTAACCGGTCTCCTTGTCGTCGAAAAAAGACTTGGGCAGGCGCAAGGTGCGATCGAAAAGGGTCTGCTGGATCTCGAGCAGTACTTCCTGTTCAAAACGAGTGAAATAATACTGCTGCAGCAGGCCGAAAATAATGTTGGCCGCCTTGATGGCGGCCAGGAGGAGGATTACGCCCAGCAGCAGGGAGAGCTGCTTGCCCAGGATGACCTTGTCGATCAGGTAGCGCGTAATCATCGGGCCGGGAAAGGCCAGCAGCGAGGTCAGCAAAATGAGCAGCGAACCCAATGCCCCTTTGCGCCAGTGGTGTTTGATGAACGGGACCAGATTTTTCAGGTTGGTGCGCACATTGAAATTTTGCTTATGCCCGCCGGCCAGTTTATCATCAGGCAAGCGGCGCTTCCATGCGTCTTTCAGGTATGTGAACCAGGAGTTCATTACTTGGGATTATAGACCATTTTGGCCTGACAGGGAAGGGGAGGATCAAACTCACCCCCAACCCCTCTCTTTCAAAAAGAGAGGGGAGTAGAAAAAGAGTTTGAAAATGATCATCAAACTCAGCAAGGCTTATCTCTTTGCGAAAGAGAGGGGTGCTTAAATCGAGCTATAAATGATAAAATCAATTTAAATATAATTGTGGAGCGATCTTGATCATGCAATAATCAAAAAATGCAGGAAAAAATCAAGCTAGCCGCCAGAGATTTGCGAAAAAAACAAACAGAAACGGAAGATATTCTTTGGAAAAGATTGCGTAATCGAGGCTTCTTGGGGAAGAAATTTTTACGACAACATCCCATCGTCTTCAAAATTGATGGAAAAGAAAGATTTTTCATCGCCGATTTTTATTGCAGGGAAAGAAAATTGGTCCTAGAAATAGATGGCGCAATCCACATAAAGCAGAAAGAATATGATCACTTTAGAGACTTGATCATTCAAGAACTTGGACTTCGTGTGATCAGGGTGAAAAATGAGACAATTGAGAACGAATTGGATAAATTTTTATATGATGTGTTGGCCCCGATTATGACTGACTAAACTTGAGATTTTCCTTGCCCCTTCTCTTCGGGAAGAGAAGGTACGCATCGCCATGCCGAGGCTTTGCAAGGCATTTGGCGATGCAACCCCGCAACGCGGGGGGCAGGGGGATGAGTTGGTGAAGCTCTTCAAACTCACCCCCAACCCCCGCAACGCGAGGGGTAGGGGATGAGTTGGATGATCTCAAATTTGACAAATGAGGGAGATTAAAATAAACTGTCTCTTAACGATTCCACTGGAATATTTTTATTTAATAAATTAGGAAAGAATGAGAAATTCGAAAATGAGTGAATTTGATTGTCAAATAAAATATGCCAGGGCTAGTGAAGTATCCACCTGCCGTAATGGCGACAACGCCATCCTCTATAACCCCGACACTGGCCGGGAAAAGATCATTAATCCGTCGGGTTTTATTATTTGGCAGAAACTGGATGGCGGTAATAGTATAGATGATATCGCCCGTGCCCTGTTGGAAAATTACGAAGGTGCTTCACACGAAGCTATTTTCCAGGATACCTGCGCCTTCTTGGGCGACCTCTTGGAGAACAAATTCATTGAAGTCGCCAAGGATGGCCAACAACGGCTGGTCGTCGAAGAATATACTGAAATCTCCGACAGACCGGGGGATTTCGATATTTCATTAACCGGCAAGTGCAATCTTCATTGCGATTATTGTTTTTACGCCCACGAGATGCATGACCGGCCCGATTTATCCCGGGAAAAGTGGTTTACTTTTTTTGACGAGCTGGGACGGCTGGGGGTGCGCACCCTGACCCTGAGTGGCGGAGAGGTTTTTGTTCGAAAAGATTTCTTCGAATTGCTCGATTACATAATCGAAAGGCGCATGCGTTACTCGATACTGACCAACGGTACCCTGGTCACTGAAAAAACTCTTCGGCTCTTCGAGGAAATGAAGCGACGGCAAAGATTGAATTCTATCCAAGTGTCCATTGACGGCTCCTGCCCAGAGATCCATGACAAGAGCCGCGGGGAAGGTTCATTTAAACGCGCGCTCCAGGGCTTGCGATTGTTGAAGGATGCCGGTTTCCCGGTGACCTCGCGGGTGACAATCAACCGACACAACGTGGACGACCTGGACAACATCGCCAAGCTGCTGCTGGAGGATATCGGGTTGAGCGGTTTCGGCACCAACGATGCCATGCCCATGGGCGCCGGTTGCGACAACCAGGCCGGCATCACGCTGCTGCCGCAACAGCAACTGCAGGCCATGAAAACATTAATCCGCCTGGAAAAACAATACAATGGCCGGATCAATGCCACCGCCGGGCCTCTGGCCAAGTGGAAATCGTATGGCGAAATGGAACAGGCCAAGGCGAGCGGAGAAAAAACCTCCAGGTGGCAGGATGGGCTATTTAACTGCCTGCGGTTGTGTGTTCAACAAGCTGGCGGTGCACCACGACGGGGTGATCACACCCTGCAACATGCTGGCGGAGCTCGAACTTGGGCGCATCAACCGCGATGACATCAAGACGATATGGAAAACCCATACAACTCTTCAGGCCCTAAAAGATCGGCGACAGATCCCCATGGACGAGGTTCCAGGTTGCGAGGATTGCGAATGGACGCCTTATTGCAACGGCAGCTGCCCCGGGCTGGCCCACACCATGACCGGGGATTTCAATATGGCCAATCCCCATGATTGCTACAAGAATTTTTTGCTGGCATCCGGCTTGAACTCGGCGACCGTGCCCTGGGGGAAATTCTAATGTTTGATTCAAGTCTATCATGATTCCTCTGAACGAAAACTATCCGATATGTGATCCGGGACGAGGCGGCCATCGAAGATTTCGACAGACGGCTCTTTAATGTTGTTATGCCGGCAACAGAAGATTATTGAAATCAACCAGTCAGCCAGGCGGGTCCTCGGCTTGCTGAATGGGAAGCGGAACTTGCGGCAAGTTATTAAAAAAATCGCCCGTGATCACAAGGTTCAAGAAAAAGTAGCAAGAGATGACATTCAAAAGCTTATCGCTGACCTGGGGGCGCAAGGGGCGATCAGGCCTTTAGTCAAAGTAACACTGAAAAGGAGAAAAAAAATGGATAAATCATCGAGCTTGTTGGCCAATCCCGACGTGTCGTTGCGCGAGGAAGAGGATGGCGCTATTTTGTTCAACGCTGATACGAACGCGCTGCTGGTCATCAATCCCATTGGCCTGATCATCTGGCAGTTCATCAAGGTACTTCCCAGGACCAGGGCCGACATCATAAGCCATTTGAAGGAAACTTGCGACGATGTGCCGACAGACCAGGTGGAAGCCGATGTCGAGAAGTTCATTGATGAGCTGCAGAGGCAAGGGATTTATTGGGGAAGTGGTAGATGAAAAAAAATCCTGATGAATTGAACCCTGCCGGGCCAGCCGAACCTTCAGCCAAGATAATCGATCTGCCGGAGGGCGTCCCCGCCTGCACACTTTCTATCTTTATATCACCAATGGCTGCAACCTTGCCTGCCGCCATTGCTGGATCACGCCAACATTTGTGAACGGCAAGCCCTCCCCGGGCGACTGTCTGGACCTCGATTTGTTGAAACTGGCCGTCCGCGAAGGGAAAAAACTTGGATTGAGCAATGCCAAGCTCACCGGTGGCGAACCGGTCCTCCACCCGCGCTTCGTCGAGATCGTCGATTTTTTAAGTGCGGAAAACATCAAACTGATCATGGAGACCAACGCCACTCTGATCGACGCCGATCTGGCCAAACACCTGAAAAACAATACCACTATGTGGTTTGTTTCCGCCAGCCTGGACAGCGCCAAACCGGCAACCCATGATCATTTCCGTGGCGTTCAAGGGGCTTTCAAACGACGGTAGAAGGGGATCGAACATCTGGTCAATGCCGGCTACAAGCCCCAGGTCATTATGTGCCCGCACCGGGGAAATATCGCTGAAATTGAGGATGTGATCAAGCTGGCCGTCAGTTTGGGAGCAGGCTCGGTGAAGTTCAACCCGGTCACTCCCATGGGCCGTGGGAGAAATAATGGATAAACAAGGCGAAACCCTGGATTATAACGAGATCATTGACCTGGTCCGCTTTATCAGGGGTGAATTGCAGGACCGCATCGCCCATCCCCTTATACATTTCCACTCCGCCGGCCCTGTCCTCTATCAAAGAAATCTTGCGTGAAAAAAATGCCGGCGGCGAATGTCGGGTGCTCAATATTCTCGGTATATTGGGCAATGGAGAAATGGCCCTCTGTGGCATCGGGCGCAATATCCCCGAGTTATGCTTCGGGCAGTTGGGTAAGGATGACCTGCGAAATGTATGGGTTTCCCATCCCGCATTGGTGAAACTCAGGGATGGCTTGAGCGGCGAGTATCCAGGGATATGCGGAGACTGCATCCATTCCAAGCGATGCTTGACCCATTGTGTGGCTATGAACTATGCGCGCACAGGAAAACTAATCAGTCCCGATTTTTTATGTAAGGAATCAGAATGCAGAGGAGCTTTTCCAGCTACCAGGAAAAGAAGTTTTTTTGACAATGCCGAAATTCATTCCTGATAAAGTAAAAAAGCTCCCAGTTGCTCAAAAAAAAATTGGAGTATGTCTTCATGCTTCCGCAGTGAATGTTTCAGGCAAGGCCATTTTGTTCCTGGGGCACTCAACTGCGGGGAAAAGTACTATTAGCCAACTTCTATCGGAACGGTATCCTGTAATCGCTGATGATAAAGTCTGGGTGAGTCGGCATAAAAGTGGCTTGATGGTTTGTGATGGCAGTAATAATTTCCTTACAGAAGAAATCAGGGTGAATTCCTTTGCCAGCCAAGCACAGTACCCGTTGTTGGCAATTCTCCGTATTTTTAAATCGAAAAAAATAAAAATTAAGCCTGTTTCTCCGAAACAAATCTGCCGGTATCTCATTGATGCTGTTTTTGAAGTGGACATACAAAGAAATCAGGAAGATTTGCGGACCATCAAAAGATGGTTCGCATTGGTAGTCGAAATTTCAAAAAAAAATGAAGGCTGGCACTTGACTTTCATAAAAGACAAAAGTATCATAAAACTAGTTTATGAGAATTTCGAAGAGAGATTTTTAAAAGGCCATGCTGAAAAATTTAGCAGATTACCCAAGGAGATAAAATGAAAAAAATCAAATATGAAAAACCAACGAGTCTGGACGCAGGGCAAGTTGCTGCCATCAAAGGGGATTGGTGCAGTCTTGGAAATCTTGCTAGTACTGGCTGCCGTACTGGTAACGATCCTGATGTTGAACCTTTTTGTGAAGCAACTGGCGCCACTGCCACTGGAAATTGTGAATTTAATGGGAGTGATGCAGGTAAAACTTGTTACAATACTGGTGTCACTGCTAATCCTGGTTATGGTTGCAGCACGGGTGGCAATACTGGCTCCTAATATTTAGTATTGTCAATAACATTTTAATCACTGTTTCCCGTTTCAGGAAACTCCTTTTTGAATTGAAATAATTTTTCATTACTTAAAATGTGGTGATTAAGAATATATTTTGGGATTGAGCAATCTCCATCTGTCTCTTGGAAAAAATAGCTAAAACCCTCTTTTATCTCAATTAGTGTTCCGGACAAATATATTGAACCAAATTTTCTTTTTAACAAAAAATCCCCAAAGGCCAAACTCCTCTCCGCATCTTCTCTTTGCAAAAAGAGGGGGAGTATATTTCTGCAGTTCCCTTGATTTCTTTCTAGCGAATTCCCTTACTTTTACCTTTTCCTTATAGCTTTCAAAGTGGATTGGGGATGAGTTGGAGGAGGATTATCACAAGGCCTTTGGCTTGATAATGAAATCATAAGGTTGGCGGTACCACCAATGATTCTTTTCAGTCCAGCAGATGGCAACAGTCTTGCCCTTGTGCACATACTTGATCAGTGGACCGTCGGGTGTTTCGAAATGGATGATCTCGATCTCCGGTCGCCATAGTTTTGCCACTATGCCGGATTCTCTTATCATGAGGTAAGGCTTTCTCAGGAAAAATTTCAAAATCCTTATGATTTGCAGACGGCCGTGCAACGCCCCAGCCCGCAGCATGCCCAGCCTGCCGTTCCAGGCCTTGTGGATTTTTCCTTGGCGATCATACTCAATCACCCTGCCGTAGATGTTTTCTTCGGCAACTAATTCTTTATCCTGTTCTCGGCAGTTGTCACCGCGCGTGACCAGGCCACAAGGTTTTTTGTCCACAACCCGGTGCACAACGAAGTCCTCCCTTTCCTGGTCGATGACCCTGAATATGATCAAATCGCCCCTTTTGATTTGTATAAGGGGAATAGTTTCGATGATGAGCTTGTCTCCGGGCTTGAAGGTGCCCTTCATGCTTGAGCCTCTATAGAATAAATTCTGGGGTTGCATTCGCTTACTATTAACAGAACAGATCAGTTCCTCACTATTTGTGCTTGAACTCAAATTAATTTCTCTTTTGTTCCGGAATTCCCAAAAAACCGTTGGCTTTCATATCGTCAACAAACGCCTTAACCTGGTTGTCAACTTCGGCTTCGGGGACGCCGTCAAATGTTTCTTTCAAACTGGAGACAATGGCAGGGAGGTCTTTTTTACCGTCGCAGTGCTTCCAGATGAACAGGCCGGTGCTGTTGATTACGCGGATCTGGTTGGTATCGGGGTTGAACAGCAAGGCCCCGTCCGGCTCTTCTTCGCGCAGGATCACGTCGGGGTTACGGATCAGCAAAACTTCTGGGTTAATGTTTTTGGCAGCCATTTTTATTCTTTGATGAAAAATGGATTAGAAGTATACGCATGAAAATTTTATTTGTCAAAAAATATCCAGAAAAACAATCGCCCAGATTTACTCTTTGCTATTTTCAAGACAGACTATCTGCTAAAATTACTCTATATGAAAAACTCTGAAAATATCTGGGTAAGCTTCCGGTGAAAGCGCCTGATATTCACTTGCTGCTTAAGGACGAGGGCATTTCGCTTTCGGCTCCGGTGATCACGAAGCTGATCGAAGCAGTACACGGCAAAGGAGCATCGTTCCGCTTCCAGGCCAAAGGCTACAGCATGACCCCAGCCATCCGCGATAAGGACTATATTACCCTTTCTCCCCCTGGAGACCTGTCCATCAGCCGCGGTGCTGTATTGGCCTTTCGCCATCCTGAAAGGCCACAGTTGCTGGTCCACCGTTTGCTGAGAAAAAAGAGAAATCTGTTTTTAATAAAAGGCGACAGCTGTTGTGAAGCCGACGGCTGGATTCCGGCGGAAAACCTTTTAGGCATCGTTACGAGAGTGGAGCGTCAGGGGAAAAATGTTTTTTGGCCCGACCGACGCCATGCCTGGTCGCGCTTCTATTTTTGGTTCTATATTTGGTGGCCGCCGCTCCGATGTCTTCTAGTCAGGGTATACCGTTATTTAAAAAATTGAATGCCGTCTGCCTGGTTATTATTGCATGCTTGAGAATGGCTTGCGGGCAATCGCCCCGGCAAACGGATGATCATCGTTGGCCTGGATATCTATTAGTTCAAAGTCGCTCCGGGCGATTTCCCATTTAAGATCTTCAATCGCCGTAAAGGCGTGGATGAATTCGAGATTGAACCTGAGCATATCCCCTTTTTCATAGCGAAGATTACCCATGGACAACCAGGCGACCAATTTTTTCAAAAAAACACTTTTCGATGAAACGTCCACTTTGGGATCCCAGTAAAATCCAAATACAAAATAACCTCCGGGGCTGAGTGATTGATAAATTCTTTTCAACATGTCCAGCCGTCTTTTTCGTGTCGGTACACACGAATACATGGCGGCCGAAAGCCAGACCACCTCGAAGGTGCTTTCCGGCAGGTCTAATTTTGAGATATTCTGGACCATTCCGGAAATTTCCACTCCATTTTTTTTTGCAGCTTCTTTAGACCGCTCGACCATCTGCGGAATAAAATCAACTCCGGTCACCGAAAATCCCTTCTTCGCCAAGGGGATGGCCTCGCGGCCGCCGCCCAAGCCCAGCAGCAACAGCCGCCCTTTGTTCATGTTCATTTTTTCCAAGAGCGACTGTTCCAGAGCACTTAATCCCGAATTCACAAACTGCTCATCGCACCAACCCTGCACGTTGTTCGGTTTAGAGTAATGCCGTCGGCTGAATTCGATGAGGTCTTTGGGCCGCAGGACCGCAACGGCTGAAGATTGAATGAACCTGCCCAGCCTGATTAAAAATCTGGCAACTTTAATTCTTGGACGCATCGGTTTCCTTTTGCAGGGCTTGCTGCAGGGCGCTTGATCGTGCATGGGCCACCCGGCAAAAATAGTCCGACCAGCCGTCAAGCCGGCCCGTTTCCAGGTGGGCGTGGGCCGGGCACCACAGGCAGAGGTTGATGATCGGGCAGGCACGGCATTTTGCCAGAAATTCGGGATCGGAAGAAGTCATGGCGTGCACCTGCGGTACGAGATTGTTCCAAGCGTCCGCCAGGGGGATTTTCTTCAGGTCGGCAATGCATTTAGGATGCCTTAGTGAGGAACATAAATGAAAATAGCCATCCGAGCTGACCGTGAAGCTGTCTTTCCCAGCGCCGCAATGGAAAAGATGCCGGCAATCGGAATGGTCTTGCGTTAGGAAAATAAGCTGCTCGCAATTTTTTTTCAAGGCAACGGAACGTTCGCTGTCGGCTTGTTCAAGGGCAGCGATCTCTTCCGCATTCAACCTCTCAAATTTGATTTCCGCATTCTGGGTCGCGTTGCCGTCAAAACGCAAATGAAGCATGGGATCGAAACGGAAATAATCCTTGGTATGCTGGCGGCAAAAAGCGGCAATGGCGGGCAATTCCGACACATTGGAACGCAGGGCCATGGCCTTCAGGCGGACCTTGATGCCGTTTTTTAGAAGCAGATCGAGGCCGCGGCGGAAAGCGCCATACGAACCCGGGCGGCGGGTCACGCGTTCGTAGGTTGCTGCCGTGACTCCGTAAACCGTGATTTCGATCTCCCGGGGCGGAAATTTTTTAAATAACGCGATATGTTTCTCTGAAATCAGGCAGGCGTTGGTGTACACCGAAACCAAAAGGCCTTTATTCCTGAGCAGAAGGTAAATTTCAGAAAAATCCTCCCGCAGCAGCGGTTCACCTCCGGTGATCAGGCACCATAAGCTGCCCATGGCCACGGCCTGGTCGGAAATAGCGGCGATCTGGGCGAACGACAATTCGTTTTTCAGCGCCTGGGGATCTTGGGCTGGAAGATTGATATAGCAGTGGCGGCAGTCGTGGTTGCAGCGGGCGGTGATTTCGAGATCGAAGGCAATGGGGATGTGTTTTGTTTTAAGCTTGTCCCAAATTTTGAATTTCGGCAGGGTAGTTGAGGTTGTGAATTTTTTTTTCATTTTTCCTGGAAAAGCATTCCGTGCAGTCTGCTTTGGAAATGACTGCTCTTTTTCTGGGGCATTGATTCCTTCGGTCGGACTATCAGGATCATTAAATTCAATTTTAACATGGCGATTGTTTCAATTCAAGATGATTATTGGATGAAAAGCATTCCGGATCGCAGATCTCCAGGAGGATTACTTTACGGAAATGAACCTAAAATGGTTTGCATTCTCAAGATTAATTTGTTAAAATATCATCATGGCCAAAACTAATTATTCCCTTAGACGAATTCAGAATATTATTCCGCGACTTCCCCTTGAAGGGAATATAGACCTTACTTATCGCTGCAACAACAATTGTCGCCATTGCTGGATAAATGTTGCCAATACAGATGAGGAGCAGCATAAAGAACTATATACGAGAGAATGGTTCGATATCATCGATCAGGCACGTGTCTTGGGAACACGTGAATGGGCAATTTCGGGCGGGGAACCTTTGTTGAGGGAGGATTTCGAACTACTATTTAATTATATTGGCGAAAAAGCTTCATATTGCTCTCTAAATACGAATGGAACGCTCATTACTCCATCCCTGGCCAAACTGCTCAAAAAATGTGGCAACATCATGGTATCTATCTATGGAGCTACCGCTGAAGTGCACGATCATATAACCCGGAATCCCGGAAGTTTCGATGCTGCCTTGAGAGGCCTCGCTTATTTAAAGGAGGTCGGTGCTCGCTTCATGGTTCAACTCGTTCCCATGAAGGACAATTTCCACCAATGGTCTGAGATGAAAATGTTGGCGCAAAATATGTGCCCTGCCTGGAGGATTGGTGCCCACTATTTGATTCCTTCCGCCTCGGGGAATGTAGATAAAAACAAAGAAATTCTGGCTCAACGCCTGAAGCCGGAGCAGATAATCAGCAAGAGCCCCCCGAACATTCCCTATAGAGAAATGAAGGAAAAAGAGCATTTGGCATTTAATGATAGGGAGTGGCAACGAAAATATAGCCATTGCCTTTCACACCGAAATAGTTTTCATGTCGATCCAGCCGGTAGCTTAAGCTTCTGTTGTTTCATAAAAGAGGAACCATTGCGCTTTGATCTTAAAAAAGGCAGCCTGAATGAGGGTTGGGAAACGTTCCTTCCCACTTTGTTTGAAAAAGACCAGGATTGCCTTGTTTTCGATCAAACATGCAAGGTTTGCGCATTGCAGAATGATTGTCAGAGATGTCCGGCCCTGAGCTACCTGGAACATCGACAGGCAAAGGTGCCATCAGCATATCTTTGTCAGCTGACAAAAGAGGAGGAGAAATATAGGCGGCATTGGAAGACCAACCACCAGCGTTATTTCCAGATTGCCGGGATTGCCATTGAAGTGAATAGCGAGCGCGAATTCACAGATAAGACATTTAGCTCTTGCTTGGCCCCTTTTGCGATCAGTGAGCCTGGCAGCGACGTGATCTGGCTGGAGCATTTTTTTTCAATCCCCGAATGGGATGAAAAATCACTAGGCAAGTTGGTCTACGAAAAAGCGCCATGGATGATCTACAAAAAAGGAGAGACATGGAGCTATGTGGGCTTTAACAAAACCAACAGGAAAAAGAGTTTTCATCAATTGGCCATATTCGACCATGGGAATTCCCATGGCCGGATATTTTTCAATTCAGATTCTCTTTTTAAGCTGGGGAATCTGAACTCACTGGCCATGTTCTCCACCGATCAGGTTTGGCTAGCCCAGTTCCTTTTATCGCGACAGGCATTCTATGTACATTCCTGCGGGCTTATCTTTGACGGTAATGGCTTGCTCTTCGTCGGACATTCTCGAGCCGGCAAGTCTACCATAGCCAAGCTGTTCGCTGACAAGGCGGAATTGTTGTGTGATGACCGGAACATATTGCGCCATTGGCCGGGACAGGGGTGGCGGGTTCATGGGACCTGGAGTCATGGAGAACTTCACCGGGTGTCCGCTGCTTCCGCCCCATTAAAAGGGATATTTTTCTTAGAAAAATCGCTCGAAAATGCGTTGATTCCGATACATGATCGGATGGAGATAAGGAAACGGCTTTTCCCTTGTTTGCCGCGGCCTTATGTCGATCTGAAATGGTGGGAGGGGATTTGGCCCCTGGTAACTCAGATCACCGCCACGATCCCCGCCTATATCGTCCGCTTTGACAAGAGCGGCGCGATCATTCCGCTGATCCGGGAGCTGAATTCCGCTTTCGCGGCAAAACAGTCAGATTCTGGGGGACACGGTCGGGCAAATGGTTGAGGACGTGAAAATTCCCCGGGAAGGCTATTCGCGTCAAATTTCCGATTGGCGATCCTTCTCGACCAAGATCCATCGTTTGCCCCATTTATTCATCGAATTGACGGATCGTTGCAATAATAACTGCCAGCATTGTTACATCAATCGTCCGGCCGGGGATCTGCAGGCTGTTGCGCTAGAGATGAAAACGGATTTTGTCAAGAACCTGATACTGCAGGCGGCTGATTTGGGTTGTCTTGATCTGAGATTCACGGGTGGTGAGCCGCTGCTGCGCGATGATTTTCAAGAACTTTACCTTTTTTCGCGTAAATTGGGCTTTCGTGTTTTTCTTTCTACAAACGCTAGGCTTATCACACCGGAACTGGCAAATCTATTCAAAAGTCTGCCACCGGGACAACCGATCGGTATTTCTGTATATGGCATGAATGCGAAAACCTACGACAAGGTGTCAAGAGTGCGGGGATCCTTTGAAGAATTCAGGCAGGGCGTCAGGTTGTTGGAGGAGAACCACATCGATTTCACGCTCAGAATGGCCGTTCTTCCAGACAATCGCGTTGATGTTCCCGCTTATGAGGATTGGATCAGGAACTTGTTTCACGGCAAGCAAAAGTCGGCCTATATAGTCAATTTTTCACAAAGAGCCAGGCATGATGCCCCTGAAAAGAACCTTAGCATTCAAGAAATGAGAGTCCTTCCCGAGGAAACCGTCGATTTTTTTGCACAAACCGATCATTACTTTAATGAACTTCACGATTTTTGCCGACAATTTACCGGCATGAATAGCGAAAAGCTTTTCGCATGCGGTTTCGGCAAGTCTATAAGCGTCGATGCCTATGGTTTTGCCCAGGGATGCCTGTTGCTTCGGCACCCGGACCTGCTTTATGACCTCCATAAGGGTAGCCTTGCCGAGGCACTCTATTCATTCTTCCCAAAATTCTGTAATCGGAGCGCCACGAACCCTTTGTTTTTAAGCCGCTGCGCCCATTGTTGCCTTACAGGTCTTTGCGAGCAGTGCCCGGCCCAATCGTGGATGGAGCATGGCACGCTGGATACGCCGGTGGAATTCCTGTGCCGGGTTGCGCATGCCCACGCGCGCAGGCTCGGTTTGCTTTCTGCGGAAGAAAATGGCTGGGAGGTAACGGACTGGTTATCCCGATTGGGGCAAGTGGGAAGCATTCAAGCAGTTTTATTGAAAAAAAGAAAAAAATATGCTATATAAAAAAAAGGTGAAACAATGAAAAAAAAATGGCAGAAACCGGAATTGATCGTTTTGCAGAAAGGAGAAATGCAAGAAACAGTTCTTACACACTGCAAAGATGTCAATCTACATGGGCTTGTAGATGTCATTGATCCAGGGCAGGGATGTGGGAATCCTAAATCAGGGGCTTGCCAAGCTTGCCGGGCCCGACCTGGTGGTTCATAATTCTAGAATCGCGTTTAGGCATAGTGTCTTCACCACTGCCAATGCCGATAGGGTAATCATGATGCTCATGTATTTTTTTCTGAGATTAACGAGAGGTTGAATTATGCTGGATAAAGTGTTTGTCCCCTCTGAGGATGTAGCCGTAAGGAAAATCGAAGGCGAAACGATCATCATTCCCCTGGTAACCGGAATCGGTGATCTCGAAGACGATTTGTATACGCTCAATGAAACCGGTCAGGCGATCTGGGAGAAGTTGGATGGAGAAAAAAGCATCCAGACTATCGTAGACGAACTGAGCGCCGAATATGAAGCTCCTGCCGAGAAAATCCTTGAAGATGTCGTAGGAATTATAAAAGAATTGGTCCGGCGCAGAATCATCCAGGAAAAATCACTTCCGACCGGTTGAGTTTTCATCGATTCGACTGATTAGAAGTACTCCCGAAATCCGAAAATTCCGGAAATTCAATTTATTCAGTTTTTTAAAAAATCATTCTAACTTGCAAGGCTGGCCGAGGTAACCGATCCGCCTCATGTTGCCGGCATGGTCTTGCCTGCGATTTTTTATTGAATTGAGCTGGAAAACAAGTTATCATAAAAAGGGTGGTCATCTCCGCAAAACAATCCGGCAGGTGATTAGTTGGAGCGTGAATTGGACAAAATTCCAGGAGCGATCGGAGCGGCAAGCGAGCACGAAGGCATCTCTCTGTCGGCGCCGATGATCATGGCGCTGATCGAGGCGGTTCAAGAAAAAGGGGCATCGTTCCGGTTCCAGGCTAAGGGTTACAGCATGACCCCGACCATCCGCAATGCTGATGTTATCACCGTTTCGCCGCTGAAAAACCTACTGCCCCGGCGCGGTGATGTGCTCGCTTTTCGTCATCCCGATCGTCCCCAGATGCTGGTCCATCGAGTGCTTCATGCCAGATCCGACAAATATTTCATCCAAGGTGACAACTGCCCCGCAGCTGACGGCTGGATACCATTAGAAAATATCTTGGGCGTGATCACCCGGGTGGAACGCCATGGCAAATCCCGTTTCTGGCCGAACCGTTTCGAACCGTCTGCTTGGATGGCAGTGTATCTTTTTCTCTATCCTTTATGGCCACCTCTACGTCGGGTTCTGGCCAAAATTTGGCGTCGCATGCGAAAATGGCTTCAGCGAAGAAAATGAAGCATAAATGAAATATCTTACTCATTTGTCGATGATTTGGCTGATTTCGGCCAACACCCGTTTTTTGACCATGCTATCTCCTCCATGACACAAACGCTGTATAATTTCAATCCTGCCTGATGCATCTTGCTGGGGATCGGCAAGATAGCGATTCACCGCCTGGAGCAAGGCAGGCACATCATCGACAAAGGCAACCCCTCCCGTTTCGAAGAGGGGACGGAGGAAATCCCGTTCATAAAGCGATTGGAATTCAGGGAATCGTAAAGAAATATTCGGCGTATCGAAGTACGCTGATTCGAGGATGAGCGTGCTGAGTACGCTCAGCAGAACATCGGTATGCTGGAGCAGGTTCACCGTTTCAACGATTTCTTCCTCCCGCACCAGGGTTCCCCCGCCAAAGTTATAACTTGCCTGGACCCTCACAAGGTTATACTCTTTGATCCGTTGAAAGGACTCCGGATTGCTCCATGGAGCCAGACGGACATAAATTTGAATAGGACAGCATAGGTGCTTTTCCTGGTCAGCTTTTATGAGCATATCCACTATCCGGCAGTATGTTTCCGGATCGCCGCGATTGATGGCAAGGGTCACAAGTCTGCGCTGGCAATCCAACCCATGTTTTTCGAAAAATATTTCTTTGTTGACTTTGTTTTCCTGTCGGCGGTAGAAATCACAACGCAATGGCCCGACAATAGAAATGTTGCGTGGATCATATCTATGCTTTTGAATTGCCTCCTCTTTCATGAACTCGTTCCAAACCAAAAGCTTGTCAAGCTTGGGGATGACGCTAAGTTCATCCATGCAATCCCAACTCGCATCTACCGAGATTGTCCTGCAGCCGAACTTCCTTGCCGACCGCTGCACCATGGGGCAAGGCGCATATACGCCTCCCCATGATAGAATCGTGAGATCTGGCTGGTAACGCTTGTACAGTTCATCTATTGAACTAATTGAGAGTGCGTGATTTTTAATGAAAAGAAGAACGGCTTCGGGTGTTATTCTTGCAGCGGCATGAAGAATCAATGACTTGATAATGCCAAGCAAATGTTTTTTTGATCGTGCCGCTTTTCTTCGCGCCTGGCGGAACGGACCGGAAAACTTTTCGTATTTGCAGGCAATCAGAGCCTGAATCAACTGGTTCCACCTTGAATCTGGACGGTCTTCACATACAAATGTGACAATTGGAGTAGATCTATAGTGTGATTGGATATGATCTTTGACAAGCTCAGATCCAACGATAATGATCACTTGATATTTCAAACTGAGATCATCAAGGAGCCCGGTTCTCACCAGCGTCAATTCCTGATAAGCATCGGAAAAAACAACAAAAACCGTTCTGGCCCGAGCCGGATGGGTTTTTTTATGCCTCATCTGAGTATGTATACTTAATATCAAGGCCGCTCAGTTGTTTTTCGCCCGGGTCGCCAGCAGCAGCTCGCGGCGCCGGGTTTCGGGGAAGCGCTCGATGGCGTAGCGCAGGGTGGTGCGCGGAATGGCCGGGCCGTGCTGTGAGCAGAAACCTCTCCAGCCTGGGCATGTCGCGCTTGCCGGCTTCGCGCAAGACCCAGCCGTTGGCCTTGTGGATCAGGTCGTCTTCAACCGGGAAAAGGGTCGTGGCCTGTTCGTAGATGATGTCCAGGAATCCCTCTTTTTTGGTCAACTTGAGAAACGACACGATCGAGGCGCGCTTGACCCAGCGGTTGGGATGCTTGGGCCAGTTCTTGATTTCCTTGACCAGGGCCGGATAGGCCAGGAGCAGGGTGCCCATGATTTCGGGGCAGAACGTGTCCACCGAGGCCCAGTTGTCAAGATAGTTTTTCGCCAGCCATTCCTTCACCTGGCCGAAAAGCCGGGATGGGAATTCTTTTTTGTAACGTGCCAAAATCAGGGCGGCGATGGCCTTGGCCTCGAGCTCGGGCCTGGGGAAAAGGATGGCACACAATGCGAGCGCCTGGTCGTAGTGCCATTCCTTTTTTATGGAGCCATACAATTCGGCGGCCATGGCGCGCACGGCCGGGGACGAGATGCCGAAAGAGCGCACCGTTTCCTTGAAATATTTCTGCACCTGGCGGGCCCGTTCCGGGTCGGCCATGGCGCGCAGCTTTTTCAGTGCCTGGCGGGCGATGGCTTGCGGGGTTAAAACGGCTGACGGCATACATTTCTCCTTTTTATTCATGGATATAGATTATTTTAGCTCATGGAGCCCCGATTGCCAAGGAGATTTTTTGCTTTCAATTTCGTTTTTAAAAAACATGACTCGTTCACCCCTCCTCGTCTGACCTTTGTGCGGTTCGGGGGAACTCGAACGGCAGGGCCGTCGGGCGTTCCCCCTCACCGGCAAAGGTGCCCAAACGCTTCGTAGGTTCATTCGTCATGTTTTTGCAAAACTGCATTTAGTCGGGTACTTTTGCTTTTGGCCGGCGGGTGTGATAAAAGGAAAGATGCAAACACGATCCGCTGAATCTTTTATCAGGCTGAATTTCGAACAGAGTACGGGCGAGTGGCTTGCCTGGCGGCGCGGCGGCATCGGCGCTTCCGACGCTCCGGTGGTCATGGGCCTGTCGCCCTGGCAGAAGGAAGGCGAACTGCTCCTGCTCAAGACCGGGCAGAAAAGCGAACGTCCGGCCAATGGCGCCATGGAGCGCGGCAAGCGGCTGGAGCCGGTGGCCCGCGAGGCCTTTGTCCGCCACACCGGCATCGAAGTCGAACCGGTATGCGTGCAGTCAACGGATCACGCCTGGATGCGCGCCAGCCTGGACGGGTTGAGCGCCGACGGGCAGCATGTGCTGGAAATCAAGTGCCCGGGAGAGAAGGATCACTCGCTGGCCGCCTCTGGCTGCGTGCCCGAAAAATATTACCCGCAATTACAGCATATCCTGGCCGTCACCGGTCTGGCTGAGATCCATTACTGGAGCTTCCGTTTCGACCACACCGTGCTGCTGAAGGTGGAAAGAAATGAACCCTTTATTGCCGACCTGATAGCAAAAGAGGTCGCTTTCTGGACGCAAGTCTGCGCGACCGCAGACGGGCTTGCCGCGTTCACTGCTTCATAGAACCACGTACCATCCGGCGCAAACCTGGCAGGTTCGCCGCAGAGATCCGGGCTTCGCAAATTTGGCGTATTTGCCTCTGAACCTTTTTCCGATTTATTTCGTTTACTATTCTAGTATTCTTCAAGAGAGGTAACGCATGAAGATGAAAAAAGTGTTGATCAGCGGATTTCTTGTGCTGTTGGTCGTGGTGGCTCTGTTTTTTCTTTTCTCCCCCAAGAACGATAAAAACGGCGGCCTGAAATTCGTTGCAGTAAAAAAGGGCGATATCTCCGAAAAGGCATTGGCGGTGGGCACCATCGAACCGGAAAAGGAGATCAAGGTGAAATCGACCATCCCGGGCTTGGTCGAGGAAGTATACTTCAAAATCGGTGATTGGATCGAAAAGGACAAGCCCCTGTTCAAGATATCCCCCAATCCCACCCCCCTGGAATATGTCGAAGCCCGGCGCAACATGGAAGTTGCAGAAATTCTCATGGAAAAAATCCGCAATGAGCGGAACCGCACGGTGAAGATGTACAAGGCGGAGTTGGTCTCGGATTCGGACATGGAAGAGACCGAGTCGCGCTTCAATGAAATTTCATTGCGCTACAAGATCGCCCAGGAGCGCTTCGAACTGCTGGAAAAAGGCCGGATCCAGATGATCAATCGTTCGGTGGATTCCATCGTGAAATCGCCGATGTCGGGGATCGTCCTGCAGCAGGACGCTTTCGAGGGCGACGCCGTGGTGCCCCTGACCAATTTCCAGCCCGGCACCGAAATGTGTTCCATGGCCGACATGAGCTTGCTGCGCTTCAAGGGCAAGGTCGACGAGATCGATGTCGGCAAACTGCTGCCGGGCATGATCGCCGACATCCAGGTCGGAGCGCTGCTCGACGCCAAGGTGACGGGCCGCCTGG
Organism: Candidatus Aminicenantota bacterium; assembly: GCA_963770755.1. Taxonomy (GTDB): domain Bacteria; phylum Acidobacteriota; class Aminicenantia; order UBA2199; family UBA2199; genus UBA2199. The sequence goes on along the minus strand of CAVYQZ010000010.1, from coordinate 422,198 downwards.
AGCGCATCTATCCCAAGGCCGAGAGGGAAGGCAATGCCACCATGTTCGGCCTGGAAATCGCCATTATCGATGCCGGCAAGGTCACCCTGCGCGCCGGCTATTCGGCCACGGCCTATCTCAAGATCAAGGATAAAAAAAATATTCTGATCATTCCGGAACGGCTGATCATTTTTGAAAACGACCAGCGTTTCGTGGAAACGATGCGCGACGGCAAGATCGAAAAGAAGCAGGTCCAGGTCGGGCTTTCCGACGGCTTGAATATCGAGATCGTTTCCGGCTTGAAGGCCGGCGAGCAGGTGGTGGAGCGGCCGCCCAGAGAGATCGAATGATCCTGGCCTTTTTCCGCAACCTGTTCCGCGACCTGGTGCGCCAACCGTTGCGGACCTTCCTGACCCTTTCCGGTGTGACCTGGGGAACTTTTGCCGTGATCCTGCTGCTGGCCTTCGGCAGCGGCATCGGCAAGCAGCAAATGAAGGAATTCCGTGGGCTCGGCCAGAGCATTATCCTGGTGTTCCCCGGGCAGACCACGATGAGCCATAACGGTCTGCCCAAAGGCCGGCGCATACAGGTCACGCCCGATGAACTGCGCCTGCTTCCCGCCCGCGTGCCCGGCATCCGCGCCCTTTCGCCGGAATTCATATCGAGCCGCAACATCCGCTATGGCCGCGAACAGCTGCTCAATACCGTGCGCGGCGTCGATGTGTCCTTTGAAAGCATCCGCAACACCATCCCGGCCCGGGGCCGCTTCCTCAATGAGTACGATGTGCAGCAGCGCCGGCGCAATTGCTTCCTGGGTGCGACCATCGCCAAGAACCTCTTCAAGGACATGGATGCGGTCGGCAAGCGGGTGATGATCGAGGGCGTCCCATTCACCGTCGTCGGCGTAATGATCGAAAAGAGCCAGAGCAGCAATTACAACGGCCAACGGGACACTCATTGTGCCTTCATGCCCTGGACTACCTACATGACCCTGTATGGCGAGAAATATGTTCGGAACTTTATTGTCCAGCCCAGCGATCCGGCCTTGTCCAAGCAGACCATCGCCGCCCTGCGCAATTATTTCGGGGAGCGGCTGGGATTCAATCCCCTGGACAAGGACGCATTGTTTGTTTGGGATTTTTCCGATTTTGAACGGCAGTTCAACATGTTTTTTACGGCATTCAATATTTTTCTGGGCATCATCGGCTCCTTTACACTGCTGGTTGGCGGCGTGGGCGTGGCTTCGATCATGCTGGTGGTGGTGGAGGAACGGGTACGGGAGATCGGTATCAAGCTGGCGGTCGGCGCCAAGCGTCGCGACATCATGTGGCAGTTTTTTGCCGAAGCCAATTGCATCATCCTGATCGGCGGCGCCATCGGTTTTTTGCTGGCGGCATTACTGTTGGCCCTACTGCCGGCCAAACAATTAGAGGAGTATATCGGCATCCCCAAGCTCAATCCCCTGGTCGGGATCGTCACCGTGCTGATCCTCTTGGCCATCGGCACCCTTTCCGGCCTGACGCCGGCGCGCCGGGCCGCGGCCACTGACCCGATCGTGGCACTGAGGAAGTAACCATGCGCATGCAACTTCTGCATTTGTACTGGAATGAATTCCGCAAGCGTCAGAAAAAGACCAGTTTGATCACTTTCGCCATTGCCTGGGGGGCCCTGTCATTGCTGCTGTTGATGTCTTTCGGCCGCGGGTTGTCCAATGCCGGCAGCGTCAGTTTCAAGGGGTTGGGCAGTACCATGATTATGGTATTCAGGGGCCAGACCAGCAAACCCTACCAGGGCCTGCCGAGCGCCCGGCGTATTCACATCCACATGGAAGACTTGGAATTGCTCAAGCGGCAGATTCCGGGCATCGCCATGATCTCTCCCGAAGCCAACAACAGCCATAATATTTCCTATCGCAACAAGGAGTCCAACCGCTCGGTCAATGGCGTCTACCCCTGTTTTGGCCAGATGCGCTCCCAGGTTCCCGAAGCCGGCGGCCGCTTTATCAATGACCTGGACCAGGAAAAAGCCCGGCGTGTGGCCTTTATCGGCTGGAACGCGGCCAAGGAGCTCTTCGGCAAAACCAATCCGGTCGGCAAGGAAATTCGCATCGAGCAGACGCCTTTTACCGTAATCGGGGTCATGAAGAAAAAGCAGCAAAGCTCCACTTACCAGGGGCCCGATGCGGAAATCGTCTATATTCCTTTTTCCACCTTCTGCCAGATCGATTCCCAGCGTTTTCTGGACCGCATTCACATTCGGCCGGCCGAAGCCAAGGAAGCCCTCTTCATGGAGAACCAGGTGCGCCGCGTCCTGGGGCGCAAGTACCGCTTCGCTGATGACGACCCCACTGCCGTCAATTTCTGGAATACGATCCGCGATTATGAAACCGGGGCCAAGATTTTCAAGGGCATCGAAATTTTCCTGAGTATTATCGGCGCCCTGACCTTGCTGATCGCCGCCGTGGGCGTGACCAACCTGATGTATGCCGTGGTCAAGGAGCGCACCCGCGAAATCGGCATCAAGATGGCACTGGGAGCGCGCCGGCGCCATATTGTCATGCAGTTCTTCCTGGAAACCTTCGCCATTTTCTTCAAAGGGACGCTGTGGGGAACCCTGATCGCGTTCAATATTGTCAGTTTGGTGAACCTGGTTCCGGTCGGCTATGAAGATTTCGGCATCAAGGCCTATTTGCTGCGGCCGATATTTTCGTTCGACATCCTGATTGTCTTCCTGGTGGTTCTTTGTGTTTTGGTTTTTGTCTCGGGAATTTTTCCGGCCCTGCGGGCTTCGCGGCAGAACCCGATCGAGGCCCTGCGTTATGAATAGCATCCGAGGTGGATCATGATCGAATTCCGCAATATCTCGAAAGTGTACAAGATGGGCGAGGTCGAATTCGTCGCCCTCAAGGACGTCTTCATTACCGTGCAGAAGGGTGATTTCATTTCCATTATGGGCCCCTCCGGTTCCGGGAAGTCGACCCTGATGAACATCATCGGCTGTCTCGATACGCCGAGCGAGGGTTCTTATTATCTTGAGGGTAAAAATGTTTCCGGGCTGAGCTTTGACCAGCTGTCGACCATTCGCAACCGCAAGGTCGGTTTTGTTTTCCAGAATTTCAATTTGTTGCCGTATGCCACGGCGTTTGAAAATATCGAGCTGCCGATGCTCTTCAACGGCAAAAAAAGCGCCGAACGCAAGCGTCGGGTCGACGAATTGCTGGAGATGGTGGGACTGCAGCCCTGGGCCAAGCACCGGCCGACCGAGATGTCGGGAGGGCAGCAGCAGCGGGTGGCCATCGCCCGGGCCCTGGCCATGGATCCGCCGATCATCCTGGCCGATGAGCCGACCGGCAACCTCGATTCCAAGAGCGGCCACGAGATCATGGAGATTTTTTCCCAACTCTGGAAAGGAGGACGGACCATTCTCATGGTGACTCACGACCCGGCCATCGCCGCCTTTTCCAAAAGCACCATCCGCCTGCTGGACGGAGCCGTCCAGGAAAATGGCGCCGCACATTGATTCCTGCCTTGTGGTCCGTTGAAAGCCAGCGCATCCTCTCCTAGGATCCATGTCCAGGCCGGCTGCATAAAAAAAGCCTTTTTTGTCAGGATTTGGTCGTGCGCTCCAGGCGTTTCATGATCGAAAAAATGAATGCCGCCACCATTTTTTTTGCAATCTCGACATGCTACAATATTGGCGAGCGGTCTGGATTTACACTCGGTCCCGGGAGGACTCATGGTTAAACGTGTTTTTTCATTCCAGCGCCTGCAGCAGAACGCTGGCATTCAGTCCATGGGTGGTGGCTGCGGCTGGAAAGGCAGGGCCTTGTTTCACTTTACTATTTTCGCGGTGGCCTTCTGCATCAGCGTCCTCTACCACGCCATGCGCCCGATCATGCGCCTGGGCGGCATGGTCGCTTCGGGCGGCCCCTACGCCATTGCTCACCCTGCCCCCTCCTGGGTATGGGTCATGCCTGTTTCGATCGTCATTGGCATGATCTGTTTTTTTATTAACATGTTTACCGGCCCCGGTGATGACGGCGTCAACCTGATGCCGCTGGCCTGGCCCGGGCTGTTCCTGTCGCTGGGCTGGAATTTCCTGGAATTCACTTTTAATCCGCCCGGCGGCGGCCTGGCCTGGGGCTGGCTTGTCTGCGGCGTGATGTTTGTCCTCATGGGCGGGCTGCCGCTGCTCCTGGCCTTCAAGCCGATACGGGAAAAGATAAAATCAAGGCTGCAAAACGGTGCCGGATTGGGACCGTATGCGTTCCAGTGGCTGCTGATCGCCGGCGGCGTTTACCTGGGCATCGTCTTTTTCCGTAGCGTGGCCGGTTGAACTGAACAAGGAGAAGGGAAAATGAAAATGGAAAAAAAGTCGGCTCCGGCCCGCGAATACGAGAAACGGCATCCCGATCATGTTTGGGGAAAATGTTAGGATCTTAATTTAAATGTTGAATCTGTTGAATTTGTCATGAAAAACACTTATAATTGCTATTAGATGTGCGGAATGAGAGAAAAAAAAGACAAAATAACTAAAAAAGCCAAATATACGCCACCACTTGTAATTTCCCTGGGAGACACCAATATGGCCGAAGGTGCCCGTTGTACCATAGGGGCAAGCGCGACCAATGCTTGCAATATCGGTTCCGTGGCGGCAACCAGCTGCACCAACGGCGGCAGGGCCGGGACAGCATGCTCGACAGGAGCGGCTCCTTTTTCCTGATCTGCTTTTTGATTCCATCCATCGGGATTCTCCCAAATTGAAGCAAGAGACTTTTTTTTTGAACTTGGCCGATCATAGTTCGTGGAAGATTGCCGGCGGCAATGCATTTGGTCGGCGGCTGGCTGCGGTCTTGGCAACGGCTATGGACCTCCATCCAGTTGAAAAGCCATGCAATGTTCAGATGAACCATATCCAGAACTGCAGAGCCAAAAAATTAGTCATTCGCGGCCAAACAAGGCCGATGTACTGGAGACGTCTTCCCCAATTGAGAAATGGACGTGTCATTTGCAGCGTTGGGCCCTCAGACGACAAGGAAATGTTCATGGTGCACCTGTTGAATATCAGCCAGCTGATCGCTACTTGTTGCGAGCCGGGTGGGGGGCTTCTGCTGCACGCCGCTCTGGTCTGCAGGGGGGAAAGCGGGTTCGTCCTGATGGGCGGGAGTGGCAGCGGCAAGACGACGGCCAGCCGGCGGATCCCTTCACCATGGCGTTCCTGTTGTGATGACTATACATTGGTGCTGCGTGATCCTGCCGGCGAATATTGGGCGCATCCATGGCCGACTTGGAGCCGTTTTTTTCAGGGCGGGCCTGGAGGCTCCTGGCCGGCAGGGGTGGCCGTCCGCTTGGGCGCCATTTTCTTTTTGCAGCCCGCTAAGGTAGATGAATGGTCAGAAGCGATCTTGCACCAGCCCACTGTTAAAATAATAGAAGCGGTCGAACAGGCAACGTGGTCGACTACCTTGGGTTTGGAAAAATCTTTGCTGCGAACGGTACGTCTGCGCCGTTTGGAAAATGCCATCCATTTGGCGCGGGTGGTTCCCGCCTTTCAGTTACGGCTTACTCGGCATGGAAAATTTTGGGAGATCATGGAAAATGCTCTGGCCTCTAAAAAGCACTGAACGATTTTTCGCTTGCAGGGGGTGAGTGGATGAATTTCGGATCTCGATCCAGATTAACCGGCATACTGCCAAGAGTTGGAATGCGCAGGGCAACCCGTGATCCTTTCTGCGCCTCTGTTCGTGAATGGATTGCCGCCATTCCGCGCGGTAAGGTGGCTACCTACGGCCAGATCGCCCGTCTGGCCGGCAAACCCCGGGGCGCGCGCCAGGTGTCCTGGGTCCTCCACTCCCAGTCCGGAAAATACAAGCTGCCCTGGCAGCGGGTGATTGGCGCCAACGGCCGGATCTCATTGCCGTTGCACCGGGGTTTTTTTGAACAGCGGCGCCTCTTACGGCAGGAAGGAATCGAGGTCGACGGTCGCGGTGGCGTGGATTTGAAAAAATTTCGTTGGCCGGGACCGGGTGAAACGCTCCCAGCTAAAAAAAAGGGACCGGCCGGGCCGGTCCCTGATGTCTTTCTTAAGACGGTCTATTTCACTTTGTGCAGCAGGATATCGCCGTTGAATGTTTTCAAGGTGATCTCCTGGCCGCCGCCATTGATGGAGCCGTAAACGGTTTTGTCAATTTTTACCTTGTAACGGCCGCCGTGGCTGCGCTTGTCCTCGACGGTTTTTTCGGTCTTGCTCTGCAACCCGAGTTCGAAATCGCTGTAGATCTCGCCATGGTTGTCGATCTTGAGCTTGAAGCTGGCCTTGGTCGAGGCGGGTAGAGTGATATCCACATCGCCGTTGAGCGTGATCAGTGACAGCGGTGTCTTGCCGTCGAGCCGGGTGAAGGTGGCGCTGACATCACCGTTCACAGTCTGAGCCACGACGGAACCCGCCATGCGCGACAGGACGATGCCGCCGTTGACATTGGATACCTCGACGTTACCGCTGACATTCTCCACCTTGATGGTGCCGCCGTTGACCGTATGCAGTTCCAGAGCGGCGTTCGCCGGTACCTGGATAAAGAGATCGGTATCCATTTTCCAGGCGGCGACACTGATCTCAATGATGTTCTTGCTTTCCTCGACCTCCAGTCCGCCGCCGCTGGCTTTCAAGCGCTTCATGCCGGCATGTTTGCTTTGTTTTTCATCGCGATCTTCGTCTTCCGCCGCATCTTCCTCTTCGTCGATGACATGGGCGCGCGGCTTGGTCTCAATGATCACTTCCTTGCCTTCATAGCCCTTGACCACGATACCGCCGTTGATCAGGTGAGCCTTGACCAAGCCGGCTTTGCCCGGATCACTGAACGGAACGACGACACGGTCGCCGGCATTATCCAGGCTCCACAATGCGGTCGTGGCCGCGGCCAGGACCAGAATCGTGAAAAAAAATCTCTTCATGGTTTTCATGTTTAATCTCCTTTATTTATTTTTATTGGCGATGACGATATCGCCGTTGAGTGTTTCCATGCTGATTTCGGGTCCGCCGGCGCCAATGCGCACTCCCTGGCGGCGGTGGCTGCGGTATACGAAGCGGCCCTTATGGCGGGAGCTTTCCGTTGCGGTTTTGTTGGGAAGATAGGTGGACGGGTAGTCGGTGTAAATGTCACCGTTGAGAGTCTTCAGCTGGAAGTCTGCGGCCAGCTTGGCGCTGAAGCGGACATCCAGGTCGCCGTTGACTGTGGTGAAAGCACAGGCCGCTGCCGGATCTTCGCGGAAGACGGCATGAATGCGGCCGTTGACCGTCTTGCCATTGACCGGACCGGCGATATCCTGAAGTTCGATATGGCCGTTGACGTTGCGGACGGTGAAGTCGCCTTGGACGTTTTGGACCCGGATGTTGCCGTCATTGACGGTTTTCAGGATCAGGCTGGTCTTTTCCGGAACCTGCACGGTGAAATCATAGGTCACCGCATAATCGCGCTCCGACCGGTGGCCCGAACCGATGCGGCAGCGGAAGGGGCCGTCGACGTAAATATCCAGCCGGTTGTCTTTTTCAGTGATGTTCAGCTTCACTTCACGTTCGGCCTTGAGCAGGTCGTCCGGACTGTCGGCGCGCATGATTTTCCTGGCTTCCAGCTTGACCTCGTTCGTCTTGATGCCGCTGACGATGATGGAGCCGAAAACATTGTCGATGGTGACGATTTTTGATTTTTCCGGAGCCGTGAATTTAAAGACTTTCGCTATGGAATCTTTCTTTTCCAGTTTGTAGGCTTCGTGGCCCGGCGCCAGGGCCGGAAACAGGGAAGCCAGCAGCAGAACCAATAATACTTTCTTCATAATTACCTCCTAGCCTCTTGGGCGTTCAGGTAGGTAATACAAGGATTTGCGGCCATGGTTACAGATCCTGGAGGAAAATGTTTTAATGCTCATTCAGCCAGGATTAAAGTACCTGGTTGATTCCCGACTGGGCCCTTTGCCGCACCTCGGGAATGATCTGTTCATCGGCCAGCAATTTTTTCAATGCCGCTGTGGCGCGCTTTTCCCGGAGCGAAACCATCAGGTCGATCAGGGCGATTTGTACCAGCGGCGATGTCTGCCGGGAAAGCGAAGCGGCCATAGCCGAGCGCACGTCCTCGCGGTCTGCGAACAGGTACAGGGCATCGATGGCGGAAAGACGAACGTTAACGCTCGGGTCATTGTCCATCACGGCCAGCAGTGTTTTTATTAGCGCCGGGTCGGGGTCCTGCAGCTTGGAAGTCATGGACAACCCCTGCAAACGGGCCGATGCCGAAGACTGGCTGAGCAGTGATATCGACACCTGCTGCTTCAGACTGTTTACTTCCTGGTTTAGAGCGGTCAAGCTTTTCGTGTCTGTTTTTCCGCCATGGCCGATAAAAAAACCGGCGGCAAAACCCAGGCCGACGACCAGAATAGCGGCGGCGAAGCCCGGGAATGGCGCCGAAAATTTCCAGTTTGGTAAAAGCCGGGAAAAATTCTGCCGCCATCCCGTTTTTTCTCGGGCTGTGAGTTCCTTCTGGTAGGATTCGAGCCGGCGGTAAAAATTACGGCGTAATTCAGGGCCGGGCTGTTCTTCTTTGAGAATGCCCAGGCGCGCCCAGGTTTCATTGAGCTCCTGAAACTCATCGCGACAGGACAGACAGGAAAGTATGTGCTCCCTGAACCGGGAAGCTTCAGCGTCGGTCAGGCCGTTATTCAACAAATCGGGCATTTTTTTTCTGGTTTCCTGGCAATTCATCGGATTCCTCCTTGCAGCTCCAAATAATGGCGGCGCAGCTCCTTGAGTGAACGGTGTACCTGTACCTTGACGTTTTCGACGCTGCACTCGAGCAGGCCGGCGATTTCTCCGTATTTCAGGTTTTGAAAGCGGGAGAGGAGCAGCACTTCCCTTTTGCGCAGAGGCAGCCGTTCCATGGCCCGGGCCAGCAAATCGGCTTCCTGACCGTTTTCGGTTGTTTGGGCCGGGCCAGGCTGCGGGCAGGGGGGCTCTTCGTACAGATCGTCGATGGCCATGTCCGGATGGCTGCTGCGCAGCTGGTCGATATGCAGGTTGCGGGCGATCTGATACATCCAGGTGCTGAACTTGCTTTCGCCGCGGTAGCTATGTCGATACTTCAGGATGCGCAGAAAAAGTTCCTGGGTCAGGTCCTCGCTCAACGGGCGATTGGCGGTCAGGCGCAGAAAAAAATTATACATGCGCACATGATACCTTTCAAACAGGAGGGCCAGCATTTCCACCCGGCCGTCCCTGACCTGGACCATTAATTGTTCATCGTCCGGCATGTCACCACCTCGGATTATGGTTGATATTCATTATAAAGGGAATACTGTGTTTTGGCAAAAAGGTTACAAGCCATGTTTGGAAAATTTGCGGCCCCGGGGCGCTTGTGCGATAATCCATTCCAGCGGATACGCATGGTTAAAGAAATAAAACTCCCTGAAGCGCTGCTGGAATTTATTGCCGGCCGGCCTGGAGCCCAATGGCATCAAATCCGTTCCGAGGCTTCACAGCGGCGTTTTTTTCGGTTCAGTCACGGAAAAATCAATCTCGTGGCCATGATCTACCCGCAGCCGTCCCGGAGTGATGTGCAGCGCTTCCTGGCCATGCATCATATTTACCGCAATCACGGGCTGCGCGTTCCCGCTGTCCATGACGTTCTCGCCGACCAGGTAGTGCTGCAGGAGGATGCCGGTGACCTGCTATTGCAGAAGGCATGGCGCGAGCGCGCGGGCAGCGAGCGCCAATGCCTTCTGTGTGAGTGCCGGGAAATTTTAGACAAACTGGCGCTGGTGCCTTCGGCCTTGGCCAGCGCCAAACTGGACCCGGCCAGACAAAAATGGGAAATGGATTTTTTCCTGAAACATTTTTTCCCTCGCTACCCGATCCGCGGCTGCAGCGAGACGGGATTGCGTGAATCGCTGATGGCATTGGTCGGTAAAATCGATCCTGAATGCGTTTTTGCCCACCGCGATTTCCATTCGCGCAACCTTTTGGTCAAGGGCCGTTCAATCGTCATGGTCGATCTTCAGGATTCACTCCTCGCTCCCCGCTTTTACGATCTGGTCTCCCTGGCCTATGATTCATATCTTGATCTGGGCGCTGCCCGTGAAGTCCTCTGGTCCGGTCGCGAATATTCACCAGACGAGCGCCGCCAAATGCGTTTAACTGCCTTGCAGCGCAATATCAAGGCCCTGGGAACGTTTGCTTTTCAAATCCATGAGAACCGGCACCCGGCCTATGGCCGCTATATCCCCAGAACCCTGCGCCACATTTGCAGTCATTTGCAGAAGCTGGGTGATCCGGATTTCAGAATCCTGTACAAGTATTTCTCTGCGTTGTAAGTGATTCGATTGCTTAATTGAATTGAGTGAAAAGTGAAAAGTGATTGGGTATGAAAGATCACGATAAGCTTTTAATCTTGCTGCTTCTCATTCACTATTCACTTCTCACTTTTCACTAAGCTCAATCTTCAAATCACAGCCATGGTATAATCTTGATATGCTGAAGATCGGCAATTTATCCCTGGTACAGCCCACGGTCCTGGCCCCCATGGCCGGCCTGACCGACAAGGCACTGCGCCTGCTCATGGACGAGATCGGCGGCTGCGGCATGATGGTTTCGGAAATGATCGCCGCTGAAGGGCTGCGTCGGCGCAACCGCCGCAGCTTGGAAATGATTGCCGATTTCCCGGCGCGGACGCCGCAGTTCATCCAGCTTTTCGGCGCCCAGCCCGAAGCCCTGGCCGAGGCCGCGGCCATGGTTTCGGCTGAAACGGCGTTTGCCGGCATCGACCTGAACATGGGCTGCCCGGTCCCCAAGGTGGTGCGCTCCGGGGCCGGATCGGGATTGCTGCAGGACCTGCCGCGCCTGGCGGACGTGGTGGCCGCCGTGCGCCGCAGTACGCCGCTGCCGCTGACGGTCAAGGTGCGCCTGGGTTTCAACCAGGTGAATGTCATGGAAACGACGAAGATCATCGAAGCCCAGGGCGCCGACGCCGTGGCCGTGCATTTCCGCCTCAAAAGCGAAGGCTATACCGGCCATGCACACTGGGAACTGGCCGCGGCCGTCAAAGAAAATGTGCGCATCCCGCTGCTGGGCAACGGCGACATCATGACCGCCGCTTTCGCTCTGGAAAAGCTGCAGATTACCGACGGCGTGCTGATCGGCCGCGGCGCCCTGGCCAATCCGTTCATTTTCCGGGAGATTTCCGGACGACCGACTCTGGAAAGCGACTTGGGAAACTATATTCGCTGTTTGGGCGCGCTGATCGAGGAACATTATCCCGAAAGAAAACGGTTGGGCAAACTCAAGGCGTTTACCCGTTTTCTGGTATTGAGCCGGCCAGGCTCGCGCTCCTGGAAGCGGCCTATCTTTTTGAGTCAGGATTTCGGTGAAGCCCGCTCCTTGCTTGAAGCGACTTTCCCATGCGCATAAAAAAAACCGCGGCAAAAACCGTGACCGTGGCTTTCAGCGGCGGCAAGGATTCAACGGCAGCGATACTCACACTCAGAGAACAGGGCCATGAAGTCAGGGCATTGACGATGCGCCTCGGATTGGTGGGCGAAGATGAAAAACTGGCCAGAATCGAAAATCTGGCGCGGGTGATCGGAGTCCCCTGGCAGATGGTTGAGCTGCGGGAGATTTTCCGGGAGAAGGTGCTGGATTATTTTATCCATGCCTACCGTTCGGGATTAACTCCCAATCCCTGTGTTGTGTGCAACCGCCGGGTCAAGTTCGGTTTGCTGCTGGCCGAGGCGAAAAAAAAATCGATCGGCGGATTGTTCGCCAGCGGTCACTATGCCGACAAAGTCTGTACCGATGGGCATTGGTTCCTCCATGAGCCGCTCGATCGTCGCAAATCGCAGATCTATTTCCTGGCCATGATCGAACCGGCTGTACTGGCCGATGTGCTCTTTCCCATTGCCGCGATGACCATCGGCCAGGTCAGGGCAAAAGTGGCCGGCCTGCCGCTGGCTAATGTTGCCGAGAGTCAGGATGTCTGTTTCCTGCAGGGAGAAAATCTGGCTTCATTCCTCAGCCGCCGTTTGCCAAAAAGCTTCAAGGCGGGCGACATTGTGGATATGGACGGGCGCCCCATAGGTCGCCACCAGGGGGCGATTCATTTTACCGCCGGCCAGCGCCGCGGCACGCGCCATGCTTCAGACCGCCGCTTGTACGTGGTCCAGCGTGATCTGGGAGCCAACACGATCATGCTCGGAGATGAGAGTGACCTGCTGGCTGAATCGGTGACTATTCAAACTCCGGTCTTCTGGCGACCGCTGCGCGTCGGCGAAAAACTGTTGGTGAAGATCCGCTATCAGCTGCACGGCCATGATGCCGAGATTACCGAAATCTCTGAAAGCCACATATATGCGGTTTTTAAAAAACCGGTCAGGGCCGTGACACCCGGCCAATTCGGCGTTTTTTACGACGGTGACATCATCGTCGCCGCCGGAGAGATCGCCGGCCCCTGACTGAGAATGCAATTTTCGTTTCCTGCAAATTTCATGAGTATGTGATTTTTCAACTGGTGTTGGTTGACAATTTTTTAGAAAACTCTCATTATGATAAAGCATAAATCACTTCGGAATCTTTAAAAAGCTTTTCTTTAGGAGGTTGATATGAATCTGATGGAAGCGATCTTGGGTGGCGATGGTTCCCCGGTTTCTTCGATGGCCAAGCAGTTCGGTTTGGGCGAGGGTGAGGTGACCAAAGTTATCCAGCACATGCTGCCGGCCTTGACCAATGGTGTCAAAAAGAACGTCTCGCAGCAGGGTGGACTGGAAAGCCTGCTGCAGGCGATGGGCAAGGGCAATCATGACCGTTATCTCGATCATGCCGATGCCCTGACCAATCCCGCCGCCGTCGAGGATGGCAATGGCATTCTCGGCCACATCTTTGGCAGCAAGGACACGAGCCGGGCATTGGCCGAACGTACTTCCAAAACGACCGGGATCAGCTCCGGAATCCTGAAAAAGATGCTGCCCCTGATCGCCGCCATGGTCATGGGGTCCCTGAAAAAGCAAAGCAGCAATTCCGGCATTCTCGATCAGTTGCTGGGCGGCTTGGGCGGCGGCCGGTCATCCCGGTCTTCTTCAGGCGGGTTGGGCGGTCTGCTGGGCGGTCTGCTTGGCGGCAAATCGTCTCAGTCTTCTTCGGGCGGATTGGGCGGTTTGCTGGGCGGCCTGCTGGGCGGCGGCCGGAAAAAAAAGGCTTCTTCATCGCCTCTGGACGCGCTGGGCGGCCTGCTTGACGCCGACGGTGAAGGCTCGGCCATCGACGATCTGCTGGGCATGGCCAAAAAGCTGATTTAAAAGACATACGCAACAAGTGTCCATGTTCGCAAGAAAGGAACAAGTATAAAGTGCAAGGTATAAAGACTAAAGTATGAAAAATGTATTTCCTCGAGCGGCCTTGATTTTTGTCAACTTACTCACGTTTTTTTAAAGGAGATTGTTTTAATGAAAAAAAATTCAGTTCTCGTTCTATTTTGCGTTGTGATGTTTTTCTTCGCCGCATGCGGTGAAAAAGGTGAAGCTCCCCAGGCTCCAGTCGCCAAAAGCGAAACCCAAGCCGCGGCAGCGAATGATGCCGGTGTGAAGATCGTTGATGAAATCCTGGCCACTTTCGACCAATGCGCGGCTGAAGCTGCTGCGCTGGCCAAGGACAAGCCCGAGGCCGCGGGGTTGATGCCCCAACTGGAAAGGCTCTATGCCGATTATGGAGTAAAGATGGCCGCTTTGAATGCCAGGTTCCTCGCGCTCAGGGACCAGGATGTTTTTGCCTTCCGCCGGGCCAACGGCTACATGACCGATAACCGGCCGAAGCATGTCTTCGCCAAGGACAATACCCTGAGGCCGGCCATCGTCTACTACAACCTGGAGAAGGGCGAGCAGGCTGTGGTCGATATGCTCTCGAATAAAATCGTCAAGCTGCTCGATGAGGCAGTGAAGCAGTAGATCGTCGGGGTTCAATATGATCTAAAAAGATCTTCTATTGAACGACCGCATTGCCCCAACCCCTCGCCCCTTCCCCTAAAGGAGAAGGGGTAAGAGGGTGCTATATGTCTTTTTAGGATTCAGGGTTTGTAAGTGCTGCCCCCCTCGCCTTCAGGAGAGGGGGTTGGGGGTGAGGCCAAATCCAAAAGGAGAAGGGAGATTGCGAACCCCTGAATTTGCGTGTAATCGCTTTTCTTGTTGAACGTTAGTCAATATTACGTTAAAATATCTTCTTGAGGTAACGCCATATGCCTGTCTATGATTATAAATGCCGAAAATGCGGTGCTGTTTTTGAGAAATTCCTGCGCTCGCTCTCGGCCGCCGTTGCTATCACCTGCGAAAAGTGCGGCAGCGGCAAAGTGGAAAAACTGGTCACCTGCTGCGCCATTTCCTCCGGGGGAAAAAGCGAGGGTACCGCCTCTTCCCATTCCTCCAATTCCTGCGGCAGCTGTTCGGGCAGCCACTGCAGCACCTGTCATTGAATTGATACTTTTTGTCGGAGTCATACTTCTGGAATTTATCTGAGAGAAGATATTTTGTAACTCGGTTTAGTTTTTCATCTGGTCATTATTTATTTGTATTCGCCTCATTTAAATTCGAAATCCAATGCCAGAGATGACTTTGCTCCCAATTTTCGGGGAATCCCATGTCTTTTTTGGGGATACTTGGATAGGAATTCAGCAGAGTGATCAGTCTATTATGCCAGAGACTCAATGGCGATATTTTTCGTAATAAATAATGTAAAATTGTCAGGATCCCAAAAATTCGATTGTTTCCAATGGCAACAGGTTGATGCCATTCGGGATATTTTCGAATATTGGGCATTTTGGGTTTGTTGCCGAGTTCGCGATTCCAAAGACGGCCGTGATGGGCGCAGATATTACGAATGGTGTTCAGGGCGAGGAGCCAGGAGCGCATCACTTCATCCGGAATCGAGTATTCACTGGCGATCTTTTTCTGAAGGTCGGGGGAGACGCCCCGGAACATGGTCAATACCTTCCCAAAACTCATGACTTCGGCCACCATCCAGATCGGCAGATCGGAGTGGGAATCACCGTACTTCTCCCGGAAGTGGGTTACAAAGGGTTCTTTTGAGCGGAGGATTTCCTCGCGCAACTCCTTGAGCCATTTGTCGTATTCATCGGTTTTCAGTCCGGGGAGCTTGGCCGGATTTAGGTATGAGAACGGGTCATGTGAGTGGGCGAAGTGATAGGCGAGCTGGGTGCGAATCGCTACTTCAATCCACTCAATGGCATCCATAACCATAAGCCTTAGCTGCCGGTCAAAGGTGTAACGAGACCAGACGATCTCCAGTGTCGTGCCCGGGCGATAAGTATCATCAGGCTCGCGGAAAGGGTAAAGATAGCCGCTCAGGCGATAGTAGTTGACTACTTGCAGTTTTTGAATCAGATCATCGCGGTCGGCTTGCAGGCCTCGACTCAGAAGGAGGTCGGCTTGTTCGGGGAAGGTCAGTGGGGGTTTGGTATATTTCACTTAAAACCCCCGTATAAAAAAAAACCCGCCGAAGTACGCATGCGAAACAGAGGCGCGGCGGGTATTCTAGAAATATTATGTATAATTGTTGACAAGATGTCAACATTTTGAAAAGAAAAAACATATTTTTTATATATTTGTTGTTTTGTTTTAGAATTCATTTTTATTAGAAAAAAAAGGCAAGTACTTTTCACAACTCTAGTTTCTCCAATACTTAACTAAAAACTATTTATGTGAATACACGATGTTGCCGGAAACGATCGTATGCTCGACCGCTCCCAGTCCTTCCCAGCCCAGGAAAGGACAGTTGTTGGCCTTGGAACGGAAATCCTTTTCTTCGATCTTGAAGCGTTTTTTGGGGTTGAGGATGGTCAGGTCGGCCGGCAAGCCGCGTTTGACGCGGCCGCGGTCTTTCAAACCAAGAATGCGGGCCGGGTTGGTGGAGAACAATTCGACCAGGCGGTTGATGGTCAGCAGTTTGCTGCGCACCAGGCGGTCGAATATGACCGAAAAAGAACTTTCCATGCCGATGACTCCGAAAGGTGCGAACTCGAATTCCTTGTCCTTGTCGTCGCGGGTGTGCGGTGCGTGGTCGGAGGCGATGCAGTCGATGGTGCCGTCCTGAAGGCCGCGGATCAGTTCCAGGCGGTCGGCTTCGGTGCGCAACGGCGGCTTGACCTTGTAGACCGGGTTGTAGCTCTGGATGAGTTCTTCGTTGAGCAGCAGGTGGTGCGGGGTGGCGTCGGCGCTGACCGGGGTTTTCTGTTTGCGGGCGTTGCGGATCAGCTCGACCGAACCCGCGGTGGAAATGTGTGTCAAATGCAGGCGCGAACGGATGCGTTCCTGCAGGATCAGGTCGCGGGCCACGATCACTTCTTCGGCTGCTTTCAGGATGCCGCGCAGACCGTACTTGTAGGAAATGAAACCCTCGTTGACTTGCCCTTCGGCCGAGATCGAATGGTCTTCCGGGTGTTCGATGATGGGCACGTCCAGCATCTTGGCATATTCCAGGGCCTTGCGGATCAGGTCGGCTTTCATCACGCAATGGCCGTCATCGGAAAAGGCCACAGCGCCGCCCTCGACCAGGTCGGCCATCTCCACCAGGTTTTCGCCCAGCAGCCCCCGGGAAACGGCGGCGATGGGGAAGATATTGACCAGTCCGATCTGGCGGGCGCGGGCGATGATATATTCGCTCACCGAGCGGTTGTCATTAACCGGGTTGGTGTTGGCCATGCAGGCCACCGAGGTGAAGCCGCCATGCACGGCCGCCCGGGCGCCGCTCTCGATCGATTCTTTGTTTTCCTGCCCCGGTTCGCGCAGATGGATGTGCATGTCGATAAAGCCCGGGGCCACGATCATCTCCTTGGCGTCGATGGTCGGGCAAGCGTTGGTTTTTTTTATGGATTTGGCTATTTCCTTGAAACGGTTGTTTTCAATCAGGATATCCATGGTCTGGTCCACGGCGCCGGCCGGGTCGATGAGGCGGCCGTTCTTAATTAAGAGTTTCATGGATCTCTCCTTTTAAAAGATACAACACGGCCATGCGTACGGCGATGCCGTTGGTTACCTGTTCCAGGATCACGGATTGCCGTGAATCGGCCATGGACGTTTCGATCTCCACGTCGCGGTTAATCGGCCCGGGATGCATCAGGATGGCCGACTTCTTAGCCAGGGAAAAAATTTCGCGGTTGATGGCAAAAAGGTTGCGGTATTCACGAATGGAGGGGAAATAGTTCTTGGCGCCCCGTTCCTCCTGAACACGCAGCATCATGACCACATCGGCTCCCTTGACGCCGCGGCGGATGTCGTAATACACGGAAGCGCCCATCTTTTCAAATTCCCGCGGCACCAGCGATGGCGGTCCGATCAGGGCGATCTCATTGCCCATCTTCTGGTGCAGGATGATGTTGGAACGGGCCACGCGCGAGTGCAGAATATCGCCGACGATGGCGATCTTCAGCTTGCGCAGGGTTTTGAGGCGCTGCTGGATGGTCAAGGCGTCGAGCAGGGCCTGGGTGGGGTGCTCATGGAAGCCGTCGCCGGCGTTGATGATCGATGAGCGGGCGAAGGTGGTCAGGTAATGGGGCGAACCCGAGGCGGAGTGGCGGATGACGATGATGTGCGGGTTCATGGCCTCCAGGGTCAAAACGGTGTCTTTGAGGGTTTCTCCTTTTTTCAGGCTCGATATCGATGAATTGAAATTGATCAGGTCGGCGCTCAAACGCTTGGCCGCGATCTCGAACGAACTGCGGGTGCGGGTCGAGTTTTCGAAAAACAGGTTAACCACGGTCTTGCCCTTCAAGGCAGGCACCTTCTTGACTTCGCGGCTGGATACCTCGATGAAGGCCTCGGCTGTTTCCAAAATGTTTTCGATGTCGGCGACACTGAGATGTTCGATGCCGAGCAGGTGATTTTGTTTGAAGGTTTTTTCTCTCATGCTAAAATCTCGTGGGTTCCATGATCAGCACCTGGTCCTGGCCGTCGGCTTCCTTGAGCATGACATTCACCCGTTCGCGGCGCGATGTGGGCAAGTACTTACCTTTGAAATCCGGGCAAATGGGCATTTCGCGATGGCCGCGGTCGATGAAGACGGCCAGCTGAACCGATGCCGGCCGGCCGAGTTCAAAAATCGAGTCCATGGCGGCACGGATGGTACGGCCGGTGAACACCACATCATCAATCAGGATGATGTCCCGGTCCTCGATGCTGAAATCGATCTGCGTTTTCTTTACGGCCGGCTGCTTTTCGTGCTTGTGCAGGTCGTCGCGAAACATGGTGATGTCGAGGATGCCCAGTGGCAGGTCGATGTTTTCCAATTCCTTGATCAGCTGCTGTATGCGCCGGGCCACATAAACGCCCTTGGTCTGGATGCCGATCAGCACCATATTTTCAGCCTCACGGTTGCGTTCCAGTATTTCCATGCCCAGACGCAGGAAAGTGCGTTTCATTTTTTTTTCATCCATGATTTTGGCCTTGATTTTTTCTTCCATTGGTTTCTCCTTTGACGGCAAATCCAATTATAGTGAATTTATTAAATTTTGCAAGGAAGTTATTTTGATCTTATTGACCGAAGCTGGCTTGCAGTATGGCGACAATTTCGGGAATTTTTGAGAAATTCTGGCCCCGGCCTTCGATCAGGTTTGCAGCGCCGCCGCCCTTGCCTTCCAGCAGGGCGAAGATAGCGCTGGATATTTGCCGCAGGTCGAAAGAACCCCGGCCGCGGCCGATGACGACATGGCGCGGGGGGGTTGTTGAGTAGGCAAGGACCTGACGGCCATGTTTCATCAATGCCGTGGCAAAAAAACGCAATTCGGCGGCATCGATGGCGGGGAATTCCCGGATGACCAGATCTTTGCCTGCGGCCGCTTCGGCTGTGATTTCCCTTTCCAATTCGCGGTGCTGGGCTTTCTTCAGCAGCCGGCGCAATTCGTCTTTTTCTTTGAGCAGCATTTCAACGTGGGGTGGCAGGTCAACCAGGGGCTGGGTGACTGCGCGCTGCAGGCGTTGCGTGACTTCATGCTTCAGTTGGTAATCGTCCAAAGCCCTCCATCCGGACAGATAATACAATCTGACATTGGCGCGCACGCGGTCGGTCTTGACGATCTTCAGCAAACCGATCTCGGCGCTGCTGTGCAAGTGAGTGCCGCCGCATGCAGATTGTTCCAACCCCGTTATTTCCACCACGCGGATTTTACCCTGGCGCTTGGGCGGCTTGCGCAGGTGCAGGGCGGCGCTGTCTTCGCTTTCAAAAATACGGATGGGCAGATTGGCGAAGATCCGGCCGGCGCATTCGTTTTCCAGCAGGGCGATCTCCTGTTCATCCAGAACCGGCCGTCCGATTTCGATCGAGGCATGTTCCGGGCCGATGGCGAAGGATAGGGTCGGGGCGTTGAAAAGGTTCAACAAGACTTGAGAGAGCAGGTGCTGGGCGGTATGTTGCTGCATGTGGTCGTAGCGGCGAGAAAAATCCAGCTGCAGGCGGGCTTCGCCCTGGCCGGGGTCTCCGCCGAGTACATGGATGATGTCGTCATTTTCGCTTGCCAGTTCCACGATGGGCAAACCGTTGATAGTCCCGCTGTCGGCGGGCTGGCCGCCACCGGCGGGGCAGAAGATGGTGCGATCAAGACCGATCAGAAAGTTCCCGTTCCGAAATCCTTTGTTAAGGATGCGCGCCGTGGTCTCGCGGCGGTAGGCGTCGGACAGATAGATCTTTTCGGTCATGGCTTCTGCGACAATGGTCTCTTTCCGCTCACGGTCTGCATTCCTGTGCTTGATTGCGCATGCTTCAGTTTTAGCTGAATGGCCGGTTTTTGTCAATTGCCGCCGGGGCCAAAATAATTTTCCCGTTCGACTTTGACAATGATTTTTTTTTATTCTAGAATCAGTTCTTTCTCGGAGGTGCGTGCAATGAAACCCGAAAGAATGGATGGCAAGCAAATATTTTGGTTGCTCCTGGGCGCGGCGCTGGTGTTGTTGGCTGCGATACTGCCGGCTGCGAATCCAGGCAAGTACGGACCTGATATTTACGACCCCGGGGCCGATATCAAAACTCAAATCACCGCGGCGCTGAAAACCGCCGGGCTGGAAAATAAAAATATCCTGCTGTTGTTCGGCGGCAACTGGTGCCCCTGGTGCCATCGCCTGCACGCCCTTTTCGGGGCTGATAAACAAATAAAAAAAATCCTGGCTGAGCATTACATCGTACTGCTGGTCGACGTCGGCGAGAAGCCCGACCAGCCCTTGAACCGCGACCTGGTCGATCTGTACCGGGTCAAGGATTTCGGTTATCCGGCCTTGGCGATTCTGGATAAAGCCGGCCGGCTTCTGTGCAGCCAATCCACCGGAGTTTTAGAAAAGGACAAGGGTCACGACCCAACCAAGGTCCTGGCCTTTTTGCAGATTCAGGTCGGCCATTGATATCTGGGCCGGCGAACCCATAGTTGCGGGCCCCTCCGTGTTTGCCTATCAAAAGGACAAGCGATTCTTTGCCCTGGCGGGCCGCGGTCTTGATGAATTGGCTCGTGCGGAATTGGCGGAACTCGGGGCCCGGGACATTGAAAGCGCCGGCAACGGACTGCATTTCCGTGCCGATGCCGCCACGTTATACCGGATCAATTATTGTTCACGGCTGCTTTCGCGGGTGTTGGCCCCGTTGGTTTCATTCCATTGTCCTGCCAACCAGGTGCTTTATGATTCGGCTTTAACCGTTGACTGGCAGCAGATACTTTCCCTGGAAAAGACTTTTGCCGTGTTCGCCCATGTTTCCGACAGTCAAATTTCCCACGCCCATTATGCCGCCCTACGCTTGAAGGACGCCATTGCGGACCATTTCCGCGAATGCAGCGGACGGCGCCCGGACGTGGACAGCGAGCAACCCGATGTGTGGATCAACCTGGTCATCCGCCGGGATCAGGCAATGATCAGCCTGGACACGTCCGGCGGTTCGCTGCACCGCCGCGGTTATCGCGTGCAATCGGTTGCGGCCCCGTTGCAGGAAACTCTGGCCGCGGCCCTGGTGCGTTTGAGCGGCTGGCAGGGGGAAAGGCCGCTGTTTGATCCCATGTGCGGCTCGGGCACCATCGTCACCGAAGCATTCATGCAGTACTGTCGGGTGCCCGCGGCATTTAAAAGGAAAAAATTCGGTTTTGAAGTCATGCCCGATTATGACGCAGGAGTTTGGGAAAATGTGCGCCGCGAATGCGATGCGGCCATCCGGCCGCTGCCGGATAACTTAATCGCTGGCAGCGATGCCGATCGCCAGGCCATAGACGCTGCCCGGCACAACCTGCGTGAGATCCCCGGAAGCCGCGGCCTGCCGTTGACACGCAAGGATTTTCGCGAGTTGGCCGATATCCGGGATGCCACCATCATCTGCAATCCTCCTTACGGCATGCGCATCGGAGCATTGGAGCCCACGCGTTTTTTATACAAGGAATTGGGTGATTTTTTTAAGCAACACTGCCCGGGTTCGACCGCGTATGTCCTTTGCGGTAACCTGGAACTGATCCCGGCCATCGGCTTGAAACCGGCGCGGCGTTTCGTGCTGTTCAACGGCCCGATCGAGTGCCGGCTGCTCAAAATTGAAATTTATTAGAGCCTTATAGCAAATTCTAAAATTTATTAGCTTTTTAGAACAAATTTTGAATTTGCTATCTAAGGCTCTTATCCCCCCTTGCGGAGACTTTCCAGCTTTGCTGGGTTAGAGCCTTATAATAAATTTTCTGCGCTTTTTTCAAAAAAAATTTGTTATCTAAGGCTCTTATCCAGCTTTGCTGGGTTAGCATTCATTGTTTGTCACTTGATTTTTCCTGTCTTTCTGGCTTCTCAGGCTGCGGAAAGCTTCCACGATCAGCAGTACGGCCAGGAGCAAGAGCACCACGGCAATCAGGCCGATGGCGGATATCCGGTATTGGTTGATCAGCAGCAGCAAGGACCAAAGGGTCATGATGATCATGAACAACATGGGCAGCAAGGTGAACAGGAATTTTTTACCCATTTTCCTGACCCAAAGGGTTATGACCAGCAGAGTCAGGGCGGCCAGCAGCTGGTTGGAGGCGCCGAATACCGGCCAAATTGCTTTCCAGGCCGGAATGACTCGCCCCTGCGCGTCCCGCAGGTTGATCAAAACGAAAACAGCCGGCAGTGCCAGGGTGGCGATAGTGGATAAGTAACGGCTGCGCGTCCCTTTGATGTTGAAAAATTCCTCGAAAATATAGCGCCCCAGGCGGGTGCACGTATCCAGGGTGGTCAAGATAAATGTGGACAGGGCCAGCAGCCCGAAGGAGTAACCCAGTTTCTCCGGCAAGCCCATCACGGCAAGGAACCGGCCCATGCCCCGGCCGTAAATGGTCAGGGGGGGCTGGCTGAGCAGGGGATCGCCCTTGGCCAGGATCATGACCGTAACCAATGCCATGACGGCCACGATTCCCTCGATGAGCATGGCGCCGTACCCCACCAAACGGGCGTCCGTCTCCTTATCCAGTTGCTTTGAAGAAGTGCCGGATGCAACGATGGCATGAAAACCAGAACAGGAGCCACAGGCCACGGTAATGAACAGAATGGGAAAAAGGGAGCCCAGTTGGGGATGGGTCCACGCGGTCAAGGCGGGGAAATGGATGCTCAAACCGCCGAAGAGAATACCGATGAAAGCCCCCAGAACCGAGGCGTACAGCAGATAGGATGAAAGATAATCACGGGGTTGCAGCAGGATCCAGACCGGAGTGGTCGAGGCGATAAAGCAATATAGGATGAGAATGATATCCCACGTGTTGGCCGGATCGCTTCCCAGCAGTACCGGGATATGTGCGGCCTGCAGCGGGATCTGCTGGCCGACCCATATGGCCAGGAACACCAGGGGGACGAATAGCAGCGAGGCGCGCCAAACTTTCATTTTAAAGCGGTAAACTGCCAAGCCGAATCCGATGGCCAGGAAAATGAACATCAGGGCGGACGAGGCCACGCCGCCATCGGCGATAAAGGTTGCTGAGGTCAGGTCGGTAAAGACCACCAGCACGTAGATCAGGGCCAGCCAGATGAAAACCAACATCAACTTGTAGGCCAGCGGGGACATGGTTTCACGGGCAATGTTGGCGATGGAACGTCCGTGATGGCGGATCGAAGCGATCATGGCTGAAAAATCGTGAACGCCGCCGATAAAAATGGCTCCCAGCACCACCCAAAGCAGTGTTGCTCCCCAACCGAAGGCGCTGGCGGCCACGATCGGGCCGACGATGGGCCCGGCGCCGGCAATTGAGGAAAAATGGTGTCCGAGCAGGACGGCCTTGTCGGCCGGAACCCGGTCCACACCATCGTATTCGCTGTGGGCCGGAGTCGGGCGGTTGTTGTCCAGGTCGAATTTTTTATTCAGAAAATTGCCGTAAAAAAAATAGGCCAGGGAAAAAGCACCCATTGCCAGCAAAAAAAGCAAAGTCAACATGGCTGACTCCTTGTTTTTTAGATAGGGAATTTAGCAGAAGCGCATGCGGCTGTCAAGAATGAATAGGAATAATTCTAAAGCTGTCTACTTTTCGAGAAATAACTCCAAAGCTTCTTTTAAATTAGCCACCGCGGCATTGAACGTTGATCCGAAACTGGAAACATCCACGTTCAAACATTGGGATACATAATATTTCTCTTCCCGATAAACGACATATTTAATATTTTTCATCGATCTCTCCGGAATAATAATAACCTCATTTCAAAAAATTTTCAAGCTAACACAGTCAGTTATAGGGGCAATTAGCAGCATAAGTCATCCGCCCTATCCCGGCGGATCTGAAACTGTGATGGCGGAAGTAGTATAAAAGGGATTTACTTGCTGGGAAATTTTAAAAACCAATTATTGTGAGAAATATGCAAAATTAAATTAATTGCATAATAATTGCAATTATTAACTAATTGCACTAAAAATGCAATTAATGTTGAATTGAATGTAAATTGTTGTTACTATTTATTTGAGGGAAATATGAATAAATATCATATCTTGATGGCAGATATCATTGGCAGCAGAAAGAAAAACAGTATTTTGATGATGGAAGGTTTTCGGGAATTGGTTGCCGAAATTAACAGTGAGTACCGAAGCAGTTTTTTATCACCGCCAACGATTACGCTTGGCGATGAATTTCAGAGTATTGTGAAATCTTTGCCAACAGGGATAGAAATAATATTTGCCATTGAAGAATTAATCTTGAAACGGGAAATGGATTTTAAATTAAGATATGTTTTGCATTTTGGGTCGATTGATACAAAAATAAATCGGAAAATCGCCTATGGTATGTTGGGAGAAGGATTGACCGAAACTCGCCAGTTATTGGAAAACAACAAAACAAATAGAAGCCGGTTTCTAATCAGGACTGCCGAGAATGATTTGTCCGAAAAATTAACGCTCGCTTTTGTTATGTTTCAATCCGTCTTAGATGACTGGAGTATGAAAGATCGCCTGATAGTTAAAGAATTTTTACTTTGTGATGACTACAAAAAAATCGCCAAGCGTTTAAAAAAAGATGTTTCACTGCTCTGGCGGAGGCGAAAATCACTGAAAATCGCTGAATTTCAGGTGATAAAAAAATTGATCACTTTACTGGTGGAGAATGTCCCATGTAAAAAATAATTTTGTTTTCGTTGATTTTATTACTGGGTGAAGGCATGGCCTATTTCATTTTCTTGCTGGTGAAACGGATATTTAATGAAAAATGGCAATGGCGAATTGATCTGCAAATTACAAAAGGTTGGCTGGAAAGGTTATTTCTTTTTCTTTGCCTGGTTTACAGCCTGCCGCACGCATTGATCGCTTTTGGGGCAATCAAGATCGGAACCAGGGTAAATGATAAAGAAAACAAAATATCCAACGACTATTTCTTTGTCGGTAACATGGCCTCGCTTTTGTTAGTGATTTTTTATTATGCGATTTGGCTGCGGCTGAACATTTGATTTCAGGGCAACGTGCGCAGGAAGGAGCGGCGGGCTGTTTCGACCAGCAAGAGCAGTAGCAGCCCCAGGGCCAGGAAATAGGGGAACAGTTCCCTGGTTTCGTAATAGTTTTTGATCTTGATCTTGCTTTTTTCCCAACGGTCGATCTCGCTGAAAATATTCTGCAGCGAGTTGCGGTCGGTGGCCCGGAAATACAGGCCGCCGGTGGTTTTGGCGATTTCCTGCAGCAGCGCTTCGTCGATTTCCACGCTGACCATGACGTATTGCTGGCGGCCGAAAGAATCCAGGACCGGGTACGGGGCTTCGCCGTGGGTGCCGACACCGATGGTATAGACCTTGATGTTAAAATCACGGGCCATTTTGGCCGCGTCACGCGGATCGATCTCGCCGCGGTTGTTCACGCCATCGGTAAGTATAATGATGATCTTGGTCTTGGCTGCGGCATGCTGAATGCGATTCACCGACGTAGCCAAAGCCATGCCCAGTGCGGTTCCGTCATCCAGTTCGCCGAGCTCCGTCTCCTGCAAATGAAATTTCAAAATGTCATAATCGACGGTTAGCGGGCACTTGGTGTAGGAGGTGGCGGCGAAAATGACCAATCCCAGGCGGTCGCTCTTGCGTTTTTCAATGAAGGCGGCGATAACTTCTTTGGCCACTTCCAGGCGGTTTTTTGGTTTGAAGTCGACGGCAGCCATGGACCCGGAAATGTCCAGGGTCAAGAGAATATCCATTCCTTTCTGTTCTTCCAATTGGTAGGTGTTGAGCCATTGCGGCCGGGCCAAGGCCAGGATGAATAGCAGCAATGAAGCCATTTTGAAGCGGGAAAGGTTTTTCAACAGCAGCCCTTTCCAGGTCGGCTTGGCTGCGGGCATTAATCTTTGTGCGGCAAACCATATGTGGCGCTGTCCCTTACGTTTCAGGAAACCGGACCACCCTCCGAGCAAGGGCCCAAGCAGCAGGAGCAGCAGGTAAGCTTTAGCGGCCAGTCTGAACATGGTTCGCCTCATTTTCCAGGCTGCGCCTTTTCTTATAGGCGTTGATCAAGCGGGCGATTTTTTCAGCCAGAGCGCTGATGATCGTTGCTTCCGGAATTTGCTGTGCAAACTTGACCAGGTCGGCCTGCTGAAAAATATCTTCCATGCCGGTTACGACGGATTGGTTTTTTTCGCTGTTTTCAAGCCGGGCCATAATTTCCGTGGTGGTCAGATCGTCGGCGTTGAAATGGTAGGTTCGCGCCAGGAAATGCTTGATGATCTCCCCCAAACGAATGAAAAAGAGCTTGTATTCTCCTTTTTGCAGTAATTTTTCCTGCCACAATTCCCTGATACTGATTTCCAGTTCGATCTCGGGCACCGGCAGGATCGTTGCGGTCGCCGCGTTTTTTTTGCTGACCTTGCGTTTCAGGATCAGCAGGATGGCTGCCAGCAGCAGAAGCAGTCCGCCGCCGGCAAAGTATTTCAGCAGGTGCAGCGGGCTGCCCATGATGGGCAACGGTTTTTTCAAAGGCTTGATGTCCTTGTCATTTTCGCCGAGCACTGAACGAATGCTAATGGCAACCGTGCCGCTTCGTTCTTTTTCCCTGACCGTTTTGGCAGACAGGAGTTCTATTTCGACGGGTCCGACGGTAAAATCCCCGGTTTTAAAAAAAGCGAGGGTCAGCACTTGTTCAAACGTCCGCCATTCGGCGGTTTTAATTAGCGGCAGGTTTTGTCGGCGGATGATCTCGTAATCGCCTGCTGGAACGGAAACGTGCATCTCATCGATATTTTCGAGGCTACGTACAATCAGGCGCAATTCCACGTGTTCGGCGATGGTTGCCGTCAGGGTGGAGGCGGACAGGGTGACCTGGGCGGCGCTGATGAGTCGTGGGATCATGAGCAGCATAATAAGCGGAAACAGGCGGGAATTCTTCATCGGCTGAATTTGTGCTTGCGTTTCAGGAACAGATCAAATAGCGGCTTCTCATATTCGCTCTCAGCATTGATGGTTATGGAATCGATGCTGTATTTGCGAAACAGCTCGCTTAGTTGAGCAGAACGGGCCTGGCGGATATCCTGGTAGGCCGAGCGGACCGATGCCCGGTTGAAATCGGCGCTGAAATCAGCCCCGCTTTCCAGGTCCTTGAATTGGAAAATGCCCCGCGGCGGCGCGGCGAGTTCACGAGGGTCGTTAATGGCGACAGCGATCAGGTCATGCTTGCGGCCGGCGATTTTCAAGGCGTTGGCAAACTCATCATCCAGGAAATCAGAGATCAAAAAAATCACGGCTTTCTTCTTCAGCAGTGAGGTCAGGTAGGCCAGGGCGGCGCCGATGGCAGTACGTCGGCCCTGGGGTTGGAATTCGCTAATGTCACGGATCAGGCGCAGCAAATGGGTACGCCCTTTTTTGGGCGGAACGAAAATTTCAATGCGGTCGGTAAATATCAGCAGCCCGACCTTGTCATTGTTGAGCATGGCCGTGAAAGCGATCAGGGCGGAGAGCTCGACGGCGATATCTTTTTTACTCTTGCCTCCGGAAACGAATTGCAGGGATGCCGACAGATCGATAGCCAAAATGATCGTCAATTCACGTTCTTCAATAAACTGCTTGATGAAAAGCCGGCCCAGCCGTGATGAGACGTTCCAGTCGATGAAGCGGACATCATCGCCGGACTGGTATTCCCGGACCTCGGAAAATTCCATGCCCCGGCCTTTGAATGCCGAATGGTACTGCCCGGCGAAAATATCCCGTGCCGCTTTGCGGGAAATGATTTCAATCTTTCTTATTTTTTTTAGGGTTTCTTCGCTGATCATGTATTTTTCGCGGCCGGATTATTCGTGCTCACATTGATTCGAGGATGATCCTGCCATTGTAGCTGACCCTGAAATTCATCGGATAAACCATTTTCATGTTCCAGACCTTGGGCATATTTTCCGTCAGTTGCACGAAAGCGCTCTTGAGTTCCATGGGAATTTTAGCGATCATTTCAATACCTTCGACAGCGCTGAAGTTCAGTTTGATGTTTTTGTCGCGGCAATAAAATTCCAGGGTATAATTGCGGGCCGACGTGTTCTGGATATAAATCATCGAAACGTCAAACACTTTTTCTTCCATCGCTGTTTACTCCTTATGGGTGAACCCTATTCTAGCAGAAAGCGAAACAATTCCCAAGTAGCGCAAGACGTTTCGTGATGGCCCGTTTGAAACGATCAGGACTTATGCTGGCGCGCACCCAGTTCCCTGTCCAGCATCCATAAACCGTTGACATTGTCCTTGAGCTGGTTCAGTCTGAAAACAATCTTGGCCGCGGTAGCTTCTTCCTCCACCTGCTCCTTGATAAACCATTGCAGCATGATTTGCGCTGGAGTGTTTTTTTCGCTGCCGGCCAGATGGTACAATCCGTCGATGCAGCCGGTGATATACTGTTCATGCCGCGAAACGGCGGTAAAAGCTGCCAGCGGTGATTTCCAATTTTTTTCGGGTTCCTTGAGCGCAAAAAGAGATATGCAGCCGCCTAATTCATTCAGGAAATTGAAAAGCTTCATGGCGTGAGACATCTCTTCCTGTGCTTGCATTTTCATCCAGGCGGCGAAACCGTCCAGGTTCAGGGAATGGAAATAGGCAGCCATGGACAGGTAGAGATAAGCGGAGAAAATTTCCTCATTGATTTGTTTGTTGAATGCAGTTTCGAGTTTTTTTGAAATCATCAGTTGCCTCCTTGTCTGATAAATATACCATGTTCGGGGGCCTTTTGCCAATCGACAGCAACTGTTTTCCATGTGTTTATCAGGAAATACCTGATAATCAGACTATTGATTTTACCTTTGTTTTTTGATATTAATTATCCAAAGAAATAAAGTCGTGGAGTGAACGAGAGGATATTTTGGCTAATCAGTACCTTATTTCCTGTTGGCATTGCCAAGCCGAATTTGATGCTTTATCCGCTCCTGATTGCAGCCATGCCAGCCCGACCAAGATCTGCCCGTTTTGCCTGAAATGTTTCTGCGACGCTTCGAAGGAATATAAAAAGAAGTATTTAAAGAACGGTCCCATGGAATTGCTCGCTGAATACAAAGAAGCCAAAAACGCCCAGTACCAGAAGATCGGCGAGATCATGGTCAAAGCCGGAAAAATATCGATCGCACAATTGAAAACGGCGCTGGACAAGCAGCGGATTGTCAACAAGAAACTGGGTGAAGTACTGATCATGATGTCGTTGGTCACTCCCGATGAACTTCAACTTTATTTACTGAACCAGAAGCGTGTGGAAACGATCGATTTAAAAAATCTCAAGGTCGACGGCGAGTTGATTAACCAGATTGGCAGGGATTTCTGCCTGGATCAGAAAATTGTTCCCATTGAAATCCAGGAAATCGCCGGCGGGCATATGCTGCGGTTCGCTTTTTATTCCATTGGCGAACTTCCCAAGTTGAAAAAAAGCGGCGAACTGCAAAAATTCAAACTGATCCCCTACCTGGCGCCAAAAGAAGAAATTGAGAACATGTTGAAAAATATGGAAGCCAGTGAAAAAGACATAAAAATTTATACTTCTTTGGCCGATGCCCACTATCTCAAGTTACTCAATTCCCTGATCAAAGCGGCGGTGCAAAATAAAGTTTCCGATGTATTGTTTGAAATGAAGGCTGGAGAGCTCGAAATATTCTTTCGCAAGGGAGACTTGCTTTCCCCGGTCGATCTGGCTGTTGAAAACCACGAGGGGTTTTTCAAAAAAGTCAAGGAAATCTGCGCCATCAAACCGACGGCCAAAAACGTGCCCCATGAATCTTTTTTGAACCTGAATAAAAATTTGAGCCATTTGAAAATCAAAGTCCTTTTTTATTCCGGTTCCGCCCAGGAAAATATTTGTTTTAAAATCAGCAACCTCAATGATTTTTCCAAAAAAATATCAGACTTGAATCTGGAAAAAGAAGAATTGGATCGATTACGGGCGATTTTGGAAAAGCCCAGTGGTTTGTTTATTGTCGCCGGCCCGGCTTACAGCAAGGTCAATGAAACATTGTATGGGTTGATGAATTCGCTGACGCTCGAGCGCATTGCCACTGTAGAAAATGACGTGATATTGCGTAAAGAAAGATTTTTTCAAATTGAGAACCAGGACAGTGATGTGACCAATGCAGTCTATAAAAATTTGCTTTTTTACAAACCGGACTCCATGTTTTTGTTTGATTATTTTCAAAAAAATTATGACAGCCAGTTCTTGCAATTTGTGGAAATGGGAAAACTCTTCATCGAACTTCAAGGTTTTTCTTATGAAGAAATATTTGAAAAGCTCATCAAGGAATATGAGGTCCCCCTTTCCTATCTGGTGGAAAATTTGCGTGTGATGATATTTCAAAGGCAGGCAAAAATACTTTGCCCGCTCTGCAAAACACCTGATCCGCGGCCGGCCCAGGAATTATTCAAAAATAAGAATTTAAGCAGCAAGTTCCAGATTTTCCAGGAAAAAGGTTGTCCGGAGTGCAAATCCAGCGGCTATAGCCGCGACGAGATTTTTTTTGAAATTTTCGTCATGGACAATCAGGAAAAATCCCAATTCAAGGAAAAACAGTTGTTCTTTCTGGATAAAAAAATCACCGAAGCCGGCAGCTTGACCATCTCTCAAAAAATTCTCAACCGCGTCCTGAAAGGCGAAATATCCTACCGCGAAAGCTCCCGTTTTTTTTAGTACCTTAAAACAAATTAGTTTGTTAAAAAACAAGTTAATTTGTTTTCTACCCAGCCAGGCTGGATAAGAGCATTAGATAGCAAATTCAAAATTTGTTGTAAAACGCTAACAAATTTTAGAATTTGCTATAATGCTCTTAAGGTACTTATCCCCCCTTGCGGGGACTTCGCAGCGCAGCTGGGTTAAATCAGGCTTTGAAATGGTGGCTGCAATCAAGACAAATGAATAACTGCGGTTGCGGCCGGATGCGCCGGCCTTCTTTTTTTCGCCGCCAGAACAGCAACATCGCCAGCAGGACCAACACAACGATCGGCAAACCGGCACGGCTGAGAATTAAAACGAGAAAAATGCAGAATGAAACCATGAATAATAAAAAGACGGTCAAGATGATTTCACTGAAAGTCTCCTCGCTGCGAATGTTTTCATCATTTTCAAAGGGCAGCGTGGCGCTGGAGCCGCAGGCCGGGCAGGGAGGGGTGATTTTATTCTTTGACAAGCAATATCCGTGTCCCCAGCGCTTGGTTGAATTCAGAAAAAAGCTTCTGCCCATCGCTGCTTTTTAGCTGCTCACTGAAAATATTCATGCGTGAATCCAGTAAGTCGAGCAGGTGCAAGAGGTATGCCTCCGGGGTTTTGGGAACTTCAGGCGCGCCGTATTCTTTTTCACCATGGTGCGAAACGATCACATGCTGAATACGGGTACTGAGGTCGGCCGGAAAATCGGAAATTCTGTTTTTCAACTTTAAAAATATTTTCAGGCTGATGACGACATGCCCAAGTAATCCGCCCTCCAGCGTTGTTTCCAGTGCGGGTTGGGTTTTAAATTCGGCGGTTTTTCCGATATCGTGAAACAGGGCGCCGATCAGCAGCAATTCTTTGTCCAGGCCGTATCGGGGGGCGATGGCCAGGGCCATTTCCATTACGGAGTGGGTATGCTGCAGCAGGCCTCCGGCATAAGCATGATGAATTTTTTGGGCCCCATAGGCCTGTTGCAAGGGCGGTCCATATTCCTCCTTGAAAAATTCGACCAGTTGGATCAAGGAGGGATTGGTCAGGTTGGCGGCGAGCAAGGAAAACGTTTGCTCAAGCAGTGCCCTGCTGTCGAAGGGGGGGATTTCATTATAATCGGCCTGATTGAAGTCGCTGTCATTGGCGGCAATAACACGCAAGTGAGTCACGGTGATTTGCTTTTTGCCTTTGTAGTCCTTGACTTCGCCGCTGATTTTATAAATTTCTCCGGCCTTGATCAATTTGTAATATTCGCTGACGTTGTTCCAGATTTTTGCCGGCATGCGCCCGGTCTTATCCATCACGGTCAGGTCTAAAAAATCATCATCGTTTTTCGTTTTTTTTTTGATTATTTCCTGGATACGATAATACCAGTTGACATTTTCGCCGCTTTGTAGGCTTTGCAGGAATTGTGTTTTGGTTGGGGTTTTTTCGAAAAGATTCATTGGCGGCTCCTTAATTTGATCTCGATATTATAATTGGCGCGGAGATCATTCAGCCAGCTGGAAAGCTGTTCTGCCGTTCGAAGTTGGCGCAAGTATTTTTCAATCATCGGGGCCATTTCAACCAAAGTCTGGGGCTCAAGTCCGAGTCGTTGCTGAGACGGGAAATAATCGTCATGGTAGAATTCTTCGATATCACTGAAAGGAACGGTTATTTCCATTTGGAATTTTTCCCTGAGCACTTTTTCATACAATACTTTTTCTTTGATGAAATTCTGGAAATCACTCCAGCTCATGGTGAAACTATTGAGCACGGCCAGCAGCTTTTCCATGGATCCTGCTTTTTTCAAAATCGGCGTCTGGACCTGTTCAAAATCTTCTTCACTCGGATTGAATTCGTCACTGAATTCCAATGAAATGACCTTGAAATCTATCAGGCCGGAAAGTACTCGGAAGTAGAAGCTTTCCTCGCCCTCACTTTTTTTTCTGAATACTGGGAAAAAAACAATGGCCCGTTCGATGTCGTGAATGGTAATGATTTCATTATTGACTATGGCGGCGATTTTGTCTACCATGATTGGACCTGCTTGCAGCAGAATGTACAGCGATAGCAAGGCTTTAACTATCATGGGCAGTCCCCGAAAGCGGTCGCGAATGATCGCGCCAATATTTCATCCATACATGGTAGCAAAATACGCTGGGTGATGCAATGCTGGGTTGAAATAATTCCGGATGCATGGTTGTATTTGCTTGTCCGCTGGAATTGATTTAAAATCATGACATTCCATTCCTGCTTGCGGAGGTCGACGTGTCGATTAAAAAATTGTGCGCCATGTGGTTCATGCAGATCCGCGGGCCGTTTCTCATTCTGTCGGTCGCCCTGGCCCTGCTCGGTATTGCCACGGCTTACTGGCACGGTTTCGGTAATATATGGCGTTCTCTGCTGCTGATGGCTGGGGTGATTTTCGCACACGTGTCGGTAAACCTTTTCAACGAGATATCCGATTTTAAAAGCAAAATCGACGAACATACCATACGCACTCCTTTCAGCGGCGGCAGCGGCATGCTGCAATCGGGCCGGACAACGATTGCCGCGGTGACATGGGCCGCTTATCTTGCGCTGTTGGCTGCCGGGGGCGTTGGACTTTATTTCTGTCTGGTCAGTGGCTGGCCGATCATGTTTTTTATGATCTGCGGGGCTTTGGCCATCCGCTTTTACACCACGCATCTGGCAAAATGGCTGATTGGCGAACTGGTCAGCGGCCTCACCCTAGGGAGTTTTGTCATCATCGGTTCCCATTACGCCCTGACCAGTTTTATGACCCTGGACATTATCTATATTTCCCTGGTGCCGGGGATCCTGACCGCGTTGTTGCTTTTTTTAAATGAATTCCCCGACCTTGAAGCGGACCGGCAGGGCGGGCGCCGCCACCTGGTTATCTTTTTCGGCACAAAAAAAGCGCCGTGATCTATACCTCCGCCGTATTTCTGCTTTTCGCCCTGATCGCGGCCGGACCTTTTGTCCAGAATATTCCCTATACCGTGCTGATTGCCCTGGCTACCCTGCCTCTGGGGGTCCTTGCCGCCATCCAGGTGTTCAAGCACCATGACCATCCGGCCCGGCTGGTTCCGGCCCAGGGTTTGAATGTCGCCCTGGTGATCCTGACCGATATGCTGCTGGCCGTTGCTTATTTTATTTAAAAGGGAATAAAGAAACACCCGGTTTTCCTGAAGATCGTAAAAACGCGCTGTTGACATTTCAGGGAAATTCCCTCAAAATACCGGCATGATGAAAGTGGATTTTCCTGCCGGCAATGCTCTGTTTGCAGTGAAGCTTTGGATATTTTCTTCTCTCATAAACGCGGATAAGTTGCTGCTGAAAGATTTTTTACAAAACAGTGGATTATGGTAGGAGTTCGCGAAAAATTAAGACCGATTTCCGGATTGAAAATCGGCATTCCCCGGGCCATGTACCACTATTTTCATCCGGGGCTCTGGGAGGAGTTCTTTCACATGCTCGATGCCGAAACGCTGTACTCTCCCCCGACCAGCCGGAAAACTGTTGAGCAGGCGAGCTTGATCTCGGAAGCCGAACATTGCCTGCCGGTCAAACTGCTGGACGCCCATGTGGCCGCTCTGGCCGGAAAGGTGGACGCCGTGTTTGTTCCCCGTTATCTTTCCACGCTTCCGGGGCATGTGGCCTGCGCCAAGCTCGGCGCGCTGACGGACTGCGCCCGGGTTCAGTTACGCGGGATTACCCCGATTCTGACCGTTGTGGTGGACGTGGACAACAAGTCGTTGGCAGAAACGCTTGGCGATTTTGGCCGTGCCCTGGGTGGTGAAAAAAAAAAAGTGCGTGCTGCCGTCCAGGCGGCGTTGCGGGCTTGGCATGAAGCGCCAGACCATCCACCGCAGCCAGGTTCAACTGCCGGCTTTCCCCGCATTCTCCTGGTGGCCCATCCCTATATCCTGAACGACGACTACTTCATCACCCCGATCGTCAGCAAGCTGGAGGAGTTGCACATCGAGGCGCGTCGGCTTGTTTTTTCGGATAAGGATGTTGCTGCCAGTTTCATCAAATGGGACTCGTGCAACAAGATGTACCACGCGGTCTGCTCACTCAAGCCTTCCGAAGTGGCCGGTGTGATCCAGATCATTTCTTTCAATTGCGGCTGCGATTCGATGACGGTCGAGTTTTTCCGCGAGGCCGTGAAGAAAAAATCGATTCCCTACATGCAGATCATGATTGATGAGCACACATCTCCGGGGGGCATGGAAACGCGATTGGAGGCATTCGTGGACTCCATGAGGTTTTGAAATGCACCGGTTGGCCATCCCCAATATCGGCAATTACGCGGTCGCGCTCGCAGCGCTGGGCGAGTGCCTGGGAGTCCAATCCGAGACTTGTCTGAGCATCACGCCGGAAATGATGACCCTGGGTGCCCAGTATGCTCCGGAAACCTGCTGCCTGCCGATGAAAGCCTACCTGGGGCACTTTGTTAAAGCCGCCCGGGAGGGGGTCGAATATGCCGTCATGGTCAATAGTATCGGTCGCTGCCGACTGCGCTATTACGGCAAACTCCAGCAGAAGATACTGGATGATGTGGGGTTGAAAATGCATGTCTTTGGACTTGGTTACGATGGGATCAAACCGCCGTTGATCAGGTATTTTGACCCCACGCTGCGCCAAGTCCTGCACGGCGGAGCCTGTTATGTGAACAAACTCATCGCCATTGATATTCTGGAGGTTGAAGCATGGCGTACCCGGCCGCGGGAACTGAATTCGGGCGACACGAGTCAGCTTTTCAAACAGACCCTGCAGCAATTGGATGAATTGACGGCGGTGCGCGATATCCGCAAATTCCGAAAAATCATTCGCGAGCGATTTGCCGTTGTCCCGATTGATGTCACGCGGCCGGTGCTCCGTATCGGCCTGCTCGGAGAATGTTCTGTACTGCGTGACAAGTACCTCAATCACAACGTCGAGGAAATGCTCGGCAATCTTGGCGCTGAAGTGCGAAATTTCTTCTTGATGGGAACGGAATTGAAAACCATTTTCAACTTGGGAATGTTAAACAAACATTCCAGGAAAAACCAATTAAAAAAAGCCCAGGGCCATCTGCATGACCCGGTTGGCGGGCATGCGCTGGATTCAGTCGCCAATGCCATTCGTTGCCATGAGCAGGGATATGACGGTGTTGTCCATATTTGCCCTGCAGGCTGCATGCCGGAAGTCAGCATCCGCCCGATCCTGCGTCAGGCGTGCAAGGACCGCGATTTTTCCTTGCTCGAGCTTTCCTTTGATGAACACACCGGACACGAGGGGGTCTGTACCCGCATCGAGGCTTTCGTCGATATCCTTTGGGAAAAGAGAAGGCGGCAAGGATTTTGTGAAGCGTGAATGCATGAACGTTTACCTGGGTATTGACGTCGGATCCATCAGCACCAATCTGGTCATTGTGGATGGCGCAGGCGATGTGCTCTTTACCCTCTATGACCGGGGTGAAGGAAACCCCATCCGTTCCATCCAGGGGAGTCTGTGCCGGCTTGAGGCCGAGCTGCCAGCAAACATGACCATCTCCGGTGTGTGCACCACGGGGAGCGGCGGACGCCTCGCCGCCGTCGTAGTCGGCGCGGATCTTTTTAAAAATGAAATTACGGCCCATGCCCGCGCCTCAATCCACTTGCATCCCGATGTGCAAACCATTCTGGAAATCGGCGGCCAGGACAGCAAGTTGACCATTGTCCGTGACCGCCTGGTTGTGGATTTTTCAATGAATCTTGTCTGTGCGGCCGGCACGGGAAGTTTTCTCGATTCCCAAGCCAAGCGGCTTGGTATTTCGATCGAGGCGTTGAGCGCGGCCTCGGTCTTGTCGCAAAACCCGACGGCTATTGCCGGTCGGTGTACGGTGTTTGCCGAATCGGACATGATTCATAAGCAGCAGTCCGGTCACCGGCAGAACGATATTCTCATGGGACTCTGTCATGCGATGGTGCGTAATTTCCTGAGCAATGTCTGCCGGGGAAAAAAAATCCGGCCGCCGATTGTCTTCCAGGGAGGGGTCAGCGCCAATCAGGGCATCCGGCGCGCCTTTGCAGAAGCGTTGCAGATGGAAATTACGGTGCCCAAATACAGCATGGTCATGGGCGCTTATGGCGCCGCCCTGCTTGCCGTCCAGGCCGGAATTGCCAAAACCGGCTTTCGCGGCTTCGCGATCGCCGAACACAAAATCGAGACCCGGAGCCTGCTCTGCAGCGATTGCGCCAACAACTGCGAGCTGCTCGAAATAGTTGACGAGGGAAATCTGCTGCGGCGCACTGGCGGCCGTTGCCGCAAGTGGGACCGCAGCCATTTTTCCGGATTGGGGAACCCCGTGGGTCCCGATCTGCCGCTGGCTGCGGAGGTGCTCGGTGACAAGGGCTGTCCGGACCGTTGTGCCGGTGAGCATTGACAGCAGGGGTCGTTTTTGTTTGACTTGCCAAGAGTATTTTCTTATAATCCATTGATGGAGAAAATATTTCAATTTTAGAAAAGGGGGAAAAGTGATCATGAGAAAAAAAACGTGTTTATTGTTTCTGGCAATGGTTCTGCTTGTCTTTGTCAACGCCTGCGCTCCTCCGGTGGTGAACATGAAAGTCGAGGTACTCGCAAAGGGGGACTTGACACGCGGAGCAGTAGTCGTGGGGACAGTTTTTAACAAGCGTACTGAGGATAATGGCGGCGAAGGTTTTAATTTTATTGGAAAACTTCGGGGAGGATATGGAAATGCGATCCCCTTGAAAGCAGAACAAAACAGAGATCTTGATATCGTTTTGAAGGAAGTGGCTAAGGTGGCTCTCGAGCACACCGGCTATGCTACGGAACAGGCTGCCGGAAAATTTTGCCGTTTGGATATCGACCTGCTTACCTTCTGGTGTGATGGATATATGGGCTACAAGATCGAGGCGGATATTGTCGTTAAACTTGTGAATTCTGAAAACGGAAGTATCCTTGCCAAGAAAGGCATTAATATTCAGAGGGGCTTCTCTACTGCGATGGGCATTGGCCCGATGCATACTGCGTTCAATGAAGTAATGGCAGACATCCAGAAGGAAC
Source organism: Candidatus Aminicenantota bacterium (assembly GCA_963770755.1). Classification (GTDB taxonomy): domain Bacteria; phylum Acidobacteriota; class Aminicenantia; order UBA2199; family UBA2199; genus UBA2199. The sequence goes on along the minus strand of CAVYQZ010000010.1, from coordinate 384,575 downwards.
TCGTGGCGTTCATGCAGTCGCAGGAGTTCCAGGATGCCGTAAAACAATAACCGGGGACGCTAGAATACTTTTTTTGCAGCCACTATTTGAATAGCGATTCCATTGGTGTGCTTTCCCTTATTTTAATTTTCACGCCTGAGTGGGTTGGATCGCTCAATAGACATTGCCAAAGCCGATTTGGATCAGGAAATTCTTCTCGGCCAGGCGGCGCAGGTTGTAAGCGAAATCGAGACGGATCGGTCCCAGTCCGGTACGGAGTTTCAGGCCGATGCCGACAGCCCGTTCCATTTTATTGTAATTGAGGTCACTGGACTTGGCAAAAACATTGCCGACATCGATGAAAAAAGTGTAATACAGATCGTCGATGGGAATCAGCAGGTTGGGCACCGTGGCTTCCATATTGACCAGAAACAGCACGTTGCCGCCCTCCGGTTCGTTGGTGGCCAGGTGAATGGGCCCCAAGCGGTCGTTGCGCGTACCGCGGAAGGAATGGGAACCGCCGGCGAAGAAGCGCTCGGTGATCGACATATCGCCAAAACCGAAGCCGTTTTTTATGGAAAATGAAAAAACGCAATCGTGCAGAAAAGGAAAATGCTGCTGATAGTTCCAGAAAAATTTGAGAAAAGTATAGTCTTTTTCAAACAACGGCAGCCCCAGTCTAATGTCGGCGGTGAGAAAGGAGCCCTTGCTGGGATTGAACGGATCGTTGCGCATTTCTCTGACGAATGAAAGCGAAAGGGCCGTAGTATCAAAGGGAATATCGATGCGATCGACTCCAAATTCGGGAATTTTAAGATCGGTCAGGGTGGTGCGGTACCATTTAACCGAACCCAGGAAATACAATTTTTCCGAAAACTTTTTAACGACCGACAGACCCAGCCCCCAACGATTGAACTGGTAACTGGGATAGGCTTCGTTTTCATTCCAGATTTTAAATGAAGACGGAATCTTGTTGTTTAAAAAATAGGGTGTATCAATGGAAATAATTCCGCGGCTTTCATTCAGGCCCAGTTGCAGGGTGGCGTTAATTGAAGAAATCGAATTGAACAGGTTTTTTTCCTGGTATTCCAGAGTCCCCCGCAGCTCTTCGGCAATTCCTCGCAATACTTCGAGTATCCCCTGCTGGGATTGGCGTGTCCCGCTTCTTTCTTGCCAGCCAAAGCCGAAACCGTAATAGCGGGTGCGATCCGGAATGACCTTGACCAGCACATCCACACGGTCTCCTTTTTTAGCGATTTTATCCAATTTGATTTGGGAAAATATCGCGCTGTTTTCGATTTCAGTGCGGAAGGCATCAAATTTATTCATGCGGAATGGCTGGCCCGCCAGCAGCGGGAATAGTTTTTTCAACAGTCTTTTTTGCGAGCCGGAAGCGCCGATGATAATCAGTTCCCCCATTTTTTTCATGCGTTTTTCGCTGATTTTAATCAGCAGTGACTTTTCTTTTCCAGGGGACAATTCGTAGCTGACGGTCGCTTCGTCGAAGCCGTTGTTCCAATAAAAATTATGCAGTATATTGATATCTTCGTTGAATTGTCTCGGCACGAATGGAGTGCCGGTTTTGCTTTTGATCAGCCGATACAGTTGCTGGCTGGAAAAGGATTGGTTGCCGCTGAATTCGATGTTGGCCACTCGGTATGTAGGGCCTTCGTTGATGTGAAAATCGATGTCGGCGCGATTGCCGTGGAATTGCGGGTCCAGACGGATGGTCAGGGGCGAAATCCCCTGGAAATTGTAGTAAAGTTTCAGTACTTCCATATCGACCAGCAGGGAATTCAATCGCAACCAGAAGAATTTATTGAAAATCAAATCGTCGGTGTTGATAATTTCCCTGATTTTTGCGTCGCTCAACGCGTGATTGCCATGAAAGACGATTTTTCCCAACTTGTAACGGCGGTTTTTAATGACCGTGAAGGTGATGGTTTTGTTTACTCCCTCGATGGTGATATTCGACGTGATATTGGCATTGAGGAAACCCTCATTTTTAAGATAATTCAGCAGCCGTGACCGGCTTTCCGCTTCGGCCCATTTTTCAAAAACTTGCTGTTCCCAGGTGCTGGCGATCAATGACATCTTGGCTGCCATGCCATTGAAAACGAAGATATATTTATAGCCGCAGCTGATAGTGATGTGGAGGTCCAGAAGCGAATGTTGAGGATTGAGAAAATCCTCCTGAATTTTTATTTCCGGAAAATAATACAACTGCCGCTTCAAAAGTTTTTTTGTTTTATCGATTTTTTTGTTGAACTCGGCGGCGGTGTAGGAAACGGTATTTTTAAAAAAGGATTGAATGGTTTTTGACAGTACATCGTCGTTGACGGTGATGGTCAATGTGCGGATGCGGGCGATGGGACCATAATCAATGAGAAAATTTATGTCGCATCGGTCCCGATCTTCATTCAGGCTGACTCGCGGGGATATCTGGGCATTGAAATAGCCCTTTGCTTTTAATAGATTTTGCAATTCGCTGATGGCTTTGGCCATTTTGTTTTCTTCATATAAATCGTTTTTGTGCAGCGAATAAAGAGCATCCCGAAGTTGTCCTTTGCTCAATGGATTCGACGGTGTAAAACGCAGTGAGCGGATAACGGCTTTGTTTTGCAGTATAAAAAATACGTCGATGGTCTTGTCTGAGCGGATTTCGATTTTGGATTCGATATTGGCAAATGTGCCGGTCATGTACAAGTTCTCTATGCTGTTGCGGATATCCTGATATTTGTAAGCGTTGCCGCTTTTTATGCGCAGCAATGGCCGGTAAGGGAAGAGGCGCGGGTCACTTTTTAGTTTCTGGTTCAGCAGAAAAATATGACCGACCGGATAGTTTTGCCACTCGACGGCCGACCATTGCCGTAGTGGCCAGAGCAGTGCCACAATCAAAAATGCCCAGCGCCAGTTGGTTTGTCCCGGTTTTTTTTTCATGGTTGTTCAGCGCCTTTTGCGCAGGCGCAGATCCAAACTGTATCGGCCTTCTTCATTTTTCATGTAGATCAGGGAAATCGTCGGAGACAGCTGGTATTGCAAATAATAAATTTCCTGCCGGGTGGTAGACAGTCTGGTCGAGTAGACGACGATCAGGTTTTTGGTTATGGACGTGCCGATGGTCAGCCGGGATGAATCGTATGCGGATTGGCTATTCAATACGGGTTCGATGCGCAGCATATTGATGCCCAGCAACTGGTTGGCCCGGTTTTTTATTTCCTTTGCCAACTCGGTGGTGATTAGGGCCGTACTGCCTAATTGCGAGCTGATTTCCTGTGAGCCTTTTCGTATGAATGCTTCGCCCAGGGAAACCAGGGCCAGGACCTCCTGGGGCGGCAATGACGGTGAGGAAACCAGTTCAGGCTTGGCACTGGAGGCGGGGCCCTTGATATCAAAGCGGATGCGGTAATTCTGAATAAAGGTTTCTGATTCGATGGTGATCAACGGGTCGATGATTGAACTGTTGTTGAAAACCAGCTTAGCCTTGAGCAGGTTGAAAGAACGGTCGGAAAAGTGAATTTCTCCCTGATTGCCTTCAAAAACGCCGATTAAGACAGGAAAACTGGCTGTGCCGGACAACTTGAGCTTTAATTTGCCGTTGATGCGGCCCAAATCATTGTCAATTTGGATATTTTCTCCATTCATGTTGATGTCCAATTGCAGCATTTCACGGATCTTCGATTCGGTGGTCGCCAAATTTGCCGCGGTGTTGAAGACGAACGGTTCATCGATTTCTCTTTGCCAGTTCGCCGATAGAAAACCAAGAGTCCCGGAAAGGAGAAGTTTTTTTGACTGGTACTTCAGGGTCAGGTCTGCGTTCACCTGGCAGGAAACGCGGTCCATGGGATAAAGGAACATGTTTTTGCCCTGCAGATTAAAGGTGAGATTCTGCAATTGGTTGTGGTCTATGGCCAGCTGGCCGTTGCCCTCCACGGCACCGCCCCCCATTTCACCGCTCAGGGATTGCAGGTTGAAGTTCATGCCGTCAAATGTCAGGGTGGCCTGAAAATTGTCCAATGAATGGGAGAAATTAGGAATGGAGAGTGTTCGGCCGGAAAAAACAGCCACACCGCGGCTGCGTATATGGCCTGGTTCGCTGGAATAGATTTGCCCGAGCAGGCGCATGGAGCCGTTGTTGTTCTTCCAAGGCAGCAGCAGGTTTACATCCTTCAGGTCCAGGTTGAATTGGCCGCTAACACGGGAGTTGCGGCGGTCGATTTCCAGTGTCAGCGGGGATATGCCGAAGGGGTTGACAAGTTCACCACTGCCGCGAACGCTGAAATCATTGAAGTCGGTCCATACGCTGGCTTTACCGCTTACGGAGAATTTGCGGTCCGGGTAGAGATAAAATTGATCCAGGCGGTAGGATATTTCAAGCGGATCCTTCAGGAATTTTCCCCGGCCGCGGACTTCAATTTCGGCCTGGCCGCCGAGTGTGCCATTCACGCGCTCGATGTCGATGTGCTCGATACGGCCATGGATGGCGAATTGCTTTTGCCTGAAATCGATGGCCACTTCGGCCCGGGCGTTGCCTCCCTTAAATCCGAATTGAAGACCGCTCAGTTCGATATTACTCATGTCCGAACGCAGGTCCGCGCTAACCTGGTCAAGCGGATAACCCATGAATCGAAGTTGCGGTGACTGGAAACTTCCTTGTAGCGAAGGCCTTCCGGGAGGCTGGGTCATTTGGTAGGTAAAAACGCCGGTTATATTTCCGGACAGCGGCGTCGGGTAATTCAGAATTTTTAAAATTTTGCCGGCCTCGCCGCTGACATCCAGGAAATGAATCGCAGTCAACTGTTCGGCCATGTCCAGTTTTGCTGATGCCCGCAAATCCGGAGCCGAAATGGTGATGTCGCTCTGATTGCGGGAAGGGCTGATTCGGACGTCTCCACGCAAAGATCCGATGGCTTGTCCGTTGGCCAGGAAATTTTGCATGGTAAAATAGCTTTTGCCCTGCTTATTGCCGTGGGTGACGTTCATTTCCAGAGAAAACATGCCGCTACCCTGGCTCAACTTCCAGGGCAGTAGATCGATTTTAAGATAATAAGCAGAGTAGGGAGCGATCGTTTCCATGTTTTTAATAGAAGCATCAATTTTCACGTCCACGGTTTTCCTCAGGGAATCGACCTGGCCGCTGACGTTTACCTGGCCGCTGCTGAATTGCATCCCCCGGCTCGAAAAAGTAGTCAGTTTCTTCTTTTTATCGAGCTGAAATTCAAGGATTCCCCTGGCCACAAAGGGCAGGGTCAACGGCTGGACTGGCGTCGCGTCCAGCTCGGCCTGGCCGTTGATGAAATCGGGGCTGATTTTGATTTTAGCGCTGCGCACGACCCCGGCCAGCGGGGCATCATTCGTGACGGACAGAACACTGGCTAAATAGGAAGCCGGGATGTCATGAATGATCAGGTCCGTTTTCCTGTCTTTGTTGGCGACTTGCACCCAGCCCCGGGTCAGCGGTGTATTGAAAACGGTTTCGAGTGTCAGCTCTTGGCTGAGGTTGTTCCAGTTCATGTTCCCGGTCACGTTGGTACCGGATATTTCCTGAATTGAACAATAGGCAGAACTGAAATCGCCCTTGATCTGGATTTTATTTTTAGTATTTTTGACAATCTTGGCGCTGGCGGTGGTCAAGCCTTTGACGGCAAGTTCGTTCATTACGGGGCGAAGAATATTTTCCGGATCACCCTGGGCCGATACGCTCAAGTAAAAGGAACTGTCTTTTAAAATCCGGCCGTTGAGGTTGAAATGGATATCCCGGGTTTCCCAACGCAACTGGTTGACTTTCCAGGAAGTTCCCTGCCGGCGGAACTCGCCGTTCAGGTTACCTTCCAGTGAGGTTGTTTCGCCGTTCAAGGGGAATGTGATCTTCAAATGGGGCGAAGCGAGCTTGAAGACCAGTCCATCGCTGATCAGACTCGATTGCAAACTAAAATCAACCAGCAGCATGCTGATGTCCTGGTCCTTGAATTGGATTTCGCCATGGTGGAGGTTGATGTGCTTGATAATGAATCCCGAAGCGAAATCAACGCTATCGGGATCCATTTTCAGCAAGCTGCCGGTGAGCACAAAATGGGGTTTTTCAATGGCAATGTTGACGGCCTTTTTTTTACTGAACAGGGAGGTGAAGGGCATGGTGATGGTGACTCCGGAAAAAGAAATCAGGTTTTCGTTCTTGATGGCAAAGTTTTTAATGTTCTCTATTTTCAAGCCCAGGGGAAAGAGAGATAACTTCAAGTCGTTGAATTGGATTCTATAATGGCTGCCGACAACGATGCTGCGGAAAACGTAATACTTTGCAGCGTAAAAAAATCCGATGCTACCTAAAAGTATAAAAAAAAACTGATCAGAATCTTATACTTTTTTTTCATTCTTCAGGTTTGTACTTTTTCCCAATCTTTCAGAAAACGTTCCATGCCCTTGGCGGTTAAAGGATGATGCAGCAGTTGTGTTAAAGTAGTGAAAGGAATGGTGGCCACGGCGGCGCCGATTTTTGCCGCTTGGACGAAATGGAGAGGATGGCGAATTGACGCGACGATGATTTCGGTAGCCAATCCATAATTGTCAAAAACCATGGCAATGTCTTCTACCAGCTCCATGCCGTCGCCGGAAATATCGTCGATACGGCCGACAAAAGGGGACACATAAGTGGCTCCGGCCTTGGCAGCCAGCAAAGCCTGTGATACGGAAAAGATCAAGGTGACGTTGGTTTTGATGCTGCGGCTGGCCAGGGTTTTGACTACTTGCAGCCCCTCCAGGTTGATCGGAACCTTGATAACCACGTTGTCGGCAATTGCTGCGTACTCTTCGGCCTGGGCGATCATGGCGGATACGGAAGAAGCGGTCACTTCAACGGATACGGGGCCCGGAATGATGGTGGTTATTTCCCTGATCAAGGGGATGAATTCGCGTTTCTCTCTGGCGATCAAACTGGGATTGGTGGTGACTCCATCAATGACTCCGTAGTCCATTCCTTTTCTGAGTTCAGCGACGTTGGCGGTATCTAAAAAAATTTTCATGCCGTTTCTCCAAAAAAATATTATAGCAGATTGCCGGGAGTATTTAAACAATTAAAATGAAAGAAAAAAAGCCGGGAGGATTCTACTTCTGCGTCCTTCCTGGCGCAGGGGACCGGTTTGTCCCGGCTTTCTGTCGCCGTCAGTGGTCTTTCTTGCGGCTAGCGTTGGCGGCAGAGGAGTTTGAATGCTGGGTGCGTGCCGCGCCGCGCCCCGTCGAATAGGCTGAAGAGGAAGGTTTTGAGCGGGAATAATTGTTGGTCTGGCTGGCCCGTGAACTGCGGGCGCGGGTTGAATTGGTGTTGCCATCACTGCGATTCGGATTGAACCGGCTGGTACTGCGACTGCCTGGACTGGTTGATGAAAAATTCTGGTAGGCAGTCCTTTTTTGCACCGTCGAGCGGTTTGTTGCAGGAACGGAATGCGAGGCATAACCAAAGTTAGAAAAATATTGGTTGCGGGGAGCGGCTTTGCCGCCATTGGAAAAACGACTTGCTGATGCGGAAGATGGAGTATGGGCTGAGTTTGATTGACCGACGCTCCTGGATGCATAGGCGCGGGTTGCATAACGATCCGTGCCGCTGTTGCGGGTGGAATACGTATTCGTATTGCCGGTGGCATGGCTTTTATACCCGGCCGAATTTTCACTTCGTAACAGTGCGGCATATGCTTCACCATCCTTCTTTTTTTTGGCTGCGCTGCCTGAACTGCCCTTGGTTGAAGATGACTTCGAAGAGCTTGCGGCATTGCCGCGGCCCCCAGTTGCGCTCCCGGATTTATCTCGGCTGCCTTTGGTGTCCGAGGATCGCGCGCGGGTGGTACTGGAGGATTCGTCACTGGTTTTGGAACGGGTATATCCGCCGCTCCCGCTTTCACCTTTTTCAGTGTCTTTGCTGCGATAGATGCGCGGAGAATATTTGTTGGTGTCATTGCTGGGCTGGTTATATTTATAGATGGTTGATTTGATGGCCTCTCCGTGACTTGTCTGGACGGCGTCATTGCTGATTTTATATTTTTCATTTGAAACAATGCCGTTTTGCTTGTAGACCATGCTCTTGCCGCGGGCGTTGATGACCGTGACTTTGGCGATGGCCGGACGTTCAACGGGAGCGGTCCCCCGGTAAGTAATGAGTCTATCGCGATTTTCCACCAGGTTGTTTTTGCTCAAGGCTACCCGTTGTGCGTTGACGGCCGTGAGCTGGTTTTTGCGAATGATGATGTTCGAGCGCGAGTGGCGCGGGATGCCGCGGCGGTAATTGAAATTGCGGTCCCAGTGATTATTGATGATGACGATCGGACGGTTCCACCAGCTCAGCGGGCACCAGCCGTAGTAATCGTTATCCCAGAACCATGATACCCAGGCTGGTGACCAATGGTAGGCGGGGATCCAGTACCAGCCGTTACCATAATCCCAGTGCCAGCGCCCATAGTGATGGGTAAACCAGCCGCAATTGTCATAGGAAGTCCAAACGTATCCGTAAAACGGGTTGTAAATCCAGCGTCCATTGGAATAAGGCATCCACTCCGCATTGCTGAAATATGGAATCCAGACATAGGAATTGAAAGCGGACATGAACATCCAGCGTCCAGCTCGCGACATTTCATATTCATAGTCCTCGTAACCGCTTTGCAGGTATCGGGCCGTGCCATAGCGGGCGTATCCCTGTTCACGATTCTGCATGTCGTTCCAGCGGTCGAAGTCGTCTTTTTCAGAAGCGTAAAAATAATACGGCCTTTCTTCGAGCCTGCCGCGTGACATGACGATTTTTTGATTTTCCCGGACATTGCGGCTGTTATCCTGCCCGGCGACTTCGGCGATACCCTCGATGACATAAACTTCGGTCATTGAGTTTTCATCCACGTTGATCCGGTAAATACCATTGTCCAATAAAAAGATGCCGCAATCGGGCGTTTGGATTTCGATGCTTTTTTCTTTGTCCAAGTTTTCAATGTCCAGGTAGATGGAGCCTTTTGTCACGCGGGCAACGAGGTTGGTTTCGCGCAACTGGGGAATGCTCAACATGTCAACCCGGGTGTCCGTGTCCAGGCGCATGTAGTTCAAACGGCCCAGGTATATCCCCAGGCGTCCGGCCGTGGTGCCGACCGTATCTTTTTCAAATACGGGCAGGTTGGGAGTTGCTTCTTCATAGCCTTCCTCATAGGAGCGTTGGACAAATCCCTCGCCTTCGACGTTTTTAATACGGATGACTTTGGCGTTGTCGTAGTATTTGGCTTCGCTGGGGCTATTATCTGTTTCATAAGCCAATAAACCAATGGCTAATAACAAAAAACTCATAATGGCAACCATGATCTTTTTCATGTTGACCTCCTGTTCTTTAGAAAGCAAATTTATTGCCAACTTAAATCGAGACAATCTGTCCTGTTTTTATGACATTTGCTTCGATTGCTGCAAAATATAGGACGAAAATTTAATCTGCTGCCAAGCGGTTGTACAGTTGTGTCAATTGGCGCAAGCGCCGGCCGATTTCAGGCGTCAACGCTTCCGGAGTCAGCTTCCAGTTCCAATTGCCGATGCTTTGGCCCGGAGTATTCATACGGAAACGTTCGCCGTAGCCCAGAATATCCTGAACCGGGAAAATCGCCAGGCAGGCGATCGATTGCATGGCCAGGCGGATGAACTGCCAGTGAAATTCGTCACGATGGTTCACGTTCATGTAATCCAGGATATAGTCCTTGGTCTGGGTGCTGGTTTCCTGTCCGTAAAACCATCCGTTGCTTGTGTTGTTGTCATGGGTTCCGGTATAAACCAGACAGTTCGGGCTGGTGAAATTATGAGGCAAATAGGGATTATTGCCCTTGCCATCAAAGGCGAATTGCAATATTTTCATGCCCGGCAATTCAAGACGCTCGCGCAAGGCTTCCACGGCCGGGGTTATTTCACCCAGATCCTCGGCGATCAAGGGCAAAGCTCCCAATGTATCTTTCAGGGAATTGAAAAAGGCCATGGCCGGTCCGGGCTGCCAGCTGCCTTTAATCGCCGTGCTTTCTTCAGCGGGAATGGACCAGTAGGTTTCAAAACCGCGGAAATGATCGATGCGCAGCACATCGACCTGCTGAAGAAGATGACCGATGCGGGCCGTCCACCAATCCATGGTAGGCCCTTTGAGATCCCGGTGTTGATCCTGCCAATCGTAGAGGGGGTTGCCCCAGCGCTGGCCGCTTTGACTGAAATAATCCGGCGGCACGCCGGCTACCGATAGCGGCAGCCCGCTGGCTTGATCAAGTTGGAAAATTTCGGGATGGGCCCAGGCATCCGCGCTTTCAAAATTGACATAAAAAGGAATATCACCGATGATCCGTACACCCCGCCGGTTGGCATATTTTTTCATTTCTTGCCATTGCTTGAAAAATTCAAACTGTCCGAATTGCCTGATATAGACGGATTCGGCCAGTTTTTGCTTCCAGCGGCCAAGGGCGGCCGGTTGGCGGCGGGCGATGTCCTCCGGCCAGACCATCCATTGAAACGTGTTGAAATGATCGGCCAGGGCCCGGAACAGCGTATAATCGTCCAGCCAATGCCGCTGTTCGTGGCAAAAGCGTTCGAACTCATTTTTTTCATCTGCTTTTTGCTGCCGCGAAAATGACTGCGCTGCCTTCTCCAATAGGATGGTTTTTTGACTTGCGGTTTTTTCAAGATCGGCAAAGTCATTGTGGCGGCCATCCTCGCTGGCGCGAAGTTCCTCTGCGCCAAGCCAGCCGCGGGCGTGCATTTTTTCGGGATCGATCACCAATTCGTTGCCGGCGAAAGCGGAAGGCGATGAATAGGGTGAAAAATGCCAATGCGGGCAAACCGGCCCCAATGGCAAAATCTGCCAATAAGACTGGCCGCTGGCCGCCAAAAAATCAATGAAAGCGGCCGCTTCCCGGCCCAGTGTGCCACAGCCGTATTTCCCGGGCAGGGATGTGATGTGCAGTAGCAGGCCGCTGTTTCTTTTTAAGATCATGGTGATAGCCTGCTTTTTATTTGTCTGCGGCGCGCCTGCGAAGCAACATGATCATTCCATTTCTTTTTCGATGTTTTCATTGTAAATATGGGTGCGATTGCGTCCGGACTCTTTGGCAAAATACAATGCTTTGTCTGCATAGTTCAATATCTCCTCATCGTTCAGCCCATGCTCCGGATAAGAAGCCAAACCGATGGAAATGGTCAGTTTTTTTTGCGGCTGGGTTTCGGCTCCGGGGAAGACCTGCTTTTCAATGCTTTCCCGCAGCCTTTCCGCTGCCAGGTAGGCTCCGACTTTGTCGGTTTGGGGCAGGATAACGACAAATTCGTCGCCGCCATACTTGGCCAGCAGGTCGGTGGTGCGAAATTTGTTTTTCATGATCGCACCGATGCTTTTTAAAATTTCCGAGCCATGGATATGGCCGTTATGGTCATTGTAATTTTTAAAGAAATCGACGTCGAACATGATCAAGGAATAGCTCAACTTGTGACGTTGCGATTTTTTTGTTTCCAGACTTAGAAGCTCAAAAAAGTGCATCTGGTTGTATAGGCCGGTCAAACCGTCCGAAATGGAAAGCTCCTGGGTTTGCTCGAGAAGCTTTTTGAGCAGCAATTCATTGGTGTGCAGATTTTTCGAAAGATAACCGGAGACAAAATACGTGAAAATCAGCATCAGGTCAAATGTCAGTATGGCCATGAGCTGCTGGCTGGAGAAAAAACTCTCGCTGTTTTGCAGCAGGGTGATGATCAGAAGCAGGACAATGACCGTCAGCGTGTTGCGGAAAGCTTTGTGGTAATCGGTTAAGAAAGTGGTGATCATGATGTAGACGATATATAAGGCGATGATCGGGCTGTTCAGGCCCCCGGAAAAAAAAACGATCAGGGACAAGGCGATCAGGTCAAAGTTGAGCTGCCGGGAAATGATTGTCAGCAGTTGGCTGTATTGCACCTGGTTCTCGGCACGTTTTTCTTTTTGGCGGATGTCCACGTGTAACAGGAAATTGACGATGATCGGCAGCAGGAAAACCAACAGCGCGTTTTGCCAGCTGATCAATGAATGCCGGGCCAGAAAATTATAGGTCAGAAAAAAAAGCATGATGAAAACCGGGTAGATCCAACGGATGCGGATCAGCCAGTGATTTTTTTCAAACATGTTTTTCAGGGCCAGAGTTTCTGGTTTTTGCATGGGCTGCTGCTCTGGCGATTGATTGATCATGGTCATAAAGTATTTTCTTTTAATTAAAAAGTCAAATATTTTCTTGCAGTTCTATTGAAAAGATATTAATATATTTCCTGATAATTTTTTATGGAGGCAAAGCTTGTATAAAAAAACGCGGTTTTATGATTTCACCTACTACAATTTTATCGGGACCTGGGCCTGGGTTTTACACCGATTGGCCGGCCTGGCTTTGATCTTTTACCTGTCCCTGCACATCTGGGTTATCAACAGCTTGACTTATGGCGAAAAAACCTTCAATGAGGTCATGACTTTCCTGAGCAGCCCTTTGTTCAAACTGTTGGAAGTTGGCCTTTGGGGGGTCATCCTGTTTCACGCCTTCAATGGCGTGCGTATCGTCATCGTCGATTTTTTCAAGGGTTCGTTGGCGCACAAGAAGTTGTTTGTCCTGCTCATCGCCGTGGCCTTTGTCCTCTGGGCGCTGGGCTCCTTCATCCTTTTGCGCCACGCGTTTTAGGGAGGGCATCATGGAAAAGAACTTCAAGCAAACGTCGCGTTCGGGTTCCATTGCCTGGTTGCTGCAGCGCATCTCCGCCGTCATTCTGTTCGTGCTGCTGCTCTTCCATTTTATTGTTTACCATTTCCTGACCAATACCCGCTCGGTGGATTACCTGCGGGTCATGAATCGGGCCCAGAGCTGGTGGTTCCCGCTGCTGCAGTTCATGTTTCTGCTGACGGCCCTTTATCATGGCTTGAATGGGGTATGGTCGGTCCTGGAAGATTACACGACCAGCAAGTTCTGGCGTTTGGTTTGGTACAGCCTGTTGCTGACGGTCGGAACAATCCTTTTGTTTGTCGGTACGCTGACCATCATCAAACTCTATACCCTGAAGATTGCCTGAGGAGTGACATAATGAAAACTGATGAAGCAAGAAATTATCATAAAATTGACGCCGTGATTGTTGGTGCCGGATTGGCCGGGCTCAGGGCTGCGCTGGAAGTGGCTAAAAGCGGTTTGTCGGCGGCCGTGATCAGCAAGGTTTACCCGACCCGTTCGCACTCCGGAGGCGCCCAGGGGGGGATCGCCGCCGCCCTGGCCAATGTAGCCGAGGATTCCCTGGAAGCGCACATGTTTGATACCATTAAGGGCAGCGATTACCTGGCCGACCAGGACATTGTGGAAAAATTCGTTAACGAGGCGCTGAAAACCGTTTATGAGTTCGAGCATATGGGGGTTCCTTTTTCACGTACCGCGGACGGCCGGATTAACCAGCGCCCTTTCGGCGGCCATTCTGCACCGCGCGCCTGCTTTGCCCAGGATGTTACCGGCCATGTGCTGTTGCATACCCTGTACGAACAATGCCTGAAATACAACGTGTTTTTTTTCAATGAGTTTCAGGTTTTATCGTTGCTGATCGAGAACGACCTGTCGCGCGGCTTGGTGGCCTGGGATATTCGCAACGGCGGTCTCCATATTTTTCACGCCCGTGCGGTGCTGCTGGCCACCGGCGGCTACGGCCGCGCTTTTAAAGTCACCTCCAACGCCCACGCCAATACCGGGGACGGCGTGGGCCTGGTGCTGGAAGCGGGACTGCCGCTTGAGGATATGGAATTTGTCCAGTTCCACCCGACCGGACTCTATAAGCATGGCATCCTCCTTTCCGAGGCTGCCCGCGGCGAAGGTGCTTATATCGTCAATGACCAGGGTGAGCGCTTCATGAAAACCTACGCCGCAGCCAAAATGGAATTGGCTCCGCGCGATGTCGTCTCCCGAGCCGAGCAGACCGAGATCAACGAGGGCCGCGGCATCGCCGGCAAGGATTATGTCTACCTCGACTTGCGCCATTTGGGCAAGAAAAAGATCCTGGAGCGTCTGCCGCAGATCTACGACCTGGCCTTGAATTACCTGAAAGTCGATGCCGTGAGGGAACCGGTACCCATTCAACCGACGGCCCACTATTCGATGGGCGGCATTGCGGCCAACATGAATACCGAGGTGATCAAGGACGCCCGGGGTACGATGGTCAAGGGTCTTTATACGGCCGGGGAAAGTTCCTGCCTTTCACTGCATGGGGCCAATCGACTGGGCACCAATTCCTTGCAGGACGCGGCGACCTTCGGTCGTATCGCCGGGTTGCACATAAGCGCATTCTGCCGGGAAAATGGCTATAGCAACTTGCCGGCTTCCCCCCTGGCCAAAGCCCAGGCTAAAATTGATCACCTGTGGCAGAAAGAGGGTCAGGAAAAGCATGCTGCTATCCGTGAGGATTTACAGGTAAATATGACCAAGCTCATGGGCGTTTTTCGCAATCAGGACGACATGTTGAAAATGCAGGCCGTCATCAAGGAATTGCAGGAGCGCTACCGGAAAGTATCCGTCGATGATCACGGTGTGGTGTTCAACCTGGACCTGATCGAGGCCCTGGAATTGGAAAACCTGCTCAGTTTTTCTGAGGTGATCGTCGAAAGTGCGTTGGCCCGCAAGGAATCGCGCGGGGCCCATTTCCGCACCGATTTCCCCAAGCGCGACGATGCCCAGTGGTTGAAGCACACCCTGGCATGGCGCCGGGACGGGAAAATTGTGCTGGATTTCAGTAAGGAAGTCGTTATCTACCCGCAGTACCAACCGCAGGAAAGGAAGTATTAAGGAGAAAATACCATGGCGAAAACAGATATCTCGGTAAAAATTTTAAGATTCCAGCCGGAAAAGGATAAAAAACCGCACTGGCAGGTGTTTGCCATCGCGGTTGACGACGAATCGACCATTCTGGACGTGCTCAACGAGATCCACTGGCAGCATGACGGCACGTTGGCCTATCGCCGCTCTTGCCGCAGTTCCATCTGCGGCTCCTGCGCCATGAAAGTCAACGGCCGCAACGTGCTGGCCTGCGAAACGCCGATCCACCGTTTCGGCACTCGCTTGAAAATCGAGCCGCTGTCCGGGTTTGATATCATCAAGGACCTGGTCGTGGACCTGGAACCGTTCTTTGATAAATTGAAGCGCATCAAGCCGTACCTGATCCTGGACAAGCCGCTGCCCGACAAGGAATACGTCCAGTCGCCCGAGCAGTTGGAGCAGATCGGCGAATCGACGTTGTGCATCCTCTGTGCCGCCTGCAGCGCGGCCTGCCCAAGTTCCTGGCCCAACCAGGATTATCTGGGTCCGGCCGCCCTGCTCAAGGCCTACCGCTTTATTTTCGACAGCCGCGACGACGGCGCCGATGATCGCCTGGAGATTGTCAATGACAAGAACGGCATCTGGCGCTGCCACACCATCTTCAACTGCATGGAGGCCTGCCCCAAAAAGATCAAGATCACCGAGTACCTGTCCAGGTTGAAGGTCAAGGTGGTGGAAAATTCGTTGTAATTTGATTTTTGCGTAGGGGAGGGTCACAGACCCTCCTGTAAAGATCGCATATATCAAAGAGCGGGCGGGTCACAAACCCGCCCCTACATCTTAGTAACTTAAAGCAAATTAACTTGGTAAAAAAAGCAAGATTATTTGCTTTCTACCCAGTCAAGCTGGATAAGAGCATTAGATAGCAAATTCAAAATTTGTTCTAAAAAGATAACAAATTTTAGAATTTGCGATAATGCTCTTAAGTTACTTATCCTGCGTAGCAGGGTTAGAATAAAATCAAACTCGTTATTTTAAACGGTCGTTATTTTTTCTTTTTGGCTTTAGCTTTGGGTTTGGGTTTGCTGACGGCCTTGGCCTTGGTGATCTTACCCTTTACAGTCTTGGCTTTTGCCTTGATCTTGGTTGCCTTGGCTTTAGTCGCTTTGGTTTTTGCAGCTTTCAGCTTCGCGGCTTTGGCCAGTTCCTCTTTGCTCTTGCGCTTCATGTCCATACTGTGGGCCTTCTTGTAGCTCTGAATGTCCTTGAAGCGGCCCTTGCTGTCGCGCACCGCATAAAGTTTGGTGCCTTTGGAACTGCGCATGACTGTTCTTTTGATTGGCATACGACCTCCCTTAAGTCAATAATTTAAATTATAGAATTATAAAAACATAATGTAAACAGGAAAATAAATTTAGTTTGAAATTTGTTTTGCGACTGGATGGGAAAAGGGGCCTGAATGGATGTGTGGCCGAGATGCCGGAAGCGGTTCCATTTGACTTTCGCTAAAACGGATATTACAATATGGCACTAGTTATAGGAGGGTGATGTGTTTAAACGTTTAGCCAAGTTAATCCGCGGATTTTTCGGATTGTTTATCTCTGGACTCGAGAAGTCCAATCCCAGTGCTTTGATCGAGGCGGAAAAAGAAAACCTGCGCAAGCAGATCGCCCGTTTTAATGATAACCTGGCGACTCATGCGGGTTTCGTTGAACGATTGATGCGCCAGATCAAAAATTTGGAAGTGCGCGAAAAGGAATTGACTGCCAGGATTGCCGCCCATATCAAGGTTGGCAATCGGGCCGTCGCCGGGCAGATGGCGCTGGAATTGCAGTCGGTAAAAGATCAATTGGAAGAAAACCGGCAGCAATTGGTTCTTTCCGAGGAGACCTACCAGAAATTGCTCAAGTCGAGAGACGTCTCCATCCAGGAAGCTCAGGCCAAAATCGAGAAACTGAAAAAATTGATCTCCGAGACGGAAATGATGGAAGCGCAGGCCGAACTGCAGGAGATGGCCTCCGGCATGATTTCCAAAATCGGCGGTACGGGCGATACCCTGAACCGGGTCGAGGAATATTTGCAGGAGCGCCGCGACAAGGCGGCCGGCAGGGCCCGGGTCGCGTCTTCCACGATCGATGTCAAAGAAGTGGAGCTGAAGGAGGAGGAGCAGAAGGCGCTTGCCGAACAAGCCCTGCGGGAATTCGAGGCCGCCTATGGCATGATTCCTCCTGCCGCAGATGCTGTGAAGAAAAACGCGGCTCCGAAACCGAAGCTTGAAAAGGTACTTGGTCCCAAGGAAAAAGTATAAGGAGGTATCCATGGAAAACAACAAAGTCGGACCCACGGCATTGGGAAAAACGGTCGCTATTCTTTTCATCATCGCCTGCATTGCCGCCGCCGGTTACTTTTTTCGAGATACATTCTTCCCCAAGGCGAAAAAAGGCAAAACAGTTGATCTGGACCAGTTTCGCAAAGATCAGCAGGGAGAGGCTGAGGCCCAGGATCCGACCGGCATTACCACAGTGACCGAATATAAATATATCCCGGCCCAGACGCTGCGCCCGGTGCAGGGTACGAGCAATTACAAATGGGATGTGAAAGAGAAGGTCGTCCAGTTTCCGATCAACGTTTGGATCGGTTGGCTGCCGATCGTTGCGGCCAATCATGGTTTCGCTCCCAATACCGAGAGCGTCTTCTATAAAAAATATGGCTTCAAAGTCAACTTGAAACTGATCGATGATCCGGTGACTGCCCGGGATGCTTTTGCTTCCGGTGAAAGTCATATCCTCTGGGGAACCTTGGACATGATGGTTCTGTTCGCCCCACAGCTGAGTAAGGATTCCCGGACGGCATTGCGCATATACCAGCAGATCGATTGGTCGAACGGCGGCGATGGTATCGTTGTGCGCAGCCACATTTCCAGCGTCAAGGACTTGCGCGGCCGCACCATCGTTTATGCCCAGAACAGCCCGTCGCAATATTTTCTCAACAATCTGCTGCTCAATGCCGGTATCCAGCCGGGTGAAGTCAACCATAAATTTACCGCCACGGCGTTTGAAGCCGCCGCGGCATTTGTGGCAGACCCCATGATCGATGCCTGCGTCTCCTGGGCACCGGATATCTACAATATTCCCCAGAAAGTCAAAAAAACGCGTATTTTAACAACCACCAGCGAGGCCAACAAGCTCATCGCCGATGTCTGGGCGGCCCGCGCTGATTTTGCCAAAGATCATCCGGATGTCATTGAAGGGCTTGTGGCCGGCATATTTGAAGGCATGCGCGCAATCAAAGACGACATGCAGAAGGCCCAGGCGTTTCAATGGATGTCCGAAGGCTACGGGATGACCGTCGATCAGGTCAAGGCCATGGAATATGACGCCCACATCACCAATTTTGCCGAGAATAAGGAGTTTTTCCTCAATGCCAACTCCCCGGCCAATTTTGAACGCACCTGGAAAAATATCACTTTTGTATATAAAGAACTCGGCCTGCTGGGAACCCCATTGCGCTTTGACGAAGTGATGGATTTCTCCGTTCTCAAAAAGATTGAGGCCAAAGGTCTTTTCTCGGAGATGAAGGACGAGTATATCACCAGTTTCACTCCCATGAGCTACCATAAGGTGGCCGCGGAAAAACCGATTCTAACCCAGACCATCCGCATTAATTTTTACCCCAATTCCGCCAATATTTTCGAGCCGCAACATGATGAACTGGGAAATCCCCTGGCCAACACCATGTATGATCCGCATGCTTCGGCAACCCTGGAAAAGGTGGCACGGCTGGCCGGTCAGTATGAACGGGCGGTAATCGGCATTACCGGACATACCGACAGCTCCATGAAGGGACGGGTGCCGCGTTCGGAAGTGGAATTACTCTCAATGGACCGGGCCGAGGCGGTTAAAACGGCCCTGATCAAGAAATATCGTTTCGATCCGAATAAATTCGTGATCAAGGGAATGGCCTGGGATTTACCCGCGGACCAGGCAAATCCAATGAATCAGCCTATGAACCGCCGGGTGGAAATATCGATATACCCGCCAGAGATGAAGTAGCCTCCAAACAAGAAAATGTTTCCGATTGATGAGTGAGACTAAAAACATTTTTAGAAAGATAGGGGCGATGGTCCGGAAATTTTATCGCCGCTTTTTTAAAATCCGCGAGGATGTTTTTTTACCGGCACGCATTGTCCTTGGCTTAATTCCGGTGGTGGTGATTATTGCCGTGTGGGTTCTGCTGACCCGGGGAAAAGTAGAAAACCGGGTCATATCACCGCTAATTCTGCCTTCTCCCGGTGAAGTGCTCCATTCTTTCCGCAGCCTCTGGTTCGATGCCGAATTGAGTCGCAGTATGGTGGCCAGTACCTTGCGTGTGATCGGCGGTTTCGTCATCGCGCTGGCGGCCGCTTTCCCCTTGGGAATCTTCATGGGAACGTTCTCCAACATCAAAGCCATTTTCTCCCCTCTGGCCACTTTCGGCGCCTATCTGCCCATTCCCACTTTGGTTCCGTTGACGATGAGCTTGTTCGGCATCGGCGAGTCCCAGAAGATCATGTTTCTGGCTTTGGCCTTTTTTGTCTATTTGCTGCCCCTCTTCGTCAAGGCCATGGATTCCGTGGACAACGTATACCTGCAGACGGCCTATACCCTCGGCGCTGGCCGCTGGCAGATCCTGCGCCGCGTTCTGCTCGGCATCTCTTTGCCGCAGATTTTTCATGCCATGCGCCTGGGTTTCGGCATCGGCTGGACTTATATCATTTTGGCCGAGATGGTCGCCGCCGACCGCGGCCTGGGTACGATTATCATTGTCGCCCAACGGCGCGGCCCCCGTGAACACATCTACCTGGTCCTGGTGGTGATCGTCATTATCGCTTTCATTACCGACAGGATTTGGGGATGGCTGCAGCGGATGTTTTTTCCCTATCTGGAGCGGAAATGAGCGAAACGGGAGTTAATATAAATCCAGCTTCTCTGGCTGCAAAACCGCCGGTGACCGAGTTTCGCAATGTCAGCAAAATATTCAATCCGGGGACTTCCCGCCATTGTGTCGCTTTGGAGGGACTCGATTTTTCGATCGAAGATTCTCCCGGCCGTGGGGAATTCATCGCCATTGTCGGGCCATCCGGTTGCGGGAAATCGACCATGCTCAACCTGCTTGCCGGTTTCAAAGAAGTATATCCACCGAGCCGTGGCGAAATCCTGGTGCATGGCCGGCCGATCTGCGGACCGGGGATAGACCGGGGCATGATCTTTCAAAAATACAGTTCCTTCCCGCACATGACGGTCCTTAAGAATATATGTTTCGGATTGGAAATCAACCGCAGCAAGTCGGGGATCGGCCATAAAGAGATCGTTAGCCAGGCACGCCAATGGATCGAGCAGGTCGGGCTCGGCGGGCATGAAAACAAATACCCTCACCAGTTGTCGGGAGGCCAGCAGCAACGGGTAGCGATCGCCCGCAGCCTGATTCTCAAACCCCGGATCATTCTGATGGACGAACCTTTTTCGGCGCTTGACGAACCAACGCGTCTGGAGATGCAGAAATTGCTGGTCAACCTTTGGCAGGAGATCGCGGCAACGGTTTTTATCGTTACCCATTCGTTGGTCGAGGCGGTCTATTTCGGCGACCGGGTCTGGGTGTTCCGCCGCAATCCGGGAAGCATCCAGAAGGAATTCCGGGATATACCTCCCGCAGTTCCCGGAATTTCGCCTTTTGATGTGCAGCGATCCCCCCAGTTCCTGGAGATGGTGGAACGGGTTGCTGCCGAATTCCGAACGACTCTGGGCCATCAGCAGGGTTGCGCATGATTAAAGATTCATTGACTTTCTGGGATTACCTCAAAGCCGCTTTTCATTTAAAAGTTCGTTCCAAGACCCTGGGGCATCTTCCTTTAAATAAACTTGTTTTGGCCGGCTTCGCCATTCTGGCGCTGGGGCATCCCGGATTCCTTTTCCTGGGCCTGGCTTATGAATCCGCCTATCTGCTCTCTCTTTCCGGGAATGAACGCTTTCAGAGAATCGTGCAGGGTGAAAAGCTGGCGGATAAAAAAAAGTTTCAGGCGCAAAAGCAGCAGGGTGTCCTGCAAATTTTGTCGGCAGAAGACCGTGATCGTTATAATAACCTGGAGTCCAAGTGCCAAAAGATCCTCAACAAATATGGATTGCCTGCTCCGGAGTCGGGGCTAAAGAGCCTGCAATCAGAGGCGTTGAGCCAGCTGTCCGCCATTTTTCTCAAGCTGCTGCATTCGCGGCGGACCTCGCGGGAGTTGTTGGAAGAGCTATCCGAGAAAAACCTTCGCGAAGAGATTCTTCAGGTCGAGGCAAAGCTGGCCGGGGAGGCGGAAGGCTCGGCGTTGGCCCGGCCGTTGAAAGGAACGCTGGAGATCCAAAAACGCCGTCTGGATAACCTGCTCCGGGTCAAGGAGAGCCTGAAGGTTACCGATGCGGAATTGGACCGCATCGAGAAACAGGTGACGCTGATCAGCGAGGAATCGGTCATTTCCGGAGATCCGCAAATTCTGACCAGCCGGCTGGACGGAGTGATCCGCTCCCTGGAAGACACACAGAAATGGATCAGCGACAGCAGTGAATTGTTTGCTGCCATGGATAGCGACTCCCATGCCGCGTCGCCGCTCCCAACGCCTAAAAAACAGAGACTGAAGGAGTAACCTATGAATTCCCCTCTGCCCGCCTGGGCGCAGCAAGTGAAGGAAACATTCCGCGGCGGTACCGTCAGCCAGTTCATTATCAGCGGTAATATCCATGACGCGGTTCCTTTTCATGAAGAAAAGAATGTCCGTTTTTTCCCGCTGAAGCAATTCCTGGCCGAGGTCCTTTTTGCTTCCCAGGACATCATCCTTTTTTACAATCGCGGCAAAGGCATCCAGCTGGCCAAGGGGGCGGAGCATTTTTTCAAATACATGCAGATTTTCGACAAATTCCACGGTTCTCGTTTCGCTTCTGATTCCGGAAGTTCGGGCGACGCTTCCGCATCTTTGGAGGCCGGCAGCCTGTTGCCTCGAGATCCCATCCGGGCTCTGGAGCTGATCGACCGCTTCCTGCAATTCATTATCGTGGGAAATCCGGAGCAGGCGGCGCTTTCAGCTGCGGTGGTGATCGATTTCGCCAGTTTTATCGTTCCCCGCGGCGAATCCCTGTATCTCAGCGGCGAGATCGGGGTCAACATCATCAAGATACTTAACTGGGCCCAGGATCCGGCCATTTTGGGCGCCAACGTAGTGACCGCACTGCTTTCGGAGAACCTGACCGATTTGAGCGAATATATCGTGGAAAATCCCTTCAATGGCAAGATTACCATTCCCTTGCCCCAAACCGGGGAAATTGACGAGTGGATTCGCTTTCTGGTAGGGGAGCAGAAGGAGTTTGCTAAAATCAGCGAGGTCGGTATCGATAATCTGGCGGTCAAGCTGCAGGGATTGAACCGCATCAATATTAAAAATATTTTAATGCAGGCCATGAAAAACAACCGCGTAATCACCATGAAACAATTGGCCCGCTGGAAAAAAGAGATTATCGAAAAAGAGGCTTTTGATCGACTGGAGTTTCTCGAATTCGATCGTACTCTCGATGATGTCGCCGGGCACGATGAGGCCAAGGCCTGGTTGCGCGAGGATGCGCAATTGCTGAAAAAAGGAGCGGTGCGTGCACTGCCCATGGGCTATTTGATCACCGGCCGCATCGGCACCGGCAAGACGTACCTGGTGGAATGTTTTTCCGGCGAGTGCGGCGTGCCGTTCGTCGCCCTGAAAAATTTCCGGGAAAAGTGGGTCGGCGCCACCGAAGGCAACCTGGAAAAGGTATTCCATATTTTGCATGCCCTGGGGCAGGTCGTAGTCTTTATCGACGAAGCCGACCAGATGACGGGAAAACGCGACAGCGGCGAAGGTGATTCTGGCCTTTCGGGAAGGGTCTATGGCATGCTGGCCAAGGAGATGGCCGACACCTCCAATCGTGGCAAGATCCTGTGGCTGTTTGCCACCAGCCGGCCCGATCTGCTTGAAGTGGATTTGAAGCGCCAGGGCCGTCTCGATATTCATATCCCTCTGCTGCCGCCCGCGGATGAAGCCGGGATGAAGGCCCTTTTCATGGCCATGGCCCGCAAGCTGAAAATCGATCTCAAGCAGGAGGAAATCCCGTCCTTGCCTTTCAAGCAGCCCTTGAGCGGCAATGAAATAGAAGGTTTGCTGATCCGGGTGCTGCGCATTTTTGAATTGCAGGCGGACGCGGCCAAGGGGAGAACGTTTGTTGAAATCCTGACGGATGTGATTCGTGATTTTCGGCCGTCCGCAGATACGCGAGAGCTGGAATTGATGGACATGCTGGCCATTCGCGAGTGCACGGACGAGCGTTTTTTGCCGGCCCGCTTCAAGAAAATCAGCCGGGAGGAGATCGATAAGCGGATCGCCCAGTTGTCGTTTTCAAGATAAGGCTCTAACGCATTCCCGGGAAGATCAGGGAAGGGCCGGATGATGAGTCAATTACCGTAATGATGCTTCATTTATTGTGCAAGATTTATTTTCTGCGCCTAAATCACAGGCGTCATGAAAAGAAAAAAATATTTCGACAGTTTCAAGTTGACAAAATGATATAATTGATATATATGATATATGTTAGGGCGGAGGCGAAGATGAATACGCAAATGCTGATCAGAATAGACGGCGAAACCAAGGAAAAACTCGGCCGGCTGGCCCGCAAGCAAGGGAAAAGCTACAGCCAGATGGTCAGGGAGATACTGGGCGATTATGTCCGCGAAAGAGATATTGAAGGCTATGTCGATGATCTTTGGCAGCGCATCGGGCGGACACTGAAGGCGAAGAAAGTCAAGGTTGCCGATGTGGCTGTGGCTATAAAGACGGTGCGCCGGCAAAAGCATGAAAGCCGTCATTGACACCAATGTTTTTGTTTCCTCGTTTTTTGGCGGTAAGCCGAGGCAGATCATCGATTTATGGAAACAGGGCCGGATCAGTCTTTGCCTTTCAGCCGACATCCTCGATGAGTATGTCCGGGTGCTGCAGGAATTGGGTTTGAGGTCCGGCACGGAACTGGAAGAATTGCTCAAGCTTCTAGCTTCAAGTCAGAACATTGAATTTACCCGCAAAACGCCCCGACTGCAGGTGGTCAAAAAAGATCCCGACGACGACAAGTTCATCGAATGCGCCGTTGCTTTGCAGGCCGACCTGATCGTCAGCGGTGACAAGACCTTGCAGGCCGTAGGCGAATACCGCGGCATCTCCATCCTCTCTCCGGCAGACTTCTTGATTAAAATCGAATCTGGGAAGGAATAGAAACAGTAACTTCAGGAAAGCCTGCCCCAAGAAGATCCTGATAAGCGAATATCTGTTGCGACAGTAGGACAAGGTGGTCGAAAATTCGTTATAACATTGATTTTTCGTAGGGGCGGTTCGCGAACCGACCTTACACTAAGCAGAGGATTCAACCAGATATGCCGGCATTGATAAATTAAAAACCTTTCAGCAGCTCCATTGGCACATTCAGCGAGCGGGCCAGGGTCAAAAAATGATTGTCCAGGGTGAGCACGATTAGCGCATGCGTCCTGGCCAGGGCGGCGATCAGCAGGTCGGAAATGGGCATGGTGATGCCTTTCTTGCGCAAGGCTGCCCCCATTTTTCCGGCCGTGGCAAATATCTCGCGGGTTGCTTCCAGGTAAGGCATACCCATAAAACACTCTTCTAAAAAACGCTGATCTTTTTCATTGCTTATCCCGGTCAGCAATTCGGCCAAGATGATGCCCGAGACAACGGCCCGGTTCTCGTCCAGGAGTTTTTCCAGCCGCTTTTTAATGGAAATTTTTTTGCCGCGGAAAAATTCAACCCAGACCGATGTGTCGACCAAGTAGTCATTCATCCAGCTCTCTCTGCCTGAGTTTGCGCACATCCAGATCAATGACGATCTTTCCCCAGGCTCCTTTCAGCTTCTGCCGCCGCAGCCGGTCCAGCATTTCGCGCAAGGCCGAGTCTATGATTGCGGTTTTATTTTTCACTCCGGAAAGCCTGGCAATTTCCCCCAAAACATTTTCCGAAATATTAAGTGTAGTTCTCATCTGTATCTCCAATCTGCATTATAAATGCATATTAATACGATGTCAATGTAGGGGCGGGGCTGGCAGCACAAATTATCTGCCAAGCGAAACGCTGGCGGATAAAATTTGTCTGTTCCCGAAGGGAGCCCCCGCCCTTTTTGTCATATTTCATGTAAATTGGAAATGAGATTTCCAATTTAACAAGATATTAATGCAGCCGAAAAATCGACATGGTTTAATTTTTATGTAGGGGAGGGTCTGTGACCCTCCCGTTTAAATAGGTTGGTCGTTTAAGGATGATTAAAAACCTGTCCGCACAGATTGTGTATCCAGGAACGGGCGGGTCTGAGACCCGCCCCTACATCAAGAAAAGGGATTTCACCTTTTTCTGAATTTCAATTATTTTACAAGTGCTTCTTGACCAGTTCGATGACCTCGGGCAGGTCCATGCCGATCTCCTTGAGGTGCTCGACCGTGGGCACGCCGTCCTTGGACCAGCCGCGGCGCTTGAACACGGCGTCGATCAGGCTTTCATATTGCTTTTCACGATACTGGCGGTGCAGTTTGATCTTTTCCTCGCTGCTCTTGCCCGCCGGGTCGATGTTCTGTTTTTCCTGCAGCTGCTTGTCGTAGCGTTCGGCGCGCGACTCGTATTCCTCGACCGTGACCGGCCCCATGGCGCGATAGGGCGGGTAGTCGTCGGGACGCTTGCCGTGGCCCATCTTGAGGTTGAAGACGCGCTGGAAATTGTAGATCCGCTCCGACTGCATCATCAGCCCTTGCTTGTCGATATGCTCGCCGGTGATGGCGTTGTAGACGTCCACGTAATTCTGCACGTGCTCGGGGACCTTGTTGGGCTCGGCTTGCTCGGCATTGTCGGCCGGTTCGACGTCGTTCCAGGGCAGCTTGCACAGGCCCTGCAGTCCGAACCAGGTGCGGAAGATGGGAAAATAATGAAGGGCCTCAGCCTTATTTTCAAAAGTGGGGATCTGGTTGTTGACCATGTCCATGAAGATCAGCCAGGCCTCGTCGTGCTGCGGCCCCTTGTTGGTCAGGTAATAGCCGCCCTGCTGGGCCAACGATTCCTTGGACTGGTATTCGGACTGTTCCAGTCCCTTGCCGTGCATGCCGATGTCCTTGAGGAATTGGGCGTCGGCGCCGTATTCCCTGGCAAAGTATTCCTGCATGTATTTCACGCCCTTGCCGGCGATCAAACCGAAGCCTTCGCCGCGGGCGATCTGATGCATCATTTCCAGGGCTGCTTCCCAGTTGCCCCAGGTCATTTCCAGGCCGCCGGTGCGCTCCTTGTTCAGGATGCCGTTCTCATAGCAGTCCATGACGAAGGCGGTCAGGGTGCCGAAGGAGATGGTGTCCAGACCGTAGGTGTCGCAGTAGAAGTTGATCTCCACCACGGCGTCGGGATTGAAGATAGCCGTGCTTGATCCGCAGCCGCCGATGGTCTCGTACTCGGGGCCGTCGACCAAAACCTTGTCTCCCTTGTAAGGGCCGGTTTTCAGCTCGAAGTTGTCTATGCCGTGAGCGCAGGACATGGTGCAGCCGAACCAGCAGCCGTCGGGCACGTTCTGGGTGAAGTACTTTTTCCAGACCCAGGAAGCCAGTTTTTCCGCCTCGGGGTGGCTGCCGTAGCGAAAATTCTTCACCGGCAGCAGGTCATAGTCGTTCATGATCTCCACCAGGTGGGCGGTGCCGATGGTGCGCATGTGGCACTGCTTGTCGTCCAGAGCCAGGATCTCCTTGTGCAGTTTCAGTCCGGTTTTCTGCAGCGTCTCCATATCCTCGGGATTGTTGGATTTCCCGGTCAAACCTGAGTACTTGACCACCAGCGCCTTGATTTTTTTATTGCGAAAAACGGAGCCGATACCACCGCGTCCCGCTTGTTTCAAGCGCGGCAGCTTGCGGCGCTTGTCCCAGTAGGAAAAGTTCAGGCAGCCGATCCAGGCATGCTCGGCGCCATGTCCGGCCGATACCACCGAGACATGCTGCTTTTCGCGTTCGTTGGCGGCGAACATCTCGTGCAGCTGTTCGGCCAGGACATGAGAATCCATGGCCTCCTCCGGGGCTTCCATGATCTGGATCTTGCCCTGGTTGCCGTCGATGTAGATAATGATCTCGCGGTCCGATTTGCCCTGGAGTTCCATGGCGTCAAAACCGGAGAATTTCAGGTAGGGTCCAAAATGACCGCCGACGTTGCTGTCGATGGGGATGCCGGTCTGGGGCGAGATGGTGGTCACAATGGATTTGCCCGATCCGGGATAATTGGTGTTGCCGGCGATGGGGCCCATGGCGATGCATATCTCGTTCTCCGGGCTGTCCCATTTCGTGTTGCCGCTGACCGCGTCCCAGAGCAGTTTGAGGTCGAAGCCTTTGCCGCCGATGAATTTCTTTTTCATCTCGGCCGGGACCGGCTTTTCCTTTATTTCCAGGCTGGCCAGGTTGATGTACAGGGTGCGGTTGTTGTAGCCCTTGACCACCGGTTTCAGTTCATAGCTGAATTCCTTCAGCAGCTTGTGCGCCTGGCGCATTTTTTCGATATCGTGCTTCGTTTCCGGGCTGTTCATTTCAATCCTCCTTGACTTCGATTTTCAGGGCGCCGGTGGGACATTCCTTGGCGCAGGCGTCGCAGGCGATGCATTTGAAGGGGGCCAGGCCGCCATGATAGGTCATCATGGTCGATGTCGGGCAGACGGCCACGCAGGCCAGGCAGTTGATGCACAGGCTTTTGTTGAGCATCACCACGCCCTGCTTGTTGACGGTCAGGGCCAGGGTCGGGCATTCAACGACGCAGGCCCGGCACTGGTTGCACACGTCCAGGGTATAGCCGTTTTTTCCGGCCGCGGCAACTTTGATGGCCGATTTTTCCGGGTTGTCTTCCTTGAAATACAGACGCGAGCAAACGGTCATGCAGATATTGCAGCCATTGCATTTTTCGGGGAAAGTTCGCAAATATTTCATGGCGGTTATTTCTACCTCCTATTTAATTTCCAGTGACAGGGAGACTTTGATATTTTTCACAGGCTGGGGGATTTTATCCAAAGCCTGCACCACTCCCAGCAGGATGTTGCTGATGATTTTTGTCACGAACGGATTCAGGGCGATGACCTGGTCGTTGACTTCAAGGTTGATCTTGTTTTCCATAATATTCCTCCATAAAAACACAGATTTCGGCGATTTGATCCGGCAGGAAACAAGGTAGACCCGGAGGGCATTTCCCCGCGCTGACCATGGCCGCGAGTTTGTCCAGCGGGAATTTTTGCCCTGGCGGCCGGCTGATATCATCGACTTCAATCACCGGTATCCCCGGCTGGTAAAGACCTTCCATCAGAACAATGTCATCTTCATACAACCGCGATTTCAAATCTTCCAGCAGGTCCTGGGCAGCGTTGATCCGGCTCATGCGCAACAATTCGTTTTGAGCTATCAGGAATACTTCGTCGGCTCCGGCGCGGAGGAATTTGGCGGTATCCTTGGCTTCAGGCTGCAGTTCATACGAGTCGGGAGCATTTTTAATTGCGATCACCCGTTGATTTTTGGCCTTGAAGTGTTCGATCAGGCGGCTGATGAGCAAGGTTTTGCCGCTGCCTGACCAACCGGCGATTGAAAAAATTTTCATGGGTTATTATCTTAATATAGAAGCCATTTTTAGTCAATAAAAAAACCGCTTTCAACCGGGAACCTAATCGGGATTCAGCGCAGTGAGGTTCAGGCCTCAACGATGACTGGGAAAAACATTTTTAAGTTGAGGAAAACATGAACGACTTAATCAAAAGAAAATTAATTTTTTGTCTTTTCAACAGTTGACATTGTTCGTCTTCTTTTTAGAATTTAGTTTTCCAAATATTGTGTTTCCAAAAGAAAACGGATGTAGCAAAAATCGCTCCCAGCGTGTCAGCCAACATATCCTTTTGGGCATCCCAAATATCCCCTTGGGATCCCAAATAGGCCGCGCCGGCTTCAGGATTAGCCAGATCAGCATATATCCATTCAATCAATTCATAACTCATAGCAATAGCCGCGATGACAAAAATTGGATAGGTAAATAGCAAAAATTTATTCGCCACCAATTTTTTGCTCCATAGCCATTCGGCAACAGCAAAAGCATAAAATCCCATGGAGAAGTGGGCGATGCGATCAAAGTGATTTCTTGAAAATCCAAAAAAATCCGTCACCCAGGAAAATGGAACGAGCGCAAAAGTCCAATGTCCTCCGATTGTGTGTAGATAAATCAAAACGAACATCAAGGCATACGCCATGCGAGAAAAACGAATCCGGCCGAAATATAATCCCATGATAACAGCTAAAATAATCCACACGGTCAGGGATTCCACAAACCAAGTCGCGCGGTCAACCGGGTTTATCGACAAGAGCAGAAAAAGCGCACCGTAAATTCCCAGAAGCCAGCCAAAAAATTTTCCGGATTTATCCATATTTTATCATTGAATCGTTATGGCTGTATTATAGCACAATTTATTTCTCAACTAACAGCGACTGACCCACCTGTCTTTGTTGGTATTGTCCCTATCTCCTGAAACGCCAAAACGGACCCAGGTTTTTTTGCTTTCATAAACATAACAGATACAAACTTTGTTTCTTACGGGTCGCATTCAGGCTTTTTAGTGATGGCAGACAAATCAGTTCCGCCAGGATAGATGGATAGTTTGTGCTGCAGCTATTGCAAATTCAGTGAAATTTCCTTAAAATCCTACAAAAAAGATTTCGTCTTCCATGGGGGTAAATTTGCCGAAACAAGGGGAAATTGATTATTTTAAGGCAATTGGAAAAGAAGGATTGCAGTATGCGATAGATAAACCCTTTTCCGATGAACTTTGCGGCCAAATGTTATCCGATATTGGCGTAATCATGTCTTTGCTTCCACCGCCGCCCGGCAAACTTATTGATTTTGGTTGCGGGACCGGTTGGACGAGTTGTTTCTTTGCAAAAAGGGGATATGAGGTGGTCGGAGTCGATATTTCACCCTTGGCCGTTCAATATGCAGAGAAAGCCAAGACTGAAATGAGGTTAACAAACCTTCATTTTATTGTCAGTGATTATGAAAACATTCGCTTGGAAAATGACTTTGATTTTGCTGTATTTTTTTATTCCTTGCACCATAGTGAAGATTACGAGGCCGCGTTAAAGACGGCTTACAATTCCATGAAATCATATGGCGTCTGCATAACCTGTGAACCAGGTCTTGGACATGCAAAGCAAAAACCCAGCATGGATGCGGTTGAAAAATATAATGTTACCGAAAGAGACATGCCTCCAAAATATATCATCAAGGCAGCAAGGAAAATCGGTTTCAAAAAAAATGAAACCTATCCGCGCTTGTATGCTGTAAAAAGAATTGTTGGTGATGAAATTCCTTTCAAGATACTCAAAGACAATGCACTTATCCGGGAATTGGTATTCTTTCTTTCATTAGTGAGAGCATGGCTATTCAGAAAATCCAGGGGCAGTATAGTCAAATTGATCAAAGAAAATCTCGACAGCAGCCGGCGCCTTAATTTGAAAGCAACGTTGGCGGTAAAAGTTTTTAAAAGGGAAATGAAAGAGGGTGAAACTTTTAATGCAAAAATACTCATTAAAAATACAGGTTCCTCGGTCTGGCTTCCTACCACTGCCAAAAAAGGGGCTGTCCATCTTGGCTGCCATTTGCTGGATCAGCAGGGAAAACTGATCGAACTCGATTTTTATAGAGAATATTTAACCCAAGGCAGCGGGCGTCCAATACGGCCGAAGGAATCAATCATTGTTCAGGCCAGGATTAATTCTCCTCCACGGGGCGCTTATATTTTGGAATTTGATTTGGTTGCCGAGGGTGTTTGCTGGTTTAAAGAAAATGGGTCACATAGTGTACACGTACCTATTCGTGTCATTTAATGGGGAAATAGTCCTCTAATTTCTGGAAAAGCCTCCAGGATCAGGTCTTGAATTAACAGGTCAATATAACTTCGGCATAAAAAATGTCATTTCAAGACCCTAATGCTCCCGGTAATGCTGTGACATGGCGGACACCATCACTTGAGATTAAGTCCGCTAAATCAGAGAATTGAATTATCACATTCTTCTTGCGCCCATGAAGGTGATGTGCTACATTTTTTCTGCGGCACGTTAAAGGCAAAACAAGACTTCAGCCATGGCCTCGACCGCGTTTGTCAAGTGGAGGTCCGATGAAGATCTCTCGGAAATATTTTCTTCGTTCCCTGGCGGGGATCGCGGGAGCGGGTTTCTGCTTCCCGCCAGCGGCCGGGGCGGCCGTGAAAAAGGAACCACTTGCACTGAAGGACCTTGGCAAGACGGGTATGCGGGTCACGGCCCTTGGCCTGGGAGCTTCCCGTACCCTGGAACCCGCGTTAATCCGGGCAGCCATTGAGCGGGGCATCCGCTTTATCGATACGGGACGGTCATACATGAACGGGAAAAATGAGGAGATGCTCGGCCGGGCGCTGCAGGGGAAACGCCGGCAGGTGTTCATCCAATCAAAGATCAAATTGCCGGAGGGTTTTTCCGGCATCCTGGCAAACAAAGATGTTGCGGCGCACTTGGAAATGAAGTTGGGCCAGAGCTTGAAGGCTCTGCAGACCGATTGCGTGGATGTGTTGCTGCTGCATGGGATCGAGGAGGAGTCAATCCTTGAAAATAACGATGTGCAAGAGTTTTTCTGCAGGGCCAAGACGTCGGGCAAGATCCGTGCCTGCGGTTTTTCCACCCACAACAACCATGTGACACTCCTCGAAAAAGCGCTGAAAACGGGATTTTACGAAGTAGTCATGCTGCCCTTCAATCCCTTTGGCGGGTTCCGGCATTCCATCGGCGGTTGGTCGGCCGAATGGGACCAGGACAGCCTGATCAAGGCCATGGGGCGAGCCCACGCAGCGGGCATTGGCATTGTAGCCATGAAAACCTGTTCGGCGCAGCCCTATGCCCTGCGGGAGGGTGAAGCGCCATCCCTGGCCGGGGCCGTGCGCTGGGTGACAGATAATCCTTATATCGCCAGCGCCGTCCCAGCCATGGCGAATTTCACCCAGCTGGAAGAGCACCTCTCCATGCATCGAGCCTGAGTCGTCAGGAAAGCATCGGGGTCAGGTCCCGGGGGCAAGCTGGAGCCGAATTTACTCAAAAAAACGGAGTGCCCTATAGCGAAGCTTGTATGACAACTGATTTGTCATTGATATTGAAAATGGACTCTTGCAAGCTCTTTACTAATAATCTTACTTCCATTATAATTGAAGCAATGAGAATTTTTGTCGGTATCCGGTTGGACGAAGTGATCAGGGACAGGATTGCCGCCGAACTCAAACCGTTCAAAGCCATTGCCAATTCCATCCGCTGGACCGAAAGCCGCAACATCCACCTGACGCTGAAATTCATCGGCGAGGCTTCCGCGGCCAAAACCGAGTCGATCAGGCAAGCGCTGCTGACGGCAAAAATCCCGGACCGGGCTTTCACATTGAAGATCGTCGGGTTCGGCAAATTTCCCGTGGGTGACGACCTGCATATTTTCTGGGCCGGGGTGGAAGACAGCCCGTATTTGCAGGAGATGTTTGCCGGCATCGAGGACGCCCTGGCGGCGTTGGCCGTTGCCAGGGAAACCCGTCCTTTCAGCCCGCATATTACCCTGGGCCGCAACAAGGCCCATTATAATTTCAAGACGCTTTTTGAGCTGCTGAACGCCAAGCAGGATGTTTTTCTGGCCGAATTCCCGGTGACCTCCTTTCAGCTTTTCAGCAGCCAACTGACTCCCCGCGGTCCGCAGTACAAAATATTGCAGGAGATTCCAGTTGAGCAGTCATGAAATTTCGTTTTTGGTTTTTTCCTACCTGCTGGGCTCCATTCCCTTCGGCTATCTGATTTACTATTTTAGCGAAGGCCGGGACATTCGTACCCAGGGCAGCGGTAACATCGGAGCGACCAATGTGCTGCGCAGCAAGGGCAAGCTGGCTGGAATCCTAACCCTGGTCCTGGACATTCTGAAAGGCGCGGTGCCGGTCATTTACGGTCGCGCTCATATTGAATTGCCCTGGATAATACTGCTCGGAGCCCTGGCCGTTCTGCTGGGACATGCCTTCCCGGTTTTCCTGAAATTCCGCGGCGGCAAGGGGGTCGCATGCCTGGTTGGTGTCTTCTTGATTTTTTATTTTCCCGCCCTGCTCGTTTTTGCGGCTGTTTTTTTACTGACCCTGTACATGACCCGCTATGTGTCGCTGGCGTCGCTGCTGGCGGCGAGCGCATTGTTTTTTTACATCCTCTTCACCCAGGTGGCGGAGTCGGCCATGGTGGTTTTCCTGATGCTGTTGCTCATCGTTTTCCGGCACCGCGCCAATATCCGGCGGATCGTGGCGGGGAATGAACATACATTCAGTTGGCAGCAAAATGGATAATATCCTGGTTGTCGGTGGTGGCTCTTGGGGAACGGCATTCGCCGATTATCTGGCCCGGAACGGCAACCAGGTGAAGCTCTGGGTCATGGAAAAGGACGTCATCCAATCCATTCTGGATAAACGGGAAAACACGGTTTTTCTGCCCGGGATCCAATTGACCGCCAACTTGCATCCGGTGGCCGATCTTGAGGATGAAGCCGGCCGGGCTGACATGTTAATACTGGCCGTGCCGTCAAAATTCATTCGCGCCGTGATCGGGCGTATAAA
Organism: Candidatus Aminicenantota bacterium; assembly: GCA_963770755.1. Lineage (GTDB taxonomy): Bacteria > Acidobacteriota > Aminicenantia > UBA2199 > UBA2199 > UBA2199. The sequence continues at coordinate 351,097 of CAVYQZ010000010.1, read as the reverse complement.
AAAAGTTCGTCCCCCCGGACAGACACTGCTCAATTTGTCCAAGGGCTTTGAATCCGAGTCGCTGAAAACCATCTCTGAAGTGGCCAACGAGGTTTTCGGTCCGGACATTGCGCCGTGCTGGATCACCGTGTCGGGTCCTTCTTTTGCGCGCGAACTGGCCTGCCAGCATCCAACCGCCGTGGTCGCCGCTTCCGCCAACGAAGCGCTGCTCATGAAAATTCAAAACGGTTTTTCCTCCAATGTCCTGCGCATCTACCGCACCGATGACCTGAAGGGCCTGGAGGTGGCCGGTTCGCTGAAAAACGTAATGGCCATCGCGGCCGGGATGATCAACGGCCTTGGGTTTGGTGTCAATACCACGGCGGCGCTGGTCACCCGGGCCAATATGGAGATATCCCGGCTGGGAATCCGCCTGGGCGCCCGGGCCGAAACCTTCTGGGGATTGGGCGGTATCGGCGACCTGATGTTGACCTGTTTCGGCAGCTTGTCGCGAAATTTTCAGCTGGGCAGGAAAATTGCCCAGGGCTTGTCGCTGGCCGTCGCCGAAAAATCGACTCCCATGGTTGCCGAGGGCGTGGAAACCACCAAGGCGGTCAACCAGCTCGCCCGGGAGCTGGATATTGACATGCCCATTTCGCGCAGTGTCTACCAGGTGCTTTTTAACGGTCAGGATGTCAAAAAAGCGCTGATTGATCTCATGCAGAGGAGCTTGAAGAACGAATGGAATATAAATTAGAATATCTGGTAGACGACGAACTCAAGGTTTTTTTTCTGACCAAGGACAAGGTGGTGATCGGCAAGCTTCCGGAAAATGATATCGAATTGAAGGACAACACGGTTTCCCGGCAGCACTGCCAGCTGCAGCGGGTCGGGAAAAGTTTCAAGCTGACTGACATGAAAAGCACCAACGGCTGTTATGTCAACGGCCAGTGGGAGCAGAACAAGGTTCTTGCCGTCGGCGACAAGATCACCATCGGCCGCACCATGCTCACCTATCTTTCCGTCAGCAAGGAAGAAAGCTACCGTGATTCCAGTGACCAGAAGATTTCCCTGGTCGTTCCCATTGCCAAGCTGGGCAAGGCCGATATCAAGCCGAAATTAAAAATCGCCGAACCGAATTTTTTGGCGTCCCTGACCGAATTGGGCAAGAGCCTGATCGCCTCCCAGAACATTGGTGACAGTTTTCAGAAACTCGGCGAACTGATTTTCAAGTTTGTCTGCCCGGAGAAAATTTTCATTTTTTATTATGACAGCAAGCAAAACGACATCCACCTGAAGTACACTTATGCCCAGTCGGGGCAGAAGGATGATATCGTCAATATTTCCAAGACCATCGCCCTGAAAGCCATTCATGAAAAAGTAGCCATCCTTTCTTCCAATACCCGCAACGATTCCCGTTTTGACAGCTCCAAGAGCATCCTGATATATGGAATCACTTCGGCGATCTCGGTGCCCATTTGGGCAAAGGATTCCATTTACGGGCTGATTTACGTGGATACATCCAGCATTGCCCATGTCTTTACCGAGAAAGATCTGGAAATCATGTCCATCATCGCCAACTTCGCCGGTTTTTCCATCGAAGGCATCAACAGCCTGGAAAAACTGAATCGTGAACGCCGGCTGCGGTCGCGGCTGGAACGCTATCATTCTCCGGCCGTGGTTTCGCGGCTAATGGAGTTTCAGGACAGCAATACCGGGGAAGTGATGCCGTACCGGGAATCGGAAGCGACGGTCCTGTTCATGGATATCGTCAAATTCACTTCCCGGGCGGAAAAGATGACCCCGATCGAAGTGGGAATTTTCCTGAACAATTTTTTTACGGAAATGACCGAGATCATTTTTAAAAATAACGGCACATTGGATAAATTCATCGGCGATGCCATCATGGCCATTTTCGGCATTCCCCTGGAATTTGCCAACCATGCCGAACTGGCCCTGGTCACGGCTTTGGAAATGATGAAAAAATTAAAGGAAATCAACAGTCAATTGGCAGCGGAGAACATGATCCATGTCCGCATCGGCATTCATTCGGGCAAATTGATTTCCGGAGATTTCGGTTCTCCCAAGCGGCTGGACTACACGGTCCTGGGCAATACCGTCAATATCGCTTCCCGCTTGGAATCATCCGTGGCCGGCAGTGATGAGATCGTCGTGGCCGAGACCACCCATCAGGCCTGCAGCCGGAAATTTGATTTTGAACTTTTAGGAGAAAAAAAATTGCACGGCATATCCAAGCCGGTTAAAGTTTACCGGGTCCTTGGAAAAAAGGGGGACAAATGAAAAAAAATATTTTTTGCCTGGCATGGATATTCATGTTGCTGGCCTGCGGTGGCGGCAAAGCGCGAACCGTTCCCGGACAGTTGCAGCCGGACTCGGCCGAATATCTGGCCAATATGGGCGTGGGCTACCTGAATTCCGGCCAATTGCAGCAGGCGGAACATTCCCTGCTCAAGGCGCTGCAGAAAAAACCGCAACTGGTTACCGCTTTGCATGCCCTGAGCCTGGTATACGTATATCGCCGGGACTTCGTGAAGGCCATTGACACGCTCAACCGGCTACTCCTGGAAAGCCCCATGTTTTTTGATGCCTATAACCTGCTGGGTACGATTTATACCGAACAGGGCAATTATCAGTTGGCCAAGGAAAAACTTCTGCTGGCCGCCAATGCCGAGGAATACCTGACCCCCGAAAACGCTTTTGCCAATCTGGCCGTGCTGGAAATCAAGTTTGAAAAATACACGGCCGCTTTGCGTTATGCGGAAAAGGGTTTGCTCTTTAATCGCAAATTCGCCCCGCTCCATAACCTGAAAGGCCTGGCCCTGGAAAATTTGAACGAAAATGCCCAGGCCCAGGAAAGTTACGACAAGGCGCTGTCCCTGCTTCCTCGTCCGGATTCCAATTATCTGATCAACAGCGCCCGGGTCGCGACCAAGCTGGGCGACAAGCAAAAAGCTCTGAACAACCTGGAACTGGCGATGGGCAACGCCCAGTCGCAGGCGCAAAAAACCGAGATCATGAAAATGATCAGGCAATTGGACGGCGGTTGAAAACGCGGTTGAAAAATTGACTTTCACGGTTTTTATTTTTATAATGAACGGCCGGTAAAAATGTAGGTGTTAGCAATTTGCGGCCATTGAACCAAGGAGGCTGAAATGAAGAGCTATGTATGCAATGTATGCGGCTATGTGTATAATCCCGCCGACGGTGATTCCGATGCCGGGATCCCGGCCGGGACCGCTTTCGAAGACCTGCCCGAGGACTGGGTCTGCCCGGTCTGCGGCGCCGGTAAAGACGCTTTTGAATTAACTGATTGAACAACCTATTAACTGAGATATTTTTTAAAGCCGGTTGGTGAATATCTCGATGAACCGGGCCCTGGTTTGAATGGGAGATGATATGGCTGTAAAAAAAATTAAAAAAGGGATTTATTGTGTCGGTGCCATCGATTGGGACCGCCGCCTGTTCGATGAGCTGATTCCCTTGCCTGATGGCACGAGCTACAACGCCTACCTGGTCGAGGGCAGTGAAAAGACCGCCTTGATCGATACGGTCGATCCGACCAAAACCGGCGAATTGCTCGACAATCTGCAGGAACTCGGCGTGCGGCGCATTGATTACATTATCTCCAACCATGCCGAGCAGGATCATTCGGGTTCCATTCCCGACATGCTGGCGATCTATCCCGAGGCCCGGGTGGTGACCAATGAAAAATGCAAGGCCATGCTGGTGGACCTGCTTCAGATTCCCGAAGACCGTTTTCAGGTCGTGGCTGATGGCGCCAGCCTCAGCCTGGGTGACCGGACTCTGGAATTCATTTTTGCACCCTGGGTCCATTGGCCGGAAACCATGCTGACCTATCTGCGCGAGGAAAAATTGCTTTTTTCCTGCGATTTCCTCGGGGCGCATCTGGCCCAGAGCCAACCGCTGCTCTGGGACGAGAATCATGTCTATCAAGCGGCCAAGCGTTATTTTGCCGAGATCATGATGCCCTTCCGCGTCAATATTCGCAAGCATCTGCAGCGCTTGCGCGCCTTGGCCCCGGACATGATCGCGCCCAGTCACGGCGTGGTCTATCCGCGCCCCGATTTCATCCTCAAAGCCTACGAGGAATGGGTCGCTGACACGGTGCACAACATGGTGTTGATTCCCTTTGTTTCCATGCACGGCAGCACCCGGGAAATGGTTGAATACCTGACCGGGGCGCTGATGCAAAAAAACATTCCCGTATTCCCCTGCAATGTGATTCGTGCCGATATCGGCGAATTGGCCAAGGAACTGGTCGATGCCGCCACGGTGGTCATTGCTTCACCGACGGTGTTGGGCGGACCCCATCCGGCCATTTTATACGTCACCTACCTGGCCAACGCCCTGCGGCCGAAATTCAAGTTCGCTTCGATCATCGGCTCTTTCGGTTGGGGCGGGCGTATGCTGGAGATTCTGAAAGCGCAGCTGGGCAACATCAAGGCCGAAATTCTGGAACCGGTCATGGTCAAGGGCTGCCCGCGGCCGGCCGATTTCCAGGCCCTGCAGCGCCTGGCCGATACTATCGAACAAAAACACCGCGATGCGGGAATTTTGAGCTGATATTTCCTGGACTGACGCGAAGAGGTAAGGATGGATGCAATTTACAAGAGACTGGCTCAGGTTCTAGATCGAATTCCCAATGGTTTTCCGGTTACAAAAAGCGGCGTGGAGTTAAAATTACTGGCAAAATTATTCAGCGCGGAAGAAGCGGAATTGGCCTGTCATTTAACCCTTGCCGCCCGCGCGGCGCGAGCGATTGCCGGGTCCGTGGGCTGGGAAGAACATCGGGTTTTTACGATATTGAAGGCGATGACCAAAAAGGGACTCATTGAAGCGGAAAAAGGTGAAAAAAGCCTGTGCTTCAAACTGATACCTTTTGTGGTTGGGTTTTATGAACGGCAGAATGGCCGGATCGATGCAGAGTTCGCCCAACTTTTTGAAGCATATTATCATGAAGGATTCCACAAGATGATGGATTTCAAGCCGTCGGTGCACCGGGTTATCCCGATCGAAAAATCCATCCCGGTGAATATCGAAGTCATGCCATATGAGCGTGCTTCGGTTTATATTGAGCGTGCGCAGTCATGGGGCGTTTTGCCGTGCATTTGCCGCGTGCAACGGCGACTTATCGGGAAAGCGTGCCAGCACACAGAGGAGAACTGCCTGGTATTTTCACAAAAACCCAATGCGTTCAAGCGGACCGAAACCATTCGTGACCTGACCAAGGAAGAGGCGCTGGAAATTCTTGCCGATGCCGGCAAAGAAGGACTTGTGCATTCCACGGCCAATGTTCAAAATGGTGTCACCTATATCTGCAATTGCTGCACCTGTTCATGCACCATCCTGCGCGGTATTGCAGAATACGGGCACTTGAATGCGATGGGCCGTTCCGATTTCATTATTTCAATCGACCTAACCCTCTGCTCCGGCTGCTCGCTTTGCATCGAGCGCTGCCCCTTCAACGCCCTGCAGTTGCAAGAGAAAGACGGCTTGTGTCATGTGGACCCGTCACACTGTTACGGATGCGGGCTCTGTGTTTCCATTTGTGCCACCGGGGCGCTTTCACTCATGGCTAAATCCCCGGATCAATGCGAACCCCTTGCTCGCACCGAATCGGAGTGGAGGGATAAACGTGTCGCGGCGATGCCTCGTCAAGCGTTTGGGCGGGCAAAAAAGGAATAAAAGCGATTTCCCATAATTTGCCAGAAAACACAGAGAAGAGGGAATTTTGTTCCGATCTTGGTTTCCCTTGAAATTGTTTTTAATTGCGGCTACAATGACTGATATGACCGAGATGAAAAAATTGACTTATGGAGGAATTGGAAAATGCAGAAAAAATTTATAGGGTTGGGCTGTCTGGGCGTTCTGGTTTTGCTGGTCGTGATTATAGTCGCCAGTGTCATCGGATCTTACAATGGCCTGGTTTCCCTGGACCAAAAAACCCTGTCCCAGTGGGCGCAGGTGGAGAACGCCTATCAACGGCGCGCCGACCTGATTCCCAACTTGGTGGAAACCGTCAAGGGAGCGGCTGCCTTTGAAAAGGATACTTTTACCGCTGTGACCGAAGCCCGGGCCAAGGTCGGCCAGATCAATCTGGGCAACAATCCTGCTTCCAATCCCGAGGCTTTTGCCAAGTTTCAACAGGCTCAGGACGGTCTGTCATCGGCCTTATCGCGTTTGATGGTGGTCGTGGAAAAGTATCCCGATCTCAAGGCGACCCAGAATTTCCGTGACCTGCAGGTCCAGCTCGAAGGGACCGAGAACCGCATCTCCGTCGAGCGCATGCGCTTCAATGAAGCCGCCCAGGCTTTCAATACCAAGCGCATGAGGTTTCCCACGGTGATTATCGCCAATTTCTTCGGCGACCGTTTCCGGGAAAAAACTTATTTCAAAGCCCAGGCCGGGGCGGATACCGCACCCAAGGTCCAATTCTAATCGGTGAAACCGCGAAAACTATTTCCGGCCATCCTGGCCGGGGCACTGCTGCTGGTTCTTGCAGCCGGCGCCCGGGCCGAAGTCGGCACGCCTGTTCCGCCGGCGCCTGAGCGCTGGCTCACCGACACGGTCCATTTCCTCTCACCGGCGACTGCGGCCGAACTGGACGCGCGACTGCAAGCATTCGAACGGTCCAGCGGCCACCAGGTCATTGTCTACATCGGCCAAACGACGGGAGAGGTTCCGATCGAGGATTGGGCAGTAAAGGCCTTTGAAGCGTGGCGGATTGGCCGCAAGGGTCTTGATGACGGCCTGGCGTTGTTTGTCATGGCCGCGGACAAGCGCGTCCGCATTGAAGTGGGCTACGGGCTGGAAGGAAAGGTTACGGACGCCATGGCCGGACGCATCATCCGTGATGATATGATGCCGCAGCTGCAAAACGGGGACAATGACGGGGCCATGAAGGCGGCGGTCGAACGTGTGATCGCCGTTATCACGGGCGACAGCACGGCCGACAATGCGGCCGACGGACAGGACCCGGAACCCAAGCCGGCGGCCAAATTGACCTGGATGCAGAAAATCATCATCGGCATCGCGATACTGGGTTTTTTGCTGTTGCTGATCACCAATCCGTCGCTGGCCATATATCTCTTGTTTTCCATTCTTTCCGGCGGCCGCGGCGGCGGTGGCGGCGGCGGATTTTCCGGCGGCGGCGGGCGCTCCGGCGGCGGCGGCGCCTCGGGCTCCTGGTAGGGGAGGACGACCATGGCCATTTTAAGCCAACGTAAATTGCTCAGCCAGATTGATGATGACCGCGTCAAGGCCGCCATCGTTGATGCCGAGCGGCAGACTTCGGGTGAGGTCCGCGTGTCGGTCTCGCGTTTTTTCTGGGGCAATGTCCGGCATGCGGCTGAAAAAGCTTTCAATCGCCTGGGCATGCGCGCCACCCGCGATCGCAACGGCATCCTGTTTTTCATCGTTCCTTCGCGGCGCGCCTTTGCCATTATCGGCGATGAGGGCATTCACCAGAAAGTAGGCCAGGAATTCTGGAACAAGCTGGTGGCCACCATGTCCCAGGATTTTGTGGCCGGGAAGTTCAATGAGGGCTTGATTAGCGGCATCGTCGAAGCCGGCCGTCTGCTCGGCGTCCATTTCCCCTATAAAGGCGAAAGGGACGTCAACGAGCTTCCCGACGACATCGATTACGGTAATAAAGAATAATCAGCGCACAAAGAATTCGTCGTGCACGGCGCGCACGGCGCGGTCCAGGTCGGTGCGCTTGACCAGGAAGTAGCAGGCCACGGCCGAGGCTCCGGCGGCAGCCATCTCGATATTGATCTTTTCCCGGGCCACTGCCGTAAAAATGCGTGCGTAGATCCCCTCTTTCTCCATGATTTTGTCACCGACCACGCCGACCAGGGCCAGATGCTCCTCGAGGTCGATCCTCTTGATGACACCGTTGGCCATGGCCTTGAGCCGCTGCAGACTGCGGCGGCCGTCGCCGGAATCAAGAAGCAGGTTGATGCAGGTATGTGAGGTGAGCACCGAATGGATATTGATGTTGGCGGCGGCCAGAAGCGAGCTGACTCCGGCGAGCAGGCCCGGCTTGGAACCGATGCCGGCGCCGTGAACGTGAATGTTGGCCAGTTTCTTGTTGGCAGTGATGCTGGCCACGTCTTCTTCGCGGCCCGATCTTCCGGCGACGATTTCGCTGCCCGGGCTTTCCGGCAGTTTCAGATTGCGGATGAACACCCGGGTTTTGGTTCCGGCCAGCGGTTCGACCGTGCGCGGGTGGAGTATCTGGGCGCCGAAATAGGACAACTCGGCAGCCTCGGCAAATGAGATCTTCTCGAGCTGGCGCGCCGTCTGCACCAGGGCCGGATCGGCGCTCATGAAGCCCTCGACGTCCTTCCAGATCTCCAGGCGGCCGGCTTTGAGGGCATAGGCGACGGCGGCGGCACTGTAATCGGAACCGTTGCGGCCCAACAGGGTGATGGCGCCATGGCTGCCGCGGCCGAAAAAACCGCTGATGACCGGAATGATGTGTTGGCGCAGCAATGGCCCGGTCTTGGCAGCCAGGCTTTTACGGGTGCGTTCGCGGTCAATGCTGGCGTTTTCAAAATTGTCATCGGTGCTGATGCCGACCCGATGCGCGTCCAGAGCCCGGGCCGGGATTCCCTGGCAATCCAGCAGACCGGCCAGCAGCCGCGCCGCCAGGCGTTCGCCGTAACTGAGCAGTTTGGCCCTGACCGCCGGCGTCAGGTCACCGTGGTAGGCAATGCCGGTCAGCAGGCGCCGCACCTGGGTCAATGGACCATGGATCGTTTTCAACAGCCGCTGTTTCTCCCTGCCGCTCAAGCCGAGCGCATCGATGATGACCCGATGCTTATGGGTCAGTCGGGCCAGGATTCCGGGAATATTTTTTTCACCTTGTTTGGACTGTTCGATGGCGGTCAGCAGCATTTCGGTGACGCCGGAAACGGCGGAAACCACCACCGCGGTCCGTTTTTGGCGGCCGATGATTTTGCCCACTTTGAGGAAAGCGGCACCGTCCTGCAGACAGCCGCCGCCGAATTTCATTACCGTGATCATGTCATCATCCTCCCAGCAGTTCTTTTTTCAAGGCCAGTTCGGCATTGAGCAGGCAGCCTCCGGCCGCTCCGCGCACCGTATTGTGCACCAGCAGGAAAAATCCGCAGCGCCGGCCCCGGCTGCGCAGCCGGCCCACGGTCACGGCCATGCCCCGGGCCCGGGCCGGTTCTCCGGCATCCGCATCCAGGGCGGGCTGGGGCCGGTCAGCGGCACAGCTCACCACGATCGGCTGCCGTGGTGCCGTCGGTAGGTCCAGATGCTGGGGCTCGGCAGTGAATCCTGTCCATGCGGCCGCAATGTCGTTTTCACTGACGGGGCGGGAGAATTCCACGTTCACGCTCTGCAGGTGACCCTCCTGGACCGCCACCCGGCTGCAGGAAGGATAGATTTCCATGCCATGATCCGCGATCCGCTTGCCTGTCAGTACGCCCAGGATCTTTTTGGTCTCGCGCGTGATTTTTTGCTCTTCACCGGCGATATAGGGGATCACGTTGCCCGTGATGTCCCAGGCGGCGACGCCGCGCTGCCCGGCCCCGGAAATGGCTTGGAAGGTGGTGACGGTCACGGCCTGCACACCGAACGAGGTGAGCGGTTTCAATGCCAGGGCCAGTCCGGCCACCACGCAGTTGGAATTGGTGACGATAAAACCGGGGGAATCACGCCATTGCTCCCTGACCAATTCCAGGTGCGCGGCATTGACCTCGGGGATCAGCAGCGGCACCGCGGCATCCATGCGGTGCGAGCTGGCATTGCTAAATACAAGCAATCCTTTTTTTCTCAGCTCCAACTCCAACTCGCCGGAGACGGAGGCGGGCAGAGCTGAAAAAACGACGCGGGCGCCGCTGTTCATAATGGCCGCCGGCGTTGTCTCGCGGATCACCAGTGAACTGGTTTTTTCGCTTATCGACAGCGGCCGTCCGCTGGCGATCGTTTCGCCGTATGGTTTGCCGCTGGAGCGCGGCGAAGCGGTCAGGCATGACAGTGCGAAATAAGGATGATCGTCGAGCAGGCGGGCAAACTGACGGCCCACCAGGCCGTTGCATCCCAATATGGCCGCTTTGACTTTTTTCATAACTTCCTCCTAGCCCGGCAGGACTGTCCAAGGCTCTAACCTTGACTGATGATATTTGTTTGCACATGACTGCGCACGATTTCCGGCAATTCCCCTCCCATCCCCAGGCGTTCACCGGCCACGACCAGCAGTCCCTCAACCCCGTCGATCAGCGAGGTCCGGATCGCCTGCTCAATTTCATTTTTGCTGCCGTTTTTGATGCGATTGCCCAGTGCGGTGGCCATGGCATCGGCCAGGTAACCGTCAGCGGCGACGACAACCGCGGCGTCGGCGCGGCCCAAGGAAATTGAATGGCCCACGCTTCCCGATGAAGTGCAGATGGAAAAAATGTGCGGCCTGGGTAAAAATCGCAAGGCGATATCGCGGATTTTCGCCGGTCCCGTGAAAACGCCGACGGTCACCGGACGGTCGATAAAAAGGACAATATCTCCGCCATTGTCCATGACGGCATACGTGGCACCGGCCCGGACCAGGACTTCGACCGTGTTCTGGGCAATGGCCCCGGCCACGGCGGCCATGGGTCCCACGCCGGCGCGGTCCGCTGCGGCAGCCATGAGGCGGATCACTTCCGGCGCCCCGCTTTCCACCGCCATGGGTTGCAGCGCGGTGTGAAAACCCGGCTGGCGGCTGATATAGGCTTCGATCGCATTCCGCGTGCTGTGGATGGTTTTTTCCGCCAATTCCATGTGTCGCGACGCCGCGATCACCGTGGCAAAGGTTTCTTTCAGGCGGACCCGATGCCGAACCAAGTTAGCGCTCATTTTTTTCTGACCCTGCTGCGCAGGATAAGTAACTTAAGAGCATTATCGCAAATTCTAAAATTTGTTAGCTTTTTAGAACAAATTTTGAATTTGCTATCTAATGCTCTTATCCAGCTTGGCTGGGTAGAAAGCACATTATCTTGTTTTTTTGCCAAGTTAATTTGCTTTAAGTTACTGAAGACAATGGCGTTCCGGGGGCAGACCTGCTCGCACTGGCCGCATTCCGTGCAATTTTCCAATTTGGCAGTCACGTGCCACTCCGAGTCATGTTGATAGACTTGTGTCGGGCAGATTGCGAGGCATTGGCCGCAAGAGATGCACTGTTGTTCATTCCAGGAGATGTAGGGCGTGGCATTCAGGGAAGAAACCATAGGCGGACGCTGGTAAAAAAGAGCCGGTCGCTGTGGTGGCTGTTTCTGGGTCATCGGTTTTGAGGAGCCTTGAGCCGATATCTTAGCCACCGGTTCGCTTAAGAAAAAGTTGCCTTGTTCGATCCACTGTTTTAAGGTTATGGCCACCTGTCTTGAATTGCTGTAACTGACCAGGGGTGCGGTCGGAACTTCACGGCCTGCAAGCCGTACCGAACCCGATTTCAACTGTTCATAGTTGAACCTGCCCAGTACTGGCCGGCTGCGCGAGGCGACCGAGTAGTCCATGACCTGGGTTTCGATATCGCGATCGCGGATGGCTGTGTTTTGGGCGATTCCGGCATCCAGGACCGGGATGGGAATGCCAATGCCGACGTACATGGTGCTGCCGTAGCCATGGAAAACCGCCGCCCTGAGAAATTCAGCCGACATCTGCTTCAGGTCGCCCTGCAGCATCAAGGTGGCAAATTGGCTGCCGGGATCGTGCTGCGTACCGGAACCGCTGATATAGCCGATGCCGCCGCCCAGGAAGATGCGGGTGCCGATGCCGATCGTGGCGTAATCGGGATCGTTCATCAGCGGCGAGAGCTCGCCGGCGCCCGAAAAGTTAACATTGCCGCAGGCGGGCAGCAGCTTGCCCATGTAGGTATGCAGGATGCGGGCGCTGGAATTTGCCGCGGCGTTATAGCGCTGATAGGCGTTGCGCGGGTTGCTCATGATCGCCTGGTTCAGGTCGGCCAGGGTGATCTCGCTGAGCAACTCCTTGAGCGGGTAGCAATCGGAGCCGGTGGAGACGGCCCGCACCACGACCGGTTTTCCCAGCAGCAAATCCTCGATGACGTGCGCGCCGCCATACTCCATGCCCAGAGTTTCCGAAGGTTGGGTGACGCCCAGATAGGCGTCAACCGCGGCCACACCGGCATAAGCTTCGACATCGTTGATCCAGATGCGGGTCATTTTGATCGGCGGATCGGAGTGGCCGAAATTCAGCCAGACTCCGGATGAACACATGGCGCCGAATGTTCCGGTGGTGACCACGTCCACTTCGGACGCGGCTTTTTCAACGCCCAGTTCGCCAACGATTCGGGACATCTCATCGGCCGTGACCACGCGAACTGTTTTGCGGGCTATTTTCTGATTAATCTCATGTATAGTTTTAGACACAGCAATCCTCCGCTACATTTTTTTTGATTTTTTTAGAATTTGGATTATCCCGAACTTGAGCTTATGAAAAAAGCTCCAAGTCCGGGCCAGGCATTGTCATGGTGTACATAAAAAAGTTATTTTTGTACATGGCAGTTGAAAAAAAGATTACACCAAATGGCCGTTACTGTCAAGAGTGGAGGGAAGTTTTTTTGCGGCAAACATTTTTTTGCATCTTGACTCCGGCCCAGGTCCGGATTATGATAAAAAAATGTTCACCCGGGCGTTGCTGAAAAAACCCTGCCGGAATTTTGTCCGCGGCCTGTCGACGGCCGGACTCGGCGTTCCCGATTACGAAAAAGCCTTGGTCCAGCACGCGGCCTACGCGGATGCCCTGAGGTCTTGCGGAGTCGAACCGACCATCCTGGCTGCCGATGAGCATTATCCCGATTCGGTTTTCATCGAGGATACGGCCGTGCTTAGCGAACGGGTGGCGATCATCGCCCGTCCCGGCGCTTCCAGCCGCCGGGGCGAGGAAATCGCCACGAGCGAGGTGCTGGCGGCGGTTTACGAGCGCCTGGAATATATTGTCGCTCCCGGGACATTGGACGGCGGGGACGTGCTGCGTGCCGGCAGGCAATTTTTCATCGGGATTTCGGCAAGGACCAACGAAGCCGGGGGCAGCCAGCTGGCCGCTATTTTAACTCGAAACGGATATGTTGCGGTCCTGGTGCCGCTGCGCCATGTCCTGCACCTGAAAACCGGCATCGCTTTCCTGCAAAACAACCGCTTGCTGGCCAGCGGGGAGTTCATCACCCATCCGCAACTTGGGCAGTTTCAGATGATTCCGGTTGCGGATGAAGAAGCCTATGCCGCCAACGTGCTCTGGATCAATGGTCGGGTATTGATGGCGGCAGGCTTTGCGGCGACAAAAACAGCCATAGAAAACGCGGGCTATGAAACCATGGCCGTGGATGTCTCGGAATTCCGCAAACTGGACGGCGGCTTGAGCTGCCTGTCTCTGCGCTTCTAGGCTTTCGGATCATTCGCCACCGTACTGAAATATCTTTTACTGGTCTGCTTTTGCGCCTTTTTCCCCGGCGTGGAACCTATACAAGCCGGGTGAATGTTGCTATAATTCGCACCAGGAGCTTTGTCATGATAGACAGGTATGAAGCGGCTGAAATCAGTGCGATTTGGAGCGAGGAGAACAAGTTTCGCAAGTGGCTGGAAGTGGAGCTGGCAATCACTGAAACCTGGGCTGACATGGGCGAGGTGCCGGCCGCCAGTTTAAAAAATATCCGGGAAAATGCCGCCGTGGTTCCCGCCCGTATTCACGAAATTGAAAAAAAAGTCAAGCATGACGTGATCGCTTTCCTGACTTCCCTGGAAGATTCCATTGGCAAGGATTCGGCTTATGTACACAAGGGCATTACTTCTTATGACGTCGTCGATACCGCTTTGTCGCTACTCATCCAGGAATCACTGGCCATCGTCATGGAAAAAGCCGCTGCCCTGCAAAAAATTCTCCTGGAAAAAGCCATGCTCTACAAAGATTTGCCGTCTATCGGCCGCACCCATGGCATCCATGCCGAACCCATCACCTTCGGCTGCAAATTCCTGATCTGGCATGATGAAATGGAACGCCATTGCCAGCGGCTGTTGCGGGCGAAGGAAATCACGGCGGTGGGTAAAATATCGGGATCGGTGGGCACGTACATCCATTTTCCGGCTTCCGGGGAAGAGCGGGCCCTGCACAAGTTGGGATTAAAGGCCTGCCGGGTTTCTTCGCAGATCATTCAGCGCGACCGCCATGCCGAGGTGATCTGGGCCCTGGCGCTGTTGGGAACCGGTCTGGAAAAAATAGCCGTGGAAATCAGGCACCTGCAAAAAACCGAGGTGCTTGAGGTCGAAGAACCATTCAGCCGCGGCCAGAAAGGATCTTCCTCCATGCCGCACAAGCGCAACCCCGTCCGCTGCGAACGGATTTCAGGGTTGGCCCGCATATTGCGCGGCCATACGGCCGTGGCCTTGGAAAACAACATCCTCTGGCACGAGAGGGATATCTCCCATTCGTCGGCCGAGCGGGTCATTTTTCCCGATTCTTTTCATCTGGCTGCTTTCATGCTGGACGACATGATCGACATTGTGAAGCACCTGGCCGTGTACCCGGAAAACATGCGCCGCAACCTGGAACTGACCCATGAAGTCTATTTTTCCCAGAAGGTGCTGACCTTGCTTCTAAACAAGGGCCTGGCCCGCCAACGAGCCTATGAACTGGTTCAGGAGCAGGCATTAAAATCATGGCAGGAGAAACGCAGCTTCCGGGAGCTGGTCCTGGCCGATCCGGCCATTCTCGCCGTCTGTGCGGCGGCCGAGTTGGAAAAGGTTTTTTCCCTTGAGGATTTGTTGTCCGGGGTGGGCGATATATTTGCCCGTTTCGCCGAAAAGAAATAAACCCGGACATGGCCCTGGCAACGATCAACTCGGTTCTGGAGCAGATCGACGAACTGGTCAGCCATGCTCCCGAATATGACGATATGCAGTTTCGCTTGCGCCTGGAGGAATTGGTAAAAAAAGGCGGCCGTGACACCGAACATGCCATTGCCCACTATATTACCGGCACGCGCATCAGCGTGGCCACGTGCCTGAACCTGATTCGCATGGCCGGGTATATCCGCAGTGCGGCCTTCCTGCTGCCGTTGAATAAAGTCATTGAAATGAGCGATGACAACCAGATGCGCGAAGCGGCCATCATCAGTGTTTCCAAATACAATGATCATCGCGCCATGGATATCCTGATCCGGGCCCAGGGCAAAATAAAAAACAGGCGTTTGCAGGAGACGATCATCCAGGCCATGGCCCGCGTCAAGAGCAACAATCCGCTTTTGGCCATGCTGCCGAGGTTTTTAAGCGGCAGCAAGAACCGTGAGCTTTTCCAGATCACCCTGAAGGTCTTTAAAAAGATCCTCGGCCCGGCCGATGCCAAGAGCTTCATCGCCTACCTGCACCATGGCGACCAGGTTGTGGCGGAGGGGGCATTTGAAATCTTGTGCTATCGCGGCGACGAGTCGGTGTTTTTTTTCATCGCCGAGTTTTTCCGGGAACAAAGCCGCCTGCTGGTGCGGCAGGCGGAGCACAAATTGGGCGCCGAAAGGTTTTTGAGCTTGATGGCCGCCCTGCATGAGTACCTGAGGCGTTACGGTGATTTTTATTCGCAATTGCGCCCGGATATTGCCGCCCTGTTGAATCGCGCCGGCGGTGACGACTGGGGAAAACCACTGACCGCCATGATGGCGGACCTGGAAAAAAACGGCGCATAAAAGGAGCTTGAGCATGGCTGTGATCAGAAGGGTTTTTGTGGAAAAAAAGGCCGGCTGTGACATTGAAGCCCGGGCCCTGCTGATGGACCTTCGCGACAACCTGGCGGTCAAGGGTTTACGCGGGCTGCGCCTGCTTAACCGCTATGATGTTTCCGGAGTCAGCGCCCGGGAAATGGTCCGCGCCAGCCAGGCGATTTTTTCCGAACCGCCGGTGGATTGCATTTATGGCGAAGCATTTCCCCTGGCCGCCGGCGAAAGCGCGTTCGCCATTGAATACCTGCCCGGCCAATATGACCAGCGGGCCGATTCCGCGCTTCAATGCTTGCAATTGCTGTCTCCGGGTAGTCAATCCCGCAAGGGGACGGGCGTATCCGCCCAGCCTTCGGTGGCCACGGCCAGGGTCATTGTTTTGCAGGGCGCGCTCAGCGCCGCGGAAATGATTAAAATCAAGCGTTACAGCATCAACCCCGTTGATTGCCGAGAAGCGTCATTGCGTAAGCCGTCGTCTTTGCGCATGCGCGCCGTGGTTCCGTCCGCGGTGGCGGTTTTAAAAAAATTTGTTTCACTGTCCGCCGTGGAATTAAGTACATTGAAGCATAAATTGGGCTTGGCCATGGATGCGGCTGATCTGCGATTTTGCCAGGCCTATTTCCGCGACCGCGAGCATCGCGATCCGACCTTGACCGAGATTCGCCTGCTCGACACGTACTGGTCGGATCATTGCCGGCACACGACTTTTTTGACGGCCATCACGCGGGTGGATATTGCGGCCGGGCCCGGGAACGAACCGGTGCGCCGGGCGTATGAGGATTACCTCCGAACCCGGGAGCGCGTCGCCGGCGGCAAGGATATCTGCCTGATGGAACTGGCCCTGCTGGCCATGAGAGAACTGCGTGAAAAAGGGCGCCTGGCGGATGTGGAATTTTCCGAGGAGATCAACGCTTGCAGCATGACCGCCCAGGTGGATGTCGACGGCAAAAATCAGGAATGGCTGGTCATGTTCAAGAATGAAACCCATAACCATCCCACCGAGATTGAACCGTTCGGCGGCGCGGCCACCTGCCTGGGCGGCGCCATCCGTGACCCGCTGTCCGGGCGTTCGTTTGTTTACCAGGCCCTGCGCGTGACCGGCAGCGGCGATCCGCGTCAACCCGTGGCCGCCACGCTGGCAGGCAAACTGCCCCAGCGCAAGATCAGTACCGAGGCCGCCCAGGGTTTTAGCGCCTACGGTAACCAGGTGGGCATGGCCACCGGCCAGGTCAGCGAGGTCTATCATCCCGGCTACGTGGCCAAACGCATGGAGATCGGGGCCGTAATCGGCGCCGCGCCCAGAAGCCATGTTGTGCGCAGGAGACCCCGGGCCGGAGACGTGGTCCTGCTGGTCGGCGGCCGCACCGGTCGTGACGGCATCGGCGGCGCCACCGGTTCCTCCAAGGCACACAGCGAAACGTCCCTGATGAACTGCGGGGCCGAAGTGCAGAAAGGCAACCCGCCCACGGAGAGGAAACTGCAGCGGCTGTTCCGCGATCCGCGCGTCAGCCGCATGATCCGGCGCTGCAACGATTTCGGCGCCGGCGGCGTGGCCGTGGCGGTCGGGGAGCTGGCGCCGGGATTGGCCATCGACCTGGACCGGGTGCCGAAAAAATATGCCGGGCTCGACGGCACCGAGCTGGCGTTGTCCGAATCGCAGGAGCGCATGGCCGTGGTGGTCGCCGCCGGCCAGGCGCGCCGCTTCCGCGAACTGGCCGCAAAAGAAAATCTCGAGGCCACCGTGATCGCCAGAATCAGCGCCCAACCACGTTTGCGCATGAAGTGGCGCGGCCGGACCATGGTCGATCTCAGCCGGGATTTTCTTGACAGCCGCGGCGCCGGCCGCCAGGCAGCCGTTGACGTGGCCTGTCCCGATGCGGGCAAAGATTTTTTCAGGGTCCCGGCCGCGGCCGTGAAAGCCGGCGAGCTGCAAGGCGCCTGGGCGGCTGTGCTGGCCGACTTGAACGTGTGTTCGCAAAAAGGACTGGGGGAGCGTTTTGACAGCTCCATCGGCGCGGCCACGGTTTTGTCACCGTTCGGCGGGAAATTCCAGTCTACGCCGGCCGAAGCCATGGTCGCCAAGATTCCCCTGCTCCACGGTGAAACCCGCAGCGGCACGATCATGGCCTATGGCTTTCAACCCCGCCTTTCCGCCTGGAGCCCCTTTCTCGGCGGCCTGTACGCCGTTATTGAAGCCGTGGCCAGGCTCACGGCCTGCGGCGGTGATTTCAGCCGCGTGCGCCTGAGCTTGCAGGAATATTTTCCCAAGCCGGGCCGTGACCCGCGCCGCTGGGGTCCGCCCTTTGCCGCCCTGTTGGGGGCTTTCACCGCCCAGCAGCGTCTGGAAATCCCGGCCATCGGCGGCAAGGACAGCATGTCGGGGTCATTCAAGGA
Source organism: Candidatus Aminicenantota bacterium (assembly GCA_963770755.1). Lineage (GTDB taxonomy): Bacteria > Acidobacteriota > Aminicenantia > UBA2199 > UBA2199 > UBA2199. Next base: position 332,955 of record CAVYQZ010000010.1, on the reverse strand, counting down.
CCTGGATGTGCCGCCGACGCTGGTCGCCTTTGCCGTGGCCGTCGTGGACGTGCGCCGGGTCGTATCGCCGGAATTCAAGAAATCCGGCAGCCGGGTGCTGCTGCTGCCATTGCCGCGGGACGGACAGCACATGCCCGATTTCGCGGTACTAAAGAATAATTACGCACGCGTCAACGCCCTGATGGCCCAGGGGAAAATACTGGCTGCCCAGTCGCTGCACGGCGGCGGCCTGGCCGAAGCGGTCAGCAAGATGTGCTTCGGCAACCGGCTGGGCATGGAATTTTCCGCGGCCGCTGACCCCGACGAGCTGTTCACTCCGGCCATCGGCTCGTTGGTCCTGGAAGTACCCGAAAGCGAGGATGTTCAGGGTCTTTTTGACGGAACCGCGTTCCGCGTCCTGGGCCGCACCCTTCCCGAAGCCGTGATCCGGGTCAACGGCCTGGATCTCGACGTCGGTGCGCTGCAAAACCACTGGGAAAAGCCGCTCGAGGAAATCTTTCCCACCCGCGTGGAGCAGACCCCGTCCGCGGCCGACCCCGGCTATGAGCGGCCTCTTTTCCTGGAGCGGCCCCGGCCGCGCCGGCTGCGGGCGCTGGCCCGGCCGCGGGTGCTGGTCACGGTCTTTCCCGGCACCAACAACGAGTACGACGTGTCGCGGGCCTTTGCCCGGGCCGGCGGCATTGCCGGAAATATTTGTTTTTCGCAACCAATCCGCCTCGGATATCGAAGCATCGATAGTTGAGTTGGATAAAAAAATCCGCCGTTCACAGATATTGATGATTCCCGGAGGCTTCAGCGCCGGCGACGAGCCCGACGGCTCGGGCAAGTTCATCGCCGCCGTCTTCCGTCATCCGCGCCTGCGCGACGCCGTCCATGGCATGGTCAACAAAAAAGACGGCCTGATCCTGGGCATCTGCAACGGCTTCCAGGCCCTGATCAAGCTGGGTCTGCTGCCGCACGGCGAGATCCGTGACCTGACGCCCGATTCACCGACCCTGACCTACAACCTCATCGGCCGCCTGGTGTCGCGGCCCATCCGCACCAAGGTGGTCTCGACCCTGTCGCCCTGGTTCAATTTGTGCCGGGCCGGCGACATCCACACCATCCCGGTGGCCCACAGCGAAGGGCGTTTCGTGGCCCCGGCCGCCACCATCGAACTCATGTTCTCCCTGGGCCAGGTGGCCACGCAGTACGTCGACTTCGAGGGCCGGCCCAGCGCCGACTCCTTCTTCAACCCCAACGGCTCCATGCTGGCCATCGAGGCCATCACCAGCCCCGACGGCCGCATCCTGGGCAAAATGGCCCACAGCGAGCGCACCGGCCAATACGTCCTCAAGAACATCCCCGGCAACAAGGACCAGAAGCTGTTTGAATCGGGGGTAAGGTATTTTAGGTAGGGGGGGATTAAACATGGGCGCGATGACCGCGCCCCTACGGAACAATCATAGGTTATGTTGGTTGATGAATGGCAGGTGTTGATGTAGGGGCGGGGATCATCCCGCCCATAGGATATAGGGATATTGTCATTTGGGGGCGCGACAAACGGGGCGCGATAACCGCGGGCGCGATAACCGCGCCCCTACAGGGGGAATAAAGAATGACCTTTAATCCTGAAATCCATCACCGTCATTCCATTCGTTTGCCAAATTATGATTATGCCCAACCTGGATATTATTTTGTCACCCTGTGCACACATGAGAGAGAATGTTCTTTTGGTGAAATCGAGAATAATAAAATCGAATTAAACAATGTAGGGATTATGGTTAAAAAGAAATGGTATGAATTGCCGGGTTATTTCCCCGAAGTCGAATTGGATCAGATGGTCATCATGCCCAATCATTTGCATGGGATAATCATAATATCGGATCACCGTAGGGGCGGGGTTGTCCCGCCCTTTGGAATTGTCCCGATGCGTAGGGGCGCGGTTATCGCGCCCAAGGACGGTAGAAAAACATTGGGACAAATGATCGCCTGGTTCAAATACGAATCGACCAAGGAGATCAATCGTATTGTTACAGACAATCCCGAAATGAAGATTTGGCAGCGCAATTTTTATGATCGGATCATTCGAAATGATGAAGAATTGAACCGGATCAGGAATTATATCGCGACAAATCCGAAGACGTGGGATGAAGATGAAAACAATATGCGAATGTAGGGGCGGGGTAATCCCGCCCGTTATAGACACGGCAATCAGGGACGTAATGACCGCGGGCGCGATGACCGCGCCCCTACGGCACGTTTGGTGACCATATTGATTGGCAAATGACATATTCTGTTGTAGGGGCGGGGCTTTCCCGCCCATAAGGGTATCCCACCATACAGATGCAAACACCAGGGGCACGACAACAGGGGCGCGACAACCGCGCCCCTACGTAAAATCAATTTTCTTGAAATCTTGTTTGTATATGTTTATAATCGGAATGATTTTGGTGACGGAGAGAAACTGAATGGGTAATGATTCGCAAAATGCTTTGCACCAGCCCCGACGGCCGCATCCTGGGCGAAATGGCCCACAGCGAGCACACTGGGAAATACGTCCTCAAGAACATCCCGGGCGACAAGGACCAGAAGCTGTTTGATTCCGGTGTAAGGTATTTCCAGTAAATTTTGAATTGATTTGGAAAGAGGTGATATGATACGCGAAATTATTTTTGTCATTGGCACGGTTGTTATTGCTTTGATTTCCAGGAAATCGGTGTTGCATCCCGGAGCGCACGGCTTCTACCGGTTCCTGGCCTGGGAGTGCATGCTGGCCCTGGCGCTGCTCAATGTTCCCTATTGGTTCAAGGATCCGTTTTCGCTGCTTCAGGTCGCTTCCTGGCTGTTCCTGTGCATTTCGCTGTTTCTGGTGGCCCACGGCGTGCTTTTGCTTAAAAAGATCGGCAAGCCCAGCCGGGAGCGGGCCGATGATAAACTGATCGCCTTTGAGAAAACCTCAACCCTGGTCACGGTCGGCGCCTATCGATACATCCGCCATCCGCTCTATGCATCCCTGCTGTTCCTCGCCTGGGGAATCTTTCTCAAGAATTTTACCTGGCCCGGACTGGCTCTGGTTCTTTTATCCACGCTGTTTCTGTTCCTGACGGCCAGGCGCGACGAGGCCGAGTGCCTGCAGCATTTCGGCGACGCCTATCGGGCCTACATGCAGGAAACCAAAAGATTCATCCCGTTTTTGTTTTAGATTTCCAGCGCAGACTTTTCCAGGGCCGCATTGTCTGTTAAAATAATGAGGATTGCCAACAGCAGATGATGAAAAGGAGGGAATTGTGGCGTTTGTAAATCTGAAAGATATTGAAGAAAAAGAATTAATTCCGGGGTTTCATGTCCGCTTTGTCCATTCGCAGAATATGACCTTTGCCTATTGGCGGATCGACGCGGGGGCGGCGCTGCCGAACCACGCCCATCCCCACGAACAGGTAGCCAATGTCAGCGAAGGAGAATTCGAGTTGACGATCGACGGCGTAGCGACGATTTTGAAACCCGGGCAAGTGGCCGTGATCCCCGGGGGCGTACCCCATTGCGGCCGGGCTGTCAGCGCATGCAAAATCATTGATGTGTTCTATCCGGTCCGCGAAGATTATAAGAAAAAATAAGGAGCATCCGACTTTGGCCCAAAGATGAGCAGGTAGAATAAGGTCTTTCCCCCGCAAATGAGTTGAATTTATTAGGAAAAAATGACATTATAATTGCAGACCTCAATGTTCTAGAAAGGCAGGAAATAATGAGTAAAAAAACAGTGGGCGTTCCTCCTGATTTCAAGAAGATTTTTCTACGTTCTCAGGAATTGGTCGAGAAATATTTCCGTAAAAAAAGGGAAAATCCCTCCACGGGTACCATTGAAATCGTCGGCCAGAGATACATTCTGATCCGGGCCGCCTCGCTGTCAGCCGAATTTTTCGATGTGATCAAGAAGCTTTATTCGGACAAAAGCGAAAAAGAGGCTTTGGCCTTGACGCGCGATCTCCTCTTTGATATTGCCCATGCGATCGGGGTGGCCGACGCGAAGAATTTTCATGCGAAAATGAATTTGAAGACGCCCCTTGAAAAATTGTCCGTCGGACCGGTCCACTTCGCCTATTCGGGATGGGGCGTAGTCCGCATCCTTCCGGAAAGCAATCCCGTTCCCAACGAGGATTATTTGCTGATCTATGACCATCCCCACTCATTTGAAGCCCAGGTTTGGCAGGCGATCGGGAAAAAAGCAAAGTTTCCGGTCTGTGTGATGAATGCCGGATACTCTTCCGGCTGGTGCGAGGAGAGCTTTGGACTACCGCTGGTTGCGACGGAAATTCTATGCCAGGCGAGAGGAGCCGACCATTGCCGCTTCATTATGGGGCATCCGGATCGGATCAGGGGTTTTGTCGATGACTACGTGAAAAAGCATCCGCAAATCGCCAAACAGGCGGTCACTTTCGAGGATACGGGTTTTTTCAAGAAAAAGAAATTCGAGGACGATTTGCGCCAGAAGGAACTGCTGCAGGAAAAGCGCGGCCGCGAGCGTTCGGAACAGGTACAGAAGGCGATCTACGAGATCTCGGAGGCCGCCCAGGTCGCGACCAGCCTGGAGCAGCTGTGCCAGTCGATCCATGCCATCATAAGCGGGTTGATGCCGGCCCGGAATTTCTATATCGGCCTCTATGACCGACATTCCGGTTTGTTTCATTTTCCCTACTGGGTGGACGAATACGATGCGGTTCCCCAAGTGCAGCTTTCGGGCAGGGGGCTGACCGCCTACGTACTGCGCACGGGACAGCCGCTGCTGGCGGCACCGGAGATCTTCGAGCGCCTCGTTCAATTCGGGGAAGTCGAACCTGTCGGCGCGCCGTCGCTGGACTGGCTGGGTGTGCCTCTGAAAACGAAGGCGGGAGAAACCATTGGAGTCATGACCGTCCAGACCTACACGGAAGCGGTTCGCTACAGTGAGGCCGACAAGGACGTCCTGGTTTTCGTTTCCGCTCAGGTGGCGATGATGATCGAGCGGAAACAGGCGGACGAGGCCCTGCGCCAGAGCGAGGAGCGTTTCCACAGCATGGTGGATCATGCGCCGATGGGTATCCTCACGATGGATCGCGAAGGGCGGATCATTGATGTCAATCCCAATTTGCTCCAGATTCTCGGATCGCCATCGGCCGAGGCCACCAAGGCGATCAACCTTTTATCCTTTCCTCCTCTGGTCGAGGCCGGGTTCGCGGCCGACTGCAAGAAATGTTTGCACGAGTCACGCTCGATCATCGGGGAATACCCATATACGTCCAAATGGGGTAAAAAGACATACATCCGGGCTCACTTGGTTCCCTTCCGCGACGGAATGGGAACGGTCATCGGCATGATGGGACTGGTCGAGGATTTTACAGAGAACAAGCAAATGGAAGAGGAGCAACGGAAACTGGAGGAACGCCTGCACCGGATGGAAAAAATGGAGGCGATCGGCACCTTGGCCGGAGGCGTAGCCCACGATTTGAACAATGTGCTTGGAGTTCTGAGCGGCTATGCCGAGTTGCTGATGATGGAAACGCCAGAGGGAAGTCCGCTGCGGGAGCACGCCGCAAAAATCTTTAAATCCTCCGAGCGCGGAGCGGCCATCATCCAGGACCTGTTGACCCTGGCGCGCCGCGGCGTTGCAGTTGCCGAGGTGACCAATTTAAATCAAATTGTCAATGATTATCTGAAATCACCTGAATGCATGAAGCTCTTGTCGCAACAGCCGAAGATTAAGATGGAAACTTCGTTGGCAGCAGACTTGCTGAATGTCAGCGGATCGTCTGTTCATCTTAACAAGACGATCATGAACCTGGTTCTGAATGCCGCCGAGGCGATGGCCTCTGCCGGGGTGATCACCATTTCCACTTATAATTGTTACCTGGATATACCAATCAAAGGGTATGATGAGATGAAAGCCGGAGACTATGCCGTATTGTCGGTGAGAGACACCGGCAGCGGCATTGCCGCTCATGATACGGAACGGATTTTCGAACCTTTCTATACTAAAAAGAAAATGGGCCGCAGCGGCACCGGCCTGGGACTGGCGGTCGTCTGGGGAACGGTCAAGGATCACAACGGCTATATTGATGTGCAAAGCGAAGAGGGAAAGGGATCGACATTCACTCTTTATTTCCCCGTTACCCGGCAAAGCCGCCGGGTGGGCCAACCCCAGGTTCCCCTGGAGCGGTTCATGGGCAAGGGCGAATCCATCCTGGTGGTCGATGACCTGCAAGAACAACGCGACGTAGCCGCGGCCATGTTGGGCAAGGGTGGCTACTTCGTGCAGACCGTCAGCAGTGGGGAAGAGGCGTTGGAATATCTGGGTCAACATGCCGTCGATCTGGTTATTCTGGACATGATCATGGATCCTGGCATAGACGGATTGGAAACATTTCGTCGGATGAAAGCAATGAATCCGCATCAAAAGGCCATTATCGTCAGTGGCTTCGCCGAGACGGAGCGAGCCAGGAAAGCACTGGAATTAGGAGCCGGAAGTTATGTCCAGAAGCCCTTTATCATGGAGAAGATCTGTCAGGCGATCCGTCGTGAGCTGGACAGAGGCCCTGAGGATGTCCGGAAGGACAAACGTTAGCAGGTGGAACTGGAAAATTCGCCGGCACTTGACTTGGACTGACATCTGGAACAAGGCAGAAGGGACGGAGTGAAAAGAGATAGTTGTTGAAACATTCTGATATAATAAAAAAATGAAAACCTGGGAAACGAAGAACGGCTATAAAATTTTAAAAATATTGGCCGGCAGGAGCAATGTTTTTTTGCTGTCCAAAAACGGGAAAAACATATTGGTCGACACGAGCCCCGGCAGCCTGTGGAAAATACTGGACCGCAACCTGGGTCGTTTGGGCATTGAGCGCTTGGATGCCCTGGTTCTGACCCATAGCCACTATGACCATGCCGGCAATGCCGCCCGGGTTCAGGAAAAATACAGAGCCCCGGTGATCGTGCACCGTTCCGAAGCTTCCTTTCTGGCCAGGGGCGAGGCCATCGTTCCCCGGGGGACAAACCTGCTGGGCCGGTTGCTCATCGAGCGCCTGGGCAAGAACCTGGCGCCGCGCCTCACCTGCGCCCCGTGCCGAGCCGACATCCTGGCCGACGATGTTTTTCCCCTGGCTGACTTCGGATTCAATGCTCGCATCATGCACACTCCCGGCCACTCTCCGGGTTCGCAAAGCGTGATCGTCGATGACGAGATCGCCCTGGTCGGCGACGCTATGTTCGGGGTCTTGCCCTGGTCGGTCTTCCCGCCCTTTGCCGCTGACGTCGGGCAAATGGTCGACAGCTGGGGAAAACTGCTGGCCACGAATTGCCGGCTGTTCCTTCCGTCCCATGGCACGGCGGACAACAGGGAATTGCTGCAGAAGGACTATGATAAAAGGACACGTCCGGCGAACTCCGCTTTTTCTCAGTAAATAAATAATTTCGCCTCGCGCATTTTGTTTGTTGACAAAACCGGATGGCGATATTATAATAATCAGCAGAATCAGTTTGAACTGATAAATCAGTCAAAGGAGAAGTGGCGATGGCCAAGATGAAGAAAAGCGCAGCCGGCGGCAGCTGCTGCCAGGTGACGTCGCTCGTGAGCGTGGATGAGCGCGGCCAGATGATCCTGCCCAAGGATATCCGCGAGCGGGCCGGCATCCGTGCCGGTGACAAGCTGGCCCTGGTCGTCTGGGAAAAGGACGGGGCTTTTTGCTGCCTGACCCTGATCAAAGCCGGCGAGCTGGCCGGCATGGTCAAGGAAAAACTGGGACCGCTGATGGCCGGGCTGGTGCAGGAATAGCCTGCAAGTGCCTGCGCGTGAATGGATTCCAGGAACAAAATTAGAAAACTAAAGGAGGTTTTCAAAATGAAAAAAAGTATACAGCAGGAAGTCAAGAAAAAGTACGGTAGCATTGCGACCGGATCGGGTTCATGCTGCGGGTCGGTCAATTCGGTTTGTTGCGGTGCGGCGCCGTCGGCCGAGGAATTGAGCGCCAGTGTCGGCTACTCGGCTGCCGAGCTGGCCTTGATCCCCGAGGGGGCCAACCTCGGCCTCGGCTGTGGCAACCCCGTCGCCCTAGCCTCGTTGCGGCCCGGAGAAACGGTCCTCGACTTGGGGTCGGGCGGTGGCATCGACTGTTTCCTGGCCGCCCGCCGCGTCGGGCCCGAGGGCCGGGTGATCGGCGTGGACATGACCGAGGAGATGATCCGCCTGGCCCGCGAGAACGCCGAAAAAAGCGGTTTGAAGAACGTCGAGTTCCGCCTGGGCGAGATCGAGAAGCTGCCGTTGGAGGACGACTTGGTGAACGTTGCCATCTCCAACTGCGTCATCAACCTCTCCACCGACAAGGAGCAGGTGTTCCGCGAAATTTTCCGCGTTTTGAAGCCGGGCGGACGCATGATGGTTTCCGACATCGTGCTGGACGGCGAGCTTCCCAAAAATGTAAAAACATCGATCGCTGCTTATACCGGCTGCATCGGCGGCGCCCTGCAGCGTGACGACTACCTGGCGGCCATCGCCCGGGCCGGGTTCACTCAGGTGGAGATCTTGGGCGAGGACTGCGTCCCGGTTGACTTGTGGGCCGACTTGCCTGACGAGGAGAAAACGCTGACACGCGAGGAGATCAAGACGGCGCTCGCCGCCATCACCAGCGTCAAGGTCTCGGCGCGGAAGTAGCCGGCGATTGGGGAGGGCGCAACGGCAGGCATAAGTCCAAAATTTCAATTTTCCCGGCCAGGTGGTATTATATGAAGGTAGCCATGTCCAATTCCCATTTGGAGTAAAAGCATATGAGCACAGAAAACAAGCATCGTGTTTGCCCGGTCGAGCGCGCCGGTGTGCTGGATTACAGTTTTCGCAGACTGTTGCAAAACCCGAAAAAGATCCTGCGGCCGTTTATCAGCGAAGGAATGACCGTCCTGGACCTGGGCTGCGGTCCCGGCTTCTTCACCAAGGAAATAGCCCGGCTGGTCGGCGAAACGGGCAAGGTGGTGGCGGCCGACCTGCAGCAAGGCATGCTCGCGATGGTCAAAAAAAAAATGCAAAACAGTGCTTTGGCCGGCCGGGTGCGATATCATGGTTGCCAAGCCGCCGCAACCGGGTTATCGGAAAAATTCGATTTCATCCTGGCTTTCTATATGCTCCATGAAGTGCCGGAGCCAAAGGATTTTTTTAAGGAGCTCAAGGCGCTGCTGAAACCGGATGGCCAGGTTCTGATCGCCGAACCGAGATGGCATGTTTCTGAGGACGAGTTCCAAAAATCAATCGACATGATGCGGCAGAGCGGATTCGCCGTTCAGGCATCCCCCGGCATCCTTCTCAGTAGAACGGTCAGCATTAAAATGTCGTAGGCACGGATAATGGAAATGACCAATAATAGCAAAAAGTTTTCAGGACCCTTGACCGTCGAACCTTTAAGCAGGGAAAACTGGAAGGAATTCGTGCAACTGTTTGGCAGCCGGGGCGCCTGCGGGAATTGCTGGTGCATGTATTACCGGCTGAAAAAGCAGGAATTCGACCAAGGCAAGGAAAACCAAGGCAACAAGAAAGCCATGAAAAAAATTGTCTGGGCAGGCAAGCCCGCGGGCTTGCTCGGTTTTTACGAGGGTCGGGCGATCGCCTGGTGCGCGTTCGCGCCCCGTGAGGATTTTATGAAACTTGAAAACTCGCGAGTTCACAAACGGATTGACGACCGACCGGTCTGGTCGATCCCCTGCCTGTTCATTGCCAGGGATTTCAGGAAAAAAGGAGTTTCGAACCACCTGTTGAAGGCGGTGATCAAATACGCCAAAAAGAAAAAAATAAAAATACTGGAGGCCTACCCGCTTATACCGACACAGGGAAAACTTCCCGACGCTTTTGCCTGGAACGGCTTGGTCCAGTCTTTTGCCGCGGCCGGGTTCGAGATCGTGGACCGCACGTCCAAAAACCGGCCCATGGTCAGATATTACACCTCACGATCTGGTTTGGCCTGACTCTGGAAATTTGATAAATTATTTCTTCTCGGCCTTTTTTTCGCGCAGCTCGGCCAGCAGCTTTTCCTCGATCGACTTGGGCAGCGGCGCGTAATGCAGGAACTCGATGGAATGGCTGGCGCGGCCGCTGGAAACGGTGCGCAGCACTGAGGCGTAGCCGAACATCTCCCTCAGCGGGATGCTGCCGCTGATCTTTTGCGAGCCCTTGCGGAAGCGGCGCATGCTTTCGATGCGTCCGCGCCGGCGGTTGATGTCGCCGATGATCTCGCCCATGTATTCGTCCGGGGTGTTGACCTCGATCTTCATGATCGGCTCCAAAACGTGCGGTGCGGCTTTCCTGATCGCTTCCTTGATGGCCAGCTGAGCGCAGGTTTTAAAGGCCTGTTCACTGGAGTCCACGGCATGGAAGCTGCCGTCGAGCAAAACGAACTTGACGTCCATCATGGGGTAGCCGGCATAGGGCCCTTTTTCCATTGAGGCCAGGAATCCCTTGTGAATGGCCGGGATGAATTCCTTGGGGATGTTGCCGCCTTTGATATGGTTGATGAATTCCAGGCCCTGGCCGGGGTTGGGTTCCAGGCGCATAACGATATGGGCGAACTGGCCCTTGCCGCCCGTCTGCTTCTTGAACTTGTAATTGCTGTCGGCTTCCTGGGTGATGGCTTCGCGGAAGGCTACCGCCGGCTTGCCGACCTGGACATTGACGTGGTGCTCGGTTTTCAGGCGGTCGACGATGATCTCCAGGTGCAGCTCACCCATGCCCGAGATAACGGTTTCCTCGGTTTCATCGTCAAAATGGACTTTGAAAGAAGGATCTTCCAGCGAAAGTTTATAGAGTGCCGCGGTCAGCTTGTCCCTTTCCTTGGGAGACGGCGGCTCGATTTTCAAGTCGATGACGGTTTCGGGGTAATGGATGTTTTCCAAAAACATCGGTTCGTTCTCGCTGCACAGGGTGTCGCCGGTGGTGGTGAACTTGGTGCCGATCAGGGCGGCGATGTCGCCGGCGCCGATGGTTTCGATGTCCTCGCGGCTGTCGGCATGGATGCGCAGGATGCGCCCAATGCGTTCGCGTTTGTCCTTGACCGGGTTGTAAATGTAGCTGCCGGCCGGAAGTTCTCCCGAATAGACGCGGATGAATGTCTGCTGGCCGACGTAGGCATCGTTGATGATTTTGAAAGCCAGGGCCGTAAAAGGCTCTTTGGCTGAGGGTTTGCGCGAAATCACTTTCTCCGGGTCATGGATGTCGCTGCCGACGACAATGCCGCGGTCAATGGGCGAAGGCAGGTAATCCACCACCGCGTCAAGCAGCAAGCGGATGCCCTTGTTCTTGAAAGCACTGCCGCAAAACACCGGCGTAATGCCCAAGGTCAGGACGGCATGGCGGGTGGCGCGCTGGATATCCTCGGCGCGGATCTCACCGTCGTTTAAAAACTTGTCCATCAGTTCCAGGTCGAAGTCGGCCAGTCTCTCGATCATGGCGGCGCGAAACTCCCTGGCTTTGGCCAGCATGTCTTCGGGGATGACGCCGATTTCCATTTCCATTTCCCGGTAGGTGACGGCCTGCATATTCACCAGGTCGATGACGCCGCGGAAATTTTCCTCGCTGCCGATGGGCAACTGGTAAACCAGGGCGTTGGCGCCCAGCATGTCGTTCATCATGGCCACGGTTTGAAAAAGGTCGCCGCCCTGGCGGTCCATCTTATTAATGAAGGCGATGCGCGGCACCTTGTAGCGGTCGGCCTGGTGCCAGACGGTTTCGCTTTGCGGCTCAACGCCGCCCACGGCGCAAAAGACCATGACGATGCCGTCCAGAACGCGCAGCGAACGTTCCACTTCGACGGTGAAATCAATGTGCCCGGGTGTGTCGATGATGTTGACCTGGTAATCCTTCCAGCGCGTCGTGATCGCGGCCGAGGAGATGGTGATGCCCCGTTCCTGCTCCTGCTTCATGAAATCCATGACCGCCTGGCCGTCGTGGACCTCGCCAGTGCGGTGGATCAGGCCGGTGAAGAACAGGATGCGTTCGGTGGTGGTGGTTTTGCCGGCGTCGATATGGGCCACGATGCCGATATTGCGTATCTTCTGCATGACCAACTGTTCCATGGTATGAAACTCCTTCGGCAATCCGTTCCAGCCGCAAAAAAGGCCATTCGACAAAATTGCATTTGTCCGCATAGTGCTCTTTCGAGGTTCTTGATCAGGGGTAGTTCAATGCTGGATTGCCCGTTCTCAGGAAACAAATCGCCTAAATTTATATTTAACTATAGCATATTTTTGTTCTGCTGGCAATGACCGTTGCCGGCAAAAAAATGCAGGATTCAATTTCAGGCCGTTTGATCCCGCATGGCCTTTCCAGGCAGTTATGCCGGGAATCATGCCGGCCCCCCGCAATTGAATCTTTAACCGATTTCGGGTATGATGATTTTTAAAGGTGACCATGGCGCGCACGATTATATGGTATATGAGTTTCTGGCTGCTGCAGCTTCTTTCCACCCTGGCCCTGGCGCTATATTTCCTGCTCGGGCTTTCGGGGCGGCAGGCGCTGCAGGAAAGATTCCTTTACCTGACGGCGCGGACCTGGGCCAGGCTGCTGATCGGCCTGGCCGGCGCCCGCGTGGATGTTTCCGGTTTGGAAAACCTGCCCACCCACACCGGGGTACTTTTTGTTTCCAACCACCAGGGCGCCTTCGACATCCCCCTGCTGATCGGTTACGTTCCCGGTCTCAAGGGGTTCGTCGCCAAAAAGGAAGTTAGCCGCCTGCCCATTGTAGGCATCTGGATCAAACTGCTGCGCTGCATCATCCTTGACCGCAAGAACCTGCGCCAGTCGGCCCGGGCCATCGCCCTCGGGGTCAGCGACCTGCGTGCCGGCCACTCGCTGGTTGTTTTTCCCGAGGGTACACGCAGCAAGTCCGGGGCAATGAACCGTTTCAAGGAGGGCAGTTTCAAGCTGGCCACCCGTTCGGGGGCGGCCATCGTGCCGCTGACCATCGACGGTTCCTACCGGCTTCTCGAAGGCAACCGCGGCCGCATCACCCCGGGGAAGGTGCGCCTGCATATCCATGCGCCGGTCATGCTGGCCGATCTGCCCGCCGATAAAAAAGGCGATGCGGCGGAGTGGGTGCGCGGCATCATCGCTTCCAAGCTGACTGAGTAAGATTTGTTTCTAATTTCATTAAATTAACAATCATGGAATGAAAGAAACTCATCCCCCGCCCCCTCTCTTTTTGAAAAGAGAGGGGCTGGGGGTGAGTTTTCTGAAGTCTGGCAATGTCTTTTCCTTGCGTATCATCCCGTCATGAAAGCCAACAGTTCTTGACAAGGTGTCCATGAAGCCTTAGCATGACAATCATGAATTTGGAACCGTTCGCCCTGGAAAGATTTTTCGCGCGCCATGAATTTCAGGTCGCGCATCTGCTGTGCGCCTCGGATTGTGAAACTTTCACAGTCGGGGAATTACTGGCTTTGGAAGCGGGAGCAAGGGAAGAATTCGCCGCCCTGCGTCTGGGTTACACCGAATCCGTCGGCAGCCCCGAATTGCGCCGGCAGATCGCCGGCCTTTATCAGGGAATAACGGCCGATGATGTCCTGGTCTTTGCCGGGGCCGAGGAAGCCATTTTTATCTTTATGAACGCGGTTGTGAACGCCGGCGACCACCTGCTGGTTCATTCCCCCAGTTACCAGTCCCTGGCCGCTGTGGCCGCCGGCAATGGCTGCGCAGTGACACCATGGCCGGCCAGCCAGGAAAACGGTTGGGAACTGGATCTCGAATTTCTGGAGCGTTCGGTTAAAGCCGAAACCCGGGCGCTGGTGGTTAATTTTCCACACAATCCTTCCGGCTATCTGCCGTCCCGTACTTTTTTCGATGGCATGATGCAGATTGCCGCCGCCAAAGGCTGGCTGGTCTTTTCCGACGAAGTTTACCGCTTTTTGGAATACAATCCTGAAAACAGGCTGCCGGCCGCATGTGAAGTTTATGAGAACGGCGTTTCCCTGGGTGTGATGTCCAAGTCATTCGGTCTGGCCGGTTTGCGCTTGGGCTGGGTGGCTTGCCGCAACCGCCTCATATTGGAAAAGATGGCGGAATTCAAGGACTATACGACCATCTGCACGGCGGCGCCCAGTGAATTTCTTTCCTCCCTGGCCTTGCGCCGGCGCGAAACCGTCCTGGAACGCAACCGCGGCATCATCGCCGGCAACCTCGAGTTGCTGCGCGCATTCATGCTGCAATACAGCGAACATTTTTCCTGGCAGGAACCGTTGGCCGGACCCGTGGCCTTTCCCCGCGTCCAATTTGCCGAAGCCAGCGATGATTTCTGTTCCGACCTGCTGGATGAAAAAAACGTGCTGCTCTTGCCGGGACGTTTCTTCGCCGCCGCGCCGGCGCAATTCCGCATCGGCTTCGGCCGCCTGGATTTCGAGGCGGGATTAAAAAGACTGGCGGCGTATGTGCAGGAAAAATATTAAGGGGTGATGCGCCGTTTACGATGCCGGGTGGTAATGGACGTACACCCGGCGCACCATCTCGATTCGTTCGGTCAAGAGTCTTTCGGCCCGAGTGGCGATGGCGTCGCCATGGTACACGTCGAGGCTGCCGTCAATGCCGATGGTCAGGTTGATGACGAAATAGGGTCCGAAGCGGTGGGCATGGATTTCTTCTATTTGCTTGATTTCAGGCAGCTTCTTCAGGGTGGCCCTGATCTTCTTGTCCAGATAATCGCTCGGCACCGAGTCCATCAGATCGGCCGTGGATTGGCGCAGGATGCCGATGCCGGTACGCAGGATCAGCAGGGCGACCAGGGCGCCGGCCAGCGGGTCGACCCAAGGATGACCGCGGCGGCTCAGGAAGATGCCCAGGCTGGCGGCCAGGGCTGAGAGCACATCATTGCGGTGGTCGAAAGCCAGGGCGCGAATGGCCAGACTGCCGGTCTTCTCTCCGATGGCGCGCGTATAGACGGTCAGGAAGATCTTGCTGGCGACCGTGAACAGTCCCATGTACAAGGCGCCAATGCTGGCGCTGTTGGCATCGGCGATCCCGTTCAATTGGTCAAAAACGTTGTTGATCGCAGTCCAGAAGATGGCAATGGCCGTGGTAATGACGAAGGAACCTACGGTCAGGGCGGCGATGCTTTCCATCTGCCTGTGGCCGTACGGGTGTTCGGGATCGGGCGGCTGTCCGGCCAGCTTCATGAATATCTTCACCACGATGTAATAGGCGACATCGGAGGTGGAGTTGATGCCATCGGAAAGCAAGGCCGTGCTGTGTCCAACGATGCCAAAGACAGTCTTGCCGACCGCCAGGATAATGTTCCAGAGCAGCCCCAGGTTGACGACGCGCTGGCTTTTTTCCCTGCGCTGCAGGGATTCCGGGTTCTCGGGCGGCAAAAAACCGTTGACTATCTTTTCCATGTTCTCTTCCTGAGTAGCGGCGAAAACCTGCTAGGAGCCGATGCGAAAGGCCCGATAATGCCTGAAATTCCAGACCAGTTCCTGGACGGTCACCTTGATGATACCGGTGACCGGAATGCACAGCAGCAGGCCCATGATGCCGAACATTTCCCCGCCGATAAAAATAACGATGATTACCAGCAGCGGATGTATTTCCAGGCTGCGGCCCAGAATATTGGGCGAAACCAGGGTGTCATCGATCAGGCGGATAATGATGAAGGCCATGATCACAACCAGGGCGGCGCCCAAGGAGCCCTTGTCAATGACATTGATGATGACGGCGGGCACGGCACCGACGATCGGACCGAAATAAGGGATCATGTTGGCCACGCCCGCTATGGCGCCGATGATCAGGAAGTAGGGCACTCCGAGGATGGCCAGGGCGGTAATGGATAGGATGCCGATGCACAGGGAGACCAACATCTGGCCGCGGATATAGCTACCCAGCTGGTTTTCTATTTTGTGGATCAAATTAATCGTGGTTTCAAAATAGCGGTTGGGCAGCGTTTGCACAAAGGATTTTTTCAGCCGCCGGCCGTCCTTGAGCAGGAAAAAGGTCATGAACGGGATCAGGAAAAGGGAAATGAGCAAGGGAACGATGCTGGGCAGCAATTGGATGCTGCGGTTCATCATGGCATAAATGAATTTTTCCGCCCGGGATATGATTTGTTCGGTGATTTCCGGATTAATAAACAGGGGCAGGTGCCGGTTCATCAGGGCTTTTGCTTTAAATACCAACGTGGCCGGAGTTTCGTTTTTTATTGCCTGGCCGATGGACTTGAATTCACGCGAGATCAGCGGCGCCAGAAAAATCATCAGCCAGACTATGAGCAGGGTAATGATGCCCATGATCAACGTCACCGCACCCGTGCGGTTCAGTCCCCGTCCTTCGAGCAGCACCACCAGCGGGTTGAGTAAAATCGAGAGCAGGGCGGCCAGGATCAATGGCGTCAGCACCATGCCGCTGTGAGGCAGGATCCAGGCCGCCAGCAGCGCGACCAGGATGAATACGGCCACTTTAATCAGAAAAAAAATGAAAGTCCGGTCCAGATTGATCACGATGGGTCTGTTTCCAGGGAGCGTGTTCATTGGTCGGCCTGCGTTTCTTTTTTTGAATGGCGCTGTTTGCATGCCAGTTGTTGCAGTTCGAGGTTGGTTTTTCGCAAGCGCTGGGCCAGCATGTTGGCCAGGGTAGCTAGAACCTTGATACCCAGTCGCGGTTTGCGTTCGAACAGGTCGAAGAGGTCCGGGTGGAAAATGCCGATGAGCTGGGAATCGCAAAGGGCGACGGCTGTTGCCGAGCGGTTGTCGTCCTCCAGCAGGGCCATTTCACCGAAAAAATCTCCCGGGGTCAGGACAACCAGTTGCTTTTGCTCCGGGGCACCATAATTGGTGAATATTCCCACTTCGCCGCTTTGCACAACGTACATGCCCACGCCGGGCTCATTCTGCCAAAAAATGACTTCCGTGCCTTTGTACTGGCGGAGGTGAATCAAATGTTCGATGTCCCTGAGTTGACGTTTGTGCAATTTGACGAAGAGGGGGATGTTCTTCAAGAAATGGCGAACGCTCTGGTTCTGATCGTTTTTGCCCTTGAAAATATTTCCCCAAATCAAATCAATTTTATTCATCGTGCGCCTCGTGTCCCTATCTCATATCGTAAAAACCGTTTCAAAATATAATATAAAATAAAATTTATTGCAATACCGTCATTTCTCCGGCCAGGGATTGCTGAAAATGACTCGAGACCATCTCGGGTCGATCATGTTGGCCGAGCAGGAACATGATCTTGGTCACCGTGGCTTCAAAGGTCATGTCGGCCGCGGAAATAACGCCCATTTCCAGCAAACGGGTTCCCGATTCGTACAGGCACGGCTCAATCGTGCCGCCGCGGGCTTCGCTGGCCAGGACGACCACCTTGCCGGCTTCGAGCCATTGTTCGATGCGCGCCGGCAGGTTGCCCGAGTGCAGCGGGACGGTCCCGGCTCCGAAAGCGATGAGCAATATGGCCCGAATGGCGGGTCCGGGTTGAAAATAATCGCTGTTGCAACCGGGGAAAAACTTGAATACCGCCAGGGAATCGGCAAAGCGTTCACGGAGTTCAAACCGTTGGCCTGGCTTGAATAGGATGGCGCGATAAATTTCAATATTGATGCCGACTTCAGCCAGCAGCGGGTAGTTGGGCGAGACAAAGGCGTCGAAGGAATTGACATGACTTTTACTGGTGCGGTTGCCGCGCATGAGTTTGTAATCGAAAAAAATAGCGACTTCGGGAATTACAGCCGTAGCCAATTCCACGGCATTGATCAAATTATTGCGGGCGTCGCTGCGCAACTCCTCCAGCGGCCTCTGGGCGCCGGTCAGAATTACGGGGATAGGGATGTCGGGCAGCATGTAAGACAGGGCCGACGCCGTGTAGGCCATGGTGTCGGTACCGTGGGTAATGACCACGCCGTCGATTGCCGCGGCGCGCCTGTGGATGATCGCCGCCAGTTGCTGCCAATGCCGAAAATTCAATTCGGCGCTGTCCAGCACGAACGGGATTTCCACTTCCATGTCGGCGATGGTCGAAATTTCAGGAATGACCTTGAGCAGGCCGGCATAAAACATGTCCGGCCGCAGCACGCCGCTTTGGCTGTCGCGGGTCATGCCGATGGTGCCGCCGGTGTGAATGAGCAAAATCTTTTTTTTCATGCCGTCCTCAGTTTCAGTTGTTTATAAACGGCCGCCGCTTGCTTGTCAAGCGATGGGAAAAAATCTTCTGCTGCTCCGGCTGTAACTTTTACAGCGTGTCTCGGTATTACTTCTTTGAAGGCCGGGAGACAAGCAGGCAAAATGCAAAAGTATTGCCTGATTCCAAAACAATAAGGCCTTTGACTTTGCAAATCGGATTGCAGGGAGTGACTCATGTGGAATAACTATTTAAAAATCATGTTCAGGAATGTCAGAAAAAACATCGGCTATTCAGCGATCAACGTGGTTGGTTTGGCTATCGGCTTGGCTTGTTGCCTCTTGATCCTTCTGTGGGTGCAGGATGAACTGAGTTTTGACCGCTTCCATGAAAACAAGGATCAACTGGTTTGCATGATCCGCCAGGAAGTCGATGCCAAGGATGAAACAGGGAGTATCGCCGTACCCTTTGCCCTGGCCCCCATTTTAAAAAAGGAATTTCCGGAAATACTCGATTTCAGCCGCTACCAGGAGCGGAGCTGGCTGGAGACTCCGGTGATCTCCACTGGCGAAAACACCTTTTATGAGTCCGGGATGGCCCTGGTCGATCCCTCGTTCTTGCGCATGTTTTCCTTCGCTTTTCTCAAAGGCGACCCGCAAACCGCCCTGCAAGAAATCCATTCGGTGGTCATTACCGAGGCGCTGGCCAAAAAATATTTTGCTGACGAGGAGCCTTTGGGCAAAGTCCTGAAATACAATAACCGTATCGATTTAAAGGTCACGGCCGTCCTGAAAGATGTCCCTGCCAATTCCCATCTGCAATTCGATCTCCTGGCTCCCTTGCGCATGCTGGGGGAACAAAAAATCAAAGGCTGGTCCTGGGAGAGTGTCTCATATCTTCTATTGAAACCGCACGCGCGCTTGGCCGACATGCGTGAGAAACTCGCCGGCAGCATGACGAAATACTGTCCTGAAGGAGACAAGAAGTGGAAGATCAACCTGCTGCCGATAACAAGATTCCATTTGCAGCAGGGAGAAGGAGACAGCACACTGGTCACCATTTTTTCTTCGATCGCCATTTTCATATTGTTGATCGCCTGCATGAATTACATGAATCTGGCTACCGCCCGCTCGGCCCGGCGTGCCAGGGAAGTGGGACTGCGTAAAGTGGCAGGGGCGAAAAGGGGTCAACTGGTCGGACAGTTTTTGGCTGAAACCCTGCTGCTGACATTGCTGGCCGCCGCCCTGGCGCTGCTGCTGGTTCTGATCAGTCTCGGAGCCTTCAATCACCTCACCCAGAAACAACTGTCATTAAATATTTTCACCAATCCCCCGCTGCTGCTGGGACTGTTGGTCCTGGTTTTGCTGGTGAGTCTGGTTTCCGGGAGCTATCCTGCTTTTTTTCTTTCGGCGTACAAACCGGTCCAGGTACTGAAAGGAAGTGCGTTGCGCGGTTCCCGCGGTGCCATTTTCCGCAAGATCATGGTGATCGGCCAGTTTGCCATTTCCATCGTATTGCTTATCGGCACCTTGATTATCCGCCAGCAACTGCACTATATCCAGAAAAAGGATTTGGGCTGGAACCGTGAGCAGGTAGTGGTTTTGCCCATCAATGATGAATTGGCCAAGAAATTCCAGTCGCTTAAGCAGGAATTGCGGCAAAGTCCCAAAATAGTGAACGTGACCGTTGCTTCTTCGCTCCCCACTCGGATCGGGGGTGTTAACGGCATCGATTGGTGGGAAGGAAAATCACCCTCCGACATCATCATCCCCAAGTTCGTTATCGGAGAACACGACTACCTGGACACCTTGGGCATCAAACTCAAGGAAGGCCGGAATTTTTCCAGGAGCCGTCCGGCGGATATATCCAACTTCATCGTCAATGAAGCGGCGGTTGAAGCGATGAAAATGAAAAACCCGCTGGGCAAGGGTATGATTTATATGAACGTGCAGGGACAAATTATCGGCGTGGTCAAGGATTTTCATTTCAGGCACCTGAGTGAAGCGATCGGTCCCTTGATCCTGCTCATTCATCCCCGGCACCATGAGTATTTTCATCGCTTTGTATTTGCCAAAATCAGGCCGGGCGACATCCAAGAGACCCTGAATTATATTCAAGGCGTATGTGGGCGGTTGGCTCCTCATTTTCCATTTGAATATAAATTCCTGGATGAAGAATTTAATCGCCTCTATCAAGCCGAGGGCACCGTTTTCCGCATGGTTAATTATTTTACGTTCCTGGCTTTGTTTATTGCCTGTTTGGGGTTGTTCGGCCTGGCATCGTTCATGACCGAGCAGCGAAAAAAGGAAATAGGCGTTCGCAAGGTTCTGGGATCTTCCGGAAGCCGTATCGTCCTGTTATTTATAAGGGAATTTTACAAATGGGTATTGCTGGCCAGCATGATTGCCTGTCCCGTTGCCTATTATGCGATGAGTCAATGGCTGAACGATTATGCGTTTCATATCCCTCTTCTGTGGTGGCACTTTGCCCTGGCCTGCTTGTTGACTTTTTTAGTCGCCGGGCTCACCGTCTCTTTCCAGTCGGTCCGGGCCGCGCATATCAATCCGGCGGAGACCCTGCGCTCCGAATAGCGGCGGAGAAGTTGAATCTGAAAATCCCCCGTGATATAAGATAAATCGGGTGGGGGAAAGCCTCCATGGCCGAAGAGGTTGCATGCCCAAGGAAGAAACGATCAACGCCCTGACCCACGGCGTAGGCGCGCTGCTCAGCCTGGCCGGCCTGGCCGTTTTGGTGGTCCTGGCCAGCCGGCGCGGCAATGCCTGGCATATCGTCAGCTGCAGCATTTACGGGGTAACCCTGGTGCTGTTGTTTTCCAGTTCCACCCTGTACCACAGCTGTCGTAGTCCGCGCGCCAAGCATATTTGCCGTATTGTCGACCATGCCTCCATCTATTTGCTCATCGCCGGGACCTACACGCCATTCGTCCTGGTCACCCTGCGCGGCAGTTGGGGCTGGAGCCTTTTCGGCGTGGTGTGGGGACTTGCCCTGGCCGGGATCGTTTTTCAGCTATTTTTAGTCGACCGCTTCCGGGTCTTGCAGGTTTTGATCTATCTGCTGATGGGCTGGCTGGTGGTCATCGCCTTCAACCCCCTACTGAACAAAATGCCGCGGCCCGGAATGCGCTGGCTCGTTGCCGGAGGTTTGAGCTATACCCTGGGTGTCATTTTCTATATGTGGAAGAAACTCCCTTTTCACCATGCCATCTGGCACCTTTTCGTCCTGGCCGGAGGCATGTGCCATTATTTCGCCGTTCTTTTCTATGTCCTGCCGAACTAGGAATATCGCTGAAGAGAGAGGTTGCCGGGGATATTTCCAATAAGATCGGCTTTCTCCCTCGTCTTGGGTTTATTAGCCGCCGCTGACTGATGGACCCGGACCGCTTTGGCCCACGCGCCTTCAGTTGCCCGAGATTCGCTATCGGCTGTGAGTCAGTTTGCGGCCGAGGGGCCAGGGGACTGATGCGGAGCCCTCTGCGCGCTCATTGGCGTTTTCACCCCTGCAGTTGTCGCTTCGCGCGTCGCCGTGAAGTTCCATGTCATGGTATTCCCTACCCAGGTGCCGGTCATCGTGTCCTTGCCGGTGAATTGACCGGTGATTATTGTGTCTGGACTGCCAGTTACCGGCATGGTGACATCTTTGCCGTCCACGGTATAGGTCCCGACGTCAAAGCCTTCTGAATCTGACCAAGTCCCGCTTTTCTTGTCTCCGGCGAACGAGTAGTGAAGGGTCGTATTGAATGGACCGGTGAACACGAAGGTCCAGGTGCCGACGATGTCATATTGGGTCTTGAAGACGACCAGGATCAATACGGCAGTAACGGCAACGACCCCCACGCCGATCAGCACGTATGGAAGAATGCTTTTTCCCTTGGGCGGGGCGGTTTTATGGCCTATGGCCTCAAGGAAGTCCGGTCCCTGTTCGGCATGGGTCGAGCCGATCTGCTCCGTGGCGTCTGCCGCGCTGGCGGGCATTGTGGAAACCTGCAGCAGCCAAACAAATGTCAAGGTCACCAGGATTGCGACCCATTTTTTTTGTTTATTGATCATGATGATTCCTCCTCTCTGCGCATAAAATGTAATTGTTTGATTTTTGTTTGTCAAATAATAGAAGAGCTGGATATTTGCTTCAGGTAGGCGGCGGTTTTCGAGAGCGGCCAGTTTCCGGTCAGCAGCTCATAAGGCGTGCCGCAGGCGACCAACCGGCCACCATCCTCCCCGGCGTCCGGGCCGAGGTCAATGATGAAATCAGCCTGGACCATCATCAGCGGCTGGTGGCTGATGACGATGGCCGCATGGCCCTGGTGTAAATAATTTTTAATGGTTTCGATCAGTTGCCGGCATTCGCCGCCACCAAGGCCGCTATCGGGCTCGTCAAGCAGCAACAGGCCGGGGGCAACCTGCAGCTCCATGAACAGGCGCGCCAGGCGCAGGCGCTGCAGTTCGCCCCCTGACAGGCTGGATAGGCGCCGGCCCAGGCTCAGGTGGCCGAGGGCAAATTCCCGCAAGTGCCGGACGGCCTGGTCCAGGCGGCAGCGCTCCAGCAATTCCGCAGGCAGGGCGTCGATATCGCCGGCCAGAAAATCGGCCAGCGACTGGCCAGCCAGGATCAGGCTCGAAAGCTCGTTGGCCAAGCCGCTGCCCCGGCAATAGCGGCAGGGCTCGACGAAGGAACCGAGGTAATCGAGATCGGTTTCCCACTCTCCCTTACCGTCGCAATGGGAACAGGCACGGGCTGATATTTTCCCGAGCGTTGATTTTTTGTGGTTTGTATGGCCCGCTGTTCCGCTGGCAGAGCGCAGGAACTCATCGTAGATAATGGCGGTGCTCCCCAGAAAGTCACTCAGCCTTTCGTTGCCGGTACGGACCGGGTTCACCGGCGTGAATAAGCTGACCTGCTTGAAGCGATCGAGTCCACATAGCCCGGCGCAATTGACCGGGCGCCCGGCCACGGCGCTTTCGTGAACAACCCGGTGCAGCAGGGTCGATTTGCCGGAGCCGGAAACACCGCACAGGACGGTTAGCCCCCGGCCGGGAATGCGCAGGTCGAGACCCTTGAGGTTGTGGATTGAGGCCGAGGCAATGACGATGTCCTGCTCTTGTGGTTCAGGGCTGGTGGTGGCGGCGACCCGGATTGCTGCTTGGGGTGAAGGCTTCTCTTTGCCCATGAAAAGGAGCTGCCCCCCCCGGCTGCCGCTGCCGGGCCCCAGCTGAATGATCCAGTCTGCCTGCGTCGTGACCAGGGGATGGTGATCGACGGCCACGATCGTATTGCCCCCGGGCAACAGGGTGCGCAGACTGGCGAGCAAACCGGCGATGTCCAACGGGTGCAGGCCGCGGCTTATCTCATCGATGATAAACATGGTGTGATTCAGCCGGTTGGCCAGCAGGGAAGCCAGCCGCAGCCGCTGATGTTCGCCGCTGGACAGGGTGTTTACGGCCCGGCTCAACGTCAGGTAGCCGATGCCCAGGTTGATCAGGCTGCGGCACTGGCGGAACAGGATGGGCATGATTTCCGCACTCAGCAGCTGCTCTTTCGGCGAGGGGGGTTCCGGCCCAGCAGAGCTGGGTAAGAGCCTTGGATAACAAATTCTAAAATTTGTTGGCTTTTGAGAACAAATTTTGAATTTGCTATAAGGCTCTATAAAAAAAGCCGCGCCGTTGTTCTCCAGCAGTTTTTCAAGCCGGGTGAAGGGCGCGGTCAGTATCTCCGCCAGGGTGACACGGCCGACGCGGCTTTGCAGGACAAATCCGCGCAGGCGCAGCCCCTGGCAGGTCGGGCAGGCTTTTTTGAAAACCACGGCCTCATAAAGGTCGCGCAGCGTGCGCCGCTCTTTCTTTTGCTGATAGTCCTGAAGGACCAGACGATTGAAACCGATCCATTCCGACTTGAAATGGTGTTCGCCGCTTCGTTGGCCGCGCTTGAATTTCCAGGTCACGGCAAAATTCCCGGCGCCGCCATCGAGGATCAGGGCCTGGGCTTCCCGGCTGAGTTCTCGCCAGCTCCGGGTTATGTCAATGGCCCGTGCTTGGGCCGCGCAGCGCAGGATGGCCATGAAACGGCCGTTGGGATTCAGGAAAAACTGGCATAATTTATCTTCGGAAAATGCTCCTTCAAAAATGTTCTTCCCCGGGTCGACCACCCAGCGTGAGATGTCGGCCTCATGCACGTGCCCCAAGCCGTTGCAGGCCGGGCAGGCCCCGTCATGATGATTGAATGAAAAATGGGAGGCATGCAGGGTGATCCCGGCTCCCTGTGTGCCTACCTGCCCCAATCGCGAAAACAGCACCCGCAGCGCATCGTTGATGCCGGAAAGGGTGCCGACCGTCGAACGGGGCGTTGCTTCCAGGTAGCGGGCCGCCAGGGCCACCGCCGGCTTGAGCGGGTTGATCTCGTCGCAATCGTCTTCCCCGGCCAGCGACAGGCGATCGCGTAAAAAAGGCGACAGCTGTTCGGCGTAACGGCGCTGGCATGTTTTATACAGTGTTTCCAGGATGAGCGAGCTCTTGCCGCTGCCCGATGGGCCGCTGACGACGGTGAAGGATCGTTCCGGTATGGAGACGGAAATGTTGCGCAGGTTGTGAGTCCGGACTCCCCGCATATGGATGAAGGACTCCGTGCGCTCAGTGGCGGCGGCATCGTTCGCTTCATTCCGCTCGCTGATTCCAGGCAAATCCTTTCCAGCCAGCATGGCGGCGACCAGTGATTTTTCCTGTTGCGATGCGCCGCTGACTTCCCCGCTGTAGAGCGAATTGCCCTGGCCGGACAATTCGATCAGCCAGTCGCAGTGGCCGATGAAGCGGGGATTATTTTCAGCGACCAGCAGCGTCGCCCCCTGGGCAGCGAGTTTTTTCAGAGCCCGGACCAGGAAGGGAATGTCCTGGTCGTGCAGGCCCATGCAGGGTTCATCGAGCAGGTAAAGGGATCCGTGCGCCTTGCCGTTTTGAATAAAAGAGGTCAGCCTGACTCGCTGGGCTTCGCCGCCGGACAGGGTCGAAGAAGGCTGTCCCAAAGTGAGATAGCCCAGTCCCAGATCGGACAGGATTTTCAGGCGGACGCTGATTTTGGCCTCTGCGGCAAAAAATTCCAGTGCCTGATCGATGGTCAGATCGAGGACCTCATCGATGGCCAGGCCCTGGTAGCGAAAAGCCAGGACGTTATCCTGGTAGCGCCGACCCTGGCATTGCGGGCAGGGTTGAAACAGGGACTGCATATAGTGCATGGTGATTTCGAGCACTCCGGCCCCCTGGCAGGTGGCGCAGCATCCCTGGTCGGTATTGAAGGAGAATGAGGAAGCGTTCAGGCCGAGTTCCCTGGCTCCGGGTTGGGCCGCGAAAAGCTTGCGTATGTCATCAAACAGCTTTGTATAAGTCGCGGGATTACTGCGCACATTTTTGCCAAGCGGTTGCTGGTCGACCATGACCAGGCGTCGAAGCGCTTGCGCCGTACGCAGGCTTTCGGGGCCTTGCCTGGCTAGATGTTCGAGCAGCGTCGTCTTGCCGGAACCGGACAGGCCGGAAACAACGGTGATGGCCTGGACGGGAAATGTCAGAGTGCCGATAGACAAGATGTTTTCGCGAATGGGGCCGGCGACGAGCCAATTGGGATCGAACGCTTCCCCGTTGCCGGCGGGGACCGCATGCTTTCTCCAGGCGGAAGTTGTCGGCGTTTGTACGTGGTCATGGGTCCGGGCATCCAGGTACTGTCGGGTGGCGCCGCAAAACAAGAGATGGCCCCCTTTGTCCCCGCCGACGGGCCCCAGTTCCACCACCCAGTCGGCAAACTGGAGTGCCTGCCGGTCGTGGCTGACCATGACAACCGAGCCGCCGATCGCCACCAGGTTGCGCAGTTGCCGGTAGAGGCGTTTTTTTTCAAAAGGATGGAGACCGGAACCGGGCTCATCCAGGACGTACAGCATGCCGCTGATCGGATTTTTCAGGAGATTGGCTATCTGGATGCGCTGCCCTTCACTGCGGGAAAGGGTGGGGACGGCGCGTTGCAGGACCAGGTGCCCCAGGCTGAGGTCATTCAGAAGCAGGGCGTGCACAGTCAATTGCGACAGCAGGATTCTTTCCGGACGCGACAAGGCCGGCCGCGCCGATTCTTTCTGCCCCCAATCTGCCAGCTGCGCGATGGACAACGACAACAGCGCGCGCAGGCTCGTTTTGCGGTATGTCGTATCCAGGAAACGCCGGGCCAGGCGCAGCCCACTGCAAGCCAAACAGGTTTTTTGACGGCAAAAGCGTAAAATGTTGGGGTTGGGATCCTTTTGCAGAATCTCTTCCATGATCGGGACGATGCCGCGATAAATTCCCAACCCTCTTGGTTTGGGGGTAATGCCGGTCCATTTCAGGCGCGAGGTCAGCGTATGCTTGCCGAACGGAATCTGCACCCGGTCGCTACCGTAGAAGACAATCTGTTTTTGCTCGTCAGTCAGCTTTTTCCAGGGGATGTCGACCGTGAATCCATGAGCGCGGCATACCTGGTCCAGGGCATCAATGGTCACCTGTGAATAGATGATATATCCGTTCGGCGTGCTCAGGCTGAGGGCTCCCTCACGCAGCGAGCGGTTCTCGTCGGTGATCAGGGCGGCCAGGTCGATTTCATGGACCTGGCCCAAGCCCTGGCAATCCGGGCAGGCGCCGAGCGGGTGGTTGAACGACAGGTGCGAGCGGGTTATTTTTTCGCCGGGAGTTTGCTTACTGAAACGCGAAAACAACATCCTGAGCGGACTGTGCAGGTCGGTCAGAGTGCAGACAGTCGAGCGGGGATTGTTCAGGGACAGGCGCTGACCCAAGGCCAATGCCGGGGGGATATTCGTGATGGCGTCGGTATGCGAGCGGTTCATGCGCGCCTGAAAAATACGTGCGTAGGCCGAGAAGCTCTCCAGGAACCGGCCCTGGCCTTCGCAGAAAAGGACGTCGTGGGCCAGGGTGGATTTGCCGCTGCCGGAAACGCCGCAAACCAGCGTCAGCCGGTTGAGGGGAATGCGCAGGGAGATGTCCTTGAGGTTGTGCTCGCGGCTGCTGCTGACGGTGATGAATTCAAGCGCTTCATCCGCCTTCTTTTCGTTCATCCATGTCTCCGCAAGCTGCGGTTTTCTTGATTCAGACAAACTCGACCTGGACCACGGACGTGTCGATCAGCTTGTTGCCCTTGTCGCTGAAATGGATCAGGTACTTGCTTTCCGAGATCTTGTCCACGATGCGGCCGCGCCCGAAAAGCGGGTGCACGATGAATTTTCCTTCGCCCTGGCTTGGAGCCGCCGCCGGCGCGGCGGGAAAGATACCATCGATGATTTCACGGAATGAATACACGGGCAGATAGGCGGACGCGGAAATCTGCTGCAAAAAAAACGACGGCCGGTCCGATGCGGTGGAAATCACCAGCAACTGGCTGGCCCGGGTGCTGGCCACGTAAAACAGCCGCCGCTCCTCTTCGATCTCCTCGCGACCCTTGCGCAGGAAAAAAGGCATGTAGGCCGAGTTGATGCCGCTGACGATGACGGTGGGGAACTCCAGCCCTTTGGCATTGTGCATGGTCAGGAGAAAGACGGGCGTTTTTTCCTGGCGGCGCGCTTCGCGGGACTCCAGGCTCATGCGGTCAAGCAGGTCGCTGAAAGGGGCGTCCGGGTTTTCCGTTTCCCATTTGCCGATGAATTCGCCCAGTTCCTTGATATTGAGCAGCCTTTCATCTTCGGCTTTTTCGCGAAGCATGTCCAGGTAGCCCGATTGCGCCAGCAGGCTGGCATACAACGCGGAAATCTTGTGTTCGCCTTTTTGAAGTTGCAGCTGCCGCAGCCGGGAAAAAAGCGGCCGCGCATTGAATTTTTCCGGCAGGCATTGTTCCAGGGCGGCGAACAGCGGCAATAATTTCTCCCTGGACAGCCGGCGCAGATTCTCCAGTGTCTTGCTGCCGATGCCCAGCGGCAGAAAATCGATCAGGCGCACGAAGGCGAAGTCATCGGCCGGATTCAGTGCCAAACGCAGCAGGGCCAGGCTGTCCCTGATTTCCTTGCGCTCGAAAAAACGCAGCCCCTTGAGGATGCGAAAAGAAATGTCCTGCTTGAGAAATTCGGTTTCCAGGGCCAGGGACTGGGAATTGATGCGGTAGAGAATGGCCAGGGGAAACAATTCGGGATGGCTACTTTTGAGGCGGGTGATCAAGCGGGCGATTTCCTCGGCTTCTTCTTCCTTGGAATGACTGCGCAGTACGAACACCGGGTGGCCGCTGCCGCTGTCCGACCACATCTGTTTTACTTTACGCAAGGCGTTCTGGCTGATCAGCCGGTTGGCAAAATTCAATATCTGGGGCGTGGAACGGTAATTCTGTTCGAGCTTGATGATGCGGGTACCGGGAAAATCCAGTTCATAATCGAACAGGAAGCGCACGCTGGCGCCGCGCCAGGAATAGATGGCCTGGTCATCGTCACCGACCACCGTGATGCTGCGGCGGTCTGCGCACAGCAGCTTGATCAGTTCGTACTGGTTGGGGTTGGTGTCCTGGAATTCATCCACCAGCACATAGCGGAATTTCTGCTGATATTTTTCCCGGATCCCCTCGTGATCGCGCAACAGGATCACGGCGAAGGAAATCAAATCCTCGTAATCCCAGAATTTGTTTTTTTGCTGGGCGGCGTGGTAATGGGCGAAGATGCTGATTTCATCTTCGGAAAAACCTTTTTGACGCAGGAATTCGCCGTTGTTCGGGTAATTGAGATTCATTTTGGCCAGGCTGATTTTTCTGCGCAAATCATCATTTTCTTTCCCCAGGTAAGGATAATGATCCCGGACCAGGCGCTCAATCAGCCGGTGTTGTTCGTCATCATCCATCACCTGCCATTGGGAATCGAAGCCCAGTGTCCCTCCCGATTCACGCAGGATGCGCAAACCCAGAGAGTGAAAGGTGGATATATTGAACAACCGGGCTTCCATACCGGTCAGGGCTTCAATGCGAATTTTCATTTCACTGGCCGCCTTGTTGGTGAAAGTTACGGCCAAAATATGGTGCGGCAGAAGTCCTTTCTCCAGGATCAAATGGGCGATCTTGTGGGTGATGACACGGGTTTTGCCGGAACCGGCGCCGGCGACGATGAGCAAGGGGGATTCGAAATGAAGAACGGCCTGCCGCTGTTCGGGATTGAGCCCGGACAGGCCGTCAGCGGACATTTTCGGCATGGATCATGGGAACAAACAACACCGGGATCAGATTGGTTTTTTTCAGCTTGCCGTTGGCAAGTTTTTCGAGCAGCAGCAGATCCTGGACATTGGAAGAATAGCTGATGGGGATCACCATGCGGCCGCCGACAGCCAGCTGCTCGATCAGCGCCGGCGGGATCTTGTCCGGTGCGCAGGTAACGATGATCCCGTCAAAAGGCGCGGCTTCCGGCCAGCCCAAATAACCGTTTCCGGCCCGGCAATGGATGTTGCCATAACCCAGACGGGCAAGCAATCTCTTGGATTGGCGGGCCAGGTTGTCGTTTATTTCAATGGTATAGACTTCGTGGACCAATTCGGCCAGCACGGCCGCCTGGTAGCCCGAGCCGGTGCCGATTTCCAGGACTTTCTTGCTGTTCCCGGGGGCGACGGCGTAGGTCATGATGGCGACGATATAAGGCTGGGAGATGGTTTGCCCCTCTTCAATGGCCAGGGGGAAATCGCCGTAGGCGTCCTCGGGACCGTAGGAAGGGCTGATGAACAAATGGCGTTTGATCTTGCGGAAGACGTTGAGAATGCGCGGGTCGTTGATGCCCCTTTCCAGGATCTGTTTCTGGACCATCTTTTCGCGCGCGGCCGTGTATTTGCTCTCGCTGGCGGACGGCAGTAGCAGGGGCAGCAGCAAGAGCGACAAGAGCAGGAGCAGGCGGTGGGCGTATTTCATACCCTGATTTTACCAGAGCAGTGAAAGCTTGTAAATGCCAGTAGTCCGAATTCAGGGAAGACAAAGGGAAGAATCAGGGAAGATAAAGGGAAGAGAGAGAGTAAGAAAAAATCCTTTGCTATAGCCTTTCCTTTCTTACTTTGTTTTTCCTCTGCCTTTCCCTTTTTCTTCCCTTTGTTTTCCCTTTTTACTTATCCGAGCAGGACTAGCAATGATCCGGCCACGGCCAGAAACATGGCCAGCAGTCGGCGGCGGGTGAATTTTTCTTTTAAAAAGACCGATGCCAAGACCACCACGAACACGGTGTTGGTCTGGTTCAGCACTGCGGCCGAATTGACCGCTGTGAATTTGAAGGCCCCGACCCAAAGGGTCATGGAGATCAGGTTCCCAAGCAGCGCCCCCCAGAAGGCGTAATGGCGGCTGCCCTTATGCCACAGCGGCGCCAGCATCTGGCGGCGGTCCTTTTGCCAGGCGAACATGACCAGCAGCACGGCCAGGGCGGCCAGCATGCGCAATTCAGTCACCCAGAAAACCGACGTTTCGCTCAAAACCGGCTGCATGAGCACGATACTGACCGCCATGATGGCCATGGCCGCGACGCCGAAGAAGATGCCGCTCATGATCTGCCGGGTCGGCAGCGGGCTGCCGCTTTTCCTGTAGGCGATTGTCAATACCGCGGCGATCACCAGCATGGCACCGCCAATCTGTTCCAGGCGCGGCTTTTGATACAAGACCAGCCAGGTTGCGGTCATGACAAAAGGGGCGTAAAGGGCATCGACAATGGCGGTCATGCCGGCCCCGATGCGGTTCAGACAGGCAAAAAACAGCGTGTCGGAAACGGCGATGCCCAGGATGCCGCTGGCCATGATCGCCAGCCAGTGTTTCCCCGGCAGACCGTTCGGGATGAGCGGTATTTTCGCGAGCACAAGGAACGGCAGCAGGATGGTCACGGTCAGCGCGGTCTTGTACAGGTTCAAGGCCAGCGGCCTGATCTTGTCGCCCGCCAGTTTGAACAGGATGACCGCCCCGGCCCAGACCACGGCGCACAGCAGGGCCATCATTTTCCCAATCAGGTCCAGCGGCATTTTTCCCTCCAAAGCGTTCAGCGGATTTTTTATTCAGACTGAAAGTTGAATGCGCGAAATTGTATTGTAGCGGAAAAAAGCGCTGCTGGCAATGAGGATTTTAGCAATT
Source organism: Candidatus Aminicenantota bacterium (assembly GCA_963770755.1). GTDB lineage: Bacteria > Acidobacteriota > Aminicenantia > UBA2199 > UBA2199 > UBA2199. Next base: position 301,787 of record CAVYQZ010000010.1, on the reverse strand, counting down.
TCCATTTCATTGTAGGGGCACGGCGCGCCGTGCCCCACCTGTTCCTGGAAAACCCGATTGTCACATTGACAGGTTGCCGGCGTCGTGCTAATTTCGCTTTATGGTCTCAACCCCGGTGCAGCGCAAAATCATCCACATTGACATGGATATGTTCTATGCCGCCGTGGAAATGCGCGATCGTCCCGAGTTGCGCGGCAAACCCCTGGTCGTCGGCGGCCGGCCCGACAGCCGCTCGGTGGCGACAACGGCCAATTATGAGGCGCGCAAGTTCGGCATCCATTCGGGGATGTCCTGCGCCGAAGCCAGGAGACACTGCCCCCATTGCCTCTTTATTCCCCCCGATTTTAAAAAATACCAACTGGTTTCAGAGCAAATCCGCAAGATATTTTTCGAATACACGGACCTGGTCGAAACCATGTCTTTGGATGAAGCCTATCTCGATGTAACCCATAACAAGAAAAACGAAGCCAGTGCCACCCGCCTGGCCATGGAGATCAAGAAGCGCATCTTCGCCGCCACCGGGCTGACGGCCTCGGCCGGCGTGGCGGCCAGCCTGTTTGTGGCCAAGATCGCCTCCGATGCCCGCAAGCCTGACGGATTGTGCGTGGTCCGTCCCGAGCAGGTCATGGCTTTTATCCGCCCGCTCCCCGTGATAAAAATCCCGGGGATCGGCCGGGTCACCGATGCCCGGCTGCAAAAGATGGGCATCCGGACCGTTGCCGAGCTGGAGCAGAAACCGCTGGAATTATTGGAAAAGGAATTCGGGAAATTCGGGCGCTATCTTTTCGATATCGCCCACGGCATCGACGAGCGGCCGGTGACTCCCTGGCGCGAGCGCCAGTCCTATGGGGCCGAGGAAACATTTGCCGCTGACATTTTGGATGTCGAGGCGCTGCGCATTTTTTTGCATGAGTGCTCACGGCGGGTATTCACCGAGCTTGAAGAGGAAGGCAAGCTGGCGCGCAGCGTAACCTTGAAAATCAAGTATTTCGATTTTCAGACCATCACCCGGCGCCAGACCAGCGATCGTTTTATGACTTCGGCGGCCGATGTGTTCCGGACTGCCAGCGCCCTGCTGGAGCGCACCGAAGCCGGCCGCCGGCCGGTGCGCCTGGCCGGGATCTCGTTGTCCAATTTCCTGGAAGCGGGCAGCCCTCGCCTGAGCGGGCAGCCGGAGCTGTTTTAAACCGGAAAGGGCGCCCAGCGGAACTTTTCTCCTCTTGGTTCGTTATACTTATTGCAGGAGGAATCATGAAACGATATACGATTATATTTTTTTTGTTTTTCGCATGCATCGTGCTGGCGGCCCGGGATGAAGTGATAAAAAAGCGATTCAACACCGAGGCCGGGAAAGAGATGTACGTTTTGATTTCCACGATGTGGACGGAGACATCCTCGTGGAAACTCATGCCCGGAACGAAATCATCTTCGAGTTTGTCAAGAGCATGGGCGGTGCCCCTTCGGCCCGCGATGAAGAATACTTTATCGGCATCGTTCCGGAGATCACCTTCGCAGCCAACCGCCTGACCGTCGAAGTCCGCTATCCAAAGGGTTTTTCTTCACTCACCCTTTTTTCGTTCCGTGATATCGTGGTGCGTACCAAGGTCATTATTCCGCAGCAGTCGCAGTTGACGGTACGCCTGGTCGACGGCGCTGCCGAAGTCGGCGGCGACTTCAAGACCGTCAATATCAAGACGGTTGACGGGGCCATAGCATTATCAGGCTGCCGAGCCGACATGATATTGCAGACCGTGGACGGGACTATCAAGGTGAGCCGTGGGGACGGTCCATTGCATTGCCGGACGGTTGACGGGGATGTCGACGCCGAAGGTGTTTTTTCCGGACTGGATTTTACTTCCGTTGACGGCGACGGTGATTTCCGTTTCCTGGCCGGCAGCCGTTTGCAGGAAGACTGCACGCTGCACAGTGGGGATGGCGATATTCAGCTGGTCCTGCCCGGCGACATGCCTTACCGGCTGCGGGCGCGAAGCAGAGACGGAGAACTCGACGTCCAGGCCCGTTTTGAGCGCGTCGAACGGCGGAGCGACCATCGCTTCGAGGCGGAAAAGGCAGAGGCCTCGAAAACCATTGACGTTTCCAGCGGCGACGGCGACATCGAAATCAGCGAATTTTAAGGATTTTTCCATTTGCCGGCGGATCACGGCCGTGGCGGGAGCAAGGGCCGTGCCTTTTTTTTGCCAACTTGTCAATGCGAGGGAATTGTCTTACATTATCATCTGCCAGGGTGACTCGGCAGGGAGATAGTATTGACAGACGAAAACAACACGATCACGGCGGCGGCCGGGATTATTGACAGCGCCGAAGCACTGTTGATCTGCGCCGGAGCGGGCATGGGGGTGGATTCGGGGCTGCCCGATTTTCGCGGCAGCCGGGGTTTCTGGAACGCCTATCCGCCCTATAAAAAACTCGGCCTGGATTTCTATGGCCTGGCCAATCCCGAATGGTTCAGCGCCGACCCGGAATTGGCCTGGGGATTTTACGGCCATCGCCTCAACCTGTACCGCCAGACTGTGCCCCACCCGGGATTCGCCCTGCTGCTGAAATGGGCGGCTGCCAAATCCGGAGGATATTTTGTTTTCACCTCGAATGTGGACGGCCAGTTCCAGAAAGCCGGTTTCCCTGAAACGAAGCTCCATGAATGCCATGGCTCCGTTCACTACCTGCAATGCCTGGCCGCTTGTTCGGATCGCATCTGGCCGGCGGGCGACCGGGCTGTCGCGGTGGAGGAAGAAACCATGCGGGCGCAGCCGCCCCTGCCCGTCTGCCCGGATTGCGGCAGGATGGCGCGGCCCAACGTGCTGATGTTCGGCGACTGGGGCTGGCAACCGGGGCGCAGCCAGGCTCAGGCTTCGCGGCTGCGAAAGTGGCTGGAAGCGATCAAAGGAAAAAAACTGGTTGTGATCGAGTGCGGGGCGGGAACGGCCGTGCCCAGCGTGCGCCATATGTCCGAGCGGCTTTTGGCGCAACCGGACACAAGGCTGGTCCGGATCAATGCCCGTGAGGCTGATGTCCCTTGCGGGCAAATCGGTTTGGAAGGAAGCGCTTTGGCGATGCTGGAAGTGATCGCCGGATTCATTTCCGGAAACTGAAAGTGCGGCCGCTGCCGCAAGCCGGCCCTACGAGTTTTCCAGTTTCTCCAATTCGCGGCGCTCTTTTTTTGTCGGGCGGCCGCTGCCTTTCTCCCTGCGGGCGAAGATCAGTCCCAGTGGATCGCGCCGGGCCAGGGCCAGTTTTTCCAGCTCAACGGCCGGCGTGATCTCCTCGACCAGCTCGCGGGCCAGGACGGCGGAGACCCTTTTGGCGGCCAGGTTCCTGACCAGGTACTGGCGCACGATCGGCGGCTGCTTGATGCAGACGATTTCGCCCGTCTGCAGCGGATGGGCCGGTTTGACCGCCCTGCCCCCGATCTGCACGCGGTTGCCGCGGCAGGCCTGGTTGGCCTGCGTCCGGGTTTTAAACAGGCGTGCGGCCCACAGCCATTGATCGATTCGGATTGCCATTGTGCTTTGCTTATTATACACCAAAGGCCGTATCCGCGCAGTGATGATTGATTTGCACTAATAGTTTATTTTGATTACAATACCCGACTGAGAGGAATAATGAATTGCCCGAAATGTGATTGCTATTGTCCGCCGGAAGCCGAAAGCTGCTCATGCGGCTACCTTTTTCCGATCAGCGATCAGCCCAAGCCCACGCCGTACGTCAAGCAAAAAGAAGCCGCCCTGGCCTTCATAAACAGGGTGGCGGGAAGCAAACGCCAGGTATTCCGCCTGGCCATGTTTTTCAGCCTGGCACTCTGGCTGCTTTCCCTCTTGTTCATCAACCGGCTGCCCGGGCCGGAAAATGTTTATTCCCAGCTTTTCCGGGACCCTCTTCAAACCCGGGAAAATATTCCGCCGCCTTTCCAGGTGAAAAAAAACAAATTGACCTATGTGGTTACGCCATTGTTCAATTATGAACTGCATGGCCTGGTGGTCAGCCAGCATCGCAGCGATTCGTTGCTCGACATTTCCCACCGCCGTTGGCAGGACTATCTGAATATCAAGGATCTGTGCGTGGTCTGGGGAAAGAATATCCGCAGCGGTGTCTACCGCAAGATGAAATTTTGGAATCGCGACTTTACCTGCATGTGCGATTTTCCGGACGGGGAAACGGCCATGCTTTTTTCATGGAGTCACCTGTCGAATAACCATATCCTTTGCGCCGACGAGAAGCTGAGCCGGCGCATCCTGGCCGTCCGCCCGGGCGATCAGATTTATTTCAAGGGCTTCCTGGTCAGTTACAGCCAGCCGGCCAATCAGTTTTCACGCGGCACCAGCACCGTGCGCGACGATAGCGGCAACGGGGCCTGTGAGACGGTCTTCGTTACCGATTTTACCGTTCTGCAGCGCGCCAACCGGGCATGGCAGGCTGTCAATCGCCTGACGTTTCTGGCCACCGTCGCTTTTTTGATTGCCATGCTGCTGGTGTGATATGCCTGAGGCGGTTGAGAGCCTGCTGCCTTTGTCTGGAGGGAGAGTCCCTGGTGGTCTATCGCTTTCACCGATTGTTTTTTAAAATCGACATGGGCCTTGAAAGGCAGCATGTCGTTTGGAAAAAAAATTCGCTATACTACAAAAAGTTTCGTGTGATCTTGGCCGAAGAAGATTTTCAAAACTGGCGTTCGCGCTTCCTGTGATCGCTTCGGCGCGATCAAACGGGCGATTGACTCGTCAAGCCATAGAACTTTTTTTGTCTTTTTTTTCCTTTTTTTTCAGTTTTTTTTCTTTGACGGACAACTTCGGCTTGTTGCTTTTTTCTTTTCCCTTGTCTTTGTCTTTGGCCATGGCGGATTCTCCTTGCAGAGTTTGTTGTGCTAAAAGTATACCATAAAAACAATCGGCTGCCAATGCGGGAATCGGGTCGGGCTGCTGCCGCTTCAATAAAATGGAATAAATTTTATAGAAAACGAAAATTGCTGGAAGCCATGATCCGTGAAAACAATTAATATCAGCGGTATTGACATTTCTGAAAAACGGTTTATAATTTAAATACATAAAAAATAAATTGATATGTGAGGCATGTCATGAGTGATATTGTCACTATTTTCAAGGCCCTGGCCGATGATACGCGGGTGCGGGTCCTGAAACTACTCGGCGGCGGCGAGTTGTGCGTATGCGAGATCGCTCATGCCCTTGACCTGGAACAGCCGCGTTTATCTTTTCATTTGCGGATACTTAAAGAGGCCGGGATCATTCTGGACAGACGCCAGGAGCGCTGGATCGTATACCGCCTGAACGGTGCGGATATGTTCGTCCGCTTCCTGTTGCTGGCCATAGAAGAAAAAATATCTCCTGGAGTGGCCCAAGCGGACTCGGAACGCCTGGGTACTTTTTCAGGCAGAATCAGGCCTTGCACCATCAGGGAAAAGAAAGGAAGATTTGAAAGATCGGCAATAAAATCTTTGCGATGGAAAGAAAAAGGAAACATTAAGGAAATCAATTTAAGGAGATCAGTAATAAATGGATTGGAAAAAAGAGTGGAAACCGCTGTTCTGGATCGGTGCCGCCTTCCTGGTGCTTTTCTATTTGCCGGTGGGTACGCTGCGTTTTGATCGGGCCATACTCGAGGCGCTGCAGCTGGCCAAGTGGTACGCGCGTGAACACGTGCTCCTGTGTTTGATCCCGGCCTTTTTCATTGCCGGCGCCATCGGCGTCTTCGTCAAGAAGGAATCGGTTATGAAATATTTGGGGCCCAAGGCAAACAAGGCCCTGGCCTACGGCGTGGCCTCGGTCTCGGGGACCATCCTGGCAGTCTGTTCATGCACAGTGCTGCCGTTGTTTTCGGGCATCTGGCGCATGGGTGCCGGTCTGGGGCCGGCTTCGGCCTTCCTTTATTCGGGACCGGCCATCAACGTGCTGGCGATTATCCTGACGGCTCGGGTGCTGGGCATGAAGATCGGCGTGGCGCGTGCTGTCGGTGCCGTCCTCTTCAGCATCGTCATCGGTCTGCTGATGCATTTTATTTTTCGCAGGGAGGAAACGGAGAAGGCCAGCGCCCCAATGGCCATGCCCGAATCCGAGGTGACAAGACCGCTGTGGCAGAATGCCCTTTTCTTTTTGTCGCTGGTCGCGATCCTGGTCTTTGCCAACTGGGGCAAGCCGGGAGACGCGGGGGGATTCTTTGCAGCCGTTTATTCCGTCAAATGGCTGATCACCGGCCTGGCCGCCCTGGGGCTGGCTTGGATCCTGGTCTTCTGGTTCCATTTGCCGCGCTGGAAAGTGACCGCCGCCGCCATCCCGCCCCTGGTTTTGGCTTTTCTCTTCCCCGCCCAGCCGCTGCTGGCGTTCGGGATGGGTGTGATCGGCCTGTCCCTGGTCGTGAGTTTCGACAAGGGCGAAGCGGGCGAGTGGTTCACTTCGAGCTGGGACTTTGCCAAGCTGATCTTTCCGCTGCTCATCGGCGGCGTGCTGGTGGCCGGCGTGCTGCTGGGCCGCCCGGGTCACGAGGGATTGATTCCCTCATCGTGGGTCAGTGCTGCCGTGGGCGGCAATTCACTTTTGGCCAATTTTTTTGCCTCCATCTCCGGCGCCTTCATGTATTTTGCCACCCTGACCGAGGTGCCCATCCTGCAGGGATTGATGGGCTCGGGCATGGGCCAGGGCCCGGCCCTGGCGCTGCTTTTGGCCGGCCCCGCCCTGTCGCTGCCCAGCATGCTGGTCCTGCATAAGATCATGGGCCTGAAAAAGACGGTCGTCTTCATCATCCTGGTGGTTGTTTTATCCACCATCGCCGGGTTTATTTTCGGTAATTTCTAGTTAGGAGGATATTCATATGGATCAAAAAAAGTCGTGCGGCTGCGCTTGTGGCGGAACGGTCACCCTGCTGATTCCTTGTTCCGGTGCCGCCGATACTGGCGAGATCACCGATCGCGCCGCCCGTAAATTTGCCCAGGGAGGATGTGCCGGCATGTTTTGTTTGGCCGGAGTCGGCGCCAACCTCAGCGGCTTCATAGCTTCGGCCAAGGGTGCCGACCGGCTGCTGGTGGTCGACGGCTGCAATCTGGAGTGCGCCCGCAAGACCCTGGCTGAAAAGGGGATCACGGAAAATATTATTCATGTGCGCGTCAGTGACCTGGGTTTCATGAAAGGCAAATCGCCGGCCACGGCCGAACGCATCGATTCGGTGGTTGCCGAGTTGGGTAAAAGGCTGACGGCTTCGCTATAATGATTAAGGAGGAAACATGCTGATACAAATTCTGGGAACCGGCTGCCCCAAGTGTCAAAAGCTGGAAGAAAACGCCCGCCAGGCGGCTCATGAAATGAACCTCGATTTTCAGATTGAAAAAGTAAAGGACTTGCAGCAGATCATGACTTTTGGAGTCATGATCACGCCGGCTCTGGTCGTGGACGGCGTCGTGAAAGTGGCCGGCAAGGTGCCGGGGGTCGAAGAGATTAAAAAAATATTGGTGAAATAATCAAGGAGCAAAAAATGAAAAATATTTTAATCAGGGGCATTACTTTATTTTTGTTGTCAGGACTTATTTCGCTCGCTTGCAGCGCCGCCAGTACAAAAGCGGATGAAAACAAAAAAAATGCCGTTGTTGCGGAAAATATTCTGGTCACCTTCGTCGAATTGGGCTCGGTGCGCTGCATTCCCTGCAAGATGATGCAGCCGATCATGAAGGACATCGAGAAGGATTACGCCGGCCAGGTCAAGGTGGTTTTCCATGATGTGTGGACCCCGGAAGGCGAGCCTTTCGCTCAAGACTACAAGATCCGCATCATTCCCACCCAGATATTCCTGGACAAGGACGGCAAGGAATATTTCCGCCACGAAGGTTTCTTTCCCAAAGAAGAACTGGTCAAGATACTCAAGCAGAAAGGCGTGAAATAATGCTGGAAGCACTCTTCACCTGGTTGACGAACCTGCTGGCGGGCAACCCGCTCCTGGGCTTGCTGGGAGCTTTTTTGTGGGGGATATTGAGTATCCTGCTCAGCCCCTGCCACCTGGCCAGCATCCCCTTGATCGTCGGCTTCATCAGCCAGCAGGAGCAACTTACCACCCGCAAGGCTTTCCGCATTTCACTGGCCTTCGCCCTGGGCATCCTGGCCACCATCGGCGCTGATCGGAGTCGATCACCTCGCTGCTGGGGCGCATGCTGGGCGACATCGGCCGCTGGAGCAACTACCTGGTGGCCGGCATTTTCGTGCTGGTTGGGTTATATCTGTTGGGCATCATCAAGCTGGAGCTGCCCGGAGCCGCCAATGCCAAAACCCGCGGCAAGGGACGCTTGGGCCGGGTTCCTGCTGGGACTGCTCTTCGGTCTGGCGCTGGGCCCCTGTACCTTCGCTTACATGGCGCCGATCCTGGCCATCGTCCTGGCCAAGTCGTCGTCCAGCCTGATTTATGGCATCCCCTTGCTTCTGGCTTATGGCGTAGGGCATTGTTCGGTGATTGTCTTCGCCGGCACCTTCACCCGGGTGATCGAAAACTACCTGCGCTGGAACGAGAGCTCGAAGGCCCTTAATGTGGTAAAAAAGATCTGCGGCGTCCTGCTGATCGTCGCCGCGGTATACATGATCTGGAGTTAATCGTGACGCGATGGTTTGTTTTAAGGACATGAAAATGCCGAATGAAAAAAATACTGTCTTTGATTTAAATGAGATGCAAGTTTTTCCGTTCGCCGAAAGAGAAAAAAATGTCTTTTTCTGTGGCGCTGGCTTTAAAACCAGGATCATCGTCCTGCCTGCGGGAGGAACCATGCCCGAATGCCAGATGCATACAGCGGTGATATTTTACGTCGTCAGCGGCGAAGTTGAGGTTACGGTCGATGGTGAAGTCAAATACCTGGGCGCGGGACATTGCCTGATCGGCGAGCCGGGATGCTATTCCATGCAGACCGCAGCGGGAGCGCGCCTGCTGGGCATTCAGATCCAAGCTGGTCAAGCGAGCGAAAAAGCATGATCGGAAAATGTCGAGATCAACATTTTTACTAATAATGAACAAAAAAGGTAATAGTGAGCAAAGGGTTTTGCCGAATTCAAGAGGCAAGAACGTATTTGCGCTCCTGAACCGGAGGCCAGTTGAGAAAAATGGATCGTGAAAGAACGGAAAATCAAAATCAGCATGGCTATGATCATGTGAAATTATCAGCTGCCAAATACTTGGGAGTGACGGTCCTGAACGGGCTGATCACGGTCGTGGAGGTGGCGGGCGGGATCATGTCGGGCAGCCTGGCGCTCCTTTCCGATGCGGCGCACAACCTGGGCGATACGGTATCCATCCTGTTAAGCTATGTCGCTTGGAAGATCGCCGGCAAAGAAAAAGACGTCCGCAGGACGTACGGGTACAAGCGCGCGGAAATCATCGTCGCCTTCGTCAATGCATCCGCCCTGGTGGCGATTTCCTTGTTTCTTTTGGTCGAGGCGCTGCGGCGTTTCCGAAACCCGGAAACGATCGACAGCAGCCTGATGATCGGCGTGGCGCTGTTCGGCTTGGTGGCGAATTTTGTTTCCATGCGGTTATTGAAAAAGGAAGCGCACGGCAACATGAATGTGCGCTCCAGCTACCTGCATCTTTTGGGCGACACGGTTTCTTCCGTCGGTGTCCTCGGCGGCGGTATCGCGATCCGCATCTGGGGCCTTTTCTGGATCGATCCGCTGGTCACGGTATTGATTTCCGTCTATATCATGCGGGAAAGCTGGGTGATCGTCAAAAACTCCATCGCCATCCTGATGCAGTCGGCCGCCGCCCTGGATTATGGCGCCATGCAGCGCGAGATCGAAGCCATCCCGGAAGTGATGGATATCCACCATGTGCACACCTGGATGGCCAATGAGGAGACGGTTTACTTTGAGGCCCATGTCGACATGGAAGATTGCCTGTTGTCGCAGGCTTGCGCCGTTGCCGACAAGATCGAAGCTCTGTTGAAAGAGCGCTATGGAATTGCGCATGTCACCCTGCAATTTGAAACAGGGCGCTGTTCGGAAAAAAGTTTTTTCAGAAAATGACCGGGTAATGGCATATTGAAAAGAAATGTTGAAAAGTAAAAAAGCATGATCGTACTCTTATTGGCTACCGCAATTTTATTGGCGCTGTCTTTTTTTTGCGACCCCGGCAAGACACTGGCCGGATTGAAAAAAGGGGCAAAGATGTTCCTGAACATTCTCCCGGCCCTACTTACTGTTTTGATTTTAGTCAGCGTTTTCCTCTATGTCTTTCCCGCGCAGGTGTTGACCGTTTGGCTGGGGCAGGGGAGCGGCTGGGCCGGCATCGCCAGCGCCGCTTTGCTGGGTTCGATCTCCCTGATCCCGGGTTTCATCGCTTTCCCGCTGGGGGCGATCCTGGTGCGCAGCGGCGTTTCCTATCAGGTCATCGCCGTGTTCATCACCACGCTGATGATGGTCGGCATCCTGACCCTGCCGCTGGAAGCAAAATATTTTGGCTGGCGGGTAAGCATCCTGCGCAACGCGCTGAGTTTCGCCGGCGCCCTGCTGGTCGGGCTGCTGATGGGGATCTTTTTATGAAAATTAGGATCAGCACTGTCCTGAAGAAATACGGTTTTCTTATGCTCTTCGCGTTATTCATGCTGGTTTCCTATATTCAGCCGATCGAGGTCGGGATCGTCATCGGCAATAATTTCCGCATGTTTTTCTTGGAAATGGTCGCCATCCTGCCTTTGATGTTCATCTTGATCGGCTTGTTCGACGTCTGGGTTCCCCGGGAAAAGATCATCCGCCATCTGGGTACCGGGGCGGGGTACTGGGGGATCCTCTGGGTCATCCTGCTGGCCATGCTGCAGGTCGGTCCGCTCTACGCTGCCTTCCCGGTGGCTGCCCTGCTTTGGCGCAAGGGCTGCAGTCTGCGCAATATTTTTATTTACCTGGGCGCTTTCACTACCCTGAAGATCCCTATGCTGACTTTCGAGGTCGGGTTCCTGGGATGGAAGTTTTCCCTTTTGCGCGCCTTGTTCAGTTTTCCTGTCTTCATTGCCATCGGCTTTTTGCTGGCGGCCGACCTGAAGGACAGGCAATTTGCGGTCAAGGAGGTGGAGTGAAGCATGCCTGAGGGAAACAACGTGGTGATCGGCAGCGACATCGACCGCTTGGCCAGACTCTATATCGAGCCGACCAACCGCTGCAACCTGGACTGCCGCACCTGCATGCGCCATGGCTGGGAAGAGAGCCTGGGATATATGGAATTTGACCTTTATGACAAGATCATGGCCGATGTTTGTGCCATGCCCGGGCCGCCGGAAATATTTTTTGGCGGCTTCGGCGAACCGCTGGGCCATCCGCGCATTGCCGACATGGTGAAGGCCGCCAAGTCGATCGACAGCGAAGTGGAGCTGATCAGTAACGGCATCCTTCTCGACGAGACAATGACCGACAGCCTGGTCGCGGCCGGCCTCGACCGCCTCTGGGTTTCAATTGACGGGGCTTCACCGCTAAGTTACGCCGATGTCCGCTTGGGGGACCACCTGCCGCTGATCATCGCCAACCTGGAACGACTGAACGGGCGGAGCAACAAGCCGGAGTTGGGCATATCCTTCGTCGCCATGAAGCGCAATATCGCCGACCTGCCTGCCGTTCTGAAACTGGCCAAACGACTTGGCGCCGGCCATTTTTCGCTTAGCAACGTCGAGCCTTATACCCAAGAGATGGCAACGGAAGTTATATATGGCCAGGCATTGGTCGAGGCATTGCCAGAGGGGGGATGCATCATGCCGCGCTTCGATCCGCTTGTCATCGAAGAGGAAACGCTAAAGAAAGTGTCCGCCCTTTCCCCCGAGGCGCTTTCATTCACGCCGCTGGCCCCCGATCATGAGGGCCTGTGCCCCTTCCTGCAGTGCCGCAGCGCCAGCGTGCGCTGGGACGGCCGCCTTGGCCCCTGCCTGCCGCTGCTCCATACCCACACCGTCTGCTTGAACGGCCATACGCGCACATGGCCCGATTTCACCTTCGGCTTCCCTGCGCGAGCGCGGTTTGGGCGAGACCTGGAACAACGCTGAATATCAGGCTTTCCGGCGCAAGCTGGATGAGTTCGTCTTCGCCCCCTGCACCACCTGCAACAGCTGTGATCTGCCGGACATCAACAATGAGGATTGTTTCGGCAACGTCCACCCGGCCTGCGGCGGCTGTCTCTGGTCTCAGGGATTCATCCAGTGCCCATGATGCAATCAATGAATACAGTAACTTCACCCCGATATTTAGAAAAAAAAACTTTGGGGCGCTTCCGCTCATCCCCTGGAGCGGCTTGCGGAGGCCATTTTAGAGAAAAATGGCCGGAGTCGCTTTCCGTCCGGAATGCGGACGGAAAAAAGCGGAAGGGGATGACGGAAAAAAGCCCCACAACTGGTTTTTTTATTTCGAAAACGAAAAATATATTTGGAGGCTACCCATGGCTGAGGTATTGAAAAAAAAGCTTTCTTTCCTTGATCGTTATTTGACGGTTTGGATCTTTGCGGCTATGGCCCTGGGCGTGCTGATCGGTTATCTGGGCCCCGGCGCCGTGGCGGCGTTCAATGTCAAGTTCAGCGTGGGCACCACCAACATTCCCATCGCTATCGGGCTGATATTGATGATGTACCCACCTTTGGCCAAGGTCAAGTACGAAGAGCTGCCCAAGTTTTTCAGCAATTGGCGTGTTCTGGCACTCTCACTGGTTCAGAATTGGATTATTGGACCTATATTGATGTTCTTCCTGGCTATTCTTTTCCTGCACAACTATCCAGACTATATGGTAGGACTGATCATGATCGGGCTGGCGCGCTGCATTGCCATGGTCATTGTCTGGTGTGAGCTGGCCGGAGGAGATAATGAGTATTCTGCCGGTCTCGTAGCTTTTAACGCGATCTTTCAGATGGTTTTTTATTCGGTTTTCGCCTATATCTTTATTACGGTGCTGCCGCCGCTGTTCGGGCTTAAGGGCCTTGAAGTGCATGTCGGCATCTGGCAGATCGCCCAAAGCGTCTTGATCTACCTGGGGATCCCTTTTTTCGCTGGCATGCTGACCCGGTTTATCCTGCTGAAGACCAAGGGTAAGGAGTGGTACGAGAGCAAGTTCATTCCCAGGATAAGCCCCATGACACTAGTAGCGTTGCTGCTCACCATTATAGTCATGTTCTCTTTTAAGGGCGAAACCATCGTCCAGTTGCCCATGGATGTGCTGCGTATAGCCGTTCCGCTGCTCATTTATTTTGTGATCATGTTCTTCGTCTCTTTCTACATGGGCAGAAAGCTTTGCGGCGATTACAGCAAAACGGTAACCATTGCTTTCCATGCCGCCGGCAATAACTTTGAACTGGCCATAGCTGTGGCTGTGGGAGTGTTCGGCATCGGCTCGGGGCAGGCATTTACCGCTGTCATCGGGCCGCTGGTCGAGGTGCCCGCGCTCCTCGTCCTGGTCAACGTGGCCCTCTTCTTCCGCAGGAAGTATTTCAAAACAAATTGAAGTGGGATGGGTAAAGGGATCATATAAGCCCACGCTCCTTCAGGATCGCTTTGGCTTCCTGGCCGGAAAACTGCAGGTAAACCGCCGTGGTGTTCAGGTTCGAATGGCCCAGGATCTGCTGCACGATGGTCAACGGCACGCCGGCCCGGACCATTTCCATGGCCCGGGTATGGCGCAGGACGTGCGGATGGGCGAGGGTCTTGGGAAATCCGCACTCCAGGGTAAGCTTTTTAAATATGACGAAAAAATTTGATCGGTCAACAGAAAAAGCCTTGCCCTTCATTTCGGGATACCGCGCCAGGTAACGGGCCAATTTAGTTACCGCCGGCATGGGCACGGAAACCATTTTTCGCATGTTCTTCTTGTGGGGATTATGCCTTTTCAGGACGGCCATGGTAATGTCACCAGCGCGATAATCCACATCGGCCTGGTCATCGATGCCCGTTACCTCGGATATCCGGGCGCCGGTATAGCGCAAAAACAAAAATATGAGGAAGTAACGTCCTCTGATGCGGGCGACCCTGGGCCCCGACGCCTTTTTATAGAAATCCCTGAATTTAGCGGTCAATATTTTGAGCTGCTTTTCATTCAAGTAATCAATGTTCTGCCAGGGCTGATTGAAAGCCGGGGAACCGTAATAGGATTTTATTGAATTGTTATCCACTAATCAAAATTATATATATGATTTTATAAAGCTGCAAATAATCGGATCCATAAGCCGGGTAGTTCCCGTATAAATGAGATTGCGTTCCTGAAGGTTTCTTTAAAAATCGGAAATTTCAAAATATCGCAAATAACAACATTTTAAACATTTTGTTGTGTCAAAACGCCGGAAATAAGTCCGGGTGGGCCGGCTGACGCAGTTTCAAGCAAGCTGACAGTCGCGATTGGGTTCAATTCCACGATCCCAAACACTACATTTGGTGTAAGTAGAATGGAAAAAATAATAATGATAGACCTGGTACCAATGCTTTCTAGAAAGTTCTCAAAATCCGTAAACTCGAACTGTAGCGTCCTGAACTCGTGGAGTCAAGCGGCGCACACTAAATTTGAATACTGAGGATGTTCGCGTCCTTCTTCGCGGCGTTATTTCCTTCTGCAATATAACATACATTACCTGATGAAATAATCGGGGCAAGAGAATGAAGTGGTCCCAATAAGCTTGATGAAGAAGTTTTGATTTATACTTTTTACATTGCTATAATGAAATCAGCTTTATGGAATGAGGAAGGGATTGACTTACAAGATCAAGGTGGGCAAAATATACTTTCAGAATGGTTGTCATCTACTTTTAAGTGGATCTGTTAAAGTGAAAATATTACTGACAGGCAGTGTTAGCGAGTAGTCAAATGAAATGTTCGGCATTTTAAATTCAAAAAGATATGGCAATGCATAAATCAATAAAAAAAGCTCTTGGATGCAAACCAAATATATCTGATAAAAAACTATTAAGTAATCTAAAGAAACGTACCTCTCAAGTTTGCAAACCCTGTTGGGAGTTAAAATATTGTCCTTATGGACCGATCGTCGAATTTTTCCCACTTTTACCGCCAACAAGGAAATCTAAAATAGATCATAACAATTATTTGCAAGAATGTCTTAAAACAAACAAGCTGGATAGTGGTGAAAAAGTTGATGAAGTTAGAAAAAAGTGGTTAAAAAATGAAGTTAAAAAATTCAACCCCGAAGATTATCCGGAAAGTATTCCAAGGATATTATTGGAAATATCATGTATGGTTTTTGGCCATATTTGTCCGGTATTTTTTGTGTCAGAACCACTTACTGAAACAAAAGAAAGAAGAAAGCATAATCGTTCAATTCCGAGAGATGTTATGTTAAAAGTAGTCCGTAGAGATGGTCAAATTTGTCAAAAATGCAATGAACCAGTAGTAGATAAAGAAGTAGAATTTGATCATATAATACCTTTTTCAAAAGGAGGAGAATCGACAATGGAAAATCTTCGATTGATCCATAAAAATTGCAACAGAAGGAAGAGTAATTCATTGGAGGATTTATTACACCCTAACCCAATTGAGCACCTTTTTGATTGGAAGAAAAAAAAGAAGTGATGTAAATGCCAATTATCAGCTCATCCATTCTTTCTCAATCAGGGTAAACTATAATTGACAAGTTAAATAATTAGCAAATATGACAAATAAGAGCCAATATACTGTAAAAGAACTTGCGCAGCATTTTAAGGTGCCAACCTCTTCTGTTTACAGTTGGATAAAGAAAGGAAAACTCAATGCTACTCGGAATAATGGAAAATTGATAATTATTGAAGATAAATTACTTCTATCTTTTATTTCGGAATTAAAAAAAAGGCAATATGAAGCTGAACTTGAATTAAATTGTCCTATCGAATTATTAGGTTACGGCGACTGGCATAAAACTCTTGACTATTATTCTTGGCTGTTTAAGGTATGTTATACGCCTTTAAACGACATTAAGAAAAAACGATTTAATATCAGATACATCTTTGAAAGCTATTTGGTAACCAATAAGGTAAATTTAAAAAAAATCAAAAGTCATTTCTACTCAAAAGAAATCATAACAAAAAATATAACAGATGACTTGAAAAGAGGTTGGTATAACGAGTTAGCGTTTATTTTCCCACTAAAGAATTCAACACTTGGAGTATCGTTTAGAGAAATTACTGAAAATTTAAAAATATCTATGGAAAGATTTTCATTTCCATCTTGGAAAATTACGGAATGTTATTACTCTTCATATTTTTATTTAAGATCTATCGCTCTATATAAAAACCCAACCCTTAGAGTTGAAGAACACAAATCCACTTTAAATACTTTTAAGAATAACGCGCTGGACAGTTTGAGAAATACTATTTGGAAATTTCCACTAGACATTGAATATAAACCCAAAACGAAATTCTTTGCTTCTAAAACCCTAGCCGGGCAATTGCAACATCTTAATTACAATTATAGTAATCATCCAAGATCTCCTAACTTATCACCTCTTGAAATAGTAAAGGACATATACACCAATTTTCAGAAAAGAGGAAAAGGATTGAGTAAGCCGACTCATTACACTTTATTTGATTTCCTTCTAGAATTTAGAATTTGGGCTAACTATTTAGACATTGACAACTTATTAAATCTTTACGGTGGAGGTTTCAAAGGTTTTCTTGATCAAAACTTATCACTTCTCTTATTTTTCATTGGTGGAATTACAGAATTAATCTATATCTCTGTGTTTGGAGAGGCGCAATACCTCAAAGAACTCCAAGATCTTTATACATTATTCGCAAAAAACAACAGTGAAATTAAGGACAATTTTATTTATTCATCTATTTACCAACGGATGAAAATATTTAAACTAAAAGGTTATATCACTGAAGAAATAGTTATTGAAACCATAATCAACGAAAATGAAATCAGTTGAACCCAATGATTTAATGCCTCACCGAGTTTTTTTTACAGAATTTGATAGATTTAACACTATGTTTCATTGGGATAACCAAAAAGATGAAATTAATCGAATTCTTCAGAGGAAAATAAAGCTCCTTATATTAACAAAAGGACATTTAGTTGTAGCGGCCTCACAATTATTGGAATCTCCGTTTGCGCATAATTTGATTATAAGGCACCCAAATCTATTAAAATCAGGTACACTAATTTCATCTATGAAATATGGGCATAATAGTACAATTGATTTTTTAATTGATAAAAGAGAAGAACAAAAAAAAGCTCTATCTAATCCTTACCATACTTCACTTGCAAAAGATGTAGCAGAGAAGATTGATAGCATTGGAACGGTTGTTAGATGGAAGATAGAAGGAATAAGCAATTGGTTTAAAGACCGCCTTGCTCGTGACCTTGAAGATTCTCAAAGTCTACTAAGTGTGATCTTAAATCATCAAAATGTTTTAATTCCAAATGATATTTCGGCAACAATTAAGCAATGTGATATTTTAAGCAGGGGGAAAGTTGAATCAATAGTAAAAAAATATCTCAATCAGGATTTGCAAAATATTGTTTTAGCATATTCTGATTTTATCTACTATCTAAGTGGAGCAAGAACTACAAATTCGGAAGGTGTTTTACCTCAAGAAAACTTGGTTGATTTTTCAATAGGAGACTTATTGGGGAGTAAAACAAAGCTATCTGATTCAGAAATATTTTTTAAAATTTTCATTGATATGGTCAAAGCAAAAACATCGACAATTTTCCCAATTGATTTTTTGGATGCTATTTCAATTGAAGATGCTATTGAATTAAGACAAATTGCAATATCAAAAAACTTCATTGAAAAGTATAACTTAATTCAGACTAGAACAAAAGACGCACTAAGAATAATTGATCCAGAAAGGTTAGTTTTGTTAATGAGAGAATTAGAACAATTTGAATCTGATTTATATTTTGAATTTTCAAAAACTCTTGACAAAGAACTACCAACTAGAATAAGAGAAAAGAAAAAAAGAGCTACAGGAAAGGTTTTACATTCCATTGCTTCATTAATAATTCCATTCTATTCACCCGAATCGTATAAAGAATTAATTGTATCGGGTCTTTCACTTGCCGGAAAGGAAAGTGCAGCTAGAACTGTTAACAAAAAAATCAATAAAGGTTTTTGGGCTTGCGAATCTATGCTGGAAAAATTGAGTATATTGGATAAACAAATACTTCTTGATTTTGTTGATGAGATGAAAAAGAAATATTTTACAAAGATGTTTAATGATTAACACTGCACAGCAGCCGCTTTATGAAATTGCATGTCGCATTCGCAATACAGACAACTTATCCACAATTCCTAGTGAGTCTTTCGAATTTATAGGAAAAACGGAGCCATTACAATGCAAATTGACAATCTTCTAAACATTATCACGGCTACTGTCCTTTCAATCGGTGGTACAACATTGGTTGTATTGGGATTGTCATCATGGCTAGGTAAGGTATGGGCGAATAGGATATTACTTCAGGACAAGAATAAATATGAAAAAGAAATGGAGGCTTTGAAAGCAAACAATACGCGTGACCTTCAACAGATAAAAGCTATGGGTGACCTACAGCTTGAACAAATAAAGCAAATATTGCAGCGTGAACTTGCCACGCGTGAAATATTCCATCAAATTTCGAAGGAAACATACAAAAGAATATTTGATAACAAAATAGCCACTTATACAGAACTGCTAAGGGTGAAATCGGAATATTTGAAGACAATCCATGAGGATGAACAGTTCGAGTCAGAAGACTATCCACCCAGGGTTTATTATGAATACTTCAGAAAGATACAGAAGTTAATTATTGAAAACCGTCTTTTTATATCCAATTCACTTTCGGACAAATTCGATCTTTTGTATTTTAAAATATCCCGACATATTCGTGAAGTTGAAATAATTCAGGTACAAGGTGAGATTAACAATAAATATTGGGAAGATATTGAAGAAAATAAAGACGATCAATATAGGAAGATGATTTCGGAGACTTCTGTTGAGTTAAGCGAACTTAATTCACAGATTGATTCAGATGTTTCTGAAATTAGAAAGTGGCTGGATTTAGGTCAGACAATAAAGGCATAATTAGATAATGCAAATGGTCAATCAAGCATTCTCAAGTATTGGTATAAGGTCTCGCGGCTGATGCCGAATTCGCGGGCAAGGGTGGCTTTTTGATCGCCGGCAGCGGCTCGCTGGCGCAGATCGGCCACCTGATCGGGCGATAACGCTTTCTTGCGGCCACGGTACGCTCCACGTTTTTTGGCCAGGGCGATTCCTTCCCGCTGGCGCTCGCGGATCAGGGCCCGCTCAAACTCGGCGAAGGCACCCATTACCGAGAGCAACAGATTGGCCATGGGCGAATCCTCGCCGGTAAAATGCAACCCTTCCTTGACGAACTCGATCCGGATACCTCGTTTGGTCAGCATCTGGACCAGGCGCCACAGGTCGTCCAAATTTCGCGCCAGGCGGTCCATGCTGTGCACAACAACCGTATCGCCCTCGCGGGCGAAGGCAAGGAGCGCCTTGAGTTCAGGCTGCTTAGTATCCTTGACCGATGCTTTGTCGGCAGAAACCTTATTGACTGAAATATTCTCCAGCTGACGCTCGGGATTCTGATCGAAACTGTCGACCCTGATAGGGGATAAGAGAAAAAATGGAAAAATCGTACGTTAAGGAATTATATTTTGAATAACATTGGTTTGTTGGGAACCTTGAACATTTCTCTAAAATAAGTATTTTGAGTGATTTCTTAAAAGAACTGCAAAAAACACGTTTTTGAGAGTACCGATATAAAAGGATTTATAGAATTAGTAAAAGCTTAGAGTACGATTTTTATTGAATTCTGAGTTGCCCCGTAAATGCTACTAGCCGTCCATTTGAAACTCGCTGTCGGCGTGTAATTTCAATAATTCCTAAATACCATTAACTGCTATATGTTTTGACAAACCAGAATTAAAAATATAATATTAGGATCAATTATTCAGATAAGGAGAGTAATAATGGACTGGTTAAGCTTCATCGCATCAATTTTTGGTTCTTTCGCGTGGCCGCTAGCTGCCATCATTGTTGCATTTTTGTTTCGCAAAGCATTAAACCAGTTACTCCCGGGTCTGGATCGCCTCAAGTATAAGGATCTTGAGCTTGAATTCAGAAAAGATTTAGCTGAAGCAGAAAAAGCGCTTAAGCCAACTTCACAACCAGCGCTTCCGTCTAAAAGTACTGCACGTATGACTCACAATCAACTATATTTCCAAAAATTGGCAGAAGCATCACCTCGTGCAGCTCTTCTTGAGGCGTGGCTTCCGTTTGAAATAGCCGCTTCAAGAATTGGGGCTGAATTAGGTGTATCAAAACCTGGTCGCCAGATTCAAATGAATCAACTTATCGACGGCCTCGAAAGTGAGGGCATCCTGAACAATAATGAAGCAAATGCAATCATTCGATTGAGGGTAATACGGAATAATGTTGTTCACTCAGACTCAATCAACATATCGCCTACTAGTATCGTAGAGTATACTTCTTTGCTGCAAAATGTTACAAAATCGATGGAGCAGAGAATAAACGTAATAGAAGCAATAATAAAAGAAGTAATTAAATCAGGGAAAGTAAATGGAATTCCGGAAAAGATGAAAGGAGAGATAAATGAGGATTGGCTAAAAAATGACATGAAGAGAAGAATCAAAGAAAGTATTGAAGAATTATATGAAAACAAAATAAATGAAAATGGAATTTATGAAAAAGTGATTGATGAAATTGCTGAAATGTCTGTAAAGAATATTAAAATATTGACTCAACCTGGTTCTGTCAGAACAGAATTCAATGATGACGATTTCAAGATATTATGGAATGAAATTAAGACTAAAAGTAAAATAAAAAAACTTCTATCTGAATAATTAATTTTATTTCTTGAAAATTAATGCTTTTGATTATTGAAGTGAGGAGATAATAATTAGTATCATTAACCTGTCGGATATTTCTTAGACAATTGATATATTGCCGCCTTTAAAACTTGCCAACATATTGCGGCCGTATGTTTATCGGGATTAAAGCCAGAACTAACTTGTGCATATGGGTGGATGTAGTTTCTAAAATCTCTCAATGAATGACTGAATTTTTTCACGTCTTCCAACAGAAAACCCAAATCATATGCCACATCAATATAATTACTTAAAGTCCAATCTGGAAATTGCTTAACTTTTCCATTTTTGTCTTTTGGCGATGATTCCGATTTATTAAATTCCTGTGGATATTTTAAAGCTATTCCAAGCAAAATGCCTTCCAAAGTGCTACCTCCGAGAAATATCACAGAAAGTGGTGCATTGGCAGACAGACATTTTTTTATTTCTTCAAACCTTGCTTTTAGAGTCTCAGTAATAATGCCATCAAGCCCGATTTTTTCAAGTGAAATCTCGCTAAACTCTTTATTCAAAAAATCATCCTCTTTTATTTCACTTAAATGCTCCTCAAAAACTATTTTATCTGCTCTTGAAAATGTTATTTCGGTTTCATTTCTGATGACTTTCCATTTATCGAATGCAAGAAATTTATTAAATTCTCTAATGAAATCATCTAATTCAGTGAATCGATTTATGAAGTTTACTGGTGCAAATAAATTCCTGATACATTTATCTAATTCAGGTGTGCCATTGATCTGTGCAAGTTTTTCGTCAGTGTAAGCCCATCTTGAAGGAAATCCTTGACCATAAGAATCATTAAATCCCAATTCGTTAAAAAAACTAACCAATTTTGGCCCTGTGCGATATTCGGTTTCTTCGTTAATTAAAATTCTTAATTTCTCTAAAGTTTTCTTCTGAAGAGTCATTTTAGTCCATCCTTTGGTACTAGTTCTTTCATTATTACTTTTTCCATTCCGCTTTCAGCCCGGCATAGTTCTTTGGATCGTGTAGCCGGGCACTCAACAGCTGTGTTTGCTGCATGGTCAGTCATTCGATCTCAAGTATTGGTATAGGGTCTCGCGGCTGACATTGCTTCGCAATATAAGTCCCTTAGATAGCAAATTCTAAAATTTGTTAGTTTTTTAAAACAAATTTTGAATTTGCTATAAGGGACTGATGCCGAATTCGCGGGCAAGGGTAGCTTTTTGTTCGCCGGCAGCGGCCCGCTGGCGCAGATCGGCTACCTGATCAGGTGATAACGCTTTCTTGCGGCCACGGTAGGCACCACGTTTTTTGGCCAGGGCGATTCCTTCGCGCTGGCGCTCGCGGATCAGGGCCCGCTCAAATTCAGCGAAGGTGCCCATTTTGCTTCATGCCAAGAAAATTCAGCAAGGCCTGAACCCGTTCAAACACATCCCGCATCATCATCTCTCGTTCATCCGCATCGCTGATTTCATCAAAATCGGCTGCAAATTTGGGTCCATAATTATCAACGCTGGAAAACAACCGGGCGATACACTGAAAGCCTTCGCGTATCAATTCATTTTGCAAATGGGGACTGATTTCTTTCGCCAATGCTTCCAGGCTGCCCGGGTAATTCTGCAGGCAATAGTAAATATCCCAGGCATCCTTGGTTTTAAGCCGATCAGAAAAAGCTATTCCCTTCAAGGCCAGAAAAAGCGTGAGCGAAGCAATCCGAATCTCGACTCTTTCTTTCCGGCCATCGAATAACTCACCATTAACAGATACACAAAAAGACGATTCCGAGAACAAGCGTGTTTCCGATTTGTCTAAAACCGCTCCCGAATTTCCCGCCGCCGCAAATTGTAAGGGAAACAGATCGACTCGTACCCGAATTGTTTCTCCATGCATCGGTACCGGACGCCACATGATAGTAGGGTTTTCGTCACGTTCAAATCCATGATTTGCCAAGAGTGTGCGAATATCATTGTTTCCCGTCTGTTGCAGCAATTGTTCGCTGAGCGCCAGGTCCACATCCATGCTGCCCACGTACGGCGCTTTGGGTGCGCTGAAAATGAATTCAGGTACCCAGCCGCCGATCAAAACGATTTGCTCCCGGTATTTTTTCAACAGCTGAAATACTTCGCACAAAACTCTCCGAGCCGCGGCAACCTTGTCTTCAGTGAAATTTGATTTTTTTACCATGTTTTCTTGATTACTTCCCGGAATAAGGTTTCGGCCGCTTCCTCGCCCCGGCCGCGAAAGCCGATCAAATCCAGATAGAGTTGGATCGGCGCCGCAATGCGGACGCCTTGAATTGGCTCGGAGGTGAACAATATCGCGTCGTCATACGGTTTCAGAAACATGACATTGGCTCCGCTGCTCACAGCTTTGAAGTCAAGGTCCTGTGCAATTTTTGACCAATCGCCGGCGATGAAGACCATGACCCGGTTGTACTTGACCGCTGGCGCCAGGCGGGCTGCCCCCGAAAAACCTGTAAAGGCATAGTCAACATCCTGGTTACGGCAGTAAGTAGCGATCTTCGCTTCGATTTCCGGAATGGCTGACAAAGAATAATACTCTTGCATGAAATTATTTTTAAAGGAGTAATGTTCGCTCCATTCCTTCAAAAGTTTTCCCGGTTCCCGCAATAGAATTCCATCATCCACAGCCTGCAGCCATTCCCGATCAAGTAACATTTTTTTGACATTGGCCGCCTGCCCCAGGCTCACCCGGGCTGCTTGCGCCAGGGGTTGCAGCTTCCAGGCTTGCCGCGGATCCTTCAGCAGTACCCGCAATACCCGGGCCGCTTTGGGCGAATAGTAGGAACGCAAATATCTTTTTTTAATGAAAGGATTGGCCTGAACGCGATGCTCGATAAACACAGTGCCGAATTCGAGCCGGCAATTCCCGGCAAAATCGGCAAAGCCGACGTTTTCCTGGATACAGATTTCGGCGGAACGTTCGGATATGAAAGGTGCCATGAATACGGGATATGCCTGGGGCAATTTTTCTTTCAGACGCAGCAGCTGATTTACGGCGTCATGCGCCAGCCGCGGCTGCCCGCTGTTTTTCACTTCCACAAGCAATTGACGCGATTGATCGGCGATCTTCATGGTAACCAGCCAATCCGCTCTCAGGTTGGCCAGACGAAACTCCTTTTTCCATTGCAGATCGCTGATAAAGGCGATTTTCGCCAAATATTCCTGCAAAGAATCCCGGGCTTTTTTTGAACAGTTACCATCAATGTCTTTCATTTAATTGCCATCTTTCAGCAATTGCTGAAAATATATAATAGGATGAAAAACAACGTTTGTCAAGAGAATTTCAGCAAATAAAATTTTTCAACATTTGCTGAAAATATGATTTAAAATGAAAAACCAAAGCATTCCCGATACAAATTTCGCGCCAGGCGATCCATGCTGTGAACAACAACCGTATCTCCCTCACGGGCGAAGGCAAGGAGCGCCTCGAGCTCCGGGCGCTTGGTATCCTTGCCGGAGGCTTTGTCAGTAAAGACTTTATTGAGCGAAATATTCTCAAGTTGCCGTTCGGGATTCTGATCGAAACTGCTAACCCGGATGTAACCAATACGTTGACCTGGCATTTTACCCTCTACAAGGGCAAGCCCAGTTGAATTTTAACCGCTTTTTCGATTGCCATCATGTCCTTGGACGATAGCGATCCTATTTTACCTTGCAATCGTTTCTTGTCGGCTGTCGTGATTTGATCGGCCATGGCTTTGCTGTCTTTCCCATTCAGCTTGATTATGGCTTCGCTGGGATAGCAATTTTCGACATTGCTGGTTAGGGGAATTATTTGCACCCGGTTCAAGAACTTGTTCGCGGAATCATTGCTGATGATGACGGCCGGGCGGGTTTTCTTGATCTCGGTTCCGATCGCGGGATCAAGATTCACCCACCATACTTCACCGCGTTTCATTCTTCACATCTGTGATCATGGCATTGCTCCATTCAAGGGCTTCTTCTTCCCGCCGGCGGTCAGCCGCCATGGTTTTATAGGCATCATCAAGGGCATCTCCGGTGACCAGGGGCCTTACCAGCTCTTCGATGAAGCGGCTGATCTTGCCGCGGCCAACAACACGCAGCAGGCCCAAGTAAACCTGTTCATCAATGGACAAAAGAAGCTTCTTCTGCATCCTGCACCTCGATATATAATATATAATATATATCTGCGGTTGTCAACAAATGGCGGCGTAAGTATTCAATTCTGACAAACATACAAAAAAACTCACCCCCTCCGGGGACAGACCGATCAGATCCGTACCAACACTATGTTTTTGACAATATCGGTAAAACGTCAAAAACATCTAGTGTTAGTATAGTCACACTGGATGGTTTCAGCTACTGTTAGAACTTGCTGAAACCATAGTGTGACTACCAGGATAGGCGAATAATCGGTGCTGCCCCCGCTCCCTCCGCATTGCGGAGTGGCAACGCCAAATGCTTCACAAAGTCTCAGCATGGCGTTGCGTACCCTCTCTTTTTTAAGAGAGGGGGTGAAGAAGACTTCCTGCTACCCAAGGGGTACAGACAAACCATATCCGCCCACTGCGGGTCGGATAGTTTGTGCTGTCCCTTTCTCTTGCCAAAAGAGAAGGTACGCATCGCTATGGCGAGTTTTACGAGCCATCCAGCGATGCCACCTCGCAAAGCGGGGTGGTGGGGGATGAGTTGTGAGCATTCAGAGGCCTTTGAAAGGCGGGATAATAGCCTTAAATAACAAATTTTCTTTGCTAAAAAGCGCAGAAAATTTATTATAAGGCTCTAATTGGTTTGAAGTTGTTGATACAATTTGATAAATCATATCAAATGGGATTATTCATAATGTATCTCCGGGTTATGTCTCAAAGCCGTCATCGGGCCGCTGGTCGAGGTGCCCGCGCTCCTCGTCCTGGTCAACGTGGCCCTTTTCTTCCGCAAAAAATATTTTAAATGAAGGAGAAAGCGCGAAAAAAAAATATCTTTTTCTGCGCAGCCATTGAAAGTTTAAAAATATTTCTTTAAAATAACAGGCGGAAAAACCATGAAAGCGGAGGGAGTATGAAAAAAGCGATTTTGTTTTCGGTCCTGGTATGCCTGGTAATTTCATTGACGGCTAAAGTAAACCTTAATGTGGTTTGTGAAAAAGTGGCCAAGGCACCCAATCTCAAGGCGACGATGAAGGTCGGTGAAGAAGGGGAGTTCAACGACGCCCTGATCGGCATTCTTTGGGAGGCCGGCACCGACGGCTTTCATTTTCAGCTGACCAACAAAACGAACGACAAACTGGTTATAAAATGGAATGAATGCCGCTTCATCGACGAGACCGGTGAATCATATGGTGTGATCCACGGCGATGCCGGAACAGCGCTCGAGATTGAAGCCAAGGGAATCGTCAACAGCGTGGTGGCTCCGGTCGATTACTTATCCTGGACAAAAAAGGGATGGGAGATCCAACCCATTTTCCAGGATAAAATATCGGATGAAGAATTCGAGAAAATCAAGGACAAGGACCTGATCTACAAGGTGATTCTCCCTGTTCGCAGGGGCAAGGCCAAGACCGTCTATCATTTCATCTTCAACACCATCGCCGAATAAGGCCGTCCGCCTGCGGGTTGATTCTTTCATTTTTGTGGGGATTTTTCTATAAGCGGGGCCAGTCATCTATTTTAACAGACCGAATCTCTAAAGAATCAGTTTTCGGCATATTTTTGTAAAGTCCTGGTAATTATTGGCGCCGTCTGGACTGTCCGCGAACCGGGCGCCGCAAATTATTCTGACTGGAGTTGTTTTAAAGCATGAGGAAAATTATAATATAGATCGCCTGATATGTCAGGTGTTGGAGCAAACATATTGGCCTTGGAAAAGTCCGACCTGGAACTGCTTGCCCGGATAGCGGCGGGTGACCAGGATGCTTTCGCACGCTTGGTGCGCTGTCATCAGGGCAACGTGTTCAACCTGGCCTATCGTTTCAGCCGCGACCCCCAGGACGCCGAAGAACTGGCCCAGGAGATTTTTTTCAAAGTCTGGCGTCACGCCCGGTCATTTAAAGGGCAAGCCGCCTTCGGTACCTGGCTCTATCGTCTGGCGGTCAATACCTGTCTGAATTACCGGAAAAAGAAAAAAAACAGGCCGGAATCGTTGCCGCTGCTTGGTGATTTGGCTGGCGCCAGTGATGCGGCCGGTACGGAAATCATCGCCCGGGAGCGGGAAAAGATTCTCGATCAAGCCGTGAACGCTTTGCCGGTCCGCCAGAAAATGGTTCTCATCCTGGCAAATTTCGAATCGAAATCCTATGAAGAAATCGCGACCATCATGAATATTTCCGTCTCGGCGGTTGAAACGCTCCTGTTCAGGGCCAGGCAGAACCTCGGTAAAATTTTAAAGTCGCTAAAAAATAAAGGCGCATGGTAAACGCAAGTTTTCAGGCGCGGCGCTGTCTAAAGGGGTGATTATGAAAATGACGTGCAGAAAAGCAAGGAAAAAAATTTCGCTGGCACTGGACTTCAGGCTGCAAACGCAAGCCATGGAGCAGTTGCAAACCCATCTGGATGTTTGCCCGGCCTGCCGTGACTGGCAGCGAGAGCAGGTTTGGCTGCTGAAACTGCTGAAAGCACCGCAAACATCCAAGCAGCCCTCTGCGGACTTTTATGAGCTGCTGCAGAGTCAGATCAATGAATCCCGTGAGCAACCCAAGCTGGTTGCTTTTTTGCCATCCGCACTCAGGCCGGCGCTGCTGCGCGTGGCCATGTTGCTGATACTTATTTTTTCCGCCCTGTTGGGTTTTTTTCTGAGCGGCCGTCTGGATGCCGGGGCGGTAGACTCCACAGCAGCGGTTTTCAGCCGGACGGTAAATCTGGAAGCGTTTGCCGACCTGCCGGCCGAATCATTCGGTGCCGTCTATGTGTACCTGCTGCAAGGAGAACGCTAATGAAGAACAGGATCTGGATGGTTCTGCTGCTGGTTTCTTTGGGTGTCAATATCGGCTTTCTGCTGCACTGGTTCTGGCCGAAAAATGTCGCCGGGCGATCACTGCTGAGCGCCCGCTCCCAATCCGGTTGGCATGCCAGCTCCATGAGACATGGATTGGGCCTGGATGCCAGGCAAGTACAGCTCATGGAAAAAGAACGCCGCCAGGTCATGGGCCAGGTCAAACCGCTGCAGGATGAATTGCGCCTGAAGCGCCGCGAACTGTTCCTGTTGCTGAAGAACAAGACGGTGGCCGAGGTCGAGCTGGATACGGCCTTGAACGAAATATCCCGTTTACAAGCCGCGATTGAGAAAATGTTCGTTCTGCATTCCGTGAAAGTGAAGGGTTTTTTCACTCCGCAGCAATTGCAGAAATATGACGGCTTTTTTGAACAGGGACTTTGTCCGGGAATGATGTCCGAAAAAAACTGTTTGTCGGGAAAATCGGCCCCAGCAGAGACGTCTGTTCCGGATTGTGAAAAAACATGCGATGCTAAAAAGTAAATTAAAAACGGTAAACTTATAAAGGAGGTTTTACCCGATGAAACACAAAAAAATGTTCCAATTCCTGACTCTGAGCCTGTTCGTGGCTTTGGTCGTAGTTGCGCCGCTGCAGGCAGCCGATGGTTGCCAGGAGAAGGCACCCTGCGAAAAGAAAATGAAGGCCGATGGCTGTGAAAAAGTGAAAGCTGAGGGCTGCAAAAAAATGGAGACCGAAGGCTGCATGATGTTCAAGCAGATCCCCAACCTCAGCGACGAGCAAAAAGGCAAACTGGAAAAATTGCATGCCGAACATCAGAAAATGATGGCTGCGGCTATGGCCGACATGCAGAAGAAATGCCAGGCCCACCGTGAGGCCGTGCGCTCCCTGCTTACGGACGAACAGAAAGCCAAGTTCGACGAAAAGGGCTGCAACATGATGGGCGGCATGATGATGCATGGCCATGGTTGCATGAAGGGCGGCAAGCACATGCATGGCAAAGAAGGAAAGGGCTGCATGAAAAAGACCGGCCCGGAAAAAGGCGAGTGTCAGAAAAAAGTTGTGGAGGAAAAGAAATAGCCCGTTAGCAGATTTCGATTCATGGGGCGGCGGCGACGCCGCCCTTTTTTTTTATCGACAGGGTACGGCAATGCTGTTATAATCACTATTCAGGCTTATCGTCGGGAGGAGTCATGTGCGGAGTGGTCGGAATCGTATATAAAAAAAACAACGCCAGGCTGGGCCGGGTCGGTTCATTCCTGCTGAAGAAGCTCGAATACCGCGGCTATGATTCCACCGGCGGCGCTTTTTTTAAAGAAGACCAAACGATCATTCTGAAAAAAAAAGTCGGGTCGCCCACCAAAGTCATCCATGAACTTGATTTGGAAAAGCTGAGCGGCTGCAAGTTCATCGGCCAGGTTCGCTGGGCCACCTATGGGGCCGTGACCGACGAGAACGCCCAGCCGCACGAAGTGAATTGCCGCACGCGGCTGCTGGGAGCGCACAATGGCAATATTTCCAACACGGACAGCCTGAAGGAATTCCTGCTTGAAGCCCGCCACCGGATCGTCTCGGACAATGACGGGGAGATGCTGGTGCATCTGGTGGAGCATTTTTATCACGAACAACTGGCCTTGCGAAAAAAATCCAATCCGCAAAGCCGCATAGACGACCTGCTGCATGCCATCCTGCGCGCCAATCAGAAAGCGCAAGGTTCATACGCCGCCTGCGTCTCGGCAGCGGACATCGAGGGTGTTTTTGCCGTCAAGGCGGGTTCATCGCTCTACGCCGGCAAGGGCCGTGATGAAGACGGCGATTTTATTGTGGTCTCTTCCGACCTGACTTCGGTCTTGGCCAAGACCCGTTTCCTCATCCCCCTGGTCGAGGGTCAGGGGTTATATTTTAGCGCCGACGAGTATTTCGTTTTCTCACTGAAGGACGGCAGCCGCTGCGTGCCCGGATTGAAGCGCTCGAAGCTGAACATCGCCGATATCGCCCTGCAGCCCCAGTATCATTTTTTCATGGAACAGGAAATCGATTCCACGGTTGCCAACCTGGATATGATCCTGAAATACTATTTTTCACAGGATTGGGAAGATGCCTATTTCGACGTGTTCGAAAGACATGTCCAGGAATGCAAGGACATCATCTTTGACCTGCTCAAGCTTTATACGATTTTCGACGCCAGTAAACTCAAGGAAGCTTTCTTGAAAATCGTCGACAGTCAGCGCTTGGGGGCGATCGTGAAGGAAATCAACAACCTGCAGGCTCAGGGCCGGCGGGAGGAGGCACCCCTGTTCTTCAGTTCTGACGAGGCCCAGCTGCTGCGCGAACTGCGTGAATTCGGTGAGGAATATGATCCGGCCCTATTCACTCTGGACCTGATTGTTATCTGGAAAAAAAAGCGCAAGGTCATCCATTTCAAAAACGAGGCTGTGGCCCTGTTCCGGCAGAGTTTTGACTGCGGCGGCCGGGTATTTTTAATTGGTTCCGGCACGTCCTATCATGCCGCGCTCACGGCCGGGTATTTTTTCAACAGCCTGACATCGCTGGGCATGGTTCCCTGCAACCCGGACCTGTTTCGCTCCGTCTATATGAACAGTTTAAGGCCCGGGGATGTGCTGGTGGCCATTACCCAATCGGGAGAAACCAAGGACTTGGTCGACATCCTGAACCAGGCGCGGGAAAATTTCCGGGCAGAGATCCGCATGATTGCCGTGGTCAACAATGAAAACTCGACCATTCCCCAGGAAAAAACCGATTTTTTTTTGCCGTTGCTTTGTGGTCCGGAAATTGCCGTGGCGGCCACCAAGTCTTTCAGCGCCCAACTATCCCTGTTCTATCTTCTCGCCGCCGGCATGAAACAAGAAGTAATGCTGCCGCAGCAGAAACTGGAAAAAACCAAGCACCTCATCGGCTATACGCTGAAGACCTGTGAAGAGGATGTCACCGAGGTCATGCTCAAGTTTTTTCTGAAGCCATCCATTCATATTCTGGGAACCTCGTTGATCGGGCTTGCCCGCGAGGGAGCGCTGAAGATCAGGGAAGTGGTTCTGAACCACGCCGAGGGCTACGATGCGGCCGAGTTCAAGCACGGGCCCAACACCATCTTGGGAAAAAGCACCCTTTATTCTTTCATGGATATGGAGAACGTTCTCGCCGATATGGCTGAATTCTGCCGAGACCTTTTCAATACTCGGGACATCCCGGCTGACAGCCGGGATGAAATCGCCGACCATTTTTTAAACTGGATCCGTGATTTCAAATTTGCCGATTTCAATGCCGAAATCATGGGCAGCCGGGAATCATCACCGGACCGGCAAGATCGTTACCAGGACCTCTACAGCCGTTTCCGGCAGCGGCTGAATGCTGAAAAATATTTTTCCAATTATCCCCTGATTTTTATTTGCCCGCCGAACGAGCGCGATATCCGTATCACCATCTCGCAGATCCACACCCATAAGATCCGCGGCGCCGATGTGGTGCTGATCGCCGAGGAAAACGCCGAATTGGCCAAGGCGTTGGAAGGGAAGCCGGCCGGGATAAACGATTATTTTTGCAAGTATATCAAGATTCCCGGCAGCGGCGACAGCAATATCTTCATTTTTCAGGCAGCCGTTGTCTTGCAGCGACTGGCCTTGAAAATGTCGGTGGCCAAGATGAAATACCTCAACCGCGCCCACATTGAAAATCACGGTGTCCACCCGGACGTGCCGAAAAATGTATCCAAGTCAATTACCGTCGACTGAACGGGCAGCAAAGGCAGCCGCTATGCAGGAAAAATAACTTTAAAATCTCTCGACAGTGCCCGCCGATATTGCTATAATCAATTCTGAAGCATCCATCGTCAGGATTGGAAAATGGGCGAGGTTCCAAAATGGACGCGGCCGGGGAGGTGAGGTTATGATTAGAAAATATCAACTTATCGATGGGAAAATAATTGAAAGCCAAAATGAGCAAAGCCCGATCCTGATTTACATCAATCCCACCGACAGCGAGAAGAAATACCTGACCGAAGAACTGAAGCTGGATGAGCATACCATGAATTCCTCACTGGACCCAGACGAGCTGTCGCGCCTGGAATTTGAACCGGAACATGTCGCCTTGATTTTCAAGCGCCCCAAAAATTACGCGGCCTGCGACAATTTCCTGTTCCGCGTCTCATCGCTCGGCCTGTTTTTGTTCAAGGACAAGCTGGTCGTGCTCCTGGCCGAAGACATTCCCTTGTTCGAGGGCAAACCATTTGTACGGGGTCTCTCCCTGCCCAAAGTAATGCTTTCGCTGCTTTACCGTTCGATCTTTCATTTCATCGAGCACTTGAAAATTATCAACATGCTGTCCGATTCCTTGGAAGCGAAGATCAATGCCTCCATGGAGAACAAGTACCTGCTCAACCTGTTCATACTGGAAAAGAGTCTGGTCTATTATCTCAATGCCATCAATTCCAACACCATGGTCATCGAAAAGATCAAGAACAATACCGCCAAGATCGGCATCGACAGAGATACCCAGGAGTTTTTGGACGACATCTTCATCGAGAACAACCAGTGCTACAAGCAGGCCGAGATCTATTCCAACATTCTTTCCGGACTGATGGACGCCCGGGCCGGGATCGTGGGCAACAACCTGAACGTGCTGATGAAAACGCTGAACATCATCACCATCACCATCATGATGCCGACGCTGGTGGTCAGCATCTTTTCCATGAATGTTTCCTTCCCGTTGCAGCACCACCCATTGGCATTCATCTTCGTCATGGCCCTGGCCGTGCTGGCCGGCATTGGCTTTCTCTTTTTCTGGAAGCGCAAGAAGTGGTAGATGCCGGCATCGGCTTCTGAAGTCCAGCCGAGGTTGTCGTTTACCTCATCGATGCAATTCAGGGGGATTGACCGGGAAGCGATTCATCAAGCTGTATTCCACCATTTCGTCGATGACGATTTTAATTTTATCTTTTTCCATGATAAGGACTGACTGTAGAAAACAGCGCTTTCAGCGGAAGCGGATGTGCAGACGCCAGGTTGGATTCGAAACGGCCGCGGCGATTTTTCCCCGAATATGGAGTTGATAAAAATAACGGTTTTTTATTTTTTTATACGGCGGCTGTTGCAGATTGATCCGTGCTGATTCCGCTGCCGATAATTGCTGTTGGAGAGGTTTTTCTTCAAACGCGGCTATAGCTAGATCCATGGTCCCCCGGGGCATGGTGTTTTGCAGCTGCAAGGCAATATTTTTGAGCGGCCGCCGGCTTTCGATGATCATGCTGCATTTTTCGAGTTTGGAAAAAATCCAGGTTTGGTCATCGATTTGTTCCGCGGGTTGAGGACTGAAGTAGATGAGGCCGGGATAGCCGTGGTCGTCCGTCAGTTTTCGCGGGGCGGCCAGATCGGGACGTGGAAACAGGCTGGAAAGAGAAAATACGGCCAAAAAAATAATGAGCGAAGCGCCATGGACCCCGCGCCGCGGGAACTTGCTTAAGGACAGGGTTAATAACAGCAGGAACAGCGCTAAAAATATGAAGTTAGGCAGGTAGCCGCTGTTGTCTGTTTTAATATAAGAAGGCAGCAGGCTGGGCAGATTGAAAAAAACATTGCTCCAATTCACAAAGAGCAATCCCGGCCTGATTAGGGTGTCGTGGGTAGTGGGCTGATAGAGTGTCATGGGTTTCAGTGTCTGGAAAACAATTACAAAAAATGTATAAAGCGGCATGGCCAAAAGCATTTTTTTAAAAAACGAGTTGCGGCTTTCACGATAGTAGATCATGGCGAACAGCAGCAGCACCCAAACAACCGGAGTCAGGTAGCGGCCCTGCGGGCAGTAGCCGGGGCGGATAGTCGAAAAGGCGT
Organism: Candidatus Aminicenantota bacterium; assembly: GCA_963770755.1. Lineage (GTDB taxonomy): Bacteria > Acidobacteriota > Aminicenantia > UBA2199 > UBA2199 > UBA2199. The sequence continues at coordinate 268,224 of CAVYQZ010000010.1, read as the reverse complement.
GGTTGATGACGAAAATAACTGCCGGTAGGGCAGAGAGCAGGTGCAGGCGGTAGCGTTTGAAATTCTTCAGAGCCAGCAGCAGGCCGGGAAAGGCGAAAAAATAAAAGGGATTATAGAGCAGCAGGCCGTCGCGCTGGTCGAAGAAATAATCGAGCAGGGTCTCCCAGCGCATGGTCAACGTGATCTTGTTTAGGATGGTTTCATAAAGTGCCTTGGTTCCCTCGGGGCTGAGCATGCCGTAGTAGACGGAGTTGGGTGAAAAGTTGCCATAAGCGTGGTACAGGTAATAAAAAAACAATGCTTGCAAGAGCAGGGGAAAGGCGATCAGCAGCAAGGCCGGCCGGAACTTTTTTTGCCGTAGCCAATAGGCGAAGAAGCCCAAACAAATCGGATAAATAAAAAGGGCGTATTTAACACCCCAGAAAATAGTGCTGCCCAGGAGCAGCCCGGCCCAAAGGCAGAGGCTGTCTTTTTTTTGGGTTTTGAAAAACAGCAGGTAAAGGGCGCTCAAGACCAGCAGCATGGCTTGGACTTCCGGGAATATATGAAAGGAATAGAAAAAGACCGGGGCTGAAAAGCTGAAAACCAGGGTGGCGAAGAAGGCCAGGCTGCGCGAATGCCAGAGTCTGAGACAAAAAAGGTAGACCAGAATCGCCAACATGGCGCCAAACAATCCCAGAAAAGCACGCAGCAAAAAATAAAGCAAAGGCGGGGATATTTTGAAATAGAAGAACGGTGTTATGGTCAACGATATCCCCGGCAGGTGGTAGGAATAGATTTTTTTATACCCCTTGCCCCAGGTGCCGTGGGCGGCCAGTTTATCAACGCGGAGGAATTCTTTAAAACCGTCACGGAAATACTGGTTGAAGACATTCAGATCACCGTCGCGAGCCAGGGATTGCGATATGGCCAGGTAATGGGGTTCATCGCCGACCAGGGCCACGCCTTTGTGCGTGATCAGCGCCGAAGCCGCAATGAAAAAAAACTCGGCCACTAAAAAAACAAGCCATAGCCTTTTTTTCAATTCCAGGGCATTGAATGTGCGCAGGGTTTTTTTCCACCAGCGCTGCTGCCGGGAAATGAGCCAGATGGAAAAGATTCCGGCCAGCAGCAGGAGGTTCTGAACACGACTGGCAAAATCAAAATGATCCCAGTAAAACAAGCGCATGGGCAAGATCAACACTCCGGAGGCATAGGGGAAAAAGCAAGAACTCTCGAATGCGGCAAATAGCCGCTTGGGGCGCTTCAGTAAAACAAGTGAAAAGAAAATTGCCGGCAGCAGCAGCCAGGGATTTACCGGGACAGTGAAAGTAAAAAAGACGGCAAACCCGGCCAGGGTCAATAAATCAACGAGCGCCGGGAGCCTCAATTTCAGCATGGCCGCGATGTTTTTCAGCAGAGTTTTTCTTCAATGGCTTGGGCCAGGTCGAGTGTTTTTATTCCTTCCCGGCCGGTTTCGGACAGGGCGTCATGGAACATGATGGAACAGAATGGGCAGGCGGTGATGATGGTTTCCGCACCGGTTTTTTCGGCCTGGGCGATCCGGCAGTGACTGATCCGTTCCCCGGTCTTTTCTTCCTTCCACATGCCGCCGCCACCGCCGCCGCAGCAAAAGCTGGTCCGTTTGCTCGACGCCATTTCCAGCGGCCCTTGGCTGTTCAGCGCATTCAACAACTGCCGCGGCTGTTCGTAAATGTCGTTGTAACGTCCAAGATAGCAGGGATCGTGGTAAGTCATTTTCGCCGGAGCTGAAGTTTGCAGTTTTATTTTATTTGCGGCCAGGAGTTCGAGCAACAGTTCGCTATGGTGCATGACCCGGTAGTTGCCGCCCATTTTGCTGTATTCATTTTTTAGCATATGATAGCCATGCGGGCAGATGGTGACGATGGTGCGGAATTTATACTGGTTCATGGTTTCAATATTTTGCCGGGCCTGGATTTGATACAGGTATTCCATGCCGCTGCGGCGGGCCGGGTCGCCGCAACATTTTTCCTCGTTGCCCAGGAAAGCGAAATCGACTCTGGCTTTTTGCAGAATCTTAACCAAGGCGCGGGCGATTTTCTGAGAATGTTGGTCAAAACTCCCGGCGCAGCCGACCCACAGCAGGATATCGGTTTCGCCTTTTACGGAAATCAGCGGGATTTGCAGGTCCTTGGCCCAGTCGCTCCGCGTATCACCGTTAATACCCCAGGGATTACCCTGATTTTCCAGGCCGCGGTACAGGGTTTGAAACTCCTCGGGAAATTTTGATTCCATTAAAACAGCGAATTGGCGCATGCCCATGATCTTGGCGATATGCTCGTTGAGCATGGGGCATACTTCCATGCAGGCGGCGCAGGTTGTGCAGTCCCAGACCTCCTCTTCGCTGACCACTTCCCCAAGCAGTTTTTTTAACTCGGCGGGATTGGCATGCAACAGCGGCGCGGAAGCCAGCAGGTGGGTTTTCAGTTTTTCCAGAAGTTTCTTGGGGGATAGGACTTTGCCCGATTGGAAAGCCGGGCAGACGTCGTCGCAGCGGCCGCATTCGGCGCAGGAAAAAAGGTCCAGCAGATCTTTGCGGCTCAGGTCGGTAATTTGGGGAGTACCGAATTTTTCCTGCTCTTCCAAGTTGATCAGTGGAATTTCAGCTTTGACTCCCATATTTTTAAATACCAGGTTGATCGGCCCGGCTAGCAAATGCAGATGCTTGGAAAACATGATGAAAACGCCGAAGGCCATGATGATCAGGATGTGCAGCCACCAGAGAAACTTCATCCAGAAGATGACGGCCGCTTCTGAGATCAGGGCTGGTTCTGGAAGGATATGGGTAAATGTCCAATTGGCTAGGAAATCGGCTTGCAGTGGTCCGAGTGAATACATTTTAAAGGCTTCATAAAAAATGAAACTGACCATCAGGATGAAGATGAAGCAAAGGACGATCAAGGACTGGTAGGAAGGGCGGTCCAGGCTTTTGACGCGGAAGACATAGCGGCGCAGGAAAAAATAAATAACGGCCAGGATGATCAGTGCAGCAAAAAGGTTGGCCGTGAAAAGCAGCAGTGAGTTGAGCAGGCCATGGCCGAAAAGACTGAGTCCGGCGAAAAAACCTTCGGCGGCGTGATTGAGGGTTACACCCAGGAAAACCAGAAAGCCCCAGAAAATAACGGCGTGAAAAAAACCTGTCACCGGCCTTTGCGAAAACACCGGGATTTGCATAAGCACCTTGTAAAGCATTTCACTCAATCGCCGTCCGGGGCGGTCCCAGCGCGCCACTTTGCGGCCCGAACTGACCAGCTTCATTTTTTTCAGGAATTCGCGCAATGCCAGCGTGATGGCGAACAGCACGGCGGCCAGGAAAACTATTTTTTCTAAGGATGAAAGCATGGCAGCCTCCTCGGATTTAACCGTTTAGAGCCTTATAATAAATTTTTTGCGCTTTTTGCGCAGAAAATATATTATCTAAGGCTCTTATCCAGTTTATCTGGGTTAGGTTATTCATTTTTCAAGCGGCTGAAATCGGGGAAAAATGCCTTTTCCATTTCGATGTGGCCCGCTAGAGTCCGGATCTCATTGCCGCCGCAGAGCAATTTGACTTTCTTGATTTCCTTGAAATTATAGCAAATATTGTCAACGATGAAATAAATGAATTCCAATTCGGCCGTCGTGCCGCTAGGGAATTCATTGACCAGGATATCATTGAAATCCACTACCAGCATTTCCATTTGCGGCAAATAAAAAACAGCTCGCAACTGAACTCCGGTCGGTATCGGGGTAATCCAGCCATTGCTGCCGGCCAGAAGCAGAGTAAGGAATTTTTTGTACAGGTCTTCCCGGATCTCCGGAACTTGGATCTCGCGATATACGGGCTGCAGCAAGACCGATGATTCGCTGTAGTAAAAGAGTTTCACCTTGATAAATTCGGCAATGATGCCGTTTTCAGTCGCCTTGCTGAGTATTTCAGGCTCGGTGCGTCCGCCTTTTATTTTGGAGAAAACCAAAAACAGAAATACAAATAAAACAATGCACGCCATGGCGATAAGCAGATAATTGCGCGTTTTTACCGTCATGTGACGATATTGTTGTAGTAATAAATGAACTTGGAGATGCCATTGAACAGGGCCAGGGCGATCTTATCCAGGAATTCATCTTTTTGCAGTTTTTTTTCTTCTGCGGAATTGGAAATGAAAACGGTTTCAACCAGAACCGCAGGCATGGCGGTTCTCATCAGAACGCGGAACGGGGCCTGCTTGACACCCCGGTTGCGGGTGCTCAGGAGATCGTTCAATTCTTTCTGGATATACTCGGCCAGGGTGCTCGACGCCCTGATATATTCAGTCTGGGCCATGTTCCAGAGAATCATTTTCAATTCGTCATTGATAATCGTTTCGCCCGGATCTTCCGGATTCTGGTTCTCTTTTCGTGCCAATTCCAATGCTTCCGGGTCGGTGGCCTGCAGACTGACAAAGTATGTTTCCGAACCGTAAGCCGATTTGCGGAATGATGAATTGACATGAATGGAAACAAATATCTGGGCTTGCTGATTGTTGGCGATGGAAGCTCGTGAATTAAGCGAAACTTCCTTGTCCGAGTTGCGGGTCATGATAACCCGCAGGCCGGTTTTCGCTTCGATCAATTTCTTGAGTTTCAGGCTGATTTGCAGGGTAACGTCTTTTTCCTGCAGTTTGGATTTGCCTAACGCCCCCAAATCTTCACCGCCGTGGCCGGGATCAATGCATATTGTTTCGATGGGTTTGACTTTGCTGGCGGCGGGTTCCGACGATTGCTGATTGGGTGGATCGTTTTTAGGGGCCTCGATGTTTTTCGGATTGCTGTGCGGCTGCGAGATTGCTTTTTCGGATTTAATCAGGTCAAAAACTATCCGGAAAGGCTTTTCTAGAACAAAATTTTTATTGACGCTGACATCGGTCTTAAAGAAAACGGTTATAATGCGCTTGTCTTCTTTGAATTCATGGATTACCCGGTCCAACAGCCGCGAATTTTGCATGGCGAGGGAGCGGGAGTTGATTTGAGCGTGTTTGGGTACGAATATTTGCAGTTGGCCGGGCAGATTGCGTACCGAGTAAGTGAAACTTTGGTCGGCTTCGAATACGATTCGAGTAAATCCTTCATGGTCGGAACTGCGAAAATCAATGGACAGGGCCGGCAGGATTTGAATAAAACACAGGCTGGCAATAAAAATGATACTTGTTTTTATGATTTTATTCATTTGGCTATTGGAAAATTGCCAGTGGAGGCGGCGGGAATCGAACCCGCGTCCAATAATGAGTCCATTAAAGATTCTACAGACATAGTTTGTTTTCAATACAACCTGCAGCCGTTAAAACAAACAAAATGAGCTGCCGTCGGCCTCCACAAGTTTTCGCGTCGAAAAACAGAAGGCGCTCCTTTCAACGCTAGCCCGCTAAGTGACGTTCGGACCCTCCCGCGGGCGGGGAAGATCAAAACGGCAACGTGTTAATTACGCTGCGAGTGCAAAGTTGTTTGCTTTTCTTTTTTTGAGCAGTTTATTGAGCTACTCGGCTCAGTCCGCCTCTTTAACTTCGTCAAAACTGTCGAAACCTTTACGCCCCCAACCTGGGGAATGGCGGGGCCGACGAGACTCGAACTCGCGACCTCATGCGTGACAGGCATGCGTTCTAACCAACTGAACTACGACCCCGCGCCACAAGAAAAGCCTGGGCGGTAGAGGGTTTGAACCTCTGACACCCGGCGTGTAAAACCGATGCTCTACCAGCTGAGCTAACCGCCCAACCCATGCCTATTCATACACTAAATCGGCCTTCCTGTCAAGTTTTAACGGCGAATCTTCGTGCCCGGAGGCCGATCACAGCCGCATTGGATCTTTGTCACTTTGTTTGACCATGGGGAAAAATCAATGAACCCCTGTAAATTGCGGTTTGAGCTTGGCGTTGATCCGTTTGACGCGGCAGGTCCAGGCGGGAATAATGCCGAGTTGGCCGGTGGCCAGGGCGGCGACCACGGGGCAGACGCTGCAGGTTTCGAGTCGGGTGCACAGGCTGCACAGCACTTTCTTGGCGGTGAAAAAATAATCCTGGCGCAGATCGCGGTAATGGGCGGCAATGGACCGGTTTATTTCGCCGGTGCGCATGAAGGCCGACAGTTTACCGAAACAGTATGTTTCATAATCGGGGTGTGCGGGCAAATGTCCCAGCAGGTCGTAGAACAGGTAGCAGCCCCAGACCGTGCGGTCGGGGAGCAGGGCCAGGCGGTCACGGCCGGCAAAACAGGCGAATATGCCTTGCCCTTCATTTTTCTTGAAATTTTCCAGAGGCATTTTTCCGTATTTTTGCTGATGCCGCACGCAGATCGTCGTGAGTCGGTCAAGTTGTTTCTCGAGGATAGCCAGGTCGGCTTTCTTCCATGGAACGCACGTGTCCAAAGCGTATTGTAAGTGGGAGTGGCCTTGGCGTAGCAATTCTTCCATGCTTGCGGCCAGCAAAAATACGGTGCGCGGAGTGAAAACGCTGTGAATCGTATAGCCCCCCGGGTAAAACCGCAGCAGGTTTTTCAATGCTGCTTCGACCACAGTGATGCTGCCCGCATCGCGATCTTTCTGGGCCAGCCCGTCATAGCTCAAAGCCAGATCGAACCGGTTTTTCTTAAAAAAGAGGATGTGTTCCTTTTTTAAAAGCGACCCGTTGGTAGTCAAAGTGAAGCGGAATCTCTTCTTGAATCTTTTGCCTGCATGGTCAACGGTTCCTTGTATCAGAGGCCAACTGAGAAGAGGCTCCCCGCCATAGAACCCGAGCCAAACTTCCTCGGCCAACCGGGGTTGCAGGAAATCCATAAAAATGGTGATGTCTTTGATGGTTAATGTCTTTTTCCCCCGGCGTTGCGGACAATAGGAACAGGAAAAATTGCATTGATCGCTTAGAACCAGGGTCAAAGAAGATATCTTCTGCATGAAAGCCCATTGTAGCAAGTCGGGTGCTTACAGACAAATGGCGGCGGACGAGGAATAAATTGTTTTTTTGAATTGATTCTTGTTATAAATTCGAAAATAAATTAATATCATTCCATCTTACGAAACGGAGGTAATTTATGGATATTAAAAAAGTGAGTATGAACCTGCTGCTGGGCAAGATCTGTACGTATCTTGACGCGCAGCCCGAAGCAATGAGAAAAGGTAAAAAATTCATCGAAGCCAAAAAGGCCCTGGCCAAGCTGGAAAAAATATTCGCCGGAAAAATGGGCGAATTGCCATTGGAGATCTGCCGCAAGAATCAACCCGCGATTTGATGTTGAATTTTAAATTATTTTAATTATAAAAAAAATTTTCCGAAATTATATTTTAATTTCTGTTTCTTTATTCTGTCTTAGCGGATCACTTTGGAGTTTGGATCCGCAAAAAAGAATAACCCAATATGCTCTGAATTCATGGAAGATCGAGCGGGGTTTGCCCAACAACAACGTGCTGGCGATTGCGCAGGACCGGTCCGGTTATTTGTGGCTGGGAACCATGGAAGGTCTGGTGCGTTTCGACGGAGTGAATTTCACCTTGTTTAATAGCAGCAACACCGCTGAATTCCTCGATAATTTCGTTAACAATCTGTATGTCGATCGTCAAGGAGTTCTCTGGATCGGGATTTATCGCGGAAAGCTTCTTAGCCTGAAAAAGGGGAGGTTCAAAAGCCATGTTTTTCCGCGGGCGATCTCCATCATCAACCATAATTGCCTGGTCGAAGATAGCCTGGGAACTCTTTGGATCGGGACATCCGCTGGTTTGTTTTACAGTTCACCCGGTCATGACGGCACAATAAAACAGCACCCTGCTTTTCTCGGCACAAAAATTCTTTGCCTGGCAGTCGACCGCTCGGGCCGTTTAATGCTCAGCGCTGAGAACAAAGGTTTGTATTGTCTCGAAAAAGGGAATTTCCAAAGGCTCCTGGCAGACACTGATCAACCGAGCCTTGACGTCGTTGTTTTTCGACAGGGCCGCGATGGAGCTTTGTGGCTGGGAACACTCGCCGGATTGTACGATTATCAAGGCAAGCGTTTGCATCATCATCCTCTAAAGCCGGGAAACACTGAATCCATCCGTTCCATGGCTGAAGATCGTGACGGAAACATTTGGGTGGGGAGCGAAGGAGGCTTGTATCGCTGGACCCGGGGAACATTTGAGACTTTGGACAGCGATCGGGGCTTGAGCAGCAACTTTGTTTATTCCTTGTGCGAGGATGCCGAGGGGTCAGTCTGGGTGGGGACCCTCGAAGGTGGACTGACCCAGTTGCGCGACGAAAAAGTTACAGCTATAACCGATCGTGAAGGGCTGAAGGGCGTGGTGTTCCGCGGACTGCATGCTGGTGAGGCCGAGGTCATGTGGATCGGCGGCTATGGCGGATATTTAAATCGTTATCAAAATGGCCGCAGCGAGAATTTCAGTTTGCCGTCCCGCTTTCGCAACAAGACCATCTGGTCGCTGGAAGCTGACGCCGGGGATTCCCTGTGGCTGGGGACGGATTCAGGGTTGCTCCATTTTCAAGACGGCCGTTTCAGGGAAATCCCCCTGCCCGGGCCGGCCGCGAATATCGAAACACGATGTGTATTGAAAGACCATTCTGGCCGTCTTTGGATCGGCACATATGGAGCGGGGCTTTTCGTCCGGCAGTCGGGAACGTTTAAACGCTATTCCGGCGCCGACGGCCTGCGCGATGATCGCATCACCTGCTTGTTCGAAGACCGGAAAGGGAACATATGGGTGGGCAGTGAAACGGGGCTGAATTTCCTCAGTACAGGGAAATACGGAAAAATTCTTCCTGAACCACTACTGGATGGTTGCCGGGTGGAAGCCCTGTATGAAGACAGCGAGGGACTCTTGTGGATCGGTACCCGCGACCATGGTTTAAAAGCCATGAAGAACGGCCATTTGGGGTCAATCAATACCGATCAGGGGCTGTTTGACAATCGCGTGTATGCCATTTTGGAAGACCATGAGGCCAACCTTTGGCTGAGCAGCGAACTCGGCATTTTTTGCGTTCCGAAAAAAGATCTGGAAGCTGTGGCCTGGGGATCCCGGCAGCGCGTGACGGGGCATTTGTTCACAGAGGAGAACGGACTGAAAAGTCGTATCTGCGACAACGGGCATCCGGCCGGTTGGAAAAGCGCTGATGGCCGGTTATGGTTCGCCACCTTGAAAGGGGTTGCGGTTATCGATCCTTCCAGAATACATCCGGACGACCGGATGCTGCCGGTGCTCGTGGAGGAGGTGGTGGTCGATAACCGCCGTTTGCCGACAGAGGGCGATCTCATTGCGGCGCCGCTGCGACTGGCGGCGGGCAGCAAGAAGTTCGAGTTCAAATACACGGCCTTAAGCTTCATCCTCTCCAACAAGATCGCATTCAAGTACAAGCTGGAGGGCTATGACAAGGAGTGGGTCGAGGCCGGCGGCCGGCGCGAGGCGTTTTACAACGATCTGCGCCCCGGCCGCTACAACTTCCGGGTGATCGCCGCCAACGCCGACGGAGTCTGGAACATGACCGGAGCCGCCTTCGCCTTTTACCTGCGACCGTTCGTTTACCAGACCTGGTGGTTCATGCTGCTGGCCGCCCTGGCCTTCATGGTGGCGTCGGTGCTCTTGTGGCAGTTGCTGAAAAAATACCTGCACGCCGTTACTTTCTGGAAGAAAAAGACCGAGATCGGCCATTTCAAGATCCTGGAAACCATCGGCAGCGGGGGCATGGCCACGGTCTACAAGGCCCAGGACCTGCACGACAAAAAGCGCATCGTGGCCCTCAAGGTGCTGAAAGAGGAGAACTTCCACGACGAGAACCAGAAAAAACGCTTCAAGCACGAATCGCTGATCACCGAGGGGCTCGACCACCCGCACATCGTCCATATCATCGAGCGCGGCGAAACGGAAGACTGCTGGTATATCGCCATGGAGCTGCTGCTAGGGCAGTCGCTGGCCTTGCTCATCAAGACAAAGGGAAGGCTGGAAGTCCCCGAAGCGCTGGATATCATGCTGCAGATCACCGATGCCCTGCAGGCCATCCACGCCCAGGACATCGTGCACCGCGATCTGAAGCCGGAAAACATCATGGTCAGCGAGGGGCAGGGCAGGCCTTACTTCGTCAAGCTGCTCGATTTCGGCCTGGCCATCACCCCGGCCCAGTCGCGGCTGACCATGTCGGGGGTGGTCATGGGCACCATCCGCTACCTGCCGCCGGAAAGGATCAGTGACGGTACTTCTTCCCCGGCCGGCGATATCTATTCGGCCGGAATCATCCTGTATGAAATGCTGACAGCCTCCAAGCCTTTCTGGTCCGAAGCCACCGGCGAGGTGATTCACCGTATTCTGGAAACCATTCCGCTGCCTCCCAAAGAAATCAGTCACGAGATTCCCCGGGAATTAAATGCCCTGATCATGGCCATGATTGAGAAGGACCCGGCCCGGCGGCCCGATCTGGAAGCCATCCGCGCTGAATTGCTGCGCCTGGCCGAAAAATTCCCCGCGCCGCAGTAAAATTCCAAAGAAAAACAAATTATTCCATCTCATTTATGAATCTGCTTGAATGGTGATCCTTGTTTTTATTCGTTATTTAAATTAAAATTATTGCATGTTCTAAATAAAGGAGAGCACTCATGGACATAAAAAAAGCCAATGTGAATTTACTGTTGGGCAAAGTCGAGGAGCTTCTGAAGGGGCTGCCGGGTGAGGCGAAAACGGGCAATGAATTTGCCGAAGCCGAAAAAGCGCTGGCCAAGCTCCAGGAACTTTTTTCCGGGCAGGATGGCGAGATCGAATTCAAAGCCTGCCGGTCCAAATTACCCGTCATCGATGGCTGAGCACTAATCCAGTTATATTTAAAAATTCAAATTGGATTTTCGAAAAAGCATTTTTTTGTTTGTTTTTTTCATAAATCTATTTGGTGGACTTTGGGGGCTTGATCCGCAAAAAAAAATCACCCAATATACACTGAATACGTGGAAAACCGAACGCGGATTGCCAAACAATTCGGTTTGGGCAATTGTGCAGGACCATTCCGGTTATTTATGGTTGGGCACTGTCGAAGGATTGGTGCGTTTTGATGGCGTGAATTTCAAGGTTTTCAATAGCAAGAACGCCACTGAATTTCACGATAATTATGTGTTGAGGTTGTATGTCGATCGCCAGGGAACTCTCTGGATCGGGACCATGCTTGGAGAACTGCTTAGCCTGGAGCAGGGAAGATTCAGGACGCATCTCCTTGCCGGCAACATTTCCGGCAGATCTAATTATTGCATGGCCGAGAACGGCCTTGGCGATCTCTGGCTGGGAACTACCAAGGGTCTATTTTTCCGTTCGTCTGCCGACAAAAAATCCTTTAAAAGAGACCCGGCTTTCCCCGGCATAAAAATCCGTTCTCTGGCGATAGATGGTTCGGACTGCTTGCTGATAAGTACCATTAGCAAAGGTCTGTATCGCCTGGAAAAAGGACAATATCGCCCGATCCTATCCGCCGCAGATAAATTAGGCAGCGACATTTATGTGCTCTTGCAGGGCCGGGACGGGAGCCTCTGGTTCGGAACCAACGACGGCTTGTATCATTACCTGGACAACCAGCTGCTCAATTATTCTTCGTCGTATGGTTTAAACAACAACATCACGGCATTGATCGAGGATCGGGATGGCAACCTTTGGATCGGCAGCGAAGGCGGCTTGTTCCGCTATAAAAACGGTGATTTTAGGTCCATAAGCAAGGGCCACGAGTTAGAAAGCAATTTAGTATATTCTGTTTGTGAAGATGCCGAAGGCTCTTTATGGGTGGGATTCGTGGATGGCGGATTGACCCAGATCCGTGACGAAAAAATAACTACGTTTACCGAGCGCGAAGGATTGAGAGGCGACAAGTTCCGTTGTTTTCATGCCGATGGTGCCGGGAATCTGTGGATAGGCGGCTCTGGCGGATATATCAGCCGATATCAGAACGGCGGCTTTGAAAATTTCCGCTTGCCGGTCGAGTCAAAAAAATACGATGTCTATGCCATGGAATCGAATGCAGACGGTTCATTATGGCTGGGAACGGACGTGGGGTTTATGCTCTTTCATGAAGGTCGGTTCCGGAAAATCCCCCTGCCCGGGTCTGATCCTGATATCATGACGAATTGCGTTCTAAATGATCGCGACGGCCGCTTATGGATCGGTACATGGGGAGGACTATTTTGCCGGCAAGGAGGAGGTATCAATTCTTATTCCATCGGCGATGGTTTGCCTGGCGAGCGGATACAGTCCCTGTTCATGGATCGACAAGGAAATCTGTGGATCGGTGGCGAGGACGGGCTGGCAGTCATGAACGCGGCGATGCCCGGCAAATTTTTCATTGAGCCGTTTCTAAAAGGATGCCGTGTGTTTTCATTTTACCAGGACCATCACGGCACCCTGTGGGTCGGTACTCTTCAGGGATTGAAAGTTTATAAAAACGGACGCTGGGGTTCGCTGAACAGTGATCGCGGTTTGTTCGATAATCAAATATATTCTATCCTTGAGGACGAATTGGGGTATTTGTGGATGAGCAGCGAACGCGGTATCTTTCGGGTTAATAAAGACGAGATCCAAAAAGCGGCTTTCGATAAAACCCTTAAAGTCAGCGGCCGCTTGTTCGATGAAAACGATGGGATGAAGAGCCGCATATGTAACTTCGGCAACCCTGCCGGTTGGAAAGACGCTAGTGGGCGATTGTGGTTCGCCAACCTGGCGGGGGTAGTGAGCATCGACCCGGCCCATATCCGCAAAAATGAAAAAGTACCGCCGGTTCTGGTGGAAGAAGTCCTCGTTGACCAAAAAAACATGCTTGTTCCCGATATTGGACAGCTTCAAAAAGTGAAGCTGCCGGCCGGAAGTCAGAGGTTCGAATTCCATTATACAGCCCTGAGTTTCATTCGCTCCGACAAGATCGAATTCAAATACAAGTTGGAGGGCTACGATAAAGACTGGACTTCAGCCGGCAACCGCCGCCAGGCTTTTTACAATAACCTCGATCCCGGGCATTATCGCTTCCGGGTCATCGCCGCCAACGCCGACGGCGTCTGGAACCTGGCCGGCGCTTCCTTCGCTTTTTATCTGCGACCCTTTGTTTACCAGACCTGGTGGTTTCTGGTCCTGGCCGCCCTGGCCTTCGTCGTGCTATCGGCGCTGTCGTGGCAACTGCTGAAAAAATATTTACGCGCCATCTCTTTTTTGAAAAAAAAGACCCATATTGGACATTTCAAGATTCTGGAGACCATCGGCATCGGTGGCATGGCCACGGTCTACAAAGCCCAGGACATACTGGACAAGAAGCGCATCGTGGCGCTCAAGGTCCTGAAAGAGGAAAATTTCCACGACGAGAACCAGAAAAAACGCTTCAAGCACGAATCGCTGATCACCGAGGGGCTCGAGCACCCCCATATCGTCCACATCATCGAGCGCGGTGAAGTCGACGACTGCTGGTATATCGCCATGGAACTGCTGGCCGGGCAGTCGCTGGCCTTGCTCATCAAAACGAGTGGACGGCTGGAGGTCCCCGAAGCGCTGGATATCATGCTGCAGATCACCGACGCCCTGCAGGCCATCCACGCCCAGGACATCGTGCACCGCGACCTGAAGCCGGAAAACATCATGGTCAGTGAGCGGCAGGAGCGGCGTTATTTCGTCAAGCTGCTCGACTTCGGCCTGGCCATCACCCCGGCCCAGTCGCGGCTGACCATGTCGGGGGTGGTTATGGGCACCATCCGCTACCTGCCGCCGGAAAGGATCATTGACGGTACTTCTTCCCCGGCCGGCGATATCTATTCGGCCGGAATCATCCTGTATGAAATGTTGACCGGCTCCAAGCCTTTCTGGTCCGAAGCCACCGGCGAGGTGATTCACCGCATTCTGGAAACCACCCCGCTGCCGCCCAAGGAAATCAGTTACGAGATTCCCCGGGAATTAAATACCCTGATCATGGCCATGATTGAGAAGGACCCGGCCAAGCGGCCCCGGCCTGGAAGCTATCCGCGCTGAATTGCTGCGCCTGGCTGAGGAATTTCCCCCGCGGGCATAGCGGTGGAAAAACCGAGTTAACAATTTGCATGCCGGTATGAACCATGTATAATGGATATGTTCAAGGAGGTATGCCATGACCTGTAATGTGGGGAAAACGGACAAGATTATCCGGGTGATCATCGGTTTGGTAATCGCCGTGTTGGGTTTTTATTTCAAGAGCTGGTGGGGACTGCTGGCCATCATTCCCCTGCTCACGGCGGCGCTTGGTTTTTGCGGGCTGTATCTGCCGTTCAAGATCTCAACCGTTGAAAAAAAGAAAACAGAATAAATGAATAGCAGATGACCGATGACAGAATCCGGAAAGGAAAAAAACTTGAGAGTAATCATTTTCTGTCATCTGACTTCTGACCTCTGTCTTCCAGTCCTGAAGAGGAAGCAATGGTTACTTCTGCCTGGCTGAACGGCGTGGATGTGGCGGTGACGGTCTGTGACCGCGAGGGAACGATCTTGTACATGAACGATCAGGCCGCGCATACTTTTTCCGCCGACGGCGGCAAAGCCCTGTTGGGGAAAAAATTATGGAACTGCCATCCCGAAACCGCCAATGAAAAAATCCAGCACATCATGGACACGGGAAACAGCCACAGCTACACCATCGAGAAGAACGGCGTAAAGAAACTAATCCACCAAGTGGCCTGGTACGAAAACAACGAACTGGCCGGCCTGGTGGAGTTTTCCCTGGTCATTCCGCAAACCATGCCCCACTTCGTCAGGAGCTGAAACCCGAAGACTGCGTGCTGCTTTTATTTTATTTGTCGGCAATGTTCTCCGCAAACCAGTCAAAAACAGTTCGCCACCAAAGTTGAGCATTCTGCGGCTTCTGCACAAAGTGGTTCTCGTCCGGAAAGTAGAGCATTTTGGATTTCACGCCGCGCCGCTGCAGAGCGGTGAAGAGCATCAGGCCCTGCGTGACCGGCACGCGGAAATCGTTCTCGCTGTGGACGACCAGCATGGGCACCTTGAACTTGGCAACATGGTTGGCCGGGTTCCATTTTTCATATAATGCGCTTTCCCAGGGTGTGCCGTCGTGCTCCCATTCCTCGAACCACAATTCCTCGGTTGAATAATACATGCTGCGTGAATCGAAGATGCCGTCATGCGAAACCAGGCAGCGGAAGGGGTATTTGAAATCATCGCTGTGCCCGGCGATCCAGTTGACCATGAAGCCGCCGTAGGATGCGCCGGCAGCCACGATCTTATCCTTGTCGATGAAAGGGAAAGTCTCTACCAGGTACTGCTGTCCCCGGACCAGATCGATGAAGGGCGCGCCGCCCCAGTCGCCGGAGATCGAGTCGGTAAAGGGTTGGCCGTACCCGGTACTGCCATGGAAGTTGATTGCCGCCACCACGTAACCTGGGGATGCGAACAGGCTATGGTTCCAGCGGTAATGAAAATCATCGGTCCAGCCACCCTGAGGGCCGCCATGAATAAGGAATACCAGCGGATATTTTTTGCCGGCGTCAAAGAAAGGCGGCTTGAGCAGCATGCCTTCGACCATCTCGTCACGGGCGCCTTTAAAACGGAAAATTTCGGCCCGGTTCATCTGTACATCCTTGAAGATGTCGGCATTGAAACGGGTTAACGGCGTTTGCTGCCGGCGGCGCAGGTCGAATTTGAAGAGTTCTTGGGGCAACGCCACGTTCTGGACCATGTATACCAGGGTTCGGCCGTCCGGGGTCAGGCGCAGGGAATTGGCATTTACGGCAGGGACGATTTTATCGATTTTTTTAGAAGCGATGCGCAGCCTGAAGATCGGATGGTAGATGCTTTGCGAAGCGATGAAATAGATGGTTTTTTCATCGGCGCCAAAAATGAAGTCGGCGATGGTGTCAGGGAAAGCGGCCGTCAGGTTCTGCCGCGTCCCGCTTTTCAAATCGAAAAGGATGATGTCTTTTTTATCGGCTTCGAAGCCGGGCCGGCGCATGGAGAGATAGGCCAGGTATTTGTTGTTTGGCGAAAAAACCGGGTTGGCGTCACCGCCCTTGTTGTCAACGCTGATGTTCTTTTCCTTGCCATTGCGTCGGTCGCGCAGAAAGATGTCATTGTTGGTGGAGATCGCCACGACCGGGTCGGTGTTCTTTACGTAAGCGAACCAGGCGCCGTCGTCGGAAAACAAATAATCCTGGTTGCCGCCAAGGTCCAGGGGCGGCGTGTCGAAACCGCCCGGGGTCAGGTCGGTGAATTCGGAAGTGCCCGGGCGGTGCAGAAATACATGGCTGCGCTTGCCGTCGCGCCATGAATCCCATACCCGGAACATGAGTCCGGTCAGCAATTTGGCCTGGACCTTTGAGCTCGCTGCTTCCTTTTCCATGGCCATGGCTTCGGCGAAAGTCGCGGACCGGGGATCGATATCCTGGGCAAAGACGATGCTTTTTTCATCGCTTGACCAGAGGAAGTTGCTGATACCGCTGGAAACGGCGGTAACAGCCTTGACTTCCCGGGGATTTTTCAGGTCCAGCGAAAAGACCTGCGGAGCGCCGTCACGGGTGGAGACGAAGGTCAGCCGGCCCGATTTCAGGAAGCGGGGATTGAAATGACTGCCTTTGCCTTCGGTCAGTTTTATCAGGGCACGACCTTGCATGTCTGTCGCATAAAGATTGGTTTGAAACGTGTTGGCAATGATGTCGGCTGTTTTAACCGCGAATACGACCCATTTGCCATCCGGAGATATGACCGGCGATGAGAGGCGGCCGGCAGCGAACATGTCCGCAAAGTTCAGCGCTTTTTTATCACTCCAGATTTGAAGCGATAAGCAGAGGCATAAAAAAATAAACAATATTCTTTTCATTTTATTTCTCCAGGTGTGGTTTCAGAAAAACAATGCCGCAGGAAACGGTTATCGTTTCCTGCGGCATTTGGTTTCAGGAAGTGAGTGAATTTTAATTATTTCCCTTGCTCAAAATCTTCTTTGGGCTGAATCTTCAGAATAATAAAACGGTTGGGCGCAACCTTGTTGGTCAGGGGATTAATCAGCTCATACTTTCTCAGCACAAACACGTAATCCTTGTCACCGCTGGTCGTGGTTACCCTGACGATGGATGTGATGGTGACGGCTTTGCCGGTCATGAGTTCCTGATTCTGCTCAATGCTGGTGGACATGGTGACCATTTTCTTTTCAATTTCCACCTGATTTTTCATTTGGGTATATTCAACCTGGGACTGCTTGTAATTCTGGGTTTCCATCGCGAGATCTGCTTCACCGGCTTCGACCTGTTTCTGCAAGTCGGCTTTTTGCCTTCTGCCGCGGGTTTCTTCCAGATTGGTTTTCAGGATATCCAGGGCGTCTTTTTTATCTTTAACCACGCCGATTTGGTTATCCTTCTTTTTCTTGAGATCTGTCATACCGGCAATTAATTGCTGAAGGATAAGGTCTTCGCTTACCGGCTCTTCCGAAGAGACCATCGACCAAGACTTGAATTCCAAAGCCATCGGTTCCACTGCCATGGAGGCCATCGTGTCCCTGTCCTTTGCTTTCATGGCCTGAAAATATTTTGAAAGGGTGATTTCTTCAGGCTTCTGACAGGAAGTTGTAATCATGATTACAATCATTAAAGCAACCAATAATAAAGTTTTTTTCATGTAATTCCTCCTTTAATTTTTATTAATTATAGGTTGATCCGAGAAGTTAGTATTTACGATTTTATTTTGGTTCGAAGAATGTATCATGAACATGAAAGAATTATAAATAAATAAAAAATTAAAAGCAAGCCAATTTATAAAAATTAATCAAAAAAAATAAATGATTTCTTTGAGTTTTCGGAAGGTTAGTTTTGGGAGTCCAAGATGAAGTCGGCCGGATTCATCGGCTTGTTAAAATAGCGAACTTCATAATGCAGATGCGGCCCGGTGCTCCTGCCGCTTGTTCCGACGTAACCGATGACATCATACCGCTTGATGCGCTGGCCTTCCCGGATAGTAAATCCAGAAAGATGACCGTAATGGGTCACATAGCCGAATCCATGGTCGATGATGATGATATTGCCGATATAATCGCGGCGCTCGGCCACCAATACCACTCCGTCCGCCGTGGCGACGACTTTATTTCCCAATTGGGTGGCTATATCCAAACCGTAATGGAATCCCAGTCTGCCGGTGAAGGGATGGATACGGTTGCCAAAAAAACCTGACAGGTAACCGCGTGTGGGCCAGATGATCGGCGTGGCCGCCAGCTGAAGCTTCTGCTGGTTGACCATGCTTTCAACGGATTTCAGCGACGCCTCTATCTGCTTAGCGTTTTCCTTGATTGCTTTTGTTTTGCTTAATAAGTTTTGTTGCTGGCCGTTAATGCCATCCGGGAGCGTTTTCTGGGCCATGGAAAAACCATTGGTCATCTGGTCATTGAACTCGGGGCCGCCGCTGCCCACTTCCTTCAATGCCAGGGGCGATGTCAGGCCGGTCGCCACCATGATCCTTTCCTTATAATTTTCGATATTTTTCAGTCTTTGGTTCAAATTATCAATGGTCGAGGTCAACGTGCTGATTTTTTGCTGTTTATCTTTGGCCTCCAGTTCGAGGCGTTTCATTTTTTGCTTGTCCAGGGTCAAGGTCAGATATTGAAATATGATGAAACCGAAGAAAACGACCAGAAAAGAAAAAGCCAATATGGATGTTTTGATGAATTTGGCCGAAACGGCAAATTCCTTGTTGGTGGATTTGGCGTCGGAAACGATAATAACCGAGTAACTTTGATTGTTTTTTACAGTTTTCATAAGTATTTTCGCGGATAACCACTCAAATTGTATGGCAAAAAAAATGTTTTGTCAATCATCAAGTTAATTTGCATGTTCGCGGGCGAGGATTTCCCTGATTTTAGCGGCAATATTTTCCAGTGCAGTTCCGGGCGGGAACACTTCCTGAATTCCAAGTTTCTTTAATTCCGCTATATCTTCCCTGGGGATGATGCCACCCAGGAACATCGGCGGCGGCGGAGTGTTTTTTTCCGAGAAAACAGCCACGATTTTCTTGCACAGCTGCATGTGAGCGCCCGAAAGAATGCTCAGGCCGATGATGGCCGCGTCTTCTTGAATTGCCGTATTGACAATGGTTTCAGGAGACTGGCGCAATCCGGTGTAAATGACTTCCATCCCGGCGTCCCGGAGGTATTTGGCCACGATTTTTGCGCCGCGATCGTGGCCATCCAAGCCGGGTTTGGCGATTAATACTTTTACTCTGTGCATATGGATATTCTAGATAAAAAAATTAAAAAGTCAACCTTTGACTTGACATTGTAATTGAAAAAGTGATAAAGAATAGCCATAGAAGGAAAAAGTGTAGGAGGCTCCATGATGAAAAAAAAAGTGATAGCTCTCGCTGATAATAGTTATACAATACGCCGGATCGTTGAATTATCTTTTTCCGAAATTGAAAATGTCGAAGTTCATAGTTTTGAAAATGGATCCGGATTAAAGGAAAAACTGTTGGCCCTGGCTCCGGACGTAGTCATTGCCGATATAAAATTACCGGAAATCAGCGGCTACGACGTTTGCCGCTTCATCAATGAAACTCCGCAGCTGAAGCACAGTCACGTTTTTTTAATGAAGGGCAGTTTTGAAGCTGTGGACAATGAAATGATAAAAAACTTGAAATATGACGATATCGTCACCAAGCCTTTTGATTCCAATGCCTTGGTCAACTCGGTCATGAAAAAACTCGATCAGGAAGAACAAAAAATCTCCACTGAATTTGCCGATGATGAACCCAGCTCATTTCCAGAAGATTTAATTGAAATTGAAACGGATGCTCCGGGAACTGAAGGCATCAGTTTTTCTGACTTGCGCCTCGATTTGGGAACGCCGGCGCCCGCAGGCGGCGCTGGCCCGCAAAACCCGGTTCTGGAAAGGGATGAGATCTTGCCTTCAGAAGAAATCACCC
Source organism: Candidatus Aminicenantota bacterium (assembly GCA_963770755.1). GTDB lineage: Bacteria > Acidobacteriota > Aminicenantia > UBA2199 > UBA2199 > UBA2199. The sequence goes on along the minus strand of CAVYQZ010000010.1, from coordinate 248,327 downwards.
AGGGAACGCAGCCGATCAAAGATGCCCTGCAGGAACCGGATAATGAGGAAGCCATTCAAAATCCCTTTAGCGAAGAGCCTATTTCCGAGGAGCCGAAGCTTGCTAGTGACGAATTAATCCCGGCTGCTGCAGCAAACCAGAAAAATGGATCTGCCGCCCAGACTCCGGTTGCGGAAAACATGACGACGGACATCTCTGATGAATTTCACGAACGTTTCCAGGGAGTTGACAATGAGGAAAATTCAGATGCCATGATGAAATCTTCATTGGAAGCGACCCGGATGGCTGACCGGCGGGAAAAAAAATTCGGTTTAGATCAGGATGATCAAGCTTCCCCTGTCCCGAAAAATAATATCGCTGATGTGTTCGTTGATGTGGCAGCCGATGCTCCCGTAAAGACTATGTTTTCGGAAAAAGACGAGATGTTTGATTTTGATACCGCCAAGCCAGTGCAGAATAAAGACAAGGGTCCTGTTGAGAAGGCGGAAAAGCTTATTGATCAGGAATTGTTTGTCCAAAAAGTACGCCCTGAAGCGGTATCGCCGGAAGCAGAACTGGAAAAACTGTCACAATCACCGCACAAGGAAAACCCAAACGAGCCGCAAGCTGAAGGCGGATTATCGTTGAAGGAAAAAATGGATTTATCGGGAAAATTGGAAGATAAGCTGACGTTGACCATCAAAGAATTAATCTGGGAGATCGTTCCTTCTTTGGCTGAAAAAATTATAAAAGAAGAAATCGATAAAATCAAAGCTGAAGCCAACAACACCGGTTTTTAATCTTTTTTTGGAGTTTTGAAGTGACAGAAAAAAACATGGAAAAAGCATATGACCATTTGCAGACCGAAAGTGACTGGTATCGGAAATGGGAAGCCAGTGGCTTGTTCACTCCCGACAGCCAATGCAGCGCTATACCTTTTTCTATCATACTGCCTCCGCCCAATGTAACCGGATCGCTGCACATCGGGCATGCATTGACGCTCTCACTTCCGGACATCATCGTCCGACGGAAAAAGATGCAGGGTTTTAATGTGCTGTGGCTGCCGGGCGTCGATCATGCCGGGATCGCCACCCAGATGATGGTGGAAAAAAATCTGATCAGGGAAAGGCATTTAAGCAAAGAGGATCTGGGCAGGGATAAATTTCTGGAACTGGTCTGGGAGTGGAAGGATATATCTGAAAAAAAAATAGTTGCCCAGATCAAGAAACTTGGCTTGGCATTGGATTGGAGCCGGATGAAATTTACCCTGAGTGATGAGATGCAGCACGTGGTGCGCAGGGTTTTCGTTCAGCTTTACCACGAAGAAAAAATTTATCAGGGAACGTATATGGTGAACCGTTGCCCCAGTTGTAAAACGGTTCTTTCCGATCTGGAAGTGGAGCATAAGGAAGTTCAAGGCCGACTGACCTATATCCGTTATCCACTGCGCAAAGATCCGAAAAGATGGATTGTCGTTGCCACGACCCGCCCGGAAACCATGCTGGGCGATGTGGCCGTGGCGGTGAATCCCAAAGATTCCCGTTACAAGAAAATAATCGGACAGGACGTGCTTCTGCCTCTGACTGGGCGGAACATACCCATCGTGGACGACGAAGACGTGGACAAGCAATTCGGTACCGGGGCGGTTAAGGTTACCCCGGCACATGATCCGGCCGATTTCAAGATCGCCTTGAGACACCACCTGGAAAAGATAGTGGTCATTGATGAAGTTGCCCGCATGACCGGTCCCATCCCCGAAAAATATGTCGGTTTGGACCGTTTTGCCTGCAGGCATGATGTGCTGAACGATCTGCGTGCTCTGGGGTTGATCGAAAAAGAAGAAGAGTACACCCACAATGTCGGCCATTGCCAGCGCTGTGAAACGGTGGTCGAGCCGAATATTTCCCGGCAATGGTTCCTGAAAACCGCCGATCTGGCCAAGCCGGCCATCCGGGCGGTCATGGAAAACCAGATTGTTTTCATACCCGATAAATGGAAAAAAGTGTACTTTAACTGGATGGAAAATATCCAGGACTGGTGCATCTCGCGGCAGTTGTGGTGGGGACACCGCATCCCGGCGTACTATTGCCAGGATTGCCAGGAGGTCATCGTGGCCGAGGAGACTCCCGTTCAATGTCCCACCTGCTCCGGCTCCCGGCTGGTCCAGGACGAAGATGTGCTGGACACCTGGTTTTCTTCAGCCCTGTGGCCTTTCACAACTCTGGGCTGGCAGGATGACAGTGCCGATTTCAAGACTTTTTACCCGACTTCGATCATGGCGACTGCTTTCGATATCATTTTTTTCTGGGTGGCGCGTATGATTATGATGGGTATCCATTTCGGTGGAGCTGTGCCTTTCCGCGAAGTGCTGATCAATGGCTTGATTCGCGACGAAAAAGGCCAGAAGATGAGCAAAACCAAAAACAACGCCGTCGATCCTCTGGATATTATCAGGGAATACGGCACCGATGCCTTGCGCTTTACCCTGGCGATCCAGGCGGCTCCGGGCATGGATATATCGCTTTCCATCAACCGCATCAAAGGTTACAAAGCCTTTGCCAACAAGATCTGGAACGCCTCCCGTTATGTCATTATGAATTTGCAGGGCGATGAAGACTTGGAAGTGAATGTGCATAAAATCAGCGATGCCGATAAATGGATTCTGCAGATGCTGAATGTCACGGTTGAAAAAGTGAATATGTTTTTTGATGAATACCATGTTTATGAAGCGGCGGATCTCATTTATCATTTTATTTGGGATGAGTACTGCGACTGGTACCTGGAGTTTTCAAAAAGCGATTTGGCCAGTCCCCATACCCGATCCGTTCTCAAGCTGACCCTGTTCAGAATTTTGCAGCTGCTGCATCCTTTCATGCCCTTTATCAGCGAAGAAATTTACCAAAAAATTAAAACTGAAAAGGATTTCCTGTTGCAGACCGAATTTCCCGCTTTTAATAAAAACTTTGTCTTTCCCGAAACCTTTGCCGCTGTTGAAATATTGAAAAAAGTCGTGGCTGAAACCAGGAAGACAAGAACGGAAAACCGCATTGAACCGAATAAAAAAATTCCGATCTATCTCCGCTGCGATTCGGCAGTGGAAAAAAAGCAGATGCGCGAGTACTTGAAATATTTCGACTTTCTCAGCCGCAGCCTGCAAACGGAGATCGTCGAGGATTTTTCAGCAGTGGCCAAGGGATTCCGGGGCGTCAGCCAGAATTGGGAGATCCTGCTGCCTTTCGCCAGCGATGAGGACCGGCTGCGTGAGCTGCAACGGCTCCAGAGCGAGCATGACAAGCTGGGAAAGCTGATCAGCCAGATGGAAAGCAAATTGAGCGGCAGCGGATTTGCCGATAAGGCCCCGGCCGAAATCATCCAGAATTTCAAGAAAAATTTGCAGGAATACATTGAAAAAAAGGCCAAAATAGGAAAAACCATTGACGACCTGTCTTGAGCCTTTTAAAAAAATTCACCTCGCTGTTTGCGATTCAACCAACGATTATCTCAAGCAGAATATCGTCCGGTTTGAGGCCGATTTCCCCTTGATGGTCAGCGCTGATTCACAGACAGCCGGGCGCGGCCGGGAAACACGCGAGTGGATCTCAATGCCCCATCTCGGTATCTATGCGACTTTCGGATTTTGTCTTGCCGACAAACGGCATTTGTCGCTCCTTTCCATCACCTGCGGCGTTGCGTTGAGCGATATGCTGCAAAACTGGACTGGAAAAGAGTTCGCCTTGAAGTGGCCCAACGATATCGTGGCCGGCGGGAAAAAAATAGCCGGTATTCTCTGCGAAACCATCGTCAACGCCGATAAGATCATATGCCTGGTCGGCATCGGAGTGAATGTCAATCAAGACAACGACGATTTCCCCGACAGCTTGGGCAGCCGAGCCGGATCATTGAAGCTGCTGACCGGAAAGGCCTGGTTGCCAGCGGACGGACGCGAACGCCTGGCCGCGAGCATGGTTGAATGGTTGCAGAAATTAGAGCAAAATCGCGGCCCCAGCATCGTTGACCGCGCTCGCGAGCTCAGCCGTTCTTTCCTGGCCCGGGCCATTTCTTTTCATCATCAGGGACAGCGCACGCAGGGGATTTTTTTGGATATTGCCGCGGACGGCGGCTTGCTGCTGGAGCAGGAAGGTGCCGGAAAAAAAGTGTTTTACAGCGGTGAACTGGATTAAGCTGATCTTTTTTGGGCAAACAGCATAGCTTGCGGTCTTTTTTTATCCTGGCTTAAAAAAAGTTTCTTTTTTTCTAAATTCCCACAAATAACCACAAATAATTCAAAATCGCTTATTGCCATTTCAATAAAAGTTCCGTAAAATCCCATTCATGGAGAAAATAGATTTTCTTCTATTGTGTGCGCAGTTAGCGAATTCTCGGAAAAGCGTTTTTTCGTCAACATGCAGGATGCCGGCCAAAAGTTCCTGCAAAAGACATACTTAACTGGGGAAACGCCGGGCGCGCCCTCGTCTATGGACATGCCATTGCTTCAGCGACGGTCAAACGAGCCTAAGTCACCTGATTGCCCGGAGCAATGACAGAGACAACCAAACCCTTCCTACCCTGGCTGATGCTGATTTCTCGCTCGCTGCTGTTCCTCGTTGGCCAGGGATTCGTCGCGCTCAGCCTGGTCCTGCTTGGCATTGACTCAGCCTGGATGGAATCGGCGCGCTGGTGGATTTTCCTGCCGATCTTTGGGAACCTGGCCTCGATTGTGTTGCTGGTGCTGGTCTTCCGCGCCGAAGGCCAACGCTACCTTGACCTGCTGCGTTTTTCACGCACGACCGTCAAAACCGATCTGCTATGGTTCTTCGGTTCGATCCTGATCGGCCTGCCAATCGTGGCTATGCCGATGAACATTCTGGGGACCGTCATTTTCGGCGAGGCGCAGATCCCCATTACCATGCTGTTCCGTCCATTACCCGGCTGGGCGTTGGTCATCGGCCTGCTCTTCCCGCTGACGATCGGTTTTGCCGAACTGCCGACCTATTTTGGTTATGTGATGCCCCGGTTGTTCGCCAACCAGAAATCCAACCCTGCCCTGGCTTGGGCTGCCTATTTGCTGGCGGCGCTGTTCCTGGGCTTGCAGCACTGCTTTTTGCCCTTGATCGCCAACGGCGGTTTCATTCTCTGGCGTGCCCTGATGTACCTGCCCTTTGCGCTCTATGCCGGGCTGATGCTCAAGCTGCGTCCTGGTCTTTTGCCTTATTTTGCAGTTTTACACGTGCTGATGGATATTTCTGCGCTGAGCGTTTACCTGCTGCGTTAGTGTCGATCATTAAAATTAGAACAGTCCATTTAATCTGTTTTGCCAAATTTCCATGAATATCGCCGCCGCGTATTGATATTTCTAGAAAAATTCTCTAAAATCACTTAATGAAGAAAATCCGTTTATTTTATACGTTAATTTCAATCCAATGATAGCGGGATAAATGAAAGTCAACAGTATATATTTGTCTGCACCGAAAGTGAAATTTGCTGAAAATTCCTTAAATAACCAGCAAACATTAGAAAGAATTGAGGATAATTTTAAAGGAGAAAAAAGGGAATTAAGAAGAATAAAAAGTGGAATTTCCATGGTTTTTAAATACTGTGGCACGAATATAAGATATCTGGGAACTGCCGCTGACAAAAAACCTCTGGATTATGCCATAGCGGTTTCAAAAGAAGTTTGTCAAGCAAACGAACTGGATCCTTCATCACTTGATTTGGTTATCTACGGGGGAATATTCAGAGATTACTTTGAACCGGCAACGGCAATGGAAATCGCATCGGGACTAGGAATAAAAAAAGCGCACGTGTTTGATGTGACAACGGCTTGTGCCGGACTGTTACAGTCTGTGAATGTCGCTGCTTCGTTCATGATGGCTGATCCTTCCATAAAAACAGCGCTTTGCTGTACGACGGATTTTCCCGATGAAGCGATCAGTTATGATATTCAGAGTTTTGAAGAACTTTCATTGAAAGCAGCCGCTTTAACACTGGGAAGTGGAGCGGCGGCGTGGTTATTATCAAGAAAACCCGGGAAGGAGGGCAGTGCTAAATTACTTGAAATTCAAAATACTTCCATTCCGGCGGCATACCATCTATGTCAGGTTCCGGTGAGCCAACGCAGGTTTATTTCTCAAAGTAAAGAAGTCTTTGATCTGGGTCTTGAACATGTTCCGGGAGAAATTCGAAATATTATCAAGAAATTAAACTGGGGAATCGGCGACATCGATTATTTTATTTCTCACCAACCCAGTGAAAGGATCATCCATCAGATTTGTGATATTTTAGATATTCCCCATAAAAAAGCTCCTGTGACACATCATTTATACGGAAATACCGTTAATGTCAGTGTCCCCATGACTCTGGACTATTTGCTGAAAAATAAAAGCCTGGAAAATGGACATAAGATCATCCTGTCGAGTGCCGCGGCTGGTTTTACCATGGTTACCATCGCTGCCGAATGGATAAAATAATGTGAGTTCACACCTTAAAACACTCAGGCTGTTATCTTCAAATATTGGATTTAAAACAAAATATTTAGCCATTCCCTTTTTTAGATTTATTTACAGGGGATTTATTTCTTTCGGCGAATTTATGGACTATTTATTTTATTCGGGATATAAAAAAAAAAACTTGACAAACCCGTCTTTTTAATTGGCCATCCAAGAAGTGGAACGACTTTTCTGCATAAGTTCATTTCAAAAAACACAACAGAGTTTAAAATGATGCTTCTATGGGAAATGATTTTTCCCTCGATATTTATTCGTTGGTTCATCAGGCCTTTTTTACCCTTTTTGGCTAAAAAATTCCCGCAAGCTATATATGATTCACATATTCATAAAACCGGATTGGAAGAGCCGGAAACGGATGATGTTGCCATGTTTTTCAGAAGTTTTGCAGGCATATTTTATTGGCTCTATTTTTCTGCCTGGCATAAATATAATAATCCTGAAGAATTAAGCAAACATTTGATTAAAGAGAGTAGTACAAACAAAGTTATTGAATATTTGGAAAATTTACATAAAAAGAATTTGCATAAGACGGAGATTAGGAAAAGGATTTTTTCAAAATCTTTTTCATTAATCATGAACATTTCGGGTGTATTAAAAAGATTTGAAAACGCCAGGATTGTCGTATTGTTGAGGGATCCCATGGAGGTCATTCCTTCAAGTATTTCATTGGCTGTGAATATCCAGAAGCAACTGAATGATTTTGACAAACTGGAGGAGAAAAAAAAGCAAAGGTACTATCAGAATTTATACCAGGCTTCTTGGGTGTTTTTTAAATATTTTGACATGCAAATATCTTCGGACCATAGTTTGAAAGACAATATTTTAATCGTCACTCACAAGCAATTGAAGACACGCTTTGAAGAAACCATGATCAAAATTTGTGACTATTGTGAAATAGAAAAATCGTCCGCATTGATGCAAAGCATAAAAATGCAAGCCGAAAAGCAACCCGATTTTATAAGTAAACATCAATATAGCCTTGAACAATACGGCATCTCAAGAGAAAGGGTATTCAATGATTTTGGCTTCTTTTATGCGAAATATGATTTATAGGATATGGGATTGAGCCGGAAAAATATTATCTGGATTTGCAGGATCGTTTAAACTTTAAAAATAACGTTCAACTGGCAGAGGGTGATCTCGTCTTCATTGTGCAGTTCGTGTTTCACCCCGGTTTGCAACTTGCTGCCGTTCAAAAAGGTGCCGTTGATCGCCCCCGGTTCCTCGGAAAGGTAAAATTTCCCGTCCTTAAACATGACTTGTGAATGTTTGCGCGAGATGTATTTTTCCTCGTCTTCATCGGTCAGATCGATGTCCGGAACGAACCCGGTGGTGTAATCCCGCCGGCCCAGGACTGTTTGGGTCTTGGTCAATTGCACGATGCGGTTCGAACGCTGGATGATCAGGTAGGCCTTGATGTCGGGACTGATTTTTTCCGCCGTGGTCTGATCTTCTTTTTTTGCTTCCTTGCCCGCCGGCTTCTCTTTTCCAGCCGGGGAGGAAACATCCTTGGCCATTAAAACAGATTGAATTTTTATATGTTTTTCACTCAATTTCTTCAATATTTTCAGGGCGATATCGGGCATTTGCTTGAGCATTTCGGTCAAGGAAACATAGGGGATCTTGATCATGTCCGAATCTTCAATGACTTCCACCGTGTAAATGGCGTTCTGATCGTTGTTCAGCGATTCCTCGCCAAAAAAATCACCTTTGCCCAGGGTGGTCAGGATTTGGCCGTTTTCTTCGTTTTTAAGCTGGATTTTCCCTTTGTTGATAATAAAAAAATCGGTCTGATTGTCCCCTTTCTGGTAAATAATGTCGCCGGCTTTGTATTTGCTAATAAATTTTTTTAGTACGTCCATGTTTTTTTGAGTTGATTAAAAAATATTTTATAAAAGATATTATCATTTGTCAATTTTTATCTTTTTTATTTTCACATGATTCGTTGTCTGCACCGATTTGCCAAGGGGCTTTTTTTATTCTAAAATACCATGGCGTCCTATTCACGGCAGCATTTTTTTGAAAATGAGCATTAAAAATGAATTTTTATTTCTATTCCCGGTTCCAAAGACGATTCGTCTGCAAAACCGCAGCCTGGATATCCAGAACTTGTGTTTCCCCCTTGAGATCACAAAAAAGTATGATTTTTTATTTGAGTACTTTGCCGTAAAGAATAAAAATCGCGGCTTGGAGATTACCTGCCAGGAAAAAAAAACATTGGCTGCTGAAGAGTATGTCATCGAGTGCGATCAAGCCCGGGTTGTCATCGGGGCCAATTCCCCGCGCGGGCAGTTCTATGCCTTGTCGACCCTGCTGCAGATCCTGGCTTATTTTCAGCAGAGCGGGAGCATGCCCGGTTTTTTAATTCAAGACGCACCTGAAATAGCGTTCCGTGGTTTTCTCCTTGACGTGGAGCACGGAGCCTTTCCCCTGCAGGTGGAACTTCAGCGCCTGCTGTTGAAGCTGGCCTTGTTGAGGTTCAATCATTTTTCGTTGTCCCTTGCTGTTTCGCCCAGGGAAGAAAAAATTGCCGGAAACACCATTCCGAAAGGAAGCCTTTCCCGGGAAGAAATGAGCCAGATCATAGATCTGGCCGGGAAAATGGGAATCGACTTCGTCCCTGCCATTGTTGCCGGGGCTGCGCTTCATCTCCCTGAAATTTTCAGCACTGGGATTTTAGCTTCTTTCCGTTCAAAAAAGATCATGGTTCGATTCAACGAAACGACTGAATGCGATCCGGCGGCGGAATGGTTTGAACGTTTCCTGAACACGTATCGCTTGTTCAAGGCCCAAGGCAAGACCATGCTGGTTTGGGGAGATGCCTTTTTGAAAATGCCCGATTTAATAAGGAAAATGCCCAAGGATGTGCTGGTGCTCAGCGGCGATGGTGGAATTGAAAAAACGGACCTGTACAGGAGCAAAGCCGGACCTTTCAGAAAGCACCATATACCTCAAGTGTTATGTACGGCTACGTGGGGCCGGGCCAGGTTTATCCCGGCCATGCGTAAAAGCGCAGCCAACAATTTGGCGGCATACGCGGCGGTCAAGGAGGAAAAACTCGCCGGGATCCTGCTGAATAACTGCACGGACCAGGGGGACGGCAGTTTTCTGGAGGGGATCATCCTGGTGCTGTATCAAGCCGGAAATCTTTTCTGGAGCGGGCAGGCGCCCGGACCAGAAGCCTTTACCCGCTGGGCCCTGGGCTTTAACGAGCCCGATCTGTTCAGGGTCTATACGTTCTTGTCGCAGGTCGACAGCCCGCTGCAGCATAGCCATTGGCAGTACCTGTTCGAAGATCCCCTGTGCGCCACTTTTTCCAAGCAGGACAATGTCAAGGAAATTGTGGCCCGTTATCGCAAAGCGTCGCAATATTTGAAAAAAAGAAGGATCGTCCACAACGAGATGAGCGATTTTTTGAATATTGCCCTGCATCTGTATGAGTTCGTCGCCGAAAAAGTTGATTTTTCCAGCCGGCTCCCGTCCTTCCTGAATGCGATCGACGGAGATGCGTATATCCAACGGGAACTGGACCGGCTTCTGGCGGATGGAGAAAAACTGAAGAATCTTTTTTGCGCATTGTGGCTCAAGCGGCGCAAACCTTATGGCCTTGCCAAAAAAATCAAGGGATTTGATTTTTTACAGGAGCGTTTGAATTATCTCCTGCTCTCCATGGCTCATCCGGCGGCAAGAAAAATTCTTTTGTCGGAACTTGAAAACTGTGCCCCGGCCGATGAGTTAGTTGCGTCGCTGACACATAAAAGGGTGAAGTAGTCCATTATTGTACGGGGAATAGGACATAAATTCCCTTCAGCGCTGGCAAGAATTATGCATGCAAAATTTCTGACTATTGGACAGGAGGAAACAATGGCAGTCATTTTTATCAATTTCAAGGAATTTAAAAAAAGTCTGCTGCTCGTTCAGGTAATCGTTTGGAGTTTGATTTCCCCTGTTTTCGCCCAGCAGCCGCCGCAGAAAGAGTATGTCCAGGTAGTCAATGTGGAAATGATCCTGCGCGTGCTCAAAGATGGTTCTCCGGTTGGGGGATTGAAAAAAAATGACTTCTCGCTGTATGAAGATGGAGAGAAGAGCGAGATAAACGGCTTTTTTGAGATTCACCGGCGCATAGCTCCCGTCGACGAAACAAAAAAACAGGCGCTTCCGGCCAGGTTGTATCTGCTGTTTTTTTGGGTCGGAAATCCCGCGGCCGATGTCGAGGGAGTTTTGAATAAATTTTTTTCAGTCGTATATCGCCAAGGTGACCGGGTGATCCTGAGCACTCCCATGAAAACATTCGAAATTCTGTCTTTGGAAGACGTGGAGAGGATAAGGGCGAGTTTTTTAGAGCAATGGCGACAGGAAGTGAGGTTCCGTCATTCTGAAAGGTTACAATTCATTAATGGCTTGAATCGACTGATTGAAACCAATGTGATCGGATTGGCCGGAAAAACTGTCACAGCGCAAATGAAAAGTTTTGATGCTTTCATCGTCCAGTATGCCGCGGCGGTTCAGGAATATCAACTTCGCGAATTAACACCCGACATGAAGTCCCTGGAAGCGATGGCGCGTTCCTTGATCACCGTGAACAATGATAAATTCGCCCTGGTCTTTTTTCAACGAGACACCCTGCCGCTCTTTGATATTTCCCAGGTGGGGGACCATTGCCTGTTGAACGGAATTCGCGTTGAAATGGTCGATTTTTTAAAAGATGAAATGTTAAAAATTGAATTCCAGGCTAAAAGCGTTTTAAATATAAGCAAGTTGTCGGAACGACTGAAATCGTTGTTCATTCAAGCCAACACCCAATTCCATCTGTTGTTCCTCAGCCCTGATCGAAGTGACAGTCAAAGCCATGCAGGCCAGACGTTGTCGCTCACAAAAAGCGAAGAATTATTTTCCAACTGGGATTTAGTCATGCAAAAGATCAGTGCGAACACCGGGGGGCGCATCCTGGAAGGCGACCGGATGGTTGACGTTCTGGATCAGGTCGTTTCGTTCGAGGATATCTACTACCATATCACCTATGTTCCCCGTAAAGCAGGGGCGGGCAAACGGAAGATTGACATCCGCGTCAATCGGCCGGGAATGGAGATCATTCATGGCCGCACGCTGGAACTGAAAGATCTACCGCATGTGAAAATCGATGCCATATCCGTCGATGACGGGTTCATCCGCTTTGCGGTCAGCGATTTCTATCCCATCTCCAAGCAAGGTGTTCCAACCGGAATGATGAATGTGTATGTGACCGGCAACCAGACGGACAATGAACCGCCCCGACTCCTCCTTTCCCAAGCAAGCGAAACGGCCGGAACAATCGAATTGCCCATTCAATTTCCCCATCCGGGCACCTGGAACATCCAGGTCCGGGTCATCGATCAGATTACCGGGGAGCAGGCCGTGAATAAGGCGATGGTTGACCTACAGGCTGCATTTCCCGCCCCGGTCGAGGGCATTCATTCCGATGCCGCCTTGACCGCGTTGCTGGCCAAAGCGGCCGCTTACGCGGAGAAACTGAAGAAAGCGGCCTTCCATTTTTTTTGCCGGGAAAATGTGAGACAGGAAGTGTTTGGCATAGACGAACGCTCTGTCCTGCAGCCTGTTTCGCGAACCTACTGGATATATGATTATCAAATCATCGGCCAGAACGGAAAGATTGCGGAAAAACGGGTGCTGCTTGAGAAAAACCGGAAAAAAGTCCACCAGGAAGAAGCGCAACTGGAAACCATGTACCAATCTTTTTATTCTTTTTATATGCCGGTGACTATTTTGGCCGGAGAAAAGCAGCATTTGTATCACTATCGAATGCTGGGCAAAGGAAAAATCGATAAAAAAATGGCATGGCATGTCGCTGCGCTTCGGCGTGATCAGTCGCTGTCTATCCCCTGGGGAGAAATATGGATCAGTGAAGAGGATGGGGCCGTCTTGAAAATTAAAATCGAACAAACTTCGATTGTCGGATTTGAAAAATGGGCCGAAAAAATAAATAAAAAAGGATTCGAGCCGACCATCACGACTATTCACGAATATGGTATATTCAAAAATCAGATTCGCTTTCCCAGTAAAACCACATTTATTGAAAGATTCAAATCCGTTTTGGAAGAAAAAAGAACATGGGACGGCAGAGCCAGGGGAAAAGTCGAATTCAATAATTACTCTTTCGAACGCTCACGGACATATTTTGAGTATAAGCGCCACCATTTTTTTTCTGTTTCGACCAGCGTAAAGGAACAAAATGAGTAAGCCGCCCGCTTAGCGGCTGGGAAAAACCTTCTGTCTGAATTCACGAATCCTTCCCGGACTGCCGGGTGAAAAGTGATGAGGGGCGGTGCTATGTTGGAGTCGCAGGCTATTGCAGCTCGGAGAAGCGGAAATTCCCCGACGTGATGGCTTTCCAGATGCGCTGGTTGACAAACCCGGGCGCCCAACCGGGCGAGCTGGTTTCCAATGGAATATAGTATCCCTTGCCCTTGATGAATATCGCCGACATCCCCGGACTGGGCGAGCCTTTGACCAGCAGGATGGAATGTTTCAAGCCCAGGTGATTGATGAACAAGAGCGCCGTTTTTTCTTTTTTATTATGACAGGTCAGAAATTCAGCCAGTAAAACTGACTTGGAATCGCAATCTCCGCTTTGTTCATAGAGACAGATCAACGGAGGGTAAAAAGAATTGATGAATTTGCTGTTATAGTAAAAAGGAGGCTTTTTATACGTGATGGCCTGAACGAAAAAAAGGAATTCCATGAGCCGGCGCTCGGGTGGCTGCGGCTTAATCGCGTCATAGAGAACCAGGGTCAGTCCTCGGAAATACTCCAGGTTGCGCAGGAATATTTCCTGGTAATTTACCATGTAGATCTCCAAACCCTTGCTGACGCCTACGTGTTTGAATCCTTTTTTCTGGAGCAAGAGCGCGTTTTCCTGCCCGCGGAGAACCCCGAATTTGTTCAGTTCGCTTTTTATCCGGGACTTGGAAAGAGAGAATGAGACTTGCTTCGATTTCTTGTCCGCCCCGGTCCAATTAAATGTGCGCAGCAAGTGATCTTCCCGGGCTGGTTTCACTTTGGCGCTGCTGATTTGTTCTGGCCTTGTTTCGGCAAGAACAAGTGCCGGCAGCAGGGCAGTCAAGATGATGCAAAGGGGGAGGGCTTCCCGCTTTTTCATTTATTTTAAATCAGCTTCAATGAGTTGAAAAGGGCCAGGCTGATGGAACTGATGACCGACTCGATGAACATGCCCAGAACGATCACGGTGACTCCGATGACCACGGCCACGGCGATGTTCCCGCTTTTTATCTCCTTCCATTCATCGATATCCCTGGTGATGCCCATGAGCAGTTTCAGGGCCAGGAAAATGACCAGTGCCCCTGAAACCAGGGCGACGAGCAATGAAGCGATGACGCCCAGGCAAAACAACAACCCGGTTTTGAGACTGATGCCCGCGGGGTAATTGATATACCAAACGTTCATGATCGGTTTGATCGTCTCGAAACACAAATGGCCGACAGTCCAGATGAAAGCTCCGAGTACCATGGCGGTGCCGATGTTGTGGCGCTGGACGATTTCCTTTTTTTCCTGGATGCTTTTTCTGGTCAGGAAGGCCATGATCCAAATACTGCCCAATACTGAAATGATGGCGGCAAAGAAGATTACGGCCAGGTAGATCACGGTCGACAGCAGGTTCAAGCCGTTACTTTCTATCATGGGTCACCTCCACGCGACCCATGCATTATAGATGCCCGGGAAAAAAACTTCAATCCGTCTGGCTTTTGTCCCCGTGGGCCGAAATCGTATTTGCCTGACTTTTTGAAACTGCGTATTCGGCGCCTATACGCCGTTGCATTTTGACCAACCGCAATTGGCACAGGTGGGACATTTCTCGTCGGTGACGCTGCTGCCGCATACGGGGCAATTGAGGGCGTTGAAATCCTGGTGACGGGAGTTAACCTTGCCCACGTGGGTTTCCAGAACCTTGGCGATGGCGTCGGGGATCGATTGGATCAGCTGGCCGTTGGTAAAAATCGGTTCTGCGCCGCCGATACCTTTCAGCTGGTTGACCACTTCCTCGGTGGAAATGCCACTGCGCAGGGCCAGCGAAATCAAACGGCCGATCGCCTCGGCATCGGCCATGGTCGAATAACCGCTTTTGCCGATGGAAGCGAAGACTTCGAAAGGCTTTTTATTGAAATAAGTGACGGTGATATAGAGGTTGCCCAGCCCGGTGGAAATCTTGTGCGTAGTGGAGGGGATGGCGTCGGGACGTCCCATGGGCTTTGGTTTTTCCCCGCCGGCCTTGTTCAGGACCTGCACGGAACGGCAACCGTCGCGGTACACGGTGATGCCCTTGATGTTCATGTCGAAGGCCTGCAGGTATGCGGCTGCAATATCTTCGCGTGTGGCCGAGTTGGCGAAATTGATTGTCTTGGAAACGGCGCTGTCGACGTACTCCTGAAAAACCGCCTGCATCGTCAGGTGATCAAGTGGAGAAATTTCCTGGGCGGTGATGAAATATGCGGGCGGTGTTTCTTCCGGGTGTTTTTCCTGCCATTGCTGAAACAGGGGATGGATGTCGTTGATTTCGCCGTCCAAAATTTTTGAAACAACGCGAAAAGCAAAAATCGGTTCGATGCTGGATGAACAGCCGGCGATGCGGGAAATAGTCCCGGTCGGGGCGATGGTCAGAACCGAGGCGTTGCGCATTTTTTGCCCTTTGTATATGGATTTTTCAATGTTTGGAAAATTGCCGCGCGTTTCGGCCAGTACGCGCGAGGCCAGCACGGCTTCTTCCTTCATGAATTTGATGATTTTTGTACCCAGGGAACGTCCGGCTTCGCTATTGTAGGCAATGCCCATTTTGATCAGCATGTCGGCAAAGCCCATGAGGCCAAGTCCGATGCGGCGGTTGGACCTGGCCATATGCGCAATGTGCTCGAGTGGATAAAGATTGATCTCGATGACATCATCCAGAAATCGGATGCCCAGCTGGATGATTTCACGCAGTTTTTCCCAATTCACCTGGTCCGGTGATTTTTTGTCATATACATTGAGCAGGTTGATCGAGCCGAGATTGCAGGCTTCGTAATCATGGAGCGGCTGTTCACCGCAGGGATTGGTGGCCCGGATCGGTCCCTGGAGAGCGGTGGGATTCAACTGGTTGACTTTATCGATGAAAATCAAACCCGGATCACCATTGGTCCAGGCTGAATTGACGATCAGATCAAATATCTCCTGGGCATTGGCCTGGCCAACCACCTGGTTGTCCATGGGATTGATCAGGTCGTACGTGGTTTTATTTTTAACGGCCTGAATGAATGCGTTGCTGATGGCCACCGAGATATTAAAGTTCTGGGCGGTGATGCCGTCACTTTTCATGGTGATGAAGGTCTTGATATCCGGATGATCCACGCGCAGAACTCCCATATTCGCCCCGCGTCGGGTGCCTCCCTGTTTCACTGCTTCGGTTCCGGCGTCAATGACTCTCAGAAATGACACGGGTCCGGAAGCGATGCCCTGGGTTTTACGCACGAAGCTCCCCGCCGGTCTGATCCTGGAGAAATCAAAGCCGGTCCCGCCGCCTTCCTTGTGGACCAGGGCAGCATTTTTCACCGTTTCAAATATGCCGTCTAAAGAATCTTCAATCGGCAATACAAAACAGGCGGACAGGCACATGTTTCTTTCCGCTCCGGTCAGGGTCGGAGAATTGGGCATGAAATCCTTCTGCATCATGGCCTGGAAGAATCTTTCTTCCCACAACTTTCTTTCGACCTCATTTTTTTCGGCCTTGGCAATGAAGCGGGACACGCGGCGGAATAATTGCGAAGGTTTGGTCTCCACCAGGTTCCCTTTTTCGTCTTTTTTGAAATAGCGGGCTTTTAAAATTTTCATTGCATTTTCAGAAAAATTCTCCATTATCTCTCCTTGGGCTATAAATATAGTTGCCGGCCAATTATAAAGCGCTAAATATAGTGTGTCAAGGTGTTTTTAAAAAAAAATATTATTTAAAAATTTCTTGACAATGTATATATATATATATTATCATTGTGGGAGAAAATGGGACAAAATGGGATGAAAAAACATTTCAGGGGCAGTTATATTGCCAAAATTGATGACCGCGGCCGGGTCAAAGTCCCGGCCCAATACCTTTCCGCTCTGGAGCAGAGTTTTGGCAAAGAAGTTTATTTGACCTCGATCAATGGGGATCATATTCTCTTTTACCCGATGCAGGTATGGGAGGAAATTGAAAGGAAAATCGCCCGCATTCCCATGCGTGACCCTGATCTGGAAGAATATATCAGCCGTATCAGTTTTTGGGGCAATGAAACCGAAATTGATCCTAAGGGCCGTATCCTGATTCCATCCGCTCTGAGGGAAAGCAGCCAGCTGGAAAATAATTTGTTGATTCTCGGTAAAATCGATTATCTGGTCATCTGGAACAAGGAAGCATTCACGGCCAAGTACATGGGCGGTCAATTCAGTGATGAAAAAATGCAAAAAGTGTCGAGGCTGCTCAATGAATTTCCTTCACTATCCAGTCATGAATAAAGAGGTCCTTGAAATATTTCAAGGATCGGCGAAAAAACTTTTCGTGGATTGCACCGTGGGTGCTGGCGGGCACAGCTATCATATTCTCAGTGTTTTTACGGATGCCCGGGTAATCGCGATCGATCAGGATGAGGATAGTATCGCGCTGGCCAGGGAAAACCTGAAAGTTTTCGGGCGGCGGGTGCGTTTTCATCTGGGCTCCTTCTGCGATCTTTTCGAGCATTTTAATTGCCGGCGGTTGGCTGTTTCCGGAATATTGGTGGATCCCGGGATTTCCACGGTTCAACTGAAAAAAAGCCAGCGTGGTTTCTCGCATACGGTCGACGGCCCGCTGGATATGCGCAAGGACCGGAGTACGGAGCTCACTGCGGCCGACGTGCTCAATTCCTTTCCCGAGGAAAAACTGGCTGAAATTTTTAAGCGCTACGGTGAATGCGCCGAAGCCGGGCGCCTGGCCAAAAAAATTATCGAAAAAAGACTGTTTGTTCAATTTCAATCAACGGTTCAGCTGCGTCTTCTGATTGAAGATGTCACCCGCTGGCGGCCCCGTCCGGGTTTGCTTCATCCCGCCGCCAAAGTGTTTCAAGCCTTGCGCATTTTTATCAACCATGAACTCGATGGAGTTGAATCCTGGCTCGAAAAAATTCCATTCAACTTGCACGTCGGAGGACGTGTCATTTTCATCACCTATCATTCACTCGAAGACCGTCTGGTCAAAAAAGGGTTTCAGCGGTTGCAGCTATTAAAAAAGGTCACGTTGCTTCGTCCCTTTCCCTCATTTCCCAGCTCTGAAGAATTGGCGCAAAACCAGGCCTCACGTTCGGCAAAAATACGGGCGCTGGAGGTAGCATGAGCCAGCCAAAAAAATCCCTGGCCTATTTTCGCCTGGCCATCCTTGCTTTTTTTATTTTTGCCGTTCTGTTTATTTATTCCAGTTTAAATCTGAAAAATGTGGATTTGGGTTATCAGCAGCACGAGCTGCTGCAGCAGGAAAAAAAAATGCGTGCCGAAATCGATCGGTTGCAGGCGCAAAAAGCCTTGCTGCTGAACCTGGAGCGCATGGAAAAAATCGCCATGGAGAAACTGGGCTACCAGTATCCGGAGCCAGAGCAAATTATCAAGGTTGTCTACAATGACGATGAAGATTAATTACCAGGGCAAGAAGCGATTCTTTTTTCTTTCCATAATTTTTTTCGTCTGGATATTTTTTATTGCCTTTAAGCTTTTCAAGTTGCAGGTGATCGATTTCAATACGTACATGGCCAAGGTTAAAGCTCAGATCAACCGGGTGGAGGATCTTCATTCCAAGCGCGGTACGATCACCGACCGCTATGGCGAGATCCTGGCCATTTCGTTGCAGTCCAAGTCCGCGTTTCTCAGCAACAAGGATAAGGAAATGTCACTGGCTGTGTTCCGGGATTTTTGCCGCCTGCTCGCTTTGGGTAATTCTCAAAAAATCAAGGTGAATAAAAGGATTCGCCGCGGCGAAAAATTTATCTGGCTCAAGCGCAAATTGACCGATGAGGAATATCAAAAAATCCTGCCATTGGCTTCAGACAAACAAACGGCCGAAACGATTGATTTCATCGACGAATACCGGCGGGTATATCCGCAGAAAAAAATGGCCGCGCATATCCTCGGCGGTGTGGGCATGGACGAGCAGGCCCTGGGCGGCATTGAGACCAGCCTGGATTCCGAAATCAAGGGACGTGGCGGCAAAATCAAGGTGTTGATCGACGCCCGTAAAAAGATTTTCCAATTCAAATATCTTGAAATGCCGGTCGCGGGCAGGGATATCCATCTGAGCATTGATGCCGCTCTGCAGTTTTTGGTTGAGCGGGAATTGGTCGAAACGGTTAAAAAATACAGGGCGGCAGGCGGAGCGGTTATCGTCCTGCGCAGTGCCGACGCACAAATTTTGGCCATGGCCAGTTATCCCGACTATTACCCGCAAATGATTTGGCGCGCCCCGGCGCAGGCATTGAAAAACAAGGCTATTTCCTTTCTCTATGATCCCGGTTCGACTTTCAAAATCGTACTGGCTGCCGCCGCATTAGAAAACCATTCCAGTGCTCCCGGGGAAATGTTCAATTGCCACCATGGTGTTTACATGATCAAGGACAGGCAGATCACCGATGTTCATCCCTTTGATCGTTTGTCTTTTGAGGATATTTTTATTCAGTCCAGTAATATCGGCGCTGCCGGCATCGGTCAAAGGTTGGGCGGAGAAAAATACTTTCACAGTATCCAGGCATTCGGATTCGGCCGCCGCACCGGGATCATGCTTCCGGCTGAAGAAAACGGAATTTTGAATTCTCCGGAGAAATGGAGCGGAGTTTCTCTGGCTTTTCTCTCCCATGGGTATGAAATTTCGGTCACACCGCTGCAAATGGCAACGGCGTTCAATGTGCTGGCCTCCGGGGGCTATTGGCTTCAGCCGCAAATATTGCTCCAACCGGGTTCAGAAAGCGAGAAACGGAAAATTTTGTCTCTTTCTAGTCAGCAACCGCTGACCGCTATCCTGACCGCGGCTGTCGATAGGGGGACTGGAAAGAAGGCCCGCATCTCGGGCATCGAAATTGCCGGGAAAACCGGGACGGCCCGTAAAGTCAAGGCTGGTAAATATGTCAGTTCTTATGTTTCTTCTTTTGGAGGGTTTTTTCCTGCCAGTGATCCGCAGGTAACTATTTTTGTAATGATTGATGAACCCCTGGGCCTGTATTATGGCGGAGATGTGGCGGCGCCGCTGTTCAAATCCATCGCGGCCAAAATCATGCCTTATCTCGGGCTTTTTCCCGACCGGCCGGATCAGAAAGAGATTTACCTATGAAATACTTGGACGAATTGCTCGGCAAACAAGAATCCCTGGCCTGGCGCGGTGATCTCCACGTGCCCGTTTCCGGCATTGAACTTGATTCACGCAAGATCAGGAAAAATCATTGCTATGTCTCCATCAAAGGCTTTGTCAGAGACGGCATCGCTTATGCCGCCGAGGCCATCCGCAATGGAGCCAGTGCGGTGGTTTCGATCCATCCGCCTCCGCAAAATCACCTTCAGGTCACTTGGGTGCAGGTCAAGAATGACCGTCGAGTCCTCAGCCAGATGGCCAGCCGTTTTTTTGACAATCCTGCCGGGAAATTGAATGTGATCGGGGTGACCGGAACCAATGGCAAAACAACTACCGTGGGCTTGATCCAGACGCTGCTCAATGCCATGGTCAAAACAGCGGCCATTGGCACTTTGAACATGAATTTCTCCGGTTATGGCCGGAAAACCAAACTGACTACTCCGGAAGCCCCGGAATTATTCGCTTTTATGGCTGAGGCGCTCAAAGCCGGATGCCAGAACCTGGTGATGGAAGTGTCGTCGGCCGCCTTGAGCCTGCTCCGGGTCGAAGATATCAATTTTTCTCAGGCGGTTTTCACTTCATTTTCCGGCGATCACCTTGATTTTCATCAGACCATGGAGAATTATTTTGAAGCCAAGCTGTCGCTTTTTAAAAAACTAGGCAGTGAACAATGGGCAATCATCAATGGGGATGATCCCAAAGGCGAAAGCATTATCAGGGAGCTGAACTGCCGTTATGTCACTTTCGGGTTTTCAGCGCACGCGGATATCCGGCCGTTGAAACATCACTTCTCCCTCGGCGGTACCAAGGCGCTGCTGCAGACGCCGCGCGGGAAAATTGATATCCAAAGCAGTTTGCTGGGTCGTTTCAATTTACTAAACATCATGGCGGCAGTGAGTTCAGCGCTGGTCAGTGATATGGCCCTGGAAAAGATCAGCGCCGGATTGAACGAATTTGTCCCGGTCAAGGGCCGGGTTGACATCGCCCATGCCGGAGATTTTTTGGTCGTGGTGGATTACGCCCATACCGATGACGCGTTGGCAAATCTGTTGAAGGCATTCCGGGAAATTTCTTCAGGAAAACTGATCGTGGTTTTTGGAGCCGGTGGCTGCCGGGATAAAAGCAAACGGCCGCGCATGGGGCGGGTCGCCGCCAATTTTGCGGACTGGGTGATGGTCACCAGCGATAATCCCCGTCAGGAAAATCCCCAAGATATTATTGCCGATATCGTAGCTGGTTTTGATGAAGGTTTCACTGATTTCAGCACGGAGGTCGATCGCAAAAAAGCCATTGAAAAAGCCCTGGACATGGCCGCGCCCGGGGACGTGGTCCTGATTGCCGGCAAAGGTCATGAAGATTACCAGATTTTCAAGGAAAAAACCGTTCATTTTGACGATTTTGAAATTGTCGCTGCAAAAATGAGGAATAGCCATGGCTGACCTCCAAATAAGTGAAATTGCCGCCGTTGTTTCCGGAAGGGTGAGCCAGGCCGGAGAAGTTCGCTCTTTCTCGGATTTTCAATTTGATACTCGGACCATGGGGGCCAATTCACTGTTTTTTGCTTTGCAATCGGCAAAAGCCGATGGCCATCGTTTTGTCAGGGAACTGGTCGCCATACCCGGTGCCGGTGCCGTGGTCAAGGAAGACTTTACCGACAGCGAAGTCAAAATCCCCCTGATACGGGTGCGTGATCCGTTGCGGGCGGCCCAGAAACTGGCCGTTCATGTCAGGGAAAAATTCCGTTCGGTCAAATATATCGGTATCACCGGCAGCGCCGGTAAAACCACGACCAAGGAATTTGCTTTTCAAATCCTTTCCCAAAAATTCCGTTCTTTCCATTCTTTGCAAAACTGGAACAACGGCATTGGTCTGCCTTTTTCGATGTTAAAAATGAATGGACGGGAAGAAGTCGCTATTTTTGAATTGGCCATGAGTGATCCCGGAATCGGGGAAATTGACCTGCTGGCCAGCATATTGAAACCGGATATTGCCGTTTTACTCAATGTTTTCCCGGTTCACTTGGAATTTCTCGGAACCCTGGAAAACGCGGCCCGGGCCAAGGCTGAAATATTGAATTATCTGAGCTCCGATGGCTGTGCGTTGGTCAATGGTGATTCGGCGTTGCTTCGGCGGACCGTAGCTGCCAAGAAAGGTTGCAAGATTTTTTTTGGCGCCCATGCGAACAAGAATCAGGTTGTTTTAAAAAAAGTGGTTCGTGAGAACGGCAACAGCCGCATGCTGATTGATTTTTTTGGCATAGAAGCGGAATTCGTGGCGCCGCTGATCAGCCGTCTCCATGTCGAAAATATTTTCGCATCCATCCTGGTGGCCCAGCAGGCGGGCATGAAAAATCATGAAATTCAGGACGCTTTATCCGGCCTGCAGCCGCTGGCCGGCCGGGGCCAAATTCGCAAGGAGAATGGTTTTGTCATTATTGATGAAACTTACAATTCAAATCCGGAAGCCCTGAAAAAGACATTACAGTGGATTGACCGTGAATATCATCAGAAAAAAGCCGCTGTCTTGGGGGATATGTTGGAATTGGGCTCAGGCGAGTCCGCCTTCCATTTGCAAGTCGGGCGGTTTTTTGCCGAATTGCATTTCGATTTGCTGCTGACCGTCGGCCGGCGAGCTGCAAAAATCGCAGAAGGCGCCAGAAAGGCGGGGTATCCGGCCGGCCAAATCCGCTGCTTCGACAACGCCGTTGATGCCGGAAAATATTTACGGGTCGAACTGCAACCGGAAGCGGTTGTTTTGTTCAAGGGTTCCCGGGGCGTGTTTTTGGAAAAAGCCATTGCGGAGTTTGCCCATGAAAAATAACCAGATCGCGGTCCTGGGATTCGGAAAAACAGGCCAGGCCGTACTGGAATTTGTTCTGGCCAATGAGCCGCAGGCGTCCGTGTTTCTTTTCAACGACGCTGAAATTGCAGAGCGCGATCGACAGGAGGTTTTTGAGAGGCGCGGTGTGCGTTTTTTAATCGGGGCTGAAAAATTTACCGAGCTTGGCGCTTGCCGCCTGGTTATCCTGAGTCCCGGCTTTGATGGCAAACTTCCCCGGTTTTCCGCCTTGCGCAGGCAGGGTGTCGAAGTCATATCTGAAATCGAATATGCTTCTGGCCTGATCCAGGCCAGGATCATTGCCGTCAGCGGCAGCAACGGCAAATCGACAACCGTCAGCCTGATCCATCATGTACTGATTCATGCCGGCCGGAAAAGCATTTTGGCGGGCAATATTGGCTTCCCGCTCATCGCCCGGGTTGGCGATATCCATGATGATTCCATCGTTATTCTTGAGCTTTCCAGTTTTCAATTGGAGGAAATCATTCATTTCAGAGCCGATATTGCCGTGCTGCTCAATATCACTCCCGACCACATGGACCGCTATCCTTCCATGGCTGCATATGTCCATGCCAAGTACAACCTGTTTAAGAATCAACGGCCCGCCGATCTCATGGTGTTGAATGCCGATGATCCCCTGCTGCATAACGAAAAGCAACTGGGGCCGGGGAAGTCTTTGTGGTTTTCCAGCACGCAGCTGCTGCCGAATGGAGCGTTTCTGGAAAATCAGGGCATCACCATGAACCTCGGTGCGGCCCCTGAAAGAATTTTGTTGCATCGCAATCCATTGCGCGGCATTCACAATTTGGAAAACATCATGGCCGCCGCCCTGGTTTGCCGCGCCGTCGGCCTGACTCCTGCTGAGATTGAATCGGGTTTGGAGTCTTTTCAGGGTTTGCCGCACCGCATGGAAGCGGCGGGAATGGTCGGCCGGGTGGAATTCCTCAATGATTCCAAGGCCACCAATGTCGATGCGGCACTGAAATCCATTGCCAGTATCGAGGGTAACCTGGTTGTTATTCTGGGTGGAAAAGACAAGGGCTCCGATTTTACCGGTCTTGAAAAAAGTCTGGCGAAAAAAGCGCGGAAAATTCTGCTCATGGGGCAGGCGGCTCCTTTGATTGCCGCCCAACTGCATGCCTTGAAAAAAAAGCTGGCCCATGTCCATGATCTTAATGAAGCGGTCAATAGCGGCTATGAGATTTTAAGACAGGAAGGCGGTGTCGTATTGTTGGCGCCGGCCTGCGCCAGTTTTGACATGTTTGACAATTTTGAACATCGTGGCGATATGTTCAAGCAGGAAGTGAAGATGCTACGCTCCAGGGAAATGAAAAATGGTTAAAAGCAGCGGCATTGATCGGACTTTACTGATGGTTTCCCTCTTGCTGATGGCTATCGGTTTCCTGATGATATTCAGCACCACGCCGATCATCGCCCGCGAAAAGTTCGGCGACAGTTTTCTTTTTTTTAAAAGGCAATTGCTCTGGCTGTGCCTGGGCTTGATTGTTTTTGCGGCTTTGATTTTCATTAAAAAGCCGTTTTACTTGAATCAACGGCTGGTCATGGTTGTCATGGCCATGGCCTTCACCGGCTTGTCATTGGTTTTTTTCTTTGAAAAAATCAACAACACCAGCCGCTGGATTCGGTTCGGCGTTTTTTCCGTGCAGCCGTCAGAGTTTGCCAAACTCGCCCTGGTGCTCTACCTGGCCCTGATGCTGAGTCGAAAAGAGGGCGATATTAACAATGCCAAACACCTGGGTCTGCTTCTGTTGCCGGTAGCATTCATGGAAGGACTTATTTTAAAGGAGCCGGATTTCGGCAATTTCGTTCTAATCGGGATAATCACCCTGGTCATGCTTTTTGTAGCCGGTGTGCATCTGAAATATTTTGTTTTTTTATTTGCCTTGGTGATTCCGCTTTTATTCATGCTGATCCACATCGATCCCATGCGCCAGGACAGAATCAGAAGTTTTCTCAACCCGGAAGCCTATGCTTCGGGGCAGGGATTTCAGGCCCTGCAATCGACCTACGCCATAGGGTCTGGGGGGCTTTTTGGTCAAGGGATCGGAAATTCGACCCAGAAACTGTTTTATCTTCCCTATGCCTATTCGGATTTCATCTATGCCATCATTGCCGAAGAGCTTGGTTTTTTTGGAGCTCTGGCCGTAATCTTGCTTTTCGTTTTCTATTATCTGCGCGGCATGATCATTGCCAGGCAGTCGGAAAATCCACATACCTATCTGTTGGTGACCGGACTGGTTTGCCTGATTGCCATTCAGTCGATGATAAACATTTCAGTGGCCGTCGGTCTTTTGCCCACCAAGGGCATTCCCCTGCCGTTCATTTCATCGGGAGGATCTTCCTTGTTCAGCAGCCTGCTGATTACCGGAATCATTCTCAATATATCGCGGCAACGCAAGGTGGTTTTTGGCAATGATTGAAACCAGCCGGATTAAAAAAATTCATTTTACCGGGATCGGCGGCTCGGGCATGTCGGGAATAGCGGAAGTCCTGCACAATATGGGCTTCGAGATTTCCGGGTCTGATATTTCTGAAAATGAAAACGTGCG
The DNA here is from genome assembly GCA_963770755.1 of Candidatus Aminicenantota bacterium. Lineage (GTDB taxonomy): Bacteria > Acidobacteriota > Aminicenantia > UBA2199 > UBA2199 > UBA2199. The sequence continues at coordinate 223,053 of CAVYQZ010000010.1, read as the reverse complement.
CCGCCTGGCTGAAAAAGGAATCCGCGTTGCCATCGGTCATGCCGGGGAAAATGTCGGTGCGGCGGAAGCTCTAGTATATTCCAGCGCTATCACCGAAGATAATGTCGAAGTGCTGGAAGCCTTGAAAAACAAATTGCCGGTCATTCCCCGGGCTGAAATGCTGGCGGAACTGATGCGCATGAAATTTTCTTTGGCTGTGGCCGGCACGCACGGCAAAACCACCACCACGTCCATGCTGGCGGCCATTCTGACCCGGGCCGGACTGGATCCGACCTATGTGGTCGGCGGCAGGCTGAAGGTGGAAGGCAGCGGTGCCAAGCTCGGTTCTTCGCGCTACCTGGTAGCCGAGGCTGACGAATCAGACGGAAGCTTTTTAAGGCTTTTTCCTACACTGGCCGTGGTGACCAATATTGAAAATGACCATTTGGAGTTTTATGGCCGGATGAAAAACCTGCTCCAGGCTTTCCGGCAGTTCGCCGACAAAGTTCCTTTTTATGGCGCGGTCATACTCAATGCCGACTGCCCGAATATTAAAAAAATCATGCCTCTGATCCGTAAAAAAATAGTCACTTTCGGTTTCTCGGCTGCGGCCGATATCCGGGCCGTAAATGTGAAAATGTCCGGGTTTGCCTCAACCTACCAATTGGAGGTTCAGGGCCGCAATATGGGGTCATTGCGCTTGAACGTGGGTGGGAAACACAATGTGGCCAACTCGCTGGCTGCCATCAGCGGCGCACTGGAAGTGGGCGTGGACCTGGAAACCATCAGGAGCAGCCTGGAAAAATTCAACCTGCCCGAGAGGCGCTTCCAGGTGTTGTATTCGAGTTCCTCGCTGCTGATCGTTGATGATTATGCCCATCATCCCAGCGAGATTAAAGCTACCCTGAAAATGATGCGCCGCAGTTCATCCGGGAGAATCGTCGCCGTTTTTCAACCGCACCGCTTTACGCGTTTGCAGATTTTGATGAAACAATTCGCTTCAGCGTTCAAGGCTGTGGATGTGCTGGTTATCGCCAAACTGTACAACGCCAACCAGAAGGAAATTCCCGGAGTCAGCAGCCAGGTGTTGGCCGATCACATCAGTGGTCGTGGGCAGAAGGATGTTTTCTACCTGGACTCCTTTGTTGAAATCAGCGAATTTCTGCGTCGCCAGCTTTGTGAAGGCGACGGGCTGATTTTTCTTTCTGCCGGCAACCTCACCCGGTTGGCCCACGATTTTGCCGCGGAAATGGAGACACTGAAAAAATGAACGATATCCGCAGCCATTCATTGAAATTCGAAGCCGAATTTTTTCGTAAGAGCAACAATCTCAGCTTGACCCGTGAAAAAAAGATTCGCTCCATCCAAATGCGCAGCATGCATATTTTGCTGCTACTGCTGGTAACTTTGCTGCTGGGTTTTGCCGCCTACAAAACGGCCGTCTTCCTGCTCGAATGTGACATGCTGCAGGTGCGTTCCTATCGTTTGCGCAGGCAGCCGGTTTTTGCCAAAGATGAAGTCAGGAGAATCCTCAGTCACAATGCTGGAAATATTCTAACCCTGGATCTGCGAAACCTGCGTGCTCAATTGCTGCGTTTGCCTGAAGTCGAAAATGTGGCCATCAGCAGGATTTTGCCCGACACGGTGGAAATCGGCTTCACGTTGCGCCAGCCTCTTTTTTATCTCAGTCAAAATGGCATGTATCAGCTGCTGGATGGCGGAGGTCGGGTCCTTGGCGAGCAGGCAACCCTGCCGACTGACCTGATCCCCGTCCGCGTCAACGATATGTCGATCATGAGTCAAATTGCTGCCACTTCTAAAGAATTGCTGCCCATGCGCCGAAAAATCGAATATATAACCTACCATGAACCGTACGGCATCGAACTTAAACTGCGCTCAGGCCCCGAGATTTTTTTTCCGGGAACGAGCGGGTTTGCAAAAAAAATAAACCGCTTTTTCAAAATAAAACCACACCTGCCTTTGAACGGCGCATTGATCCGTTATGTGGATTTGCGTCTGGCCGGGCGGATTTATTTTGAATGTTTTACCGAACTGCAGGGGGAGTCATGAAGAATAATTATCTGGTCGGCATTGATATCGGCACCAAAAAAATATGTACGCTCATCGCCCAAATCAAGTCGGATGGGAAAAAGGAAGACGTGGAAATCATTGGCTACGGAATTGCCGAATCCAAAGGCCTGCGCAAGGGTGCCATCGTCAACATGGAGGAAACGGTCGAAGACATTAAGAAATCGATCAAGGATGCGGAATTGACTGCCGGCGTGATGATTGAATCGGCCTATGTGAATATTTCCGGCAAGCATATTCAAAGCATCAACGCCAAGGGCAGCATCAATATTACCGGGCGCAGCAAGGAAATATCCCGGGAGGACGTCGAACGGGCAATCACCCATGCCAGTGCCATCATGCTTCCCGGAGACCGCACCGTGCTGCATGTATTACCGCAGGAATATATTGTCGATTCCCAGGACGGAATCAAGAATCCTGTGGGCATGGTCGGGACCAATCTCGATGTCTATATCCACATCATTACCGGGTCGATCACGGCTACCAAAAATTTGCTGCTCTGCCTGAAAAAAGCAAAAATCAACGTCCTGGGCATGGTGCTGTCTCATATTGCTTCGGCGGAAGCTGTCCTGACCCAGGACGAAAAGGAACTGGGAGTTCTTTCCGTCGATATCGGCGGCGGGACGACCGATATCGCTGTTTTTGAAAAGGGGGCGATTAGCTTTTCCGGAACCATTCCTTACGGCGGGGATAACTTCACCAACGACCTGTCGATCGGGATCCGCACCGCGATTGATCGCGCCGAAAAAATAAAACGCCGCTACGGTTGCGCCCTGGACCCGAACTTGAAAGATGAAACTTTCGAAGTTCCTTCGGTCAGCGGCAAAAAACCGCGCCAGATATCCACATCGCTGCTGATGAATATTTTGAAGCCACGGGCGTTCGAAATATTTGAAATGGTCAAGATGGAAATTGAAAAAGAGGGCCTGCAGAATTCGATCAATGCCGGCGTAGTGATCAGCGGTGGCACCGCCCTGCTGGACGGCATCCTGGACGTGGCTGATGGCATTTTTTCCATTCCGGTGCGCATTGGTTCGCCTTTCGGCATCGGCGGCTTGATCGACAAGGTCAACACCCCTGAGTTCGCTACGGCGGTGGGCTTGATCAAGTATGGTTTCAGTGACATGAAAGACAAAGGGTTTATTCGCAACAAACCGAAAAATATTTCCCAGAAAATCAAAAACTATTTTGGAATTTAGGAGGCGCACATGGACGATGACATTAAAATCCTGTATGGCCGCGAAAAAAAACGTGGTGCCGTGTTGAAGGTCATCGGTGTGGGCGGTGCCGGTGGTAATGCCATCAACCGCATGATCGAAGAAGATTTAAAGGGCGTTGAATTCATAGCCGTGAACACTGATATGCAGGTTTTATCAACCATTCAGACCCCGGCGCTGAAGCTGCAGATCGGTGACAAGATCACGAAAGGACTGGGGGCCGGGTCCAACCCCGATATCGGGGAGCAGGCGGCCTTGGACGATACCGGACCGATTATCGAGGTTTTGGAAGGCGCGCACATGGCTTTCATCACGGCCGGCATGGGCGGGGGGACGGGCACCGGGGCTTCGCATGTCATCGCCAACCATGCCTCCACCATGGGCATTCTAACCGTGGCCGTGGTCAGCAAGCCGTTCCACTTTGAAAAGGAAAAAAGGATGCGCGTGGCCGAGGAAGGGATTCGCAAGTTAAGGGAGAATGTCGATGCCATCATCATCATTCCCAATCAGAAGTTGCTCGAACTGGGCGATGCCGAGATCACCTACAAGAATGCTTATAAAAAAGCCGACGAAGTTTTGCTGCAGGCCGTGCGCGGCATTTCAGACATCATCAACAGCACCGGGGCCCAGAATGTCGATTTTGCCGACGTCAAGGCCACCATGGTCGGCCGGGGCATCACCTTGATGGGCACTGGTGAAGCCAAGGGCGAAAACCGGGCAGAAGAAGCCACCAAACGGGCCATGAATTCTCCGCTGCTGGATAATTTGTCCATCAATGGCGCTACCGGCATCCTGTACAACATCACTGCGTCCGCCACGCTGACCCTGGTTGAAATCGAAAAAATTTCCGACCTGATAACCCGCAACGCGGATACGGACGCCACGATAAAATTCGGAGTCATCGTCGATGAAAATGTCGGGGATGTCCTGCGCGTGACCGTGATTGCCACTGGTTTCAAGGAGGTTAAAAACGAGGTCCAGGGACGCAGCAAGACTCCTTCGGCCGCGTTCGTCCCCAGCGAGCCTTCGTACCGCCAGCCGACGCCGGCCCAGCCTTTTCTCATTCAAAACCGGCCCAGCAACAGTGTCGATGTCAGCAGGTATGTCAACGACAGCAGCATGCCCAACATGACGCATGGACCGGAAAATTTCGACGACCCGCTCGATATCCCTACTTTTCAGCGATTAAACCCGATCAGAAAAAAGTAAGCGTGATTTCAGTGCCCGGCACGAGACCGGCGCAGGATGAAAATGAGGTCCCGCGGCAAAAAAGTTTCAACACGCACGAGTTCGAATCCCGCCGCCCTGGCTTCTTTCCCCACACTGTTTTTGCTTGAAGGCCGTTTTGAATCTTTCTCGCCTTCGCGATCCGGATCGGGATCGATAATGACAACCAGAGCGTCGGGTTTCAGACTTGGAATCAGATTTTTCAATAAGGCCACCGGCTGTTTCAGGTGGTGGTAAACCCAGACCATGATGGCCATATCCAATGAATTTTCAGGAAAGAGCGGGTCGTCTTCCCGGCCCAAGACCGTCTGCACATTGACGATATGATTCCGTTTGAGACGTTTCTGAAGGTAGGCTAATGCTCCCTGGTCGATGTCGTTGGCGAAAATTTTCCCCGTTGCGCTGATCCGCTTGGCCAAATGGAGGGTGTAGCGGCCGCGGCCGGCCCCGATCTCGCCGATGACCATTCCAGGTTTGACACCGATGCAATTCATGACCTGTTCGGGGGGCTGGCGTTCGTTGGCTCTGTGTTCCCAACTCTCTTCATAAGTGCGCCTCTCGGTGGCGAAAACCGGTTGCAGCAATGCGACCGCCATGAGCAGCAGCCAGAGTTTTTTACAGGTTTGCATTTCCTTGCCTCCGGAAAAGAAAAAAATAGAGGGGAATGCCCAGCAGCAGCGTCGCGACCGCCACCAGCGATTCAAGCGGACGTTCGAGAAATGAAAAAATGAGCATCAGCGAACTGATGATGATGAAGAAGATCGGCGTCAGTGGAAAGCCCATGAGTTTTCTGGCCATTCCCAGCCGCCTCAGTTTGAATACGCCCAGGACGGCCAGAATCGGGAAAATCGCGAGCGCGAAACCGAGGTAGGTCAAAAGCTGGTCAAAGCTGCCGACGAGCACCATCGCGCCGGCGATGGCTCCCTGGAACAGGATCGATTTTGACGGTGTCTTGTAGCGCGGATGGATCCTGGCGGCAAAACGAAAAAAATAACCGTCCCGGGCCATGGAGAAATAGACCCGCGGTCCGAGCATGACATAGGCGCTCAGGGAAGAAAACAGCGCCAAAGCGATGAAAACGGAAACGACCTGCTCGGACGAGCGCCCGAACAGTTTCGCCGCCGCCAGTCCGCCGATCGAAGCGGTGCCGGAGACTTCATTGAGGGGAACGGCATAGATATAGAGCAGATTGAGGGCCAGATAGAATAAAACAACTACCGCCGTTCCCAGAATAAGCGAACGCGGCAGGTTTTTTTTTGGCGTGCGGATTTCCGAACCGATATAGGCGGAGGCGTTCCAGCCGCTGTAAGCGAACATAATCCACAGGAAGGAGAGTCCGATGCTTTTGTATTGAATGAAACTTGATTCCAGCCTGGAACCCTGAAACAGATGTCCGAAATCGCCCTTGCCGAAGGCGAAACCGACAACGACAAAAAGGGCGATGCCGGCGATCTTGACCAGGGTAAGACTGTTTTGCACTTTGGCCCCGAAACGGACGCCGCGGCGGTGCACCAAAGTAAAAATGGCGATGATGATTATGGCGTAAAGCTTTTTCAGGATGACTGCGGCGTCCGGTCCCGTGAAAATGCCCAGGGTCAGAATGGCCGGGAATGCCCGCGCCAGATATTCAACAAAAGCGAGTGCCGCCGCGGCGATGGGCGCCGAAAAACCCACAAAAAAGGAAATCCAGCCGCTTAAAAATCCGGCCAAGGGATGAAACAGCCTGGAAAGATATGCGTATTCGCCCCCGGCCAGCGGAAAGGCGGCGCCGAGCTGTCCATAGCAAATCGCGCCGCAGAGCGCTCCCAGGCCGCCGACGAACCACAGGACCATCATCAGCAGCGGATGGTGCAATTCCACCAGCAAAAATCCGGCCAGCGTCAGGACGCCGGCGCCGATCATGTTGGCGATGACGATATTGGTCAACGAGTACAGCCCCAGCTCCCTTTTTAAGCCGTTCTCGGCTGCTTGTCCGTTCTGGTTTTGCCTGGCGGGTGATCCCTTGCTTTTTTTAATGCCGTTTACGCCAATTCCGACGGCAGCCGAGCCGGTGCGCGGGGCTTTTTCCATGCTCATTGATTGTTGCCGTTGCGGAACAGATAGATCAGGAAATTGTTGGATTTGAGAAATGGATCGATCCGGTCCAGGACATAGCCGGCGGCTTCCATCTGCTTGATGATATTTTCGGAAGTGGTGCCATGGCGCCCGACCTCGCTGATCGAGCACCATTCGCCGATTGCCAGTCTGCCGTCAGCTTTTAATGCGGAGCGGGCCTGGCGCAGCAGGGCCACCGGGTCGTCGAAATGATGGTAGGAAGAGACGACCCAAATCAAATCGAGTTGGCCGGGGGGCAATTTGGGATCGTTCACATCGCCGTGGATGACGGTGACGTTCTCAAGGCCCCAGCGCAGGCAGCGTCGGCGCAGATGATCCAGGGCGTCGGTATCGATGTCTTCGGCAAACACCCTGCCGTGCGGGCCTACGCGGACCGCCAGCTGCACTGCATAGCGGCCATGGCCGGCACCGATCTCGGCCACCGTCATTCCCGCTTGCAGGCCAATGGCATCGAGTACTTGGGACGGTGGCTGCAGGTTGTTCAACCTGGCTTCATTGGCGTTTTCGGGTTTCAGGACCCCCGTAGACTCTTCGGCGGAGCCCAGGCCGAAACAGAGAAAAATAAAAATAAGAAAAATCATTCTTATTATCAGGCTCATCGCTGACTCCTTTTGCTTACGTTCGTACAGGTTAAAATCTCCACAAGTAGCTGGCCTTGATGAACAAGCTCTGGGTGGTTTGGTAATAGTTGCCCAGCCCGGGCTGGCGCTTCCAGGCCGCATCGGCCCCGTCCCAGAACTGCTCGCGATGCAGCGAGCCATAGCCCACATAGAGCACGGTACCGGGGATCAGGGTGAATGAGGCCAGCAGGTCGGTGATTACCTTTTTTGAATAGCTGTCATACTGGAGCAGTGCCCGCACGAACGTGGATTTACTGAACTGATAGGTGGTGCGGGAGACCAAAATATTCAGGTTGAAGACAGGCTCGTGGTTGTCGGCGCGGCGAAAGTCCTGATATGTATATTCAAAACCCTGGCTGATGCGGCCGCTGAGCTGGATCTGGGTTCCCAAATGAAAATTGATCTTTTTGCCCAGAAATGGATCGCTAAAGTCGTAGCGCAGCGCCGTGCCGTAGCTGACCGAGCCGTGCAGGCTCAGCCGGCGCGACGGCACGGTGCCCCAATACACTTCCATCAGGTTCTGGTCGTAGCTCCGGTCCAGCCAGCCTTCCCTGGCATAGGTGTAATCCAATTCGATATAACTGTTGCGCGGCAGGTAGAAACGGATGCCCGGCTGCAGGAAGATATCGTTCAGGCCGTTAAACAGGTTGTGGGAATAGTAGCCGTAGAACACGGGGGACACCCGGGTGAGGCCGAGTCCATTTCCCGCCCGCGGATAGAAATTGGGGGAAATGAACCCGGTGAAGCGGGTGAAGCCGTTCTGAAGATAAAAGGCCGAATCCATGCGGAAATCGCGGCTGTAGCTTTCCAGGACAAAGACCATATTCAAGGGTTTTTGCCCGTAGTTGTACGTCACGGTAAAGGCGTCTCCAGCCGAATTTTGCGGGGCATCCTTGTCCCGGGAAAGGGTGTACATGCCGTTAACGCTGAGGTTGTGGCCGCCTGCCATGCGCAGGTTCAGGTCGCCGGCCAGGACGCGGTTGAAGGTGTCGCCGAACTCCCTGCCGCTGTACAGCAATCCGAAATAGTCTCCGCCTTGCAGGTTGTATTTCATGCGCCCGATGAAGTAATTGGCGTTTTTACCGGGAAAAGGGCTCGGGTAATCAGCGAACGACTCTCCGGGCCATTCATCGCCGGCTGCCAGCACGCCGAATGAGACCTTGTTCAATTCACCGCTCAATTTGGCCCCCCAGAATGGATCGATGATGTTGCGGGTGTGCACGGCGGTGAACATGTTGGTCGGGCCGTTGGTGCCGGCCAGGTTGAACTGGTTGTTGATGTCCATAAAGAACGGACGCTTTTCACTGTAAAATATCGGGTAGCGCTGATTGGCCATTATCTGGAACTGGTCGCTTTCGACCTGGCTGAAATCAGGATTGACGGTCAATTCGACATTCACCGAGGATGTGATGCCGTACTTTATACCCAGGCCGATCTGGGTTGCATCGTCAGCGGAAGACCATTTTTCGGGCGATTGCCGGTCCCAGATGCCGCCGTAGGTGACTGCCGGCAGGGCTTCCAGCCGCAATTGGTTGTTCAGCTTTTCGAACACCACCGGCGTCAGGGAATTGAAGTAGCCGAGCTTCTGGTCGATCTGCGGCCAGGAAGAATTGGTCCCCGAATAGCTTTGGTTGCGGTAAAAACCCATGTGCATGGTCACGTTTTCCCCGCTTTTGAACTTGATGCTTTTCAGGGGAATGCGCATTTCGACGATATAGCCGTCTTCGACGATGCGGCCGGCGCTGTACCAGACCCAGTCCGGGTCCGTGCTTTCGCCTCCGGAAACCGAGTTGATCAGATCGGTCTGGATGCCGAGTGGGTTGCACATGTTTTCCAAAGTGAACTGGCGGCTGCCCATGGTGTCGATGTCGACATCGATCCAATCATCACCCATGACCCCGTCGCGCTTGGCCAGCGTGCTCTTGATTTTTTTCGGATCATCATAGCAGTAAAATGCGAAATACAGGTTGTCTGGATCGTAGGTTAGCCAGACCTTGGTCTTTTCCGTTATCGGCTTGCCGTAAACCGGGCTGTTGGTGACGAACGGTTCCTGGACGATGGGATCGCTCTTCCAGGCCGGGTCGTCGAGGACGCCGTCGATTACCGGCGCCCGGTCGGTTCGCTTGGGGCGCAGCACCACGTTTTCTCCGGTTCGCCCGGCCGCGTACCCGCCCAGGCAGGTGAGCAGCCAGATTAGCAATGTCCATGCAATCTTTTTTGCGTGTGTCATTAAACTCTCCTTCGCAGTTATTCAACCACTTGTTTAGACGTTGCGGTAGCGGCAACGGTTACTGCGATTCATAAAAGTAAACGCCGGAGGTTTTCCCTCCGGCAAAGGCTTCGTCAGCGGCAGCATTGTTTTTTTTCAGATTTCTTGCCCGGCGCTTCCTGATCGAAAGCGCTGCTGACGGAAGTCGGCGTCACCACGAAGTGATCGCCGTCGTATCCGGCCGGGCAGAACGGAGCGTCATAGCCTGCGTTTTTTGCTTCCCGGGCGAATTCCATGTACTTGATTGGGTTGCCCTGGGCATGCATCGGGAAGACGGCGCGGGCTGACAAACGGTCGATGGTGTAATAGATGCCTTTTTTCACGGCGACAATGTCGCCGAAGCCGCAGCCGCTGACCGGGGCGAACAGGATGTCAACTTTCAGGCCCTGGTCGGCCAGAAAATCAATCTCTTTTTTGAAGGGCCCGGAAAAATCACGCTGGCGGTTGGCGTGGTCGCCGGGATGGAAAATGGAGACCCCGTCCACCTTGACGAAATAGCCCTGGCCGCTGTCGTTGGATTCGATGGGGATGATATCCAGGCCGTTGAGTTCTTTTTTTTCTCGGTTGGCCAACTGGATGAAACCTTCGGCATTCTCAGCCTTGAAGCCCATGATGTAAGTAATCTTGGGGATACTTTTTTTCCAGGCGAATATTTCCGGCATAAAGTGGTCGCTGTGGGCATGTGAAGCGAAGACAGTTACGGCCATCTCACGCAGTTCCTGAGGATTGATGGTGCCATTGGCCAAACCGGGCTCATCGGGCAAAGCGCTGTTTTTCCAATAGTCAAATATCAGCAGATGTTTTTGCGTTTTTATCGCCCAGCCCGAATGGCCCAGGTGCCAGACCACGGCCTGGCCGGCAGCCAGAGGTTCGCTCAGCCAGTCCTTTGCCGCAGGCTTTTCGGCCAGGGTGGCGCCTTTTTCCTTCAACATCAGGCAGATACTCTTATGACCGTAGCGGGCGCCGTAATAGGCCGGCGTTTTGCAGCCGGGCCCCTTGGCGTTGATGTCGGCTCCTTTCTCGATCAGCAGAGTGCAAATCTTTCCATAACCTTTGATTGCGGCCATGTGCAGGGGGGTGAGCCGGCTTTGTTCATCCTGCCGATTCGCATCGGCTCCGGCGGCGAGCAGGCGGGACACAATTTCCAGATGCCCTCTTTTCACGGCTAGGCCCAGCGGCCACCAGCCGTTCTGGCTCACGGCGTTTATGTCAGCGCCTTTTTTAATAAGTAAAGACACAATTTCCGGAGTACCGTGCAGAGCGGCGTAATGCAGGGGTGTGGCGCCGAAGTTGCTCTTCACGTTTACCCCCAGCCCTTTCTTAATGAGCAGTTCGACGGTTTCCAGCGACTGGTGGTTGGCGGCCTCATGGAGAAGCGTGAAACCGGTGCCGCGATCCCATTTGAAATCGGCGCCTTTTTTCAGCAGCAGCTTGACCATGTCGGTCTTGTCCGCCCATAATGCGTAATGGATGGGCGCTGCCCTCAGGACAGTCCTGACGTTGATGTCAGCGCCCCTGGCGATGAGCATCTTGGCCAAATCGAGATGGCCGCCCTCTGCGGCGTAGACCAACGCCGTTTCTTTCTGAATGTTCAATTCGTTGACGGACGCACCTTTGGCCAGCAGGTATTTTGCGACTGCCAGCTGGCCGCCCTGAACGGCCCAATGGAGCGGTGTTTTTTCATTACGGCCCTTGGCATCGATCAAAGAGGGCTCCGCGGCCAGCAGTTCCCTGATCTTGGCCATGTCGCCGTTAAGCGCGGCCTCGTGTATTTCGGCGCAGCGCACCGATACGACCAGCAACAATAAGAGGATAAACAAGAGTGTTTTAAGATTTTTCATTTTTCTCCTCCCGGTTTATTTATTTTCACCAGCTTTCACGGCGAAACAGTCGCCTGGAAACTCGGCGCAATGAAGTGTGTTTTCATAGCCTCGCGCCTTGGCCTCCTTGGCGAACTCCATGTATCTGATCGGGTTGCCCTGGGCATGCATCGGGAATACATGGCGGGCCGACAAACGGTCCATGGTGTAAAAGTTTCCTTTTTTCACGCTGATAATGTCGCCGAAGCCGCAACCGCTGACCGGCACGAACAGGATGTCGGCCTTGAGTCCCCGATCGGCCAGGAAATCGATCTCTTTTTTAAAGGGACCGGAAAAGTCACGCTGGCGGTTGGCGTGGTCGCCGGGATGGAAAATGGTGACGCCGTCCACCGTGATGAAATACCCCTGGCCGCTGTCGTTGGATTCGATCGGAATGATTTCCATGCCATTCATGACTTTCTTTTCATGGACAGGAAGTAGGGAATAGCCGTCCTTCCCTTCGGGCTTGAAGCCGGCGATGATGGTGATATTTTTTATGCTGTTTTTCCAGTCGAACACGGACGGCATGTAGTGGTCGCCGTGGCTGTGCGAGATGAACACGGTCACCGGCAGGTCGCCGATTTCGGCAGGGACGACCCAGCCGTTGGCTATTCCCGGCTGGTCCGGGGCCGGGTCGGGCTTGAAATAATCGAAGACCAGTAAATGATTCGCGGTTTTCACCGCCCAGCCTGAGTGTTCGGTGTACCAGACCAGGGCTTGGCCCGCGGCCAGAGGTTTTTTCAGCCAAGTGCTGTCGGCTGCTGCGATCCCGGAGCCTTCGGCTTTGGCGCCGCGGCCAATCAGTAATTCGGCGAGGTTGCGGTGGCCGTAATGGCTGGCCAGTCCATGGGGAGTATGCTTCCATATGTCTACGGCGTTGACGTCGGCCCCCTTGTCCAGCAGGGCCCTGGCGATGTCGCCGTAGCCCAGGCCGCAGGCCATGTGCAGTGCCGTCAAGCCGGTCTTGCCCATGGTGGCCCGGGTTTCGGCTCCCGCGTCCAGCAAGCGCTGCACGATTTCCTTGCGGCCGTCTTTGGCGGCCTGCAGCAAGGGGAACAACCCATTTTTATTTTGGACGTTGACGTCGGCCTTGTGTTCCAGAAGGACTTTCACCGCGTCCAAGTTGCCGACCATCGAGGCCAGCAGCAGGGGCGTATTCCCAAATTTGTCAACGGCGTCGACGGGGGCCCCTTTTTTGATCAGCGCTTCAAGGAGGTCTTTCTTGCCGTTCCAGCAAGCCATGTGCAAAGCCGTCATCCCGTCCGCGTCCTTGAACAGCGCATCGGCGCCCCTGGCCAGAAAGTACTTGGCCACATCCAGGTAACCGCGTCCCACGGCGATGGAGAAAGGGGTATTGCCGGCACTGCTCTTTGCATCCCTTACTTTCAAGCCCCTGGCCACCAGCATCTTGGCAAGCGCCAGGTTGTTTTTTACGTAGTAAAGAACCGTTTCATTGTCTTTCTCCCTGGCTTGCAAGTCGGCGCCGTTCTTGAGCAGCATGCGGGCCGTTTCCAGGTGGCCGCCCCAAACGGCCAGATGCAGCGGAGTCAACTGGTAGGATGTTTCCCTTAGATTGACATCGGAGCCCTTTTTGATAAGCCAGGCGGCCAATTCCAGGTGGCCGCGGCTCACGGCCAGATGCAGGGGCGTGCGGCCGTCGTTGTTCACGGCATTCAGCATGGCTGGATCCTTGGCCAGAAGTCCCTTGATCGCGGACAGGTCACCGTTGAGCGCGGCATCATGGATTTCGGCGCCTGCCAGCAAGATCGACAGAAAACAAAACGCAATGCATAGAATTAGTGATTTTTTTCCCATTATTTTTCCTCCTGAAAAAATGTTATTGATCTCTTGCGCCGACCCGAACGCCGGGTTCTCGGCGCCGCCGCCGGCGATTTTTTTACATAGACTTTTCCCGTTCATATAAGGCCTCCTTTTCCGATTGGTGATTTATTTAATTTTTAAATTTATATGTCTTGTATTTTTGCTCTCTGAAAACCAGGAATCCGAAGGGGGAAATCCGGATGGCACTGGGTTGAAAACCCGCTTCCCATATTGTCTCACGTTGTTCTCCGCCGCGGATCTCCACCATGGTGAAGGTCGAGCCGCTGGCGAAAACCACATTGAACGCATCCCCGCTCTGCTGGTAGGTATAGGGGGCGGTTTTCAACTCCAGTCTGCTTTCTTTTTGATTTTCCATGTCCAGCCAGTAGTATTCCCGGTCCTGATGATAAATGACACTGCGGGACTCAAAGCCGCTGATGCGCCGCCGGCTTTTTTGGAATTTCCCTTTCCGTTGCAGTACCGGCGTGAGTTCTGCACCGACCCGGTACAGATTCAACCCCGAGGAATCAAGCAGAAGCATTTTATCTTGCCAGACGTTCAGCGCATCGGCTTGGGCCAGTTCCTGCACCTTTCCGGAGATGTTCAGCCGGTATAGGCGCCGGCCGCTGAAAATCACCAGCTGTTCGGGGGAGCGGTCCGGATAGAACACGTAACTGATGTCCGGATCGTAAAAATCACCGCTGATCGGTATCTCGCTGGCTTTTTCGTCCCGAACCTTGAGCAGCATGGCCTTTTTCAATTTGAAGTTTTGCAGGAAAATGGAATAGGTTCCGGCCCGAATGGCGCCGATTTCCCCGCGATAACCCGAATTGACCGACCAACCTGGCGCCAGTCGGTAAACTGTTTTCAGGGAGCCGTTATTCAGATCGATGGCGGCGATGCTCTTTTCAGTGCAGGGACCGCCCGCAGGCTTGTTCGAAGCCAAGGCATACAATGTGCTTCCGTCCGTGCTTTCGCGCAGCAGCATCAGGCATTCGCGGAAGCGGTAGCGACCATGCGCCAGGGTGATCTCGCTCTGTTGGCAGGAATTTTTGAGAACCAGGCCTCCGGACGTCAGCGTAATGTTCTTCCAATTGTCGGGCGCTTGATAAAAAATGAAGCCGGCGATCAGTCCGGTCAACAGCAGCAGGCCGGGAAAGAATTTTTTATTGAAGTAGGCCACCGGCTTGATATCATAGCGCCGGAAGAGAATAAAGAACAGAATGGGAAAGACCAGCGCGGTCAGGTTGGCTTGCATGATGGCTGAGCCGATGCCGCGGCCGTTGTCCAGGAGCTTGATCAGGAGAACCTGGCCCACAGAAAGCAGGCTGGCGATGAAAAATGCGCTGAGAAAATTTTTAAAACTGATGGAAAAAGCGCCGGAAAGGAGAAAGATGCCGGAGTATAAAATGGAAAAATCAAAAGGGGACAGGATGGATGGCAGCTGCCAGAACTGATGCAGGCGCAGGTAAACAAACAGAACGAGCGCAATGCACAGCAGGCGCGGCAGGAATTTTAAAAGCAGCAGGCGGCCGCGGGACAATGGCAGCGACAGCATGTATTCCATGGCATTTTCCTGCCTTTCCCTTTCAAACAACGACCAGCCGGTGAAGGACGCATACAGCAGCAGAAAAATTTCCAGGGCCGGTGCCAGATAAGCGTCCTGATCGCTGAAGGCGATGCCGGCCGCGATGGCGGCCAGGACGATGAATATGACCACGCCGTCCTTGAGGATGCGTTTGGCTTCAATGGCGAGCATATTCGCCTCCTATGAAGGCTCTCAGAATTTCAGTCAGGCTCAGGTGTTCGACGTCGGGCAGACGGTGGATCTCCGCCAGATAGGGGTAGACATACATCTCCCTGGCGTTCTGCCATTGCCTGGAAAAAACCACCGGGATATCGGAAGGAATGACTTCGCCGTAGAACCTGACGAACTTTTGCTTCAGTGTATCCACATTTTCATCCAGGATGATCCGGCCCTTTTCCATGACCATGACCCGCTGCGGTATGCCTTCGATTTCAAAGGCCGATTGTGAGGCGATGATCACGGTCAGCTGCTTTTCAGCGATGAGGTCGAGGATGGAGGTCAGGAAGACTTCCCGCAAATGGGGGTCGAGGAAATGGACAACATCGTCGACGAAGAGGTACTCTGGGGATGTCCCCAATGTAAGCATCAGCAGGAAAATTGTTTTTTCACCCTTGGACATGGAGGAGATTTTTTGGCCGGGCGGAAAATCCAAACCATGGATGGTCCAGGCTGCGCTGCGGCCATAGAAACGGGCGTGCATCCGCGAAGCTTCCTTGACGGTCATACCGTCGTAAAGGCTGATGGAGGCGGGAATATAGGCGATCTTATGGCGGGAACGATGATCGGCTTTACAGCCGTTATAGGCGATGGAGCCGCGGCCCGCCATCAGCACACCGGCCATGGCCTTGAGCAGGGATGTTTTGCCGGCGCCGTTGGCTCCGGCCAGCAGCACGCTTTCACCTTTTTCGATGGTCAGGCTCTGGTTGTCGACCGCCCTGGTCTTGCCGTAGTTAACGCAAAGATTATCAATTTTAATCATGGTCTGTCCCGGTTTCCGCGCAGGTCATTTCGCATCCTCCTCGGGAAAAAAATTGTTGAGCATGGCCTTGATCTGCTGGCGCGAAAAACCCATTTCAATCGCCTTTTCGGTGAATTTCATGAATTCCTCGCGCAGCATGTCGGCTTTTTTCAGGTCGAATTGTTCGCTTTTTTCAACCCAAAACCCCACTCCGGGGCGTCCATTGACGATTTTTTCCTGGCTGAGATCGCGATAGGCCCTGGCCACGGTGTTGGGATTGATCTTCAAAAAGGAAGCCAGGTCGCGGATGGAAGGGAGCGCCTGGCTTTCCTGGATGATATTGCGGGCAATGGCCTGTTTGATTTTTTTCTTGAGCTGTTCGTATACTGGCAGGGGCGAAGCGAAGTCAACTGTCAGTTCAGTAAATAATGTGTTTTTCACTGTATCACAATAGTAATACAGCAATACGGATTTGTCAACTGTTTTTTTTATTTTTATTTTTTGTGATATTTCCTTATAAAGTTTTCAGCTCGCTTCGTCGTGAGAAGTTGAAAATCGGGATCGATTCCCTTAAAATGGTTCCATGAATGCGACGCTGTCTTCCCAAAATAAAAAAATGATCCCAGTGGATTGCGTGGTAAAAAATATCGGCCAGATGGTCAATCCCGGCTCCGATTGCGTCGTGCGCGGCAAGGACAGCAACCGCCTGCGCATCAGTGAAAATGTATGTATCGCGGCGCAGCAGGGAAATATCCGCTTCATCGGTTCCGCGCCGGATTATAATCGGCAGTGCCGGCTCGAAGCCGGGGGCATGGAAATCGACGCCCAAGGCTTCGTGGCTCTGCCGGGGTGGGTCGATCCCCATACCCACCTGCCATTCGCCGGCAGCCGCCAGGACGAGTTCCAGCTGAAGCTGCAGGGCGTCAGCTACCAGGAAATCGCCCGTCGCGGCGGCGGCATCAAGGGCACGGTGCGCAAAACCAGGGACATCAGTCAACAGGACCTGGTCATGGTTTGTCGAAAACGGCTCGAGCTCATGCTGCTCAGTGGCACGACCACCCTGGAGGCTAAAAGCGGTTACGGATTGGACTATGGAACGGAATTGAAGCAGCTCGAAGCACTAAAAGCCTTGGCCGGCCTTCAACCATTGGACATAGTGCCTACTTTCATGGGTGCTCACGAGATTCCCGACGAGTTTTCCGGCAATCCCAGGGCTTATCTCGAATTCGTTCTGGCCGAAGTCCTGCCCGAAGTGGCCGGGAAAAAACTGGCGGAATTTGTCGATATTTTTTGTGAAGAAGGATACTTTTCTTATGCCGATGCCGAGTTTTATTTAACCCAGGCCGCGGCCCGCGGCTTCAAACTCAAGCTGCATGCCGATGAATTCAGCAGCAACGGCGCCGGAGAACTGGCGGCACGCCTGCATGCCAGGTCGGCGGAACACCTGATCGCCGTCAGCGATGCCGAAATAGCCCAACTCGCCCCCTCGGACACTGCTTGCGTGCTGCTGCCCGGCGTTTCTTTTTTTCTCAGGCTCGGCCGCTACGCGCCGGCGCAGAAAATATTGGCGGCGGACGGCATTGTCGCCCTGGGCAGCGATTTCAATCCCGGCAGTTCGATGATCTCCTCGCAATTGTTTGTTTTTCAGCTGGCCGTTTTTCAAATGGGTCTGACTATTGAACAGGCCCTGAACGCGGTGACCATTAATGCCGCTTATGCCATTGACCGTCAGGAGCAGGTCGGTTCGTTGTCCCTGGGTAAAAAATTGGATCTGCTGCTGCTGGATATTCCCGACTACCGCTACCTGGCCTACCAGCCGGGAATTCAACCGGTGCACACGGTGCTCAAGTCAGCCCGGCGCGTAGTCGACAACCGGCGGATCGTTTATTCACCAAAAATAGCAGGAGGGCCAGATGATTCGTAGCATGGCCGTGGCCGGTCAGTTTTATCCGGCTGATAAAAACGTCCTGGAAAGAGAACTGCAGAAAATGGTGCGTTGTCGGGGAAAAGCCACAAAAAGTTCTGGGCCTCCTTGCTCCCCATGCCGGCTATATGTATTCCGGAGCCTGCGCCGGTCAAGTCTACGGCCGGGTGGCGTTGAGTGAAACCGTCATCATCCTGGGCGTCAACCATCGTGGTCAAGGCGCCGCGCTGGCCCTGGACGGCAATGATTGCTGGGAAACGCCGTTGGGCAATGCGGCGGTCAATTCGGATTTGCGTTCTCGCCTGTTGGACGCATCGGAGTTGTTCGCGATTGACAGCGAGGCCGGCCGGCTGGAGCACTCCCTGGAAGTCCAGGTGCCTTTTATCAAGTATCTCAATCCCGAATCGCGGATTCTGCCCATCACGATCGCCGCCCACCGTCTGGCCGACCTGCTGGCTGCTGCGGATGCGCTCGCCGGGCTGTTAAAAGAAAATGCCACCGTCATGATGGTCGCGTCCAGCGATATGAGCCATTACATTGCGGCCGACGACGCCAGGGAACTGGACGGCAAGGCCATTGAGCAGTTGCTCAGACTGGATGGCCCGGGATTGTACCGCACCGTCCAGGAAAACCGGATTTCCATGTGCGGAGTAGCGCCGGCCGTGATCATGCTGGCGGCGGCCAGGGAAGCGGGGGCCACCGCGGCCGAGCTGGTTTGCTATACAAATTCTGGCGAAGTGTCGGGGGACTTCAACGAGGTGGTTGGTTATGCCAGTCTGATCGTGTATTAATCTTCAGTGTTACTAGCAGCAATAGCAACAAAAAAACTCACCCCCAACCCCCGCGTTGCGGAGTGCCGTTGCTCCCCTTGGGGATGGGGGATGAGTTTGGAGTCAAGCGTAGGTAATTTGATCCATTTTTTGACTTATGCCGCCAATTCGGTTATCTTTACAAACTATGTCAATGCCAAATCCTGAGCACCTGTTTTTTTTACTACTGAACCATGAATGAAAAAAACGCGCCCCCGGGCCTGAGCGGCGAAGCTGTCGTGATGAAGAAACCCGAGCACGGGATCTCGCGGCGCCATATCGATGCCGATGCCCTCAAGATCCTTTTTCGCCTCCACCATCTCGGCTTTACCGCCTATTTGACCGGTGGCGCCGTCCGCGACATGATGCTGGGAAAAATCCCGAAGGATTTCGACATCGTTACCGATGCCCGTCCGGGACAGATCAAAAAATATTTCCACAGAGTCTTTATTGTCGGCCGGCGTTTTCGCCTGGCTCACGTCCATTTCGGCGCCGGCAAGATTATCGAGGTGGCGACGTTCCGCAGGCATTCCAGCATCGCCGGGCCGGATGGCGCCCATGGCAGAAATGTCCCGGAAACTATTTACGGGAGCCCCTGTGAAGACGCTTTGCGCAGGGACATCACGATCAATGCTCTTTTTTACGATGCGATCAGCACTGCGGTCATTGACTATGTCGGCGGACTGGCCGACCTGCGCCTGAAAAGAATCCGCATCATCGGCGATACTGGCGAACGCTTCCGCGAGGATCCGGTCCGCATATGGCGCGTAATCCGTTACGCGGCCCGGGCGGGGTTTACTATCGGCGAGGATACCGAGCGCGAAATCATTGGTCATCGTCACCTCCTTGCCGATTGTTCCGGCGCCCGTTTATTCGAAGAATTGTATAAAGATCTGAACTACATGGAAAGCAGGCCCGTGATAGCCGGATTGAGAAAATATTGTATCCTTAGACATATCATCGGACAGGCCGGTGCAGATTATGAAAACGATGACGCCCTGTTCGCCAGGCTCGATCACTTTCTGGCTGTTGAAGACCTTGAAAAAGCAAAGGGCCACCGTCCCTTGCTTGATGATATGTGCGCCATACTCTTTTGGCCCTGGCTGGAGCCCCAATTGGTCGCGGCCCAGGGTGACATGCAACTGACTTTGAAAAAAGCGATCCTGGATGCCAAGATGAGCGTGCTGCTTCCCAAGAGCCTGCGCGCGCAGGTCATTGATATTCTGGTGCTGACCGCTAAAATGATTCGTGCGCTGCGAACGGGTCGGTTGCGCTGGTCGATGCGCGGGCGAGCACAGTACGCAAAGGCTTCCCGGCTGTGCTTCCTCGTTGAAAAAGGACGGGCGCCTGAAGGTGAAGAATCCTTCGAAAGCCTTTTCCGGCAGGCTTTTCCGCAAATCCGGGCTTCAGGCCCGCGCCGGCGCCGCAGTCAGTAGCAGCGCCGCGTGAACCTCTGTTCGCTTAAGCAGGATGTTTCTACAACCCCGAAACCACGATGTTCTCGAATACCAGGCTGGGGAAACGCCGGGAAGATGACAAAAACGGATCGTCGGCCACCTCGATCAATTTGTTCCAGAATTTCAGATGGTTGTCGGCGATGTTCATTTCGGCCACGGCCTGCACCGGTTCTCCATTTTCAAACAAGTGGCCGGTTATCCCGATCGAGGTGTCGCCGGTGGTCGGGTTGGAATTGCCGCCGATAAATCCGTTGATCAGGATGCCGCGGCCCAGGTCTTTCATGATCTCTTTGACCGTCCGTTTCCCCGGCGGAATGACCAGGTTGCTCGTACTTCCTGAAGTCGGTTCCCAGCCCAATTTCCGGCTGTAATACCAGTCGACGAAAAAATCATTCAGGGTACCGGCTTCGATGATCATCCTTTTCCGGGCGCTGAAACCGTCGCCGTCGAACAGGCGGCTGCCCAGGCCGCCTTGGATGAAGGGATCATCGATCAGGGTGAGATGCTTGCTGGCGACCTGTTGGCCCTTTTTGTCGGCCAGGAATGAGCGTTTCTGCTGGATGCTGCGCCCGAACATGGCGGCGAGGAAACCGCCGAAGATCCTGCCCACGTTCTGGTTTTCAATGATTATCGGCAGGGTTTCGGTCTTGATTTTTTTTGCTCCCAGCATGGCCAGCGTCCGCTGCGCCGCCTGGATGCCAATGGCTTCGGGTTTGGGCAAATTCTTGCGCGAAACGGCCACGGCATAACTATAACCGTTCGGCCGGCGCTCGCCGATGTCCCTGGCCGTCATTTCGGCCATGGCCAGGTAATAGGTTCCCTGTGCATGGCCGGTAAAACCGTTGCTGGACATTTGCAGAGATTCCTGGTAGCCGTCCTCTTCCTGGGCGGTGACTGATATGACTTTATCACCGCCTTCTTTAAGGCAGGCCGTTTCCAGGGCTTTAACCATTTCATGCCGGTTTTCGGGGCTGAAGGAATTGTATTCGGGATCGACCAGCTCGAGGTCCAGTTCGGCCCGTCCCTGATAGTATTGGGGGTCGGGCAGGGTGCGCAAAGGATCCTCGGCCAGCAGTTTCGTTGCCGCTACGGCATTGGCAATGAACTCCTGGAGAGCGCCTTTTCTCAGGTCCGAGGTGCTCTGCTGGGAAAAACGGCCGTTGACATAAATCTCGATATTCAGCGCCTTGGTGGATGCTTCCTTGATATTTTCCGGCCGGCGGTCGCGGTAGCTGATCTCCACCGAGCGGTTGCTGTCAAGGTTGACCTTGCACTGATCGGCTCCGGCCGATTTCGTGGCTTTTATCACCCATGAAGTTAAATCAAGCATTTCCTTGTTCATGATCTTTCTCCTAATTTGTCAAGACTTTACGCCGCCCACGGTGAGCGATTTGACCAGGCATGATGGCTGTCCGAAACCGACCGGGACACTCTGTCCGCCCTTGCCGCAGGCGCCTGTGCCTCCTTGATGCAATTCGAGGTCATTGCCCACCATGGTGATGTCCTGCAGCATCTTGGGGCCGTTGCCCATGATGTTGACGTCCTTGATGGTAGCGGTCAGCTTGCCGTTTTCGATCATTCTTCCTTGCGAAACATAGAATGCGAAATCGCCCTCGCCGATGTTGACCTGGCCATTGCTGACATTCTGGACATAGATGCCCTTCTGGGCGCTGCGGATGATCTCATCGCTTGTCGCTTGTCCCGCCAGCATGATCGTATTGCGCATGCGGGGCTGCACATAGTGCTGGTAGCTTTCCCGGCGGCCGTTGCCGGACGGTTTTACGTGGTAATGGCGCGCCGATATTTTGTCGTGCATGTAACTTTTCAAGATGCCGTTCTCGACCAGCACGGTTCTCTGTCCGGGCGTTCCTTCATCGTCAACATTGATTGAACCCAGCAGATTGGGAATTGTCCCGTCGTCAACGATCGTGATAAAGGGTTCGGCTACTTTTTTCCCGATCATCGTGCAGTAGGTGGAAGTTTTTTTACGGTTGAAATCGGCTTCCATGCCGTGACCGATCGCTTCGTGGAGCAGGATGGCGGTCACTCCCGGTGCAAAAACCACCGGCATTTCACCGGCCGGGGGCTGGACGGCATCAAAAAGCAACAGGGCGTCATGGACGGCCTTGCCGGCGATCGCATCGATGGCTTCCTGGTTGAAATAAGAAAAATTCTGCCGTCCGCCCAAGTTCCATCCCGCCTGTTCCCGCTTGCCGTTCCTTTCAGCTACGACCAGCGCGGTTAGATAGTCCCTGGGCTGCAGATCCTCGGCCTTGACGCCCTCGGAATTGACCACCATGATCCGCTTCTGCTGGTCATGGAACGAGGCGTTGACCTTGACCACCAGCGGCGAGAGCGAAAAACATTTTTCGTTGATTTTCTGGACCAAAGGAAGTTTTGACTCCAAGGCTACGCTGGTCAGCAGTTTTTCCAGGGGATAATAGTTTTTGGTTTCCAGCCAGGTCAATGTGGCCGCCGGCTTTACCTTCATGCCGCTGGCAATGGTGGCGGCGATGGCGGCGGCGTTCAACATTGATTTTTCGTTCAACTCCTGGGTGAATCCATAGCCGACCTGGTCGCCTTTCACGGTGCGGATGCCCACGCCGAGCGCCACGTCGCTGAAAGCCCGGTTGACCTTGCCATCCTCCAGGACAATCCAGTTGCTGATGGTGTGCTCAAAGAAAAGGTCGGCGAAATCTCCGCCCCGGGATAGGGCTTCAGCCAGTACCCTTTGACATAGCGCATCCGTGATGCCGAATTCCCTTTCAAAATAGCCCGGTTTTTCGGCTGCCAGCAACTGCTGCCAGCCGCCGCCGATGATTGGTACGGCGGCGCCCATGGCGGCCACTCCGGCCGTGGTTTTCAAAAAAGAGCGTCTGCTCATTTCCCTCATGCATTCCTCCTTTATCTTGTTTTTATGCCCACTAACTAAATTAGATATAAGGTGTAATAATATTAAGACGTTTTATTTTAAAAAAAGTTTCCCTGGGAGTCATTTTTCAAGCGCTGCCCTGGCAATCCTGCGATCGGCGGGTTCCATGACTTCCACGAGACGGTTCAATGGATCCCCTGCAGAACGACTAGTGCTTTTTCAGCCATCCGGTTTTGAAAGGCGGCCAGTTCAGCCGGAGCGCGTGTCACTTTTAGAAATTCCTCGGTCAGGTCGAATATTTCCCTTTCGCAATCCAGCAGTCGTGGCAAAAAACCTGTCCCCTCGCGATTGTCCAGGCGGGAGACATCCAGGTAGGCGCGACGGTCGGCTTCGGGGAAAGGGCGGGCGATTTTTTTCAGACGCGTGGCTGCCAGGTACAGTGCTGCCGATTCACCCCGGGCCAGCGGGGCGGCTGCCGCGCCCGCCTCTACCCACATGGGTACGGCGATGGTGAACAAAGGTTCGCCCAGCATGACCCAAAGGGTGGCCGGGGAATCATCCCGGCCCGGGATGCGGCCGCAAACGACCACCGCTGCCGACGTGGATTCGCGATTGATGGTGTCGCGGGTAGCGATCCAGAATGGTTTTGTGCCGGAAATGTTTTTAAATGACGGGAAGGCAGGCTGTTGAACCAGAACATGTCCGGTGTCGCGGCTGATTTGGTTGAGAATCCGGCGGTAGGAGATCCGGCCGGGCGCTATCTGGCTGAACAATTGGCTGGCCCTTTCGAAACGCAAGTAGCCGGTCCCGCTCCCGGCTTCACCGCTGCGGGCAAAGTTGGTATTGATGATGTACTTTTCAGGGAAATCGGCCGCCAGGTGTTTCTGATAGGCGTGATTGGACACTTCGAATATGGCCGTCGAACCGGCCGCATCCAGAACGCCGAAATTGGCCAGGCTGCCCAGGCTGGGTCCCAGGTTGGCCTGGATATAATGCTCAAAATCGGCTACGCTCGAGCATGTGCGCAAGGCGTCGGCCATGATGGTTCCTTCCATGTCCTTCAATTCCCCGCTTTTTTCGGGAAGATTGTAGGCCACGGAGTTGAAAATCGCGAAGCCGGCCGAATTCAGGCCAGCGTAAACCCAGCGGCCGGAACGGTCTTCGGCATTGACCAGGGCCAGATATGAAAACGGACTTTCAGCGACAAAGATGACCTTGTTGCTTAAAAAATCCGTGTCGCGGTTTTTCCAGAGTATGGGGCGGCCTTGGTTGGCAGCTGCGGCACTGATCACGGCCGTCGTGCAGGCATGGCTTGACGGCGAAAGGGCGCAGGTCAAAGCCATGGCTACGATCAGGAGTGGAAATATTCTTTTCATACTTGCCTCATTGTCAGGCATGATAGGAGAAGCGCATAAAAAAGTCAACCGCCGCCAAGAACGTGAAGCGCAGATGATTTTGTGCTACAATGGCCATTCCCGGGCAGGAGCGGGATAACAAAATGGTGAATCTGTCTAATTGGCCTGTCATTAATATTTTCAGCCGCTGGTTCACGGCCGCCAACAATGCCACGGAGGGGATTCTGTTGGCTGTCAAGACCCAGCCCCATTTGAAATTCCACCTGCTGGCCTCGTTTTCGGTCCTGCTCGGCTGTTTTGTCATCGGGCTTGACAAGGTTGAGTTCGCCCTGATCGCCATGATCACCATCGTGGTCATTGTGACCGAAATGTTCAATTCGGCTTTGGAAGCCGTGGTGGATTTGACGACGCAGGAGTTCAAACCTCTGGCCCGGACGGCCAAGGATGTTTCGGCCGGAGCGGTGCTGATCAGTGCCATCGGCGCCCTGGTCATCGCCTATTTAATCCTGGGTCCGCACCTGCTCAATATCTGGCTTGGATTTTACCGTGTCCCGCGCCATGCGGCCGGAAATATCGCGATGTTGGCCCTGATCATGATCATGTTGATTGTCATCCTGATCAAGTCCCATTTCGGCAGCGGCCATCCGCTGCGCGGCGGTTTTCCCAGCGGCCATAGCGCTTCGGCATTTTCCCTATGGATTTCCCTTGTTCATATCACCGTCAACCCCTGGCTGATCGGCTCGGGATTGCTGGGAGCGATCTTGATTGCCGCCAGCCGCTTGCGTTTGAAAATCCATACGTTTCGTGATGTTTTTTTTGGCGCTTTACTGGGTTGCGCTATGACCCTGATCCTGTTCAAGGTGTTTTTTCGTTAGCATGATGATCATGAAAGTTCGTTTCATTCTAGCAGCCAGTCTGCTGGTTTTGCTGGTCCGTTGCGGCAAACCTTCCTTAACCTTGATTCCCGAAATCAGTCCGCCCCTGATCCAGGAAGAGGTTTTTACCTGGACCGGGCAAGCGGCCGGCAATGTGCTGTTTTCCTGCGCAGCGGGTATCGGCTGGGTTGAAAAGTCCGGGCAAATCGTTACCTGGAATCCTGATAAAAAGACCGCCGGCAAGATATTCCCCCTGCCATTTACGGTCAGTGCCCCTCCGTTTTGCCAGGGTGATTTTTTAGCGCTGCGAAGTCAGGCGGATGATCAATTGCTTGTCTTTGATCTGGCCCTGATGGAAACAAAATTTGCGGCGAGTCACCTGCCGGTGAAGCGGATCCTGGGCGTCGACGGCCGCCACCTGGTTTATCTGGATGGTGAAACCCTGGTGGTTCGCGATTTACTGAACTCGGCCGGTATTTTTCATCAGCCTACTGCCGATCAGGATTTTTTCAACTGTCTTTTTTCCCCAGAACGCATCCTGGTTATGAGCTGCGGACATTTATTTGTTTTTTGGAGGCATAGCGGGAAATTCCAGCAGGTGCCCTTGCCCCTGCCGGCGGTCACTCCATTTGCCTGTCAAGGGGAAAATATTTTTTATGGCTCCAGCCAGCGGCTGCTGGTGAAATATTCTCTTCGGCGCCGGAAACTAATCTGGAAATTGAAACTGGGCCACGACCTGGAGCGGCAACCGCTGGTTCAAGCCGGAACCAGCGTGGTCAGCCCGGCCGACAACAATGTGCTGCAGGTGAGCGGCAGCGGCAGCGTGCGCTGGTGGCTGGCGCTCAATTCCATCCTGCAATACGATCTGGTGCCCATGGCCGACCATCTCGCCGCTTTTTTGATTAATCGTGAAATAAAATTCATCCACATCCGCCGCCAACAGGTTACGCTTTTTAAAATCCAGGGCCGTCCGGCCGGCAGGCCCCTGGCTTATAAAAACGATTTGTATTTTCTGGTTGCAGCCGGGGACAAGCAAAAACTGCAGCGGGTCGGCAATTACTACGGTATGGACGTGACGGTGGCTCCTGACCAGGTGCAATGGCTGGGTGTGCCCTTCACCGTTTCCTTCCAAACCAGAAATCTGCTCAAGCCGCGCATCCAATGCGTGATCCGTGACGAGAGTGGAAAAACCGTTCTGCTGAAAAAATTCGGCCTGGTTGCACAGGGTCAACTGGTTTGGCTGCCGCAGCGGGCCGGAATTTACCGGGTGCACGTGAGCGCCGTGGCCCTGAACCGCAAGGACGAAAAGGAATTTTTATTTCAAGTCTTCGACCCGCGTCACATCATGCTGCTACGGCCATTCCATTTTTAATCCGGCATGGAGGAATGATGAAAAACAAATGGCTCTTGTGTCTGGCCATCTGGATGCTCGGGTCGGCCCTCATGGCCCGGGAGAAGCCAATCTGCGTCATGGAGACTGAAAAGGGAGCAGTAGCTTTTGAACTTTTCCCCGAGGTGGCGCCGCGGACCGTGGAACGGATCAGTGCCTTGATTCGCAGTGGTTTTTACAGCAATATTATTTTTCACCGCGTGGTGGCCGATTTTGTCGTGCAGGCCGGCGATCCGACCGGAAGCGGAGAGGGCGGGTCCGGTCAAACCATTGCCGCCGAGTTTTCGCATCTTCATTATATCCGCGGCAGCGTGGGCATGGCCCGAAATGAAGATATCCATTCCAATGACAGCCAGTTTTTCATCTGCCTCAGCGACCAGCCGCACCTGGACGGCAAGTATACCCTGTTTGGCCAGGTGATTCGCGGCGCCGATGTCCTGGATAAAATCCGTCCGGGCGATAAAATCCTGTCCATGCACCTGGAAATAAAATAAATGTTCTCCTCTTTGATCCCCTGGCTGCGCGAACAGCGCCTGGATTTCCTTGAAAACGCCGCCATCGGGCCTTGGCTTCATTTTAAAATCGGCGGCAGGGTCAGCCTGCTGGTCACCTGCACTTCTCTGGCCCAGCTGACGGCCTG
The DNA here is from genome assembly GCA_963770755.1 of Candidatus Aminicenantota bacterium. GTDB lineage: Bacteria > Acidobacteriota > Aminicenantia > UBA2199 > UBA2199 > UBA2199. Next base: position 195,990 of record CAVYQZ010000010.1, on the reverse strand, counting down.
TTTAAAAAAAGTAATCTCGGATAGAATCCCCTATCTGCTTATCGGCGGCGGTTCCAATATTGTTTTCAGCGATGGGTTGACGCGAGTGGTCGTTTTGCTTTATCAGGCCGCGGCGAAAAAAACGGCTGCGGCGCAACTGCTGAGCAGCCGTGCCGTGCAGGTTGACGGCAATGTTAAAAATCAGCTTTTTCTATCCTGGTGCGCAGCCCATGGTGTCGGCGGCCTGGAATTCCTGTCTGGTATTCCCGGGACCATGGGCGGGGCGGCGGCAGTCAACGCCGGCGCGTTCGGCCAGTCCCTGGCCGATGTCTTGCTGGGCGCCGATATCATCGACAAACGGGGGAAAATGACCGCGGTCGACGCCGGATATTTCGCCTTCACTTACCGCGACTCGCGCTTTAAACTCGGCAACGAAGCGATCTTGTCTTTACGACTGAAATTCCATGCTGAAACGAAAGCGGTCGTTGCCGGAAAAATCAAGGCGAACATGGAATACCGGCTGGCGAACCATCCATCGTACCGGTTGCATTCCGCCGGCTGTTTTTTTAAAAACCCGTTGATTCGGGGTGCGAAGCAATCGGCCGGCAAGATCATCGAAACATGCGGTTTGAAAGACCTGGCTGTCGGCGGCTTGACCGTGGCCGACGCCCATGCCAATTTTCTGATTAATGACGGTGGCGCCACTTTTAAAGAGCTGCAACGACTGGAGAATAAGATTAAAACCGCCGTAAAAACGCGCACGGGGATCAGCCTGGAACGGGAAGTGATTTACGTGTCCGCGCGCGGGAAAAAGTACTGAACGGCGGAAAAAAAAGACCGTCCCTTTCCGCGCGGAAAGGGACGGTCGTAAAATTCACTATGACTGGAACGGGAGGCTTACTTGGACTTGGAGAGCATCTCCCGATCTTTCTTTTCCTTGAACTTTGACGGCGACTTGGGCATGGCAGCTGCGCCGTTGCGGGAGCCGGTCCAGGTGCCGATTTCGTTATAATAGGTCCAAGTATACGTACCGCTGATCCTGTTTTTGTCGTCAAACTGTCCGGTTAAAGTAAGGGAAACGTTATTGTACTTGATATAAGCGATGTTTTTGCCGTCGACGCTGTAGGTGCCACCGTCGCCCTGGGAATCCATGAAAGTTCCGTTCTTTTTGTTGCCGGTACACGTCATGATCCAATTGTCATCCCAACCCGGGTAGGTTATGGAAACAACGCGAATATCCCAATTACCGACGATGTTGTAATTTTTCAAAACCACCAGGACCACGACGAGGGCAGTGATGGTGAGCAGGCCCACGCCAATCAGGATGATGGGCAGAGCGCTTTTACCTTTAGCTTTGGACCCGCGACCGCCTTCCTCTTCAATGAAGTTCGGCGCCTGTTCGCTGTTGGCGGAACTGATCTGCTCGGGTCCGGTGGCCGCGGCCACGGGCATGGTGGAGATGTGCATCAGCCATAAGAATGTACAAACCACCAGCACGGCAATCCACTTCTGTTGTTTTTTTATCATAGACAATAATCCTCCTAGATTTAAGATACTCACTTTATACGAAATTGCTTTTTCATTGTCAATACTAATGGCAAAAAAAAAGAGCTTTCCTTGCGGAAAGCTCTTTTTTGCCGGCTCCAGACATCGGTGTCGTTACTTTCCTTCGTCGTTCATACCCTTTTCAACAACGGCTGCCTTTTGCAAAGCAGCGGATGTTGAGGTTGAATTTTTTATTGCCGTCCAGGTGCCGCTGGCGGCATAGGTAGTGACCATCGTTCCCGACATGGTCTTTTTGTCGGAAAAGGTTCCGCTGTATTTGGTGCCGCCGCTATAGGTCCATTCGACATTTTTGCCGTCAACTTTATAGGTGCCGGTGGAGGAAGAACTCGAAACGAAAGTGCCGCTTTTTTTGTCACCGGTGAAAGTCAGGGTGACGGTTCCGGGAAAGTCGCCCTGCCAGGTAAAAGTCATTTGCCAGGAACCGGTGATGTCATACTTGTTTAAAACCACCAGGAACAGGACGACAGCGGTCACGGTAAGTAGCCCCACGCCGATCAGGATGATGGGCAGGATGCTTTTTTTCTTGGCCGGGGCGGCCTTGTGGCTCACCGATTCGTAATAATCGGGTCCCTGTTCGGCGCTGGCCATGCCGGTCTGCCCGGACGTGCCGGCCGCGGCCACGGGCATGGTCGAAAGCTGCATCAGCCAGATGAAAGTCAACGCTACGAACAAAGCAATCCATTTTTGTTGTTTTCTGATCATAATGCATTCCTCCTGGAGCTTATATTAATAAATTTAAGTTCCGGTTTCATAAATATAAAAAAATCGGGAAACAAAGTTCCAGGCCGGCGATTTTTGAGAAACCTTGCCGTTATAACAAAAGGGGATAAGTTTCCCTATCCCCCTGAAAAAAACCGGGTGCTATGGTTTGGCTGACTACTCCAAAACGGGTTTTTTGCTTTGGGTTTCTTTTACGTCGGGATTCACCGTGGCCGCAGTGGCGTTTTTGGTAGCCGTCCAGCTCCAAGTCCAAGTTTGCCAGGTCGATGTCCCTGAAATATGGGTCTTATCGGTAAACTCCCCGGTCCAAACCCAGCCGGGATAATTAGCGTGTGTATTTCTCAGTGTTACCGTTTTGCCGTCGACGGAATAAGTGCCCATGCCGTCATAATAAGTTTCAATTTGGAAAGTGCCGGTTTTCTTGTCACCCGTGAAAGTGCAGGGGTCATAATCCTTGCTTGGGGCTCCGCCTCCTGTTCCGGTCAGAATGATGTGCCAGCTGCCTGTGATGTCATAATTGGTTTTGAAAACCACCAGAAACAGGACGGCTGTAATGGCTACCACGCCCACACCGATCAGGATGAGTGGCAGTATGCTTTTTTTCTTGGCCGGGGCGGCTTTTTGACCGATGGCTTCGTAATAGTCGGGTCCCTGTTCGGCGCTGGCAACGCCGGTTTGCCCGGACGTGCCGGCCGCGGCCATGGGCATGGTGCTGACCTGCATCAGCCACAAGAACGTGCAAACCACAAGTAGGGCAATCCATTTCTGTTGTTTTTTGATCATTTTCATTCCTCCATTGTGTAATGATAAAAAAATAGACAACAAATGTCAACGGAAAAAAAGCAAGGGCGGCAATTATTTTTTTACGGCTGAAAAAGTCCTGCCATGCTCGGGATAAAGGACATTGACATAATAGTAGTTCAACCCCTTGTTCGGCGCTGTTAACGCCGGTTTGCCCGGAGTACATCTTTTTCACTTCCCGTTCCTGAGGCAGTCTGTTTGCCTGGATATCCCAAAACCCGGGGCAATGAAAATTAAAAAAAAGGCCTTCCGTGTGGAAGGCCTTTCTAAAAACAAATGATCTTAATGCTATTTTCTGAGTGTTTCTTCCGTTGTGGGTTTGGAATCATCACTGTAAGCAGTGGGCGCGGTGCGGGTAGCTGTCCAGTTAGCATCGGTGACGTGGACACCATCTATCAAAAGGTTAGTCAGAACTGCCGTTCCTGCCATGGCATTTGTGCCAGTGAAGCTACCTGTCATGACTAAATCATTGGGTTGGTAAAGACTGAAATTCATTGCCACGTTATTTCCAGTCACAGTGTATGTGCCTGCCCAATCAAAAAACGCTATGGATCCGGAGGACAAGCTGCCGCTGAAAATCATAGAATAAGTGAAATTCTTGACTACGTTGGTGGCGACGAAGAGCATGGTCCAAGTTCCACGAATGCCCAGGGCTTCAGCACTCACTGTGAGTGCCTTGTTTTTGTCCATGGTGATGGTTCCGGAGGCGGGCACTGCGACACCATCCAGTAGGACATTCACGTCAATATATCCATCCAGGGCAGTATAGCTGTAGGGGACTACCGTTCCCTTCTTGTGATTGCCCAAAATCGCCGGAGTTCCGGTGCAACCAGCGCCAAGGGTGACAGTGAGCGTGTAATTGGGTTTCTTAATTACCAGGAAATAAATCGCGACACTGACGGCCACGAATCCCAAGCCAATCAGGATGTAGGGCAGAATCGAGCCTTTTTTTTTGGCCACGGCGGCTTTCTGGCTGACCGATTCGTAATAATCGGGTCCCTGTTCGGCGCTGACAACGCCGGTCTGCCCGGACGTGCCGGACGCGGCCACGGGCATGGTCGAAAGCTGCATCAGCCACAAGAACGTGCAAACCACCAGCAATGCGATCCATTTTTGTTGTTTTTTTATCACGGTTAATTCAGCGCATTTCCCTGACTTTTTCAGTTAGGGATCTGGTGGCTTGGGTGAAATTTGTTGAACTGGTGGCGGCGATACGGGTTGCGGTCCATGTTCCATTAATAGCAAGTGCGGGCCATGTATGATTTCCGCTCATGATGTCTTTGTCAGTGAACTCGCCGGTGAATATCCACGGGTCTGAGTTAAATTGGAATGTGACTTTTTTTCCATCTACGGTATACGTACCCGTATCAGTCCAGCCGATAAGTGTCCAGGTGCCACTTTTTTTATTTCCGCTGAAGACTATTTGAAAATTAGTAATACCTTGGGTACCGGTGAAATTGCAATTCCAGGTACCGATAATGTCGTAGTTTTTCAATACCACCAGGAACAGGACGACGGCGGTCACGGTAAGAAGGCCCACGCCGATCAGGATGATGGGCAGCATGCTTTTTTTCTTGGCCGGGGCTGCCTTGTTGCTCACCGATTCGTAATAATTCGGTCCCTGTTCGGTACTGGCCACGCCGGTCTGCCCGGACGTGCCGGCCGCGGCCATGGGCATGGTGCTGACCTGCATCAGCCACAAGAACGTGCAAACCACCAGTAATGCGATCCATTTTTGTTGTTTTTTAATCATTTTCACTCCTCCATTGTGTAATGGTAAAAAAAATGACGACGAATGTCAACAGGAAAAGAAATAAGCGTGGCAATTATTTTTTTACGGCTGAAAAATTCCCGCCATACTCGGGATAAAGGACATTGAGATAATAGTAGTTCAACTGCCCGCTCATCTCTGTCTTGGATGAGAATTCGCCGATGAACTCCCATTTTTGAGTAGTATTGGCCACGTAGCAACTGACCTTTTTGCCCTTCACGGTGTATGATCCATTGACTGCGTTATTCATAACCACGGTGCCGCTCTCCTTGGTGCCGGTGAAAACCGTGTCATACGTATATGTCCCGCCGGACCAACTGTAAGTGAGAGACCATGTCCCGGTGATGTCGTAGTTGGTTTTCAGGACCACCAGGAACAGGACGGCGGCAACGGCAGCCACGCCCACGCCGATGAGGACATAGGACAGCATGCTTATTTTCTTGGCCGGGGCGGTTTGTTGGCCGGCGGCTTCGAAATAGTCCGGCCCTTGTTCGGTGCCGGCAACGCCGGCCTGTTCGGAAGGGCCGGCCGCGGCCGTGGGCATGGTCGAAAGCTGCATCAGCCAGATGAAAGTCAGAGCCACGAACAAGGCGATCCATTTTTGTTGCTTTTTGATCATGATTCATCCCTCCAGGACTAATAATAGAAATTTATAATAAAAAAGTCAAAAAAAAAGAGCCTTCCTAGCTGAAGGCCCTTTTAAATATATTTTAAAGCTTGTGGTGAGCGTATATCAGATCCTGTTTCCGGCTTCGTCCATGTTCCCACTGGAATGGGTGGCCATCGGAGCATTAAAGGATGTGGCGTCGGCACCTTTTATCGCGGTCCAGATTCCCGACAAGGTGCCGCCTCCGCTTGCCATGGTCCCGGACATACTCTTTTTGTCTGTAAAAGTGCCCGTATAGACAGATCCATGAGCTGAAAAAGTGAATGTGACATTTTTACCGTCCACGGTATATGTGCCGCTGTTATCAGGAGCCACGAAAGTGCCGCTTTTTTTGTTACCGGTGAAAGTCAGGGTGACGGTTCCGGGAGATCCGCCCTGCCAGGTATAAGTCATTTGCCAGGAACCGGTAATGTCGTACTTGTTTAAAACCACCAGGAACAGGACCACGGCGGTGACGGTAAGGAGGCCCACGCCGATCAGGATAATGGGCAGGATGCTTTTTTTCTTGGTCGTGGCAGCTTTTTGGCTCACCGATTCGTAATAATCGGGTCCCTGTTCGGCGCTGGCCACGCCGGTCTGCCCGGACGCGGCCATGGGCATGGTCGAAAGCTGCATCAGCCACAAGAACGTGCAAACCACCAGTAATGCGATCCATTTTTGTTGTTTTTTGATCATGATTAATGATCCTCCTTAGATGATTCATATTTAAAACAATGGAAAAGAATTGTCAATGTCTTTTTAACTATATATTCCATGCCCTACCCATGATTTAAAACCGTGATTGGGCCAGGGTCAGGGCTGTCACCCGGGCGCCGCCTTTTTTCAGGATCGAGGTGCACTTACGGATGGTGGTGCCGGTGGTGGTGACATCGTCGATGAGCAGGATATGCAAACCTTTCACTTTGTTTCCCGCAGCCAGGGCGAAGGCGCCGTCAAGATTGGTTTTCCTTTGTACTTGGGATAGACCGACCTGGGGAGGGGTGCTTTTTTTCTTTAGCAGCAAGTCGGGCAGAAAGGCGATCTTGAGCTTGCGCGCCAGGAGTCGGCCCACGGTCCGCACCGGCATGAAACCATGACGCCGTTTGCGGTCGACTGGCACCGGCACCACGGCCTGATAATTTCCCGGCAGTTTTTTTTGCACTATTTCCAGGTAGAGTGATGCCAGCAATGTCTTCAATCCCTCCACTTCTCCGTATTTGTAAAGGATGATGACCTCGCGCAAGGTGTCTTCATAGGCGGCGTAGGCCACGTGGCGCAGGAAGGGCGGCGCCTGCAGCAGGCAGGAGCCGCAGATTTCAATTCCCGCGGGAATGAATTTTCCGCAGCGCCGGCATTGGTTTTCTGTGGCAAGGCGTATTTTTTGCCGGCAGTTTGAGCAAATGATTTTTTCTTTGCGCTGGACCAGGTCCAGGCCGCAATGGCGGCAGCGCGGCAGGAAAAGGCTGACCATGACCATGTGTACGCCAGCGGCGCAAGCGCGGCTGATTTTACTTTTAATTCTCATGCGGCGGCATAGGCGGCATGATTAAAAAAATCGCCGAACGAAATTCCATGGTACCTCTTTGGCGGCCAAACCCCTCCATGGCGGTCATTGTAAAATTTTGATGTTGATTATGCAAGAGCCAGCCAAAGGATCTGTGATAAATCAGGATATCTTCTTCACCCCCTCTCTTAAAAAAAAGAGAGGGGGGCGGGGTGAGTTTGTTGATGATGGCTCTGGAGGAGGCGCCTGATTTGTGGTAAAATCGGTCCTGTCCGTCAAACTGCGAGGAGAAAAGCATGAAAAAAAGCGCCTATGATCAGGCCGGGGTGAGCATTGACCGCGGCAATCAAGCGGTCGAGCGCATCAAGGCCATGGTCCAGCGTATGGGAGTGCAGGAAATCGGCAAGTTCGGCGGTTTTTTCCCACTGAAAAACGATATAAAAAAGCCTGTTCTGGTATCGTCGGCCGACGGTGTCGGCACCAAACTGAAAATCGCTTTTTTGAGCGGAGTGCACAACACCGTGGGCCGCGACCTGGTCAACCACTGCGTCAACGATATCCTGGTCTACGGCGCCCAGCCCTTGTTTTTCCTCGATTACCTGGCCAGCGGCAAAGTCGATCCAATAACCGTCGGCGCGGTGGTGTCCGGAGTGCTGGACGGCTGCCTGGAAAACGATATGATTCTTCTGGGCGGGGAGACCGCGGAGATGCCCGGATTTTACCAGGAAGGGGAGTATGACATCGCCGGTTTCATTGTCGGCATTGTGGGCAAGGACAAGGTAGTGGACGGAAAAAACATCGCCCAGGGCGACCTGCTCATTGGCCTGCCCTCAAGCGGACTGCATACCAACGGCTATTCACTGGCCCGGCACATTGTGTTTGAAAAACTTAAATTGAAAGTAGACAGCCGGGTGAGCGGTTTGGCGGCTCCCATCGGCGAGGAATTGCTGCGCGTGCACCGTTCCTACCTCAAAGCGGTGAATACTCTGCTGTCCGCCGGGCTGCTCAAGGGCATGGCCCACATCACCGGCGGCGGCCTGCTGGAAAATATTCCGCGCGTCCTTCCCGATACGGTCTCGGTGGTGCTTGAAAAAACCTGGCCGGTGCCGCCGCTCTTTGCTTTCCTGGTTCAGGCCGGCAATATCTCCGAACAGGAGCGCTACCGGGTTTTCAACATGGGCATCGGCATGGTGCTGATCATCGAGCCCAAGCACCTTTCCCGGGTCGAATCCGCGCTGAAGCGGGCGAACGAGGAATTTTATCTGATCGGCCAGGTGACCGAAAACAAGGGCGGCGCCAGGGTGCGTATCAAATGAAAAAATATTTTTTGACTTTTTTTCTGATTATGTTTTTATTGCTGTATTCCGGCCGACTCCCGGCCAAGGAAACTTTGACCCTGGCTTCGACCACGTCAACGCTCGATTCGGGACTTTTCGAGGCGCTGATTCCGCCGTTTGAAAAAAAATTTGCCTGCACGGTCAAGATCATTGCCGTGGGCACCGGCCAGGCCATGCGCCTGGCTCGCGACGGCAATGCCGACGTGCTGCTGGTTCATGATCGCCAGGCCGAGGAAAAATTCGTAGCCGATGGTTTTGGCATCGAACGTCTGGACGTGATGCACAACGATTTCGTGGTGGTGGGGCCCAAAAGCGATCCGGCCGCTATCTGCAACCTGAAGGCGGCCGCAGCGTTCAAGCGCATTGCCGTCAGTGGCGCTTTTTTCGTTTCCCGCGGCGATGATTCCGGTACGCATAAAAAAGAATGGCAAATGTGGGCAAGCGCCGGAGTCCAGCCAGCCGGGAAATGGTATATGGAGAGCGGCAGCGGCATGGAGGCCACCTTGCGCATCGCCAACGAGAAGATCGCGTATTGCCTGGTCGACCGCGCCACTTGGCTGGCCCATCAAAAAGAGATCGATGTCCTGGCGATCCAGGCTGAAGGTGATCCGCAGCTGTTCAATCCGTATTCAGTGATTGTTGTGAACCCCAAAAAATTTCCTTGGCTGAATGTTAAACTGGCCAACCGTTTCAGTGCATACATCCGTTCGGCGGAAGGCCAGGCCATCATCGGCGCCTTCGGCAAAGACAAGTTCGGCGGCGCCCTGTTCTATCCCGATGTCATCCATGGCCATTGATTCCAAGGCAGCACGGGGAAAGGCATTCCCGGCTCCCGCGTATCCATAAAAAGGAAAGCGATTATGGAATACATCCTGGATGGCTTGAAGCATGGCCTGCTGATGCTGTTGCCGCCCGACCGGGAAATCATGCAAATCATTTTTTTATCGCTGGCGGTGTCGGGCGGCGCCACCGTGCTGGCAGCCATGGCGGCGGTCCCCACCTCCCTGTTCCTGGCCCTGAAGGAATTCCGCGGCAAGCGCCTCCTGGTCGGGCTGGTCAACACGGCCATGTCGGTGCCGGCCGTGCTCATTGGCCTCCTGGTCTACGGCCTGGTCAGCCGCCGCGGCCCGCTGGGTGCTCTGGGGCTCCTGTTCAATCCCGGAGCCATGATTCTGGCGCAGGCCCTGCTGGCTTTTCCGCTCATAACCGCCCTGGCCCTGGCGGCGCTGAAGGGCATCGCCCGCGAAGCTCGGGACCTGGCCTTGGCGCTTGGCGCCAATCGCCAGCAGCTGGCTCTGGCTGTCATTCGCCAGGGGCGTTTCGCTTTTTTAACAGCGTTGATCGCCGGTTTTTCCAGGATTATCGGCGAAACCGGGATGACGCTCATGGTCGGCGGCAATATCAAAGGCCATACGAGGGTGTTGACAACGGCGATCTCCCTGGAAACCATGAAAGGCAATTTCGAGATCGGTATAGCACTGGGTATCGTCCTGCTGCTGGCAGCTTTAACGATCAATATTATTCTCCAGTGGGCGCAGGGCAAATGATGGACATCCGCGTTGATAACCTTGAACAGGAAGCCGGTGAGCAGTTGATTTTGAACAATGTCAGCCAGGAGTTCGCGCCCGGGGCGGTCAATGTCATCCTGGGGCCCAACGGGGCCGGCAAGTCCTCATTCCTGCGTCTGCTCGGTCTGCTGGATAGTCCCCGTCGGGGTGAAATTTATTATGACGGCTTGCCCCTGAGCGTCATGCGCCGCAGAGAGCGCACGGCCTTGCGCCGGCGCCTCGGCTTTGTTTTTCAAACGCCGCTGCTGCTGGCCGGGACTGTCGAAAGCAATCTGCTTTATGGGCCGCGACTGCGCGGACTCAGCGTGAGCAGTTCGGCGATGAAGAACATGCTGGAAGTGACTGGATTGCAGGGCAAGGAATCTCAAGATGCCCAGCAGCTTTCGGGGGGAGAGAAACAACGGCTGCAACTGGCCCGGGTGATGCTGTTGGATCCGGACCTTTATCTCCTGGACGAACCGACGGCTAACCTCGATCCACTGAGCGTGAAAAATATAGAAAGTGCCATTACGCGCCTGGCTCGTTCTGGCAAAACAATTATCCTGGCCACCCACAACCTGATTCAGGCCCGGCTGTTGGCGGGAAAGATCGTTTTTTTGAAGGCGGGGCGCCTGGTCCAGGCCGGCTCGGCCGCCGAGGTGCTCAGCCGTCCATTATCCCTCGATATCGCCGAATTTTCAGCGGCGGAAAACATCATCCACGGAACGTTGCTTTTCCAGGCCGGGCACACCATGCTGGATTGCGGCCCGCTGGTCATCGAGGTCGTCAGCGAGCAGATCGCCGGCAGGGCGGCAGCGGTGATCCGTCCCGAGGACATCCTGGTTTCCCTTGAGCCGGTCGCTACTTCGGCGCGAAATTCATTCCGCGGAACGATCCTGGACGTGGCCGACATGGGAGTGGTCATGACGCTGCACGTGGATTGCGGCGGCATCGTCTTTTCCGTGTTCGTCACGCGCATATCCTGGACGGAAATGAACCTGGCGCCGGGCATCCCGGTCTCGTTGACCTTCAAGGCCACCTCGGTGCACTTGTTGCATATGCTGTGACCCGCGGCTTCGTGGGGCCTCCTTGCCAGTTCCTGCCCGGAGGCGTATACTCCCTGTCGATAAGTGAACCAGAGGAGGACGCGTCATGGACAAGGTCGTATTGCAGGCTGCGAACCTGGACGGGTATCTGACCGCTGATGATGGAGAAGCCATCGCCCGGGTGGGGAAGCTATACGGCCGGGCGTTAGGGGATTTTACCATCCTGGATCGAGGCCCGGGCCCTGAGTTCCGTCGCTCCGAAGAGCGGTTGCTTTCTGTTTTCAATGAACTGGGAGAAGAAATGCAGGCCGTGGTCACCGCCGAACGGCGCATCCATGTCTATTCCCTGGAGACCCCGGAATTCCTTCATGGCGAAGCGTCACGGCTGGTGGCCAAACTGCGTGATGTGCGCACCGGCAACCCGGAATTCATTTACTATATCCAGCGTGCATATGAGATACTCTTCAACCTGGCTTTTGCCGGCCCGCATTGTGGTCAGCGCCATCCGATTTTCGTGCGTACGCCGGTGACGGTGCCGGGGGTGAACTATGCCGTGCACAAGATACCCGACATCGATGCGCTTACCGAAAACAGCGTCATGTGCGTCATGCTGCGGGCGGCACTACTGCCGTCGATGATCGTGGCCAAAGAGATACAGGAATACTCATTGCGGCACACCGTTCCGCCTTTCGCCCTTTTTAAGATAAGCCGTGATGACAGCCGCAGCGAGAACGATATGGCCTATACCCTGGACCTGAAAAAGTCCTATTTCAACGTGGCTGATCTGCAGGGCCGCGATCTTTTCTTCGCCGACCCGATGAACGCCACCGGCGGCAGCCTGGTGACTGTGATCCAATACCTGCGCAGTCAGGGAATCCAGCCCAATTCCATCCGTTTTTTCAATGTGGTGTCCACACTCAAGGGCGCCCTGCGTATCGTTCGCGCTGTGCCCGAGGCTGAAGTATACACGCTATGGATGGATCCGGCCCTAAACGAAAAAGCCTACATCCTGCCCGGCCTGGGCGACGCCGGCGACCGCATCAACGGTCCCGACCGCCCGGAAAGTCCACGCGACATCATCCAGCTCATCGCTGACTACGGCACGCAGGTGACCTCGCTGTACCGTGATCCAATTCGCCAGATTGAAAAAGTTGTCCTCAACAACTAGTCACACTATAGGTTTCGTAGTTTTCGAAGGGTAACGAAACCTATTTAGTGTGACTATCACACTATAGGTTTCGTAGTTTTCGAAGGGTAACGAAACCTATTTAGTGTGACTATCACACTATAGGTTTCGTAGTTTTCGAAGGGTAACGAAACCTATTTAGTGTGACTATCACACTATAGGTTTCGTAGTACCCGAAGGGTAACGAAACCTATCTAGTGTGACTATCCCCCCAAGGGACAGCGTCTTACGGGCCTCTAAAATATTTTCCGGTAGAGGTGGCAATAGGGCTGATGGCCGTTCTTCATATAGTAATTCTGGTGATAATCCTCGGCTTTCCAGAAGGGACCGGCTTGGGTGACCCGGGTGGCCACGTTGAATCCCTTAGCATTTAGCATGGTGATCATTTTTTCGGCCGTTTGCTTCTGGTTATCGCCCAGGTAAAATATCTCCGAGCGATACTGGGTGCCGATATCCGGCCCCTGGCGGTTAACCTGGGTGAAGTCGTGGGTTTCAAAAAAGAGCTTGACCAGCTGCTCATAGGAAATGAGTGACGGGTCAAAGGTCACTTGGACTGCTTCGGCATGGCCGGTGCTGCCGCTGCCGACCTCTTGATAGGTCGGATTGTCCTTGTGGCCGCCGGTGAAGCCGACGATGGTGCCCAGGACCCCCTTGGCCTGCTGAAGATAATACTGGGTTCCCCAGAAGCATCCGGATGCGAAAATGGCTGTCCCGGTTTTACTCGCATCGTCGGGGATAAAATTCATGGAGATGGAATTGACGCAATGGCGGGTGTTTTTTACGGTAAATCTTTCTCCCAGGAAGACATGACCCAGGTGGGCGCCGCAGTCGGCACAGGAGATCTCGATGCGCTGGCCGTCGCTATCGGTCTGCCGCCTGACCGCTCCCGGGATCTCGTCGTCGAAACTTGGCCAACCGCAGCCGGAATCGAATTTGGCGCTCGACAGGTAAAGGGCGGCGCCGCAGCGCTTGCAGACGTAGGTTCCTTTTTCCTTGAAATTATTATATTTACCCGTAAACGGCAGCTCGGTTCCTTTTTGCACGATGATCCGCTCTTCTGCCGGGGTTAGCTTTTGCTGGGGCATTTTTTCCTCGCTTTTGGGAGCACATGAAGCACATGAGCTTAACAAAATAAATAAAACTAATATGGTTATATTATGCATGGATACAAATATAATGTTGATTTCATTTTTTGTCAACTATTAACTGCGCAGTACCGGAAAGATGATGAGCGGCGGCCTATAATCCTTATCTTTCCGCGGTTGTTTATCCTATTTTTTTTCACCCTTGAGGCTGAGCATATAGAGGACGAAAAGGATCAGGACGCCGACATAGAGAACCGGAACGGCCCATCCCCATAGCGGGTGTCCATGGAACATAGTTTTCATGAGATAAAACGCGGCGCCGGATAGGGCTGTGATCACCAGCCAGATTCCTAAGATTTTATTAAAAGTCATGGTGTCCTCCCACGTACAATTTTACCATCAAAGATGTAAAAATAGCAATGGCGCCCAATCTTTAGTGGCTACGGCAGCTGTCCAAAATCGAACTTGCCCATAAATTCCTTGAGCAAGGCCAGGCCGTTTTCAGCCGTTGTTTTCAGTTCAACCAGGTAGCGTTCCTTGACGATGATGCCAAAACTCGCTTCATGGCTTTGCTTGTCGTACTTTTCCAGCACCGGGATGTCGTTGTAAATGGAAACTTTTTGGTACTCCTCTTCGTTATCCACCGTGACATTCATTGCAAAAAGCATTTTTACCGGCGCCAGCATGGCCGATGCCGAGCCGGCATCGGTGACCTCCACGTGGATGGGATTGCCATCCGCGGCGGTGTAGTCGGTCTGCAGCGCAGCGGTTTCCAGCTCTCCGAACTTGCCCTGGCCGTATGAGGGATTCTGTATTTGCCAGCCAGCTCCGGAAGGCAGGATTGATTTCAACTGGCTCTCGCTGGCGACCACGATCTTTTTCCCCTGGATTTTTTCCGATTCGTCCTTGATGCCACCGAGCCCTTTTTGCATCTGCACGGCCAACTCTCCCAGGTTCTGTACGGCAGTTTCTTTTTCTCCCAGCAGGGCGGCGAACGGCGCTTCCTTCTTCTTTGGCGCGAGCAGAAGAACCAGGGCGATGACGATGGCAGCCAGCACGACCAGGCCACCGATGATCAGGGTCATCATTTTCTTGTAGGCGCTGACAGTCGCCGGGTCTTTTTGTCCCTCCAGGCTGCCTATCCCCTGGGTGAAACTTTCCATTTCTGTTTGCGTGGACTTGACCGCCATCAATTCGGGACTGATTTTTTTATTGTCGCTTCCGCTGGCAGCCAGGTTTTCTCCCAATTGCCTGAAATTCTCCTCCTGGATTTTTTCCGTTTCCTTGATTTTATTGCCGCTGCCTGTCATTTCCAGGTTCAAGGCCGAGATTTTTTTATCCCATTCGCCGACCACCCGCTTTTGTTCGGACTTGATGGTGTCGATTTGTTTCTGTAACCGGTCCGATTCCTCCTGGAGCGGGGTGATTTTGGCATTGTCGACTTTGGCAGCCTCCTCTTTTTTCATGACCTTGATTTTCAATTCCCCTTCCTCTTTGGCCAGGCCGGCTAATTTGTTTTGCCCGGCAGTTTTTTCAGAGTCCGGAGTCGTTGCTGCCGCAGTTTTAATTTCCAGCTGCATCCGTTCACCGGCAATGGCCATCAGGCGGGCGGTTGCCTGTTCGGCTTCCTTTTGAATAGCGCTCAAGACATTTTTTTGTTTTTGTAAATTTTCGTCCGCAACTTTCTTTTTCCCTTCAACTTCTTTTTGGCTGGCGGCAAAACGTTCGTTTTCTTGTTTTCTCTCTTCCTCAGTTGTTTGTTTTTGTTTCTGCACTTTCTCCGCCTGGGTCCGCAAATCATCGAGTTGTTTTTGTGCTGCAGTCAGCTGTGAGAGCAAATCGGCAAAGGCCGTGATATTGATCTTGGTTTCCCAGGCTTTTTGGCCCAGGGCCGTCAATTGCCGATTGCAAATTTCCTGCTTTTTCTGAAGTTCATTTTTCACTTGGCGCAATGATTTCCTGCGCTGACGCTCTTTCATTCCTTCCTGAAATATTGATTTTAATCCCATGGTTCACCTCCATGACATGTGCATACATGCATGATTTATTTTATGCAAATTTTGGGCGATATGCAAGCGTTGGCTCAATCGGCATCGGGCATGGCTTTTTTTCGTGCCTTCTTGATAGCCGCATGCTTTTTCTTTTCCTCCAGGCGGCGGACCTTGGCCGCGGCGCTGGGCCGGGTGGGTCGGCGTGTTTTGGGAACCACTGCCGCCTGGCTGATCAATGCGATCAGCCTTTCCAGGGCGTCGCGGCGGTTCGCCTCCTGGGTACGGAATCGTCGGGCGTCCACAATCAGAAAACCTTCGTGGTTGACCCGCTTCCCGGCCAGGGCCCGAAGGCGGGTTTTTACCCTTTCCGGAAGTGAGGGCGAGCGGACGATGTGGAAATACAACTTGACCGCCGTGGCCACTTTGTTGACGTTCTGTCCGCCCGGGCCTGAGGCGCGGACGAATTCCATGAAGATTTCATGTTCCTGCAGGGAAATTCTTTCATTGACTTGGATGGCCATGTTCCTTTGGCGGTCCGCGCCGGTAGTCGCTGAAGCGGGTGGAGCTGCGGAAACCTTTTTTTATGAACAAAAAACCACCCTGGCCCTGGACCGTGATTTCTTTCAGGAACCAATCTCCGGCGGAGTTTATTTCGTACCGGTAGATCGTCCACAGGTTGTTCACGTGCTTGGGCAGCGGTTCAAAAGAAAATTCGAGCTTAACCGGGACGCCGCTATTTTCCTCCAGCCAGGCCTTTCCGACCCAGGTGGGATTTTCTGCCTGGTTCTTTCTGCCGATATCCGCCTTGAATGAGAAATCGAATCTGCGGCACATCCGGCCGAAGAGGAGCTGCTTTTCAGCGCTGGCATGGACTTCCACATTTTGCTGCCTGTCGGGATTGAAGGGAGTATCGCCCATGGAAATGGTGAGCGTTTCCTTGTTTTTCGAGTTCTTTTCTTGTTCGGCATCGCGAATTTTTATTTTATTTTTCATTTCCGCACTGACATCGCGGTTGTCTTTGAAGGCCCGTGTCAGTTCGCTGTGCGCTTTGCCTTGGTCATCGACAATAATGTTGAAATAGTATTTGCTGACTGAGTCGGATCGGCCCCGGCGATCCAGCATTTCCGAAACGACTTCTATTTTGCCGGGAATGAGGTCATTGTTTTTTTGGAAAACGGCAAGGGCTTTTTGCCAGAGGCCGGAAGGATTTGCTCCTGCTCCTTCAGCGGCTGCGGGAGAGGCCGTCGCCACGGCGGCGGACGGCAAGAAAAACAGCAGCCAGGATCCTAAAAAAAAGGCGGCTGTTTTTTTCGGGTTGTGGCAGGAGAAAAATTCATTCATTTTCAATCGAGCAGCCGTTTTTCGCCGTCCAGTTTGCGGTGCTCTTCAACATCCTGGGTGACTTCCAGGCAGCCGAGGTATTGGCCGTCTTCGCCGCGCAAGGCGAAGAAATCGATCACAACCATGTGCCTCTCATCGCCGATCTTGGCCTGGATCCAGAAACGGGCTTGCTGGCGCTGGCCGGACTTCATTTCGGCCACGATCTGTTCGACCTTGGCCAGGCTCTGTGCGGGATGGCATTTGCGGAAATTGAGCCCCATGCTGGTCATCGGGCGGTGAAACAAGCGGTTTTCGTGGCGGTTCCAGGCCACCACCTCGTCGTTGGCGTCAATGACGGTGATCTCGGCCGGAATGGTTTCGATGACTGCCTTGACAAGTTTTTCATCCATGCGGTCAAACATAAACATCTTTGCCTCCTGTCTCTTAGCGAATTAACCTTACCTGGATATTTCAGATTCAGAAAGGTCTTTCTGCATTTAAGAGTTAAGATTTGAAGATATTATAAGAGAATCATATGGAATAGTAAAATTTGGAATTACTTGAATTGACAAGGTCTTGATGAAAAAGTATTATAATCAAGGGGAGTCCATGGACGAAAATCGAAATGTTCAATTACCCATTTTGCTGGTCGATGATGAAATCCAGGTTCTGCTGCTTTACCAAAGCATGCTGAAAGGGGCCGGGATTGAAACGGTCGTCACATTGGATGACAGCCGCCGCGTACTGCCGTTCTTGCGTGAAAACAGGGTTCTGGCCGTGCTGACCGACATGAGCATGCCGTTTTTAAGTGGGCGCGACTTGCTAACCCAGATAAAACAGGAGTTTCCTGAAATTCCTGTCCTTATCGTCACCGGCGTGAACGATATCGAGACCGCGGTCGAGTGCATGCATTTAGGCGCTGCCGACTACCTGGTCAAGCCGGTCGAGCGCAGCCGCCTGGTTTCCAGCTTGCAGCGCACGCTGGAGGTCGCCAGGCTCCAGGGGCAGGTTTTTTCGCTGACCAGGCAGCTCCTGGCCGACGGGCTGAACAATCCTGGCGCCTTCGCCCACATGGTTACTGGCAGCCGTAAAATGCTCGCCCTTTTTAAATACGTGGAGGTTGTCGCCGACTCGCCATATCCCGCCTTGATTATCGGAGAAACCGGCGTCGGCAAGGAATTGATCGCACGTTCGATTCACCTCGCCGGCGATCCTTCGAGACCGTTTGTTGCCATTAACGTGGCCGGGCTCGATGATAACATGTTCTCCGACACCCTCTTTGGACACAAGAAAGGAGCGTTCACCGGAGCTGAAATCCAGCGCGATGGCTTGATTTCGCAAGCCCAGGATGGGACCCTGTTCCTCGACGAGATCGGCGATTTGAGCTCCACCTCCCAAGTCAAACTCCTGCGCCTGATCCAGGAAAAGGAATATTATCCTTTGGGGATGGACCAACCGAAAAAATCCAATGCCCGCATCATTTGTTCGACCAATCATGACCTCAAGGAGCTGGTCGAGAAAGGCTCTTTCCGCAACGACCTCTATTTCCGCTTAAACACGCATGTGATCGCCGTCCCGCCCCTTCGTGAACGCCGGGAAGATGTTCCTTTATTGCTGGGCCATTTCTTGCAGGAGTCGGCCCGGGCATTGCGCAAGCGTACACCGACGCCTCCCCCCGAGCTGGTGAATCTCCTGGCGGCCTATGATTTTCCTGGAAATATCCGTGAAATGCAGACGATGGTCGCCGATGCCGTTTCCCGCCACCGGGCCGGTGTCCTTTCCATGGAAAGTTTCCGCAGTATTATCGATGCCAACCCAAAAAAAATCCCGGCCAGTGGTCCAACAGCGGCCGGACAAACCCCGGGTGGTTTCCTGGACGGTTTGCCGACCCTCAAACAGGCCGAGGATTTCCTTATCCAGCGGGCGCTCAAGCAGGGCAAAGGAAACCAGGGTATCGCCGCTTCGTTGCTGGGGATCACCCGCCAGGCCTTGAACAAGCGCTTGGTGCGCGAGAAAAAGAAAAAGAACTGATCCGGGTTTGTATTTCCCACTTTTAAGCGTCATCGACCTTACCCCTGCGCCATTCGTCCATCAGGGACAAAAGTTTCCTGCTTTTTACTAATCTTCTGATATAGGCATTTTTCATCTAATTTTCCATCGATCCTGCAACTTTTGTCTCTTCATCCCCAAAGTCAGTTCATGAGCAGAATATCTCTTGAAATGCTTATGGGTAAAGCGTTTCAGGACTTGTGTGGACTTGGAATGATCCGTGCACCTTCTTGGCTGTGAGATACCAAAGGAGGTACACGATGATCAAAAAGACATGGTTGGTGGTGTTACTGATAGTGAGTTTTCTGCTGATCCCGGCGGCCAAAGCCGAGGCGTCATCTGAAAGTACGATCGTCTTGGGCAACGTGATCGGCAGCGGCGTGACTTCACTGGCTCGCGGCTGGATCCAGGGCAATGTGCACAGTTTCAAGGATGCGCTCAAGTGCTTGGGGTATGGCCTGGTTTCAGGATACGGTTTCTACCAGTCCAAGAAGCTGGTCGCGGCGGGGCATACTTTTTCCGGTGTCCTCCTGGCCAACCTGTCGGCTTCGGTCGTTGACAACGTGACCTCCGGGGAAGGGCCTTTGTCCTACCTGGGTTTCACCCTGCCCCTGGTGCGCATCGAAGTCGCGACGCCGCTGGCCAAAAAGCCGAAAGCGATATTCAGTTTCACGGTTTCACCACGCGATGCGATCAGTCTGGTCATGTCTATTATCAAGGCTGACCGGGCTTCCCTGCGCGGCGGCATGCTGTCGTTTGAAGCCGACACCCCGTTGGCAGAGGGAGTCCGTGGCTGGGCCTACGGTATTATGCCCACCGTTGTTTCCGGCACGTCCGACTTGGTCTACGGCCACGAGATGGTGCACGTGGTACAGAGCTTGCAGCTCATGGCCGGATCGCCCGAGCCTTTCCTCAAGGACCATCGGCGCGAGGACGGCAAGGCGAAGCTCCTGGCATTCCAGGGCTTTCGTGTGCAGGCGCTGGGCTTGGTCAACGATTTCACCCTGGCCAAACTCCAGTCATATCGGAGTTACTGGAAAGAAGCCGAAGCGTACGCTCTGGTCGACACCGAGTAACTCGGGGCGCAGGAAAATGGAGAAACAGATGAACAACACAGTCATACAGATGGCCAATAGCCTGAGCCAGCAGGGGGCGGTGATCGAAATGAATATCAATCCCAAACTGCAGATCCCCAAACGTGAAGTCCCGGCCGAGGTCAGCTTCACCTTTGGGCCCCAAGGTTTGCGCTGGTGTTTTTTTTACCTCAGCTTCTATTCACCGCGTTTCCATGGCGAGGAAAGCCTGGCTGAGCACCTCAATTCCGGAGAGTCCTTTTTTCCCATGCGCGACAGGGAGAGCAAGGAATTCTTCATCGTCCATGTCGACCAGATCCTTTACGTGAGGGAGGCTGTTCGGATGGAGATGAAGACAGGCCATGTCCTGGACCTCCATTTGGAGCATGGTGCTTTGCTTCAGGCCTCCCTGCGGGAGTCCAGCCAAACCTGGCACGCGCGACCGCTTGACCAGCTCAACAGCACCGAGCGCTTCATTGCCTTTGTCCAGGATGATCACGTTCTCCTGCATGTGAACAAAGGCCATATTGCGCGGGTGGAAGGGTTGTGACTCATACTACTCCAATCACGGATATCCTGAGCGCTCAGAGAATTCTCGATCAACCCAGCGCCGCGGCGATTTTTTCCTCGATGGCTTTGCGCGAGCTCGGCTTGGCGATGAAGTGGACTTTTGTCAGATCAAGGCCGGCACGTTTTAAATAATTTTCACCCTGGCCCGAACTAAAGATTACCGCTGTTTCGGGGTGAATCTTGCGGATGCGTTCGGCCACTTCAATGCCCGAAAGGCCGGGAAGGACCACGTCGGAGAAGATCAAGTCCAAGTGCGGCATTTCTTCGGCAACCTTTATTCCCTGCATGCCGTCGGCGGCTTCGCGCACCGCCAGCCCCAGCGATTCCAGGATGGCATGCAGGAGCTGGCGGATGCTCTGTTCGTCCTCGATGAGCAGAACGGTGCGGCCGTCGAAACGGTGACCGGGGCGGTGTTTGGATTGCGGGCTCGGTGCTGTCGTCGTTTGCGGGAGCAGCAGGTGAAAGGTCGACCCTTGTCCCGGCTCGCTCTCGGCCCAGACCGTGCCCCGGTTCTGGGTGATGATGCCGAACACCGAAGCCAGTCCCAGCCCCGTTCCTTCATCGGTGGGTTTGGTGGAAAAGAACGGTTCGAAGATCCGCGCCAATACCTCGGGTTCCATGCCCGTGCCGCTGTCCTGCACGCGAATGGCCGTATAATTGCCCGGGTTCAGCCCCGGGTGCTCGGCGGCCTGGTTTTCGTCCAGCGTTATATGCGCCGATGCCAGGCTGAACTTGCCGCCGGCGGGCATGGCGTCGCGGGCGTTGAGCACCAGGTTGATCAGCACCTGCTCAAACTGGCCGGGGTCCATGGTGATGTTGCCGGCGTTGGGGTCGAGATCGAGGCACAGCTCGGTGTGTTCGCCCAGGAGACGGCGCGCTATGCGCTCCAGCTCGCCGAGGGTCGCATTGACGTCGAAAATCGCCGGGACAGGCGCTTGCAGACGGCTGAAACCAAGGATCTTGGCCACCAGCTTGGAGGCATTTTTACCAGCCTGCAGGATGATCTTCAGGTTTTCGCTGTCCTTGCCGCCCTCATCCTCGGCGAGCAGTAGCTCGGAGTAGCCGTTGATAATGGTCAGGTAGTTGTTAAAATCATGGGCGATGCCGCTGGCCAGCCGCCCCAGCGAGTCCATCTTGGCCGCCTGGAGCATTTGCTCTTCAAGCTTTTTTTGCTTGGTGATATCGCGGATAATGCCCTGGATGCCGATGATCTCGCCGTCTTTGTCGGTCATGGCATTGGCGGTGACCAGGCCCAGGATGGCTTCGCCCTTTTTGTTACGCAATCTGAGCAGGTGATCCTTCATTTTCTTTTTTTTTCTTAATTCGGCCAGAAAAGCGTGGCGCTCGCCCGGTTCGACATAGAGGTGATCAAGCTGGGAGCCGATGATTTCTTCGCGTTTAAAGCCGAAAAGGCTCATTCCAGCCGGATTCATTTCCAGAAGTTTTCCCGAGCCATCGTTGATATATATCACATCCTGGGAGTTCTCGAAAAGCGAGCGAAAACGGGCCTCGCTCTCCTTGAGCTGCAGTTCGAAACCGTGCTTATAAAGAGCCATCTCGATCGTGGTTTTGAGTTCGATCTCCTGGAAGGGCTTGGGGATGTAGCCGTAGGGCTTGGTTTTTTTAGCCCGTTCCAGGGTCGGTTCATCGGCGTAGGCGGTGAGATAGATGATCGGAATGTCCAGCTTTTTCTGGATCTGCTCGGTGGCAGTGATGCCGTCAATCTCACCATGCAGGCGGATGTCCATCAAGATCAGGTCGGGCTTTTTCTTCAAAGCATTGGTCACGGCGGCTTCGCCCGTGTTGAGGATGTCGACCACCTCGTATTCGAATTTCTTCAAGGCCCCGGCAATGACCGAGGCGATGATAGCTTCGTCCTCGACGATCAGGATGTTGGCTTTGGCCATGGGATCTCCCCTCCTTGCTTTGCTTGGTTAATTGATTTTTCAGCTGTCATGATCCAAGTCCTTGATATTTTTGCTTACCGGCAGCCCGGGAAAAATGAGGCTAAATTCCGTGCCGGGGCCGGTCTTGACCTTGAGTTCGACTTGCAACTGCTTGGCCAGTATGGAGACCAGCTTCATGCCCAGTGTTTTCTCCTGCTCGGGATCCTGGCCGGGCGGCAGGCCGACGCCGTCGTCCGCCACGGTCAATTCGTCATAGGGGCACGACGTGCCGTGTCCCCGGAAGGCGCCGAATCCATATTTTCAACAGTGACGGGGCTTGTCCCCGAATGGGGACGCGACCTGTCACTACCGCCGCGCAATGTTATGTGTATTTTTCCCTGCCGTCCCTCCGGGAAGGCATGCTTAAGCGCGTTGGTGATCAACTCGTTGACGATCAGCCCCAGGGGGATCGCTTTCTCGATGGTGAAGAGGATTTTTTCCATTTTGTAATCGATGCTGATGCGGCCGGCGGCGACATCGTGGGTGCTGAGAAGATTTTCGGTCAGGGAACGCAGGTAGTCGTCGAACTCGATCTCGGCCAGGTTATGAGATTTGTAGAGCTTTTCGTGTACCAGGGCGATGGAGCGGATGCGGTCCTGGCTTTCCTGGAAAATTTCGGCCAGGGCCTTGCCGGCGGACTGGTCGGCCTGCAGGGTCAGCAGGCCGGAGATGATCTGCAGGTTGTTCTTGACCCGGTGGTGGATCTCCTGCAGCAGCACTTCCTTCTCCTTCAGCGAGGCGTAGATCTGCTGCTCGGCCTGCTTGCGCTCGCTGATGTCGTGATTGACCGACACCATTCCCGTCGGATTGCCCTCGCTGTCTTTCAGGATCGTGATGGTGCTGTAAACCGGAATTTGCTTTCCGCCCTGGAGGCGATGGATGATCTCTCCCGACCACGATCCTTCCCTGTCGAGTTTTCCGATGACTTCTTCCCTGCTCTGGAAGCGGTATTCAGGATCGATCAGGGCGTGAAAATCCCAGCCCAGAGCTTCCTCGGCTTTCCAGCCGTAGATGTTCTCGGCGGCCCGGTTCCACATGCTGATCCTGCCTTCCTTGTCCGTGGCTACAATGGCGTCGGAGACATTCTGCAGCAGTCCTGCTTGGTAGGCGATTTGTTCCTCGTCTCTTTTGCGTTCGTTGATGTCCTTGGAAACGGCCACGAAGCCGACAGCCTGCCCCTGCGGGTCGCGTAAAAACGATATGGTATTTTCGATCCAAATGATGGATCCGTCCTTACAGTATTCCTGTATTTCCAGAGTGCGGCTGCGCAGAGGATCGGCGCTGCCGCTCGATTCGAGCGTCATTTCCTCAGCAAGAATTGCCTGGATCTTGGCTAGTGACTCTGGAGTCATGGATTGCTGCAGGGTCAGTTGCATTGCTTCCTTGACCGTGTAGCCGCGTAATTTGAAAATGGCCGGGCTGATGTAGGTGAATTTCAGGTCCAGGTCCAGCACGGTGATGGTTTCGGCGGTGTTGTCGGTGATCAGGCGGTATTTTTCTTCGCTCTTGCGCAGTGCGGCTTCCGCCTGCTTGCGCTCGCTGACATCGCGGCAGACAAGCAGCAGGCCGATATTTTCCCCCGTAGTGTCGCGCAGCGGCGCCGACGAGATCTCCCCCCAAAATGGCCGGCGATCATGCTGCAACAGCCTGTATTCGCGGACATCCGGAAACGACCGGCCGGAGAGGATTTCGACCATCCGCCCCTGCACCCTGGGGATATCATCGGGTTCGACAAAATCAAATATCGAAAGCCCTGCCAGGGAGGTTTGGGCGGGAACCGCAAAGATCTTAAAGGTTTTTTGAGAAGCAAAAGTGACCCGGCCGCCGGCGTCGACGATAATGATGGCGTCGGGGGAGGTTTCCACCAGGGTGCGATAGTACTCTTCGGATTCGCGCAGGCGAATTTCCATTTTCTTCTTTTCGGTGATGTCGCGGGCGATCCCCTGGAAGCCGACGAGTTGATCGTCCTTGTAATAAGGGGCGGAAAGAATGGCAATATGGCGGATTTCACCATCCTTGGCCTGCACCTCGTATTCCGCGGCTTCATTCTGGGGATTTCCCTTCATGATCTCAGCCAGGCGCTTTTTATGCAGGTCCAAATAGGGTTCGGGCACGATGTTGCGGATATTCATGGCAAGAAATTCCGTTTCGCTGTACTTCAAGCCCGTGCACATGGCTTGGTTGACGGAGAGGAAATTCCCCTGCAGGTCGATGATGAAAATGCCGTCCGGGCTCTGAGTGACCAGCGTGCGGTATTTTTTTTCGCTCTCGTGCAGGGATTGTTCGGCCAGCAGGCGTTTGATGGAAACGGCTGCCTGGTTGGCCAGGGCCTCGATCAGGGCGGGATTTTTCAATTTGTTGCCCTGCTTGAACCAAATTGAAAAGCCGCCGAAAAGTTTATTCTCCCAGGAGAAGCCCATGATGTGCAAACTGTCGACGGTCAGCAATTTTTCGACGGTGCGGCAGGCAGATTGTGATATTTTCCGGTTGCAGAGTCCGTACAGGCCGTCGCGGACTGGTAGAAGCCGCCGGGAAACGAAATCGCTGAAATCATCCTGCCGCATGTCCTTGAAGTGAAAAACCATCTGCATGAGATCGGTGTGAATGTGTTGGCGGATGATTTCCCGGAATGGTTCGAAGCCGGAAATGATTTTAGGTCGCAGGGCCTGCAACTTTTCGTCATACAAGGAGAGCATCAGGTAATCGGCTCCCGATATCTTGCTGATCATTTGCGCTAGATAGTTGTAAATTTTATCAAGGTTATTGATATTAACAAAATGCTCGGCCGCCTCGGCCAGCAGCTGCAGTTCATCGACATGACGACGCAACTCTTCGTTGATATTTTTCTTTTCCAGTTTAAGGCGTATTTCTTCGACCACCCTTTTGATCGCCGGCCCCAGCCGGGTCAGGTTGTCCTTGAGGATGTAATCGGACGCGCCCAGGGTTAGTGTCTCGATGGCCTGCTCTTCGCCGATCGATCCGGAGACGAAAATGAAGGGAATGTCGGGTGCATCGTGCCGGGCGATCTCCAGGGCGGCCAGGCCGTCGAAGCGCGGCAATTTGAAATCTGAAAGAATGATCTGGGGCTGGAATTCTTTCAGGGTTTTTTTGAATTCTCTTTTTCCCTCGGTCAGCAGCGAAGTGAAAACGATTCCTGCCCGCCGCAGTTCGTGTTCGACCAGTTCGGCGTCGGCGGGATTGTCCTCCAGGATCAGCACCCGCAGCGCTTGGGTTTCAGGCTTGTTTTTTGCTTTTTTCATTGATTTTAAAGGAGACGAGCATTGTGGTGCCATCCCTGGATTCAATGGCCAGTGAACCGTCCAATTGTTTGGTCAGCATGGTCACCAGCTGCAGTCCGAGGCTTTTCTGATTTTTCGCGTCGAAGCCGGCGGGCAGCCCGATGCCGTTGTCGGCGACGGTCAGTTCGTATAGGACAGAAGGAAATGCGGTGCCCTCGATGGGTTTTGCGTCCATGTTGTCAGTAGTGACAGGGCTTGTCCCCGAATGGGGACGCGACCTGTCCCTACACTCGCGCAGGGCAATGCGGATCTCTCCCGCCCGCCCGTCAGGGAAGGCGTGCTTCAAAGCGTTGGTCACCAGCTCGTTGACGATCAGGGCCAGGGGGATGGCCTTGTCGATGACCAGGTGCAATGGTGACAGGTCGAAGCTGATGTTGGGCGGCATGGCCATCCGGGCCTGTGAACTGAGCAGATTGCCGCACAGCGAGCGGATGTAGTCGGCCATGTCAATGTCGGCCAGGTTGCCCGACTGGTAGAGGGTCTGGTGGATCAGGGCCATGGTCCAGATGCGGCTCTGGCTGTCCTTGATCACGCGCAGCAGCCGTTCGTCGTTGATCTGGGCCGCCTGCAGGGTCAGCAGCCCCGAAATAACCTGCAAATTGTTTTTTACCCGGTGGTGGATCTCCTTGAGCAGCACCTCCTTTTCCTGCAGCGAGGCGCGGATCTGCTCCTCGGCCCGCTTGCGATCGGTGATGTCGTTTAGAATGTGCACGGCGCCGCTTATGTTTCCGGCAGGGTCAGTGATCGGATCGACAATGACATCGAACACGCGGTCATTGATCGTCAGTTCCATTGATTCCCGTTTTCCGCTTTTCAGCATTTTCTTGAAAGGACACTGCGGATGGGGGCGCCGGTCATCATGGATCAATTCACAGCATTTTTTGCCGACGATCTCCTTGAATGGTTTGTCCAGCAGGGTGGCGAAGGCCCGGTTGACCTGCATGACGGTCCGGTCGGCGGCCAGCAGCGCCATTCCGTCTTTGATGGCGTCAAAGGTGATGGTCCATTTTCGTGCCGATTGTTCGATTTGTTCCTGTGCGATCACTTTTTCAGACTGCGAGCGGTGCTTTTCCAGTGCCTGTCGGACCGCTTCGCCCAGGCGAGCGAGGCGGTCTTTCAGCAGATAGTCGTCGGCGCCCTGCCGCATGCATTCGACCGCGATCTCTTCGCTGACCGATCCGGTGACAATGATGAACGGGACCTGCGGCGCATTTGCTTTTCGCAGTACCAACGCCTGCAGCGCGTCGAATTTTGGCAGGTTATAGTCAGCCAGGATCAGGTCCGGCTTGAATGCCTTCACTGCCTTGAGATAGGCGCTCTGGGAATCCACCAGCCGGGAATCAAAATCAATGCCATCTTTTTTTAGTTGCCGTTCCATCAGTTCGGCATCGGCTGCGTTATCCTCCAGGATCAGCACGCGCAATTTAGTGCTTTTTTCGCCTGCTGCGGTTCTCCGCCCCGACAGTTTCTTTCCCTTGCCGCTGCTGTTTTTCCGGATCAATACCTTCGGTTTTTTTTCCTTGATACCAGTTTTGGCGAGCGGTCTTTTTTCTTTTCTATTCATTCTGACTTGCTTCTTCTCCATCTTTCTCTTCCCTGTACCCTAGACCCTAAACACTCTCTTCAAACCGGCGCCTGGTTGAGCAGCACCCAGTACAATCCCAGCTGCGAGACGGCCTCCACGAACTTGTCGAAATCGAGCGGTTTGACCACGTAGCTGTTCACGCCCAGCTTGTAGCTTTCGATGATATCGCTTTCTTCCTTGGAGGAAGTCAGCACCACCACCGGGATCAGCCGGGTCTTGTCATTGGCCTTCATGCGCCGCAGTACCTCGCGGCCGTCCACTTTGGGCAGCTTCAGGTCCAGGAAAACGACTTTGGGCGGCAGCGGTTTTTTTTGCCCGGAGAAGGCACCGCTGCCGAAAAGGTAATCCAGGGCCTGAACGCCGTCCATAACCACCTGTACATTGTTGGTCAGGTTGTGCTTTTTCAGGGCCCTTAGGGTCAGTTCGACATCGTCGGGATTGTCTTCCACCAGCAGGATCTCGACAGGGTTCATGTGTTTCATTTCACCCTCCTCTGCAGTTCACTTCCAAGTAATTTTCATTGTAGACCGAATGGATCGAAATAGCAATCCGCGGCACGATTTTCCCTCTTAGCGCGTTTTCCTTTTTTCGGCTGCGCGGGGGGCAGTTGCCGTCGGCAGGGAAAAATAGAACGTGGCGCCGCTTGTGGAGCCTTCGGCCCAGGCGCGGCCGCCGTGGCGCTGGACGATGCGCTGGACGATGGCCAGGCCGACGCCGGTGCCTTCGAACTCATCGGCGCTGTGCAAACGCTGGAACACGCCGAACAGCTTTTTGACGTAGGCCATGTCGAAGCCGACGCCGTTGTCCTTGACGAAGTACACGGTTTCTGTTTGTTCAGCCCGGCCGCCGAACTCGATGCGCGCCGGCTTCCTGGTGCGGGTGAATTTGATGGCATTGGCCAGCAGGTTCTGCAGGACCTGCTGCAGCATGGAGTGGTCGCCTCGGGCCCTGGGCAGGTCACCGACCTTGAATTCGATGTGCCGGTCTTTTTCCGCATTGTGCAATTCCGCGAACACGACCTTGGCCAGAACGGTCAGGTCGACGGCTGCTGCAGCCATCTGCTGCCGGCTCAGACGCGAGAAGGCCAGCAGGTCGTCGATCAATTGTCCCATTTTCCCGGTGTTGCCGGTGATGATGTCGAGCAGGCGCCGGCCTTCCTTGTCCAGCTTGGGGGCGTATTCTTCGAGTAGGATCTGGGTGAAGCCGCTGATGGCGCGCAGTGGCGCCCGCAGGTCGTGCGACACGGAATAAGAAAATGCTTCCAACTCCTTGTTGGCGGCCTGCAATTGGGTCGTGCGCTGGACGACCCGTTGTTCGAGTTCCTCATTTAGTTGTTTGATCTCCTTTTCGGCGCGCATGCGCTGGCTGATGTCCATGAACGTCCCTTCGATCCAGCGCGGCTGGTTGTTTTCGCCCTTGACTAGATGGGCACTGGCCAGAACGGTGATATTCTCTCCCTGATGCGTTTTGGCGTTGATCTGGTAATTGCTGATGGCGCTCATGGCGGTCAATATTCGAACATACTCCAGCCTGTCTTCCGGGTTCTGCCAAAAATCGGGCATATGTGTTCCCTTTAAGTCCTGGCTGATGTCAAACCCCAGGATGCGGTTGAATGCCTGGTTGTGCTCGAGCAGTTTTCCATCCAGAGTGACGCTATAATAGCCTTCATCCAGGGTGACGATGGTTTCGCGGAATTTACGTTCGCTTTCGCGCAGGGCATCCTCGGCACGTTTTAATTCCGTGATATCGCGAGCCGTTGAGAGGGCTCCGGCCGCTTTGCCGTTTTCATCCTTCAACCCCCGGCACCACCAGGCCAGCAGCCGTTTCTCGCCGTCGCGGCGCCGCTGCCAGCTCTCAACATAAATCACTTCCTCCTGGCCGTTGAAAATCGGCTTGACCATCATGTAAGTCTGCTGTTCGCCTTCAAAGTAAAACTCCGCTTCGATGGCCGATGACGTCGGCGCCAAAGAAGTCGATCCCGGCATGGTTGGCCCAGGTGTACACCTTGTTCGTGTTTACTTCCATGATGATGTCGGGTACGGCTTCCAGGATCGCCTGGTTGCGGGCGGACAATTGCTGCAGGTCTATTTCCGCCAGCTTGCGCTCGGTGATGTCCAGCACCGTGCCGACAATGGTGATCAGCCCGCCGAGCTCGTCATAGACCCCCTGGAAGGTCGAGTGGTAGTAGCCGATGCTTTTGTCCGGGAGGAGGAACCGCTGTTCATAGGTGCCCTTTTCGTGGCTTTCCATCGCCCTGCGGATCAATTCCTGGTCGCGCTCGTGATCTTCGGGCCAGGGCGACAAGGCGAGGATCGAATCGATCCGCGGCGTGAATGAATGCGGGTCAAGGTGAAATATCCGGTAAACTTCCTCGGACCACTCGACGGCGCCGGTCGTGATGTCCCAACTCCAATGGCCCAGGCGGGCCATGGCCTGGGTTTCCCTCAGTTTTTTTTCACTCGCACGCAATGCCGCCGTCGCCAGCTTGTGGTCCTCCAGGGTGCTGAGCAGCGCCCGGCGCGAACGGGTGGCCTGGTCGAGGTCCTGGCTCAGGGTTTTCTCCGTGCGCCTGCGTTCGCTGATGTCGCGGGTGATGCTGATGATGTGGGGCGATCCGCCTAAATTGATGACCTTGGCCGACATCAGGCCGAAAAGCAGACTGCCGTCCTTGCGCTGGAATTCGGCTTCAAAATTGTCGCTGAAGCCCTTGGCGCGCAGTTCGGCGACGATTTTTTGGCGGTCGGCCGGATTTTTCCAGATGGGGATATCCGTGCTGGATTTTCCGATCACTTCTTCGCGGCTCCATGCGGTCAGCGCCGTGAAACCATGGTTGATATCGACGATGATGCCGTCATTGAGGCTGGTGATCACCGCCGCGTCGGGGCTGGTGTTGAAGATCAATTCGAAATGACGGGTGGCTTCCCCCATTTCCGCGTTGGACCTTTGGTTGACCATGATGATCAGGCCGCAGGTCCAGACGATGCTGACGAGAATCGCGTCCAAATAGGCGCTGACGTTGAAAAACGATGGCCTGAACATGTCACGGACGTCGGCGCCGGTGACTATGAGCAGGGTGCGCAGAAAAAAATATGCGCCGTGGGCGAGAAAAAACGCAGCGATGAAATTGGCGGAGGCTTTGATTGAGGGAAGCTTGTTGGCATAAAGCTCCGCCGCGCTCAAAAATGAAACGGCCGCCAGGGAGATGCCGATGGCCACGGTGCGGACCGCGATATCATCCCTTACATAGGTGAAATACAGCATGACTGAAAAAAACACGATAAAAATCGACGCCAACGCCCTGCGCTTTTCTTTTTTTTCGAGGAAGCGCATGATGCCGATATTAAGAAAAATTACCCCCAAGACCAACAGCGAATTCTGGGCGATGATCGAGATCCTGAAAATGGCGGGGATCGCCCGTAATAAGATAAAAACGAACCCGGCCGCCGCCGAGGCGCTCCACAGCAGCCACCAGCCGATGCCGCGATAGGTTTTGTTGATCGAGGCCTGCAAGGAGAAGACGATCACCTGAACGAAACTGGTGATGCCCAATATCATGGCCAGGGTACGGATATCCATGGTTAGTTGTACCTCCGTTCAGGATTAAAAATTACGTTCATGGTCTCACAGGACGATCACCCGCGCAATGACCCAGCTGTCAAAACGTGGTTCCATTCGACCAGGAAGTCATAGCCATAGTCGACCTACACAGTGGCCAGGGCGTCATCGGCCAGAGCGGGCAGAATGAAAAACAGGATGAACAGGAGGGCTCCGATCGGGACACGCAGCGTCACAGCGATCCAATGCTTTCCGCTCATGGGACTGGATCCTCGGTGATTTCCCGGACTTCCGGGCCGGTCTCCGGACTGGAATAACGCGGGGTCTCGTTCAGGCGCCGGCAGAGTTCGTTGACCTCTTTTTTAATGAGAATCACGCGGTCTTCGCGATCCAGCATGGCATTATGCCAGCGTTGGAGCTCTTCAAGGTGGTTATTGATCTGCTCTTCTTTTTGCTTGCGCTCGCTGATATTGACTACGGTGGTGATGAAGTGCAGCGGCTTGCCTTTTGCGTCGCGGCCCATGGCGACGCTGACATCGGCCCAGACGATCGAGCCGTCCTTGTGGATGTAGCGCTTATTGAAGCGGGCTGCGTCCCTCTGTCCCTGCAGCAGCGGTTCGATCATTTTTTGCACGGCCCCGA
Organism: Candidatus Aminicenantota bacterium; assembly: GCA_963770755.1. Classification (GTDB taxonomy): domain Bacteria; phylum Acidobacteriota; class Aminicenantia; order UBA2199; family UBA2199; genus UBA2199. The sequence continues at coordinate 164,772 of CAVYQZ010000010.1, read as the reverse complement.
TGTCGTCGGCCGGCGTGATCTCCTGCCATTTTTTCCGCTTCAACTCCTCCGGGCCGTATCCGAGCATGTCGCAGAACGCCTTGTTGACATTGATCTCGCCGCTCGGCAGCGTGATCGACTTGCCGACGTTGGCTGTCTCGAAAATCTGCTTGAATTTTTCCTCGCTTTCGCTCCGGGCGGTCTCGGCGGCTAACTGTCCGATGAGGAAACGTGAGTTTTGCCTCTGCCAGAAGAAGAGCGCCAGCCCGGCCGCGGCCAGGACCAGGGAAAGGACAACCAGGAAGACTGCCAGGGCTCTGTTGCGCAGCGGCCGCTCGATCTCGTCGCGGTCGACCTTGGCCACGATCGACCAGGTGATTCCCTTGATCGGTCGCGCTACCGCCCAGACGGGGATGCCCCGGTAATCGCGGCCGAAAAAAGGGCCGCGCCGGCCCTGCACTGCCTGGGCTGAGGGAAGGTCCGCGCTGCGGAGCGGCTGGCGCAGTTCCATGGATGTGTTTTTTTTATGGCGCAGTTCGTTCAGGTAAAGGACGCTTTCGCCGTCGCGCCGGATCAGCAGGGTCTCGGCGCTGGGACTGGGGGTTGGCCAGTTCTGGATCAGGGGAAAAAGGTATCGATGGGGGTCGATGCGCAGCAGCACGAAGGCGGCGACCTCATTGTTGGCCAGCAGCGGCGTAATGATGTCGAGGTGGATATGGGGCACCTTCGGATTCTTGTGCAGGTCCGATATCACTGAGTCCCTGCCTTGGCGGGCCTGTTCCAGCGTTCTCCGTCCTTCGAAACCGATTTCGTTATGGTGAGCGCTGGCGGACAGGACGACATTGCCCTGGCGGTCGAGTAATAAAACGTTTTCGTAATGATAGTTTTTCTGCAGCGATGACATCCAGCCCAGGATCGATTCCCGGCGTCGGCCCGCCGAGGGTTGGCTGAGGAGCGCCAGCAATTCTGCCGTCAACATTGAATTTTCAGAAATCAGACGCGCATCGCCTTTTCGTTCCATCATCCAATTTGTTATTTGCGCGGTTTTAAGGTCGGCGATGGCATCCAACTGGTTGACTTGTTCCCTGAAAACGGCTCTCTTCTGGGTTTGATAGTAGATCAAGCCGGAAGCGATGATGGCCATGATCAGGATCAGGATGGCGATAAACGGCTTCCAAGGCAGGGCGGCCAATGCTTGTCGAAAATTTGTCTTGTTCAATCTTCGGCGTTCCATACTCTTCCTCCGTAACGACCCAGCTATTTGTTAAAAATATACAATTCTGTTTCTTTATTGTCAAGGGGTCGAAAAGCCCGGCGCGCTCGAATCGGGCCAAGGCCGCTGGCGCGACCCCTGCGACATGTGTTGCAGCGGCCCCGGAAGTTGATTTTTGGCTGCGTTCCCGCTCCATGCGGGCGCCCGGGGTATTCCCGGCGCCACCTGCGCTTTTTGTCGCACCCCTCTTTGGGGCTGGAAAAGGGGCACGCGCCAGTTTGTTACAGGCCAGAACAAATGAAAAATAGCTATAAGAAAGGACAAAAAGCCAAGATTTAGCATTGGTGGCCAGATGGCATGAGCCATGCTAATAGAAAGGTATGCGAGGACAACATGGAAGAAAAAAAGATTGAGAATGATCATGGCATTGGCATTGGCACGATCCTTAATCCCGGCAGCTACAAGATTGAAGATCAAGTGATGCTGCTGCGCGTGCGCCTGAATGATGCGCCGCTGGTCTGCCTGATCGATGAACAGCGACGGGTTACGGAGATCGTTCCCGTTTCCAGAAACGAATCCGTTATCATGCCCCCGCGAGGGGGAGTGGCGTTTGACGCCAGCAAGCTGCCGGTTGGCGGCGTCTGCCAGGAAAGTCAGGCCGAACTCAAGAAGTATGGCGAAGCCGTTGAGCAGATCGTGGATCGCTTTGAAGCCATCATGCAGCGCTATGCCGCCGACAGCCGCTCCTGCCTGAAAAAAATGGCCGTTGTCCTCGACTGCCGCAATGCGCGCCTGATCTGTGAATACCGCGACAACGGGGCGCCGGGGCTGAAAGCATACCTGATCCGCGAACTGTTTAAACGCACCGTGCGCGAGGATCGCGGCTTCAAGATTCTGCTGCTGCTCAGCCATGTGATCGCCATCAATGGCGGCGGCCAGCCCGAATGCTTGGAAGCGATGAACCTTGAGCAACAGAAGCAGTTGCTCTGGGAATTCATGGATTTTTTAAAGGTGGCGGGAAGCAAGCGTATCGATCCGCGCATTTTCGAGGAAATCCACACCAAGTTCAACGACCAGGAATATTCCAACCTTAGCCGCGGCGGAACCGGCTTTTTTATCAAGCCCCTCTATGTCCAGGAAATGCAGGAGCTGAAGGCCCAGGTGATCAATGCCGGCAATTCCAACTATATCGAACAATTGTACAGCAATGCGCAGCGCGATTCGCTCGATTTCCTTTTTGAAAACACCTTGGCCTACCTGAAAGCCCTGGCCGTCGTCCGCTTGTACGCCAAGTCGAACCGCAAAGAGCGCGGCGGCGACAGCAAGATCGTCGAGCACATCCTGGGTGACCTGATCCGCTTCCGGCCGGCCTGGGTCAAAGCGGCTGGGCAGGCCCAGGAACTTACTGCCTGAGGAGAAAAAATGAACACAACCAAAGCAAAAATCCTGTGTGTGGATGACGAACCGGTTAACCTGAAACTGTTCGAAGCTTTCCTGACTCCCCAAGGCTATGAGGTACTGCAAGCCTCGAATGGTGCGGGAGCCCTTGAGATCCTTCGTACCCAGAAGGTCGACCTGGTGCTGCTGGACGTCATGATGCCCGAAATGAATGGCTATGAAGTGTGCCGGCGCATCAAGGAGGACAGGGATCGCGGCAATATCCCGGTAATCATGATCACCAGCCTGCAGTTCCGCCGCGAGCGCATCAAGGGCATCGAGGCCGGGGCCGAAGATTTCATTTCCAAGCCCATCGATCAGGGCGAGGTGCTGGCCCGTATCCGTATGCTGCTGCGCATGCGTGAACTGGACGACCGCCTGAGCCGCGCTTATACCAGCGTCACCGGCCTGGCCACCTTCGGGGCCCAGGCTCTTAAGTCGTTCGACCCGCTGGAATTCGAGCTCATGCCCCACATCGACCTTTTGGTTGGGCAGATCATCCAGCAGAGTGGCGAGACCGTCGACCGTCCCAAGGCCCTGATCGTCAGCGTGCGGGTTGAAGGGGCCTGGAAATGGTTCTACTATGAAGCTCCATTCCGGGAATTAAGCCGGCGCGAATTCGATTTCGACGCCCGCAATTCACTGCTTATTCCTGGCCGGGGCGATGCCACGTTTTTTTATGCCGACCGTTCTGACTTCGCAAATAAAGGATTGGCCGATTTTGTCAACTTTCTGCAATCCCACCCCCTGCTGCCGGCCACCCTGGGCAACCTGTTCTGCTTCCTCAGTTCTGAACTTTGCGTATTCGCCGCCAACTACGGCCGGAATGTCGGCGCCCATGAGGCGGCCGTGCTGAATACCCTGGTCACCCAGAGCTTGTTCTTCAAATTGCTTTCGGACCAGGTGGAGCAGGCCGAAGCGAATGCCATCCATACGGTTGGGACCCTGCTGCGCATTGCCGCCTTCCACAGCAGCGACGAGGAACAGCACAACCGACGGGTAGGGGAGTTTTCCGCCCTGCTGGCCCTGCACCTCGGGCTTGGCGAGCGCTTTGCCAGGACCATCCGTCTTCAGGCTCAACTGCACGACGTGGGCAACATCGGCGTTCCGCTCGAGATCCTGAATAAGGAAGGCGCACCCGATTTTAGGGAATGGGACATCATCCGCGCCCACACCCGGCTCGGGGCGGAAATTATCGACGACCATCCACACCTGGCCATGGCCCGAGTCATCGCCCTGAGCCACCACGAAAACTGGGACGGCAGCGGCTATCCCAACTGGCTGCAGGGTGAACAGATCCCCCTGGCCGGGCGCATCGTGGCGCTGGCCGACCGTTATGACATTTTGCGCGTCGCCCGGCCCTACAAGCCGGCCATGGAGCATGCGGCCGCCTGCGCGATCATCCTCGGCGGCGGCGATCGGGTCAAACCCGAGCATTTTGATCCGGCGCTGCTCAACGCTTTCGGGGACCTGGAACCGCGCTTCGCCGCGGTATTCGCCGACTTGCAGGAATCGTCCTGTGAACGGAGGGTCGGATGATAAGCAAGAAACCGCCCACTTCTTCCACCGAGTTTGAGTACGAGGTCAGAAAACTGAAAGCGGTCATCACCTTGATCATTTACGGGTTGTTTTTTCTGCTCCTGAAGACGCTCTATGACCAGATCATCGACCTGCCCGGCGCATCGGCCCCTTTCCTGATCACGGCACTTTCCTTCCTGCTGGTGTTGATCGTATTCATGTTCAACCGTTTTTCGCGCAAAGTAATTGAGCGCATCTCAGCCTACGCGGACGCGGCGCAGGAGGCTAACCAGGCCAAGTCCGATTTTCTGGCCAATATGTCGCATGAGCTCCGCACTCCCTTGAACGCCATCATCGGTTTTTCCGAAGTCCTTAAAGAGGGGCAAGCAGGAGAGTTGAGCGTGAAACAGCGTGAGTACTGCGCTGATATTTATGAAAGCGGCCAACACCTGCTGGCTTTGATCAATGATATCCTGGACCTGTCCAAGATTGAGGCCGGGAAGATGACGTTGGAGCTCGAGGAAACAGACCTGTCGCTGCTTTTACAAGGCTGCCTGGCGATCATTCGTGAACGGGCCCTGGCCCACGCCATCACCCTTAAAACCCGGCTGGCGGGAGACCTGGGCATGGCCCGGGTCGACGTACGCAAGGTCAAACAGGTGGTCTACAACCTTTTGTCCAACGCCGTCAAGTTCACTCGCGATGGGGGTTTGGTCTGTCTCGATGCCCGTCGGACCCGCTCCGGCCTGCTGGAGTTCTCGGTCATCGACAATGGTATTGGTATTGCCGAGAAGGACATGCCGAGACTTTTCGCTCCCTTCGGGCAGCTGGACAGTTCCCTGGCCAGGAAGTATGAGGGCACGGGGCTGGGTCTGCCCATGGTCAAGCGCCTGGCCGAATTGCACGGCGGGACAATCAGTGTGAGCAGTCTTCCGGGTGTGGGAAGTCACTTTACCGTGCGTCTGCCGCTGCCATCGTTTCGCCGGGCTTTTACTCCGGAACAGCCGTTGTCTTTGCCCGAATAAAAATGCACAAGGAGAAAATATGAGTACCAGAACTATCGAACGTTTCGATCCGGAAATACCCATTTTCGGATACTTTGAATTGACCAATGAGGTGAGCGGCGAATTTCTCAACCGTGAGGAATTCCTGATCAAGAACATTTCCCTGGGTGGAATCAACTTCGTGTCCAATTACCCGCCAATCATCGGCAATTCCTACCAGGTTCTCATCCACTATGGCGGGGAAAAGCACCCCTACACCGTCCAGATCGTCCATTCCCGGATCCAGCGATTTCAAGGACAGCCGGAGGGTATCTTCAGGCCCGGCGTGGTCTATGCCACCGGATGCCAGATCCTATTTGAAAACGAGTTTCAGAAGAATCTGATACTTGGCATCATCCGCAACGATTGCGGCATTCCGGTCATGTCCGATTCCATGCCTGAGGTGGTTGCGTTGGCCGCCGCCTTGTGATACGATTTTGCTAAGGGAAAGGATAATGGAAGAAAACAGAAAATTTGAACGGTTTGATCCGGTCATCCCGATCTTCGGGTATTTTGAGCTGACCACCGAGGTAACCGGAGAATTCCGCAACCACGAAGAATTTTTGATTAAAAACATTTCAGCCGGCGGCTTCAATCTCGTATCCAACTACCCGCCGACCATCGGCAATCCTTACCAGATTTTCATCAATTACAGCCGGGAAAAACATGAGTTCAGGGTCAAGGTCGTTCATTCCCGTATCCTGCGTTTTCAGGATCAGCCTGAAAGTGTGCTCAAACCGGGCATTGTGTATGCATCCGGCTGCGAGATCGCGTATGACAACGAAGTTCAGAAAAACCTGGTGCAGGATATCATTAAAAATGACTGCGACGACTCGCCGGTAGCAGCAGTGGAACGGTAGCGGTTTACTTTTTATGCCAATGAGATATCATGTTGAGCACAGGTTGGGCCGGCCGGGCGGGAATGGTTATTCAAGGTAAAAAATTGTTCTCTTTTTTTGGTCACAAGCGCAAAACCGAGTTGATCTACAATATCGGCGCCCATATCAGTGCTGAGCTCGATTTTAACCGCCTGCTGCATCTGGTCGTGGAGCGCGTTCGCTCCGCCCTGGGTGTTTCCTATTGCGCCATCCTGATCAAGGAGGGCGCCGAACTGGTCATTCGCGCCGTAACCGAATACCCCGAGGAGATCATCGGTAAAAAAATCCCGTTGGGTCAGGGCCTCACCGGTCGCTGTGCCGTGAACCGCAAGGAAATGTTGATTCCCGATCTCTCCCGTTGCGATTTCTACATCCACCTGGGGAACAGCGTTTTCCGTTCCGAACTGGACGTACCGATTATTTTCCATGACCGTGTCCTGGGCGTGCTTAATATCCAGAGCACGCGCAAGGATGATTTTTCCCGCACTGATATTCGCTTGATGAAGATCCTGAGCAACCAGATCGCCGTCGCCCTGCATAATGCTCAGGTGCTCGCACAAATGCAGTTGGTGCAAGACATCGGCCTGAAACTCGTTTCTATCGTTAAGGTCGACGAACTTTTCGCTTCGATCGTCGCTGCTACGCGCCAGCGATTGCATTACGACACCTGCGCCATCCTGGAGGTCGACGGAGAGGAGCTGGTGTTCAAGGCCTCCAGCGGGGATTTCCCTGAAACGCTCGTCGGCTTGAAGATTTCCATCGGCAAGGGCATCACCGGTCGCTGCGCCCAGGAAAAAAAGGTGATCAATGTCGGTGATGTTTGTCTGAACGCTGATTATATCTCTTCCGGAATTCAGGATATTCGTTCCGAGATCGCCTGCCCGATTATCTCCGATAACAAGCTTCTGGGCGTGCTGACCGTCGAGAGCCGGAATGTCAATGCCTTCGGCGACGACGACATACGATTGCTTTCCATCTTGTCTTTGCAGGTGGCGGTTGGCATGAGGAATGCCCGTATGTATGCCGAGATCGAAAAACTGGCTATTACCGACCCGTTGACCGGCCTTTTTAATTACCGTTATTTTTACCAACGCCTGGGGGCTGAGATCGCCCGCTCGCAGCGCTACCGACACCCGCTGTCAATCATCATGATCGACCTGGATGACTTTAAAAAGGTCAATGACCAGTTCGGCCATCTGACCGGGGACCGTGTGCTCCGTGAAGCCGCACTATCCTTCCGCGAAAATATCCGCCGCTATGATGAGCCCATCGTGCTCAAGGGGAACGAAATCGATGTCATTTCCCGCTATGGAGGAGAGGAATTCATCATCATCCAACCCGATACTCCCTTGGAAGGAGCCCTGGTCTGCGCTGAACGACTGAGGGAGATCCTGGAAACCTCCGTCGGCCAACGTGCCGGGCTGCCCTTTGATAAAAATTCAGTGAAGCAGATCACCGGCAGCTTCGGGGTCACGGCCTTCGACGTGGGCGAAACCCTGGAGAGCATGATCAAGCGAGCGGACACAGCCATGTACCAGGCCAAGGAGCAGGGCAAGAACCGGGTAGTGGGGTTGTAACGGAAAGTTGGGCTGATTTTAAGGCAGTGATTGCATTTTTTCGACGAATTCATAATATGCAGGCAGCGCTTCGAAAATTTCCACTCCGAAGTCAACCAGGTTGGAGAAGGAGCGTTTCCGACTCACCCAGCGGATGGTGCCTTTCAGGATAAAGTGCTGTTCGCCGTTGTCCAGGGTGACGTCCACGTCGGGACCCTTGGGGTGAAATGGAGCGGAGAGCAGCAGGCCGCTGCGCGAGAGGTTGAACAGCAGGGCTTTTTCACCGTCGACCTGGACCATGGTGCGCAGCTCCAGGCGCCGATGGCGGCGTTTTTCCTCGACTGCCGTCACAGTGGATTCTTTCGGGGTGGAAGTCGCCGCCATCCGGCCCAGAAGCGCCTCCAGATTCTGATTCAGTCCGAAGCCGCAATGCGGGCACATTAATGCCTTTTCGGAAATTTTCCCCTTGCATTCGCTGCAACTTTTCAATGCCATGATCGTCCTCCTTGCTTGGCGCTTTCCTGTCCTGCCTGCATGCTATCCTTCAATCCGCGATCCTTTGCCGGATGGCGCGAATCATGGGCAGTTGTTCCAGGAACAGGTCGAATATCCGTGGGTCGAAATGGCTGCCCTGTCCTTCCGTCATGATGGCCAGCGCTTGTGCCTCGGTCATTGCCCGGCGGTAGACCCGATCGGAAACCAGGGCGTCGTACACGTCGCAGACGGCGACGATGCGGGCGCTGAGCGGGATGGCTTCGCCGCTCAAGCCGTCGGGATAGCCGCTGCCATCCCACTTTTCATGATGATGCAGCGCGATTTCCCTGGCCAGATCCAGCATGGCGATCCCCGATCCCTCCAGGATGCGTGCGCCGATGCACGTGTGTTCCTTCATCTGCTCGAATTCCCCGTCCGTGAGCTTGCCGGGCTTCCTCAGAATGGCGTCGGGCACGCCCATCTTGCCGACATCGTGCATGGGGGCGGCCAAGCGGATCACTTCCACCTCGGCCTCGTTCCAACCGCTGGCGCGCGCCAGGACGGCGGCATACTCGCCCATACGACGGATATGTTCGCCCGTCTCCTCGTCGCGGCATCCCGAGGCGGTCACCAGGCGCACGATAATCTGCTCCTGGGTGGCGCGGATCTCGGCCGTCCGCTCCCACACTTCGCGCTCGAGCCGTTCCTCGTAGCGGTCGCGGTCCAGTTCGAGCTCGCGGCGGCGCAAGGCATTGCTGACGCTGATGAAAAGCTCGTTGGCTTCAAACGGCTTGATAATGTAGCCGAAGGCGCCCAGCTCGAGGGAGCGGACGGCGGTGGTGTGATCGTCGACCGCGGTCAGCATGATGAAGGCGATGTCCGGGTGCGATTTCTTGACTGTGGACAGGAGCTCGATACCGGTCATGCCGGGCATGTTGATGTCGCTGATGACCAGGACGAATTCTCCGCTGTCGAGCTGCCGGAGCGCCTCGGTGGCGCTGGCGCTGGTTTCGCAGTTATAGCCCTTGCCCTTGAGCCTTTGCGCCACCAAACGGGTGATGACCGGTTCGTCATCAACGATCAAGAGCCGGTCCGGCTTGTTTTTTTCCATGCGCTGACACTCCACTGCTGTCCCGATCCTGCCTGCGCCGTCATGGGTTGAGCGCTGGACAAGATCGGGGAAGCTGTTGACATTATACTATAAAAGCAAACTTATTTTTCAATTATTTTGCCGCGGCTGTTTTATTTGAATTGTGATTTGAGTTACAATCAAATGGAGCGTTGGGGAGGTGGAAGATGAAAGACATGGGCGAAATGCTGCTGCGCCCCGGGGCGTTTTCCGAGATCGTCATCGGCAACACGGCGCTGGTGCGGGCCATGGTCGAAAGCGGTGTCCGGGTGGTCACGTCGTATCCCGGCTCACCCACGCCGGAAATCGCCGCGGCCATCGCCAGTATGCCGGCCAAGGAACGGCCTTTCTATTTTGAATTCTCGGTAAATGAGAAGGTGGCCACCGAAGTGGCTTTCGGCGCCGCTGTCAACGGCCATTTGTCCGTCGTGTTCTTTAAAAGCGTCGGGCTGAACGTCGCCGCCGACACCTTTGTCCAGCTGCCGCTGATGGAGATCAGCGGCGGCCTGGTGGTGGTCCTCGGCGACGACCCGGGCGCCCACTCGTCGCAGAACGAGCAGGACAACCGTCATTTCGCCCGCCTGGCCTATCTGCCGGTTTTCGAACCGGCCACGGCGGCCGAGACCTATGCCATGTTCAAGGAAGCCGCCGCGCTGGCACGTGAGCGGAAGATGGCGGTAATCCTGCGCCTGACCACCCATGTCTGCCATGCCAAGGAAAAGGTGATTTTTGCCGCCTATACGGCCATGTCCGGCAATGATTCACCTCGTTTTGACGTCAACAACGGCCCCTATGTGCCGATCGCGGCCGCGGTATTTCCGATGAAGAGAAAAGCGCTGGAAAAACTGGCCGCTATGCGGGAATATGCCGAGAGCTCGCCTTTCAACCTGCAGATCAGCCATGGCAACAAAGGGCGGGGCGTAATCACGGCCGGTACCGCCTTCCTGGCCTTGGGCGATGCCTTGGCTTTCGCCAAGGACCTTCCCGACGTCCTCAAGCTGGGCATGACCCATCCCTTGCCCAGGCGTTTGCTCAGCGATTTTTTAAAGGAGCACGCCCAGGTGCTGGTCCTGGAAGAACTTGACGATATTCTGGAAACCGAGATCCGGGCCCTGGCCCAGAGTGAAGGCATCGCCGCCGCGATCATCGGCAAAACCGACCTGGAGGACTGGATCGGGGAGTATACGCCGGAGCGGGTGGTCCGGAAACTGGAAAAAGTCTGGCCCGGGCTGCTGGCGCCACGGCCGGAAAGAACCGGTGCCCAGCCGGCCGTGCCGCCGCGGCCGCCGCAGCTGTGTCCGGGCTGCGGTCACCGTTCGGCCTTCTACGCCGTGAAGCAGGCCCTGGCCGCGAGCGATATCACCGTGGCCGACATCGGCTGCCACTCACTGGGTTTCCTGCCGCCGTACGAAATGGGCCAGGTGCTGTTGTGCATGGGCGCTTCCACCGCCACCGCGTCCGGGCTGTCGCTGTTCAACAAGGAACGCAAGGTCGTGGCCTTTCTCGGCGATTCGACGTTTTTCCACGCCGGCATCCCGGGCATCATTAACGCCGTGTTCAACCGCCACAACCTGACCCTGGTGATCATGGAAAACGGCACCACGGCCATGACCGGGCACCAGGAGCATCCGGCTACGGGCAGGAACTTCAACGGCCAGACCACGGCCATTCCTTTGCGCCGCGTGCTCGAAAGCCTGGGCGTTGCCAATATACGCGAGATCGACGCCTACAGCCAGAAAAAACTGACCGCCATGATAAAGGAGGCCCTGGCGGAAGACGGGTTCAAGGTGATCATCGCCAGACATCCCTGCATGCTCAAACTCACACGGGAACAGAAGCGTCAGGGAACATGGAAAGGGCTCATGGTCAATGTGGATCAAAAAAAATGCCGCCGGATCCATGAATGCGTCACTGTCTTTGCCTGCCCTTCCTACCAGATCAATGATGACGGCGCGGTCCGGGTCGCCGCCGACCTGTGCATCGGCGACGGCTCGTGCCTGCAAACCTGTCCGGCCGCGGCCATCGAATTCAAAGGCCAGGGAGGCCAGCATGAATAAAGATAAGTTTGACATATATGTCATTGGCGTGGGAGGCCAGGGAATCGGTTTGCTGAGCGAGACGCTGATTCGCGCCGCCGATTATGCCGGCAAGCCGGTCAAGGGTGTTGATACCCACGGCCTGGCCCAGCGCGGCGGTATGGTGGTTTCCCATGTGCGCATCGGTGCCGGAGCCCAATCTCCGTTGATTATGGCCGGCCAGGCCGAGATGGTGGTGGCTTTGGAGCGCCACGAAGCACTGCGCGGCTTGAATCTGTACTTGAAGGATGGCGGCGCGATGGTTTATTACGACAGCGCTTGGCAGCCGCTCCATGTCAGGCTGAAAAAAGAAAAAGCGGCTTCAGCCGAAGTCATCGCCACGGAGTGCCGGGCCAGGGGAATCCGGGAAATCAGGGTGTTCCAATCCGGGCTTGAGGACCCGCGCATGCAGAATGTGGCCGTGTTGGCCGAAATCTGCCGCCAAGAACTGATCCTGGGCCTGGGCGCCGGCCATGTCGAAGCGGCCCTGAACGATCTGCTTTCCGGCCCGGTCCTGGAAAAGAACCTGGCGTTGTTCCGGAAGATCATTCACCATTAAAATTAAGCTGCTGGCGAGCACTATTGTAATTTTTTACTTGATCAGGCGTTTTTTCATCAGTCGCACACCGATGAGGAAGGCGGCGACCTCGAGGGCCAAGATCACCAGGAAATTCAGGACGAGGCCTCGGGTATAGGTGCCGTTGAAAATGGCGCGGGCAATGGCCACGGCGTGGGTCAGGGGCAGGAACTGGGAGAGGGTCTTCATCCAGCCGGGGAACTTGTCCAGGGGAAAAAAGACTCCGGAAAAGAAGAGCATGGGTGTGATGACCAGTTCCGAATAATAATTGAAAAAGTCGAAGTTTGGAGCAAACGAGGTAACGACCATGGCCAGGGAGCTGAAAAGGACGCCGACGATGACCATGAGCAGCACCAGCAGCAGCACGCTGATCAGCGATACGGGCAGGATGCCCATGAAGATGGCCACGATCATCATCAGGCTGCCGCTGACCAGGCCGCGGAAAGCACCCCAGGCGATATCGCCGGCCACAGCGTCCTCGGCCGAGACCGGGGTGGCGACCAACGAGTCGTAGAGCTTCTCGTGGATCATCTTGACGAAGGTGCCGTACATGCACTCAAAGCTGGCGGTCATCATCACTGAGGTGATCAGCACGCCGGGGACCAGGAAATAAAGATAGGGTTTGCCGCCGAAATAACCGATGTAGGCGCCCATGCCGATGCCGAAGGTGATCAGGTAAAAAAGCGGCTGGATCAGGCTGGCCAGGAAGGTCGTCAGCACGAAGCGCTTGTAGGAGATCATGTTGCGCCAGAAAACATAGGCGATGCGGTAGGAAAAGGTCATTCGATCAGGCTCCTGCCGGTCAGCTTCAGAAAAACATCTTCCAGGGATGCCGGCCTGTGCACCGTGTCGGGCAGATCGAGTTCGAGCACTTTTTTCATCAAGGGCCGTCCGTCATCACAGTAAAAATACAGCGAGTCGCCGACGCGTTCGTGGCCGCGGGCCAGGGGAACGAGCAAGGCCAGCAGCTTCTCATCCTGGCCGCGGTCGATGCGGATCTCGGTGACTTCGCGGCCGATCTCGTCGGCGATGAGCCGAACCGGCGCACCGGCCTTCAAAATCCGTCCCTGGTGCATGATCACGATGCGGTCGCAAAGCTGCTGGGCCTCCTCCATGTACTGCGTGGTCAGGATCAGGGTGGCCCCCTGGCTCTTCAGCTGCCGCAGCCGCTGCCAGATCAGGTGCCGCGCCTGCGGGTCGAGCCCGGTGGTCGGTTCGTCGGCGATAATGAGCTTCGGCTGATTGAGCAGGGCGCGGGCGATGAGCAGGCGGCGTTTCATGCCGGTCGACAGCTGGTCGATCTTGCTGTCGCGTTTTTTCTCGAGTTCGACGAACTTCAACAGCTCGGCGATCCGCCGCCGCGCTTCGAGACCGGGAATATCGAAAAAATGGGCGAAGACCTGCAGGTTCTCGCGCACGGTGAGATCGTTGTCCAGGTTGATCTCCTGGGGAATGACACCGGTGTTTTTCTTGATGATGCGGTTGTCGATGTGAGCGGCCATGCCCAGGACGGTCAGCGTTCCCGAGCTGACCGGCGACACGCAGTGGATCATGCGCACGGTCGTGGTTTTTCCGGCGCCGTTCGGGCCCAGAAAGCCGAAGCATTCGCCCTCTTCGATGGCAAAGGAAATATGGTCGACCGCCGTGAATTTTGCGTAATTTTTGCAAAGCTGTTCGGCGCGGATGATTGATTTCATTTTATTTTTAACCGGTCCGTCATGATAGCAGATTTTACCTCATTGTCAAAAAAGATTTGAAATGAGTGCAGGGGCTTAATTAATCAAACCCCTGCGTAAATCCAATCTCCAGTGAATTTGATTTTATTTTACCTGTAGGCCATAATAATAAACATGGATCATGTTATCGGGAGAGAGCCGCTGTCTCTTTTTTTAAAGCAGCTGTATCTTAAAAAACTTTCGGGGCAGCTGACGGTAGCCTGCCGGGATTTTCAAATCACCCTCTACTTCCAGGCCGGCGCGTTGGTCAACGGCATGAGTACGCGTTTTGACGAAAAAATTTCCGTCATTCTTCATCTGATGGGAATGATCAACGAGGAACAGTATAATTTCCTGAGCGGTCTGCACCAGTTTCCCGATGACCAGGTCGGCGATATCCTGATCGATCATCACTTTGCCAAAAAAAAAGATATTTTCCTAGCCAGGATTTACCAGCTCCGGCGCATGGCCATCTCGCTATTCTCCCTGAAGCAGGGGCGATGGAGCTTTACCCCCGGGGATGAGCTTCCACCTTTCAAAGAAATATTCGAAATCCCGATGGCGGGAATCCTGATCGAAGGCGCGCGCTCGATCGATCAAATCTCGTTCTATGCCGGCCGTTGGCTTTCGCATATCCCGCTAACCGCCAAAGAAATTCCACTGCAGGTTGAAGTTTATCTGACCGAACAGGAACTTGCTTTCTTTGCCCAGCTTTCGGCACTCACTCCTCGGCTGACCTGCCAGGAATTTATTGCCAGGATGAATATTCTGCCCATCGATTTCTGGCGTAAAATACTGGTTTTTTATCTGCCGGGGCTGTTGCAGTTTGAAAAAAGCGGCCGCAGTGTTGACATGGAGCGCGATATTGCCGACCTTCTGGTTTTTCATCAACAGATCCAGTTTACGGCGGGCAATGTTTTCGCCATGCTTGATCTTCCTCCCGATGCGCTGCCGGAGAGCATCGAAGCTGCCAGGCATGATTTTTTGCTGCGTTTTTCACCGGAGCGTTTTGGATCTGCCGCTGCGCCGGAGATCAAACGCATCGCCCGTGCTGTTTGCCAATGGCTGCAGGCGGCTCCGGGATCCGCAGCGGCCGGCCCGATCCCGCCGGGCCAGAAGCAGCGCCGCGAATCTGCCGCGGCAGAAGAACTGCTGACGGTCAGTTCGGTGCAGCCGACCGCGGTCCCTGAAGTGAAATTTTCCCCGGCTGCGGCGCCGCCGGCTGCCACGGTAGACGACGGCGCCCATGAAAAAGCGTGGGCCATGCTTCTGCGCGGCAAGGAGTTGTATGAACGGCGGGAATTCGCTACAGCCGTTCCTTTGCTCAAGCAGGCCATCAAGCTGGAACCGGGTCAGGCCGATTTTTATTACCTCCTGGGGCTGTGTTTGAGCGAGATGGAACTCATGGAAAATGAAGCCGAGATAAACCTGAAAAAAGCCATCGAGTTCAAGTCATGGAGCGCCGACCCGGTCTATGCTCTGGGAGTCCTGTATCGCGTCCAGGGCAAGATGAAGCTAGCCGAGCGTTGCTTCCAGCGGGTCAAGGAAATATCCTATGACCATACGGGCGCCAGCCGGGCCCTGGTCGATTTGCGCCGGCAGCAGCCCGGGAAGAAAAGCAAGGTGTCTTTTCTCAAGAAAAAGATTTTTTAAATAATTGGCGCGCTGCAGCGGGGTTGGCTCTAGCCTTTGAAAAACAAGCGCCCGAGCGACACGCTGATAAAAGAGACCGCCGCGCCCAGGACCGTTCCCCAGGTCAGGTCCACCACCGTCACCAACAGCGGCCAGTTGCTGAGCGTGGCCAGGTTGGTCAGGTCGTAGGTGGCATAGGCGATCAGGCCGAACAAAGCCCCCTTCCACAAAGCCTGCAGGGCACGCCCCTGAGCCGGCTCGATGACGAACAGCAGCAGCCCGGCGATGAACAGCAGGTAAAACAAAATGGCCGCCGGCCAGTTCACCTTGGGGCTGAGCATCCCGCCCAAATGGCGGCGGTAAAAGTTCTTGGCCACCAGCCCCAGCCAGACCATGTCGATCAGAAAGAAAACCACGAAAGCGAGCAGGTACATGAGTAGTATGTTTTTAAATGACATAGGCACCTCTCTCTTCATTATAGCAGGGTTCAGGGTGCAGGGTACAGGACAGCGGGAAAAAATGAAAAATTCCGGGCATTTTTATTATAACTTTTTCCGGTCTGACTACGTCTAAGATGACAAGGAACCAATATGAAAAAACAATTTTTATTCATTCTTGCGCTTTGGGTCATGGCCGGCACCCTGGCAGCCCAAAACGATTCGGCTCCGGCAGGAACGTGGCAGCCCAAGGTCATTGTTGCTCAGCGTTTGGCTGAAAAAATCGTCCTGGACGGCAGGCTTGATGAACAATCCTGGCAGGGGCCGGCGATCAGCGGCTTTACCCAGAATGATCCCGACGACGGCAAGCCGGCCACTGAAAGCACAGAAGTCTGGCTGGCCTACGACGATGAGGCTATTTACGTGGCGGCCCGCATGCTTGATTCAGAACCGGACAAGATCATCAGCTTGTTGGCGCGCCGCGACGACTTCGTCGAAGCCGATTACTTTCTTTTTTGCCTGGATCCCTACAACGACAAGCGCAGCGGCTTCAAGTTCGCCATCAACCCCTCGGGCTCCATGGCGGATTGGAGCCTCTACAATGACGAGTGGGACGATCTTTCCTGGGACGGCCATTGGCAGGGCCGGGCGCGGCGCGATGACCGCGGCTGGACGGCCGAAATGAAAATACCTTTCGACCAGCTGCGCTTTAAAAAGCAGGCGGGCGGCGCCTACACCTGGGGCGTCAACTTCCGGCGCTACATCAGGAGAAAGAACGAGATCGCCACTTTTTCGTGGCGGCCCAAGACCGAGAGCGGCTTCGTGTCCCGTTTCGCCCGCCTCGAGGGCATCCGCGATATTGAGCCGAAAAAGCTCGTTGAGTTCATTCCCTATGGAGCCGGCAAAGCCAATTTTCTCAGCTCCGAGCAAGGGAACCCGTTCCGCAGCGGCGAGGAATTCACGGTCAACGGCGGCCTCGACCTGAAACTTGGTTTGAGCAGCAGTCTGACCCTCGACCTCTCGCTCAATCCCGATTTCGGCCAGGTGGAGGTCGACCCGGCTGTGATCAATCTCAGCGCCGCCGAGAGTTATTATTCGGAAAAGCGGCCGCTCTTTCTCGAGGGGGCCCATATTTTCCAGTTCGGGGTCGGCGGGGCCAGCGACCGCATCGGCGCCGATTGGGGTGATCCCCAGTTCTTCTACAGCCGTCGCATCGGGCGCTCGCCCCAGGGCTCCGTGTCCGGCGGCGGCTACGTCGATATCCCGGAATGGTCCACCATCCTGGGCGCGGCGAAGCTCAGCGGCAAAATCGGCGACTGGAGCGTGGGTCTGCTCAGCGCCTTGACCGAGAGAGAATATGCCCGCGTTGACCTGGAGGGTGTGCGTTCGCGCCAGGAAGTGGAGCCGTTCACCAATTACTCGGTGCTGCGCGCCCAGAAGGTATTCGGCGAAGGCCGGCAGGGATTGGGCTTCATCGCCACGTCGATGCTGCGCGACTTCCAGAGCGAGAGCCTGGAAGCGGCGCTTCCCGGCCAAGCCTTTTCACTGGGGGTTGACGGCTGGACTTTCCTGGACAAGGAGCGGGTATGGGTGGCGACGGGCTGGCTGGGCTTCACTTCGGTGCAGGGTTCGAAAGAGAGTATCGCCGGCCTGCAGCAATCCTTTCCCCACTATTTCCAGAGGCCCGATGCCGACTATGTGCATTTCGATCCCGAATTGACTGCGCTGAACGGCTGGGCCGGTCGCTTCACCCTGAACAAGCAGAAAGGCAACCTGTTGTTCAATGCCGCCCTGGGAATAATTTCGCCGGGCTTCGATTCCCGCGACATGGGCTTCCAGTGGGATGGAGATGTGGTCAATGGTCATATCATGGTCGGTTACCGATCCTACAAGAAATGGTGGGCGATCCAGAACTGGAACCTGCTGCTCTTCACCCAGCGCAACTACAACTTTGCCGGCGACCGCATCGGTGAGCAGCGTCTGATCGCCATCAGCAACATCACCTTCACCAACTTCTGGGGATTCTATTTCCAGATGAGCCACAATCCCGACACCTGGGCCCAAACGCGGACGTGGGGCGGGCCGATGATGCTTCTGCAGAGCTTCAACTGGTTCGACTGGACCGTGGAGAGCGACGGCCGTCGCCCCCTGGTCGTGAGTTTCGGCGGCTATCACCTGCTATCGGACTGGGGGCGCACCACCCACCAGGGGACGGTGACCCTGCGCTGGAAACCGGGCGCCAATCTCTCGCTCTCCATATCGCCCAGCTATGAGCGTTTGCTCAACAGTTCACAATGGGTGACGCGTATCGATGATCCGCTGATGACGAGTACTTATGGTGCCCGCTATGTCTTTGCCGACCTGGACCAGAAGAAACTGGCCTGTTCAATCCGCCTGAACTGGATTTTCTCGCCCCGGCTCAGCCTGCAAGCGTATATCCAGCCTTTCATCGCCGTCGGCGCATATAAGAATTTCAAGGAATTCGCCCGCCCGCGTAGCTATGATTTCAATTCCTACGGCAGCGGCTCCTCCTCCATCGTCTATGGCTCCGGGGAATATGCGGTCGATCCCGGCAACGGCGGCAAGCCGTTTACCATTACTGACCCCGATTTCAACTACAAGTCGCTGCGCGGCACCGTGGTGCTGCGTTGGGAATACCGGCTTGGTTCGACCCTCTACCTGGTATGGACCCAGAACCGGGCCGATTTCGAGAATCCCGGCCAGCTGGAGCTGGGGCGCGACCTGGGTTCCATGCTGAATGCTCCCGGCGACAACATCATCATGCTCAAGGCCACCTACCGCTTCAAGATCTAAAAAGAACTCGAGGGTTTAGGGTAGTCACACTATGGTTTCAGTAAGTTGGGAGATGCAGAAACCATCTAGTGTGACTATACCAACACTATTGGTTTCGTTGCCCTTCGGGCACTACGAAACCTATCTAGTGTTGGTATACAGGGTGTAGGGTTTAAGGGAAAGAGAAACTGGCAACGAATGAACTCTATTTCTGCCTCGTCACGCGTCACTTGTTACGCGTCACGATAGTTCGATAAAGAGTTGGTAGCGGGGGTAGGATGGGTTCACCGCGCTACGACCTGGAACATGTCGCTGCATGAGCCAGTATTTACCCACATTCTGGCAATATCCCCTGTATGACCAGGACCATAGTCCATACAACTTATCCAAATTGCATGCCTTCCAGGGGCGATAACATCCGGAAGTGTAATCGTTACTGAGCGATCGGTACTTCTTACCGGCTCGTGCAACATATAGTCTGAGCTTCCGAAAAAATTGCATCGTGCAAGGCTATTCTCAGAAGCCAAAATAATATATGTATATGTATTGTTCACCCAGGTGTTCCAGCGAACAACGACTGTTTCTCCCGGATGCCAAACCGAGCTGGAATTCGGTTCGATAATGATATTGTCTTTTTTAATAACGAAATTTCCATCGCATCCAACTGGAGGTCCCGGGAATGCTCCGACGCGATATTATACCTTGTTCTATAATCAGGATTGAACCCCGGTGGTATGCGTATCCTCTGCTTGCCCGCATTGGGATTCGCCGTGGCAAGGTGGAGGCCAGTCCCGGTACAATCATCACTCGTATGCAGAGTAATGCTGACCGTTGGAGGCATACGTCCGCGTGTTGTCCAAACGACCCAATCATATCCCCGCCAACATAGAAGTCAAAGAAATAGGAATCCACTGGGCTGGTAATAGTGATAGTGGGCATGATCTCAAGAGGCAGAGGCGGTGGTGGCGCAGCCATCATATTGGGGATTATGCGGAAAATCCCGCTTTCTCCCTTAACTGACCGGCTTGTGTTCTGCACCTCGATGGTGAATTCGCCTTCCCGGATCTTGTTGGGTACGGGAAATTCGAAGCTGCCATCGTTCTCGGTGTTCAGGCTCAAATTCACGGCTGCGATCCGGCCGCGCATGAGCCGGACCATGACGCGGCCGACCTTTCCGGAACTGGTCCAGGCGATCGTGTAGGTCCTGTCTTTGTAGAGCACTTCGCCGGCACGCGGTGATGTGACCGTGATCGTCCCGGCCAAGGCTACTCCCGTCATGACAAAAAACAATAATGCCCTCGTAACGATTTTGTTCATTATTGAGTTCTTTCCCAATGCTTGACATTCTGCAGATTAGAATGTAGACTTCTAATATGCAATATTACATCAAGAGGCATCTCGAGGACAAGATCGTCGCGGCTTTGCG
Source organism: Candidatus Aminicenantota bacterium (assembly GCA_963770755.1). Taxonomy (GTDB): domain Bacteria; phylum Acidobacteriota; class Aminicenantia; order UBA2199; family UBA2199; genus UBA2199. The sequence continues at coordinate 144,890 of CAVYQZ010000010.1, read as the reverse complement.
CGCCAACCCGGCGGTGGCGCTCCTCGGGCCCAGGCAATGCGGCAAATCGACTCTGGCCAGGAAACTGGCCGAACGCCTGCCGCGTTTCCTCTACCTGGACCTGGAGAGCGACGCCGACCTGAACAAACTGGGCCAGCCGGAACTGTTTTTTCAGAACAATGCCGACCGCCTGGTTTGCCTGGACGAGATCCAGCGGCTGCCGCATCTATTCCCCGTCCTGCGCAGCATCCTCGACCGCCAGGAGAGGAACGGACAGTTGCTGCTGCTGGGGTCGGCCTCTCCCGACCTGATCAACCGTAGTTCCGAATCCCTGGCCGGCCGGATCGCCTACCTGGAATTGACCCCCTTCCAGGTCAGCGAGACCATGGTGCGCGGGGACGGCACGGCCAAAAAGTTCTGGTTGCGCGGGGGCTATCCGCGCAGTTTCCTGGCCGCGAGCGACAGCGCCAGCTCAGCCTGGCGGGAAAACTTCATCCGTACTTTTTTGGAAAAGGACATTCCGCAGCTCGGGATACGCGTCCCGGCCACGCGCCTGAAACGCTTGTGGCAGATGTGCGCCCATTTTCACGGCCAGCTGCTGAACCTGTCCAAGCTCGGAGACTCATTGGGCCTCTCCTACCACACCATCCAGAATTATGTTGATCTGCTGGAGCAGACCTTCATTTTCCGGGTCTTGCGGCCCTATCACGCCAATGTGAAAAAGCGGCTGGTGAAAACGCCCAAGCTCTATTTCCGCGACTCGGGGCTTTGGCACGCGTTGTCCGGCATCCGCAGCTTCAACAACCTCATGGGTCACCCGATGTTCGGGGCCTCCTGGGAAGGGATGGGGGTGGAAAACATCCTGTCCGGATTCCCCGGCTGGGACGGATATTTTTACCGCACCGCTTCCGGTACTGAAATCGACCTGATACTGGAGAAAGGGCAGAGAAAGGCAGCCATCGAATTCAAGGCGTCGGCCGCCCCGGCAGTCGGCGATGGGTTCTGGCGGGCGCTGCAAGAGCTGGGGATCGGCGAGGCCTATGTCGTTGCCCCGGTGCCTGAACCCTACGCCTTACGGCAGAATGTCCAGGTGTTGTCGATCGCGGACTTCATCCGAACCTTTCCCGGCTAGAAAAAAAATCGCTAGCGGGGGTAGGATGAGCGGTCCGACTCCGTCGTCCCGCAGGTCTCCGCTCGCACTGCGTGCTCGCTCCGGCTTGAACCTACGACCGACCCGAAGGGGGAGGGAGTCCCGCCTCAGCGGGGCGACCTTTGGGTGAAGAAAAAAGTAATCAGGATTTCAATTGGAATTATTTTTGATTTTGGGGTGCCTCGACGAAACGTCTCGGCATAGCCGCGTTAGATGCTTCGACGAAGACGTCTTAGCATAACGCTGCTAAAAGGTTGGTAGCGGGGGTAGGATTTGAACCTACGACCTTTGGGTTATGAGCCCAATGAGCTACCTGACTGCTCCACCCCGCGATCCAAAAAAATATTATACCCGCGGCAACGGGGAAAGTCAAGGGAAAAAGTTCGAACGCCGATATACATGGCGGCGTTGGGGGAAAAATCAAAAACAAACCGGCCGGCGGAATAAAAAGTATTTTTTAATGTTATAGGACTTAAGTAACGAATATTACGGATTGGTCGGGGAAAGATTGAAAATTACCCGAATATGTTACATTATATATACTTAAAATTGCGGGCAAAAAAAATGCAAGAAAAAAGAATTTTTTTATTGGCAATCCATGCTGCGGATCGGAAGCATTTTTCCAGGCTGCCCCAGGGAGGATGAATTGAAAAAAAACATTGTTTTGACCATATGCATGATCTTGCTGGCCGGCTGTGCGGTGCAGCGCTACCGCACTGATTTCAAGTTCGCCAATAAGCTGGCCAAGGAAGGATTGTGGAAGGAAGCCTTTTTTCGCATGCAAAAAGCCATTCCCAAGAATGACCGTTCGCCGGCACTGCACAACAACCTGGCGGTGATTCTGGAAGGCTTGAACCGCTTGCCGGAAGCTGAACTGGAATACCGGAAAGCCATGAAGCTGGCCCCTAAAAATACCTATATTTCAAGCAACTATGAACGTTTCAAGAAAAACTACGGGAAAAACGAAAATGAAAAGTAAAATATTATTGCCCCTGCTGCTGGCTGGGATGGCCGCGGCTTGCGGCGCAGGCTACATGTCTGTCGAGGTGCCGTTTATCGATAGCCAGGCGGTGGATTTCAACAAATACCAGCATGTTTATTTTATTGATTTCATTGTCAATGTTCCCGAGCCGGCCTTGGACGTTGACGCTGAAAACAAAAGGGCTTTCATGGACGAATTGCCTTTCGTCATCGATAAAGAAATCACTCATTTCGATCCGCCCTATTGGGCCATGGTCCGCGGCCTGCTGCGCAAATATTGTCCGGACGTGGAATTCCAGTACGGTGACAATGCTTTTTTCAGGGATGTTTTCCGTTCCCATCCGCAGTCACTTTTTATTACCGGCAAGGTGAATGTTGTCATTGATAAATTGGGTGTGGTGAAAGAAATGAAAGACGAAGAAGGCAACAGGAAAAACGTCTATGCCGCGGTGCAATCGTGGGTGATGGATATGAAAATCTGGATCATCGACGGTGACTCCGGGAAGGTGCTGCTGCAAGAGACCTATACGGAGAAAATGGAACCCGGGACGGGAAATACCGCTACATTCAACTACAGCAGTTTATTGAATAAAATATCCGCCAAACTGGGCTCCAAGCTCCAGCCCAGGAAGGTAATCCAGGAACGATATATCCTGCATAAATAGGAAGCCAACATGAAAAAAACAATTATTGTCTTCATTTTGTTGTTGTGCGCCGTCCATGCCTTCGGCCAGTATGCGTATTTTTACGGGAAAAATAAAGTCGTGCGCCACGCTTTCCCCTGGAAGTATGTGGACACCAAGAATTTCCGGATTTTCTATTATTCGGCCGACCAGGAACTGCTCGGACGCCTGGCTCTGCAAGCCGAGAACGCCTATGAAAAACTTTCTGCTTTTTTGAACGTGACTATCGAGAAAAAAACCCCGCTCATTTTTTACGAAAAGCAAACCGATATCGAGCAGACCAATCTCTATCCCGGCTTGATTGCACCGGGCAGTTTTGAAGGTTTTACCGAATCAAACAACAACCGGGTGGTAATCTATGGAAACCGCAGCAGTGAGGACCTGGGGCGCCTGATCACCCATGAATTAAGTCACTCGTTCCAAAATGCCATTTTGTACAAAAGAAGTTCCGGCGGCATGTTCGATTTTAATCAGCCCCCGCTCTGGGTAATGGAGGGCCACGCCGAGTTCATGACCGGTTATTGGGATAGTTTCTCGCTGTTGACCGTCATCGACATGGTGCTGAACGACCGCATACCGGAAATCCAGGATGACGGTAATATCCGCAGCAACTACGGCACCAATCGCCTGCCTTATGATTTCGGCCATTTGATTTATGATTTTATATATGAGAAATTCGGCAGAAAAGGTGTCCGTGATCTGCTTTTCAGCATGCGCCGTCCCAATTTGATCGGCAAACGGCGTTTGTTCCTGGATCAATTCAATTTCGTGCCCAAAACTTTCAATTATGAATTCAAGAAATACGCCCGTGAGCGCTTCAAGGCTTTCTTTGGCCGTGAAAATCCCGAGGATTACAGTTTTCTGATCGGCCCCGATTATCCCTATGCCTATTCCTTTTCCCACCAGATCTCTCCGGGCGGTGAATTGTTGGCCGTGGTCACGGTTAATTACCGCACCTACAAGATTGAAATCATCATGATGTCGCTTAAAGACGGCAAGGTGATCAAGAACATTACGCCGGGGTACCAATCCACCTATGACGGCATCGAGTTCAAGTTCGTCCCGTCCGACGGACGCACATTCAGTTGGGACCGCGAGGGGGAGAACATCGCTTTCTTTGTCCGCCAGGAGCTCGATACATATTTGATCGTAATGAATGCCCTTGACAACCGGGAGCTAAAAAAGTTCAATGTCGGGGCGATCCAGAAAGCGAGCTCGCCGGTTTTTAGCCCGGTCAAGGATCAACTCTACTTTACCGGCATTGAAGGCCTGCAATCATTTATTTTTGCCCTGGATTTGCGTTCCGGTCAAGTCAGCAAATTGACCAACGGCCGACTGTTCATTAAGGCTGTCGATGTTTCGGCCGATGGCCAGAAACTCGTTTATTCGGCCGGCAGCAGTGATTTTGACAAGCTGTACCTGGCCGCCGCGGCCAATCCCGATCTGGCCGTGCGCTTGACCGAAGGTCGTTACAATGACATTGCTCCCGCTTTTTCCGCTGACGGCAAAACGGTTTACTACAGTTCGGATGAATTGGGTGCTTATAATATTTGTTCACTGGATCTGGAAAAGCAAATCTTTTACCGGTATAGCGACGTGCGCAGTGGGAATTTTTTCCCGGTGGAAATTCCCAATGAGAAATCCCAACTGGTCATTTCGTCATATCACAAGGGAAGTTTTGTACTCTTTAAAAAAGATGCCAGTGCGTTTCTGGAAAAACGCCCCGTACAGTTTCCGGAAGCCGCGATGGCATTGCCGACCGTTGCCGTCGCCGAACCGGAATTGCCCTTTACGCTTGCTCCCAAAAAGTACAGGCCGTTTGAAAAACTGATCATTACCAGCCTGCCGCCGATCCAGGTGGCCGTGGATAGCAGCGGCGGTTTTTTCGGGGCATCATACCTGGGCGTAACCGATATGCTGGGTGACCAGAATTTCACCTTCTACCTGTCATCTTTCTACGGCTACCGTTCCTATCATTTGACCTACCTGAACCAGCAGCATCGTCTGCAGTATTTTGCCCATCTTTTTTCTGAAGGGGAAGCCTATTATTATTCATATGATTATACGAACTACTTTTCTATACGCAGCCGGATCGGCGGGCAGTTTGGCCTGATTTATCCTTTCAACCGTTCCACCCGGGGCGAATTTTCCCTGGCTGTTTTTCATCAGCGGGAAGATTCGGACATGCTTTATTACGGCTATGAGCTTCCCTATGGACAATTTTTCAACGGCATGGCCCTGCCGGTGGAAGCATCGTTGATTTCAGAAACCACCCGTTTTTCCAATTACGGACCGAACATGGGCCATACCCTCAAACTGAGTGTCACTAAATATTTCAAGATATTTCCCGATTCGTTGGACGCGATCTGTCTGGAAGGTGATTTCCGCAAGTACCTGCGCATTGACAATCAGTCGCTGCTGGCTTTCCGTTTAAGCGGTTTTTATTCGGGAGGCGAAAACGCCTTGCTCTACTGGAGCGGCGGCAACAACTCGCTGCGCGGGACTCCCTTTCGCAGTTTGATAGGCAACAAGGGTTTCTTTTTCAACGCCGAGTTCCGTTTTCCGCTGATCACGGCGGCGTTGACCCCCATCGGTCTCATCGGTCCAATCCGCGGCGTTTTCTTTTTCGACCTGGGTGGTTTTTGGTTCAACGGCCAGGAATTTGATTTTTTTGAGGACGGGCAGGGCATGAAGTTGAAAGATGCGCTGTCTTCCTATGGTTTTGGCTTTGAATTCTTCCTCTTTGGTTATCCCATGCATGTGGAGTGGGTAACCAGCACCAATTTAAAGGAAAAGAATTTTAACGGCGTTAATTTCTGGATCGGCTTTGATTTTTAGAGCCTGGTAGCAAACTTGAACCCGGTAAAAACCGGATAAGAACTTCTTTGTCCGGTCGCTTCCCGGCAGGCTGCCATCCCGACGGGTGGCGTCCCCTTGGGGGATGATTGACTTTTTGCCGAGAAAATGCGAGAATAAAAAAGGGTAGAGGAATATGCTGATCAACCACACGTCCAAGCAAGTGACAGCCAAGATTGTATATTACGGCCCCGGTTTATGCGGCAAAACCACCAATTTGCAATATATTTTTTCAGTGACCAACCCGAATACCCGCGGTGAGTTGGTTTCCATGGAAACGGAGATCGAACGCACCTTGTTCTTCGATCTGCTGCCGATCAATGTCGGCCTGCTCAAGGGGTACCAGACTAAGTTTCAACTCTATACGGTCCCCGGCCAGGTGTTTTATGACTCGACCCGCAGGCTGGTTCTGAAGGGCGTGGATGGCATTGTTTTCGTGGCCGATTCACAGGAATTGATGGAGCCGGCCAACCTGGAAAGTTTTGAGAACCTGAAAGACAATCTTGTTTTTCACCGACAGAACATTGAGGAAATGCCTCTGGTATTCCAGTATAACAAGCGGGATCTGAAGAACCTGTTGCCAGTGGAAAAATTGAATGAAGGGTTGAATCAACGGCACCTGCCCTATTTTGAGGCAGTGGCCAGCGCCGGCAGCGGCGTGATCGAAACCCTGAGGGATATTTCCTCGCTGACCCTGGTCAAGATCAAGGAAGCCCTGGAGCGCGCCACGGTTTCAGCGCAGAGCCTGTCCGTGAATTTCGATATGGACGCCAGTCAACGGATTTACAAATTGAAAGACCTGCCGATTAAAAAGATCAGTGTGGATGAAATGCCTGCGATCGAGTCGGTCCAGACGGCTCCGCAAAAAACTGAACCCGCTGCGGCTGCGCCGGCCGCTGCCGAAATTGCTGTTGATGATGAAGATACTTCCCGGCAGCTGCAAATGGCAAAATCGCTGGGTTCCCTGCTGACCAAACTTGAAGATCCGAGCCGGATCACAAAAATTGAAAAAATCAGCGGTGCCAACGGCCGACTGAACATCGATATCAAGGGCCATGACGGCACGGTACTCAGTTCATTTGCCGTCGAACTGGATCCCGGAACCAAAAAAGTAAATATTATCCTTGATGTCAATAAATAAATTAGAGCCTTATAGCAAATTCAAAAATTGTTCTAAAAAGCCAGCAAATATTCGAATTTGCATTCAAACCCTGCTGCGCAGGATTAAGTAACTTATGAGCATTAAAAAAATGAATTCATTTTTTTCTAATGCTCTTATCCAGCTTGGCTGGGTAGAAAGCAAATTATCTTGTTTTTTTACCAAGTCAATTTGCTTTGAGTTACTAAGGCTCTTATCCCCCCTTGGCAGGGGCCTTCGCAGTGCCACTAAGCTCAGCCTGGGATTGCTATGTATCTCGTTTTGTCTGGCTTGTTCATCGGCGCGCAACGTTTCCCGGCCGCTCCTAACGCCAAACCCGCTTGCGGCTCCATTATCCCGTGCACAGGCCTGTTTTCTGCAGGGGAAAACCTGCCTGGAAAAAGGCGATATGCCCGGGGCGCGCTCCAACTTTGACCGGGCGCTCGATTTATTGATGGATGGCGCCGCCGCCGGCGGACCCAATGCCGATGCCGGAATTGCTTTAAACGACTATATAGAAAAAATAGCGGCCATTGAATTGAATTATTTAAAGGACAAAAACAGTCCGGACAATGGACAAGATGAAGCTTTTCTCGACCAGGTCATCGCCACGCCGCTTTTTTTGCCTTCTGAAAAAGATATTCTCGATGTCAAACAGAAAGTGAATGAAGCCGCCGTCGTAACTTACAGTATCCCGGTGACCGTCAATTCCCAGGTCGTTTCATTTCTCAAGGCGTTTCAGACCATCCGCCACGATGGCATCCAGCGGGCACTGGACCGGTCACATGAATTCATAGAAAGCTTCAAGGAAATTTTCCGCAAGCATGAAATCCCGGAAGATTTGGTTTACCTGCCGATTATTGAAAGCGGATTCAGAGTGGATGCCACCTCGCGCGCCAGGGCCAAGGGGGCTTGGCAATTCATGGCTGCGACGGCCAGGCTTTTCGGATTGCGTGTTGATTGGCAAGTCGATGAAAGATTGGATCCATTCAAGGCCGCTGACGCCGCTGCCCGTTACATGAAGCAACTCTACCGGGAATACAATGACTGGTATATCGTCCTGGCTTGCTACAATGGCGGCCCGCGCCGGGTCAACAAGGCGATGCGGGTGCTGCAAACCTCGGATTTTTTTGAAATCAACCGTTCCCGCCATATTCGCCGCGAGACCAAGAATTACGTGCCGGCCTTTCTGGCTTCCCTGATCATCGCCCGTTCACCACGGGAATACGGCTTTGAAACCAATCCCGCTGAGTTTGTTTTTAAAAACAGCAAGACGGTACCCGTTGTGTCTCCGGTCTACCTGAATCGCATCGCCGCTTTGCTGGGCATAACCGAAGCGGAATTGAAACGACTGAACCCCGAATTGCTGCGCGGCATCACGCCCAGCCATGTGAGCGAATATCGCCTGCGCATTCCCATGAGCGCCGATGAAGCGTTGCTGGCCGGCCTGGAAAGGATCCCAGCCAATAAAATCCCCAAGTATGACTATTACCGGGTGCGTCCCGGTGACAGTCTCTATTCCATTTCCCTCCGTCACCGCACGTCGGTCGGCGCCATTAAAAGGGCAAATGGCCTGAAATCAAACCTGATCCGCCCGGGCATGAGACTAATTATTCCCCGCAGGGGCGAATGATCAGCCGCATTAATTCAGCGGTACTCAACGGTCTGGACGTTGTGGCCACCGAGGTGGAGGTTGGATTTTCACGCGGCATTCCCGGCATCGTTATCGTCGGGCTTCCCGACAACGCGGTCAAGGAAAGCCGTGAGCGCCTGAAGCTGGCAGTCGGACAGTCCAATTTCGACTATCCCCAGGCCACCAAGATTGTCATCAACCTTTCGCCGGCCGATGTTCGCAAGGAAGGCTCGGCCCTGGACCTGCCCATGGCCGTGGGCATCATCAAGAACCGTTACCATCTGGAAAGCCCGGCTTTCAGCGACCTGCTTTTTTACGGCGAATTGAATCTCAATGGCGACTTGAACCCGGTCAAGGGGGTGTTGAACATTTCCCTGTTCGCGCGCAAAAACGGTTTCCGCGGCATCGTGATTCCTTTCGCCAACCGCGCTGAGGCCGCGTTTGTCGGCGGTATCGATGTATTCGCCCTGAACAATCTGACCGAGGTCATCGATTTGATAGAAAATCCGGCCCGCTACCTTCCTTTCCGTGGCGAAGCCAGGGCCTGCGCCGAGCCTGACTGCGAAAATAATTTTTCCGAGATCAAGGGCCAATACCTGGCCAAGCGCGTAATGGAGATCGCCGCTGCCGGTTTTCACAACGCCCTGATGATCGGGCCGCCGGGATCGGGAAAATCGATGATTTCCAAGGCCCTGCCATCCATCCTGCCCGACATGAGCGATGATGAAATTCTGGAAACTTCGCTGACCTACAGCGCCGCCGGGCTGTTGGGTGAAAAAGGCGGCCTGGTACGGCAGCGGCCGTTCCGTTCGCCGCATCACACCATTTCCGATGTCGGCATCAGCGGCGGCGGCAAGTATCCGCTGCCCGGGGAAATATCCTTGGCCCACAACGGCGTGCTCTTCCTTGACGAAATTCCTTATTTCAAAAAATCGGCTTTGGAAGTCCTGCGCCAGCCGCTCGAGGACGGCAAGATCACCGTTTCCCGTTCCCTGACTTCTTCAACGTTCCCGGCCCGCTTCATGCTGATCGCAGCCATGAATCCCTGCCAGGATTCGCTCGGGGTGGGGGATGGCGGGTATTATGCCATCAGCACGGCCCAGAAGCGGCAGTACTATGGCAAGTTATCCAAGCCGTTATTGGACCGCATCGACCTGCAGATCGAAGTGAAAAAAGTCAAGCTGGAAGAGATCATTTCCACGGCCGTGGCCGAAAGTTCCGCCACTATCAAGGAACGGGTCGTCAGCGCGCGTAATATCCAGCTGCAGCGCTTCCGGAACCTGAAAAAGAAAATATTCGCTAACGGCCAGATGAAGAACCCGGAGATCAAGAAGTTTTGTCCCCTGGACGACGAAGGCGGCCGGCTGCTGCAGCTGGCTGTGGACCGCTTCGACCTGAGCGCCCGCGGTTATTTCAAGGTGCTGAAGGTGGCCCGGACCATCGCCGACCTGGAGGGTGCGGAGCCGATCGCCGCCCGCCACGTCCAGGAAGCCCTACAGTACCGCTCGCTGGACCTGTCGCGGTTTTAAGGTCGATAAGCCAGGCCGTTTATTGACATTCATTCCCCTAGTCCAATATAATGGCAAGTAGTTGGGAGAACGCATGAACCTGCGCTTGAGCAAGAAAAACTTGCTGGAAATTTTCATCATCCTGCTGGCCGGCACCCTGTTGGGGCTGGGACGCAATTATTTTTCCCAAACGCCGCTGCCCTTGTTCAAGGGGTATGAAAAAAAGGCCATGGCCGAAAAGCAAAGCCAATTCGCTGAGGTCGACGTTGACTTTGTCAGCCAACTGGGCGCCGATCCCGGCACAGTACTGCTCGACGCCCGCCCGGCGGAACTCTTTCGCCAGGGACACATTCCCGGGGCACTGAGCCTGCCTTTGCCCGGCTTTGATGAAGTTCTCGGCGCACGGCTGGCTCATATGCGGACGGCGCGGCTGCTGATTGTTTACTGCAGCGGACCGGATTGCAACGATTCCTATGAACTGGCCCTGAAGCTGCGCGAAATAGGATTCAACGATCTGCTGCTGTACCGCGGCGGCATTGAAGACTGGCTGGAGAAGGGCAATGCCTTGGCCAGATAAGGCGAGAAATATACTGGCTTCCAGGCCGCTGCAAACGCTGGCCCGGTTGGTGCTGGGAGGGATTTTCATTTACGCCAGCCTGGATAAAATCAGCCAGCCGCTGGAATTCGCCAGGATCATTGAAAATTATCGGATCTTGCCCGGATTTCTGATTACGCTGCCGGCCCTGGTGTTGCCCTGGGTAGAGCTTCTATGCGGATTGCTTTTAATCGCGGGCATGTGGACGCGCAGCGCCGCCTGGCTGTTGTCATTGCTGCTGCTGGCCTTTATCCTGGCCCTGGCCGTCAACGCCGTCCGCGGCATCGATGTCAGCTGCGGTTGTTTTTCCACCAGCGCTGCCGACACCGAAAACGCCTATGTCCTGATATTCCGCGACCTGCTGATTTTAATTCCCGGATTGTTGATCGTTTTTTTTAAGCGAGAAAACAAGGATTCTTGATTCTTCAAGTACGGGAGGGTTTAAAACCCTCCCCTACATAAAACCCCTTACGGCTCCAGTGTCATATCGCGCTGGATTTGATCGGATTGTTCCGAAGCCACCATGGCGTCTTCCAGGGATATCTTGCGGGCTTTGACCAGTTCGATCAGGTGCTGGTCGAAGGTTTGCATGCCCAAATCCCTGTTCTTGGCCACGTGCTTCAATATTTCATCTGATTTTTCAGTGTGCTTCAGGCTCATCTTGATGGTTTTGTTGACCAGCATGATTTCGCAGGCCGGATAGAGACCGGTCTTATCGAGATTGGGCAGCAGTTGCTGGGAGACGATGGCCATCAGGTTGTCGGCAAAGCGCTGCCGGGCCGTGGCCTGCTCTTCGGACGGGAAATAGCTCAGAACGCGGTTGATGGTGTGCATGACATCGGGAGTATGGATGGAGGCCATGATCAAATGGCCGGTTTCGGCGGCTTTCATGCAGGTGTCGACAGTCTGCTGGTCGCGAAGTTCGCCGACCATGATGATGTCCGGATCCTGCCGTAGCGCCGCCCGCAGCGCCGTGGAGAAGGATTCGGTATCCTGGCCTATCTCGCGCTGGGAAATGATCGATTGGTTTTTTTCGAAAATGAATTCGATGGGATCTTCGATGGTGATGATATGGGCACGCCGTTTCTGGTTGATGTAATTGATGATCGCGGCCAGGGTCGTGGATTTGCCGTTGCCGGTGGCACCGGTGATCAGGATCAATCCCCGGCGGATCTCGGCGATTTGCTCGAGCACCTTGGGCAGGTTCAGCTCGGCAAACGTGCGCGCTTTCAGGGGGATCAGCCTCAATACGGCTGCGTAACGGTTGTTTTGGCGGTACACGTTCACCCTGAAACGGGCCAATTCGGCGATGGCGAACGACCCGTCATAGTCACGGATCTCTTTTTTAAACTTTTCTTCATCATTGTACTTGGCTAATGTTTGCCCGATATAGAGGGTGTCCGCTTCGGTCAAAACCGGGTACTTGAGCAGGAAAAGCTGTCCCATGTGCCTGACCATGGGCGGGATGCCGACCTGAAAATGAATATCCGATACTTCCTTCTGAGCGGCAAAACTTAATATTTGATTGAGGTTTATTTGTGACATGCGTCTTTTCCTCGCCATTTCGGGTGTTTTTTTATGGGAACGGGCAGAAAAATAAATTCCATGCCAACATCATAATAAAAAACAAAAATAAAATCAAGCGATCTTTGACCGCCGCCGTGTTTTTGGCCGCTGTTTTTATTTCTTGTTTTTAAAGCGCTGGACATCGCGGTCCATTTCCCGCTTGATGTCGCGCTCCTTGAGCTTCTGTCTTTTTTCGTACGTCCGCTTGCCGCGCACCAGGGCAATTTCGATTTTTACCAGACCTTTGGGCGTCAGGTACAATTGCAGGGGGATGATGCTGAAGCCGCGCTCCTTGACTTTCTGGTCCAGGCGGTGAATTTCCTGCTTGTTGAGCAGCAGTTTGCGCTTTCTTTCCGGCTCATGGTTGAAAAAACTGGCGTTCAGATAGGGGGTGATATGACAGCGCAGCAGAAAAGCCTCCCGGTCGTGAATTTCCACGAAAGAGTCCTTGAGGGAGACGCGACCAGCCCGGATGGATTTGACCTCGGTTCCGGCCAGGGCGATGCCGGCCTCGAATTTTTCGAGGATTTCGTAATCATGGAACGCCTTTCTATTGAGTGCGATGCTCTTCATGTTCGATCAGGAGTATTTCTTCGATTTTTCTTTTGCCCATTTTCTTGGCCACCAGCAGGGTTTGCTTGATTTTAACCCGGGCGTTTTCATGGGGCATTTTGCCGTAATGAAAGATGAATAATCCGGAAATAGTGGTATAGTCCTTTTTTTCCGGCAATTCCATTTCCAGCCGCGAATTGATTTCCGCCACCGGCGTACTGCCTTTGAGCTGGAAAACGTTGCGATCCAGCTTCTTGATGTTTTTGCTGCCGATATCGATATCGCCCAGAATGCCGCTTAAGATATCGCTCAGGGTGATGATGCCGATGGTTGATCCGTATTCATCCAGAACCACTGCCAGGTTCAGTTCGTGCTTCTTGAATTCCTTCAAAATGTAATTGAGCGATGAATATTCGGAAACAAAAATCGGTTTGGCGGCGATTTTCTTCAACTCCAGGCTGTTGAAATCCTCATTCAACATGGCCGGCAGCAGGGCATGCGAATCAACGATTCCCGATATGTGATCCAGGTTTCCCTTGTAAATCGGGATTTTAGATATTTTTTTTTCCAGGATGGTTTGTTTTAGCTCCAGGCTGTTGCTGTCCTCCTTCAGACCGATTATGCCCGTGCGCGGAGTCATGATGGCCTTAATATCCTTTTGCGAGATGTCGATGATTTCGGTGAGCATGTTGAGGGTTTGCGGATTGTATTTGAACAGTTGGGTTTCGTTGGCCAGAAAAAGCTTGATCTCCTCCAGGCTCAGTTCTTTTTTAGCCCAGGACTTGCTTCTATGTTTATTAACGAAGGAATTTACCAGCAGCGCCAGGCCTTTGACCAGCGGGAAAAAAAGGAAGTTGAAGAAACGGATCGGTAAAACATACAGATAGGAGAGTTTTTCGGCGTGGCGGTAGCCGTATGATTTGGGCGTGATTTCGCCGAAGATCAGCAGGATCAGGGTGGTGAAAACCGTGGCGCCGACGAGTTGAGCGCTATGCCCGCCTTTGAATAATTGTGTAACCAGGTAGGTGGCGATGGCCGCTGCGGCCACGTTGGCCAGATTGTTGCCGATCAGGATGGTAGACAGGAATTCCTCGGGTTTTTCCATGATCCGGGTCAGCAGTATGGCCTTTTTATCTTTTTTCTTGGCACGATGGGTCAATTTTATCCGGCTGACGGTCAGGAGTACGGTTTCAGCCGATGAAAAAAATGCGCTGAACAGGACGAGCAGAAAAAAGAGTAGCAGCAAAAAAATCAATTCGTTGAGGCTCATTGTTTTTCCGCTATGGAAGCCAGCGCAATATCCATGATCATGACCGGACTATTTCTTGTGGTAGAGCTGATAAACGATTTTATACAGCGCGGTGCCGATGCAATCGTTAATCACCTGGACATCACGGATTTCTTTTGGGACTTTAAGGATTTTCGGGGCAAAATTGACAATGCCCTTGACCCCATGGCCGATCAGTTTATCCATGGTTTCTTGAGCGGCTTCTTCCGGCACAGTCAGCAGGGCGATCTTTACATCAGGATTTTCCTTCAGGTAGTCTTCCAGCTGGTCGACATGCAAGATCGGTTTTTTTCGGCCCGGCTTGCCGATTTCACTGCCAACCAGGTCGGTTTTGATGTCAAACAACGCCGTGACGGTGATGTTGCGGTCATTGAACAGCTTGTAATTGGACAGGGCCTGGCCGATGCGCCCGGCGCCGACGATGATCACCTGGGCCCCGCGTTCGATGGACAATATTTTTTTCAATTCCTGGAACAATTTGCGGACCTGGTAGCCTTTTTTCTGCTTGCCGATGGAAATTCCCAGATAGAAGAAATCCTGCCGCACCTGGTTGCAGGATACGCCGGTGACGTCTTCCAGCTTTTTTGAGGATACATAAGCGTCTTCAGGAAGGTTTAATTTCAGCAGGGCTTCGTAATAGTACGAAATCCGGCGGATGACCCGCAAGCTGATTTTCTTTTTCATACGCCCCTCATGATATTGTTTAAGTTAAAATTTAATAATATCCGACTTTGGCAAAAAAGTCAATATTTCCCGCCGGCAAGAAAATCAACCATCACTAAAAGCATTATGGTTGGCCGGCGGCTTTTTCCAAGTCGCTTATTTTTTTGGGAATGGGCTTCCCAAGGACACGGCCTCCATTGGCAGTGACCAGGACGTCATCTTCAATACGGATGCCGCCGAATTTGCGATACGTTGCGACGACGTCATAATTGATGAATTGGGTTGCTTTCTTCGCGGCGTGCCACTGGTCGATCAGGGCGGGGATGAAATAAATTCCCGGTTCGACGGTCAAAACGAAACCGGGTGTGAGTTTTTTGGCCAGACGCAGGTAGGCCAAACCGAATTGCTCGCTGCGCCTGGTTTTTTCATCATAGCCCACGAGGTTTTCACCCAGGTCCTCCATATCGTGAACGTCGAGCCCCATCATGTGACCCAGCCCGTGTGGAAAAAACAGGGCATGGGCACCAGCCGCCACGGCCGCGGCGCTGTCGCCTTTCATCAAGCCGATTTCCTTTAAATGCCGGACCATAATTTCACAGGCTTTGAGGTGGATGGAGCGGTAGCTGGCGCCGGGTTTGATCATGGCGATGGCGGACAACTGCATGTCCAGAACCGTTTCATAAATCGCCTTTTGCTGAGGGCTGAATTTTCCGCTTACCGGAATAGTGCGGGTAATGTCCGTGGCATAACCCGATTCTGCTTCACAGCCGGAATCGATGAGCAACAGGTCGCCTTTTTTCAGAAGGTTGCCATGGTCATGGTTGTGCAACGTTTCGCCATGCACGGTGACAATGGCCGGGAAGGCCATTTGTCCGCCGCCGGCCAGGGCCAATCCCTCGATTCTGCCGGCGATATCCCTTTCAAAAATGCCGGGCCGGGCCATGGCCATGGCTTCCTGGTACATGGCGGCGGTGATTGTCATGGCGCCTTCTATTTCGTCGATTTCTTGCCGGCCTTTGATCGAGCGCAAGGCCACCACGGCCTTGATCAGGGCGACGGATGCGTAGTTTTTGACGAATCCATGCTGGATGCCCAGCAGTTTGTCCAATTGCAGGGCATTTTCCGGCCGGTAGGGCGGCAGGAAGTGAATGCGGCGGCCCTGGCGAACGGCATTTTTCAAGGTTTCCTCAAGTTTGGCCAGCGGCTGGGTTTCGCTGATGCCGATCTTGGCGCAGCGGTTTTTTAGCGACGGCTGCGGACCCATCCAGATGATGTCATCCAGGTCGAGATCGTTGCCGAATACGATCTGCCGATCCTCGTCGATGTCGATGATGGCGGCCAAGCCTGGAAAACTGAGTCCAAAAAAATATAAAAAGGTGCTATCCTGTCGGTAATGATAGGGATTGGCCGGATAGTTCATCGGGCTTTCGCTGTTGCCCAGGAAAAGCAGTAGCCCGGATTTCATTCGTCGGCATAACGTGCTTCTTCTCTGCTGATAAATTTTTTTGTCAAACATGGGTTCTCCTTTAATTAAAAGATCATTTTACTCAAGCGGGGAAATTTATTCAACTTTTTTTGAGTTGCTTGATGCGCAGCAGCAGGCGGATGATGGCATAGCTGAAGAACAGCAATACAAAGATATAAAAAATGCGGACGCCGGCGAATTTGAAAACTCACCCCCAGCCCCCTCTCTTTTTGAAAAGAGAGGGGGACTGACTGCTCTTTTCTCAGGCAAGGAGTCGCGGGCTTTTCCCCCTCTCTTACCCAAAGAGAGGGGTAGGGGTGAGTTTTCATAAATCTTTTTCCTGCTTTGAATGTTTCACGTTCGCTCCTTGTTTAAGCAGCCTTGCCTGGAGAACCGATCCGATCTATAATCCATTTTCTTCGACCAAGGAGGCAACATGAAAAAGTTCCACGTCATGGTACTGGCGATCGGTTTCCTGTTCTCCTGGGCTTGGGCGATCCGGGACGCCCGTCTGCTCAGGTTCCCGAATATTAACGGCGATCTGGTCGTTTTCGTTTACGCCGGCGACGTCTGGTCGGTGCCGGCTTCCGGCGGCGACGCCCGGCGGCTGACATCTCATCCGGGGTTGGAACTTTTCCCCAAGATCTCTCCCGATGGCCGCTGGATCGCTTTTTCAGCCGAGTACTCGGGCTCACGCCAGGTATATGTCATGGCGGCCGTAGGCGGCACACCCCGGCAATTGACCTATTACAACGATGTCGGCATCATGCCCCCCAGGGGGGGCTATGATTACGAAGTCCTGGACTGGACTCCGGACGGCAACCAGATTTTGGTGCGCTGCAACCGCACCCCATGGGGGGAGCGCATGGGCAAGTATTTCCTGGTACCGCTGGCCGGTGGACTGGAAAAACCACTGCCGATACCCGAAGGCGGGGGCGGGACGTTTTCTCCCGATGCGACCCGGATTGTTTATACGCCGATCGAGCGCGAGTTCCGCACCTGGAAGCGCTACCGGGGCGGCCGGGCCCAGGATGTCTGGATCTATGACCTGCAGAACAATACGTCCCGGCGGTTGACCGATTTTCCCGGCACCGACCAGCACCCGATCTGGTACGGCGACACGATCTATTTCGTCTCGGATCGCGACCTGACCCTGAACATCTATTCCTTTGACTTGAAAACAGACCAGATCGAAACGGTCACGCGCCATCGTGATTATGATGTTTTATGGCCCTCGGGACGCGGTGGCAGACTGGTTTACGAGAATGGCGGCTATCTCTACCGCCTCGATCTGGATTCGGGCCAGGAACAGCGGTTGAGCGTCAATCTGAATTTCGACAACGGCAATATCCTGCCCTATTTTAAAAATGTCAGTGATTTTATTTCAGGTTATGATATTTCACCCAGCGGCAAGCGGGCTGTTTTCGAAGCCCGGGGCGATATTTTTACGGTGCCGGAAAAAGAGGGACTCACCTATAATTTGACCGACAGCCAGGGCGTGCGCGAAATTTTCCCGGCCTGGTCGCCGGACGGCAGGTCCATCGTTTATTATTCCGATCTTGGCGGCGAGTATGAGATATTTTTACGCGACGCCGACGGCGCCGACCAGCCATTGCAGCTGACCTTCAACAGCCGCATCTGGCGTTTTCCACCCAAATGGTCGCCGGACAGCCGCATGCTGCTGTTCGCCGACAAGAACCAAATGCTGCAGATCCTCGACATTGCCAGCCATAAAATCACCATTGTGGACAAGGCTCGGCGCCATGACATCACCGATTACAACTGGTCGCCCGATTCGCGCTGGCTGGTTTACAGCAAGGACGGTGATAGCGGCCAGGATGCCGTTTGGGTCTATTCTTTAGCTGACAAGAAAACATCGCAATTGACCGACGCCGTGTATAATGATTTCGCGCCGGTGTTTTCACGCTGCGGCCAATATATTTTCTTCCTCTCCAATCGTGATTTCAACCTGGCTTTTTCAAGCTTCGAGTCCTATTATCTGTATAATAAGGCCGCGCGTATTTATGCCCTGGCCTTGACTCGTGACGCCACGGCCCTGTTCAGCGAAAAAAACGATCGGGAACCGGAAAAAACGGCAGCGGCCCAGAAAAAAAACAGTGGCGGCCAGGGAGAAAAAGCCGCAGCGGCACTTCCTGCGGTTCGTATCGATGTCGCGGGAAGCAATGAGCGGATAACGGTTTTCCCGCTCAAGAGCGATGATTACGAGGCCTTATGGGCCGTCGAGGGCGGCATTCTTTATTTCAAAGACAAGGAAATCAGGCAGTTCGAACTGGATGATAATAAGGACGGCAGCGTCATCGCCGGCATTTCATCGGCCGTGCTGGCGGCCGACGGCAGGAAAATTCTCTACCAGGCCGATCGGCAATTCGGCATCGTCGGCCTCCAGGCCGGGCAGAAAGCCGGTGATGGGGCGCTCCGTGTTAATGACATGAACATGAAGCTCGATCCGCCGAAGGAATGGGCGCAGATATTCAACGATGGCTGGCGTATTTTTCGTGACTGGTTCTATCAGAAAAGCATGCACGGGGTCGACTGGCTTAAGATGAAGCAGAAATACGGCCAATTGATTCCGTTTCTCAGCCACCGCGCCGACCTCGATTTCATTTTTGGTGAAATGATCGGCGAAGTGAATGCGGGCCACTCCTACGTCAACTGGGGGGATTTTCCCCGCGGCAAGCGACTGGATACCGGCTTGCTTGGGGCGGAACTGAAGGCCGACGAAAAATCCGGACGTTACCTGATCACTAAAATTTACGGCGGCGAGAATTGGAATGAAGCCACGCGCTCACCTTTGACCGAACAGGGCATCCACGTGCAGGTCGGCGACTACCTGATCGCCTTGAATGGATCCGAGGTGACGATCGCGGACAATCCCTACCGCTTCCTGGAAAATACCGTCGGCCGCAGAATATCCATTCAAGTCAATGCCCGTCCCATGGCTCAAGGCGTTCGCGAATACTGGATCAAGCCGGTCCGCAGTGAACTCGACCTGTTTTACCTGGACTGGGTGCGTTCGCGCCGTGACCTGGTCGACCAACTGTCGGCCGGGCGCATCGGTTACATCCATGTGCCCGACACCTCGCGCCGGGGCAGCGGCGAATTGTTTAAAGGCATGTATGCCTATCAAAACAAGGAAGCCCTGATCATTGATGACCGTTACAACGGCGGCGGTTTCATCCCGGTGGTCATGACCGAACTGCTGGCCCGCAGGACCCTGAACTTCTGGGTGCAACGCGGCCTGGAGCTTGACCCCACTCCCGGTGTCGCCCACGGCGGCCCCAAGGTGATGCTGATCAACGGCTATTCCTCGTCGGGCGGCGATGCCTTGCCCTATTATTTTAAAAAGAACAAACTCGGACGATTGATCGGCACCCGCAGCTGGGGCGGCCTGATCGGGTATTCCGGCAATCCTGATTTTGTCGACGGCGGTTCCTTCAACATTCCGACCTTCGGGTTTGTCGACACCGATGGCCATTGGGCGGTCGAGGGCGAAGGGGTCTATCCCGATATCGAGGTCATCGACCGTCCCGAGCTGGTGGCCGCGGGCAAAGACCCATGTGTCGAAAAGGCGGTTCAGGTCCTGCTGCAACAGCTGAATGAAAATCCGCCCCGCAAGACGAATATCCCGGCCGCGCCCGACCGCTCCCGCTGGATCGAAAAGGAGATTAAATAAATCGGTCTTCTGTGATCGTGCATCCAGGGGCTTTTGGTTTCAGGTGCCGGGGGCGTAGAATTCTACGCCCTTCGGAAAATGTAGGTGAGATGCATTGACATTTAAGGCAAAATCCGTCAAAATAACCACCTCGGAAATTCTTTTTTCAAATTTAATCCGGAATGGTGAAAATGGAAAAACAAATTTATTCAGTGATTATCGGGACCGGCTCTTACGTGCCCGACAAGCGCGTCGGCAATGCCGAATTTTTGAGCAAGACATTTTTTGACGGCAACGGCGAGAAACTGAAAAAAAGCAACCAGGAAACAATCGATAAACTCTCCGAGATAACCGGTATCCGTGAAAGGTGCTATGCAACCGATGACCTGAAGGCCTCTGACATGGCCTATCTGGCCGCGCAAGAAGCCATCACCTCCGCGGGAATAGATCCGGAAACCCTTGATTATATTATTGTTGCCCATAATTTCGGCGATCTTAGGCCGGGCATCGTCCGTTCCGATTTTGTCCCTTCCCTGGCGACGCGGGTCAAGCACAAACTCCGCATCATTAATCCCAGGACCGTTGCTTACGACCTGGCTTTCGGATGCCCCGGCTGGCTGCAGGGAATGATCCAGGCCAATTATTACATCAAGTCCGGCGATTGCAAACGCATACTGGTCATCGGTGCCGAGACCCTGTCCCGGATCTGCGACCCCAGCGATCGCGACAGCATGATCTATGCCGACGGGGCCGGAGCGACCATTCTCGAAGCCGTGCCCAGCGAAAAACCGGTGGGCATCCTGTCCCACGCCGTGCGCACCGACAGCATCGACCATGCCTACATGCTGTGGATGGGAAAATCCTTCGACCCCGGACACCAAGGCGATGAATTGTACCTCAAGATGGACGGCCACAAGCTGTATGAGTACGCCCTGAAGATCGTGCCACTGGTGGCCAAAGAGAGCCTGGAGAAGGCGGGGCTCGGAATTGCCGACATCAAGAAGATCCTTATCCACCAGGCCAATGAAAAGATGGACGAAGCCATCGTCAAGCGCCTTGTCAAGATCTGCAATGGCGGCGAGTACAAACCCGAGATCATGCCCATGATCATTTCCTGGCTGGGCAACAGCTCGGTGGCCACCGTGCCCACCCTGCTGGACCTCATCTTGAAAGGCAAGCTGGAGGACCACGCCCTCGTGCCGGGGGACAATATCGTCCTGACCTCAGTGGGCGCCGGCATGAACATCAATTCGGTCGTCTATCGCATGCCCTGAGCGCCCTTTTCGATTGCTCTGGAATGGCTGATGGCTAATAAAGTACTGGCTGTTCTCAATAGCCCGTATCCCGCCGATGTTTCCCCCTTCTCCACCCTGCGCCATGGATTGGGCAGCGGCCTGTTTGTCTATCTGTTCTTCGCTGCCTTCGAGCCGCTTGGCTTCTCCTTGCTCGCGGCGGCGCCGCGCCGGGCTTTCTACGTCGGCTACGGGCTGGTCACCACCCTGGCCATCGTGTTCAACGGACTGCTGCTGACGCGGCTGCGACCTCGCTCCTTCCGCGAGGAGGATTGGAACCTCGGCAAGCAGATCATCTGGATGGGCTGGGTAACCCTGACCATCGGCCTGGGTTGCTACTTGTTGTCAGGGGCCATCTGCGCCCATTTTGGGTTGCCGGCCCAGTGGGTGCGGCTGCAGACGATCGTTTTCGATACCTTCCTGATCGCTGTTTTTCCAATTACCTTCATCAACCTGGCCAACTATTCCCGCTTGCTGCGGCGCAACGCCCGCGTCGTTCTGGAAGCCAACCGGCATCTGGCGCATCCCGCAGTACCATCGCAACCGGAAAATGGTCCGGCGGTCCAGGTTGAGCTGTTGGCGGAAAATGGCCGCGATGCTTTCCGGGTCGCCTTTTCCGATCTGCTTTTTATCCAGGCCGAGGAAAACTATGTCCAGGTTTACCATAAGAGCGAAAAACCTGGGCGGGTGCTGCTGCGCAGCAGCCTGACCCGCATCGAACGCCAGTTGCGCCCCTTTTACCCGCGATTGTTCCGCTGCCACCGGGCCTGCATCGTCAACGCCACGCAAATCGTCAAGGTGGCCGGCAACGCCCAGGGGCTCAAGCTGACATTGAAGGATTCCGCCGTCACCATTCCGGTGGCGCGGCGCTATGTCGGCGAGTTCCGCCGCCTGATCCAGAACCTTTAAACCCGGCTGCGTACATGCCGATTCCTTGTCGTTAGTCCCTGGACATTGTTGTCCGTCCCCGGACCGTGCCAACGGTCACAAGCTTTTGTCCGTGGTCACAAAACCCCTTTACAGCCGCAATTTTCATCGATAAGCTGGCCTTGGCGGACAGGAAGTGCCCGCCGGAAAGGAGAATAAAATGAAAATTTCTTTTACCGCCAAACATGCCCTTCCGATCACGGCCTGGGTGGTCATGCTGATCGTTTCCGACCTGCCGGATGTGCTCATTGCCTGGCTGGGCGGCGCGGTACCGTCCTGGATGTTCTGGGCCAAGGCCGCCTTCCTGGCCGTTTTTTTCGTTTTGACCCGGATCAATAAGGCCATCCGTCCGCTCTGGCAATATGCCATGGTGCTGTTCACGCTCTTCCTGGCCCTGGGTCTGACCTCCTTGCTAAGGGCAACGGTCTGGTTCCAGGGCCATTTCAATTACCGCGGTGTTTCATATTTCACCGGCTTTACGGCGCTCATGGTCCTGGATATCCTCGTTGCCCTGGCCGTGATCGTTGTCCTCCGGCTGATCAAGGGCGACCGCAAGGCTTTCTTCCTGGCCAAGGGTCGGATGGATGCGCCGATCGAGCCGATCCGCTGGCTGGGCATCAAGGCGGGGGGATCCTGGAAAAACTTCGGCTGGATTTTCGCCGGGGCTGCGGCCCTGGCTGTTTTCGTTCCGACCATCATCGCTATCGCCCCTTCCGGAGCGACCTGGCTGTATGCCCTGCCGCTCATTCCGGCCGCCGTGCTCTTTGCGGCGGTCAACGCCTTTACCGAAGAGGCTTATTTTCGCTCCAGTATCCTCTCCACCCTGCATGAAGTGATCGGCAAGACCCATACCCTGCTGATCACCCTGGTGTTCTTCGGGCTTAGCCATTGGTTGTACGGTTCGCCCTCCGGCCTGGTCGGATTCGTCATGACTGGTTTTCTGGCCTGGATCATGGGCCGGAGCATGCTCGAAACGAAGGGGATCGCCTGGCCATGGATCATCCATTTCGCTCCCGACGTGGTGATCTTCATGTCCTATGCCCTGCTCTTTGTCAAATCGTGAATGGATCTTTCGGCAAAGCCATCAGGCGATGAATGAGCGCTTTTACTACGATGGATATCGGCGGCAAAGCCCTCAGGCGTTGTCTGAGAGAATGTATTCCTTGCGTTCGAAGATGAAGACGGCCAGAAACAGAAATAGGGCGCTGGCAACCAGCAGCACCACGATCGATTCGACCACCGGTGACGGCTGCAGCTGGAAGATCAGGAATCCGCCCTGGCTGGCCCCGACCGGCAGCAGCGATTTGATCCAGTGGATGATGGTGAATTTCTGGGTGACGCCGGGGAAATACTGCACCACGCTTTCCCAGCCGAAAACAAAGAACAGGCCGATGAGGATCGACTTTTTCATGAAGGTGCCGGCCAGGGTGAACAGGGCGCTGTAGCAGAGAAGAGCCAGCAGGGACGTGCCCAGGTATATGCCCAGCTCTTCCCAGGCCGCGATCTGGCCCAGGCGGTTTGCCGCGGCCGCCAGAAAGGAAAGTAAAAAGCCGCTGGCCACAATCGCCAGCAAGAGCATGAAAGCGGCCAGGTATTTTCCCAGGATGATGGAGCGCCGGGGAACCGGGCAGGTCGTCAGGAAAACCAGGGTCTTGTTGTCCAATTCCTCGTTGACGATGGTGGTCCCGAAAAAGAGCGCCAGCACCGGGATCAGCAATTGGAAATACAGGGACAGCATGATATGGGAAAAAAAATCGGGAGCGCTGTTGGCGTCGATCAGGCGTACGATGAACATCAGCAGCACCGGTATCAGGCTGAGCAGAATAAATACCCGCGTGCGCGCCGACTTGAGCCCTGACTTGAAAAAACTGGTGAAGATAGCGGGGATGACGTTTAAATTTTTCATGGCTATTTTCCAATCAGGTAATCGAATACCGCCTGCAAATTGTCGTCGGGAGAAGTGATCTCCTCCACGGCCAGCTTGTCCTCCGCGATGAGGCGCATCAGGGCGCTGAAGAAATGGTCGCGCTGATTGGTTTTAACGGTCAATCCCCGGCCCTGGGCGGTGAATTCGATGCTGAGCACGTATTCGTTGCCGATGAGTTTGGCCGCCAGGCGGCGCGGGTCCGGGCACAGGATGGAGACCTGGTGGGGATGGCTGTCGATCAAACCGCGGATGCGCTGGATATCGCCTTTGGCGAAGATCTTGCCCTGGTGGATCAAAACGATTTCATTGGTCATGGCTTCGATCTCGGGCAGGATATGCGACGAGACGATGACCGTTCGTCCCTGTTTCTCGTATTCCTTGATCAAATGGATGATCTTGATGCGCCACAGCGGATCGATGCCGCGCAAAGGTTCGTCCAGCATCAGCATCTCGGGTTCGTGGAGAATGCTTGAGGCCAGGCGCAGGCGCTGGCGCATGCCGAAACTGTAGCCCTTGATGAGACGGTCTTTGCTTTCCATCAAGCCGACCTCGGTCAATGCCTTTTCGCTCATGGCCGCTGCCGAGCATGGCGCATAGCCGTGCAGTCGGGCCAACAGCATGATAAATTGCCAACCGCTCATGTCCATGTAGGCGCTGTCGTTTTCGGGACAGAAGCCGATGCGCTTGAACAAGCGATGGTTTCCGAAAACATTTTCTCCGAATATCTGCAGGCTGCCAAGCTTCGGCTTAAGCTGGCCGGCGGCGAGTTTTAAAAATGTCGATTTGCCGGCGCCGTTGGGTCCGAGCAGGCCGGTGATGCCGGGCTTGATCTCCAGGTTAATGTCGCTGATGCCCAGGATGTTGCCATACCACTTGGACAGTTTTTCGGCCTTGAGTACGGCGTTCATGATCCGCTCTCCGCTTTTTTTATACGCCAACTGAGCAGCCAGACCGCCAGGAGCGAAACGGCGAGGGGCGGCAATAGGGACAGCCAGGCCGGGTAGGAGAATTTCGGCTGCAGCCTGAAAAGGAAGCTTCCCATTTGCTCGATGTTGCTTTGCAGCGAGATCAGGAAAAAATAATCGCTTTTAAAAATGGCTTTCAGGATATGCGCCAGGTTATTGGAAAATATGTAGGCCAGGAAAATGGCGATCTGGATGAATTTCGTATTGGCGCTGAGGATCGAAAGGGCCATGGTCAACGAAGCCAGAAACACACATTCCAGCAGTGGAAAGACCAGGATGGCCAGCAGCAGCCATGGCGATACGGCCAGACTGCCGGTGAATATTACCTTGAAAAGCAGCAGCAGGATCCCCGGAACCAGGGTGAACAGCAATAGGTAGAACAGGATGATGGAGAATTTTCCCAACAGGTAATCGGTGCGTGTAAGCGGCCGGGCGAAATAAAGGGAGAACGCCTTGAACTTCAAATCGCTGGAAATCAGGTCGGCGCCGCTGAAGATGCTTAAAATAACCAGCATGAAGGTTAAAAAACCGTTGCTGTAAAACGTTTTAAAAAGATCGGCGTCGCTTTTAAGCAGGCGGACGAGTTCGCTGAGGATTTTTAATTCCGGCTTGGTGGAAACGTAAACGGCGATCAGGAAAATAACAAAGGTTGAACCGCTGAAAGAGAATATCAGCTTGGCGTACTTTTTTTTAAAAATAGTCTTGATGCCGTTCAAAAAAATGGGCAGCCAATTGGTGCCTGAAGTTTTCAACTCACCCTGCCAGTGGCTGTAGCCTTTTTCTCTAATGTCCATTGGATTCCCTGATGACATTCATGAAGGCGTCTTCCAGCGTGGTCTTGCTTTGCCGGAAGTGGCGGATTTGCACGCCGGTTTCAAAAGCGGCGTCAAAGAGGGCCGCCGGGGATATTTCTCCGGGCAGGAGTATTTTAAACATCGCTTTTTCATTCTCCTGCACCTGGCAGCCCAGGCTGTTCAGGCGCTCGAAAAAAGGTGCCTGCTCGCCGACTGCCTTGATCTCGAAAACGTGGAAATTATCCTTTTTCAGAGCGGCGATGGACTCTTCGGCCGCGATCCGGCCATTGTTCATGATGACCACCTGCCGGCAGGTGCTTTCGATGTCCGGCAACAGGTGCGATGAAATAATGATGTTCATGCTTTCTTTTTTGGCGATGTCCTGGATGAGTTCCAGCATTTCCTTGCGGCCGGCGGGATCCATGCCCGAGGTCGGCTCGTCGAGCAGCAGCAGCTTGGGATCGTGGACCAGCGCCTGGGCCAGCTTCAAGCGCTGCTTCATGCCGGAGGAATATGTGTCCACCAGGCGGTAGCGGGATTCATCCAGCCCGACGTAGTACAGGACGTCGTGGGCCCTTTTCATGGCTTCCTGGCGCGGCATGCCGCTCAGTTCGCCCAGATAGGCGGTCAGAGAGACAGCGTCCATGCCCGGGATGGAACAATCGCTCTCGGGCATGTAGCCGATGCCGCGGCGCAGGGATTTTTGTTTTCCGGCCAGTGTGTAGCCCATGATTTCGCCTTTGCCGGCGGTCGGAGTCAGGAAACCGAGCAGCAGTTTCAACAGCGTGGTCTTTCCGGCGCCGTTGGGTCCGAGCAGACCGAATACTCCGGTCGGCAGGGTGAGGGACAGGTTGTTGACTGCCTGGACGCGGCCATAGCTAAAACTGATGTTTTCCAGCTGGATGATTTCTTTCATGGTTTCAGGTGCATATACGCAAATTTCATTATAAAAGTTCTGCCGATATTTTTAAGTTTAATTTATTTTCTATTTGTGTTATATTGGCGGCCGATGGTTATATATCAGAACCATTCAAGGAGAAAATCATGAACAGGAAAATGTGGATTTTAATTTTGGTTTTGGCGATGCTGTCGGTGATGCCGGCCTGCAAGAAAAAAGCATCCGGGCAGATGGACGCAGAAGCCATGCTGGTTATGGTGCCGGAAGGCCCGGTCATGCTGATGGCCTTTGACTTCCAGCGTTTCGCTAACCTGAACTTTTTCGACAAGACCCTGAAGCAGGACTGGCAGACTAACGCCAAAACAGCCAAGGAGTTCAAGGACTACCCGGAGTTTGTGCAAAAAACCGGCGTCGACCTGCAGAAGGATGTTTACACGATCGTCGCCGCCCTCTACGGCGGCTTTGAGAGCAAAAATCCCGAGCTGTTGGCCGTGGTCAATTTAAAATACGACGAGGCCAAACTGCTGGCCGTCTTCAAGGAGAAGGGGGTCATCAGCGCCGAGGAGCCATATGGCGGTCGTACCCTGTACACCTTGAAGGACGAAGATGCGAAGAAGGACATGCGCCTGGCCTTCCTGAACAAGGCCAACATCCTTTTCGGTTCGCCCCTGTCGGTGAAAAATGCGATCGACCTGGCCGCCAAGAAAGGCAAGAGCGTGAAGCAAACCGCGGTGCTGATGAAGTACGTGGACAAGCTGGACAAGAAGAACATGTTCTGGCTGGCCGTCGGCAACATTCCGGACAAGTTCAAAAACACTCCATCCGGAGGCATGATGCCGGTCGATTTGAGCAAGGCCGAAGCCTTCACTGCTGTTGCCGATTTCAAGAACAAGGTCCTTTCCGGGGAACTGCGCCTGATCTCAAACAATGAAGCGGGCAACAAGCAGATCGTCGACATGCTCAACGGATTGAAGGCCCTGGGCGCCATGGGTTCGGAAAAAGAACCCGAATTGGGCCAGTTGCTTAACGGCATTCAATTGAGTTCGACCGCTGATTCCATTAAATTGACATTTTCCCTGTCCGAGGAATTGATGGACAAATTGGGCGATAAGGCCAAGGACAAGGCCAAGACCATGGTGCCCCCGGCAGAACCTGCGGTCGAAGCGCCTGAGGCGGAATCCGCGTCGGAAACGAATCAATAAAAAAGCGCATTCCTTGCCAGGCCATGGAGCTGTTCCATGGCCTGGCTTGAAAGTGAATCCATGAATTGGCTGATCACACTGCCCGTGCTTTTCTTTTTACTGCTGCTGGTGATTTTTTTGCTGAGCGGCAAAAAGCGCAACCAAGGCCTTTTTCGGCATACTTCGCTGCAGCTGCTGCTGCTTTTTTTTCTGAGCACGACCATCGCCCTGTTCAGCAGCCAGTTGTTCAGAAAGGTTTTTTATTCCCAGCGACTGCTTTTCATACTCTGGCTGCTGGTCTGGTTTCTGCTGCTGGTTTTCGCTATCAAGACCCTGGTCTATTTTATCTTTGATTTCCTGCTGCTTAAAAAACAGGGGATCCGCTATCCCAAGCTGGTCAAGGACGTACTGGTTTTCATCCTTTACGTTATCGGCATTCTGCTGATCCTTAATTACTACCTGAATATCAAAATTACCGTGCTGCTGGCTTCTTCGGCGGTATTTACCGTGGTTATCGGCTTTGCCCTGCAGGATATCCTGGGCAACCTGTTTTCGGGAATCATCCTGAATTTTGAAGATTCATTCAAGCTGAACGACTGGGTGCGCATAAACCAATGGGAAGGACGGGTGGAGCAGTTCGGCTGGCGTTCCTTTAAAATCAGGACCATCGACCGGGAACTGCTCGTCATCCCCAACCAATCGGCATCCAAAGCCGAAGTCCTGATTTATGGGTCCGGGCACCAACCCGTGGCCTTGAAAATCATGGTCGGAGCCAGCTACCAGGACAGCCCCGACCGGGTGGAAGCGGCCATCCTCAAAGCCCTGGAGTCTATCTCCGAAATTCGCCGTGAGCCGTTGCCGGAAGTACAGCTGATGGATTTCGCCGATTTCGCACTGAATTACCGGGTCAAGTTCTGGATTGACGATTACGACCGGCACAACATCATTGCCTCCCAGGCGCGGCGCCGCATCTGGTATGCTTTCCGGCGCCAGGGCATTGAGATCCCCTATCCGAAACGCGATGTCTACATGAAGCAGGAAAGGAGCGCCGAGATTCCGCGCGCGGCTCTGGCCGAGGCCCTGAAGCGCAACGATGTGCTGCGGGAGATCGAGGCGGCGAAGTTGCGCGACCTGGTGGCGGATGCGGCATACCAGGTTTTCGGCGGCGGTGAAACCATCATTCGCGAAGGCGAAGAAGGCGAATTCTTTTCCCATGTCTATTCCGGCGCCGTCCAGGTGATCAAGGACGGGCAGGTGGTCGCCCGGCTTCAAGCCGGCGATTTTTTCGGGGAAATTTCACTGGTCACCGGGGAAAAAACCGGAGCCACGGTGGTGGCCGAGCGTGAGAGCGTGATCATCATGGTCTCCTCGGCGCACTTCAAGCAGATTGTCGGCATGAACGAAGAACTGGCGCGGAAACTTTCGGCCGTGATCACGCGCCGCCAGGCTGAATTGAAGCTCTTCAGCGAGAAAAGGGCGGTCGCTGGCGGCGGAGCCGGCAAAAAGATTTCCGAGAACCTTTTCAAGCGCATCCTCAATTATTTTGCCGTAAAAAATTAAAAAGCCTCAGTGGTTGATGTTTTTTGGTTTATCGCTCATAATGAACAGGATGCATGTCATTCGTTTTTTCGCACAAATCAAGGGCAAGGAGAAAACAATATGGGTATTTTAATCGGCGGTTTTTTGTTTTTGTTCGGGTTGATCTTTTTCCTGGTCGGCGGCGGCATCGGCCTGGTCAGCGGCCTGCTTTCCGGCAATGTGCAGTTCGGGGCGGCAAGCATCAACATGTTCGTTTTCGGCGGCCTGGGACTGGTCTTCATGGTCATTGGCGCCATCCTGTTCTTTAGCAGCCGCGTCAAGGCGAAAAAGAACAAGGTACTGGCCGAGAAAATTTTTACCATGGGCGTGCCGACCGAGGCGACGATCACTTTCTTCGACAAGAACTACGGCATGCTGGTCAATAACAAGCCGATCTATTCCATCGTCGAGTTCAAGTTTCGCGACGGCAGCGGCGTCGAACGCATCGGACGCAAGAACAACGTCAGCTCCGACCTGGCCATCCGCCTGAAGCTCGAAGTTGGGACCAAGGTTCCGATCAAGTACCTGAACGAGGATCCCGGCCAGAACATCCTCATCCTCAAGGACCCCAACGCTGCTGGCTGACGGCAGCCAGGCGACCGGAACCTGGCGCGGACTTCAGCGCGGCTATCCGTGAATGAGTATAATTTGAATATCCATGACGTTGGTTCCGGTCGGTCCGGTGATCAGATGATTTTTACTTCCGCTTAAGGAATCGAACTCGGCAAAAAAAGAATATGAGTCGTTGTTCTCAAGATAGGCGCCGGGATCGAGACCCAATTCCCGTGCCCGGACGGCGACCGTGCCGTCAACGATCGCTCCGGCGGCATCGGTGGGGCCGTCCGTTCCATCGGTTCCGGCCGAAAGCATCCGTATCCCGTTTGTGCCGGCAATTTCCAGCGCGAAAGCCAGGGCAAACTCCTGATTCCGTCCGCCTTGGCCGCTACCTTGCACCGTGACGGTGGTCTCGCCTCCCGAAAGCAAACAATACCGTTCACCGGGCTGCAATATTTTCCGGGCTTGCAGTGCTTTTTGGGCCAAAAAATGGGCGCTGCGAGTGCAATCACCCTGCAATTCGGCTGTGAGGATTTCGCAAACATAGCCCAGTTGCCTGGCTTTTTCCCTTGCCGCGGCCAGGGCCCGGCCAATATCGCCGATTATAAAATTCAAAGTCCCGGCAAAACACGGATCGTGGCTTTTCATCGTCTCGTCTTCGTGGCCCGCGCTGCCCCGCTCCAGCAACTGCCATGCCCGCCGCGGAATCTTTTCGGTCAGGTTGAATTGCCTGATGACGGCGACGGCGTCCGCGAAGGTGCTGGGATCGGGCACTGTGGGCCCCGAGGCAATCACATCCAGGCGGATGCCGATCACATCGGAGAGGATCAAGCCGATCACTCGGGCCGGGAAGGCGGCTTGCGCCAGTTTTCCGCCCTTGACGGCAGAGAGGTGCTTGCGGACGGTGTTCAATTCGCTGATCGACGCTCCGGCCTTGAGGAGCTGCCCGGTGATGGCTTGCTTGTCGCCCAGGGACAAGCTGGCCATCGGGGCCACCAGCAGCGCTGAAGCGCCCCCCGATAACAGGCACAAGATGAGGGTGTGTTCATCGGATTCCTTGACCATCTGCAAAACGCGGCGGGTGCCTTGCACGCCGCGGTCATCGGGGATGGGATGCGCCGCTTCCGCCACTTCAATGATCCGCAGCGGCATTGCATGCCCTTGCTTGACGATAACCAGTCCTTGGCAGATTCTTTCCCCTAAAACCGCTTCGACGGCCGCGGCCATGCCCGCCGTGGCTTTTCCCGCGCCCACGACCACGATCCGCCTGACATCTTCAAGACTGAAAAGTTTTTCTTGGATGATCAGATGGTGGTCGACGATGCGGA
Source organism: Candidatus Aminicenantota bacterium (assembly GCA_963770755.1). Taxonomy (GTDB): domain Bacteria; phylum Acidobacteriota; class Aminicenantia; order UBA2199; family UBA2199; genus UBA2199. The sequence goes on along the minus strand of CAVYQZ010000010.1, from coordinate 113,715 downwards.
TGTTTCGGGCCAGTGCCTGAAAGGAATCCACTGCACTCAGGGCGGCGGTAAAAATGTCTCGAACATCCCGGTGTTCCTTTGTGTGGTTGACATTGTCCTTGATTTTCATGATGCGATCGCCTGGGCGCAAGATGATTTTAGCACAGTTTCAAGCCGTCCGGCAAATTTGACAAAATTTCCACCGCGGCCTTGATACTAATTTCTGCTTGTTTTATAATCACGACATGGCTGGAAAAAAGATTTTTGCGTGATTCTCGCAAAACAAGCCCAGGGGGTATCTCATGAAAATTTTTATTCAATTGATATTGGATGCCTTGAAAGACGTTTACGTGTATTTCAAGCAGGTGGCTCCGAATCTCCTGGCCATGCTGACCATCATCCTTCTCGGTTTTTTACTGGCCAGGATCTTAAGAAGTCTTTTGCGCATGTTTTTACGGGTGGTCAAATTCGACAGCTGGAGCGATCGGATGGGGATCACGGCCATCATGAGAAAGGGAGGGGTATGGGCAAAACCGGCGGAAGCCATTGCGTCAATCATGTTCTGGCTGCTTCTCCTCATTTCGATCATGGCGGGGTTGAGCGCGTTGAAGATCCCTACCATCGCCAAACTGATCAATGAGGTCATTCTCTACCTGCCCAATATCTTTTCCGCCCTGCTGATCTTACTTTTCGGCTACATCCTCGCCGGTTTTATCGCCCGGGCCGTCCTGATCACCGCTGTCAATAGCGGCTACCAATACTCCAAACTTCTTGCCGAGATCGTCAGGCTTCTGCTTACGGTCCTGATCCTGGCCATGGCCTTAGAACAGCTTAACGTGGCTCCGAGCATCGTCATCGCCGCTTTTTCGATTATCTTTGGCGGCATCATCCTGGCCCTGGCCATCTCCTTTGGCGTCGGTGGAATTGATTCAGCGCGAAAAATGCTTGACAAAGACAGTATGGCCAAGGAAGAAAAAAAAGATATCGAGCATATTTAAGGAGCGCCCATGTCTGACTTTCACCAGAACGGCATCATTACTACACTGCACAGGCTTGGTAAGCCATCCTTGCAGCGGCTGGAGGCGGAGTTGGTCGAATATGCAAAAGTGCGGCCGGTGGCGCTGGTACTGCCTGCGCTCTATTCCGAGTTTGAAGGACCTGCCATGGCCGGGATCGTGGAAGAACTTGCCAAGGTGAAATACCTCAAAGAAATTATCCTTGTCCTGGACAAGGCTTCCGAGAAGGAATTTCACAAAGTCAGGGAATTCATGGCGGCGATTTCAGCGGATCTGAAAATTATCCATAATGACGGCAAAAGGATCGGGGAAATATTTGATACCTTCAGCCGCAACGGGTTGGAAGTCGGCCTGAGGGGGAAAGGGCGTTCCGCCTGGCTGGCGTATGGATATGTAATTGGCCGCGGCCAATCGGATGTCATCGCCCTTCATGACTGTGACATTGTGACCTATAACCGCGAGATGCTGGCGCGGCTCTGCTATCCGGTGGTAAACCCCAATATCGATTATGTGTTCTGCAAGGGCTTTTACAGCCGGATCACCGACCGTATGCACGGTCGGGTAACCCGGCTTCTAATCACGCCGCTGATCAGATCCTTCCAGGCACTCCGGGGCCCCCTGGGATTCATCAGTTTCCTGGACAGCTTTCGTTATCCGCTGTCCGGAGAATTCTGCATGATCACCGATGTGGCCAGGGTTAACCGCATTCCCTGGGATTGGGGTCTGGAAGTGGGCTCGCTGGCCGAGGTATACCGAAACTATTCGCCGCGGCGGGTTTGCCAGGTGGACATCGCCGAAAATTACGAGCACAAGCATCAAGCCCTGTCGGAACACGACCCCGAAAAAGGCTTATTGAAGATGACCATCGATATCTGCAAATCCATTTTCAGAACCCTGGCGTCGGAAGGGAGTGTTTTTTCGCAAGGTTTTTTCAGATCTCTCTCGGTAGCCTATCTGCGCCAGGCTGAAGACACCATTGTCAGATATGAGGCCGATGCCGCCATCAATGGACTGGAGTTTGATCGCCATGAAGAGGCCAAGGCGGTTGAGGCCTTCACCCGGGGCATCATCCTGGCCGCCGAGGCGTTCATTGAAAACCCCATGGGAACACCGCTGATTCCGAATTGGAACCGGGTGATATCTGCCATTCCGGGCATTTTGGAAATGGTGCAAAAAGCCGTGGATGAAGACAATCGCTGAAAAAAACAGATTGTTTAATTTTCAAGGCCGGGGTTAAAATGAATATGCTGCTGGAATTTTCTTTGTCATGATGTCAAGCAAAATGATCGTCATCACCGATCTGGACGGCACCTTGCTTCATCCACAAACCTATTCTTTCGCGGAGGCGCGGCCCGCCTTGCGGCTGATCCGCAAGCTCGGGATTCCCCTCATCCTCTGTTCCAGTAAAACCCGTGCCGAAATCATCGTGCTCCGGGAACGGCTGCGAAACAACCATCCGTTTATTTCTGAAAACGGCGGTGGTATATATATTCCGCAGGGATATTTCTCCGTTGCCGTGAACGGCCGGGAGAGCGCTGGCTGCCAAACCGTTGTGCTGGGGACCCCGTATGGCGAAGTCAGAAAACATTTTACCGGACTCCGGGACCGTCTACAGACACCGGTCCTCGGTTTTGGCGATATGACGGCGGCGGATATAGCCAAATTGACCGGACTTTCCCGGCAAGCGGCCGGACTGGCCAGGCAGCGGGAATTCGACGAACCTTTCATTTTTGCGGGAAAAGTGGACGGCCATTTTTTGCGGGAGATTGATGCCAGCGGATTTCATTGGACTCGCGGCAGGTTGTACCACCTGTTCGGCGACCATGACAAGGGAAAAGCCGTGCACCTGCTGATTGATTTTTTCAAGCGCCAGTATGGGCCTGTACTGAGCATCGGCCTGGGAGACAGTCTGAATGATCAGCCTTTGCTCGCGGCGGTGGACCGGCCGGTGCTGGTCCGGCACATGGACGGGAGCTTTGATCCCGAGGTCCGGGTGCCGGGGCTTTTAAAAACCCGGAAAGCCGGCGCCGCCGGATGGAATGAAGCGCTGCTGGGATTGCTCGGCCATGGATGAAAAGCTAAAAAAAATGAGGAGAGGAATATGCTCAGCACCATAGAAAGCAGGGATATTCAACAACAGATCGCCAAGATAAAGGAAGCCGATATTGTCATCGGAATCCCGAGCTTCAACAATGCCCGCACCATCGGACATGTGGTCCGGGCCGTTCAGGCCGGACTGCTCAAGTATTTCCCCGACAGCAAGGCATTGCTGGTAAACTCCGACGGCGGCTCGACCGATAAAACCATGGAGATCGTGAACCAGTCCACCGTCGAAGACTTGCAGTCCATTCTCCTTCATCACCGCGGCGAACCGTTTTTCAAGATTGCCACACCCTACCTGGGATTGCCTGGGAAAGGGAGCGCTTTTCACACCATTTTTGAAATTGCCGCGGCCTTGGATGCGAAAGCCTGCGCCGTAGTCGATTCGGATCTGCGCAGCATAACCCCCGAATGGGTCGAGCTGCTGGTAAAACCGGTACTCTCTGAAGGCTTCGATTTTGTCGCCCCGCTTTATCACCGCCATAAATATGACGGCACCATCACCAACAGCATCGTCTATCCGTTGACGAGGGCTCTCTATGGCAAGCAGGTGCGCCAGCCCATCGGGGGGGATTTCGGTTTCTCGGGCCGGCTGGCAAAATTTTTTCTTACCAAGAATGTCTGGAACACGGATATTGCCCGTTATGGGATTGACATCTGGATGACGACCGAGGCGATCGCCAATGATTTCAAAATTGCCCAGGCCTTTCTCGGCGCCAAGATCCATGATGCCAAGGATCCCGGGTCCGATTTGAGCCTCATGCTTTCCCAGGTAACCGGCGTGGCCTTCAGTCTGATGAAAGAATATTATGAAATCTGGAAACCGATCCAGGGTTCTTATGCCATTCCCACCTTCGGCTTTCAGTACACGGTGGGATTGGAACAAGTGAATGTGAATGTGGGCCGGATGCTCACTATTTTCCGTCAGGGGATAAGGGAACTGGCTGAATTATGGCAGCAGGTACTTGGGCCGGGCGATCTCGGCGAGCTGGAAAGTATCGCGGCGCGCCCTGATCAGGAATTCCGCTTCCCGCTCAACCTCTGGATGCGGGTTGTGTTTGACTTTGCCTTGGCCTATCACAAGCAAAAATTACCCGTCGAACATTTGCTCAAGTCCCTGACCCCGCTTTATCTCGGGAAAACGGCGTCTTTCGTTCAGGAAGTGGAAAATATGGGACAAGAGGAAGCCGAGGCCGAGATCGAAAAACTCTGCCTGGAGTTCGAGCAGAACAAAGCGCTCTTGATCAGCCAATGGCGATGAACGTGAATCGGCTGCCGGCCGGTCGTTTCGCCGCAGCTTTCCTGTAAAAAATGATGAAAGGAAATAAAATTATTTATCCGATGTTTTCTTGCGGTTGATGGAATAGATGTCGGGGACTTTCTTGAACTGGCTGTAGATCTCATTGAGCTGGAACATGTCCCTGACTTCAAAGACCAGCGTGATCTTGACCATGTCCTGGCTGGTCTGTTCCTGCTCGAGTTTCTTGATGTTGGAATTGCTGGCCGCGGTGATGCCGGTGATGGCGCTGAGCACGCCGGGCTTATCGGCTACCAGCAGTTCGAGCTTGACCTGATAGGCATGCTCGTAGGCGTCGTTCCAGCTCACGTGCTTCAAGCGCGAGGTGATTTCCATGTTGACGTTGGGGCAGGTTTTCCGGTGCACCACCAGGCCGCGGTTCTTGGTGATGTAGCCGATGATTTCTTCGCCCTTGATCGGGTGGCAGCATTTGGCGAAAGTGAAATCGATATCGGGCTGGCCGTCGACATGAATCAGCGAATGCAGCGAGCTGGCGCGCGCCGCCGCCTTTTTTACCGGTTTGATTTCAACGGCGCTGACTTCGGGAAACAGTTTTTTTAACGTCAGCTTGTTCAATGTTTTTCTACCGCTGCCGATGTCCCTGAGAAATGTTTCCATGTCCGGGTAACCGGCGGTGTTCACCCTCTTTTGGATTCCCTCTTCGTCGAATTTGAGGCGGTATTTTTTCTGATATTCGCGCACCACCTTCTGCCACAGGCGGCGGCCTTTTTCATGGGCGTAGGCGAATTCCTCTTTCTGCAGGTGGGCCATGATCCTTTTTTTGGCGCGGGTCGTCATGGCGAATTTCAGCCAGTCGGCGCTGGGGCTGCTGTTCTTCTGGGTGATGATTTCGACCACGTCGCCGGAATTCAGCTTGGTGCGCAGCGGTACCAGCTTTTCGTTGACGATGGCGTTCTTGCAGTGGTCGCCGACTTCCGAATGGATGGCATAGGCGAAGTCAATGGGGCTGGAGCCGGCTTTGAGATTAACGACCTTGCCCTTGGGGGTGAACACGTAAATTTCGTTGGGGGTCAGGTCGCGCTTGACCAGGCTGAGAAATTCCTTGGGATCGGGATTGGTCTTGTGGTAATCGATCATTTCCCGGAACCATTCCAGGCGGTGGTCATTTTCCAGAAAAGCCAGGCCTTCCTTGTATTTCCAGTGGGCGGCGATCCCCTCCTCGGCGTTGCGATGCATTTCCCTGGTGCGGATCTGGATCTCGAATTTCACCCCCTCCCGGGTGATGATGGTGGTGTGGATGGACTGGTAAAAATTGCTCTTGGGATTGGTGATGAAATCGCGCCAGCGGCCGGGGATGTGCACCCATTGCTGGTGGATGGCGCCCATGATCACGTAGCAGTTGGCCACGGTGTCGGTGATCACGCGCAGGGCCAACAGGTCGTAGACGTTTTCCAGTTCGATGTTCTGCTTTTGCAGCTTGCGGTAGATCGAAATTTCCCGCTTGATGCGGTAGTGGATTTCGGCCTTGATCTTGGAGTTCTTGAGTATGTGCAGGATCTGCTTTTTCAGGTTTTCCACCTGCTTCATGGCCATTTCGTACTTGTCGCTGACTTCGCTCTTGATGCGCCGGTATTCCTCGGGATGGAGGACCATGAAGGACACATCCTCGAGTTCGTCGCGGATCTTGCCCATGCCCAGGCGGTAGGCGATGGGCGCGTATATTTCCAGGGTTTCGCGGGCGATTTTGATCTGGCGCTCGGGGGGCAGGTGGGTCAGGGTGCGGATGTTGTGCAGCCGGTCGGCCAGTTTGATCAGGATAACCCGGACATCGGCGGTCATGGCGACGATCATTTTTTTAAGGGTTTCCGCCTGGGCGTCCTCGACGTCCACTTCGGAAATCTTGGATATCTTGGTGACGCCCCAGACAATGTCGCTGATTTCGGTGCCGAAAAGTCTGTTCAGATCTTCGCGGCTATACTGGGAATCCTCGATGACGTCGTGCAGCAGGGCGGCGGCGATGGAAATCTCGTCCACCTTCATGTCGGCCAGGATGCCGGCCACGGTCAGCGGGTGGGTGATATAGGGCTCGTTGGAAGCCCTTTTCTGGTTCAGGTGGGCGTCGGTGGAAATGGCATAGGCCTTTTTCAGCAGGGCAATGTTGGCCTCGGGGTAATAGCTCAGTATTTTTTCCTGCAGTTCGTGAAAGCGCTTGATCATTTTCATATATTATATATTATTTACGGCCAATGGCAACGCGTTTTTGAAAAAATCGTCTTGACCCGGGGCGAAAAAGCGGCTATGCTTGTTCCATGATCAGGATTTCCAGCGGATTTTACAAGGGGCGCGTGCTGCGCGGCGGCAAAAACCCCCTCATCCGTCCGACCATGTCCAAGCTGAAGCTCACTTTTTTCGATATCCTGCAAAATGACATCAAGGAAAAAATATTTCTGGACGGTTTCGCCGGCAGCGGCAATATCGGCATCGAGGCACTTTCGCGCGGCGCCGAGTACGTTATCTTCGTCGATGACCTGCCCGAGGCGGCGCGCATCATCAAGCACAACACCGAAAAGATCGGCATCGCCTCCGATTTTTTCAGGGTGATCTGCGGCGATTTCAACCGCTCGATCATCGCCCTGGCCAAAGACGGTTTCCAGTTCGACCTGATTTACCTCGACCCGCCCTACGCCATGCTCGAGTACGCCAACCCCCTGAAGGTGATCTTCAAGCGCAACGTGCTGAAAAAGGACGGGACGATCGTGCTGGAAAGACCGACCCATGTCCGCTTTGAAACTCAGTATTTCACGCTGCGGCGCACCCAGCGCAGCGGCAACGAGAGTCTCGATTTTTTCGGCTACTGATCCCGGATTTTTTTATGCCCGCCCCGGCGGCCGGAAAGCCTTCGCAGATTCAAAGAAAAATTCCGTTTATCGGCTTTTTGGCCCGGCAACTTCCGGCATGCCTGGAGTGATGGGGAACTGAAATAATGGAGAAATGGATTGTAATTAACTATCTGAAAATATATAATTAAACCAACCTGGCTTGATTGCCAAATAAGTCTATATTATGGGAGGATTGTTTATCATGAATACTTTATTTTTAGTGGAAACACCGGCCATGAAACCCCTGAATGAAATTCTGCACAGCATACTCACCTTTATTTATTTTCTGGCCCATCAGATCGGCTTGGGGATCGTCAAGGCTGTCAATTCGATCATCCCCAGTATTAATCTCCCGAGCAACATTGTCGATCCGCTGGGGTTCCTGGTCATACTGACCTTGTTCATGTTTCTGGTCAGCGTGGAACTTGGCAGAAAAATCGCCTGGATCATCATTGCCGCGGGCTGGATACTGCTGTTCATCAGAATTCTGATGATTATTTTTAAAATCGGATAAACTGCCGCAAAACAGAAGGGGAAGGTTATGGGCGATAAGAGATAGGCAGGGAAAGAAACAGCCGTTTTTATTGAGGTGCTGCGGGTCATTGCTTTAGTAACGAATAAAGACTAGTATGGCCTTATCATGAAAAAAAAATCAAATGCTCGTTTCAAACAATCATCCATATTCCCGGGAAATGAGGTATTGATCGCCCATCAGCAGCTCGGCAAGCCCGCACTCCCGGACCCGGTCGTTATTTCGCGCCTGTTCAAGCGCATCACCAACAAAACCCTGAAAAATATCCGCCCGGACGCGCGCCGGGTCATTACCCGCCCTTTCCGTCCCGCCACCGAGAGCCACGTCGACCATATCGTCGCCCGCGTCCTGGCCCTGGATGAAGCCAGGGTCAAAATCCTGCTCAAGCAGACGCTCAAGGAGTTTGCCCATCGCCATAAAGATATTCAATCCGTCCTGATGAAGAACTACCAGAAGATCAGCGGCTATGTCCGGGAGCCGGCGCTGTTGTCTGAAGAAAGAAAGCTTTTGCTGGGGTCCTGTTTTACCATGGAATATTCCATCGAATCGGCCGCTCTTTTTAATCCTTCGATTGTCATCTATCCCAAGCAGAATAATCTGCAGAAGGGGCAGACGCGCGTGATCTTCAGTTTCCGCGCCACCGGTGAAGGACATATATCCTCGATCGTTTTTCGCAGCGCCCTGATTGACAGGGATAATTCTATTTTTTTGGAATCGGTCACACCGTTTCTGGGCACGCCCGATGTCGTCCTGAACGCGACGTACGACCGGGGACTTTTCAAGGCCAAGCTGGAGGAGATGGAACAGTTCAGCGAGGCGGCCAAGGCGATCTTCCAGCATCTGCCGGCCAGTTTCACGCCGGAAGAAATGGGCCGGGCGATCCAAGTCGTCCGTTCCAGCAACGCCTTAGCTGCCGCCGACATGGACGATTCCCTTGTCCACATCAAGTGGCTGACCGAATCGAATTATGAAATCTTTTTCCCGCACGGGCAATTGATTTCGGAAAGGGTCATTTTCCCTGTTTCGCAAAACGAAAGCAACGGGGTTGAAGACGCGCGCTTTGTCCGTTTTGTCGACCCAGACGGCCGTGTTACCTATTTTGCAACTTATACGGCGTATAACGGCCGGGAGATATTGCCGCAACTGATCGAAACGGAAGATTTTCATCGTTTCAAGATCTCGACCCTGAACGGCGCCATGGCACGCAACAAGGGCATGGCCCTTTTTCCGCGCCGGGTCAATGGCCGCTACGCCATGGTCACGCGCAGCGACGGGGAAAATCTCTATTTAAGCTATTCCGATAACATCCATTTCTGGCATGAAGGAGTAAAAATCGAAGCCCCGCAAAACCCCTGGGAGCTGGTCCAGATCGGCAATTGCGGTTCTCCTTTGGAAACTGAAAAAGGCTGGCTGCTGCTGACGCATGGCGTGGGGCCGATGCGCAAGTACTGCATCGGCGTTTCGCTTCTGGACCTGAAAAATCCCGCCCGAATAATCGGCCGCTTGGAATTGCCCTTGCTGGCGCCGCGGGAAGAAGAACGCGAAGGCTATGTGCCGAACGTGGTTTACAGCTGCGGTTCGATCATCCTCAACGGCGAATTGATCATCCCCTACGCCATCTCCGATTCCCAATCGCACGTGGCCAGCATTCCGGTCGACGAGCTGCTCGAAAAACTTTTAAAACCGCGCTAACCCCGCTACACCGCGCCGGCGATCTCGTATTCCTCGATCATGGCCAACAGCGCTATGAGGAAGGAAACCGTGCTTTCTCCTCCCTGGTTCAGGCTGACCCCCTCCGCCAGCAGGCCGTCGGCGCAGCCCTTGGTCTCGTGATCGTACAAGGACATACCCATGTCGTTCTCGCCGAGGAACCAGCCAAAGGCCAGACGCATCTTTTTTAAATACTTCTTGTCCTGGGTGACCCAGTAGGCCGACTGGTAAGCTAAAACCATGGCCGTCGCGTCGATGGGCTGCTGGTCGTATTGCGCCCGGGGACCGCCCCGCTTATACCAGCCGTTGCTGCCGATGATGGACAGGCGGCCGTCACGGATCAGATTTCCCTCCAGGAACTCCAATGTGTCCCGGGCGGCCCGTAAATATTTTTCTTTGCGCAGCAGGGCATAGGTCTGGAACAGGGCCATGGGCATGATGCCGTTGTCATAGCAGACAATGTCTTCGAACCAGCGCCAATCGTCGCTTGCTACTTCCTTATACAAGGCCAGGAGACTGTCGGCGCATTCGCGCAGCAGGGCCGCGATGCTCTCGTCCCCCTGGTAGCAGCGCAGGTAGGCGGCCAGGCCCAGCATGGCCAAAGCCTTGCCGCGCAGGTTCAAGCCGCGTACATGGGGCAGCGCCTTCTGGAAGCATTCGAAAGCCAGGGAACGATAGGCGTCGCGCGGCGGCCTCCAGATGATATAACCCAGCGCCCAAAACGCGCGGCCGAACGAATCATCCGAGCCGGTCTCGTCCAGGAAGCGGCGCTGGTAATCCATGAAATTCCGAAAGCGCCCGTCGGGATTCTGCGTGAAATGGGTAAAGCTGAAATAGGTGGAGATCAGTTTCTTGGCGTCTTCGTCGCGCAGCAGCGAATAGGCCCCGGCGCAGAGCATCAGCGCCCGGGAATTGTCGTCGAGGCAATAGCCGGTATGGCGGTCGGGAACGATGTATTTGGCATGCTGGATCAGCCCGGTGTCGTCGGTCAGGCGCTTCAGGTGCGCCAGGTCGAAGGGCGGCTCGCGCAGCAGGACGGGAGTTCTCAGAACCATCGACCTTTTGGCCGTGACCGCCGCCGTGTGCTGGAACAGCTCCAGGTACTCTGCAGCGACGACCTCCCAGCGCATTTGCCGCCCGAAACGATGGGTCTTGGCGCGCAGCGCCTCCAGCTTGGCCTTGTCCGCCAACAGTTCGCGCAGGGAAACGGCCAGCGCCGCGGAGTCGGCGAAGCCGAACAGCAGTCCCCGGCCTTCGGCGAGCAGTTCTTTGGCGTACCAGTACGGAGTGGAGATGATGGCCGTGCCTGCTCCGACCGCGTAGGACAGGGTACCACTGACGATTTGCGCCTCGTTCAAATAGGGGGTGATATAGATGTCCGCCGCCATCAACCAGGCGCACAGTTCCTCCAGGCTGACGAAACGGTCGTCAAAAATCACATGCTCCTGCAGCCCCAGTTTGTCGACCAGTGCCACCAGGCTGGCGCGGTATTGCTCGCCGTACTCCTTGCGCACGTTGGGGTGGGTTTTCCCCAGCACCACGTAGATCAGCTTGGGGAATTCCCGAACCAGCCCGGGCAAAGCTTTAATGACCGTCTCGATCCCTTTGTTGGGGCTGAGCAAACCGAAGGTCAGCAGCGTCTGGTTTCCTTCCACCTGGAAACGTTTTTTATAGCGGCGGTTATCCAAGGTGCTGAAATCGGGCGTACCGTGGTAGATCATCCTGACCTTTTCGGCCGGCACGGCATAGACCTCCTGCAGCAGCGACACGGCCAATTCGCTCATTACCACCAGCCGGCTGGCCCGTTGGGCCATCTCCTGGATGATCTTTTTCTGATTGGGAGTGGGGTTTTTGAGCACGGTATGCAGCACCACCACCACCGGCACGCTGAGGCTGGAGACCAGAGAGAGGATGTAGATGCCGTCCCAGCCTCCGTAGATGCCGTATTCGTGCTGGACGCAAGCCACGTCGGCGTTGCTGGCGTTGATGAAATTGGCCGCTTTGTAATAATCGCTCTGCCGGTTCTTTTGAATGGTGAATTCCACCTGGGGCGGATACGCGTACTCCTGCTCCGTGTCGTTAACGGCGACCGCGAAGACGTTGGCGTGCGGCCCCAGCTGCTTGGCGGTCGCTTCGCACAGATCGGTGGTAAAGGTGGCGATGCCGCAAATGCGGGGGGAATAGTTGCCGACAAAGGCGACATGAAGTGGGGATTTTATCATATGCTTCCACTCTATCCGATATCCATCAAAATTACAACCGGCCTACTCCGAATCTGATCATAAGCTCCTTGCCGATGTCTCTTGCAAATTAAATATATTCACCATAAAATGGCGGTAGGGAGAAAAAATGAATTGTTTTTCAGCCCGGTGTTCATTTCATGGAACAGGAGGGACATGATGAATTCAAGCAGCAAGAAATATTGGGTTGTAATTATTGTTTTGCTGGTCGCCATGGGCGGCATGTTTTTGTGGAAAACCATTGCCAATAAAAAACTGCGGCAGGAGCAGACGGCCCAGCAACAGCAGTGGGCCGAAGTCACGCGCCAAACCATCACGGAAAATGCGCGCCAGTTTCTCCGCCTGGCAGCCATTCCCCTGGTCTGGGCCATCCGCTCGGAAATGCTCAAGGAAAACTATGAGCAAATCAACGAGTTCCTGATTGAATTCGTAAAAGAAGCCCATATCCAGCAGATCCTGGTGGCCAAGACCGATGGCAAGGTCGTTGTGGCCACCGATAAAAAAAAGGAGGGCGCCCCTTTTGCCTCGCTGTTTCCAGGCGCATTCCTGGAAAAAAATCAAACCACGGTCGCGGATGACGCCAACGGCAATATCATCGTTGTATCGCCGATCATGGCTTTCAATAGGAAACTCGGCATATTTTTGATGGTCTACGAGCCGGAAAAAACCGCCCTGGCGGCCGGGCAATAAATAGAATCGCTGCCCAAACATACTCTGCTTAAACGTCGGACATGGACTACCTTGCTATTTTGATTACGCCAATCCGGTTTCTTCCAAAACCTTCAGCAGACTCGCAAATGAAACTCCGGTCTTGGGATTGCGCGGCGGCGTGCAGCCTTCGACGCTTGCGATCGAAATGTCATAGGTGCCGATGCGCCGGGCCAGGGCCATGGTTTCGATCTTTTCATAGGCGATCAGCGGGCTGTAGACCGGGCAATCGCCGCCCCGGCGCTGGGCCATGAGGTTCTTCAGGGTTTGCGAGGCCACCTGGGCCAGGTTGTCGCCGCTGATGATCCCGAAGGCGCCTTCCTCCCGGACCACCTCGGCCGCTTTCTGGTGCATCAGGTACTTGCAGATGACGCAGACGTACGGCTCGTAGCGACTGTTGAACAAGGATGAAAACTTGCCCTGGAACAGCTCGTCGCGGGGAATGACGATCAGCTTGATTTTCCTGCCGGCTGCATATTCCTCCAAGCGGTCACGCAGCCGGGCCACCTTGGCCGCTTCCGCTTGCGAAACCTGGAAATGCAGCAGCACCGGCAGCACGCCGCGCTTCATCATCAGGAACGTGGCCACCGGCGAATCGATGCCGCCCGAAATCAGCGACACCAGCTTGCCGGCGCTGCCCACGGGGAAACCGCCGAAGGCGGCGATCTTTTCATGAAAAAGGTACATGTGCTGCCGGCCGATCTCGATGTGCAACTCGAGGGCCGGGTCCGTCAGCTTGACCGGCGTCCCGGTCTCGTCGGCGATGATGGCGCCGACCTCCTTTTCCACCGTCATGGAGTCCGGGAAAAAGCGCTTGTCCAGGCGCTGACAGCTGACCCGGAAATTGGCGCTGTCCCTGACGGCGGGAATAAAATGGGCGATCTCTTTTTTTAAAACATCATAGTCTTTTGGGATTTCCAGGGCCGGGCTATAGGAATAAACTCCGAGTACTTTTTTTAGATCGGGGAGGCCGGCGATGCCGTGGATGTAGATCCGGCCGCGTTGCAGCGTAATGGCTGAAAAATCGTGGCCGTTCTTTTTCAGGAAACCGGCCAGGTCTTTTTTGAGTTCCAGTTCGAACTGGCCGCGGTTTCTGCCCTTGAGGCTGATTTCACCGTAGCGGACGATGATGGCCCGGCGGTTCATGGCTGCAGGCCGCGCAGGTAGGAGAGCAGGATCTGGCCGGTGCGCTGCTGGCGGTATTTTTCCAGGGCTTTTTCCTGGCCGGCCAGAATCGCGGCTTTCAGTTGCGGGCGGGTCAGGATCTCGTGGCACACGGCCGCGACCTGTAAAAAGTCCTTTTCGCGCACCAGCACGCCCCCGCCGTTCATGGTTTCGGCGACGGCGCCGCCGTCGAAGGCCACGACCGGAATTCCCAGGTGAAAGCTTTCCGGGATCGGGGCGCAGAAACCCTCGTGCTCGCTCATGTGCAGGTACAAGTGCGCCAGCTTGAAGTAGGACACCACTTCGGCTTGCGGAATATGGCCGCTGAAATGGACGTTTTTCACCCGCAGTTCGCGGACCAGGTTGTGCAGGGCGTTCAGGTAGCGTTCAAAGCCCCGGTATTCGCCGACGATGAACAGGCGGCAATCGCCGTGAAAGTATTTCTGATAGAAGTGGAAGGTCAGGATGACGTCTTCGACTTTTTTGTTGGGGCTGATGCGGCCGACATAGAGCAGGTTGTGCTTGCCGTCGGCGAACAACTCCCGCAGCACCGGCAGCGGCGCATGGTCGAATTTGGCGAAATCCATGACCAGGGGCAGGACGCCGGTTTGCTTGAAGCCGGCCGCGACCAGTTCGCTGCGGTTGTATTCAGAGTCGCCCAGGGCCAGGTCGACCTTGTCGGCCAGGCTTTTCAACTCCAGCCGGCCCTTGAAGCAGTCCTTGGCCAGGCCGCGGTGAAAATCCAGGAAAAAATGATAGGGCGTAATGTTATGATAGATGATGACCTTTCTGTCGGCCAGGCGCAGGAATTTCTTGGTCACCAGCGAGCCGATGGAAAAGTGATAGATGACCGTGTTTTCGGGGTTGGAAAAACGGTCGTATTCGAGGTAATTGCGGACCTGGTGGGCGTAGCGGGGATGAAAATGCAGGGTGAAGATATCGGAAGCAATGCCGTTGGCGCGCAGAAAATCCCGGATCGCCAGGGCCTCGTTGCCGATGGCGTCCCCGTAAGCGTAGGAAGTTAAAAATTGATGAACTTGCATTCAGGACGGCAGCTTCTTTTCCAGGGCCCGTTCGCGGTTTTCCAGGAATTCGCTTTTATCCTCCAACATCTTGATCTTGGTTTTCAGCAGTTCTTCCTCGGTCTTCAGTTTCGACATCTCGACGATCATGTTGTGAACGGTGTTGTGCAGCAGACGGATATATTCGCTGCTTTGCAGGATGATGCGGTCCCTTTTCTGCAGCCGCAGGATATCGGTCTTCAGTTCCACGCACATCGGCCGCACAATGAAGCGGATCATGGGCGCGAACAGGCTGCGTATTTTTTTCAGGACGATCTTGACCGGGTTGGTGTCGCGGGGTTCTTCCAGCTGCACGTTGGGGTCCACGTTCTCGGCGAAATCGGGGTACAGCATCGGGTCGTAGATGTTGGGGATCTCCTGGAAATCGGGCAGCGGCAGCAGCTCCATTTCGGCGATCTCGTCCATGTCGCGCTGCTTCAGCAGGCCGCTGTCTTTCTTGTCCTGGATCCGCTTGCGGATGGCGGCCATGATTTCTTCGACGTTGATGTCCGGCGCCGCGCTGATGAAGGGTTCCATGCTTGCACCTCCTGAACGGTCATTATACAGGAAGCGAGGGCCATGTACAAGAAGTACAAATTGTGTTGGTATCGTGTATAATTGGCAGTATGAAAAGCTATCGCCGGGAATTATGGTTTCAAACGCCGGGACGGCGCGCGTTTATTAACATCACTGCTGACGTGGAGGCGGCCTTGGAGGCCAGTGGCATTCGCGAAGGGTTAGTCCTGGTCAATGCCATGCACATCACGGCCTCGGTGTTCATCAATGACGACGAAGCGGGCCTGCACCAGGACTACGAGAAATGGCTGGAAAAGCTGGCTCCGCACGAGCCGGTCTCGGCCTACCGCCACAACCTCAGCGGCGAGGACAACGGCGACGCCCATCTCAAGCGCCAGGTCATGGGCCGCGAGGTGGTGGTCGCGGTCAGCAACGGCCGGCTCGATTTCGGACCCTGGGAGCAGATCTTCTACGGCGAGTTCGACGGCCGCCGCAAGAAGCGGGTGCTGGTCAAGATCATCGGGGAGTAGGGGAAATCAAAGGCTTTCAAGCTATCGTTTAACTCACCCCGACCCCTCTCTTACAAAGAGAGGGGCATGCTTCTCCCCTTTGTTCCAAGAGAAGGGGCTGGGGGATGAGTTGGCAGCACACTTCTCCAACTTATTTTTGCTATAAATGGCGGATGAAAGATGGACCTGATGCCCGGACTATTCCGGCTTGTCCAGCGCCTTGCCGGCGTCGCCGGGAAGTTCGGCATGGACGCCGGTGAAGTCGGCCAGGCGGTCATGGAATTTATCGGCTTTCCTGGCCGTTTCCTCGTACTTGCCGGCGGCGTTGCCGATGTGCTTGCCCAGCAGGCTGAAATCGGCGTAGAAATTGGCGAAGCCGTCCTGCACCTTGACCAGGTTCTTCAAAATCTCCTTGGTTTGCTGCTCGATCTTCAGCCCTTTCAAACCGAAAGCGATGGCCATCAGGTAGGCGTAGAAGCTGTTGGGGGAAACCGGAATGACGTGGCGGGCCATGGCGTAATTGAATATCTCGTAGTTTTTATCGGTCAGGGTGTCGCTGATCATGGTCTCGTAGAAAACGTTTTCGGCCGGGATGTACATCAGGGCGAAATCGAATGTGCCCTCGTCGGGGCGGATGTACTTGTCGGCGATCTCGTCGATGCGCAGCTTGACGCTCTTGATGAATTCCTTCTTGTTTTTTTTACGGCTTTCGTCGTCGACGGCCGCCAGCAGGCGCTGGAAAGCTTCGAGCGGGAACTTGGCGTCCACCGGGATGACCCATTCGCCCAGGCGGATGACGGCGTCGACCTGGACGCTGTTTTTGAAGGAGTATTTCATGGTGTAGTTGCCGGCCGGGAACACCTGCTGCAGCAGGTCCTCGAGCAGGAATTCGCCCAGGTTGCCGCGCAGTTTCGGGGCGCGCAGGATATCCTGCAGCGAGGCAATGTCCTTGCCGATGTCCTTCATTTGGCGCGTGCTTTCCTCCAGGGCGCCCAGTTTTTTCTGGATCTCGCCGACCACGCTGCCGGTCTGGCTCAACTGGGTGGTGATGTGGCCCTGGGTGCGGGCCAGGTTCTCGTTGACGGTGCGCGTGATGGCGTCCAGCTGTTGGGACATCGCCTTCTGTGCCTGCTGAAAAAGTTCCGTTTGCCGGCCCAAGGCCTGGTGTTGCGATTCCAGCTGGACGGTCTTCATCTCCTGCAGCTGGTTTTTCATGTCCATGACCTGCTGGTTCAGCGCCGCATCCCGGGGCCTGGACTGGATGACGATCAAGGCCAGGACGGCGATCAGCACTGCGCCCAAAAATATGATGATGGCCGTATCCATGACTTCTCCTTAAACCGTTGACCTGCTGACAAATTAGCAGAACCGCCCTTAAAAAGCAAACGAAAAAAATTAATAACGAATTTGAATGTCGGAAAAATGCGCCTGCGCCTGAACCTCAAGGAAGAGTTTTGGGCACCTGCCCGGTGAGTCGAACGTTCGTCCCATGAGCGGGGTTCCTGCAATCACTTCCAGCTCGCAGGACGACGCCATGGGATAGTGAAGGCGAACCGTGGCAGGTTAAAACCTTCCGGGTTCAGCGCCGGCGCATTTTTCCGTTCTGATATCAATAGGCTGATTGACTTTTTGCCCAGGATTCCCTTAAAATGTTTTTCATGGAAAGCTTTTTTACTTTTTTGGAAAAACGCGTCGCCGATTCCTCATCCCTGCTCTGCGTCGGCCTTGATCCCCATGTTTCAGACCTGGCGGCCCCGACCGCCGAGGCCGCGCTCGACTTCTGTGTGAATCTCGTTGATCAAACCGCTCCCTATGCTGCGGCCTTCAAGCCCAACGCTGCTTTCTTCGAGCAGTTCGGCGCCCCGGGCTGGACGGCGCTGCAACAAGTTATTGCCGTCATTCGCGATCAATCGCAGCGGCTTGGCTCACTGATCCCGGTCATCCTGGACGCCAAGCGCGGCGACATCGCTTCCACCGCCGAAGCCTATGCCAAGTCGGCATTCACGGCGCTGGGCGTGCACGCCATCACCCTGTCGCCCTACCTGGGCAGAGATTCAATCGATCCCTTCCTGGCCAATGGCGAAAAGGGGGTCTTCCTCCTTTGCAAGACCTCAAATCCCGGGGCGGCCGATCTGCAGGACCTGAAGGTGCTGGACGAAAACGCGGATGGCAAACCGGCCGGATCCCCGTTGTACCTGGCCGTCGCCCGCCTGGCCCAGTCCTGGAACACGAAGGACAACATCGGACTGGTGGTCGGCGCCACCCAGTTGGATGCGCTGGCCCGGGTCCGGGCCGCGGCCCCGGATCTGTGGTTCCTGGCCCCGGGCATCGGTGCCCAGGGCGGCGATCTGGAGGCCGCCCTCAACGCCGGCCTGCGCCGGGACGGGCGAGGCATGCTGCTGCCGGTGTCGCGTGGCATATCCCGTGCCGCCGATCCGGCCGCGGCCGCGGCAACACTGCGTGATGAAATCATCAATATCAAATACCAGCGGGAGCACCGCTAATACGCTGGTCAAGGAGTCATCAGCCATGAAACGCAACGCGACGATTTTCGTAATTTTTATGTCGGCCTGGTTGGGCTTGGCCCTGGCCGCGCCCGCGGCTTCGGTCCTGGGCTTGTGGAAAACCGTGGATGACGAGACCCACCAGTCCCGTTCCATTGTCCGCATCTGGGAAGAAGGCGGGCGGCTCAAGGGACGCATCGAGAAGGTTTTTCTGCGCCCCGGCGAAAGCCTGACCGACCCCTGCACAAAATGCCCGCCGCCGTTCAAGGACAAGCCCAGCCTGGGCATGGAATTCCTCTGGGGCTTCGAAGCCGACGGCGAGCGCTGGGTGGACGGCAACGTGCTGGACCCGGACAACGGCAAAATCTATCACTGCGAGTTGACTCCGTCGGCCGATGGCAAGCGTTTGCAGGTATACGGCTATATCCGCGTCATTTTCAAGATCGGGCGCTCGCAAACCTGGTATCGCGTCAGTGAAGCCGACCTGAAAGGGCAGGACACATAATGGGCCCTGGAAAAAAACCGGGTGCGGCCGTGAAAGTCGTTTTTTTGGCCGTCCTGAGTGTTGGCCTGATGATTCAAGGCGGGTTGGCCGTGACGGACAATCCCCAGGTGCGCATGATAACCGCGCTGGGAAACATCGACCTGGAAATCGCCCTGGACAAGGCCCCGCTGACGGCGGCCAATTTCCTGCGCTATGTCGACGCCGGGCTCTATGACGGCACCTCATTTTTCCGCACCGTGACCATGGACAACCAGCCGGACAACCCGATCAAGATCGAAGTTATCCAGGGCGGCGATGTCGCTGAAGAAAAGGCTTTCCCGGCCATCGCTCATGAAACCACCGCCGCCACCGGCCTGCGTCACCTGAGCGGGTCCCTTTCCATGGCCCGGGCCGAACCGGGAACGGCGTCGAGCAATTTTTTCATCTGCCTGGGTGACCAGCCCGAGCTCGATTTCAACGGCCGCCGCAATCCCGACGGCCAGGGCTTCGCCGTTTTCGGCCAGGTTTGCGCCGGCATGGAAGTGGTGTGTCAAATCCAATCCTCGCCGCATGATCAGCAGAACCTGACACCGCCGGTCGCCATCCTGGCCGTCCGCCGACTGCCGATCCGGCAAGCGGAAGCCATTGATTGACAGAAGCGATAAATTTTTTTATACTGCAGCGGATCGTTCGAGGAGGGAATCAGGAGTGAAAAGAAATCGCTAAAAAGATTTTTTGAAAAAACTATTGACCCGAATACTTATCAAATAATTTTTCCTTCTATGACATTATCAATCTGCAGGTAGCCCTCTTGCAAGGCGAATTCTAGCGAATTAACGGTTTTTTGGATAATCTCTTCTCCGGACGGCAGCCGCGGACCGGCTTTTAGGAAGACTCCCTGGTAGCGACCGTGATTCTTGGCGTAGAATAGGCCGAGGTCAGCGATCATGATGCTTTGGTCGAAGGTGAGCAGACCGGGTTGTTGCTTGTAGAATGGAAAACTGGCATAGCCGATGGAACAGGTCTTGTGGATGGTCGTACCGCCCCCGATAGCGAAGGGCATGGCAGCCACGTTTTGCAGAATCTTGGCGGCGAAAACGTGCAGGTATTCCGGAATGGTCTTCTTCAACACCACCAGGAATTCCTCCCCGCCCACGCGCATGACGATATCATCCTGGCGCACCGAATCCGTGAGGATCTTCGCAAACTGTTTCAGCACCCTGTCACCGGCATCATGGCCATACGTGTCATTGACTTTCTTGAAGAAATCGATATCCATCATGAAGAGTCCGAACACAGCATCGTCCGCCGTGGTTTTTCGATGGTTCTCTGGCATTCAGCAGGTGGTTCTTGAACCCGATAAAAGACGAGATATCGTTCTGCAAGACCTCGGTTGAATAAAGCGCCTGTTGCGCAGTCCGGTCAGCGGATCGGTCAGAGAGGCCTCGCGCAATTTTTCGGATGCCTCGCGCAATTGTTGGGTACGTTCGGCGACGATATTTTCGAGGTGAGCTTTCTGGCGCCGCAGCTTCAAGGTGTATACAGATAAATGATTCCGATCAGCGCGGCAAGACCTCCTATAATCCATAAGCCGTAAGCCCACCAGGTGCGGTACCAGGGGGGCAGGATAGAAAACCTGTAACTGGCCTCCTGACCAATGGTGTCATAAATATTTTTGGCTCGGACCCTGAAATTGTATTTACCTTCCGCAAGATTGGTATATTCCTTTTTTGTCTCAGTTGACCAATCACTCCATTCCTTGTCGAATCCTTCCAAAAGATATTGGAATTGCGTGGTGCCCGGTTTCTCGTAGAAGGCAGCCGCAAATTCGAAGGAAAGGGCATTTTCGCGAAAGGGAAGCTCCGGGACCTCCAGCGGGTTTTGGCTCGCTTGCGAACACGGTGCGCTGCTCTGCGAATGCCGAACCCGGATGTCCGTGGGTGCCCGCGAAGACAAGTCGGCCGGATTTCGCGATCACCTTGCGCACCAGAACATTGAAAGGCTGATCATAGTCCTTCGGGCTCTTGAGATCGACCCGATGGGGCACTCTCCCGAGCAGCCAGATACCACCTTTGGGGTCGACATAGATCATATCATCCGGCGACGTGAGCCCCTGAAAGGGCCGGGCTGTCATCTGGAACTTTCCGTCCTTGCCGGGAGAGGTATATGTTGTCCCCTCGGAGGTGCTGAAAATAAATCCGCCCTGGCCATCGGAAGCCATGTCATTGAGGGCCGTTGGGGGATCGCTGAAGGCCTTGCCCAGATCAAGGTCGGGCGCAAAGCGCGTCTGATCCGGCGCTTCTGCCTCCCACGGCTGGATGTCGGCGCGGAACAGGCCTTTAGGGGAAAGCACGTAGAGGGTCGTTCCGTAAAATGTGGCGCGGAGGCCCGTGCGCCCCGGCAGTCCATTCTCCGGACCGAAGCGATGCACCGCCACTTTAGTGGGCTTGCCGCCGGAAAAATGGATGCGAAGCAGGCCTTTGCCGTCAGTGCTCAGCCAGAGGTCGCCATTGGCGTCCTCGGTGATGCGCCGGATGTTCTCCCTGATCCCATCGATCCTGCCCACCGGTGCCCATTGACCCAGCACGCGTTTGAAGACTTCAAGCCCACCAATGAGTCCGACAAACAGGTGACCTGGCCAACGCCTGGAGACCCCCAAACACAGACTGGAAGAGGAGGAGCCCGGAACCTTGAAGGCCGCCTCGCCCTGGATCCGGAACAGACCGAGGCCACTGGCCGCCATGAGATCCCCCTCTGCTTCCAGGAGATGCCAGATCTCACTAGGACTGTCCTTGATGGCCACGTACTTCGGAACGTCATCCTTCAGGGTGTAGCGGAAAGGAACCTGAACCAGTAGGTTCTGGAAGGTGCCCACATACAAACGATCGTTGTGAAAACACGCGGAATTGGAAACGCCATTGATTCCGTTGCGGGCTCCGAATACGGATTGGGGACCACTCAGTTCAATGTGCGAAATGCCCATGTTGCTGACAGCCCACAGGTTGTTGGAGCGATCCAGCAGCAGACCGAGCACGGTGTTGTCCAGGAGACCGCCATTCTTGTTGATGGCGCGAATGATCTTTCCCGCCCGATCGAAGGTGATGATGCCCGATTTGACCGTACTGATGGCAAAGGTGTTCGACCCCAGAGGCACCAGTTTGTACAGGGAGGCGCTACTCTCCGTCAGGAATGTATCCAGCTCGCTGGGGAAGGCCTGGATCATATCCTTGGGGGCAGGCCGGGTGATGGCGTAACGCTGTGAAGTCTTGTCCCAAAAAGCCGAAAGATCGATGCGGAGGAAATCCCCGGTCACGCGGCCCACCAGGAGCTGATGGTGACCAAAAGATGCCAACGTGATGCGCTTTTTATTATAGACACCAGCCAATTGGGAAATGGGTTCTACATGGTCCCCGTTTACCATGCAGACGCCTTTTTCCAAATCTGCATAGAACAAGGTTCCATCAAGCACGCAGGCCTGAGATGGTGCGAACTTGCCGGGAAGAACCGTGATCCTGCCACCGTAAAAGCGGAAGATCCTGCTCCGGGTCAGGAAGTAGATCCCATCTACGGTGCTCTCCACCTGCCAGACATCATTGAATGACCGCTCGGCCTCGGGGATGGCATTCCGGAGGGAGACGGCGGAGACCTTACCGCCCGGCAGCACGGTTAGGTAGCCAAGGTCTCCGAGCGATCCATAGTATATCGTTCCATCGGCTACGCAAGTCAGGGCCCGGATAGTGGCATTCGCTTGGGTGGGAATGAGCTGCCAGCGCTGGCCGTCGAATTCCAATATCCCATTAGCATTGCCAAAATACATGATGCCGCGGCGATCCTGCACCGCCACCCAATTTTGGCTGGAAGCCTTGTATTGCTCTGGTTCGTAGTTATTTATGATCGGGGCCCCCAGTTCCTGCATTTGGGCGGGCAAAAGGGTCGAAGCTACCCAGATCAAACCGGGAAGAAGGCAGCCTCGCCAATTCATGGCTTCTCCGTGCCGAGGCTAAGGCTCACGGGGAACTCATTTTTCATCATAATGAATAATATTAATGGGTTGCAAAAAAAAAGTCAAAAAAATGACATGGCGGCTCCATTGCTGGCTGCCAATATTGACAATGCCGGTAAAGGTTCTTATACTATGGCGGATCGTTCGAGGAGGGAATCATGAGTGAAAAAAAATCGCTGCCCGGCGGCGCTATCCTGCTGGGCATTATTCTGATCGCCATCGGCACCCTGGTCCTGCTGGCCAACCTGGGGCAATTGCCCTTCGCTCTCCACCTGCATCAATGGTGGCCGCTGATCCTGATCGTGCTCGGCGTGGTTCACCTTTACAATAACCGCAACATCTTCGATTTTTCCGGTCTTTTCCTGATCCTACTGGGCGGCATTTTTCTGGCGGCCACGCTGCGCGTGATCTGTTGGGGCACCATCTGGCGCTTCTGGCCGGCGTTGCTGATCCTGCTCGGCATCTCGATCATTTTCAGAAGGCATCCCGTGCCGCTGGCTCTCGGCGGGCGTTCGGCCGCGGGCAGCAACGACTCCACGGTTCAGGTGACCAATATTCTGAGCGGCAGCGACCGCCGGGTCACCAGCCAGGAGTTCAAGGGCGGGGACGTGCAGAATATCCTGGGCGGTACCAAGATCGACCTGCTTGAAGCCAAGCTGGCCGCCGGGGACTGGCTGCTGACCGTTTCCACCATCCTGGGCGGCATCGAGATTTTCGTTCCGCGCGACTGGAACATCGTGGTGCAGCCGACCAATATGCTGGGCGGCGTGGACGACCGCACCCGCCAGGCCCCGGCCGCCGGCGGCGGCAAGCTGGTCATCAAGGCCTCGGCCCTGCTGGGCGGGATTGATATCAAGAACTAGTTGAGCTTTCTGAACTTGGCGTAAGGTATACGGCACAAGGTGTAAGGTAAAGACAAAGAAAAGTCCGGGCTATTGAGTGCTGTTTCCTTATACCTTAAACCTTGCGCCTTACACTAAGCTCATTCTTTTATGTCCCGGGCTATTTCGTCAGAATTTCAGTAAACAAGTCCACGGCGCGGGGATCGTCGGACTGGCCGAGCCAGAAGATGGCCGATTTTCTCACCTGCGGCTGGGGATGACTGCGGGCGATGGCGAGCAGCTTGGGCGTGCCGATATCTTCGGGCAGCTGGCTGAGGGCGAAGACGGCCTGCTTCTTTATTTCCAGGGCCTCGGGTGAGGCAAGCACATCCCCCAGGGCTTTAACCGCCTCCTGCGACGCTTTCTGGCCGAGCCAGAAAATGGCTTGCTTGCGGACGTCCGGATCCGGGTCATGGCGGGCCAGGCGGATCAATTCGGATACGGCAGCCCGGCCCCTGAAAAGGTAAAGGGCAAAAACAAGTTCTTTGCGCAATTTGCGCTCCACGTCCCGGCCGCTGAGGGCGCGGATGAATTCCAGCCCCTGGGCCTCGTCGGCCGTTCCCAGCCAGGTCAGGCGCTCGTTGCCCAGGTCGTATTGCCGGTCCGGAGCCAGGAGGTGCATGTCGATGATTTGGCAGCGGCCGTCTGCGACCCGGTTCAGGAAAAGCAGCACGCCCCAGCCGTCGCCGTCATTTTTTGCTTGGGCATCATTGGTAATGTTCAGATTATGATCCCCGTGAGCATTCACCACGATGCGTCCGTTTTGGCTTCCGACCGTCAGCGGGCCGTTTTCACGGCCGTCCCGATAGCGCCGGCAGGAATGAATGCGCTCGAAGGCCGGGAAAGCCCAGGCTGTAAAAATTACGGTCCCGTCCTTTTCCCCGACCAATTGGCGGCATATATCCGTATAGCGCTCTTGCAGGGACCGTGTGCCCGTTTCCGTGACCGTTACCTGCCCCTTGAACATAGCCGCTGTGGGCGTGGAAGTTGCCGGAAGCAGCATGGCCAGCAGCAGCCAAAAAACCATGAAGAAGACGTGTTGGCGTTTCATGATGTCACCGTGCTTATTCCTGGTCGATCAGCTGCAGCAGAAATTTCGCGGCTTCTTCGCTGTCGACCTGGCCGATCCAGAACACCGCTTTTTTCTTCAGTTCGAGGTTCTTTTCATTGCGGGCCACGGCGAACAGGTGCTTCAACGCCGCCGGGCTGTCGGTCTGGCTCAAGCTGAAAAGGATTTTTTCTTTGACTTTGAAACTGCTGCTTTTGCCGTACAGCTCATTAAGGAAAACGGCGGCCTGGTCACCGCCATGCTGGCCGATCCAGAAAACGGCCTCTTCGCGCAGGTTTTCGGGAGAATCGCCGGAGGCGATATTTTTGAGGAACTCCAGGCTTTTTTCATTTTCCGACTGGCTGATGGCAAAAATGATTTTTTTCTTCAAGGCGTCGTCCTGGCTGGTCTTGTATAATTCCAGCAAGGCGTCGGTCGCCCGGCTGTGGCCGGACTGTCCCATCCAGAAAAGCGCTTTTTCGCGCAATGCTCTGTCACTGTCGTTCTTGGCGATGGCGAAGAGCTTGTTGAAACTCTTTTCGCTGTCCTGCTGGGAAATGGCAAAAATGATTTTTTCCTTGAGCTGACTGTCCTTGCTTTCGCCATAAAGTTCGGCCAGAACATTGAAACTGTATTCATCGTCTTTTTGGCCAAGCCAGAAAATGGCCTGTTCACGAACATGCGAATCCTTGTCATTGCGGGCGATCTCGCCGAGCAGGGGTGGCACCGAGGGGTCGTCATGCTGGCTCAGGACAAAGACCGCCTTGGCGCGGATATTCTTGTCCTTGTTTTCCTTGATGATCTTTTTCAGGATCGGCAGGGCTTTTTCCTCATTCATCTGCAGCAAGGCGTCCAGAGCCACCAACTTGATGTTAATGTCGGAGCCGTTCTCGGCCTCGGCGCCGCGGGTGATGTATTTTTTATATTGGGTCTTTCCCGCCCTGACCAGCGCTTCGGCCAATTCGATGCGCAGCATGCGGGCGTCGGCCGCCCAGCTGCTTTCGGCGAAGCGCTTCAACAGCATCTCGGTCTTGATCATGGCCTGCTCGCGCATGGCGGTCTGCCTGGCCGCATCGCCGCTTTCCCGGGCCGCCTGGTTCAGGCTGTAGGCCAGCCAATAATAGGGTTCTCCGCCCCACGGACTCTGGGGGAAGGCGTTGTTGAAATTCGTCCATTGGTCGACGGCTGTTTTCCAATCCTTGTTGTGAACGGCGTCCTTGCCGGTCTGGAACATTTTTTGGGCTTTAGCGTCGGCCGCGGGGACGGATTGGGCCGCCAGCGGCGCCAGCGTCAGCAGCAGGGTCAGCAAGAGAAAAAAAACAATCTTTTTAAAATTTTTCATGGTGTGCCTCCTTAGATTCGCACGGATTTACGGTTGGTAAATTTAAACACTTTCATTTTCATGGCGATCCCTTTTTCCTGCAGCAGCGTATTGACCTGGCGGGCATTTTCGGGATCGGAACGGTCCAGATGGGCGAGTTCGAGCAGGACCAGTTCGATCTCGTCGAGCAGCCCGCTCAGTGATGCGTCACGGTCCCTGTCCGCCTGCAGCCGCAAAAGACGCAGATTGTTCAGCAATGGCCTGATCTTTGCCTGGCCGGCTGTGCCGCCATGCTCCGCGCCCGGGTCATTGCTGAATTCCATGAGCACGGGCTGCAACGCGGCAAAATAATCCCGGGCCGAATACAGGAATGGTGCGGCGGCCGGAGCGGCCGCATCCGTTGCGGTACGGAAAAAGACGATGCGGGCCATGGCCACGCCCAGGATGAAAAAAGCCAGAAAGCCGGCCGCCAGCAAAGCCCAGCGCGGCGTCGGCAGCGGCGCGAAGCGCCGGCGCGGCTCCACTCCGACGGCGGCGCTGATCCTGGACCACGCGCCGGAGAAATCGGGAGCCGGGACTGGCGCGGTGGCCGTCTGCAGCAAACCGTTGATTTTTACTATGTCCTGCAAACGGGCATGACAGGCGGGGCAGGTCTGAAGATGCCGCTCGAGTTCGGCTTTTTCCCGCCCTGCCAACTGGCCGTCCAGGTAGTCGAAAAACAGGTCATTGATTTTTTTACATTTCATTTTCATGCTCCCAAAGGTGCGGGCAGTTCCTTTTTCAGCTGGGCCAGAGCCCGGAAAAGCTGTTTCTTGACACTGCCCTGGCTGCAGCCCATGGCCGCGGCGATTTCACCGATCTTCAGCTGCTGGTAATGGCGCAGGACGACGACCATGCGTTTGCGATCGCTGAGTTTTTCCAGGCTGCGCCGCACCTGGCGCCGGATCTCGCTGTTGCGGTATTCGTCCTCCGGCGTGGCCGTCTCGTCGATGAATGCCCGGGCCGCCGCTTTTTCGTTCCACTCGACCATGTCTTCATGGCGCCGGCTGCGGCGGACATGGTCCAGGGCGCAATTGATCGCAATGCGGTACAGCCAGGTGGCGAAATAGGAGTTTTCGTTCAACTGGCATTTTTGCAGCGACGAAAAAGCCTTGATGAAGGATTCTTGCAGGATGTCTTCAGCATCGGCGCCGTTGCCGCTATAACGGTAGGCCAGCGTATATATGCGGCTGCGGTGGCGCTCATACAATTCGCGCATGGCGCTCCGGTCACCCGTTTTGGCCAGGGCCACCCAATCGGTTTCATTGACGTTCATTTGCAGCATACTCCTTTGACGGTTATTATAGCGCTTTGGTTGACCCAGGGGAAAAAAATGCACTATCGTAACATGTAAGATGATCATACCGAAAAGAAATAAGCCGTGTTAATAATGATCAACTCATCCCCCTACGGGACAGACCAATCTTATCCGCCAGGATAGGCGGATGATCGGTGCTGCCCCCGCCCCTTCTCTTCCCAAAGAGAAGGGGGGGTAGGACTTGCCCCTTCTCTTTGCAAGAGAGGGGGTGAGTTTAAATTAGTTCCACAAGGACTTTTATTTCTTGGCCAGTTTGGTTACTTGATCCAGTACTCGCAGCGCATTGCCGCCCCAGATCCGGGCGATGTCTTTTTCCGCATAGCCGCGGCGCACCAGCTCGATGGTGATGTTTTTCAGCTGGGTGACGTCAGAGCAGTCGGCCAGGCCGCCGCCGCCGTCGAAATCGGTGCCGATGCCCACGTGATCGATGCCGATCAGGCGCACGATGTGGTCGATATGGTCTACTGCGTCCTTGACGGTGACCGGGGGCTTGGGATAGCGGTTTTCCAGGTCATGGTATTCTTTCTCCAGCTGGTCGCTGACGGCTGGGTCGGCGATATCGCCCCAGCCGCCGAGCTCGCTGACCTTGCGCCATAGTGCGGCGTAGGCCTTGTCCCTTTCGACGTCCGGCGGCGGTTCCTTGACGTAATCATTGAGGATGCAGAGCTGGATGACGCCGCCGTTCTTTTTCAAGGCTAGCAGCATGTCGTCGCTCAGGTTGCGCGGGCTGGCGGCGATGGCGCGGGCGCAGGAGTGCGAGGCGATGACCGGGGCTTTGGTCAGCTCCAGCACATCGCGGAAGGAACGGTCGGAAATGTGCGACACGTCGACCATGATGCCCAGCTCGTTCATGCGTTGCACCACCTGCCGGCCCCAGTCGCTTAAGCCCCGGTCCTCGGGGTCGCGGCGGTCGGTGGAGGAGTCGCAGATATCGTTGTCCGCGGTATGGGCCAGGGTGATGTAGCGTACGCCGCGTTGATAAAAATAGTCCAGCAGGGCAGGGTCGTGACCCAGCGGGTAGCCGTTTTCCATGCCGATAAAAATAGCCCGTTTGCCTTGTTTTTCTAGTTTCCGAGCGTCCCGGGCCGACAAGGCCAGGCCGCACAGGGCGGAGTATTTCCTGAACATGTCATCCATGGCATCCAGGATGGCAGCGGCCTTTTCCCTGGCCCGGGCATGGCCTTCAGGGGTGCGTTTTCCCTGGGCGACGAACACGGCGAAAAAAGTCGCGTCGAGGCCGCCTTCCTTCATGCGCGGCAGGTCCTGGCAGCCACTGCCGGGCTGCCCCGGCTGGTGATATTTACCGATATCCCAACCTTTTTCAAGGAGTTTAAACGGTGTATCGCAATGGGTGTCCACGGTGAGCACGCGCTGGTGGATGCGCAGGGCTTTTTCCGTCAGCTGTGCGTCGTCGACGGAGAACAGCGACGAACCGACCAGCAAGGTGATCAGCAATATGTTTTTTGCGGTCATTTTATTACCTCAGGGCGATTATACTCTCTTGTGACACTTTTGGTTTAAGATAATTGCAAATAAAAATATATATATTCAATTCTCCACAATAACAAGGACGTGAATGCGTACAATTCATCCCCCCTTAGTGGCAGCGCTCCCCTCTCTTTTTGAAAGAGAGGGGGTGGGGGTGAGTTTTTTTCGCATGGTTGCAAGAGCTGAATGGATAAAAATATTTTTTGCGCTAAAAAACTCCCTGTGCTATAATTTTTTCATGCTGGACATCAATTTTGTCAGAAACAACCTGGAATTGGTCAAGAAAAAAGTCGAAGCCAAGGGGGTGGCCTTTAACGATGTGCGCTTTATAGAAATCGACCAGCTGCGCCGCCGGCTGTTGGCGGACAGCGAAGATCTGAAAAGCAAAAAGAACCGCCTGGCCAGGGAAACCGGCATCCAGAAGAAAAGCGGCGCCAGCACACGCGAACTGGAGCTGCAATCCATCGAAATATCCAAACTGATCGCCGCCCAGGAGCGCGAGCTTCAGGCGGTGGAAGAAGAATTCCAGGAATTTCTTTTGAATGTTCCCAACTTGTTCCATGATTCGGTCCCGGTCGGCCGCGATGCCGGCGCCAACGAAGTGGTCCGCGGCTGGGGGGAAAAACCCGTTTTCTCTTTTACTCCGCGGCCGCACTGGGAATTGGGAGAAGTTGACGCTCAGCTCGATTTCCAGCGCGCCGCTAAAATCGCCGGTTCACGCTTTGCCTTGTATTTCGACGACCTGGCCAAGCTGGAACGGGTGCTGATCCAGTTCATGCTTGAGGTGCATACCCGCGAGAACGGATATCGCGAAGTGCTGCCTCCTTTTCTGGTCAACGATCTCAGCCTGATCGGTACCGGCAACCTGCCCAAGTTCAAGGACGACCTGTTCAAGATCGAAGGCTTCAACCTCTACCTGATCCCCACTGCCGAAGTGCCGCTGACCAACATCCATCGCGACGAAGTCCTGGATGAAAGCCAGCTGCCTATCCAGTATGTCGCATCCACGTCCTGCTTCCGCAGTGAAGCCGGCTCGCACGGCAAGGACATCCGCGGCCTGATCCGCCAGCACCAGTTCCAGAAAGTTGAACTGCTCAAACTGACCGCGGCCGATCAATCATATGCCGAACTGGAAAAACTGACGGCCGACGCCGAGTCCATCCTGCAGAAATTGCAGCTGCATTACCGGACCGTGGCCCTGTGCAGCGGCGATCTTTCATTTTCATCGGCCAAAACCTACGATATCGAAGTCTGGATGCCGGCCCGCGCCGACTACCTCGAAATATCGTCCTGCTCTAATTTTGAAAACTTCCAGGCCCGGCGGGTGCGCATCAAATACAAGGGCAAAGACGGCAAAAAGGACTTTGTGCACACATTGAACGGCTCGGGGCTGGCCATCGGTCGCACCGTGGCCGCCATCATGGAGAATTACCAGAACGCTGACGGCCATATCCGCATCCCGGATGTTCTGCGCCCTTATTTCCCGGGGCGCGATACGATCTGATGCCCTACTATCGCTGCACCTTTGTCGACGAACACGGCCATTATGCATCTCGCCAGCATTACGCCGAAAACAAGGCTGAACTCAAGGCCGCCCTGGCCGGCAGCGATGATAAACTGATCGCCGTGCGCAGGCTGTGGTTCAAGGATTTTTACCTGCAAAAAACGTTCAAGCGCAAGATCGGTTATACTGAATTTTTGCTTTTCAATCAGGAGATGATTACGCTGTTGAAGGCCGGAATCCCCGTGATCCGGGCCCTGGAAATCATCATCGAAAACACCCGGGCCAGCAACTTGCGCGAAATCGTCAACCAGGCCGCCGTCAACATCCGCAACGGCATGCAGATCTCCGAGGCCTTCTCCTCGGCGCAAATTCCTTTCAATAAAATATACAAGGCATCGCTGCTGGCCGGTGAAAAAAGCGGCCACCTGGAACAGATCCTGGAGAAGTTCAACATTTACCTGAGCAAACTCACCAACCTGCGCCGCAAGATTGTCAGCAGCCTGACCTACCCGGTCATCCTGCTGCTTTTCATGATCGTCATGGTGCTGGTGATTTCGGTTTTTGTCATTCCCAAATTCGCAACTTTTTTCTCGGACATGGAAGCGCAATTGCCGCCCCTGACCATGTTTTTCATATCCCTTACCGAATACCTGAGGGCCAATATTGTTTTGCTGACCGCCCTGGCCGTCGTGATTTATGCGGCCGTCAAACTG
The DNA here is from genome assembly GCA_963770755.1 of Candidatus Aminicenantota bacterium. Classification (GTDB taxonomy): domain Bacteria; phylum Acidobacteriota; class Aminicenantia; order UBA2199; family UBA2199; genus UBA2199. The sequence continues at coordinate 82,740 of CAVYQZ010000010.1, read as the reverse complement.
ATCGAGCGCCTCAATCCGCGCATCATCATCATCGATCAGCTCAAAATTAAAACGCCTTTCATTGGCCGGGTCATCCATGAAAACGCCATTGCCGTGTTCGCCCGCACGCTGGCCATCCTGATCTCGGGCGGCATCCCGGTTCCCGACGCGGCCGAAATCGCGGTCGAAACCTTTGCCAATAAATCCTATTACAGCAAAATGGCCGCGGTTCCGGAAAAAATCCGCCAGGGCAATTTGCTTTCGGGAGTCCTTGAAGAGATCGCCATGATACCGCGCATCCTGGTCGAGATGGTCCGCGTCGGCGAGACCTCAGGCAACCTGATGGCCGTACTCGACGAAAGCGCCGATTACTACGAGCGATCCATTGACAGCAAGATCAACACGTTGATTTCATTGATCGAACCTGTTATAATCATTGCCTTGGGTCTGGTGGTCGCCATGATGCTGGTCTCGGTATACTTGCCGATTTTCAGCATTATCAGGGTCGTTCAATGAGAAAAAACATCAATATATCCGAAGTTAAAATCAATTATCAGCTGCTCGCCCGCTTCCCGGCCGATTTCCTGATCAAGAACCTGTTTTTCCCCCTTGAGGAAAAGGATGGCACCATCTCCATCGCCATGCCCGATCCCGAAAACCTCGATAAGATCGGCATGATCGAAAATTTCACCCAGAAAAAGGTCTTGCCTTTTTTCGCCGACAAGGGTGACCTGGAAAAATTCCTAAAAAAAAGCGATATCTATACCAAGGTGCTGCGCGACAAGACTGAGACTTTTACGGTGAAAAAAACAGCGGTCGTCGTTGAAGACGATATTGTCACCATCGAAAGCATCACCGAAGAAGACGATTCGGTGGTCAAGCTGCTGAACAATATCATCCTGACCGCGGTCAGCAAGAAGGCTTCCGATATCCATATCGAGATCCAAAACACCGCCCTGATCGTCAAGTACCGCATCGACGGCATCCTGCACCAGATCATGGAGCCCCTGGACGCTTCGTTCCATTCCTTCCTGATGACCCGGCTCAAGGTCATTTCCGAACTGGACATTGCCGAGAAGCGTGTTCCCCAGGACGGGCGTTTCCGCATGCGCTTCAAACAAAAAACCATTGATTTTCGCGTCTCGATCATGCCCGGCATTTATGGTGAAAACGCCGTGATCCGCATCCTGGACCGGGAAATGATCACCGAAAATATCGGTGAGTTGAAATTGAAGCAGTTGGGTTTCGCTCCCTATATCCTGGAAAAGATCAATTACTATATCCGCCAGCCTTATGGACTGTTCCTGGTCACCGGCCCCACCGGCAGCGGCAAGACCACTACCCTGTATGCCGCCCTGAATGAGATCAAGGATCCGGCCGACAAGATCATCACCATCGAAGACCCGGTCGAGTATCAGGTCGACGGCATCATCCAGATTCCGGTCAATGAAAAAAAAGGCCTGACCTTCGCCCGCGGCTTGCGTTCCATTCTGCGCCACGATCCGGACAAGATCATGGTCGGCGAAATACGCGACCCGGAAACCGCCCAGATCGCCATCCAGTCGGCTCTGACCGGGCACCTGGTGTTCACCACCGTGCACGCCAACAATGTGTTTGACGTACTGGGCCGTTTCATCCACATGGGCATCGATACCTACAGCTTTGTCTCGGCTCTGAATTGCATCGCCGCCCAACGCCTGGTCCGCGTGCTTTGCCCGCTGTGCAAGAAAGCGTTCACTCCATCCAAGGCCGAACTGGCCTTCAACCGCATTGCCGCTGATTTCTTCGGCCGGCCCATTTTCACGGCCCAGGGCTGCGAGGAATGTTCCGGCCTGGGTTACTCCGGACGTACCGCCATTGCCGAAATCCTGGAACTGACCGACGAGATCAAGGAGCTGATCCTGGCCAAGAAACCGACGTCCGAAATCAAAAAAATAGCCATGGAACAAGGCATGCTGCCGATCAGGAGAAACGGCCTGGATTGCGTGAAGGCCGGGGTCACGTCCCTCGACGAATTGAACCGGGTGACTGTCAAAGAATGGATTTGATTAATTTATTGCTTCCCCAGCGCCTGCCCGGGCAGATCATCTATGCCGGCGACCGGCACGGTGAAATATTTATCCTGGCCAAGAAAAGAATCGTTCAGCGACAGCGCCTGGACGTTGCCTCCCTGGGTGAAGCCGAGGGCAACCGTTGGCCTGACATCGTCTCACGGCTGCAGCCGCGGGACAGCGGCATCATTTTGAATTCCAATTCGTTCATTTTCAATTTTTTTGAATTCGACCGGCTGCCCTGGTCGCGCAAGCTTCTAGGCGAACTGGTGGATTGGAAACTGCAAAAAATATTTCCCGAGAACATCGAAGCCTATGAGCACCGTTTTTTTCGCTTGAACAAAAAAAAAGTTTTATCCATCCTGATCCGCAAGGCGCTGCTCGAACATCTCGAATCCCTGTTCCGCGAAAGAGGCATTCCCCTGATTTACATCGGCAATTCCACGCTGGAAATTTTGAACCGGCTGGCCAAGCTCAGGCGACCGCCTGATTTTTTCGTGGAAATTGACGATGTCAGCTGTTCCCTGGTTTTCCAAAACAAGGGACTGCCCATATATATCCGCAAGTTCAAGATCTCTTCCATTTCGGAAATGGCGGCCGAAATCAGCAAGACCGTGCAATTCGTCAAGAGCAGCTACGGCTGTGAAGCGCGCAGTTATTTTATCATGGATCATCAGCCAGAGGCCTGTGCAAAGAGCATCGCGGCCGAACTGGAAGGGGAAAACCTTTCCTGCCGGAGCGCCGCTACGGCCGGGGAAACGCCGTTTATTCCAGGCAGCCGATGAGAAAAATAAATTACAACCTGGCCGCCAGCCGCAAAATCGACGGCCGCGCCTTTGCCGTGACCGTGACGGTTCTTGTTTTGGCGCTGGCCATGCTCAACGCCGTCACCATTTTCAACCTGACGCGTCTGCAAGGCCAAAACCGCGCTGAAGAAAAAGAGATCGGATCCGTCGCCAGGAAAACGGCCGTCCTGCAGCAGCGAATACTGGAGCAGCAAAGTAAAATCGCCGCCTGGAAAAAAAAGTTGAACCGGCAGCTGACATTTGCCAATGCGCTGATCACGCGCAAGTGTTTTTCATTCATTGCGCGTCTGGACTTCCTGGAAAAGACCATCGGCGACGGCATGCGCATCCGCCAGCTCAGCCTGGTCAATGAACCGGCGGGCCGGATCGTCATGGTCGTCAGCGCCCTGGCCCAGGATGAACTGATGAGATTATATAAAAAATTGCTGCCTTACCAACTGGTCATTGCCAATGAAAACCAAAGCGAGGAAAATTATCAGGCCAAACTGAGCTTCAGGATGGAAGATGAAAAAAAGTAAACTACTGGTCATGACCTTGCTGGTTCTGTTATCCTTGAGCGCGGCCGGCTGCCTGCTTTCTTTCGCGTATGTTTCATGGCAGGATATGGTAAGGCAGAATCGCCGGCAGGCTTTCCGAGATTTCGAACGTCAGGAAAAAGCGGCGCAGGTTCTGGAGCAGGAATATCGCGATTGGCAAAAACTGCCGCTGCGCCTGCAGGAATTTCGCGACAACCAAGTCCTCAGTCTGGAAGAATTTGCCGCTTTCCGCCGCAACCTGGATTCACGCCTGACCGTCAGCGGATTGCGGCCGCCGAGGATTGCCCTCACCTTTGGCAGCAAGCAGCAGAACATCAGGAAAGTGGCCATGAAATTTTCCCTGGAGGGCAGCTACCGCGATTTAAAAAAGTTCATATGCGACATGGAAGCCAAAGCCAAAATGCATTTTTTCAGCAACATCCAGCTGAGTGCCGGCGCCGCCGTCGTCAAGGGCGCTTTCATTCTGGAGGTGTACCTTGGCGAATAGGTTCGCGGCGGCGTTGCCGTTGATTTTTCTCATCGTGATGCCGGCCCCGGCCGAGCTGCTGCGTGTGAGCCTGCTGAAAAAAACCATGCCGATTTTCACCATGAAGCGGGATATTTTCAACATCGGCACGCCAGCCGGCGGCGACTCCCGGCCGGACAAGCAGGAGTCGCAGATCACCCAGGCCGCGGCCGTCCAGAAAACCATCGCCGAAGAGATATTCCAGTCGGTCAGCTATGAAGGATTCGTCATCAAGAACGCCAGGAAATCGGCGCTGTTGAATGTCAGCGGCGAATTTTATATGGTCAGTGAAGGGGAGCAGATCCTGGAAAAAATCAAGATTTTGAAGATCAGTCGGAGCATGGTGACAATCGAATATGAAGGCCTGCCTTATGACATCAGAATCAAAGGAGAGGAAAATGGCTGAAACAAATAAATTGAGCCGAATGGCATTGATCTTGACGATAGTGTTTTTTGGGCAAGGTTGTCTGACTCACATGTCCAGCGTCCGCCAGGCCCGTGAGTTTTTCAAAGTGGGCGATTATGATCGTGCCAGTGAAATCCTGCAAAAAGCGGCGGCCGAAAATCCCAGGAACGATGAAATCAAGACCATGCTCTTTCGGGCCAAGTTGAACAGTTATTATTACCACCTGGCCCTGGCCCGGCAAAAAAGCAAAAGCAACGACCGCCCGGCGGCCGGGCTGGAATATCAAAAAGCCCTGGCCATTTTTCCCGGCAACGCCGAGCTGCTGGAAGAGTTCAAAGCCTTCAGCAATCCGGAAAAAAGCGAAAAACAGGACGTGGTCAAGCCGACCGTAACCGCCCCCGTGCAGTTGAACGTCAAAAAAGACGAAAGGGTCAGCATGAGCCTCAAGAACACCCCGATTACCAATATTTTTAAAAGCTTGGGGAAAACCTTTAATATCAATTTCATCTTTGACAAGGACTTCCGGGATTTTCTGCACAGCCTGGAAATAGAAAATTCAACTTTTTTTGAAGTGTTGAAAGTCCTGTGCATGGTCTCCAACGCGCAATTCCGGGTCCTGGATGCCAATACCGCCATCGTCTACCCGGATATTTTCGCCAAGAAAAAAACTTTCGACCTGCGTGGCATCAAGACCTACTACATGTCCAATATCAAAGCCGAGGACGCGCGCAAAATGATCCAGATCGTATTCCGCGACGAGCAGATCCTGATCCAGGAAGACACCAATCTCAACGCCGTGGTCATCCGTGCCGATTACGACACACTGAGCCAAATCGAACGCTTCCTGTTCAAAATAGACAAGGAAAAAAGCGAGGTGGAGCTCAATGTCGAGATCATGGAGATCAACCGCAGCATCATCAATAAGCTCGGCGCCGATTTCAGCAACGGCGTATTTTCTCTGACGGCCGGAATAGCCGACGGCGAAGGCACCATTTCCAAAACCATGAATATTTCCGACTTGGGCGACACCAATTTTTTTCTGACCATTCCCAGCGTGGCCATCCATTTCCTGGAATCGGACGCCAACAACAAGATCATCGCCAAGCCCAACCTGCGCGGCATTGACGGCGAAGAAATCACCTTCATGGTCGGCGACGAAGTGCCGGTTCCGGAAACCCAGTTCCAGGCCATCGCCGCCGGCGGCATCAACTCCTCGCCGGTTACCACCTACCGCTATCGCAATGTCGGCGTGGAGATCAAGATCACCCCTTTTGTACATCAGAACAACGAAGTCACCCTGAAAACCAAGCTGACCATCAACTTCATATCCAGCGGCGCCACGTCTTCGTTCCCGACTTTCGGCAAGCGCGAGATTGAAAACAAGATCCGGCTCCGGGAAGGCGAAACCAATATCATCGGCGGCTTGATTCGCGACGATATACGCGGTTCGCTCAATGGCTTCCCGTTGCTGGCCAAGATCCCGCTGCTGGGAAAACTGTTCGGCAATTCGGAAAAAACCATCAATCAAACCGACTTGATTTTTTCCATAACGCCCAAGATCATTCGTAGAACTCCCATCAGCGCCAGTGATCTCGAACCGATCTGGGGAGGCAGTGAACCGGCCGGCGGCGTCATGATCCCGCCCGAGGCCGGGAACAGGGAGCCGTCGGCGGGGCAAATTCCCATGGGCGGCAACAATATGGTGACCATTTCGCCCGACCAGGGTAATGTCCTGCTGGATTCCGAGAGCAGTTTTTCCCTGCGGCTGAGTTCGGATATTCCTTTGGCCAGCCTGGCTTTCAACGGCGCGGTCAACGGCGGCGATTGTGAAATAACCGAGATCAAGACGGACAGCCTCAGTGAAAATGACGTCAAGGTATTGAAAAATATTTCAGGAAATTCGTTTGATGTCGGATTGTCGTTCAATAATAACAGCGGGCCGGTCCTGGCCGCCGCCGTAATTCAGATTAAAATAAAATTCTTGCGCAAGGGCATATACATCCTGAGTGTTGGCAATATCCAGGCTTACGATGCGAAACGAACCAGGGTGGAAATCGCGCCGGCTTCCTTACCCGTCGACGTATATTGACTTAAATGAAACAAAACCGGGTTTTTAAAAACGCGAACTCTAAAAAATAATCCCCCCACTCATCCTAAATAAAAAGATCTCCCGCTCCGGCTTATTTAACCCGGGCTTTCAAGGCTTTGCCGGCTCTGAAGACAGGAACATCCTTGGCTTTGATGGAAATTTTCTGACCGGTTTTGGGATTGATGCCGATCTTGGCTTTTCTGTGGGCGACGGCGAATGTGCCGAAGCCGACCAGCGTGACTTTGCCTTTCTTTTTCAAAGAATAGGACACGGTGTCAATAAAAGCATTGACTAATTTTTCAGTTTCAGAGATCTTCAAATTTGCTTTTTCAGCAATGGCTTTCACCAGTTCGGTTTTGTTCATGAATGCCTCCTGCACAGGATTTTAGAGGCTAAAAATCCAAAAGTCAAGTCCTGGACAGCATTTTTTTAATTTTTCTTTTTGAAACCATTGATAACAAAGGCTATCCGAGGGGACGCCCCGAGCGATTTCGTGCTGCAGCGGATGGGATGAAAAAATGTGCCATCGCTGTCGCCTTATATTTATTGCAAATAAAAAAAAGAATGTTTATAATAGCCGCTGGCCATCTCAATCCAGGAGGAACTCGCAATGGAGAAAAAGACATTCGATGTCATCATTCTTATCGGCCGCCCGGCCGCCGGCAAATCCGAGGTCATCGATTATCTGAAAAAGGTGCCGCTTGAAGAGCGCGTCATGCGCTTCCACATCGGCGAGTTCCAGGAGATCGACGACTTTCCCATCCTCTGGGAGCGCTTTGAGGACGACGATCTGATGGAAGAAATGGGGCAGCCGCGCCTGCTCACCGACAAGGAGTTCACCTATGAGGGCAAGACCATGCCCGGACACGTATTCAAGGGCAAGTGGTTCTGGAACTTTTTGATCAGGAAGCTCAACCTGGCCTATGCCAAGCTGCTGCGCGACGACCCCGGCTTCCACGAGCGCAAGACCCTGTTCATCGAGTTCGCCCGCGGCAAGGAGCACGGCGGCTTCCGCGAGGCTTTTTCCCATCTCTCGCCGCAGGTGCTGGACCATGCCGCCTCCCTCTACATCCAGGTCGACTGGCCCGAGTCGCTGCGCAAGAACCGCCGGCGCTACAATCCCGACCGTCCCGACTCCATCCTGCAGCACGCCCTGGAGGACAAGAAGATCGAGATGCTTTACAAGGAGTCTGACTGGGAGGAATTCGCCTCGGACCCGAAATTCCTGCCGGCCGGCGGGCGCAAGGTTCCCTATGCCGTTTTCGAGAACATGCCCGAAAAAACCGACAAGCCCGATGTGCTGGGCGCCCACCTCGAGGAGGTGCTCGGCCGGCTCTGGCAATCCTGGCGGGGGGTGAAACCATGAGCTTCTTTTCGCGCAACCCGCTCAACCACTCGCCCGAGTTCCGCCGCCGGCGCTTCATGAACTGGTTCCCGCTGGGGCTGACCTACGCCACGTTCTACATGGGCCGCTACAACCTCAACGTGGCCTCGAGCGACATCATGAAGACGTTCGATCTCTCCAAGGCCGAGTTCGGCACCATCGCCACCGCCGGCTTCTGGACCTACGCCCTGAGCGTCATCTTCAACGGCCCGCTGGCCGACCGCTTCGGCGGCAAGAAGGCCATCATCTTCGGCGGCATCGGCACCGCCATCTTCAACCTGGTCATCGGCGGCCTGTTTTTGGCCGGCTGGCAGACCAAGATCGTGGTCGGCATGTCGCTGCTCTACGCGGTCAACCAGTATTTCCAGAGCTTCGGCGCCCTGTCGGTGGTCAAGGTCAACGCCCCCTGGTTCCACGTCAAGGAGCGCGGCGTGTTCGGCGGCATTTTCGGCATCATGATCTCCAGCGGCTACTTCCTGGCCATGGGCTTCGGCGGCTGGATACTGGCCCACTTCGGCTGGATATGGGTCTTCATCGTGCCGTCGTTCCTGATCCTGGTGATGGTGGTGGTCGACTATTTCCTGGTCAAGGACAAGCCCGAGCAGGCCGGCTTCGCCAAGTTCAATACCGACGACGCCACCTCGCACCTGGCCGACGACCTCAAGGTGAATTTCACCTACGTGCTGAAGCGGGCCTTTTCCAACCCGGTGATCCTCACCCTGATGGTCGCCGAATTCTGCACCGGCTTCGTGCGCCAGGGGCTGATGCTCTGGTTTACGCCCTTCCTGAAGGAGATCCATCACATCGCTCCCGGGGGCGGCCTGCACCAGCTGGCCTCGCTGGGCATCACCGTGGGCGGCATCGTCGGCGGGCTGCTCTGCGGCTACATGTCCGACCGCCTGTTCCAGTCGCGGCGGCCGCCGGTGGCCTTCATTTTTTATATCGGCCAGATCATCTCGCTGCTGATCCTGGGCAACGTGCGCGTCCCGGGGCTGGCCGCTTTCATGATCGGCTTCTGCTGCATGTGGATCTTCGGCGTACACGGCATGCTCTCGGGCACGGCTTCGATGGATTTCGGGGGCACCAAGGGCGCGGCCACGGTCACCGGTCTGCTTGACGGTGTGCAGTACCTGGCCAGCGGCCTGACCGGGTTCGGCATGGGCTATTTCCTCGACCGCTACGGCTGGGGCATATGGGTCTACCTGATCATTCCCTTTTCCGTGATCGGGGCGGTGCTGATGCTGACGCTGTGGAACCAGACGCCGCGCCGGAACCGTGAATTGATGCAGAGCAAGGGGCTTTAGAATCCCTGGCGGCTGTTGTAGACCGTTCCCTGCTTTTTTTTGTACAATTCCAGGACCGCAGCGGCTTCGGCGCGTAGAATTTCCCCTTTGACCTGGATGCCGCGTTTCAGCAGTTCCCGCGGCCAGTTTGCCGGCAGCGGACCTTCGTCGAAACCCAAAATGGAAGAGACATCGGCGGTGGTGGCGCCGTAAGCCAGGCGGGTGACTCCCGACCATAATATGGCGCCCAGACACATCAGGCAGGGTTGCGAGCTGGTCAGCAGTTCGGCGGGCACGGCGTTGTCGCCGCCCAGGTCCCAGGTTTGCAGGTTTTTCTGGGCAAAGGCGACGGCCATCACTTCGGCATGAGCCGGCGAACAGCGCAGCGGTTCGACGCGGTTGACAGCGGCGCCCAGCAGGCGGCCGCTGTTGCTGTCGAAAACGGCGGCTCCGAAAGGTCCACCGCTCTCCTGCTCCACATTTTGGCGTGACAAACCGATGACCCAGCGCATGCGCTCCAGGGGGTCGGGCAGGACGAGGGGTTTGGCTATCATTTTGTTTAACCATGAGGGCAAGGTCAGAGTGACAGTGGTTGGTTTTTTCATTGATATCCATTATATCATAAAAAATTTCGTGCCCATTCCATCCCTGATGGAATTTCCCCGCCATGCCTGGGAGAAATTTATTTAAGTTGGGGAGGGTCAGCACAAATCATCCGATCCCTCAAAGGGAGGATTTGATTTGTTTGTCCCCGAAAGGGACTGCGACTCTCCCGCATGAATACTATCTAGAAAAGCGGGCGGGTCTGACCCCCTGCGGGGGCAGACAAATTGGTTCCGTCCACTGCGTGGCCGGAAAATTTGTGCTGAACCCGCCCCTACGTTGGAGTTTGGAATTTGTTATTTGGAATTTATGTCTTACTGGTCGCGTGTTACGAAAGTTCATTCATATTATATTCTTGACTTTACCCCCGCACTTACTTAAAATTGTTTTTTTTAAGGAGTCCAAGGATATGCATATAAAAGTCAACGACAAAACGATCGAAATCTTTTCCGGCGCCTGCGTCAAGGATGCGTTGCGCAAGTATTCCCGGATCACCTGGACGCAGATCCAGAAGGGCAGCAAGGCGGTCTTTGACGGCCTAGGCCACGAGGTCGGGCTCGAAGGCGAGCTCAGCGATGGTGTCCGGCTTGTCGTCAAGCGCGTCGCGCCGCCGGAGTCCCGCTCATGAAGCGCGCGTTTTCGACCATCCCCGCGCTGCGCCTGCTGGTGCTTTCTCTACTTGCTTTTTTTCTCTTGTCATCCTGCGCCAGCATGCCGGGCACCGCGGTTGAAACACGCATCGTTATTTTCCATTTCAACGATGTCCACGGCAAGATCGACAACTTCGCCAAGGTGGCGGCCATCGTCGAAGCCGAGCGCAGCCAGGGCGGCAACGTTTACCTGTTCTGCGCCGGCGATAATTTCACCGGCAATCCGGTCATCGACCAGTACGTTCCTCCCGGCGAACCGATGCTGGAATTGCTTAACCACTTGCGCATGGACCTGATGTGTCCCGGCAACCATGAGTTCGACATCGGACTGGAAAATTTGAAGAGCTTCGCGGCCCGGGCGCATTTTCCTTTTGTTTCGGCCAACATCGAGGCGCCGGCCGGCATGTTTCCAAAACTGCAGCCGTCGGTGATGCTGGAAACCCGGGACAAGGTCAAGATTGGTGTTTTCGGGCTGATCCAGATCGAAGCCGGCAGCGGTCTGCCGTCCACGCATCCCGACCGGGTCAAGGGGCTGCGCTTCAGCGAACCGCTGGCCAAAGCCCTGGAAACGAAGACCATGCGCGCCGACAGCCATGTCCTGATCGCATTGACCCACATCGGTTACGACCAGGACCTGCTCCTGGCCGCGCGCATGCCTGAACTTGACGTGATCATCGGCGGACATTCACACACCCGCGTCGATCCGGCCGAAATAGTCAACGGCGTGCTGATCGCCCAGGCCGGCAGCGACAACCGCTTTTTGGGCCGCCTGGAATTGCGCGTCCGCGACGGCCGTGTGGTTGGGAAAAAAGGCGAGCTGATTGACCTGAAGACGGTGAGCGCAGAGGATGACGCTGTCAAGGCCATGATTGATCGTTTCAACCTGAATCCGGCCTTCGCCCGCGTCGTGGCCGAGGCCCCCTTCGCTATCGAGGGCAAGGACGCCCTGGGCTCGCTGATGACCGATGCCATGTGTCGCGTGCACGGCCTGGATATTGCCTTTCAGAACAACGGCGGCATTCGCGTGAACCGCCTGGGCGAAAAGATCACCATCAAGGATATCTATACCCTCGATCCCTTCGGTAACCAGGTGGTCGAAATTTCCATGAGCGCCGAGGAGATCCGCTCGCTGATCCGCGATTCCTTCCGCAAGGGCGGCGAGATCGACCTGCAGGTTTCGGGCATCACCTACCTGGTGCGTACCGACGGCGAACGGCGCATCCAGGAGATCCTGCTGCGCACGGTGGACGGCCTTCCGCTGCCCGAGGAGCGAATGTACAAAGTCGGCGTTTCGAGCTATGTCGCCAGCTCCTATGATTTCGTCCACCAGGACACGGGCCGGGCGCTGAACGCCACCACCGCCGACGCCCTGATCCGTTTTCTGGAGGGGCGCCCCGATCTATCCCTGTACCGCGCTATCCGGCGCGCCGCGCAAGACCCGCCCGCGCCGCGGCGGTCTTATTGACCTTCCCGGGAGCATGAGCCATGGCCCAGCTTTATTTTCGCTATTCGACGATGAACGCCGGCAAGTCCACCGAGATCCTCAAGATCGCCCACAACTACGAGGAACAGAACAAGCACGCCCTGCTTTTCACCCCGGCCATCGACGACCGCTTCGGCCGCGGCAAGATCACCTCGCGCATGGGCTTCCAGCGCGATGCGCAGATCATCAATAACGGCACCGACATGATGCGCCTGGCCCGGGAGGCCAAGCCCGATTGCGTCCTCGTAGACGAGGGACAGTTTTTGACCCGCGAGCAGGTGATCATCCTGACGCACATCGTCGACCAGTTGAACATCCCGGTCATCGTTTACGGACTGAAGAACGATTATCGCAACCATTTGTTCAGCGGCAGTGAAGCGCTGCTGCTCTTTGCCGACAAGGTCGAGGAAGTGAAAGCCGTCTGCTGGTACTGCACCAAGAAGGCGACCATGCTGCTCAAGTACAAGGAAGGCAAGCCGGTCGGCGACGGGCCGCAGATCGAGATCGGTGGCAACGACACGTACGTCTCCGTTTGCCGGAAATGTTACGGACAGAGACTGGAGATCAAGTAAAACTCGGTGTTAGGTGTACGGTGTAATGCGTACGGTGAACGGTAAAAAAGAAAATTCCAAATCTCAAATATCAAATTCCAAACAAGCTCCAAGCACCAATGGCCAAACGATGAGAAGAAATAAAGGAATATTTTATTGTAGGGGTTTGATTAATCAAACCCCTACGACGGGTAGGGAACGCAAATTTGCGTTCCCTCAAGAAGAAGATCTGTGGAATTTAGGATTTGTGACTTGGAATTTTTTTTGCCGTAAACCGTATACCGTAAACCGTATACCGAGATCCATTCTTTTCTTGCCCTGTGCCGATCTCATCGTTTTATGATTAAATACTTTCCTTTTACCTCATCTCTTCAGCGCCTGCGTTCGTCGACGAACTTTGGCATCTGGGCCATGGTGGCCACCGCCTTTTTGTGGAGCATCGCCGGACTGTTCATCAAGGTCATCGACTGGCATCCCTTCGCCATCGCCGGCATGCGCAGCCTGATCTCTTCGCTGGTCGTGCTGGCCTGGCTGCGGCGGCCCCATTTTAACTGGTCGCCGGCGCAGATCGGCGCCGCTTTGACCCAGGCCGCCACCATGCTGCTTTTCGTCGCGGCCAACAAAACCACCACGGCGGCCAACGCCATTCTGCTGCAGTACGTGGGGCCGGTGTTCACCGCCATCATCGGCGCCTGGCTGCTCAAGGAACGGGCGCGCTGGGAGCATTGGGCCGCCTTCGCCTTTGTCTGGGCGGGCATGGTGCTGCTGTTCATGGACAAGATCGGCGGCGGCCGGCTGCTGGGCAACGTCCTGGCACTCCTGGCCGGGCTGGTTTTCAGCTTCTACTATATTTTCATGCGCATGCAGAAGGACGGCTCGCCGCTGGAGTCGATCCTGCTGGCTCACTGGCTCACCGCCGCCATCGGTCTGGGTGTGTCCCTGTTCCTGCCCGCCCCCGTATTCTCCTGGAAAGCGGCCGGGGCCATTGCCATGCTGGGGATATTCCAGGTTGGCGTGGCGGCCATCCTGTTCTCGGCGGCCATCAAGCGTGTGACCGCGGTCTCGGCCAACCTGATCGCCGTCATCGAGCCGGTATTCAATCCGCTGTGGGTCTTTCTGGCCCTGGGCGAAGCCCCGGGACTTCATGCCATTCTCGGCGGCGCGATCATCGTAGCCGCGGTGACGGGGGCTTCGATTGTCAGCGCCCGCAGGGCTACGTAACGCGTAACGCGTGACGCGTCAACACGTGTAGTCACACTATGGTTTCAGCACGTTCCGGTAGTCGCTGAAACCATTCAGTGTGACTATACCAACACTGAATGTTTTTGGCGACTTAACAAAATTACCAAAAACATAGTGTTGGTAACGCGTAACGAGAGAAGAAAAGAGCAGATAAAACTGAAATTCCAATGGCCTGAATGAACACCCTTTCAAAATAACTCTCCACTGAAACTCACCCCCCACCCCCTCTCTTTTTTGAAGAGAGGGGGAATGATATTTATTCACGGTCTTCACCTGAAATGAATGCATGTGGGATTTTGCCCCCTCTCTTCGCAAGAGAGGGGGTGGAGGGTGAGTTTTATATCACCTATCTCGCTAAAATGCATTTGACTTTTATTGACAGTTTATTCTAAGATAAAACGATTAATCTTAAGTTTTTCTCTACCGAGGTGCATGATGGCCGGCAACAACGAATCATTATCCTGGAGATTTTATTTGTTGAATGTTATCGCCCTCGGGGCGCTGCTCGCTCTGGTGGAAGTGCTGCTGGGCGGATTTATCCGGAGCGCCGGCCTGCCGCGCAGCCCCTTGGTCAGCGGCATCGGCTTCGGGATCATGGCCCTGGGCCTGGCCGTGTTCAAGCAGGCGCGAATCATCCTTGGCGTCGCCGTCATGGCCGTTTTCAGCAAATGGCTGGCCGTGCCGCTGCTGGGTTTGCCCGTTTTCTGCCAGGCCAACGCCCACCTGGCCATTCTGCTTAACGGCGTGTGCCTGTTCGCCGGCGTGTGCCTGTTCAGGAAGCAGCTCAGCGGTGACCGGAAACATCAGGGCGCCATCGCCGCAGCGTCGGCCCTGGCCGCGGGCACGGCATTCTTCGTCCTGGGCCGTTTTGTCGCCCCCTGCTCCCATCTGCTCTCGTTCCGTTATGCCGGCGGCGCCGCCACCTATTTCCTGACCCGCATCGTTCCCGCCGCCCTGCTGGCAGCCGTGTTTTTCCCGCTGGGCTATGCCCTGGGCCGGCGCCTGGAAAAGCGGCTCCTGCCCCTGTGGCTGGCGCACCAATCCCTGCTGCTGCCGCTGGCCGGCGCCTTTACCGCGGCCTGCCTGGGCTTGACCGTTTTGCTTACCGCGGCCGGTTTCTAGGCCGGAAACTGCCGTACGGGTGACGAAAAAGGCAGGCCACTACGAATAAATGAGGTGTTATTATGGATAAAATTATTGTCAAAGTGCTGCAGTTGGCCGAAGGCTACCGCGATTACACCGCCCAAAACCTGTCGCGCCTGGTCAAGATCAAATCGCTGACCGGCGGGGAAGGGGAGATGGCCGCGGAGCTGAAAAAACAGATGGAAGCCGCCCATTTCGACGAGGTGCGCCTCGACGGCCTGGGCAGCGTCCACGGCCGTGTCGGCCAGGGCAAACGCCTGCTGGCCGTTGACGCCCACATCGATACCGTGGACCAGGGCAATCTTGAGAACTGGAGCGAACCGCCGTTCTCGGGGCGCATCGCCGACGGCTTCGTGCACGGCCGCGGCAGCGTCGACCAGAAGGGCGGAGCGGCGGCCATGGTAACCGCCGGCCGCATCCTGAAGGAGCTGGGGCTGAAAGGCGACATCTCGGTACTCTTCACCGGAACGGTCATGGAGGAGGATTGCGACGGTCTGTGCTGGAAATACATCATCGAAGAAGAAAAAATACGCCCCGAGCTGGTGATCATCACCGAGCCGACCGCCCTGGGCATCTATCGCGGCCAGCGCGGCCGCATGGAAATGCGGGTCAGCTTCAAGGGGCTTTCCGCCCACGGTTCGGCCCCGGAGCGGGGTAAAAATGCCATATACATGGGAGCGCGCGCCTGCTTGCAGGTCGAAAAGCTCAATGAACGCCTGAAAAGCGATCCCTTCCTGGGCAAAGGCTCGATCACGGTCAGTGAGTTCGTCTCGGGTAGCCCGTCGCTCTGTGCCGTCGCTGACTCGGCCCGCATCCACCTCGACCGCCGCCTCACTGTCGGCGAGACGAAGGAATCGGCCCTGGCCGAGTTACGCGAACTGGTCAAGAGCGAGCCGGCTTCCGTCGAGGTGCTGCAGTATCGCGAAAAGGCCTATACCGGAAAGGAATACGGCATGGAAAAATATTACCCCACGTGGACCGTCGATGCCTCCCACCCTGCCGTCTCCCGTGCCGAAAATGTTTTCCGCTCCCTATTCGCCAGGGAGCCGCGCGTGGACAAGTGGACCTTCTCGACCAACGCCATCGCCATCACGGGTATTCACCATATTCCCTGCATCGGCTTCGGTCCGGGCGACGAGGTCATGGCCCACGCACCGAACGAAAAGATCCCGGTGGATGATGTGGTCAAGGCCGCGGCATTTTATGCCCTATATGCCCTGCAAATGGAGCGGCATGAATAAATGCTGCCCGGAAATCCGATAAAAACACTTCCGAGGTGTAGCCATGCTTAATTTCATCGTCAACAACAAAGAAGTGAGAACCAACGCACCCCCCGGCAGTTCGCTGGTTGATTTCATTCGCGGCGAACTGCATCTTTACGGCACAAAAATCGGCTGCCGCGAAGGCGACTGCGGAGCCTGTACGATCCTGGTTGGAGAAATCAGGGATGGTGAACTGAAATACCAGACAATGAATTCCTGCCTCATGCCGCTGGGCAATGCCAACCACAAACACATCGTCACCATTGAAGGCATCAATTGCCCTGAACTCACGCCGGTTCAAGCTGCTATTCTCGACAACAATGGCACGCAGTGCGGCTTTTGCACTCCTGGTTTTGTCATGTCCTTTTACGGTTTTTGCTTGAACGCCGGCAAGGAAAAAAATCTTGAGAATGCCATCGAAGCCATTTCGGGGAATATCTGCCGCTGCACGGGATATAAATCCCTGGAAAAAGCCGCCGCGGCCGTTGTAAGCAAATTACAACTCATGCCAGGAACCGGGGCCACGGCCTGGCTGGTAAAGAATAATTTTCTGCCGGATTATTTTATGGATATTCCCGGAAAATTAAAAAAAATTACGCCGCCAAAGCCGGCTGCCGTCCGGGAGTCCGGATATATTATCGCCGGCGGGACCGATATTTTGCTGCAAAATCCCGAAGGTGCCATTGAATCCGGCAATGTGAATCTTGTTTTTGGAGCAAGTGACTACAGCCGGATCAAATTTACGGACGGTAAATGCTATATCGGATCAACGACTACGATCAGAGATCTGAAAGAATCCATGGAACTACGCAAATATATTCCCAAGCTGGAGGGCTATCTCAAATTGATGGCCTCCACGCCCATACGAAACATGGCCACCGTCGGCGGCAACATCGCCAACAGCTCACCGATCGGAGATGTTTGCGTCATCTTGATGGCCCTGGATGCCACTCTCGTCCTGCGCCACAAAGGTGAAACCAGGGAAATAAAATTAAAGGATTTCCTGATCGGCTACAAAAAAGTGAATAAAGAGCCCGAGGAATTTATCGAGTGGATTTATTTTGATCTGCCGGATGAAAATACGCATTTCAGCTATGAAAAAACAAGCAAGCGCGGCCATTTGGACATGGCCACCGCCAATTCAGCAATGAGGATCGTCCTTGCCGACGGCGTCATCACCAAGGCGTCGTTCGCTGTCGGCGCCCTGGGACCTACCATCAGGTATTTGCAAAAGACATCCGCATATTTGCTCGGCAAAAAAATCACCAATCAGACGTTTCGAGAGGCCAATCGCATCGCCCAGGGTGAAATCACCCCGCGCAGCCGCGCCGAATACAAGCGCTCTCTGGTCCGGCAGCAGCTTTTCATCCACTTCATGAATTGTTCGCCGGGAACAATTTCTCTGGAGGCGTTAAAATGAAAAATATAGACTCCCGTTCCCACGTCAGGGGGGAATCTGTCTATGTCAACGATATCCCGGTCAGGGAAGACACGCTGTTCGGAGTTGTTCTGGGTTCACCCTGCGCACATGGAAAATTGCATAAAACCGATTTTTCAGAAGCGCTGAAAATGGAGGGTGTTGCGGCCGTGATTTCGGCAAAGGACATTCCAGGCGAAAATCAGATCGGCAGCATCATCCAGGACGAAGAACTCTTCGCCGACAATGAGGTCCACTATATCGGCATGCCGATCGCCATGGTCTGCGCCAAAACGGAAGCGCTGGCCAGAAAAGCACTCGCGAAAATTAAAATCACAATCGAAGAACTCCGTCCCATTTTAACCGCCAGAGAGGCTCACGCTGAAAAAAAATTCATCTGCCCGAGCCGGACATTCCGCAGCGGGGATATGGATGCCAATTGGGAAAAATGCGATCACATGATCGAGGGCCAGGCCGAGATGGGCGGCCAGGAGCATATCTATCTTGAAACGCAGGGCGCTTATGCGTATATGCTGGAAGATGGTGCCATCAAGGTCCATTCCTCCACGCAAGCGACAAAATACGTGCAGGTGGGCGTTGCCAAAGTTTTAGGCATTCCCATGCACAAGATCGAAGTCGATGTCAACCGCATTGGCGGCGGCTTCGGGGGCAAAGAAGACCAGGCGACGCCCTGGGGGGCCATGGCCGCCCTGGCCGCTTATACGCTCAGGAAGCCGGTGAAACTGATCCTATCGCGGGCCGACGACTTCACCATGACCGGCAAGCGTCATCCGTATTCTTTTGATTTCAAACTGGGCCTCAGCCGTGACCTGAAAATTCTCTGTTACCAGGTCGAAGCCTTTCAAAATGCCGGCGCCTCGGCCGACGTGTCGCCGGCGGTGATGGAGCGGACTCTCTTTCACGGAACGGGCTGTTACCATGTCCCGAACGCGAAAATCACCTGCCACTCGTGCCGGACCAACCTGCCCCCCAACACCGCCATGCGCGGTTTCGGGGCGCCGCAGGCGATGTTCGCCATGGAAGCGGCGATCATGAAGGCCGCGGCGACCCTGAACGTCCTGCCGATGGAAATACAGGAGAAAAACCTTTTGCGGGAAGGGGACCGCTTCCCTTATGACCAGAGCGCCGAAAATTGCCGGGCCGGCAGCTGCTGGGACACTGCCTATAAAAAATTCGCGGTCGAAAAACTTAAAAAAGAAATTGCCGCCTTCAACAAAAAAAACATCCATTTTAAAAAAGGCCTTTCGTTGTTTCCCCTTTGTTTCGGCATCTCCTTTACCAAGACCAGCCTGAACCAGGGGCGCTCGCTCGTCCACATCTACACCGACGGCTCGGTCAGTATCAGCACCGGCGTGGTGGAAATGGGGCAGGGCGTAAACACCAAAATTCTGCAGGCCGCGGCCCAAACGCTCTCGATAGCGCCGCAACGATTTACCATTCACAGCACCAACACCACCCGCATCGCCAACCCTTCGCCGACGGCCGCCAGCTCCGGCGCCGACCTGAACGGCAAGGCGACGATCATGGCCTGCGCGGCATTGGTTGCGAGATTGAAAGGGGTCGCCGGCCGGGAATTGAAGGCACAGGACCCCGCCCGGATCGAGATCAGGGATGAAGTTATTTTCCTGGACGGAAAAAAGACCGCCCTGACCTGGGAAAAACTCGTTGCTTTAACCGATGAAGCCCGGGTCCCGCTCTCGGAACACGCCCACTACGCTACGCCGAAAATTCATTTCAACAAAACAACCGAAAAAGGACATCCTTTTGCCTATCATGTCTACGGCACGGCCGTGACTGCGGTGACCGTCGATTGCCTGCGCGGAACTTACGAAATCGACCTGGTCAAAGCCGTCCATGATTTCGGCTCCAGTATGAATCTCGATATCGACATCGGCCAGGCGGAAGGCGCCCTCATGCAGGGCATCGGCCTGATGACCATCGAAGAACTGCTCGTTGACCAGAAAGGACGAAATGTCTATGACAGGCTTTCAAGCTATAAAATTCCCGACATGTATTTCGCGCCCAAAAATGTTGAGGTAGTGCCTCTTGACAGCGAACCTGATGCGCTGGCGCTGTTGGGTTCCAAGGCGGTCGGTGAGCCGCCGCTGATGTACGGCATCGGCTCCTATTTTGCCATTCTCATGGCCATGCGTGAGTTTAATCCCACAATGAAACTCGACCTGTGGGCGCCGCTGACCCATCAAAAATGCCTGTTGGCCCTTTATGATAAATATGGAGATTTGCTAAAATAACCCGCGGGTTCTTTCCGGTCACGGCCTGGGGTTGACGGTGAACGGTAAGAAAAGGACTTTTGGGGTTTGAGCCGGCACGGTCTTGTTCGCTGGCAGGCATGGAAATCGTCCATCAGGGATCACGAATCCAGGAATTTTCCGATGGCGGACGCGACCTCGGGCGTTCGCAAATAACCGTAGATTTTGTGGGGATTGGCCTTGTTCTTCCAGGTGTAATCATTGACAACCTGGATATCGACCGGGGCGATGGCATGGCCATTGGCCCGGAAATTGTTGGCCAGCCTGTAGATGATCGCCACACTGTCGTCGATGTCGGAAAAATTGTACCAGGCGCCGCGCAGCGCTTCCGGCGCGGCGGGACGCATGTCCTTTTTGCATTCAGCGCCCGGGTCCGGTATGATCCTGTCGAGCACGTAAGGCAGGCCCAGGGGCGACCCCAGGGTGATGAAGGTGTCGACTTCCAGGCCGGGGTTGTTCTTGAGCACGTCATAGGCAATGATGGTGCCCATGGAATGGGCGACCAGCATGATCCTGCGGCCGCGGTAGCGCTTCAGCTTTGCTTCAAGCCGCAGCCAAATCGCCGTGCTGATACGGGGATCGATGGCGCCGAATTTCGAATTGTAATAGGAGTCAAGGTCCTTGAAACGCTTGTTGATCAGGCTGTCTGAGATCTCGTGCAGTTTGAGCACGTTTTTCTTCCGCAGCAGCAGGGCGTCGGCCAGGGACTCGAAAGCATTCAGTATCTTTTTTTTCCAGGCCGACGTTTTTTTCTTTTTCCCGGCCCAGCCGCTTTTTTTATACGGCTCATTGAGGTAGCGGGGCTTGTTTTGGTCACGGATGAAAGGCGATAAGGGCCGCGGATGGAGGATATCGGCCCAGTAGGCAAGTCTTAGCTTGAAAAAGAAGCGGCGGCGGCCGATGCCGCGCAATCCCTCGCGGATGGACTTCTTCCACCACCAGGCCAGGAGCCGCGACGGCGGCTTGTTGCCCAGTCCGTGGACGCAGATCATGATTTTCTTTTTTTTGCGTGCCGGCAATGTGAACAAGCCCATGCGGCGATTGTACGGGCGCCGGGCCGGCAAGTCAAGCGGAGACGATGACTTTGACTTAGCGGTCCCGAAGTGCTATATTTCCCAAGCGACAAGCAAAAAAGGAGTTTATGCCATGAACTCGATATTTCACAACCGCCATTTCATTACCGAGGATGATTGGAGCAAAAACGACCTGGACACCGTATTCGAGGTGTCGTTCGACCTGAAAAAACGCTTTGCCCTGGGCGAGCCGCACCGGCTGCTGCCGGACAAGACCCTCTTTATGATATTTTTCGAGCAGTCGACGCGCACGCGCAACTCCATGGAAGCCGGCATGACCCAGCTCGGCGGCCACGCCCACGACCTGACCGCCGACAAGATGCAGATCGCGCACGGCGAATCGGCCAAGGACACGGCCATCATCCTCTCGCGCATGGGTCACGGCATCGCGGCCCGCAACTGCTTCTACGGCAGCGGCAACGCCTACCTCAACGAAATGGCCAAATACTCCACGTGCCCGATCATGAGCCTGCAGGACGATGTCTACCATCCCTTCCAGGGCCTGGCCGACATGATGACCATCTTCGAGCACTTCGGCCGCGATCCCCGCGGGCTGAAGGTCACCGTCTCCTGGGCCTACGCCGAATCGCACGCCAAGCCCCTGTCGGTGCCGCAGACACAGATCCTGCTCTTTCCGCGCTACGGCCTCGACGTCACCGTGGCCCATCCGCCCGATTTCCCGCTCAGCAAGTCCATCGTCGAGAAGGCCAAGGCAAACGCCAGGGCCGGCGGCGGCAAGCTGACCTTCACAAGCGATATGGACGAGGCAGTCAAGGGGGCGCAGGTGGTCATTCCCAAGAACTGGGGCGGTTTCGGCGCCTACGATGTCGACGAGTACCTGAAGAACGAGGCCGATTGCAAGCAGGAAATGGCCGCCCGCCTGGCCAAGCGTAAGGACTGGATCTTCGACCGCCGCCGCGTCAAGCTGGCCGACCGCGGCGTCAAGCTGATGCACGCCCTGCCGGCCGACCGCAACCGCGAGGTGACCGACGAAGTGATCGACGACGCGAACATCTCCATCGTCTACGACGAAGCCGAGAACCGGCTGCACACCGCCAAGGCCGTCATGGCCCTGACCATGGGAGGGCATGGTTAATTTCCGCTAGGGTCGCTTTGGCAGTGAACGGAGGGAAAAATGAAAAAAAAACCGCCTTTAAAAAATAACCTGTACTTGACCGACGCCCAGTTGAAGGCCGAGTTCGCCAAGTGCGAATTCTGCGAGGAAAAGCCGTGCATGGACCAGTGCCCGGCCGACTGCTCGGCCGCCGATTTCATCATGGCGGCCCGGATGTTCGGCGCCTCGGACATAAAAAGGTCGGCGGCGCAGATCATGAAGAACAACCCCCTGGGCGGGATCTGCGGCCTGGTCTGTCCCGACACGTTCTGCATGGCGGCCTGCGTGCACAAGAAGTTTGACTCTGCCGTCAACATCCCGGCCGTGCAGGCGACGATCGTCAGGAAGGCGCGCGAGCTGGGCGGCATCCCCAAGTTCACCCGGGGGCGGGCCAACGGCAAAAAGGTGGCCGTGGTGGGCTCCGGCCCGGCCGGCCTGGGCGCAGCAGCCGTCCTGGCCCAGTCTGGCTGCAAGGTCGATATCTATGAGAAGGAAAAGGCGGCCGGCGGCACCTGTAACTGGATTCCCGATTTTCGTCTCGATAAAGACATGCTGGCCCTGGACCTGGCCTTCGCCCTGTCCCTGGGCGCCGTGACGCTGAAGCTTAAAACCGCGGTCAGCGACCCTGAAAAGCTGCTCAAAAAAGGCTACGACGCGGTCCTGGTGGCGGTGGGGCTGAGCGAACCCATCCGCCTCGGCCTGAAAAATGAAGAGCTGGCCTTGGCCGGCTCGAACTATTTGAAAAATCCCGGGAAAACCAAGCTGCCGGGCCGGGTGGCGGTGGTCGGTGGCGGCGCCGTGGCCGCGGACTGCGCCATGACGGCCAGGATGAAGGGGGCGGCCGCGGTGGAGCTGTTCGCCCTGGAGAGCATCGCCGAAATGCCCCTGACCGCGAAGGAACTGCGCGAACTGCTGGAAAACGGCATCGAGATTTCGGGCCGCGTCCGGGTCACGGCCATCGACAAGCGCGGTGGCCGGATCACGGGCTTGCAGACCGTCCGCGTGGCGCTGGCGCCGGGAAGGACATTCAGCCTCGACGCGATCCGGGAGGTGCCGGGGAGCGAACAGGCGCGCCGAGACATCGACGCCGTGATCGTGGCCATCGGCAGCCGCGCCCGCTTGAAAAAATCCGCCAACCCGGCTGTGTTTTTCGCCGGCGACTGCGTCAACGGCCCGACCACCGTGGTCGAAGCAATTGCCGCCGGCAAGAATGCCGCCCTGGAAATCGACGCTTTCCTGCGTCGCGCCGCCAAGCCGGCCAGCGCCAGCCCGCTCAAGAGTTTCGTCGTGCTGCGCGGCTATGTTGCTGCCCCGGTGTCCCTGGCCTGCGATTTTTTCAGCCGCGCCATAACCACCCCTTTCCTGCTTTCGGCCGCGCCGCCTTCGGACGGCTTCGAGCAGGTGAAAAAAGCCTATGAGGCGGGCTGGTCGGGCGCCGTCATGAAGACCGCCTTCGACAACGTCCCTATCCACATCCCGGCGGAATACATGCACGCCTTCGATGACCTGACCTACGGGAATTGTGACAACGTCTCGGGCCACAGCCTGGACCGCGTCTGCGGCGAAATCGACCGGCTGGTCAAGCTGTTTCCCGACCGCCTGACCATGGCCTCGACCGGCGGCCCGGTCAGCGGCGACGATGAAAAAGACCGCCTGGTCTGGCAGAACAACACGCGCAAGCTTGAAAACACGGGTGTGATGGGCATCGAGTACAGCCTCTCCTGCCCGCAGGGCGGCGACGGCAGTGAGGGCGATATCGTGTCGCAGAACGCCGCCCTGACGGCCAAGATCGTCGAATGGATACTGGTCAGCGGCAGCCCCTACGTGCCCAAGCTGTTCAAGCTCACCGCGGCGGTGACCTCCATTGCCGCGATCGTCACCGCCGTCAAAAAGGTCATGGCCCGCCATCCCGATAAAAAAGCCGGCATCACCCTGGCCAACACCTTCCCGGCCCTGTGCTTGCGGCCGGGAGCCAAATTGGGCTGGGAGGAGGGCGTCATGGTCGGCATGAGCGGCGCCGGCGTCACGCCGATCAGCAACCTGACCCTGGCTTCGGTGGCCAACCTGGGCGTCATCGTTTCAGGCAACGGCGGTCCCATGGATTACCGGGCCGCCACCCATTTCCTGGCCCTGGGCGCGAAAACGGTCCAGTTCTGCACCATCGTCATGAAGCACGGATACAACATTTTCGCCGATCTGGTCAACGGCACCAGCTCGCTGATGCACGAGCGCGGCATCGGGTCGATGGCCGAATTGATCGGCATCGCCCTGCCCAATCCGGTCACCGCGTTCATGGACCTTCCGGCCGGGAAAAAGATCTCCGCCTGCGACGAGGAGCTGTGCCTGAGCTGCGGCAACTGCGGCCGCTGCCCGTACCAGGCGATCAGCTTTGACGAAAACAAACATCCCCTGACCGATCCGGCCTTGTGCATCGGCTGCGGCATCTGCGTCCAGAAGTGCTTCTCGGGCGCCCTGTCCATGCGCGAGCGCACGGCCGATGAAAAGGCCGTGCTCAGGGAAGATTGATTAATCTATTAAAAACGGAGGCAGCCATGTTCACCCTGGTTTGCAACGGGACGGTGCTCACGCCGTCCAGACGGATCGCCGACGGCGCAGTACTCTATGCCGACGACACCATCGCGGATTTCGGCCGCAGCACCGACGTGGAAGCCCGCTTTTACCGGGCCCATGGGCCGCGGGCCAAGTTCAGGATCATTGACGCCGGCCAGCGCGTCATCCTGCCCGGTTTCATCAACAGCCACCACCACTTGTACTCGACCTTTGCCCGCGGCATGGCCGTCCCCGGCCGCCCGGCCAAAAATTTCACCCAGGTCCTGGAAAAACTCTGGTGGAAACTGGACAGCGCCCTCGGCCCGGAGGACATCTATTACTCGGCCCTGGTGGCGCTGATCGAATGCATCCGCAACGGCGTGACCACGATCATCGACCACCACGAATCGCAGGGTTGCCAGGACGGCGTTCTCGACCAGCTGCAACAGGCGGTCGAAGCGGCGGGCGTCCGCGCCGCCCTGTGCCTCGGCGCCTCCGACCGCTACCGGAAGGGCCGGGCCGGGGTTATCGAGAACGAGCGTTTCCTGGAAAAACTGCAGGCGCAGCCCAGCCGGCTGGTTCGCGGCATGGTCGGTTTGCACGCCGCCTTCACCGTGAACGACGACAGCCTCGAGCGATCGGTCGCCGCGGCCCGAAGGTACGGGGCGGGCCTGCACATCCATTGCGCCGAGGACCTGGCCGATCAGAGGGACTCGCTCAGGAAATACAATTTACGTGTGGTGGCGCGGCTGAAAAAATTCTCCGCCCTGGGGAAAAAGACCCTGCTGGTCCACTGCGTACACATCGACGAAAAGGAAATGGAACTGATCCGCGCCAGCGGCAGCAGCGTGGTGCACAACCCCGAAAGCAACATGAACAACGCCGTGGGCTGCGCCGACGTCCTGGGCATGCTGAAAAAAGGTATTCGCGTCGGCCTGGGCAGCGACGGCATGTCGTCGGACATGCTGGCCCAGATGCGCTGCGCCTACCTGCTGCAGCGCCATGACAAGAAAGACCCGCGCCTGGCTTTCGCCGAGGCGCCGGCCATGCTGCTGGAGCACAATGCGGCCATCGCCGAAAAAATATTCGCCAGGAAACTCGGCAAAATCGAAACCGGCGCGCCGGCCGACCTGGTCATCCTCGACTACGTGCCGCCGACGCCGCTCACCCGCGCCAATATCCTGGGCCACCTCCTTTTCGGCATGGTTGACGCCGTCGTTGACACGGTCATCTGTGACGGCAAAGTTCTGATGCGCCATAAAAAGCTGCTCTGCATCGACGAAGCGCGCGTGGCCCAGAAATCACGTCAGCTGGCGGCCCGCTTCTGGAAGCGGATCGCTTCGGCCTAGGCGGAGGCAGCACGATGTGTGAATACGCGTTCAACGAAATGGCCAGGGACTGGCCGGTGTGGCCGGAGGGGGAATACGATTTTCTGAAAAATTCAGGCATGCTCGATTTTCACCGCTCCCTGCCGGGCTACGAACCGACCCCTCTGCGCGAGTTGCCCGACCTGGCCTTTCGCCTCGGGCTGGGCGCCGTCCTGGTCAAGGATGAGTCCGAGCGCTTCGGCATCAAGGCCTTCAAGGCCCTGGGCGCGTCCTATGCCGTTTACCGTTTTTTGAAAAAGCAGTGGCAGTCCCGTTTCCGCGAGCCTTTCAACGCCGCCCGCTTCCAGGACCGGCAGAGCCTGGCCAGGCTGGGCCCGTTCACCTTTTGCGCCGCCACCGACGGCAACCACGGCCGGGCCGTGGCCTGGACGGCGAAGCAGCTGGGTCAGCGGGCGGTGATCTATATGCCGGCCGATTCGGTCCCGGCTCGCGTCGAGAACATCCGCGGCGAAGGAGCCGACGTCGTCCTGGTCGAGGGTAACTTCGACACCTGCGTCGAGCGCTGCGCCGCCGACGCCGCCCGCAACGGCTGGCAGGCGATTTCCGACACCGCCTATGCCGGCTACCGCGAGATCCCCGGCTGGATTCTGCTCGGCTACACCTCCATCTTCGCCGAGTTGGAGAGCATCCTGCACCAGCCGGAGCGGCCGGCGGTCGACGCCGTTATCCTGCCGGCCGGGGTGGGGGGGCTGGCCGCGGCCGGCGCTTTTTACTATGCCAAGCATTACGGCCCGCGCCGGCCGTTCCTCATCTGCGTCGAACCGCTCTCCTCGGACTGCTTCCTGGAATCGGTGCGCTTCGGCAAGGGCGCGGCCCTGCCCACGCGCGGCCGGCAGACCTCGATCATGGCCGGGCTCAACTGCGGCATTCCCTCACCGCTGGCCTGGCCCATCGTGCGCGACGCCATGCACTTTTTCCTGGCCATCAGCGACGACTGGGCCAGGCAGGCCATGCGCCGCTATTATCACCCCCTGGGCATGGACTCGCGCATCGTTTCCGGTGAATCGGGCGCCTCGGGCCTGGCCGCCCTGTTGGCCCTGACCGGCGCGGAGAAACTGGCCGCCACCCGCCCCAAGCTGCCATTGGACCAGAACTCGCGCGTACTGCTGATCAACACCGAAGGGGATACCGACCCGGAGAACTTTCAGAAGATAGTCGCGATCAAACCGGGGTAGGGCAGGTATTAAAAGACTGGCCTTGGTTTACGGTATAAGGGTAGGGGCGGGTTTTAAACCCGCCCATACATAAATCAGACATTCCTATGACATGTAAAGGCGATAAAAATATCTTCTGCAGGGAACGCAAATTTGTGTTCCCTACCCAAGGCAAAGATCTTGCCTTGGGGCGTTTGGAAATATTTTAATGCTTAAAATATTTCTGAAGAGTAATATACAAGGGGTTCAATACAAGCCCTACTGATATCATATTGAACCCCTACGATCATATTGAACCATAATGCTCTTTAAACCTTATCCTTCCCTGATCTGGAACAATTCCTCCACCGTCACGCCCAGGGCTCCGGCCAGCTTCAGCGCCAGGTAGGTCGAAGGGATATAGATCCCGTTTTCCACGGTGTTGATCGTTTTGCGCGTCACCTGCACCAGCTCGGCCAGTTGTTCCTGGGTGAGGTCTTTCTTGGCTCGCTGCACCTTGATGGTGTTGGCCAGGTTCTTTTCGGACATGGTTCACCTGTCCAGGAAATAGCGGGCAAAGCTGAAGCTGCCGCCCCCGACCCACCAGTAGGAGATGATCAGGATTATGGGTTCCTTGAGCGGCACCTCTAGGATATGGAACAGGTAGATGGCAATCAGGGTTAAAATGGTCTGGGAGTAAAAGGCGGTCTTCCAGGACTTCAGTTCGTTCAGCCGGTCCAGCTCGTTGTAAATGGCTTCTTTTAGGAGCGGATCCTTACGGATCTTACGTTCGGTCAGGGCCAGTCTGATGCTGAAACAGAGGCACAGAAGGGCCAATCCCATGAAAATGTACAAGCTGGTCTGCAATGTCTCTGCCTGCGTGCCAACGATCTTCAGGATGCTCCAGGCGAGGAAGGCGATAAAAGTGATGCCATAGCTCAGGATGAAGTGGCCGCGATGCTTTTTTCTTTTCCGGTCATAAATCTCGATATGGCTGCTCATGCTATTTCTCCTTTTAGTGTAACCTTTGTTTTATAAATAGTAACTGTTACTACCAAATAAGTAACATTAACTACCCAATTTGTCAACAAAAAAATGTTTGTGGAAAAATTTCGGCACCCTCTACCCTTTACCCTGTACCAAGTACCCTTTCCTATGCTAAACTAGCTCCTCATGAAAAACACCGTTGACCTGCACGTGCACACCCTGGTTTCCGACGGCAACGCGACTCCGCTTGAAATGCTGGCCGCCGCCAGCGCCGTCGGCCTGAAACAGCTCTCGTTCTGCGACCACGACGCCCTGGGCGCCTACTGCCACTTCGGTGACATGTTCGCCCGGGCACGGGAACTGGGCATCGAGCTGCTCCCGGGCATTGAACTGGACACCCATTACCTGAACCGGGAAGTTCATCTGCTGGGCTACGGCTTTGACCTGGATGACGCGGCGCTGAACCGGCACCTCAAGCAAACCCAGAAGCTGCGCAAGGAGCGGGTGATGCTGCAGATCGCCGTCATCAACCGCTTCTTCGGCCGCCGTGTCATCGAACTGGATCAAGTGCTTTTCCCTCCTCATTCTTCACCTATAGCCTCTAGCCCCTGGCCCAGTACCTCAGCGCTGACTTCTGTTCGAGACACTTTAATGAAACCGCATCTGGTCCACGCCATGCTGGCCCAGGGCCTGTTCGCCGACTACCGCGCCGCCAACTATTGGCTCGGTCAAAACGCCGCAGTTCCGGTTGAAGTCCCCAAGCTGCCCATGGACCGGGCTATGGCCATGGTGCGTGCGGCCGGCGGCGAAGCCGTCCTGGCCCACCCGGGCTACCTGGTGCGCGAGAACGGCATGGTTCTGGAAAAGCTGGTTCGCGAGCTCGTGCCGCTCGGCCTGGCCGGCCTGGAAGTCGATTATCCCTATCTCGGCACCAGCCCGATGTTTGCCGACCGGAAGATGGAGCTCGCCTTCATCACCGAACTGCGCTCTGTTGCCCGGCGCTTCAAGTTGAAGGCGACCCGGGGATCGGACGCCCACGACACGGAAGCGCTGAAGAAGTTTGCTGCTTCTTGACATTGGCTTTGTCATGCTTTATCATACAACGGTACTGGTCATAAAACCAATATTATTGTTGGAGGTGAAGATGTTGGAACCCCTGCTGGAATCGGTGATCAAGGAGAAACTTCTGCTTTTTCTTTTCGCCAACGAAGATTCATATCCCAGCGAGATCGCCCGCAATTTTAGCTTCAACCTCAATGCGGTCCAGTATCAGCTCAGGAAATTGGAAAATGGCGGCGTCCTCTACAGCCGCTGGTTTGGTAAGGTGCGTCTCTATGGTTTGAACCCGCGTTATCCCTTCCGCAAGGAACTCGTTGCGCTCCTGCAGAAGACACTGGATTTTCTGGATGCTCTTGAAAAGGATAAATATTACATTCGCCGTAGCCGGCCGCGCCGGTCGGGCAAACCGTTGTGAAAGATCTCGGCAAGCTCAGCCATTGCGAATTGGCGGCGTTCCTATGCGATCATTTGCGTTCCCGGGGCATTGAAACCGTTCTGAGCGGCGGCGCCTGCGTGAGCATTTACAGCCGCAATCGCTATGAATCCTATGACCTTGACTTCGTCAATGTGGCGGAGGCTCCGCTGAAAAAGATCGAAACGGCATTGCGTGAAATCGGGTTTGTCCCGGATGGAAGAATCTACGTGAATAAAAAGGTCAAATATTCGGTCGATATTTTGAACCCGCCGCTTTCGATCGGCGGCGAAAAGATTATGGTGACGGGCACGATCACGATTAAAGGGATGCAGCTAAAATTACTGACTCCGACCGATTCGGTCCGCGATCGCCTGGCGGCTTTCTATTTCTGGAACGACCTGCAAGCACTGCAACAGGCCCTACTGGTGGCGCGGAACCATGATGTGGACATGGATGCGGTAAAAAAATGGTCGCAAAAGGAACAAGAACTGGATAAATTCGGAATTTTTCTGAATAAATTAACTGAATAGTCTTTCTCTCCCCTTTACCTTTATCTATCTTACCTTTATAATTACCTTCGAGGTGAACCCATGGAACGTCCGTGTTTGAACGACCCGAAAGAATTTCCCGATGACGCCGTGCTGTCGCGGCACCTGGGCCCGGCCAAGACCACCTGGGACGCCTTTACGGCGATGCTTGGGAAAGATTTTCCGCAGAGTTCCGGCGAATGGCGCTACTATAATGACGGCAAGAGCTGGCTTTTCAAGGTGACGCAAAAAAAGAAAACCATCTGCTGGGTGGCGGTTTGGGGTGCGTTCTTCAGCGCCGCCTCCTATCTCAGCGCCAAGGCCGAGCCGCTGGTCCGCGCCAGCGCCCTGGACAATGCCCTCAAGGACGGCTTTCTCAATGATGACAAAAAATTTCGCGCCATACGCATCGACGTGCGCAAAAAATCAGACCTGAAAGCGGTTAAGGAAGTGCTCGCGATAAAGTTGAAGGTGGCGTAGGGGAGTTTTTATTTCAGGATTGCGCCGAAGCTGTCGCTGCTCCGGTTTTTCCCCGGCTCCGGGCCGTGACATTCACCAAGATGAAGCTCAGGGCGTAAAACAAGGCCACGAATACCACCAGGTTCCGGTAGCCCGTGAGCAGCGACGCGTATTCGAACATGCCGCCGAAAAGCGAACCGAGGATATTGGCCGCGAGCGCTACGGTGGCCGTGCCTGCTTCCGCCTTGAATGTCTGGGTGAAAATCAGGTTGGCCAGAAAGATCGGGGAGAAGATCATCAGGCTGGACAGTAAAAACCTAAGCAGGTAATTTTGCGTTAGCAGGGTTTCGAGCGGAATGAAATAATTCAGCGCCAGGATAATGAACAGGGCGGCATACAAGCTCCACAGCTTTTTGATGGTGACGCGCGCGGAGATCCACACGGCGAGCAGCACCATCGCCAGCACCGAAAAGAAAACCAGGGAATTGACCATCCAGGTGCTCCCGAATAGGAGCGAGAAGCGCACGATGCTCATCGTTTCCAGGAGCATGAAGGCCATGCCCAGGAAGAAGAAATGGCCGCGTGAGAAAAAGCGGCCCCGGCTCGCTGCCGGCGCCTTGCCCAGAGACGCCGCCGTGACCAGAATGATGCTCAGAACCGCCAGCATCGCAAGCGCCTTGATGAAAACCGCGGGGATGGCCGACCGGCGCATGTACAGGAACGGCCATTCATCCGTGGCGGGTTTCAAAGCGGTGTTTCGGGGCCGTTTTTCGATAGGGAGCTTCAGATCCGCCAGCTTTTCGCCGATCATGAATACGGCCGCCTTGCTCCTGCCGCCGTACGAAACGACGGCCGGCTCATAGCCGAAAACCTGCTCGAGCATATTCGCTATCTTGTCGATGAGCCATTCTTCCCGGTAGTAGTTGTAAAGGACGAGCAGGCCGCCCTTGGCCAGCCGCTCCCGGGTACTGCGGAACGATTCGATCGTGAACAGAAAACTTTCCAGCCGCAGGTTGGCGAATGACGAGGTGAGGGTGAGGGAGTCAGGCAGGGCGTAGATGATCAGGTCGTATAAGTTCCTGTCGTTCCTGAGAAAAGCCCGCGCATCGTTGATATCCATTTTCACCCGAAAAGAATCATAGGGTCGGAGCGGGTGGAATTTTTTCCCCAAGGCGTAAATGGCGGGATCGATCTCGACGGCGGTGATCATTTTGACGCCGTAATGCAGGGCGAATGACGCGTCGGTCCCGGCGCCGGCGCCGATGATCAGCGCCCGCTTGAAGCGATTATGGTTGAACGCGGTGTACGGGACGTGGTAAAAGGCTTCCTTTTTGTCTATGGACTGCATGGTCTGGTGTCCGATATTGTTCACGTTCAGGACTTTGCCGCCGTCGGCCAGGTTTCCCATCGTGATCTTGTAATAGGGGCTCCAGAAGCTGCCTTTCTGGAGACCGAGGACCAGAAAGCATACCGCGGCCAGGACGAGTATCGAGGCGGCGATTTGACTGGCGCTTTCCCTGAGAAGCAGGATGATCCCGGCGGCAGTGATCGCGAACCACCAGACGGGCGGAACCTGGAAAAGGCTCATCAGGAAGAAGACCGCGATGCCCGCCATGCTGCCGCCGATATTGAATGCGTAGGCCCTGAGGGGCTTGAAGCGTTCAAAGAGGATGCCCATTTCATATCCCAGCAGCGTGAACAAGCCGCTGACGAAAACCACGACGAAGGGCAGCAGGAGGTAATTTTCCATTTTAGCGGCGGCCACCGATGTGCTTTGAAAAAAGAGCGCGTCGCCGGTCTCGATTCGCAATTCAAATTTCACCTGTGCGACGATGACGATGAAGAGGAGGAGCAGCGGAGCGAAAAGGACCAATGACCGCAGTTTCCGGCGTGCCAGCAGCAGCCCGATGCCCATGCCCAGGAAGCACGATAACAACACGAAATTTGAAAAATAGCTTAAATACCTGATGTAAGCCGGGATCCAGCGGATGCAGACCAGCTCGAAAAACAAGATGAGGAAGCTGATGCTGAAAAGCCTGGCCCCTTCAGAGGGCAGGAGCGACCATTCTTTCTTCAGGGATTCCGAAGTTGGTTTTATCATGTATTTATCCTAATAAAAATTGCCACCGGCCTTCCAGGAAAAAAATTTTCATAAGTTAGTATTGTATGTATTTCAGGGAAGATGTCAATATGGAAAACCGGCGGTGGAATTACTTAAGATCCGGGAACGCGCATCCGCGTCACGCAGCCATCCAGAAAAGAACGATGCCGGCCAGGAGGAGGAACAGCAGCAGGGCTGCCATCATCGCCAGGCGCCGGCTGGCCCGTTTGCGGGCCAGCGTATAATGGGCGGCCGTTTCCTCGTCGAACGTTGCCAACGCCCCTTCGATTTGCAGCAGCCAGGCCTCGAGGCGGGCCCATTGGCGCCAGGAGGCCAGCAGCCAGAGCAGCGGGCCGCCGGCCGTCAGGAAGAGCAGGTTGACCAGGCGCGCCGAACTCCCCGGATTCATGGCCAGGTAGGCCAGCTGGTAGACCTGCCAGGCCAACGCCGGCGTGGCCCCCAGCAAAACGGCCAATGCCGGACGACGCCGGCGCCAGAGCTCCAGCTCGGCGGCCAGGCCTTGCGCCAGGGGCCGGGCGCTGTTCGTTTCGCGCCAGCTGCCGCTCCAGGCGACCTGGACGATGCCCAGCGTTACGGCCAACAGAGAAAAAACAAGCACCCCGTAAAAACCGACGCCCGAGCGGCCGGCGAACAGGGGCAGGGCGGCCAGCAGGAAAAGCAAAGCCCCGATCTTCAGCCAGCCGTCGCGGCGGACGCTGCGGCGCAGGCGGTCCACTTCGGTCCTGCCCTTGACGATATGAATGGGAACGGCGGCGCTGTCGACTTTTTCTTTTTGCCACAACTCCTGCAGTTCGTCCCGTTGCGTATTCATTTTTCCTCCTCGCCGGTTGCCAGCATGGCCTTCAGCCGCTGGCGGATGCGGTGCAGGCGCACTCCCACGGCGTTGGCGTTGATGCCGATGACCGACGCGATCTGTTCGTGGCTGCATTCCTCCAGCCACAAATAGGCCAGGGCGCGCTCGCCCGGTTCGAGACGCGCCAGGGCCCCGTGCAGGGCCGAGCGGCGCCGGTCCTCGCTGCTGCCGGGATGGGGGGCCGGATCGCTGACGTGATGGGCCCGCTCCAGCGGTCCGGGACTCGGGCGCCGGCGGCGCCGGCGCAGGAAAGTCAAGGCCGTGTACAGGGCGACCTGGTACATCCAGGTGCTGGCCTTGGCGCGGCCGGCGAAGCCGGCCAGCGAGCGCCACCACTGCAAACGGATCTCCTGCTCCAGGTCGGCCGGGTCGTCGTCGGCCCGGCTGTAGAGCCGGGCAACGGCCGGGGCGATGCGGCCGTGTTGCGCCAGCAGCTCCAGGTATGTTGCTTCCCGTTGTTTGTCCGTGTCTTCGCCCATGGCCCTATTCTACCGCAGTGACCGTCCGGACGGTAGTCCCTGTTTCAGGAAATGAAAAAAACGGCCAGCCCCAGCAGCAGCCCGACGGCCACGGCCACGCCGAGCACCAACCGTGCCCGGGGCGACAGCGCTTGCTGCCGGCGCAGCACCAGCCACAAGATCAGCACCGCCAGGCCCACGCCGCCCAGGTCCTTGAGGTCCAGCCCCGTTTTGGCGACGATCCCGGGGTACAGGTGATAGACCAGGCCGGCAAAAGCCAGCAAGGCCGCCATGCCGCCCACCATCAGCCAGGTTTTTGTATTCTCTTTCATAAGTCCTCCATGTGATCCGCGATTTTCCAAGCCAACCGCGTTCTAATCATATAAGTCGCAGGTGGGAAGGAATTCCTTACGATTAATATTAAAAAAACTCACCACCCTCAGGTGGCAGACAAACCATATTCGCAAAAATTAGCGAATGATTTGTGCTGCCCCCCACCCCCTCTCTTACAAAAAGAGGGGGAGGAAGCTCCATATGCCTGATTTTCAGGAATTAATGGAAAATGCTTAGCTTTGCCCCTCTCTTCCAAAAAGAGAGGGGTGGGGGGTGAGTTATAAAATAGGATCGAATTGAAGGTTTATTTTATGGATTTTTAATTTAATGTCGAACCAAATTACGATTAAATTCGTATATTAGTTGACAAGATCGAATTCCCACGTTATATAAACTACGAAGAAATTCGTAAAACGACGAAGGTCGTACTAAGAGGAGGCGTCATGAAGGACAAAAACACGGTCCGGCCGACCGCGGCCGAGCTGGAAATACTGAATGTCATCTGGACGCATGGCCCGAGCACCGTGCGTTTCATCAACGACCGCTTGAACGAAGGCAAGTTGGTGGGCTATACCACCACGCTGAAGATCATGCAGATCATGGCCGAGAAGGGCCTGTTGAATCGTGACGAGAGCCGGCGCAGCCACCTGTACGGCGCCGCGGCCCCGCAGGGGCAGGTGCAGCGGCAGCTGCTCGACGGCTGCTGGCACAGGCCTTCGGCGGCTCGGCCATGAAGCTGGTCATGCAGGCCCTGGGAGGCCACAAGGCCACGGCCGCTGAAATTTCGCGCATTCGCGAACTGCTCGACCGCATGGAAGGAGGCAAACCATGAACATCGCAACCATGATTCTGCCGCAGCGAATGGTCGAGGCGCTGGGCTGGACACTGTTCCACTCCCTCTGGCAGGGGGCCCTGGCCGCCCTGGCCTTCGCCGTCATCCTGTATTTCTCCCGCCGCGCCAGCGCCCGCACCCGCTACGGCCTGGGCCTGGCCGTCCTGGCCCTGATGCTGCTGATCTCGGTGCTTACTTTCCGTAACCATTATCGAGCGGCCGGCCCCGCTGCCGCCCCCGGGCTCCCGGCCATGGCCGCGGCCAACCCGGCCAACGTGACTTTGCCGCTGGTCCGGGCGACCGGGCAGGAACCGTCGCGGCTGCAGCGCGTCAGCGCTTTTTTCAGCGACTATTTTTCCCGCCATTTGCCGTTACTGGTCACCCTCTGGCTGCTGGGCGTACTGTTCCTGACCCTGCGCTTCAGCGGCGGCATGCTCTATCTTCAGCGCTTGAAATACAAGCAGAACCGGTTGCTGCCGCCGCCCTGGCCCGACCGGCTGCAGCAGCTGGCCGAAAAGGCAGGTTTGAAGCGTCCGCTGCAGCTGCTCGAATCGCTGCGCCTGAGGACGCCGGTGGTCGTCGGCCATCTCAAGCCGGTGCTGCTCCTGCCCGTCGGCCTGGCGGCCGGGCTGCCCGTCGACGAGGTGGAGGCGCTGCTGGCCCACGAACTCGCCCATGTCGTGCGCCGCGACTACCTGGTCAACGTGCTGCAAAACCTGGTCGAGATCCTCTATTTCTTCCATCCCGGCCTGCGCTGGATATCGGCCGGCGTGCGCCAGGAACGCGAGCACTGCTGCGACGACTTCGCCGTGGCCCTGTGCGGCGACGCGCAGAGCTACGCCCGCGCCCTGGCCAGTTTGCAGGTCGACGGCCTGGCCTATCCGCCAGCCGGCGCTGGCCGCGATCGGGCGGCCGCAAAGGCTGCTGCGGCGCATCGTGCGCCTGCTGGGACGGCCGCGCCGCACCCCCGATTTCCGCGAGGGCTTCGTCAGCGCCCTGCTGATGGTGTTCGGACTGCTCGGCATGCTGAGGCTGACCGCGGCTTCCGTGGGCAGCGTCCGCGCCGGCGAGAGCGCCGCGATCCGGATCGCAGCGACGGCGCCACAGAATCTTTCGGATGTGCCCGGGACACCGGCACCCCCCGCGCCGCCAGAACCGGCCGACCCGGCCAGTTTTCAGGCCATCTCCTTTGATCTCGAGTCCGTCGGCCGGGTCAGGCTGAGCGGCGAGGATCACGGAGCGGCAAAAGGCACGGCCGGCACCTGGCTGGTGAACGAAAAAGACGGCCGGGTGGTCTGGTACATGGGCCTGTCGGCCGGGGGCTCGTTCAGCGAGGTGGTGTCGCTGGAGAGCGGCGCCTATTCCTGGTACCGGCCGTCGGCATGGAAGGCCGCGGCACATTGTCAAACTGCGTCTGGAAAAGGGTCATGGCAGCCATTGACCATGTATGTCGGACGCCGCCATAGCGCTGCCGGCGAATTGCGGCAGCAGGCCGAAGCCGAGCGCCAACTTAAAAATGAGCAACTGCGGAAACTCGAGTATGAAATGCAGCGTATGGACGAGAAGGAGCGCAGCTTGAAAGAGCGGGAGCTGCACAAGCTCAGGCTGGAGCTGGCCGCCCGAACCGAAGAAGAAAAGGCCATGAAGGAGCAGGAGCGGCACGCCCGGGAATTTGACCTGCAGGCCCGGCAGCAGGAAGAAATGATGGCCGCCGAAGAGCAGGCCATGCGCGACCAGGTTGAGGAGATGCAGGTCGAAGAGCAGCGCCTGCGGGCCGAAGAGAAGGTCCTGCGCAAAGAGGAGAAGAATTTCCAGGCATTAATCAAGGAACTCCATGCCGCCGGACTGGCCGGCAAGTCGGGACGCTATGAGGTCAAGCTCTCAGCCGCCGCCCTGCGGGTCAACGGCAAGAAGCAGCAGCCGGCCATGCACGAGCGGATCAGGAAGTTCTACGAAAAGCAGTTCAACGTGAAGTTGGCGGGCGAGCGCACCGTCACCATCATTGACGACAAGGATTAGAACGAACTAAAGGAGCTAGTAGACAGTAGTCAGTTGTAGGGGTTTGATTAATCAAACCCCTACTGCCGGATCGCCCGGCACCGCGTCTTTTTCTTTATTGCGGCGGCGGTGGAGCCGGCGGATTCAGGGTGAAGCCCAGCGGCATCAGCATGTCCAGGGCATTGAAGATGACGACCTCCTTGGCCATCTTGCCGTCCTTGAGGTAGTCGATGGACAAGCCGGTGATGCTGACCTTGCGTCCGCTGGGCGGCAGGGTGCCTTCGGCCATGACCATGGGCCCGGTCTGGGTTCCGGTCATCGTCCAGACCGTGAAGATCTTGTCGCCCTGCGCCATGACCTCCGGAAAGGCCATGACCATGTCGGGCATCATCGCGCGCGTGAGCTCGACCCATTTTTTGATCCCCTCGTGGCCGATGTAAGGCTCGGGTGTGGAGCTGGTCGTGGCCACGCAGTCGGCCGTGTACAGTTCCGCGATCAGGGCCAGGTTGCCCTGGTTCCACATCTCCAGCACCTTGTCCAGCAGCAGCTGCGCCTTTTTCTCGCACATCGTCTTTTCCATCTTCATCTGGGCGCTCAAGGTCAGGCTGGCCAGGATCATCAGACAAACAAATAACGCCAGTTTTTTCATTCTTTCCCCCCTATAAAATAAAGTTAAATTTCTTATAATACCGGGGAAATGGAATGTCAAGTCTAGGGGCGATAGGTGAAGAAAAAGAAGAAACGAACTCGGTGTAAGGTGTAGGGGTTGGGGTGTAAGGGAAGAAAAGACAAAGGCAAAAATGCTAGGGGTTTGATTCATCAAACCCGGCCCGGTGGAAGGTGGAAGGTGTAAGGTGTAAGGTAAGAAAAAGACGATGTTCTAGGTTGAAGAGAAGGAAATTCCTTTTGTAGGGGCGACCGGCGGTCGCCCATTATGAATTCCAATAAAATCCTTTGTATTGAAGAAGGGCGACCGCCGGTCGCCCCTACCTTGCCCTAAACCCTAGACCCTGAACCCTATACCCTTTTTTGTTATCCCTTCCACGTCCCGATGCCCTTCCAGGCGCTTTCGATTACGCGCTGCGACCCGGCCTGGCGGTAGGCCTCCAGCATGCGTTTCTTGCCGCCCTGGCGGTACAGGGCTTCGCCAATGCGCCGGGCGTCGCGGTTCAACTGCTCCAGGACATGGCGGTCGTTGTCCAGGGTCCAGGAGCTGATCTCGGCGGCGATGTTCTGCAGCTGGGCGATCACCCCGGGCGGAACGGACCCAGCGTATGCGTCCTGGGTGTCGACAGCTGGTTCGGGCTGCGGCTGCGGGAGTGGTCTTTTCCTGAACAGCCGGCGAATGAACCATACGGCCAGCATGATGGCGGCGATCAGGACGAACAGCAGCGGCGGCTTTTCCCCATCCAACCTGGCCGGTTCCTGCGGTGTGCTTTGGGCCGGGGCCGCTTTTTCCCCTTGAACGGGCGTGCTGAGGTCTGGCGCGGGCTGTGTCAGCTCCGGCGTCCGGGCGATCTCTCCCGGCCGCGGCGCGGCCAAATAAAAAACCGCGACGCTGATCGCGAACATGGCAATGGCTATGGCCAGGATGTACTTCATTTTTTGCTGCATGGTTGGCTCCTGCAGAAGGTCACTGACCCATGATAACTAAAAATGATTCGCCATGCAAGGGAGGGGGGGCAAACCCTTCCATTACAACTATTTGCTTTCCGCCGGCGAAACTCTTAAAATAATTCCCCAAGGGGAGGGAGCAACATGGGCAAAAATGAAGACGGCCATTTCTGGGGGATGGTCATTGCCTTTGCGTCGCTGGCCATCGCCGGCGCCGTGGCCTTGACCCGGTCCTTCCGGACTTCACGGGACGGCGGCCGGACCTGGGAAGAGCTTGGGAAAGAAAAGGATCAGGCGAAGGCAAAAAAAAATTCCGCTCATGATGGAACACGGAACCCCTGAATGAAAAGATAATCGCTCGCGGCCGGGTCCGCGGCTTCCACGATATCTGCTTCAGGTTGAAGGATGGCAAGGTGATCGATAATTAAAGGTAAATTTAATTACAAGGGTTTGATGAATTAAAAGAAAAGGGTCTAGGGTATAGGGTATGGTAGGGGCGACCGCCGGTCGCCCTTCTTCAATACAAAGGATTTTTATGGAATTCATGATGGGCGACCGCCGGTCGCCCCTACAGTTTCTTTGCCTTTATCTTTTTCTTACCTTCAACCGTATACCTTCAACCGTACACCAAGTTCTTTCCTCTTGCCCCTCGCCCCTCGCCCATAGCCTATCGCCTTCTTTTCCTTTACCCATTTGCTTTTCCGGCCATTTACCTGTATAATGGTGATTGAGGTACCCTCCATGTTTCAACATTCCCTGAACGACCCGGATATTTTTCCTTCCGATTCCGTTCTTCGCCAACCGCTTGGCCGCTCCAAGCCCGCCTGGGACGCTTTCATGCGGCTGCTGAAAAAAGATTATCCGCACATGTCGGTTGATTGGCACTACTACAACGACAGCCGGACCTGGTTGTGCAAGGTGACGCAGAATGCCAGGACCATTTTCTGGCTCTCGGCCTGGGAGAAGTTCTTTAAAATCTCGTTCTATTTCACCGCCAAGGCCGAAACCGCCATCACGGCCAGCGGCCTGGGCGCCGATTTGAAGTACGCTTTCACGCACCCCAAGGGCCGATGCTCGCTGCGGCCGGTCATCACCGAAGTGAGAAAAAAAATCGACCTGCAGCCGATCAAGGAACTGATCGCGATCAAGTTGAAAATGAAATAAGCGGCTAGGGGCAAGAGGCTAGGGGCTATAGGGAAGAAAACAGAAGTCAGAAGTCAGAGGACAGAGTAAGAAAAAGAATAAGATTGATATTTTCTTTTTATCTGTTTTCTGTCTTCTGTTATCCGTCTTCTGACATCTTTTCTTTCCAATCACTAATCACTAATCACGAAGTTAATAAGTTAGTAGTCAGTAGGAAGAAACGCCTTTTTACATCGAACATCGAACCTCGTTCCGGGCTATGACGGCCGTATTGACAATGCAGACTAATCTCCTTAAAATGCATCATAGGCTGGCGTTATCACGAAGATGGAATCATTATAAGGAGTTTTTAAATGGCTGATATGGATGGAAGTGAAGGTGTAAAAAACTATTATGCCGATGTGCCGCAGCAGGCGGAAAAATTCTTTTTGAAAGGTTCGCAGTCCCTGGACTGGGGCATGAAAAACCGCCTGGCCAGGATATTCAATCCGCTCTCCGGCCGCACGGTCATGCTGGCCTTCGACCACGGGTATTTCATGGGGTCCACGACGGGACTGGAAAGGATCGACATCACCATCCTGCCGCTGGAACCTTACGCCGATACGCTGATGCTGACCCGGGGCATCCTGCGCAGCATCGTCCCGCCCTCGTCGCAAAAAGCCATCGTGCTGAGGGTTTCGGGCGGAGCCAGCATCCTCAAGGAGCTCTCCAACGAGGAGATCGCGGTGGACATCGAAGACGCCATCCGCCTGAACGTGTGCGCCATGGCCGTGCAGGTTTTCATCGGCGGGGAATACGAGAAGCAGTCCATCATCAACATGACGAAAGTGATCGACAGCGGCACGCGCTACGGCATGCCGACCCTGGCCGTGACGGCGGTCGGCAAGGACATGAAACGGGACGCCCGTTATTTCCTGCTGGCCACGCGCATCTGCGCCGAGCTGGGCGCCCAGTATATCAAGACCTATTACGTGCCCGAAGGTTTCGAGACCGTCACCGCCGCCTGCCCGGTGCCCATTGTGATCGCGGGCGGCAAGAAGCTTCCGGAGCTCGCTGCCCTGACCATGGCCTACCGCGCCATCCAGGAAGGGGCCGCGGGCGTGGACATGGGACGGAACATCTTCCAGGCCGAAGCGCCCACGGCCATGATCCAGGCCGTGCGGGCCGTGGTGCATCAAAATGAAAAGCCGGACAAGGCGCTGGAGCTGTATCACTCCCTGAAAAACAGCAAATAAAGGGCCGAGGATGAAGATCTCCCTCTGGCATAACAACAAGGATATCAGGGTCCAGGATGCGCCCGTGCCGGAACCCGGGCCGGGCCAGGTGCTGCTGCAGGTCATGGCCTGCGGCATCTGCGGCAGCGATCTGGTGGAATGGTACCGTCTGCCGCGGGCGCCGCTGGTCCAGGGCCATGAGGTCGGCGCCCGCGTGGAGAAAACGGGGACCGGGGTCCCGGATTTCAAGCCCGGGGACCGGGTCATGGCCGCCCCCAAGGTCCCCTGCCTGAAATGCGCCCTCTGCCGTGACGGCCATTTTCCCCAGTGCCCGGAAGTCAAGGAGCGCCTCGGCGGCGGCTTCGCCCAGTACGTCCTGGTTCCGAAGTTCATCGTGGCCAACGGCCTCTATCACCTGCCCGAAACCATTTCCTACGAACAGGCCACCTTCATCGAACCCCTGGCCTGCGTGGTGCGGGCGGCCCGCCTGGGCGGCGTCGGCGAAAATAAAACTGTTTTAATCCTGGGTTCCGGCGTCTCGGGGCTCCTGCATATCCGGCTGGCCAAGCTCAGGAACTGCCTCGTGGCCGCGACCGATGTCAACCCGGAGAAACTTCGGCTGGCCGCAAAGGCCGGGGCGCAGATCCTCATTGCGGCCGGGGAGGACGTTCCGGCGCGGTTAATGGCCGAGACCGGGCGCAAGGCCGATGTGGTCATCCTTTGCACCGGGGCGCTGCCGGCCGTGGAACAGGCCTGGCGCAGCGTGGAAAAAGGCGGCAGCATCGTGTTTTTCGCCGTGCCCGCTCCCGGAAAAAGCGTCGTCATCCCCATCAACGATTTTTGGACCAAAGAGGTCCGGATTCTGACCTCGTACTACTGCGGTCCGCCCGACATCCGCGAAGCCATGGCGCTGTTGGCGGCAGGGGAAATCGAGGTGGACAGCCTGGTGACGCACCGCCTGCCGCTGGAACGGATCGCCGAGGGGTTCGCCCTGATGCTGGAGGGCAAAGAGGCCGTCAAGATCATCATCGAGCCGAACGGCCCTTCGCGGAGTAACTAAGGAGATAAACGACCATGCGCAACCTGCACACGGCTATCGGGGCTTCCTGCGCCGGCAACGCCGACCTTTTTTTTCAGCAGCTGCTGGGCCTTGAAAAGGGCGCGCCCGTCCGTGTGGGCGCGGAGCTGTGCCGGGCCATCTTCGCCATCGACAGGGAGCTGACCATCATCAACTACACGGCCGCGGGCGTCCGTTTCGAGGTGTTCATCGATCCGTCGTACCGGGCGCCGGAACAGACTGTGCTCCATAGCTGTATTGAAGTGGATGAGCAGGCGGAATTTTTAAAGCAATGCGCAGCAAACGGCCTGAAGGTCAGCCGCACGCCCAAGGGCGATTCTTTCGTTTGCTTTGTTTCCGACCTCGACGGCAATCTCTATGAAATTAAGTAGGCAGTAGGAAAAAACCAGGGGCTAGAGGCGAGGGGCTATGGGAAGAAAACAGAAGTCAGAAGTCAGAGGACAGAGTAAGAAAAAGAATAAGATTGATATTTTCTTTTTATCTGTTTTCTGTCTTCTGTTATCCGTCTTCTGACATCTTTTCTTTCCAATCACTAATCACTAATTTAATAAGTTAGTAGTTAGTAGCAAGGGGAGGTCATGGGGACTTGGTTATGGGTTATGGGTTAGGGGTTATAGGTGGGGAAAAACCAGCTGTTTCTTTCTTTCCCTATCACCTCCAACCTATCACCCATTACCTATTACCTTTCTCTTCTTCAACAACGAACGTCGAACGAATAAGTAGATGGGTAGATGGGTATATGGGTAGATGGGTATATGGGTAGATGGGTATATGGGTAGATGG
The DNA here is from genome assembly GCA_963770755.1 of Candidatus Aminicenantota bacterium. Taxonomy (GTDB): domain Bacteria; phylum Acidobacteriota; class Aminicenantia; order UBA2199; family UBA2199; genus UBA2199. The sequence goes on along the minus strand of CAVYQZ010000010.1, from coordinate 39,926 downwards.
GTAAATGCGTAGATGGGGAAGAGAAACGCAACAGTTTGATCCCTGTGCAGTTGTCCGATCAACCCATCAACTCATCTACTCATCAACGATTGCTTTTTACCGCCTACCGTACACCGTACGCCTTACACCGAGTCCATTTCCTCTTTTTCTTTGCCAATCACCCGTCACCCATTATCTCTCCCTTCTTCAACCTCGAACCTCGTCTTTTACAGACGTCCGCTCGATATTATGATAAAATAGTTATATGGGAAAGAAAGTGAAAAGCCGCGGCGTGCTTCTTTTGAAAAAAGATGATGAACAAAAGGAGATCGAGTTCGAGCTGCAGTATCTCCTCTCCCTGACGGTGCAGGAACGTTTTCAGCTGATGCGGAGAAAAAGCAGGGAAATGCTGGCCTTGCTGAAACAGAATGGACACGGAAAAACTGCTGAAGTCATTAAACGAAAATAAGGTTGACTTCATCGTCATCGGGGCCACCGCATTCCCGGTTTATGGTTACGCCCGCGCCACCCTCGATATCGATCTTTTCGTCCGGCCGGAAAAGGAAAATATCAAAAGACTCAAAAAAGCGCTCATGGATTTCGGGTACGACCTGTTCGATATTTCGGAAGAAGACCTGTTGAAAAACAAACTCCTGATCAGGCAATATGCCCTGGAAACCGACATCCATCCTTTTGTAAAAGGCGTCATTTTTAAAGATATTTGGAAAAACAAGATCCGTTCGAAATTCGGGGAAACCGAAGTTTATTTTCCTTGCCTGGACGATATGATCCGCATGAAGAAGGCGGCAGGACGGGCAAAAGACCTCGAAGACCTCAAGTACCTGAAAAAGATCAAGGCCAAGAAGAAATAAAATTGCCTTTTCTTTCCTTATGCCTTACACCGTCTGCCGTCCGCCGAGCTTTAATACCTCGAACATCGAACAAATAAGTAGATGAGTAGAAGTGTAAATGAGTAGATGGGGAAGAGAAACGCAATAGTTCGAACCCTTTGCGGTTGCCCCATTTACCCATCAACTCATCAACGATTGCCTTTTTTTACTGTCTACCTTACGCCTTCCACCCTACACCTTACACCGAACTCATTTCGTCTTGCTCTTCCCTTCCTCCCATCGCCCATAGCCCCTCACCTATAGCCTTAGTCCTCTTACCTATCACCCAAAACCCATGACCCATCACCCCCTACATTTGACATTTTCCCTCCTATTTCCTATTATAATTCCTGTCAGCCGCAATGCGGGAATGAGAGATATATAAAAGGATTCGCCATGAATCAAAAAAAGATCGACTGGACAAATAATTCGCTGGCTTCGGCGGATGATTTGTGCTGTCGCGATTGGGCGGGGAAACGTCTGCTTGGGAAATAAAGAAGTCATGATGACCATTAAACTCTTTTCCAATAAATTTGAATCTGTCCCAACAGCCACTTCCTGGGTTCTGGCAAACCTTGGCGAGGCGCGCGGCAAACAGGAATTGTATACCCGGCAATCCCCGCAGCGTCTCAAGGCGCTCCGGGAACACGCCCTTATTGAGAGCGCCGTGTCATCCAACCGCATCGAGGGTGTTGTCGTCGATCAATCCCGCATCGCCACCATCGTTTTCGGCAAGCCGTTGCTGCGCGATCGGGATGAAGAGGAAGTCCGGGGATACAGGCAGGCCCTGACCTTGATCCATGAGCAGGGCGCACATCTCCCTGTTTCGCAAGAGACCGTTTTGCAACTCCATCGCTTGACGCGCGGCGAGATCTGGGACGCCGGAAAATACAAAGATAAAGACGGCGACATCATCGAGAAATTCCCCGACGGCCGCTCACGGGTCCGCTTCAAGACGGTCAGCGCCGCGGCTACGCCGGCCGGCATGAAGGTTTTGCTGGATATCTACCATGAAGCCATCCAGGAGCGCATCATCCCGCCCCCCGTACTCCTGGCTGCCTTCAACCTGGATTTCCTTTGCATTCATCCATTTCGCGACGGTAACGGGCGCGTCTCGCGGCTTTTGCTGCTCCTGCAATGCTATCACCTGGGATTCGAAGTGGGCCGCTACATCAGCCTGGAGCGCCTCATCGAGGAGAACAAGGAGCGATATTATGAAACCCTGGAGCAAAGCTCCCGCGGCTGGCATGAGGGCAAGCATGACCCCTGGCCCTATCTCAATTACCTTCTCTTCATCATCAAGGCCGCATATAAGGAATTCGAAGAGCGCCTCGGCCAGATCAATATCCCCAAAGGCGAAAAGACGAACCTGATCCTTCGGGCCATTGACAGGAAAACGGGCCCTTTCCGCATCGCCGAGATTCAGAATGAGTGCCCGAATGTAGGCGTGGATATGATCCGGCGCGTTTTGAAGAACCTGCGGGCGGAAAAGCAAGTGGAGTGCCTGGGCCGCGGGCAGAGTGCCCGCTGGCGCAAGACCGGGCATTGGCAATTGGGTAACAGCGAATGAATCGGGTAATGAATTGGGTAACAAGGGAAGGTTCTCAATGATTCGGAAAGAAAGCAAGCATTCCGCCGGGATGGGTTCTCGTATTCAGGGAGGGAACCTGGAGAAGTTAATTTCGGAGATCCTGAAATTTCGCGACAATCCCACCTTCGGTGGCAGACCGATCAAATCTGCCAGGATAGGCAGATGATCGGTGCTGCCCATGGGGGACAGACAAACTAGATAGTCACACTATGGTTTTAGCATGTTCCTGAAGTCGCTGAAACCATCTAGTGTGACTATAGTTTGTGCTGGCGCGACTGGGCGCAGTTCCATGATCCGAAGAACCTGTCAGACTTGGAAAAGTAAAAATGAAAGACCTGGGACCAATAGCTTATGAAAAATGAAACGGCCATAATCCCCGTCGAGCGTATCGAGGCAACAATTATCGTTTTGCGCGGACACCGGGTCATACTCGACGAAAATCTTGCCGGGCTGTATGAAGTCGAAGTCAAGGTGCTGAATCAGGCAGTCAAGCGCAATAGCGAACGTTTCCCGGAAGATTTCATGTTCCAGTTGAATGACGAGGAAACCAGCTTTTTAAGGTCACAATTTGTGACCTTAAAGCGTGGCCGCGGCCAGCACCGCAAATATCGACCTCTTGCTTTTACCGAGCAGGGGGTGGCCATGCTTTCCAGCGTGCTGCGCAGCAAACGCGCTGTGCGGGTCAACATCGAGATCATGCGCGCCTTTGTCCGCCTGCGGCGCATGCTCCAGGCAAACACCGTATTGGCCCGCCAACTTAAGGACCTTGAGAAAAAGTACGATTCCCAGTTCAAGGTGGTCTTCGACGCCATCCGGCAGTTAATGACTCCTCCGGCCGGGAAGCCGCGCAAGATCGGATTTAAAGTGGAGGAGACCGAGAAATGATCTCCTGATCTGGAATTATGCAAAAATGCAAGCGCTGTCCGCAGAGACAAAAAGGCAATTGGGTAACAACGGATGAATTTGGTAATGAATTGGGTAATAATGAAGGATGTTCAATGACGGAGAAAGGGAACCTGGAGAATTTATTTTCGGAGATCCTGAAATTCTGCGATCGTCCCCATTTGGGGAGGGACAAATCAGATCCGCCAAGGTCGACGGATGATTTGTGCTGCCGGGTCACCCCTACATCCGGAAGGGCTGTTTCTTTTTTTACCTATCACCTATAACCCATCACCCATCACCTGGCGCTCGTTTTTTCTTACCGTAAACCGTCCGCCGTACACCGTAAACCAAGTTCTTCCCTTTTGAAGAGTTGAAGGGTTAAAGAGTTCAAGGGGAAGATAAAGTTCGAATTTGCGGCTGACCCATTATCCATCATCTCTTGAACCCTCATGTTAAAGTTCTTTAATAAAACACTTTAAGTCAACAAAAAATGACTAAACTATTGACAATCATTTTAAGTCAACTATAATTGATTTAAAAGCACTTTAAATATTCTAAGTCAAGGAGAGTGGTGCCATGGATCCGGAAAGAACAGGAAAGTATGTGAAGCAGCCATTGGGCTATGATGCTTTCATTCCCAAGCCCCTGCCGCCCGATCCGCTCCTGTCGTTTGACCCGGGGCTGCAGCTGGCGCTGTCGGAGGCCGACCGCTCCCTGGCCCGCCTGGACGGCGTGGCCTCCGTGCTGCCCAATCCCGAACTGTTCATCGCCATGTACGTGAAAAAGGAGGCATTGCTCAGCTCGCAGATCGAGGGCACTCAGGCTTCGCTGGAAGGGGTCCTGGAGTTTGAGGCCGACGGCATCCCCCGCGACGACATCAATGAGGTGAAGGAGGTCATCAACTACGTCAAGGCCATGGACCATGGTTTGGCGCGCCTCAAGGATTTTCCTTTCTCATCGCGCCTGATCCGCGAGATCCACGCCATTCTTCTCGCCGGGGTCCGGGGGCGGACCAAGACGCCGGGCGAGTATCGCCGCTCGCAAAACTGGATCGGCGCTGCCGGCGCATCCCTGGCCGAAGCGGTCTTCGTGCCGCCGCCCGCGGACGCGGTCGAAGAGCTCATATCCGACCTGGAAAAATTCATCCACGCCGGGGACAGTCTGCCGCCCCTGGTCAAGATCGCCCTGGTCCACGCCCAGTTCGAGACCATCCATCCCTTCCTGGACGGCAACGGCCGCATCGGCCGTCTGCTGATCACATTTTACCTGTGCTGGCGGGGCATCCTCTCCCGCCCGTTGCTCTACCTCAGCCACTACCTGAAGAAGAACCGCCAGGAGTATTATGACCGATTGCTGTCCGTGCGTACGCAAGGGGACTGGGAAGGGTGGTTGAAGTTCTTCCTGCACGGCGTGCATGAAGTTTCACTGGAGGCGGCCGACACGGCGCGCCGGATCATCGAGCTGAAAAGCCGCCTGGGGGAAAAGATCCATGCCGGCCGCAAAGCCGGACTTTCCGCCCTCAGGCTCCTGGATCTCTGCTTTGCCATGCCTCTGCTCGACGTGCCGCTGGTCGCATCCCGGCTGGCCCTGAGCCGCCAGAGCGCGACCCAGCTGGTCGCTCAATTCCGCTCCCTGGGCATCCTGCACGAGATCACCGGCAAAAAACGCTATCGCAAGTTCCTGTTCCGCGAATATGTCGACCTGATCGCCAAGGGGACGGAGCTCGGGTAGGGTGGACGGGTAGAAAAGTAGATGGGTAGACGGGGTAAGAAGTTTCAAAGATAATTTGTTGAAGAATTGAAGAGTTGAAGGGGAAGATAAAGTTCGACCTAATGCTTCTAACCCTTTAACTCTTCAACCCTTAAACCCGCAAACTTTTTTAAACGAAATATCACATTTCTCCCCATACCAATTTATAAAAAATATTCCCAGTGAAAAGTGCCGATATGCTTGGCTAATAAATCCAATTAATTGATTTAATTAAAAATATAACACAATTTTCCCCATTGCTTTTTTCTGGTCATTCGTATAGGGGACGCTTTAACCATGAGGCAGAGAAAAATTATTGTTTTTGTAAAAGCAGCGGCAGCTTATTATGAGAATTTCATAATTAAGTCTTGTGATTATTCTTTCGATCTGACGATGATGTGAAAAATAAACTAAATGGATAAAAAGGGGGAGAAACAAATGGCAAAGCCTGAAAAAAACACGATTATCATTGTTGGCGATTGGGTAGTAGATGAATATTGGTTCTTGGTTCGACATCATTCGGATATTAGTTCTCATACAGGATTTAATCATGATCGGATATCGAGTGGTACACAAGACAATATCTCTGGATTATGTGGCGCGGGTCATGTGGCCAGTGTTCTGTATCAGTTAAAAACTGAGAGCGACAAAGAATTTGGAATATTGGGCATCGGGAAATGGAATCAGCAAGATTCTGAATACATCAAGCATTTGGTCCATTCTCATGATGAAAACGCTCAATGTCCAGCGGCAAAAGCAACGTTTAAATTGACCCCACAGTTTTGCCAACATCCTCCGGATATTGATTTGCAGACCCTGGACAAAAACAGCTATACCATTCGTGTGATCAGGCAATATCGTCATGAAGATGGAGGGATGGAGCAAATCAATCGAATCGATTGGGAGCCCGAGCATTTAAACGAGAATGAAAAAGAATTATCCATAAGCAACCTTCACCTGCCGGACAAAAATGAAGTCAAGCAAATTGTTGTGTTCGATTTTTTCAAAGGTGCGGTTTCCGGAAAATTAATTAGGGAATTGAAGAAGAAATACAGTTCAGCCAAATGGTTTGTCAGAAGTAAAAGGAAAAATCCGGAATGGCTTTCGGCAATAAAAGATTCATTGGAAGTAAACATGGTAGGGCCAGAAGTGGCCGTCCACGTCAATCCCTGGGAAAATTGGCTCTGGAAAGGCAGAATAACCGAGAGAGCGAAAGAGTTATTGAATAGTATTCCCGGAAAAAATGTTGTTGTGGTCTCGAATAAATTGGAAGTCATCATCCGCACCGATTCGGCAAAGGCTGATGCGAAATGCTTTACAGGCAACTCTGGAATTGTTCCGACTATGATTTCTCAGTTGGGTTGGCCCAGTGCTTTTTTTGCCTCGCTTGTTTTTCTTGGTTTGGATGAGAAGAATATAATCAATGAAGAAAATTTGAACAATTCGATTGATATTGCGGACTATTATGGAGGGCATCGAAATCTGGGAGATAACAATTTCAATTTTGAGTTTCGGGATAGATCGATTAGGGATTTCCTCTGGAAAAACGAGGATGATGATTGGACCAACGCCGGAAAGGATTTTGGAATCCTAACCGGAAAAAACAAGGAAATGCGGCTTGAAGTCTGGCGAAGTGCCACGGCCCTCCCAAACTATGTTACCTGTATTAAGAAAAAGCAGGACATTTTAAATTGTATCGGGCAGAAACTCAGAGGTTTTTTCAATAATGGCAATCCGGTCCGTTCTCTTTGCATATTGCTTCAAGCGGATCCGGGATCAGGAAAAACACATCTTGCCAAAACGCTCGCGCATGCTTTTGATTTTGCATTTATGCGCTTTGATATCACACAAATGACGACTTCGAGTGATTTATTGGATTTATTCGACAACATTGCTACCAAGCAAGCAAGCAGTCGAAAAAAAATACTTGTTTTTATTGATGAATTCAACTCCAATGTAAAAGGCGACAAAGTATACAGCGCTTTCCTGACTCCCCTTGAAGAAGGTATTTATGTGAGAAATGGAAGATTCTTCAGTTTGAAGCCTTGTGTTTGGGTATTCGCCGGTACCAAGGTTGAAATGAAAAAAGACAATGGCGACAAATACAGCGATTTTCTTTCCCGAATGGATATCATTGAAAAAATTGACTATGTCTCGTTCAAATCCGCTTACAAAAATAATACTGATAAATTGCAGAATGAAGCGCGGCTAGAACAAGTCTATTTGGGCGTGACTATGATCAAGAAATTCTTTCCCGATATCCATGAAATTTCCTATGAAGTTTTGAAACAGTTCCAAAAATTCGATCCGGAAGAAGCCCCGGCAAGAAAAATAAGGAAATTGGCCTCCTCTTTGCGTAACGTGCAATATGGAAGAATTAACAAGGATAATTGCGGCGATTGGGAAGATGTGACTTGGGAAGAAAAACCCAAGGCCGAAGACAAAAAATATGTAAAACTGTTTTTTAGCTAGATGTTTTCCTGACTAACTTGCTTTAAGGAGGTTTTTCTCAATATTGTTTATTTCAAAATTAAATTTGACAATTTTTATGCGATTCCTTATCATAAAACATCTTTACCGCAAAGCGGGAATGAGAGATAGATAAAGGATTCGCGAATGATTCAAAAAGTGATCGGTGAAACGTTTAAACAGATCAAAAAATTCAACACCTCCAAAAACCTAGAAAATTCGGACTGCATCAAGCAATTAGGGAGAGATAATGCCTAAAGGGAAAAATGCAAAAGAGAAAATAAAAAAGCAGGAACCCATTGAAGCCACATTGTGGCAAGCTGCGGATAAGCTCAGAAAAAATATGGATGCGGCGGAATATAAGCATATTGTTTTAGGCTTGATTTTTCTAAAGTATATTTCCGATGCTTTTGAAGACTTGCATTCTAAACTCTTGAAGGGAAAAGATTCATTTGAGGGGGCAGATCCGGAAGATCCCAATGAGTATATTGCTGAAAAAGTTTTCTTTGTACCGCCAGTCGCTCGTTGGAAATCCATTTCCGATAATGCCAAAAAGACCGAAATCCTTCTTGCCAATGGTAAAAAAGTCGATATCGGCGGTTATGTGGATGAAGCTATGGAAGCCATCGAGCGCATTAACCCATCATTGAAAGGCGTTCTTCCAAAGGTGTACGCCAGGCAGAACCTGGACCGGACAAGTTTGGGCGGACTTATCGACCTTATCGGCACGATTGCATTGGGCAGCGAAGAAGCAAAGAGCAAAGATGTGCTCGGTCAGGTGTATGAATACTTTCTAGGACAATTCGCATTGGCTGAAGGGAAAAAGGGTGGCCAGTTTTACACCCCCAGAAGTGTTGTCAGGCTCCTTGTTGAAATGCTTGAACCTTATGAAGGTCGGGTGTTTGATCCCTGCTGTGGTTCCGGCGGCATGTTTATACAGAGCGAGAAATTTATAAAATCCCATCAGGACCATTACAAAAAAAAAGGCAATGGTATTTCCTTGAATCCATTAGATAGGATTTCTATTTATGGTCAGGAATCAAACCAAACCACCTGGCGCCTGGCCAAAATGAATCTTGCTATTCGCGGCATCGACAGTTCCAATATCAAATGGAACAACGAAGGTTCATTTCTGAATGATGCCCATAAGGATTTGAAGGCAGACTTCATTATTGCCAATCCGCCATTCAATGATTCAGATTGGTCTGGAGAACTCTTGAAAGATGATGCACGTTGGAAATTTGGTATTCCACCCGCCGGCAATGCCAACTATGCCTGGATTCAGCATTTTATCTATCATATGTCATCAACCAAAGGTATGGCTGGTTTTGTACTGGCCAAAGGTTCTCTTACATCCAAAACCAACAGTGAAGGCGAAATCCGAAAGGCTATAATTGAAGCGGGCTTGCTCGATTGCATCGTTAACCTTCCGGCAAAACTCTTTCTCAATACGCAAATTCCCGCTTGCCTCTGGTTTATTCGGCGCAAAGAAAAATTAACTCTCCCTTCTACCTCTGGGAGAAGGGTTGGGGATGAGGGTGAAGTCCTCTTCATAGACGCTCGCAATCTCGGTTATCTCATTAACCGTCGGACAAAAAATTTCACCGATGAGGACATTGCCAAAATAACCGACACCTATCACGCTTGGAGAAATTTAACTCACCCTTCTACCTCTGGGAGAAGGGCCGGGGATGAGGGTATCAGCTATGCTGATATACCGGGTTTCTGCAAATCCGTTTCCCTCGATGAGATCAGAGAAAAAGATTATGTGCTTACCCCAGGTCGCTATATCGGCCTGCCTGATGATGAAGATGATTTTGATTTTCCCGAGCGGTTTTCAAAACTTAAGGCTGAGCTTGACGAGCAAATGAATGAGGAAGTGCGGCTGAATGAAATCATTCGCAAGAACCTTGCCAAGCTGGAGCTGAACCCAGGACGTATTAACAATGAGTAAAACAAACGTTCTCGGGACCGAGATTTTATGTTATCAGCGTTTTAATTCCCCCGAATTCGAGGGAATTGAACCCTAAACAGGAGATGGCAATGGCGCCGAAGCTGAATGTTCAAGGCAACGAAATAGGCATTATTGTAAGGGAAACAGAGGACTATATTTCATTGACCGACATCGCCAAATATCGTAATCGGAAAGACCCGTTCGCGATTATCAACAATTGGATGCGCAGCCGGAGTACGATTGAGTTCCTGGGTTTGTGGGAAAAACTAAGCAACCCGGATTTTAAACCCCTCGAATTCGAGAGGTTTAGAAGTGAGGCCGGAAGCAATTACTTTGTGCTGTCTCCGCAGCGATGGATTCAGTCTACCCATGCAATTGGGGTTATTTCGAAGTCAGGCCGCTATGGAGGCACTTACGCTCACAAGGATATCGCCTTTGAATTTGCATCGTGGATATCTCCTGAATTCAAGCTCTATCTCATCAAAGAGTTCCGGCGACTCAAGGATGCAGAGAAAAAACAGCTCGGCTGGGATATCAGGAGAAACCTGGCTAAAATCAACTACCGGATTCATACCGATGCCATAAAAGAAAATCTGATTCCCCAAGAACTGACGAAAGCTCAGATAAACCATATCTATGCCTCGGAAGCCGACATCCTGAACATGGCTTTGTTTGGCATGACTTCCGCAGAGTGGCACGCCAAAAATCCGGAGAATAAAGGCAATATCAGGGATTATGCCGATGTGTCGCAATTGGTATGTCTTTCAAATCTCGAGAATCTGAACGCCTTGTTTATCAGTGAAAGCCGCCCACAGGAAGACAGATTGTTGAAACTGAATAAAATCGCCATTCAGCAAATGAAATTACTCACCGCTGATCGGCAGGTGAAGAAGTTGGAAGGGAAGGCATGACTGATTGGAAGGAATGCAAGCTGGGGGAGCTTTGCTCCGATATAGCATATGGTTATACAGAGAGTGCATCTCTAGAACCAGTCGGGCCAAAATTTCTGAGAATTACCGATATTGTCCCAGGGCGTGTTAGCTGGGCATCAGTTCCATATTGCAAAATATCAAATGAAAACCAAGAAAGGTACAAATTGCAGTTAGGTGACATTGTTATTGCTCGCACTGGCGCTACGACTGGATATACTTATACAGTTAAACCAACCGATTTGAAACACGATGCGGTTTTTGCATCATACTTGATTCGATATCGTATTGATAGAGAAAAAGCCGAACCTTTTTATATCGGTCATTTACTGACAAGTAGGCTTTGGGACGGATTTGTTGAAGGAATACTCGGGGGATCTGCACAGCCAGGTGCTAATGCAAAACAATTTGCAGATTTTGAAATCCTCCTTCCCCCGCTCCCCGAACAGCGCGCCATTGCCGGTGTTCTTTCCAGTCTGGACGACAAGATCGACCTTCTACACCGTCAGAACAAAACGCTGGAAGGAATGGCCGAAGCCCTCTGGCGGAAGATGTTTGTGGAGGAGGCAGATAATAGTTGGAAAGAAACCTCTCTCCTTGAAATAATTGATTTGGTTGGAGGTGGAACACCTAAGACAGAAACTGCTGAATATTGGGATGGTTCAGTACCTTGGCTTTCTGCTAAAGATATAACATCGAATCATAAAAGTTTTATTTTTCAGACCGAAAAAAATATATCTGAATTGGGTTTAGAAAATTCATCGGCAATATTATTACCAAAATATGCGACAATAATTTCTGCAAGGGGAACTGTAGGTAATTATTGTATTCTCTCTTCTGCTATGGCTTTTAGTCAATCGAATTATGGAGTTTTACCAAAAATTGATGGATGCTATTATTTCACGTACTTACTAATTGCATTTATTGTTGATGAGCTTAAATCAGCTGCTTATGGTAGTGTCTTTGATACGATAACAACAAATACATTTAGAGAACAAAAAATAATTTTACCTGAAAAAGGCAAGATTTTATTCTTTGAAAAAGAAATAAAATATTATTTTGAAAAAATATATAATAATACAATCCAAATCCGCACGCTTTCCCACTTGCGCGATACGCTTCTTCCTAAGCTGATGAGCGGCGAAGTAAAGACAAAAAAAATGATACTCAGGAATATGGAGGTTTACAAATGAACGAATCAACCCATGATCCATCAGAATATATTCGAGGTTTCCAGTCATTATTAATTGGAGATAAGAAAAAAATTGCTTTTTTGTTTGGTGCAGGAACTTCGATGGCTAAAAAAAGCGAAAAATCACTAATTGTCCCAGCTATAGGTGAATTAACAAAAAATATTGGAAATGAATTAGAAAAAGTTGAAAAATATAAAAAGGCACTAAATGAAATAAAAAATGAGATAGGTGTAGATAAATATAATGTTGAAACATTACTTTCTAACCTTGAACAGAAGCAGCAAATCATTGCAAATGGCATCTTGAATGGATTAAATCAAAAGGATATTTCTGAATTGAATACAAAAATTAAAGATCAAATTAGAAAAAACGTGAGTGTTCATTTAGAAATTGAAAAAAATCCAGAAACACTTGAGCATCTTATCCATACCGATTTTGCTGAATGGATCGGGCGTGCTGACCGCAAATTTCCGATTGAGATATTTACCACAAACTATGATTACCTGTTTGAATTAGGATTGGAAACCAAAAACGTTCCATATTATGATGGTTTTACAGGTAGTTACATTCCTTTTTTTAATTCTGAATCTGTTGAGGATTTATGTTTTTTGCCACATCAAACGAAATTATGGAAAATCCATGGATCTTTAGGTTGGCATTTTGATAAAGTTTTAAAAAAGGTTTTTCGTAAAGACTCAAGCAAAGAAGACATCCTTATTTATCCGTCAACTCTCAAATATAGTGATTCAAAAAAACAACCATATATGTCTTTGCTTGATAGATTGAGTAGTTTTTTAAAGCAAGAAGATGCTGTTCTGATAACTTGCGGATATTCTTTTAGTGATGAACATATTAATGAAAGGATTTTAACTGCACTAAACTCAGAAAAAGCAGCCCATGTATTTGCTTTATTTTACGATATCGTAAAGAAAGAGAAAACGAAAGAATATCGTTTGTTAAATAATTCTTCATTGGTGAAATTGGCGAAAACGAATAGTAGATTGTCTGTTTATGGATGCCGAAGTGCTGTTATTGGTTGTCAATTTGGGAAATGGAAATTAAAAAGAGAACCCGATAAATCGGATACAGTAAATATCAATACCTATTTTGATGAAGATGCATATGCCGCGGTTAGTGAAGTAAATGTTGAAAAGAAAGGTGATGAAATTTGGACAGGTGAAGGGGAACTTACATTACCTGATTTTGTTAAATTAATTGTATTTTTCAAAGCAATGATTGTTAATAATAGTTTAAAACAGATGGACAATAAATGATAAACATGAATACTGAAATTGGGGAAATTGTTAATGTGAACGGCAATGCAATTTCAATTCAGTTATCTGATAGTCTAAAATCAAATATGCCGGTTATTGATGGCGTGGTTTATCGTATAGGTCAAATAGGATCATTTTTAAAAATACCATTGGGATATGCAAATTTATATGGAATAGTAACGCAAATAGGTGCAGCTGCTATCCCCGAAAACTTTAAAGACCTTTTAAAAGAGGGATATGACAAATTAGGTAACAAACAATGGCTTAATATGATATTGGTCGGCGAACAAATTGGAGATAAATTTGATCGGGGAGTTTCTCAATCCCCTACGACTGGCGACAAAGTTCATTTAGTTACAATTGACGACTTGGAAATAATATATGGTGGATTCGATGAGGATAATTCTATTTCAGTCGGGAATATTAGTATTTCTGAAAGCTTGATTGCAAAAATCGATTTAAATAAATTGGTATCAAGACATTGTGCCGTTCTTGGTTCGACGGGAAGTGGGAAATCAAATGCAGTTGTTGTTCTATTAAATGCAATTGCTAATAAAGGATTTAAAAGCGCAAGAATCCTCGTTGTTGATCCACACGGAGAATACAATTCGGCACTAAAAGGAAAGAGTAATGTTTACAGAATAAATGCTAATGAAGTTGATAAAGAAAAAGAGTTACATATTCCTTTTTGGGCATTGCCGTTTGAAGAATTGATGAGTATTTTTTCGGGAAATTTGTCCGACCAAAACAAGGACTATTTTAGATCAAAAGTACTTGATGCAAAAATAAATACGGTTGAAATTCAGAAAATGAATGTAGCAAAAGAAAGTATAACTGCAGATAGTCCTATTCCGTTTAGTCTGAAAAAATTGTGGTTTGAACTTGATGATTTTGAAAGACAAACATTTTCCGAAAGAGCAAAACCTGAAACAAAGACTAAATTACGAGTAAAAGGGTCTGCTATGACTTTGGTGTCTAATGAATATGAACCAGCAGCTGCAGGTGGTGGTAGTCCGTTTCTAAATAATATGGCAAAAGGAATTTTAGGTTTTTTAGATAGTGTGCGAGTGAAGTTGAAAGATAGTAGATATCGTTTCATGTTTGAGCCGGGTCCGTTTACTCCAGAATTAACTGGGAAAGTAATAAAAGATTTAAATGAATTATTGTTTGATTGGCTTGGAAGTAGCATGCCTATCACAACACTTGATTTGTCAGGAATTCCAAGTGAGATAATGAGTTCAATTTCCGGCACATTGTTAAAAATAATATATGACGCATTGTTTTGGGGGCAGAATCTTCCCGTTGGAGGAAAAGAGCAGCCCTTATTAATTGTTCTTGAAGAAGCACATAGTTATTTAAAAGCAGGAGAAAAATCAATTTCTTCCAAGACAGTACAATCTATAGCAAAAGAGGGGAGAAAGTATGGAGTTGGCTTAGTTTTGGTAACGCAACGTCCTTCAGAATTGGATGAGACTGTTTTAAGTCAATGTGGTACTATTATCGCTCTTAGAATGAACAATTCAAAAGATAGGGGACATATAAAATCTGCCATTCAAGATGAACTTCAAACAATTATTGATCTTCTTCCGAGCTTGCGAACAGGCGAAGGTATTATTTCCGGTGAAGGAGTAAAGATTCCTTCGAGAGTAAAATTTTTCAAGGCAGCGAATTCCCCTAAAAGTGCAGATCCAATGGTGTCAAATAAATGGCGATTAGAAAGGGAAAATATGATCGGAGAATATAAAAAACTACTTGATTTATGGAGGAATCAAAAATTAAAGGAGGGCGAATAAAATGCCTGATATGATTTCGGTTAGTTCTTCAAATGTTGCTGAGATAGGTTATGATTCGAGTACCCAAATAGTGTATGTAAGATTTTTAGATGGAAAAATGTATGTTTATAAAGGAGTGCCTATAATAGAATTTGAAAACTTAAAAAATGCTCCATCTATTGGGTCTTATCTTCATAGGAATTTTAAGAATGTTTATCCATATGAAAGAATAGAATAGGCAAGTCTAGAAACTCTTCTCCTAAATGAAGTATTTTTTTAGATTACTATGAAGAAAAAAATGACAGTTTTTACCGAATCTGAAATCGAAATTTTCATGCTTGATGAGATCAAACAGCTCGGTTTTGCGCAAATACCTGACTCTTTACGTGTCACTAAATTTTCAAGCTTATGTCCAGCTAAGTTTGAGTAAAGGCATGATAGAAATCTACAAGAATCTATTTATCGGAAATGAAACTGATTATGAACGATCAGTAAAAGGACAACCAGATTGGTGTATTGTTCATGCTTGCAAAGAACCTTATCATCGAACTTTACTTGGATATTCAGGAAGAGGCGCCCCAAAAGATCACCCCGAATATCTTTTCGCAAAAAGGGTTAATAGGTTATTTCTAAATCTTGTTGATACAGATGATCCGGCATATATTCCTGAGATAATTATTAATGAATCTTTGAAGTTTATCGATGCGGCATTGCGTGCGAATAAAAAATGCTTGGTTCATTGCAACCTTGGCGAAAGCCGCTCTCCATCCATTGGACTGTTATACTTGGCTTATAAGTCCTTGATACCTATAGGCTCTTTTATTGAAGCGGAACAGTCATACCGACTCATATATCCTGCATATAATCCAAAGAACGGAATACGGAGTTTTCTCCAGATGAATTGGCATAAATACGCAGGAAAGGGTGGTGCTCTATGATCGCTAATCAGCTTGTTAAACCTTATTTTGATCAGCAGATTAAAATTGGAGGATAGTATGTCTCAAGAAACTATCAAATGTCCTAAATGCGGTGAAATAATAAAATTGTCAGAAGCTATTTCCCAAGATATGGAAATAACAATCAGGGCTAAGTATGAAAAGGAATTTGAACAAAAAATTGTAGAAGAACGCAAGCAGTTACAAGTTCAAGCCCGAAAAAAGGCTCAGGAATCGGTAAGCATGGAATTTGCTGACTTGAAAGAGCAATTGGCGGAGAAAAGTAAAAAGTTGGAGGAAACTCAAAAACAAGAAATTGAGCTTCGGAAAAGGGAACGCCAGATAACTGAGAAAGAAGAGCTTCTAAAAAAAGAGTTTGATGAGAAAGAGAAAGAGTTAAAAGAACAATTTCTTGAAGAAAAAAAGCTTTTAGAGAAAAAGGTCAGAAGTGATGTTGAAAGCGCACTAAAGGTTCAATTTACTGATTTGCAGGAACAATTGGGTGATAAGTCAAAAAAACTTGAAAAAGCTCAACAACAAGAACTCGAACTTCGCAAGCAGCAGCGGCAATTAGAAGATGATAAAAGGGCTTTTGAGCTTGAGATGAATCGAAAACTGGATATAGAAAGGCAAAATATTGCACAAAAAGTAGCCAGAGAATCGGAAGAAAACCATAAGTTTAAAGATGCGGAGAAAGACAAACAGTTAGCAGATATGAGAACACAGATTGAAGAACTTAAGCGCAAAGCTGAGCAGGGATCCCAGCAAACCCAAGGAGAGGTTCTTGAGCTTGAATTTGAGCATTGGCTTAAAGAGGATTTCCCTTTCGACGAAATTTTGCCCGTTTCAAAAGGAGTCAAGGGCGGGGATGTGATCCAAATTGTGAAAACCCAATCCGGTCGTATATGCGGCAAAATATTATGGGAAACAAAACGAACTAAATCTTGGAGCGATGGCTGGATCCAAAAGGTTAAAGATGATCAACGGGATGCAAAAGCAGATTTGTCAGTCATAGTTTCCGAGGTTTTACCCAAAGGATTTCATCATTTTAGGCAAATAGATGGGGTATGGGTGACAGATATTCCTTCTGCATTAAGTTTATCTTTAGCGTTAAGAGTAACCTTGATTCAAGTAACTAAAATTCGAGAAATTCAAACGGGCAAAGAAGAAAAAAAAGAAGTAGTCTTTAATTATTTGACGGGTGTGGAATTTAGAAATAGAGTACAAGCTTTTGTCGAATCCTTAGTAGCAATGAAAAAGGATTTAGATGCAGAGAAAAGAGCCATTACATCTGCCTGGTCAAAAAGAGAAAAGCAAATAGATAAGGTTGTTTTAAATATAGCGGGGATGCATGGTGACTTAGAAGGTATTGTCGGAGAATCTTTGCCTGCGGTAAAAATGTTAGAATTACCGAATGAAAGTGAAGATAGGCAGAAGGATCAGGATTAAAAATGATAGATCAATTAGATATTATTAGACAATTAATTAGAAAGTTATTAGAAGAACAATGACAGCCTTTACCGATATAATCTCGACATTGTGCCCGCCAGCGGGACGTCCCGGAGGACAATATAAATGAAAAAATCAAGCCTCCCGGCAACCCAATCCAGCTTCCTCCTCTACACCGCCGCCGACGGCGAGGTAAAGGTTGATGTTTATGTTCAAGACGAAACGGTATGGCTTACGCAGAAGCTTATGGGTCTGCTTTTCGGCGTGGAGAGCCATACCATAACTTATCATCTAAAAGAGATATTCAAGTCTGGAGAACTCGACGAAGAAGCAACTACTCGAAAAATTCGAGCAGTTCAAAATGAAGGCAAAAGACAGGTGGCCAGGGATATTGATTTCTACAACCTTGATGCTATTATTGCGGTCGGCTACCGGGTAAACTCCTATCAGGCGACGCAGTTCCGCATCTGGGCCACAAAGACGCTTAAAGAGTTCATAATCAAGGGTTTTGTGCTGGATGATGAGCGGCTCAAGCAGGGGGGGACCGTTTTCGGTAGGGATTATTTTGAGGAACTCCTTGAACGAATCAGGGAAATTCGGGCAAGTGAACGGCGTTTCTATCAAAAAATAACCGACATTTATGCCCTTGCCGCTGATTATGATAAAAACGCACCGGTTACAAAGGAGTTTTTCGCTACGGTGCAAAACAAGCTGCATTGGGCTATAACAGGTAAAACCGCTGCGGAAATCATTTACGATTCGGCTGATGCTAAAAAGATTTATATGGGCCTGACCAACTGGAAACAGGCTCCGGCTGGCAAAATAATGAAGTCGGATGTTGTTGTTGCAAAAAATTACCTTACTGAAAATCATATAAAAGAATTAAATCGTATAGTTTCTGCTTACCTTGATTTAGCTGAAAACCGTGCCCAGCGGCAGATTATTATGAAAATGGAAGATTGGATTAAATTTCTGCATAATTTTTTAGAGCTATCAAACTATCCGATTCTTGAAGATAAAGGTAAAGTAAGTGCATTGGAAGCCACACTCAAAGCTGAACAGGAATATGAAGATTATCAAGTAATACAGGACAAAAACTATATCTCTGACTTTGATAAAGAAATAAAAAGGATAGAAGGAAAAAAATGACCGCCTTCACCGAATCTGAAATCGAAATCTTCTCGCTTGATGTACTTAAGCAGCTCGGTTTTTTGTATGCTCCGGGGCCTTCGTTGGCGCCTGATTTTGATGAAGAACAAGGCAAACTGGAAATTGAATATGAAAGACGTGAAAGTTATGGGACGGTCGTTCTCAAGAAAACACTAGAAGAAGCCATAAATCGTTTGAATCCTACTCTTCCGAAAACTGCCCGGCAGGAAACCCTTAAAACAGTATTGTCCCTGTTTTCTCCCCAGCTCATTGACGCCAATGAAACTTTTCATAAAATGCTGACCGAAGGAGTTCAGGTTTCGGTGCAGAGGGACGGTCAAGAGCGGGGAGAAAAGGTTTGGCTGGTTGATTTTCAGAATCCGGAAAACAATGATTTCTTTGTCATTAATCAGTTTACCATCGAGGAAAACAACCAGAACAAACGGCCCGATGTGATCCTCTTTGTCAACGGCTTGCCGCTGGTGGTAATTGAGCTAAAAAATCCGGGCGACAAGCAAGCGACTATTCGCAAAGCCTACGATCAGATCCAAACCTATAAGAATGTTATTCCCTCGCTTTTTATTTACAATGCTTTTTGTGTCATCTCCGATGGACTGGAAGCCAAGGCAGGTACAATCTCATCGGCTTTCAGCAGGTTCCAGACCTGGAAAACCATGGACCTGCCTGACGCACAGGCGGGTGGCAAGAAAGAAAGGGCACAGCGCGATGTGCCCCTGCAAACGCTCATCATGGGCATGCTGAACAAGGCAACGCTTTTGGATTTGATACGAAACTTCATTGTATTTGAAAAAGACAAAAAAACCGATACGAAAACCGGACTTATGCAGATTGAAACAGTAAAAAAGATTGCCGCCTATCACCAGTATTACGCGGTGAATAAAGCTGTAGAAAGTACCCGTCTTGCCGCGACCGAAAAAGGTAGCCGCAAAGCCGGCGTGATATGGCATACCCAGGGTTCAGGGAAAAGTCTTTCCATGGTTTTTTATACTGGGAAACTGATCCATAATTTGGATAACCCGACCATTGTGGTCATTACCGACCGCAACGATCTCGACCAACAGCTTTTTGATACTTTTGCCGCATCTTCCAGTCTGCTTGGCCAGGCTCCTATTCAGGCAGAATCACGCGACCATCTAAAATCTCTGCTCAGGGTGGCATCGGGCGGGATTGTTTTTACGACCATCCAGAAGTTTTTTCCCGATAGTGACAGTACCACTTACGACCTGTTATCCGAACGTCGGAATATTATAGTAATCGCGGATGAAGCGCATCGCACCCAATATGGATTTGAAGCCAAACTGATTAATGTAAAAGATGAAAGTGGCAAGCTTTATGGAAAGAGATTGGCTTATGGTTTTGCCAAATATTTGCGGGACGCCATCCCCAATGCCACGTTTATTGGTTTTACCGGTACGCCTGTGGAAAGCACCGACATCAATACGCCGGCGGTGTTCGGCAATTACATTGATATTTATGATATCGCCCAAGCAGTGAACGATGGCGCGACGGTAAAAATATACTATGAAAGCCGTTTGGCCAAAGTGAACCTGACCGAAGCAGGCCGTCGACTGATCGAAGAATTTGATAAGGAACTGGTTGATGATGATGTCTCAGACACCCAGAAAGCCAAAGTCAAATGGACCAAACTTGAAGCCATTGTCGGACATCCTGAACGCTTGAAGAACTTGGCGCGGGATATTGTCACCCATTATGAAAAGCGAGCGGAAGTTTTTGATGGCAAGGCCATGATCGTTACCATGAGCCGACGCATTGCTGTCGCCCTTTATAGTGAAATCATTGCTCTGAGACCTGATTGGCATAATGACGATCTGAAAAAAGGTAATATAAAAGTGGTCATGACGTCATCTTCTTCAGACAAAATGGAGTTTGACCCGGAAGATCCGGAAAGTCTGGTTATTCCGGCAATTCACAGGACGAATAAGGAAAACCGCCGCCTGCTTTCCGATCGCATGAAAGATCCCCAGGATTCTTTGAAGATAGTGATTGTGCGGGATATGTGGCTGACCGGCTTTGATGTCCCATGTCTCCATACTCTCTACATTGACAAATTGATGAAAAAGCACACGCTGATGCAAGCCATTGCCAGGGTAAACCGGGTTTTTATGGACAAACCTGGCGGACTGGTGGTGGATTACATCGGCATAGGCAATGCCCTTAAAGAAGCATTGGCTTTTTATTCCAGTTCGGGTGGCAAGGGTGATCCGGCAGAAACACTGGAAAAAGCCTTGGAATTGTTACTTGAAAAAATTGAAGTGGTTCGCCAGATGTTTCATGAATTTGATTACATGCGCTTTTTTAATGTGGGCACTTCAGAACGTCTTTCCATCATTCTGCAAGCAGAGGAATTTATTCTTTCAAAAGAGCAAGGCAAGGATCGCTTTGTCAAGGAATCAACTGCCCTTTCCAAATTGTTTGCTCTATCTGTTCCTCATGAAGACGCCCTGGCTTTGACCAATGAAATATCCTTCTTCCAAGCCGTGCGAGCGCGTTTGCAAAAATTCGAAGGTGAAGAGGATGATGGCGACAAAAAAAATTATGAAACCGCCATCCGTCAGATTGTAAATCAGGCGGTTGAGTCAACCGAAGTGGTGGATATTTTTGATGCGGCAGGAATAAAAAAACCTGAAATATCATTGCTCTCAGAAGAATTCCTGAAAGAAATCAAGGAAATGAAGCAACAGAACCTTGGGCTTGAGCTTTTGAAGAAAATTCTCAATGATGAAATAAAGGTCAGGCAGAAGTTTAATATTGTGGAAGGCAAGAACCTTCTGGATTTGCTGGAAGCATCGATCAAGAAGTACCAGAACAACCTTTTGTCCACTGCTGAAATTATTGAAGAATTATTGGAACTTGCCAGACAAATCCGGACCGTGGATGGATTGGCGGAGAAGTTAAAACTCACCAAAGATGAATTTGCTTTTTATTCAGCATTGGAAGTCAATGACAGTGCAGTGAAGATCTTGGGTGATGAGGTATTGAAACACATAGCCCAAGAAATCGCCGACAAAGTGCGCAAGAATGTGACCATTGATTGGGCCTTGAAAGAAAGCGCCCGGGCCAAACTGATGGTCATCGTCAAACGCACATTAAATAAGTATGGCTACCCGCCGGACAAGCAGCAGAAAGCAGTGGATACGGTGCTCAAGCAAGCTGAAGTTCTTGCTGATTTTTGGGTAGAGAAATAAATCTTTAAGAAAACATTATTGAGAAGTGCTAAAATGCTTTTACAAATGTTTATGTAGGAGAAATTGTTTATGCCTCCAGAATGGCGGTTTAGGAAACAATATCCTGGTGAAATCAATATAAATCCAATTCAGGGGGAATTTTTCAGAACTGATTCACTGGAAAGTATTGCTGATGCTCTTGTTCGTGAAGCGATTCAAAATTCACTTGATGCCGCTTTATCGAACAGTACAGTTACAGTCAAATTTACTTTTGATATAACTCCTGACAAGAACATCAGTGAAAAGCGCAAGGAATTGCTTTCAAGTCTCTGGTCGCATTTGAAAGCACCGGGGACTGGTTTGACTGATATTCCAACAAAGACGAATGAGGTACCAGTTTTAGTCGTTGAGGATTTTGGCACTCGGGGACTTCAAGGCGATCCCCAACAATATGAAGACTTGGAGGGGAAGGGGCAAAAAAACGATTTTTATTATTTTTGGCGTAATGTAGGCCGAGGTAAAAAAGAAGGAACAGATAGAGGCCGCTGGGGTTTGGGGAAGACAGTTTTTCAAGCAGCTTCTCGTATTAATTCTTTTTGGGGAATTACGACTACATCCGGGAATGAAAAAAAAACTCTGCTTATGGGGCAGTCTATCCTGAAAATTCATAAAATCGGCGATGATCGATTCTCTCCCTATGGCTACTATGGTAAGTTCATGGATCAGGATTTTGCCATTCCTATCGAAAACTCTGCAGAGATAGCTCATTTTATTAGTATTTTCCCTGTTGATAGATTGGAGAAGCCTGGATTTTCAGTTGTAATTCCCTATCCAGTTGAAGATATTTCACCGATTTCTGTTGTTCATTCAATCATTAAACATTATTCCATCCCAATTTTAGCAAAAGATCTGAATGTGGAGATCAAAGACAAGGATGGAAAATCATATGTAATTGATCATACTTCGATTGAAAACCTTATAATTACCCTTGATTGGAGAGAAAAAGAACGGGAGAAAACCATTGGTTTATTGAAGCTGGCAAAATGGGGTCTTCAAAACAGACGATCCAGACTTAGAGGCACAATCGCCTTCGATAGAATCTGCTCCAAAACTAAGAGATAACCTCTTTGACCAAGAAAGTTTAGAAACTTGCCGTCAGAGATTTATCAAAGGTGAAAGATTGGCCATTAGACTCGCAATTTATGTTAAAAAGAAAACTCATATTCCAAAATTATCGAGCTTCATGATGTATGTAGAAAAAGATCCCAGTATTGAATATGCCCAGGATTGTTTTATAAGAAATGGGATTACGATCCCGGAGGTATCTTCCCTGAAATTTAAAGGCGTTCGAGCAATCGTTATAGTTACTGATAAAGAGATTTCAGAATTATTAGGTGATGCTGAAAATCCCGCACATACTGACTGGGAAAGATCATCTGAGCGACTAAAGAAAAAGTACGAATATGGGCCGTCTACATTGGGCTATATAAAAAATTCTCCTCGTGAAATGGTTTCAATATTTACGCAACCTCGTCAGGGGCGAGATGAGACATTACTTAGTAGCATTTTCCCAATGCTGCAAAATGAAAATAAAGGAGATAATCAAATCCCCCGCTCGAACACCATTCCTTCATTTGAGCCACCTCCGCTCAGAATCGAGAAAAGCGGGTCAGGTTTCAGGCTCAGCATCAGTGGATCATCAAAACCTTTCGAATAAACTGGTCCGTATTTCTGCAGCCTATGAACTATCGCACGGCAATTCTTTTAAAAAGTATGCTCCGAATGATTTTGATTTTACAGTCAGATCAAATCGTGAAAGAACTAGAAGGTGCATCTGATTAAAATGGTTCAGAACAATCAGATTTATCTTCTCGTTGAAAAAAATGATTTTTTAATTAAAATTACTGGATTCGATGAGAATCGAGATCTTCGTATAAAAGTCGAGGTTGAAGGCAAAGGTCAAGAATGATTAGGAAATTCAACTTTACCGGCAGGAAAAGGATAAACAAATCATCAATAAATATAGAAATTGTCAGTGAGAATGGGCAAAGATTTTTCGAAGCGGAAATTGATCTTGCTGAATTCGATCTGCCTGGCAATGCACATGTCTATGTTGAAGCCTACCACAGGTCTGGTTATAAGCGATACAATTTTGGCACTATTGCTGATCGTCATAAACCCCGCGATAGGTCACTTTCTGGTTTTTTAGAAACAGCGATACCTTTATTTCGTGTTAAAGTTGTTGATAAATCTAATAGAATCGGAAAAATACTGGCTGCTGCCGACAAAATACGCCCGCGTAAGGTAAATGGCAAAATCCTAGATGATAAAAGCCTTCTTTGGATTGTCTATGAAGATATCGGACAAATTGCCTGGCTATTGGATCTTGATGGAGATTGGCCTGAACTTAGGCTGAATAAGAAGATTCCTGATGTCACTCAGTTGGCCAGCAATGATCCACGTTTTTTATTGTTTGTTTATCCCGAAATCTTTCGCCAGGTGCTTAAAAGAATTGTTATAATAGATAAGCAATTCGATACAAACCTTGAAGACGATTGGCATAGTGAATGGTTGAAGATGGTTTTTTCCCTTCCAACGCTTGAAAAAATATCTGAAGAGGATACTCAAGCAGATATTGAAAGATGGATTGATCAAGCGGTTGACGCATTTTGTAAAAAAAACCGTTTTTTAGAGACATATATTCAAGTTTCTGGTGGAGATACTGATAAATGAGTCAACTCCGAAAGCTGAATAAAAAGGGGATAGAGGTATTTCAAATATATATTAATGAATTGAACAAAGGCAAAAAAGAATCCTCTTTGTTTCCCATATTATATGATAAGAATTACTCAACTTCAATTGATCCCACAATTGAAATTGAAAACATATTATTCTCAACACGATTAGATGCGGCCAGGTATTTTTCTAAAATATTTTCAAGTCTCAACTCCCAGCAAGTTTCTATCGATGTGGGGCTTTGGAGTTGGTTGTCCCTTTTTTATTTTGATCAAGTCTGCCCAGTCGATAAAGCAGGTATGCGTTATCCTGGACGTGGATATCGCCACATTCTTGAACCGGGTTATCGATTTGGCCACCGGCACCTTTTGGGAGGTGCGTATTTGGTATTTGTGATCTATGAATTGGGCGAAGAATTCAGTAAACTGCTTCTCAACACTCCACTCAATAGAGAAAACGTTTTTCATCATGAGCTTACATCAAGGATGAATTTCATTTCAAATAAATCGATTCTGGAAGCAGCTTCCATTCTCTACCTTAATACCGAAAACGATTTTCCCAAAAGAGGTAGTGCGAATTGGAAAACACCAGGTAACCTAAGAAGATTCATCGATGTCCTGCAACAATTCGAACTGACTTACGATCTCTTCAGTCTGACTGGGAAGCAAATTCTAAAACTGCTACCTTCTGAGTTTGATAAATGGATGGAGTGAGGACGATACTTGAGATTGTAAAATTGCCGAGGAAGTGTCAAGTTTCTTTCGCACTTTTAATTTGAGATAGTCCTGAGATAAAAATGAGAAAGCGGGGAAGTGGAGCCCGCGAAGTGCGATCCAAGGGAGTGTGGGAAGCTCAAAGATGAGAAAAAGTGCACCTTATGTGCGGCTCTAAATCGGTCTTGACGAGCAAGACTATCTCAAGTTTTCAAGTTCATGTGATCAAGAAAATTATTGTCAAAATCAATTCTCTTATCAATATAATCTTTCCAATTCAATATTTCATTTCTCCCAAAAAATTCCTTTTTACGAGCTTCACATATAAAATAAAATGATTCAATAATAAACAATGCTAAAACAATATAAAATCTTATTATTGGAAAGCCTGGATTTTTTATATGAATTATCATAGATGAAAAAATTACAATAAAACTAGTAATAGAAAAAATTGCTTGCTGAAAAAAGAACATCTTAAGATCAGTTTGAAAAGGATGTTTATTATGATATTTTGTCCGCATTTTGAATGATTCTGCTCTGTTTGCTAGTATCCAACAATCAGATATGTCGCCACCAGACGTTTGAGAAGATTTATTTATTGAATTAAATATAGGAATATCATGAGTAACAAGTAAATATGCACCAAGTCTTGTTGCATGAGAATGCCATATTTTTCCAAGATAAGAAAAAGCAAATAGCAACCCAGCTAAAACAACTCCAATTTTAAGACAATAAAGCATTTCGTTTTTGCCGCTCCCAAAGATCAATGTAATTAAGCCACCCACTGAAACATATTGGCCTATCTGAAGTTGCCTAAACGAACTAAAGATGGATGTCATCTCATTTCGGATTTGTTGGTACACAATGTTTTCCATTATTTATTTCATCTCCTTACTGGATTTCACAAAATTGATTGATCAAAATATTAATACTTTTTATAGTATTTTACAAGAATCGGGGGCCATGAGCAGAATAAGGCCTCCCGGGAAGAAGCAGCCCCAGGGGTCAGGTCTCCAGATTCCAGAAATCATGAAAGGCATTGGTAACGCATGAGGGCCAGGTTTTGGGGAGGCATGAGGGACGGTGCCTCCTTCGGGGGCTTCGCTTGTAAATATAGAAGGCCTCCGGGGTTGTGTCTCAACAATGAACTTCTAGGTTTGAAAGGACGGCACAGGGATAGTGATTGATTTTGGACGCTCCATGGGTCAGGTCTACAGATTCCAGAAATGAAGAGAGCGGCAAGGCACAGTCCGTCCCTTTTACCCCCGACAGTTCTTCTGCCGTCTATTGCGATTTCGATATGAGTCCCTTAAGATTCCATCATAGACATAGCATCACTAGATACCTCGCAGAGCCTCGGTATAGTGATGCTAGATTTTCCTATTGTGTCAAAATTTTTTGTTATCTTTTTAGATTGTTGCCATACTGTTGTCATCAATTAACAGGTATAATAAAAAAGTAAACAAATCAATCTACCGAGGCATTGAGGGACGGTGCTTGCTTTTATGCAATTAGGATGGGAGAGTCGTTCAATACACAAAGCAAGGATGATCTGGGGTTTGAACCCATACAGAAGATATACCAGGAATTTAGACAAATGCACGAAATCGATCTGGACAAGATCGATCTTGACTCACGTCAGGGGCAGAAGCTGCGGCGGGAGCTTCTCCTGCAGCGTAGGGACCGTGGCGGTTTGAAGTACCGCGAAATTGCCAGGCTACTCGAGTTTGCCAATGTCAGGATGAACTCGCTGGGGTCGATGTACCGGCATGAAAAGAAAGCTACAAAATGAGTTGTGCAAAAAAACAAACACCGTCCCTGGTTGACATTAGGGAGGAATGAGGGCAGGTCTTGAAATGACTGTTTTTTAGCAATTTCAAGATATGTCGTATCCATTTGGGGGGAGAAATCTTACGAAGATTTTATCATGAATCGCACATCAATCGGCATGGCCCTGCGGTAATATTAGAAAAGTCTATAACCGACCTGATAATTCAAGATCTGACCCGATGTCCAATTGCCCAAGTTGACCCCGCTGCTTCAATCTTTGTAACTTAAGCCGTGCTTCATCCCAAAAGTGTCAAGAATCTTCGTCTGTGTGGCACCGATGACCTTGCTCGCCAGGACAACCTTGACCAAGCTGTTCTTAAGTACTTGGCAAAACTCGAGAACAACCTTATCGTCGTCATTTTCTCCGAAGATATACTCCAGAGCCCACATGTTGTCGGTGAAGCTAGTGCAGGCGCCTAGTTTTGGCATCTCCTGCCGCCATTGATCAGCCCGAGTCGCCTCCGCAGCAAGGGCTGATGTTTCGCCCTCGAAAATGAGAATGATCGACTTGCGCGGATTGTTCCCACTGCCCGTTAATTGGTTTAAAGAACGAGCGACAACAAATTCGATTGAATCGTGGCTCATTCGTTCCCACTGGATATCGGTGTATGGCTTGTCATCACTCTTCCTGACCAGCCCTGCTAATTCTTCTTTCGCTGCCGATTTAGAAGTGGTCACAGTCTTCTGTTTCTCTTTAGAAACTGCCGACTCAATCCATTTATTTTTAACTACGCTCCGAGGTGGCGCAAACAAAGGAAGCACGCTTTCCGAGTAGAAATACTGACGTTCCCTTTTCCTTCGTTCTCTATAGGTTTCGTGATGTGCGAAACCTAACTTTGACAGGCTCTTGCCTGCAAAAACAATGGCTGCCTGCTCACCCCGATGATCCGGTCCTTCAACGATAAAGACGAACAGACCAGCAATAGAAGCGGCTAACAACGACAAGGCCAGCCCGCCAAAAAAAAACCCGCCAACAATGCGCAAAAAGCCCCAAAATGATTCGTGTATTCCCCGAATAATAATCCACGCGATCCACCCCAGAATCAGGGCGGCCAAGGGCGTTATGATCGACATGCCGAGCAGATAGAGAAAATTCATCTTAATACGGCATAGACTGCATAGATGCACTCCGCACCTACCGAAAATTTTGGGCGCCTCTTTCCCACTTCCAGCACCTGACGGAATTTTGCCGAAAAAAAAGTCAAAGAACCGCCCATCCCTTCTACCGCATCGATCACACAACAAATTTGACACCTCACCTTTCATTTCCTTAAGTTCCATGAACCCTCCGCAACGACTATATAATTCTCTGCTCGCAAGCGATATTTTGTTAAAATACTTTTTAAATGTCAACAAAGCGCATTGCCCAGAATTCCCCATCAAGTTTGAGAGTACACGGATTGCAGGTGAAAGCACGATCATTTTTGGGGTATTTTAACAGAGTGAATGTATTTTTATTTCATTGTCTCAGGCAAGATGGGCTTGCAATGGTCATTCGAGCTAAAAAAAGATGTTTTGCATAAACCTCTTCCGATCTTTTTTTGAACCATCCAAATATACTTTTATCGGCATTATCCGCAAGCCGGGGCTCTGGCCAGCGTCATCATGCGGGTTCTGGCATGCAGCAGCGTTGAATAGGTTTCTGCTCCCACGGCCACGCGGATAATCAAGCGGTTGGCGTGCAGCAGCACCCGCGCCGGCAGGTGGATCAGATGAAAACGGATGGCCTTCATCCGTTTGTTCCGCCATTGATCATCCAATACAAGACGCTTCATGGCCGACTGCACATTGAAAGCCAGCACCGCATACCACCACCAGGCCGCATTGGCGCCGAACTTGCCCGATGGGAACTTACCGCCGGCCAGGTCGTTCTTCAAAATCGCGTGTGCTTCCTCGCTCTTGCCGCAGCGCTCATCATGCCAGCCAATCACTTCTTCCCCTGCCCACTTCAGGTTGGAAACCACGCCGAACACCTTATATCTTTTCTGTTTCATTTTTAGCACCGGAAATGGAAACTCTAGTTGTTCCTCCATCCCGGGCAACGGCCGTTCCACCAACTCCTGTCGCGTGGCAAAGTAACGGTACTCCCGGCCCCGCTTCTTGTGCCCAATGGCGCTGGGAACGAAACACACTTCCGCCCATTCGCGGCCGCCGGTGATTGGCTTTCCAGTCTTGTCCACATCCAGAGGCAACCATTCCGTTTCAGCCACTTCGTATACCGCTGTTTTGTATGCTTCGCTTACCGGACAGCTTACGGCAAAACCGATCCGGCCGAAACGCTCCTTCAATCGATCCGTTTCATCCTCATCATCCATGTAACCCAATAACTCATGCTGGTAACTGGCACAATCGGACCGGTACAGCACCTCCGTGACTCCGGACGGCAGCAGGGTCAAGGCTTCCTTGAAAACCCGCAAAATGTCATGGTTGGCCGGCACGTTCCCGTCTCGGAACTCCGTATGCAATATCATCTCCATCTCACGCCAAAACACATTCAACGGCTGGTATCCCTTGCCACCCTGATAGGTGTACAGGGCGGACTCTTTCCAGGTCTCCGCCACCGTGGCATCGCCGTCCAGCGTCGCCGTCTTCTCCACTTTCATTCGCTGTATCCTGGCCATCAACTTGCGGTTGGCCTTTATAAATCCGCGCAAATGCCGGTTACTTTCGGGAATGATCGCCTGCCCTTGCTCGCGCGGCGCTTCCTGGTGAAACGCCTCCAGGTAGCGGAACACCGTCGAGGATGATGGCAGCTTCCGTTCTATCTTGCACCGAAATCTCTTTGCCAGTTTGCCGCGCCGCTCCAGCTTCTCCCATAACCGGCAAAAACCGTCATCCTGTTCCAAGCGCTCTAAATCTTCCACGCAATCTCCACCAACTATGTTCAGCATTATCATCAGCAATCCGATTTGCCTGTCTTTGTATCCTTGGTCTGAATCACGGATCCCGATGCTGCTGTCTAAAATATGACCAAGCTTAAGGGCGCGAAACAAATCTAAATACAATCCAACCCCGCCCAGCGCCGTTAGTCCACCTTCTCTCTTCTCTGTCTCGTACTTGAATGGAAGCAGTCCTTGTGGCATAATATCTTCACCTCGTTGGTTATGGATTTTGCTTGATACCAAAACCCATTATACCTTGTTATATCAAGGCCAACGAGGTTTTTTTATTTTTGTTGATGGGGAATCAGGGTTGCCCAAAATTCCCCATCAAGTTTGAGAGTACACGGATTGCAGGTGAAAGCACGATCATTTTTGGGGTATTTTAACAGAGTGAATGTATTTTTATTTCATTGTCTCAGGCAAGATGGGCTTGCAATGGTCATTCGAGCTAAAAAAAGATGTTTTGCATAAACCTCTTCCGATCTTTTTTTGAACCATCCAAATATACTTTTATCGGCATTATCCGCAAGCCGGGGCTCTGGCCAGCGTCATCATGCGGGTTCTGGCATGCAGCAGCGTTGAATAGGTTTCTGCTCCCACGGCCACGCGGATAATCAAGCGGTTGGCGTGCAGCAGCACCCGCGCCGGCAGGTGGATCAGATGAAAACGGATGGCCTTCATCCGTTTGTTCCGCCATTGATCATCCAATACAAGACGCTTCATGGCCGACTGCACATTGAAAGCCAGCACCGCATACCACCACCAGGCCGCATTGGCGCCGAACTTGCCCGATGGGAACTTACCGCCGGCCAGGTCGTTCTTCAAAATCGCGTGTGCTTCCTCGCTCTTGCCGCAGCGCTCATCATGCCAGCCAATCACTTCTTCCCCTGCCCACTTCAGGTTGGAAACCACGCCGAACACCTTATATCTTTTCGAGGGGCCTCCGGGGTCAGGTCTCATTTGTAAAGATTGCTATTAATTTTTAATCGGTATATAGTTTAAAAATGGCAAGACCATTGCGGATCGAATACGAAGGCGCATTCTACCATGTGTTGGCACGCGGGGAAAGGCGGGAAGATATTTTCACCCAGGATGGGGATAAAGAGAAATTTCTAGTCAAGCTGGCCGAAACCACTGAAAAGTTTCGGCTGCTCATTCATGCCTACGTGCTCATGGATAACCATTATCACCTGCTGGTGGAAACACCGCAGGCCAATCTCAGTAGGGCCATGCACCATCTGAACGCCAGTTATTCAAATTGGTTTTGTCGTAAATACCGGATCGTCGGTTCTGTTTTTCAAGGGCGCTTTAAGGCGATTTTGGTTGAAAAGGATGAATACTTGAAAATGCTGAGCGCGTATATCCATCTGAATCCGGTGCGTGCGAAAATCGTTTCCCAGCCGACCATGTATCGTTTCAGCAGCATGCCTTTCTATGCCGGGAAAGGCAAGCCTCCCAAGTTTTTACATACGCATGATTTGCTGGCGCTTTTCTCCGGCAAAACCCAGTACCTGGCTTTCGTGCTGGGCTATGAAAACGGGGGCGCCGAGATAGAAAAAGAGGAAATATATGGATGCAATTCGCTTTTGGGAAGCACGGGGTTTTTACGGGAAGCCTATGCAAAGTTAAAGGCATCCGGCAAAAAAATGGACAAGCGGGAACAGGCGGATATTCGCGATGCGAGACGAGTGTCGGCGGATGACATATTCGAAGTTTTAATTGTCGATATGAAAATTCATGAAGATGATTTATGGAGCCGGCGGCGAGGCAATGTGTATCGAAAACTGCTGGTTTATGCCCTGCGGCGTTATACGGATCTAACATTAAAAGAGATCGGCACAATCATGAAGATGGATTACGCGGCTGTTTCGGAGTTGGCGCGAAGCTTCGAACGTTCCCTGGAGACCGAGCGAAAAAACCGGCGATTGGTAAAAAGCCTGGCGAAAGAAATGGTCAAGCGTCAATTACTGGCTGATGCATAGAGCGCAAACCAAGCACGATAACTTTATAATTGAGACCTGACCCCGATGCTCCCCATCCTGGTCGGCCATTCATACGGCGGCTTCGTGGCGAGGCTCTTTGCCTCCATGTATCCCGGCGCCATGGGCGGACTGATCCTGGAGGAGACCCAGCATGAGGACAACCTGATTGAAATGCGGAAGGTCCTCAAGGGGAAAGACCTCGAAACATTCGAACAGGTCATCGTCCCCGGATTCGCCACGCCGGAGAATCCCCGCAGCGAAGGCGACTATCGGAACGTCACCCGGGAACAGGTGAAAAAAAGCACGCCGCTGCCCCGCATCCCGTTCGTGATCCTGACCTGCCGCGACCGCGCCAATGCCATGCGGCCGATGTTCAGCGACGGGGCGATAAAAGAACTGGTGAAGCTGGACGCGGAGCTGATGAACAAGCTGGCCGCTTCCGTCCCGGGGGGAAGGCAGATCATGGTCGATGGCACGGGGCATCATGTTCATGTCGACAAGCCGGAATTATTAATCGCCCCGGTTGTGGAAATGATCAAAGCGGTGCGGGGGCATTGAGGCCCTGGGAGAGCCCCAGGGGCTTCCCTTGTCTATGAAATACATCACCAATTACAATCCTGATTGGGCCAGTCAGTTTGAACACATCGCGTCCTGGTTGCGAGAGTGCCTCCCTGACGATTGTCATGTTCACCATGTTGGTTCGACTTCAGTGCTTGGCATGCCTGCTAAAAACATTATTGATATTGACATAGAGTGTCCAATCGGGAGCATCAAGGCAATAATTAAGGCACTGAACCTTGCAGGGTACGAGCACGAAGGTGATAAGGGAATATCCGGGCGCGAAGCATTTCGTCCACAAGAAGGATCGGAAGCATCATTTTTATATCCTCATCATCTTTATGCATGTGAGTCGAATGCGGGAGAATTGCATAAGCATGTGGCCTTTAAAAATTATCTTCTGGCCAATCCTGAAAAAGTAAAATGGCTCGCTTATCATAAAATCGAGTGTGATAACGCAGCAGAAAGCAGCAACGAATATATTGAGCGCAAAGCGCCGTTTTATGAAGTCATCACCGCGGATTCTTTGAAATGGTCTGAAAAAATTTCAGGAGTCTGATTGCCAAAAGCGTGCCAACAAAGGGAGCACTGGACGCTGCGGCATTTTTGAGCATTTTCCTCGCTTCGAGTTTTTCTTGCTCCCGAACAAAGTCCGGGAAAGTCCCCGGTTCCTTCCGGATTCAGGGGCGGGAAGACAAGCAACGGCGAAGTGGAATCCGGAGGCCCGACCCCATGGCTCCGGCTTACCAAAGACCGGGAATGAGCCGATATGGCACCTGGCGGGCGTATTCGCTGTAGCCGTTTAGTTCCTTATGCAATGTCCGATCTTCCAGGTGGGTGCGGAGTACAAACAGGGCCGCTACCAGGAGGGCGGGGATCAGGCCGAAAAACGAACCCAGGGCCATGGGCAGGAGCAGGACAAACTGGATGATGGCCAGGTACATGGGATGACGGATCCGCGCGTATGGGCCGGTCGAACAGACCTGGTGGCCCCGGTCGTCCTGGATCCGGACCCGCTCGGAAAGGAAATGGTTGTGGCGGATGACCCGGAACAGCACGACCACGGGAAAGGCGAAGAGGATGAAGGCGCCGATCTCGACCATGGGCGGCACCCGCGACCAGCGCCAGCGCACCCGGTCCATGCCGCAAACGGCGATCAAGGCCAGCATCAGCAGGCTGTAGATGGCCATGATCAGGTTGTCCCACTTCTTGACGTTCGACCGTGAGCCGGACTCTATGCGCTCCTGCAGCAGACCGGGATCATGCCGTTTCATCCAGGACAAGGCGGAGAGGGATAACAGCAAATAGCCGCCAAGGACGATCCAGGCTTCCGGCCAGTTGAGACTGCCGGCAGGCAGGAAAAAAGAGATCAGTATAAGGGCGAGGAACAGAATCACCCTGAGAATGAGAAAAACTGACTTTTTTTTCACGTCCCATGATACCACAGCTGACCCAATTGCTTCCATCCGGGGTCGCGTCTCAACAATGAACTTTGAAAGAAGAATTATCAGTACTTGACTCTGTGACTTTGCGATTCAGTTTAGAATAGATCTCAGGTCCGACAAGATGACATCTGATCCGGCAAAATGAATTCTCTTGAACATTGCAAATTGAAAAGCCATGCTTTACACTGGTGGCGCGAGTGATCAGGACCCCGAAAAAATTATAAAGGAGAAAGTAATGGAAAATGTTCTGGAAAACATACCTTTTCAAGATGAAAAAATGGGCAGCAGGAAACTTGTCGATGAAAAATATTTACTGCTGATGCAGGCAGCCTTGAAGCCCGGGCAAAGCGTTCCCCAGCATAATGCGAATTCGAACGTACATATCCTGGTTGTCAGGGGCGAAGTCGTGATCAACCTGGATGGAACGGAAAGTCTGGCCAGGGAGGGATCTTTGCTGCCGGTCAGCCATCAGACTTCAATGAACATAAAGAACCAGTCCGCTCAGGATGCCAGTTTCCTGATCATAAAAACTCCCAATCCCAGCGAAATGGCCGACTAGTAGAGGGCATGAGTGTCCGGTCTTGAAATGACAGTTTTGATAATCCAAGTCAAAAACAGGCTAAAAAGAGTTTCCTAAAGGTCGATCTGATAATTCAAGACCTGACCAATTGCCCCTCGGTAATCTGGATATTCCATGATTTGAAATATGATCTGTCCTTAAAATGGGACAATTCCAGCCAAAAAAGCTGGCAACAACCATGCTTAAGGATAGTGGAGGTACAAAATGAAAAAAGTACTATTAATCGCATCGATCATCGGGATATTCATGGCGACATCCATGGATCTTCAGGCCCGTTCTAAAAAAAACGACCGGCCACGGAACGTCCGCAGCGGGATTTCCTCGGGACAGTCCAGGCAGGCCCCATCACGTAATCGCAACAACCGCTATGGCCAAAACGTTAATCGCTCAGGTCGGAACGTCCGCAGCGGGATTTCCTCTGGACAGTCCAGGCAGGCCCTGTCACGTAATCGCAACAACCGCTATGGCCAAAACGTTAATCGCTCGAGGCGGCACGCCCGCAGCAGGATTTCCTTTGGCCTGTCCAGGTATGCCCCAATGCTTAATCGCTACAACAGTTATGGTCGATACAACAATTACCCGGGGCGGAACGTCGCCAGGGAACTCCGAATGAACGAAGAACGCATCTGGAATTTGGAACAAAGAATAGACAGGCTCTACCGCTATGGAGATGAATATGGAGAGATCGGCGAACTGGAGCAAGAGATCAATTACCTGGAAAGGCGCAATGCTTTTCTGCGCAATCTGCTCTATTAACCAAATAGAAGAACCGGGAAGGGCTGGAGTATAAAAAAATCGGCAAGAAGGGCTCCGGGGTCAAGGTGGATCCCGGGGTCGGACATGAGGAGCAGGTCTTGAAATGACAGTTTTTTCTCAGTTTTAAAATATGTCATATCCATTTGGCGAAGGAATGTTCCGGGCTTTGATCATGATTCGCGCAGCAATCAGTTTGGCCCTGCAGAGATATGAGCAAAATCAGCAATGAACCCGATAATTCAAGACTGGACCCTCATTTTCGAATCTCCCTGGCCGAATCCCCCGAACAGCCTCTGGCTAGTGGTTGTTGAGATCAAAAGAAACCCGCGAAGGGTTGTTCGGATCGTAGTTCACCTGCACCACCGCTCCGGGTTGGAACTGCGGGATCTCGATGCGTGAGATCCGCATCCGGGTTTTTGCCTTATAGGCTTCCTTGCCTTGCGGTCGTACTTCCAGGACGAAGTCCACGACGGGATCGTTATTCACCGTTATGCCGCTGTCCCGGATTTCCAAGATCGTCGCTTCCGCGGTTTGGCCGGTCTTCTCCAGTTCCTGAGCTTGTCCGTAGCCGGTCATTCCGTCGATCTTTCCGGTAATCACCGAGCAGCTGGACAGGACTGAGATCATGACAACAACCATTGTTGCTTTTCCAACGCTCATCCCAATCTCCTTGAACCGTATCTTTGCAAGGATCCTTTAGCACCCATTTTCTGTTTATACCCCGGAAATAGCAAAAAAGAAAGCCTTCGGGGCCAGGTTTCGATATTAGACATTCGCTATGGATACACGACGAAGGAAATTGCGGATTACCTGAAGGTTCACTATGTCAGCGTCAGCCGGTCGATTAAGCGATATGAAGCAAAAAGAAAAAAGTAATAATGAAGACCTTACCCCAATATTCTAGCGATTGAGATAGGTGATGGTGAGTTGAAGGCACGTGGCAAATGTCACCCACAATAGATACGGGATGTTGGCGTAGACCACCCAGCGGAGTTCGGGTGAGGCGTGCCAGACTGCATAGAGCGCCCAGATGAGCGTGCCGACGACGAGCAGGATATCAATCGCAGCAAGGAGATTGATTTTGAGCCCGAATTGGATCGGTATAAAAGCGAAGTTGAAAAGAAGGTTGAGGGCAAAAGGAAGCGCCACCATCCACGCGAGCTTGCCGGTGACTGCCTTGTAAAACACCGTGCCAAAAGAAACAGCAATAATCGCATACAAAACCGTCCACACCGGCCCAAATAGCCATGAGGGCGGAGACCAAAAGGGTTTAATCAGTTCTGCGTATTGTGTTGGTTCGTTCATAAATTTATTTTACCATTTTAGTCGCTAATAAATAAACTGTGAAGGAAAATAATGGCATCCCGATTCGTTCCCGGTCTCTTTTTTGTCTGCGCAGTTTTGGATATCGATGGCGATAGCGGAGGATATAATCTTCAGGCGGCCTTCTCAACCGCGGCCCTGGCCGCAAAGAAGATAATGAACTTGAACCGCTTCAATCGGTGAGGACGAAGGTAACCTTCATCTGCACCCGGTACTCGGCGACATTTCCCTCACTGTCTAGCATGACCTCCTGGTTCTCGATCCAGGCGGACTTCATGTTTTGGAGCTTCTTGTTGGCGCGGGCAAGTCCCGTACGGATGGCATCGTCGAAGCTCTTGGTAGAAGTGGATTTGATTTCAGTTACACGCGCGACCGACATGGGTCACCTCCTTATGGACAAAGTAAACAAAGTCTAGCAACTCGAAGATCTTTTTTCAAGGGGGCCAACTTTGGATCGCCATTTTTCGCAGGTCAACTTCCAGAAGCTCAGGGACGGATTGTGGAAATGAGTGACGGTGCTGGAGCCTCCGGGGCAGTTTTATAGATTTCAGAAAGTGCCGGTTAGCGAACGTGCCGCGAACTTGTAAGGCGGAGCTCGAGGCAGGCCGAGCCGCCGGCCGCGAAGTGGCGGCACACCAGCGGCCGCGTAGGGTAGATCGCGCAGCGGAAGCCCGGGCCAACGATGAGGAACGGGCAAACGGCCTCGCGGCAGCCGTCGAGGCGATCGCCGATTTCCGGCGTCCCCTCCTCTGCCCAGCGCTCGAGGTCCTCGGGGTAGGGGGCGGGCGGGCCAACCGGCTTGCGGCAGCAGAGGCCGCAGTTCAGGCAGTCGGGCAGCTTGCCATTCATTTGATCGCGCCTCCGCTCACAGGGTAAACCAAGTGGAAGCGGATATCAAGGGGAGCATCAGGTGTCACGTCTCCAGGTTCCAGAAATCATCATTAATGGGGCTTTCGGGATGGGGTGCGGTCATGCGATATTGAAAGTCCCTTGCAGAAAAAAGTGCGGAGAAGTATAATGAGGATGAATCGGCTTGCCCCATGTTGCGGGGAAGGAGGGCGTGATGAAGAAGGCGGGTTGGTTTGTCCTTGTTCCTTTCCTGCTGTTGTTCCTGGCTCCGGTGTGCTGCGGGCATGAAGATGGGCCCTCCATCCCTGAGATCTT
This sequence comes from Candidatus Aminicenantota bacterium, assembly GCA_963770755.1. GTDB lineage: Bacteria > Acidobacteriota > Aminicenantia > UBA2199 > UBA2199 > UBA2199. The sequence continues at coordinate 2,533 of CAVYQZ010000010.1, read as the reverse complement.
TGAGATCTCCTGTACCCCCTACGTCAGCGACAGTGAAGTGTTTTTCTACCGGCGCTACGAAGCGGAGCACAATGGCATTGATTTTTCGGCCCGGCAGAAGATCACCATTCGCGCGGCCTGCTCAGGTACCTTCCACAAGGAACTCTACTACCATCCTACCGCCCAGCGCTGGCAGGTCAACACCGGGATCTGGGTGGGGGACTACTCCCTGGACGGACTGTTCGAGCCCGGCAACCAGGTCAGCGAGGAAGTGGGCCGTGCCCAGTTCGAAGCGCTGGTCGCCGACGGCACTGAAGTGAATGCCGGCGACAGCCTTGGCCTACTGCTCCTGGACCCGAGGAACGAGTATGCCATTTTCCATTTCGGCATGCACCGGGGCTCAACGGGACAAGCCGAGTGCCCGTTGCCATACTGCACCGACGAGGTGAAGGTGCAGTTGCAGGCGCTGGCCAATCGCGACCATCCCGGTTGGGAGGTCTGCGTCGGCAACTGATTCAGGCAATTACATGCGGGAATGAGGGCAGTGCCACCTATGGGACAGACAAATCAAATCTGCCTCCTTCGGAGGTTGTCTCACTTGATGATTTTAACGTTTTGCAGCATTTGTTGAAATCATAGTGATAGCAACAAAGTTGGCAGATGATTTGTGCTGCCCCTATGGGAACTTCGCTTGCCTTTGTGACTCTGCGTGCGCTGGCCAGGCGGCTATGATTCAGACAGAGCTTGAAATAATTTTTTTAACAGATAAAATTATATGCAAAGCGATTTACTGAAAGGAGGGCAGGATGAAAGTTGAAGCAACAATATTCGTGATGATTTTCGCCGCCACCATTTCGTTGGCCCTGTCAGCTGCGGTCACGGAGAACGGAAAAGCCGATGGGAATCTCACCGTTGCCGGGAAAACCATCAAGCTGGCTTATGCCTACGCCAGTAGCCAGGAAGGGTTCTTTGACCCAAAGACAAAAGACACCGTTGTGCTGCTGACCGACATGCCGCTGGATGCCAAGGCCCTGGCCGACAAATTCGTCCGCAGCGAGCTGGTCCGGGCGGGAAAGCTGCACACGGTTGAGGTGATCATCAGTGCCAAGAAGCAGCCGGTTTCGGTTTCTATCCGCCACAATGCCTTCAAAACTCCTTACAGCGGAGGCTCCAGCGAGGATGTCTTCACGCCGGAGATTTTTGATGCCAAGACGGTGGCCGGAAGAGTCTTTCGCGAATCCCCCGGCGAAAGTTTCGACGATATTGTTTTTACTTACGATGTGCGTTTCCATGCCAGCATAAAATAAGCATCAGGGGAAATTGGAAGGGGGCAGCACACATTGTCCATCTATCCTGACGGACCCACTTTGTATACCATCCATGTCACTAGATGATTTTCCCGACTATTCGAAATTGGGAAAATCATAGTGACAAGGATGGTATACTTTCACTAGATGATTTCAACACTTAAGGACTGGTTGAAATCATAGTGAAAGGATGTCCTGAAAAGGGCACCGTCCCCAAACTTTCGAGGAGCCTCCGTTAGGCCCCCGTGGGCATGGCTTTATGGGGCGATGGCAACCGCGCGCCTCTGATGATCAGCCAAAAAATGAAGGGCAGTTCGCCGAGGAGCATTACGGTGATGATCGGGCTGATCCTGGCGAGGATGCCTGGAAAGAGGAAGCCCACAAGGAAGCTTGCCAGGTAGCCGAAACCGGCGATCCACTCCAGGACGCCCAGTATTTTCGGGAAAAAGCCGGATTTGAAAATCAGCATCCCGAGGGGCAGGAGCCACAGGCCCCAGAAGATGTTGGCGATCAGGCCTCCCTGTTTATCTATGTCCAGGAAAATCATGGCCAGGGATTGGTGCTGCGCCGGCGTGAATGCTTTCAGGTAATCGGCGCCGCTGCCGAGCTGCAAGAGGACCATCTGGAAGGACGAAGAGAAGAATCCGATGGAAACGCTAAGGGCAACGAGCACGACCATGATCCTGGCCAGGCCCTTGTCCACCGCTTTGAATAATGCATACAATGCCAGGCCGGCCAAGAGGAAGGCGATCGAACTGATGAATCCGATCACGATCCAGAGCCGGAAGAGCGTTTGCGAGGCCATAATGTTGGCGATCGTCGCTGCGACGTCGCCGGGGACGAAGAATTTGGAAGGAAGATAAATCAGGACGATGGGTCCGGTCACCAGAACAAGCAGATACCAGAAGGCCGCGGTCCTTGATTTTTTGCGCAGGTCCAAGTCGGCGGGGCCGGCGGTTGCCCTGCCTGAACTCGCTTCCCTGTTATTTTTGCCTGCATTTGTGTCTGTCATTATGATTCCTCCTCACTGGGCAGTTCTTGTCATGTTGTTCAACAGCCAATACGTTTTTTCCCCGTGTTTGGTTTTCTTCAAGACCCCGAAAACAGGCAGGGTGCATCAGGGGCAGGTCTCAACGGCCTGTTGCCCAAACAGGCATATGCATCACTGGATATACTGAACCAGACAGAAGCTAAAGAGCATTTACGACGGGGCATTGGGGTGACCCTTTCTGCCGTTGCTGTTACTC
>CAVYQZ010000009.1:0-275553 GCA_963770755.1 Candidatus Aminicenantota bacterium | reverse complement strand
TTGTACTCAAGCTCATAAATCAGCGCCTGCACTTTTTCGGCATCCGGATCATTAGGAGCGAGCCGAAGAAATTTATTTAAGCTGACAACCGCCTCGCTGAATTTCCCAGCTTTCTCTTGGACCCGGCCCAAGTTAAACCAGGCCTCAGCCCAGTCCGGAGCAAGGTTGGTGGCCTGTTCGAATTCAATGATTGCGGCGGCATAATCACCAGGAGATTTCGCCATCTTTATTGCGGTCAGTCCCCGTACAAAATACCGCTGGGCTTCGTCTGATATCGTTTGGCTGAAGACGCTGGTCGCCAAGCTCCCAAGCAGAATCAAGATGCCGAACTGTTTGATTTTGCATTGCTTGCTCATTAGTTTCTCCTGTTTATAATATTTACCATAGCAAGAATATTTTCTGGAAGAAACTCTTAAGGATGACGAGGAAATCCTTATCGTTGAGGAAGATGTCTGTCGTTTGTATTCGATTCCATCTCCTGTTGTCAGGAAAACCAATCCCTCTCATAGGGTGATTATGAAAGGCTGCTATTAAAATGTCAATGAAAGGTTCAATGATGCAAAATATTACCCTTGAAATTAGTATTACTGCGTGATAAATTAAAAGAATGAGAAAAACAAAGTTGGCTTTTCCCGGAATGTTCTATTATCATCTGGGTCGAGAATCTGAAATGGGAGGTAGTTAAATGATTGGAATCAGTGAACTGTTTATTTTGATCATTTTTTTCGCGCCGGCGTTAATTGCTCTGATTAATATTGTTACGAAAAATGATTTCAAGGGCAACGACAAAATCGTTTGGCTCATTGCCGTGATACTTCTTCCTATTATTGGCGCGATCGCTTATTTCTTCATCGGCAGAAAGCAGAAAATAAAAAAAATAACTAACTGAAGAGAATATCGATGAAAAAATCTTCGCTGATTCTTGATGTAAGTTTTTGCAGCGCCTCCATTTTCATTATCGTTTTTTTATGCATCCTTTTTTTCCCGCACCATCGTATGCTGAGTATTCTCAAAACCCGCGGCAAACAGGAGAAGAAGTTTTAATTGAGCTCCTCATGGGATCAAACAGCTTCATTGCCAGCGTCGGCAGTAACGGTTGTACGGACAAGGACTATTTTAAGGTGGATGTAAAAAGGCAAGCAGGTCTATCTGAAAAAGCGCCGCATTATGTTCTCACGATCATGAGGATCAAAGCGGACGAATGCAAGGAGATCGTCAATGGCGGCACATTGGTTTTGTTCAACCTGGAAAAAGACTTGGGAATAAAGGGCGATTTCACCTATTCAATAACAAACCGGGTATTTTCATCTTCCAAGGTCCCGTCGACCGATGAGTCCTTATGGTCCATTATAGAAAAATACTTTACCGTCAAACCCGCTTTGGAAAGTGCGGTTGACGCGGCTGAAGCCGCGGAAGCGGGGAAAACTTCCCGCTATACGATAGAGGGTGGTTACTTCAGCTGCGACTTACCGGAAGGCTGGGCACTAAGCCGCAATCCCGAAGAGGACGCTGAGTACGGCATATATGAGATACGGCTGAGCGGCGGCAAAGGCCAGGGCGGGGCAGAGATCGTCGTCTCGTACTGCGCGCCCGGCAATAAGGATTTTTCTGGTTATGAGGATTATGTCGCAAGAAATTCAAAAGATGCGTTCGGCGCGGTGAAAACCGCCACGTCTTCTTATGAGCCGGTAAAGGAAATAAAACTGTCGGGCCGCCCGGCGTTGGAGCTGGCGCGCGAGAAATTCATGTATCTTCATCCGCACGAAAAATCCACCGAAGGCATCAGCCTGAAAGAACATATCTATGTGTTCCCGGCCAAGGAGTTTTTACACTCTTAATAATAAGTTCGCCCACCGCGGAATTCGCCTCGCATCTGCCGGTGTTCGAGAAGCTGGCCGCAAGTTTTCCCCAAAATTTTAACCCTGAGACCGCTTCTAAAACTATTTCTCAGCTAAATTCCCAAAAGTGTGTCTGCCTTGATAAAGAATCTTCTAAAAATTAATTCCAGTAAAAATTATTGACATTGCAATTCGCTTCATCCAGAATGCGAATAAAGGAGGGGGCATATGAAATATCTATACAAAATCCTGGTAGGCGTCATGGTTGTAGCCGTTATTGCCCGATCGGCATGCTGCTGGCCAACGATGTCACGGCAGAGGTGGATTGCAAAGAAGTTGGCCGCTTAAACGGAGAAGTCGGGTATCAGTATGATGCAACGCTGACAAACAATACGGATAGCAAACTCATTGTAAAGTATGATGTCATTTTCCTGGCCGGCGATGTCCGAAAAAAAACTCACAGTCACTCGACTCTAATGATCCCGAATGAGACCTTGACTGAAACCCATGATGGGAAAATCAGTGAAGAAGATTGGGAAAAGATCACAAAGTTCAGGATCGAGTCGTCATGCCAAAAGCAGTAATGGGCTAGTATACCGATCCTGAAAAGAAACCTTCTTTTTAACGGCGATAAAGAAATGTTACTTTGCCATAAAACAGCGCCTCGCTTCAACCTTGGATTACTTGACAAGAGCCGCGTAATTGATAATTTTTACAGGAGGCTCCAATGAAATTAATCAAAAAAATTTCCGCTATTGATTGCGGCGGCCATGGTGCTCTATAGACATCCCGTTGCAGGCTGCTGTAACGATTGGCTTCGAATTCGCCGGCGCCAGCAGGAGATTGTGGACAAGGCCAGCCTGGTGAGCCAGAAGGGCTCTTTGTTCGGGTTCAGCTTTGGCACTGTCGGATGCAGGAGGGACATCAATGTGGAGATGAGAATGGACTACTGCCGTCGGAAGGCCGAGCAGATCGGCTATGGGCTAGGAAACGTTTCTGACTATGGTATATACATGGGTAGGAGATACGGTCCAAGCTCCTCCCCGATATTCTGGTGGACACTCTAGTGGGAACCCTGCTGATCAAGCCATCCTGGTGCATCCGCACCTCCTTTATCTTCTAACCTTTATTATTTTTGCAAGGAGTTATACGGGCTTAGGCATAACGGAAATTATTTTATTGCTGGTTCTTCTTTGTGTGCCGATCTGGCTGATCGCCTTCGTGGACATCCTGAAAAATGATTTCAAGGGGAACGACAAACTCATATGGCTTTTGGTCGTTATCTTCGTGCCTTTCATAGGTCCGCTAAGTTATTTTTTCATTGGCCGGAAGCAGAAACTGTCAGGCAAAGACCAGGAGAGCCCGCCGGCGGGGTGATCCTGCAATGATGGAATGATTGATCGCCGCCGCAACCTCTATCAAAAAATCGCATCTCTTGGTATCATGGCGGAGCATCAGCAGGATAAGGGCTTACCGTCCCGTCCGGCGACGGCCGGGACTGAAACAAATCCCATCCGGAGCAAGGCCTAACAAAGGGCGTTTGAGGTTTTCCCGACCAAGGCCCTTCGGTTGGCTGCTTGATCCCGCCGCTCTGATCCAGTGGATTATTCAATACTGGGTTTGTTCTCCTTGAAGCTCTGGATAACACCCGCATCCAGCCAGTAGATATCGTCATTGCGGGTGAAGAAAAGGAATTTTCCATCCGGAGAAAGTATCGGGCAATTCTCGTTATGTTCGCTGTTGATCTGGTCGCCCATGTTTTTCGGGGTCGTCCAGCCGTCGTTCTCATCGCGGAAACTGATGTACAAATCCCCCCGGCCGAATCCTTCGGGACGATCGACGGAATAGATCATGTAATCTTCGTCGGGCGCGATAAGGACATCCCCTTCGAAGAGGGGGCTGTTGATGACGTCGCCGACGTTTTCGATTTTTTTGTATTTGCCGTCCACCGGTCTGGAACGGTAAATGTCTTTCGAGCCGCGGCTGTCGGGACGCTGTGATTGAAAATACAGGGTGCCGTCCTTAGTCAGCGAAGGATAGAATTCCGATTCGTTTGAATTGACCGGGGCTCCCATGTGCTTGGGTTTGGACCAGTCGTCCCCGTCGCGCTCCACCACCCAGATGTCGAAATCCTTTTTTTCCGCCCCTTTTTCTCCAGGGGGCGGTTGGAACAGTCAGAGCAGCTTCTGGCCATCTGCCGAAATGAACAGGTCGACGTCGCTGTATTGGCCTGAAAACGAAGCCGGAACCGGCTTGGACCAGCGGTCGTTCACGCGTTTCATACACCATGATAACCCACTTCATCTGGCCGGTTTGGATGGCAAAGTAGAACTCGCGGCCGTCCGCGGAAAAAACCGAATTCAATTCGTTCTTTTCAGTCGATCAGATCCCGGAGCGAAACGTTCCGGCATGGTTCCGGGGGTTTTCTGCCCCAGGTAGTCTCCTTCCAGGACGGGCTCAATGATGCTCTCTTTGTTTGCTCCCTTGGCAATGAGCATGTCTGCAATATCCCGGTGCCCTTCCCGGAACGCAACACTGGCCGGCGTGCCGCCGAGGTCATTCATCGCGTTCACATCGGCGCCTTTTTCGATCAGCCATTCCGCCAGGACTTTCTGGCCGGTCAGGGAGGCCAGGAGCAGCGGCGTGCTGCCCATTTTGTCTTTCTCATTGAGGGAAGCCCCTTTGTCGACCAATATCTGGACCATGTCCGCCTGCCCGGTCGAAATAGCTTTCATGAGCGGCGTAAACCCATTTTTATCCTTGCGGATCCAGCGCGGCTCCCTTGGCGATCAGCAATTTGACGATATCCGTGTGCCGGCCGCTGACCGCCAGGTCCAGGGGGGTGGCGGCGATTATGTTGGCATTGGCATCCAGCGCGGCGCCCTTGGCGATGAGCATTTCAACCAGCTCCTTTGCGCTGAAAAAAACGGCAAAATGAAGTAGTAAAACCATCCTTATTGGCTGCGTTGAAATCCGCACCCTTTTCCAGCAGGAACTTGAAGACAGCGACTTGACGGGAAAACAGGGCCTGCATCAACGGAGTGCGGTCGTTGGCTTCGCGGACATTCAGCAGGCTGGGATCGCTCTCCAATATCGCCTTTATCTTGTCCAAGTCACCTTTTTTTATCGGTTCAAAGATATCTTCGGCCGCGGAAGCTGGAACAATTAGCAGTACCATCAGGGCCACGATGATGATACGGCTGGTGAAATTTTTCATTTATTTCCTCCTACGGTCTCATAACCGAAAAAGCACTCTTCCGAAAGGGGTAGCGAGTTTTATGCCATTCTACTGATTTTTTTATAAAAAATGGTCAAAAAGCTTCGGCGAAAGTCAGGTAAAAGGAGGGCGACGATTCGGCAAAACCAACGTGCCGACGGATATTCAGGTTTTCCCGGGAATTGAATTTGTAGCGCACGCCAATGCCGCCGGCGCTGTGAAATCCCCCCAACGACATCAATCCCGGTTTGGATTGCACCTGCGCCAGGCCGGCAAAAGCGCACAGTCCGAAACGCCATACCACGGGCAGGCGGTATTCCGTCTGCAGGGCCAGCAGGCAATTGTCGCGCAGGCGGCCTTCGTAGAAGCCGCGCAACAGGCTCGAGCCGCCCACCAGGGGCATGGTTTGAAAGGGGATTCGCCCCACGTCGATTTGAACATTCCCTGGAACGCCAGCACCGATCCCCGGCCCAGGGAGAAATATTTCCTGGCATCCAGCGTCAACTGGCTGAAGTCGAAATTACTGCCCAGCAGCTTGGTGAAGCAATTCAGAAAAACGGCGCCATAGGCGCCTTTGGCCGGTGAAAACGTGTTGTCGCGACTGTCCCAGCGGCTGAACAGCCCGATCCCCGATAGCCTCATGCCGCGGCTGCCCGGAATGTCGCCCGCGGTCAGCAGGCTGTCGGCTTCGGTCTCGAGGAGACTCTGGGTAAATCTTCCATACGCAGCCCGGTGAAGATGTTTTCACCCCAGCGGCGCTGGGCGTTCAGTTGCAGCCGCCAGTTGCGCGCGTTGAAATCCTCGCGGCTCTCCTTGGCGCTGCGGTTGCCGATGCCGTAAAAACGATCGGGATAAAGCGAATATTTTGCCTGGCCGTTCAGGATGATTTTGCCGCTGGCCAGGTGGAGTTCATAATCGATCTGGGCGATTGTCTGCTTTCTGGGTATAGATCAAGTTGAAGCGGTAGTGCGAAAGCCGGGTGGGCAAAGGGGAACGGCCGAACTGGAAATAATGGATGCCGGCGAAACCCCAAGCCAGGAGAGTTTCGGGAGCATAGCTGATCACCGGAGTGATGATAAATCCGTTCCGGTCCGGGGAAGCGGCTTCAGCGCTGGTTATATCCTGGCCCCAGCCCACATGGGTTAGAGCCAGCAGCAAGATGGCGGCGGCGCAAGCGCTGTGCCCCCAGCGTTTGATTTTTCGCCATAGTTCAGCGGGCATGGATTGGCCCATCGGTTGTTTTTTTATTTTTCTTTTTCATGATGATTCTTTTCAGTTCGTTTTTACGCAGGCCGTGGCGCTCCAGGAAATAGGCGTAAACATCTTCGATGCTTTTCAGGCCGGGTGCCGGCTCGTGGGTCTGCGGGTGGGGATTGGCGGAGATGATGATGACCATTTCGCCTAAAATGGTTTCGTCTTTCAGCAGCTCGGACCATTGATCCAGGCGGCCGCGGATTATTTTTTCATGTTTTTTGCTTAATTCCTTGGCCAGGGCGAAATGGCGGTCATTTAGTGTTTCGGCAGCGTTTTTCAGGAAGTTTTCAATTCGCCGCGGCGATTCATAAAATACCAGGGTATAGGGCAGGAGCGCCAATGACTTGAAAAAACGCCGCATGTCATTCTGGCGACGGGGTGGAAAGCCGAGAAAAACAAAGGGTTGCGGGTCGATGCCTGAAGCGACCAGGGCGGGAATCAAGGCGGTCGGCCCGGGCAGGGGGATGATCGTGATGCCGGCGGCGATGGCCCGGCGGATGAGGATGAACCCCGGGTCCGAAATCCCGGGGGTCCCCGAATCGGTAACCAGGGCAGCGTCCCGGTCTGAACATGGTCACAATCTTCTCCGCCTGGATCTCCTCCTTGGGACGGTAGTGGCTGACGATCTTTTTAGTGATCCCCAGGTGGTTCAGCAGCTTCAGCGTATAACGGCTGTCCTCGGCGATGACGAAATCGACCTGGTTCAGAATGGCGATGGCCCTCTGCGTCATGTCTCCAAGGTTGCCGATCGGCGTGGGAACGATATATAGAGCCATTAGTTCAGCAGGGAAGAGATAGGGAAGATTGAGGGAAGCGAGAGGGAAGAGTGAGTTGAAAGAAAAAAAGCTTTGGTTGATATCTTAGTACTTTTTCTTCCCTCTGCCTTTCCCTTGTTCTTCCCTTTGTTTTCCCTTGACTTTTTTCTGAACGCCATTTATTACTTGTTCCAGTCTCTTAAATAGCGGAAGTCAATGCCGACGGTCCGGGCATGCAGCTTGGTTACCGGCGGCATGGTGCGCTTGAATTGGGACTGGACGATCATTTTCTTGATGCGGCGGATGAGCGCCAGCGGGTAGCCGCGTTCGATGATCTCGCCTTCATCCCAGCGCTTGTCGACCATCAGGTGCAGGATGACGTCGAGGTCATTATAGGCTATGCCGATCTCGGTTTCATCGCTCTGTCCGGGCCACAGGTCGGCTGAAGGCTTTTTGGCAATGATGGCCTCGGGGATATCCAGGTGGCGGGCCAATTCGAAGACCTGGGTCTTGTATAAATCGCCGATGGGCTGGAAAGCGGCGGCCGCATCACCGAACTGGGTTGAGTAGCCGACCAGAAGTTCGCTTTTGTTCGCCGTGCCGATAACCAGCGCCTTTTTGCGCACTGAAAAATCGTACAGCACGGACATCCGTTCCCGGGCGCATTTGTTGCCGACCTGCAGCCGGTTATCAGTGGGAAAACGGTCGAAGTAAGCATCCACGGACGGAGAAATATCGATGATTTCATAGGGCACCTTGAACTTGGCGCAGACCATTTTGCCGTGTTCCAGGCTTTCGGAGGCGGAAACGCGGTAGGGGAGAAGCAGGGCGGAAACATGGCGGGCGCCCAGGGCCTTTCTGCTCAGGGCCAAAACCACGGCTGAATCCAGGCCCCCGGAAACCCCGATGATGCCGTTTTTATAGCCGTTTTTTAAAATGCTGTCGCGGATGGAATTGACGCAGGATCTTTTCCACCAGGTCGCAGCGTATTTTAAGCATGGAGGATCCTCCGCATTTCCTTGAGCACCAGCTCCGGTTGATCGTCGCGCAAATAGTTGGAACTCAGGCGGGCCCGGCGCACGTCGGCCAGCTGGATTTCGGCGTCGAGTACGTCCTCATCGACGGTTGCGGCCTTCTGGCAGATGCCCTGGCCGGCGCGGGCGAAAAAAGAACCGCCGCCGAAACCGATACCGTCTTCAAAACCCACGCGGTTGACGAACAAATAGTTCTGGTGATAGAACTGTGAAAAAACGTAGCCCATGGTTTCCCAGAGCTGGAAGGAAGAGATCCCGTCCTTGCCGATGCCCCGTTGCGGACTGTTGGAAATACCGATCAGCAGGTCGGTTTTTTGAATGAAATACAGGTAGGCCAGCATGGGGAAGAGGATTTCCCGGCAAATGAGAATGCCGGCGGTCATGGTGCCGATCTGGAACGTCCGGAACGTGTCTCCGGCTTTGAAGATCATCTTTTCCTCGAACATGCCGTAATTGGGCAATTGGACCTTGCGATGGACATGGCGGCATTGGCCGCGCCAGAAATACAGGGCCGCGTTGCAGATGATGCCCGCTTCTTCCTCCAGCGGGGCGCCGACAATGATGGCGATTTTTTTGCTCAGTTTTTCGATTTCGCGCCATTCGGCTCCGTCCTTTCTAAAAGCCGCTTCGCTGATGATGTCCTTCAGATGATAGCCGCTGAGGCTCAGTTCGGGAAATACGATCAGCTCCCTGCCGTCGCGGATGGCCTGGGAAATATGGCGGATGTGGGTGTCCATGTTTTTGCCGATATTGCCCAAGGCCGGACTGAATTGGATGGCTCTGACCTTCATCCATAAAATATACCCATACCTGGTGTTGATTGGCAATTGGCCGCGAGATTCAGCGTCAAGGCGCGGGCGCCGGTTGCATGCGCCCGGGGGCAATTGACAGCCGCCTGGGTTTATGATATTTTTCTGACCTTAAGAAACCTTTTATTATAAGGATCCCTTTTGAAAAATAGTATGGTCATTTTCTGTCTGCTGCTGGCTTTGTTTTCCGGGCTGTGGGCCGCTGAAAATCAGGCCGTCGTGCCGGATCAGGATGGAATGAAACTGCCCGTGAGAAAGGCGAGGGCCTACATCGAGATGGGGCTCAACCTGGTCGTGACCGCCGTTTATTACTGGATGAACTACCAGGATTTCCTTGAGGATTGGCAGTTCACCTTGACCTGGAAAGACCAATCACAAAAATTTTTCAGTTCCGAAGGTTTGCGCATGGATTCGAACCGGCTCGTGACCAACGTGATCCATTCCTGGGCCGGGGCGTTTTATTACAGCTGTGCGCGCACCAACGGCCTCAGCCCGTTCGTTTCGCTGCTGTTTTCAACGGGCGGGTCGATCATCTGGGAATATATTGCCGAGTGGCGCGAGATCTCGTCGATCAACGACCACATCTTCACGGCCATCGGCGGCCTCTCATTCTGCGAACCCCTGTTCCAGATCGCCAACCACTTCCGCAGCCGTCCGGGCTTCGCCAACCGCATCGCCACCTTCCTGGTCAATCCGACATTGGGGATCAATGATCTCCTGGACGGGAAAGGCCGGGGCCCGCGCATCCCGACCAGCGACTGGAGCGATTTTCGTCTCAGCCTTGGCGGCAAGCAAGGGCCGATATCACCGGCTGACGACGCCGGCAGTCATTTCTCGCTGGACGTAGACCTGCGCCAGGTCACTCTGCCCGGCTACGGCCGGCCCGGCTCCGGCTCGGGCTACGCGCGGCAGCCGCTGCAGAGCGAATACCAGGTCCATTTCAGCTTCAATGAACGCATGTACGAGGAAGTATACGCGCACACGCGCACCGTCATGGGCGGCTGGTGGTGGAAAAATGTCCGGGCCGATGAAAGCGGGGCGCTGCATGGCGCCGAGTACTGGCTGGGCTGGGCCACGGCCTGGGATTTTTTCCAGAAAAAAGCCGTGGTGGCCTATGACGGCAAGTGGCTGGGCAAAGCCGAGGCCTGGCTCGAACGCGAGCGGCCGACCCGCTTTCGCCGACAAGTTTTCGTCGCTGCACCTCATCGGCCCGGCCTTTAACTGGACGGGCTACGCCGGCAAGCTCAGCGCCCGCATCGATCTCGATGCCAGTTTCGATTTCAGCATGATCAACTCCCTGGCACTCAACGAATATTCCGCCGGCCATGAGATCTGGGGGGTGAAAACGACGCTGAACAACTGGGGCTACTATTATTCCCTGGGCTACAGCCTGAACGCCGGGCTGGACCTGCGCTTCGGCGCGCTGCGCGCCGAGGCCGGTGTCAGGTACCAGTGGTTCAGCTCCATCCAGGGCAGCGACCGTTTCCAGGAGCAGGTGACCGATGATTCCCGGCTGCGGGACTCGCGCCTGGCCTGCAAAGCCAGCCTGGCGGCCGCCATCCCGCGTACGCCGTTTTTCCTCTCGTTGAACCTGGAAAACATCGAGCGCCGCGGCCGTTTTCACGACGTCAGCGTCAGGAACAATGAATTGCGGTTTTTCTACCGCATGGGGATTTCTTTTTAAAGGCCTGCCCCGATTTGTGTTTTCCCCTTTTGTGGTGGTTGACAAGGAAGCCGATCAGGAATATATTTTCCAACTGGCCATTATTCCGGGCTGAGCCCAGACATTGTTGGCTGGCAGTGGAGGACTCATGAAGAAGATCGGCATCATCATTTGCGGCCGCTATCTGTCGTGCGGCGGCGGCAAGTGTTTCCGGGCATTGCGTGAGCGGGCCGGGGCGTTTGCAGCCTATGCCGGGGACGAAGCCGTCGAAGTCGTCGGCTTTGCCAACTGCGGCGGCTGCCCGGGCGGCAACATGGAGTATGTGCCGGCGGAAATGATAAAGAACGGCGCCCAGGTCATCCACCTGGCCACCGGGCTGGTGGTCGGGTATCCTCCTTGCCCCAGCATCCGCAAGTTCAAGGAATTCATCGAAACCGCGTATCAACTGCCGGTCGTAATCGGCACCCATCCCATTCCCCTGAAATATCTCGAAATCCATGAAAAACTACCGTTCTGGAAGCAGGTCAAAATGGATGAGCTCGCCGCCGGGCTGCTGGCCGAGGACCGAAAGGTCATGGAAAATTACAATTAAGTCAGGAGCCAATGTGAATCCAAACAACGAGAAAAGCGAGAGCAACCTGATCTCGACATATTCCGACCCTCTCGATATTTCTCCTTACATAAGCTCTGAAAAGAAAACGGTGGTTCTCTTTGAAATGACCACCTGCCCCTATTGCCGGATGTTCCTGCCGCGTTTCAGCGAATTTGCCGGCTCGCGGGCCAAGGATTTTGATTTCCTGCATGTGACGCTCACTGATCCGCAGAATCCGCTCTGGCACCAATACACGATCCGGGCCGTGCCCACGGTCATCGTCTTTGCCAAGGGCCAAATCGTCTCGCGACTGGATTCGGTCCTGTTCCTGGGCATCACCAAAAAACATTGGGCCGAGTTCAGCGAAAGTCTGAAATAGCTTCGTTGGTTGCTTTAGTTTAAACTTATTTGTGAAATCGGATCCGTCTGGAGGTGCCTGATGGTCAAGCGCTTGGAAATGGCGAACCTGTTCAAATATGTTTCCCCCTTCCCGGGTGAGGCATGACCCAGGGAATCTATGTAGCCGGTTCGGGCAAGGACGCCGGCAAGACGACCCTCTGCCTGGGGTTGGCCGGCGCTTTCAATGCCCGGATCGCAGGCGGCGTGTCATTTTTCAAGCCGTTGGGCCAGAAGATCACGGTGGTCAATGGTGAATCGGTCGGGCAGGATGCCTGGTTCATTTCCAGGGCCCTCGGACTTTCCATCCCATTCAGGGAATCTACCCCCCTGCTGGCATCCCGGGGCGCGGCCGAGAGGTACGTGCGAACCGGTGAACCGCACGGGATGAAGGACGCCGTGAGACGGACATTCAAGGAGTTCCAGAAAAACAACGGTCTGGTCCTGGTGGAGGGGACCGGGCATCCGGGCGTGGGTTCGGTGTTTGACCTGGGGAACGCCCGGGTGGCGTCCGTGCTCGGGATCCCGGTCATCCTGGTCCTGGATGGAGGGGTGGGAAGCACCATCGACAGCTTCTGCCTTTGTCATGATACGTTCAAAACCCATGGCGTTCCTCTCCTGGGCGTCGTGATCAACCGGGTTCTGCCGGCGAAAATGGAAACGGTGACCGCAGTGTTGCGCATGTGGTTCGGCGCCAGGGGCATCCCCGTTTTCGGCATCCTCCCCTTCGAAGAACGGATCGCCCGTCCATCGATCGCCACGATCGCCCGCGAAATCGGCGCGGCGCCGCTCTTGCATTCCGCCGCCGCCCCCGCCGGTGCGGGGTCCGGATTCATCACCGCCTTCGATTCTTCGGAAGAGGTGCTCCGGAATGTGGAAGCGGGGGCAGGTAAAGCCCTGCTGGTGAGCCATACCCGGCCCGAACTGATCGATGCCGTGATCGTATCACGGCTCTCGGGAGGACCCTGCCCTCCCATCATCGTCGTGTGCGGTGGAAATCCCGACCCGCGGCGCCAGGCCGCCTGCAGCGCGGCGGGGATCCCGCTCTACTTCACCGAGAGCAGCCTGGAAGGTTCGGCGCTGAAGCTTTCCCGCGGCCTGTTCAAGACTGAACCCGAGGAAAACAAAAAGATTGCCTCCATCATCAAAATGGTAGCACGGAAAGTGGATATCGAAGCGATTCTCAGGGCCCTGGACGACCTTGGCGGCGCTTCCCGGCGGCAATCCGGGCGCGGCGTCCTTGGGTTTTTTAAGCGCCTGTTCAGCCGCAGCTAGATCCCGTATGGCGGCCGCCATTGCCGTTGCCCGGGGATAGACTTCGGGGCAAGTCTCTATAATAGATTCGCTTGTTATCTCTGGAACCGCCAGAAGGGGAAAATAATTTTGCCCGTTTGGGCAACAGCCCGTTTCATTATGACATTTGTTCTGAAATGATGTTTCACCGCTAGGTCTGTGCGCAGAGACTTCTCCGCAACGGCCTATCAAAATGACGGCAAAAAGCATGGGAAAGAGAGGCAAAAGTAATAATGTAAGACCTGACACCGATTTTCGATTTTTTGTGCGGAGAAGGTAAGGAGACTGCTCGCAAATGAGGGATACCAAATCGGATGTAAATAGAGTAAACTGATGAAAATGAAATGGTTGTCATTCAGTGTTTTTATTTTATTTCTGGCCTTGACGGGTCTCCTGGCTCAATACTTTGATGTTGGGGATGATCCGGCAAAAATTGAAATCGCATCAACAAAAAACATTATTTATAATGGAAAACCGGTTGGGGGCTATGCCTGGTCTCATGATGGAGAATGGTTTTTAGGCGCCAACAACGATGGCGGGTATATTATGGATAAGAATGGAAATTTCCTGCAGAAGCTGCCAAGGAAATTCAATTATGGTCAAGTCACATTATTCTCTGACAATAAACGAATCTTTTATGGTTTCTGGGAAAATAAGAAAGATTATTATGCAATTTACAACCGGGAAACAAAACAGGAAACAATTTTGTCAATAGATCCCCCAAAAGAACATTTTATCGATGTCTCACCGCAGGGGGATATTTTATTAATGCAAATTATTGTTGTCGCAAGAAAGATAACTTATTCATTTTTTTCCTTTAAATCCGGAGAATAGTTCGCAACAAGATTTAGGAATAATTGATGCAGACCTTAGTTATGAATACGGCAATAATCGTTTTTTGAATAAAGAAAATCTATTGTTGAGAGTATCTGATAATGGATATAAATTAAAAAAATATGATTTCATCGAAAAAAAACTTGCCAATATAACTTCTCACCGCACCAGTTCGCCAACTTATTCGCAACTGCATGACGGCCGTCATGTTGTAGTGGCAACATTTTGGGATACAGTCTATTTGTACGAAGCAGGTGGTGTATTGTTAGGGAAATTTTGGGCATTTTTTGACCGTGGTGGAACAGAAGAAAATGGCAATTGCGCAGATTTAATCCCGGGTTACAGCAATTCTGATCGAGCTTTGGCTCCCAATGGAAAACTAATTTTCTTAAGAATGGCAGAATCTGGAGACCAAACTGGCAATTCATCAGATGAAGTTTATTTGTTTAATTTTCAAGGAAAATACGTTCGTTTTGCTATACCTTATCCCACTTCTTCCCCAAAATGGAGCCCCCAGGGTGACCGCATGCTCAATGGCGACTTGATTGTATACCTGCGAAAAACAAATTAAAGGATTGGCGATGAAGAAAACAATAATTACGATTCTGGTAATATTATTTCTGGGGACGGCCGTAGGCAATCTGTTTGCGCAATACCTGGATGTGGGGGATGATCCGGCAAAAATTGAAATCGCATCAACAAAAAATATTATTTATAATGGCAAACCGGTTGGGGGATATGCCTGGTCTCATGATGGGGAGTGGTTTCTGGGAGCAAACAATGATGGCGGGTATATCATGGACAAGAACGGGAATTTCCTGCAGAAGCTGCCTAGGAAGTTCAATTATTATCAAGTCACAATATTTTCTGACAGTAAAAGAATTTTTTATGAGTTTGAAGATATCAATAGCAAGAAGGACTATTATGCAATATACAACCTGCAGACCAAACAGGAAACAGTTTTAACAATTGACCCGCAAAATGAACGTTTTATAGATGTGTCGCCACAAGGGGATATTTTATTTATGCAGATTATTGTGGTGGCACGAAAGAGTAAATATTCATTTATTTCTTATAACCCCGAGAATGGTTCGCGGCAAGATCTGGGAATAATTGAAGTAAACCTTAGTTATCAATATGGTGATAATCGCTATTTAGATAAAAGGAATTTCCTATTGATAATATCAGATAGCGGATTTAAAATTAAAAAATATGATTTCTATAAAAATGAGTCTTTAATATCACTCCTTTTGAAATTGGTGAACCATCCTATTCAAAATTGCGGGATGGTCGCCAGGTTATAGTTACTACATTTGATGATATGGTCTATTTATTTGAAGCTGGTGGAGCTTTGCTTGGGAAATTCAGCGCACTTTTCGATCGAGGAGAACCCGATGTATATGGCATAAATCCAGATTTGATCCCTGGAGATAGTCGTGCTTTTCGAGCATTGGCTCCAAATGGCAAATTGATTTTGTTTTGCATGATGAGACGCAGCGGTGAGGGTGATAATCAGAGCTGATGAGGTGTACTTATTTAATTTTAAGGGCAAAAGTGTTCGTTTTCCTTTACCTTATCCTTCTTCCGTAGAATGGAGTCCCAAAGGTGACCGCATGCTCAATGGCGACTTGATTGTATACCTACGGAAAAAAAATTGAAGGATTGGCGATGAAGAAAACAATAATTACGGTTCTGGTAGCATTGTTTCTGGGGGCAGCTGCAGACAATCTTCTGGCGCAATACCTGGATGTTGGTGATGATCCGGCGAAAATTGAAATCGCATCAACAAAAAATATTATTTATAACGGCAAACCGGTTGGGGGATATGCCTGGTCTCATGACGGGGAATGGTATCTTGGTGGCAGCAAAGAAGGCTGGCTTATCATGGACAAGGACGGGAATTTCTTGCAAAAGCTTCCCAGGAAATTTAATTTTGATCAAACCACAATATTCCCCGACAACAAACGGATCTTTTACTATTTCTGGGAAGGTAAAAAACACTTCTATGCAATCTATGACCTTCAAGCCAAGCAAGAGATAATACTTTCGGTCGATCCTCAAAAAGAACAATTTATTGACGTATCTCCTCAAGGTGATATTCTTTTAAAGCAGATTATAGTTGTGGCACGAAAATCCAGATATAGGTTTGTTTCTTTAACTCCGAAGACAGGTATAAGACAGGAATTGGGAACAATAGATGTAAAAGCGATAGTTTCCTTTGAACACGGAGCTCATCGTTATTTAAACAAAGAAAAGACACTTTTATGGATATTGGAAGATAGTTTTAAGCTAATAAGATACAATTTTTTAACTGGACAATTTGTTGCGATAACTCCGTCTGGTATTGGAGTACCAAAATATTTATGTTTACATGATGGTCGTCAGGTTTTTGCGGTAAGCAATGGTTGGGACACGGTATATTTGTATGAAGACAATGGAACAGTGCTAGGAAATTTCCGAGCATTTATTGATCGTGGTGGACCAAAACCTAATGGTGATTGCGCCGATTTAATTCCAGGTGAAGACAAATCTGATTGGGCTTTGGCTCCCAATGGAAAACTAATTTTCTTAAGAATGGCAGAATCTGGAGACCAAACTGGCAATTCAACGGATGAAGTTTATTTATTTAATTTTCAAGGAAAATACGTTCGTTTTGCTATACCTTATCCCACTTCTTCCCACAAAATGGAGCCCTCAAGGCGATCGCTTGCTTAATGGTGATTTAATTGTTTACCTGCGCAAAACAAATTAAAGGATTGGCGATGAAGAAAACAATAATTACGGTTCTGGTAATATTATTTCTGGGGACGGCCGTAGGTAATCTGTTTGCGCAATATCTGGATGTCGGGGATGATCCGGCAAAAATCAGGATTCCCGGCATAAAAGAGATTGCTATTCCTGATGGATACATGTTCAAGGCATGGTCGCCAGATGGGGAGTATTTCAGTGCCTCGAACGAAGATGAAATCCTTGCGAGTTATTTTTGTATGAATAGAGATGATTTTATTAAAATGCTTCCTGAAAAAAAGGATATGGTATTGAAAACATTTATTTTCAATAAAAAAGGGGAAAAGATACGGGAATTTGAAGGTTATTCAAAGTGGTGGGCTCCGGATTCCAAAAAAGTTGTAATAGTTGATAAAGATAAAAAAGTTCTTCTTTGCGATATCGTCGGCGCAGAAAAATTATTATTTGAAATAAATCTTGGCAGGAAAGGAATAAAGTCTTTACTGTGTTTCAATTCAGAAGGGGATACATTTTATTATTACAAGGAATCGAAGATATTTGCTTACAAAATTAATACAAAAATCTCTGAAGACGTTTATTCGGTTACTGATACCGCTGCAATTCTCGCGGGATATTTTATTCCAAGTAATTCTCTGATATTTAAAGGAAAAACGTTACTGAAAATAAACGTCGCCGCTAAAACCGCTACTCAACTCTATTTCGAGAAAACATATAATGTCAAATTATTTCCGCTGAAAAGCAACAAAGATTTGTTGGTAGCTATTCAAAAAGATAAAAATTACGTGTTTATCGACAAAGACGGAATGGTTGTATTTAAAATAATTAATAAATTCCCTAACCTTCCCATAGGAAGAAAAAATGAATTTTTTTATATAAAGACTAGTTACTTGGCCCCAAATGGAAATCTGTTAGCCGTATCATATGGTGAGGTTGATGAACATACTTATAAACTCACCAAGTCCGATATTTATTTAATCAACAGAAATGGAAACTATGCACAGTTGACCAACTCGGATAACAGCATTGAAGAGGTTCAGGGTTGGAGTCCACAGGGAGATCAACTAATATATTATGACCGTCAGACGAAACTGACGTGCATTGCGCAAATCAATAGAATTCCTTGAGGCCTTGCCTGTCCGCTGGCTGATGCCTGAGGCATAAACCAATCGTGATAACTTTACAATTGAGACCTGACCCCTGGAGGCTCTCTGGCGCTGACGATCCCGGTCAGGGAAACCGCAGCGAAACGGGACAACGTTGTTTTCCAGGGCAGGTTTTCCTTACTGCGCTTATACAGGGCGATGTAAAGGGCCAGAAGCAGTGAGCCCAGAATGCTGCCCCACAATATCGAACTGAGCGGCGGCTCCAACGTGACCTTCACTTTTTCCTCGATCATGGTTTGGTTGCGGTCAAACACCTTGTAGGTGATGATGACCCTGGCCTCGTATTCGGCGGGCTTGAAAAAAAGCAGTCTCGGATTTGAAAATGGGAAATACCAGTGAGATTTCGCGGCAGCGAAGCGGGCCTTGCCGATGATAGCGCTGCCCGAATCCAGGTCTTCAGTGTTGCTGAAAACAAGGTCGACGGGATTGCCCGTCTCCCTGCCGATGTCCATTTCCGGAAAATCGACCTGCGCCCCGACCAGCGACATGTTGGAGTCGGTCAGGTTGGTGATGTGCGCCGAAATGCACAACGGACTGGTGATTACCCGGTCCGTCTGCTGAACATTTACCTTGATTTCGGGTTGCACGTACAAATACTTCAGGGCTTCGCCTTGGGCCGCGCTGTCCGCCGGATTCTGCGCGTGAGCCATGAAATGGAATAAAAAGACAGACACTCAATGCCGCAAGCAAAGATTTCATCATTCACCGCCGAGATTTTTAATTTCTCTTGCAATTTGTTCGATTTCTCGCCCATAGGCGATTTTGGCGCTGTTTTGCAGCGGCGCGATCAGGAGCCAATCCCCGAGGGTTGCCGCATAATTATTCCAATGTTCATCACAGCCATGCTTAATGCTGTTTCTTCTATTGGTTTCCGTATGAGGTCTTGATAAATTTCCATCCGGACAGCCGTAGAGACCTTTCTTCCATACCGACATTGCAGTTGTGCCAAAATAATGCAGGTTGTCGGCGGCCATGTTTGCATAGCAGTCAAATAACTGAGAAAGATCACCTTGGCGAAGTAGTGAATTGCCCAGATGGACAACCGCCATGTAGATGCGGATATGGGATCCATGCATGGATGAGCGCTGCTCTTCCGATAGTTGGGAAAACCAATTAATATATTTATTCCATAAGGCGGCCGCTTTTTCGGCGCAACGCCTGGCTTGGTCAGCATTTCTGATTTTGTCGATATATTCCAGATGGAAGATCGCCACCTCGAAGATCAGCGATTCCTGCGCGCCATAATTGGCGTTGGCGAAAATGTTTTCGTTGTGGACCGCGTCATATCCCTTCTGCAGGGCGTTCAATGAAATGGTCGTTTTCGCGCAGGAACCTGAATTCATTCAGTTTTGCCGTCAATTCTTTATCCGGGACATATTCACTTTGCCCGGAAGAGAAGCATAAAATACTTCCCGGCCAGGTAATCAGGAAAATTAGCGCAAGCATTAACGGCATTTTGTTATGTATTTTTACTGACATGATTCCCCCTTACGTGTAATCGAAATCTTCATTTTAAAATTTTATAATGATCTCGGCGCTGGTTTTCGGACCGGCTTTTAAAAATTCCTGGTTGAGCTGGGCTGCAATTGTCTTGTTTATCTCAAGCTTAATGGTGTATTTCCCCTCCCATGTGTTGTTGATCAGATTCTTGGCAATGCTTTCCGAAAATTTCAGCTTGCTGCTGGCTGATAAAGTTATTCCCTGTGTTCCGGAAAGGGTGAGGATCACTTTGTCCTTGGATTTGTAATCCATTTTGAAGCAAAATGAAGCGGCATCAGTTTCTAATTTTAAGCTCCCGCTCCCGGTGATTTCTCCTTGGTATTTCTCGGCCTTGCCGCTTAAACTAAATTGCACGTTATCAGCCATGTTCTCTCCCTTGACCGTATGCTTTTCTGAAAAGCTGTTCGGTTTTGCTATCTTTATCAATAAAATGAGTAAATTAAAATAGAGAATTATGTGACATTATTTGTTTGGAACTGGAAATGAGTGTTGATTTAATTAAGATTTATTGCATGTATACAGCGGTCGTACAGGGACAAATTAATAATGGGGGATTTTGTATTATTTAACAGCAACGGCAGCGACGCTTGCCAGAAAACGGTCACCATCGGCGAATAGCCCGCTCTCAACAAGGACGATCTGCTTAGCCTGATTTAAAAGACTTTTTCATGAGCTTCACTTTCTAATCGTTAAATCCGAAATTTCACTGTGTCAAAATTGTGTTATGTTATTCTCAATTTTGGGGTGTTTCGGGTAGTTCCAGTCACTCATGGTCACAGATATGAAAAACATCGAAAACATTGATGGATAATGGAAAAGCAAGGTGGGAAAGAGAAGCCGAAGGGGAGATTTGAATAGCAACACTATGCGTTTCACAGCCGGTAAATCAGAAACGCATCTAGTGTTACCATCACTATGCGTTTCCAAGTTCGGAAAGCTGGAAACGCATCCAGTGATGGTATATTGGCACTAGCTGATTTTCCAGATCTAAAAATCCTTTGAAAATCAGAGTGCCATATTGCCACTAGTTGATTTTCCAGAAATCCTAGTCCTCGAAAAATCAAAGTGGCAATATCCCGACCTATTGATTACGAACAAATAGACTAAACAACGGAAACCCTTATTAGTTCATGCTTTCAATGGTATAAACGACGTTTTTCGACCTCTTTCCGCTACAGTAATCACCTGCTTCAATTGCAGCCAAGTTTGACATCTCAGGGCAAGAACCTCAGAATGATTGTGGTTGGTGATTTTCCATAAGTGGGGGAAGTATGTGGAAATACAAGAATGAAGAAGAAGTAAAGAAAATTAGACAAAGTAAAAAGAATGCTTACAAGAAAATTTGGCGGCCATTCATTTTTGCTGGCTTGATTTTTATTGTTGGGGCTATTAAAATAAAAATTGGTTTTAGTAAAATTGCTATTGCTTGGTTTGACCCAATAACTTGGGGGGCATTTTTAGAATATGGATTGTTGGAAGCCTTTTGGTTTGGATTGCTTACATTTTTTGTGATTTATGCAGGACAAATTGTTTTTTAAACGTCGTATTTTTTCCGGACCAGAGGTTATGATATGTTTGAAACGTGCGAAAGAAAAAAATAGAGATAAAAATTATAAGTGTGATTGCGGCGGTGAATTTGTTCTGCTTGATGAATTGGAATGGGTGGAGGAATAAAATGAATAGAATAAGAATCAGCATTGGGATTCTGATTCTGATGTCAGTATATGCGAATGCTGCTGAACCCGATGCTTACGAACTCTATGTGAGAGCCATTGAAAATAATTCGACTGCACCAAACTATGTTCTCATCACGGTCGTAAACGATTGGACAAAAGAAACACGGTTGATTTGCACAGTGGCTCCTTTTCTTCTTGGCGCGATTCATCGAGAGTTGCAAATTTCTTATGAAGATGCAGGTATCCGCAAGGTTTTAGAGTTTGCATTATCTCAGAAAGACAGAATATTTCATTTCTCTCGGGAGGATGCCCTAAAAAATATTCAGTCCCCTTACAATGAAAAAAACTTAGCCGAGATGCGAGTTGCCCTGAAAGATTTATCCGATGAAGAGATACGAAAGGGCTTCAAGGGGGATGGAAAAGGACTTGACAAACTTTATATTGACCTACCTGATAAACTATATTCGGCTTATCGAGACGCCATTGCGCATGTCTTGCTGGAGCGAGGTCTTTTACCGAGGAGAGGTTGCAGGGCTGGGAACCTGACTGTTGACGAATAAAGAAATCCTGTGAAATAGGGGATTGTCATCTGAATAGTTGAAGTACACTTGAGGTAAACCCTGATGGGAAGAAGCCGAAGGGGAGATTTGAACTCCCGACCTATTGATTACGAATCAATTGCTCTACCAACTGAGCTACTTCGGCCCGCGGGTTGAAGGAAAGGGCTATTGTATTATATTTCGTCATTGCCGTCAACGCAGAAAGCTCGCGGGCCGGATGTTTACAACTTTTTCCTCCCGGGGTACAATGGATCCATGATGACCCACAGCCGACACAGCGTCGTGGTCGCTTTTTTGAACCGTTTCAGCGGCCTGTAATCGCCTTTCAAACCGATGGCGGTCCTGCTTGTTGAATTTCAGATCGTTGCACTATGGAAGGAGAATAAATGAAGCAAAAGAAAGTAATTGTTTTGGGTTCGGGTCTGGTCGGCGGCCCCATGGCCATGGACCTGGCGCAGGACCGGGAATTTGCCGTCAGTGTCGTTGACATCAGCCGCGAAGCACTGAAAAAATATCAGGAGCAACCGGGCATCACGGTGTTGCAGGCCGACCTGGCCGATGTGGCCAGGGTCAGGGAACTGGTCTCCGGCCAGGACATGGTGATCAACGCTGTCCCCGGTTTTCTGGGTTTCCAGACCCTGAAGGCGGTGATCGAAGCGGGGAAAAACGTGATCGATATCGCCTTTTTCTCCGAGGACCCTTTTCCACTGGATGAGCTGGCGAAAAATAACGGCGTGACCGCCATTGTCGATTGCGGGGTGGCCCCGGGCATGAGCAATGTCCTGGTCGGCCACGTCCATCACCTGCTGGATAAAACGAATTCCGTCCTGATCTACGTCGGCGGCCTGCCCGAGATGCGTGTTTGGCCCTACGAATACAAGGCGGTTTTTTCGCCCCTGGACGTGATCGAGGAATACATCCGTCCGGCCCGTTACGTGGAGAACGGCAAGATGGTGGTGCGCCCCGCCCTTTCCGACTCCGAATATCTGAACCTGCCCGGGATATCCACCCTGGTCGCTTTCAACAGCGACGGCCTGCGCACATTGGCCCGCACTCTCGATATTCCCAACATGAAGGAAAAGACCCTGCGCTACCCCGGCCATATCGAAAAGATCGCGGTCCTGCGCGAAACCGGCTTTTTCAGCCAGGAACCGCTGGAGGTCAACGGCGTGCGCATCCGTCCCCTGGACTTCACCGCCAGGCTGCTTTTCCCGTTGTGGAAGCTGCAGCCGGGAGAGACCGACATCACGGTGATGCAGGTCAGCGTCGAGGGTGAGCAGGGGGGTGAAAAGGTCCGCTACGTCTATGACCTGTTCGACCGCTTTGACAGCGCCAGTAATGTCCATTCCATGGCCCGCACCACGGGCTACACGGCCACCGCCGCCTTGAGGATGGTCAGCAGCGGTTTGTTCAGCCGCCAGGGGATCATCGCCCCGGAATTCATCGGCGAACAACCCGAATGCGTGGAGTTCCTGCTCAAGGAGCTGGCCGAGCGGGGAGTCGTCTATAAGCAACGGATAGAAAAGATATAAGCCAAAGGAAATGTAGGGGAGGGTTTAAAACCCTCCCGTACTTAAAAATAAAAAGATTAAAACCCGCCCGCACATTTAAACAATAAAGCACCAAAAACCAAGCACCAAATCACAAATAAGTTCCAAGCACCAATGTTCAAATGACCCAAACGAAGAAAATTCCACTGCAAAGGATTTCGTTTTGGTAATTGGGGTTTGGGATTTGAATTTTATTCGTTATTTGGAATTTGGTGCTTGGAATTTATTTCTTCTTGTCTCGGTCACGTGTTACGCGTCACGAATATTCAGTCACGCGTAATCCGCCAGAGGCTCTCCCACATCTTGTCCTGCCGGGGCTGGGCTCCTCGGGCTTGGTCTCTTTGCTGCCGGCGGCCAGGAATTCCTTTTCGCGCAGCTTTTTCAGAAAGGTATGGGCCACGTTTGGGAAGAGTTCGAGCAGCAGCATTTCTTTTTCGTCCTTGGCCAGGTGTACGCCGCCCAGTTCCGCCAGGATCGGGTTATCCGGTTTCCGGTAGTCGCCGGAGTCGTATGGAGTTTCCAGGCGCGTGCCGGTGATCTTTTCCCGGAACGCCGCTTTGATTTTGACCGGGGTCTTGCCGTAGGTGCCCTTGACCAGGTTGATGAACTGGGTGGACTTGGTGGTGTAGAAAGGCTTGCCCTTGGCGTTGTCGATGACACAGTTGACGGCCTGTACGCCGACGATCTGGCTGGTCGGGGTGACCAGGGGCGGCACGCCGGCGTCGAGGCGCACGCGCGGCACCGTCTGCAGCACCTTTTCCTTCAAATGTTCCAGCTTGGCCTGCTGCAGCTGGGCCATCATATTGGTGTACATGCCGCCGGGGATCTGGGCGACACGGACGATATCGTCGGGAGCCGGGAAGTTGAAATATTTTTCAATGGCCTGGGTGTGCTGAAGCAGTTCGGCGCTGCGTCCGTCCCGGACCGCGTCAATGGCCTGGTCGAACAGGATGTCGATCTCGGCGGGCAGCTTGTCCGTGGCGATGTCGAACGGCCGCGGAAACATCTTGTACTGGTCGAACGGGGCCAGCTCGTGGCGAATCTCCAGCAGCAAGCGATTGATCCGGGCGACGGCCGGGCGGTCGACTCCGGTTTCCAGGCCGAGCTTGTCGGCGAAAAGCTGGATGAGTTCAAAGGCCGGCGCGGCCGGTCCGCCTGAAAAGTTCAGGATCACGGTGTCGACGATATCGACGCCGTTGACCATGGCTGTCAACAGCGAGGCCAGACCGAAGCCGGGCGTGCAGTGGGTGTGGAGATTGATGGGAATGTCAATGTTTTTCTTGAGGGCGCGAATCAATTCAGCGCAGGTGGCCGGATCGAGCAGACCGGCCATGTCCTTGATGGTAATCATGTCGGCGCCCAGGTCGGCCAGTTGCCCGGCCTTGGTGACGAAATAGTCGACGTTAAAAATTTGTCGGGGAAGCGCTTTGCCCTGGAGCAGTGCCTTGAGCCTGTGCAGCCAGGTAAACTTGGGATCCACGGTATAGCAAACGGCGCAATCGGCACTGCCCTTGTTTTCCTTGACGAAGCGGATGGTCGACTTCATGTTGTCGACGTCATTCAGGGCATCGAAAACTCGCATGATATCGATCCCGGACTGGACGGCGTTGCGGCAGAATCCTTCGATCACTTCATCGGGATACGGGTTGTATCCGAACAGGTTCCGTCCCCGCGACAGGGCGGTCAACCTGGAGACCGGTCCCATGGCTTCCTTGATTTTTTCCAGCCTTTGCCACGGGTTCTCGTCCAGGTAGCGCATCACCGAATCGGGAACAGCGCCGCCCCAGACCTCCATGGCGTAGAACCCGGCCTGGCGGTACAAAGGCAGCAGGCGGTCCACCTGGGACTGGTTCATGCGCGTGGCCAGCTGGGATTGCTGCCCGTCGCGGAGGGTCAGGTCACGGATCAATATTTTTTCAGTCATTTACCTGTACTCTTTAAATTGATTTGCGGCAATTATGCAGGAATCGGCATTAAAAATTTATTATATAATAAATCACCTTGAAATAAAAGATCCGGGCCCCCGGGTTTCAGCTGAAAACGCCGGGGATGACGGTCTGGCAGAACTTGCAGCGATTGCCCTGCAGCCCCGGTTTTTCAACGCTGTACAGCAGGCGGCGGATCAGCAGCTTGCCGCAGCCCGGGCAATAGGTGTTCCCGGCATCGGACAGCAGATTGCCGATATAGCAGAACGTGATGCCGGCGTTTTGGGCTATTTTCCTCGCCATGTGCAGGGTTTCGGGCGGCGTGGGCGGAATGTTCTTCATCATGTAGCTGGGGGTGAAGCGCGAAAAATGCAAGGGCACGTCGGGCCCCAGTTCACGGCGCATCCAGCGGCACATGCGTTCGATTTCACTGCGGCCGTCGTTCAGGCCGGGGATCAACAGCACCACGATCTCGAACCAGATATTCTCGCTGCGCAGGGTGAGCAGGGTGTCCAGCACCGGCTGCAGCTCGCCGCCGCATTGCTCGCGGTAAAAATCTTCCGTGAACGCCTTGAGGTCGATCTTGACCGCGCCCAGCAGATGGCAGAGTTCCTGCAGCGGCTTTTTTTGGATGAAGCCGTTGGAGATCATGACGTTGGGGATGCCTTTTTCCTTGCCCAGAGCTGCGCAGGCGCGCATGTATTCATAAAAGACCACCGGTTCACCATAGGTGTGGGCGATGACCGGGCAATCGAGATTCCGGGCTTGGCGGATGACCGCTTCGGGCGGCAGCGTGATGGCCCGGACCTGTTCGGGCCGGCGTTGGGAAATTTCCCAATTCTGGCAAAAACGGCAGTTGAAGTTACAGCCGGCCGTGGCCAGTGAATAGGCCTGGCTGCCGGGAAGGTAATGAAACAATGGTTTTTTTTCAATGGGGTCGACGTGGACGGCGCAAGGCTGGCCGTACACCAGCGTATGCAGGACGCCGGCGCGGTTTTCGCGCACGCCGCAGTCGCCCCGTTGTCCGTCGGCCACCCGGCATTCGTTGGGGCAGAGCAGGCAGCGCACTTTTTTAGCGGGCAATTTTTCGTAAAACATGGCCTCACTGGCCTTGGGAAGGGTTGCCGGCGCGGCCCCGAGACGCGCCCCCTGCAGCAGGACCGGAACGGCTAGCGCGGTTTTGGCGGCGGTTTGCAGAAAAGAGCGGCGGCTGCAGCGGCGGGCGATTTTCATTTTTTAAAATTCTCCTCGCCGAACACCTGGGCCTGGAAAACAAGGAACTGCATGGAGTTGGAAAAGCGGTAGGCATCGCGCGCCAAGCCGGCTTTGAGACACAGGCTGCCCAGGAATTGCTCCAGGGACCAGCCGGTTTCGGTGGCCACCTGGGGCAGAAAAACGGCCTGGGCGCGCCCGTCGCGGATGACTACGCCATCGGTCCCCAGGCGGATGGCGTGATAATCATTGACCGGCCGCAGCGCCGTCATCACCGATATCTCGATGTCCACCCCGGCCAGTTCGTTTTTTTGCAGCGGCGGGAAGCGGGGATCGTCGAAGGCGGCGTGGATGGCGTTGGCCATGACGCCGCGGAAGAGAGGTTCCATGCCGATAATGCTGCCGATGCAGCCGCGCAGTTCGCCGTTTTTTCTCAGGGTGACGAATACACCCAGGGTTTTCCGGAGCTTGGGGAAAGCCGAAAAACGGCTTTCATTTTGCGGCGGCGGCCGCTTGCCGGCAAAGGTATGAGTCCAGGCTGGAACGGGCCATGCCGAGCAGCAGCTTCTGTTCCGTGCGGTTCAAGCCGATCGGACCGGTCAACGGCCGGCCCGGGGCGTTGAAAAGCAGCGACGCGTAACTGACGCTGGTCGTATAATCGTTGTTCAGGTCCCCGGACTTGCTGTAGTCGGATAGAGATACGCTGATGTCCTTCCCGGCGAACAGCGTGATCATGATGCCGATGGGCACGAATCCACAGGCCGTGATGCCGGTTTTTTCGTGGTAGCGCCAGTAATTTTCGAAATCGAGCCCGCGTATCGTGTCGATGAAACCCGTATCGAGGGCGGTCAGTCTGTTCTTCAGGTCGGCCTTGAAGGGCGTGTATGAAAAGTTTTCGCCGTAATGGGTCAGGTCGCTCGAAGCCACGACCAGGGTCCGCTCATCGATGAATGGGGCAATGGTTGCGGCCATGGCTGAAAAATCTTTTTTTCCCAAGCTGCCGAAAATGATGGGAACGATCTTGTACTGGGTGTTGCCCAGTACTTTCTGAAGAAAAGGCAGCTGGTTTTCCAGGGCATGCTCGAAACGCATGGTGTCGCGGTCATGGCTGAAAAGCTTTTTTGCGGCCAGGGCCCGGCAGATGGCGGTGTCGACCGGGACAGAGCCCAGCGGCGTAGCGTAGGCCGTATAGTCGGAAACGCAGGCGCCGTAGAAACCGGAGCGGTGCGAGGGACCGAGCAGGATGACCCGCCGGATGCCCTGCTCCGCACTCAAAGAACGGTAGGCGCGGGCGGCGCAGCGGCCCGAATATGTAAAACCGGCGTGGGGGGCGATCAGGCCGCGGACGGTTGTCTTCTTTTCCGGGAGTGGTGCTTGCTCGAAAAAATCCTGGAGCATCTTTTGCAGTTTCTGCGGGTCGGCGGGATACCAGGGCCCGGTGTTCAGGTAGGGCCGGACGTTGTCGGATGCCGTTAAAAAAGCCGGCAGGAGCAAAAGAAAAAATATCGTCCAGCGTTTCATTTGGGCCCCTACATGAATTTTATGCCAAACATGAAGCTGAGTCAAATATGGCTAAAGGGAAGAATGAGGGAAGAGCGAGGGAAAGGCAGAGGGAGGAGTGAGGGAATAACAAAGAGAACCATAAACTGGAAAATGCAGGGCTTTAATTTACTTGTGCTTCCCTTTCTCTTCCCTCTGACTTCCCTCTGTTTTCCCTATTTTTTTGTACTCCGCAATCGCACCGGACCCGGCTTCCCTGAAAGCCCTGGATACGCCGCCGACCCCGAGCTTGACACCGCCGAAAATCCGCGAGACCAGCAGGCCGCCCTCCAATTCGTGGTGGCGCAGCAGTTCGAGCAGCACCCGGCCCGGATGGCCGACCTCGCCGTCGTCGCGTGATTTTTCGATCAGTTCACCCTGGCCGCCGCGGCCGCGGAAAGCCCAGCAGTGGTGCCTGGCCTTGCGCTGCTCGCCTTTTTTCAGGCGCACTATCTTCTCCACGGCGGCTTCGTCGGCGGCAGTGAAGAGGACGGCGAAAAAACGCGAACGTTCGGCAACGAAGCGGTATTCCGCGTGATGATCGACCTTCATGACCCGGTCTCCTTGGTCAACAGCATATTCCGGATCGCCCCAAGCTGTCAAGAGGAATTTTCAAGGAATCCACCGGCCGTTTTTTAATTATTTTATTTGCAAACCCTTGATTTTAGCTTTGCTTTATCGGACAATGGATCCAGTTTATTGAGTTGGAGGTTCCATGAAGATTGATTTTATAACCGTCTATACGATCGATATTCACAAGTCAGTGGATTTTTATGAGCGCGTCCTTGATTTCAAGGTCAGCCGGCGCTTCAGTCCGGGGGCGGGAGTGGACATCGTCTTCATGGACGATCAGCATGGCCACCAGATCGAATTCATCAAGGATATCAAGGAATTGCCTTATTCGGGTTCGGGCCTATCGCTCGGTTTCTACGTGAACGACATCAAGCAAACCGCCGCCCACCTGGAAAACCATGGCGTGGAAATTCTATTCGGACCCATTACCATGGACAGCGGGGTCAAATTGCTGCATGCCAGGGATGTCAACGGCCTGGAACTGGGCTTTGTCGAGTCGCCGGCCAGCTAGTTGGCCATCCTTTAAAATATCAAATAATTATTGGAGTTGAACATGCTATTACATCAGCAGTTTGTACGCGTCGCCAAGAAAAATGAAAAAAAACTGGCCATCATTGACCGCACCCTCGATCGCCGCATTACGTATAAGCGCGCCCTCATCGGCTCGCTCATCCTGGTCAGGAAGTTTGAAAAATACGATCCCGGGTTTCTCGGTATCATGCTGCCCAATTCGGCCGGATCCGTCCTGGCCATCCTGGGCACGCTGATGGGCGGCCGCGTGCCGGTGATGATCAACTATTCGACCGGGGCGGCGGCCAACTGCGAATACGCGCAAACGAAATGCGCCTTCAAGACCATCATCACCTCCCGGGCGCTGTGCGAAAAGATCAATTGCCCCCTGGTACCGGGCATGGTCTATCTCGAAGACATCATGAAATCGGTCTCGATCCTGGACAAGCTGAAAGCTGCCCTGCTGGCCGCTGTCGGCACCAAACGTCTGCTGAAATCGATCCACGGCGGCGATGAAAACGATACGCTGCTCATCCTTTTTACCAGCGGCAGTGAAAAAGACCCCAAGGGCGTGCAGCTGACCCACCGCAACATCAGCGCCAACTATAAAAGCCTGAAAAAAGCCTACGATTTCACCGGCGATGATATTTTCCTGGCCAACCTGCCTTATTTCCATGTTTTCGGACAGACCGCCAACCTCTGGGTGCCCTTGTGCGAGGGCATGACCCTGGTCACCTATGCCAATCCTTTGGATTTCAAAACCATCTGCGATATCGTGCGCGAGGAAAAAGTGACCTTAATGGCGGGAACGCCGACCTTTTACTGGGGTTATGTGCGCAACTCGGCTCCCGGTGATTTCGAGAGCGTCCGCATCATGATCAGCGGCGCCGACAAGTGCCCCGAAGCCTTGCGCACGGCCTTTTTGAAAAAACAGCACAAGACTCTGCTCGAAGCCTATGGAACCACTGAAACCAGCCCGGGCATTACGGTGAACACCTTGTCCCATAACCGTCCCGGCAGTACGGGCAAGCCCTTGGACGGGGTGCAAATCCGGGTGGAGAATTATGAAACCGGTGAAGGTTGCGCGGTCGAGGAGATCGGCAAGATCCTGGTCAAGGGTGACAACGTGATGAAGGGCTATTTCGATGATTTTGAACAGACTTCGTTAAGCATCCGCCATGGCTGGTACGATACCGGGGACATGGGCTATATGGATGCCGACGGCTACCTTTGGCATGTGGGCCGATTGAAGCGTTTTTTAAAAATCGGCGGTGAAATGGTCTCGCTGGTCAAGGTGGAGGACGTGCTGGAAAAGCTCCTGCCGCCCGATGTCGAATGCTGCGTGGTCGAGATACCCGATTCGTTGCGCGGCGCCAGGGTCGTCGCCGCGGTTACCCAGCAAGTGGATGAAAAAGCCCTGCTGAAGGAAATGGCCGAGCAGCTGCCCAAAATCGCCCTGCCCAGCCGTTTCGTGGTCATTTCCGAAATGCCCAAGCACGGCAGCGGCAAGATTGATTTTCGCAGCATCACCGACATGGCGCGCGACATCATCCTGGGCAAGTAAGCCGGGCAATTTCAAAATAAACCAGGCGTGGATTCTCATTGACAACCGGCGGCAAAATCATTAGAATTCCGATGAAAATCAATTTACAAGGAGGATGACATGGGGAAAAAAGTATTATTGGCTACTGAGAAACCGTTCGCCAAGGCAGCGGTGAACGGGATCACCGATATTTTGAAAAATGCCGGATACGAGATGATCCTGCTGGAAAAATACCAGTCCAAGGATGACCTGCTCAAAGCCGCGGCTACTGCCGATGCCATGATTATCCGTAGTGATATCATCGACGAAGCCGTCCTGGCCGCCGGCGGCAGCCTAAAGATCGTGGTGCGCGCCGGCGCCGGCTACGACAACATCGACCTGAAGGCCGCCTCGGCGAAGGGCGTTGTGGCCATGAACACTCCGGGACAAAATTCCAACGCCGTGGCCGAGCTGGTTTTCGCTTTGATGCTCCACCTGGCACGTGGCGCTTTTTCCGGCAAGTCGGGGAGTGAACTGCGCGGCAAGAAAATCGGCCTGCAGGCCTACGGTGCCGTCGGCCGCTGCGTCATGCCCATCGCCAAGGGCTTCGGCATGGAGGTGACCGCATTCGATCCCTATGTGCCTGCCGAGGCGATGAAAAAGGACGGCGTCATCCCGGTCGCTTCCCTGGAAGAACTATACCAATCATGCGACTACGTTTCAATCCATATTCCCAAGACCAAGGAAACAGTCAATTCCGTTAATTTCGCCCTGCTCAGCCAGATGAAAAAAGGGGCGGCCCTGATCAACACCGCCCGCGCCGAAGTGATTGACGAACCGTCCTTATTGAAAATGTTCGCCGAACGTCCCGATTTCAAGTACGGCGCCGACGTCGCGCCGGCCTGTGCCGCGGAAATCGCCGAGAAGTACGCCGGTCGTTTTGTTTTCACGGCCAAGAAGATGGGGGCGCAGACCGAGGAAGCCAATATCAACGCCGGGATGGCTGCCGCCCGCCAGATCGTCGCCTTCTTTGAAAAGGGCGACAAGACCTTCCAGGTCAACAAGTAGCCATCCCTTGTTGAAGCATGCCGTAGCCCTGACCATCGCCGGCTCGGACTCCGGCGGCGGCGCCGGTATCCAGGCCGATATCAAGACCTTTTCGGCCTGTGGGGTTTATGGCGCCAGCGTCATCACCGCCGTCACCGCCCAGAACCTGGATGGGGTGCGCGCCATCCAGGCCGTCGATCCCCGGGTTGTCGAGGCACAGTTGCAGGCGGTGCTGGATGGATACCCGGTCAAGGCGATCAAAATGGGCATGATGTTCAACAGCGATATCATTGAAACCGTGGCCGCCGTTATCCAGGAGCATGGGCGCATCCCCATCGTGGTCGACCCGGTGTTTGCCGCCACCTCGGGCAGCCGGCTGATCAAGCCCAAGGCCGTGCGAGTTCTGGCCGAGCGGGTTTTCCCCTTGGCCGTATTGATCACGCCCAACCTGCCTGAAGCCGAGTTCCTGTGCGGCCGCAAAATCAGCTCGTTGGATGAACTGCGCCAGGCCGGTGAAACCCTTTACAAAAAATACCAGGTGCCTTTCCTCATGAAAGGAGGCCATCTGCCTGGCCGGGCCATTGACCTCTTGCTGGACCGCCGCGGTGTGCGGGAGTATGCCGCCGACATGGTGCGCAGCGTCAACAGCCATGGTTCGGGCTGTACGTTTTCGGCTGCCATCGCCGCCTACCTGGCCCGCGGCCGTTCCCTGCGTGTCGCCGTGGCCGAGGCCAAGGCGTTTATCACCGCCAGCCTGAGCCGGCCGCATTACCTGCGGCCCGGGACGCGGGTGATCAATCATTTTCATCGCGGGCACTGATGGGCGCCAGTCGGCTGACATGAAACAGGTATCAGTGATCGGAGGCGGCTGCTCGGGGATGATGGCCGCCGTCAGCGCCGCCCGCAGCGGCGCCCGGGTGCTGCTGCTCGAGCGCAAGGACCGCCTCGGCAAGAAACTTCTGGCCACGGGCAACGGCCGCTGCAACCTCACCAACAGCAAAGACGTCCTGTTCAGGCTGCACGGCGGCAACCAGGCATTCATCACGGCCGTCCTGTCTCGCTTTCCGGTCGCGAGCACCATCGAATTCTTCGAGGAGCTGGGCATCTCCTGCCGGGTCGAAAGCGAGGGGCGTGTCTATCCCCGCTGCGGACAGGCATCGGCGGTGCTGGATGTTCTGCGCTGGGAACTGGAGCGGCTGAGGGTCGATGTACGTCCCGGCCACGAGGTCAGGCGGATTATTAAAAAGGGCAAAGGTTTCGCCCTGGTTCTGGCCGCCGGCGGAGAGCTGGCGGCCGAGTCCCTGGTTCTGGCTGCCGGCGGCATGGCCGGACCGCAATTCGGCAGCGACGGTTCGGGTTTGCGCTTGGCCGCGTCGTTGGGCCACCGCCTGATCGATCCCGCTGGCGGCCCTCGTTCCGCTGCGTTTGGGCGCCGATTTCCTGCGCCGGCTGAAGGGGGTCCGCTTCGAGGGTCGCGGCCAGGTGCGCTGCGGTGACGAAGTGCTGCGCAGCGAAGAGGGGGAGTTTCTATTCACTGACAACGGCATCACCGGAATGCCGGTCCTGCAACTGAGCCGATCGGCCGCGATCGCCCTGAAAAAGCAGCTGTCGCCGCAGATTGTTCTCGATCTGTTTCCCGCAATGGGTCCAAACGAACTGGACGCCGACCTGAAGGTCCGCTTCCGCCGCCAGTCAAACAAAACGCTCGCCGATGCGCTGGTCGGATTGCTGAACAAGCGTCTGATCCCGGTGGTTTTGTCCGAGGCCGGGATTGATGATCGGGCTCAACCCGCTGCAAATTCATCGGCCGCGGACAGGGCCGCCCTGGTCCGGATCCTGAAGAATTGGTCACTGCCGGTGCGCGGCACGATGCCCTGGCCCGAGGCCCAGGTCACGGCCGGCGGCATTGACCTGAATGAAGTCGATGCCGCCACCCTGGAGTCGCGCCGGGTGCCCGGCCTTTTCTTCTGCGGTGAAATTCTCGATGTCGACGGTGACTGCGGCGGCTTCAACCTGCAGTGGGCCTGGTCCTCGGGCTATGTGGCCGGGTGCCATGCCGCCGGCTCCTGAGCGGCCATGGTGCGCGTTAATGAAATAAAACTGCCGCTCGATCATGGAGTGGAAGATTTATCCAGGGCCATTCTGGCCAAACTTGGACTTAAGGCAGGCGAACTGATCCAATACCGGATCTTTCGTCAGGCTATCGATGCCCGAAAAAAAGGGGCTATCCGTTTCGTCTATAGCGTGGATGCGGCTTTAATAAATGAGCCGCGTTTTTTGAGCCGGAAAAAATCCGCGAAGATCCTTCCCAGCCCCGACCTGGCCTACCATGATGTCAAGGCGGGCCGCGAAAAACTGAATGGACCGCCATTGCTGGTCGGCAGCGGCCCGGCCGGGCTTTTTGCCGCCCTGCTGCTGGCCCATAGGGGCTATCGGCCGGTCGTCCTGGAACGGGGCGAGCCGGTCGCTGAGCGCAGCCGCGACGTGGAACGGTTCTGGACCGGCGGCGTATTGTCCGCCGAGTCGAACCTCCATTTCGGCGAAGGCGGTGCCGGCACGTTTTCCGACGGCAAGCTGACGACCCTGATCCATGATTCGCGCTGCCGCAAGGTGCTGGAGGAATTCGTCGCCGCCGGCGCTGCCGAAGACATTCTTTTCCTGGCCAGGCCCCACCTGGGCAGCGACCGCTTGCCGGCCATCGTCACCCGTATCCGCCAGACCATCATCGCCCTGGGCGGCGAGTTTCGCTTCAACAGCCTGGTCAGCGGTCTGTGCATCCGGGATGGCAAAATTGCCGGCGTGGACATTGCCGGTCAGGGAGGTTTGTCGGCCGGGGCGGTGATCCTGGCCACGGGCAACAGCGCCCGCGACACGCTGGCCATGCTTTTAGAAAGCGGCGTAGAGCTTCAGGCAAAGCCGTTTTCCATGGGCGTGCGCGTGGAACACAGCCAGCGCTGGCTCGATGAAACCCGCTACGGTGCGGATGCCGGCCATCCGCGCCTGGGCGCGGCCGACTATAAGCTGGTCTTCCACGCCCCCGGCGGCCGTTCGGCCTACAGCTTCTGCATGTGCCCCGGCGGATTGGTGGTGGCGGCGGCGACTGAGGCCGGCGGCCTGGTCACCAATGGCATGAGCTTGTATGCCCGGGATGGCGACAACGCCAACAGCGCGCTTCTGGTCGGAATCTCTCCTGGCGATTTTAACACCGACCATCCTCTGGCCGGCATCGAGTTCCAAAGGACCTGGGAGAGAAAAGCCTTCGCCCTGGGCGGCAGCAATTATTTCGCGCCGCTGCAACGGGTCGGTGATTTTATGGCGGGGCGCTCATCGGCAGCGCCGGGAAGTATTCAACCCACTTATCGTCCCGGCTGGCGCCTGGCCGATCTGGCCGATTGCCTGCCTGCTTACGTGAGCGAAACCCTGCGCCAGGCTTTGCCCTATTTCGACAGGCAGCTGCCCGGCTTTGCCCAGGCCGACGCGATCCTGACCGGAATCGAGACCCGCAGTTCGTCGCCCGTGCGCATGGTCCGCGATGAATGCTTCGAGAGCAACATTCGCGGCCTGTACCCGGCCGGGGAAGGGGCGGGCTATGCCGGCGGCATCATGTCCTCGGCCGTGGACGGCATCCGTGTCGCCGAGGCCCTGATCAAGAAATATGCTTGCCCTTGAAACCATTGTTCGCTAGTAGGGACAGGTCGCGACCTGTCCCTACGTCTTTACTC
This sequence comes from Candidatus Aminicenantota bacterium, assembly GCA_963770755.1. GTDB lineage: Bacteria > Acidobacteriota > Aminicenantia > UBA2199 > UBA2199 > UBA2199. The sequence continues at coordinate 240,621 of CAVYQZ010000009.1, read as the reverse complement.
GCGCCTCTCAGGGCCGACTGCCCGTTGCCCCGATGGCCGTGGCGAGCCTTTCGAGCTCGGCGGTGGCGGTGGCGTGGTCGGCCGCGTAGCTGACGGGACGGAACGTGAATTCAACCCGCTCGCTGATACGGATGACCGTTCTATCGATGGTCTGGACGATCTGCCACGGTTCCCCGGTCAGCTCGTTCACTCCCAGGTCGGATGCAAGCAGGGAGACTACCTCTTTGCTGTTGATGCCGAAACGCTGCAGACGTTCCAGCAGCAAGGCCAGCTTGACCAGGGTGCGGTTAACGCGCAGGGAATCATGCCCGCGGTAGAAACGCTCCGAGCCGACTTGCGGCCACTTCCGGTTGTCATGGCGGCGGAAACGGTCCAGCAGTGTGCGGATTTCCCTTCGCGGCGGTTTGGCTGACAGTGTTTCCCGGGCCCGGCTCTCGGCAACCAGGGTTCGCCACAGAACGAGATCGCGGGTTTCCAACATGGCCATGAAACGGAACTTGCCGAACCAGAAATATTCGGGTCCCCACCACCAGCTCTCGCTGAAGTCCTCCCGGCGGACCGCCTGCAGGTCGTCCAGGTAGGCCAATTGAAAAAAACGGCCGTCATGTGTTTTTTTCAGGAGCAGCAGCAGCAGGGGTTCGATCCTTTCCAATTGCTTTCGGTCCGGCTCGATGTCGCTGGCCAGCGCCAGCAGCATGGTCTCCTGGCAAAAAATGGGGAACTGGGCAAGGGTATGGGCGTGGTCGGCCAGGCTGCCGGCAGCCGCTTCGCAATCGGTCAAAAAGATGCCCAATGCGCAGAGTCGCTGCATGCCGCCTTCGTTGTTCCCCTTCAGGAATTCCAGCCTGGCTCTCAATGTCTGCCAGCGGCTGAAGAAGGCGATGAATTCCGTTGGCAGGATTTCTCCCGCCTGCGGGACCAGGGTGTCGCTGGCGATGCCGGCAAGCACGTTGTCCAAGCCCATCCTATTCCCGGCGTCGGTCAACACTCCGGATACAACCTCGATGCCGGCCGGTGGGATGACGGCATGGTGAAGGTTTTCGATACGGCGTTCCAGGAGCCCTGTCTCGCCCGGAGGAAGGGCGGCCTGGATTGCCGCGGCGTGGCGGTATTTTTTCCAGGCATCGCCCTGCCTGACCGGCCAGTCAGGCGGTAGGTAATCCTTGTCCATGGGAAAGCGGGTCTTGAAGTAGAGGGGATGTTCGGCGGTAAGTTCGAGCAGTTTGCCGCGGTAATGACTGTCAACGACCCAGCCCAAAACGGATGCGCAGGCGAAAAGCAGCATGGCCAGCTCCAGGAAGCGGACCAGGTAAACCAGGGGGCGGAAGCGCAGCGGACGGCGCAGCAGGAGCAGTTTGCGCCTGAGGTTTTCGCGCCGGTCTTTTTTTTTCAGCAAGCGCCCGACCGCTTTGAGTAGTTTTTCGGCCGAAGTATAACGCTTGCCGGGTTTTTTTTTCATGCACTTTAAAATGATGCGTTCCAGGGCCGGCGGCACGGTTGGCACGATGGCGGACGGCGGGATCGGGGATTCATTCAGGTGCTTGAAAAGCAGTGCTTGCATGTTGTCGGCCTTGAACGGCACGCGACCGGTGACCATCTGGTACATCATGACCCCCAGCGAGTAGATGTCGGTGCTGGCATCGACCTTTTCCCCCTGGATCTGCTCCGGCGCCATGCATTCCGGGGTGCCGATGATGAAACCGGTGCGGGTGGTGCCCACCTGGTCCAGGGAGCGGGCGATGCCGAAATCGAGAACGGTCACCTTGCCCTTACTGCCGATCATGACGTTCTGCGGTTTCAGGTCGCGGTGTATGATGCCCTTGCCATGAGCGATCACCAGTGCCTGACAGATCGTGCTGATGATGTCGAGCACCTTGCCCGTCGACAGTGGACCCGCCATGCCGATCAATTCCTGGAGGTTCTGACCCTCGACATAGTTCATGGAGATGTAGCGAATACCGTCTTTTGCGCCCAGATCATGGATGCGGATCACGTTCTCGTGTACGATCTCCCGGGCCAGGAGCAATTCTCTCTTGAAACGCTCCACCGCATCAGGAGTGTTGCTCAGTTCGGGGTCGATGATCTTGAGCACCACCTGGATGTTCAACTCCTTGTCCAGTGCCTTGAATACTTTGCTCATGCCGCCGGACCCGATCTGTTCGATGATCTGGTAGCGGCTGCCGAAATTATCGCCCGGACTCAGCATGAAATTGTTCAGGTTGCCAACGGCAGGAGGGGAACATTGGACGGGATCGGTGAGGTCGAAAATATCCCCGCACTGGCTGCAGGAGCGGTTCAGCTCATCGTTCGGTGAATCGCATTGTGGACATTTCATGACTGTATCTCCGGGGAAACGATTTCACTATATTCTGGCCCGGAATAAAAGTCAAATCAAAAATCCGTTCGGCGCCGGCTATTTTTTCAACAGAAAATAGACGCTTCCCTTCTGCTTCATGTTGCCGGCGACCCGTTCGCTGAATTCGCCGTGGCCGGTGAAGAGGTCGACGCGATCGGCGCCGACGATGGCGCCGCCGGTGTCCTGGTTCAGGACGAAACGGCCGAACTTCTCCCAGCCGCTGACGCGATTTTGCGGATCGAAAACCGGCTTTTCGCATTCGATGAAAGCCAGGGCCCCGAGCGGAAAAAGGCGCTGGTCGCTGGCGATGCTGCGCCAGGGGGTCAGGCGGGCGCCGAAGGTGCCGGTGGCGCTCTGGCGGTTGATCTGGAAAAAAATGTAACTGGGATTGGCCGTCAGCGTCTCGGGAATGACTTCGGGATGTTTCTTTAAAAAGGACTTCATGCCCTGCAGCGAAAGCTGGCTGCGATCGACGAGCTGCTTTTCAAGCAAATACCTGCCGGTGGAGCGGAAGGGGTGGCCGTTCTGGTCGGCATAACCGACGAATATGCGGGTGCCGTCCTCGAGCTGGACGATGCCCGAGCCCTGGATATGAAGGAAAAAGATATCGACCAGACTGTCAATCCAGACGAGCTCCAGGCCGCGGCCGGACAATATGCTCTTGAAGTCGATCTCCTCGCGGCTGTAGTAGGGGACGAGTCGGTTGTTTGCGTCCACCCGGCCCTTGATCTGGTTCGGCAGGTTGTAGTTCTGTTCCTTGTAAAAATAAAATTGCTTTAAATCGACGCTGACCAGGTCGCCCGGGCGGCCGTACAAAGGGTAGGGGAATTGCGGCGATTTAAGCAGCGAGCCGCGCAGCAGCGGTTCGTAGTAGCCGGTGAAGACGACCTGCGGCGCCGTGCTGGAATAGAATACATAGTTCTGGCGCAGATAATTGAAAAATTCCTGGTTCAGTCCCATTTCGGCCAGCTTGGCGCGGAAATCCTTCAGGCTGTCCATCATACGCTCGACCGACACCGATTCGGCGCCGAAACGCAGGACGGCAGCCGGATCCATGGCGGCGAATTTTTCCAGGCTGAGGTTGACGGCGTTGATCAGTGTTTGCGCCGGTTCGTCGTCCCGCAGTGCGGGGATGACGGCTGCCGGCTGCAGGGCGTTGGCGGCCGTCCAGCTTATGGGCGGCGGCGATACGATCGGCGGCACAACCAACGGCACCGTTTTCGTGGGCGGAAGTGTGGGAGCTACGTAGATCTTTTTCGGCTGCGTGCAGGAAAAGGCGAACAATGCCAATAAAATGCCGATAAAAAGCAATCGTTTCAGGTTCATTTGTCGCAATATAACATAAGATCGTGTTTTGATGAAATATTCTTTTGTAGGGGTGGGGTTTTCCCGCCCCTCGTAGCATTATGACAGCCCTGGGCGCGAGAACCGCGCCCCTACATCTTTTTCTTTCTTGTCAATGATTGATTTGCTGTGATGAATCAGAACCGATACCGGGATGCCGCCGTTGCGGAAGAGGATTTTTTTGTCGTAAGGCAGGGAAAGGACTTTTTCCAATTCCAGTCCCGGCACGATGACGGCATAGCCGCAGCCGGCAAAATCGCCGCGGATCTTGGCCCCGATGCGGCGGTAGAGCGTGACGGTGTCGTCGCGGCTCCCCAGGCGGTTGCCGTAAGGCGGGTTCAGGACCAGCAGCACCTCGGCCGGGTCTGTTTCGGGCCGGGGCAGTTTGAAAAAATCGCCGTGACTGATCTGGAGCAATGAACCCAGTCCCATGACCTCCATATTGCGGGTCGTGGTGCGCACAGCCCTGGCCGCGATGTCGGAGCAGTATATTTTTTTCATTGCCGGCTGCATGCGCTGTCTGCACTCAATCTCCCATTGCGCCTTAAGGTGCGCGTAGGCGGCCGGGCGGAACGAAGGCCAGTTCTCAAAGGCGAAAGACCGGTTCAGGTTGGCGGGCCGTCCCGAAAAGATCAGCCCGGCTTCCAGTCCGAAGGTGCCCGAGCCGCAGAAAGGGTCGAGCAGAACCTGGTAGCGCTCGATAACCGCGGTTTTCAGAATGGCGCAGGCCAGGGTTTCCCTGAGCGGTGCCGCGGCGCTGTACTTGTCGTAGCCGCGCTTGTACAGGAGTTCGCCGCTGCTGTCGAGGCTGACCTGGCAGCGGTCGCGGTCGAAGCGAATGAAAACAGCCTGTTCAGGGCCGTCGGCCGCAGCGGACCCTGGCGCGGCATGAAAAACCTGCCGGCCGTATAGTGCCAGCCTGGCTGTGACGGCCGCCAGGCTTTCCGCGGCCAGGCGGCCGCTGTGCCATAAGCGGGAGCGGCCGGCGCTGACGGTAAAGCGGACAACGGTCTTGTCACTAAGATACAGCTCCCAGGGCAAAGCGGCCATTTTTTCGTTGAATTCACTGAAGCTTTGGGCTTTGAAATGGCCCAGGCGCAGCAGCAGGCGGCTGATCGTGCCGCAAGCCAAATTCACCCGGTAGCCGTCGTTCAGCTTCGCCGCAAAGGTGATGCCGCCCGTGGTCGGGGACTGGATGTCTCTGATGCCCAGGTCGCGCAGTTCCCGTCCGGCCGCCGCTTCAAAACCCGGATGAACCACGGCAAAAAACTCGTGGCGGCTGCCGATGACATGGTCCTTGACGCGCCTTTGCAGCGCCTTCTCATTGACGACAGCCCCAGCCAAGGCGGTCATTTGACGGTCCAGCCCTTGCCGCGGAAAACATTGTCCAGGGCGGCCTTCTTGCACCTGGCTTTCAGTTCCCGCCATTGCGCCGCCAGGGGCAGGAAGGAGGCGTTGGCCTGTTCCAGGGTAGGGAAGTGCACCAGGAAAACCTGGCCGTTCTCCACGGTCGGGACCGAATAGAACTCGAAAGGCACGTTTTCCTTGCCGTTGCCGCCCTGGAAAGGCAATGGAAACGGCAGGTCGACGATATCGTTGATCTCGATGCTTTTTTTCTCATTCTGCCACTTGCGGCAGAAAATTTCGTTCTTCAGGTAATCGTTGTAATGGCTCACGGCCGCGGCCCAGTTTTCAAAGCGCAGACCCTGCAGTAAAAATCCGGCTTGCTCGCCGCTGGGCAGGGTGATTTCATCCTTCTGTACGCGATGGAACTGTTCGTAACTCAGGGTCAGATACGGCTTCTGGTTGATATAGGTCAGGGGGATTTCCATGTCCTTGATCATCAGCCGGCCGGGCCAGCGCACGGCCTTCAATTTTTTCAACCAGCTGTAGGGCAGCAAATGGTTGAGGGTGATGCGCTGCAGGGCGGGGTGGAATTGGAAAAAAAAGCGCAAGTCGTCGATTTTCAAACTGCGGCGCAATTGGCGATAGAGGAATTCACGCAAGGCATGGTCAAAAGGAGGCAATTTTTCCTGCAGAACGGCGGCCGCCTCTTTGAACCAGGCCCGGTTTTTTTCGATTTCGCCGCGGCAGGGCAGCCACTGGAAGTTGTCGGCGAACCATTGCAGGGCCAGCGTCAGCAAGTGATGCTTTTCGTCGGGATTCGTCCAATCGGGAGCGGCGGGCATGGTTTTAATGAGCTTGCCGCCGAAAAAAAACTGTTCATCGACGCTGATCTTATCTTCCTTCAGGACGATGGATCGCCGTTTATCATAGCTGAAAGGTTTGAGTTCTTCAAGCTGCTTCAGCGAAAGCTCCGAGGCGAAAGTCAGCAGCGGGATATATTTTTCCTCCTTGTTGCCGGTTTTCTGATCTTCGCGGTTGATGACCAGGTCGAAAGGCAAGGCCACGGCCATTTCCGGTTTGATTTCATTCAGAATCGATGTGCGTTCGAGCTGCCTTTCTTCCTTTTCGCGCCAGTAAATACCGTCGCCCTTGAAATAAACGCCGTCGCAAAATGCTGATAAAACGGCCCGGAAAAGATGCTTTTGGTCCCGGTCGGACCAGGGACCTTTGATTGCCGGCAAAGCCAGCCGTTTTTTAAGTTCCAGGTAAATCTCCCGGGCCAGGGCCGTTTTCTTGCGCGAGATGACCCGGGCGTTGTCTTTAGGATTTTCCCATATGTCAAGCTGATTGATCAGGTCGGACTTGTACGGCGAGCGCGAATAGCATCCACCCGCGAATTCCTTGCTGACGATGCCCCGGGTTTCGAAGATGGCGATGGTTTTCAGGGCCCGGTCGACGACCCGGGTGCCGCCTTTTTCAGCTTCGAGCAGCAGCCGCGCGCTGCGCACCGCCAAGGGCAGTTCAGCCATCCGGCGGCCGTCGGCCGTAACCTTGTCTTCCGGGCTCAGGGCACCGAAATTTTTCAGGCTCTGGATGGCCTTGAGGATCAGGCTGCGATTGGGGCGGTGAAAAAAATTGAACTCCAACGGCGCCAGGCCCCACTTGCACATGCGCAGTACCACGCTTTCCAGGTTGAGGCGGCGGATTTCCGGCTCGGGGAAATCGCTGCGTTCTTTCATGCCGCGCTCCGAGCATAGAATGTACACGCCTTTTTTCACCCGGCCGGCGCGGCCGGCGCGCTGCCGGCATTCTGAGGTGGAGATTTCGGTGGGATAGAGGCCCTCAATGCCCGAGACCAGTCGAACTTCCTTTTTGATGCCGCTGTCGATGACCGCGTCGATATCGTCGATGGTCAGGCTGGTCTGGGCGATGTCGGTGGCCACGATGGCTTTGGGCAGCGGATAGTTTTTAAAAACCTTGGTCTGCTCGCTGATGGACAATTCGGAATGCAGGGGCAGGATGACCGCCTGCTGCTTGTCGTGCTCCAGCAGGTCCTTCAGGTTTTGCATGGTTTCTTCGATTTCCTGCTTCCCGGGCTGGAACAGCAGCACGTTATGGCCCGTTTCCAGGAGGTTGGCAGTGTCAGGCAGGAGAAAACAGGGGTGGCGCTGCTGGCAGACGACCGGGAAGCCGCGGCCGGGAATGGTGATCACCGGGGCGTGGTTCAGGAAGGTCGAAATCTGCTTGGCTTTCAGGGTGGCGCTCATGATCAGCACCCGCTTGCCGCTGCGCTGGTAATAGCCGCTGTCCAGGTTTTTTTTGACCAGGCCGACCAGCACTTCCTGGTTGAGGTTCCATTCGTGGATCTCGTCCAGAATCAGCACGTCGTATTCCCGTTTGCCCTGGATCTCCTGGACCATTTGCACGCCGTCGGTCAGGTAAAGGAGAGTTGTTTTCGACGAGCGGTTGCTGTCCAGGCCGGTCTGAAAACCGATCTCCTGGCCCCAGCGCACATTACAAACACGGGCCAGGTAGTTGGACAGCGAGCGGGCGGCGATACGCCGCGGCTGAGTGACGTGGACCTTGACACCGGCCTGCCACAGCCAGGTGGGGACGCGGGTCGATTTGCCGGCGCCGGTCTCGGCGGTCAGGACCAACACCGGGTGGGTGGCGATTTCGCTTTCGATCCGCTCCCTAAAGTCATCGACCGGCAATCTGGTGCTGAAGTGCATGAATAATTATATAGCCATACTATGGTTTCAGCAAGTCTATTAGTCGCTGAAACCATCTAGTATGGCTATACCAACACTAGATGTTTTTGGTGCTTACCGATATTGCCAAAAACATATGTTGGTACCCTTGGGGATATATAAATCAATCCCTCACCTTGGCGAAGTTGACATTTCAAAAAACACGCATTACAATGTATTACGTGGAGGCATGGCATGAACCAGTCAATTAGTATAAGAATTCCCGATGATATAAGGAAAAATCTCAAGGCCATAAGCAAAAAAGAAGGCAAACCACTGAGCGATCTGGTCAGGGAGTCGTTGCAAAAATACATTGCCGTCTACCGCTTCCGCCAGCTCAGAAATATGGTTTTGCCTTTTGCCGAAGCCCGGGGGATATTGACTGACGAGGATGTTTACAAAGATATTTCATGAAACTTGTTTTTGATACCAACGTTATTTTTTCGGCATTCGCGACTCATGGTTTGGCCGATTCCATTTTCGAATTTTGTTTGCAGCAGCATACCATTGTTTTAAGCGATCATATTCTCGGGGAACTTGAAAAAAACTTTTCGAAGAAACTCAAAATGCCTCAGGATAAAATTCAGGCGATTTTATCGTTCTTGAAAGAGTTTTGTCTGATTGCTGATGCAAAAAAATTAAAGAAAAATGTATGCCGTGATCGTGAAGATGATAAAATATTGGGCTTGGCTGTTAACGCCGGAGTCGATTTCATTATCACTGGTGACAAGGATCTTTTGGTATTGAAAAAAATCGAATCAATAGCAATTCTAACGCCCAGGGAATTTTGGGAAATATCAAGAAACAAGAGAAATAGCTCGAATCGCTAAAAAGGAGGATCAGCATGAAACTTTGGTGGGCATATTTGCATAAATACGGCAACATTCAAGTGAAAGAATGGTACCCGGACAATACTTATCTGAATGAAGCCCGTACGTCTCCGAATGTTAAGCGTTTCCTTGAGAAACCATTCGAAGCAGCGTCTTATGAAGAAGCTCAAGAGGTCGCCAAAAAACTTCTCGCCGAACCGGTAGTATCTGAGAATTATTAAAGGTGATGGCCGGCAAGGGCACGGTTGACTTCCGGTACTCATTTCTGTCAATATAAAAGAAAGCAATCAACTCGAGGAGGTAAAGGGCATGAAGCACGCATTTCTGATTGGGGGCCTGTTGGCCTGGCTGCTTGGCAGCACCTCCGGCTGCCTGGCCGGTGGGGATTATTTTATTTCCGGAACCTGGGATGTCAGCTTCGCAATCAGCGGCGATGGCAACGGCACTGCCGTCCTGACCTGTAGTGGGTCGGTGGAAACCGGCTCCGCCCAGTATATCGACAATCTCGGCCACAACGGCAGCGGTTCCTACACCGTCTCGGAAAAGAATGTGACCATCCAGCTCATCGGCAGCGTTCCCGGCGGCTCCGAGACGCTGAGCGGTTCGTTCAGCAGCGAGGACACCATTTCCGGCACCTTTACCAGCACCGGCGGGGTCTCGGGCACCTGGACCGCCGCCCGTAAATAATGCACAATCATTTCACGGCAAGCGGCAGTTGCGCTAGCTGATTTGTCTACCAGCACTATGTTTTTGACAATACAATCAATCCGTCAAAAACATCCAGTGATGGAAAGACCCTGCCCGGGAAATGAGTTGGAGAACACATAACTCACCCCAACCCCTCTCTTCCAAAGAGAGGGGCAGCACAAATCATCCGCCGACTTAGGCGGATCTGATTCGTCTACCATCACTATGTTTTCAGCATGCATAGAAAGCCGCTGAAAACATCAAGTGATGGTATACTTTCACTAGATGATTTCAACAACTTAGAGACTAGTTGAAATCATAGTGAAAGTATGTTACGCATCGCGATAGTGAGATAAGGCCATCTCCAGCTGGCTTAGGATACTATCGCGATCGCGTGGCAGCACCCCTTCCAGCGCCACCGGGTTGGAGGCGTGGTTGGCGCGAAAAATAGTCCTGCATTCGATGCGCGAGACAAAGGCCGCTGTTTCGGAAAAATAGTCTTCAATGCCGAAGGCATTGTAATCAGGATTTTCCGCCAGTGGGGTGTGGGCGAGCAGCAGGTTCAGCAGCGAGGTGTGGCTGGGGCCGATCTCGTTGACCAGCCTTGCCGAGGCTTCGGCGTGCAGCCGGGAGCGCGAGCGGCCGCCCAGGCCGATGACGACCATCACCGACAGGTTGAGGCCGGCCGCGACCACGCGGCGGCAGAGTTCGGCCATGCGCCGCGCTTCCATGTATTTTTCCATCCGTCGCAGCGTCTCTTCGTCGCCTGACTCCAGTCCCAGGTACACCGTGCGCAGTCCGGCCTGCTTGAGTTCAAGTAGATCGTTGCGGGTCTTGTCAGCCAGTGAAAAGACCGAACCGTAAACGCCGAAACGGCGCACGGTCGGGAATGAGCGCCGGACCTGCGCCATGACGGTCAGCAAATCCGCCGTGGGCAGCACCAGGGCGTCGCCGTCGGCCAGGAACACACGGTTCTGGGCGGTCCCGAACGCCCTGCTCAGATTGTCCAGATGGCGATCGATCTCCTCTTGAGCGCGGACCCGAAATTTTTTGCCCTTGTACATCGGACAGAACCGGCAGCGGTTGTAAGCGCAGCCTTCGCTGACCTGGACGATCAGCGACGTGGCTTCGGCCGGCGGACGGAACAGCGGTTCGGAATAAAGCAATGAGCCGTTATGATTGAATTAAATAAACAGCTGGATCTTGGATTCGGAAGCTTCAGCGATGAACGTGGCCACGCCGCCGACCTTGACTCCATCGATCAGGTCTTCCTTGGCGATTTCCATGACGTTCATGCTCATCTCGCAGGCGATGAGCTGGACGCCTTGTTGCTGGGCCTGGCGCAGCAGTTCTGCCAAAGGCGTTACGTTGTGTTTTTTCATCATCTTCTTGAACATCCAGCGGCCCATTCCGCCCATGTTAAGCTTGCTGGGGGAGAGGCGCTCGATGCCGCCGCGGTTCATGACGCCCAGCATTTTGCCCATGATGCCCTTGCCGGTGCGGCTGCCTTTCTGGATGGCCTTCAAGCCCCAGAAAGTGAAGAACATGGTCACCTGCATGTCGAAGGCGGCGGCGCCGTTGGCGATGATGAAGGCGCCCATCACCTTGTCCATGTCACCGCTCATGACGATCAGACTGACTTTTTCGGGAACTTGCGTGTCGCTCATTTATTTCCTCCTCGAATTACTTTTTTGCGTTATTTCAATCCGGCGATCCAAAGTGCGACCGGCCGGTAGAGCACGTGGGCGAATTTGCTGAAGGGGAACGTCACCAGCAGGTCGAAAACCACGACCAGGTGGAAAGCGAATGTGCCGTAAGCGGCCATGGGCAGGTTCAGGAAGCGGAACAGGACCATGACGAAGCCGCTGAGCACCGACAGGGCCAGCAGGATGAGGAAGGCCCAGTCGCTGGGATGGGAATATTTGCCCACCGCCGTCTTGCGGCTGAGGCGCAGGTAAATATAGTAGGCCAGGCCGAGCGTGGTCAGCACACCGGAGACTGAACCGATCACGAGCGAAACCCAGCGCGGCCAGGGCAGCCAGTGGAAATCGACGGCGCCGATGATGACCGTGGCCAGGAACATGCCCATGAAACCCCAGGAGACGGCCATATGCGCCAGGCGGCGCGGCCGGCCGTTGTCGCATTCCGCAAACCGTTTCTGAACGACCGATTCGCTCAGGGCTTTCCAGGCCGAAACGGCCGCCTTTTTCGCCGAGAGAACGGCCGCGCCGGCTGGAGGGGCCGTTTGAGTCCCGACGTCCCGGTCCCTTCGGACCGGGAGGCAGGTGCGCAGATTGCGGTACAGGATCCATATTTGCGCCGCCGCGACCAGGACAATGAAGGCCACCAGCGCGATGCCGGCCAAGTGGATGGGCTCGAGGCCGATAAATGACATGAAGTCGACCTGTTTGCGGTTCATTTCGGGGTTGTAGGCCAGCAAAACAAAAACGAGTGACGCGGCGCTGAGCAGGACCCAGGTAAAAATCGAGGCCATTGACGAATAAACTGCGTCGGCGGCGCGGCCCAGCGCATACCGGCGGGTGGCAAAACGGCGCAGGGCCATCATCAGGGCGGCGGGTTCGGCCTGGCGCGGGCAGGTCTCGCTGCATTCGCCGCAGTAATAGCAAAGCCAGGGCTCGGGGGCAGCCAGTATCCGTTTTTCGAGGCCGAGCAGCGAGTAGCGGATCATGCGTCGCGGGAAGGAGGCGCTGTCCTTGGAGAGGGGGCAGATGGCCGAGCATGTGCCGCAGCTGTAGCAGGCTTCCAGGTCGAAGGCGCCCAGTTTCTTGATCTGGGCCAGGATGTTCTCGTTGACTTTTTCCATGGTCATTTCGCCTCGATGAGCGCATAGCGGTAGTAGCCTTCGTCATCGGCCTTTTCCGAAGCCTTGACCTGGTTGTAGCGCACGAAGCCCATCAGCCACCAGTTGGCGTCATAGGCGGGAATGGCCAGGGCTTGGGCGATTTCGGGCACGGTCAGCGGACCCTTCTCCCGCAGCAGGGCCAGAATCCGGGCGCGCACGGCAAACTCCTGGCGGGCGATCTCGCGTTTTTTGCCGATGATGGAGATGCTTTCCGGAAACCGTTCGCGGCTGTTATCCTTCATGGGCGGCCTCCCGGGCCAGGACATCGATCATGGCCTCGATCTGTTCGTCGCTGTAGCCCTTGAGCTGGGTGGCGTCGAGCGGGCACACCGGCAGGCAAGCGCCGCAGCCCTTGCACAGGACATCGACCACCTTGGCCACATCCTTGTCGCCGTAGGCCACTTTCTCGATGGCGCTGTAGGGACAGGCCGGCTGGCATTTTCCGCACCAGGTGCAGAGCTCGGGCTTGACCGTAGCCACGAAGGGCTGCAGGTCGACATAGCCCTTGATCAGCAGTGCGGCCGCTTTGGCCACGGTGGAAAGCGCGGAAACCACGCTTTCGCCGGCGTTTTTCGGCCCCTGGCAGCTGCCGGCGATGTAGACGCCGTCGATGATCGTCTCCACCGGACGCAACTTGGGATGGATCTCGTTATAGAAGCGGTCGGCGCCCAGGGGCAGCTTGAGCACCCGGGTCAGGTTGTCGTTGGCCCGCGCCGTCATGCCGGTGACCAGAACCACCAGGTCTGCCGGTACGCCGATCTCGGCGCCGCCCGTGGACAGGTCCTGCACGGCGACCAGCCAGGAATCGCCCTCGCGTTTGAGCTGGGGCGGATGCTCTTCGTGGAAGCGCAGGAAGACCGATCCCGCCTTGCCCGCTTCCTCGTAGAGCGACTCGAACTTGCCGTAGGTGCGCATGTCGCGGAAAAAATGGTAGCAGCGGGTCGTGGGAAAATTCTTCTTGGCCTGCAGCGCCAGGTGCGTAGCGGTGCTGCAGCACGTGCGCGAGCAGTAGCGGTTGGCCTCCTCGCTATCCGCGCCCTGACGGCTGCCGACGCAGTAGATGAAAGCGATATTCTTCATTTCACGGCCGTTGTGGAGAAGTTGCTCGCCGCTTTCCCGCAGCAGGCGCTCGAATTCGGAGAGGGTGACCACTCCCGGCCGACCGAATTCATATTCGCCCGACTTGGGCTCGTACTCGGCGAAGCCGCTGGCCACCACGATGGCCCCCACCACGATGCGCACCGTCTCCTCCGCGCCCGCCGAGGCGGGTCTGATCCTGATCGCCAATTCAAACTCGCCGATGTGGCCGCTCTTTTCGGCCAGCTCCGCGTTCAGGAACAGGGTGATGTTGGCTCTTTTATTTACCTCGGCCAGCAGACTGTCGATCAGGACGGACCCGGTCTTGCCCACCGGAAACATCTCACCGAGCTTGGCGACCTGGCCGCCGACAGCCGCTTCCTTTTCGATCAGGAAGACTTCGACCCCCAGGTCGGCCAGTTCCAGCGCCGCGCGCAGCCCGGCGATGCCGGCGCCGATGACCAGCACCCTTTTGACCGAGGTCACGCGTATGGGTTGCAGCGCCTCCTGGCGCAGGGCCTTCTCGATGCCGGCCCCGACCAGGTTTGCCGCCTTGCAGGTGGCGCCCGATGGGTCGTCGGAATGGGCCCAGGAACACTGCTCGCGGATATTTACCTGGACGTACTGGAAAGGGTTGAGCCCGGCCCGCGTCGACATGTTGCGGAAGGTCGTCAGGTGCAGCTTGGGCGAGCAGGAAGCCACCACCATGCCGTCAAGCCCCTGCTCGCGGATATCCTTGATCATGTCGTTCTGCGAGGCATCGGAGCAGGTGAACATCGAGGTCCTGGCCACGGTGACGCCGTACTTATCCTCTACCTGCTTGCGCACGGCCTCGACGTTGACGTGGTCGGAGATGTTGCCGCCGCAGTGGCAGATATAAACGCCGATCTTCCTCTTTTTATCTTCCATCAGGATTTCCTTTTCATTTTTTCAATATAGGCCGCGGTCTGGGCGGCGGCGGCCCCGGCGTGCAGGATCGAATCGGGGATGTCCAGCGGCCCGGTGGCCGTGCCGGCGCTGAAGACGCCGGGGATCGAGGTGCGGGCCGGATCGACCTGCTCGCCGGGCTGGGCAACGAACAGGTTCTCGTCGACGGCCAGCTCGCTGCCGCTGAACAGCCGCCGGCACTCGTCATGGGCCACCATGCCGGTCGAAAGCACGACCAGGTCGTGCTCGGTTTCCCGAACCGTGCCGTTGTCGTCGATGTCCTCGTAGCGCACCAGCAGGTTGCCGTTCTCTTTCTCGCTGATCCTGGCGATCTTGCCTTTCACGAAACGCACGCCCATGGCTCTGGTTTGTTCAAAAAACTCGTCATAGCCCTTGCCGAAGGCGCGGATGTCGATGTTGTAGATGGTGACGTCGGCTATCGGCAGCGCCCCGAGTAGGAGCTGGGCCTGTTTGAGCGAGTACATGCAGCAGACGCGGGAACAGATGGGATTGTTCACCGTGCGGTCGCGCGAGCCGGTGCACAAGACATAGGCGATGTCGGCCGGCGTCTTGCCGTCGCCGGGGCGCAGGACATAGTTGTAGGGCCGGGTCGGCGCGACCAGGCGGTCCATCTGCATGGCCGTGATGACGTTGGCGAAGCGGCCGAAGCCGAAGTTGGCCATGAGCTCGGCCGGGAAGAGGCGGAAGCCGGTGGCCACAACCACGGAGCCGACGGCATATTCGTTTTCGACGGCGCGCTGGTCGAAGTCGATGGCGTCGGCCGGGCAAATGTTCTTGCACTCCTGGCATTCGCTGCAGATGCCGCAGTTCAGGCAGTTGGCGGCCGAGGTCAGCGCTTCGGCTTCGCTGAACGGAATATCGACTTCATCGAAGTCCTTGACGCGCTCGTGGGGATGGCGCTCGCTTTTATGCACCGCCTGGGCCGGAAAATCGAACTGGCGGGCCAGCACGTCCCGCTTGTCGACGGCCGGGAGGCTGGGAGCGAACTCAACGCCGTCCATGGGCTCGGCACGCAGCCAGCGGTCCATGAAAAAAGCGGCTTGCTTGCCCAGGCCGATGGCCTGGACGATCATGGCCGGTCCGGTCACGGCGTCGCCGGCGGCGAACAGCCAGGGGTTTTCCGTTTGCAGCGTGCGCGGATCGGCCCAGATGGAACCGTCGCGGTTCAAACGCATTTCATTCCTCAGAGCGGCCGCCTCGGCGCTCAGGCCGACGGCGACGATGGCCAGGTCGAACTCGCTGCCATACTCGGTGTCGGGGATGGGGACGGTGCGGCGCCGGCCGTCGGCTTCCGCCTCGACCGGCTTCATGCGCACGCTGCGCACCCGTTTCAGGCGGCCCGCGTCAGCCTCGAAAGCGACGGGATTGCTGAGCAGGGAGAGTTCCACCCCTTCGGCCTCCGCCGCGGCGACCTCTTCACGAAAGGCCGGCATCTCGGCCCGCGAACGGCGATACTGCAGCACGACCTTCGCGGCTCCCAGGCGCAGCGCCGTGCGCGCGGCGTCCACGGCTACATTGCCGCCGCCGATGACCACGATGCTCTTGCCGTTTAGTGCGACCTTCTGGCCGCAGGCGACCTCGGCCAGGAACTCGATGCCGCTGACCACGCCAGGCAGGTCTTCGCCCGCTATCATGAGTTTTTTCGGCTTTGGCGTGCCGATGGCGACCAGCACGGCGGCATAGCCATCCTGCCGCAGCCGCGCCAGCGACTCGATGGGCGTTGAAGTCCTGATCTCCACTCCCAGTGCGGTCACGTTGAGGATGTCGCGGTCGACGACGTTTTTGGGCAGGCGGTACTCGGGCAGGCTGGAGCGCAGCATGCCGCCGGCCTCGGCGTCGGCCTCGAAGACCGTTACCGGGTAGCCGTTTTTTGCCAGGAAATAGGCGGCGCTCAGGCCGGCCGGGCCGGAACCGATGACGGCCACTTTTTTTTCCAGCTTTTTTTCCGGCAGTCCATATTCGGGCTTGGGGTGGCGGGCGTAGTACCAGTCGGCGACGAAGCGCTTGAGATGGCGGATGTGCGGGGCGTCGCCGATCTCTTCGCGCGTGCATTCGTTCTGGCAGAAAGCGTAGCAGGCCCGGCCCAAGCTGCCCACCAGCGGCGCAGCGGCCAGTACCAGCTTGAAGGCCTTGGCGAATTCTCCCTGGCGGATGAGTGAGATGTAGCCGTTGGCCTTGATGCCGGCCGGGCAGGCATGGGTGCAGGGCGACGTGCCGGCGCGGTCCAGGACGGCCTTCTTGGGCACGGCCTGGGGAAACGCGATGTGGGCCACGCGCCGCGACACCAGCCCTTCGTTGTATTCATCGGGAACGGTGACTGTGCAGGCCTTTTCGCAGTCCTGGCAGCCGGTGCACTTGGCGAAGTCCACGAAAGCCGGTTTCTGGATGACCCGGGCCCTGAAACCGCCGTTGCCGTCGCTGCGCACGTCCCTGA
Source organism: Candidatus Aminicenantota bacterium (assembly GCA_963770755.1). Taxonomy (GTDB): domain Bacteria; phylum Acidobacteriota; class Aminicenantia; order UBA2199; family UBA2199; genus UBA2199. Next base: position 223,985 of record CAVYQZ010000009.1, on the reverse strand, counting down.
CCTCGCTGTAGACGCGCAGGTCGATGTTGGCGTGGCTGGCGGCTTGCGCCATCTTGGGGGTCGAGATGCAGCTGGCGCAGTCCAGGGTGGGGAAGACCTTGCTGAGCAGGATCATTTTGCCGCCGATGCTCGGCTCCTTTTCCACCAGCAGCACCTTGTAGCCCATGTCGCCCAGGTTGACGGCGGCTTCCATGCCGGCGATGCCGGCGCCGATGACCAGAACGTCGTAATCCATGTCAGCTTCCCTTGGCTGCGGGTCCGAGTTTCCTGAGCGTTTCGCTGAAATTGATCATGTGCTTCTGGAACGATTCGGCGCAGACCGAACATATGGCCGACATCTTGATCCGCGCCGGTTCGAGCGCTTTCTCTTTTAGCAGTTCCTGGGCTGCGCTGACGGTCCCGGCCGTGCGCCGGGTGCAATCAGGAATAAAGGAGCAGTCGCTGCCGTCGGCGGCAATGAAGACGCCGTCGAAACCGTGCTCGATGGCATGGCAGATCCAGCGCGGCTTGATGGCGCTCGAGCAGGGGACGGTGATCACAGACACCTGCGCCGGGTAGTGCATCCTGTTGCGGCCGGCCAGGTCGATGCCCGGGTCCGAGACGTTGTCGGTCGAAAAAACAAGTATTTTTGGTTTGAATTCATTCATGGGTGATCCGTTGCATGGTGTCGATCAATTTGAGCAGCTTGGGATCGGCGATGCGGTAACTGACAAAACTGCCGTTGCGCCTGGCCAGCACCAGGCCCTCCAGGCGCATGCGCGACAGGTGCTGTGAAATGACCGCCTGTGGGATGGCGCATTCCTGCTGCAGGCCGCTGACCGTCCGTTCCATCTCGCACAGGCAGCAAAAAATCTGCAGCCGCTGCGGATGGGACAAGGTCTTAAAAATGGCCGCCGAACGGGCGCAGCGTTTTTTATCATAGGGTGGCTTTGTATTGGCGGCCATGCGTTGTTTTACCTCCGCCCGGGGTTATTTCGATTTTTTTAGAAAAAGTCTCCAGAACCCGGCATCGGCGATAATGCCCAGGAACTCATACTGCATTTTCTTGGCCCACATGGGGATGTCGCTGTTGGTGCCTTCGTCGGCCGAAAGTACTTCCATGACCGCGCCGACCGGGACCGCGGTGATGGCTTTTTTGGCTTCCAGAAGCGGCCCGGGGCAGGCCATACCGCGGGCATCCACGACCTTGTCGGCTTTTAAATTCTTCAGTTCGTCTTCGTTCATGTGGCAACTCCTTGGGCGTCGCCCACCGGCAGACTGGATTCGTTTGTAGCGGGCTGACGCAAAATAATATTATGATATATTAATATTTGCATGTCAATATAATTTATCTAAAAAAAACATGCCAATCGCTTTTTCATATTGCCATGGGGGCAAAATCGGGGTACAATTAAAAATCGCCATGATGAAGGAAGAATAAGGAAGAATGATGAAAAACAGAGTCCTCGCACTCATTTTGCTGAGCACATTTTTATCAGGCGTCGCCGCAGCGGCGGTCACCGAAACACGGGAAAAACTTCTGAGCCAGATGATTAGCAACGGTTTGCTGAACTGGCATTACAGCGGAAAAAAGATCGACGATGATTTTTCAACCAAAAGTTTCGCCCAGTACGCCAAATACCTGGATTACTCCAAGAGTTTTCTGATCCAGAGCGACCTGGACTCGCTCAAGGTCTTCAACCTGAAAATTGACGATGAGATCCTTGCCGGAGATTTTGCTTTGCCCAGGTTGGGCAAGCAGCTTCTGCGCCAGCGAGTGCTGCAGGTCCGGGATTTTTGCTGCGACATGTTGAAAAATCCGTTTGATTTTTCCATTGACGATCAGATTGAGCTTAATGCCGAAAAAAGAAAATACGGTCGCAGTTTCGATGACCTGAAAGAATGGTGGTCCAAGCGCCTGAAATACTTGACCCTGATCCAGTACCTGAACCTGGCCAAGCTGGCCGAAGCCAAGCAGGACCCGGGCAAGAAACGCAAGCGTGTTTTTTCGCCGGAACTGGAAGTGCAGGCCCGAAAAGCTGTGGAAAAGAGCGTGCAGCGCCTGTTCAAAAGGCTCCTGGAGGAAAGGTCCGAAGATATACAGTCCTTGTACTTCAACGCTCTGCTCGCCGTGTTCGATCCGCACAGCCAGTATTTTCCACCCCGGGCCAAGGAGGATTTTGATATTGACATGTCGGGTACCCTGGAAGGCATCGGCGCCCTGCTGGGTGAAGACGACGGATACATCAAGGTTTTCGAGATCATTCCCGGCAGCCCGGCCTGGAGACAGAACCTGCTCAAGGTCGAGGATGTCATCCTCAAGGTCGGCCAGGGAGACGACGAGCCCGTGGATATCGTGGGTATGAACGTCAGCGATGCCGCCCGGCTGGTGCGCGGCAAAAAAGGCAGCCTGGTGCGCCTGACGGTCAAGAAAACGGACGGCCGGATCATGGAGATTGCGCTGGTGCGCAATGTGGTCGAGATCAGGGAAACCTATGCCCGTTCGGCGGTCCTGTTCAATGAGAATCTGAAAAAATCATTCGGCTATATTTTCCTGCCCAAGTTTTATCACGATTTCAATCGCCGCAACGGTCGCAATGCCAGTGACGACGTGAAGAAAGAACTGCAGAAACTGGCGGCCCGGAAGGTGGAGGGCGTGATCCTGGACTTGCGCGGCAATGGCGGCGGCGCCCTGGATGACGCCGAAAAGATGTCCGGGCTGTTCATCCCCACGGGTCCGCTGGTGCAGTTGAAGGACCGGCAATCGGCGCCGCAGGTGCATGAGGACCGCGATGCCACGGTCAGTTACGGCGGGCCGCTGGTCATCCTGGTTAATGCCATCAGCGCCTCTTCCTCGGAAATCGTGGCCGCCGCCCTGCAGGATTACAGGCGAGCGATTATCATCGGCGGCGAGCATACGTTCGGCAAGGGCACGGTGCAGGTCATGCTGGACCTCGACCGCTACCTTCCGGCCGAGATGGCCCGCTACAAGCCCCTGGGAGCCATCACGATGACCGTGCAAAAGTATTACAGGATCACCGGGGCTTCCACCCAGTACCAGGGCGTGGTTCCGGACATCATCCTGCCCGACCTGTATTCCTATCTCGATATCGGCGAAAAAAGCCAGCCCTATTCACTGCCCTGGGACACGATTCCGGCGCTGTCCTTCACTCCCTGGAAAAACTCATACCGCGACCTCGACGAAATCAAAGCCAGGAGCCGGCAGCGGCTGAAGAACAGCCCGCGCTTCGCGCAGATCGACGCCAATATCAGCCGCCTGAAAAAACAGCGTGAGAAAACAATGGTGACCCTCAATCTGGAAAAATTCCAGGCCGAGCAGGACGTTCTTTTCCAGGAAGCCGAAAAATTCAACCGCGAGCAGGTCGAGTTTCCCTATCTGCAGGCGCGCTCGATGCAAAGCAAAGAGGATGCCCGGGACGCCAAGCGCAAGGAATGGCTGGACGCCCTGCGCCGGGACCCGGTCGTGGAGGAAGCCGTCCAGGTGCTCAACGATTGGTTCACGCCGAGCCGGGATCATTGAATCCGGCTTCGAGCCGCAGCAGCAACGCCGTGGTCAGAGCCGGCACGGCTATGAGCAGTAGGCTGTTGGCGCTGCCGTAGAGGGGGAGTAAGAAGGAAGCCGCGGCCAGAGCGCCGATAGCGCCGCCCAGGTAATCGGCGGCGATTAGAAAGCCGGCCTTGGCGGCGGTCGCCTGCCGGCCATGGACGCACAGGGCCAGAGGCAGAATGGCCCCGATCAAAAAACCAATCCCGCCCAGCCAGAAAAAAAGTGCAATCCGTCCCAATCCGCCGGCCATTTTGGCGAAAAAATTCATGAACGGCAGGCAGGTCAGGCTGGCGCCGGCGATGAGCAGCTGGATGGCGGCCAGCATATTTCTGGCTTTTTTTTTGGAAAGCGGCTTGGTTTCAAGATAGCGATATAAGCAGACGGCGCCGGCGCCCATGCCCAGCATGAAGGCGGCGATCAGCAGGCCGATGGCCTGGTAAACGTAGCCCCAGATATTCTGAAAATAGAAAATGGTTAAAATTTCAAAGCAAAGCCCGGCAAATCCGCCGCCGGCCGCGGCCAACAGAAGTGAAAAATTCCCGGGCGTCCTGCGCCGGCGCAGCACGCCCCGCAGCAGCACCAGTACGCACAACACTACCAGGATCACAAAGAGGCTGCGAAATTCGACTTTTTCGAAAAAATCGAACCAGCCCGAAAGGGGGCTGCCGCTGGTCCAGCCCAATAAACGGCTGCAGAGAAAGTAGGCAATGGGACGCTGGTCGCGGTTCAATGACCTGAGCGGGTATTCATCCAGGGCCTTTTTGATGAATCCGGTTTTTTGTACGGGGTACAAAGAGCCGAATATAGCCTGCAGGTCGGCCGGGGGCCTGACCAGGCGCTCATAGCGTTCGGCCAGGACGCGGGGATTGCTGCTGACGCTGTCCGGTGTCCATGAAGCAGCCAGGAAATTGCTCGGGCCCGGAGATACGCTGATGGCCGGGAAAATACTTTTCAGGGTTTGGTAAATGGTGGCCGTGTAAGGATTGGTTATTTCCGAGACATAATTTTCCGCTGAAGTCAGGCGCATGGCCGCCACGCCGCCCTGGTTCAGGATCGCCCGCAAGTCCATGAAAAATTCCCTGGTGTAATACCGGTTCAGGCGGGCGGTCCAGGCATCGGGCTGCTGCAGGAAAACCAGATCGAATCTGTTTTCGGGGCCGTGCGCTGCCCTGGCCGCCTCCATGACGAAGCGGCGGCCGTCCATCACCAGCATGCGCAGGCGCGGATCATGCAGTTCGCGCCGTCGGCCGGCCGGCAAATGGTTCCAAACCAGTTCCAGGAACTCACCGTCTATCTCCACGACGGTGAGGCTGGTTATTTCATATTGCAGCAGCTGCGCGGCCAGGCCGCTGGCCCCGTCGCCGATGACCAGGACGCGGCGCGGCCGCGGATGCTGGGTCATAATCTGGGCGGCCAGTATCTGCTGCTGGTCATCATCCGGGAATACCGCGGCCAGCTGGCCGTTGCCGTACAGGCAATATTGGCCGTGGCTCAGGCCCAGCTGCAGGTTCTGGAATTTTGAATCCCGGCCTTCCACCCAGATCGTACTGGACAAACCCCGCCACCTTTGCCGCACCAGCCATGAGTCGAGCTTGCCGGCTCCTCCGCCCAGAATCGCGACCAGGTTGAAGGCCAGCAGCAGCACATGGACGGCCAGCGCTTTTTTTCTCTTTTCAAGCATAACGGAAAAAGCCGAGCCGAACAGCAGGGGCAGGGTGAAGCAGGCGATAATCAGCACGGGATTCATTTTTTCCAGCAGCCAAAAGGTGTAAAGCAGGCCGCCGGCCAGGGCGCCGATGCACTCCCAGGCATAGGCGCGGACCATTTTTTGGGCCGGGCTCAACGTGGATGCCATGGCGAGCCTGCCGGCCTGCGGGAAAGCAAAACCGCAGCAGAAGCTAAAAGGAATCGTCAGCAGGGGAACCAGCCAGAATGTTTTACTCAAGGGAATCAGTGCCCCAGGCGGGACGGCGCTGATCTGCTGCAGGCAGCGAACGCCGGCCAGCAGCAGCGGTGCGCTGACGCACATGGCGATCACTACCCAGGGCAGGGCATGTGCCGTGCGCTGTGTCCCGGTGCTCAAAAATCCGGCGCACAGGGAGCCGGCACCGACACCGAGCAGCCAGGCGCCCAGGGCGACGGCGAATGAAATTTCGTTGCCGGCCGCCACGGTGAAAAATTCGCGCAGCAGCACGGTCTGGAATACCAGGCTGAAAGCGCCCAGGAGAAAGTACAGCGGCGCGATTGTCCCCAAGGCGCTGCGGAATTTCTGGTCAGCCATTTGGCGATTATATTATAAACCGCTTGGGCAAACAACACCCTGTTTTACGCCTTAAAATACAAAATGGTAACTTTATAAAGTTTGATGATTTTGACATAGCTTATAAAGTTAGGTAAAATTGACTTATGGAAATATCAGAAAAATTAAAACTTATCCAGCAAATTTCCGGACTAACCCAGGAAAAAATATCCAGACAACTGGAAGTATCTTTTGCAACCCTGAATAGCTGGATTAATGAAAAATCCCTGCCGCGAAAAAAGAAGCAAGATGCCATAAATGAATTGTATTCCCAATATGCCGGAATAAAGATTATTCCGGATACTTTACTGCAAGCCAAAAAAGAAGTCGTCGCCATAAAAAGTCAAAAACATCCTGGCATTGTGAAAGAAATTTTAAGCAATCCTGATATTCACAAACGATTTGTTTTATCCTTAACTTACAACACAAATCGGATTGAAGGCAGCACCCTGACCGAAGACGAAACGGCTGGAATACTTTTCGAAAATGTTTCCCCGCCGCATAGAAGCTTAACCGAACAATTGGAGGCCAAAAATCATCAATCCGCGCTGCGCTATTTATTTACTTGGGTTCTTGATAAAAATAAAATAAACGAAGGATTAGTTTTAAAATTGCATGCCATTTTAATGAATAGCATTCGCGAGGATGCCGGTGCCTACCGTAATCACGGAGTAAGAATATTGGGCTCCTACGTTCCAACCGCGAATTATTTGAAAATTCCCGTCTTGTTGAAAGAATTAATAAAAAATGTAAATGCTCCCGGCAAAGACATAATTGCCCATGTTTCTGAAATTCATGGACGCTTTGAACAAATCCATCCTTTTTCTGATGGAAATGGCAGAATTGGCAGACTTCTGATTCAGATCATGCTTCTGCAAAAAAATATCCCTCCAGCGCTGATTTTGCAGGAAAAAAAACCTTTATACATTAAATATCTTAATAAATTTCAAATGACGGGAGATTCCAGTTTATTGCAGGATTTTATTTCTGACGCCGTAATATCTGGATTTGATGTATTAGAAAGAAAAAAATAAGGGAAAAAACTATTTACTTTAGCTGTCGAAATTTACAAATCTTTATAGACTTCCCGGCGCTGGCCAATGCGGACGATGGTGATCATGATCTTTTTGGCGTCTTTATGGAATATCACGCGGTAGCTGCCCACCTGCAGCCGGAAAAAGTCGTATTTTCCCTTCAGCAGCTTCAGGTTCCCGGACATGGACTCGAAATCAGCCGCCAACTGCTCAAATATCTTTTTGATCAACAGTTGGTAGGGCCTGTCTATCCTGGCCAGTTCCTTTGCGGCTCTCTCTTCGTAAAAAACATTATATCTCACAGCCCGAGTTCTTTATAAACGTCTTCAGCGGGGAGCAGCTTGGACTTACCTTTTTTGACGTCACTCATCCTTTTATCGGCGATCCGGATGTCCAGAATATCGAAATAGAGCATCAGGGCTTTTTCCACGATATGGCTCTTCTTTTCCTTGAGTTCGGCGGAGACGGTATTGAGTTCGTCGATGATAGCCTGATCAAGGGTGAAAATAACTTTCGGACGGCTCATCTTGCACTTCACACATATAAATATATATCCAATTATATGTATTGTCAAGTCTATTTTGGGTTGGCACAAAAATAATTCTATTTATATCCCCATGAGAGTTGCACGGCCATGCTGCTTTTTATGTTTTAAATTTCCCGGGCCATCTGCGGGAGCCGTGAATGACTCTGAGAATCTCCAGGTTTTTATCCTTGATCCGATAAGCCACGATATATGGGGTATCCGGGACGATCAGTTCACGGGTTTTGGGCACTCGCCCGGGACGGCCCATAGCTGGAGTTTGCGATAGGTGATCTTCCACGATTTGGATTATCTTCATGACTATTCCCGCCGCCGCCCGGGGATTGTCTTCAGTGATATAAGCGACGATACTTTCAAGATCAGCGTCAGCGGCCAATGTCCACTCAATCCGCAAGTTTACGCTCCCACTTCTTTTTTAGCTTGTCATGCGCTATCAGTTTCCCGGCATCCGCCTGACGAATGCCTTCCTGGATGGCTTCGATCTGCCATTCATTGAGCTCGATATACTCGCGAATGGCATCCGCGATCAAGAATGATTTTGTTCTGGCTGTCGCTTTGGCCAGTTTATCGAGTCTCGTTTTAACTTCCGGTTCCACCCGGACTGTCATGACATCGCGCATTTACGTATCCTCCTGAATACATTGTAATCAATTTATAGATCCTGTCAACTATTTTTGAATAGATTTTTCACTTAAGTCACAAAAGACCTGTCACTGGCCAAAATGAAAACGATAATGTTTTTTTGAAAAAAATAATATAAATTACTTATTATGCGGATAAATTACTCCCATGGTCAAGTTGCTAAAAGGGGCCCCAATTGGTGAGGACCGGGGGAATCAGCAGCAACAGGCTCAGGCCCATCAGAATCAACATCAGCGGCAGAAACCAGCGCGCCCATTTTTCCCAGGGGATGCGGGCCATGCCCAGAACCCCCATGGTAACGGCCGACGTGGGCAGGATGGGATTAACGAATTCGCAAAGCTGATAAGCGAACACCGATGTCTGGCGGGTGATGTGCACCAAGTCGCTCAAGGGAGCCATGATGGGCATGGTCAACGCCGCTTGCGCTGTTCCCGAATGGACAAAAAAATTGATCAACGCCTGGGTGAGGAACATCATCTGCGCCGTGATGATGCGCGGGAAATAGGAAATGAAACCCGAGGCGTGGAACAGCAGCGTGTCCAGTATTTTTCCATCCTGGGCGATGATCAGGATCGCCCGGCTGCAGGCGATAACGAAGGCCACCCCGACCATGTCCTTGGCGCCGTTGATGAAATTCTGGGCGATCTTGCTTGGCGTCATGCCTGAAATCAGCCCCGCGGCCAGGCCCAGACCCAGGAACAGAGCGGCGATCTCCTCGATGTACCAATTTTTCAACAGGATGCCCAGAATGAGCGCCAGCATTCCGGCGCCGAAGACCAGCAGCACGCCCCGGTGGCGCCAGTTCCAGGCCGATATGTCGCCGTTTCCGTTGGAAACCGCAGGAGCGCGCTCCTTGTCGAGTTCATAAACCGGACTTTTTTGCGGGTTTTTTTTGATTTTCGCCGCGTAGATCATGACAAAGGCGATGGTGATCGCGGTGCCCAGGACCCAGGACAGCAGGCGGTAGGCCAGGCCCGAGTACAAAGGCAGGTTTGACAATCCCTGGGCGATGCCCACGGTAAAGGGATTGAAAAAAGCGGCGGCGAATCCGGCGGCGGCCCCCAGGAAGGGAATGGCCACGCCGACCAGGGAGTCGTATCCCAACGACAGGGACAGGGGAATGAATATCAGCACGAAGGGGATGGTTTCCTCGCACATGCCGAAAACGGATCCGGCCAGGGAAAACACCAGCATCAACACCGGAATAATGAACTTGTGCAGGCGGGGATGGCGTGCAAAAGCCAGGGCCATTTTCTTGATCGCCAGGTCGATGGTCCCGCTTTCGTTGATGACGGCGAAAGACCCGCCGATCAGGAAAAGGAAGACGATGATCAGCATGCCGTCCTGGAATCCGCGGATGGGGGCCAGCAGCAGTGCCTGCAAACGGGCCGGCCTTGGTTCGACCGGGTGGAAGGTGTTGGGTGCCGTGACCAGGCGGCTGGTGCCGCCTACACGGGTCTCTACCCGCTGGTATTCGCCGGCCGGGATAATCCAGGTCAGGATGATCATCATGATCACCAGCATGTATATCAGCACCACCGGGTGGGGCAGCTTGAATTTTTCTTTTTTTGCCTGGTCTGTCATGAGCCAATTATATGCAAAGTGGCTTTTGATAGCAACGATCTATCGTGACACGCAACGCGTTACTGTCTTTACACCTGCCAGTTGGCCGCATAGGCCCGGTCATCCGGGACGGTGATGCCGATCGGATCTCCATAGGGAATGCTCTGAAAAGGCCGGCCGTCGAAGGACCATTCCAATTTCAGCTTGAAAATGCCGCCTTGGCCGACGGCCAGGAGGCTCAGCGGCAGCTTGATCTCGATGATCCGGCCCACCGCACCCCGGGCGGCGTCGGAAAAACCGTCCAAGGCCACTTGTTGCTCTTTCTTGGCAATGGTCCCCTGCCAAAGCTTTTTCTCGCTTTGCAGGGAGATACGCAACGAAAAGCCGTTTTCAAAATAGGTTCGGGCGTCTTTCTTGGTGTCGATCCTTAAATATATATGGGCGGCGTCAAAGCCGAAGTACATGGTCTTGACGATTGGATTGGCGATATTCATGGCCCCACCGTAAGAATTGATGTCAATGCGCCCGGCGTCCAGCCATTCAAAGAAATCGCTGATCCTGCCGTCGATGAGGGCGTCCAGGTAGTCCTGAGGCTGGCCGATGACCAGGCGCTCCGCATGCGCCGCTTCGGCGATCGGCCGCGCCAGCGCTTCCGGTACGGGCTGCTGCAGGATGTAATAGATTTTGATCAGGTTCTGGCGGAACAGGTTGTCGAAAACAGCAATATCGGGGGTGTAATTCTCGCGGCCGTACCACCAGAACCAGTCGCTTCCCTGGGAAATGTGCAGCAGGTTTTCGACGGCCTTGACCTGCTCTTGGTCGAGGCTGTCCCTGGCCGCCGTAAAGGCGTCCTTGGCCTGCTTCAGAAATTCCCAGGCCCTTTGATCTTCCCGGTCTCCGATCCAGATGTCAAAGTTGGCGTTGATCCAGGAACCGGCTTTCAGCCTGCTCAGCTCCAGGCAGGGACTGTCCAAAGCCTGGGAAAAAGTGACGGTTTCGATCTCGTCATCCAGGCTCAAGAGGCGGTAAAACTCGCGAAGAAAATCGCGGCCGCTGTGCGGATAAAATTCCCAGGCGTTTTCGCCGTCGAGAATGATGGGGATGGTCAACTCCTGGTCTGTGGATCGGGCTATATCCCTGATGCGCCTGACCAGGTCGGCGGCGGCGTCGGCCGCGGGAAATTTCTGATAATAAAAACCGATGAGATCGGAAAGGAGCTGGTCGCGGAAAAAAATACGCAGCGGAGCGGAGGCCAGGCGATAGGGCCGGTAAAGGAGCTCCGGAGTCGTGACCTCGAAACGGGAATTGCGCTCCAGTTCCCGCGGCAGCGAGCGGCTCAATACGTGCTCGTCCGAAGCGGTCCAGTCGATGCCCGTCTGGGCCAGGATCTGGATCACCCGTTCAGAGATCCCGCCCTCTGAAGGCCATATGCCCCGGGGACGGCGCCCGAAAGTTTTTTCCATCATGGCCAGCGCGGTGTCCAACTGGGCGCGCAGGTCATCCTCCCAGTCGAATTCCAGGTCATAAGCCGGTAGGCTCGGGTTTGCTTTGCGGCCTTGCTGCGGATCGAGCAGCAGCGGCATGATCGGATGATAGAAGGGGCTGGTGCATAATTCGGCCTGGCCGCGGTCCTGAAATTTTTTATATTCCGGAACGATCCGGCCCAGGATTTCATTTTCCACCGCGCGGACCGTGGCCTTGTCCGCTTCTGAAAAAGATTGTCCCTGGGCGATCAAGGCCTTGACGCGCGGGTCGTTGTTTTTATAGAATTCATCGCAATAGCTCAATTGGAACCAGACCTGAAGGTCGCGGAGATCGGCCGGGGAAAAATACTGCCGCCAATCCGGGGCCGCTGTCTGGGCCAGGCGGGCCATCTTTTTCTGGTACAGGGCGTCAAAACGGCGGAACGGTTTGATATGGTTTTCATGCTGGATTGCGAAAAAGTGCTGCACCAGAAAGTTGCTTTGCTCACGGTTCAATGCGTCCGCCGGCTTATTGAAAATCTCCTGGTAGCTGTCGGTTGCCCCGGCTTGGTACGCTTCCAGGCCGGCCAGCAGCGAAGGAACGAGGTTGAAGGTCAGGCGCAGGTTTGGGAATTCTTCGAGCAGATGCACCATGCCGTAATAGTCTTTAAGGGCATGCAGACGCAGCCAGGGCAGTTCGAAATTACCGTTCTGGGGATTTCTATAGCATGGCTGGTGCATGTGCCATAAAATGGCCAGCCTGGTTTTACGACTCATCCCCTTGCTGCTTTAATTCGAATAGCACTCCGGAAAAGCTTTTCGGATGGACAAAAGCGATCTGCGCATGGTGGGCGCCGACCCTGGGTTCACTGTTGAGCATGTGCACGTTTTTTTCCTGCAGCTTCCGGATGGCGCCGTGGATGTCGTCCACTTCCAGCGCCAGGTGGTGCAGGCCGCCGCCTTTTTTTTCAATGAAAGCGCTGATGGGGGAATCGGACCCCGTGGGCTCGAGGAGTTCGATAAAGATATCGTTGATCCTGAAAAAAGCGACATTGACCTTTTGTTCGGCGACGGTTTCTCTGCCCAGGTATTCCAGGCCGAGCACATCACGGTAACGAACGATTTCTTCAGCCAGGTTTTTTACCGCAATGGCGATATGGTCGATTTTATTTATCATGGCCACCTCCGCTTTTAATTTTCTGGAAAATCGCTTCGGCCAACTGGAAAGGGTTGGCCGTGCTGGCCGTCCTGAGCATGTCTTCCAGGCCCGGATCGAGACGCATCTCTTCCAGGATGCGATCGCAGACGATTTTTTCCACGTAGTTTCTTTTAATCGCCGTCTTTTTTTCATCGATGCGCCCGTATTCTTCATGCTGGAATTGTTTGATCGCGGCCAGCAGCTCCGAAATGCCCTTGTCCTCCCGGACCGAGGTGGGGAAGATCAGCGGACTGTGGGCACTGGTGGCGAAATAGTTTTTTATCTCGCCGATCTTGTTGTCGCTGCCGCCCAGGTCGGCCTTGTTAATGACGAATATATCGGCAATCTCGATGATGCCGGCCTTGAAAATCTGGATCTCGTCGCCGCTGTCCGGATTCAGCACCATGAGTACCACATCGGCGACATTGACGATTTCGACCTCGGACTGGCCGACGCCCACGGTCTCGATGATGACGATCTCCTTGCCCGAGGCAATAAGCAAATCAACGATCTCCTGGGTGGAAAGGCTCAGTCCTCCCAGGTGGCCGCGATTGGCGATGCTGCGGATAAAAACGTTCGGATCGTTGCTGTGCTGGATCATGCGCAAGCGGTCGCCGAGCAGAGCACCGCCCGTCAGTGGCGAAGACGGGTCCACGGCCAGGACGGCGATGGAGCGGCCCTGAACTTTCAGTTCGGTGATCATTTTGTCAATCAGTGAACTCTTACCGCTGCCCGGCGCACCGGTAATTCCGATTTTCAATGCCTTGACGGACAGGGGATAAATGCCTGCCAGCAGTTTTTTATAATCTTTCTTGCGGTTTTCCACCGTGGTGATGGCCTTGGCCAAAGCCACGGCGTCCCCCTGGCGAATACGGGCAAGCATGTCATTGATTTTCATATAACTTAAGTTTATACCAATATTGCTTTAAATGCAAGAGAGAGAAATGTCGATAGTTGATAATAATGTACTTAGAAATATTTTATTATATTAAAGTTAGATTTGTTGACAAAATCAGAAATTTATTCTATATTTTTGTTATAAAAAAAGGAGGTTAATATGAAAATAACCAAATGGCAACCTTATTCGGACCTGGTCAATATGTATGACCGCTTGAACCGGTTTTTCGGTGAGGACCTTCTTGATGAAACTGCCAAGAACGGACTGACTCCAAGTGCATGGAGGCCCTTGACGGACATTTATGAAACCAAGGACGCTTACGTGTTTAAGGTTGATCTACCGGGCTTTAAAAAGGAGGACATCAAGGTGGAATTCACCGGTGAAACCCTGATCATGCGCGGTGAGAGGAAGCATGAGGAAGAAACGAAAAACGAGAATTGCCACCGCCTGGAGCGCAGCTATGGCCTTTTCGAGCGTTCCTTCACCATTCCCAAGAATGTCGATCCCAAAAAGATCGAAGCCGAACTCAAGGACGGCATCCTGCTGCTCACCATCCCCAAGGTCGAAGAAGCGAAAACCAAGGCCATCTCCATCTCGGTCAAGTAACCGGTACTTTAAAAAAAGGGCGGCTTTCCCAAGTCGCCCTTTTTTTTTACCGGCATTGCCCTTTAGCTTAGTGAAAAGTGAAAAGTGAAAAGTGAAAAGTGAAAAGTGAAAAGTGAAAAGTGAAAAGTGAAAAGTGAAAAGTGAAAAGTGAAAAGTGAAAAGTGAAAAGTAAAAAGTAAAAAGTGAAAAGTAAAAAGTAAAAAGTAAAAAGTGAAAAGTGAAAAGTGAAAAGTGAAAGGTGAAGATGAAAAGGCAATTGAATTTACTTTTCACTTTTCACTACTTACTTTTTACTATCGAGTTCGGTATAATGCATTCATGAAGCGGGAGATTTTCATCGGCGGCGTCGGCATCGGTGCCGATCACCCCGTCTCCATCCAATCCATGACCAATACACCGGCCGAAGACGCGGAATCCACCTTGAAACAGATCCGGCGGCTGAAAAGCGCCGGTTGCGACATCGTGCGTGTTTCCCTGCCTGCGAGATCGGCACTGCCCGCCTTTCGCAAGGTCACGGCGCAATCGCCGTTGCCCGTGATCGCTGACATCCATTTCAACGCCGAACTGGCCATGGCGGCCATTGAAAATGGTGCCCACGGCATCCGCATCAATCCCGGCAACATCGGCGCCAACCAGAAATTGAAGGCCGTGGTTCGTCTGGCTGCCCTGAAAAAGATCCCGATTCGCATCGGCGTGAATGCCGGATCATTGGAAAAAAAATACTGCCGGGCCGGGCTTTCCCGTGCCGAGGCCATGGTTGCTTCCCTGCTCGACAAGGTCAAGTTCTTCGAGGACCAGCATTTTTTTGACTTGAAAATCTCGCTCAAGTCGCACGATGTCAGGGAGACTGTGGCCGCCAACCGACTGGCCGACCGGCAATGCCAGTATCCTCTGCATCTGGGAATTACCGAAGCGGGGACTTTTTTTTCGGGCAGCATCCGCTCGGCCATGGGGATCGGCAGCCTGCTGCTTGACGGCATCGGCAACACCATCCGCGTTTCGCTGACCGCAAATCCCATCCGCGAAATCATAGTGGCCCGGCAGATCCTTTTGGCCGCCGGACTTAGTCGCAGCGGCATCGAGATCATTTCCTGCCCGACCTGCGCCCGCACATCGGTGGACCTGATCGCCCTGGTGGGAGAATTTGAAAAAAAGATCGGGCGCCTCCGCTTTTCCACTCCCGTGCGCGTGGCCATCATGGGCTGCGAAGTCAACGGCCCGGGTGAGGCCAGGGAGGCAGAACTCGGCCTGGCTTTTTCAAAACAGCACGGTTTCCTTTTCAAAAAGGGCAGGATCGTGGGCAAGACCGATGCCCGGCAAGGCGTTGCTCGCCTTGTGCAAATGGTCCAGGACCTTCAAGAGGAGAAGCAAAATGACTGACATTATCCGTTGCCCTGCCTGCGGCGTCAACAACCGCGTCCGCGGCGGTATGCGCGGTGTCCCCCTGTGCGGAAAATGCAAGAAGCCGTTGCCGGTAACAAAGAAGACGGAAACATCGGCACTGACGGTGGACAATTTTGATTCCTTCCTGATCGCCAATCCCCGGCCGGTTTTGATTGATTTTTGGGCTAAATGGTGTATGCCTTGCCGGACGTTATCCCCGGTGTTGGAAAAATTCGCTGATGCCGAGCCATCGATCGCCCTGGCCAAAGTCGATATTGATGCCCAGCCCATGCTCGCTTCCCAGTACCAGATTTTCAGCGTTCCCACCCTGATCATGTTCGTGCGCGGAATGGAAGTGCATCGCATCAGCGGTGCCGCCAGCGCCAACGAACTGGAAGAGGCGTTCCGTCCCTGGCTGCAGAAAAAATAAGTTCCGCCGCTCCGGCTCAGCCCCGGCCATCAGCGCGAGTACTCGGGAATCGTGATTTTCTTGAACAGGCTCAGAGCGTAGTTGTCGGTCATGCCGGCAATGAAGTCGATGATCCGCAGCGCCACGGTGTCCTCTCTCGGGAAGGGGTTAATGTAAACCTGCGGGGTGCGGCTGACATGGGCATGAATGGTATGGATGATTTCACTTATTTTTTCTTTTTCGCTCAAGCGCTCAGTACGGAAATAAACGTTTTTAAAAAGAAAATCCCGCAGCCTCAACACCTCGGTATAAACGGCAGGAGATGCGGAAATGAATTCCAGGTTGTTTTGGATGCTGGCCTCGATAACGTCGATGACGATGGTGTCGATGCGCTTGGCGAATTTGTTGCCCAAAAGTTTTTTGCTTGACTCCGGAATATCGCTGTCGGTGATGATGCCGGCCCGCTTGGCGTCATCCAGATCGTGATTAACATAGGCGATAATATCGGCCAGGCGTACAATCTGGCCTTCCAAGGTTACCGGCAGCAGTGCCCGCTTGGCGGGAATGACATCGCCCTGGCCCTTGGAGTGTTTGACAATGCCGTCGCGGACTTCGCGGGTCAGGTTCAGGCCGACGCCTTTGTTTTCCAGTTTGTCGACCACCCTCAAGCTCTGCTCGTAATGGCGGAAACCTCCGGCGCTCAGGTTGTCGAGGACGGCTTCGCCGATATGGCCGAAAGGAGTATGGCCCAGGTCGTGGCCCAGGGCGATGGCTTCGGTCAGATCCTCATTCAGGTTCAGGGCCCGGGCGATGGTCCTGGCGATCTGGCTCAACTCCAGGGTATGGGTCAAGCGGGTGCGGAAATGATCGCCTTCGGGAGCGATGAAAACCTGGGTTTTATGTTTCAAGCGGCGGAACGCTTTGGAGTGCAGAATGCGGTCGCGGTCGCGCTGGAACTCGGTGCGCACCGGTGATGGTTTTTCCTGGCGTTCACGGTGACTGGCGCTGCTGCGCGCCGCCAGCGGATGCAAAACGCTGTTTTCCCGTGCTTCCAGTTCCAGGCGGATATTTCTCATGGATTGCTCAAAAGGTCCGGACAGCAGAACGAGTCCTCGTTGACCTGCAGCGGGCAACCGCAGCCGCAGGTGGCCAGCCATTCACATTCCCGGCATTGATCCATGGCCCAATCGCGCCGGCGCAGGGAGACCAAAAAATCATGGTTGTATATTTTGTTGAAATCATCATGCAGGATATTGCCCAGCGGACGGAAGAAACTCTGGCAGGGAATGACCGTGCCATCGGGTTCGACGGCCAGATTGTACTTGCCGGCCGTGCACTGCTTGACGCCCAGGTCCGACTCCACTGGATTCAGCCGGCAGTACTGGGTCGGTGTATACCAAATGAATTTCATTTCTTCCTGCTCGGCCTGCCGCCGCAGCAGGTTGAGCAGCGGTAAAAGTTCCTTTTCAGAAAGTCCGATGTCCTGGTGGCGTGATTTCCCGGCCTTAATGATGGAATTAACGGCGAAAGAGCGTACACCCAGGCTTTTTAAAAAAGAAACCAACCCCGGCATATGTTCGTGGTTGGCGGCGGTAATGGTCGTATTGGTGATGACATGGATATTTTGGGCGATAGCGTTTTTTATCCCCTGCACGGTTTTTGCGAAGGCATTGCTTTGGACCATGCGGTTGTGAATTTCTTCCCGTTGTGATTCCAGGGTGACCTGCACATAGTCCAGTCCGGCTTTTTTAAGCCGGTCAACAAAGGGTGCGTCAGCCAAGCGCACGCCGTTAGTCAACAGGCCGGTAATCAGGCCCAGGTCCTCGGCATATTCAATCAAGGCGGGCAAGTCTTCACGCAGGGTCGGTTCGCCGCCGGTGAAATCGACATGGGGAATGCCATTGTCCCACAGTTTTTTAATTATTTTTTTCCAATCGTCGCTGTCCAATTCGGGCGATTCGCGACGCTGATTGTAGCAGTGGCTGCAGTCGATATTGCAGCGATAGCTCAGTGCCAGGTCGACGCGGTAGGGGGCTGAAACCGGAGTTTGGAACGCCTCGATCTTATCGATGCCGAAATAGCTGATCGGGCAGAAATCGCCATGGTTGACGAGCAGGTCAATCTTTTCCAATGTTTCTTGAAAGTCTTTTTTTGCCCTTTTGCGGCTGATGTGAAAAGCGGCCGCCAATTGCCGAATACTCTGTTGCTGCGGGAAGTCGTCGAGGAAGTATTTGACTATGGCCGCGGCCGTAGCGTTGAGGTGCACCACGCGGTAGGCGTCAATCATCAGAATGGCGGATTGGTCCGGCTCCAGTCGCAGGTGCAGACGTCGGGCGCCGAATTTCCCGGCATCATAGTAATGGTAAAGCCCGGGAGCCAGGAGTTCATTGTGACTTTTGCGGGCGCTGGTTCGCCATAAAAATGCTGCCAGCGGCAGCAGCACAGCCAGGAAAACCAGCAGTGCTGGCAGCAGGCCTTGGCTGAGGCCGTAGCGTGAGACGCCCAGGTCGATGGCCAGGAAACGGCCGCGGCTGAAGATGCGGTCGGCGGCTGCCGCGGCGAAGGCAGCGGCGGCCAGGGAAACGAGTGTGGCCGTGATTCCTTTTTTAAGCGAATAGGTTCTCATCGGCCGCCTCCGGCGCAGGCGCAGGCACAGCCGGCGCAGGCGCAAGCGCAGGCGCAGCTGCTGCCGCCGTGGCCGCCGGAACTCGAATAATGCTGCACCGGCGGCGGGTTGGTCGTTTTGGTGATGACCGATGTGAATGCGGCGCTGTCGCCGAGCAGCACACCAGAGAACGTCTGCAGGGAAGCGACCAAACGGCTCGCGGCGCCTGTGGCGGTCTGGCCGAAGCCCTTGCCCGGCACGTGACCTTGTGTGCCGCCGGCGGTACGCTGTGGAAAATGGCGGTACCAGTAATCCGTCCGGCCGGGCAGCAGGATCGAATCCGTGGCGTAAGGCTCCAATTTTTTTTCGTACTCCGGATCCAGGGCCAACCATTCCAGGGATTGGGCCAGTTCCGCGGGCAGTTTGTCGGGCGGGCAGTTTTTCACCTGTTCCCAGGCCTTGTTCATGATTGACTGGTAGTACTGGTTGGTCTCGCGCCGGGAAAAGCCCTCCATGCTCTTTTTTAATGCGGCGATCATGTCAATGAACATGCTGCGCAGCAGGCTCTTGTCCAGGCGGTTGTCCTTATCGATGGCTGAAATGAAAACCTGCTCGTATTCCAGCAAATCCAGGCCATCCATTTTTTGTTCGAGGAAGCGGAAATCCTTGGCGGCGACTTCCTTGATTTCCAGCTTGCCTTTTTTTAACAGGCCGAATATGACCAGCAGCAGCACCTTGGCCAGAGACAGTTGCTGCAGCAGCGCCGCTTGGGGCGGGGTCAGGCCGCGCTTGATTCCACCGGATTCGATGCCGATCCGCGGCGGCAGGTATTGTTTCATGCGCTTGCGGCTGCTGCGCACGGCTAAGATGATGATCAGCACGATGATCCATAT
Source organism: Candidatus Aminicenantota bacterium (assembly GCA_963770755.1). GTDB lineage: Bacteria > Acidobacteriota > Aminicenantia > UBA2199 > UBA2199 > UBA2199. The sequence continues at coordinate 204,901 of CAVYQZ010000009.1, read as the reverse complement.
GGGTGAGAGGGACAGGACAAAAGCGAAAAATGCGAAAAAAGCGGTCAGCACGGCCTTGAGCAGTGACCGGCGCGGCGGAGCAAACACGCTGGCCACCAGGCTCCTGGGAAAAGAGGCGCCGGCGGCATAGGGTACCGTGGCCGGCTGGTCGAGCCAGAGCCAGCGGTAGACCACGCGCCCGTTCTCGAAGAGTTTCTCGCTCGGCTGGTAGCCGCTGTTTCCGAAACTGTGATATTTCACTGTTTCGGGCGTGGAGCCGGGAGGCAGGTTGAACTGGACCTCGATGCGCTCGGCGCTGCCCGCAACGTACTTGCCGTCGTACCAGGTGGTCTTGAACTGCAGCGAAGCGTAGTTCTCATCTTCGTCGTCTGGATAGATCATCTGCCGGGCCATGATGGCGAATTCCAGGGTGGCGCTTTGGCCGGGCCTGATCGTGCTGCTGCCGAGATGGACCTCGACACCGGGTTTGACGTATTCGGAACGGCGGATGTCGGTTAGCTCCCTGCCCGCCATGGAAGCGCGGGCCGTGCTCAGGTCATAGGCCTCATTGGGCATGCCGATGTCGACGATGTCGATGGGCTTGCTGCCCGGTTGCGGAGTGAAGGTGATGGCGTAGCGAACCTCGACCAGGCTGTCGGGCCGGACGGTCAGTTCGGCTTTCAGGTCGTTGACCTTGAAACGATAATCGGCGGCTTGAGCCGAAGAAAAAAAAGCCAGTAGAACGAGCAATACGGACAGGCGCGAAAAAATATTTTTCACCATTTCGGCTCCTCTTCGATCTGGTACTGGCTGTGGCAATAGGGGCAGGCGATCAATACCGCGCCCAGTTTGACTGTCATGGACTCCTGGTTCAGTTCGGCGCCGCAGTTGCGGCATTTAAGGATCTTGGCATTGACTTCACCGCCGATCTCGAGCTTCTGTTCGACGATGGTGGCTTCTTTTTTGCGGAAAGCCATGAAAACCAGGAACAGTGAAACCACGAGCAGCAGCAGGCCGACGGCCAAGCGTCCGGTGATCAGGAAAGCCAGTCCGATAAAAAAAACGACGAACGAAAAGATGACGGCCAGGACTTTTTCCATGCCCCGAAGATAGCAAATATGTTTCTTTTTTGCAACCTTTACTTTTGAGAAAAAGCGTGGTATTTTGATTGACCATGAACCTCAAAAAACTGCTGCCATTTTATATTTTATTATGGGTACTCTGCACCATGCTGGCGGCGGAGACAGCACCCGCCGGGGCGCAACGGCGGCTGACTTGTGAACCGCAGTTTCCCGTTGTCGGACAGCGGGTCATCTTTACTGCCGTCAATTTTCGCACACCGAACCTGCTCAGGTGGGACATGGGCGACGGTATGGTTTTTGCCAGCGGCAGCACGTCCTCCCAGGATCGGGAAGTTCGATTGACCTACACGTACGTGACCGCCGGCGTCTTTGAAGTCAAGGTCTATGACGACAACGGCGACGTGCGTTCAAAACCGCTCACCTTGCTGGTATGGGTCAAGGCGGCTGTGTCCAGTCCCGTTGAAACCATTCCTGAAAAAGCGGCCATTGTTCCGGATAGAAGCGCTCCGGCGCCGGAACTGCCCAAAGCCGAGGCAGTGAAGCCTGATGACAAGGAAATTGTCGCAGCCGTTCCGTTTCCTGAAGCAGCCAAAAAAAATCCTTTGCTTAAATTCGGCCCCTATGGCGGAATTTATCTTCCACAGGATGCTGTCCTTAAAACCGTTTATGGCAGTGTTGACGTGATCTATGGGGGGCGGTTGGGCGTACGCCTGTGGCGAGGAATTTATTTTTGGCTTTCCGCCGCCCGTATCAGGGCCATGGGAAAAACCACGTTTCTTGAAGAAAAAACAGTTCTGACCCTGACGCCGCTCAGCGCATTTCTGCGCCTCGGCCTGAGCCTGGGGGCTGTTAAGCCCTATGCGGGAATCGGTTTCACAACCATGAGCTTCAAGGAAGAATCGGAGATCGGCAACACCAAGGGCCACGGCAATAATGTATCATTGGAAGCCGGATTTGAATTGAAGATGAACCGCAATTTCTTTCTTGATTTCGGGGCCCGTTTCGATCAGATCAAGATCCAGGCGGGTGAATTGGAGGAAAAAATCGATTTGGGGGGCTTGCAAGCGGCAGTCGCTTTGCTGATTTCTTTTTAAAGATGCGCTTTTTTGTTGACAGAAAGCTAAAAATAATGCAATATAAATAGAGATTTCGCATTTTTTAATGGATTCTAAAGATCAAATAAAAGAGTACATCTCTATTGTCGATGTGGCAGCGCTTTATGTAAGTCTGAAACCGGCAGGCAAATATTATAAAGCGTTGTGTCCATTTCACAGTGAAAAAACGCCTTCTTTTTTTGTTTATCCCGAAAGGAACAGCTTCAGTTGTTATGGTTGCAACCGCTTCGGCGATATCTTCACTCTGGTGCAGGAAATGGAGAATATCGGCTTCGTTGAAGCCATGCAGTTTTTAGCCGAAAAATTCAATGTTCCCCTGGAAAAAGTGAACTACAAGGCCGTCAAGAAAGACGACTACCTGCAGGTCAACGAGCAGGCGCTCGTTTTTTTTAAGGAAAACCTGTTTGCCGGCGAAGAAGGCAGGGAGGCACTCGCTTATTTAAAAAAACGCGGATTACAAAAAGATATTCTCGAGCAGTTTTCCCTTGGCTATGCCCCGAAAGCTTGGGACGGACTCAGCCGTCATTTAAAAAAAAAAGGAGTTTCCCAGGAGAAGGCACTGGAACTGGGGCTGGTGATAAAAAGCGAGGAAAACCGGGTTTACGACCGTTTTCGCGGCCGCATCATTTTTCCCATTTTTTCCGAAACCGGGACCATCCTGGCCTTCGGCGGCCGCACCATATATGACGACGCGGCCAAGTACCTGAATTCACCGGACTCTCCAATCTATAAAAAAGGCCATCATCTTTTTGGGTTCCAGCTGAGTAAAAACTGGATGAAAGAAGAGAAGGTCGGCATTTTGGTAGAAGGCTACCTGGACATGATCTCATTGTACCAGGCCGGCATCCGTCACGTGGCGGCGTCGCTGGGGACCGCCCTGACCGAGAAGCAGGTACATCTGTTGAAACGCTTCTGCGCCGCGATCTATATTTTTTATGACCGCGATGCGGCCGGTGAAACGGCAACGATCCGCAATATCGAAAAAATGTTCGAACAGAACGTCAACCCGCGCATCGTCGTCATTGAAGGCGCTAAGGACCCCGATGAATATGTCCGCGTCCAGGGGGCCGCGGCCTTGCGCGAAAGTTTGGCCAGGACCGAGGACGGATTTAAATTCCTGCTGAACAAAGCGGCCCGGGATTTCAAATTCAATGACCCGGCTCAAAAAAGAAAAGGTCTGGACATGGTGATCCAGGCGATCAGCAAAATGTCCGATCCGATTATCCGTGATGATTACCTGCAGCGGGCCGGCGCCTTTTTTAAAGTTTCACCCGAGCTTTTAGGGCTGGAACTGTTGCCGCAGAAGCAACCGGAAAATACCGAACAGGCCTTGAAAATAAGCTTGATGGAAGAGAAGTTTTTGGAAGCGCTGCTGCGTGCCCCGGAGATTGTGCCCGAGGTCAAGGAATTTTTCAATGAAGAACTTTTGGCTATCCTGGCCATACGCAATATCATCACATGGCTGTTCGCCAGTTTTGACCGTTTCGCTGAAATCCGTTTTTCCGAAATTTCCAAGCACTTGAATGCGGCTGAGAAGGCCCGGCTGCATGATATATTCTCCCAAAAAACGCAGGCCGCCAAGGAGCGTTCGGAAATCGAGAGGGATGTGGTCATCAGCATCGGTAATTTTCAGAAAAAACTGCTGACCATTAAAACCAGGCAGATCAACCAGGAAATAGCTGTTGCCGAAAGGGAGCACAACGCGGCGAAAATCAGGCAGTTAATGAAGAAAAAGAACGAGTCCATGAAAATAATCGGCAGACGTTCCCGGGAGGAACATTTTGAAAAAGAAAATTAAGCTTCAGGCCGTAGTTTTGCCGCCGCGCCAGAAAGTTCAACCAAAAAAATCGTCTTCAAAACCTTTGTCCGGGGCGGCAAAAAGAATAACCTCGCCAACGTCTGTAAAACCTCCGGCCAAGGCGGTAAAAAGCACGGGTTTGCAAAAGTCTGCAAAATCTCCGGCCAAGACGGTAAAAAGCACGGGCTCGCCAAAGTCTGCAAAATCTCCGGCCAAGGCGGTAAAAAGCACGGGTTTGCAAAAGTCTGCAAAATCTCCGGTCAAAGAGGCAAAAAACGCTGTTTCCCAAGTCATGATCCGCGAATTGATCGAAAACGCCAATGCCAATGACGCCAAGATCAAGCACGAAGATTTCATGGATTTTTTAAGTGAAAACAATTTACTTGAGCATAAAAAGGAAATTGTCTCCCATCTGCTTTCCCTGAATATTAAAATATTAAAAAAAATGACGGTCGTCAATCAGGAAAAATTGGCCGAATACAATAATTTTCTGAGCGATTTTCGCAAAGAGTTGAAGGCGGTTCTGAAAAAAGTCAAGAAAGGTTTCGGCATCATCGAAGTCGCGACCATTAATTACATTTTCGGTTCGGAAGAAGCCTTTAAAAAGAACCAGAAATTCATCAAGCACTTCTTAAAGGAAAACCAGATCAAGCCGATCAAACGGGCGGCAAAAAAAGTTGCCAAAGCGGGCAGCGAGAGAACCGAGATCGTCGGCGATCCGGTCCGGCAGTATCTTCGTGAAATGGGCAGTGTCAATCTTCTATCGCGCGCCGAGGAAATCAGCATTGCCCGCAAGATTGAACGGGGAGAAAAAAAAGTAATCAAAGCCCTGTCCAAAACCAATATTGTTTTAAACCGGGTGATCGAACTGGGCCGCGACGTGCTGGACGGCCACAAAAACATAGATGATGTGATCGATGTCAGCGAAGACATTTACGATGAATCCAAAAAACAGGAACTGCGCGACAAATTTCTCGGGCAATTCGAAGAGTTGAACAAGCTGAAACGGGAATTCAAGAATCTGAAAAAATCAAAGGCCTCGGACTTTGTGCGTGCCAAAAAACTGGTGGAGATTACGCATCTGATCCAGGCTATGTCCATCCTTTATGAACACCGCCGTGAATTCATCAAAAAAATCAAGGATTTAAAAGAGAATTATGATCATATTCTGGCGCGTGAAAAAAAGTTAAAAGGCCAGCTGAGCCGATGCTCATCGAGGTCGCTGGAGCGCAAACGCATTACGGAGGAAATCAACGGGCTGCATTTGCGCCTGGAAAACAATAACGAAAAGTTTGAGACCAACACCGAGGACCTGTTTAAAACCTGCACCGATATCGATGAAGGTTTACACCTGATCGAGCTGTCAAAAAACGATCTGGTGGAGTCGAATCTGCGGCTGGTTGTCTCCATTGCCAAAAAATACATCAACCGCGGGCTGCAATTTTCAGACCTGATCCAGGAAGGCAATATCGGGCTGATGAAAGCGGTCGAGAAATTTGAATACCAGCGGGGATACAAATTTTCTACTTATGCCACCTGGTGGATTCGCCAGGCCATTACCAGGGCCATCGCCGATCAGGCGCGTACTATCCGCATCCCGGTGCACATGATCGAAACGATCCACAAGATCAATCGAACTCAGAGACGGCTGGTCCAAGAACTCGGCCGCGAAGCCACTGAGGATGAAATCGCCAAAGAGAGCGGTTTTTCATCTGAAAAGATAAGAAAAATCCTGAAAATCGCCCAGGAACCCATTTCCCTGGAAACGCCGGTCGGGGATGATGATTCCCATCTGGGAGATTTCCTTGAGGATGAAAAAACAGTTTCGCCGCCTGAAATCGTTTCACAGCGAAACCTGAAGGAACAGTTGGAAGCGATTCTGTCGACGCTGACCGACCGCGAAGCCCGGGTCATCCAGATGCGCTTTGGCCTCAATGACGGTAATGAACATACCTTGGAAGAAGTCGGGCAGGAATTCCAGGTAACTCGTGAAAGAATTCGCCAGATTGAAGCCAAGGCGCTGCGCAAACTGAAAAAGAAATCAAAAAAGCTGGTCAATTTCCTGGATAAACCTGAAAACTTCCGCTGACAGTGAGTAACGCGTAACGAGTGACAAGGATGGTATATCTTCACAAGATGATTTCAATAATTTAATGATTGGTTGAAATCATAATAAAAGTACGTCCTCGCAGGGGGCTGGTCGCCCTTTGATTCACAACCAGTATAAGATTTGAATGACTTCAAATGAAAAAAGAGTATTTGACAGGGATTTTCCAATAGCTTATAATCCAAACAATGGAACATGACAGGGTTACTTTGAAGATTCCACGCCAACTGTATAAAAAATTGCAAACCGTAATCGCAGGGAGTGGTTTCCGCAGTGTGAATGAATTCGTGGTCTATGTACTGCGTGACTTGATTTCCCTGAGCCGGGAAGAAAATGATCTTTCCAAGGACGAGATTGAACTGATTAAGCAAAGATTGAAAAATCTCGGTTATTTTTAAAAAAAATATTGTTTTTTTAATACAATTGTAGTACAATTAGAGTATGATTGCCATGGCGAACCTTCTATCGCGTCGGCGTGTAAAAGATGTTTTGGCCAGCAAAGCCATGCTGCTGCTTACTGTGGCTGCCTTGGCCATAATCCTGTTGATAGTCGTTGGCCTGTATTTGAAATCCCGCCCGATCCTGGCCAACCAGTCTTTGCCGCAATTGCTGTTTTCCAGTCGTTGGCGCCCGTTACACGGTGAGTTCGGCTTCCTGGCATTCATTATGGGCACTTTGTGGGTGACCGGAGTGGCCGTGTTGATCGCCGTTCCGTTGTGCCTGCTCACCGCCATTTATCTTTCCGAATACGCCCATTCGCGGGTCAAGGAATGGAGCAAACCGCTGATCGATATCCTGGCCGGCATCCCCTCCGTGGTTTACGGAGTGTGGGGCATCCTGGTAATCGTGCCGCTGATCAAGGATCATATCGCTCCTGTTTTCGGAACTTTCTCGACGGGATACAGCATCCTAGCCGGTGGCATTGTCCTGGCTGTCATGATTTTTCCGGTCATCATCCATGTGGCCCTGGAAATTTTACGGGCCGTGCCGCTGGAAGTCAGGGAAGCCTCGCTGGCCCTCGGCGCCACCCGCTGGCAGACCATCAAGCACGTGGTCATGCGCAAGGCCTTGCCCGGAGTGGCCGCTGCCATCGTGCTCGGCATATCTCGGGCTTTCGGCGAAACCATGGCCGTGCTGATGGTGGTCGGTAATGTGCCCAGAATCCCTACCTCCGTCCTGGATCCGGCTTATCCATTGCCGGCATTGATCGCCAACAATTATGGAGAAATGCTGTCCATTCCCCTATATGATTCGGCCTTGATGCTGGCCGCTCTGATTTTGTTGCTGGTGATCTTGATTTTCAATGTCCTGTCCCGGATGATCCTGGTCCGGGTCGAACGGAGCATCCGCTGACATGGAACGGCGCAATATCGAAGAAAAAATCTTCAAGGGCTTGATGCGGATTTCCACGCTGCTGATCCTTTCCAGCCTGCTGGTGATCCTGTTGACCATTGCTATCAGAGGACTGCCTTTCCTAAGCCTGGCTATGATCACGCAGACTCCCCAGGGCGGATATTATTTGGGCAAGGGCGGTGGTATTTTAAACGCCATTCTCGGTTCACTGTATCTGGCTGGGGGAGCGACCTTCCTGGCTATTTTATTCAGCCTGCCTGTGGCGTTGTATTTGAATATTTATGCCAAGTCGGAGTCCAGGTTTGCCTCCCTGTGCCGTTTCGCTTTGGATGTACTATGCGGCGTGCCTTCGATTGTCTATGGCGCTTTTGGATTCACGATTATGGTTTTTTTCGGGCTGCGGGCTTCGTTGCTCGGGGGCATCATCGCCATTGCCATGCTGATTTTGCCGATGATGATACGTTCCATGGATGAAGTGATCCGCCTGGTGCCGCGTGAGCTGTTGGAATCTTCCTATGCTTTGGGAGCTACGCGCCTGGAAACAGCGTTAAAAATAGTTGTTCGCCAGAGTTTGCCGGGAATTCTGACCGCGGTGCTGATCGCATTCGGGCGCGGCATCGGGGATGCCGCAGCCGTGATCTTCACCACCGGTTTTACCGATGCCATTCCCACGTCATTGCTGCGTCCCGCCGCCACGCTGCCGCTGGCCATTTTTTTTCAACTCAGTGTTCCCATTCCGGAAGTACAGGGCAGGGCGTATGCTTCAGCGCTGATCCTGACCATCCTGATTTTGGTTATTAGCCTGGTTGCCCGCCTGTTGTCAAAAAAACTGACGCGGCATGTCGTCAAATAGGAGCTACCATGGAAAACCGGACCCATATCAGCGTTCAGGGCCTGAATGTGTTTTACGGCCAGCAGCAGGTTCTGAAGGATATCACCCTGAATATTCCCGACCGGAAAATAACCGCCATTATCGGCCCATCAGGCTGCGGCAAGACCACGTTGCTGAAATCGTTCAACCGCCTGATCGATTCGATCGAGGGCGTGAAAATTTCCGGCAAAGTGCTGGTCGATGACGAAAACATCCTCGATCCCGGGAACGAAGTGACCCATATCAGAAAAAAAATGGGTCTGTTGCTGCAGAAGCCCTATCCGCTGCCCATGTCCATCTATGACAACGTGGCGTATGGCCCGCGCATCCACGGCATCAAGGATAAGAAATGCCTGGACGAAATAGTCGAACGCTACTTGAAAAAAGCCAGCCTTTGGCATGAGGTTCATGAGCGCTTGCGCCAACCGGCATCCATGCTTTCTGTCGGACAGCAACAGCGCCTCTGCCTGGCCCGCGGCCTGGCCGTGGAACCGGAGATTATCCTCGGCGATGAACCGACATCGGCCCTGGATCCGCAATCGAGTCAGCGGATCGAGCAGACGTTCTTTGAACTGAAACAGGATTATACGATCGTCATCGTCACCCATATCCTGCGCCAGGCGCGGCGCATGGCCGATTACGTTGTTTTTCTCTATCTGGGCGAATTGATTGAACACGGTACGGCTGCGGAGGTTTTTGAAAATCCCAGACACGAATTGACGCGGGAATATATCAAGGGGCTGATCAGCTGACGAAACGAACCTGACTGGGTTTGGGTGGAACATATTGTTCTTTTCGTTGCACGGCATGAAAAATCCCTTGATGGTCCTTGACATTCCACAAAAATTACGCACAATAAGCATATGAGACCCGCATCAGCGCCGGTTTACGGGAAATATGAAAAAATGCTTCCAGGCGCGAAATTCTGCAAGCTGTTCTTGATTGCCCTGTTTGTCTTCCCCTGGGCAATTCTTCAAATACCGGCAGAAGCAGCGAAGTCAAATAAAATGGGACTGCAAAAACATAAACTGAATATGCGCGTGTTGTCTAAAAAACGAAATTATTTGATCTATCTGCCTGACACGCCTGAGCCGGCAAGCACCCTGCCGGTCATCATCGTTCTGCACGGAGCGTTCAGTACGGCCAAAGGGATAATGAAAGTTACTGGATTCAACCGTTTGGCTGACAGTGAAAAACTGATCATGGTATATCCCAACGGGGCTTACGGGCTGTTCGGACTCTTTCAGCATTGGAATGCTGGGCACTGCTGCGGAAAGGCTCAGAAAGACAATCAGGATGATGTCCGATTTCTTGTGGCGCTGATTGAAGATTTGAAAATCAGATTTGGGATTAACGGCCGCATGGTGTTCATGGTCGGGTTTTCAAACGGCGGCATGATGACCTATCGATTTTGCGCGGAACATCCGGAAATGGTATCCGCCGCCGCGATCCTGGCGGGCTCTATTGGCGGCAGGGCATCCGCCGCGTCGCCTTACTGGAGGATACCGGACCCCCGGCAGCCGGTCCCGCTGATTGTGTTGCACGGTCGGCAGGATAATTCTGTACCTTATGCGGGAGGCAGGGACGAAAGGCACCGCGGCGACCGCGAATACGATTCGGTTGCCGACTCGGTCGGTTTCTGGGTCAAGAACAACCGTTGCGTCCCGGAGCCTCAAATAGACTACTTGCTGGAACGGCGTATTGAAAAAAAAACCTGGTCAGATGAAAAAAACCGTCCCCTGGTGGTGTTGTACTCGATCGACGACTGGGGCCATTACTGGCCGGGGGCCAGCAGGAAACGCGATCATTCTTTGCCCGGCTTCGACGCCGCAAAAGTTATATGGGACTACTTCAAACAAGTGCCCGATTTAAAATAAACTTTCTTATCACTTAGCTCAGACAAATCATAGTGAATTCTGCATGGACTTCAGCGGCAAACCATGTTAAGATACCAAAAAATGCGCCTGTAGCTCAACGGATAGAGCGTTGGCCTCCGGAGCCAAAGGCTGTGGGTTCGAATCCCGCCAGGCGCGAATTTTATTACCATCGAAACATTGAGTCAGAATCCTGGGTTCGAATACAATCACTATGCATTCCCAAGTTCTAAAAGTCGGGAATGCATCTAGTGATTGTATATTGGCGCTGGATGATTTTCCCGACTAACCGAACGTGGGAAAATCATAGTGGCAATATTATTTTTCGACCGTTACCTGCATGGGCAATTTTTCGATGTCGCCGCCGGGGGTACAGAATTTCCCGCCGCTGACCTTGTCCACCTTTTTCTTGAAAATATCCACCTGCCAGAAAAAATCCTGCCAGAGTACATAGCGAATTTGAAAAAGGTAGGATTCCAGTCTGCAGACCCACCAGAAAGGCAAATGACAGATGGGTTTTTCATAGGCCAGCAGCACGAATTTTTTCGCTGCCGGTTCGTAATGCAACCGGGTATTGACGAGTTTGAGGCTGAAATGCGAGGGTGGGGTTATCAGCGAACCGCCCGCCACTTCGACCTTGATCTTCAAGTCGCGCGCCTTGCCTCCTTTCTTGCAAAAATCGGTTGTGGATATCTCCCAGACGGCTTTTTCGTAGGTATCGATCTCCCAATAAAAATCCTTCCATGAAACATGTTTGATCTGGTAAAGGTTGGGCTGCATTTTACACAATTTCCAATCCTTGCCATCGGAAAGCACCGTGTCCAGATAGCTAATCCTGAATCCGAAACCGAACGGTTCGAAGCGCAGGATGGTTTCGGGCATTTCCACGTTGAATGCCGCGGGTTCAGGCAAGTTGATCAGGATATAGCCCTTGTTTATATTGTTTTTCTCGCTCAATTCGGTTATGTCGTTTTCCGGGTCGGCCAAAACAGCCAGGTAATGCTTGCCGGGAGCCGTGTCCACGGGAATTTTCAAGCTGCCGCTGAAGTTGACGGTGATTTGCTGCCCGGCTTCCAAAAATGGGACCGTTTCGCTGCCGTTCTCAAGGACGATGTCTTTGCCAGAATCGGCGGCAGCGGCGGAGCTGGGCAGCGCAATTTGATCGTCATCGGAAAGGATAATCAGCAGCTTGATGTTACTGGCCGCCACGCTGCCCGTGTTTTCCAAAATAACCCGCACGTCCGGGCCTAAGGACTGTCCGGGTGACGCATTGACCGGGTAGTTCAAGCGCACGGCCAGATCGGCGAAATCGTCGAAAGCGACAGCGAAACTTCTGCTGACGGCTTGGGTATTTTCGTCGCAGGCGGCCAGTTGAAATCCGGCCTGCGGCTTTTTCGTTCTGACTATTTCGGCCAGCAGGTTATAATCGGCGTCGGTGAACTTCACGGCCAGGGATTTGCCCCCGGCCATTTTATGATGCCACTTGATTTTACCTTTTTTGAGACTGCCCAGCGTGATCATGGGCGAACCCGCTTCTTTAAGCAGGATGATGTCGGCGGTCACCAATCCGCTGGTCAATTCATTGGCGATCGCCTGCAGCTTGGCCAGGTCGACCAGTATCGTGCTGGCTCCGGCGGCGTGATCAGCGGGAATTTCCAGGGGCAGTATTTTAACCGCTTCCTCTCCTCCGAGCATCCCGGCAATGAAAAAAATCACCGCCCATACCGACAATAATTTTTTCTTCATGATAACCCCCTTGTTTGTCTCCACCATATTATATGCTTCCGGAAAAAAAAATAAAAGACATAGGATGGAGAGAAAAAATTTGACTGCTTGCATTCCCCGGCTTAAATTGCTACTATCCGTGCAAGGTTGGAAATTATGGGTAAATTGCTACGTTTCGGAGTTTCCCTGGACGCCGCACTGTTAAAAAAGTTCGATCCGTTCATTTCTCGTATGGGCTACAAGAGCCGTTCGGAAGCGATCCGCGACCTGATCCGGGAGCGGCTGGTGGCCGAGGAATGGGAAACCGGCACGAACCCGACTATGGGGGTTCTGAGCCTGGTCTACAGCCACGACGTGCGGGAGCTGGCAAAAAAACTGACCGACATCCAGCACCACCATTTGGGGATCATCCTGTCCACCACCCACATTCACATGGACGAGCACAATTGCCTGGAAGTCGTGATTCTGAAGGGATCGGGGCGGGAGATCAACGAGGTGGCCAACCAGCTGCTCAGCGCCAAGGGCGTCAAACACGGAAAACTGATTATGACCACCACCGGCAGCCACCTGGACTGATGAGTCGCAGCGGTATCCTGTCCATGCCGAGTGATCCACAATGAAAGGAAAAAACAACATGAAGCCGTACAATGACCCGGCGCGAACGGAGGCCATTTTAGAAAGCATATCGGATGGCGTCTTTACGGTCGATCGGAATTGGCTGGTCACGTCATTCAACCGGGCGGCCGAACAGATCACCGGCGTGAAGCGGCGGGAAGCCATCGGACGGCATTGTTCGGAAGTTTTTCGCTCCAGCATGTGTGGCGCTGATTGCGCGCTGAAACAAACCCTGAAATCGGGTCGGCCCATCATCGGCAAATCCGGGTACATCGTGGATGCGGCAGGCAACCGCATTCCAATCAGCGTATCCACTGCCGTGCTGCGCGACGCCTCCGGGAGCGTGGTCGGCGGCGCCGAGACATTTCGCGATCTTTCCGAAGTCGAGGCTTTGCGCCAGGAGTTGGAGGGCAGGTTTCGTGTTGGCGACCTGTCCAGTTGCAGTCCCTTGATGCAACGGGTGTTCGAGGTTCTTCCCGCCGTTGCCGCCAGTCCGAGCACGGTCCTGATCCTGGGTGAAACCGGGACCGGAAAGGAGCTGGTGGCGCGGACAATCCATGCGCTCAGTTCCCGCAACGATAAACCGTTCATTGCGGTCAATTGCTCTGCTCTGCCCGATACGTTGCTGGAGTCGGAACTTTTCGGCTACAAAGCGGGGGCATTTACCGGCGCCAATCGGGACAAGCCGGGTCGTTTCGCCCTGGCCCAGGGTGGGACCCTTTTTCTCGATGAGATGGCCGAAATCAGCCCGATGCTGCAGGTAAAGCTATTGCGGGTTCTGCAGGATCGCATCTATGAGCCATTGGGAGCCACACGTTCCGAAACCGCCGACGTCCGGATCATAACCGCCACCAACCGCGATCTGCTGGAACAGACCCGCAAAGGACAATTCCGCGAAGATCTCTACTATCGGGTGAATATCGTGCGCATTGAATTGCCGCCGTTGCGCCGACGCAAAGAGGATATCCCCATGCTGGTTGGGCAATTCATCACCCGTTTCAACCGCCTGCAGCGGAAAACAATCCAGGGAATCGCCGCTGAAACCCTGTCCCTGCTGATGGCCCATGATTGGCCGGGAAACATCCGCGAACTGGAGAATGTCATCGAGCGCGCGTTTATTCTCTGTGGAGAAGGGGAGATTCGCATCAGTCATCTCCCCACTGAACTGACCACCTTTTCCGCTCGGGCGGGGAGAAAATCCGGGGTGAGGTCTGTACACGATATTCTCGATGCCCAGGCCATCCGTTCCGCTCTGGAAAGTCACCGCGGCAATCGCTCCGCCGCTGCTCGCGAACTGGGCATCCATAAAACCACCCTCTTCAGGAAGCTCAAGAAACTGGGGCTTTCCTTCCCTGCTCGGCACCATTGATTGTAGCGAAAAAGCTACTGTTTAATTGATAATAGTAGCCTGAACGCTACAATCAGTTGCGTATGCCAAAATACATTTTTTGATAAAATCCAATGTAATCGGGTATCTGCGCTTGCTGCCCTGATCCGGCGATCTTGGCACTATTATTGCATAAAGATTTTCACAAGGAGTCAACCAGCAAATGAAAAAAACGGCCTTCGCATTCTTGGAAAAACGTATCGCGCCGGTGTTCGACACGGCGCGGCAGTTTCACGTGATCGAGGTTGAGTCCGGCCGTATCATCGGCGATGCACAAGTAATAGTGACACCGGATTTGCCGCTGCAAAAAATGCTTCGCTTGACTGAACTGGGCATCGACACATTGATCTGCGGCGCAATCTCCAGGCCGCTGCAGGCCATGGTCGCTGCCTATGGTATCCAGGTGATACCCTTCGTGGCCGGCAATCTGGAAGATGTAATCCGGGCTTGGCTCAAAGGCGGTTCACTTGGAAATCATTTCGCCATGCCCGGTTGCTGCCGGCGCGGAAGTCGCCCGGGAAGGCCCCTTGATTTTTACCAGGAGGAAAAAAATATGAATGGAAGGAAAAAAGGTGGAATGGGGACAGGTGGCGGACAAGGGCAAGGACGGGGCAGGGGTCCGGGCGGCGGCCAGGGTCGCGGCCGGTTGGGAGGCCCCGAGGCAGCCGGAGCTGTAGGCAGCTGCCTGTGCCCGAAATGCGGACAGCGCCTGGCGCATGACCGTGGAGTGCCCTGTGTGCAGAGACAGTGCCCGAAATGCGGAACCACGATGATCAGAGAATGATGGAAATTAAATAAAAAAGGAGGAACCAATGCCAAGAGGAGACAGAACGGGGCCCAGGGGAATCGGGCCCATGACCGGCCGCGGAGCCGGATTTTGCGCAGGTTTTGAAATGCCCGGTTATACGAATCCCTTGCCGGGACGCGGTTTTGGGATGGGATTTGGAAGCGGCCGCGGGGCACGGGGCCGGGGCGGCGGCGGTGGCGGACGCGGCTGGAGAAACATGTTCTATGCCACTGGCCAGCCAGGCTGGATGCGTTTTGGCGCAGCGGCCGCGCCGGTTGCCAATGCCGATCCGGCGCTGGAAAAGCAGGCGCTAAAAAACCAGGCCGATTATTTGCAGGGCGAGTTGGATTTGATCCGCAAGCGGCTGGAGGAAGTCGAGAAAGAAACCGAACCAAAATAACGCCGCGTTGCCGAAGAACGGATGTTCATGAAAAACTGCCATTCTGGAGGGAAAACAACATGAAGGAACTGGCCAAAGCCCTGTTGGCCGAGCCGCTTGAGATCAAGTTGAAATACAATTAAGATGCGATATTCGCAAAATGTTTACGATTGCTTGAGATAAAAAATAAAATAAGGAGAAAAAAAATGGAAACAAACAGCGAAACACAAGGTGTGTCCATGCCCCGTATCGGCGATAAGGCCCCGGCTTTTAAAGCGGTGACCACGCAAGGTGAAATTAATTTCCCCGGGCAGTATTCGGGAAGCTGGGTCATTCTCTTCAGTCACCCGGCCGATTTCACCCCGGTGTGCACTTCGGAATTCATGACCTTTGCTTCCATGGAAAACCAATTTTCCGAATTGAATTGCAAATTGGTGGGATTGTCGATCGATGGACTTTACAGCCATATCGCCTGGCTGCGCACCATCAAGGAGAAGATCGAATACAAAAGCATGAAAAACATCGAGGTCAAGTTCCCATTGATCGAAGATGTTTCCATGGAGGTTGCCAAGATGTATGGAATGCTGCAGCCAGGCGAGAGTTCGACCAAGGCCGTGCGTGCCGTCTTCTATGTTGACCCCAAGGGGATCATCCGTACCATCATCTACTATCCGTTGAGCATGGGCCGCAACTTCGATGAGCTGCTGCGCGTACTGCAGGCGCTGCAAACGGCCGACGCCTTCGGCGTGGCTACTCCGGCCGACTGGCGCCCGGGTGACGACGTCATCGTGCCCACCGCCGGCTCCTGCGGCGTGGCCAAGGAGCGCATGGATGGCAAGGAAAAGGACGTCACCTGCTACGACTGGTTCTTCTGCACCAAGAAGATCGACAAGGAGAAGGTGCTGAGTACAATAAAAAAAACAGCAGCGAAATAAACGAACCTGCGGGCGGCGTTTATCCTCGTTTAATATCATGCCGGCAGGCAAGGAGATGAATCTATGAAAATTGTTTTTACCACTTCGGGAAACGATCTGAGCGCACCATTGGATAGCCGTTTCGGGCGGGCTGCCAAGTTTCTGATTTACGATCTCGATAAAGAAAAATTTGAGATCATCGATAATCAGCAAAACCTGAACGCCGCCCAAGGGGCGGGCATCCAGTCGGCCGAGACGGTCGCCAGATCAGGAGCCAAGGTTTTGGTGAGCGGGCATTGCGGTCCCAAGGCCTTCCGCGTTCTCGCCGCCGCCGAGATCAAAGTCTACACATCGGACGCTGCTACAGTGGCCGAAGCCCTGGAACAATTCAAAGCGGGGAAACTTAAGGAGGCCGGCAATGCCGACGTTGAAGGGCATTGGGCATGAGCAAGGCCGTCATCATCTTCAAGCCCGTCGGAGTCATTCACAGCGAGCATCTCAGTGAGGAGCAGGCTCCCATCCAGCCGGTCTATGCCAAAGGCTGCCTGGGGCGGGTGGAAGTGTTCCCGGAATTCATGGCAGGATGAAGTGGACGAAAAAACTGCCGAAAAAAAAGGAAAGCGAAATGGCCATTGAGAGGAGGTGATCACATGCCGGGATTCGATGGAACGGGTCCGCAGGGTCGAGGACCCATGAGCGGAAATGCGGGGGGCTATTGCCTGATAATCATGCCGGATGAATCCAATGAACCCAGGACCGGTTTTGCCGGGCTGGCAGGAAAAGCAGTCACGATTGCCGATGATCCCCGCAATGAGAATTTCGCCGGGCTGCAAACCAGGTTGCGAGAAATCCAGGCGGCGCTGCAGGCAATGAAATCGCGCCTGGCTGAAATGAAAGCCGGCAGCAGGAAGTCATGATCCTGGCCATCGCCTCGGGCAAGGGCGGCACCGGCAAAACCACGGTAGCCGTGAACCTGGCCCGCTCTTTCGAGGGGCCGCTGCAACTTCTGGACTGCGATGTGGAAGAACCGAACGGCCACCTGTTCCTGACAGGCGATGCGCTTGGCGAGGAAATCGTCACCATTCCGGTCCCCGAGGTGGACGAATCCCTCTGCGATGGCTGCGGCGAATGCGGCCGCTTCTGTGCCTACCACGCCATCATCTCCTATGGGGCCAAGCCGTTGGTTTTTACCGGGATGTGCCACGGCTGCGGCGGCTGCATGCTCGTATGCCCGAAAAAAGCGATTCGGGAGATCCCCAGGCGCATCGGGATTATCGAAAAAAGGAGATCCGCTGACATCACACTGATCACGGGGCGCCTCGATGTCGGCCAGGCCATGGCGCCGCCGCTGATCCGGGCCGTCAAGAAATGCCTCAAGCAAAACATACCCGCTATCCTCGATGCACCTCCCGGCACCTCGTGCCCGGTCATCGTTACCCTGCGCGGAGCGGATTTTATCCTGCTGGTCACCGAGCCAACTCCCTTCGGCCTGAACGACCTCAAGCTCGCGGTGGACATGGTGCGCGAACTCGGCATTCCGTTCGCTGTGCTGGTCAACCGCACCGGCAGCGGCGACGATCGGGTCCATGTGTTCTGCCGGGAAGCGCGCCTGCCGATCTTGGCGGAAATCCCCGATGACCGGCGCATCGCCGAGGCCTATTCCCGCGGTGAACTGATTGTCAAGGCGCTGCCGGAATACCGTGACTTGTTTGCCGACTTGGCAAAAAAATTGTTGAAAGCCGGAAATGGCGGGGGAGGATAAACCATGCCGACTTATGAATACGAATGTGAAAAATGCGGCTTGAAGTTCGAGAAGATGCAAACCATCACCGCCGCGCCATTGGCTAAATGCCCGAAATGCCAAGGCCGTGTCCACCGTATCATCAGCGCCGGGGCGGGATTCATCATCAAGGGAGCCGGCCAGGGTCGAAACGACCGACACGGCAGTGAATGCTCCCTGGAGAAAACGGGCAGGACATGCTGCGGCCGGGACGAACGCTGCGGCAAACCTCAGTGCGGGGATGGAGAATGAAGGAACTGGTTGTGATCAGCGGCAAGGGCGGGACGGGCAAGACCAGTCTGACCGCGTCATTCGCCGTGCTCGCCGAGCGGCCGGTCATCGTCGACTGCGATGTGGATGCCGCCGACCTGCACCTGGTGTTGGCGCCGCAGATCAGGGAGCGCCATGATTTTAGCAGCGGTCATCAAGCAGTCATCCGCCAGGCGGATTGCAGAGGCTGCGGCACCTGCCTGGAGCTTTGCCGTTTCGAGGCGGTGCAGAAAACAACCCGGGAAGACGGCGCGGTGACCTGCGCCATTGATCCGGTTGCCTGCGAGGGCTGTGGAGTGTGCGTCCGCTTTTGTCCGCAACGGGCCATTGATTTTCCCGAGAGTCTCTGCGGCGAATGGATGATCTCGGATACCCGCTGCGGCCCCATGGTCCACGCCCGGCTGGGAATCGCGGCTGAAAACTCGGGTAAACTGGTCTCCATTGTCCGCCGCGAAGCCGGACGCATCGCCGAGGCGGAAAACCGATCCGTGATTATTGTTGACGGCCCGCCGGGGATCGGCTGCCCGGTCATCGCCTCGCTGACCGGCGCCACGCTGGTACTGGTTGTGACCGAACCGACCGTATCCGGTGAGCACGACCTGAAGCGGGTACTGAAGCTGGCCCGCCATTTCGATATGCCGGCGGCGGTCTGCGTGAACAAATGGGACCTGAACCCGGGAATGAGCGAGCGGATCGAGGCCATGGCCCGTCGCTCCGGGGCGAAGATCGCCGGTCGGATTCGCTACGATCATGCCGTGACTGCGGCGCAACTGCAGGAACAAGCGGTCGTGGAAACCGAAGCTCCCTGCGTGGCCGACATTCAGCAGGTTTGGAAGAACATCAACCTCTAGGAGAAAAAATATGCGAGCCAAGAAAATTGAAAAGAATCTGGAAAAAAACGGCGGCAAGCCGGCGGCGTGCAACACCTGCAGCGACAAGGACTGCTCCGCCGCCAAGCAAAAAAATGGTGAAAGCGACCAGGACTTCGCGGACAGGCAGGCGCTGGAGTCCCGCCTCTGCCGTATTCGACGCAAAATAGTCGTACTATCGGGCAAAGGCGGAGTCGGCAAGAGCACGGTGGCCGTCAATATAGCTGTAGCCCTGCACATGGCGGGAAAACGTGTCGGTTTGCTGGACATCGATATCCATGGTCCGAGCATTCCAACCATGCTGGGACTGGGTAACAAGACACTCCAGGGGGAAGCGAACGGGCTGCTCCCCGTTGACTTGGATGGGCTTAAGGTCATGTCTCTGGGTTTTCTGCTGCCCGATCCGGACCAGGCCGTGATCTGGCGCGGACCCCTGAAAATGGGCGCGATCAAGCAGTTCCTCAAGGACGTGGCCTGGGGCGACCTGGATTATCTGATCATCGATTCCCCGCCCGGGACCGGAGATGAACCGC
Source organism: Candidatus Aminicenantota bacterium (assembly GCA_963770755.1). Classification (GTDB taxonomy): domain Bacteria; phylum Acidobacteriota; class Aminicenantia; order UBA2199; family UBA2199; genus UBA2199. Next base: position 185,463 of record CAVYQZ010000009.1, on the reverse strand, counting down.
TGTCGGTCATCCAGCTGATCGGCAATCCGGACGGAGCGATCGTCGTTACCACCCCGCAGAAAGTGGCGGCGGTGGATGTGCGCAAGTCCATCACCTTCTGTCGCCAGCTCAATGTCCCGGTGCTCGGCGTGGTGGAGAACATGAGCGGCTTCGCCTGTCCGAAGTGTGGCGAGATCTCGGCCGTCTTCAGCGCCGGTGGCGGAAAACGGATCGCTGTTGATATGGGCGTGCCCTTCCTGGGCTCCATTCCCATCGACCCGGTGATCACGGATTCCTGCGACAACGGCCGGCCCTTTGTCCGTTATCATGCCGCCTTGCCAACGGCGCAGATCATGCGGGAGATTGTCCAGCCGCTACTGGACCTGGAACCTGCCGCAGCATCCGCAACCATAACCGAAAAAATCGAAAACAAGGAGAAAACAAACATGAAGATCGCTATTCCCCTGGCTGATGGTAAATTGTCGATGCATTTCGGACACTGCGAACGTTTCGCTCTGATCGAAGTGGATCCGACGGAAAAGAAGATACTCAAACGGGAAGACCTTGAGGCTCCGCCGCACGAACCGGGACTCTTGCCGAAATGGCTGGCGGAACGGGGAGCCAACCTGATCATTGCCGGCGGCATGGGCCAGCGGGCCCAGGACCTGTTTTGCGAACACGGCATCGAGGTTATCATCGGTGCCCCGGCTGAAACGCCGGAAAACCTGGTGAACTCGTACCTGGTTGGAACCTTGCATTCCGGGGATAACGTCTGCGACCACTAAAAACCATGTAAAAAATTGGCCGCTGCTGTGGCTGAAACTTCTGCACTACTCGGCTCCACGGAATTAAATGAATTATCCGGGCAACAGGAGGAATGAATGCGATGAAAAAAAATGAAAATGTCGAAGTGCTTGAAGGGGAGATCGTGGATGATTCAAAAGAAAAATCAAAGGCCCTTGTTGCTAATGAAACCAATGTGGAGAAAAAAGAGAACAGAATGGAAAAGGCGGAGAAATGGATCGACACCATCGCGATCATTGGCGGTGGCTTATTGAAATTCTTTTCAATTTTTTCAAAAACCACTCCATTCGAACCACATAAAAATTCAGGCAAAAACGATTCTTCTTCCGGCAGAAGAAGGAGAAGACAGGGGAAACGGAAAGAATGACATGAAGATCACCATATTGGTGGACAATCGGATCACCCGACCTGAACTACGGGCAGAGCATGGATTCGCGCTCTGGATCGAAAGCGAAGGCAAATGCATCCTTTTCGACACAGGACAAGGCGGCGCTCTGGAAAAAAACGCCAAGATTCTCGGCGTCGACCTCGGGAAAACCGACATCATCGTGCTGAGCCATGGGCACTACGATCACAGCGGCGGGATAGCCCAGGTTCTGAAACGCGCGAAAAAGGCGGAACTATATTGCCATCCGGGGGTCATCCTACCCCGTTACAGCATCCGCGACGGGTCGGCGACGCCGGTGCAGTTGCCGCAACCATCGTTGGCCGCGATTGACAGATTGCCGCCGCCGCGCATTCACTGGCTGCAACAGCCGCTTATGCTGTCCGCCCATGTCGGGCTCAGTGGTCCCATTCCGCGAGAAACGAGGTACGAAGACACCGGCGGTCCGTTCTATCTCGATCCGCAAGGGAAATGCCGGGATCTGCTCAGCGATGACCTTGCCCTGTGGATTCGTACCGGGAGTGGACTGGTGGTATGCGTCGGTTGTTCCCATGCCGGTCTGGTGAACACCCTGAACCACGTCCGCCACCTGAATAATGGCCAAAGGATCCGTGCCGTTATCGGCGGCTTTCACCTGGTCCACGCCAGCTCCGACCGCCTGGCTCAAACCATAGCTGCCTTGCGGGAGTTGGAGCCGGATATGGTGATTCCCTGCCACTGCAGCGGAGAAGGCGCTGTGGCCGCGCTGCGGAATGCTTTAGGGGAACGGATATCCTCCGGAGCGGCCGGGATAACATATCCGTTCTGAAAACATTTAACGCTTTTATTCTTTTCATCTAGCTTGACTCAATTCACCCAATGTGTTACGTTTATTTTTTTAGTAACACCAACTCGGGAGGATCCATGCCCATGAGGACGGTTATCGGCAAATTAACTATCCTGATTTTCTTTTTTATATTGACACCCGGACTTTTCAGCTCCAATGACTCCGCAGTCGATGCATCGTCAAAAAATGAAGCCAGCGACAAGCTGGAAAAAAAATATCTTTTCCGGGAACAGGTCGTGGTCACGGCCGTCATGTCGCCGAAAGAATTGAAGAACTGCAGCGACTCCCTGCAGGTCCTCGACCGTCCCGCCCTGAAGTTCCTGCCGGCAGCCAACGCCCTGTCGGCCCTGGGCGGCCTGCCCGGCTTGTTCGTGCAGCGCAGCGGCGATTTCGGCAGATCCGACCTCGATATCCGCGGCCTGGGTCAGAACGGCCGGCGCATCGCCGTAATGGTCAACGGCCGGCCGGAAAAGATGGGGCTCTACGGCTGCGCCGTGACCCATGCCTTTCCCCTCGACAACGTCGAGCGCATCGAGGTGATCAAGGGCCCGGCTTCGGTGCTGTACGGCGGCGAGGCCATGGGCGGGGCTGTGAACATTATTACCCGCAGGCCGGAAAAGAAGTCTGAAAGCCAGCTTCAGCTTTTTTACGGCAGCTTCAATACCAGCCAGCTCAATCTGCAGCAGGGCGGCAAAGGCAGCCATCTCAGCTACATGGTCACCTATGATCGGCGCCAAAGCGACGGTCACCTGGAAAACTCTGAGTACCAGGGCGATGCTTTGACCGCCCGCTTCGATTGGCAGTTGGCGCCGGCACTCGAGCTCAGTTTTCAGGGGAAATATTTCAGCGGCGATAAGCATGAGCCCGGAACCGTGGAGCAGCCCCTGGCCGACTCCTGGAATGACTACCGCCGCGGCGCCGTGGATCTCTCACTCGCGGGTACGGGGGAGCGGGATGAGTGGTCGCTGCGCCTTTACCGCAACTTCGGCCGGCACCTGTTCTCCGACGGCTGGGACTCGACCGACTTCACCAACGGAGCCATGGCACGCTGGACCACGCGCCGCTTACACAACCAAGTCCTTTTGGCCGGGGGCGACTTCCGCTATTTCGGCGGCCGCAGCAATAATTACCCCCAGGGTGAATGGCATAAAAGCGAGGCCTCGATTTTTTTCCATAATGACTGGCTGCCGTCGGCTGCCGTTGTTGCCAGCGCCGGCGTCCGCTTGCAGTTTGATTCCCTGTATGGAAGCGAATTATGCCCCCAGGCCGGGCTGGTCTGGCACGCCTTGCCGGCACTTTCGGCGCGTCTGCAGGTCAGCAAGGGCTTCCGCTCGCCCCAGCTCAACGAGTTATACATGTTCCCGCCGGCCAATCCCGAGCTGGAGCCCGAGCGTACCTGGAAATACGAGGCCGGCATCGACTGGCAAGTATCGGCGCGCTGGTCGCTGCAGGCCGCTATTTTCAAAATGCGCGGCAGCAACCTGATTGAAACTCGACCCAATCCCGATTCCGGCAACAGGTACATTTTTCTCAACACGGGCAGCTTCGACTTCAATGGTGTCGAAGTGGGCCTGCGCGCCAACCCGGTTGACCCCCTGGCGATCGAGCTCAGCCATGCTTACCTGGATCCCGGGACCCAGACCAACGGCCGGCCCGGTCACAAGTGGGACGGGATCGTTCGCTTTGAATCAACCCTTTTGGCCATTCAATTTCAAGGCCAGCAGGTCAACACCTATTTTGCCGCGGCCAATGCTCAGAAACCCATTCCCGCCTATTTTGTCCTCAACGGACGACTGGTCGGCAAGTTCATCCGCCATATCGATCTGATCGTTGACGTGAACAATATCCTAGACGAGGAATATATCATCTACGGCGAATTTCCCGGTATCGCCGCCGGCACCTTCGCCATGCCCGGACGCTCAATCTCGATCGGGCTGCGCTGGCAGAAATGAAGCACCAAAGTTTCGATTATGTCTTGGCCGGCTTGTTCCTCTCAGCCGCCCTGGTCCTGCCGGTCTTTTTTCATTTATTGGGGCTGGGCAGCGCCTTCATGCCCATGTTCTATCCGCTGGCCCTGGCCGGTTTCCTGGTCGCACCGCCGCTGGCCATGATCACCGGAGTCACGGCTCCGCTGCTTTCGGCACTGCTTACCGGCATGCCCCCTTTTTACCCGCCCACAGCCTTCATCATGATGGCCGAGGGCCTATTATTCACCGGCCTGCCGGGGAAGTTGCGGGAATGGTTCCGGCTGCCGGTGTGGCTGACGCTGCTGATCATCCTGCTGCTGGACAGGCTGTTGCTTTTGCTGCTTGTCCAGGGTGTGGCTACGGTCATGCAACTGCCGCCGCGTCTGCTTGGATGGTCGGCGGTCCTGCAGGGGATGCCAGGGCTCGTCCTGATGATGGCCGTACTGCCCTGGATCATTCCGCGCTTGCAGGAGAGCAAGGAGCGGATCGCGAAGCGGCATGCCTAAGCATATTTTTTTTTCAGATCTTTCCCGATCCTGGGATGCTCACCATTCCACTCAGGACGAAGTCGAGCGCCTGCGGTTTTTTTCCAGCCATTTCCGGCTGCGCCCGGGAGAGCGTATTCTCGATGCCGGCTGCGGCAGCGGTCGATTAATTCCAGTGATCTGTGAACAGATCGGCCCGCAGGGAAGCCTGGTGGAGCTGGACTTCGCTCCGGGCATGCTCGAGATCGGACGCTGCAAGGCCAGTGGCGGCCATGTGACATTCGTTCCGGGCGATGCCCATTGCTTGCCGCTGCCCGATCAGGATTTTGACAAGGTTATCGCCCTGGCGCTGCTGCCGCACCTTGACGACAAGGACGCCGCTCTGAAGGAATTCCACCGCGTCCTAAAACCGGGCGGCATGCTGATTATCGCCCACCAACTGGGCCGCGCCGCCCTGGACCGCCTGCACAAAGAAAGCGGCGATGCGGTCAAGCATGACCGGTTGCCAAAAAAGCAGGTTATGATCGAACTATTGACGGCGGCTGGTTTCTCAGCCATTGAAATACTCGACGAGGCGGACCAGTATGTCGCCTGGGGGCAGGCCTGAAGCATGCGCGCCAACTGGATCGCTGCTCTGGATCCGCGCGTCAAGATAGTTGCCTTTCTGGCAGTCCAGGGACTGTTGTTCATATCTTCCGCGCAGCTCCTGCCTTCCCGCCTGCTTGCGGTTGCGTTTGCGCTCCTGGTCCTGCTGCCTGGCGCCGGCAAGTCCTGGCGCCTATGGCTGCGCACTCTGGTTGTGGCCGCACCTTATTTGGCGTTCCTTTCCCTCAGCGCCTGGCTGCTGCCATCCGCAAGCCGGCCGGAACAGCGCCTGGTCATCCTGGCGTTGATCGGCAAGTCCATGCTCGTTTTTCTGTCCCTGGCCTTGTTCATCATGAACGATGCGCCCTGGCGCCTCCTCCAGGCCATGCGCCAGGCCGGTTTACCGCGTTCCGCCCTGGTTGTCATGGCCATCGGTTATCGCTTTGCCGGCCAATGGCGCTTGGAGTTGCAGGGAATGCATCGCGCCTGGACTGGGCGCAACTTCAGTGCCCTGACGAAACCGCGCCGGGCCAGGTACCTGGGTCGAGCGCTGCCGCAGTTTTTTGAAAGACTGCTGAACGGCGGCGGCCACATCCATGATGCCATGGTCAGCCGTGGTTTTAATGGTGCACTGCCCAGCTGGCAGCGGTTGGTGTTTTCCCGACGGGATGCCATCTTCATGGTCCTGGTGGCCATGGCCACGATGGCCATCATGCTCCTCTCATGACCGCAGCCGTCGTCGAGATCAGCAACCTCAGTTTCACCTACGATTCCGGGAAGCCGGTTCTGAGCGATGTCAATCTGGTCGTCGACCGCGGTGAATGCGTCGGTCTGATCGGACCCAATGGCGCTGGAAAATCGACGCTTTTGCTTCATCTGAACGGCATCCTGCGCGGCCAGGGTGCGGTACGCATCCTGGGTCTGCCATTGCTGGCAAAAAACCTGAAAGAAATTCGTTCCCGCGTCGGTCTTGTTTTCCAGGACCCGCGGCAGCAGCTTTTTCTGCCCAGCTTGGCGGAAGACATCGCCTTCGGACCGCTCAATGCCGGTTTGCCTCATGCCCAGGTCCGGGCCAGGGTGGAAAGCATCCTGGCGCGATTCGATCTGGAAGAAAAAAGAAATTGCTCTCCTCTTCATCTCAGCCTGGGTGAACAAAAAAAGGCCGCCCTGGCCACCGTCCTGGTGATGGATCCCGAACTGCTGGTTTTCGATGAACCCTCGGCCGGCCTCGATCCTGCCAGCCGGCGCGACTTCATCGAACTGGTCCGCGCCCTGGCGCAAACCAAGATCATCGCCACCCACGATATGGAACTGGCATACGAATTGTGCGACCGCGTGCTAATCATCGACCGTGGCCGTATTTTTGCCGCGGGAACCGGAGCGGCCATACTTGGCGATGCGGCCTTGCTGAAAGCCCACCGCCTGGAACCGCCCTTGAACATGATGCTGGCGCAGCGGCGCTGAGAAATCCCGCCGCAAGGGCCCATGGCCGCCAAGGCGGCGGAGGCGATCCGTTCAGAGTCCAAACAGTATGGATGGTTTTCGTGTTGATTTGTGGAGCGAGTGAGTGTAAAATGAGCGCACATGGCTGAAAAAGTAGCGATCATTCACGACTGGTTGAACGGCATGCGCGGTGGTGAAAAGGTCCTGGAAGAGATTCTGCGGCTTTACCCGGATGCCGATATTTTCAGCCTTTTTTACGAACCTGCCAAGGTATCGCCGTTGATCCGTTCCAAGCGGGTGTTCGCCTCGCCCCTGAACCGCTGCGCCTGGATCAGGAAGCATTATCAGCTTTTTCTGCCCTGGTTTCCCCGCTACATCGAAGCGTTCGACCTGAACGGCTACTCCCTGGTGCTCAGCAGTTCCCATTGCGTGGCCAAGGGCGTTATCCCGGCCCCGGATGCCCGTCATGTCAGTTACATCCATTCACCGATGCGTTATGCCTGGGACCAGTATTATACTTATTTTGCCGGCGCCGGTTATTTCCGCCGAAAAATCATCCAGAGGGAAATTTCGCGCCTGCGCGTATGGGACGTCTGCAGCGCCGCCCGGGTCGACGATTTCATCGCCAATTCCAATTTTGTCCGCCAGCGCATCGAAAAGTATTACCGGCGCCGGGCCACGGTCATCCACCCGCCGGTAGACACGGATTTTTATCAGCCGGGAGTTCATCCCGGCCGCGATTATTTTCTGCTGGTTTCGGCCCTGGTGCCTTACAAAAATATCTCCGTGGTCATTGAAGCCTGCCGGCAGCTGGGCGAAAAGCTCATTATCGTCGGCCGGGGCCCCGAGTATAAAAAATTAACAAAGGCAGCCGGCCGGGACTGCGAGATTCTGCCGGCGGTCAGCGCTGAAAAACTGAGAGCGTTGTACCAGAATGCCCGGGCCTTCGTTTTTGCCGGCGTCGAGGATTTCGGCATTGCCTTTGCCGAATGCCAGGCTTGCGGCACTCCGGTTATCGCCCTGGATCGCGGCGGCGCACAGGATATCATCCGCCATGGCGTGAGCGGGATATTGTTTGCCGAGGCCAGCGTGACCGCTTTGAAGAATGCCATCCTGGATTCAAGGGATATCGTTTTCGAACCTGCCGTGATCAGGGAAATGAGCCTGCGTTTTTCTGCGGCGCGCTTCCGGAGCCAGTTTCTCGAATTCATCAGCAAAAAAGTGCAATGATCAGAAAGAAAAGGGAGCAGCTGGCCCGGGTATTTGTTTTGAGTGATATTCTGGCAATCCTGGTCAGTTTTTTTGCCTCATTCTGGCTGCGCTTCCACCTGGGCCTGTTGGGTGTTGCCAAGGGCATTCCAGCGCTCGGCAGTTACCTGGTCATCATTCCTTTTTTATTATTCATGCAACTGATTTATTTTTCCTACCAGGGCTTCTATCGTTTCAAGCTGCGCCGCAACCGTCTCGATGATCTTTTCCTGGTCATTCTGAACGGCTCGATTTCTTCGTTTGCCGTGCTGCTTGTTTTCAGTTATTTGCAAAGCTACAACTTCATTCGCTTTGAAATCTCCCATGTTTTTTTATTGGTTTACGCACTGGTTTCGATCATGGTGATTTCAATTTGCCGTACCCTGATGTTTAAAGTCTTCAGCAGCCTGGCACTGGCGCGCAACGGCGTTTCCAGGGTGTTGATTGCCGGCAGTGGAACTCTGGCCGAGATGACGGCCGCCAACCTGTCCAAGTACAGGCATTTCGGATTGGAAGTTGCCGGTTTTCTGGGTCCCGATCAAAACGGGTCCACGCTCGGTCACTGCGACGATTTGAAAAAAGTTGTTGAACAACACGGCATCACCGACCTGTTTATCGCCCTGCCGCTGAAAGAATATGCGACCATCATGAAACTGATCGAGACCGGCAACAATCTGCTGCTCGATATCCGCCTGGTACCGGATATTTTGCAGCTGGCCTCGCTGAAAGCCGGTTTGGAGCATATTGAAGGCTTGCCGATCATCAACCTCGGAGATATTCCCCTTGAAGGCTGGCCGGCGCTCAGTAAAAGGATTTTTGACCTGCTGGTCAGCCTGGCCGGATTGATTTTCTTTCTGCCGCTGATTGCATGGACCGCCCTGATCTTGAAACTCGACTCCGCAGGACCGATTTTTTACCTGCAAACCCGGGTGGGACTGGACGGCAGAATATTTAAAATGATCAAGTTCAGAACCATGATCAAAAACGCCGAGAAGGAAACCGGACCCATCTGGTCGCCCGTGAATGATCAGCGTGTGACCCGGGTGGGCAGGATTTTACGAAAATTATCGATCGATGAGCTGCCGCAGCTGCTTAATGTGCTGATGGGTGATATGAGCCTGGTGGGACCGCGTCCCGAGCGTCCGGAACTGGTGGAAAAATTTAAAAAAAATATTCCCCGCTACATGCTCAGGCACCGCGTAAAAACCGGCATGACCGGTTGGGCGCAGGTTCACGGCCTGCGCGGCAACACGCCCCTGGATAAACGGATTGAATTTGATATTTATTACATTCAGAACTGGACGCTGCGCCTGGATCTTGAAATTCTTTTTCGAACCATTTTGAAATTCCAGTTTATTGACAAGAACACGTGATATGAAGCGCAAGCCCATTAACCAGAGTCTGGAGGCATTGAATATTTCCGCCGAATTCCATCCCTTCATCAGTAATTTGAGCGACCTGGCCCGCAACAAAGACCGCATGCCGTTTATCGGCAGGAAAAAAGAAATTGAAACCGTGCTGGAAACGTTGCTGCGCAAACTGAAAAAAGACATCATCCTCGTGGGTAAACCCGGCATCGGAAAAACCGCATTGATAACCGAATTGGCCTGGCGCATCAACAGCGGCCGGGTCCCGGCCTCGTTACAGGGCAAGATCATCCTGGAACTGGCATTGAATTCATTTATGTATTCCCGAAAAACGAGCAATCTCCTGGTCAAGGATTTTGAAAAACTTTTCTCGCAGATCATGAGCAACCCGGACCGGATCATCCTTTTTCTCGATGAACTGCAGCTGCAATCGATGACCGGCAGCGCCAAAAACAGTAAAAACAATCAAATCCAGGGATTGTTGAAGGCCCATATCGTCGCCCGGGAATTGACCATCATTACTGCCGCCACTCCCGAGGATTATTACAAATACATTAAAAACGACGAGATCATCGCCGCTAATTTTTCAGCCATCCTGCTCAATGAGCCTGAAAAAAACGACATGCTGAAAATTTTAGCCGGGGTCAAGGACTATTTCGAACGTTATTACAGTTTGCGCATTCCCAACGCCCTGTTTGATCGCATCTACACCTTTGCGCAGCGCTTCATTCCCACCAGGGCCTTCCCTGACAAAGCCATTGAACTGCTTGATATTTCCTGTTCCAAAGCATCCCTGAAAAGCGTAAAAACACTGGATGAGAGTTTCATTTATCAAAGCATAGCCGATATTTCCAGGCTGCCGATCGGCATTGTCCGGCTGGATCCGCAGGTTCATTACCGCTGTCTGCTGGACTACCTGCAAGAGGCGTCGGTCGATCAATTCAGCGCCCTGGAGGAGATTGCGCGGATCATCAAACTGGCGAAACTGGCAACCACCGCCAATGCTCTGAAACCGCAGGGAATTTTCTTGTTCCTGGGGCCGGCCGGCAGCGGCAAGAGTTTCGTGGCCGCCCGCATCGCCGAATATCTTTTCGGCAGCGTGGAGAAATTGCGGACAATCGATCTGGCTGATTTTAAAAAGGCCGAGGATATAAATAAACTGATCGGCGGCAAAGACAGTGAAAACACAGGTCTGCTCACCCATGAGGTTGAAAACCATCCGTTTTCCGTTCTGCTTCTTGAAAATATTGACGAAGCACATGCATCGATTTTATATTTCCTGGGCAAAACCCTGGTCCAGGGTGAAATCATTGATCATTTCGGCAAAAAGCACTTTCTGGCCAGTATCATCATCATATTAAGTTTATCCGCCATCGGTGAGGAAAAGAAAGGCGCGACGATTGGTTTTGTCGGTCGGGGTCCCCGTTCAGGAACGATTATCATCGAGCCAAAAATCATGAATGTTCTGGAATGGGTAGACGAGATCATCCAGTTCGCTCCCTTGAACGCCGAACATTTGTTAAAAATCGCCCGCATTCATCTGGATGAACTGAGACGAAATTTGCTGCGTCATTACGGCTGCAAGCTCTCAGTGGATCCCATCCTGCTGAAAACGGTCAGTGAAGCCGCCGAGAAATCAGGACGCTACGCCCATGCGGTCACCGAGTTCATCGAGCGCGACATCCGCCTGCCGGTTATGGATATGATCACCAAAACCGATAAAAAATTGAAATTGCGTATTGCCATTGAAAAAAAACGGCTGCGCATCGATGTCGTCTGAATGGGGGAGGCATGATTAAAAATTTAAAAATCGACCACTTGCTGACGGTAAAAACCTATCCTGCCGACGTGGAGATCAATTTTTCATTTTCCGACATGGAGTTCCTGCTGCAGCGGCATGAGCTGCCTTTCAACACGGAATCGATTCGCATTCACGGTTCTCCGGGCGACGCCCGTGTCGGCAGCCGGCAGTTGCTCGAAACCTTGAGCCGGAAGGAAATGGTGCCCCAGGAAAACATTTTCCTGTCGCTGGGGACCAGCCTGGCCAATTTCATCCTCTGGTCGGTTCTGCTCAGGCGCGGCGATGAAGTTTTAATTGAATTCCCGGCCTATGAACCGATGTTCAAGGTCCCGGCATACTTGGGGGCGAAGATCCGATTTTTTAAACGCGACGGGCATGATTTTTCCTTGAGTGTGGACGCCATTGCCGCCATGCTTTCCGAAAAAACCAGGATGATCATCCTGACCGATTCGCATAATCCTTCCGGCAATCAAATCTCCAGGGAAGTTTTGCAATATCTGAAAACCCTCAGCCAGGAAAGAAACATTACCATTTTTATCGATGAAGTATATGGGAAATTCTATCGCGACAAGTCTCTTTTTATCGATTATCCGGAATTTGTGGTCACCGCTTCCCTTTCGAAATTCTACGGGTTGGGTTCACTGCGCATCGGCTGGGCTTTCGCGCCGGCGGCCATTGTGGAAAAAGCCCTCAATTTCAGTGATTACCTGACTCCGGAAATCCCCTTCCCGCCGTTGGTCCTGGCTCATCTCCTCCTGGAGCACCCCGTGCTCGGCGAACTGGAACGGCGCATTCGCCAGCGCATCAAGGCCAATCGCGAAATCATCAGCGCTTACTTCGACCGCACCGAGTTCCTGTCTTGCTACATCCCGAAAAACGGCTTGCTTTTTTTCCCGGCAGTGAAAAGCGAGCTGGACATGAAAAAATTCCATGCCCGGCTGTACAATAAATATCACATGGTTGTGACCGAGGGCCGGTTCTTCCAGGAGCCGAGGCATTTCCGCATGACCGGTGTATGCGCTCCCGACGTTCTGGCTGAGGGGCTGCGGCGCTTGGAGGAAGCCTTAAAGGATTCACTAAACTGACGATCAAAAAGGAGGAAGAATGAAACAGATTCTTTTTCTGCTCCTGGTCTGCGGGCCGCTAATGCTGGCCGCCCAAGCCGACGCCTATCCTCTGACCGGAATCGATGAAAGCGGCCAATTCCGGCTGCTGGTCAATGACAGCGAAGTGGCTACCATTGCTTATACCCTGGACGCCAGAGGTAATTACCAGCGCTCCTTCAAGCTGTCGATGGCCGGACAGAGCGTGGATTACAAGCTGGCGATCACGGCCGGCCCCGATGGCGGCTGGCAGACCATGGATATCGCGGCCCCCATGGAAACGATCCGGGTGGAGCGCCGGCAGGGCAAAGCGGTCTTTAAAAGCAAGGACCAACCCTACAGCGTCAATCTTCAGGAAAAGTCAGTTATCTACGACAATTACGGACCGGGGCTGGAAACATTTTTTCTACGGGCCTATGACCAGAAAGCCGGCGGTAAGCAGAAATTCAGCCGCTACATTATTCCCGCCCAATTCGTGGACATGGAACTGGAATATAAAAACCGCCAATTGCGTGGGAATGGCAGTTGGCAGGAATCCGTACTATTCTTCGAGGCCAACATCAGTGGCCTTGCCCTGCAAATCTGGGCCGACGAGCTGCTCAAGGTGCTCATGGTCCATGTTCCCATACAACGGGCCACGTTCATCCGCCAGGGGTACGACAACCTGCTGGCGGTCATCACTGAAGACCCACTGGTTTCCAAGCCGGAGTATACGCTGGTGCGCCGGACCGAAATGGTTCCCATGCGCGACGGCGTCAGGCTGGCCACAGATCTGTACATGCCCCAGGGAACCGAGACGGAGAAATATCCGCTGATCCTGATCCGCACGCCTTACAAAAAAGAAATGATGGAGATGGAAGCCAATTTCTACGGGCGGCGCGGCTACATCGTGGCCATCCAGGACTGCCGCGGTCGCTTTGCTTCCGAAGGTGTCTGGGTTCCTTTTTTCAACGAATCCCGGGATGGCTATGATGCCATCGAATGGCTGGCGGTCCAACCCTGGTCCAACGGCAAGGTGGGTATGGTCGGCGGCTCGTACGTCGGCTGGGTGCAGCTCTGGGCCGCGGTAGAAAAGCCGCCGCACCTGGTAACCATCATTCCCAACGTGGCGCCCCCCGATCCTTTTTACAATATTCCTTATGAATACGGCTCCTTTTTCATTTTCGGTTCCATTTGGTGGGCCGAAATCCTGGAAAGTGAAGCTACCGGCGACCTCAGTGGCAAAGCCATGAACAAGATCAACGAACGCCGTTATGAAAAGATCCTCAAGCGCTTGCCGGTCGTGGACCTGGACAAGGAAATCTTCGGCAAGGTCAATCCATACTGGCGGCAGTGGATCGAACACAACCGCGACGGCGGTTTCTGGTCGGGGGCCAATTTCATGGACAAGCTGACGGGCCTTGACCTGCCGGTCTTTGTGCAATCGGGATGGTTCGACGGCGACGGCATCGGTTCCAAGCTCAACTATGCCCGGTTGAAAGCAAGCCGCAACCGTTTTCAAAAGCTGATCCTGGGACCCTGGGGACATAGCGACCAGGCTAGTCCCCGCTACGGTGACCATGAATTCGGCAAGGAAGCCGCGCCCGATCTGAAGATCATGTACCTCAAGTGGTTCGACTACTGGCTCAAGGGCATCGATAATAAGATACTCGAAGAGCCGTTGGTGCAGATATTTGTCATGTTCAGCAACCAATGGTTGACAGGCGACACCTATCCGCTGCCGCAGACCAAGTTCACCAAGCTGTATCTCGGCAGCCGCCGGGGAGCCAACACGTCCCACGGTGACGGACTGCTTGCCTGGGAAACGCTGCCGGACGGCAAGGATTGCGACAGCTATCTCTATGATCCCGGCGATCCGACTCCATATCCGGAGTGGTACATGAAGAGCGATTCGGAACTTAAAAAAGAAAAGAAACGCATCATCGACAGGGAAGCGGAGAAAAAACGCATAGCGGCTTTTCACAACCAGGTCACCGACAAACGTCAGGACATCCTGGTTTATCAGACGATGCCGCTGGATAGGCCGCTCACGATAGCCGGCCCGGTATCGGCCGTCATCCATGCCGCTTCATCGGCTCCGGACACCGACTGGTTCGTTACCTTGATGGATGTCGACGAGAAGGGCGAAATTTTCCCCCTGGTTCACGGCACCATCCGCGCCCGTTTTCGTAACTCTCTGGAAAAACCCGAACTCCTGGAAGCAAACAAGATATACGCTTATGACATCGACATGTGGCAGACCGGCATCACCTTTCAAAAGGGACACCGCATCCGGGTTGAAGTCGCTTCGGCGCTTTTCCCGATGTTTTCACGCAACCTCAATACCGGCGGCCACAATGAAAAAGAAACGCGTTTCCGCAAGGCCTTGCAGAAGGTTTATCATAGTAATGCTTATCCCTCGCATATCCTCCTGCCCCTGATCGACATGGCGATAAAATAGGGTCGGCCCGCGCCCGGGAGCGGAGCCAATCATTCCGGTCTGGCCTTGATGAATCGGCGCAGGGAGATGAAGGAGGACAGCAAGCCGATGGCCGTACCCGTGGCCAGCAGTTGCCAAAAAATTTTCTGTGGCAGCAGTTTGAAATCAATCAACTGCTTGATGATATTATAGATAAATCCGGCATAAAGCGGAAAGGCCTTGATGGTGACCAGCAGCAATCCCCCGGCCAGTAATCCACCCAGGAAGCCCAAGATAAGGCCTTCGATCAGGAAGGGAGTTTTGATATACCAATTGCTGGCTCCGACCAGCCTGAGAATGTTTATTTCATCGCGGCGATAGAAGATGTTGATCTTGACGACGTTAAAAATGATGAAAATTGAGACGATCATCAGAATGGCGCTCAGAAAAAATCCGGCGAAGGAGGCGAATTTTTTGATCAGGGCGATCTTCCTGGCCCAGTCCAGGTTGAGCTGGACGCTTTCGACGGAACCGGAATGATTGATGTCGCGGACGAACGATTCGATCTGGATCAGGTTGCGGGCGTCTGCCAGGAACTTGACATCGATGGACGCCGGGAAAGGCGAATCATCGAATTCGGCAAGGATATATTTCAATTCGGGGAATTCGCCGGCGAATTTCAATTGCGCCTGGTCCTTGGAAGTGAAACCGACTTCTTTGACCAGCAGGTTGGCCTGGATCTGCTGCAGCAACTTTTCGATTGTGGCGCTATCACTTTCGTCCTTGATGTAAAAGATCGCTTCGACGTTTTCACTTAATTTGTTGATGTAACGTTCCAGATTGAAAGAAATGTAATTGAATATCCCCGGGACCAGCAAGGTAAACGCAATAATGCCCAGGCACAGGGCGTTGACCATTTTATTCCTCAGTAAATTAGCCAATGCCTGTTTAAGTGAATAGAGTAGGAATTTCATTGGCTGGCCTCTATTCTCCTGTCCTGCACCAACTGACCTTTGTCCAGTTTGATGATGCGCCTGGGAAACAGGTTGATCAGGTTGAGATCATGGGTGGCGATGATGGTGGTAATGCCGCTGGCATTGATTCGTTCAAAAATCTTGATGATTTCGATGGACAAGTTGGTGTCCAGGTTGCCGGTCGGTTCATCGGCAATCAATATCTTGGGGTTGCCGATGATGGCCCGGGCAATGGCGACCCGCTGCTGCTCCCCACCGGAGATATGGGCGGTCAGGTATCTCTTGCGGTAGGTCAGGCCAACCAGGGCCAAGGCACTGTTAACTTTTTTTTCTATATCCGTTTTTTTCTCTCCGCGCACCAGCAGGGGAATGGCCACGTTTTCATGCACGGTACGATTCATCAGCAATTTAAAATCCTGAAAGACGATCCCGATTTGCCGGCGCAGCTTATAAAGCTTGTTGGCCGGGATCAGGGTGCTGTTGACCGAATCGATGAGGATCTGTCCCTTGCTGGGTTCCTCATCCTTGTAGATCAGTTTGAGCAGTGTTGATTTGCCGGCCCCTGAAGCCCCGGTCAGAAAAATGAATTCTCCCCGCTCGATGGCCAGATTGAGGTCGCTCAAAGCATCGATGCCGAAATACTGCTTTGAGACATGAAAAAACTGAATCACTTTATTCTTCGTCTTCCCCGGCAATGTGTTTGAATAATATTCTTCCGCAACTCTCGCAGATCAGCAGATCGCTGGATATCACCAATTCACTTAAAACCTGGGGGCGTATTTTAATATTACAGACTCCGCAGAAATCCGTCTGTACTAAAGAAACGACCTTACCGGCTTTTTTGACGAACAAATTATCATATGCTTTTAACAAATTGGCGGCAATCTGGGTGCGCAGTTCTTTTTTGTTTTTAGTTTCTTCGCTCAGCTTGTTTTTATGATAATCCAGATGGCTGTGCAGATCCTTGATTTTCTGGTTGTATTCATCCGCAATTTTATTGAATTCGCTCTCCGTCTCACGGATAATGCCCATGATCTCATCAGCTTCGACCATTTTTTCGATTATTTTTTCTTCCACCGCGTTAATGTTCGTTTCCTCGAACTTGATTTCATTGCTGAATCCCTGATATTCCTTGTTGGTGGTCACTTTTTTCATTTGCTCTTTGTATTTGCTGATCTTATCCTTGATGGCGGCGATTTCCCTTTCGAATTTTTTTCTGTCTTCAATGTTGCTTTGCAGTTTTTTCTTGGCTTTTTCGATCATTTCCGAACGGGCATCTCTTTCGCTTTCAAGTTTTTTTATGTGTTGGGGGATTTCTTTGATGACGATCTCTATTTCTTTTAATTGGTCATCTTTTTGCTGCAGCGCATATAAAATATCGAGTCCTTCTTTCAAGTCAACTCCTTAATTGGCGCGATTGCTGGGCCTACCAGGATTCGAACCTGGAACCAACCGGTTATGAGCCGGTAGCTCTAGCCGTTGAGCTATAGACCCGTGCGGCCATAGAGTAGCAAAAATGCATTGGACTGTCAAGCCCGTCATGGCAAGTCCTGAATGACAAATGACGCGTGACACATGACCCGTAGCGGCAACAAAACAAATTTTTTAACGTACTGAAATTTCCTCTTGATCCGGGGCAGAGAAGTGGGGATGGAGTCCGGTTTCGAGTACCCGGAATTGACATTTTTTGTTATTTCATTATATTAGGAGGCAGCATGAAAAAAATCGTCATGATCATTTTGCTGTGCGCTTTCTTCCGCCCCGTTTTTTCGGTTTTCCCATATTTTCATGGAGCCCGATCTTTGGCGCTGGGATATTCTTCCCTGGCATTTAATTACGATTTCAACGCCATTTATTTAAATCCGGCGCTGTTAAGTTCGTTTACTTTGTCTCTGGGCGGTTTGCAGTACCAGGATAGTTTGCTTGATTATTTCGATTTTAGCGGCCAGCTGCAAAAAATCAGCGCTTTCGATCTGAAAAATTTTCAAGATCTCGGCCTGGAGCAAAAAAATGACCTGCTGGGAAGTCTCAAGGACGTTTTTTTAGCCCATAACGGCATCAACGGTTTTCAGGTCAAGAGCAGCGGCTATGCGGGCAAAGGCTACGGTCTGGTGGTGGAATTCGTCGATGCGGCGATCATTTTTCCCCTGGCCAATGATATCCTGGACAAGCCCGTCGAGCAAATAACCAATGCCGACATCGCCGCCCTGTGCATGCGTTTTATCGGTTTTCATTACAAAGACTACTCCGTCGCCTATGCTTTTTCATTATCACAGGGATTGGCCTTGGGCGCAACCGTCCATTACTTGAAAGGCAAGACAAGTGAATTCAATGTCGCCATCATCGATGAACCGTTCCAGCCATCTGCCGGTGGCAGGGAATACCTGGAATACGCCTGGTCCGAGGTTCAAAAGGATTTCAGCAAAATTAATTTTGACCTGGGAGTCAGTGCCGATCTGGGGCCGTATTTTAAAGCCGGTGTGCTGGTAAAAAATGTCGCTGAACCGGTCATCAGCACCGAAATCAGGGAACTGCATTTGCCCAGGAGAGTGATTGCCGGATTGGCCTTTCGCCCGGACATGCAGTGGGCGATATGCCTGGATATCGATGTGGCAAAAAACGACCTGTACTACAACGGACAGATGGTCCAGCCGCTGTCGCTGGGAGTGGAAAAAGGTTTTTTCAAGAACAAGTTTTTTCTGCGTGCCGGTTTTCTGAATGATCTCAGTGAAAAATATTTCTTTGGCCGCCACGCCAAGATCATGTATGGAATCGGCTTGGGATTTAACCTGGCAAGTTTTCTGATTGATTTCGCCGTAAGTTTGGACGGACTGGGGCATGTGAAAAACCTGGGCATCTCGGGATTTTACATGATCAAGGGAAAAAATTGACTTTTATTTTTTTATTAATTACAATATAGCCAATGGCAATGCGTTTAGGAGATTTTTTACTTAAGGAAAAGAAGATATCCGAGGAAAAACTTCAGCACGCGCTTGAAGTTCAGAAAACAGAGCCCGGCAAACTGGGCAGTGTTTTTATCCGTCTGGGCTATGTCACCGAGGAGGATATCGCCCAGGTCCTGAGCAAGCAGTTCGGTTATCCATCCATCAACCTCAGCAAGTTTGAAATTGACAAAAAGGTCATTGAGTTGATCAAGCCGGATGTCGCCCGCAAGCATGTGGTAATTCCCATTCACCGCATCGGTTCCAACCTGACCCTGGCCATGGCCGATCCATCCAACTTGTTTGTCCAGGAGGAAATCCGTTTTTCGACCAACTTGCGCATCCAGGCGGTCATTGCTCCCGAATCGTCGATTGTCGAGGCCATTGACAAGTATTACGGCTCTTCCACTGGTATCGAAGCCCAAAAATTCCTTGATGAAATCGAATTGAGCGAAGATTCCATGGTCGAAGTCTTGGAAACCAGGGAAGATGACGGTACCAGTGATGGCGATATCGACGAGGATGCCCCGGCCATTAAATTGGTCAACTTGATTTTCAATGACGCGATCATCAAGGGCGCTTCGGATATTCACTTCGAACCTTACGAGAAAGTGTTCCGCGTCCGCCTGCGCATCGACGGGGTGCTGCACGAGTATATGACACCGCCCATGAACTTAAGAAACAAGGTCACATCCCGGATCAAGATCATCTCCGGCATCGATATAGCCGAACGCAGGCTGCCGCAGGACGGCCGCATCAGGACCAAGATCGACACCTCGACACTCAAAAAAATCGTCGATATGCGCGTCTCCACCCTGCCGACCATCCATGGCGAAAAAGTGGTTATCCGCATCCTGGACAAGGACCAATTGAAACTGGACCTGACCCAGCTCGGTTTCGAGCCGATATCTTTGCAGAAATTCGAGAAGAACATCAAGGAACCTTGGGGCATCATCCTGGTCACCGGACCCACCGGTTCGGGCAAAACCAACACGCTCTACTCCGCCGTAGCCCAATTGAACCATGAGGAAGTGAATATTCTGACCGCGGAAAACCCCGTTGAGTTCAATATCATGGGCATTAACCAGGTCAATATCAAAGAACAGATCGGTCTGACTTTCCCGGCCGCCCTGCGTACCTTCATGCGCCAGGATCCCAATATCATCCTGGTAGGGGAGATCCGCGATTTCGAAACTGCCGATATTGCCATCAAGGCCGCCCTGACCGGCCACCTGGTCCTGTCCACCCTGCACACCAACGATGCGCCATCGACGGTGGCACGCCTGATCAACATGGGCATCGAGCCGTTCCTGGTGGCCAGCGCCATCCGTCTCGTCCAGGCCCAACGGCTCATCCGCCGGTTGTGCGGCTCATGTAAAAAAATCGCCAAGATTCCGGCGCAAACGCTGATCGAGATCGGATTTTCTCCTGAAGATGCCAAGAGCATAAATGTCCATGAGCCCAAAGGCTGTGATAAATGCAACAATACCGGATACAAGGGCCGGGTCGGCTTGTTCGAAGTCATGGAACTCGATGAAGAGATCAAGGAGATGGTCATGATCGGGGCTTCGACTTCAGAATTAAGACAGAAAGCCAAGGAAAAGGGCATGCTGACTTTGCGGCAAAGCGGACTTGAAAAAATCAAACTGGGAATCACTTCCATTGAAGAAGTTCTAAGAGAAACAAGCAAGGTATAAGGAGAATGTGATGGCATTGCCACTTCCGCAACTATTGAAAATAATGGTGGATGAAGGCGGCTCCGATCTGCATATCACGACCAATTCGCCTCCGTTGATCCGCGTTCATGGCATACTGAAAAGAATCGAGCATCCGACACTGTCTCCTGCTGAAACCAAGCAAATGATTTACAGTATTCTTAATGACAACCAGAAATACAAATTCGAGGAGAACTGGGAGCTCGATTTTTCATTCGGCATCAAGGGGCTGGCCCGTTTCCGGGCCAATGTCTACATGCAGCGCGGCGCCGTGGCCGGAGCTTTCCGGCGCATTCCTTACGAAATATGGTCCTTTGAAAAACTTGGCTTGCCGGCCATAGTCCCGACCTTGACCAGCAAGTCGCGCGGCTTGATCCTGGTCACCGGCCCTACCGGTTCCGGAAAAACCACCACGCTGGCCTCGATGATCGACAAGATCAACAAGGAAAGTCCGCTTCATATCATTACCATCGAGGATCCCATCGAATACCTTCATTCCCACCGCAAGGCCATGGTCAACCAGCGGGAGTTGCATGCGGATACTAAAAGTTTTTCCATGGCTCTGCGTTCGGTTCTCAGAGAAGATCCTGATGTCGTGCTGATCGGAGAAATGCGCGACCTGGAAACCATTCAGGCCGCCATCACCATCGCTGAAACCGGCCACCTGACTTTTGCCACCCTGCATACCAATTCCGCCGCCCAGACCATCAACCGCATCATCGACGTTTTTCCTCCCCATCAGCAGGACCAGATCCGGACCCAATTGTCCATGAACTTGGAAGGTATCATTTGCCAGGCCCTGCTGCCCAAGGCCGACGGCCGCGGCCGCGCGCTGGCGCTGGAAGTGCTGCTGCCGACGCCGGCGATTCGTCATCTGATCCGCGACAACAAAATTCACCAGGTATATTCTTCCATGCAGATGGGGCAGGAAAAATTCGGTATGATCACTTTTAACCAATCCCTGGCCAGCCTGTATTTCAAACGTGATATTTCCTTGGAACTAGCCATGAGCGTTTCTCATAATCAGGAGGAATTGCAGGAACTGATCAACCGTGGACCGCAAGTTCTGTCAGGCACCTTTAGGAACAATCAAACAGCCACCGGTGCTGCCGGCAATAAAGCCTATTAAACACAAGGAGAGAAAACATGCCAATTTTTAAATATAGGGGTAAAAACAGGGTCGGAAACATTATCGAGGGTGAGCGCAGCGGCCGCAGTCAGAATGAAATCGTCATCGCCCTGGAAAAGGAGCAAATCCAGGTTTTAAGCATTGAAAGAAAAAAATTGAAATTAAATATCCCCTTGCTCGGGGGCAGAAAAAGCGTTTCATTGCGAACCATAGCCGTTTTCAACCGCCAGCTCTCGGTTATGTTCAACGCCGGTTTGCCGATTACCCAAGCCCTGGCCATCCTGGGCACCCAGCAAAAAGACAAGTATTTTCAAAGCGTGCTGATCGAAATACGCAAGGATGTCGAAGGTGGCGCCAACCTGTCCAACGCCATGAAAAAACACTCCCGCGTTTTTAACGAACTGTATACCAGCATGGTGCAGGCCGGCGAAGCATCGGGCAACCTGGACACGATCTTATTGCGCTTGTCGCAGTATATCGAAAACATTACCAAATTGGTTGGCAAGGTCAAGGCCGCCATGGCCTACCCGATCGGCGTGCTGACGATTGCCTTTGTTTTGACCGGGGTCATCTTATGGAAAGTCGTGCCGGTCTTTGCGGATATGTTCGACCAGATGGGCGCTGAACTTCCCTTGCCCACACAGATCGTTGTCGGCGCCTCTGAATTTCTCAGTGCCAACATTCTATTTATTTTCATGGCCATCATCGCCTTGTTTATTGCCTTTCGTTATTACTACGGCACCTTTAAAGGACGCCGGGTTATTGACCGGATCAAACTGCACATTTGGGTCTTGGGGGAGCTCCTGATCAAGGTGTCCGTTGCCCGCGTGACCCGCACCCTGGCGACCCTGATGACGTCGGGAGTTGAAATTATCGAGAGCATGACCATCACCGCCAAAACGTCCGGTAACGCTATTATCGAAGATGCCGTGATGAAAAGCCGCTCTATGGTCCAGGAGGGAAAACCGTTGTGGGAGTCCTGGGAAGAAACCAAGCAGTTTCCATACATGGTGACGCAAATGGTCTCGGTTGGCGAACAGACCGGTTCTCTGTCAACCATGCTCGGGAAAATAGCTGATTTTTATGATGAAGAAGTCGATCAGGCCGTTTCGGCCCTGATATCTTTGATGGAGCCGATCATGATCCTGTTCCTGGGCGGATTGGTCGGAGGCATTATCATCGCCATGTACCTGCCCCTGTTCGATATTATCGGCAAAGTGGGTTAATAAACGAAACTTGATCGCCATCGAAGATCAAAAACGTAGCAAGAAATTAGTATTTCTTAATTCGATCAGAATCGCTATTTTTTTGACGTTGACTCTGGCCTCGATAATTATCTGGCTGTTTTTTAACATTGATTTTTCAATGATCCCCGTGATTATTGCCATGGTGGCGGCCATCGCCATCAGTGTTCTGTTTTTCCCGTTATCCGCCCTGCTCAGTATGCGCTGGCTGCTGTACATCCAGCTGACATTCGATATCCTGACGATTACGTTGCTGGTGTATCTTTCGGGCGGCATCATCAGCCCGTTCTATTTTTTATATATCCTGCCCATCATTGTTGCTTCGATTTTTTTAAACCGGCGCGATACCATTATCATGGCTACTTTTTCGTTTATCTCGTTTGGAATTCTGTCCGATCTCCTGTACTTGGGGATGATTCCCTACTATCCCAACATGGATGTGGGCGATGTGTCATTGGGAACTTTTATTTACAACCTGCTGATGAGTTTCATTGCTTTTGCCGCCTTCAGCATCATGTCTTCCTATTATTTTGAACGGATGCGTAAAACCGGCGACCAGTTGAAAAACATCCAGGATAATTTGCAGGATATGATTTCACTTAACAATTCGGTTATGGAGAAAATGGAAAACGGTTTTATCACGGCCGATACCCATGGACGGATTGTATCATTTAACGCCAAGTCCGCCCACTTGCTGCGCCTGAAGAAGTCAGGCAACGTTTTTGAACTGCTACACATCAAACCCGATCTGCTGGACGTGCAAAATACGTGGCAGGGCGCCACGCCGTATTATTTTGAAAAAAAACTGCATGAATTCGATCTGGGCATTTCGGTCACGTCCATCAAGAAAGTGTCGACGTTTGAAAATCTGCTCGTTTTTTTAATCACCGATTTGAGCTCTATCAAGAAAATAGAGAAGAAACTGCAGGAAAAAGAGCATTTGGCCCTGATCGGCGGCATGGCGGCCGGCATTGCCCATGAAATCCGCAATCCACTGGCCTCGATTTCGGGATCGGTGCAGTTTTTGCGCCAGGAGCTCTCTCTGGATAATGAATACCAAAGCCTGATGGATATCATCGTCAGTGAATCGGCGCGGCTGTCCGCCTTTATTGAAGGGTTCCTGAATTTTTCCAAGCAGGCGCCCCTGGAAATCAGCAGTTTTGACCTGGCGGTTATTCTGGATGAAGTGGTGGAGATGCTTTGCCTGAATTTGCCGAAGGTGCGGTTTTTAAAGAAATATAACCGCGAATACTGGGTTGCCGCCGATATTAAGAAAATCCGGCAGTTGGCCTGGAATTTGTTGAGCAATGCGGTCAAGGCCTTGAATGAAAACGGGGAAATTGAAATCAACCTGGTTCGCGAT
The DNA here is from genome assembly GCA_963770755.1 of Candidatus Aminicenantota bacterium. GTDB lineage: Bacteria > Acidobacteriota > Aminicenantia > UBA2199 > UBA2199 > UBA2199. The sequence continues at coordinate 161,705 of CAVYQZ010000009.1, read as the reverse complement.
GGGGATAATGTCCGGTTATCCATCAAGGATTACGGCATCGGCATGGACCGAGTTGAAATGGATAAAATATTCATCCCGTTTTATTCCAAATTCTCTTTCGGAATCGGCCTGGGCATGCCGATCATCAAGCAAATTGTCGATGAACACGGATTCAAGATGAAAATAAAATCCGAAAAAAAACTTGGCACCGAGGTTGAGATATGCTTCAGCAAGTCATAAACATTCTCATTGTCGATGATGACCTCAGCCTGCGCAAGATGTTGGCCTTTGTTTTAACCAAGGAAGGTTATCGGGTGCAGGAAGCGGTCAACGGCGTGGATGCATTGAAAAAGCTCAAGGGTCGATATTTCGATCTGGTCATTTCCGATATCCGCATGCCCGATCTCAACGGCATAGAACTGCTCAAGAAAATCAAGAGCCATGATCAGGATCTCCCGGTAATCATGATCACGGCTTATGCGGCCACCAACGACGCCATAGAAGCCATGAAGCTCGGGGCCGAGGATTACATCACCAAGCCGTTCAACCTGGATGAATTGAAGATCATCATCTCCAAATCACTGCATAAAAAGAATATTGAGCGGGAAAACGTCGCACTGAAAGAGAAACTTTCCGACAAGGAAAAGTTTGAAAACATTGTCGGCGCCGACCCGAAAATGCACAAGATATTCGAGTTGATCGACACCATCGCCCAAACCGATTCCACCGTATTAATCAGCGGTGAAAGCGGCACCGGCAAGGAATTGATTGCCCGGGCCATTCATAGTAAATCCAACCGCAGCGCCCAGAAATTCATTTCCATCAACTGCGGGGCATTGCCTGAAAACCTTCTGGAAAGCGAATTGTTCGGGCATAAAAAGGGTGCTTTCACCGATGCCTACCAGGATAAGGAAGGCCTTTTCGAGTCCGCCAGCCGGGGCACGCTCTTTTTGGATGAAATATCTGAAATGTCGCAGAAAATGCAGGTCAAGATCCTGCGTGCGATCCAGGAAAAGGTCATTCGCCGCGTGGGCGGGAATCAAGAAATCCTAATCGATGTGCGCATCATTACCGCCACCAACCGTGATCTGGTCGAGAGCATGGAAAAGGGAGAATTCCGTTCCGATCTATACTACCGCCTGAATGTTATTTCCATCAAAGTGCCGCCACTGCGGGAAAGGAAGGAAGATATCCCGATACTCATGCAGTACTTTTTGCAGCGTTACAATAAAAAATTCGCCAAGGATATTCAGGGTTTTGAAAAAAAAGTACTGGAATGCTTTCAAAATTACAATTGGCCGGGAAACGTACGGGAATTGGAAAATTTCGTTGAACGGGGTGTTGCCTTGGGAAAAAGCCCGGTGATCAGTACCGATTCGCTGCCATCCGAAGTCATCTACAACCTGGATGCCCCGGCTGCGATCGGGGCGGATTGGCAAGCCATGCTCAGCCTGGGAGAACTGGATTTAACCCGTTACATTGACGATATCAGCAAAAGCATCATTGTCAGGGCTTTGGAATTGAACAGCGGCAATATCAAGAAAACAGCATCGGCGCTCCAGGTCAATTACCGTTCCCTGCGCTATCTGTTAGAAAAATTCAATATCAAATATCGTTCCTGATCCGTTTTGTCCAGTGGCAGGCCAGAAGACCGAATGCGCTGCCCAGCGCGTCAACCATCATGTCTTTCAGAGAACAGAAACGGCTGGGAACGAATGCCTGGTGCACTTCGTCGAAAATACCCAGTATGATCAGCCCTGCCAAGGCGATGGCCATTGTTTTCAGGTTGACGGGATCGTTGAAAATCTGAACAAAAAAGAAAGCCAGAATCGCATAGACGAAGAAATGAGGGACGATATCGGGGACATTTTCAGGCAGCGCCGAGGCCGGCAGAGATGAAGCCAGGAAGATGCCCATGTACAGAAAAAAAGAGATCAAAGCGGCAATGTGATTTTTTCGCTTCAGTGGCATGCCGGCGCGAGACTAGAGCAGATACATGATCCAGCTGACCAGCACGACGCCGCCGGCCATATATAAAAACAATTTGAGAGCGTAGAGGCCGATGCGGCGGTAATCGTTGTGTTTGATGAAAGCCAAAATGACTGAAACAATGGCTGCGAAAATCAGCATGGAAAGGAAATGGCTTGTGAATATCACTTTTTTCTCCCCTTGGCCAGGTCAAAGGCGTTCAGCGCCACCAAATAATTGAGCAATCCCGCCGCGGCGAGATAGGCGGTCCCATAATGGAAAGTGACGGCCTTGATGTCTCCGCTGGCCCAATGATTTATCTGGAGGAGGATAAAAAATATGCCATTGCCCAAATCACCGAGAAAACCCAGCAGCAGCAGGGGATGCAGTACCGTGGTGTCGTAGAATTTCCCCTTCATCAGCAGTCCCATGGCCAGCAATGCCAGGATGCCTGAAAAAAAGACAAGGGCCTTGACGGTTTTTTTCTGTAGCAGGTGTCCGAGCCCCGGAACCAGCCAGGACAAGAAGAAAATTATGTATGGATTCATTGGCAACAGTATAGCGCATATTGTATGGCAATTCAAGACCGTCATTGAAATCGGTTTACGGTAGACGGTGTATAGTCACACTATGATTTCAGCAAATTGGTAGTTGCTGAAATCATCAAGTGTGACTATACCAACACTAGATGTTTTTGACGACTTATAGAAATTGTCAAAAACATAGTGTTGGTACGGTAGACGGTAAAAATAAAATTCCAAATCCCAAATTCCAAATAACACATAATTCACAAATTCCAATGACCCAAACGAAGAAAGGCAAAAAGGCACGTAGGGGTTTGATTAATCAAACCCCTCCAAGATCAAGAACCATAAAATCACATAGCGCCTTTGTTTTGGTCATTTGGTAATTGTAATTTGGTGCTTGGGATTTGGAATTTTCTTTCTCGTCACGCGTCACGCGTTACTCGTCACTGATTCCTTCATTTTTTGGTCCTTTCCTTTTCCTCTGGCTTTGGGTATAATAGGACCAAAAAATGAAGAAAATACTGATCGTTGACGACGAAAAAAACATCCAGGTCTCCCTGGCCTCGGTGCTGGAGGATGAAGGCTACCAGGTTTTTTTCGCCAATGACGGCCAGGCGGGAATTGAAAAATTCATTAACGTCAAGCCGGATGCGATTTTTCTGGACATCTGGTTGCCGGGTATGGACGGCCTGGAGGTGATCAAGCATATCCTGGCCATTGATCCCTTGCAGATCATTATCATGATTTCCGGGCACGGATCGGTGTCGGCCGCTGTTTCGGCTTTGAAGGCCGGAGCCTATGATTACATGGAGAAGCCGCTCAGCCTGGACAAGGTGATCTTTGTTTTAAAGCGCGGCCTCGAGTACCGCCAGGTCCGTGATGAAAATCTGAAGCTGAAAACCATCCTCGGTCATGAGGACGAGCTGGCCGGCAACGACGAAAAAAAGAAGCTGCTGCGCGAAAGCACCGCGACCATCGAATTTGACAGTGGTGACACGCAGTATTTTCACAAGCAGAAATCGGTGGGAGTGAGCAATATCATCTACGGCATTGGCCTCCATTCCGGGGAAAAGACCGGCATGGTCATCAAACCACTGCCGGCCAACAAAGGGATCCGCTTCGAGAACATTTCCAAATCCGGATATATCCCGGCCCGCATCGAGTACCTCAACAACAGCGGCTACGCCACCTCGATCAAGAAAGACGACCTGGAAGCGCGGACCATCGAGCATTTCATGGCCGTGCTCCACGCCTTTCAGATCAGCAACCTGGCCATCAAAATCAATAAAGAAGTTCCGATCGACGACGGCTCGGCTATCAATTTATGCGAGTTCATCAAGGAATGCGGAATCGTCGAACAGGGTGAGATCATCCCCGATATCGAGATTACTCACACGCTGCTTATCGGGGAGGAATCGACCGACGGCAAGTTTATAAAAATTGAGCCTTGCGATGTTTTTACGGTTGCTTATACCTGCATCTATCCCGAACCCCTCGGCCGGCAGAGCTATGAATTCGTCATGAATAGCGGCGAGGATTTTCAGCGTGAGATCGCCCCGGCCCGGACCTACGGTTTTGTCGATGATTTCAACAAGCTCAGCGACATGGGCCTGGCCGAAGGCGGCCGGATGAACAATTTCATCTTGATCGACAAGGACAAGATCATCAATACCATCCTGCGTTTTCCCGAGGAATTGGCCCGGCACAAGATCCTGGACATCATCGGCGATTTCTACCTGCTGGGACGAGCGATCCGCGGCAGGATCACCGCCCAGAAAACCGGACATAGCGATAATGCCAAGATGATTAATCTGATTAAGGATACGTTTTTAAAAACGAAATCATAAAGGCGGCGTAGGGGCGCGGTTTTCGCGCCCAAAATATAGAAGCCGCGTAGGGGCGCGGTTTTCGCGCCCAAAATATCAGGAATCAATTATAAGAATTGATTATTCTATTGCTTTTTCCCTGGGGCGCGATGACCGCGCCCCTACGGTAGATGATGGACACGTTTTTTGTAACACGCATTCCCCGCATTTCGGGTGAACCGGCCGGCATATCGTCTGCCCGAAACCCACCAGCACCTGGTTGACCTGCGACCAGTTGCGTCGTGGGAAGAGGTTCTGAAGTTCCTTTTGTACGGCATCGGGCGTCTTGCCCTTGGCCCAACCCAGCCGCCGTGAAATGCGCAAGACATGGGTGTCCACGGCGATGGCCGGGATCCCGAAAGCCAGGGCCAGTACCAGGCTGGCCGACTTGCGACCGATGCCCGGCAGCGCCAGCATCTCGTCGAGGCTGGAAGGAAAATTTCCGCTTTGCTTCAGAATGGCGCAGATGGCCAGGATATTCCTGGCCTTGGTGCGGTAAAAGCCCACCGGGTAAATCAGGCGGCTCACCTGTTCGGGCGACAGCCGGGACATGGTCTCCGGGGTTGCGGCCGCCGTAAAAAGCCTGGCCGCGGCCTTCTCGGTCACCGGGTCCTGCGTGCGCGCGCTCAGCAGCACCGAAATGAGGATGCGGAACGGCGTGGAGCGAATGCTGGATTCAAAGGCGAAGACGGGCGGCGCCAGGGGGGTGATGAATTTTTTAACGGCCCGCAGGACGTGCAGCGGTTCCTTTGCCATGGCCGTCATCCGTCTTGGTTTTGTCCATTCATTTGCACGCACAATGATTTCAACCATCCATTTGATTCGTTGAAATCATCACGTGCGTCAATGTCAATGGATGTCGTTCTCACTATGATTTTAACAATTTCTGGGATCATTTGAAATTATTCAGTGAGACGATTTCCATTGACAATGATCTCATGGCTGATGTTCACTGTCGGTGCCAGCGTGGCCCGGACGCCGCAATATTTTTCCTCGGAAAGGGCGATGGCCTTGCGCAGGGGCTCCACGGTGAGCTCCGGTCCGCTAAAAGCGTAGGTGACCTTGATGGCCAGGAATTTTTTCGGATGTTCCTCGGCCAGCCGGGCTTCTGCCGTTGCCGAGAACTTTTCGACCTTGACCTTCATTTTGCCCAGGATGGATATGACGTCCATGGCCGTGCAGCCGAGCAGGGACACCAGGGTCAGGCCCTTGGGGCGCGGGCCCAGATTCTTGCCCCCGGCCTCGGGTGTGCCGTCGATGACGAAATCAAAGCCGTCCAGGTTGGCCCGGAAGGCCAGGCCTTGCTGCCAGGTGATATTGGCTTCTAGGTTCATAAGTCTCTCCAGTTCCTCGGCTGACGGCAAACGGCGGACGGTTTACGGGAAGAGCAATGGTCATGAAAATTTTTTCTTTCTCTTGCCGTATGCCGTACACCGTACACCGTACACCAAGTTCTTCTTTAAATTGCTCTAATCCCAGAGCCTGCCCAGCTTGTCCAGTTCCTCGCCGGTATATTTGCGGAACAGGATCTCCCATTCACGCGAGTTTTCGGGGATGTTCTTCTTTTGCGATACGATCTTGTCCCGGGCCGCGGTCTCGATGTCCTCGAACATTTTCAATTCTTCGAGGATGAAATGATAGATCTTGAAGCGGATGTTGCCGATATCGTCGCTGTAATCGACTTCATCGCTGGTTTCAATGAATTCGATGATCAGCTTGGTCAGGAAGTTCACCCGGTTTTTCGACAATTTCAGGCTCATAGGACAATATTCTCCTGCTCGGCCAGCTTGCTTTTGACCATGCGGAACATTTCGTAATAATCGATGTTGGAATTCCTGATCTCGTTGAGCTTTTCCTTGAGGATTTCCTTGACCTTTTCATCCAGAATGTCTTCTTTCTCGAGTTCGCCGGTAATGATATTCTGAACGTCCGCGGCTATTTTTTCCCTGTTATCCACTAGCAGCAAGTTTTCTTTGAGCAAACGCTGGACTATATAGAAGGCCATGTGCTCGATTTGCTGTTTGTTTAATCTCATTGCCCATAATATAACAAATTTTGTCATTGAAAGCAACTGCTGCTTGTGAAAATATGCGGACTTTTTCAAGAATGACACTTTGAAAACGGCTATTTTTCCACAATCAACTGAACTGTTTTTTTTAACAAAATTTGCCCTGGGCTTAGATTTTTCCGGAAAAATCTTGACAATAATGCAAAAATACTATAAATTATAACCTTTCCAACTCCAACGAGGTTGCAAATGAAATTGAACAAAAGCAATGTAACGCATTTGCCTGAAAAAAAAGGCATTGAAAGAAAATGGTGGCTGGTCGACGCCAGCGACCTGGTGCTCGGACGCCTGGCCACGAAAATCAGTGGAATTTTACGCGGCAAGGACCACCCTTACTATACTCCTTTTTTTGATTGCGGCGATTTTGTGATCGTCATCAATGCCAAGAAAGTGAAATTGACGGGCGGCAAAGAAGAACAAAAGCTATATTACCGGCATTCGGGTTACCGCGGCGGTTTGAAAGAGATTTCTTACCAGCATATGATGGCCACCCATCCGGAACGGGTGGTTTTGCATGCGGTCAAAGGCATGCTGCCCAAAAACAAACTGAGCTACAAGCTGCTGACCAAGCTGAGAGTGTATCCCGACGACAAACACGATCATGCCGCTCAGAAGCCTGAGTTGTTGAAAATTTAGGAGGAATAAATTGAGTATTGTGCAATACTACGGAACGGGAAGAAGAAAGACCAGCATTGCCAGAGTTTATTTACGGCCCGGCAATGGTAATTTTACCTTGACTGTCAACAAGCGCAATCGTGTGTTTAACGATTATTTTCCCTTGAAAATCCATAAACTCACAATTTTCAAACCGTTGACTGTGACCAACACAATGAACAACTTCGATTTTTTTATCGATATTGAAGGTGGCAGTGTATCCGGCCAAGCCGGTGCGATCCGCTTGGGCATTGCCAGGGCGTTGCTGGAATTCAATTCGGAACTCAGACCGCCATTAAAAAAATCAGGTTTATTGACCAGGGATGCTCGGGAAAAAGAGCGGCGCAAATACGGCCTGCTCAAAGCCAGAAAGGCTACCCAGTATCACAAGCGCTAGGAGGCGGTTATGGTTCAGATTAATATGAGGGAAATGTTGGAAGCCGGAGTTCATTTCGGCCATCAGATTCGCCGCTGGAATCCCAAAATGAAGCCGTATATTTTCGGCAAGAAAAACGGGATATATATCATCGATTTGCAGACGTCGATCGAAATGTTCAAGACCGCGCTGCAGTTCATCGCCGATACGGTGGCGGCGGGCCAGGATGTTTTGGTTGTCGGCACCAAGAAGCAGGCTCAATCGATCATTGAGGAAATCGCCGAAGCCACCGGCATGCACTATGTCAATAAACGCTGGCTGGGCGGATTGCTGACCAATTTCGCCATGATCAAGAAAAGCATCGACAAGCTCATGGAACTCGATGAAATGAAGAAGGACGGCCGCTGGGAAGTCAAACCAAAAAAAGAACAGTCGCGGCTGGAGAAAGTATATAAAAAGCTTTTCCGCAGCCTGTGGGGCATCCGTAAAATGACCAGCCTGCCCGGCCTGGTGATTGTCATCGATTCCACTTTCGAGGATATTGCCATCAGTGAAGCCAGACGCATGGATATTCCCATCGTGGCCGTGGTGGACACCAACGCCAATCCCGAGGATGTACCGTATCCGGTTCCCGGCAACGACGACGCCATCCGCTCGATCCGGCTGTTCATCAGCAAGTTCGGAGAAGCGGTCATGGAAGGCAAGAACCGGAAAATAGTCGAATCGGCCAACGCCCAGCAGCTGCTCGCGGAAAAAGCCGCAGCCGAAGCCGAAGCCGAAGCCGAAGCCGTCGCGGCGGATTCCGTGGAACCTGTGGAAAAGGAGAATTGAGATGGCATTGGACATGGAAGCGGTTAAAAAACTGAGGGAACAGACCGGGATCAGCATTCTCGAGTGCAAGAAAGCGGTTGAGGAATCGGGCGGCGACCTGACCAAGGCCGCGGAAATCCTGCGCAAAAAAGGTTTTGAAAAAGCGAAAGCCAAGTCAACACGGGTGACCAATCAAGGGGCGATCGGCTCCTATATCCATATGAAAGGCAAGATCGGTGTATTGCTGGAATTGGGCTGTGAGACCGATTTCGTGGCCAAGAACGAAGACTTCCTGCAGTTGATCAAGGACATCGCCATGCAGATCGCGGCCATGAATCCGCGCTTCATATCTGAAAAAGACATTCCGGCCGACGTACTGGAAAAGGAAAAAGAAATCTACCGTGAACAGTTGAAAAGTTCCGCTAAACCGGCCAATATCATCGAAAAAATCGTTGAGGGCAAATTAAGCAAATACTTTGCCGAGGTGTGCCTGCTGCAGCAGAACTTTTTTAAAGACGACACGCTGACCATTGAAAAACTGATTGCTGAAAAAATTCATAAAACCGGCGAAAACATCATTGTCAAAAGATTCGTCCGTTACCAGGTCGGCGAAGAATCGTAACATGGCTTCCGGCCGGGCCAAATACAAGCGCATTCTTTTAAAACTCAGCGGTGAAGCCTTGCAGGGACAGGATTCCTTCGGCATCAGCCATGACATCATCAGCGAGATTGCGGCCGAGATCAAGGAAGTTCACGACCTGGGAGTGGAAATAGCCATTGTCACCGGCGGCGGCAATTTTTTCCGCGGCGTCCGGGCGGACGAATTGGGTATTGACCGCGCTTCCGCCGACTATATGGGCATGCTGGCCACCATGATCAACGGCATCGCGCTGCAAAACGCCCTGGAAAAGAAAGGACTGCACACCCGCCTGATATCGGCTTTGGAAGTCAAGGAAATCTCGGAGCCTTTCATTCCCCGCCGCGCTGTCCGGCATCTGGAAAAAGGGCGCGTCATCATTTTCGTCGCCGGGACCGGCAATCCTTTTTTCACCACCGACACGGCCGCCGCCCTGCGTGCCATTGAAATCAAGGCCGATATTTTGCTGAAGGCCACCAAGGTGGAAGGTGTTTTTTCGGCGGACCCGAAGCAAGTCAGAAACGCCACCAAGTTTACCCATATTTCCTATGCCGACGTCCTGGCCAAGGAATTGAAAATCATGGACAGCACGGCCATCTCCTTGAGCAAGGATAATCATCTGGTCATCAAGATTTTTAATATTACCCGCAAGGGCAATATCAAGGAAGCCATCACCCAGGACGGTATCGGCACGATGATCAATTTAAAGGGAGAAGCAAGTGATTAAGGAAACCCTGGATGAAGCCAAAAATGATTGCCAGAAAGTGGAGGAAGATTTCAAGAAGCAGATATCCAAATTCCGCACCGGCCGGGCTTCGGTCTCCATACTGGACGGCATTCTGATCGATTATTACGGAGTTCCCACCCCGATCAATCAGCTGGCCACGCTCGGGGTTCCCGAGGCCAACCTGATTATCATCCAGCCCTGGGATAACAAGATAATCAACGATGTAGACAAGGCCATTCGCACCGCCAATCTCAATATTAACCCCGTTTCCGACGGGAAAGTCATCAAATTGCCCATTCCGCCTCTTGACCAGCAGCGGCGTCTGGATATCATCAAGACCATGAAAAAATACACCGAAGAGAGAAAGACCCATGTCCGCAATATACGCCGCGAGTACCGTGACCTGATCAAGGGCATGAAAGACGCCAAGGAAATCAGCGAGGATGACGAGAAAAGATTCAACGATGAATTGCAAAAGATCATCGATGCCACCGGAGAACGGATCGAACGCATCGAAAAAGACAAGGAAAAGCACATCCTTGAAGATTAACTAGTGATAGTGTGAGTGATAGTGTTAGTAAAGAAAAGATTTAATTGAAGACATTTTAACCTGAAATGCGTGCATATCTGAATTCAAATATTAATTCTCTGACGGAAAATTTAACCCAATATTCTAAACAAGGGCCTTTCCTTCCGTAGGGGCGGTTCGTGAACCGCCCTCACATGAATAGGAATCGCAAATTTTTAAGGGCGCGTCTCCTGGCTTTTTTTAACAATATCCCTGTCACTTTCATATTTAGTTTTGGAAATTTGAATTTGGAATTTTAGTCACACTATGTTTAAAGCAAGTTCCCTGAACACTGAAACCATCACGTGTGACTATGGAATTTGGGGTTTGCTGCTTGGAATTTGATTTTTACCGTCTACCGTCAACCGTACGCCGTACACCCAAAACGGTTCTTGGCCTATATTGCCGATTTCTTTCTTTCCAAAAAATATCCGACGCTGATGCCGATGGCGAAAATATCCAGGCCGACCAGCAACAATGAGCCGACCCAGGGCAGAACCTTGAGCAGGGCGTAAACGGCGGTTCCCAGTATGACAAATAAAATGGCATTGTCCTTCAACTTTAAAAACGAAGCGATGCGGTTGCCGATAAAATAAAAAATCACGGTCCGGCCAAAAATTAAAATCAGAAAATACAGGACCAGCAGGGCGAGCAGCAGGGGAATGCCGATCAGCACCAGGCTCAAGATGATGAATATCAGCAGCGCAAAAATGAAAATGAACAGCGCCAGCAAACCGATGGAGCCGTAGCGCAGCGGTGTTTTTTTCAGCATGGCCGCAGCCCGGTTCACCGGCAGGGGCAGAATCGCCAGCGCCAGCAAGGCCAGGATGAACCATAAAAATATTTTACTGATCCTGATAAAATTCAAACCGCCGCTCTCGGGAAGGAACGGCAGCAGGGTGCGGGTGATTTTTTTCAGATCTTCCCGGGTGCGCAAATAATAAAAATCACCGCTGATTTTGCAATCCGGGGCCTTGTTGGCGTGGCCGCCGATCACGATCAGGTCGCGGCCGATCACGGCCCTGCTTTGAATGTCGACCTGAGATCCGAGGCAAATCACGTCGCCGCTGATTTCGCCGCTCAGCCGCAAACGGCCGCCGACCAGAAAGACGGCGGCATCGACCTTGCCGGCGATGTCCAGGAAAGAATTGAATGCGTTGATGTTGGCGGTGCGGGTTTCGCCGGCCGGCACCCGGATATCTTTATCATTCTTGGCCGCGGCCAACAGGGCGCCGCTGATCAGAATAAAAGCCAGGAGCAGGCTTTTTTTCATTTTTTTACTTCTCCCGTTTTTTTCAACAGCCGGCGCATGGTGGCGAACAGCAGCAGCCCGGAAAAAGCCAGGATAAAAGCGATGACCAGAGTGGCGCCCGGTTGGATATTCAGCAGCATGGCCAGGAATGCATGGCTGGCTTTGAAAGCCGCCTGAACAAAGGTGTAAATCGCCGAAATGGTCTTGATGATGTTGACCAGCCAGCTGGAGGTACTGTCGGATGTCAGGCGCAGGGCCTGGATCAGGCTGCTGCTGGAAAAATCAAAATAAATATAAATCCAGGTGACAAAAAAAATGAAACTGGCGGCGATCAGGGCGGCGATCGACGTGTAGCGGGGAGTTTCCGCATAAATTCTTTTCATGATTTGCGGTACCAGCCAGGCGGGAGGTTCGCTGTGTACGGGTTGCGCCAGGATCTTATGCAGCTGTGCGTAGCGGTCTGCCTTTTGCCTGCAGCCGGGGCAGATCAGCAGGTGATCGCGAACAAGCGATTGTTCGATGCTGGTAATCTCGCCGTCGAGGTATTCGAGGATCTTTTTATCAGGCAGGCAGGCCATCTTTTTCCATCTCCTTTTTCAGAATTTCCTTGGCTTTAAAAATCCGATTTTTTATGGTTCCCACCGGCAATTCCGTGATTTCGGCTATTTCTTCGTATTTGAGTTCCTGGATATAGCGCAGCAGGATCAACTCCCTGAATTTGGCAGGAATGTTTTCCACCATCTGCCAGATGTAAAGCCGTGTTTCTTCCTGGGACAGGTTATTGAAGCCGTCATGACGAATGACATTTTCAGAACTGAGCATCTCCTTGCTGGAAATGCTGTCGTCGTCGAGTGAGTTGACCGGGCTCTGGTTCTTGCGGATATGATCGATGACCAGGTTGTAGCAAATACGGTAGGCCCAGGTGGAAAACTTGAATTCAAAATTATACTTGTCCAAAACGGTGAAGATCTTGATGAAAAAATCCTGGGTCAGATCGATGGCCACCTCTTCATTGCGGACCATGCGAATGACAAAACTGAAAATCTTTTTTTCGTATTTCCTCATCAATTCCTCGAACGCTTTCTTTTCGCCCTTCAGCGTTTTTTTAATCAGGACTTGATCTTCATCCAGTATCATTTACGTTTGGGGCGCAAAAAAGTTTCTGCCGTTACTCTTCTTCAATGATTTCCACGTTGTCGGGAAGGTTTAATGAAAATTCACCGGCGGCCAGGGTGATCCCGGTCCGGTAATTACTGAATATGTAAACGGTGGTTATATCATTGGCAGATGTTTGTTCCACCCGTTCGGGCAGGAAGTCGGAGGCGATCCTGACTTTGTATTCCTGCCGGCCGGAGCCTTGATTCACGCTGATCAGAATGGTCCGTGTCCGCTCCTCCCAGCGGCTGCTTTGACCGGGACTGGACGAACAGAGCAAATCCCAGATTACTTGTTCGTTGCCGGGATCGATTCTCCCTTTGATGAGCTGGTTGTTTTCCTGGTCATAGAAGCGGTAGCTTTCGTTTTCAAGGATAAAGGTTTTCAGGTCGGGGTGCAGATACTGCCATTTGACCTGCGTGCGGTCAGCGAATACGATCGTGCCGCTTTCTTCCAGGCTCATATCCCCATCAATAAAAACCTGTTGCACGAAATCCATTTTAAAAGGACGGCTGGCATTGATTTTGTTTCGCACCTGCTCCAGGAAGGTCAGAGCCGGCAAACTGGAGAAATAGCCCAGAAACAGGAGCAGGCATATGAAGCTTGCCTTCGCGATTTTCATTTTATTGCACAGGCCGCTGCGGCGCTCAACTTGCGGCGCTGAGCACGCCCAGGGCCAGGGAATGGAATTTATCCACATCGCTTTCATTGCGCGATGGAATCAGGATCGGGATGCGGGCTCCCATCACCACATGCGCCACCGTGATTTTCAGGTAATAGGTAAAAGCTTTGCCCAGCAGGTTGCCTGATTCGATGTTGGGGACGATCATGACCTGGGTGTTGCCGGCGACGTCGTTCAGGATGCCTTTGTGCTTGGCTGCTTCGGGCGACACGGCGATATCCAGCGCCAGCGGTCCGTAGACCCGGCAGCCCTTGATCTCGCCCCGTTGATTCATTTCGCTCAGCAGCCGGGCATCCACGGTGGCCGGCATGGAATCCTTGACCGTTTCGACAGCGGCCATGATTCCCACTTTGGGTTCTCGGTAGCCCAGGCGCTGGAATACCGCTACCGCGTTCTCGACAATCTGTTTTTTTTGCATCAGGTCGGGCAGGATATTGAGTCCGCCGTCGCTCATTCCCAGCAGCCCGCAATAATTGGCGGCGGGATTTTCAACCACCAGGATGTCGGAAAGCAGGCTGCCGCTGCGCAGTCCTTTTTCCTTGTCCAGTACGGGTTTCATCAGGGCGGCCGTGGGCAGAAAACCCTTGAGAATCAAGTGTACCTTGTTTTGCCGCGCCAACGCGACGATCCGGGCCGCCGCCGTTTCCGCGTCCGGACAATCCAGGATCTCAAAATCGGCCGCTTGGCCTCCATGGGATTGCAGCAGCGCGGATATTTTTTGGCGGTTGCCGCTCAATATGAAGTCGGCCAGGTCTTCTTTTTTGGCCTGGATAACCGACAGGATGGAGCTTTCATCTTCGGGGCAGGGCACGCCGGCCACGATGTTCTTGCTTTTCTTGGCGGTGGCGACCAGTTCTTTGAAATCCTTGATCATGGTGACCCTCCTTCAGTTTAAGCGATTTAAGGACCTGGAACGTGACTCTCAGGGCCGGAAAGCGAAGCCGGTTTCAAATGCCTTCAGGTTCAACTCCTTGAAACGGGGCGGGACTTTCTTGACAATCACATCGAGCCAAAGTTGGCGGTCTATGTCCATCCGTGAAGCCAGGAGTCCGATCAGAATGACATTGGATGCTTTTTCGTTGCCCAGCTCGGTGGCCAGGCGGGTAGCGGGGATCAGGACCACTTCGCCGGCCAGTTTTTTCAACTGCGCATCGATGCCCTGCGGATATTTTTCCAATCCGGAGGCTACCGGCAGCGGCTGACCATTCGAAATCATTGACCAGCATGATCCCTTTTTCGCTCAGGTAATTGATATTGCGCAGGGCTTCGAGTTTTTCGAAGGCCAGGATATACTCGGTCTCCTTCAGTGAAGGCAGGGGTGAAAAAACCTCGTCGCCGTAGCGCACGGTGGAGATCACGTCACCACCGCGCTGGCTCATGCCGTGCACTTCGCTTTTTTTGACCTCGAATCCGGCCAGCAGCAGCACGTCGGAAAGCAGGTCACTGGCGGTCAGGATGCCTTGTCCGCCCACGCCGCAGATTAAAATTGATTTGGTTTTCATGATCTGCCTCCGCTCAGATACGTTTCCAGGGTAATGTTATTGCTATGCAGTCCTTTTTCATCGACGAAGGTGATGGCCTTGAAAGCGCAGACCTGGGCACACACGCCGCAGCCGGAACACAGCGTCTCGTTGATCAAGGCCTTGTCGTCGGCATCGGTGCTGATGGCCGGGCAACCCAGGCGCAGGCAGACTTTGCAGCTGGTGCATTTTTGACTATCCACGCGCATCGAGGACCATTTGGCCTTGCGATAGAGCAGGATGCACGGCCGGCGCACGACGATGACCGAAGGTTCGGTCCTGAGTATTTCCCGCTTCAGCAGTTCCTTGATGGCCTTGACGTCGTAACCGTCCACCTCGTAGGTGTGTTCCAGCCCCAATCCGTCGCGGACCAGTTTGACAATGTCGATGCGCGGGGAGTCTTCTCCCATCAGGTGGTGCCGGAGCCGGGATTTTCCTGGTGGCCGGTCATGGCCGTAATCGAGTTGTCCAGGATGACGACCGTGGACTGGCCTTTGTTGTAAATGATGTCGACCAGGCCGGTAATACCCGAATGAAAAAAAGTGGAATCGCCGATCACGGCTACCTGCTTGATGGTTTTGCCGGCCTTGGCCAGGGCTTTTTCAATCCCCAGCAGTACGGTGATGCTGGCTCCCATGTCGACGCAGGTATCCATGGCGCTCAGGGGAGGCAGGGCGCCCAGTGTGTAGCAACCGATATCGCCTCGGGAATAGACTTTTTGCAGGTTGAGGTTGTAAAATAATGCCGTATGCGGGCAGCCGGCGCAGAGCGAGGGCGGGCGCCTGGGAATGGTGTTGCAATCAAAACGCGGGGTCAAGTCCTTCAATCCCAGGCTGGCCTGGACGACATCCTGCGATAATTCGCCCAGTAGAGGGAAAACGTCCTTGCCGATAATTTTTTTGTCTGGAGCGGCCAAACGGGCGAAAGTTTCAATAATCGGATCGTTTTCCTCCAGGATATATATCGTGTCCAGCCCGGCGGCGAAGCGGCGGAAGAGGTTGACGGGAAAAGGGTAGGGCATGGCGAGTTTTAAAAAAGCGGCTTCGGGGAAGACCTCGCGGCCGTACTGGTATGAGATGCCCGAGGCGACGACGCCGACGCGGTTTTTTCCCTTGCGGATGGTATTGAACTTGAAATCGTCGCTGAAAGCAGCCAGTTTTTTCTGCCTTTCCTCGACCACGACATGGCGGCGGCGGGCATTGCCCGGCAGCAGGTTGCGCTTTAAAAAATCACTCTGGTACTCGGGGACCGGAGGCGTCTGCCGTTCGCAGAGTTCGACCGCTGAACGCGAGTGCGACGTGCGCGTCGTCATGCGGATCAGCACGGGCGTATCGTATGTTTCACTGATGGCAACCGCCTCGATCATCATGTCCTTGGCTTCCTGGGAATCGACCGGTTCGAGTACCGGTATTTTGGCGGCAATGGCGTAATGACGATTGTCCTGTTCATTTTGCGAACTGTGCATGCCGGGATCGTCGGCGGAGATGATGATCAATGCGCCGGTGGCGCCGATGTAACTGGCGGAAAACAACGGATCGGCGGCCACGTTCAGCCCGACATGTTTCATGGCCACCATGGCCCGGGCGCCGGTGAAACTTGCGCCCAGGGCTTCTTCCATGGCGGTTTTTTCGTTGGCTCCCCACTGGGCGTAAATAACGTCTTTGTACTTGACCACGTTTTCCAGGATCTCGGTGCTGGGTGTGCCGGGATAGGCTGAAGCAAAGGTAATGCCGGCTTCATAGGCACCGCGGGCAATGGCTTCATTGCCTGAAAGTAACTCTTTGGCCATATATCCTCCTGTTCTGATGTTAGACTTTAAATTATTTCGCCTGATTAGTCAAGCCTGATGGCCTGCGGAAATATGGAAATAAAACCCTGTTGAAGGGTTGATGAGTAGAAGGGTTGATGGGGAAAGAACAAGAAAAGACGAGAAACTCAAGTTACTTCCAGGCTTCCGAACCCTTCTACCCATCAACTCATTTACCCATTCACATGCACCGGGCCGGGCCCTGACTTGCTTATTAATTTCATATTTGCTATAACAAGCGTAATGAGGTGCCCTATATGAAAAACACCAAGATATGCCCGAAGTGCAATTCAACCGCGATCAGCCGCAAACGAGGTTCTCCAGTGCTGAACAGCTGGTGCCGGATTTCCATAAACCTGACCAGCCTCGATGTCTGGATAAGCAAGTTCATATGCACCGAATGCGGTTATGTTGAGGAATGGATTGAAAATGAAAACGATTTGAAGAAATTCAAGGAACGGTCGTAATAAAGGAAATTATAGAAATCGGTGTACGGCGGACGGTAAAAACAAACTGAATTACAAATCCATAGTCACACTAAATGGTTTCAGCGAATTCAAAACATGCTAAAACCATAGTGTGACTAAAATTCCAATTAGCAAATGACCCAAACGAAGACACTATGTGATTTTCAGGCTCTTGACCCTGTAGGGGTTTGATTAATCAAACCCCTCCGTGCCATTTTCTCTTTTTTTGTCTGGGTCTTGTAATTGGGATCTTTTTTATAATTTGGTGCTTGGAGCTTGGTGCTTCGTCTTTCTGTAAGGGCGGTTCGCGAACCGCCCCTACATTGCCTTTTTCTTTTTATTTTATCTTTTTCTTCAGCGTATACCGTAAACCAATTACTATGCTAAAATAATTACTCATGTCAAATCTTGGAAATCATCGACGCCCACAAGCACAACCTGAAGCACCTGAACCTGCTCATCCCCAAAAAAAAACTGGTCGTGATCAGCGGCGTTTCCGGTTCGGGAAAATCGACCCTGGCCTACGACACGATTTTCCAGGAAGGACAGCGCAAGTACCTGGAATCCCTTTCCCCGTACGCCCGGCAATTCATCAAATCGCTGGAAAGGCCGGAGGTCCGCTCCATCAAAGGCATTGCCCCGACCATTGCCATCGACCAGAAGCACTCATCGTATTTTTACAATTCCACCGTGGGCACGATTTCCGAGATCGCCCCTTTTATGAGGCTGCTGTTCGCCAAGCTGGCCGAAGCGCGCTGTCCGCAGTGCGGCAAGCCGATCAGCCGCTATTCCGGCGCCAAGATCGGTGAATATGTTTTCAATCATTTCCCGGGGCGGCTGGTGCAACTATTCAGTCCGCTGGTCAGGAATCGCCGCGGTAATTACCAGTCCTTGTTTGAAAAATACCGCAAGCGGGGATTCCTGAAAACGCTGGTCAACGGCCATGTATATGACCTGGAGAACGCACCGGCCCTGGATCGCCAGAGCCGGCATCATATCGCCGTCCAAATAGACGCCCTGGAAGTGGAAATCCCGAACCGCGAA
This sequence comes from Candidatus Aminicenantota bacterium, assembly GCA_963770755.1. Taxonomy (GTDB): domain Bacteria; phylum Acidobacteriota; class Aminicenantia; order UBA2199; family UBA2199; genus UBA2199. The sequence goes on along the minus strand of CAVYQZ010000009.1, from coordinate 143,599 downwards.
CGGTTTGCCGACAGCATCACCCTGGCCCTGAACGAGGGCAACGGTGAAATCCTGGTCAGGGCGGGTGCCGAATCCGTTTTTCTTTCCAGCCGTCTCCATTGTCCGCAGTGCGATATGTCGCTTCCCGAACCCCAACCGGGGACTTTTTCCGCAAATTCCCCTGAAGGCGCCTGCCCGGACTGTGCGGGAACAGGTTTTCAGGATGGGGTCCGATTTTGTCCCGAGTGCCGGGGTTCGGGGTTGAACCGCACTGCGCGCTCATTTTATTTCCGTGAAAAAAATATTTCCGAATTGGGAGAAATGGAAATAAGCGACCTGCTCCATTTTTTTAAATCCGTGCGCAGCCATGATAATGAAAAGGAGATTACGCGGCCGATTTTGCCGCACATCATCCAGCGCCTGGAATCCCTGGTCACCTTGAATCTGGGCTATATTTCGCTGGATCGCAAGATCAAGACCATTTCCGGAGGTGAACTGCAGCGCGCCCGCCTGGTGTCCCAGCTTGGTTTCAGACTCAACGGCATTATTTACATATTGGATGAACCTTCCATCGGCATGCATTTTTCCGAGCAATTGAACCTGCTGCGCATGTTGCGCCGGCTGCGCGATAATGGAAATACCCTGATCGTGGTCGAGCATGACGAAGAAACCATCCGCGCCGCGGATTACATTATCGATATCGGACCCGGAGCCGGTGAAAAGGGCGGCGAGGTCGTGTTTGCCGGCCCGTTCAGTGATTTTGCCGCCAGCCGGCATTCCCTGACCGCGGATTATGTGTTTGGCCGCCGCCGCATTGAAACACCCGCAACCAGCAAAATTACGGACGGCGCCGGCATCCGCATCCGGGCCATCTCGATCAATAACCTGAAAAAAGTCGATCTGCAAATCCCGCTGAAGCAGTTGACCGTGGTCAGCGGGGTTTCGGGATCGGGAAAAAGTTCACTGGTCGTGGATGCCCTGGTGCCGATTCTCTTACGCGAAATCCATGGCCAGGCACTGGACAATCCGCGCTTGAGCTATGGCGCCACCGCAAACCTGGATCAGCTGCGCCGGGTGCTGATGGTCAATCAATCGGCCATTGGCAAGAATTCCCGCTCCTGTCCGGCTACGTATATCGGTATCATGGCCATGATCCGCGACCTTTTTGCCGCCTTGCCCGCGGCCAAGGTCAAGGGCTACGGACAAAGCCGCTTCAGTTTCAACGTGCGCGGCGGCCGCTGCGAGGCCTGTCAGGGCCTGGGCATTCAGAAACTGCAGATGAGTTTCCTGCCGCAGTTGGAAATCACCTGTCCGGTATGCGACGGCCGGCGCTTCAATTCCGAAACTTCGCAAGTCCGCTTCAAGGGGCGGTCCATCGCCGACGTGCTCGACCTGACGGCCAGCGAAGCGTTCGAACTGTTCGTTCACATCCCGCTGCTGGCCAGGAAAATACGCATCCTGCTCGATGTCGGTCTCGGTTACCTGCGCCTGGGACAGAGCTCGGAAACCCTCTCAGGCGGAGAATCGCAGCGCATCAAGTTAACCAAAGAACTGGCCCGTCAGTCGGCGGCAGCGACAATATTTGTTCTGGATGAGCCGACGGTCGGGCTGCATTTTGATGATGTGCGCAAGCTGATCGACGTATTCAGGGCCTTGATTGCGCGCGGCCACACCGTGGTGGTGATCGAGCACAACCTGGAAATGATCAAGGTCGCCGATTACCTGGTGGACCTGGGACCGGGCGGGGGCAGGCATGGCGGCCAGATCGTCTACCAGGGGGATGTCGGGGGCATAGTCAAATGCCAGGGATCCATTACCGGCAAGTATCTCAAAAAGAAATTGGTAGACGGCGCACGGTGTACGGTTGACGGTGAAAAAAAAGATAAAAAAGAAAGGGAAAAGGCAGTGTAGGGGCGGTTCGCCCCTTATGGACAGACAAATTATATCCGTCAGGATAGACGGATAATTTGTACTGCGAACCGCCCTTACAGAAAGACGAAACACCAAGTTCCAAGCACCAAATTCTAAAAAAGATCCCAATTACAAGACCCAGACAAAAAAAAGAGAAAATGGCACGGAGGGGTTTGATTAATCAAACCCCTACAGGGTCAAGAGCCTGAAAATCTCATAGTGTCTTTGTTTGGGTCATTTGCTAATTGGAATTTTAGTCACACTATGGTTTCAGCAAGTTCTATGAGCGCTGGAACCATCTAGTGTGACTATGGGATTTGGTGCTTGGAATTTTAATTCTTACCGTCCGCCGAGTCTTCACCTGACTGTCAATTTATGGTACTATAACCCCTTATTTCCCCCTTAAATAGGGGACGGAGCGTACAGCGAATGTCTCTTTCCGAACTGATCGGCAACACCCGCATCAAGGCAACCCTGGCCAGCTACCTGCGCAACGAACGGATCCCTTCCAGTGTGATTTTCAGCGGTTGCGATCCTTATCATCAGCTGCTTTTCGCCTTGAATTTCGCTAAAAGCATCCATTGCCTGGAAAAGAACCATGACGGCTGCGACCACTGCCGCCATTGCCTGGCCATCGACAAGAACATGTTTCCCGACGTCCAGGTCCTGGCCCCGGAGGGCCAGTTTTACCGAAAAAGCCAAATGGACGAGCTGATCGAAACGTCGTCACGGCGCCCCCTGCAAGGCGATAGCAAAGTCTTTATTTTAAAGGATGCCCAGTGCCTGAATGACATGGCGGCCAATTCTTTTTTGAAAACCCTGGAGGAACCTTTGGCCACCAATGTGTTCATCCTGTTGGCCGGCAACCTGAACCTGATCCTGCCCACCATCCAATCGCGCTGCCAGATTTTGCAGTTCCTGCCCCTTTCCAAAAATGAGATCAAGCTCGAATTGCTGCAAAAAGGGGTGGATCCGGAAAAATCACGCTTGCTTGCTTTTTTCGGTTCCGACGGACTGGAAAGCGTGGCCGAAGTGGATTGGCAGGAGCTGGAGGGAAAACGTTCGGCCATGCTCTGCATCCTGGACAGACTGCTGCGCCAGAGCGAGGTTGAAGATATTCTCCTGGACCTGTATGACCGCAGCCGCAACCGCGAAAGTTTCATCGTCTATTTCCGTGAAATGGTCAATTTGATTTCTATGCTGTTACGAGATATAATGATCCTGATGGTCGATGGCTCAAGCACCACGCTCATCAATTTGGATTACAAGGAAAAGCTTATGGAATTGGCCGCCCTGACGAATATGGATAAAGTGTTTTTTTTGATCCGTAAAATGGAATATTTACTGCGCGATATCCAGCGCAATCTCAATGCCCGGGTGCTGGTCCTGGAATTCATCAACAGTTACGCCCCGGTAACTGCGAACCCCGGCCTGGAACCGCTTCCTTTGCAAGGATGACGCCCATGGATAACGTGATCCTGGTCAAAATCGACAGCCGCAATGACCTGCTGCACTTCCGCAGCCAGGATGTCGATGTCAAGCTCGACGATTGCGTGATCATCCAGTCGATCACCGGCGAAGAGCTGGGAAAGGTCGTCAAGCATTTTGGCGAAACTTTCAGCGCCATCCGCAGCATTCCCTGCATTCCGGCGATCCTGCGCAAAGCCAACGGCAGGGATATTGAAAGTTTCGCTAAAAAAAACCGCGAGGAAAAAAGGGCCTATGAGTACTGCCAGAACCGCATCAAGGAAAGGGAAATCCCGATCAAGCTGGTGCGGGTGACTTTTTTCACCACGCGAAAAGAAAGCCATTTTCTATTTCACCTCGGAAGGCCGGATCGATTTTCGCGATCTGGTCAAGGACCTGGCCAAGAAGTTCCGCATGCGCATTGAAATGCGCCAGATCGGCATTCGCGATGAAGCCAAGATGATCGGCGGCGTGGGCATCTGCGGCCGCCAGCTCTGCTGCAAGACCTTCCTGAACAACCTGGAGCCCATCACGCTGCAGATGGCCAAGAAGCAGAACCTGAACATGAACCCGATCAAGATTTCCGGGATGTGCGGACGCCTGATGTGCTGCCTCTCCTACGAGGAGACGGTCGGCGGCCGGGTGGTCATCGAGGACCAGGACGAGCGGGTCGGTTATGACGAAGAAGATGACCTGGTGGCGGAAGACAAGAAATGAAAGGCCGCTGCGGAGTTTTTTTTTTGCTGTCTGCCGCGGCGCTGCTGGTTTTCCCGCAATACAAACCCTGGTACAACCAATACAATTTTGTCTATGGCACCAAGGCCATGTCCATGGGCAATGCCTTCACCGCCGTAGCCGACGACCTGACGGCGGTATTCTGGAACCCGGCCGGCCTGGCGGCCATGCGCAGTCCCGTGTTCTATTTTGCCTACCAGGCTGAAAATCAGACCCACACCTACGAGCCGCAGGATAAATTCATGCCCGGCGCCGACATGCAGTATAACTTTCGTTTGAACTGCAAGCTCGAGCAGATCAATTTTTTTTCCGTTTCCGTTCCGGCCGAGTTCCTGAAAATGAAATGGGGTTTTGCCCTGAGTTACTTCCGTTATATTCCCTACGGTTTCAAAGGGATCGGCTGAAGAAACGATCAGCTTTTCGCCAAACAACTCGGTGGCGGAGACAGCCACCGTGAATTTCAAGGGCAGTGAAGGTTTCGATGTGCTGGCTTTTTCGGCGGCGGCGGCAATCAGCGAGTATTTCGCCCTGGGCTGCACGGTGCAGCAGTTTTTCGGTTCCGGCAGCCATGCATTTGCAGAACCTGAACCAGGATGATGAAATCCACGGGCAGTACACCGAGAATTTGCGCGGCCGGAATTTCATCATCGGCATGATGTTCAGCCCTTTCAAGGCCCTGAGCCTCGGCTTCACCTATCACAGCGCTTCGAAAAATAATTTTGACTCCTCGCTGCTGGTTTGGGAAGTGGATGAACTGGGCGCGGAAGTCAACCGCAAGGCCTTCAACACCCTGGCCCTGGTGGGGATCCCGGCCCAATATTCCCTGGGGGCCGCCCTGCGGCCGGCCCGCTGGCTGAACCTGAGCTTTGATTATTCACGCATCTACTGGCAAAAAGGCACCCTGGAAAATTATTATGATTCCGGGATCGGTCGTGCCGTATCCCCAGAAAGACGATTTCGACTCCGAGCAGAAAAATGTCAGCAACCTGCGCCTGGGCATGGAAATCAATCTGCCGCTGCGCTGGTTTCTCCTGCACCTGCGCGGCGGGTGGTCGGGTGACAAGCAGCTTTATGCCGACAGCTCCGGCCAGCCCGTCAAAGTCAACGCTGTTGCGGCCGGCATCGCCTTTGAATTTTCCCGCACCCTGCTGCTGGAAGTCGCTTACCAGCGAAAAAAAGCGGACTGGTCTGAAAACGGCTATTTCGTGAAAGAACAGGCCGTGGCCAGCCATTACAAGGCCAATCTGCTTAAATTTTCCCTGACCTACCGTTTCGGCCGCATTTTCAAGGAATAGCTTTCTGGAAAAGTGATAATGTGTTACGATGTTCAGATGTGTCAGTAGATTCAGTAAGCTGCAAAAACCAGAAATTCAAATCAGCTTTCCAGCTATTATTGCTTCAACATCGAACGTCGAACTTGGACTTCAAACTTTTCTTGCATAATTGAATGGTTCATACTATAATCTCCCCATGCTGAACAAGCTTCGCAAACTCGACCTGGCCATCATCCTGCTGGCCGCGTGGACCCTCGTCTCGCTTATTTCTTCTTAAAACCGGCACCTTCCAGTTCTTCCTCTGGCTGACCGTCATCCTGGCGTGCGTTCGCCTGCTGGGCATCATCCGCCGCCGGCTGCTCTGGAAGATCCGCAACCGGCTGATCATTTCGGCGCTGTTTTTCATCGTCACGCCGATCGTGCTGATCACGGTTTTTTTCTACCTGATCATCAACATCATCATCTACCAGTACAACACGGCCATTTTCAACAACCTGATGCAGCAATGAGATCCAAGGCTTTCACGGAAAGCTGCCGACTATTACCTCGGCCTGGCCGACGAAACAGCGCATTGTCCAGGAAGTGGAGCGCTTCAAGCGCCGCAGACCGCGCTTTCTGAACCTGGCTTTTTTCAAGGAAAACAACGGACGGCTCGAGGCATTCTTTACCTATCCCGAGGACCTGCTCCCTGAAGTACCTGGACCCCAATGGACCGCTGGCCGCTTTCAAGTCGGGCTTATCTCAAGGCCGGTGGCGTCCTGTACCATGGCCTGCAGCAGCGCCAGGGCGGCTACGCGGCGCTGATCCTCGAAACCCTGAACCAGGAAACCTTTCGACGCCATGCCGCCGATCGGCGACTTCAAGGTGCATGTTCATGGGCGCCAGCGGCAACACCATATCCGCCTCCTCGCAGGAATTGTCGGCTGCGCCTGAACGACAAGGATTTTTCGGGTTTCGAAAAATACCATTTTCCTTTCCCCTTCACCTTCCGCTTCTGGGATTTCGACGAACTGAAGGATGGCAAGCCCGTTCTCAAGTTCAACATGTTCCTGTTGATCAACGATTATTCGAAAATTCTGCAGAAGCTGAAAACCTCTGATCGCACCGGCATGCTGGCCGGACCAGGCCCGGGCGCTGGAAAAGGAAATCGGCCGCGGCGGCGACGCGGACGCTGCTGGCAGGCAAAAGCCAGCAACTGGACGAGCTGCGCAAGGAGCTGCAGGTGCTGCAGAAAAGCGACAGCCAGTCCTCGGTCTTTCCCATTTCCACCCTGGTGCGCTTCATGCTCGGTCTGTTCGGCTTTTTTATCGTCATTTCCTTTATCATCGGCTTTCGCATGGTGCGGGTCATTACCAAGGCCGTCAACGAACTGACCAAGGGCACGGAAAAGATCCGCCGCGGCGACTTCTCCTACCGCATCCGCATCAAGTCCCGCGAACAGATGCATTTCCTGGCCGAGTCCTTCAACGACATGGCATCGGGCATCGGCCGTTTGCTGACCGAAGAAAAGGAAAAGGAGCGCTTGCAGGAGGAGCTGCGCATCGCCCGCGGCATCCAGCTGAAGCTGCTGCCCGCCGACCACTTTGCCTGTCCCGAGTTTGACATCGCCGCGGTCAACATCCCGGCCACGGAGATTGCCGGCGACTACTTCGATTACTTCCACCGGCCCGGCGAATTCCTTTCGGTGCTGGTGGCCGACGTCTCGGGCAAGGGGGCCCAGGCCGCTTTTTACATGGCCGAGCTGAAGGGCATCATGAACTGCCTGCAGAAAACCGGCAAGGAGCCGGCGGCCATTCTCAGCGAATGCAACATCAGCCTGCAGAACTCTTTTGAAAAGGTCACCTTCATCACCATCAACCTGGTGCGCTTCGACCTGCAGAACAAGACCCTGATCTTTTCCCGCTCCGGACATACCCCGGCCCTGTTTTACCAGAAAGATAAACAAACCTGCCTGGAGCTGTCACCGCGCGGCATGGCCCTGGGCCTGAACAATTTCAGCGAGGAAGGCATTGAAGAGCTGCACTTGCCGTACCAGAGCGGAGATATCCTCTTCTTTTTTTCCGACGGCCTTTCCGAGATCATGGACGAGGAAGAAAAAATGCTGGGCGTCGCCAGATTGAAAAAAATGTTGGTCGACGATGCCGCCCTTTCGGCGCTGGAGATCAAGGAAAAGATCCTGGAGCAGGCGATCGCTTTCGCCTCCGGCCAGGCCAATGCCGACGACCTGACCTTCGTGGTCATGAAAGTGCGCTGATGGACGAACTGGAAAAAAAACTGAATTACCGCTTCAAGAACCGCGACCTGCTGCGCTCCGCCCTGACCCATAAATCGTACAACGAAGGCGGCAAAAACCGCGGCGCCGACAATGAAAGGCTGGAGTTCCTGGGTGATTCGGTCATCGCCATGGTCATCACCGATCATATTTTTCGCCGCTGCCGGGACAACAACGAGGGCGACCTGGCCAAAATGCGCGCCCACCTGGTTTCGAGCAACCTGCTGTTCAAGGTGGCCAAAACCATCAGCCTGGGCAGTCATATTCTGCTCGGCCGCGGTGAGGAAAAGAACCAGGGCCGGCGCAACCAGAAAATAGTTTCTTCGGGTTTCGAAGCGCTGATCGGCGCCATGTACCTGGATTCGGACCTGGCGACCACGGCCGCGGTCATCATCCACTTGTTCAAGGAATTTCTGGAACAGCTGCTCAGCCATGAACTGCGCATCAACGATTACAAGTCGGAACTGCAGGAATTGATCCAAAAACACAAGAACATCCTGCCCAGCTACAAGGTGGTGGCCGAGAACGGCAAACCGCCGGACACGCAATTCAAGGTGGCCGTGTTCCTGGAAAACAGCGAAATCGGCAGCGGCTGGGGCCGGAACCGCCGTGAAGCCGAGCAGGAAGCGGCGTTGATCGCCTTGAAAAACATCGGCAACTTCATGCATTTCGAGCGGCTGTCCGACACGTTTTTCGGCGAAAAGCCCAAAGGGACTTAAAGATGAAATATGTGTTAGTGTTAGTGTTTGTGTTAGTAAGAAGCACTGCTGGACATGCCATCTGGCACCCAGCCTGTCTGGTTTTCTTATCTTCACTAACACTTTTTGGCGAAAAGCTTAAAGGCACTTGAGGATGAAATAAGTGATAGTGTTAGTGTTTGTGTTAGTAAGAAGCACTGCTGGACATGCTATCTGGCACCCAGCCTGTCTGGTTTTCTTTTCTTTACTAACACTTTTTGGCGAAAAGCTTAAAGGCACTTGAGGATGAAATAAGTGATAGTGTTAGTGTTTGTGTTAGTAAGAAGCACTGCTGGACATGCCATCGGGCACCCAGCCTGTCTGGTTTTCTTTTCTTCACTAACACTATCACTAACACTAACACTAATATCAAGGAGGGACAAAACATGGAACACACGTTCGTTGAACTGAAAAAGAAAACCGTGGCCGAACTCAGGGAAATCGCCAAGGACATCGAGCATGAAGCGGTGCAGGGCTACTCGCAGCTGAACAAGGAACACCTGCTGGTCGCCATCTGCAAGGCGCTGAATATCGACACCCACGTCCATCACGAAGTAAAGGGCCTGAACAAGGCCGGGGTGAAGGCGCGCATCAAGACGATGAAGGAAAAGCTCACCGCCGCCATCGCCGCCGGCGACCGCAAGCAGATTAAATTTTATCATCGCCAGATTCACAAGCAGAAACGGCAGATCCATAAGGCGATGGTCTAACTCAAGAACTGAGTGAATAGTGAAATGTGAAAAGTGAAAGGGTGAAAACCAATCTCAGGAAGAGATGAAAAGTCACAAAGATCTGACGGTTTGGCAAAGGAGTATTGATTTTGTTGCTGAAATCTACAAAATATCTGATGAATTCCCTAAGGCAGAAGCTTTTGGACTCCAGGGTCAAATGCGAAGAGCTGCGATCTCAATTCCTTCCAACATTTCGGAAGGAGCTTCACGGGCTTCGAACAAAGAATTTATCCAATTTCTTCACATCGCTCTGGGTTCAGCGAGTGAACTGGAAACGCAATTGATCATTGCTCAAAAAATTGGCTATATGTCCTGTGTTGAATCATTGTTGACCGAAATCAACACGATAAAAAAAATGCTTCTCGGATTGATCTCTTTTTTAAAAAAACGGTCAAAAAAATAGTGTTTGAAATATTCTGTATGGTTTTTATTTTTTAATTTCAACTTTTCACTATTCACTTCTTCAATGCATTTTAATTGGCTTTACTTTTCACTATTTACTTTTCACTTTTAACTTCTTCAATGCATTTCAATTGGCTTTACTTTTCACTTTTCACTTTTCACTTCTTCAATGCATTTCAAGTGGCTTTACTTTTCACTTTTCACTTTTCACTTTTCACTTCTTCAATGCATTTCAAGTGGCTTTACTTTTCACTTTTCACTTTTCACTTTTCACTTTTCACTTATAACAATGTGAACTTTTCTTCCTCCTATTTCGTTTATAGACCTTTGGAGGTGACGTATGAAGCAAAAAGTCAAAATCGGCTTGTTTATGCTGCTTTTCATGTTCTCTTTGCTGGCAGCCGAGAATTACGAACAGAAGATCAGCCGCAGTTTCGACCTCACGGCCGCTGGCACGATCGATTTGTCCAACATCAACGGCAAAATCGAGATTACGACCAGGTCCACCGGCACCGTGGAAGTGCTGGCCGTAAAAAAATCCGATAACAAGGGCGAGATCGAAACCGTTGACGTGATTTTCGAATTTCAGAACGGTAATTTGAGCATTAAAACCAAGTACAACAAGAAAAATACCCGGGCCAAGGTCGATTTCACCGTCGTGGTTCCTGAAAAATTGAGCCGCGCCGCCTTTAAGTCCATCAATGGCGCTCTGGATTAGCTGCAAGGGAAATTCGCCGAACTGCACCTAAAAACGGTCAACGGCCGCATCAAATTCAGCGGTGATTTTAATTCCGCCTCCTTGAGTACGGTCAACGGGGCCGTGGACGTTTCCCAGGAAGCCCAGTTGCAGGGCGACCTGGACGTGGAAACGGTCAACGGTGGCATTGACATCGAGATCAACCGCAAATCGGCTTTCAGCGTGGAAGGCAGCACGGTCAACGGCGGCATCTCCTGCGATTTCCCGGTCAAGGTCCAGCGCCATTTCGTAGGCAGCTCGCTCGATGGCCGGGTCAACGGCGGCGGCCACAAGCTGAACCTGGAAACGGTGAACGGCAGGATCAGCATTGCCAAGATCTAGATGAACTAATTGAAATTAGTGATTAGTAAATAGTGATTAGTGATCGGTGAAAACAGCGGAGAAAAGTAAGACTTAAGACACTCTATTTTCTTTTCTTTTCTAATCACTACTCACTAATCACTAATCACTGATCACATCTGTCCAAAATAGTTTTTAAAAAGTTGACCTCCTGAAGGGTAATTGGTAAAAGATTTTTGGCAAAAAATTTTTCCAACCCAACAAGGAGGTCAAACAGATGATACGCCAAATGTCATTGTTCAGTCAACTGCTCAACGTGTTTTCCCGGCCAGCATTCATCGGGCTGGTGCGCAAGCATCAGACGGAGCGCTGCGCCAAGGGATTTTCGAGCTGGTCGCATTTCGTGGCCATGCTGTTCTGCCAGCTGGCCCAGGCCGAATCGTTGCGTGAGATCTGTGACGGCCTGCGCTGCTGTCTGGGCAAGCTGGTTCATATCGGTATGAAGGACGGGCCGCGTCGTTCCACGTTGGCCTACGCCAACCAGCATCGGAGCTGGGAACTTTTCCAGGATCTGTTTTTCGAGATGCTGCAGCGCTGCCAGGAAGTGGCGCCGCAAAAGAAGTTCCGTTTCAAAAACAAGTTGCTGTCGTTGGATGCCACAGTGATCGATCTCTGCCTGAACCTGTTCCCTTGGGCGAAGTTCCGCCAAACCAAGGGAGCGGTCAAGCTGCATTTGCTGTTGGATCATGACGGTTATTTACCTACCTATGCCTGGATCCGTGAGGCCGCAGTGCACGAGATCAACATCGCCCGCTTGCTGGAGCTTCCAGCCGATTCGGTGCTGGCGCTGGATATGGGGTATGTCGATTACCGGCTCTACAGCGCCTGGACGAGCCGGAAGATCTGGCTTGTGACGCGCACGAGATGCAATGTGCGCTATCGGGTGGTGGAACGCCGCCGCCGGTGCAACGGAGGCGTATTCTGGCGGATGACATCATCACCTGGACGAACTTCTATGCCCACAAGAACTGCCCACAGCACCTGCGCCGGATCGTGGTCTGGGACCAGGTCAAAGAAGAAGAGATCGTTCTGCCTACCAACCATATGGATTTTGCCGCCTCCACCATCGCTGCCATCTACAAGGACCGCTGGCAGATCGAGATCTTCTTCAAGACCCTCAAACAGAACCTCAAGGTCAAGACGTTCGTGGGCACCAGCGAAAACGCCCTGAAAGTGCAGATTTGGACAGCATTGATTGCCATGCTGCTGATCAAATACCTCAAGTTCCGTGCGGCACTTTCCTGGTCGATGTCCAACCTGATCGCCTTGCTGCGCCTGAACCTGTTTACCTACCGAGCTCTCTGGAGTGGCTCAATCATCCTTTTGAGACTCCACCACTGGAACCGCAACCGGTCCAACTGGCCTTGCCGATGCTCGGTCTTGGACAGGCATCTCGTTAAATAATGAACAAGCCAAGGAGGTAACCTGATCCTGCAAGACGCAATTTTTAAGCCTCAAATCCCTTTACTGGCCTTGATGTCTATCCAATATCTGAATTTATTTTGGACAGCAGTGATAACCAATAACTTTTTTTGTTTTTTTCCCCTGCCTCTGCTATAATCCTCCTGTGAGGTAACCATGAGCATTACTGTCAAGGAAGTTCTGAATAAAAAGGATTTAAAGACATTCGTCAAGATCCCTTTCCCGATGTACAAGGACAACCCGTACTGGGTGCCGCAGCTGATTAACGACGAAATGGAGATCTTCGACCGCGCCAAAAATCCGGCTTTCGAAAACGCCGATGCACGCCTGTTCCTGGCTTTTAAGGACGGCAAGGCGGTGGGACGCATCGCCGCCATCAACAGCCGCGTAGCCAACCAGAAGTACCACACCAAGAACCTGCGCTTCGGCTGGTTTGACGCCCCCGACGAACCCGACGTGGCCGCCGCCCTGTTCAAGGTGGTCGAAGACTGGGCCAAAGAGCTTGGCATGGAGACCCTGACCGGTCCGCACGGCTTCTGCGACCTCGATCCCCAGGGCATGCTGGTCGAGGGCTTCGACCAACTGGCCACCATCGCCGGCTACTATAATTTCCCGTACTATCAAAAACTGGTCGAAGGTCAGGGCTTTGTCAAGGAAATCGATTACGTCGAATTCCGCTGCCAGGTGCCCGCCATGTCGGCTTTTCCCGAAAAGCTGCTGCGCCTGGCCGAGCGCATCAAGGAGCGCGGCGGCCTGCGCGTGCTGAAATTTGCCAATAAAAAAGAGATCCTTGGCCGTGCCGAGGAGTTTTTTCACCTGCTCGATGAGGCGTTTGAAGAGATCTACGGTGCCGTGCCCCTGACCGAAAAACAGATTCATTATTTCATCAAGAAGTATTTTTCTTATGTGGATAAGGACCTGTTCCAGGCCGTGGTCAACGAAAAGGGCGAGATGGTCGGCTTCATGCTCTCCATGCCCAACTTTTCCAAAGCTTTTCAGAAGGCAAACGGCCGCCTTTTGCCGCTGGGCTGGTGGCACATCATGCGCGCCCTGAAAAAGAGCGATATCCTCGATTTCTACCTGGCCGGCATCAAGAAATCTTACCGCGGCCTGGGGGTGGACCTGCTGATGGTGGTCCAGATTGCCTATGTGGCCAACGCCAAGGGCATCCGCTTCACCGAGAGCAACCAGGAATTGGAAAACAACAGCAAGATCCAGGCGCAGTGGAAGTACTTCAACCCGGTGCAGCACAAGCGCAAGAGGATCTTCAAAAAGGTCTTAGCGAAATAAGTGATTAGTAAATAGTAATTAGTGATTGGTTAAGAATTTCAAAGACATTCTTTTTCACTTCTTTTCCTTCAAATCACTAATCACCAATCACTAATCACTTAATCCGTCAGGTTATTTACCAGCCAATATCAAACCCCCGGTATTTCATCGGGTCATCGACCACTTCTTTTTCAACATTATCCACTCGTGCTCCCCTTGGCCCCATGTGTAAAAATTGCTCAAATATGGCGATAGCGGCTTCATCACCCTGGGCTAAAACTTCGACATCACCGTTGGCCAGGTTCCTGACTGTTCCCGATACAGAGCACTTTTCGGCCTCGAGCACGGTGTAGTGGCGGAAACAAACGCCCTGCACCCGGCCGGAGATCAGGTAATGGTAGGTCTTCATAGTGCAATTATAGCAAATTTAGTGATTAGTGATTAGTGATTAGTGAAGAGTGATTAATCCAGACACCGAACACGACTCAGCAATTACTATTCAGTCGTTTCGTTTAAGTTCGCAAACCCTCTATATTACTGAAAAATATCTGAAATTTCCCTTGACATGCCGATACCATTATGATATTTAAGTATTTGACCATTGTGGTCTTAGGGAGACGATCGAGTATTTTCTGAATCAACCGTAATGGGTCTCCGAAAAATTACCTGTTGCCCTGCTTTTTGCCTGCAAAGGCCAATGGCGGCAGCTCAAACCATCCGATCCACGCAGTGGAGAGGATTTGGTTTGTCTGTCCCGCAGGGGCAGCCTAATATGAAGAAAGTGATTAGTGTAGTCACACTATGGTTTCAGCAATAATAGCAGCTGCTGAAACCATCAAGTGTGACTATACCAACACTGAATGTTTTTGGCGACTTAACGAAATTACCAAAAACATAGTGTTGGTAATTAGTGAAAAGTGATTAGTTAAGAAAATGAAATACAATGAAATTTGTTAACTTTTCATTCTTTCCAATCAATGATCATCAATCATTACTTACTGATTAAAATGAAAACTCATAAAGATCTAAATGTTTGGCAAATCAGCATTGATTTCGTAGCGAAGATCTATACTATTTCAAAAGATTTCCCAAAAGAAGAGGTGTTTGGCCTGCAAAGTCAGATTCGCAGGGCAGCTGTTTCCATTCCTTCAAATATTTCCGAAGGGGCATCACGAAATTCGAAAAAAGAGTTTATCCAGTTTTTATATATCGGACCAGACTGAACTCATTTGTACTGGGTCACTGGATATTGAAAACAGATATTGAACATTATGAATTCTAAAGGATCTGCTGGGCTTCTTTTCATTTGAAAAGAACAAAAAAATGTTTAGCTTTTCTCTTTACTCATCACTTAAACCGATCAAGTCTATGTATTTCTTCTTCATCACTTATCACTTCACTAATCACTTATTACGGAGTGCACTAATGTCTACCTGATCTAGTCTCTCCCGATTATTTGCTTTGGGTTCCGCCAGTGAAATGGAAACCCAACTCATTATTGCTAACAAAATAGGTTATATCATGGATGTTGCCCCATTATTGAATGATGTGAATTCCATAAAAAGAATGCTTAATGGTTTGATTTCATTTTTAAAAAAACAGAAAAAGTGATTGGTTTTTGGTTTTTAGTGATTAGCTAAAAGATTCATAGAAATGCTTTTTACTTCTTTTCTTTCCAATCACTAATCACTACTCACTAATCACTAATAACGGAGTGAACTAATGTCCAATCAAATTTCAACTCACCCCTCCGGCACCGAATATCCTCTGCCTCAACCCTCGGACTATGATCGTGAGTTCGAACGCGTCAAAACCCTGGTCGACTAACACCGGGCCCAGGGCCATGAAATCGTCGTCGTCCTGGGCGTGGGCTTTGTCGGTGCCGTCATGGCCGCCATCGTCGCCGATGTAACGGACAAGAAGGGAAAACCGACCAAGTTCGTCATCGGCGTGCAGCGCCCTTCCACGCGCAGCTTCTGGAAGATACCCACATTGAACAAGGGCATCTCGCCGGTCAAGGCCGAGGACCCCGAGGTCGACCCGCTGATCCGCCGCACCGTGCTGGAGAAGAAGACCCTGCTGGCCACCTACAACGACGAGGTCCTGACCCTGGCCGACGTGGTCGTGGTCGACGTCCAGCTCGATTTCCTGAAAAGCGAACTGGGCAACTGCCGCAGCGGCGAGGTGGAAATGAAGGCCCTGGAAGAATCGTTCGAGACCATCGCCAAACGCGTCCCCGCCTCATGCCTGGTGCTGATCGAGACCACGGTGGCGCCCGGCACCACCGAGCAGATCGCCCTGCCGGTGATGCGCAAGATCTTCCGCCAGCGCGGCATCAAGTCCGACCCGCTCCTGGCCCATTCGTACGAAAGGGTCATGCCCGGCCGCCAGTACGTGGCCTCGATCCGCGACTTCTGGCGCGTCTGCAGCGGCGTCAACGCCGAGGCTCGCGCCCGCGTCGAAAAGTTCCTCAACGAGGTCATCCACACCGACAAGTTCCCCCTGACCGTCCTGGACCGGCCGATCGAGTCGGAAACGGCCAAGATCATGGAAAACTCCTACCGCGCCACCATCCTCTCCTTCCTGGACGAGTGGTCGCTGTTCGCCGAGCGCAACGGCGTCGACATCGGCAAGGTGATCCAGGCCATCAAGGTGCGGCCGACCCACAGCAATATGATCTTCCCGGGCCCCGGAATAGGGGGGTATTGCCTGCCCAAGGACGGCGGCCTGGGCATTTGGGCCTACAAGCACGTCTTCGGTTTTGAGGACGACATATTCAAGATCACCGACAAGGCCATCGACATCAACGACACCCGGGCATTGCACGCGGCGCAGCTGGTGCGCGACGCCCTGCGCAACATGAGCGTGCCCGTGGCCGGCGCCGAGGTGCTGGTCTGCGGCGCCTCCTACCGTGAGGACGTCGGTGACACGAGGTACTCCGGTTCGGAAGTCCTGGTCCGGCGCCTGTCCGAAATAGGCGCCGAGATCCGCGTCCACGACCCCTACGTCGAGCGCTGGTGGGAGTTCGAGAAGCAGGACGAATACCCGGTCGTCGGCAAGGAGAAGTTCTTCCGCAACCAGAAGAAGCTCAAATCTCTGCAGGTGCAGAAGGATCTGAAAAAAGCCCTGCCCGGCTGCGACGCACTGGTCCTGGCCGTCCGCCACGAGGAGTATCTCGATCTGTCGCCTGCCGAGATCGTCAAGCTCGCCGGCAAGCCCATTGCCGTGATCGATTGCTTCCTGATCCTGAGCGACGAAAAGATCAAGGAATATCTTGCCCTGGGCTGCGAAGTCAAAGGTCTTGGGCAGTGGTCACATAAAAAGGTTAAAAGAAGAAGTGCAATCCAAAAAAGGTAGATGCGTAAATGAGTAAACGGGTAAATGGGGTAGCCGCAAAGAGGCCGAGCTGTTGCATCTCTCTTTCCCCATCTACCCATCAACCCATCTACCCTTCTACTTTCTTCCAATACGAATTACGAGAAGTCGAGGGGGTCTCGATCCGAATCGCAACTCCCGAAACCCTGTTCAAGATGAAGAAAGACACGGTCCGGCCGGAAGACAAGCGGGATGCCTGGTTTTTGGCCGAACTGATCGCTAAAAAATCTTCTGAGAAAAAATAATGCCCGTACAAAAATTCCGCACCTTCGCCGACGCTGAAAAAGCTCTCTGGGAATTTCATCCTGACGAAGCCTACTACCGGCGTGTCGCCGCCCTGTGGCGTACGGCCCAGAGGCTATGTCCCAGGCCCAAGGTTCGCAGGGGAGTCAGTAGAATAAAAAAGTTAGAAGGTTCAAGGGTTCGGAAGTAAAGATCATGAAAGTATTTTTTCTTAACTCATTAACCCATCAACCCATTAACTCTTCAACATCTTCTCTAAACCCATCTACCCATTAACCCATTAACAAGGATTCAATAATGTCAAAAAACTTCGCTCTCACCGGCGCCGCCGGCTACGTCGCTCCCCGCCATCTCCAGGCGATCCATGATACCGGTAACACCTTGGTTGCCGCTCTCGACCGTTCTGATTCGGTCGGCATCCTGGACCGCTTCTTTCCTGAAACCAATTTTTTCACGGAGTTCGAGCGCTTTGACCGCCATATCGAAAAGCTGAAGCGCCAGGGGGAAGGCAAGCGCATTGATTACGTTTCGATCTGTTCCCCGAATTACCTGCACGATGCCCACATCAGGTTCGCGTTGCGCATCGGCGCCGACGCCATCTGCGAGAAGCCGCTGGTGCTCAATCCCTGGAATATCGACGCCCTGAAGGAGATGGAAAGTGAGACCGGGCGCAGGGTGTGGACCATCCTGCAATTGCGGCTTCATCCGGCTTTACTGGAACTCAAAATGAGGATCGATAAGGCTCCTGCCTGTATGAAACACGAGATCGACCTGACATACATAACCTCCCGAGGCCGCTGGTATGGGGTATCGTGGAAGGGCGATATCGAGAAATCGGGAGGGATCGCCACC
This sequence comes from Candidatus Aminicenantota bacterium, assembly GCA_963770755.1. Taxonomy (GTDB): domain Bacteria; phylum Acidobacteriota; class Aminicenantia; order UBA2199; family UBA2199; genus UBA2199. The sequence continues at coordinate 125,834 of CAVYQZ010000009.1, read as the reverse complement.
AACATTGGCGTCCATTTCTTTGACATGCTGCTCTGGATCTTTGGGACCCCGGTGCGTCAGGAAGTCCATCTGGCAACACCGCAAAAGGCTGCCGGTTTCATGGAGCTGGCCAATGCCAGGGTGCGCTGGTTCCTTTCTCTCGATCAGGACGACCTTCCCAAGAAAGCTTTAGATGCGAAAAAACGTACCTACCGCAGCTTGACCGTAGACGGTATGGAAATCGAATTCTCCGATGGCTTTGCCGACCTGCACACCGCGGTCTATCGGGAGACCCTGGCCGGCCGTGGCTTCGGGCTTGACGATTCCCTGCCGTCGATCCAGGTCGTTCATGATATACGCCATGCAGTGCCGGTGGGGCTGAAAGGGGAGTATCATCTTTTGGCTAAAGGTAGATGAGTAAATGAGTAAATGAGTAAATGGGTTAAGAAGTTGAAGAGTTCAAGAGTTCAAGTGTTAAAGGGTTCAGAAAAATTGCATCGAACTCCTGCTCTCTTCAACTCTATAACTAATTTCTTGCAAATATGGTCTAAAAGTGCTATAATAAACCATTATATTAATCATGCACAATCCTGAAATAACTAAATTCATCCGCGAACACAGCCATTATTTCTGGTATACCCCGGAGAATGAAAAAGAAAATATAAGCCGGGAATTGCTTTTGGAAACCATATTGAATGATGGGGATATGGATGCCGTTCGCGAACTTTTCAAGGTCATGGGAATAAAGAACGCGGCCAGGGTGTTTTTCAGTGCTACTGGCAGAAAAAAGATGAATTATTATCCCGAAATTTATCACTTTTTTTCACTGCTTTTCAAACGCCATGCATAAGGAAATCCTCAACGCCGATCAGCTTGAGCTTCTGGCTCTGGTCAATGATTTTAAACCCGAGTTTTTTCTGGTGGGCGGCACTGCAATAGCCCTTCATATCGGACACCGCCGTTCCAATGATTTCGATCTTTTTAAAAACGGCGAATTGCGCCATAAAAAAATACTTGACACCGTCAAAACGCATGGTTTTCCGGTTCAAGTCACCCGCAGGGTGAGCGAACAATTGAACCTGACGATCCAGCAGGTGAAATTCACGTTTTTCGATTATCCTTTTCCCGTAAAACCCGTTTGCATTTTTGAAAACGTGATCGAGCTTCCCGATATTTTGACTTTGGCAGCAATGAAAGCCTATGCGCTCGGCAGGCGCTCCAAGTGGAAGGATTATGTCGATCTGTATTTCATCATCAGGAACTACAATTCAATTGCCGAGATTTCAGCCAAAGCCGGCGCCATATTCGGCGAGCTGTTCTCAGAAAAAATGTTCCGGGCCCAGTTGAGTTTTTTCGAAGACATCGACTTTACGGAACCGCTGGAATATTTGCCGCCCGCGGTCCCGGAAAATGAAATAAGGGAGTTCCTTGTTGAAAGGGCCACGGCGGTTTTTTAGCTGGAAAGAAGTAGATGGGGCAAGAGGTAGATGAGTAAATGAGTAAATGGGTAAATGAGATAACAGCAAAGAAGGCCAATTATTACCCTCTTTCTTCCCCATCTACTCTTATTCCCATTAACGAATAGGTAGATGAATAAATGAGTTTATGAGTAAATGAGTGAATTCAAAGATATCGAACCCTTGCTGTTTTCTTTCCCATCTACCCATATACTCATATCCCCATCTACTTGAGCTTAAATGCAAACCCATAAAGATCTAATCGTTTGGAAAGACAGCATGCAGTTTGTTAAGGACATTTATGCCGCTACCGCAAAATTCCCAAAAGACGAAATGTTTGGTTTGATCTCTCAACTGCGCAGAGCCGTTGTATCGATCCCGGTCAATATTTCTGAAGGTGCTGCCCGACATAGCAAAAAAGAATATATCCAATTTTTGTATATCTCGCTTGGATCTATCTCTGAAGTAGAAACTTTGCTGTTCATAGCTGGAGATCAGAATTACGTCCAGCCAGATCATTTTTTATTGACAATTGAAGGTTTAAGAAAGAAATTGTTAAATTTAATCAAGTATCTAAAAGGTAAATGAATATATGAGTAAACTATTTCTCTCTTTCTTCCCCATCAACTCTTCTACCCATTTACCCATCTACCAATTGAGTAAATGGGTAAATGAGTTAGCTATGAAGGCAAGTGCAATCCTTTGCTGTTCTTCCCCATCTACTCATCTACTCATCAACCCATCTACAATAACGAGGTCCTCTTATGTCTAACAAACCCTATTTCATCCATGACTCGGCCTACGTCGACGACAACGTCTCCATCGGCCCCGGCACCAAGATCTGGCATTTCTCCCACGTCCAATCTGGCGCCAAGCTGGGCGCAAAATGCATCCTGGGCCAGAATGTCAACATCGGCAATAACGTCATCATCGGTGACAACGTCAAGATCCAGAACAACGTGTCAGTCTATGAAGGCATTACAATTGAATCCGATGTCTTCCTCGGCCCTTCCTGCGTCCTGACCAATGTCAGTAATCCTCGTTCACAAGTTCTTCGTCATTCGCTTTATGAGAAAACCCTGATCCGCCGCGGCGCCACCATCGGCGCCAACGCCACTATCGTCTGTGGAATTACCCTGGGACGATATTGCTTTATAGCGGCAGGCGCTGTGGTGACCAAGGATGTTCCGGATTATGCATTTATTGTCGGAGTTCCCGGGAAACAAAAAGGCTGGATGAGCTCGCCACGGCCACATCTTGAAACCTGTTAAAGACGGCTAATGATATGCCCTGAAAGTGGATTTAGATATAAGGAAATATCTCCTGGGATTCTAAAATGCCTGGACTTGAACGAGGAAGAGCCCTTGCCTGAAAATCTTGCAAAAGGTAGCGAAAATTATCGAACCATCAAAGAGAAAAGCAAAAAATGATGTATAGTGTCTCTTGTAATGAGTTCAAATCATTGCTGTTTTCTTCCCCCATCTACCCATCAACTCATCTACCCTTCTACTCCTTGGGCGTCCCAGGCAGGCAGAAAGGCTGGATGAGCCGCCACGGACATATTCTAGAACCTGCTAAGGACGGTCTAATGATATGCCCCGAAAGCAGATTTCGTTATAAAGAAATTTCCCTGGGAGTCTTGAAATGCTTGGATTTGAACGAGGAAGATCCGTTGCCTGAAAAACTGGCGAAAGGTATTGACAACTATCGAACCATTAAAGAAAAAAGCAAAAAATGATTGATATGGCTGCGTGTAATGAGTTCGGTCCAATGTTATTTTCTTCTTCCATCAACCCTTCTATTCATCTACCCATTAACTCATTTACCCATCCACCCATCAACTCATTTACCCTTCTACTTTTTGGGAGTCCCCGGAAAACAGAAAGGCTGGATGTCGCGCCACGGGCATATCTTGAAGCCCGGTTCAGATGGGATTATGGTCTGCCCCGAGAGTGGATTCCGCTATAGGGAAATGTTGCCGGGAGAACTGAAATGTTTGGATCTTAATGAAGAAAAACCATTGCCGGATGCATTGACGAAGGGAAGGGAAGATTATCGTGCGATCAAGACAAAAGATAAAAATTAAAAAGCAAGAAATTATAGAAGTAGACTTGCATAAAAGTTGAATAAGTCAATGATAATAAATTTTTTTGGCGATATTTGCCTTCATAATATTAATCCAGACACCTTTTCACTATCTGAAGAATTAAAAAATCTTTTAGATCAGGGAAATTTGAATATTGGCAATTTTGAATGTCCTGTAACAAAATGTGATGATAAAATAAGGAACCATCCTGTTCATTTGAAATGCGAAGTTGGAAGCCTAAAAATTCTAGAAGGGTTCCATGCATTTTCATTGGCCAACAATCATCTGTTGGATTTTGGAGCAAATGGAGTGATTGATACTTTGGAAAATTTAAAACAGAATGGTTTTGGACAATTCGGTGGTGGCATAAACCAAGTTGAAGCAATGAGACCATTGATTGAATCAGAAAACGGTTATCGAGTTGCTTTTATCGGTGCTACGCGTTTTTCGTTTTCAAAGAAAAATTCACCCGGTCCTGCGAATGACTCACTGGTTCAATTAAAAAAATCTATAAAAAAATTGAAAAAAGAAAAGTGTTTCGTTGTTGTTTATTTTCATTGGGGCTATGAATACGTACCTTATCCTGCTCCAAGAGAGAGAAGGATCGCTCATAAGTGCATAGATTATGGTGCGGATTTGATCATAGGTACGCACCCTCATATTATGCAGGGGTTTGAGAAATACAAGAAAAAAATCATCTTTTATAGTTTAGGAAACTTCATTTTCGATTCAAAAGTGTTCCAAGGTTTGTCATATTTTGAAAATGACCCGAGAATTTTTAAAGCTTTTGTTTTAAGTTTGAATTTAAATGCTACGCATGAATACACTTTCGAAATTTATCCTTATCAAATAACAGATGAAGGTGTCGAACTGGTTTATGATAAAGAAAAAGAAAAAATATTAGATGAACTGAAAGAAATTTCAGCAGTTTTTTACAAAAGTTACTTTCAGTATTTAAAATGTTATTTTCGCTATGCAAAAGAAATTACAAACCAAAACAAGAAAGTTATGATCAATTATACTTTAAAAAAAAAAGCAATTGGTGGGGTATTTTTAAAATCTATGCTAGGGCAAACTATCAGGATGTCTTGAATAAGGTTGTCGGGTTCATCTGGAAATAATAAACTGGTGAGCATTTTATTTTACTGGAGGGGGGAATAAAGGATAATCATGATGGAGACAATCGGAAGATATTTCGAAGAATTTTCTGTTGGTGAAATAATTTATCACAAAACATCAAAGACTATATTTGAAAGTGATAATAACTTTTTTTCGTTGCTTACCATGAACCACCATCCGCTGCATATCAACATGGATTATGCAGAAAAATCACAGCATGGCCAGATATTAGTGGTTGGCACCCTGGTGTTCAGCCTGGCAGTCGGAATTTCAGTGCCTGATATCAGCGGCAAAGCCATAGCCAACCTGGAATATGAAAATATCAAGCACTTGGCCCCGGTTTTTATTAATGACACTATCTATGCTCGTAGCGAGGTTTTGGATCTCATTCCTTCAAAATCAAAGACGGACCGGGGAATTGTTTATGTGGAGACTATTGGTTTTAATCAGAATCACCAGGATGTCATTCAATTTCGACGAAAAATATTGATTATGAGGAAAAGCACATGACATCTTTTTTAATGCGCAGCTTGATGTTTGTTCCGGGTCATAATGAGAAGCTCCTGGCCAGTGCCGCGAAATCCAATGCCGATGTGTTGCTTCTGGATATTGAAGATTCCGTGCAGTCGGTCCCAAGCAAGCAGACGGCCAGGGATAATATCAAAGCATGGGTTGCCAAGGGTGTATTTAAAAATCACTTGGTATTTCCGCGCGTCAACGACAGGGAAAGCGGCCACTTGCTGAAGGACGTGCACCAGCTTACCATCGAAGGTGTTGATGGCTTTATGTACCCGAAAGCCAAAAAGGGCGGGGACGTGTATTTCTTTGCCAAGCTCCTTGAAACGATCGAATACGAAAAGGGGATTCCGGTGGGGACTTACAAAATCATTCCCATCATTGAAACCGCTGCCGCCGTGTTGAATGCCCAGGAGATATGCCAAGCTTCGGAGCGGGTCATTGCCATTGCCTTTGGCTGCGAAGATTTCATCACCGATCTCGAAGGAATCCATGACAGCAACGGACAAAGCCTCTTCACGGCCCGCGCCCTGATCGCCATGGCTGCGAAAGCGAACAAGGTGGCGGCGATCGATACCGTGCATATCAAAGTTCATGATATGGATGACTTGGAGAAAAATCTGATCGTTGCCAAGAACCTGGGTTTTGAAGGGATGCTGGTGCTGCACCCTAAGGAATTACCGCTGGTTCACCGTTATTTCACTCCTTCAGCCGAAGAAATCAGCGAAGCCATGGAAATGTTGCGACTTGCCGATGAAGCCCAGAAGGAAGGAAAAGGCGTCGCCTACATGAATGGCAAATTCATCGGGCCCCCGATGGTACGCAATGCAATGAATATTTTAAAAAAAGCATCATTAATAAAAAAATAGGTAATTTTTAATTTGCATGGAAAAATTGGCTAAATAACGATGTCCGCAATGATGGAATTGATCAACGAGCTTTGGTATTTGAAGCGGGATATTGTTTCCGATGGGTATGATATGGCGTTGCAGCGCCTGGCCCAGGAAGTGCCCATGACCATCCATGAATATCCGACGGGCACGTCCTGCTGGACATGGAAAATTCCTGAAAAATGGACTTGCGACGAAGCTTTCCTGGAGACGCTGGATGGCAAGCGCATCATCGATGTGAAAAATCATCCGTTGCATGTCGTGTCCTATTCACTGCCGTTCGAGGGAATTGTTAAACGGGATGACTTGTTGCCCCACCTGCACACCCATCAACGTTTGCCCGATGCCATCCCCTTTGTTTTCAAGTATTATGAACGCGATTGGGGATTGTGCTTACCGCAAACGCTCAAAGACACGCTTACACGATGATGCCTACAAGGTAGTCATCCGGACGCGTTTCGAACAAGGCACATTGAAAGTTGGGGAGGTAGTCATTCCCGGGGAGACCGATCAAAGCTTTGTTTTGGCAGCACATCTTTGTCATCCGGCCATGGTGAATGATGACCTGACCGGATGCGTGGTGGGCTTGGACGTGGCCCGAGCCCTGCTCAAAGGTCCGAAACCTTATTATACCTATCGGCTTGTTGATCCTTCCCGAAACGATCGGCTCTGTGGCGTATTTAAGCCACCATGAGGAACTGATCCCCAAAATGGTCGGCGGTCTTGTTCCTGGAAATGCTGGGCGCCGATATACCCCACATTTTGCAGCACAGTTTCATGCCGGAAAGCCAGGTCGATCAGTGCTTCGCAACTGTCCTGGCAGACAATTGATCCGCACAGTACCCGGAAACCGTACCGCGATGTGATCGGCAATGACGAACGCCAGTTCAATGCACCCGGAGTGCGGGTGCCCATGCTTTCCATTTCCCGCTGCATCCATCCCAGAACAGCTCCTGATTATCCGTATCCATGAATATCATAGCAGCCTGGACACACCGGCAATCGTCTCGCAAGAGCGTCTGGAAGCCTCCCGGGATCTTGTTCTGAAAATGCTGGCTGCCTGGGAAAAGAACCGCTATGTGGTCAATGAATTCAAGGGCGAGATCTTTTGCTCCGGTCAAAATATCTGGATTGACCCTGCCGTGAATTGGGCAGGGCATCGCAGTTTGTTTGATGTCATGGAGAGGTGCGATGGAACCCGGACGACAGCGGATATTGCCGTTGAGCTGCAAATACCGTTTCAAGCGGTCTGGGAGATCGTCAGCCTGTTGCTGGATCGGCAACTGGTGCGTCTCAGTCCAAAACCGGCACCTACTACGCCGCAAGAGACTAATTGATAAACCGATGAAAGTTATTTACAACACATGTTTTGTCGACCCCTGGCTGAAAGTCGCCAAAGAATTAAAAGAAAAATATGGTTTTGAGCCGGTTTATTGGATCGGATATGAAATTGATAATTCCGAAAACCTGGTTCCCGCTGCTTTCCCCAGTGCCATCTACCATCCGATTTTCGACGCCTGGAAAGGAATATTTCCTGATCTGATAAGCAAGCATTATGCGAAATTCACATATTAATATTGATTTTATAAAAGAGTATGCGACCTATGAATTGCAGGCTTTAAAAATGATGGACAGGATGGATGCCGACTGCCACAGTTTTTCCTTCAGCGAGCGGCAAAGGCATTATCGGAATTTTCATTAAAAATTGGACAAGCTGTATTCATTTGCTCAAGCCTGATCTTGTCATAAGTGCTGCTGTTCCCCATCGTGTCTATGATTATGTGCTGTATTTGTTATGCCGCATTTGCATATTCCGTTTGTCATGTTTCAGCATACGGCATTTCCGGGCAGAATCATTCCCTTGCGTGATGTATATGATATTGGCAATGAAATTAAAGATGATTATGATGATATCCTAAGTGACAAGCCGGATTTCGATTTGCTGAAAACAAATCTTGCCCCTGATATCATGGAACGTTACCAGAATGTCCTAAAAGATTACGAGCGGGGGAAGCCCGCCTATATGGAAACGAACGATGTCGCTGCATAAACAAAGTTCGAATGTCATTGGGCTTTCAATGAAATTCATGAACGAAACCATCCATTATCCGGCAAAGTATTTTGGCAGAAAAGGATACCTATTGCAGGGATTTCCAACCTACTGTCAAGCAGAAGAAAAAAAGCATAGAAGCGAGCCGCTTAAGTATTCTCCAATACTCTTCAACAAAATTAAAACAAACAAATACAAAAGAAAATTAAGAAAATATTACGAATCTCGCAGCCGAAAAGCCGGATTTTAACGAACCATATATTTATCTGCCTCTTCATTATCAGCCTGAAATGACATCAAATCCTGCCGGCGATATTTTTGTTGACCAGTTCCTCTGTGTTGAAACTATGGTGAAAAATATTCCGGACGACTGGAAAATCTATGTCAAGGAGCACCCGCCTGCAGTTTCAAGCGCATGGCGAAGGCCAAACAAGCAGGATCAAGGAATTTTATGACGATCTATTACAAATTCCAAACATTCGACTCATGCCGTTGCATGCAGACTCATTTAACCTAATTTCAAATGCGAAGGCAGTTGCCACTATCACCGGGACCGTGGGCTGGGAAGTCGATGGTTCGTCGTAAGCCTGTTTTGGTATTCGGCTTGTCCTGGTATGAAAAATACCCTGGAGTGCTGAAAATTTCCGATGAAGAAACAGCCGGTAAAATATATGACTTCATTCAGAAATTTACTTTTGATGAAAATAAATTGCTTGCTTATCTTGCTGCACTCGAAAAGAATTCTAAACGAGATTATTGTCTTACGAAACCTAAAGAAAAAGTAAACCAATCCGAAAAAGAATATATCGGAAATTTGCTTGTTTTAATCATGCGCAGTCTAAACAAATGATGAGATTGAACGCCGATTTGCGAGGCTTGGTTCATTTGGGTAGGATGTCCGGCGGCTATTTTTTCACCACTTTAATCAACAATGCCATTCCATTTCTTTTTCTGCCGGTTTTAACCAGATACTTGTCTCCCGCCGAGTATGCGAACATCGCGCTGTTCAGTTTTTACCTGGCCATATCCAATTCGCTTGGCAGGCATTTCAATTCCAGACGGTCATCTCCAAAAACTTTTTTGATCAACCCAAAGAATTTATCGGAAAAATCATTGGTAACTCAATTTTGATCGTCCTAGTGCTTTTCGCTAGTCACTTGAATTGCTCATACTCCTCTTTTACCCTTTGCTTCGAATGATGTTCTGGATTTGCCGTTGTTTTGGCTTGCTGATCATTCCACTGGCTTCGTTTTCCTTCATCGTTTTCAACATGGGCCTCAATGTGCTGCGCAATAACAAAAATGTGCTCTCATTCAGTGTTCATCAAATCGGCAATACGGTGATGAATGCTCCTGATATCGCTGCTTTTGGTGGTTGTGTTGCTCTGCGGGCTGGCAGGGCAGGGTCTTGGGCATTATCCTGGCGTTCTTTCTGTCCGGACCTGGTCGTTTTATTACTTGAAAGACAAACGGCTATGTTTCCTTTGCCGTTTCCAAGGATCTGATCCGGAGCATCCTGAAGGTCGTTCTACCGCTCATGCCGAACTCATTTCAATCGGTGATCATTTCTCAAGTGGGAATTTTTTTTGTCCAGTATTTCTTCACAAAAAAGCTGCTGGGAGTATATTCCGTCGGATTTCAAATTGCCTTTGGCCTGTTAAGCTATTGATTCGATACATTGGGCTTGTCCTGGTCACCGTTTTTGTACCAGCAGCTCGCCAAAACCAAGGACATCAACAAGCTTTATCTCACGCGCATGCTGTATGGCCGTTCTGGGAATCGTATTTCTGGGAGTAGTTTTGATCAATATTTTTTCGGGAATTATCTTGAAAATCATGACAGCGCCGGAGTTTCATGGCGCCAGGGAATTCATTCCCTGGTTTACGCTGGGCCTTTTTTTTCAAGGGATATATGTTTTTCTTAATGCCGATTTTGATCAAGCATGACAAACAAAACTACATCAGTGTCGTCTCATTTTTGAACATGGTCATCATCATCGCTTTGAATTTCGGATTGATCAGGCTGTTTGGGTACATGGGCGTGGCCTATGCGTATTAGCACGACCTATTTCTTGATGTTCCTGGCTTTGGCGTGGCAGTCGCATAAAGTTTTGCCGCTACCCTGGCTGAAAGCCCTGAAAATATGGAGCTGAGCATTGACATGACGGATCCATCTCCGATCAGGAATCAGTGATGCTGCCGGCGTTAGCCAAATACTACCTGTCGCTGCAATATTGGGCAAGCGGCCTCCATCGCTTCCATAAAAAGAATGCAACTAAAAAAATTCAGAAGACTATTTGATCACGCCAAGCAACACTCCACATTTTACCGGGAATTCTATGGCGATCATGGCGTACTGGATCTAAAGATAGAAAGCCTGGATGACATCGGCAGGGTCCCGATCATCCACAAGGCCATTGCTCAGGAACCATTCCATCCAGGACATCATGACATGCGAGTGGACACGCGAATCCACATCCACAGCACCAGCGGCTCCAGCGGCGAGCCTTTCCAAATTGCATTCAATAAATTTGAAGATTATTCAGCCCATGTCCGATTGGTGAGGGCGTTGATGGCAGCGGGGTACTACCCTTCAAAAAAATCCGTACTATTATCACGATATGAAGCCTGGGCATGAATTTGAAATCGAGGAAGGACATAAGCAAAATCGGTTTCCTCAAGGAAATATTTGGGCTTATTCCGCCGTGAGCTGATTTCTATTTTTGATCCCGGTTGAAACCATCATACAAAAACTTGAAGAAATAAAACCTTTCCTGTTATGGTCAACTCCTTCCCTTATTGAGATCATTGCCCTGGAGCTGAAAAAAACATGACCGGAAACTGGATATTCCATTGGTACTGTTCATGTCAGAGAACATTTCACCCGCTCTTCTGCACTTATTCAAGGAAAGAATCGGCAGAAAATATATTGACCTTTATGGCTGCATGGAATCGCCCTCAATTGGTTACGGCATCAATCAAGTCGACTCCAAGAAAATATTCTGTAAATTCGACCCTGGTCGAGGTTGTCAACCGCAGGCAGGAGGCGAAAAAGGTCGTCGGCGATGTGCTCATCACCAATTTGATCAACCATTCCATGCCTTTGATTCGCTACGACCTGGATGATTGCGTGGAAGTGCTCGATCGAGATACCTTTCCCAACAAGGAAATCGGCAAAATCTGCGGCCGGAACGATGACATCATCTATTTTGGGGAGCATTACACCCTGACCTATCATCAGTCATACCAATTATTCCGGGCGTTTCATGAGTGCGTGCAGTACAAGTTCCTTGAAAGATCAGCCGGTGAGATCGTGCTGCAGCTTAAAGTCGACGAAGAGTGCCGACAGGGAAAAGGTAAAAAGGATGGCCTTGCAGAAATGGGCGAAAAAGTATCCGGATTATCCCTTGGCCATCGAATGGAAAGATACTTTTTCGACTGACAAGAAGACGGGCAAATTCAAAGTGATCGAAAAATACGTCCATCCGGCATAATGATCACGCAAACTGGAATGAAAAGAAGCATAGAAAGGCGTGTTGCATTCATGGCCAAATCAGGCAAATGGTTTGATGAAATTTCTATCGGCTTAAGGCAATATTTTCGGATAGGTCAGAAACTTTCCTATCAGAGGATCCCTGACAAGTTGTTTCATTATCTCTATGATTCAATGCTGTACTTGCGCCATGGGAAAAAGATAACAGACATAGGCAATGCCTTTGCAGCAATGGCCGCTTTTAATGACAAGTTCACGCAGCATCCTCTGCACCGGGGCTTTTATTATGACAAGCCCAGGCATGCACTTGTCGGCACTGCCACCGGTGTAGATATTAATGTGAGCCAAGGAAAGCACCATATCCTGGAACTGAATCGCGCTATCGGGATATTGGAGATCATCCGGCCGATCTACCAATTCGAAGTACGGGCCGGAGATATACCGGATCGCTGCCTTTGCGAAAAAGTACCAGTTCAAGAAAGTGTATGTCATGTACAGCCGACTGCACTTATATAAAAAGGAGCTAATCGACGCCTCGGCGGAACTGGGTGTGGAGATGATCCCCGTCAGCTATCCCTGGGTGGAGTTTGACCGGAACTACCGGCATTATTTCATGCCGAACGAGCTGGAGCGGGACGCCTTGTATATGCGCTTGGAACCGGGCTATAGCCCTATTATGCATTATCTGAGTGATAAGTATGTCTCGTATCAATGGATGAAAGAAATTACCGATAATGCCCCACAATCATTTCCTTTGCTTAATATTCCAAAAACCAGCAATGAGTTGTATATCAATATCAGCAACTATTCTAATCAATGGCCGACTCTGGTTATCAAGCCCAACGGCAAGATGAAGGGGCAATCGGTCTTCATGTTGAAAGCCGATTCTTTGGAAAAGGCAATGGCGGCGCTACGGATCACCCAGACCGATCAAATGCCTCCAATACTCGCTTCACACGGCATTGACCGGTTGCTGGACCCGTTGTTCGGCCTTAGAAAAGAGGCCCTTTATCAAGAATTTGTACCTCCAGCGTTGAAGGATGGCAAGGCGGGAAGGATCCGCTTAAATGTTTTTGCCAATCCGTTGGAGAGTTTTTCATTGTCAGATTACTATATGTGGACAGTTTTTGAAACCCCCAAGAAATGTCCCGAAGGTTTATTGAAAGATGCGAGACCGTATATCGTCAACTGGGCTTTTTCCGGAAAAAAAGCACAGTTTGCGGAATTGACGAATGAAGAAAGGGAGTTGACCGACCCGGCTATTCCGCAAGTCTGCCGGCTGATCCAGACAGGCCTGGGAAATAAATTCATTTTTGCATAAGAAGCCATATGAAAAAATATACTGAGAAAGTTAGCATCCTGATCCCGGTGTTCAACAATCAAGGCGTCCTGGAAGAGCTGCATAAGCGTCTGTTTCAGGTATTGCCGCAATTATGCAACGAATACGAGATTGTTTTGGTTGATGACGGCAGCAAAGACAATTCCTGGGCTAAAATCGAAGCGCTGAAGAAACAAAATGAACACATTGTCGGTATCAAGCTGATGAGGAATTTTGGCCAGCACAATGCGATCGCCGCGGGTTTGGAGCATGTTTCCGGTGATATCGTGGTGCTGATGGACGCCGATCTGCAGGACAGGCCCGAAGATATCCCCAAACTTGTCGAGGCCCTTTTAAAAGATGATGTATCCATGGCCATTGCCAAATGGAAAAGCAGAAAAGACAACATTTTCAAACTGTTTTTATCACGCCTATTCTTTAGAGTTTCGCAGAGAATTACCAAAATCAAGCATCAACCCAATCTCGGTGTTTTTCGCGCCATGCGCAAGGAAGTGGTTGAGGAATTGAAGAAATATCAGGAAAAGACATCTTCCACCTTGAGTTTGCTTTATTGGATAGGAATGGATTTTACCACCGTTGAATTGACCAGGGAAGAAAGATTTGCCGGGAAAAGTGCCTATACTTTAAAAAAAATGTTCAAACTAGCCCTGGACAGAATATTCTCCTTTTCCATGTTCCCCATCCGGGTAGCCATTTATTCAGGATTGGTCATTTCGATTTTAAGCTTTGTTTTGGGGGCAATACTGATTTCAGGTATTTCAGGGGTATGGTTGCTCCGGGCTGGACATCGATTATTGTTTTGGTGCTGTTCTTTTTTGGAATTAATTTTATATTCCTGGGAATAATCGGAGAATACCTGGGCAGAATTTTCATGGAATCAAAGCAGCGTCCGAAGTTTATTATAAAAAAAATATTGAAGTAGTCGATGAGCAAAAAAGTAATCATCCTGGGCGGGATCGGCAACGGTAGCGTGATCGCCAACGCCATTGTTGACGCCAACCAGCGCGGCCAATCGCGAATGGGAATTCGCCGGGTATCTGAACGATCGCGATTGATGCCGGCGGGCAAATTGAATCTTCCCCGGTGCTGGGCAAGCTGGCTGATTGGGAGGAATTCAATCGCCAGGGCTATTTTTTCATCAACACCATCTACCGCATCGACGGCCAGCAGCAAAGAATCGACCTGTTCGAAAGCCTGAATATTCCCGACGACAAGTTGGCGACTTTTATTCATCCCCTGGCATACGTTGCCCCCAATGCACAACTGGGACCGGGAACGGTGGTAATGCCCAATGCCGCCATTTCCTCCGCAGCATCGTTTGCCAAGGGCTGCCTGATCATGGTAGGAGCAACTATTGGCCATAATAATAAAATCGGGAAATACTGCCATTTTGCCGCCCAATGCTGCATCGGTGCCTACATGAACATTGGTGACGGGGTGCATATCGGTTTGAACGCAACCACCCGGGAAAACCTGACCATTGGCAAGAACTCGACCCTGGGCATGGGTTCCGTATCTGACCAAAGACATGGGAGAAAACGAGATCTGGGTCGGGAATCCGGCTCACTTTCTTAAGGAAAGCGGAATGAAGAAAGTTGCCATAATCCAGTCAAGTTATATTCCCTGGAAAGGATATTTTGACATCATTCATGACGTGGATTGTTTTATTTTCCTGGATGACGTTCAATACACGAACCGGGACTGGCGGAACAGAAACAAAATAAAAACGAATTCGGGCGAACGCTGGCTTACGATACCGCTTGGCAGCAACCGTGACAAATTGATCAGTGAAGTGGCATTCAATGATTTGTCATGGAGAGAGAGTCACCTGCACAGCATTGAACGATTTTATAGAACGGCTGATCATTTCAGCAAGTATTATAAGTTGATAAAGGATTTCTATTATCAAAAGGATTGGATACACTTGTCCGATTTTAATCAAAACTTCATCAAAAGATTTTCCCGGGAAATACTCGGCTTAAAAACGACCTTCCATGATTCCGCCGAGATCAATGTCAAACAGAAAAAGCTCAATAAAATCATCGGACTTTTAGAAGCTGTCAATGGAGATTATTATATAAGCGGGCCGCTGGCAAAAAACTATATTAATGAAAACAAATTTTTTAAAAAAAGTATAAAATTATATTACAAGGATTATTCCGGCTATCCTGAATACAAGCAATTGTATCCACCTTTTTCTCATTATGTAAGTGTTTTGGACTTGCTGTTTAATGTCGGTGACAATATAAAATATTATATTTGGGAATGGAGAGAGAACCTCATCAAAAAATAATGATCCCCTTCAACAAACCCTATTTCACCGGCAAGGAAACCCGATACATTGAGCAGGCTGTCAGATCCGGAAAAATTTCGGGCAACGGCATGTTCACGCAAAAATGCCATAAATTCTTAGAAACAAGATATAGTTTCAAAAAATGCCTGCTCACCACTTCCTGCACCGATGCCCTGGAAATGGCGGCCATTCTATTGAATATTGAACCTGGCGACGAAGTGATCATGCCCAGCTATACGTTTGTCTCAACAGCGAATGCATTTGTATTGCGGGGCGCAAAAATCGTATTTGCCGACAGCCGCCCCGATCATCCCGGGATCGATGAAGATAAAATTGAAGAATTGATCACGCCCAAAACAAAAGCGATCGTTCCTGTCCATTATGGCGGTATGGCCTGTGATATGGACAAGATCATGGACGTAGCTGCTAGGCATAATCTTTTTGTCGTGGAGGATGCAGCCCAGGCAATAGACAGTTTTTTCACCGGGAAAGATAATGTAAAAAAACCGCTCGGCGGCATCGGTCATCTGGCCGCTTTGTCTTTTCACGAAACAAAGAATATTCAGTGTGGTGAAGGCGGTATGCTGGTCATCAATGACGAGCGGTTTATGCGCCGGGCGGAGATCATCTGGGAGAAAGGGACAAACCGCGCCGAGTTTTTCCGTGGCGAGGTGGACCAATATAACTGGGTCGATATCGGTTCCTCTTTTTTACCCTCGGAGATCAGTGCCGCCTTTTTGTGGGCGCAGTTGGAAAACCTGGATGATATTCAGAAGAGGAGAAAGGAAATCTGGAATAGCTATTGGAATGGGTTAAAAGATTGGGCTGAAGTTGCCCACATCCAACTGCAGCTTGTCCCCGATCATGCCAGCAACAACGGCCATTTGTTTTATCTGGTTTGCAAGGATCTGGAGCAACGCACGGCCCTGATCGCCAAACTGAATGAAAATCATGCCAAAGCGGTTTTCCATTACTTGAGTCTTCACATAAGTCCATTCTATAAAGACAGACACGATGGCCGGGAGCTTCCTGGTGCCGACAGGTATTCGGATTGTTTGGTGAGATTGCCGTTTTACTATGAGCTTTCGGAAACAGGCATGCATTTTATTATCCAAGTGCTGAAATCATCACGGGCTCAGTGATAGTGGTAGTGATAGTTCATGAGATATAAAAATGATAGTTTCTGATTTGTTCCTTACTAACACTATCACTAACACAAACAAAAATAATTCGAAGTCAAGAATATCAAAACAAAGGAGAAGTAGATGATCAAAATCGGAATTATCGGCTACGGTTATTGGGGACCGAATCTGGTAAGGAATTTCAGCGGCAATAAAAATTTTCAAGTCGCGAAAGTGGCTGACTCCAGGAAAGAGCGGCTGGACTTACTGCGACGGAATTACCCGGCCATTGACATTACCACCAATCCGGATGATATCCTCAATGATCCGGCGATCGACGCGGTCGCTGTGGCGACGCCGGTTTTTACCCATTTCAAATTTGCCCAAGCCGCTCTTAAAAACGGCAAACATGTATTATTGGAAAAGCCGATGACAGCCACCGCGCATGAAGCTGAAGAACTTATTGAATTGGCTCAGAAAAAAAGTTTGACCCTTATGGTGGACCATACTTTTCTTTATACAGGCGGCGTACAAAAAATGAAGCAACTGATCGCAGATGATATAATTGGCAAGGTTAAGTACCTTGATTCAACCAGAATCAACCTTGGGCTTTTTCAACCTGACATCAATGTTTTGTGGGATCTGGCTCCGCACGATATTTCCATTCTGAATTATCTGGTCAGCGAAACACCATTTAGTCTCAATGCAACCGGTGCTTCGCATACGAAGAACGGCCTGGAAAATATCGCTTTCCTGACAGTGAATTTCGAATCGGGTTTGATCGCTCATTTCAACTGTTCCTGGTCCTCGCCTGTTAAAATCCGCTTGATGCTCATCGGCGGTGATAAAAAGATGATCGTTTTTAACGATCTCGAACCTACTGAAAAGATCAAAATTTATGATACTGGCTACAATGTGAAAACTGACGAAGAAAAGCAGCAGCTATTGGTTGATTACAGAACCGGTGACATTTTTATTCCTAAAACACCCTATACGGAAGCCTTGACCCTGATGGCTGAAGATTTCGCCCAGGCCATTATCAATCAACAACTCCCACTTGCCAATTTCAATTCAGGACTGGCTGTCATAAAAATCCTGGAAGCCTCAAGCCGTTCTCTCAAGGATCACGGAAAAGAAATAGTCATTAAATAGAGGTAAAAATTAATGGAAATTTTAAATGTTGATTCCGGCAAACAGGCGCTGCGTAATGTCAAGGTTGGCAAGAATGTCAGGATCTTCAATTTTGTCAATGCCTATAATTGCACCATCGACGACAATACGAAGGTAGGCGCTTTTGTCGAAATTCAGAAAAACGCTTTTATCGGCAAGAATTGTAAAATATCAAGTCATACGTTCATTTGTGAGGGCGTACACATCGAAGACAATGTGTTCATCGGCCATAATGTCACTTTCATTAATGACAAATACCCCCGTTCAACCAATCCTGAAGGTTCGCTGCAAACAGAGGCCGACTGGAAAGTTGAAGAAACCCATATAAAAAAAGGGGCATCGATCGGCTCATCGACGACCATTTTATGCGGCCTCACAATTGGTGAAAACGCCATAACCGGAGCGGGGAGTGTGATCACCAAAGATGTTCCTGCGAATTCGGTGGCAGCGGGCAATCCCGCCAAAGTGATCCGTTATTTGAAATGAGGTAAAATAAGCAATGAAAACCATGGAACAAAAAAAAATCCCCTGTCTTGATCTGAAAAAACAGCACCAGCAAATCAAAGGCGAAATATTTGCTGAATTTGAAAAAGTTTTCGAGAAAACAGCCTTTTCCGGCGGTCCTTTTGTAACCGCTTTTGAAGAGGAGTTCGCCAGGTTTTGCGGGGTCCGTTATGCGGTGGTGGTCAACAGCGGCACTTCGGCGCTGCATTTGGCCATGCTGGCTTTGGGGATCGGCAAAGGTGATGAGGTGATCGTCCCGGCCAATACCTTCATCGCCACCCCCTGGGCGCCCTCTTATGTCAACGCAACGCCTGTCTTTGTGGATTGCGATCCGGATACCTGGGAAATAGATACCGGCAAAATTGAAGAAAAAATAACTTCCAAAACAAAAGCCGTGATCGGCGTACACTTGTATGGCCAGCCCTTCAATGTGGATGCCGTGAAAACAATTTGCGACAAGCATAATATTTGTTTAGTGGAAGATGCGGCTCAGGCGCAAGGAACAAAATTCAAAGGCGTGCGCGTAGGCGGATTTGGCGATATGGCCTGCTTCAGTTTTTATCCGGGCAAAAACCTGGGTGCCTGCGGAGAGGGCGGCGCCGTCATCACCAACAATGAAACTTATTATAAGCATTTGCAGAGCTTGCGCAATCATGGCAGCAGTGAAAGGTACTATCATGACGAAGTAGGGTACAATTACAGGATGGGTGGCCTGGAAGGCGCGTCCTTAAGCGTTAAGCTGAAACACCTGGAAGGCTGGAACAGCAGGCGAAGAGAAATTGCTCGCCGCTATCTTACAGAAATTACCAATCCGAAAGTAAAAATGCAAAAGCAGCCAGACTGGGCCGAATCTATTTTCCATTTGTTTGTGGTGACAACGGAACAACAAAGATGCTTTTGTAAAACACTTGGCTGCCAATGACATAATTGCTGCTTTTCATTATCCGGTGCCCTGCCATCTGCAAAAAGCGTACGCTCATCTTAATTATAAAAAAGGCGATTGCCCCAATGCCGAGTATCTGGCTGAGCATTGTGTTTCGTTACCAATGTTTGCGGAACTGACTGATAAAGAAATCGGCATCGTTATCAACACTGCAAATTCATATTAACTGGAATTTATGAATCAATCAGGAATTAAATTATCTGAAATGAAAAACATACTTAATATAAAAAAATTATCTGAACTCTTTAACTATAACAAGTATGGAAGATATTTTGAAGATACCGAATTACCGTTTGATAAAACGGTACAGTACACAGTTGACTGTATACTGAAGTTGATTTCCGAAAAGCATGCGGTGTATCGGATAAGAAATAGTCCGACTCGCATTGAGGGTATGATAGTTTTCAGAAAATCGCCATGGGATACTGAACATTTTAAAAAAAACACAGCTATCATCGATTCCATTCTTGTCAATCAGGAAGACCAGCACAAAAGAAAAGAAATCGCCGCATCCCTTATTGAAAAATTTTTACAATGGTGCAAGCAAGAAACGATACAATTTGTAGTGGCAAAAGTGCCCTCCCTTGATCTTGTTTCCATAAATGAGTTCCTGCACAGTGGATTCGATTTTATTGAAAGCTGGATATTCAACAAAATCGATTTGAGAAAATGCAAGATCAATGATGATAGTTTGCTGCCTCTTCGGTTGGCAAAAGAATCTGATTTGGCCTATATGCTAGAATACTCCAAGGATGCCTATATTACGCAACGATTTCATGCGGATCATCATATACGGTATGATCAGGCGGAAGGTTTATATGAAAAATGGATAAGGAATTCAATCCATGATGCCAATCAAAAAATACTTGTATACGATCACAACGGCACCCCATCAGCCTTCATGACCTATTATGTATTGGATTTAAACAAATACTATAATTTGAAATTTGCCATGTGGAAGATGGCATTGATCAGTCCTTTATTGAGAGGGCAGGGAGTCGGCAAAGCTTTTTTTTATTCGCTTTTTGATCATCATCTTAAAGAAGGTCTAGATATTGTGGATTCAGGCCTAAGCCTGCGGAATATTGTCTCATTAAACACTCACAACAAGGTGAACTTCAAAGTAGTTTCAACCTTAGTGACACTTCATTTATGGATGTGAAAATGGATATCAGCGTGGTTATTCCCTTCTACAACGAAGAGGAGAATTTACCTCATCTCGTTCATGAATTGAATGCACATTTATCGAGATTCAATGACAAGAAAATTGAAGTGATATTTGTGGATGATGGCTCAACCGACAATTCCATGCAACAAATCATTGATTCCAAGCATACATCATACAAAAGCAGGATTATCAAGCTCTCAAAAAACTTCGGATCCCATTCAGCTATACGAGCTGGAATAACGCAAGCAAGAGGGGAATACGTTGTCATGATTTCAGCCGATTTGCAGGATCCGCTATCGATTATCGGGAAATTGTATCAGAAATGCTTTGAAGGGTATGACATAGCCATCGGTCAGAGAAAGACCTCGAAAGATAATACTGTAACCAAGTTGTTTTCCAGGATCTACGCCTCATTAATGCGAAAATACGTCATCCAATCTTATCCGGCCAATGGATTCGATATTATCATGTTTAGCAAAGAAGTAAAGAAACAGCTCAATGCCAATGTCGAGTCCAATTCAAATATTGCCTTGCAGATTTTATGTTATGGATTCAAGCAATGTTTTATTGAATATGAAAAGAATGCACGAAAATACGGAAAAACCAAGTGGTCTGTTCGAAAAAAGATCAAATTAATGATCGATTCCTTTATTTCCTTCTCCTTCGCGCCGATTAGATTCGTCACTATAATGGGCATGTTATTTTCCCTGGTGGGGTTTCTTTGGGTCATTTACATAATAATCAGGACCTTGACAGTGGGTGATTTGCCGCAAGGTTGGCCGGCCTTGATTTCAATGTTATTGATCGGTTTTGGAATTACGAATATCTCCCTTGGAATTGTCGCTGAATACCTTTGGCGCACATTGGAGGTTAGCAGGAAGAGACCGGTATTTATTATAGATGACATCATTGAATTAAACGAATAATGATAAAGGCAATTTTGTACTGTTCATTGTATGCAATACTCAACGTATCAGGAGCCGCTTTAATCAAGCTGAGGTTAAAGGGGGCGATCTTGGTCAATATAAGAGACTGGCTAAATGTGCTAATGAATATTCAGGTTATCATCGCTTTTGCCCTTATATTTGCTTCAGCACTTGTAATGTTCAAAGCATTGTCCTCTGCAGAATTTTCATTTATCATTCCCATTGCCACAGGCATTAACTTTGCCTTGACAATAATTGCAGGTTATTTCATTTTTAAAGACAAACTGAACTTTTTGTCTTTCATTGGTTTTGGGTTAATTTTATCAGGTATAGTGCTTTTAAGTTTGAATAATTTGCATCATGTCAAATAAAATAAAAAATAAAAAAATTCTGGTTACCGGTGGTGCCGGCTTTATTGGATCGCACCTGACAGATGAACTGCAGTCCCAGGGATACCAGGTGACTGTTCTGGACAATTTGAGAAACGGATCCCTGCAAAACCTTGAATTGGCTCGGCAGCATGCGAGTTTTAAATTTATTGAAGGCGACATCCTGAACATTTCTGATTGTCTTGAATCAACAAGAAAAATCGACTGCGTTTTTCACCTGGCTTGTCTGGGCGTTAGGCATTCTATTCATAGTCCACTTGAGAATCACCGCGTGAATGCCGAAGGGACATTGAATATTCTGGATGCCTGCGTAAAAAACAGGGTAAAGAGATTTTATTATATATCTACATCGGAAATCTATGGCGGGGCCGAATCATTTCCCTTAAATGAAGAAACGTTACCGAGACCGTTCACCATATACGGCGGCAGTAAGCTAGCCGGAGAGTATTATACTCAGACTTATCACCGGTTAACTAAACTTGAAACAACCATATTGAGGATTTTTAATAACTTTGGTCCACGCGCCCATTATGAGGGTGATGCCGGTGAGATTATCCCACGGGCAATTGTATATGCCCTGTATGACAAGCGGCCTGTGATCTTTGGCGACGGCTCCATCACCCGCGATTTCTTTTTTGTCAGGGATACGGCCAGCGCCCTGGCAGGTCTTCTGGAGATAGAAGGATTGGACGGTATGACCATGAACATCGGCACGGGTAAGGAATACAGCTTGAAGGAAATCGTAGAGAAAGTTCTTGAGCTAACTGGCAAAAGGGAATTGGGTATTGAATATATCGATTCCCGGCCCGCTGATGTTCCCCGGTTATGGGTGAATGCCGAAAAATTTTATCGCTTGACCGGTTTTGTCCCAAAATTCACATTTGAAAACGGTTTGCTTGAAACCATCTCATACTATAAAAAACTGGCTGAAAGAAAGGATCTATTAATCGATATTCAGACCAGGAATTGGGAAAAAAAATGAAAATTCCGGTAGCAAAACCTTATTTGACCAAAGATGAAGCCCAGGCCGCTTATGATACGATTCTATCCGGATGGGTGACCCAGGGGCCAAGGGTGCAGGAGTTTGAAGAAAAATTCGCCAGCTATGTCGGCGCGAAATACGCAATAGCGGTGTCAAGCTGCACAACCGCTCTCCATCTTTCCTTGATCGTGTCAGATATTCAACCCGGGGATGAAGTGATCTGTCCGTCCATGAGCTACATTGCCACGGCCAATTCGATTAAACATGCGGGTGCAAAACCTGTTTTTACCGAAGTGACTATAGAAGACTATAATATGGATCCGATTCATACTGAAAGTTTGATCAATGAACGCACCAAAGCCATCATGATAGTTCACCAAATGGGGGCCCCTGCGGATATTGACGCGTTTAAAAGCCTTGCTGAAAAGTATCATCTCAAGCTGCTGGAAGACGCAGCCTGCGCGATCGGTTCGGAATACAAGGGAAAAAAAATCGGCTCCCACACTGACCTGGTATGCTTCAGTTTCCATCCCAGGAAACTGATCACCACTGGCGATGGCGGCATGATAACCACCGCCAACAAAGACTTCAGTGAACGGTTGCGACATTTGCGCCAGCACGGGATGTCCGTCAATGACCGCTTGAGACACGAAGCGAAAACAATCGTGATGGAAGAATATCTTGAGACCGGCTACAATTTCCGGATGACCGATATCCAGGCCGCGGTCGGGATCAAACAATTGGAGAAAATTGACTGGATAGTGAGTGAACGTAGGCGAATTGCTTTTAAATATATTGATTTATTAAAGGATACTGATTGCATTGTTTTGCCAATTGAAAAACCCTTCTGCCGAAATAATTACCAGACGTTCAGCATATATTTGAAAAAAAATTGTCAAATAACGCGCAACGATCTGATGACAAAATTATTAGAAAAAGGAATATCAACCCGCAGAGGCGTGATGACCAGCCACAGAGAGCCGGCCTATAAAAATAAAAACGTAACTGTGCATTTACCGGTTTCCGAAGATGCGTCTGATAATAGTATTATTATTCCTTTATTTGTTCCCATAAAAGACGAGGAAATAATTTATGTATGTAAAAATATTAGGAGTATTCTGATGGAGCGCAAAACTTAAATACTATTCGAATGACAATGTGTGTATGCATTATTGATGTAGAGCATTGTTCAAAAAAATATGCAAACTAAAAAGAAGGTTATCTTGGCAGTCTTCCACTATTAAAGCCTGCACAAAAGTCCATTTTATCAAAATAGACTTGGTGGAATGGAGTTACCAGAATCAGTCAGTTATGCGGTTTGCCTGCTGAGATTGCTAATGTATTATGAACTTGAAGAAAATGATATTAAATGTATTTGTAGATTACTCATCGCTCGCTGAAGCTAAAAAGACGAGAAAATGTGCAGGTTGTTTTCATGATTATGCAAAAAAGCACGCTTGTGGTCAAGCAAAGGACAAGGCGTCCTGATTAAGGAGAAAATTGTGAAATCTTCATGGTGTGCCAATTCAAGCAGATATTTTTATTCCAAGTTGGGCAATTTACTACTATGCGCAGAAACTCTATTAAATGCGTTATTTGCAAAAAAATCAAAAAAATATTATGTCCTACTTAATGGCGTTCTCTCTGCGATCATATTGCTTGGATTAATTTACTTAAAGACCAATCCATTGGATATTCTTAAATATCTTTTCTTTCAAGCTTTTTATCTAATGTTTCCCGGTTTGTTTCTATATCATCGCTTGTTTAAACTCAAGGGTGAATTTATTGAAAGATTTGTTTTAAGTTATGCTTTGGGAATTGTCCTAATCATAATCGAATATTTTGCTTTTTACACAATGCATTTTAGAGAAGGTTTATTTTATATTGGCCCATGTTTGTCGATTATGGAAATATTTCTTTTATCCAGAAGCTCTAAACTTAATAAGAAAAATATTGCTGATGTAGTTGCGACTGTTCCCATTCAGTTGATTTCCATCTACTTTCTGCTGCTGTTTGCAACCTTCATGGGTTTTACCATGACCAATCCGTTGCCGACGTCGGCCAATAGTTGTTATTTTGATTTAGATATTCTGTTTGACATTGGAAACACTGAAGGACTATTGCGCAGTTTTCCTCTTATCAATGCAAGAATCAGCGGCGTTCATTTCACTTACCAATACTTTAACTCCATTCAAATTGCGGTTCAAAGTTATATAACCAAAATCCATCCCTTGCTAATCACCTCAAGATATTTCCCTTTTTTTGATATGCTTCTTTTAGCGGTTGCGGCATTTTATGTCGGCAGGAAATTTTTCTCTGATGATAGAAAAGCCATTTATTTTTCGTTTATTTTATTCTTTACTCATTCGGCTGCTTCGATTATGGAGTTCAGTACCAGCGGCAAGTTTTTCGGCAATTTTTTGTTCAGGCGTTTATTTCTACTGCCCAGAGCAGTGGAAATTGCAATAGCTTTTGTTCTTGTTTTGCTTGGCGTTTTTTATGATTTGCTGAAGCAAGAAAAAATGTCATGGAATAAGATTCTTTTGTCAGGTCTCTTTTTCTTTTTTCTTGTTGGCGCCAAAGGCCCTGTAGCCGCTGTGTTTTTTGCCGCCGTCAGCTTGATGCTGCTTTTTAAGATATTGACAAGGCACATGAATAGCCGCTATTTTGTTTATTGGTTGGTTCTTTCAATAGTATTTGTAGGCGTTTATTTATTTCTTTATCAATCGTCAATTGGTTTTTCTTCATCTAAATTTCTCACTTTTCAAATCGGAAGTTTGCTTAGGCAGACTAAGGGATTCGGTACTTTCGCTACATTATTTCTGAATAAATCGTTTATAAGCGTTATCTACGTCTTGTTGATTCCATTTTTTATGTTTGCATATTTGCCGTTTGCAATGCCGCTATTTATTATCAATTCTTTAGCGATCTTGAGAAATGCTTCTAAAGTGGCTTCGATTAATTTATTTATTTTATTTGCGGCATGCAGTGGAATTTGTCTAGGCATTTTTGTTCAGGAAGTTGGACGCTCAAACAGCTATTTTATTGAGACAGCAATACCTTTTATCACTATTGCGGCGCTTGCCTATTTACTGGAAAAGGGGCGTATGCTACGAAAGAGATTCCAGGTCATGATACTTGCAGCCTTTTTGCTCTCTTTATCAACAACGGCGATTCATTATCTTAAAACAGTGCAAGGGGCTATAAAACCAATCAGAGAACCGGAAACGTTTTACGGTAGTGAAAACAGAGCGATGGTTTTGACTTTTCTTGAATATCAGGGATTGTTGTGGCTTAATAAAAACACTAATAAAGGTGACGTAATTTCTTCTGATAGGTATTATAGAACAAAAGAGCAACGGGGAAAAACGGGAGCGTCTTGGTTTTATTATTCGGCTTTTTCCGACCGACAAATGTATCTTGAAGGGTGGGCATATCAACATAATTTGTCAAAAGAAGTATTTGACGAGAAGATGAAGGTATGTACTCTATTGTATGATGAACGAACCGCAAGCAGGGGCGAAATAATGAAAAAGAACCATGTTGATTATATGATTGTTTCTGATTTTATTAATCCTGACCTTGAGTTCCATGATGAAACGATACAACTTGTTTTCGAGAACGCCGATATAAAAATTTACAAATGTGACATGGCCGCAATCCGTATTTAATTTTCGCATGACAAGTGCAGAAAAAATAATTTTTAGGAAGTAAATTATGAAGACAATTATTTTGGCAGGCGGAATGGGTTCAAGGTTGGGTTCTATTGCTGATCTGATCCCCAAGCCCATGATCGAGATCGGCGGCAAGCCGATCCTCTGGCACATCATGAAAATCTATTCCCATTTCGGCTTCAGGGAATTCGTGATCTGCCTTGGGCTACAAGGGAAACGTGATCAAGGAATATTTCGCCAATTTCAACCAGAACAACAGTGATTTCACCGTGAACCTGAAATCCGGGAGAACTCAGTTTCGAAAACTGCCCGTACGAGGACTGGCAAGTCACCCTGGCCGATACCGGCCTGGATACGCTTGAAAGGTGGCCGCATCAAGCGCATTGAAAAATATCTCGATTCCGATATCAACATGCTGACCTATGGTGACGGTGTGGCGGACATTGATATCAAGGCGCTGGTTGCTTTTCATAAATCCCATGGCAAGATCATTACCGTCAGCGGCGTCAAGCCGCCTTCGATGTTCGGCGAGATTATTGAGAAGGAGGGCAAGAGTCGTTTCCTTTGAAGAAAAGCCCCAGACCAGCAAAGGGCTTGATCTCCGGGGGTTTCATGGTTTTCAACCAGAAACTCTTCGATTACCTGACCCCGGACAAGGATTGCGATTTTGAATTCGGTCCTTTGGAAAAGTTGGCCCAGTGAAGGCCAGGTGATGACCTACAAGCACGATGGCTTCTGGGAGTGCGCCGACACGGTACGCGATGTCGAGCATTTGAATAAGCTGTGGGTGGCCGGCAAAGCTGCCTGGAAGGTATGGGAATCGTGTTAACAGATATTTTTAAAATTATTCTCGAGCAAAACGGTTTTGGTCACCGGTCATACCGGTTTCAAGGGCTCCTGGCTTTCTTTGTGGCTGCAGGTGCTTGGCGCCAAAGTGATCGGCTATGCTTTGGATCCCAAAGATGAAAATGACAATTTTGTCCGCGCGAAAGTGGGAGAATAATTTAACTGATTATCGCGGTGATATCCGTGATTTTGAAAAACTGATTTCCGTTTTTACCAAACATGATCCTGAAATCGTATTCCATCTGGCCGCCCAGACCATTGTCCGTGAAGGCTACCGCGATCCCAAGGAAACTTTTGATGTCAATATCGGCGGCACGGTCAATGTCCTGGAAGCATGCCGGCTGACCCATTCAGTCAAAGCCGTGGTTATTGTTACCAGTGACAAATGCTATCAAAATAAAGGTAAAAAAACTCCTTACAAGGAAGGTGACCGACTGGGCGGCTTCGATCCCTACAGCGCCAGCAAGGCCTGTGCTGAATTGGTATCTTCAGCCTATGGCCATTCATTTTTTCAAAAAAGACGCAAATGAACAAACCAAGCTAGGGCTGGCCACGGTGCGCGCCGGCAATGTCATCGGCGGCGGCGACTGGTCAAAAGACCGGATCATCCCCGATTGCATCCGGGCACTGCAGGCACGAGCAACCAATAAAAATCAGGAATCCCCGGCACACCCGCCCCTGGCAATTCGTCCTCGAGCCGCTTGCCGGTTACCTGCTTGTGGCGGCCCACATGTATGAAAAACCTGAAAAATATTCCGGGGCTTGGAACTTTGGTCCCGACCTGGCGGCAACGGTTCCAGTTGAGGTACTGGTGGAAAAAATTATCGCAGCATATGGTCAGGGTTCCTGGATTGCCGAAAACAATTCCGGGTCAGCCATTGGAATCACATTCGTTGGCGCTTGATGCCTCCAAAGCCATGAAGAAACTCAATTGGCGGCCGGTTCTGAGTTTGGACGAGGCAGTCAAGATGACGGTTGATTGGTATAAGTTTAGTGAATTGAATCATGACCTGCATGATTTTTCGTTGCAGCAGATCGAAGATTATGCGGCCAAATTGAACAAATTTTATGGAAATCATTGAAGATAAACAGATTTGCCGGAGTTTTTGAAATTCGTCTGGCGCCTCGCCGTGGACGAACGCGGTTTTTTCATGCGCGTCTATGACGAGGAGATTTTTCAAAAAGAACGGCCTGCACCGCCACTGGGTCCAGGAGAACCATTCCCGGTCAGAGAAAAAAGGGAGTGATCCGCGGCCTGCATTTTCAGTTTCCGCCGTTCGCCGAGACCAAGCTGATCCGCTGCATCCGCGGCGCCGTTTATGATGTTTTCGTGGACCTGCGCAAAGATTCTCCGTCCTTCGGAAAATGGGGGAGCGTGGAGCTGTCCGAAGAAAAGCATAACATGGTTTATATTCCCCGCGGGTTCGCCCATGGTTTCTGCACGCTGACCGACGAGTCCGAAGTCGTTTACAAGGTCGACAACCCTGTACACGCCAGAGGCTGAGTGCGGCTTGTTGTGGAATGATCCCGATTTGGCGATTTCCTGGCCGGTCATCCAACCGCTCTTGTCCGAAAAAGATGCCCGAAATCTGACTTTGAAAGAATTTATCCAGAAACACAAATATATCGACTTAAAGGATCAATCATGAATATCCGTTTGTTTAAACCATCGCTTGGCCAGGAAGAACTGGACAACATCAAGGATGCTTTCGATCGCGGCTGGATCGGGCTGGGGCCCGAAAGTGGCCGAATTCGAAGCAGAAGTGGGCTGAGTTCATCGGCTGCAAGGTCGCCATTGGCCTTAACTCGGCGACAGCGGCCCTGCACCTGGCCTTGCGCTGTTTTGGCTTTCCCGAGGGGAAAAAAGTCCTGGTCCCGTCGTTGACTTTTTCGGCTACCGCTTCCGCGATTCTATACAACCGCCTGATTCCCGGTATTTGTCGATTCCGATCCGGTCACCCTGGGCATGAGCCTGGAGGATGCATGGAAAAAAAATACGACAAGGACTGCGTGGCCGTCATGCCGGTCCATTATTGCGGACATCCGGTGCCCATGGAAAAACTCATGCCCTGGGCCCGGCAAAAGGGATTGAAGGTCATCGAGGATTGCGCCCATACGGCTGGGGGAGAATACCTGGGCAAAAAACTGGGTACCTGGGGCGACATCGGCTGCTTCAGTTTTGAGGAGAAGAAATGCCTGACCACCGGCGACGGCGGCATGATCTGCTCCGATGATCCCGAATCTGCTCAAGGATGTCAAAGCCATGCGCTGGGTGGGCATCGACAAGGACAATTGGAAGACCGCCCAGGCTTATGTCACGGCCAACCACGACGCCATGCACTGGTTCTACGAGATCAACGTCCTGGGCTAGAAGTACAACATGAACGACCTGGCCGCATCCATCGGCCTGGCCCAGTTGAAAAAACTGCCGGCCATGAACAAGCGCCGGTCTGAAATCATTTCACACTATATGAACGGGCTCAAGGATATTCCCGGTATCAGCTCCCTTATTGCCCTATGAACCTGATAAATATGTGTATCAAATGTTCGGGATCAGGGCTGATCGCCGCGATGATTTGATGATATTTCTGAAGTCACAAGGTATCGCCACCGGCTGTCATTATACACCGCTGTCCATTCAGCCCCTTTTTAAACCCTGGGGAGAATAATTGCCCTTATATTGAAAAAGAATACAATCGCTTTATCACCCTGCCTTTGCATGCGGATTTGACTAATGAAGAAGTAAATTATGCAGTTCAACAAATATTGAATTTTTAATAATGAGTGAAAACTTAGGGCAAAAGTCGAGTGTCTGGGATGAATGGTGGGGGGGCATCACACCCATTTCAGAAATCCAAATGTGGGATTTTTATGGCGGCAGGCAATGGATAAGCAAATATGTTCCCCGCTTCGGTAAGGTTATTGAAGCTGGATGTGGAGTAGGGCGGTATGTTTTTTATTTAAAGCGTTTGGGGATTGACATAGAAGGAGTTGACTTTTCAGAATCGGTGATTGAGCAATTGAATAAAATTAAAAATGAAATTGTTCCGGATGCGGTCTTTCTTCATGGAGATATTACAAGTCTT
Organism: Candidatus Aminicenantota bacterium; assembly: GCA_963770755.1. GTDB lineage: Bacteria > Acidobacteriota > Aminicenantia > UBA2199 > UBA2199 > UBA2199. Next base: position 95,805 of record CAVYQZ010000009.1, on the reverse strand, counting down.
CCTTATAAAGATAATTCTTTAAGTGGCTATATTTCATTGGGTGTTGTTGAGCATTTTATTGATGGACCTGAGCAAGCTTTAGCTGAAGCATACCGGGTTTTACGTCCAGGGGGAATAGCCATTGTTACTACACCAAATATTTCATTTTTAGTTTTTTATAGAAGATTAGTAAGAAAAATAAAAAATTTAGTAAAAAGAATTATTGGCAGGAAAATCATTAATCAAGCCTTTTTTCAATACGAATATCGCCCAAACAAACTAAAGAAATATTTACAAGAACAGGGTTTTCATGTCAGTCGGGCTGAAGGCTGTGACTTGCTTTATCCGTTTTGTGAGATCGGCGGATTTAATGGAGATAACCTAAAAAAGGGAAAATTTGCATATTGGTTTTCCAATCTGTTTGAAAATTCATGTTTAAAAAACCTTGGGGGACAATCCATTACAATAGCTGTGAAGAAAGCTCCACTGATGTACTGCTTTTTAAGTGGGGAGCTAACCGCAACTCCAGATTCATTAGATAAGTTTGATGTACCTATTTCAAAACAATATCAAAAAACTGAATTGGCCGGATTTTATTTAAAAAACAGAAAAGTGATGTTTTCTGAATCATACGAAATCAATCCTTCATTGCTTTTGCCCGTCAAAAAAAAATGTGATTATAGTGGAACTGAGTTATTTTACAGATCCGATTTTTGAGAATTTTGGTTTTAATAAAAATGTCGCACCACAAATGCTTGCAAAGCCTGAAGTTAATATCGATCTTTGTGTTAATCATCTAAAACCAGTCTGGAGAAATCGAAAAAAATATTGAACATTAATATCAATTTTATTGAAGAGGGCAGCTTTTTGATTTTTTACCCAAGGAACATGAAAACCATTTTTCGATTAATGCTAAAGATTGTTAGCCTTTTTTGTGGAAAATGAACCGTTTTTATCACAAGTTCAAACATTTCATCCAGTTGTTCTTGCTCGTATGCCTAAGCGTGTTTTTAGTTTATTATGTTCCGGCTGTATTCAGCAGATGGTTGTTTTTGTTATTTCTTATCCCAATGTGGAGATCAAAAAAAGATTTTTTTTTGTTCGCGTTTTTATTGATTTTATTGGATCGCCCTGGCGGGTTGTTTTCCGGTCGAGGTATGGCTGATCTTTACCAGATGCCCGTGTATAATATTTTTCCCCAAGTATCATTTTCATTTTACGAGGTTTGCTTCTTTCTTTTATTTATAAAAGTGATTTTTAAAAAGCGCTTGTCTTATTATAAATCATTTGTGTATAAAAAGCAGTATAGAAATCTGGGCATTTATCTGATATTATTGATTTTTATTTCATTATTTCTTGGCATGTCCATCGATTCTATGCGAAATGTCTATAAAACACTGATATATATAAGTCTTTATTTTAGTGTTGTATTTATTTTTACCAAAGAAGACGATGTGCTTGGATTTTTTAAGGCCATATTTCCTTTTACCATTGTGTCATTTTTGCTTCAAGTGTATGGCATGGTGAATCATCAACAGTTAGTGTCTTTGGTTTTCCCAGGTACACCAATGATTCAAGGTGTTTTGGGCGAAGGACAGTTGCAGCGTCCAATTGAAATGGTCACCGTACAGTTATTATGTTTTTTCGGCAGTTTTTTATACTTGAATAGAAAACGTAAAGTCTTTTCCGATTTATATCTCCTGACAATTAATATCACCAGCTATATCGGAATATTTATAATGGCCACCAGGTCCTGGACTTTGGGCCTGACCATCATGTATTTTTTATACTTTTTTTTCAACATAAAAAAAAGTAAATGGATCTTTAGAAATGTTGCGATAGGACTTGGACTTTTTTTGTTGGTAATGTATCTTTCCCCATTGATAAAAAATCAGATCGATCAATCGTGGACTCGCATGGAAACTATGGAATTGCTTTTAAAGGGGGATGCTACCGCGGGCGGCACACTATCCCGGTTGACTGAGCGTGGTCCCCGCGTAATGGAAGGGTTCAATAAAAGTACAATTTTATTCGGAGCCGGGTTCTCCGATCTTAATAGTAAATATGAAGATAGCCACGTTGGTTTTCAAAACATTTTACTGAACTCTGGAATTATTGGTTTTATATTGCTATTATCATTTGCCTTCACCTTGTTTTTTAAACCCTATAATATTGCAAAAAAAACAGCTGGCCACTCTGATTTGAAATCTATTTTAAAGAATTTGCCATTGCTTATTCCGGCCATTATGATTATAAACAGCGGAACCCAGTTTTGGGGATATAGTAATTTTGGTTTGGAAAGGGTTATGCTGTTGACGTTTTATATAAGTACTTCGAGCGTATATATTAATGCATATCGACACTCAGTTTTGGCGAATCGTGAAAAATGTAAATCTGAAATTAATATTGCAGCCAAGGGCAAATAAAATTGAATTGAGATATATAAAATGGATATAAAAATTGTAGTTCTGATATTAAGTTATAACGGCAAGCACTTGCTCGCAGATAGTATTTCAACGTACCTTGCTAATGACTATTCAAATTTTGAAGTGGTTGTTATTGATAACGGCTCAACCGATGAGACTAAAGAGTGGGTCGAAAAAAACTACCCGGAAGTCATTGTTTTGCGAACAGAAAAAAATATAGGTTATTCCGGGGGCTTCAATTTGGGGCTGAAATATGCCTTTAAAGAAAAAATGGCTAATTATGTCCTTGTATCAAACAATGATGTTAAAGCCGATTCAAAAGTGATTTGTGAACTTGTTAAAGTGGCTCAAAATGACGACAAGATCGGATTTGTGACCGGAAAGGTGTTCTATTTCGATCAACCTGATATTTTGCAAACAGTCGGGAAAAATGAGGACCCGATCGCCTGGAAAGGTGGACATATCGGTAACCATGAAAGAGATCTAAGCCAATATGATCAAGTTATGGAAAGGTTTTTTGCCGATGATATATTTACCCTGGTATCTAAAAAACTATATGATGAAATCGGCGGCTATGACCCGACATTTTTCTTGCAATGTGAAGAATACGATTGGCAGGCGCGAGCAAAAAATGCTGGTTATAAGATCATCTATACTCCTCACGCCAAGATCTGGCATAAAGAAAGCATGACCATTGGCAAAACATCAGCGCTTAAAGCATATTATGACGCTCGTAACCCCATGATTGTTATCCTGAAACATAAATCGCCTGTTTTTTTTCGTCGCTATTTTTGGCATCATTTCTGGAAAGACATTGTTAGGGCTTCTATGCAAATAATTATAAGGAAAATTGATTTTAAAAAAGCATTTTTTATGTGGAGAGGATTCTTTTCTGGATTTTATTGGGGATTTAAAAATAAAAAATATTCATTTGAACATTTTATTAATCCGAGGTTTTATAAATGAAACTAAAAAGCTTGATTTCATTTTTTAGCTGGATGTATTGGCTGAAATGGCAGGCATTAAAAATACGAAGCTTTTTGGTAATTAATGCTTATGGCGTAGAAGGACTTTCAATGTTCGTTGAGAGACTGCCAAAAATATTTGCAATTCCGGTTTTAAAAATGTATGGCGCTAAAATCGGATCTAATTGTGATATTGAGCGAGGTTTGGTACTGCATCGAATTGATAAAAAATGTACCAAAAATCCTTTTAAAAAACTTTCTATAGCTAACAGGGTCTACATCGGTCATAACATGATCATCGATTTGACAAAGGAAGTTAAAATCGGAAATGATTGTGCTTTTGGGGCAAATTGTCAAATCTGGACGCATACTGGTGATTGGACAAAAAATAGAGATGATGAAAAAGATAAACAAGGGCCTGTTTCAATTGGTGATGCTGTGATTTGTTATTCGGGAGTAATTATCAGCCAGAGTATTTCTATTGGTAAATATGCCCGGATTGGAGCTGGATCGATTGTTTTAAGTAACGTTGAAGAAAATTCATTTTATGCGGGAATCCCGGCAAAATTCATAAAAAAAAGAGAACGTATGTGAAAAAAAATAATTTGTAAAACTTTTAACTATATCTATAACTTAAAGGTTTATTTAATTTGCTAGTTAAAATAATCTCTGCAAAATTGAGTACGAAAATATTATAAGTATGTTAGCTCAAAAATTGGCATTGAGTTATAGTTCACGAATCGTTGTGCAATTCTTCCAGATTGTCACCACTATAATTATTGCCCGGATTGTAGGTCCCTCCGTGCTGGGCACTGTCGCTTATGGATTGGCATTCGGATCATTGTTCAAAATGATTGCCGAGCTTGGTGTGGGCACGGCGCACATGAAGTTGTTGTCGGAAGGCCGGGACGCAAAAGCCTGCATTGGAACTTACGCCAGAATAAAGGTTTCTTTAATCGGAATTTATTTCATATTTGTTATGGGAACTTTTTTAATCCAAAAATATTTGTTCAAGTACAAATTTGAAAATAAGGAATTTGAATATGTCATAATAGTTTCAATTTTCATCCTAACTATCGAGTATTTTTGGACAATTCCCAAGGTCACTTTTGCCGCCTATACCGAACAGGCAAAGCAGGATATTCCCGATCTGATCTATCAGGTATTGTACCAAATACTTCGTTTGATAGTTGTCCTGTTGGGCTACCTGTGCCCTGGCAATGGTTTTCTCAAACCTGGTGTCGGTTCTGATTGTGACCGTATTATATTTTTATCTTTTCAGAAATTACCAGATCGGAAAATTTGACAGGCAACTGGCCAAGTTGTATTTTTCTATGTCAATCCCCATCATTATCATGATGTTGGCTCAAAGTCTGGTTTACCAAAGTGATATTGTATTACTGCAATTTTTAACAAACTCGGAACATGTCGGCTATTACACAGCGGGATTCCGCATCGGCGGTTATGTTAAGCTGATCGGTCAATCGGTAGGACTGCTTTTTTTCCCAATATTTTCAAAAGCAATAAGTGAAAATAATTTAAATCTGATCAATGAAAAAATTGCCAAGTTTGAAAGTTTCTCCGTTTCTTTTATTTTTCCTATGGTGTTGGTCACTTCCATTGGGTCAGATGTAATTGTGAAAGTTTTGTTGGGTAATAAATATCTTCCTTCCATTCCGATATTGTCCATCATCAATTTGACCATGTTTATTTATGTGCTGTTCATTCCTTATGGAAATGTTTTAAGCGGCAAGGGACTTTTCAAGCTGCTGGCAAAAATATATACAACTCAGCTTTTATGTTTTATTGGCATTGCTTATTTTTTAGTGGCTCCCAGAATGATGAATTTGGCCAGTGTGGGCATTGCCTGCAGCCTGCTGCTCGCCAACATCATCCTGGGCGCGTTGTTTTTTTATCATGCAAAAGCAAATTTCCGGGAATTGAAATTGTTTCCCTCCGGAAGCAAATTTTTATACGGCTGCATGGTCGGCTTGTCGGGATATCTGATTTACGTTTACTTTATGCATTCTATGGTTGAGAGGTTTATTTTTCTGGCTATATTCGTAGTCCTTTATTGGGGAATCGCTTATCTGTTTTCCATAATCAATAAAGATGATTGGAAAATGGTTTTTGATGTGCTGAATATGAGTAAAATGAATAAATATATCAAGAGCGAAATTAGTTTGAAAAAGAGCAATTCGGATAAAAAATAAATTAATATCCGGTTGATCTATGAAAACAGAACGAGTGAGGTTTTTTGTAGAATTAGGCGCTATATTTCTTCAAGAAGAAAATAAGATACTCTATTCTATATGCAAAAAAAAATGCAATGGATGGTTATCATGTACAACTGGTACCTGTTTTTAACAAAATATCCTACTGAAAAAGTAACAATTATACATAATTCTGGGAATTGTAAAAATGAATAATAGTGACTATTTATATGAAAACAAAGTAAGTGAGACATTTATAAATCTATTAAAAAAGGATTATTGTGATTCAAAAAAACTTTATGCTATAGAAGAGGAAAACGCAATTATTTTACCACAGAATCCTATAGCTAATCGGATTTTTCAAATGGGTGGTGTATTGCGAGCAGATGGTTCTTTTATAGCAGAATCCGCTGAATGGAAAAATCAAGTGGAAAATTCCTATAAATATAATTTTAATAATACAAAAATTATTGACCATAATGGAATTGCTATTTATCTGGGGGCTATTTATACTGGCCATTGGGGCAATTTCTTTGTGGATAATATAAGTAGACTATGGTATATTCTTTCCCTACAAAATCGAGAAAAAATTAAAATTGTTTACACTGGAAGTTTACGGTTTAAACCTAATACATTTGGAGAAGCTACTAAGAATGCTCATGTATTATTTGAGTTATTAGGAATTTCAAAGGAGCAATTAGTTGATATTCGAATTCCGTCTAGGTTCAAAAAAGTAATAGTGCCTCAAAAATCATTTGAAAAAAGTAATTATTTTACTAAGGAATATAAAACAATTTATGATGCTGTCCGTGCAAATATAAATTTAAAAAAAGAAAAGTTCGAAAAAATATATTTCACTAGAAATTATATGCATAGGAAAAAGGAAGTAGGAGAGAAAGAATTCGAAAGATATTTTACGAAAAATGGATTTAAAGTTCTTGCTCCTGAAAAATTAACTCTAAAAGAACAAATATTCTATGTTAGTAATTGTAAAATATTGGCATCTCTTGAAGGCACTTTAGCACATAATGTGCTTTTTGCTAATAATGGTTTAAAACAAATAATATTAAGAAAACAGAGTGAGATAATTACTCGCCAAATTCTGTTGAATCAAGCATCCAATACATCAGTAGTATATATTGATGTTTACAAAGAACCATTTAAAGGGTTTCCTATTTCACATGATAGAGGTCCCTTTTTACTTAGATTTAATGATAACATTAAGCGATTTTCTAAGGATAATAATATGGAATTATATAGAATTAATGAACTAGCGAAAATTATTATAGATGATATTATTTACATAATAAAATGCTTACAGATGAAATCATTGCATTTACTTGCTCAATCTACATATCTGAAAAAAATATATAATCGGTTATAAATCAGTATTTGTCAAGAAATCAAAGGGATCTGTTTCAATTGGAGATGCTGTGATTTATTATTAGGGAGTAATTATCAGCCAGGGTATTTCTATTGGAAAATATGTCCTGATTGGAGCTGGATCGGTTGTTTTAAATAATATTGAGGGAAATGTATTTAGTGCCGGGATCCCATCAAGATTTGTTAAAAGAAGAGATTTTCTGCTCAAGAAATAGCAAAGCATGTCAGAACCAAAAATAAAAATAATTCATTTGCTACACCATCTACCTTTGCCAAATCATTTGGCCAGTACACCAGATGAATTAAAAACTAAGATTGGGGGAGATTATATATACTTAAACAAAGCACCATACTGGATTGGTTTTTGGGGGGATCTCCATGTTAAAACCGCACATGAAACTTTAAAGCGCTATTCTGATTTCAAAATTGAATGTTGGCGTCCATATGGAAATGGAATTCATGAGATATTTGAAAAAGATATTGATGGCATTAAACACAAAGTATTTCCTTGTCGAAAATATTATGTTCCTTATTTTGGTACTTGGCTTTGGTCAAAAGAAATTTTAAAGGAACTGAAAAGAGAGTATAAAAAACAAGAAATTATACTTCATATTCATGATGGGCATTCTCGTTTTATTTCCCGATTATTGATAAAACTAAAGAAGTTTTCAATTCCAATTGTATATCAACATCGGAGTAATAAATTTGCAATTTATTCCTACAAAAATTTAAAAGGAATAAATAAACTTAAGGTTGTTTATTTATTGTTTATATTTCGAAATCAAGTTAAAGCATTAAATTCTGTCACTCTTTATTTAACAGATTCAAGAAATGAAATTAATTTTTTAAAAATGGTTTTAAAATTTAAGCGTGTAGTACATTTCAAACAAGGAATTGATTTTAATTACTTTAAACCTGATCAACTTAAGAATGAAGCAAGAAAGAAATTGAATCTTCCACAAAATAATAAAATAGTATTATATGTGGGTAGATTTTATATTGATAAAAATGTAAACAAACTAATTGAAATATATCAACAAATTAAATCTAAAATTCAAAATTGTGAGTTAGTGTTAGTTGGTGGTTATAAATCGGATGAATTTTATGAAATGGCTATTCAAGCTGGGGCAATAGTACGAGAACGAATTCCGGAAAATGACTTAAAATTCTATTATTTAGCTGCAGATGTCTATGTTATGCCGACTTTTAATGATACGGTTGTTCGTTTTGGGGGCTTTGGCAATGCTCCAATGCAAGCACTGGCTTGTAATTTACCAGTAATTTCGAAAAACATTATACATTTTCCAGGGACACTTAAAGAAAGAAATCAAATTGGATTTTGGTACTCGAATAATGATGATCTTGCTGCAAAGATAAAAATGGTTCTACTGTCAGAAAAAAGCAATTTTGAATGTCGAAAAGTTGCAAGAAAATATTATGACCTTGATGTAACGATCAGAGAACTTTACGGATTTTATCAATCTGTTATTGTTTAAACAAATTGTTAATATGAAAAAAAAACGAATCGTCATTATTAATCCGGTTGCTTTGTTTCCTAAAGTAATGGCCAGCCAGGACCGGGTCGTCACCATGGCCAAGGCACTGGCCAAATATCACGAAGTGGATATCATCACCCTGGTGCGTAGTGACAGGGATGCTGAATTAAACTCCATAGAACTTGAAAACGTTTGTCATGCCTACTATCCGGTGTTTGCTAAAAATACCACATTTCTTAGAAGAAAAATTCAAGGATTATTATATATACTAAGTTATATTTTTCTGGGATATGCGAAAAGATATTTTTATTGGGGTGGAAAAACCACAACCCGGAGAATTATAAAGCTAATTCGTGAAAACCAATATGATATTATCCAGATCGAACATTGGTATCAGGGCAGGATATTTGCTTCTTTGGGAAGCAAGATCATCAAAATCCTGGCCTCACACGATCTTCTTTTTGAAAAGAAAAAATTGGATTACGCGCACCAGTTTGAAAAAAAAATCCCTTTGCTTCGCTGCAGAGAATTAAAAAAATATGAGGCTTTGGAAAAAAGTTTTATTCGCCAAGCCGATATTGTTATGTCCATATCCAACCAGGACCGCGTGAAACTGGAAAAAATATCTCCGATCAATCGCCATATTACCATCCCGATCGGGCAGGATATCTCTTTTTTTAAAGACTATCCCGTTCAACCTGATCCTAAAACCATTCTTTTCTACGGCAGCCTGTCAAGCGAGCAAAATATCATTGCCTGCGAAAGGGTCTATCGATTGATTTTCCCCAAGATTAAAGATAAGATCAGTGACGTAAAGCTGCTCATCGTGGGAGCGCAGCCACCTGAAAGGATAAAAAGAATGCATAACGGAGAAAACGTAGAAGTCACTGGATTCGTTGCTGATATAAGAAAACCATTGTCCCGCGGCTGGCTGTCCATTATCCCTCTGGAGCTCGCTGGAGGCTTTCGCGGCCGGGTCATCGACCTGATGGCCATGGGTATCCCGGTAATTGGCACGCATAATGCCCTGGATTGCATTGAATTGGAGAATGGAATTCATGGCTATATTTCTGACCAGGACGATGAGCTGGCCGAAATGGCTATAGCACTTCTTGAAAATTCAGCAAAAAGAAACCAAATCAGCATGAAGTGTCAGAAGTTTGTGGCTGAAAATTATTCTTTGGAAGCGACTTATGGAAAATTAGCAAAATATTATGATGAACTATGAGAATAATCCGTACGCTTAAAAATATCTGGTTTCGCTTTCTAGTCTGGAAATCCGATGCTTACAGCCTGGCCGGGGTATATCGGAAATATTTAGGTGTAAAATTTGGGAAAAATGCCCGCATAACAGGTAAAGACATTCGCTTTGGTTCGGAGCCGTACCTGATCGAGATCGGCGATGAAGTTATTATCACCGGTGGGGTCATTTTCGAGACCCATGATGGCGGGGTTGGTTTATTCAGAAAGGAATTCCCCGGTATCAATATCTATGGAAGAATCAAGATTGGAAATAGTGTTTTTATCGGCAACAATGCCATCATCATGCCTGGAGTTACGATCGGCAATAACGTGGTGATCGGCGCAGGCAGCATCGTTACCAGGGATATCCCCCCCAATGTTGTAGCCGCAGGCATTCCTGCCCGGGTTTTAAAAACCTTCGAAGAATACAAACAGAAGGCGCTGCAGCAAGGTGTATTCATTTTCGCAACCGACTCAAAAAAAAGAAAAGAAGAAATCCTGGAAAAATTACAAAAAAAAGAATGAGAATCCTATTCTTCATTGAATCATTTCACTCCGGAGGCAAAGAGCGCAGGCTGGTTGAACTCTTGGCCTACTTACGAAACAAGTCCGATTATGAATTGATGGTGGTGTTAACAAAGCCTGATATCCATTACAAGAAATTTATTGAGCTGGAAATACCGTATATCGTTCTTGAACGTAAATGGATAAAAAAAGATCCACTTGTGTTTGTTAAATTCTATAACTTATGTAAGAAATTTCAGCCAGATATTGTTCACACCTGGGGTAATATGGTTTCTTTTTATTCATTACCAGCGATCCTTTTATTAAGGATTCCCATGGTAAACAGTCAAATCACTAGTGCGCATCTTATGATTTCTATATACTCAAAGTTATTTGTAATGTCAAAAATCAGCTTCAGATTTTCAAAAGTGATTTTATCTAATTCTCTGGCCGGACTAAAAAGCTTCAATATAAACAACAGAAAAAGTAAAGTTATTTACAATGGCATAAATTTGGAAAGATTTAAAAACTTGCATGATATGGAAACCGTTAGAATAAAATACGGGATAAAAACCCCTTACTCAGTGATCATGGTGGCATCTTTTTCAGATATGAAAGATTATGATAAATTTGTTGATATAGCTAAAGAGATTCATTCTAGCAGAAAAGATGTAACATTCATTGCTGTTGGCGGGGGTATCAATTTGGAAAGAATAAAGAAAAGGGTTCTTGATGAACAAATATCAAATGTTACATTCACAGGGCAAGTCGATGATGTCGAAAGTTTGGTAAACATAGCTGATATTGGTGTTCTTTTTTCGAATAAACATTTTCATGGAGAAGGAATTTCAAATGCAATTATGGAATATATGGCTTTGGGGAAACCGGTGATCGCTAATGATTGCGGTGGAACAAAAGAGATTGTTCAACATGGGATAAATGGCTATTTGATTACCAATGAATCCAATAAAATGATTGCCGGGTTAATCAATGATCTGCTTGATGATAGTGAGAAAAGATTGAAAATTGGTGAAGCCGGAAGAAAGCTGATTCATGAATCATTTACCATTGACAGAATGGGGAAAGAATTTGAGCGGGTTTACCAGAAAATAGTTGCTAAATAAACCATGCGAATATTTTTACTTATTAAATGCTTGCCGGCAGATGCATTTTATTTCATAACCCAACTGACAAATATTTTCACTGTTGATGAGGTTATTGTTTTCAGAGATTCACCGAGTTTGCCCGACAAAAAAACCGAGTATGTTTTGGCCAGATTTAAAAATGTAACCATTTTGAAACTGATTAACCGCTTAATGCAAATTGTAAAGAGAAGACATAGAAAACCAAATCTGATCATTGGAATTTACGAGATCCCGCATGGGTTGTTGGCAATGTTAGCCGGGAAAATCCTGAAAGTTCCCAGTGTGGTTTCCATCATCGGAAATCCTGCATATACTAAATTGAGAAAAGGTTTACGTATGAAAATTACCATGTGGATTTTGAAGAATTGCGGCTACGTGACTATCACTGGAACCAATTCAAAAAAGTTCTTGGTTGAAAAGGGGATTTCTCCTGAAAAGCTCTTCATTTTACCCAATACACTTGATTTTACAGCTTTCAATTCCTCGGGAATTGATAAGGAATATGATATTGTAAGTTTGGGTAGACTAAGTGAAGAAAAGCATGTAGAAGTTATAGTTAAATTGATTTCTTATTTGAAGAAGACAATCCCCAATATTAAGGCTGCTATCGGTGGCGATGGCCCTCAAATAGAAATGATTATTGAACTTGTAAATGCACTGGATCTGAAAGAAAATATTACTATCATGGGTTTTGTTCCTGAAGAGAAATTGGCCCAGTTTTTTAATAAAGGCAAAGTTTTTGTTCTGACTTCCGAAACCGAAGGCTTTCCGAGGACGATCATTCAAGCGGCAGCATGCGGAATTCCGGTTGTGGCGTCTAATGTCGGAGATGTTGCCGATATTATTGATCATCAGTTAAATGGATTTCTTGTTGAAGACTTCAGCAATGTAGAGGAGTATTCTCAACGAGTACTCCAATTGTTAAATGAAAAAGATTTATATAACAAATTTTCAGTAAACTTAAATCGAAAAGTTCGCAAACAATTTGTGACTGAGAACGCATCAATTGTTTGGCAGGAAATAATAACAAAGATAGGGTGACAATGAAAAAAATACTTATTACCGGCGCCGGCGGTTTTATTGGTTCGCATCTGGTTGAGGAGTGCGTAAAAAGCAATTATGAGGTATCAGCTTTTGTTCGTTATAATTCAAAGAATTCCTGGGGCTGGCTTGATGGATCGCCTATTAGAAAAGATATTCAAGTTATCCAGGGAGATATCAGAGACTTTGATTCAGTAAACAGGGCGTTGCAAGGATGTGATACAGTGTTTCATCTGGCGGCATTGATTGGCATTCCCTATTCTTATGAATCACCTTTGGCTTATATTCGAACAAATATTGAGGGCACTTATAATGTTCTTGAGGGAGCCAAGAATCATAAAGTTGAAAATATAGTTATTACTTCTACCAGTGAGGCCTATGGAAGTTCTCAATATATCCCTATTGATGAAAAACACCCGATTGTCGGCCAGTCTCCTTATTCGGCAACCAAAATTGCCGCTGATCAATTAGCTATCAGTTATTTCCGATCTTTTGGAATGCCGGTAAAAATTGCCCGCCCTTTCAATACTTATGGCCCCCGCCAGTCAGCAAGGGCAATTATTCCCACTGTGATCACGCAAATATTAAATGGTGCGACCGAATTGAAACTCGGGAATTTATCACCAACTCGCGATCTGAACTATGTCAAGGACGTTATCAGGGGTTTTTTAGCAATAGCGGAAACTGAAACCTTTAACGGTGAGATTGTAAACATCGGCAGTGGTTTTGAAATATCGATCGGGGATCTGGTTTCAATAATTTCCGGATTGATAAAAAATAAAGTAAAGACCATTCCGGATGAAGTGCGGATCCGCCCGGAAGGTAGTGAAGTGGAACGATTGCATTGTGATAATAAAAAAATTACTTCGGCTACAAGTTGGCGGCCGGAATATGATCTAAAGGCAGGATTGACCAAAACAATAAATTGGTTCAAGAAAAACATGTCAATTTATAAATCGGATATTTATAATGTCTAAAAGAGCTGTAATACTTGCGGGAGGGAAGGGAACACGATTGAAACCTTATACTGTAACTATGCCAAAGCCCTTGGTCCCTGTCGGAGAAACACCAATACTTGAAATCATTATACGCCAGCTTCAAAAAAATGGTTTTAATCATATTACGATCACCGTTAACCATATGGCGGAAATCATCAAAGCTTTCTTCGGTAATGGTTCCAAGTGGAGCATCAAAATAGATTACACAGTTGAAGCGAAGCCCTTGAGTACAATGGGACCGTTGACACTAATTCGGGATCTTCCGGAAAATTTCCTGGTTATGAATGGGGACGTATTAACTGATTTGAATTATTCCAATTTTTATGACAACCATGTTACAAATAAAAACAATTTTACAATCGCATCCTTTAGAAGGAACGAAAAAATTGATTATGGCGTTTTAAAAAGTGATGAAGGAAATAAACTGATCAAATTTGAAGAAAAACCAACCCATGAATATCTGGTCAGCATGGGGGTTTACATGATCAATAGAAAAGTCATTGACTATATACCAAAAGATACTTTCTTTGGTTTTGACCATTTAATGAAGCTCTTGATCGAGAAATCCGAATTTCCGACAATATTCGAATATAAAGGTTATTGGCTGGATATCGGACGGCCAGATGATTACGAGAAAGCTGTGAATGAAATTGATAAAATGTCTTTTTTAAAATGAAAACGATCACGATAACAGGGAGTTCAGGTTTTATTGGCAAACATTTGGTAAAATATTTAAAAAGCAAAAACTATGAAATTATTGAGTTTGATGTAAAAAGTGGGATTGATATTTCAAAATGGAAGGACATTGAAAAAATCGCTAAATTTGATATCATTGTTCACCTGGCCGCAAAGTCGTTTGTGCCGGAATCGTTTAAAAAACCATATGAGTTTTATAAAAATAATATTAACACCACTTTGAATGTTCTAGAATTGGCAAGGAAACATGAAGCCAAAGTAATTTATTTCAGTTCTTATCTTTATGGCACCCCCAAATATCTTCCCATTGACGAAAAGCATCCATTGTCTCCCCATAACCCTTATGCGCAGAGTAAATTGATCTGTGAGAAATTGTGTGAAGGCTACCATCGTGATTTTCATGTCCCCATTATTATTTTCAGGCCGTTTAATATTTATGGCCCCGGACAGAGTAGTCACTTTCTCATTCCGGGGATAATTGAGCAATTTAGTAAAGGTGAGATCGTACTGAAAGACCCACGTCCAAAAAGAGATTTTATTCATATTTCTGATGTGATAGTTTCAGTTTTACATGCAATTGAATTCAATTCTAAGGAATTGGAAGTTTTTAATTTAGGCACTGGAAAATCCTATTCAGTCGAAGAGGTAGTAAATTATTTAACTTCAAATGCACGAGTTAAACCCAAGTTGATTTATACAAATGAATATAGACAAAGTGAGGTGTTGGACACAGTGGCGGATATTTCCAAGATTTCTGCGAAATTTAACTGGAAACCTGAAGTTGACCTGCAGCAAGGATTACATGCTATTTTAAATAGTTAGCTATGACTTTAAATAATTTCATTTCAGAGAATATTATCCTTCCCCTCAGTGATGTTATTACAGGACAATCCATTTACAAGCATTTACATTTTTTAAATAAAAGTCAATTTTGGACGAGGGAGCAAATTGACAATTATCAAAATGAAAAACTTAAACAACTTATCCACCATGCTTTTGATAGTGTCCCCTATTATAAAGACTTATTCTCGGAACTAAAATTAAAACCTGAAGATATTCGAACAAAGAAAGATCTTGAAAAGTTACCAATTCTTACAAAGACAATTATAAAGAAACAGGGTATTAAACGATTAACTTCTTCGGCAATTCCCATAAAGAAGATGAGCAAGAGCAGTTCCAGTGGTTCAACTGGTGAGCCTTTGTTTTATTACATCACCAAAGAGGCTTATTCAATGAATCTGGCTGCTAGTTTAAGGGGCTGGTATTGGATGGGCTATAGATTAGGGGATAAATACATTAAACTGAGTCAAAATCCAAGAAAAATTCTTTTGAAAAGGCTTCAGGATAAGATGAGCCGGAATCTATATTTAGCAACAAACCCATTGATTGACAGAAATTTCGAGTTTATTCTAAAACAAATAGGGTTATATAAACCAAAAATCATTAGATGTTATCCTGATCCGTTGCTTTTTTTAGCCCGTTACAGACAAAACCATCCAGAGTTCAGTTATAAACCACGAGCCATAACTACCACTGGCAATACTTTACATTCAGAAACCCGAGAAGAGATTGAAGCTGCATTTGGTTGTAAAATATTCGACTCTTTCAGCTGCGAAGGAAATTCGACTGTTTTTGAATGTCCTACACATACTTGTTATCACTCTACTGAAGAATATGGCATTTCAGAAGTATTAGGAGAGAATGGATCACCAATTAAATCAGGTGTAGGTCGCTTAATTAGTACTGATTTTTGGAATTTCGCTCATCCGTTTATTAGATATGACACGCAAGACCTTGTAGAAATTTCCGACGAGGTATGCTCTTGCGCCAGAAAGCTTCTTCGAATTATTAGAATAATTGGTCGTGACAATGATGTTTTAGTTGCTCCCAATGGGCGAAAATTTATTGTTCACAATTTTACTGGTTTCTTTCAAACTGATCTGAAACAATTAAAAAGAGCTGTGGATCAATTTCAGATAGTGCATTTAAAAAATGGCAATCTACTTTTTAGTCTTGTTATTAACGGCAATTATGATCAAAGTGTACGAGAGTTTATTATAAGCCATTGGAGTAAAGAGTTTGGCTCTCCTGTTGAAGTTGAAATCGTAGAAAAAATTCCATTGACTAATTCCGGGAAAAGAAAATTCATTATTATTGAAAAATGAGCATGCATTTTATTACCATCCGCTCAGTTTGATGTGGATATCTCGAAATTTGAAATAACTTTATGAGATTTTTATTTTATTTAGTTCATCCTGCAAAATATCAGTTTCACAAAGTTCAGATTAATAAACTAAAAGAGAAAGGACATCAGGTTGATATAATAATAAATACTAAAGACATCTTAGAAGATCTTGTTAAAGAAGAGGGTTGGGAATATACAAATATATTTCCTAAAAGTCGCAAAATTAAAGGTGTTCATGTCTACATTGCTGCTGGTATAAGCTTGATACGATCTATCTTTAGGTTATGGAAATTTGCCAGAGGTAAAAAGTACGATTTGTTTATTGGTGACGCTTTAACTTATTTAGGCAGAATAAGGGGAATTCCATCTCTTTATCCCACAGATGATGTCCTGGCAGCGGTTCCCGAACAAAGGACTTGGTTCATACCAGCAAATTACATTATTGCGCCAATGGTAACGGATGTTGGAAAGTACGAAAAAAAGAAGATCGCATATTATGGTTACAAAGGGCTTGCACATTTGCATCCGAATCATTTTACCCCGGATGAATCGAAGCTACCTGAAAATCTGAGAGGAGGTGTTCCGTTTTATTTAATTCGCTGTACAGGTTTTGGAGCAACGCATGATATAAATAAAAGTGGGATTTCCGATAAGGTATTGCTCAGATTAAAAGAGATTTTGGAGCCTCACGGCACGATTTTTATTACTTCTGAAAGAAAGCTGCCAAACGAACTGGAAGAATACAGATTGAACATAAGAAAAAATGATATTGCGCATTACATATCATATGCTCAAATATTTATTGGCGACAGCACTACCATGGCAACTGAAGCCGCTGTTTTGGGCACCCCGTCTGTTGAATTTGATGAATATTTCTATGAAATAGAACAGATGATTGAACTTGAAATAAAATATGGCCTTGTTCATTGTTTTAGGACAAATCAACAAAAAGAATTTCTGGAAAAAGTAGCTGCATTATTAAAGATATCTGATATCAAAGAGGAGTATAAGAATCGCAAACAAAAATTATTGGATGATGCAATAGATGTTTCCTCATTTCTCGTTTGGTTATATGAGAACTATCCGGAAAGTAAAAATGAGTTTTTCAAAAACCCTGAAATACAGTATAGGTTTAAGTAAATGAAATTCCTGAGAAGCAATATAAAAAATACTATTTCCTTTGTTTTTCAATTATTCCTGATCATTGCAATTTATTTTGGTTACGTCTGCTATATATACGAAAAAATTAACTTTGCAAATCTGTTAAACACTGGATTAATTATTATTTTGGCAACATGGCTATTAACTGCATGGCTTACCCATAAATATAAACCTCAGTATTACCAAAGGAAGTGGGTTTATGTGATAGCTCCCTTTCCGAAAGCAGCCTTTTTTAATCTGCTGTTCATTTATTTGTTTAGTTGTATTTTTCTTGAGCCGTTTTATGAGAATGGATTACTATATAAAGTAACTATAATATATGCAATCATCGAGTTATTAATTTATAGTATCATTACTTTAATAAATGGATTAACAAATCATGAAGGTCAGTCTGGCTGTGGTCAAGTTAATAAATATCTTCAGGATGATTTGAAAATAGACAATTTTACAGAGTCTTATTTTGATTATAATGAAATAGATGCTAAAAGTTTTTATTTTAAAGAAGAGATTACACATAAACTATATCCAATTGATCATAAAATTGATTCAAAGAATAAATATGACGTTAAAATAATAAGATCCGTTGAAGAAGTGTCGGCGGTAGTGAAACCATGCGAAATTATCATTTTGGACATAAAAATAAATGATTTAAAAGATATCAATAAAGTTATTAAATCTATTTATAATTCAACTGTGCCTGGTGGTTACTTGTTTGCAGTTTATAAAACTCTCGATGACTTTGAGAAAGAGTATTTATTGGCGAGTCTCAAGTCAATAAGATTCCTTAAAAAAATATTTTATTATTTGTACTACAGGGCTTTCCCAAAAATCCCATATTTGAATATTATTTATAAACTTATCTCGGGTGGAAAAAACAAAGTAATTTCTAAAGCTGAAGTTTGGGGTAGGTTATTTTACAATGGATATGATATTGAAAAGCAAATCACTGTTAAAGGCATCTCCTATTTAATAGCCAGAAAAGTTAAAACGCCATCTGAAAATCCGGCTCCTTCTTTTTTCCCTATAATAAAACTTATTAGGGTTAGCTTATATGGCCATATAATACAAATTCATAAAATCAGATCAATGTATCCATACAGTGAATTCTTACAGAAGAAGGTATTTGAAGATGGGTCTTTAACCACAACCGGAAAATATGGCAATGATTTCAGGATAACTGAATTTGGTAGAATATTCAGGAAGTATTGGATTGATGAAATTCCGCAGTTAATCGATTGGTTCAGGGGAAAGATTAAATTAGTTGGAATAAGAGCTATGAGCCAACATTATTTTAGTTTGTACCCTGAAGAATATAGGGATTTATATTATAAAGTTAAGCCAGGAATTATTTCACCTATTTTCGATGAAAATACTGACGGCTTTGACGATATAGTAAGAATAGAACGAGAGTATTTGAAGCGCTATCTTGATAATTCGATTAAAACTGATTTTAAGTATTTCTTTATTACATTGAAACATATTTTTAAAGGAGTAAGAGGTATTTAATGATTGTTGAAAAGGAAAATATTCTATGTGCGGGATCTTTGGCCTCATCGTAAAACCCGGCGAGCAATTTCCTGAAAAAAATGTAGCCAGTACTTTGTCCTATATTGCGAAGCTCAGCGAGTCGCGTGGTACGGACTCATCCGGTTTGGCTTTTCGCATGCCATATAGCCAGAGCATTAAAGTAATCAAAGGCGACATCCCCATTCGACAATCGCTGAAAAGTAAAACCTTTGGTAAGACGGTTCAAAAAAGTCTGGAGGAGTACAAACAAGGGCTGGGTTTTACTGCTTTTGGCCATGCCCGTCTTGTTACAAACGGTTCGCAGTTACATGAAGTTAACAATCAACCCGTACTGAAGATGGGGATGATTATTATCCATAATGGTATTATTGTCAATGTGGATGAATTATGGAAACAACAACCTGAACTCAAACAGGAGTACCAGATTGATACAGAAGTCATTCCGGCACTTGTACGCAGAGAGCTTCAACAACATGATGACCTGGTACTTGCTTTTAATAATACTTTCAAAAAACTTGAAGGCACTTTTTCTATAGCAGCCATGTTCGAAGACTTGGATCAGTTTGTACTTGCCACTAACAATGGATCCTTGTATTATCTGACAGATAGCAGAAGTTTTATCGCTTTTGCTTCTGAAGGCTATTTTCTCGAAAAACTGAAAGAAGAAAGCTGCTTCAATCCTTTCAACAAAGGTTTTGCGATTAAACAGTTATCAGCAAACCAGGGCCTGGTGATCAGCTTGAACAAGTTAACAATAGATCATTTCAGCATACTTGCAAGCAAGCAGAAGATTCCTATCAGCAAAACACCTGTTTTCAAAATCCAGAAACACTTGCTCGACAATGAATCAAACAAACAGGAAGTGGTGATCGACCCTGCTGTTTTTATAAACCGCACGAAGGAACAACATTTATACAATCTGCTTGAGTATAATATTGAAGCCATACGCAAGCTCAGAAGATGCACGAAATGTCTGCTTCCGGAAACCTTTCCCTTTATCGAATACGATCATCAGGGCGTTTGTAATTTTTGCCAGCACTACATATCAAAAAACCGGACTAATGCACTTGATGAACTAAAAGCTTTGGTTGAGCCATATCGAAGCAAGGAGGGTAAATCCGACTGCATCGTTCCCTTCAGCGGTGGTCGCGACAGCACCTATTCGCTGCACATCATAAAAAAGGAACTTGGATTGAACCCTATAGCATTTACATACGATTGGGGGATGGTAACAGATTTAGCACGCCGGAACATTGCTCGTGTTTGTGGTAAACTTGGCGTCGAAAACATTATTCTTTCTGCAAATATTCATAGGAAACGTGAGAACATCCGTAAAAACGTACAAGCCTGGCTTAAAAAACCAAACCTGGGGATGATTCCACTCTTTATGGCAGGCGATAAGTTTTTCTTTTATTACACCAACCAGATTAAGAAACAGACAGGAATTGATCTCAATATCTGGGGAATTAATGACCTTGAAAATACTGAATTTAAGACTGGCTTTGCCGGTCTTTCTCCGAATTTCGACAAGAAAATGATCTATTCCCTTTCCATACTCAACCAACTGAAGCTCTTTTGTTTTGTAGGCAGAAATATTTTGAAAAGTCCCGGCTACATCAACCGCTCGATTGGGGATAACCTTGGTTCATTTGCCTCCCGCTATATTGCTCCCAAAAAAGATTATTACCATTTGTTTGACTATTATCGTTGGGATGAGAATGAAATTAATTATCTTCTTAACAATGAATATAAATGGGAAACAGCGATTGATACAAAATCAACATGGCGTATTGGTGATGGTACTGCGAGTTTTTATAATTACATTTATTATACTGTAGCAGGTTTTTCCGAGAATGACACATTCCGTAGTAATCAGATCAGGGAAGGCATGCTCACACGCGAAAAAGCAATGCGACTTGTTGAAGAAAACAACTTACCCCGTTATGAAACAATCCGCTGGTATTTTGAAATTATTGGTCTGGATTTTTCGGAAGTGATAAACATAGTGAATAAAATACCAAAATTGTATTCGATTTGATATTTAAAAATGAGATTATAAAACCGATGTGGATCATCCGGCTGTTCTTCGTCCGCTCATCATTTTTCTTTACACCGCATATCGAATTACTTTATCTGTAAAATGAAAGGCAATGCGTTCAGGCGTATGGGATGGAAAAAGAGCAGGGAAACGCCTGCAAACGATTGTTAATAGTTAAATAAATTAAAATAAAAAAGTTATGGGATTTAATGAAAACATCTAGTCGAAAAATTAACTGGCTTGATAAAGCAACATCTTTTCTGTAAATTCATCATTCGGCCTCTTGACCTTCTTCGAAGCTGACATACACTTTATTTGATTCCCATTCTTGGGATATCTCCATTAAGAGAGCAGAGACGAGTCTTTGTATAGAGTCAGTGTTCGGGAACACCATAACGACCCTGGTTCTTCGTTTGATCTCCTTATTCAACCGTTCCATCATGTTGGTGGTTCGCAACAGACGACGTAATTTGGCTGGATACGTCATAATAGCGAAGCCATCGGAGATATTCTCCTCAAGCCAGGTGGCCAGTTTGGATGCGCTTTTACGGTATTTTGCGACCGTTTCATCAAGCAGGATCTTCGCCTTGCTGACGTCCTTGGCGTTGAAGATCTGGCGGATGTCTTCGGCCACTTCTTTACGCATGGCGGCTTTGGGAACATAGGCGGTGGCATTTCGCTGCAGATGAACATGACAGCGGTTCCAGAGCACACCGTTAAGGATAGCGCGTAGCGCCTGTTTGAGCCCATGATGGTCATCGCTGGTAACCAGCTCAACGCCATGAAGGCCTCGTTGAGTCAGGCTTTTCAAAAACTCCCGCCAGTGGACCTCCGCTTCGCTGAGCGACACGCTGATGCCCAGGATCGAGCGATACCCATCCGGTTTGATGCCAACAGCGATCAGCACGGCACAGTTCCTGACTTCGCCGTCTACACGAACCTTGACGTAGGTCGCATCCAACTGCAGAAATCGAACTTCACCCAGCGGCCTTTTACGCCACTTCTCAAGCTCATCGTCAAGAAGAGCGGCACAGCGGCTCACTTCGCTGCTACTGATCTCGAGACCGCAGAGCTCTTCGAGTACCTTGGTTACCTTGCGGGTGGATACTCCCTGGACATACATCTCGGCCAGGGCTACTTTCAGGGCCCGTTCACTTCGTATGCCTTTGTCCAGAGCCGTTGGATAGAACTCAACACCGTCTCCACGAACCTGTGGGACAGACAGAAACAGCTTGCCTACGCGACTGTTCAGCGACTTGGGCTTGAAGCCGTTGGCATAGCCGATACGTGCAGTACTGCGCTCATACGGGCTTGCACGCAAGGCCCTGGAGCGCTCGACCTTCATGGCTTGGTTGATCACGATGCTCATCGCCTCTGCCAGTCCTTCAAGTCCATTTTCTAAAATCACTTCAATTACTTCTCCAAATGCAGTATCATTCTCTTGGCGGGTCATAACATGTACCTCCTTCGTGTTCGCGAGACATCCAAGAAGGTCTATTATGGCCCGCCGCTTAAATTAAGGGCAAGCCCTTAACAACCCTAAGAGAATTTACAGAAAGAATGGTACACTAACACTGGCTTCTAATCGGATATTGTTCCATGATCTTTATTTTGTCTGTAGCGACCATCAACGGTTGCGGATCTTTGATCAAAGCAAAGTTGTTTGGTTTTCGGTCTGATTATTTGCTTCACGTCCTGCTGTTTGTCCCTTGGATGGTGTTAGTACGATTACGATGGCCAGATAGAACAAGATTGGGCTTTTTCTTGCTTGCGTTGGTGGTCGGATTGCTATTGGCGGCAGCTTCGGAGGGGGTGCAATATTTTTTACCTAAAAGGACGTTAAATATTGTAGATTTTATTTTTAATGTGGTCGGAATAGGATTGGGAAGTGTGATTACGATTATAATTTGGAAGACGATCAGCCCTGCATCCGCAAAGATGGATAGTGAATTATTTCCTTTGGCTACAGGAATTGTTATTGCAGAAAATAAACAAAATCCAAGATAATTTGTTAAAATGAAAAGAGTGATAAGATTAAAAAAGAAAAACAATGGCAAATAATTATTTAGCAAAAGAACGTTATTATTGGTTTAAAGTATTTCTTGATGGGATCTTTCTGGCTTTGGCCTTCATTGCAGTCTACTGGATGCGCCGTAGCGATTTGATGATTGAGGAAGTTTCCGGAAATTCCTGCCGATATTGTTCCTGACCTGGTTCCTGGTCACCATCCTTTCCAAGAAATTTAAAATACTTGAAAAACAAGATTACTTTTCCCTGCTGCAGCCCTATTGGATCGCGGCGATCATTTTTGTTTCGCTTTTGACGCTGCTGCTCTACTTCATGGGTTGGATCAGATCTCTCTAGATTCATTATCTTTGGTTCCATCGGGATTTATTTCATCATGGAGAGCATTTACCTGGCTATTCATATGTTGTTGATCCGCAAACGGGAACCGGGCCGGCGCATTCCCTTCGCCGTGTTCTTTTTCCTGATCGAGCTGGCGGCGCTGTCAACGGCATTTTTCACGATCTATTTTTCAAAGCGAGCCACCTTCCGCCTGGAGGAAAAATACCAGATCGCCCTGATGGGATTGTTCTTTGCCTGGCTGCTGGTCTCGCTACTGGTCCACCGTTTCAAGGTCAGGACCCGCAGCGGTTTCTGGAACGCACTTATTCCTTTCTGGCAGTCGGAGGCGCTGATCCTCGGTCTGGTCTCGTTTGCGGTTTTTGTCGCCACCCGCGGCAACATGTCGCGGCTGATCGTTTTCGGCTCCATCGCCGGCTTTTGCCGTCCTGGAAAATATTGTCGTGCTGGCCTATTACATCTGTCTCCCAGTTCAAGCACGCCGACGAGGACCCGGCCGAGCTCCTGGCCGACGAACTGGCCCATCCGCAATGGAAGGTCGAAGCTGACGAAGAAGATACCGAGGAGATCGTCAAGGACAAGTACCGCTTCCAGGAACGGGATGACAGCCAGGAAATCTTAAAAAATAAACTCCAACGCTTGTTTTTAAAAAAATTCGAGGATGTATATGATTTCATAATAAAATATGTCGACCTCAACCGTTTTGATATCCTGTCCTCGACCTTCATGTTCGCCGACGATATCGAGAACATCGAGATCATGGAGGATGATTCCCTCGGTTTTTTCTTCAACTTTGAAAAAGTGAACAACTTCCGCCATGTTAACCGCGTTCTTATCGCCTTGAACAAAAAAATGAAGCAAGGGGGGGTCCTGGTCGGCTGCTTCGAGTCTTACGATCAGCGCAAGCAACGAATTTTCAGCAAATTTCCCGGCTGGTTTGCGCGCATTTTTTATGTCATTGACTTTATCTATAAACGCATCATGCCCAAGTTGCCCTTTTTAAAAAGGATATATTTCTGGATGTCGCGGGGCAAAAAGAGGGTGTTTTCACGAACCGAAATTCTTGGCCGCCTATACTTCTGCGGTTTCGAGGTCATTGGCTTACGACCAATCAACAACATCTATTACTTCATCGCCAAGAAAACCAAAGAGCCGCGGACCGACCCGCGACCTTCCTACGGCCCGGTCTTCCGCCAGCGCCGGCTGGGCAAGGGCGGCAAGATCATTTACATCTACAAGCTGCGCACCATGCACCCTTTCGCCGAGTACCTGCACCAGTATATTTTCGAGAAAAACAAGCTGGAGGACTCGGGCAAGATCAAGGGCGATTTCCGCATTACCTCCTGGGGCCGCTTCTTTCGAAAGACCTGGTTGGATGAATTGCCCATGCTGGTCAACTGGCTGAAGCGCGATATCAAGATTGTCGGCGTAAGACCGTTGTCGGAAACTTTCTTTAAGACCTATCCTGAGGAGTTGCAGAAGGAAAGGATCTTGTTTAAGCCAGGATTGATTCCTCCATACTATGCTGACATGCCAAGTGGAATTAAAGAAGTGTGGGAATCGGAACGAAAGTACCTCGACAAGTATAGCAAACATCCGTGGTTAACCGATTTTAAATATTTTTTCCGCGCCTTGAACAATATTTTGTTTCATCATGCGAAGAGTTCATGAAGACACAGGCGATGGGCAATAGGCGAGGGGCTATAGGGAAGAATAAGGCTATAGGCGATGGGCGAGTGGCTATAGGAAAGAATAAGGCACCTATCGCCCATAGCCCCTGGCCTATAGCCTAAATCCTACAGCCAATTATCCAATGAACTTGAAATATCCTAAAAGCCCATACCTGTTATTCCTGCCATTTCTGTTATTTTTTATCGTATTCGTAATACTATTTCATACGGATGCTCTTGAGGGCGATGAAGGCCGGTACTTAATGTTTGCTCAAAATCTTCTTCATGGCTTTTATTCGCCTCCGGCTCCCGCCATCAATCTGTGGAACGGGCCCGGGTATCCGTTGGTATTGGCGCCTTTGGTGGGATTGCGCCTGCCGCTGATCGCGATGACCTTGCTGAACGCGGTCTTTTATTACCTGTCCATAATTTATTTATTCAAGGCATGCCTGCTGATCATATCCTTTAAAAAGGCGCTGGCTGTCGGCTTATTCTGGGCGTTATTTTTCAACGCCTACCAGAAAATGCCCCGCATCACCAGCGAAACATTCACCCTGTTTTTGCTGTCATGGCTGCTGTTTTGTTTGCTCAAGGCGTTTGTCGCCAGATCCAACAAATACCTTTTTCTGTCGGGTTTTGTAATCGGCTGCATTGTGCTGACCAAAATCATATTCGGCTATGTGCTGATGTTCATGCTCTTTCTCGGCTTGCTGTTGTGGGTATGGCATAGAAACACAAAAGATTATAAAAGAGGGATTGCTGTTTTGCTGATCGCCTTCGCCGTTACGGCCCCATATTTGATTTATACCTGGCATCTGACCGGCCGGGCCTTCTATTGGGGCAACTCGGGCGGCATAACCCTATACTGGATGAGCACGCCCTACCAGGGTGAATTCGGGGATTATCGCTACGGAAAATTGCCGGAGTGGCACCAAAGGGACCTTGCCTCCACAGCCGGGCTGGCAGGCGTCGAGCGCGATGATGCCTTGAAAAAAATCGCCTTGCACAATATAAAAACGCACCCGTTGAAGTTTTCCAAGAACTGGTTTGCGAACCTGGGCCGGCTGTTTTTTAATTTCCCTTATTCCCCGGCCTCGGATTCCTATGCCAACGTGGGCAATCCCCTGCGCAGCCTGGCCATGCTGCCTCAGAATGCCATTGTATTTTTACTGATGATCTATAGCCTTTTTGTGACAATAATCAACTGGAAAAATATAGATTATTATGTTCGTTTTTTGTTCTGTTTAGTTTTTCTTTACCTGGGTGCCTCTTCCATCGTCAGCGCTTATTCGCGACAGTTTTATGTGGTTGTTCCGGCTTTACTGTTGTGGATAGCGTATATTATAGATAAATCGTTGATAGTGAAGATGAAGTTGATAAATAAAGGCGAGGGGCAAGGGGCGATAGGCTATAGGGAAGATGAAGGCGATAGGCAATAGGCGAGAGGCTAGGGGGAAGACGAGGCAATAGGCAATAGGCTAGGGGCTAGGGGGAAGCAATTTTGGGAAATAAAGGCTTTAGGGATCTACTTGTTTGGCAGAAGGGTAAAGATTTGGCAGTTGAGATTTATAAGATTACAAATGAAAAAGATTTTGCAAGAGATTTTGGACTGAGAGATCAGATTCGAAGGTCAGTGATTTCAATTCCTTCAAATATTGCTGAAGGCGATGAACGTGATACAGATAAAGAAGCTGTTCGATTCTTTTTTATTGCCAAGGGCTCTCTTGCGGAATTAAGTACTCAACTTCAAATTGCCTATGAAATCGGATATCTTGAGAAGAAAGTTTATGACGATCTTGAAAATAGATTTATTGAATTGGGAAAAATGCTTGGAGCTTTAATCAAAGCACGATCAAAAAGTTATATGCAATAGGCAAAGGGAATTGTGCTATAGAGAGGCAGGTAGATTAATGCTCGCTACCTATCGCCTATAGCCCCTTGCCTCTAGCCTAAAAACAATGAAGATCCTCACCGACCTCGGCCACCCAAAAAACGTCCATGTGATAAAGAACCTGATCCCTCTGCTCAAACAAAAAGGTCATGAGTTATACTTCGTTTATCGCGAACGTGAACATATAAAAGCACTGTGCGACGCATTCGGTATTTCCGGAATTAAGCGCGGCAAAGGCGGCACCGGGCTCTTTGGCAAATTTGCATATTTAATCAAGACCGATTTTCAGTTTCTGAAACTGGCGCATCAAATTAAACCCGACCTTCTGCTCAGCTTCGGCTCGCCCTACCTGGCCAACCTGGCGCTGCTTACCAGGATTCCGATGATCGTCCTGGATGATACCGAAAAAAATTGGCTGGTGCAGAAAATTTACCAGTTTTGCAGTGCCGCCATCGTGGTGCCGGCCTGCTTCGGGAAAACGTTGAGCCGGCGTCAATTCTCTTTCAACGGTTATTATGAACTTGCTTACCTCTCGCCGCGTTATTTTCGGTCCGATGGGTCCATTTTCAAGGAATTGGGTCTCTCGGCGGGCGAAAAATTCGTTTTGCTCAGGTTCGTCTCCTGGCAGGCGGTTCACGACATCAGTCATCGCGGCATGAGCAACGAGGAAAAACAGGAACTGGTCGCTTCATTTTCCGGGTTGGCCCAGCGTCTTTATCTCGGCGGAAGGGGAGTTGCCCGAAGGGCTTGAACCATTGCGCCTGAAAGTTCCTCCCGAAAAGATCCACCAGGTCATGGCCCATGCCGCGCTG
The DNA here is from genome assembly GCA_963770755.1 of Candidatus Aminicenantota bacterium. Classification (GTDB taxonomy): domain Bacteria; phylum Acidobacteriota; class Aminicenantia; order UBA2199; family UBA2199; genus UBA2199. The sequence goes on along the minus strand of CAVYQZ010000009.1, from coordinate 68,069 downwards.
GTTTTCAGTGAAGGCGCCACCATGGCCGCCGAAGCCGCGGTCCTGGGCGTGCCGACGGTCCATTGCAGCGATCTGCGGCCGGGATATATCGCCGACCTGGAAAGAAGGCATGGTTTGCTCCATTCTTTTACCCATCATGATTTCCAAGCGGCCCTGGCTTCCGGAAAGGAGTTCATCCAGGAAGGTACAGCTTTAAGACAAGCCCTTTCCAAGAAGCAGAGATGAAATGCTTTCTGAAAGCATTGACGTGGTCCGGTTCCTCATTTGGCTTGATCGATCAATTCCCGATAAGTATCAGGATGTTGACCGAGAATCCAAAGTATTCATCTGAATTTCGGGAATCAATCTAGAGTCACTAGATGATAGAACAGAAAGATCATTCTGAATGTAGGGGCGGTGTCTGTGACCCGCCCTCTGTCCGCTGAGGATCTGGGGAATACACTTTATTTCTTGCCTCTAGCCTATAATCAATTAATTGCAATCCATGACCAATTCCAATTTAGCCATCGCCGCCCAGCAATTTCGGGCCGAAGTGACCTTTAAAAAAGTCCGGGATTTGCTGGCTGCAAAAAACATCGCTGTCATCCTTCTTAAAGGCCCGCACCTCGGCGCCACGGTCTACGATTCACCGAAAGAACGTCTATACGCTGACCTGGATGTCCTGGTCAGGGAAAAGGATTTTGAAGTCGCCGCGGCACGTGCTGCTTGCAAACAACTTCCAGCCATTCGCCTTCACTGACTTCGACCCCGAGATCCAGCGTGATTTCAAGCACTGGGAGTACCGTTCGCCCTGGGGGATGATGGTCGAACTGCACCGCTGGCTGAGCGGCCACGACCGCTACCCGGTCGACAGCGACCGGCTTGTTCGCACGGGCAGAAAAATTCAATTTCGGCGAAACGCCGGCCTTGGGCCTGGGAGCGGAAGACCTGCTGCTCCATCTGTGCCTGCACATGGGAACCAGCTATTTCCATGTCATTGAACGCAAGCACGTGGCCGACATCGGCCTGTTGATCAAAAAACGGGATGTGGATTGGCAGGCATTTTTACAAAATGTGAAAATGGCCGGGGCCCGTTCCATCGTTTACTATGCGTTGCTGGCCGCCCAGCTGCAGCAAGGCGCTCCTGTCCCGCCTGATTTCATGCGCAGAATACGCCCTGGAAAATGGCGCCGCATTTGGCTGGAAAAATATATCGATCCGGGTTCTTATCCGATATATCGTTTCCCTGAAGATTCAATAAAGAATATAAAAAGAAAATTATTGCTGCCCTTGATGGACAGGCCGGGGCAATGGGCAGGGTTTATTTGGCGGATGGCGGGGACGAAATTCAGGATGGTAAAAAGAATGGTAAAACGGAAATTAGGTGAGAGGCGAGAGGCTAGGGGGAAGAGTTGAAGAGAGTTTTGAGTTGTGAGTTTTAAGTTTTGAGTTAAGAAAAAGAGTTTAAAGAGATGCATAAGAGCTTGATGGTAAGAGAGTTTTGAGTTGTAAGTTCTAAGTTTTGAGTTAAAAAAGAGTTTAAAGAGATGCATAAGAGCTTGATGGTTAGAGAGTTTTGAGTTGTGAGTTTTGAGTTTTGAGTTAAGAAAAAGAGTTTAAAGAGATGCATAAGAGCTTGATGGTTAGAGAGTTTTGAGTTGTGAGTTTTTAAGTTTTGAGTTAAAAAAAGAGTTTTAAGAGATGAAGCAGAGTTAGAGAGTTTTGAGTTGTAAGTTTTAAGTTTTGAGTTAAAAAAAGAGTTTAAAGAAATGAAGCAGAGGTTAGAGAGTTTTGAGTTGTGAGTTTTAAGTTTTGAGTTAAGAAAAAGAGTTTTAAGAAATGCATAAGAGCTTGATAATTAAAGAGTTATGAGTTAAGAAAAAGAGTATTAAGAAATGCATAAGAGCTTGATGGTTGGAGAGTTTTGAATTAAGAAGAAAGAAGGAAAGAGTTATAAGATATGAAAAAGAGCTTGATAAAAGAGAAAAGTTATAAATTTGCATTGCAAATTATCGCCCTGTATAAAACACTACTCAAACAAAATGAATTTGTTTTATCGAAGCAACTACTGAAGTCTGGAACGAGTGTTGGTGCAAACGTCGAGGAAGCTTTAGCTGGACAGAGTAGAGCGGACTTTCTGGCAAAAATGTCAATAGCTTCAAAAGAGGCACGGGAAACAAACTACTGGCTTAGATTACTTCGGGACAGCGAAATGCTCCTAAAAACTCAAATAGAACCGCTTTTAGCTGAATCAGAAGCAATTACAAGTATACTAACAGCAATTGTGAAAACAACCCAAAGCTCGAAACAAAAGTTTTAAGTTTTGAATTTTAAGTTTTAGGTAAAAAACAAAATAAAATTAAAATTATAAAAAAAAAGTTTTGAGTAATAAAAAATAATTCTTTGCAGGTTCTGATTACCTTACCATAATCAATGAACGACATCTTTTTCGAGATAATGTTATATTTTTCAAACTCAAAACTCAAAACTTACAACTTAAAACTCTTTTTTATAACTTATAACTTAAAACTCTCTGCTTTAAGAAAGCCTATTGACATTTCAATTAATTATTAATTATAATAAGAAAGTGAAATATAACGATTTATTAAAGGTTATCAACGGGGCCTATTTTTCCCGAAGCGATCTTTTGTCCCAGGGGCAGAAGATTTTTGGCTATCAGCTTCATCTATGGGTAAAAAAAGGCTATTTGCTGAAATTAAGAAACGGCGTCTATGCTTTTGTAAAGGACAGAGAAAGAATAAAAAGCGAAGAGATTGCCACGTTACTTTATCAGCCCAGTTATCTGAGCTTAGAGAGCGCGCTGGCATGGTACGGTCTTATTCCCGAGATGGTCTATGCCCATGTCAGCGTGACCGCCCGGATTAACAGAACTTTTACCAACGTCTTCGGGACATTCATATACCGGCACCTCAAAGCAGAACTTTTCTGGGGTTACACAGAAATAAAAACCGACTACGGGCATTACTTGCTGGCTGAGCCTGAAAAGGCTCTGCTGGATTATATTTATTTGAATCTTTCCAGGATCAGAAGCGACGCCGATTTCGAGAACCTGAGATTGAATACTGATATGCTCAAGGAAAAATTGGATGCCGATAAATTTCTTAAATACCTGTCGGCCTTTGGTGTAAAAAAAATGAGGGCATGGGCGTTGCGATGCTTACATTAGAGCAGATCAACGGTTACTTTCCTTCGCCTTTGCGCGCGAATAATCCGCAGGGGATGCTCGTAGAATATCTCCAGCACGAATTGCTGGACTCCATATTCAAAAACCAGGCAGCAGCATCGCTGAGCTTTATCGGCGGGACAGCCATTCGTATCCTCCATCAGAGCTACCGTTTTTCAGAAGACCTGGACTTCGACAATTTCGGCCTGTCTTTCGGGGAATTTGAAGCCCTGCTGAAGACCGCCTGCCGGGATATGGAATACAAAGGCTTCCTGGTTGACTACCGGGTTGCCGAGCGCGGCGCTTATCATTGTTATATCCGATTTAGGGATATCCTATATAAATCAGGAATCAGCACGGATAAGAACCAGAAAATCCTGATCCGGATTGACACAGAGGCGAAGGAAAAGCTCTATGAGCCGCAGAGGTTTATCCTGAATAAATTTGCCGTTTATAGGCAGATTCATACAGCGCCGGCCACGGTCCTTCTATCACAAAAAATGATGACGGTCGTGGAACGGAAGAGGGAAAAGGGGAGAGACCTTTTTGACGTATCCTTTTTGATGGGATTGGCGAAACCTGATTTCGCCTATATTTCAAAGTGCATGGATATTGATAAAACGGCATTCCTGAGGCTTTTCAGTGAAAGATTGCAGAAACTCGATTTGAATTTTTTAGCGAACGATGTCGAGCCCTTTCTTTTCTTCTCCGAACAGAAAGAGCGAATACTAACCTTCCGGGAATATTGGGAAAGTGTTAAAAGTTTTGAGTTTTAAGTTTTGGGTTTTGAGTTAAAAAAAAGAACAAAAAAGAGAAATGGCAGTGGGTGAGTTTGCGGATATCGACCACAGAAAGAGCGAATACTAACCTTCCGGGAATATTGGGAAAGTGTTAAAAGTTTTGAGTTTTAAGTTTTGGGTTTTGAGTTAAAAAAAAGAGCAAAGAAGAGAAATGGCAGTGGGTGAGTTTGCGGCCTTTACCAAACCAGAATTTTAAGATAAAATGAATCATCTATGGAGGACACGCTGATCATGACAAAAAAAATATTACTGTTTTTCCTTATAATAGTCTGTCTGTTTTCAGTGGCCTTTGCCGCCGACCCGTTCTATACCAACCTGCTGAATGAAGGCAAGACCCTGTACCTGGCCGGCAAATACGATGAAGCCCTGAAGAATTTCGAGATCGCCGAATTCGGCCTGATCGATGAAAAAGAATTCGTGCCCGAACTGTATTATTACTATGCCCTGGCGCAGTATAAAAAGGGGGCGATCGCGGAGAGCCAGGCCCTGCTGGAAAAAATGAAAATTGTCCTGGCGGGCGCCGATATCGACAAACTGGCCAGGCCCAAGGAAATCGAACGCGACCTCTCTATCATGATCCGCGCCCTGAATTATCTGGGCCAGCCCGGCGCCAAACCCGGTTCCCTGCCGTTCTTCAACCTGTTTTACGAGACCTGGGAACTGGTGAAGGCGAAAAAACTGCCTGAAAGTGAAGTGAACCTGAAGCGTCTCGATAAAATGGGCGGCGATGCGGTGCGCCTTGATTTTCTGGAAGGTTTTTTGGCTTTCCAGAAACAAGACTACAAAAAATGCGCCAAACAATTGGAAAAGATCGGCAGCCCGATGCCGGTGGAATTCATCGAGGATGCCTCTTTTTGCCTGGCCTATTCCTATCTGAAGCTTGGCGATCCGGCCGCGAGTGAAAAATATGCCAGCAATATCAAAAATCGCGACTACATACACCGCCTGATGGTCCTCATGGAAGAGATCAAGGCGGCGCAACTGTCGAAAAATAAAAAAAAGTAAAAAAAATGCCAGTACCCCTTGTATTTAAATAAAAATGCTATATAATAGAAATTGATGTTACTGGAGGGAAAATATATGAAACACACTGCAAAAAAGCTGATCAGTTTGGCAGTATTGTTTTCTTTTTTAATAGCCGCAATGCCTTTGGCTGCTTTGGCCGAGGATAATCTGGGTATATTGAACGGTTTCGTCTACAGTGACGACGGTAAAAAACCCTTGAACGAAGCCGTGGTGCTGATTCGCGAAACCGTCACTCAAAAAATATTTCAATCCGAAAAAACCGTCAAGAATGGCGCCTACAAGATAGTGAACATCCTGCCCGGCACCTACAGCATCGGCATCCAATACAATGGCAAAGACTACAATGTCGACGCCCTGCTGCAGATCAAACCCAAAAAGCAAATGGCCTGCTTCACTCTGCCCAAGGCCATTGAAAACCCGGGCTACGCCTTGCGCTGCAATTCCCCCAAGTGCTTCTTCATCACGCCCTGCGGCTGGGCTTTGGTCGGCGCTGTCACCGCCGGCATCGTCTTCGGCATCGTCAAGATCACGGAACAGGAAGTCAGCCCGACGGGAATCTAATAGACGAGACTTAGTGTTAGTGTTGGTGTTAGTGTTAGCGAAAAATTGTAATTAAAAAGACTTAGTGTTAGTGATAGTGTTAGTGTTTGGAAGAGAACCTAGAAGTAATAGAAAGCATTCAAGCATTAATAGAGCTTGAACAAATCAGGTATTCTGATTTTAAAGTAGCTGTAAGACTTTCTTACTAACACAAACACTAACACTAACATACATGAAAGTACTAAACCCCGAAGATTTAAATGTTTTTAAAAAAGCGCATGAATTGACCCTTGAACTCTATAAAATAACCAAAAAATTCCCAAATGATGAAAAATGGGAATTGTCAAACCAAATCAGGCGTGCCGCATCATCCATATGCGCCAATCTTATGGAAGGAAGCCATCGAAACAATTCGCGTGAATATAGACAGTTCGTGGGTATTGCCAACGGGTCGGCAGGTGAGTTAAAATATCATTTGCTATTGGCTCACGATCTCGAGTATATCGATGATGTCCAATATGAAAGATTAAAAAATGAATGCAATGAGATATCCAAGATGCTTCGCGGCCTTATCAAGTCGCTTGAATAACGAATGAATACTAGATCGATCAAGCTTCTTCTCCTGCTAACACTAACACTATCACTAACACTCTCTTCAGATGACTTCTTCGCCGTCAAGGACAAAATCATCGATGAATCCGTCTTCAAGGCTGGGTTTTCTCTATTTTACGCCGCTGCTGTTTCTGGAGAATGTCGGTTATACAAGCAACATTTTCACCTATAACGAACAAGCTGTCCCGGACTGGACCGGTGACATCGGCCTGGGGCTGCGCGCCTCGGCCATCGCGGCCAACCGCCTCATCCTGCAAGCCGAGGACATTGCCTCACTACTCATACTACCTGGAAAACAAGAACCTGCGTTCCTGGAGCAATCGTTTTCAGGCAGCAGCCTATTCCTATGCCGGTCCGCTGAACTTTAAAGCCGGGTATGTTTTCAACGATCTCATGCAGCGCCCCTACGATGAGTTCAGCCACCCATTCCACTACACCAGCAGCGAATGGTCCGGCGCAGTCGATGTGGGCAGCCGCGCCAGTCTTTTTCCTGACCGCCTATACCAGGTTCGGCAAACTGGCTTACGATGAAGATCCCTACCTGGGAAGCTATTATCTGGCAGAGATGTTGAACCGCCGCGAGAGCAGGTTTGGACTCAAGCTGAACCGGCGTATTTTCACCAGTACGTTCATTTACCTGAATTACGAACTGAACGATTATTTTTTCAGCGCCAGTTCCGAGCGCGACACACGTTCCCAAGCAGTCAGTCTCGGGGTGGAATTGCCCGACGATGGGAGTTCTGCAGGGCAGTTTCCAGATCGGCCTCAGCCGTTTTGAACCGAAAAATCCCGTTTTCAAGCCGAGTCAAAGCCTGAATGGCCGCGGCAATATCCAGTGTCACTCTGTTCGAACGCCTGCGTCTCAACTTGTTTTATGCATTGGGAACCAATTTTTCATTTCTTGCCGACGAGCTTTTTTATGAAAACCAATTGTTGGGCGGCGGCGCCGATTTGTACCTGACCAGCTTCCTGAAATGCGGGGCCACGTACCAGGAAGGCCGCCTCAAGTACCACTCCCTGCTCGACCTGGAGCTCCAGCGCAGCGATTGGACGAGCCTGCAACGATACTACCTGGCCATCCCCTTTTTTGCCAATTCATCGCTTGGTTTCGCTTACCATATTTACCGTTTGCGCTCCGACGTCCTGAATTTGGACTATACGCGCAGTTTCTGGGGAGGATTTATCAGCTATGAATTTTAAAACAAATTCCAGTGTTCGTGTTCGTGTTGGTGTTAGGAGCGGGCATATGAGCCGAGCCAGCAGTGTTAGTGTATGTGTTAGTGTTAGGAGCAATAAAAATGTCGATCTCTTATATTAAAAAAATTTTTAGTTTTCGTTTCAGCTTCTTGCTAACACTAACACTAACACTAACACTGTTTCACCCATACCTTGAAGCCCAAACCAAAACCGAAAGCGACCAATCCTACGATTACCAGATCGGCGCCAAGGACCTTCTGGAGATTTCGGTCTTCGAGGTGCCCGAGCTGAACATCACCGTGCGCGTCTCGGAAAACGGCCTGGTCAACCTGCCGTTGCTGGGAGAAATCAAGGCCGAGGGGCTGAACCGCTTCGAACTCGAAAAGAGGATCGCCGCCCTGCTTGAAAAAAGCTATTTGAAAAACGCCCAGGTGACCATTTTCATCAAGGAGTTCCAAAGCAAAAAGATATCGGTCATGGGCGCGGTCAAGGACCCGGGCATGCATGACCTGATCGGCCGCCAGACTTTGCTGCAGATCATCTCCATGGCCGGCGGCTTGAGCGAACAAGCCAGCGGGACGGTGATCATCTTCCGCCAGTTCAAGAACGCCCCCAGCCAGTCGCTGGTCGTCAAGATCGACGATGTCCTTTTAAAAGCCGATCCCAAGTATAACATCCCGATTTTCCCGGGCGACATCATCAACGTCCCGGGCAGCCAGTTCCTTGACATTTACGTCTTCGGCCAGGTGAAGAACCCCGGCACCATCCGCATGAAAAAAGGCTCCGACGAGGTGACGCTGCTGCGCGCCATCGCCCAGGTCGGCGGCTTCAGCGGCCGCGCCCGCCGCGGCAAGGTGATGATCACGCGCACCATCAACGGAGTTGAGAAAAAAATCAACGTCGACGTCACCGACATCCTGAGCGGCAAGCGCCGGGATTTCGTGCTCCAGGCCTTCGACGTGATTTTTGTCCCCGAAAGCGTCCTGTAGGAGGATATGGATAAACATGGCTATCCCCGCTGAAAATCAAGACCTGATGCTGGAGGAAGGCATCCAGTTCCATGAGATCTGGGAACTGATCAAGAAACGGCGTATGATCATCTACTATTTCGCCGGTTTCGTCCTGCTGGCTGCATTAATCAATTTGCAACTGCAGACGCCTTTATTCATCGCCAAGGGAACGCTGCTGATCGAGAAAGAAGGGCGCAACCAAATGAATCTGATGAACCAGTACTATTATGACAACGACTGGTCAAATGAATATCTCAATACCCAGCAGCGGGTCTTGACCAGCCGTTCCCTGGCCATGAAGGTCGTCAAGGATCTGGAACGCCTGCCCGAGGCTGAGACCGTCCAGGCAAAACCGAGGCAAGGCAAGCTGCGCCGGGCCCTGCAGGGCGGCAAGGAGGAAACCGATCCCGAAACACAATTGGCCGGGGCGGTTTCCGGTTTCCTGGGAGGTCTGGGTGTAAGTAATATCCCGGATACGCGCCTTCTCGAAGTGTCCTATGTGTCAGCTGACGCCAAAATGGCTGCTCACGCCGTCAACACCCTGTTTGACAAGTTCATCGAATTCAACCTGGAAATGAAGGCCGAGTCCACCAAGCAGGCCTCCGAATTCCTGACCGCCCAGATCGAGGAACTGCGCCGCGGCCTGGCCCAGAAAGAACAGGAACTGCAGGAATACGGCAAGCGCAAGGAACTCTACTACATCCGCGGCGAAGACAGTACCGTGGTGCAGAAGCTCTCCGACCTGAATAGCGCCTACACTTCAGCCCAGATCGAACGCATCAACAAGGAATCGATATACAAGGAACTGAAAGGAAAACCCTTTGACAACTATCCCGATGTGCGCGTCTCATCGATGATCCAGGGCTTGAAAGGAGAATATTCGGCCCGCGAATCGGAGATCAAGAAAAAATCGCAGATTTTCCAGGATTCCTATCCCGAAATGCAGCGCCTGCGTTCCCAGCAGGAAGGGCTGCAAAAGCGCATTGCCGCTGAAACCGCCGATATTGCCCGCAAGGTCCTGAACCAGGCCGAGGCCGAGTACCAGGCGGCGCTGAAAAAAGAAAATTCGCTCATGGAACTGCTCGACCAGCAGAAGGGCAGCGTGGTTTCGAGCAACGCCAATGCCATCTACTACAACAGCCTGAAGATCGAAGTGCAGAACATGACCAACCTGCTCGATTTTCTGACCCGCCGGCAGAAAGAATCCATGCTGAGTTCGCGCCTGGACGGGTTGCAGACCAGCAATATCAAGATCGTGGACCGGGCCGAGATCCCAAACCGCCCTTTTTCTCCCAAAAAGGAACGCACACTGCTGCTGGCCCTGATGCTGGGCATCGGCGGCGGCATCTTCCTGATCTTCGCCCTCAACTACCTGGACAATACGATTAAATCGCCCGAGGAAGTGGAAAAGCTGCTGCGCGTGCCGGCCCTGGGTTTTATCCCGGCTGTGGGCGCCAAGGCCAGCCAGTCCTACTACAACCACTACTATTCGGACCGCAAAAAACAGCAGAACGAACAAAGGCTCAAAACCATAGAAATGGTCAACCTCAAGGAACCCGAATCGACCTTTGCCGAACATTACCGCAATATCCGCACCTCGCTCCTGCTGTCCACCCCCGATGCACCCGCCCAAAGTATTCGTTGTTACTTCGGCTTTGCCCCAGGAGGGCAAGACCGTGACCGCCATCAACCTGGCCGTGGCTTTCACCCAACTCGGCAAGAAGGTGCTGGTCATGGACTGCGACCTGCGCCGGCCGCGCGTGCACAAGATCTTCCGCATCAAGAACACCGCCGGCCTCACCTCCTTCCTGGTCGGCCGCAGCCGCATCGAGGACATCATTCAGCGTTACCCCGGGGAGCCCAACCTGCATATCATCCCTTCCGGGCCGATCCCGCCCAACCCGGTAGAGCTGGTCATTTCCAAGGCCATGAAGGAGATGATGGCCGGGCTGCGCCAGCATTACGACTTCATCTTTATCGACGCGCCGCCGTTGATGGGCATCCAGGACGCCATCCTGCTGGGCGAGCACGCCGATGGCATGCTGCTGGTGGCCTGGGGCGGCAAGACGCCGCGCAAGGTGATCGAGAAGGCCAAGGCCGAGATTGAAAAATTCAACATCAAGCTATTCGGCGTCATCCTGAACAAGGTCAACATGCGCCGCTTCGCTTATGCCTATTCCTCGTACCACTACAAGTACGGCGAATATCGCGGCGAAGCGGAGAGCCGGGCGGAAAAATGATCGATCTGCACGGCCATTACCTGCCCGCTGTCGACGACGGGGCTGAAAATATGGAGATTTCCCTGGCCATGCTGCGCCATGCCCAGGCGGACGGCATCGAAACCATCGTGGCCACGCCGCATGCCTGCGGCAGCACCTGCCAGGCAAAAGACTTCGACAGCCCTGCGCCGCGGCTGGCAAAAATGGCGCGCTGACCTGAAAAAAACCGATCTGCAGCATCAAGATTCATCCGGTGCCGAGGTCTATTTCACTTCCGAACTGCTGCCCATCCTCAAGGACAACCGCGACCTGCTGACCATCAACAACGGCTCCTATTTCATCCTTGAGTTTCCCAGCGACTACATCTATGCCCACAGCAAGGATTTCATTTTCAAGATCACTGACCGAGGGTTTCATCCCCATCATTTCCCATGCCGAGCGCAACACCGAGATCCAGCGTTCGCCCGCGATCCTGCGTGACCTGGTCAAGGCCGGCGCCTTGTGCCAGGTCAACGCCGGCAGTCTGCGCGGCGATTTCGGCAGCCAGGCGCCGCAGCTGCGCCTACGAACTGCTCCAGGGCAACCTGGTCCATGTCATCGCCTCGACGCCCACGACCTCGAAAGCCGCAAGCCTGAACTGGCCTTATGTCCCTGCCCTGCTGCACCAGCGTTGCACACCGGAAAAGATCGACCTGTACCTGCATGATATCCCGGCCGCGATCATTGCCGATGAGGCTGTCCCCGATATCGGTGAGCCGCTCCGGCATCACCACAAGCAGCACATTTTTCGACTTGTTCAAGAAACGTGATTCATGAATAAAAAAGCATTGCGCATCTTTCTCCAGATACTGATCGTCATCTCGCCTTTGCCCATGGGCTGCGTGGGCGGCATCTGGCTGCCACTCTGTTTTTTCATCTTTGCCGTCTTTGCCTTCCTGGCTTTCCTGGGACCGCAGGCGCCAACCAAGTTCCTTTATCAACGCCCCATTCGCTTCCTGGCCATTCTTTTTTCGCGCTGCTCGCCTTTCAAGTTGCTGCCCTTGCCGATTTTCCTGCTCAAATGGCTTTCTCCTGCCGTTCCACGCGTCTTGGCAAATCTCTCCGCTTCTTTGCCGGCTTTTCACAGCCTGAGTCTGATCCCGGCCGAAACCATGCTGGCCCTGGGCCGTTTCCTGGTCTACGCCCTGTTCTTCATCGCCCTGCTGCGCCTGGACTGGGATAAAAAAGATATTTTTATCATTTTCGGCACGGCCATCGTTTCCGGGGTGGCGCAGGCCATTTTCGGCTTGTTGAAACTGGGTCAGGGCAATAGTAATTTTTACCTCTTTTTCATGGCCGATGATCATATGCCCGGTTTTCTGCGCGGCACCATCTACAATCCCGACCATTTCGCTTTTTACCTGGAACTCCTCTTTCCCCTGGCCCTGGGACTGCTCTTCGCCCGTCTGCATATCTTCGACCCCGGCCAGTCGCTCAGGGAAAAGATCCTGCATATTGCCGAAGACCGGCCGATCATCCTGCTGTTTCTGGCCCCGATCATCCTGGCTGCCGGCATCTACCTCACCGGCTGCCGTTCGGGCATCGCCGTGCTCGTCCTTTCGCCCTGTTCTTTCGCCCAGATGTCGGTCTACCTGCGCGTCAATTTCAGCGCCCGCAAGCATCTGCGCCTGGTCTTCATCCTGGCCACCCTGTTGGCCGTTTTCATCGGCGTGCAGAGCACCCTGGACAAGTTCCTGACCGGCAATTATATCCAGGGCGGCCGCGTCGATTACTGGGCCAATGCCCTGGCCATGTTCCGCGATTTCCCCTTGTTCGGCACCGGCCTGGGCACCTTCAAATACGCCTATTTTCTCTACGGCCGGGAAACGGGCTGGGTGAACCACGCCCACAACGAATATGTCGAGATCGCTGGCCGACATGGGGGCATTGGCTTTTATCGCTTTCTTCGCCCTGCTGGCGTTCCTTGTTTTCTCTCTGCTGCGCATGTGGATCGACCGCCGCCACCCCGAAGTCAAGCCCGTTGTGCTGGGCGTGCTCACGGCGCTGTTCGCGGCCGTTTTCCATTCGTTTTTCGATTTTTCCCTGCGCATCCCGGCCAACGCTTTTTTGTTCTTATGCTGCTGGCCCTGGGTCTGAAGCTGGCCACCCACAGGCATGAATTCAGCGATGAAAACAAATAAACTACTTTATGCCGTTGGCCCTGGTCCTGGCTGTTATTTTTTCTGAGCCAGTTCGCGGCCGAAATTTTTTTCCTGATCGGCCCCATGCCGGAACCCGGAGAGAAAATTCACGGAACCAGCTTTTGACCTGAAAGCATTTTCCCTATCCAGCCGCCTCCATACCGAAACCGCTTTCGCCTGGCTCGAAGCCGGCAGCAGCGCTGTTGACGAGCGGCGCAGTTAAAACGAGCATGACGCTGCTGCGCCAGGCCCTGCAGCGTAATCCCCTCGATTACCAGGCCCGCTATTACCTGGCCAAGGCTTACCTGCAGTTCAGTGCCGTGGACAACGATTATTTCGATCTGGGCGTGCGCGAACTCAAGCGCGCCGCCCGCATCCGCGGCAGCAACAAGCAGATCGCCCTCGATTGCGGACAGCATTTTTTTCTCGCTTTGGCCGCTCCTGGAGGATGAAGACAAAGCCTTTGCCACGAGCCTGCTTGTCAACGTCATGCCGGCGCTGTCGTGGCCTGAATTCAGCCCGCTGCTGGAGATGTGGTCGTTTTATATCCAGGATGCGCCCCTGCTCATGGAACTGCTTACAGCGCAAGCCCGAATTCTTCGGCCCGGCCGCCGACCAACTGGTGGCTGCCGCCATCCCCATCGAGCAGCGCCGCGAACTTCTCACCCTCTATGAAGTTCATACCCTTGACGCCATGGAGCGACGCCACAACGAATTGAGCCTGCAGGGGGAGATCGGTCTCGATGACGCCCGCTCGCTGCTGAACCAACTGCGCCGGGTGAAAGGCTATTATCGTCTGCAGCCTGACAGCGGCTTCGCCCCGGAAAAAATGGCCGATCTGCAGCGCGAGCTCCTGCTGCGCGTCATATCCGGCCTGCTGGGCGAGACCAGGGCGCAGGTTGATCCTGCAGCAGAGAAACGTATCAGGGAAACCATCGAAATATATATCGCTGACCACTCCGGGCTGAACGATCTGGATGATCTGCAAAAGCTGCTCGATGAAAATAAATACTTCAAGGGCAACGACTTCCCCTCGCTCTATTTAAAAACCCTGATCGCTTACAAAAAAAACGCTTACCCCGACATTATCAGCGAAATCGAGGCCCTGCACAAGACCATCTCCTTTGTCAAGAAAGAGCAGTTGGCCGATTATACCAACATTTTGCTTTTGCTGGTCGACTCCTATTACAGCACCAAGCTGATGACCGCGGCCGAAAGCGTGGCCAGGGAGCTTGTTGAAAACCAGCCCGACAACCCCGATATCCTCTATCGAGTCCTGCGCATCCGCAACATCCTGGGGGCGGAAGGCGCCCCGGACCCGCTCCTTGAGGCCAAGCTTGAGACCATCATGAACAGCCGTTTTCTGACCGTGGTCAAGGCCAACAGCCGCTTCGACGTCTTCCTCTTCAACCAGCCCGAGATCGAAATCGTTTTCGATCCGGCCTGGCTGGCCACGCTCAAGCCCAAGCAGCTGCTGCAGGTGTTCGTCGACGGCAAGATCGCCTTTGAAAGCTATGTCGACGGCCGTGCCGGAAAAGATCGTCATCGGCAAGCCTTTCACCGATATCGAGCGCAAAGTCAGAGTTCAGATCACCATTCTGTAATAAGTGAAAAGTAAATAGTGAAAAGTAAAAAGTGAAAGGCAAAACTCGAAATATTGTAGAAAATAAATATTAACCCCATTTTTTTTCCAATTTGAGGTTCATGATAATGCAATTGTCTTTTCTTAACCTTTCACATTTCACTTTTTACTTTTCACTTAATTGAGGATAAGTATGAAAATAGTAAAAAAAAACCTGAAACGAAATCTCGCTAATCTAACGCTGGTGGTGCTCGGTTCAGTCATCATGGCCATCGGCTACTCCCTGTTCCTGATCCCGCACCATTTCGTCCCGGGCGGCGTATCGGGCATCGCCATGATCATCAATTTCTTTACGCGCCTGCCGCTGGGCACGCTGATCATGGTGTTGAACATCCCGGTCTTCATTGTCGGCATCCGCATCATGGGCCGCAAGTACGGCCTGCGCAGCCTGCTGGGCATGATCGTCTCCTCGGTGCTGATCGACTTCTTTCACGAGATCATCGGCCTGAAGTCGGCCACCGACAACGCCATCCTGGCGGCCATCTACGGCGGCTTCATGCTCGGCGTCGGGTTGGGCCTGGTATTCCGCGGCCGCGCCTCGACCGGCGGCAGCGACATCATCGGCCAGATACTCAACAAGTACAGCGGCATTTCGATCGGCATCTGCATCATGCTGATCGATTTCTTCATCATCTCCGCTTCGGGCCTGGCCTTCAAAAAACTGGAGGCGCCGCTCTACGGCTACATCGTGCTGTTCATTTCCTCCAAGGTCATCGACATGATCCTCGAGGGCTGGAACTATACCAAGCTGGTGATCATCACCTCGGTCCAAACCGGGCAGATACAGGAATTCATCCTCAACACCCTGGACCGCAGCGGCACGGCGCTCAAGTCGCGCTCGCTGTATCTGAACCGCGACGGGGAGACCATCATGACCGTCATCCATCGCAAGCAATTGGCTGAGCTGCGCGAGTTCATCAAGTCGGTGGATCCGGAGGCGTTTGTTATCATCAATGACACCTATGCCGTTTTGGGCAAGGGGTTTAAGGCTACGCAAGTCAGTTAGCGGGTATTCGTGACGCGTGACATGTGAAGAATTAAACTCCAAGCACCAAATTCCAAATCCCAAATAAATTCCAAATTCCAATGACCAAATGACCAAAACGAAAATAAATGAACTTGTCCGAACGTAGGGGCGGGTCTCAGACCCGCCCGTCTTAAATTCCAAATCACAAACACCATATTCCAATTACCCAATGGTCCAAATAAAGGCACTACGCGAATTTAAGATTCTAGATCCTGTAGGGGTTTGATTAATCAAACCCCTACCTGCTTCATTTCTTTCTTCATTTGGTCATTGGAATTTAATATTTTGTCTTTTTGTAGGGGCGGTTCGCCCCTTTGGGACAGACCAATCATATCCGCCAGGATAGGCGGATGATTGGTGCTGCGAACCGCCCTTACATGAAGAAGAATTCCCAATCATGTATTCCGATTTTCCAGTATTTCCGCAATAGTCCTTTCCAACCTTTCCCGAGCCTTTATCAGACCCGAATCCGGATCTAGGCTCTGAAGTTCTTCTTGTTTCAAAAAATGATAGGTTAATTGAGCGGCAGCAATAAATTCTTTTTCCTTTAAAAGATCAAAGAATCCCTTTTCACCCCCGGCTTTTTCATTGCGCAGCAGGTTATTCAGCTGCGGCCAGCGGGTCTCAATATGATCTACGATCGAGTAGCTGAAGCGAGGATCCGCGGCTTCCAGCGCCAGTTTGACCTTCAGGCGCGGGTCACCGGCCTCGAGCCGTTGGAACATGCGGCTGGATGGGTAGGGGACGATGAACGGGGCATGGGCCAGCAGGCCGAAACCGGGAAAGTCGCGGTAGAAGCCGAGGATCAGGGCCAGTTCGTCGACGAATTCCTCCCAGGTCGAGTCGCCGTCGCTGCTGATCCAGTAATGAAAATGGCGCAGGCCTCGTTTTTCGAATTCGGCCAGCAGGGCGGCGAATGCCGCTGCCGATGGCAGCTTCTTGCCCAGACGTCCCGTCCTGCGGGACAGGAACACGTCACTGCCCAGCCAGAGCAATGGGCGGTCGTCCACGTATAGATCGCGATCGGCAACCAGATCCAGCACAGCGGATCGTACCCGGTCGTCGCTTTCCATGAAGGATGCCGGCGAGGTCTGGATGCCGTGGATGCGGAAGCCGTGTTTCTTGATCAGGGCGAAAACGGCCGCGGCGTACAACGGGTCCTGCAGGATGTCGTCGTCGTTGATGTTGATGGGGTGCGCCATTTCAATATTCCCCTGAAAAACCCCATTTACCAAGGGGGGTGGCTCTTGCCAGGGGGATTGAGATGCCGCTGGTGGAGTTGAGTTCGATTCGCTGATAAAAAAATCCCCCCTATCTCCCCCCTTCAGTAAGGGGGGACAAGATGAAAAATTGCCAGTTGTAGGGGTTTGATTCATCAAACCCCTTTTTGTTCGATTTGACGATTTAGTTTCATCAACCCCCTTTACCAAGGGGGGTGGCTCTTGCCAGGGGGATAGAGAGACCGCTGGCAGTGTATGAGAAGTAGTTACTGTCCCGAAATCAGAATCCCCCCTTTTTCCCCCCTTAATTAAGGGGGGATGGGAAGAAAGATCGCCATGAAATAAGTTCTTGTTATCAACCCCCCTTACCAAGGGGGGTGGCTCCTGCCGGGGGGATCCTGACGTTTCAGTCAAGCTATCGACCTTTTGCTTATACTTCTTTAAAAGTTCCTCCGCCTTTTCCAGGGGCAGTTTCCGGATTTTCGTCCCCTGGGCGCGGCAGCAGAACAGGCAGCCGCGGCTGCAGCCGCGCGAAAAATTCATTTCAAGGCCGTGGCGCAGATGCTCGGGGCGCAGGAAATCGAAATTGACCTTGAAACGGCTGAATGTTTCGGGGCGGTTCACGCGGTCGAAGTCGGCCATGATGATCAGGCCGGGCTGCTGCCAGAACAGTCCTTTGTGCCTGAGCAGGGCATCGGCGTCGCCGCGGTTCAAAGCATCCAGGATCAGCGGCAATTCCTGTTCGGCTTCACCGCGTATGAACAAATTGACCTGGGGCAGGTGGGTGACAGCGGCCATGGGCGCCAGGGTGATGAATGGGCCGCCCGCGGTCAGCCAACCATGATACAGAGCATGAAAACCGGCCAGAAACGGCTTCAGCAGGGGCAGCAGGTCCTCGAACAGGCTGAACCCCGCCATGTCGGCTGACAGTTCTTCAGCCAGCGGTTGGGCGGCCGGCAGGCTCAGGAGCCGAGGCGAAACCCGGAAGCCATTGGCCTGCAACGCGGAGGCCAGGAAGAGCTGCGAGGCGGGCAAACCCATGGATTTCCAGCGCGGGTCGCTGTCCAGACGCGGGAAAAACAGGTTCACTGAGCTGATGGGGCTGGAAAGGGGGGCCAGGTTGGTTTGCACGGCAAAGGCCCCGGGGTCGGTTTCAGCAAGACGCTTCTCGCTGCCGTTGTGCAGAATGAACACATGGTCGGCGAAGGAAAAAAAACGGTTGCGGACGACCGTCCGGCTGAACTTAAGATTAATGTATTTGGCGTTCAGTTTCTGCCGCTGCAGGCGGTCTTGCAGCGCCGGCAGCAGGGCCAGGATCTCGGCATAAGAAAAATCCTTGGCATCGTAGCGGACCAGCCATTTGCCCTTGAAGATAAAGTCGCGCGCCGGCTTTGGCTTTGGGAGGTGATCTATTGTAATTGCGGAACCCATTTGGCTTAGTGAAAAGTGATTAGTGATCACATCTGTCCAAAATAGTTTTTAAAAAGTTGACCTCCTGAAGGGTAATTGGTAAAAGATTTTTGGCAAAAAATTTTTCCAACCCAACAAGGAGGTCGAACAGATGATACGCCAAATGTCATTGTTCAGTCAACTGCTCAACGTGTTTTCCCGGCCAGCATTCATCGGGCTGGTGCGCAAGCATCAGACGGAGCGCTGCGCCAAGGGATTTTCGAGCTGGTCGCATTTCGTGGCCATGCTGTTCTGCCAGCTGGCCCAGGCCAAATCGCTGCGTGAGATCTGTGACGGCCTGCGCTGCTGTCTGGGCAAGCTGGTTCATATCGGTATGAAGGACGGGCCGCGTCGTTCCACGTTGGCCTACGCCAACCAGCATCGGAGCTGGGAACTTTTCCAGGATCTGTTTTTTGAGATGCTGCAGCGCTGCCAGGAAGTGGCGCCGCAAAAGAAGTTCCGTTTCAAAAACAAGTTGCTGTCGTTGGATGCCACAGTGATCGATCTCTGCCTGAACCTGTTCCCTTGGGCGAAGTTCCGCCAAACCAAGGGAGCGGTCAAGCTGCATTTGCTGTTGGATCATGACGGTTATTTACCTACCTATGCCTGGATCCGTGAGGCCGCAGTGCACGAGATCAACATCGCCCGCTTGCTGGAGCTTCCAGCCGATTCGGTGCTGGCGCTGGATATGGGGTATGTCGATTACCGGCTCTACAGCGCCTGGACGAGCCGGAAGATCTGGTTTGTGACGCGCACGAGATGCAATGTGCGCTATCGGGTGGTGGAACGCCGGCCGCCGGTGCAACGGAGGCGTATTCTGGCGGATGACATCATCACCTGGACGAACTTCTATGCCCACAAGAACTGCCCACAGCACCTGCGCCGGATCGTGGTCTGGGACCAGGTCAAAGAAGAAGAGATCGTTCTGCTGACCAACCATATGGATTTTGCCGCCTCCACCATCGCTGCCATCTACAAGGACCGCTGGCAGATCGAGATCTTCTTCAAGACCCTCAAACAGAACCTCAAGGTCAAGACGTTCGTGGGCACCAGCGAAAACGCCCTGAAAGTGCAGATTTGGACAGCATTGATTGCCATGCTGCTGATCAAATACCTCAAGTTCCGTGCGGCACTTTCCTGGTCGATGTCCAACCTGATCGCCTTGCTGCGCCTGAACCTGTTTACCTACCGAGATCTCTGGGAGTGGCTCAATCATCCTTTTGAGACTCCACCACTGGAACCGCAACCGGTCCAACTGGCCTTGCCGATGCTTGGTCTTGGACAGCATCTCGTTAAATAATGAACAAGCCAAGGAGGTAACCTGATCCTGCAAGACGCATTTTTAAGCCTTAAATCCCTTTACTGGCCTTGATGTCTATCCAATATCTAATTTATTTTGGACAGCAGTGATTAGTGAAAAGTGATTAGAAAAACAACCTGTATCTCTTCACTTTTCACTCATTACTAAGCACTCATCACTATTCTCAGTGAAAAGTGATTAGTGAAAAGTGATTAGAAAAACATCCTGTATCTCTTCACTTATCACTTTTTACTATTCACTAAGCCTATTTAATGGCCTTGACCGTCCGGTCCCAGCGGGTGCGGGTAAAGAAGTGCACCACGGTCAACGCCAGGTCCTTGATCTTGTAGATGATCCCCGGCGTCAGGTATTCTTCGGATTCCGATTGGTAGGACCAGTAGATGCGCCAGGGCTTGCCCACAATGTAATCCGCAGGCACCGGGCCCCAGAAGCGCGAGTCAAAGGAGTTGTCGCGATTGTCGCCCATGCAGAAATAATGGTCCGCAGGCACGATGTATTCGAGGCTGCCGTCCGGGTTTTTCTGCGTCTGGCGCAGGTCGTAGGGGAACTGGAAATACCAGTCGTAGTAGTTTTGCGGCGGAAATTCCGTGCCGTTTTCCACGCTGGTAAAGCGCACGTAAGTTTCGTCCAGGGGCCGGTCATTGATATAGACCTGTTTGCCCCGGATGCGCAGACGATCGCCGGGCATGCCGATTACCCTTTTAACGTATTCCTTTTCCATGTCGGGCGGAGCCTTGAAGGTGACGACCATGCCCCGTTGGATGGTGACCAGGGGCAGCAGCGTATTTTCCAGCGGGCTGAGTGAGCGCGCGTAGGCGACTTTGTTGACCAGCAAATGGTCGCCGATGAGCAGGGTTTTTTCCATAGAGGCGGTGGGGATGACGAACGATTGCAGCAGGAAAGTGTTGACGAAAAAAACGTAGATCAGGGTTTCCACGATCAGTTCGAAGTATTCGCGCAGAACCGAGACCGTCCGTTCTTTTTTGACTTTGGGCTTGCGTTTGAATGGGTTTTTCATGAGATAATATTGTAGCGCAGAATCGTGAGGATTTGCAAGGCTGTGCTTAGTGAAAAGTGAATAGTGAAAAGTGAAATGTGAGAGCCATCAGTGCGAATCGGTAAAAAGCAACAAGCGGCGACTGGACTTTTTTTGGCCTAATTTGTCTTTACTTTTCACTTTTCACTTTTTACATTTCACTTAGAGCTGCTCCGATCCCGGCGTCGCAAATACCACTTCGTCAGCTCTTCGGCGAATGCGGGAACCAGCGCCAACCCAAGTACCACCGCCAGTTCACGGACATTGGGCAAATGAGTATTGAACACCGGCTGCAGGAAAGGCACGCTGACTACGGCCGCCAGCAGCAACAGGGACAGGCCGACGGCATACTGCATATAACGGTTTGAAAAAAGACCGACCTTGAATATCGAGAGTCGCTCGGAGCGCACGGTATAGGCGCGGAACAGTTCGCACAGGGACAGGGTCATGAAAGCCATGGTTTCGGCGCTCTGCACGTCGAGGCCGCGCCAGTCGTATTGCAGCAGGAAAGCCAGCGGATTGGTCCCGGCGGGTATGATTTCGCCCCCACGCAGGTGCCAGATCAACCCCAGGGCGAAAGCCGTCAGTACGGCGCCGGTCTGGGCGAAGGTCTGGACCACGATGCCCAGGCGCATGTTGGCATTGATCACCGGTTCTTGCGGCGGCCGCGGTTGACGGCGCATGATGTCGGGATCGCCTTTTTCCATGGCCAGGGCCAGGGCCGGGGCGCCGTCGGTGAGCAGGTTCAGCCAGAGCAGCTGGATGACGGTCAGCGGTGAGGGCAGGCCGGCCAGCATGGCCAGGAAGATAATCATGATCTCGGCCACGTTCGACGACAGCAGGAAGAAAACGAATTTGCGGATATTGTCGTAGATAATCCGTCCCTGTTCCACGGCCGAAACGATGCTGGCGTAGTTGTCGTCGGTGAGCACCATGTCGGCGCTCTCCTTGGCCACGTCGGTGCCGGTGATGCCCATGGCTACGCCGATATCGGCGGCCTTGATCGACGGCGCGTCATTGACGCCGTCGCCGGTCATGGCCACAACCTCGTTGTTGGCGCGCAGGGCGTTGACGATGCGCAGCTTGTTCTGCGGCGAGACGCGGGCGAAGACGTCGGTATGGCGCACGTGCTGCTGCAGCTCTTCATCAGAAAGGGCATCGACCTCCCTGCCGGTCAGGACCTGGTGCCCCGGGCGCCGCAGGCCGATGGCGTCGGCGATGGCCCGCGCCGTCTCGGGATAGTCGCCGGTAATCATGATGGTGCGGATGCCGGCGCGGCCGGCGTGGACCAGAGCCGGGGCCACTTCTTCGCGCGGCGGGTCGATCATGCCGGCCAGTCCGACGAAAATCAAGTCTCTTTCGATGGCCGCAATGTCGCTGACATCGGGAAGCTCACGTTCGACGCGGTAGGCCAGGCCGAGCACGCGCAGCGCGTCACGGGTCATGGCTTCGTTGGCCGCAAGAATGCGGCGTTTTTGCCTTTCGTCCAGAACGGCGACACTGTCATCCTGGCACTGGTAGTGCGTGCACAGGTTGAGCACCATGTCCGGAGCGCCCTTGACGGCGATGACGTAGCCGCTGGCCGATTGCGGCGGCCCGTCGAAAGGGGAAATGTCTTCGGGTTGAGGATCAAACACATGGTGTACGGTGATCATATTCTTGCGCACCGCGTCAAAAGGGATTTCAGCCACGCGCGGATAGGCCTGGTTGAGCGGCCGGGACAGGCAGCCGGCCTTGGCCGCGGCGACCAGCAGCGCCCCCTCGGTGGGATCACCAACCAGGCGATAGGTGCGGCCGCTATCGTTGCTCTCGCCTGAAATCTCCATGTGGGCATCATTGTTCAGGGTGCCGATCCACAAGGTGGTCTGCATCGCCTGGTAATGATCCAGTTGCACCGGACCTTGGGCGTCGAGAAAATCGCCCTTCAGGAGGTTCCCCGAGCCGGTTATGTCCAGTGCAGCGCCGTCGGCCCAGAGGCGGGTCACGGTCATCTTGTTCTGGGTCAGGGTGCCGGTCTTGTCCGTGCAGATGACCGTTGTCGAGCCCAGGGTTTCGACCGAGGAAAGCCTGCGGATCAGGGCATGACGCTTGACCATCTCGCGCATGCCCAGGGCCAGGCTGATGGTCACCACGGCCGGCAGCCCTTCGGGGACGGCGGCGATGGCCAGGCCTACGGCCAGCATGAACATGTCCAGCGGCGCATGGCCGCGCAGCAGGCCAATGACGAACACCAGGGCGCAAATAACCATGGCAGCGACACCCAGGATCTTGCCCAACCCGTCCAAACGCTTCTGCAGCGGCGTGGTCTCCTCTTCGACGTTCTGCAGCATGGAAGCGATCAAGCCGATTTGGGTGTGCATGCCGGTGGAGACCACGACGCCCTGGCCGCGGCCCGAATTGACCAGTGTGCCCATGAAAGCCGTATTTTTGCGGTCTCCCAGCGGCACGGAGCCTTCCAGGCGGATCGAAGCGTCCTTCTGTACCGGCACCGATTCACCGGTCAATGCGGCCTCCTCCAGGCGCAGGTTCACGGCATCCAGCAAGCGCAGGTCGGCGGGGACAAAATTGCCGGCCTCGATAAAGACAATGTCGCCGGGCACCAGCTCGGGGCCGGGCACGGTTTGCCTGGAGCCGTTGCGCAGCACCTGGGCTTCGGGCGCGGCCAGTTTCTTCAGTGCTGCCAGGGCTTCTTCGGCGCGCCGCTCCTGGATGACTCCCAGAGCGGCATTTAAAACCACAATGGCCAGGATGGCTGACGCCTCGATCCATTCGCCCAGCAGCCCGGAAATGGCCGCGGCCGCAATCAACAGCAGGATGATGAAGTTATTGAACTGGGCGAACAGCAATTGCAGGAACGTGGGACGGGGGGCGGATGCGATGTGATTGGGGCCGAACAGCTCGAGGCGCCTGGCGGCTTCAGTGCTGTCCAGTCCCGAATCAACGGGGGTGGCCAATTGCTGCGAGGTTTCATCGGCGCTCAGGGAATGCCAGTCCAGCGTTTTTTGGCTTTGCCTGGCAGATTGAGGTTTTTTTCTGGCCATGTGAAACTCCATTTTGATTTTTTAGCGCAACTTGATGCTGATCAGGCTGATCAGGGTAAATATGACCGCCAGGATCCAGAAGCGGACGACGATCTTGGGCTCGGCGATGCCCAGGAACTGGTAGGTGTGGTGGATGGGAGCGCGATAGAAAATGCGGCGCTTGAGCAGCTTGATGCCGATATAATCCTGAATGAACACCGAAAGAAACTCGATGACGAAAATCCCGCCGGCAATCAGAAAAAGCAGTTCGTGCTTGAGCAGCACGGCCGACGTGCCGATGACGCCGCCCAACAGCAACGACCCGGTGTCGCCCATGAATATTTCCGCCGGGTAGGCGTTGAACCACAGAAACGCGGCCAGGGCGCCGATCAGGGCCGCCAGCACGACTACCAGTTCACCGGAACCGTTGATGAAGGGGAACCACAGGTATTTGGCTACTTTGAAATTGCCAATGATGTAGGCGAAAACAATATAAACCGAGATCAATAGGGCCGCCGGGACCGTGGCCAGGCCATCCAGGCCGTCGGCGAAGTTGATGGAATTGGCAATGGCGATAATGGTCAGGATAATGAACGGGTAGTAAAAAAATCCCAGGTCAAGGATCGGAAATTTCAGGAACGGGGCAAAGAGCTTGGTGGCGATCTCAGGGGCAAAAGGCGACGAGTCGGCGGTCAGGACCAGTAGCGCCAGGATCAGCCCGAACAAGGCTTGAAAAAACAACTTCAGGGTGCGATTCAAGCCCAGGTCGCTGTGGCCGCGGATATTCTTCAAGTAATCATCAAAAAAACCCAGGGCCGTAAACCAAAAAGCCGTAAAGATCATCGTGCCCAGGAAAAAATTATTCGGCGCATTACGCTTCCAGTTTCCCCAGAGCAGGACCGATATCAGCAGCGAGAAGAAAATGATCAATCCCCCCATGGTGGGCGTGCCGTCCTTGTTTTTCGGTGATATATCGCCGTAATCCCGGCCGCGGTCACGAAAATTCAACTGGTAGATCACATTGATTATCCGCGGCCCCAGCAGGATGCCGATTGAAAAGGAAGTGAGCACCGCCATCAGCGCCCTGAAGGTGATATAATTAAGGAGCCTGTGGACCGTCGGGTCGGTAATAAAATCACTGAGCCAGATAATCATGGTTGCTCTATCTCCCGGTAAATGCGCTTGATAATGGATTTTACCCTGAATTCCGGGGCCAGGTGATTGGAGGTGATTAATATCTGTTCGATATGCTTTTTGATCTTGGAGCTGTCGAGCAGGCCGCGGCGGTAAAAAACATAAAGCAGTTCGAGCAATTCTTCGCGGATCAGCGAATTGCTGTCCAGGTACAGGGGGCGCAGCTGCTCCAGGTCAGCGGCATGGCCCTTGCGGGCGATCATGCGCAGGCACGCTTTCTTTTCCTCATACATGCCATGACGCAGCTTGCGAAAAATCGTTTTTCTGATCTCCTCGTATTCAGCCTCGCTGATGTTTTCCCCCAGGATGTCCAGGGCGGCAGCCCGCACTTCGAAATAAGGGTCTTTGAGCAGGCGCAGCAGCAAGTCTTTGATCTGCGGATTCCAGAAATTGATCGCTTTCAAAGCCTGCAGCGCGTTGCGGCGCATGAAGCCGTTGCCCCGGCCCGCGCTCAACATGTCAAAAAGATAGGCGCCCTTGCTTTTTTCCTTGAACAGGCCGATCAGTTTAAGGCCGATGTTCCTGATTTCCCAGGCCGAGCTTGACAGGTAAATATTGATTTTATAGCGATACTCATTTTTAATAAAATCCGGGTTCACGGAGGCGATTTCCAGGAATTGGAACGGGGACAGCAGCGACATGGGGATCTGACCACCGGCATTGCCGCTTTTTTTCTTGAAAAACAAGATTCCGCTGTTTTTAAAAAGAAGTGAAGACAGAAAATAAACCGCCGTACCCATGAAAGACAGGGAGACGCACAAGATCAGATTTTCACCTACCCGTGAATTGAAATGAATGGAATTGAAAACAAATTTGGCTTCGATGATGGCGATGATCATCAGCAGGCAGGCGCTCAATGTCTTGAGCAAGGCGCTGACGATCTCGGCTGCCTTAAGCGGCTGGCCGTCCCGGTTCAGCCGGCGGCGCAGAACCATGACGCGAATGGCGGCAAAAACAAGATAGGAAATAGACGTGGCCAAAGCCACGCCGGCGAACTTGAGCGGCGTCCTGATCAGGTAGATGACCAGGAGGATATTGAAGATGACCATAAAAAAATCAATCCGGTTCATAATTTCATTATCAAGGCGCTGCGCAAAGATGCGCGTGGTCAGGGAGTGCAGGCCCCAGCCAATCAGGCCGATGGCATAAAACTGCAAGGCCAGCGCCGTGTTGGCAACGGCCAGCGCGCCGAAGTGAAATCTTTCCAGCAATAGTGAAACCAGGGGGTTGGCTAAAACGATTATCAGGATCGACATGGGTGCCAACAGAAACAGATTGATGCGGATGCCGTTGATGAAAAACTTCTTGGTTCGATCGCTGTCGAACAGGGCGGTATGGGCTGTGAAATCCTTCAAGACCACCTTGGCAATCGAACGCGAGATCATGGCAAAGGGCAAGCGGAATATTTCCAGGGCGAAGTACAAATAGGCCAGTGATCCGCTGGCCAGGGAAGAGGCCAGGAATTTTTCCGCCAAAGGGGCACTGTGGCTGAGAAACGCATGGCTGAAAAGGGGCGGCAGCTGTGACAAATACTTGCGTGTGGGCATACTCTTGATTTTTATGACCGGCCGGTAGGAGAATTCGAGTTCAGGACGCCGCAGCGTTTTCAGCAGGAAAGGCAACAGGAAGGCAACCTGCAGCAGGCCGCCGAGCAGCAGGCCGTAGCCCAGTGCGTATATGCCGGTCACCGGCAGCAGCAACAACATGCCCAGTATGGCGCCCAGAGAGAAGACAATCGATGAAGCCGCGGCCGGGGTGAATTTGTTGAATCCCCGCAAATAAGTGGTCATGATGGCTGCCAGGGTGGCCGTGAGCAGGCAGGGGAACAGGATTCGGACCATCAGCGTGGTTTCGCCGATAATGCCTTTGGCTAAAAAACCGGGAAACAGGAGGCGAACCGCCCAAGGGGCAAGTATCAAACCGGCAGCACTGATGAATATTGAAAAGAGCAGGATGCTATTGATCATGGTGGACGCCGCTTCCCAGGCTTTCTTACGCGGGCCGGCCTGGAATAAACGCTGGAAAACCGGCAGGAAAGATTTTTGCATGGCATGGTCGCTTACGGCGCGGCGCATGAAACCGGCGAGGGCCCAGGCCACGGAGAAGATATCCATGACTTTGCCGGCACCAAAAACAGCGGCATTGACAATGGCCCGGCCGAAGCCTCCCAGGCAGGAAGCGATGATTCCCGGAGGCGCGGTCCGCTCCGTGTCCCGATCGGGAAGCAGCGGAAAATCAGCCGTCTTCACTTTTTCCTGATAGCTTTTAAATATGAATGTGCGGCCATCGATGGCGATGCGGTCATTTTCCCGCAATTCAGCCAGGTGGGTTATCTTTTTTTCGTTAAGTCGGATGTCCCCCAGGCGGCGCCTGAGGATCACCTTGTCTTGCTCATGGTCGAGAAAGTTGATCTCGAACAGTCCTCGGCCGGAAATATTTTCCAGGCGGATGTCGGCCCAAAACGTATTGCCGATGGTCGTAGCGCTGAATGGCAATTCAAGATTTCTTTCATCGTCCAGCGCTTGCAGGTAGAATATGCGCAAATCCTTTTCCTGACGGCTGTCTTTTTTTTCAATGATGGATTCAATGGTTTCGATTATCAAGGCGGTGCTATTCTGCCTTTCCTGCTGAGCCAGCTTTTCGCGCATCGAGGCCAGCGGCTCATTGCCCTTGAGCAGCTCCTCGAGCATATTGAAAAACGCATCCGGCGGTATGAATATTTGCCTGTGTTTTTCCTGGCTGTTTATTTCTTCATACAGGATCCTGGCGCCGCCGTTTTTTTCGACTTCGCGGGCGTTTAATATCTGGTGATCGGCCGGCAGGTTGATCTTGGGAATCAAGATCGATGGCAAACCCATGGCCGCAATTTCCTTGATCGCCCCGGCCCCGGCCCTGGAAACAACCAGATCGGAAATGGCGTAAACTTCAGCTATGGGATCGAAATATTCCTTGACCAGCAGCCGGCCCGGTATTTCGGGCGGGCTGCCGTTTTGCTCCAGGATTTTTACCGTGTCGTCATAGGCCTTGTATTCCTTGCCGTAGGCTTTGCCAGTGGATACGATGATGAACAGATCGGCCAGGGTTAACAACCTGGGAATAATTGTCGCGGCCGCGCGGTTGATAGTCCGGGCGCCCATGCTGCCGCTGCAAATAAAAAGGACGCGGCTGTTTTGGGGAATATTGAATTTGGCGCGAGCATTATTTTCCGGGGGGGACAGTATGGATTTGCGCAAGGGATAGCCGCTGCAGATGACTTTTTCAGGCGGAAAAAAATAAGCGCTGGACGGAAAAGATACGCCGATCTTCGTTGCGAAGCGGGCGCTGAAAAGATTAAGCCGGCCGGGAACGGCGTTCTGTTCATGGATGAAGACCTTTTGCTTCAACACGGACGCGGCCAGGATCACCGGCGCGGCCACGTAGCCGCCGCTGCCGATAATGACGTCGGCCCGGAATTTTCGCAAAATAAAAAAACTTCTAACGGCGCCGAGCATAATGATCAGCAGTGAAAAAATTGTTCCGGCGCTTTTTATATTTTGCGGCAGTCCCCGGGTCGGGACGGTGACGAATCTCATGGGTTGTTCCAGGGCGGGAACGATCGCGGCTTCACCGCCTTTTTTGGAACCGACATATAAAAAATCGGCCTCGGGATATTTTTCCTTCAGGGCTTCATAAATAGCGATATTGGGATAAACATGGCCACCGGTGCCGCCGCCGGTGAAAAGAAATTTATACTTTTTCATAATGGGTTTGCTGACGACGATTATACCGCAAAGACGTAAGAAAAAAAAGGGTGTATCGGGGAGGGTTTAAAACCCTCCCGTACATAAGGCGATTCCGTGCTGAGAGCGGACCTCTGTGTCCTGCTTTCTGAAAAATCAAATCCAATCATCAAATCATTAACAAATTCAAATGACCAAATGATCGAAATCAAGATAAACAGAGTTTGCAAAAATACAACTCATCCTCCTCCGGGACAGAACGATCTTATTCGCCCCGTAGGTGTTGCCTCACTAAATGATTTTAAAATTTACCGAACTGGTTAAAATCATAATGAGGGCAACCAGGATAGGCGGATGATCGGTGCTGCCCCAGCCCCTTCTCTTCCCAAAGAGAAGGGGAGTATCTCGTTACCCCCTCTCTTCGCAAGAGAGGGGGTAGGGGGTGAGTTTATTTATATCAGTAGTTTTAATGATTTTTGTCCAGGCCATTGGATTTGCAATTTCATTTATCATTCAGGTTGGTTTATAATGGCTAGATGAGTACAGTCGCTATCATATTGGCCGGCGGTTCAGGCGAACGCTTTCAGGGGCCCGTGCCCAAGCAGTTCCTCAAGCTCGCCGGCCGTTCCCTGCTGGCCATATGCCTGGAACGTTTCCAGAAACATCCGGGCATTGACGGCATCATCCTGGTCTGTCCGGCCGCCCAGTTGAACTTGGCCGAGGAAACCGTCAAGGCCGGCAGTTTCGCCAAGGTGAAAGAGGTCCTTCCCGGTGGCACTACCCGTCAGGAATCGTCGTTTCGCGGGGTCTGCGCCGCGGCCCCGGAAATTAAAAACGTCCTCATTCACGATGCCGCCCGGGCGTTGGTACCTCCGGCTGTTATTGACCGGGTGCTGGAGGCGCTGGCCGTGAATGCTGCGGTTACGGCCGTTTTGCCGGCCGCTGACACCATTGTCCGCGTCGATGAGATGGCTATGGTCTCGGCGGTGCTGGACCGTGACAAGCTCAAACTGGTCCAGACGCCACAGGGATTCAGGCTGGAAGCCATCAGACAAGCACATGCCCTGGCCCGGGCCGACGGCTTCAACAGCGCCAGCGATGATTGTTCACTGCTGCTGCGCTACAAATTGGCGCCGGTGGCGACCGTCCAGGGCGACCCGGAAAACATCAAGATCACTTACCCGCAGGATCTGGCCATCGCCGAAGCGATATTGAAGAATGGGAGCAAGTGAACAGTGATTAGTGATGAGTGATTAGAAAGAGCCAAGATGTTATTTTATCTTGTCTAATCAACTACTCACGATTGCCACTAATCACTATGGCTACGAATAGAAAACGATCCTGAACATCGCTCCACTGGTTTACCTTCAAGCAATTGAATATCCCCATTCAAAGCGCTGACCAGTTTTTTAACCGTCGCCAATCCCATGCCGGTGCCCTTGTCGCGGCCGCTGAAAAAAGGCAGCCATATCTTTTCGCGCAGTGCCGGAGCAATGCCCGGTCCGTCATCGCCGATGGTGATGATCGTATTTTCCGCGTTGGAGAATGTCACCTGCAGGTGTTTGGCGCCGGCCTGGTTGGCGTTGAGCGCCAGATTTGAAAAAATAACATTTAAAAGCAACGGATCGCTTTGAATGAGCAGGTCTTTTTCCGGAAGGTCGACGACCAGGTTATGGGCGGCAGCCCCGGCGGCGATCAGCGGGCCGAGTGCGGTTTCCACCCGTTTGACTTTTTCCACCGGACGGGCAAATTGTAAAAAACTTTCCATCATGGCGCTCAAGAAATGGATTTCCCGGCTGATCTTGGCGGTTTTATCCGGTTCGGCGCGAATGGCCTTGCTGTACCCCAGCATGACCCCCAGAGAGTTGCGAATTTCATGGGCCAGCGATGCGGCCATTTCACCGAGCATCATCAGGTTGGCGTTCAGACGTTGAATTTTTTCCTGTTTCCTTTCTTTGCTGACATCACGGATCACGATGAGGCGGCCGGCGGCAGCGACCGGTACGACATCGGTAAAAAATATGCGGCCGCAACTTTCGATCTCCTGCCAGGTCTTTTTTCGCGCCGCGTTGATAAAGTCCAGAAGCTCCGGCTGTCCCTGCAGTACTTCGCACAGTAAATTGTTTTTCGCTGCGGCGAAACTATGCCCGAAATATTTCTGGGCCGCGGGATTGAATATCTCGATTTTTCCATTGACATCGGTAAAAATAACGGCCAGGTGGATGGTGTTGATAATGCTTCTATTCAATTCTGCGATTTTTGTCGATGCCAGGTTCTGCTCCGCCACCTGGTCCTTCAATTCGAGCTCGGATTTTTTCATTTCCAGCAGGTAATCCTGGAGCGGCGATATGGTTTCAAGGTTTTGCGGCGGGCCTTTTTTGCGCAGCAGAAAAACCAGGTAAAGACCGCAGGCAATAATAAAAATACCCAGGGCGATGGTCACTCCGGATAGAATTTTAATCAGTGAACGAAAAATCTCCAGCTGCTTGGAGTCAATGGTTTTTTTAAAGAGCAGGCTCCTGCCGCTGTCGAGCTGTTTTTTCAGCAGCAGCACCCGGTTTTTTCCGGATTGCTCGAATTGCCGTGAATCGGCGCCCGGCTGGGCGGGCAGGATTTGATCGAAATAAGCGGTTTGTTCCGTCAGCGGCAGGCTGAGCCTGGTTTTCATGATAACCAACTCGGCCCGCATATTGCTGTCGGCAATGATAGCGTCCGTTTCGCTTCGTTCCAGGTTCTTGAAAAGAGAGTACATGTTTTCAAAAATGAACAGGGCACCGATTTGGATGACTACAATCAGGATAATAAAGCTTTTTTTCATTTTAGCAGCCAAAGCGTTCCAAACCAGGCCAGAATGTCATTGCCCCAAAAGAGCGCCACATAGCTGCCCAGGCTCAAAAAAGGCCCGAAAGGCAAGGCAAACTTGAGGTTTTTATTCTTGAAAACCATGAAAAAAAGACCGACCAGAAGTCCGCTGAATGAGGCCAGAAAGATCGCCACGACCAGTCGCTGCAGACCCAGGAAAAGGCCCATCAATAAAACCATTTTGACATCGCCGAAACCCAGGCCCTCGATTTTTCTGACTTTGAGGTAAAAATAGAAAAAGCCCGAAAAGACCAGCGCCGCTCCCAGTCCGCTGAGCACGGCGTCCAGCTGGCTGACGGCGGGGTTGAAAAAAGAATAAATGAAAAACAGGGCGGACCCGCCCAGGGTAAGCTCATCGGGCAGGATCATGTGTTTCAGATCAATGGCGGCCAGTGTGATCAGCAGGCATATAAACACGACGGTGGAAATCGCAGTCAGAGAAAATCCGAAAAAATGCCATGTCAGCCAGAAACTGAAAGCGCAAAAACCTTCAACCAAAGGATATTGAATAGAAATATGACCGTGGCAGGAATGGCAGCGGCCCCTTAAAAAAAGATAACTGAACACGGGGATATTGTGATAAAAGGGGATGTCAGCCCGGCAGTGCGGGCAATGCGACGGGGGAAAGACCACGTTTTCCCCAAGCGGCAAACGGTGAATGACCACGTTCAGGAAGCTGCCGATAATCAATCCGAAAACGACGGTCAGCGCTGCTTCCATTTAAACAACCGTTGGGCCTGGACCGTGCCCTGATTGGGGTCATAGATGTAATCGTTCCCCGAAAAATCCCTGGGAATCTCCGCGGCCCGGGCACTGCCGGCCAATTCGGCCAAGTTGGCCGGAAAGCGCCGGAATCTGGCCCGGAAACTGTCAATCGCCTGCCGGATAAACGGCAGGTCGATCTCGGCTTTGATCTGGTACAGGTGGTTGAACGCGGCGTCTCTTTCGACGCGATCGACCGCCTGCTGGTAGATATCCAGCCACATGCGGTACGCCACCTGCGGATCATCCTGCAGATATACCATGTGAGCCTTCATGCGCTTGACGAAAGACGGCGCATTGGGCTTGGCAGCGGCGCGGGCGTAATATTCTTTTGCCTTTTCATAATCTTTCAGGTACTTGTAACAGTAATACCCGGCTTCATGGTCAAAAAACCATTCATTCTCAATCCGGCGTGAGCCTTTTTCCAGCAAGCGCAAGGCCATGGGGATATCCTTGGCTTCGAATACCATGATCAACGCGCCGATGATATAGGGATCTTTGTACAGCGGCGTAATATCGGTAATCGTGTCGTAAACCCTTTCCAGGTAATCGAACCGATTGATCAGGTTGTAGGTGGAATAGAACTGAATGGACCAGATGAACAGCAGGTCGGCGGTCAGGTTCTGGAATCCAAAAGAGAGAATGCGCAGGGAATGGCCGCTGGGCAGCGATACAAAAACGCTGCGGTTGCCGAAATAATCGATGGAGGCATCATAGCGGTTTTGAAAGAAAGCCGCCAGCAGCAGCAAGCACAGGAAAACAACCGCCGGCAATTTGCCCTTCATCAAATGAATTCCCTTCTGCGGAAGATCATGACGGTCACGGTCAGCAGGGCCAGGATATATACCACAGCATAAAGGATCGAAAATAAAATGGTCGTGGCTTGCAGCGGCAGATCGAGCACCACGTCGTTCTTGATATTGAATTTGTCAAGATTGGGCAGAATGTAGTAGAGGAACTGGGCGAATTTTATCCACAACTTGGATTGCAGAAGCGTTTTGAATTCGTTGAAGGTCCACATGATGTGTCCGATCAAGTACAGCGATACGGTGAAAATGAAGGACAGGATCGGAGTGCTGAAAGAGGAGAAGAGCAGGGAGATGGCCACGATAATCAAAAGCTCGAGATACAGCATGAAGAAGTACAGCAGGATTTTAAAATCAAATCCGCCGCCGACCAGAAAAACCAGGAGGAAAAAAATGACCGACATGGCCGCCAGGGCCAACAGCATGGTCAGGGCCAGTCCGAAAAATTTGCCGATGATGAAATGGCCGCGCGTAACCGGCTTGCTCAATATGTTGAAAATGGTTTTTTTTTCTATTTCCTTGTAAACCAGGTTGATGCCGGTAAAAATGGCTATCAGCACGCAAAAGAAATTAATCGCCGCCAGCCCCGTGTCCTTCAGCACTTTCATGGCGTCGCCCAGGGTTAAAAAGCTGATCAATTTGGAGCTGAGAGCGAAAAGGATGCCGAAAAAAATCAGCAGGTAAAACATTTTATTGCGCGCCGATTCCTTGAAGGTGTTCAGTATCAGCCCCTTGATGTTCATTTTCATTGGACTTCCCCAATTTCATTTAAGAAAATGTCTTCCAGGGTCTTTTTGACCGGATTGACGGCAATGACCAGGCCGTTGTTGTGGATGATCGATTCCACCACCAGGTTGATTTCAGCCTCGTTGTCAAGGGTGATGATGTACTGGTTGTCGCGATGGACGAAATTCGGATGAATCAGGGCCAGCTGTTTTTCGCTGATCTGAGAACAGACGATTTCGTGGCAGCGGGTACTGCCCGCGATCAGTTCCGACAGTTTGCCCTGGCGGCTGATTTTGCCGTTGATGATGATGCCGACCCGGTCGACCATCATTTCCATGTCCTGCAGGATATGGCTGGAAAAAAAAATGGTTTTCCCCTGTTCCTTGAGGTTGAGAATCAGGTCGCGGAATTCCTTGCGGCCGATGGGATCCAACCCGGAGAACGGCTCATCGAGGATCAGGAAATCGGGGTCCTGGATCAGGGCTTGGGCCATGCCCAGCCTTTGGATCATGCCCTTGGAGAATTTGCGCAGCTTGAGGCGCTCATGGCCGGCAAGGCCAACCTGCTGGATGAGCCGGTCGATCCTTTCGCGGGCAGCGGCGGCCGGGATGGCGTACAGTGAAGCCGAAAAATAAAGCAGTTCGCTGGCGTTAAGGTAATCGTAAAAATAAGGGTTCTCGGGCAGAAAACCGATTTGGCGGCGGGCGTCGATGGTGTCGGCCGGCAGGCCGTTGATCAGGATTTCTCCCTCGTCGGGGAAAAGCAATCCCATGATGCATTTGATGGTGGTGGTTTTTCCGGCCCCGTTCGGCCCCAGGAAACCGTAAATTTCGCCCGCTTCCACGCTGATGTCGATGCCTTTAAGGATACGGTACTTCTTGATCAGGAAATTGGAATGAAATGTTTTTTTTAAATTCGTGATCTCCAATATTTTCATTTTTTCCTGGCCTTTTTATATTGATTGGAAAATTAATTCTATGGAATAGTAAAAAAAAAGTCAAGCAATTGGATTGAGAGTAAGCAGGGACACGGCGTGCCGTGCCCCTACCGATATTTAATTCAAGAAATTGTCAGCGGTCTTATTTCGCTGCGGCGGCCGCCGGTGCTTCGATGCTGATAAGTTCCACGTCGAAAATCAGGGTGGCGTTGGGTCCGATGACCTGGCCGGCGCCACTTTCCCCGTAGGCCAGACTGGCGGGTAGGAATACCTGCCACTTGGAACCGACCCTCATCAGCTGCAGGGCTTCGGTCCAGCCTTTGATCACGCCATTGAGCGGGAAAACGGCCGGCTGGTTGCGCTTGTAGGAGCTGTCGAACTCCGTGCCGTCAAGCAGGGTGCCGCGGTAGTGGACCTTGACCGTATCGGTAACTTTCGGCAGCGGGCCCGTGCCGGTGCTGACCACCTTGTACTGCAGCCCGCTGGCCGTAACCGTGATGCCGGGTTTCTTGGCGTTTTCGGCAAGAAAGGTCGTTTCCTTTGCCTTATTGGTCTCGGCCTGGCCCTTCCTTTTTTCCTGTTCGGCTTTCATCATATCCTGCTGGAACTGGGTCATGACTTTCTGGATCTCTTCACTGCCGAGCAGGGGTTGGGCACTGCCCTGGGCGTCGCGCAATCCCTGGATCAGGATGTCCATATCCAGATCCATGGCCCGTTCCTTGAAATTCTTGCCAATGTCCAGGCCGATGGCATAGCTGACTTTCTTTTTCTGACTGTCCAAGTCTTCCGCCTTGAGTGGTTTGTCGGCCGAGGTACTGGCGGCCTTGCCGCAGGCGCCGAAAACCATCAGCAACAATGTAAACATGAGAATATGAATTTTTTTCATTGTCGACTCCTTGATTTATGTCTGGCCAATATACCAGAATAGCGCCATAAAAACAACGGGAAGTCGCTTAATACTTCAATTTTTCCAACAGGTATTCCAGATAGCGCGACTTCAACTGCCGGCTGGCCATGGCTTGCTTGATGGGCGGCAGCCGCAGGATGACCCCGAGGATGGCGGCCATGGCCCGGTGG
The DNA here is from genome assembly GCA_963770755.1 of Candidatus Aminicenantota bacterium. Taxonomy (GTDB): domain Bacteria; phylum Acidobacteriota; class Aminicenantia; order UBA2199; family UBA2199; genus UBA2199. The sequence continues at coordinate 32,524 of CAVYQZ010000009.1, read as the reverse complement.
TTCCAATGGGCCTGGACGTCGAAAACCAGGTTTTGCAACTTGCCCCTTTCAATGGCCATGACCACGGCGCGGTGGGTGGAGTCCAGGGGGGTGATGACCCTTTGCGGACGGGAAGCCAATGAAATGCAGGTTTGCGGACAGGCCGCCACGCAAACGGCGCAGCCGAGGCATAAATCTTCGAACAGCCTGGCGACTTTTCTTTTCGGCAGCCTGGGATCATTGGCCGTGACCAGGGCCATGGCTTCCACCGGGCAGGCTTCGACGCACTGGCCGCAGCCGCTGCAGGCCGCTTCATCGATCACGGCGATGAAGTTGCTGGTATGAACCGGGTGCAGGAAGCCAAAACGGCGGGCGGCGATCATGGCCTCGCAACAGCAGCCGCAGCAGTTGCAGATGAAGTTGACCGATCGGCGCACGTTCTCGCCGAATTGCACCAGGTTCTGGCCCCGGGCCTTCTGCAGCAGGTCCAGGCACTCGGACGCATCGATGCGGCGGGCAATACCGTGACGGGCGAGGGCGGCGGCCGTATTGTTGAAGGTCAGGCAGATGTCCTGATCGGCGGCGCAGGCCCGGCCGACGTGTTCCATCTTGTGCCGGCAGTAGCATATGCCCACGCTGATATGGCGGGCCGTCCTGACGATTTCCGAGGCACGCTCATAATCCAGGACATGCAACGAATTTTCCGTGCTCAAGGCGGTTTCATGAACGAAGACACGTCCCAGTTGGGTTTCTCCGTCGCAGAAAAGCTGCTTGATGAAATCCTCCTCGACGTTGAGGTATTGGTAAAAAAGCTCGGCCAGTAATTTCTGATCGATGTCGTTTCTCAGCCGCATCATGGAAAATTCAAAAAAACCGGCCATGGGCGGCGGCAGGAAGTATACGGATATGCCGTTTTCGCGCCGGGAGTCCACCAGCACGCCGCGCCCGGCCATTGCCTCCAGGATCTTTTGCGCTTCGGCTTCGGTTTTTTGCCACAAGCGGGCCGCTTTTTTTGCGGTGAAGGGCTTGATGGGCAGCCGGGCGACCAGGGCGGCTTCGGTCTCGGAAAAAAGCAGCTCCAGTATCTGGTAAAGGGTCCGGGATGGAGGCGCTCCCTGCGGGTACAGGTTGATGCGCTCGGATAGTTTTTTATAGGCCGAGCGGACGGTCAGATGGGCCATGACACTCCTTCGTTAATCATGGTCCATGATGGTGCCCGACACGAAACTGGCAAGTTTGCCGCATTTTCCCCAGTCAGTTTTCATGATTCCCGGCAACTATTTTAGGCGACTTTCCACACCCTGTCACAGTTGTGGTTCCAGTGTGCAGGTCCGGTCCTCGATCGCCGCCGCCGTCGCAGTTTTGCCCAGTTTGGCCACATCCAGGAATTTGCATATCCTGCCGTCCACCAATTCATAAATATAATCGGCACGCAGGGCCACATCGCGGTCGTGGGTAACCATGACCATGGTGACATTGTTTTCCCGGTTCAGTTCAGCCATCAGGTCGAGCACGGCATGGCCGCTTTCGCGGTCCAGATTGCCTGTCGGTTCGTCGGCAAAAATCAATTTCGGCTTGTTGATCAGCGCCCGGGCGATGGACACGCGCTGCTGCTGGCCTCCGGAAAGTTCCGCAATGTATTTATTTTTAAACTTCTCGATGCCGATATGCTTCATGATGCGCAGGGCTTCTCTGCCGGTTTCCGGCGCTGGTCTCCCATCACGTATCCAGCAGGGCAGCAGGATATTCTCGTAAGTGGTATATTCGGGCAGCAGATAATGGAACTGGAAGATGAAACCGATGTGGGCGTTGCGGAAATCGGCCAGTGCATTGACATTTTGAGCGGCGATGATCCTGCCGTCAAAATCGATTTCGCCCGAGGTCTGCGGATCCAGCAGCCCCAGGCAATGGAGCAGGGTGCTTTTCCCGGAACCGGACGGTCCAATCAGGGCGGTAAAGCTGCCCCTGAGGATCTGGAGGTCGATGTCGAACAGGACGGGCGTATCGACCTTGCCGAAATAGGTCTTGTTCAGTTTGCTGGTCTTGAGAATCATGTCAGCCATTGCGGATTACCTCGATGGGCGAGAGCTTCGCCGCCCGCCTGGCCGGGATGGTGGAGGCGATGACCGAAGCCAGCAGGGCGAGGATGATCGGGGTCAGCAGCGTCCTGGCATTTATTTCCAAGCCAAAAGTGACTTCGGTTCCAGAAATAAAGCCGTAAGCCAGTAACAGGCCGAAGGCCATGCCGAGAAGGGAGCCTGCGCTGCCCAGCAAAAAGCCCTGGATGACGAATATTTTCGAAGCGCTGCGATTGGTGGTACCCATGGCCTTGAGTATGCCCAGCTGCCGCTGCTTTTGCACCGCGGCAATGGCCAGGACGCTGGCGATGCCCAGGGAAATGCTGACGATGACGAAGAATTGGATGGTCGTGGAGGAAGAGCTTTGCGAACGCAGCGCGATCAGCAGTTCCCGGTTCTTTTCCTGCCAGGATTCGAGTTTCACCCTTTCGTATCGCCGACCGTATTCGCGGGCGATCTTTTCGGCGCTGAACACGTCCTGGACCTGAACTTCGATGACCGATACCCCCTCGATGGTGAAAAAACTGCGCACCCTGTCAATGGACATGACCACCAGCTCGTTGCCGGCCGCAGCCCCGAGATCGAAAATGCCGCCGACCCGTAAAAAAACCTGGTCGCCCCTGTCGTTGCGCAGATTGAATTTATCACCGATCGCCAGCGTCAGCCGGTCGGCGACGCCTTTGCCCAATAGGGCCGAATCCGAGGCCAGTTCGGGAATGCCGGCCACAATTTTATCCTTGATTTTATAGATGGCGAGACCATCCGCTTCAGTCAAGCCTTTCACAAACACCGGTATCACCGAGACGCCCCTTTCGATGAAGCCCGAGCCGTTTGCCGCCGGCGTCGCATGGAGGATGCGCGGGTCCTTTTTCAGGTCATGGACGTACTGCTGCCACGAATAGATCTCGGTCCTTTCTTCATAAAGGATCCGGCCGCGATCGCTGGGCGCGCGGCTGGCACTGAGCGCTTTTGCGATGCGGTCGGCGGGAAGGATGTTGATGTGCGGCGATGATCCGACCGTATTGTCGATTAAACTGATTTGCAGTCCGCCGATCAGCGAAGCCAGGAAAAACTGGATCGCCACGCCCACGGCGATGCCCAGAACGATCAACAGCGTTTGCCCCTTGCCCTTGATCAGGAAGCGCAGGGCGATCATCCACTCGTAGCGGTTTTTCTTGCCTTTCATTTGGGCAGCACCGATCTTCCGCCTATCCTGGTGGAACTGATCGGTCTGTCCTCGTTGGGCAGCACGATCTTCGTCCCATCGGGGATGTTCTTGATGCTCACCCAATTTTCACCGATGGGGTTGAATTCCACCCTGGTTTTTTCGATTTTACTGTCCTTGTCGACCAGGACATAATTTGCGTCCTGCTCGCGGATGATAAACTGCGAAGGCAAGGCCAGGACATGGACATTGACACCCTGAATTCTCTTTCCGGAAATTTCCACGTTGCCGGTCATGCCGTGCTTGATGAAGGCCCTGTTTTCTGCTATCTGCAGCTTCAAATTGCAGGTGCCCTTGGCATAGTCGATCGTCGAACAAACCAGGCTGATCAAGGCCTTAATTTTTTCCTTCGGGTAGGCGTCGAAAACGACCAGACACGGCAGGCCCGTATCCAGGAAGCCCAATTCCTTCTGGTCGACATTGGTTTCGAGCACCCATGACTTTTTTTCCAGTATGGTCAAGGCCTTTTTTCCGACCGTGACCGTTTCGCCTTCCTTGACGTTGATTTTGATAATGGTGCAGTCGTAGGGCGCGACAAACTGTTTTTCAGTAACGGCGCGCTTGGCCAGTTGCACTTGAGCATTCAGGATGTTCAACTGGTTGATCAGTTCCGCCGCGGCGCCGCTGCGGGCATAGGAATCCAGCTGGAGTTTGGCTTGATTGAACCTGGCTTGGGCGGTGTCCCATTTCATCTTGGCGTTTTCCATCTCGACCTTGGAAACCGCTCCCGCATCATACAATGTCTTGATCCTGTTGGCGTGATTCTGGGCATCGGCCAGGACCGCGCCGGCGTCATTCAGCTGCTCTTTGAACCGGGGGTACGTCTCTTCCTTTGAATTCACCAGCTTCAGCCTGGTGTTTTCATAATTATTCAGGGCGATAGTCAGGTTCTGCTTTTCCTTGAAATCATCGACCTGGATCAGCAGAGCGCCCCGGGCCAGCTGTTGTCCCTCGGCGACGGCGATGCTCTTGACATCGCCTTCGCTCTTGGCTGCCATGTCGTACGGTTCGGGAAAGCTGACCGTGCAGCTGGCCAGGATCTTGTAATCGACGTCGGTCCTTTGCAATATATAATATTCGCCGGGAGGTCTTTTGACCAGGAAAACGACGAATGCGGCGACGAGCACGATCACGGTAAGCAACAGGATCAATTTGTTCTTCATGCGCATTGGCTCCTTATGAGGCTTAATTCATATTATATCTTTTTTTGGGACAGCATTCCACAGTTGTAGATTATCGCTTCATTCCAAATTATTGAGATTTCTTTCCGGAACTGTTTCCCCAGGGCTTTTGTCTCTTAATTGCTATTGACATTTCCAAAATGGTTCCTTATAGTCCATTCATAAATCATAAATAAAATTATGATGGAGGAGGGGATCACATGAAAGGGAAAAAATTATTTTGGGGAATTTTATCTTTGCTGGTCGTTTATTTGATTTTAGTTCAGTCCAGTTGTCCTCCCGATGACGATGATGAGACGACGCTCACAACCAACGTCTACTTGGCCGGCAATACCACCAGTACGGCTGGGTTTGATACTCCCTGTTACTGGAAGAACGGGATACGGAGCGAATTGAGCTGCCCGGCCGACAAGAATGGCGTGGCCACTTCACTGTTCGTTTCCGGGAACAGCGTCTATGTCGCGGGCTATACCAGTACCGGGGCCAGCAATGCGTTCGTCCCCTGCTACTGGAAAGATGGCGTCCGCTCCGATCTGCCGATCAGCACTGCGCTGAGAGGGGTTGCCAGTCAGATCGTCGTATCCGGCAGCGACGTGTATATCAGCGGCATGGTCAGTAGCACCGGCACTTCCGTTCCCTGTTATTGGAAAAACGGTGTCCGCTCCGATCTGTTGTCGATGACGGCAGAGGGCGGGAGTGCCCATGGCATTTGTATAGAGGGCAGTGATGTCTACGCCAGTGGCAGCATAATGAACAATGATAGTTTATTCGTTCCCTGTTATTGGAAAAATGGCGCTCGTACCGATCTGAGCATCATGACGATCAACAGATTTTGCTTTGCCGGAGGGATAGCCGTTTCCGGGAGCGACATTTATGTCGCTGGTTACGATCAAAACCTCGCTCACGTTGCTCCCGATCGCCCATTTCTTTGGAAAAACGGCGTGCGGACTAGTTTGACCATGGATTACGCCACCGATTATGACGGCACTGCCGGATCGGTGTTCATATCGGGTACTGATGTTTTCGTGTCCGGAAGTATCTTCAAATTAAGTTCCAATGCCAAAGTTCCCTGTTTTTGGAAGAACAACATCCGAACCGAGATGACGACGGTAATCGATGCCTCCAAAAATTCATTTGGCTCGTCCGTTTTCGTCTTCGAGAACGATGTTTATTTGGCCGGAATCAGCGTGAACAGCGCCGACGTCTGTGTGCCCTGTTATTGGAAAAATGGAACGCGTACCGATCTGAGCGTCCTCGATGCCGCAAAAAACGGCTTTTCCGGGTCGATCTTTGTTTTAAAAAACTAGCGGCTTAGCTGCCGGCGGCAAGGCATAGAGTGCTTGTCGCGATCCACAAGCGCCTTGTTACAGGTTGATCCTGACCCCGACCAGCAGCGATACGCCGGAAAGGCTGAATGCCGCTTCCCTGACGTTCTGGAGATGGGCTCCGGAGGGTTCGGAAGCGTATATGCCGAACATTGGATAGTTCCCGTCATAATCATAGATATACATGGTTCCCGAGCCACTGGCAGGGACACCGTGATAAATGCCTTCATAAGCGCCGGTAAAACCCTTGATTGAGGCATAGCGCCCAGTCACGTCAAAGGTCAGGACGAATTTGCCGGCCAGCGGGTATTCCATACCGACTCCGGCCTTGGCGCCGAAGACGGTTTTTGTATCGGGAGTCCATGTGCCGTTGTAGGGATTCGCGGTATCCTCAATGGCGTAAACGTAGTTGAGGCTGGAAATGAACGCCCCGACACCGGCCATGGCATGAAGCTTCATTTTTTTGCCCAATGACTTGAAATAATTGACATTCAATGTTACGGGAATGGCGGATAGGGTCGGGTTGATGGTCCACTTGTATGAATGCCACGTCCGTTCGAGATGGCTTGTTACCGATGCGCTGAGGTAGCCCACTTCGATGCCGACGGCCAGGTTCGAATTGAAATTGTAAAGAAATTCGGCGCCAAGCTGGTAGCCCAAGCCGAGCTTGTCCATCTCGTCGACGAATGTCTCGGTCGCTCCCAGGACCGACAGCTCGTAATCCCTGAAGCCTTCGATCCCTTTGTTGTAATCCCCGCCCATCAGGTAGGTCCCGCCCAGGTTGAACTTCACCGCCAATTTTCCGGCGAAAGCAACTGTCGTCAGAAAAAAACACAGGCACACGCAAAGCATGAGTTTTTTCATTGAATTTCACCTCTCTCTGATCGGGAAATTAATTTTCCCGATACCTGCAAATATTCTAATAATTTGGTTTTTAGAAGTCAATTTTTTCCGACCAAGATTCAGGCCGATGCATAAAAAGACATTTCACACCGCTGGCTGTTGACATTGCCAATAATGGTCCTTAAGATACATGCATAGGTAACAATGTCGTTTGGGAGAGGAGGGATATATGATCAAGAAAAAATTATTTTGGGGAATTTTGCCATTGCTGGTCGTTTCCGTTCTGCTGGTTCAAAACGGCTGCAAGCCGAGCGACGACAACGACGAGCCTGCGCCGACGCTCACGACCAACGTTTACATCGCCGGTTATACTACCAGCACGGCCGGGGTGTGGGCCCCCTGCTATTGGAAGAATGGGACAAGAACCGATTTGAGTGTCCTCGACATCAGCAAGCACGGCGTCGCTCGCTCCATGTTTGTCGTCGAAAACAGCGTCTATGGCGCCGGCTACACGCGCTCCGGGACGGGCAACACGACCTTCCCTTGTTACTGGAAGGATGGCACCCGCTTCGACCTGGCTGTGAGCGACTCATCGCGTGGGGGGGCTGCCGGTTCGATTTATGTCGTCGGCGCCGATGTCTATGTCTGCGGTTCGGTGGCGAAGGCGGGCTACGTGAATTCTCCCTGCTACTGGAAAAACGGCGCTCGCACCGAGCTCCCGGTAATGGCGGCGGCGGGCGGGAGTGCCCATGGCATTTGTATAGCGGGCAATGATGTCTACGTCAGTAGCAGCATAATGAACAATGATAATTTGTACGTTCCCTGTTATTGGAAAAATGGCGCTCGTACCGATCTGAGCATCATGACGATCAACAGATATTGCTTTGCCAAAGGGATAGCCGTTTCCGGGAGCGACATTTATGTCGCTGGTTACGATCAAAACCTCGTTCACGTTGCTCCCGATCGCCCATTTCTTTGGAAAAACGGCGTGCTGACTAGTTTGACCATGGATTACGCCACCGATTATGACGGCAATGCCGGATCGGTGTTCATATCGGGTACTGATGTTTTCGTGTCCGGAAGTATCTTCAAATTAAGTTCCAATGCTAAAGTTCCCTGTTTTTGGAAGAACAACATCCGAACCGAGATGACGACGGTAATCGATGCCTCCAAAAATTCCTTCAGCTCGTCCGTCTTCGTCTTCGAGAACGATGTTTATTTGGCCGGATTCAGCGTGAACAGCGCCGACGTCTGTGTGCCCTGTTATTGGAAAAATGGCACGCGTACCGATCTGAGCGTCCTCGATGCCGCGAAAAACGGCTGCTCCGAGTCGATCTTTGTTTTAAAAAACTAGCGGCTTAGCTGCCTGCGGCAAGGCAGCGAGTGCTTGCCGTGATCCACAAACGCCTGGATACAGGTTGATCCTGACCCCGACCAGCAGCAACACTCCGGCGCCGGCCATGGCGTGCAATTTCATTTTATCGCCCAGGGCCATGAAATAATGGACATTGAGGGTCAGCTAGGTGCCATGGTTGACAGTCAAAAAAAAACATGTTACTATAGAATTGACTTTAATTTACAAGGAATAAACAACAATGTTAAAAGGAAAAGTGAAATGGTTTGATGCCAAGAAGGGGTATGGTTTTATCCACGGCGAAGACGGCAAAGATATCTTTGTCCATCATTCGGCGATTATTTCCCAGGAAGGATTTAAAACCCTTGAAGAAGGCCAGGACGTGACTTTCGAAGTCATTCAGGAAGACAAGGGACCCAAGGCTGCCAACGTCAAAGCGGCTGAATAAACCAATCGGCGCAGTTATCTGATTTAAAGCACACCCTAAAATTCTTTGGGGATGGATTCCATCCCCGGGTCTTTAACTAACAATTAAATAGACGCAATAAACGTGCGCAGTTTTTTCTGAATGCGGGCCACATTCCGCGGCCCCAGGCGCAACAAGTGTTTTTGGGCCGGAGTCAAATCTTCCAGTTCGCTGTCGGTAAAAGCGTAGCTCACGATCTTTTTTTCCAGGGGAGCATCTTCCCGGACACGCGGCACCCGCTCAAGTTGTTCAACCGCCTGCTCAAGCCTTTGGGTGAAAGTAATTCCGGGGTAGCCCAGTTCCCTGAAAGCCGATTCCAGCGTCGGGTTCAACTTTCTGTACCAATAGAGCAAGGTGTCGTCAGGGATGGCCATGAACACGTTGACCAGGGCATCGTAGCGACGATAGCTGCGCGGATCGAGGCGGGCAGCGCCATTTTTTTCAATGACCGAGAATTTTTCCCTCGGGGCCAGAAAGGCCAGCTGGCCGGACGGGCTCAGACCCTGGGCCACATTATCCACGGCGGTCACCACCCGGCGCAGCAGTTCCTTCTGCCGGCTCCATTCGTGCAACATATCGGGAACTGGCGAGGCGGCGATCAATTCCCTGACTGCCGGGTCACTTTGGTTCAGATCGAGCTGGATAGGGGAAAAATCCTTTTTTTCATCAGCGGCCGGCGCAACAGATTCCTTTGGCAGCTGAATTTCCCTGGGCGTGAGCTCTGTCATGGCTATTGGTTTTTCCCTGTTCTGTGGGGCCAGAAATAAAAAATAACCGAGAACTAAAATGGCGATCACGGTCACCCCGATGGCGGCCCAGATGACTTTTTGATATGTCGGCATATTTTCACCTCTCCTGGCGATGCATCATGTTCATTTTAAGTTAATGCCCTTCGTCTGTCAAAAAACGGTCGGGCATCAAGGCGGCGAAGGCCAATTCACTGTTCTCGCGATCCTGCCTGAATAGAGTCAGACTTCGCTGGACGAGGGGATGGCTCCGCCGGATCATCACCATGGGCCCGTTTTTAGTTTTCAGGCAACGGACCGGTAGCAGGCCGCGGCCCTCAACCATGAGCACGGACGGGGGCGTGATCGATTTATCGGACTCCATGAGTGCCAGTTTTTGGCGCCCATGCATTTCCAGTTCCCGGCAAAAACTGATTTCTTCCGGGCTCAAGCTGCTGCAGTCCGGAATTTTAGTCCCGATGGACATGAACGATCTTTGCCAGTTCAGGAACCTGTTCCGCAAGAAAGTGAAAATCCTATGAGTCCGAACCTGGTCTTTATGCTGTGGATCCATGATCATGATGGGCAAATGCAGATGGTGTATCAGAAAATCTTTTTGCGCCATTGTCAGCAGCAGCAACAAGGATCTTTTGTCAATCCTGCTGGAACTGAGGCTTTGCTGGTCTTTGTAATCCATGGCGTGCAGAACCCCGTCCGCCGCCCTGCGCCGAACCTCGGCCAGGGAAATTCGCCGGCCTGAAGGCCAGGTCCGGAAAGTGGCGCAAATCGACAGCCAGCCGGGGTCTGCCGGCGGCGCGCGCCTGCTTGAAAAACAAGTTTTCGATACGGGACTGGAAATGCTCCGGGAATTTTTCGAAATTCTCGGCCAACCATTGATAAAGGCGGTTGGCGTCAGCCGCCAGCGTTTCGAGCGCCGGCGCCGTCAGCTGGCTGGCTGTCTCCAGGGCGGCCACGAAAACCAGTCCCTGAACCGGGGCCATGGTGGTTATCTGCCAGGGAATGCCCTGGTCCAGCAGCCATACGCGGCAGACATCGCCCTGAACGGGAACGGCCAGCAATGACGGCCCTGAATTTTCAGCGAGCGTGACATTCATGGCCGCCAGGTTATGGATTAGCAGCGGTTTTTTCATTAGTAGCCGGCCATTGATGTGAATCTCCGCTTGCACGGCGGCGCAAAGCTGAGCGAGCAGCACTTTCTCTTCGGCGGAAGGGCCGCGTCGGCGCCTGATCGAAATACGCGTGCCGCGAAGCCAGGAACTGCCGTTTTGCAGTTGGCTGCGGCCGGCGGCCATATGCAGAGTGCCGGCGCCAGACGGGCCGGCATTTTCAATTTGCAGGCTGCGGACTCCAGGCATAAAAACAGCCAACAGGCCGATGCCCGGGAGCGCCAGGCCTTGAATCAGGGCCATGGCTTTTTCCCTGGCGGCGGCGCTTTGTCCGGAGTCGCCCAGGCAGGCCAGGGCCTGCCATTCCGCGCTGTCGATGCCGTCGCCGTCATCACTGATCACGATGCGCTCGGAGCGGACATGGATGGAAACCGTGGCAGCGTTTCTCTTCAAGGCTGAACGCACCAGTTCCACGGGCAGCAAGGCTGGCGATGGGAACATATGGGCCGTCAATTTTTCCAGATGGGCATCGGCATCGACACTGAGCAGTTCCATGGCCAGCCCTTGACCGTTGGTTGCATGATCGATTGTGGATGCTGTTTTCATGGGCGTTGACTCAGCAGCCTCCTGGCTGCTTTTTTCAGGAATGCATCCGGATCGGCAACGGGCAGCAACGATTCGGAATTCAGTGCTTGCAGAAACTTGAAAACGGCCAGGGCCCGGTTTTTTTCATACAAAGCGGTCAAGGTGGAAAGATGTCTGCCGGACGGATTGACGGCGATAAAACGCCGCGGAAAGAAAAAATGTTTCTGTCTGGGCGTTGCCGGCAGCGAAATATAAAAAAAATCATTTTCACGCAAACCCGGGGACAGCAGGCAGATTGTCGGCTTTTTTAATTTATTTCCCAGCACGTGGTTGACCGCTTTCAACAAACTGTCCGCCTTGCGGCCCGGCCCGGACGGCGGCTGCGGCTGCAAGCGGTAAAGCGCGGCAAGGTTGACGGCGCCGGAAAGGAAATTGAGCAGCGGAGTAAAAAAATCCTGGCTCAAATCAAGGATGGGCGTGCCGCGGCGGCTCATGGCGGCGGCCAATTGATTTTTGTTGGTCGTCAGCATCAAGCGGCCGCGGCGCAGCAGCGCTAAAGCACGGTTGATGGAGATGGGCTTGCCTTTGAGCGTGGGCAGGAAACGGTAGTTCCACAGCAGGTTTTGCTGCCCCCAGATTTCAGGCTGCAGCAGGGCCTGCTGGATGACAGGCATTAGAAACTCTTTGCTCTTCTGTGCGCTGATCGTGGGGTTGGCGGTGCTGCGGCGGCGTGCGAATTTTTCTTTTTTTAATAAAAACAATATCACTGTCAATACCAATAAGATCAATGCCGATACGGCCACGTACTTGAAACCAGTGGCTGCAGTCCCGGAGCGGGGAGAAACGACGCCAGGAGAATCACCTTGTGACGGCGGGATTTTTTCTGAACCCGGCGTCCGCAATGCTGTTTCGGCCTCGACGGCACTGGCATCGGCAATCTGCCAGCCGTTGTCGAAGTATTCGCCCCAAGCATGCAGGTTCGTTTGGATATGGCCCCGGTTGCCGAGCAGTCCGACGGCCAGGCGCGCCGGAATCCCCATTTTTCTTAACAACAGGACATAAACGCCGTTGATAACGTCGCAATCGCCCTTGCCGATCGCCAGAACCCTGGCCAGCCATTGCCGGTTGCGGGCGTCCTCCCGGTAGGATCGGGCCGTCGTTTCCGAATCATCGTAGGTGATCAACTCGCGAACCAGGGCATAAGCACGGGCAGCTTTTTCAGTTGAAGTTAAAAGAAGTGCTTCCGCCAGCGAGCGCTCAATTGCCGCGGGCCATTCCAAGCCATCAGGCAGCCTGGTTAGCCGTGCCATTTCCATGAAAGCAAGCCACTGTTTCTGCTTCTGCGGGCAGGAGCGGTATGAGATCGTTGCCGGAACGCCGTCAATTTCTGTACTCCACTCGCCGTGCCTATTTGCGGACAAGGTGAGCTGGCGTTTTTCGGGACTGGAAACCACGCTGTCCGGATCGATGACATGTCCCGGCGGCAGCGGCAGCAGGTACCGGCCCGTTCTTGCTACGTCGATGCGCATGCGGACTGTTTTCTCCGCTTCACAGCCTGCCCATGAAGGCGCCGCTGATGGCGGCGGGTCGACCCGGCGAACGAAACCGGCTTGCCGGTCATAATCAACGGCAGCGAAAATCCTGAACCAGCCCGAAACAGGCGGATCATAGGTAAAATGCGCGCTCAATTCTGAAATGGATTTGCCAACCGTGGCGCCTGAATATTGAACTGAATCGGCGCCCAAATCGAAAGAATACGCGCTTGGACGGGACGGAGCGGGGAAAAAGCGGCTTAATAAAAAGATTTCCAGCGGCAGAACAACCAGCAAAACCAGGGGCAGCAATTTCCAGCCCGGCCGCTGCAGGCGGCCTAGAAGGGCTTGCAAATCATCGCGACCGCGCTGGTACCATTTTCTGGGAAAAGCGTTTTCCAGTGCATGGGCCAGGAGGCGACGCAGGGCTTTTTCGGCGGTTTTTCTTACTTTTTCCATGGCCATATTTTCCAGGACCAGGTTGCGTGAAAAAGTCACATCGAGCTGGTTGCCGTTCAGCAGGAATACGGGAGACAGGCCGCGGCCGATTTCACTTTGAACGGCGGGCCGGGTTTGCAGGTGCGACATCTGGTCCAAGAGGGCACCTTGCCAAACCGGCAGACCGCGGGCATAAAGCCGGACCAGCGGTTTCTCGCCCAGCCCCACCGCACCTTCGACCGCTCCGTTGTGAAAGGAGTAGCTGAACGGACCGGGCAGGGTGATGGGCACGGTGATGTTTTGTCCATGAAAAAATACCGGCAGCATGGTGCCGCGGCGATCGTTGCTGCGCAGGTACTGGCAATAGGCACGCAATTCCTGTTCCACTTTTTGCCTGAATTCGGCTGCCGATGCGAAAACGGCCGGGCGGGTCAGGCTAATGACGGTTCCGGGCCGGCTTAGGGAGCAGGGTGCTGACCGCGCTTCCAGGTCGGCATCCAGGTAAACGGCCCATGAATCTTTTCTGTGGCGCGACTGCAAATGGATCCGGCTGGGTTGATACGCCAGGATGGTCCAGAACCCGATGCCGTACTTGCCGGCAGACATTTTATCGCTGATTTTATCCGAGGCATACAGGCGAAAAAGGAAACGCTTGGCATGGAGCGGGCTCATGCCCCGCCCATCATCGGCGAAAGTCAGAATCTCGAGCCCCGAAGGGGTTGTTTCCGTGTCGATGGTAATTCTTTTGGCGCCGGCATCGCGGCTGTTCTGGGCAAGCTCGCGAAGAAAAAACCAGGGATTATTGCCGTACGTCTGGGTGACCGCTTCGGCCAGGCTGCGAAATTCCTTACCCAGCATGGGCCAGGGCGATCAATTCATCTTCCGGATGCGCACCGTGATTTCGCTTTCACCGGCCAGCAGTGGCGCCAATAGCAGAGGGTCGGTATTGCCGAAATGGTACGGATATAGAAAACGTGGTTTGAATGATCTGGCCGCCTTGGCGGTCATTTCCGGAGTCATGGTATAGGGCAGGTTCATGGGCAAAAAAGCGACCGTGATGTTTTTCAAGTCGGCCATTTCCGGGATGTCTTCCGTATCTCCGGCCACGTAGACCAGAAGGTCGGCAAAGGCGAATACGTATCCGTTGCCTTCGCCGCGCGGATGATAGGGGAGACCGTTGTCCCTTTTATGGACGATATTGTAGGCCGGAATCGCGCGGACCGTCATGCCCGGAAGGGTGATGCGGTCGCCGTTTTTCAGTACCCGGCCGGCGGATGGCAGTGGCTGGCAGGAAGCCGTGAGGAATATTTGCGTGTTTATCTGGCGCAGTTTTTCAATGGCCACATGGTCAAAATGGTCCTGGTGCTGGTGAGTGATAAAAATAAAGTCGGCCTTGGGCAGAAGGCTGAAATCGGCCAGTTGGCCGAAAGGATCTATGTAAATATTCTGCTGCTGGTAGTTAAAAAGCAGCGAACCATGGCCGATCAAGGTGATTTTCAAATCGCCGGAGCTGCTTTTAAAAGTATCCGTTTCAAATTTTTCCTGAGCAGTCATGGACATGCCGCCCAGAAAAATAAAACTGCACAAGCACAAGCGAAACATGGGAACCTCCTGACTGTGATAAAAGACATTTTATTTTGACAAAATCTTCTGATCCCGCTTCTTGCTTTTACGACGGACGAGGCGGTGAAATTCATCCGCCGGCAATCCGGCGATGCCGTAATGGATACAGGGAATCTCATGGATGATGATGCGTACGGCTTCGGGCTTGACTTCCAGTGCAGCCGTGACGGCATCGGTTACATTCCTCAGCAGGATTTTTTTGGTCTTATGGCTGCGCCCAGGGAGCATATGAATCGATACAATGGGCATGTTTCCTCCTGCCGGGGCTGTTTTTACTTGTTTTTATGCCGGAATTGGTTCAGCTTTTCCCTGTGTTTTTGATTTTCGCCAAGGAATTTCTGGTAAAGCTGCCGACCCGCCTGATCGTCATCCTTGATGATTTCATAGAATTTTCTTTTGGCCAGTGAATCCTCGATGCCGGCGGCATTGCCCAGGGCGCTTTGCAGGGTGAGCGGCTGGGTTTGAATTGCTTGAATCTGTGATTTGACGAAATTCAGCGTAGTGCGGATCGCCTCGATGTTGAAGCGGTCGCGGTTGTACTCGATGGAGCCGTTTTTTATTTTTTCAATAATCGATTTAACCCATTCGGTGTTTTTCCGTTCATCGTCGGCCATGGAGATCCAGAAAGCTTCATGTTCGGGGAATTTTTCACTATACATCCAGTAGAGTTCCATGACCGCCGATTCGAATTCAGCGACCAATTCGATTTTGCTGATTTGAAAACTTGAGAGTTCTATAACGCACCTCCGTGTTTTCAGTTTTGCATGCAAACAAATATTTCTCATTATAAGTAGAGCAACCGCAGTTGTCAAATAAAATGCCGCTTTTGACATTGCGCCCCGGATTTGCTATACACAAAAACTGATGGGCATAAAAAAAATCTTCAGCAACTGGAAAATATTCGCCGGGGTCCTGCTCAGCCTGCTGTTCATCTTCCTGGCTTTCCGCCAAGTCGACTTCAAGCAGATGGGACGGGCTTTCGCCGAAGCCGATTATTGGCTGCTCATTCCCATCCTGGCCTTCATTTTTTTGGGCCTGCTGCTGCGCTCCTGGCGCTGGCAGTATTTGCTGGCGCCGATCCTGCCGGCGCGGCTGCCCGATTTATTTGCCTCCCTGGCTGTCGGCTACATGGCCAACACTTTTTTACCGGCCCACCTGGGAGAATTCGTCCGCGCCTATCATGCCAGTAAAAAGACCGCCATATCCGCCAGTGCCATTTTCGCCACCATCGTCATCGAGCGCTTGATCGATATCTTCGCGCTGCTGTTCCTCATGGGGTTGGCCCTGGCTGTTTTCCCTTTCCCCGGCTGGGCGCAAAAAAGCGGCATGATCATGCTCGTCCTGGTCGCCGGACTGTTCGCCCTGCTGCTGCTGATGAAAAAATATCGCTGCCGGACATTGGCCGTCAGCAACCGGCTTACCGCTTTTTTCCCCGCTGCCTTTTCAAAAAAAATCCACGACCTGATTGAACAGTTTTTGAACGGCATCGTGGCTCTCAAATCCGCTGCTCATTATCTCATGGTCGCCATGTTGTCCGTTTTGATCTGGGTTTGCTATGCGGTAACTTTTCAGCTGCTTTTTTATGCATTTGATTTTGTAAGGATTTACCATCTGCCCTGGAGCGCCGCCCTGGTGGCTTTGGTGATTACCACCATCAGCGTGGTCGTGCCTTCATCGCCGGGCTATGTCGGCTCCTATCATTTCCTTTGCCAGCTTTCCCTGGGCCTGTTCTCCGTTCCCAAGGGGCCGGCCCTGTCCTACGCGTTCGTCCTGCATGCCATCAATATTTTCCCGGTTTTTTTTCTGGGCCTTTTCATCATCAGCCGCGAAAAAATAAGCCTGGCGGCGATCGCCAGGGAAAAACATGATTTTAACCATTGACGTAGGCAACACTTCAACGGCCTGCGCCGTATTCCGCAAGGAGAACATTGTTTTCCGCTGCCGTATTCCGACCCCGAAAAAATGGCGGAGTGGGCAATTGCGGGCCATGTTGCGCGCCGGTTGGGCGAAAAAAGTACGGGGGGCGGTGGCTTCTTCGGTGGTGCCGGAACTCGACAAAGCCCTGGCCGCAGACTGCAAAAAAACATGGGCGCTGCCGGTTCTTTTTTTAAATCACCGCAACGCGACCGGCATTACGCTCAAGATCGACAAACCTTCCGAACTGGGTGCCGACCGCATTGCGGACTGCCTGGGGGCGTTAAAATTATTTTCGGCGCCGCTGATCGTCATCGATTCGGGAACGGCCGTCACCTTTGATTTGCTCAATGAAAACAGGGAGTATTGCGGCGGCTGCATCCTGCCCGGAATCGACATCGCCATTCAAAGCCTGGCCGAGAATACGGCCAAGCTGAAAAAAATCGCTTTCGCCGTTCCCATTTCTCCGGTCGGCACCAACACCGTCAATAGCATCCGTGCCGGAATTTTTTACGGCCATGTCGGTATGCTCACGCACCTGATTGCCCTTTACCGCAGCATCCTGGGGCCCGCGAGCAAGGTGATCGCCACCGGCGGCCTGATCCGCCATTTTCAGGGCCGTGTGCCTGGCATCGATGTTTTTGAACGTGACCTTCTGTTTTACGGTCTGAAAAGCGTTTATGACCGGCAACAGCGGCCCTGACCATGATTGGCAGCGACGATCATGACTATATCATCCGCATCATCCAGTTTCTGGACCGGCAATTCGCCATCCGTTTTTTCATCAGCAGCAAGGATTTCGATGTCCTCTACCGCTGGTGGGAAAAACGCATTCCCATCCGCGTGATTGACGGGGCGTTGCGCCGGGTGGTCGAGCGTCGTTTGGCACAGGGGAAGCCCATCGTTTCATTTTCCGTTTTCAGCCGTGAGGTGCGCCTCGCTTACCAGTCGTTTTTAAGCCTGAATGTCGGTAGCGAACGGAAGGAACCCCGGGATGAGCACGAAGCAATAAAGGCTTTTATAAAACAATTCCCTCCCGCGCTGGAATTTCTGAAAGATGATTTCACCGGACTGGCAGCCGAATATATGCAAACCGGAACCGCTGATGCCGAAGCGTTCCACGAAAAAATGCTGGACCATTTTCAGGACGACGGCGAACTGAACGCCAAGTGCGCCTGGTTCTTGAACAACCTGGCCCCGGATTTACGCCGTCCCGAGATCGAGAAAAAATACCGTTTGAATTACCTGCTGCACAAGTTCGCTGTCCCCGCTTTCGAGTGAATTTTTTTATTGTTCATTGTGTGGATAGGACTTTATAAATAAAAAGAGTACTATATGTCCTTCAAATAATGAGGATGATCTGGGGCTTGCCCTCTTCCATTTTTGCCTTTTCTATAGTTGACCCCGATGCCAACGGCTAATCTCAACCCGATGCTCCTGGATTTTAAGGACGCAGCTTTTCGGATGTGGCGCGTATGGGCGTCGATCAGGCCGTCGGATATCTGCAAGGCGATGTCGACGATTTGGCCGGTAGTGAGGGGTTTTAATTTCTGCAGTTGATCCGGGGTTAATCCGTTCACGGGAGAAAAATTTTATTATGCCGGTCTCCCTCTGGATGAGTAAAAGCCATCAGTTCCAATTTACATTAAATTATCGGTTGTCATTGCTGACAAAAAATGTGCAAACAAATAAAACATAGATGAGACAATGGTTTTTAGTATGAATCTGGAAGTTTTCCACAGAGGGTTGTTCAAAGTAATCCAAAAATATAAAAAATTACCGATTTTCCTGACTTGCTTTGAGTTGGTTTTAATGTCAACCTGACTCGCACATTGTGCAAGCTCTGGCCGCAAAGCAATTAATTGCAAAAAAAAACAAATATTTGTAGAATACTCTTTAAATAGGAGGAACACTTATCATGATCAAAAAACAGCAAAGATGGATCGCGTTGTTTGTGGCTTTGACCTTCATGTGGCTGCTCCAAGTTTCGAGCATGCCCCTGCGCGCGGCCGGCGGCAACGAGCAGATGAGTTCGGCCAGCGCCGAGCAGGGGCCGGATTATTACGAGGCCATCGCCCAGAAAGCCGCCCCAGCCAAGAAGAAAAGCATCCTGCCCCTCATCCTGATCGGCGTGGGCGTCCTGGGTGTGACGGCCGCCGTCCTGTTCCTGGTGGTTCTGAAAACCAAGTACGACATCACCGGAACGTGGAATTTCGTGTTCACCGTCGGATCAACCTCAGCAACCTTGAAATTCACTTTTACTGGAACCAAGGACAGCGGCAGTTATATAACCGCTGAGAATCCGATGTTTACAGGTTCCTATACTGTCGACAAAAAAAATGTTTCCATGACGATAAATGGCGATCCAACTATCCAGTTCAGCGGACAATTTACCGAAAAGGATAAAATGACCGGCACCTATATTCAGGGCTCTTCAAATCTTACATGGACGGCGACGAGATAAAAAGCACATTACTATTTTGTTTGAAAAGTAAATTTATCAACTGTCTGTTTTTATTTATAAAGGCTCGTTTTATTTAATAATTTATGAGTAAATAATATACTTATACTAATTTAATAAGGAGTAAACTGAATATGATCAAAAAACAACAAAGATGGATTGCGCTGATTGTGACTCTGACCTTCATGTGGCTGCTCCAAGTTTCGAGCATGCCCCTGCGCGCGGCCGGCGGCAACGAGCAGATGAGTTCGGCCAGCGCCGAGCAGGGGCCGGATTATTACGAGGCCATCGCCCAGAAAGTCGCCCCGGCCAAGAAGAAAAGCATCCTGCCCCTCATCCTGATCGGCGTGGGCGTCGTAACCGTGACTGCCGTCGTCCTGTTCCTGTTTGTCTTGAAAAATTACGACATTACCGGCTCATGGATTTTTGTGTTCACCGGCACCGGAGAAAGCAATGCCACTATCACAATCACTTTTACCGGGGACAAGAAAAGCGGAACTTTTTCCATGGCCGGATTACCGAATTCCGGTGGAACCTATGCCGTCGATGGCAAAAAGGTGACCATGGCGCCCACAAATTTCCCGGGCATACAGATCAGTGGGGAATTTACCGGCAAGGATGCCATGAGCGGTACATTGCTGGATGAGGGCGAGCTAGCGAACTGGACGGCGACGCGCAGCGGGACGGCCGCCTCGGTTGAGCCGGGTCGGGAGACGCAATCGAAGCATTTTCTTAAATAACAGGCAGAAAACGATCTCAAAATTGTAAATTGGTTTGCCACGTGGCATTGGGCGTGGCATTGGGGTCGAGTCTTTCATTATTACATTTATAACCACTGGCGTTGGAGTTGATAAGTCTAATATCGAGATCTTACTCCTGGGACCTTCCAACGTTGGCCGTTGAAATTTCAATATATTTCCATTAACATCCCATCATGGAGAAGATTGATTTTCCTATCCGTATTCATTGCACGGAGGAAGCTCAGATCGCGCCTCCCACTGTAACCGTGGGAAAAACAACGGCGCTGTTGAATCAACTTGAGAAAGCCAGGGAGCCAAACTCTTAATGTATTTTGAAGCGACACGAACTACTTACAATCCTGAGCCTGATTTCACCAGGCCGCTCTTTGAGCTGTCCCATGTTATGCGCAATCGCATAATTCAACGGCTTCAGGTTCTTTATCCGGATTCGATTTCCGGATCCGCCCTGGCCGAGATCGAACGCATCCTGCAGGTCTTCTATGCCCATAAACCTCTTGATCTCATTGAACCGGAGAAACACTTTAATCCGGCGGAGCGATTTACGGAGCGTGATGTCATCCTCATCACCTATGGAGGTCTGCTTTATAAAAAGCACCAGTCACCCCTCAAGACCCTTGGAGATTTTTGCGGCACCTATCTCGAGGGAACCATCAATACCATCCACATTCTTCCCTTCTTTCCTTCCTCATCGGACCGGGGTTTTTCGATCATCGACTTTGAGACCGTTGACCCTCTACTCGGGTCATGGAGCGATATCGAAGCACTGGAAACTAGCTACCAACTAATGTTTGATGGCGTGATCAACCACGTATCGTCCAAAAGCCGTTGGTTCATCGAGTTTCTGGCAGGCAATCCGGAGTACGAAGATTTTTTCATCTGGTTCGCAAGTGAGAATGAACTCACGCCTGAACAGCGGAGCATGATCTTTCGCCCAAGAACCACACCCATTCTCACCCGGTATGAGACCCTAAGGGGACCGCGTTATGTGTGGACGACCTTTTCACCTGACCAAATAGATCTCAACTACCGAAATCCCAAGGTTCTTCTAAGGGTCATTGAAATCCTTCTCTTATACGTCCGCCATGGGGCGGACATCCTCAGGCTCGATGCCGTCACGTATCTCTGGCACCAGCCCGGAACAAGATGTATTCACCTTGAGCAGACGCACGAAATCATCAAACTTCTGCGAGACATCATCTCGGTCGTTGCACCCCATGTTTCGCTCGTCACGGAGACCAATCTGCCCCACAAAGAAAACATCGCTTACTTTGGCAACGGCAGCGATGAAGCTCATATGGTCTATAATTTCGCTCTGCCCCCGCTCGTGCTTCATGCCTTTTACACCGGTGACGCGGGAGTTCTCTCTGCCTGGGCCGATTCCATGACCTCGGCCTGCGAAACAGCAACCTTTTTTAATTTTCTCGATTCTCATGATGGAATCGGTCTTTTGGGGGCCAAGGATATTCTGTCTCCGGAGGATATCGATCTGTTATGTCGACGAACAGAGAATCATGGAGGGTTTATTTCCTACAAAACCGCGGAGGACGGCACCGATGTTCCGTACGAGCTTAATATAACCTGGTACAGCGCCCTGAACAGGAAAGAGGATGGCGATTCGCTCAGAATTCAGATTAAACGGTTTATCGCCTCCCGTGCCATAGCTCTTGTTCTTCAGGGTGTGCCCGGTATATACCTGCACAGTCTTTTCGGCACGCATAATGACCATGCAGCGGTTGATGGAAATGGGACCAGTGAAAACCGCGTGATCAATCGTGCGATCGTTGATTACCTGTCTATTATGAGATCCATGACCCATCCCAAGAGCAAAAAATTCAGGATCAACAAAGCCCTTGGAAAAATGATCCTGGCGCGCACGACTCATATGGCCTTTCATCCCAGCGCTCCTCAGAAGATTCTCTCACTATCGCCGGCGGTGTTTGCAGTGATAAGGATATCTCCTGACGGAGACCGGCTGGTCGTGACCCTCACCAATGTGACTCAATCGAGGTGCCAGGTTCAGATACCGCTAGAAGATGTCGGAGGGTTCAACGGGCCATGGCGGGACCTTTTGAGTGAAAAGGAATTCAACACGAAACAGGAGATGCTCTCGATCACCCTCCAATCATACGACGTGCTGTGGCTCATCCCGTCATTCAGCGAATAGAGAAACGGGGTCAGTAGAGAAACGGGGTCAGATCTCAATTTTAAATTTAGCATGATTGGATTGCGCCTTGGCACCGGTGCCGGGGCTTTCATTATGACATTTGCTCTGACATGATGTTTTAGCGCCGGGGTTGTTCCGGGGGACTGCTCCGCAACGGCAGTTCAAATTGATGGTAAAAAGCATGGGAATGAAAGGGAAGGGGAATAGCCCCGGGCGTGGCACCGATTTTTTCCCTGGCGAGGATAAAGAAGAATTTGAAAAAATGGCTTTGCCAGGATGAGGGAGAATCATTTCTGGAACCTGGAGATCTGACCCCTTGAGGTTTTCGGGTCAGGTTGCAATCACAAAAATTGCTAATTGATTTTAGTTATTATATAGTTTGGAAAAAGCAAGGCCATTTTTTTCAAAGGAATCAATGGCGAAAATGCCGATACAAAAAATGGTAACGAGGGTGGAGAATGATTTCAGTAAAATGGTTTTTGAGGGTCAGGACAATGATTTCCGGGACTTGGAGACCTGCCCCAGGATTCCCACTAATAAATTATCGGAAGGGAAGATGAATAAAATTAAAATCATGGGCATGCTGGTTTTATTTCTGGGGACGGCAGTCGGCAATCTGTTTGCTCAATATTTAGATGTGGGAGAAAATCCAGAACGAGTCGTGATCAAAAATATAACATCAATTATAGTTCCGATTTATAAATATGAATCTTATCGACAATTTGCAGGTTGGTCACCAGATGGCGAAGATTTTGCTTTTAAATTAAATGATAAAAAGAAAACCTTATTGTTTAGAAAGAATGGCGAATTCTTTAAAGAAATCGATGGATTGATTTCTCTTTGGTTACTTGATTCACAGAGAATTATTGTGAAAGATATAAAAGGAAATTATTTCATTACGAATATCATCAACTCGGGAAAAGTCTCAATTGGAATTAATTATAGCATAGTAGAGATATGCAACAATCCCATGAATGGGAATATAATATTTCAAGATAGTCAATACAATATTGTTGAATTAGATGTGAATTCCTTGGAAGTGAAAATCATATCCAATAAAAATAAAGAGTATTTTAGACATATACAATTATTAAGCAACATTTGTTTATTTTATTCAAAAAGCGGTTCTGTTTTTAAATTCGATCTGAATACAAATCTGAAAAACAATATAAGCAAAGGGAATATTAAAAAATATTTCATGCTCCGAGATAAAAATTATTTAGTAATTGTTTCGCAGGGTCTTTCTTTCAGCATTTTGAATGAAGATGGAAAGGAAATTCTAAAACAAAACATTCTATTTAAAAGAGGTGATCCTGGTTTGACCTCAACCATTGATGATATATATAGAATAAACCATATAGCGCTGGCCCCAAATGGAAAATTATTAGCAATCACTCGAGGTTTATTCGATTCTGAAG
Source organism: Candidatus Aminicenantota bacterium (assembly GCA_963770755.1). Taxonomy (GTDB): domain Bacteria; phylum Acidobacteriota; class Aminicenantia; order UBA2199; family UBA2199; genus UBA2199. The sequence continues at coordinate 9,325 of CAVYQZ010000009.1, read as the reverse complement.
GGTACCGTCCAACTTCTTCAGCAGATATTTGGCTGATTAATATGAATGGGAAAACCGTGAAATTAACGGATACACAAAACATGGTTGAATATGTTCAAGGCTGGAGCCCGCAGGGAGATAAAATAATATTTCTGGATGCCAGAAGTAGCAAGTTTTACTTGATGGAAATTAAAGTCGGTTCTGCCGTTCCTGTGAAAAATCAAGGAAAGTGATGTGAAGAAAACTAAAGAAATGACATTTGCTGTTTTGATTTTGTTAATGGCCGCGTCCGGCCTGTTCGCGCAATACCTGGATGTGGGGGATGACCCGACAAAAATTGAAATAGCATCCACAAAAAATATTATTTATAATGGGAAACCGGTTGGGGGATATGCCTGGTCTCACGATGGAGAGTGGTTCCTGGGAGCAAACAATGATGGCGGGTATATCATGGACAAGGGCATCCCAGGGGTCAGGTCTCCAGGTTCCAGGAATCAGTGTCGATACTCACCCCAGCAAAGCCATTTTTCTTAAATCCTTCTCCACCCTGACCACCATTTTTTGCATTTCCTTTTTCTTGGATAATTCATCGATAAAATAGCGCTCCAATTCCGCTACCGACCGGTATTTCATTCCCAGCATCCCGCCAATCTGCTTCAGCGTCAGATCGGTATGTTTTCTAAGCATGTATATGAACATTTTCCGATAAACATTTCCTTTTTTCCGGCTGCCAATAGTATCTTCACCGACATGAAACGTTGTTACCATAACCTCCCATACATTGTCGGCAGTGATTTGCCGCAACGCTTTTTCATCGTTCACCTCACCGTCATTTCTTTTTTCGCCTCTAAATCCGGACAGGGGCATCCCAGGGGTCAGGTCTCCAGGTTCCAGGAATCAGTGTCATACTCACCCCAGCAAAGCCATTTTTCTTAAATCCTTCTCCACCCTGACCACCATTTTTTGCATTTCCTTTTTCTTGGATAATTCATCGATAAAATAGCGCTCCAATTCCGCTACCGACCGGTATTTCATTCCCAGCATCCCGCCAATCTGCTTCAGCGTCAGATCGGTATGTTTTCTAAGCATGTATATGAACATTTTCCGATAAACATTTCCTTTTTTCCGGCTGCCAATAGTATCTTCACCGACATGAAACGTTGTTACCATAACCTCCCATACATTGTCGGCAGTGATTTGCCGCAACGCTTTTTCATCGTTCACCTCACCGTCATTTCTTTTTTCGCCTCTAAATCCGGACAGCGCCTGACGGATAAAACCATCACTGCCTAGAAAAGAATTTCGCCCATAGACATCCTCCGGCCCAATTCCTTTTTCATCCGTCAGAAATCCAACAACATATTGTCCGTAAGCGCTTCTGTTCCTGAATTTGGCCGATATTTCCGAGATATATAGAAACGAGGGCGGCCTATTCTTGCCGATGTAGCTGCCGTAGCTGCTCCAGATATATTCCTCCGGGTTTATTACTATCCCGGCCCTGACCGGATTCAAATGAATATAGGCACTCAACACCAGAAGATATTCATCTTTTTCCACAACGATCGCCTTATAGCGCCCTTGAAATATCGAACCTATCAACCTGTATTTGTGGCGGTACCAATTCGCGTAACCGGCGTTTATGTCATGCATCGCTTTTGTGATGTTGGCCTTTGGAGTCTCAATCAACAGGTGATAGTGATTGCTCATTAGAACGTAAGCATGGATCTTCAATTGCAAACGTTCGGCTGCTATTGAAAGTTTGTTCAGGAATTTGTTCCGGTCGCCGTCATTGCGGAAAATATTTTCACGCCTATGCCCGCGTGAGATCACATGATAAAAAGCGTTTTCATACTCCACCCGCAACGGTCTTGCCATATCTCAATTTTAACACATTCGTTGACTTTATCAACTTGATCCCTGGAACCTGGAGACCCGACCCCTGGGGCTTCCCTTGAAGCAAAGTAAAACGGATACTACTTCATTGACAATGCGTTATTTATTCTTTATAGTCCGCCTTCATGTAAAGACATGGCGAATAAGCTCAAGCTTAGTTCGAATACGGAGAGGGAGAGAGTTGGAAACGGGAAATTGTGCAAAGAATTTCGAATGCTATCATATCAATGTTTCCGGGAAATTTGCGTAACCTGGCATGTCAACTACAAAAATGATCAAGAAAAAGTGTGATCTTTTTGTCATCTGGGAAATGATAAAGGTTAAATTATTGAATGTTGCCCGGGGATATAGCAACTTCAAAGGTTTTTAATGTCCAGAAAAACCAAAATTATTAGCATACTGTTATTAATTGGAATCTCATTGGGAATTGGTTTACTTTTCATTTATTTAAAAAATAAAAAAGCCGAATTCAACCCAAGTGATTCAACAGTACGGATTAAACTGGATATGACGAAAACCAGTAATTCCTTTGATCTGCCGACCGGACTTGATAAATTCTCAAGACGGGAAATTGCCGATTATCGGATGGCTCAGGTAAATAAATACAAGGAAATAAATATTTTCCCCGCTAATTATCACCCCTTGCAAGTTCCCCATCAATCCATCTACGGACGTATACACTCCAATGGTCCATGGTTATATTCGGTTCCCTATTATATTGCCAATCCATATATTTTGATTGTCGCTGCCCAGGCCAACCATGTCACTCCACTTAATTTTTACTGCCCCGATGCTGAGATCACTTATACATATAAAAAGATCACTGAAATCCACCGGGGAGAGAATGCCCACTGTTGGTTGCGGGCGGTATTCACCTCAATGGATTATCCCGGAGTGATCCGCCTGTTTACGGTCAATGCCGAGGACGCCGGTTTCTATTATGCTTATCTTGATGAATCTTTATCCAGCAACATTAAAGAAGCGGACGATCTTGCCAATATAGCCAATTCGATTTATTGTGGCCATAATTTTTACCATTTCGGCCAATATAAAAAAAACAATTTGAGCCCGGAGGATCGCCGGTGCTGGATTGCTTTGAAAAAATCTGATTATACGCGCCTGGTCATCAAACTCTGGCAGGATGAGCCTAAAAATTCGCAAAAACCGGCTGACCTGATCTATGAAATTGTGGTCATTCCAGACAATGAAATGTTATTAACTAAATCGACTGGCAATTTTGATAGATCAAATAACTATTTTGATTCAACCGATGAAATTTCTTATAAAAACTAATTTGGAGGAAAAGATGAAGAAAATTATGGTTTTTGTATTGGCAGTTTTTCTGGGATTTTTTGCAACGTTTCCGATTCATTCGGAAATTTATTCATCAGTTTCAGGCAAAACAATTGACGAAGAAACCGGGGTTGGGGTTAAGGATGTAGAAGTAGGATATTCCACAAAGAACTACAGAAGTAATTTAATAAAAACGGACAAGAACGGTGAGTTTAAATTCGAAATGGTTCCTCCAGGGAATGGCAGCCTCGTGTTTTTCCCACCAATACCCTATGCGTGTGAAAAGGGTTATAGAAGCAGTCCTGTTTCCGTAGAAATTGGCAAAAATGCTTATATAATTTATAAACTGAAATACGCAGGAATTTTGCAGGTAAGTTGCTTTGAGCCTGCAACCAATAAACCAATTGCAGGGGTAGAAATCTTCATTCGTAAAGCAAGTTTAAATATTCAGAATAAAATCATTGATATTCATTCAGACATCAATGGAAAAATTACTATTAATAGAATTGATCCTGGAAAATACGATTATACTTTAAAAAAAGAAGGTTTTGGCAAGAAAGTTATTAAAGATGTCGAGATTCGTGCCAAAGAAATCACTACGATGAGAATTCCCTTTGATTCCCATAATCCAACTCGGATAATCGGTAAAGTGAAGTGTCTTGGCACAGGCAATCTATTGAAAGATGTTTCGGTAGGTGTTTGTAAAGATGAGTTTACTTGTTCGCATTCTTATACAGATGAAAATGGGAATTATACGATGCTTGACCTTCAACCAGGTAAATATGAAGTGATAATTATTGGTCTAAAAAAAGTTAACGATGAGATTGAATATGTTTTTATAAGGAAAGCTGTTGAAGTCATTTTAGGCCAAACTTTAATCGTCAATTTTGAATTGGATTGCAGCATGGATTATGAGAAAAGAGAGGAAATGGATAAATGATAAAAAAATTTATTTTACTGCTTATTTTGTTTTTTTTGTGTTTTCATTTATTTAGCTACCAAGTGAGAATATTAATGTGTCAACAAATGGGCCCACTTGACCCTGGAGAAATACTAGAAATAGAAACATCCCCATCTGCGAAAAAGCTTCATGATGAAGCAAGAAAAGCAATAGATTTCGGCAAGAATTGCTTGCCTCCCAAGATGAGACAGGCTGTAGATGATTTTCTTAATACTCGTGTTTACGATATTCAACTTGTTTGTGATTCTTTTTTTAACTGCGGAGAAGCTTGGGATCCCCAATGGATTAAAGACATTAAATTTTCAGCAGCTGCAATAGCAATGGAGTATGACAATGGCGATTGTGGGTGCATTGAAAGTACTATTTTTCATGAACTTATTCACTTGGCAACTCTGGTAGGGAACGAAGGGCATAAAGAGATTTATGGATGTGAACAAAAATGTATGGCAGCAATGGCGAACTGTAAAAAGTATCCTCCACGTGGTTGTGCTACCGATTGTGTAGATTTTCCAAAAAAGAAATAAAACAAATTGAGATGCACTTGAAGTTAAAGGGGGAGTAATGTTTAAAAAATTATTGGGTATTTTATTGTTATTAATAATTGTTTCTATAAATGCTACTGGACAAGATCAATGTATGACAAAACCCGACCCTGATCTTGGGTCTCCTGGTGGTGATGCATGTGATGAAAATGTTTCTTTTTCCAGCGGCAATACTACGCAATATTCAATCGATAGTAAATGTCTGATTTATATGAATGGATATTTTAGAGAAGCCAATTCTTTATTTGGAGGTGATTATCTAAAAGGTTCAGATCCTGCCAAACAACTGTATGAAGCATATCCAGTTTTGATATTTCCTACGGGAGGATTATACGGTCAAGAAAATGACAGTACTTTAAAAGCTATATTGCAGGAATACGTCCGCCTGGGCGGGACTATTATTGTTTTTGCTCAGCAATTTGGATCGCATATCGATAAAGTTGTGCCGATACCGGAAGGGGCGAGCCTGCGCTCGTACGGCTGGCGCGAGGATCAGAGCTGCTGGTCGTGGTCGTACAATCTCAAGTCGATGCACCCGGCGTTGGCGGCCATGGCAGCCGGCAGCTTGCCAGCCGACGGCCAGTTTTCCGTTTACCCGAGCGATTCAACGATCCTGCTGCGGAAAAGCTCCAATCAGGAACCGGTTTTGCTCTATTATCCTTACGGCAATGGCACCGTCATCCTGACCTCGATGTATACCGACTGGGGAGCAGCGCATTCACAGGCAACTGCATCGGAACTCAGGTTGGTGCGCGACCTGATTACTTTCGCTAAAAATCCCAACCTGATGATTCCCATGTTCGACTTGACCGCAAATCCGGCACCGGAGATCAATTTGCAGATCAAGATGAAGAACGATTCGGAATTTCCGGCAGCCAATGCCAAGATAATCGTATACACTCCCGACCGCAAAACCGTGTTGTACCAGACCGAATCGGCCGTTTCACTGGCCATCAATGCTGAGGCCGAGATCGCGGTCAGCTTCACCCTTCCCGAGCTCGCCGATACCAATCTGGGCATCTGCCACAGCGATTATGAATTGTACGACGCTGAAAACAACCTGGTGCAGATGACCACGGAAGCTGATAGTGGACGATTCACTCCATACCGCCTTAAATTAACCCAGACGCCGGTTAAGGATCTGGTTTGCTGGCTGACGACCGATAATGAATTTGTCTTCTGGGATGAAAAACCGCAGTTCACTTTGCACGTGCGCAACAACACCGATCATGAAATCACCGAATCTTTCGACTATGATTGGTGGCATCGCGATCGCACGTTTTTGACGACTTTAACTATAGCCGCTGGCCAGACCTATGAATATCATTTTGAAGTTCCACTCCTTACATCGATCCACAATTGGTGGGATGTCATGGAAAGTTTTTTGTTGTATAGAGGGGATTCGGGGAAGCTTGAAGCCATTAAAGGGATACGAGTGGTTTCTCCGCGTTTTTCGTTAAAAGTCCAAACTCCAACTTCGCAAATCCGTTTTGGGGACGCAATCAATTTCACGATCAATGCCACCAACACCACCGGAAAGGCTGTCCTTGGCGAAATGACTGTGAAGCTGTTCAATGTGAACAATGGCAACGAGGTCGCAACCATTAATTCTCAATCATATGGTTTCGCAACTGGTGAAACTTTTGCTTATTCCGGGAGTCACTCCTTAACTTCCCCCATCGATTCCGGACAATATAAGCTGCAATTCGGGATTAAACGTCCTGACGGAAAGATACACTACAGTAATGCCTATTTTTCATATGTGCGCAGCAATATAAATATTAATTTGGCGACTATCCCGGAAGCCTATGAAATTCCGTCAACTTATCCCCGCCGCTACGGCCTGGTTCCCGGTCAAACCTACTCGGTCAATTTCAAACTCAGGAACTCTAGCCTTTTCCCGATTAACCAGGGACGCTATATCGTGACCCTGAAAAGCGAAAGTGGGACCGAGTTGTTCCGCAAGGAAGTGGAAAATATCGCGTTCAACGCGTCTCAGGAACAGACTTTCAGCGAGCCTTTCGTCTTTTCCCCGGCAAACGGCGGGAAATTTCTGCTGAAGGTTGATTACACAGACGAGTCGCGCACCCCGGAGCTGGTCACTACGGCCCAGGGGAGCTACGAATACCTTCTGCGAGCAGAGATGGCCAGCGACAAGGCGAGATACAATTACCTGGACACCGCCAGCATACAATTGAAAATCGGGGCCGTCGGCGCCGTGCATATCAAGTTTGTGAACGGAGAAAGCGGCGAAGTCCAGGAAAAGGATATCAACATCCCGGTCGGGCAGACGGCGACGGAACTCTTCCAGGTGCCGATCACCATATGGATGAATAGTTATTACAATGTCGGGGTCACGGTTAGCGATTCATTTGGAAACCATATCAGCAAAGGGATTGGATTTTTGACCACGAAACCCATTGTCGAGCATTCTTCCCGGACCGATGGTTTGGGGCTGAAAGAAGGTTTGCCCCTGAATCTGACGCTGGCCCTGGCCGAGAAATCGGGGATGACGGTTGCATGCCCGGCGGTTCTGTCGCTCGCCTCGGCCGGGCTGAACTTCAGTGAGACGCGGAGTGTGACCCTGCAGCCCGCGCTGGCCAACGAGTTCGCTTTCCAGATTCCCATCGCCGAGACGGTTCATGCCGGTACGCACAAGATCACTTACAAGGTGGAGGTCAACGGCCTGGAGATTACGCAGGGCATTGCCTATACGAACCTGCCCGCGATCGAGATGAAATTTTCCGAGCCGCCCGCCGCCGTCAACGACGGCGGATCCATCGCTTTGCAGGTGAGCAACAGCGGCGGCCGGCCCGGGACATTTACTTTGAATTTCGCCATGAAGGATGAAACGGGGAAGGAAATGCTGACGCATGAAGAATCGCTGACCCTGGCCCCGGAGGAAACGAAAACCGTCACCCTGACCGTTCCCGAAGGATTGAAAGGCGGCAGATACATTCTTTTGCAAAAGGCCACGCACACGGCCAGCGGACAAGTATTTGACTTAAGCAGCGGCATCACCGTCAGTGGCCTGACGGCGACCTTGAATGCCTACACGTTGCAGGAGAAGTATTTTGATAATGAGACGGTGGCGGGCAAGGCGGAGATCACCGCCGGCGGCAAGGATATCGCTGACGGGAACCTGAAGGCAAAAATCAATCGCATTGTCAAATACGCGGGCGGGGTTGAAAGGGAATTGCCGGCGGAGTTCCCCGGAATCATAATTAATCGCGGTGATACGATTGGGAACAAGTTGTATTTAATTTTATCAAAAAATTATAAGTTTAGTCTTGCCGAGATCGATCTAACGACCAACGTCCTAACGGAAAGCCTGACTCAGGAAATGTCCGGGTTCAGTAGTTTCAATGGAATCTACGGTACAGGCAGCGGAGAACTCTGGATTTCCGGTTGGAACTCAAGTGGTGGCGGGGGCGCAGTTATTAGAAGGGACCAGTCCAATAATTGCACCATTTATACCAAAAACGCAGGAAATACAAATGGTTTGGATGTGGGTTATTTCTATGATATGCTTGAGTACGAAGATGAAAGCGGACAATCATTGTGGTTCGCCAGCGAATATGGGGTTTTGTGTTTCAAAGATGGAACCTGGTCCAAGATTTATAATTATAACACCTATACGTTTGCCCGCGATGATGAGGGCAGAATCTGGTTGGCCACCCGCTCTAATGGCTTGCAAAAATATGACGGCAGCGCTTTTGTAAAAGTCGAACCACCCTTCGGCACCAGTCCGGTAAATGATCGAATGACCTCTGACGCAGGCGGAACAATCTGGTTCAATGTTCAAGCAACAAATGATCTATACAAATTCAGAGGGGGGCAGTGGGAAAGGGTCCCGTATGCCATAGTTCTTAATGATCCGCAAACTGATATCTGGCTCTATAATTTGAATGCTAATGGAAACGATGTCTGGTTTTCCGCAATTACCAAGGATAAGATAACCAGTAAACTTGAAGAAGCGATAGTGAAATATGACGGAGATTTTCATGTTTATAAAGATATTAATATAAATTATTTAAGTTTTTATCAAAAATGGTTTCAGGATGAAATTATCGACCACCCGGGTGGAGGTGTTTTTGTTTTGCCCCAATCTAATCAAATAGGTTCCCCAAAATGGTTTCTGGAATTTAAAGACAACAAGTGGACTAAACGGACGATTTTTCCTGTTGAATATTTGACCCAGTTGCCGGGGGAGTTGAATTGCCTGAACAAGGACAAGCTGGGAAAAACCTGGATGGGAACGGAGTTGGGTTTAACAAGTTCAAACGGCCAGAATTATCAGAGTTTTTATCAAGCCGAAGATGGCTGCTTTTTGAAAGACGTAATGGCAATCGTTTTTGATGAGACGAACCGGCTTTATGCGCTATTTGACAGGGGCGTTGCCATTAAAGACGGCTCTGGCATCAGTTGGATTCCATTTCCAGACGAGCTAGATATATTATATGGTTATGACAAAAATTCTCTGGATGTAGACAGCGCCGGGCGTATCTGGATAACCAACTCCAATATAGGTTCGCTTTACTACTATGCAGATGGCACCTGGCACCGTTTTGCGGAAGGTTCGTTCATCAAAAGTATAATCGCTGATGGTCAAGGCGGCATCTGGGCCGGGGGTTCTTTAGCCGATGCTTCGAGCGTA
>CAVYQZ010000008.1:0-48927 GCA_963770755.1 Candidatus Aminicenantota bacterium | reverse complement strand
CATGGACCGTTTGCTCGATCCCAATCCCAATGGCAGCAAGATCGACTACCTGCCCATGGCCGATCGTGTCAAGGCCAACGTACTGCTGGCAGGACTCAGCTATGCGCTGAGCGAAAACGTGAACATCATCCCGAATATCAAATATGTTTTTTATGACACTCCCGCCAGTGACGTCAAACCCGTTTCGGATTTTTATACTTACCTAACATTGTACTTTAAATTCTAAGCCCGTACGAAGGGGAGGATTGTGGAAATCACCGCCTCATTAGTTTTTCTGAAAGCTGATGATGCCATTGAGTGTTTTGTGCTACCTGGACAATTGATGATTCATGTTTAAATGTATGTCATCCATCCGTGATTGTTTTTGTATAAGCTTGCAGTATGGCACTGAGCCAGGATCCAACCAAGGTAAAAAAAGTAAAATCCTGCCGCTTCCTGTTTTTGGGTATTCTCCTGAAACCAAAACATATATAGGGGCGGTAACTTTGTTCACTTTCAATTTTTATAGAGATTCACTCACACGAACGCAAATGCAAAAATTGAATTTAACTATACGTGGAACAAGCAATTCATATTAGAAGGCGAATGGGATTATTTTTTTAGAGGAAGAAAGATGGTGCAGCAAAGGCAAAATACATTATTCACAATATCCTGATTATTATTACGGGATCGGCATGGATGCGCCGAGACAATAACAAGTTAATTTTTAACAGCAACTGTTTCGTATTTGAGGCGTCATCTCTAAAAAAAATAGTCTCAAAATGGTTTGCCGGATTCAACCTGAAACACAGTAATTTTACTGCCTCGAACACGATGCGAAACAAGCATTTACCCGAATTGGCAGGCGGTTCCGTATTTGGAATCGGGTGTTCTGTTTTAAAGGACAGCAGAAATATTTGCTTATTCCGACCAGGGGGCTTACATCTTTTTTAATACTTCTTACAATTTCGCAAAAAGCGACTACTGGAAAATATTGTTCGACATCCGCTCCTATAAGACATGGAAAGATAAATTCACCTTCGCCGGCCGGTTCATAAACGATTTCAACTTTGGCAACCCGCCTTTTTATGACCTTGCGGTCATAGGCGGTGACAAATTTGTAAGAGGTTATTATTACGGAAGATACCGGGACAACAATTTGAGTGCATTGCAGACCGAATTCAGATTTCCTATTGTTTGGAAATTCGGGTCCGCTTTTTTCGGAGGCTTGGCGAATATTTATTCAGGGACCCATCATTTCAAATTGCAAAATTCTAAATTTAACTTTGGCATAGGTATTCGTTTCCTGATAGACAAAAAGGACATGTCAAATTTGCGTCTGGATTACGCTGTCGGGCAAAATGGTAATAATGGTTTTTACATGTCATTTGGCGAATCATTCTGAAATAGGACCATTCTCCGAACACGACCTGCCTGTTTAAGACTCTATTTCCAACTCCTTCATCTTGGCATAAAGGGTGACGCGTTCGATTTTGAGAAGTCTTGGCCGCCCGGGATTTGTTGCCACCGGTTTTAAGCAACACTTTCCGGATCACTTCTTTTTCTATTTCCGATGCGACTTGGTTGGTCATTTCCTTGAGGGAAAGCGTTCCTTCCAGGACGTCGTTCACCCGTTCTTCATCCACGCGGATACTACCGGGGCCGGTCCCTGGATCGCATTCCGCTTTCTCAAAGAGGATGTCTGCCGGGGTGATCTGATTTGTTCCGGCCATCAGGACGGCCCGCCTGATCGTGTTCTTCAATTCCCGGACATTGCCCGGCCATTTGTGTTCAAACAGGAGCTTCATGGCTTCGCTGCGAATGCCGAGTATTTTTTTATTCAACTCCCGGTTCGTTTTTTCCAAAAAATGATTGGCAAAAATAGCGATATCATCCTCTCTTTCACACAGCTTGGGGATTTCGACCAGAAATTCGTTCAATCTGATAATAGAGATCGTCCCTGAATCTCCCCTGCTTCACCGCTTCGAAGAGATTGACCTTGGATGCCACGATCAGGCGCACGTTGATCCGGATATCCCGATTGCCTCCCAAATGCTGCAGCTTTCTTTCCTGCAGCACCCGCAGCAATTTGGCTTGTATGGACTCGGGAAGGTTGGCGATCTCATCCAGGAACAAAGTGCCGTCGTTGGCCAGCTCGAATTTGCCGCTTTTTTTTCTGTCCGCCCCGGTAAAGGCCCCTTTTTCGTGGCCGAACAGTTCCGCCTCGATCAAGGTTTCGGGAATGGCGCTGCAGTCGATGGGAACAAAGGCGTTGTCCTTGCGCAGGGATTTTTGATGAATCAAGTTCGCGATCACTTCTTTCCCGGTGCCGCTTTCTCCCTGGATGATGATCGTGAAATCGGTGGGAGCCACCAGATCCACCTTGGTCAAGACTTTTTTTATCTGCGGGCTGTCGCCCATTTCCTCCACCAGCGGAAGTTTTTCCGCCAGTCGGTTTTTTAAGGCATCGATTTCATCGCGCAATTGCTGGACCGTGAACGCCTTATTGACGGTAAGCAGCAGTTCTTCATTGTCAAAGGGTTTGGCAATGTAGTCATAGGCCCCCAATTTCATCGCCTGGATGGCATCCCGGACATCCATGAAGGCAGTGATGATGATGACATCCAGGTCGGGATCCGACTCTTTCATCTGCTTGAGAACTTTCATCCCATCCAAATCGGGCAGCCGCAGGTCCAGCAAAACAAGTTCAGGGCGTGTGCTCTTGACTTTCAACAGCGCCTCTCGGCCATTGGCGGCCGATAACACGTTGAAACCACCTTCTTTCAGAATGGCCGAAAGGTGGAAACAGATATCCTGGTCATCGTCCACGACAAGAATCCTATTCATCATCATTCACCTCGCCCCCCTTGGCCGGCATTTTTCTGATCAGGCGGATCACATCCTCTTCATTGTACGGCTTGTCCAGAAAATCACAAGCGCCCATTTTTTTTGCTTCGCTCCGGGTCTCGTCACTGCCGAAAGCGGTCGCGATCATGACGGCCGGCGGTCGCGACAACTTCCTGATAAAAGTCAACAACGTCATGCCATTGCCGTCGGACAGCCTGAGATCCAGTAAAACGAGGTCGGGGCGTTCCGCTTTCAGACTGCGCAGCGCGTCTTTTTTGCTGTGGGCAAACTCCATTTCAAAGCCGCGGGCGCTCAGGGCAGCGCCCAGCAGCGAACACAATTCCTCTTCATCGTCAACGATCAAGATGCGTTTGATCTTTCTCTCCACTGCGCCTGTTTTTTTCGTCGATCGACGCCTTGCAGCCTTTTCGCTGCGGGCTTGCTCGCAGGGCTTGAAAAGGGAGATAAGTTCTTCAATTTCTTCTGGTTTTTGCCAACCGGAAGATTCGGCGCGGCGGACAACCGTTTCGCCCGCTTTGAGCTTGCCGGTCCTGATCCAGTGTTTGATGTGGGCGGCGGGCACCTGCAGATAAACGCTGCCGCCTATTTTCAAGTCCCATTTCCCGACCATCGTGGCGTCCCGCTCAGGTCCCACTTTTCCTTTTGCCCCGGCGCTTCGGCGCTGTCGGCTCAAAAGGCAGTGAAACGGAAAAAACAGAGCCCTTTTTCAAGGCGCTTTCCACTTCGATCAGCCCGCCGTGGCTGGTGACGATATTCTGGCAGGTTGACAATCCCAAGCCCGTGCCTTTTTTTTTGGTGCTGAAGAAAGGGTCGAACACGCGGATCAGGTTTTTTTCGGTGATGCCGCTGCCGCTGTCCTGGATCCTGATCACGAATTGTTTCTTTTCGTTCCGGGTGGCAATGGTCAATACGCCGCCGGGCCGCATGGCCTCGATGGCGTTGGCGATCAGGTTGAGGAATACACGCCCCAACTGTTCCTTGTCGACGAGCAGGACGGATGGAAAAGAGGTCAGGTTGAGGACCACTTTGATCCTCTGCGCTTTCAAACGGACCTTGATCGAAGTTCAGGATATGCCTGATCAGGGCATGGATGTCGCATAGATGACGATTCAGCTTTACCGGGCGGGCGCAGTCCAGGAGTTCGCTGATCAGGTATTCGATGCGGTTCGTGTTTCTCTCCATGATCTCGGCATATTTGAGGACCTCCGTTTTTATCTTTTCGGCTTTTTTGAGCTGCCGGACCGACAAGATCACGTTGGTTAGCGGATTTCGGATTTCGTGGGCGATGCCGGCGGCCATGCGCCCGGCAAAGGCGAGCTTCTCCGAACGGACTAATTCGTCCTTTTTAACCTTCAATTCACGGTACGAAGCCCCGAGTTCCTCGCGCGAGTGGGTCAGACGCTCGATCAACTCTTCCACGGAAGAACTTTGCTGGTTTAAAAGCATTTTTTGCCCCAGGATCGTTTTCTCGAATCTTCTTGCCGTCTCCAGCCAGTGCTTGGATTCGCTGATGTCGAGGTAAAGGGCCTGGAAGCGCTTTTCGCCGTTCCAAAGGACGGCCTTGCGGAAAACCTGTAGATGACGGATTTCGCCGTTTTTTCTGATAATGCTGACTTCATATTCACTGGGCCCCATCCTGCCCTTGCTCCTGGTTTTTTTTCTTGTTTTGTATTCGTTATAGCTCTTGGGAGTATAACGTTTCTTGAGAGGGGTTAGGTTTAGTTCTGCGATACTCTTATAGCCATAAAAATCCAATAGCGCCCGGTTGGTATAAATTGTCTCGCCTTTGGCGGTCACGATGCGTACTCCCAACGGTGATTCATCCAGCGAGTGGCGAAAATTTTCCTCGCTCTCTCTGAGCCGCCGGTCGAGCGCGTGTCGGTAGAGCGCCATCTCGAGCGTCGTCGCCAGTTCCCGCTCGCCCACCGGCTTGACCAGGTAGCCGTAGGGCGCAGTGATCTTTGCCTGCTGGAACTGGAGGTCTTGCGAGTAGCAGGTCAGGTAAACGATGGGAATATCTGCGCCGGACTGGATGCGCCCGGCAGCGCTGATGCCGTCCAGCGGTCCGGCCAACTCGATGTCCATTAAGACCATGTCTGGCGGCTGCGCCTTGACGGCCGCAATCGCCGCCTCGCCCGAGGCCACCGGCCCCAGCGCCCTGTAGCCCAGGCTGGTCAGCATGTTTTGCAGGTACGCGGCAATGATCCCATCATCTTCGACAATCAGGATCGTTTCATTTGCCATGTTCTCACCTTTTTTCAACTCGGGCGGGAAGCAAACACCAGCCGAAAGCTAGTTCCATTAGCGCGATCCAGTTCGATCCGGCCCTTCAGCTGGTATTGTCCCAGCATCCTGACCAGCCGCAGCCCCAGTGTTTTCGAAGTCGCCCAGTCCAGGCCCTCAGGCAATCCCACGCCGTTGTCGGCCACGGTCAACGTGTAAACGCCGTCGTCTTCGGCATTGCCGTCCCATTTCGCCGCGATGGTGATTTCAGGCGCTTTCTCTCCGGCGGGGAGCTGGTCGCCGGGAAAGGCATATTTTAAGGCGTTGGTAATCAGTTCGTTCAGGATCAGCCCGCAGGGAATGGCGTTGTCCAGCCCCATTTCCACCCCCGCTGCCGCCACGCTAATGCGCATGTTGCGGCGCGGGGCCAGCGCTGCGCGCAACTTTACGATCAGCGACTCAAGATAGCCTTGCAGTTCAATCCGGGTCAGGTTCTCACTGTTGTAGAGCGTCTCGTGGACGAGCGCCATGGAGCGTATGCGCCCTTCCAGTTCACTGAACTGCGCTACAGCAGCAGGGTCGGTCAGCGTATCGCACTGCAATTGCAGCATCCCGGCAATGGCGGCCAGGTTGTTCTTGACGCGGTGGTGAACTTCTTTCAGCAGCACTTCCTTTCCCACCAGCGCGACGCGCAGCGCCTCGGACGCAGCCTCCCTTTGGGACTCCACGCGCTTGCGCTCGCTGATGTCGACGGCTGTACCCTGGGCACCGACCACTGCTCCATTTTTATAAACTCTTGAAAAGGAACACTCAAAAAACAACCCTTCTCCCGATTTCGCTATCATTTGTATTTGAAAATGTCTGATCTTTTCCCCCCTCATTCCTTTCTGTAAGTTTTCCATAGCTCGTTGACGAACTTCTTCCGGGATAAAATTGAAGATGCTCATGTTGATCATTTCCGCGTTCTCATAACCGAGTATTTCCTTTATTCTTTTGCTTACAAAATTGATCTTGCCTTCCAGGTCAATAGTGAAAATGATATCTGGGATGTTTTCTATCAAGCTTTTATACCGGTATTCCGATTCGCGCAGCGCCTCGAGCGCAGCCTCCCTTTGGGATTCCGCAAGCTTGCGGCGTAAGGACACAGCCGCCAAGAAACTGAAGTTCTCTAATATTTCCTTCGGCAGATCGGGTTGACCTTGGCTCATCGCCAGCAGGGATGTACCGTACAGTTTCCCTTCGATGATATAGGCTACTCCGATGAACCGCTCCACCTTGAGCAATGCCTGTATCGCTGCCGCCACTGGACGCGAGACAGCCCCAAAGCTAGCCTCGTGCAAGGTTCTTCGCATCCCGATGATTTCTTTGGTCATCTCTTGATACATCTCAGCGCTTACAGTAGCGTGGGTTTTCTCCACTTGTCGGCCGAGCAGAATAACAACTTTCTCAAGCAGTCCGGGCTCAATTTCAATATGTTTGGCAGTTATTGTCCGAGTTGCTTGGCTATATTCCGAGAATACTGCCGCCTCGGCGCCAGTTATTTCCTTGAGTTGTCTGGCAATGAACACTTCGAGATTGGCTGCCGCCGGCAGCATCGATAATGCGATGGAAAAACGGTTGAGTTTTGACAATGCATCATTCTGCTGCGCCAGCATCTCGAGCGCAGCCTTTTCTTGGGACTCCGCCTGCCGGCGCTCGCTGATGTCTTCGATCGTTCCTTCATAAAACAGGATTTTTCCATCACTGGCGCTGAGCACTCTGGCATTCACCCGGATATAGAGCGGCGTATTGTCCTTTTTCCGCCAAGTCAGATCAAAGCTCCTGAACTCATGTTGGTTCTCTATTTTATTGCAGAATTCACCTAATATTTTTAGGATATTTTTGTTCTTTTTCACCAGGTTCTTCTGATCAATTTCCGCAGATGATGAGTGGCCAAGCAGATTGAACAATGCCGGGTTGGCGTCGAGGATTTTCCCGTCAGCACTAAAACGGAAGATTCCGATCGGCATGTTTTCAAAGAGAAGACGATATCGGGCTTCACTTTCTTTCAAATCGTTTTTGACCTTCCTATAGCGGCTGATATCGACAACCATAAGTTCTTCCGTCTTCTCCTTAACACCCATCAATTCTCTCCTCGCTCCGCTGCCTCCGAAGCGGCATTGAGCTTCAAGGCAATATTAAAATCATTTGTTTTGCGAATTTTTTCAGCCATTGTGGAATGGATTGGCAAAACTCAAGCGAAAAGCGGTGCCCTGGGTCCGATCCAGCTCGATCGTCCCATTGAGCTGCTGGCTGAGCATTTTGATCAAGTTCAGTCCCAGGGTCTCGGATTTTTTCCAGTCCAAGCCCGCAGGCAGTCCAATCCCATTGTCGGCAACGGTCAACGTGAAATTGCCGCCTTCATGCTTCACCGCTACGGCGATTTCGCAGTTAACTTCACCGGGACGGGGTTTATCGCCGGGGAAAGCATGCTTATAGGCGTTGGTGATCATTTCGTTCAGGATCAGCCCGCAAGATACGGCTATATCCAGGTTCACTTCTATCCCAGCCGCATGCAACTGGAAGTGAATATCTCGCTCCGCTCCGAATTGGGCGCGAGTATGGGAGCTCATGGCTTCGATATAGTTCTGTAGGTCGATCCTGGCCAGATTCTCAGATTTATGGAGACTTTCATGCACCATAGCAATAGAGCGTATCCTGCCTTCTAATTCCTGTAGTAAAGGTTTGAACTTTTCATTGCCGGCCTTGATCTCCTGCATCCTGATCAGGCCGATGATGGTCATCAAGTTATTCTTGACGCGGTGGTGAACTTCCTTCAACAGGATTTCTTTTTCTGCCAATGAAGAGCGGATCACCTTTTCGTCCTGCTTGCGCTCGCTGATGTCGGTGATCGTGCCCACATAGCCGATGATCTGGTTTTCGGAATTCCTCTCCGGTGTGGCCTGCCCCATCACCCAGACTTCCGTTCCGTCCGCGTGCAGGAAACGATAATCAGCGAAAGACGGTTTTAACTGCTGGATCGTTTCCTGCCAGCCTTTGTGCAAGGCTGTCTTGTCATCGGGATGGACCGCGGCCAGCCAGCCTTCACCCATTGCTTGTTCTTCAGACAATCCGGAGATCCGGCACCAAGTGGGATTTACAAAAATGGTAGCGCCGCTTTGATCGGTACGGAATATCCCTACCGGAGCGATCTTGGCCAGGGTTTGATACCTTTCTTCGCTTTCCCGCAACTTTTGATTCATCCTTTCACGCTTCAGGTGATCGGCCAGCAACATGCCCAAAATAGCGGTTACGGCAGGATAAATCAGCAAAACCGGCAGAAAGATATTGGAAAGCACGTGCCACCGGGTCGTCCCGGGCAGAAAGAGTGTGCAAGCCAGCATGGCCAGGTGGATGATGAATCCAAACAGGAAAAGTTCACGCCAGGTGAGTTCAGGCAAGAATTGTCTTCTTCTGGATCGCCAGGCGATGCCGATCGCACCCGAGGCGACAATTACCGCGATGCCCATGCCCGCGGCCGGCCCCCCCATGCTGAACCGGAAAGCGGCCGTGACGATCATGGCGATCACGGTGGGAACGGTTCCGAAAAAAAGGCCGGAAACGCCGAGCAGGATCGACCGGGTATCAAAAACAATCCCGGGCTGCAATTTCCAGGAGGCCAGCATGAGGATCATGCCCATGCTGCCGATGACGATCCCGACCAGCACCTGGCGCAGCGAAACCTTGCCGATCCGCCATTGGACCGCGACCAGGTTATAGACCAGCGCCAGGGTGAGCAGCAGCGACCCATTGAAAACCAACTGCAGAAAAAACGCCTTGTTCATTGGACTTCTATCAAGAATAGCATGGATAATTCGCCAAAGTCAATAAAATGCTGCCCAGGCAAGCAACCGTATCATGTTTCCGGAGAGGAATGGGCGAAGGATAATTGACATTTAGTGCCGCGAGATTGATCCACGATAATCGATCCATTAATTTGTCGGCTCAGCATTTTGACCAGACTCAATCCCAGGGTTTCAGGATTTTCCCAATTCACTCCGGCAGGCATTCCCACCCCGTTATCGGCCACGGTCAACGAGCAAGCTGTTCCCTTTTGCTTCACCGTGACTGAGATCTCGCATTTGCCCTTGCCGGCATGCGTTTTGCCGCCAGGGAAAGCATGCTTGAAAGCATTGCGGATCAATTCATTCAGGATCAGCCCGCAGGGTACAGCGATGTCCAGGTTCACCTTCACCCCTACCGCCTGCACACAAACGTCAATGTCGCGATCCGCCCCGGATTGGGCACGAATATGGGAGGTTATGCTTTCGATGTAATCTTGCAGATCGACATGGGCCAGGTCTTTTGAGTTATGAAGACTCTCGTGCACCTGGGCCATGGAACGGACCCGCCCTTCGATTTCCTGCAGCAAATCCTTGAACATTCCGCTTTCAGATTTTGTTTCCTGCATTTTGATCAGGCCGATAATGGTCATCAGGTTGTTTTTAACCCGGTGATGGACTTCCTTTAAAAGTACTTCCTTTTCCGCCAGTGATGAACGGATCATCCCTTCCGCCTGCTTGCGCTCGCTGATGTCGGTGATCGTGCCCACATAACCGATTATATGTTCCTCCAAATTCATTTCCGGGGATGCCTGGCCCATCACCCAGGCAATGGTTCCATCCGGGCGCAGAAAACGATAATCGCTAAAGGATTCTTTGTGTTGTTGGGTTGTTTCCCACCAGCCTTTGATCAAACGCTCCCGGTCATCAGGATGAACGGCCTTCAGCCAGCCCTCACCCAGTGCTTCGCTAGAAGACAACCCCGAAATTTCACACCACTTCGGATTCACGTATGTGGTACGGCCGTGAGCATCAGTGCGAAATATCCCGACCGGAGAGATCCTGGCCAGGTTCTGATAGCGTTCCTCGCTTTCCCGCAGCGTTTTTTCGGCTTGCCGGCGCTGCTGGACATCATTGGCTTCTTCGAGCGCCCTCTGGATGGCGAAGGGCAGTCTGCCCATGCGGTCCTTCAAAACATAATCTACGGCGCCCTGCTTCAGAAGCTCGACTGCGGTTTCCTCGCCAATGGTGCCGGAAACGCAAATGAAAGGCACGGCGGGACATATTTCCCTGGACCAGCGCAAAGCCGCGAAACCGTCAAACCCAGGCAGTTTGAAATCGGCCAGTATGACATCATAGTTGCCGCCCTGCAGCAAGGAGATGAACTTTGCTTCCTTATCCGTGCATTCCATGTGCAAATCGAATCCCGAATCAATGAGCAATTCGCGTATGAGCTCAATGTCCCGCTGCAAGTCTTCCAGAAGGAGAACTTTCAGCCTGGTTTTATCGCCGCTATTTGTTTCCATGATCTCACCCCCCTTCCGGAGGCAATTCGTTGATCACCGCCCAGAATATGCCAACCTGCTTGACCGCCTCAATGAAATCCGAGAAATCCACAGGTTTCACCACATAGGCGTTGACTCCCAATTCATAGCATTTTTTCAAGTCCGGCTCCTCGCGCGAAGAGGTGAGCATCACCACCGAGAGCGTTTTCAGCGCTGGATCGCCGCGGATGGCCTTGAGCACTTCGATGCCGTCCATGCGCGGCATTTTGATATCCAGCAGCAGCACCGCCGGGTTGCCCTTTTTATGGTTTTTGTACTTTCCCTGGCAGCGAAGATATTCCATTGCCTCCACGCCGTCTTTAACGACGGTGACATGGTTGGCCAGGTTATGCTCGGCCAGGGCTTCCAGCGTCAATTCGACATCCTTGGGATTGTCTTCGGCCAGTAGGATCGTTTTCAGGTCTCTCACGGCTTTGCCTCCTTGTGTATGGGTAACGTAAAATAAAAAGTCGCCCCCTTGTCCAGTTCGGATTCCACCCAGGTGCGCCCTTGGTGACGGAGAACGATACGGCGCACGTTGGCCAGCCCGATACCGGTCCCTTCGAATTCTTCCACGGAGTGCAGGCGCTGAAAAACACCGAATAGCTTGTGCGCGTACTGCATGTCGAAACCTACGCCGTTGTCGTGCACGAAAAAAACGTGCTCCCCGTTTTCCGTGCGGGAACCGATCTCGATCTTTGCTTTCTTTCTTGTCCGCGTGAACTTGACGGCATTGCTGAGCAGGTTCACCCAGACCAGTCTCAGCATGGCTTCGTCTCCAAATACCGGCGGCATGTCACCGACGGTCCACTCGATGACGCGCTGGGGATGGTCATGACGCAGGGAGGCCAATACTTCGGCAAGGATCTCATTCATATTCGTATCCTTCCGGCGCATCTCCGCACGTCCGGTCCGGGAAAATTGCAGCAGGTCGTCGATGAGCACCCCCATCTGGCGCACGGAATCGGCAATCGAGTCCAGATAGTGATGCCCTTTTTCAGAAAGCTCGGAACTGCAGCGCTTGACCAGCAGGTCCACGTAGCCGCTGGCGTGGCGCAGGGGGGCGCGCAGGTCGTGGGAAACCGAATAAGAAAAGGCCTCTAGTTCCTTGTTGGCTTCCTGCAACTGAACGGTACGTTCGGTCACACGATCTTCCAATTCGGCATTCAGTTTTTTAATTTCCATTTCCGCAAGCTTGCGTTCTGTGATATCCAGCAGCGAGGCAATGCTTTTTTTGGTGTCCGGTATCACGTCAATGGTCAGCAGGATGTTGCGGATGCCGCCATCCCTGGCGATGAACCTAAACTCGTATTGCTTCAGGGCCTCTTCCTTTTTTCCCCGCCTTAATTGATGCTGGGCCCGCATTCGCTCCAAGTCTTCCTTGACCACGAATTCCGACCAGCTTTTCTTTCCTTCGATTTCTCGCTTGGAGTACTGGGAAAGCTTTTCAAATTCCGCATTGACCAGGCTGATGACGGTGTTTTCCTCGATCAGGACAGAAGCTGTACCGGTATTTTCAAAAAGGGTTCGATACAGTTCCTCGCTCTTTTGAAGATCCTCTTCCACACGAATACGCTTACTGATATCAGTAACGACTGCGATGCGGGCAGCGCGTCCCTCATAAGATATTCCATGAGAATACGCTTCGATTGTGATCCGGGTGCCGTCCTTTTTCAGATGATGCCATTCTCCGGCATAAGCGCGTCCCCGTAATTTTTTACTAAGATCGGCAATCGGTCTTTTTTCGTTTTCAGGATAAAGGTCGACCAGGCGCAGCGCCAACGCCTCCATTTTGCTGTAGCCATATTGCGCCAAGAAGGCATCGTTTACCGCCAGCAGATGCAGTGTCTCCAACTCATAGATCAGCATGGGCAGAGGATTCTTTTCAAACAAATAACGATAGATTGATTCATTGCTGTCTAACCAAGTATTTTCGATTTTTCCCACTTCAATTGCCTATTTTATCGGTTTTCCGATCACCCGGCCGAGAAATGAACAGCCCGCTTCATGAGGAAGTCTCTCCCATATCAAATCAGAAAATACCCGGGCAGAAATGCCAGCCAACTTTTTAAATTGGTTCAATGTCATTTTATACCCGCTATGTCGTTTCCCTTCATCTTTGCCCCAACAAACGAATTTTTTCAAATCCATTGCTGATTACATTAAAAGAGTAGCACTGTGATTTGAATAAAGTCAATACAAGCACAGCGTTTTTTTTATTATAGGCGCATACTTCCTTTCGGAAAACAGCCAACCTTATTCTCATTCTCAATCGCTGCGATTTCTTCCAGATCATGAGGTCAACCGGAGCGGTTTGCAAGAACCACAAAATCGCTTATAATGTCCCCATGGCTGCGGAATACAAAAAACTGCTGCTGAAAGCCAATGAGGAAAAGCGCATACTGGGCGGAGAATTCTGGGTCTACGACAACGAAATCGCCGGCAGCTTGCAACCATTCCGGGGCGGGGAACTATGCCGGCTCTATTCGGCGGCCGGCATGTACATCGCCACCGGCTATGTCAATCCCGCCTCGGCCATTACCTTCCGGGTGCTGAGTCTCGACACTGACGAAACCATCGACCGTGCGTTTTTAATGAAAAGGATCCGTACAGCGGACAACCAGCGCCTGGCGCTGCGCCCTGAAAACACGTACTACCGGATGGTCTACGGCGAAGCCGATTTTTTGCCCGGCCTGGTCATCGACCGTTTCGATGACTATTTCATCGTCCAGATCACCACCGCCGGCATGGAAAATTTCAAGGACGAGGTCCTGGCCATCGTGGCTGAGATCCATCCCCGGGCGGTGCTGATTGAAAAATCTTTGACCGCGGCCCGGGAAAAAGAAAGATTGCCGGCATTCAACCGGCTGATCACTGCGGACCGCCCGGCGGAGAAGATCATCAGCGTCAACGGCTTGAAATTCAAGATCGATTTCCTGAAAAGCCAGAAGACGGGTTTTTTTCTCGACCAGCGCGACAACTACCTGCTGCTCAGGGACATCGCCGCCGGCCGTGATGTTCTGGATGCTTTTTCCTATGCCGGCGCCTGGGGGCTGCACGCCCGTCATTTCGGCGCCAAACATGTCGAATTCCTCGAGATATCGGGCGAATACATGCAGCAGGCCCGGGAAAACGTCGTCCTTAACGGCTTTGCCAAAGAGGATTTCTCTTTCATCCGGGATGATGCCATTAAAATGCTCAAGGAAATGAGCAAGGCCGGTGTTAAAAAGGATATCGTTATCCTCGATCCGCCGGCGTTTGTCAAAGCCAGGAACAAGGTGCAGGAAGCAAAACGCGGCTACAAGGAGATCAACCTGCGGGCCTTAAAAATGATCCGGCCCGGAGGTTTCCTAATCACCTGTTCCTGTTCACATTTTTTGGAAAAAGATGGCTTCATACAGGTTATCATGGATGCTGCCCGGGACGCCGGGCGCAGAATCAAGCTGATACAATTTAAGTGGCAACCTTACGATCACGCGGTGCTGTTGCCCCTGTTCCAGTCCGAATATCTAAAATGCGCGCTGTTCTATGTGTATTAAAATGAATAAATTTGATTTTTGTGTAAGGGCGGGTTTTCCCCTGGCGGGGACGGACCAATCAAATCCGCAAAGTCGGCGGATGTTTGGTGCTGCAAATCCGCCCCTACTTCTGGAAAACAATGATAAAAATTGATCGGGATCACAAAAACCGCCATATTTTCGGCCCCGTCCCCTCCCGGCGCCTGGGCATCTCCCTGGGCATCGACGTCATTCCCTTCAAGACTTGCAGCCTTAATTGCCTTTATTGCGAATGCGGACCGACCAACCACCTGAGCATCGAGCGACAAAGTTTTTTCCCCCGGCAGGAGCTGCTCGATGAACTCAGTTCTCAGCTGCCGCAAATCCCCCACCTGGACTACATCACCTTCTCGGGGTCCGGCGAACCGACACTCAACGCCGATATCGGCTGGCTGATCGACCAGATCAAAAAAATCAGCCCCGTTCCCATTGCGGTACTGACCAATGGAACGCTGCTGTTCCAGAGGAAAGTACGTCTGGATTTGCGCCAGGCCGACGTCATTCTACCTTCCCTTGACGCGGCTTCGCCCAACGCCTTCACCCGGATCAACCAGCCACACCCAGGCTTGCAGCTCGGGCGGATCATCGATGGCCTAGTGGCGCTGCGCCATGACTTCCCCGGCCCGATCTGGCTGGAAGTCTTCATCGTCAAGGGCGTCAACGACAGCGAAAAGGAAATTGCCGCCCTGCAAAAAGCCATCACGCGCATCCACCCGGACAAAATCCAATTGAACACCCTCGATCGGCCTCCCGCCTACAGCGGCGTTCTTTCGGCAGATTTCGCCGACCTGGAGAAAATCCGCAAGCTCTGGACCGGACTGCCTGTGGAAATCATCAAGCGCACCGTACGCCGCGAGGAGATCCTGGCCTTCAGCCGCAACCTGGAAAACAGCCTGCTGAACACCGTACGGCGCAGGCCGCTGACCCTTGCCGACCTGGTCGCCCTGACCGGCAAGGATGAAAACGAATTGCGCCAGTACCTGGATGTCTTGGAAAAAGAAAAGAAAATCAAAGCCGTAATCGTTGACCAAAAAATATTTTTTGTATCTGTTTGAAGCCGCCGTGAATAAAAAAAACCCGCCCGTGTCGGGCGGGTTTTTTTTACCAGTAAATTACTAATTTGCTGAAACGATCTGATTGCCTCCTCAGTAAATGCAATAGCAGGCGCCGTAGCCCACGTTGTTGCAGCCGTACTTGATCCACATGAAGCCGTTTTCTCCCCAGCCGGTGCCCCAGGAATTCTTCATCAGCCAGGCGCCCGTAGCGTCGTCCCAGCCGCAGAGGATAACGGCGTGGTTGATATTTTTTGCATTCTTCTTGCAGGAAGTGAAGACGCCGCCGGTATAGGCCTGGAAAAAGTGGTCGACAAAATATCCGACCGAAACCGAACCATAATTATAAATGGCGGTCTTGATGGCATCGACCGAAGGCACGGAATTGCTGGCGCCGACATAGGCCCAGGAAGCAACCGGGTACCAGGTCGGCGAGGCGCAATACGCGCAGGTTGAATCAAGGGCAGTATAGGGGAAGCAGGTCTCAGGCATGGCGCCGGGGTAATAGCCCATGGATGGAACCAGCATGTCAAAAGCGAAAAAGCCGCCGTTGCAACCCCAACCATACGGGTTGCAGGAAACCAGATGCTGTTCCGAAAGGTCATAAGTCACACCAGTTTTGAACTTGATGGCCGCTTCCAGTCCGGCAATGGTCGAAAAAGCCCAGCAAGAACCGCAACTGGCCTGGTTCTTGATCGGAGTAAATGTGCCAATGAACGAAGTGGGCAGCGTGGCGGACACCATGGCGTGATCACCAGGTTCGTAAGCACACGAATTGGCCGGCTTCAGTTCAGGCTTGAAATTGCACAACTGCTCGATGCTGTACTGCATGGCCGGGTTGGCCCCGATCTGGAAATCCCAGCCGTTGGCCCGCATTTCCCGGCGCATTTCCTGCAATTCGCTCTGCAGCCTTTCCCTTTTGGCAACCGGATTGTCGCCGCCTTCTTGATTTCCGGACAAAAGCGCCGGCACAAAAATAAATGAGGCCAGGACACATACCACAAAAAACCCGAAAACCCATTTTTTGATTCCTTTCATTTTGATGCTTTTTTCTCCTTTTTTATTATTTTTTTTCACCACAGGATATCATTGGCAGGCCCTTATGATGTTTCATCGGCTTCATGATATAAATTCAATAAATTGAACTCAATCCGGCGAAATAGGGATTTTCAGGTGTATTCTAAATAACTTGGCATACAACCAAAGTTGCATTTATATTTTTTTTCAATATAATTGGCATGATGCCGCTCAAGAAAAAAATTATTTTTTTCATTGTCGGATTGGGAATTGTCTTTTCACTGTTGTTCCTGTTTTTCAATCATCTGACCATCCAGCATTCCAGAAACGAGCAAAAAACCATTTTCGCCATAAAAATCGCCTCAAGATTGTCGCATGTGATCGCCAACGAAAACAAGAGGATAAAAACGCTTTGCGGCGATTGGGCTGTTTGGGATGCCATGTACAGTTACACCACAAGGCCATCCAAAGAATTTGAAAAGGACTCTTTGCCCGACAATATCGTTCCCGCATCAGATCTCAGCCTGATCTTCATCATGAACAAAGAGCGGCAGGTAATCTTTCATCAGGGTTTCGACCACAAGAGCGGGCGCCATGTCAAATTCAGGCTGCAAGATGGGGTCGTCGCCCCGCTTTGGGAAAACCTTGTGCGCTCATTTTCATATTCGCGTATTGAAAGTTTCATCACCCCGAGCGAATTCGGCCCCCTGTTCGTGATTTCAGCCCCGGTCATGCACAGTGACGGCAAAGGCCCCATGAACGGCCGGGTGGTGATGGGACGCCTGGTGGATGGGACTTTCATGCAAAGGATCGGCGCTGTCCTTCAGGAGGAAACGTCGTTACTGAGCCCGACCAGCCTG
The DNA here is from genome assembly GCA_963770755.1 of Candidatus Aminicenantota bacterium. Lineage (GTDB taxonomy): Bacteria > Acidobacteriota > Aminicenantia > UBA2199 > UBA2199 > UBA2199. The sequence goes on along the minus strand of CAVYQZ010000008.1, from coordinate 32,006 downwards.
CATAACGATCTGGACCAAAACGAAATGCTGGAACTATTCACAAATAATGTTTACTTCAAGGAAAGCAGCCAGCTACTGAACGTTTACAGCCTGTTTCGCAGCCATACTGGAAAAGCGGTTTTCGCCATCAGGGTAGATGCCGACAAAACCACGTTCGACTTGCAGGAAAAGGCAGTACGGAATTTTCTGATCGTTCTTTTGGTATGCACGTTGCTGACCGGGGCGATTTTTTACGGATTCATTGACCGCATGCTTTTAAGACGATTAAAAAACATATCGATAAAAATGAAGCATATCACCTCTTTCGAAGACCTTTCCATCCGCATCCAGGAAGACCACCATGATGAGATAGCCCGCCTGGGCCGTGATATCAACAAGATGTTGGAGAGGCTGGAGAACGAAAATATCCGCCACCAGGAAATGGCGCGGCGCCTGATCATGAATGAGAAATTGGTCGCCACCGGCAGACTGGCGGCACATATCGCCCATGAGATCAACAATCCGCTTTTCGCCATCAGCAATTCGCTCACGGTTATAAAAAAGCAAATCAAAAATCCCAGCTGTGACATCATGGAACTTCTGCCCCTGGCCGAAAAAGAGATCAAGCGGGTGCGCAAGATAACAAAAAAACTGCTGGACTATGGCAAGATCAACCTGGAGACATTCAAGGAAAGCGACATTAATTCCATCCTCACAACGGCATGCGACGTATTGAAACTGAGCAAGGGGAGCAAAAATACCGTGGTAACCCGAAACAACAAAAATGCCCTGCTGCCTGTCTTCTGCAACCCGGATAGTCTGCAGCAGGTCTTCATGAACCTGATCCTGAACGCCAGTGAAGCCATGTACGGCCGGGGAGAGATCACCATAGACATTATCATGGCCAGTAATCGCTATGAGATCCAGTTCAGGGATATGGGCCCCGGTTTTCCGGCCGAGATCAAAAAAAAGATATTTGAACCGTTCAATTCCTCCAAGGAAACCAAGGGGGCGGGTCTCGGGCTATATATCGCCTACCATATAATCAAGAGGCACGGGGGCAGCATAGACCTCAGCGAAACGCCTGCTGGCGGGACGAACCTGATCGTCACGCTGCCAAGGCACAATGGGATGCACCATGAGTGAAAAACCGCGTTTGCTTATCGTCGATGATGACCCGGAAGTTCTGAAAAGCTTTCGACTCTGGCTGAAAAGCGAAGGCTTCCAGGTTTTCATTGCTTCAAATAAGGGCCAAGCCGTGGAAATAGTCAAAAAAGAAAGCATTGCGGCTTGCCTGATCGACCTGCGCCTTAAAAATGAGGATGGTTTGCACATCAGCCATGCGCTGAAATTGTTGGATGAGCAATTGCGGATCATCATCATAACCGGGTACCCGACTTATGAGGGGGCAGTTGAAGCCATGAAGACCGGAATGTTCGATTACCTTTCCAAATCAACCGGCAATGATGCCATTCTGCGCAAGATCCACAACGCCGTCGAAGAACGGGCTTGTGAGATCGCCCATAATAAAGACGGTGCCAAAAACAAAACCAAAATCATTCTGATCGGCCACCACGTACTCGTCAAGGAAGGGCTTGAAAATTTTTCCAAGGAAAACAGGGAATATTGCTTGCAGAATACCTATCCCTCATGCGATTATGTGAAAAAAAGCGACTTCAACCTCGACGTAGCGCTGCTGATGATCTGCGCTTCCTGCAACGAACCGTTCCTGAAAGTCCCGGAGCAAACCCTTGGCAGCCTAAAGACCATCTTCCCAAATGCCAAAACAGTCATCATCAACTGTGATTATGATGACGGCAAGAAAATGGAATTGATCCATTGGGGCGTCAAGGGTTTTTTTCCGCTCAATAGCAGCAAAGCCAATCTCAAGAAAGCCCTGGACTGCATACGGGGCGGACAGATCTGGATCAGCCGTACCCTGTCCCATCGTCTGCTCAGTGAACTGCTCGAAGATACCAGGCCGGAGTTTATCTATAAAAAGCCGATCAACACCTTCAATCTGACTGACCGCGAGATCGAGATCCTACAGGCACTGGCTACAGGACTTTCCAATTTCGCGATCAGCGAAAAGCTGTTCCTGAGTGAGAAAACCGTCAAGACCCATACTCATCATATTTTCAGAAAAATGGATGTCAATAGCCGTACCCAAGCCGTAATCAAGGCGATGGAATTCCATATCATCTGATCACTTCCGCCCGTGTGAATGCTGAATTGATTTTTTATTAATTTTTGCTATATTTATACTGGTGGGATCAAAAAGGAATTTGCACGATGAAAAGGCAAGTACGTAAAAGCGGCATTTTCATACTCATCGGGCTTTGGACGTTGGCTGGAGTCAGGGCAGAAGACAAGGAGGAGGCAATGGCCGTTTTTTCAATGTCAGCCAAAGGAGAAACCCGCATCACGGTGAAGGCCGGACATATTTTTTCATTGCAGTTCATCACCAGCCCTGGTACCGGTTATGCCTGGATGCTGGCCGACCCATTGAATGAAAAAATGCTGTCCATCGTGGAAATAAAAAATGAAGGCCCGGAGACAAACCTAATGGGAGCCAGTGAGTATGAAACCTGGCTATGCCAGGCGTTGACCACCGGCCAGACTGAAATAATCCTAAAGTATGTGCGTCCCTGGGAAAAGGATGCGGATCCGCTAAAAAAACATGTTTTTAAAGTCAAAATAAAATAAAAGCGCGAAACCATACCGGTTAATGCGGAAATAGCGATTTTCCGCTCCATGGTTGGCGCGTTGACTTGCCTCAGCAAAAGTTATACAATCTTTACATGGCTAACAAAATTCACGCAACCACCGTGCTGTGCGTCCGCCAGAAAGGCAAGCTGGTCATGGGCTCCGACGGGCAGGTCACTTTTCAAAACACCGTTCTCAAGCACAAGGCAAAAAAAATCCGCCGCTTGTACAACGAAAAAGTCCTGGCCGGGTTTGCCGGCGCCACCTCGGACGCTTTTGCTCTTTTTCAGCGCTTCGAAGCCAAACTGGAGGAATACAACGGCAATATTTCACGCGCCGCGGTGGAACTGTCCAAGGACTGGCGAACAGACAAGGTCCTGCGCCGCCTGGAAGCCATGCTCATCGTGGCCAACGAGGAAAAAATGTACATTTTATCTGGAACCGGAGACATTATCGAACCCGACGAAAACGTCCTGGCCATCGGTTCGGGCGGACCATACGCCATGGCCGCGGCAATGGCTCTGAGCCGCGATACGCAACTCGACGCTCGCGCTATTGTCGAAAAATCCATGGCCATTGCCGCCGATATCTGCATTTATACCAACAACAATTTTTGCATTGAGGAACTTCAATGAGCCAGGCTGCCATCAATCAGGGCGATGAACTGACGCCCAAGGAAATAGTCAAAGAGCTGGACAAATACATTATCAGCCAGAAAAACGCCAAAAAATCGGTGAGCATCGCATTGCGCAACCGCTTTCGCCGCCAAAAGCTCCCGCTGGATATCGCTGACGATATCATCCCCAAAAATATCCTGATGATCGGTCCCACCGGTGTCGGTAAAACCGAGATCGCCCGCCGGCTGGCCAAACTGACTCGCTCCCCTTTTCTTAAAGTCGAAGCTTCCAAATTCACCGAAGTCGGCTACGTCGGGCGTGACGTCGAATCGATCATCCGCGATCTTGTGCGCATCGGCGTCGATTTGGTCAAAGCCGAAAAGATGGCAGAAAACTCCGAGAAAGCCAGGCGAAATACCGAAGAAAAAATTCTGGCCATCCTGCTGCCGCCGCCCAAAAGCTCCAAAGAAACGACGGAAGAGCCGTCAGCCGATGCGGATAGTTTTCAAGAGAGCCGCGAAAAATTGCGCAAGCTGCTGCGTCAGGGAAAGCTGAATGACCGCGTGATCGAAGTCGATGTTCGATCCAACTCGTTTACGCCCTTTGAGATTTTTTCGGCCTCCGGGGTCGAAGAGATCGGCATCCAGATCAGTGAAATGATGCCTAGTCTGATGGGTGCCAAGAGTCCCAAAAAACGCAAGATGATGCTCGGAGAAGCGTTCGATTACCTGCTGATGGAAGAACAGAACCGGCTGCTGGACATGGATCAAGTCGCAAAAATCGCCGTCGCCCGCACCGAACAGATGGGCATTGTATTTCTCGATGAAATTGACAAGATCGCCGGCCGTGAAGGCGGCAGTCACGGCCCCATGGTTTCTCGGGAAGGAGTGCAACGCGACCTGCTACCGATCATCGAAGGCACAACGGTCAATACCAAATACGGCATGGTCAAGACCGACCACATCCTTTTCATCGGTGCCGGAGCCTTTCACGTGGCCAAACCATCCGACATGATTCCGGAACTGCAGGGTCGTTTTCCGATCCGGGTCGAACTCGAATCGCTTAGCAAGCCTGATTTCATTCGCATTCTCACCGAACCAAAAAACGCCCTGGTCAAGCAATACCAGAACCTGTTGAGCACCGAGGGGCTGGACATTCAATTCAGCGCCGACGCCATTGACGAGATTGCCACCATGGCCGTGGAAATCAACACGTCTTCGGAAAATATAGGCGCCCGCCGTCTGCACACCATTATGGAAAAAGTCATGGAAGAGATTTCCTATGAAGCTTCGGATCTTGAACACGGCCAGGTAAAAATTGACCGCGAGTATGTCATTAAGAAAGTCAAGGATATTATCAAAGACGGCGATTTAAGCAAGTACATTCTTTAAACAGCTATGAAAAATCAAATATTTCTATTTTCCCTGCTGGTTTTGTTTTTTGTCCATTGCGGTAAAAAAGGGCCTTTGGTGCTGGAACCGGAAATCCCTGCTCCGGCGGTGTTAAATTTCCAGGTTAGGCAAATCGGATTCCAGGTCGAACTCTCCTGGAAATTCCCCGGCATGCTGGCCAACCAGAAGGAGCCCTTTAAAAGAGCATTGGTAACCAAGGCGTATGTGTATCACACCATTCTAAAGTCCGGAGAAATCCCGCCCGAAGAGAGTTTTATTAAAAAAGCCCAATTGCTGGCCAAGGCCAAGGCCACTGAAATCAAAGGCCTCGACCAGGATGTATCATCGTACAGCGTTTCGTTTAAAAGCAAGGATCTGCAGGGGAAAAACCATGGCTTCGCTTTGGTCTATTTTTACGGCCGGGAAAAATCAGTCTCAAGCCCAGTCAGGATTTTGCAAACCCTGAACACTCCTCCGCCCATTCAGGACCTGCAAGTGTCAAGGCAGGAGAAAATGGTCGTCCTCAAATGGAGCAAGCCTGTCGTCCAGGACAAAGAACAATTGTTGCGGCCAATAAGCGGATACCAGGTTTACCGCAGAATCAACACTGGTAATGGTGAGCTTGATTTCCGGCCCATTGGCGCTGAAAAGACAGTCAATGAATTTTTTTATGATCTCGATACCGGCACGGACGGTGATTATGAATATCAGGTTTCAAGCCGTCTGGACGATAGAGTCGAAAGCGCACCTTCCAATACGGTTAAAATCAGGATTTTGGATACTTTTCCTCCTGATATTCCCGGAAATTTGGTCACCTTCACTGCAAAAGACCAAATCTTTCTAACTTGGGAAAATGTACCTGATGCCGACCTGGCTTTTTATCGGATTTACCGTAAATCCGCTGAAGATGAGGATTTCAAAGTCCTGGCCGACGAAATAACCGACAATTTTTTCCGTGATAAAAAAGTCAGCAGCGGTAAATTGTATATGTATGCGATTTCCGCAGTTGATAAAAAAGGCAATGAAAGTGAATTCAGCCGGACTGTCCAGCAGCTATTTGAATAAATTTCCCCATGATCGCCACAGAGGAAGCACTTCCCCGCAAAGCTAAAGTTTCATTGATCGAATGTTCCGATTATGATCCTGAGCTGGTTTTTCAAGCAGTAAGCAAAGGCGTCGAATTGCTTGGCGGAATCGACCGCTTCGTCTCAACCGCGGAAAAAATCGTCCTCAAGCCAAACCTGCTGGTCGCAGCCATTCCCGAAAAGGCCGTGACCACCCATCCCTCGCTGGTCAGAGCTATCGCGCTGCTATGCCAGCAAAACAAGGCCAAGGTGAGTTACGGCGATTCGCCGGCCTGGGGCAGCCCGCAAAGCGTGGCGGCCAAGACCGGTTTACAGACCGTAGCCAGGGAAATCGGCCTGGAACTTGCCGACTTCCACACTCCGGCTACCGTGTCTTTCAACCAAGCCATGATCGCCAAACAACTGATCCTGGCCCGGGGCGCTCTGGAGGCTGATGGCATCATCAGTCTAGCCAAGATGAAAACCCACGGTTTCATGCGCATTACCGGCGCCATAAAAAATCAATTCGGCTGCGTCCCCGGCTTGCGGAAAGGCGAATTTCACGTAAAAATGCCATCAACGGACCACTTCGCAGATATGCTGGTGGATATCAATCGCTTTCTTAAGCCCAGGCTCTACATCATGGACGGCATCGTGGCCATGGAGGGCAACAGTCCCAGGTCAGGCACGCCCCGCAAAATGAACGTCCTCCTTTTTTCCAGCGATCCCGTCGCCCTGGATGCCGTTTTCTGCCGCCTGATCAATTTGTCCCCGGAGCATGTTCCGACCATGAAGCCGGCTGCCGACTGCGGCATGGGAACATTCAGGGAATCAGAAATTGAAATCTGCGGAGATTCGGTTTCCGATTTTGTTTGCGCGGATTTTGATGTCCTGCGCCAACCGGTACTGAACTGGAACAATTCTTTTCCTGTTTATTTAAAAAACTGGATTTCGCCGCGTCCGTTCATCGACGAGCGGCTTTGCCAGAACTGCGGGGTCTGCACCGACATCTGTCCCCTCGATCCCAAAGCGGTTCGCCCTGCAAAGGCCGGTAAGGAATCCAAGCCGAGCTACGACTATAACCGCTGCATCCGCTGTTATTGCTGCCAGGAAGTATGCCCGCATGGAGCCATTTCTATAAAAAGACCGCTGTTAAGCCGGTTGATTCACCGCTGATCCCACTATCAATCCACGGGGCAATCATGCCGTTTTTGCATCTCTTCATCCATTACTTTGCGCATGGCCCGTATATGGTCCGGAGTAGTGCCGCAACAGCCCCCGATTACTGCCACACCGGCCCTGATCAGTTTTCGGCTCAATTCGGCCATGTATTCCGGAGTCTCGGGATAGTGCACCTGGCCGGCGCACAATTCCGGAACACCGGCATTGGCCTGGATCAGCAACGGCAACCGGGTAAATTTTTTGAATTCTTTGGCAATGGCAACCATTTGCAAACTGCCATTGCCGCAGTTAGAGCCGACCAGATCCGCCCCAGCCTTTTCCAGCTCCCGGCAGGCTTTCTCGATCGACACGCCCATGATGGTGAAAAATCCCCGTGCCGTAGCTTCAAAGGTCATGGTGGCCATGACCGGAATGGACGAGGAAACGCTACGCGCCGCCCGGATGGCAAGCTGTGCCTCGATGATGTCGGACATGGTCTCAACGCAGATGATGTCGGCCCCGGCGTTGATCAAGGACTTCATTTGCGTTTGAAAGCTTGCAAACATCTTTTCCTCTTCCGTATCCCCATAGGGCAACAGGATCTTGCCGCTCGGGCCGCAGGAAGCCGACACGTAGGCCCGCTCCCCTACCGCCCGCCGCACTGCCAGCACGGCGTTTTCATTGATGACAGCCGCGTGGTCGTCCAGACCGTAATTGACCAGTTTCAGCGGTGAGGCGCCGAAGGTGTTGGTCTGGATGATCTCGGCACCAGCGTCCAGATAGAGGCGGGCGATCTCTTCCAGTATTTCAGGGTGGGAAAGGTTGAGGCTTTCCGGAGGCGCCCCCCTTGCCAGGCCGCGCGCCAAAAGCAGGGAACCGATGGCCCCGTCGGCCAGCAGGACCTTGCCGCGGCCGACCCAGGATATGATGGAGTCCATTTAATTGATTGCCGCGGCCAGCTTTTTTACGCCGGCAACCGCCTGGGCGCAATCATAAGCGTAGGCATCGGCGCCAATCTCATCAGCGTATCCCTGTGAAACCGGGGCGCCACCGATAATGGTTTTGACGCAATCGGACAAATTTTCCGCCTTCAGCCGGTCGACCACCTCTTTCATCACCGGCATGGTGGTGGTCAGCAGCGCCGACATGCCGATGATCAAAGCATCGTGGTCTTTGGCCGCGGCCACGAATTTTTCGGCGGCCACGTCGTTGCCCAGGTCGATCACTTCGAAACCGGCCCCCCTGAGCATGATGCCGACCAGGTTCTTGCCGATGTCGTGCAGGTCGCCCTGCACCGAGCCGATCACCACCCGACCGCGACTGGATACTCCCGCGCTGACAAGCAGGGGCTTCAGGACGTCCATGCCGGCATACATGGCCCTGGCGGCCAACAGGACATCGGGCAAAAAGATATCGTGAATACGGAACTTTTCTCCGACCGTGTTCATGCCGGCGATCAGGCCCTCGTCCAGAATAGTTTTGGGAACAAGACCCTCAGCCAATGCCTGACGCACCAAAAGCGGGACACGGGCATCGTCTCCGACTTCCAGGCATTGCGCGATCTGTTTTAGAATCTCCATGACTTTCCTCCGTTTCTATACCGACCGCGCCATTCCCCTTTCCCGGCAGGTCGGACTTTTACAATGGTCGCAAAAAGGATACTTTTCGGAAATTTGATGAATCTCGCTGGCTCCGGCCACCAGTACCCCTGATATCGATTTGAGCGGAATCATCAGGAACCTCTCGTTCAATCGGATGTGGATCCTTTCCGGGCGCAGGAATTCAAACAGTTTTTTTTGGCCGCTGAGATGCCAGCCGCAATAGCCGGGGCTATATAAAAGTACTTTCAGAACGTGTGCCCCTGATTGGCCTGAGTCATTCTGACGGGCAATCCAGGATTCGGCCTCCCGGCCGGCATTGTCGGCGGCCAGTGAGGCCACGGTATCAAGCATGGACGCCAGCGGAAAATCATGACTCTGGAACAACCGCTCAATCTCCCGGCTGATCGGCGCCCCCATTGTAAAAGCAAAGAGGAACAAACGCTCGGCACGAGGGAAAATCAAACCAAGTGGAGTTTCTGGGGCATTCAACCCCTCGCCCGAATAAAGCACGGCAAATTCCGACTTTGAAATCGATTCCAGCACATCACGCGGTTCGCTCAAGTTTTCACATATTTCCAGCGCCTGCTGCAATAGCTCACTCACTTTTTGCGCCGGTTCTGTGACTGTTTTCATCCCCAACGCGGCGAGTACATCGGCCGGCGCCGGCAGCAAATGGTGATGAGAAAAACCGATCATATTGCTGCGGCAGCCCGGTGCGGGAGTTTATCCATGCCCCAGCGCCGCGCTTCTTTTTCCATCAGGGTGCACAATTCTTTTTTACGTTCAGCGCTAAGTCGTGAAGGCTGCCAGTCTCCGATCAGACGCTCCACTTCCTGGTGAGCCCGCTCGCCAAGGGTAAGCCCCCCCTCGTCTCGCCAGCGCGAGAGGTTGGCCCGGTCAATGACCCGGCCCGGGAAGTGATGCTCTTTTTTTAAATGGCGTCGGGTGTGTGCGGAGATCAGCAAATGCTGATCGCGGAGCAACTCCTCAAAAATCGGCCGGGCCGGGAAGTCTTCCCGGGGCTCGATGCCCTGCACCAGGCGCAGGGCCATGCCGCATATTTCATTGTCCAGGACCAGTTTTTCCAGGCTTTGGCAGCTTTCAAAATCGAGCATGCCCGGTCCGGAAATGTTGTTGATCCCGGCCAGGGCGGCCAAGGTCGCGCCCATGGCCGTTTCCAGACCGGCCTGGGCGTCAAGCAACTTGGCGTCGCTCAGGGAGATATAAGCCTGGGTAGGCAATCCGAGGTGTTTGCCGATCTCATTGAAAGCGCAGTCGATCATCTGGGTTTCGACGGCGCCCATCGGCGTGGTCTCAAAACGCACATCAAAAACCGCCGGTGATCCGCCGTAGAGGACCGGGGCGCCTGGCCGGCTGGACTGACTGATGACGATGCCGCTCAACGTTTCCGCCGTGTGCTGCACCAGCGTTCCGACCAGGGTCACCGGGGCCATGAAGCCCGAAAGGGGCATGGAGATGAATTCCACCGGGATGCCGCAGTCAGCGCAATCAACCACGTTTTGCGAAGTGATCTCGCTCCACTTCAGGGGTGAGGTCGGGCAGCAGGAAAAAACGGCCAGCGGCTTTTTCCGCAATTCCTTCTCGCCTCCACGCACGGCCAGCTGCATCTCTTTCATCACCTGGAAGGATTCGATGGTGAAGGTACCGGTGACCACGGGCTTTTCGCCGTAGAGCAGGCTTAAAAAAAGCCGGTAGCTGTCAGAAATATTTTCGGCCACGTCGGCAGGGATAAATGCAGTGCTTTGCGAGGCGATATGAGGCAAGCCGGAGAGTAGCTGCGCATAGCGGATATAGTCGTTCGTATCCGGTTTGCGTATCTTCTGGCTCTGATAGTCCAGGATGTGCAAGGCTGCAGAGCCGGGAGTGAAATGGATCTTGCTCCCTGAGAAATCGTGGGTCTCATTTTCCAAAACATCGAAAAGTTTGAATGAATGCGGCACCGCTGCCAATGCTTGGTCCAGCAATTCAGGTGTGTACAAGACCTGGCTTTTATCAAGATCGACTTGGGCGCCATGGTCGGCCAGAAGTTCGATGACGCGGGGATTCTGCACCTTGGTCCCCAGCCGGCAGAGAATATCCCGGGCTTCGGCCACGATTCTTTCTAGAAGATTTTCGCTCAAAAATTTCACTTGCGGTCTCAAGGGCATGGTCATGCCTCCAATTTTCAGTAGAATGTAATTCCAGCCCATCAAGGCATGGGTAGAAAAATTATAATTGAAGCGCCCGCGGCTGTCAATTATTGGGAATCCCTCTCAAACCCCGGCGATTTTTTGCAGGTTCTCCAGGAAATATTCCACTTCATCAGCGGTGTTGTACAGGCAAAGTCCGGCACGCACGGCGCCGCCCTTTTCTTCCAGGCCCAGGAATCGCATCGGCTCCCAGGCGTAATAGTTTCCGTCCCAGACGCAGATACCCTGAGTACCTAATTTTTCAGAGACTTGAGCCGGAGTCAATCCCGGCAGCGTAAAACAGGCTGTAGGCGTACGTTCGTTAAAGCGCCCGGGGTCGGTGATGCCATAGACGCGCGCGCCGGGAATGGCCTGCAATCCTTCCAGCAAGCGAGAAAAGAGCCGTGCTTCATGGGCATTAACCGCAGCCAACGCCTGCTTCACCCAACGCCGCCTTCCCGGAGCGAAAGCTTCCAGTTCCTGAGCGTGCTCCGACCCGTCATCGCGCCCCAGGCCGGCCAGAAAATCGATGGCGGCAGCTACGCCGGCAATACCCTCATGGTTCTTGGTCCCGGTCTCGAAGTTGTCTGGAACGGAATCACTGGCCGGCCGCACCTTGTATGGCTGCAGTCGCCCCAAGATGTCCCGTTTACCGTAGAGAACACCGGAGTGCGGACCGTAGAACTTGTAGGGCGAACAGGCCAGAAAATCACAGCCCAGGGCCTGGACATCGATGGGGCGGTGCGGCGCGTAATGAACGGCGTCAACAAAGGTCAGCGCGCCGGCTTTTTTGGCAGCGTCGACTATTTTCGGGACATTGTTGATGGTGCCGAAGGCGTTGGATGCAAAACCAACGGCGACGAGCCGGGTTTTATTGTTTATAATTTTCCCCAGTTGGTCCAGCTTGAGGGTGCAATCATCGGGATTGATTTCCAACCAGCGGATCACCGCTCCACTTTCCTGGAGTTGCAGCCAGGGAGCGACATTGGCGTCATGATCCAGGCGGGTGACCACGATCTCATCGCCCGTCTTCAAGGTCCGTCCCAGGGCGCGGGCCAGGTGCAGCGTCAGGGTGGTCATGTTGGCGCCGAAAATGATCTCAGCAGCCGATCGGGCGTTGATGAAATCGGCCATGGCCTGGCGCCCGCTGGCGATAATTTCGTCGCTGCGCCGTGAGGTTGGAAAAAAGCCATGCTCATTAGCATTGGCTTCGCGGTAATAACCGCTAACGGCGTCGATGACCGCTTGCGGCACCTGAGTGCCGCCCGGACCGTCGAAAAAAATGGCTCCTGAAGCCAGGGCGGGAAATTGAGAACGGATTTGATCGACAAGGTATTCCATAGTTGCTCCTCTGCTTTGAACCGTTGTCCCGATTCTTAGCGGTTCAATGCAAAATTCTTCAGGGCCATGGCGGCGATTGATTGACCGATGCTGATCGAGGCCGTGGCCGCGGGCGACGGTGCGTTCAAAACATGGACCATGCGCTCGGCCTCCTTGATGCGAAAATCGTCAACCAGGAAACCGTTGGATTCAAGCGCCTGGGCGCGGACCCCGGCCCCGCCCGGCTGCAAATCGCCGGCTTGGATTTCGGGCAACAGGCGCTGCAGGGCCTTGACAAAAGCCTTCTTGGAAAAAGAGCGGTAAAATTCGCCCAGGCCCATTTTCCAGAATTTCGCGGCCATGATCCAGAAGCCGCGATAAAAAACGAACTGGGCCGTATCCGCCAGCGACAAACTGAATTTGCGGTAGCCGTGGCGCTTGAAGGCCAGGACCGCGTTGGGGCCGGCCTCCACTCCGCCATTGATCATGCGGGTAAAATGAACGCCCAGAAATGGGAAGCGCGGATCGGGAACCGGGTAGATCAAATTGTTAACCAATCCGTATTTTTCCGGAATCAGCTTATAGTATTCACCACGAAATGGAATGATCTGCAACCCGGGGTCGATGCCGCACATGCAGGCCACGCGGTCCGAATGAAGGCCGGCGCAATTGACCAGGTTGCGGCAGCGGACTTCGCCTGCACTGGAAATCAGCGTCAGTTCACGTCCGCTCTTTTTTACTCGTGTCACATGAAAATTCAAATGGATATCGCCGCCGCCGGCAGTGATGATCTCGGCGTATTTTTCGCATACCTGACGATAATCGACGATCCCGGTTTCAGCGACCCACAAGCCTGCGATGCCGGCAACGTGCAGTTCGTATTCCTTCAGCTCGGCGGCAGCCAGACGCCGCAACCCTTTCAGCCCGTTGGCTTTCCCTTTTTTTTCCAAGTTCATCCAGAGCGGGGATCTCATCCTCTCTGCGTGGCCACCACCAGTTTGCCGCAGGCCTGGTGGGCGATATTATTTTCCTGACAGAAACGGTAAAGGGCTTCACGCCCGGCCACACAGTTTATTGCCTTCAAGGAACCCGGTTTGTAATACAGTCCCGAATGGATCACGCCGCTGTTATTGCCGGTCTGGTGGGCAGCCAGCTTTCCTTCCGCTTCCAAAACGATCAGCGAATGCACTCCGGACCTGACCAGTGCCATAGCCGTGGCCAGACCGATGATACCGCCGCCAATAACGGCCACGTCGTAACTATGCTCATTCATTATACATACCTTCGATTTAAGAAAATCGAATATAGCAGAAGCATCCAGGGTAGTCAATTGAACTATCGTGACGCGTGACGCGTGACAAGGAAGATAAAAATTCCAATTCCCAAACAGCAAATCCAAACGAGCACTAAAATCCAATGTCCAATTGACCAAAACAAAGACAAGATATTTAAATTGTCCACCTCCAGCTTGCGAAACAATTTTATTTTTTGCTAACCCCATCCGCTGATTTCAATCTTTAACTATCTGAATTATGCCGGAAAACCGGACCAGTCAATTCATTAGTTAAATGGCGTTCCAAAAGGTAAAGTGAATATTAACAATCACAATAATTTTGTGCTATACTTTAGAAACAGGAGGGGTTTCATGAAACTTAAAGTTGTTGTACATCAGGCCGAAGAAGGTGGTTATTGGGCGGAGATACCCGCGATTTCTGGCTGCGCCACCCAAGGAGAAACATTCGAAGAACTCTTAAGCAATATCTATGAAGCCGTTGAAGCATGCCTGTCAGTTGACATGAAAGATATCAAATTATCCGCTAAAGACGAAATTCTAGAAGTCGCCGTATGAAAACTGTTTCCGGTAAAGAATTATCAAAATTACTGGAGCAAAAAGGCTGGGAACTAAAAAGAATAAAAGGCAGCCATCATGTTTATGTAAAATCAGGAAATCCCGCTAGGAGGAAATGGGGACGCCCATTAGAAGGTACGTGTCAAGTAGGTAGAACTATATTTTCTTATTTTTTTTGACAATGCGTTCAGGTGCAATGATCAATGATGTATTTGCGGCCTTGATTTCAGTTTTTTATTGGTTACAAAACCAACATGTTTTGCACCAGACACCCATCGAGATCAAGTCTAATTCAATTCAAATCTATCAAACCCTGGCAAATATATTGCCCCAGAAATCGTACGGTGCCGGGGTATGTCCAACTGTAAAAAATACAGTGTGAATGGCTCAAAGTCCAGTCCCTTATGGCTCATACCCCGGGCAAAACATCATGGCACATTGCAAATATTATTTCAATTCTGCTATGATTATTTCAAAAGTCGGCTGCGGCAGGCTGGCCAATCGGTGCTGATGGTTGGTGACCCAGTCCCCAGTTTGGTTCCCTGCCGCAACCATTTTTTAATATGGGCTTTCCGAATATTTTGGCCACATCAAAGGCAACATTGTCTTTCATGATGTAATAGCAAGCGCGGGCGAGTTTGTGAGCCAGAGCTTTAATGGCCAATGCCTTATTGGTTTTCAATGACTTTTTTAAATAGAAGGCTCGGGCTTGCGGGCAATAACGTTTGGGTTCGCCAATAACCGCCAGTCCTTCCACGCTCAAGGAGTCAAGGAAAAGCCTCATATCCGCCAATCGCTGATCGATCCGTTTTTCGAGGCCCTGGGCTTGGGCAAAACATGCGCAATTGGCTATTTCCACAAAAGCCCATGACAGATATTTGTTACCGTTTTTGCGGTTGTTCTCTCCTTTGCTCTTGTTGTTGGATAATCGCTTGCTGGCCACACAGCGGCAATAAGAAGCATAATTGCCGACGGCTTTAAAACGATTGATATCCCCAGTTTCCAGCATGACGGTTAAAACCAACGATTTTCCGATACCGGGCACCGTTATGAGAAAATCATGTTCAGGTTTTACTTGCGTTACTTTGCGGATCTGTTTTTCAATTGCCACGATCTTAGCATCTTGGCCAGAAAGAAAGCATCATGTTCATCATCGGTGTACTTCAACCCATTGTACTGCTTAAAGGCCGCCGGGTGCGCCAGGTGAACGTTTGTCAACCGTTTCCCATCAACCCGTCCACCAGCCAGTACCAGTTGAAGGTCGACTCGACCACCACACCAACAATGCGCTTCTTGTATGGCTCGAACAAGGCCAGGAGCACCTCCAGCTGATTGGGAAACTTGCCCTTCAGAACCCTTCGCTCCTTGCTGTCGATGACACCGACATAGGTGTTGTTCGAATGCAGGTCCAATCCCACGTAAAGTTTGGTTTGCATTTTTTACCTCCTTCTGCAAACATTTTTCGCCTACCTGACATTACCGCTTTATGGGGAGAGGTGGAAAGGGCTTCCCCCGCCGGGGGACGGGAGGGGGCACATCCTTTTTCCGAATGAAAATATGTTATCGGTTAGTCAAAGAACTGAACCTTCTATATGATTATCAGTGCTTGACTTTGTGACTTTGCGCGAAATGAACGATACGTCTATGGAAAAGACCTGGACGGGCGTTCTGGATTTGCTGTTCCGTTAAAAAAAATCAGGGGGAATCTTACTCGGTGCTTGACTTCTTGTCAGCGGCGCATGAGGGGCTTGAAATGACGGTTTTGGCTATCCTTCTCCATCCGCCGCGGCAAACAACTCGGCAAGCAGACGTTGCGATTCCCGCAGACCGGATTCTGTAAAAGCAACCGATTTTGTTTTGCCGATACGTCCTTTTATTGCCTGTTCACGGGCATTGGTACCAGGTCTTTCATTATTACACGGGCATTGGTACCAGGTCTTTCATTATTACATGAATAAGGATAAAGACGAGATGGCGCAGTATTGGGGATGGTCCGGATGTAGGGGCGCGGTCATCGCGCCCAATCTCGCATCTTGAATTATTGATTATAAGAGGGGCGGGACAACCCCGCCCCTACGCCTTATCCGATATGATTCATTTTTTGTAGGGGCGGACCCCCGTGTCCGCCCTCCATTTCATGGTCAGGAAAAGAAATCCAAACGGAAAGGGCAAGCACGGGGGCTTGCCCCTACCGGGGGAATCTTACTCGCTGTTTGACTTCTTTGTCAGCAGCGCATCACGGGCTGGGAGACGTTCGGCCGCTTCGTCCTCAACCAGGATACCGGGGGCGCCATCCGCGGCGCCGATCGCGTCGATCTCTTCACCGGCCACGGCGAGTTGAGCGAACTCGTCGCCGGCGGCATGAAGCAGAAGGGCGCGCTATTTTTTCTGTTGAAAAAAGAGCAAGCGACGCCGGAAGGCTAAGGAGCCGAAAAAGCTCGGCTAATCAATTCTCTTCATGTATTTCATCGGATCGCCGGCACTCTGCACCAACCCTTCGCGATAGCCATTTTCAAAAAGCCGCTGGTAATGAAAACCAAAATGAAAAGCAGCTTCCAACCAGGCATGCCTTTTCACATTTTTTTTACTTATACCCGTATCGGAGTTTAATCCAAGCGTAAAGCTATTCATGTAGGCGTCGACTTTTTTCTTCGGCAGCAGCGCTTCGACTTTTGACCGTTCGGTTGCACCGATCCACTTCAACCATTCTTTGATGAATGTTTGCCATTCCGCTTTCCAGCCAGCCTTCTTTTCCAGGGTTGCATTCAAGCTCCCTTGGTAATACCCCCGTTTAAAAACCCGTCTGTACTGAGAACCCAAACTTTCGGCGGTTTCCAGCCAGCGGTACTCTCCTCCTTCAATGATCGTTATGCCGATGTCTGTTTTTAATCCTTGCTCGAAGTATTCCATGTAGAGATCGATCTTCTCCACGGGAATCAAAGCAGCAATCTCCTGACGCTCAAATACAATGATATCCCTCATATATTTTTCAGAAAGAACCGTCCCGATATCCTTCTCTTTAGTTTGCCAATCGAACGAAAACGTTTCAGTTTTTTGGGCTTCCAGATGATTACCGGCCGGATCAGGCAATTCACAAAGCCAAGGGATGATGAAATGGATTTCTGTTTTTGTCCGAGTTCCCGGGCCCACCATACATGTTGCGATTATATCCTGGAATCCTTCGGCGGAAAAACGGAGAATGTAAGTTCCATCCTTTTCCAAACCGAAAAAACGGAATTCTCCATTATTCATAGTGATGACCGTTTGCGAGAAATCCTTTGCTGTTGCGGTAACCTTGACTCCGGGAAAGGGAATCCGTTTGTTGATGTACACATTTCCCCTGAGGGGCTTTTTATCGAATACATCTTCTCCTATTATTGGAAGTACGTCTTGCTGCAAATCCAGTTGCCTGATTTCACCGCCACGCAAATGGAGTAATCGATACATAGTCGAAAACCCGGGCAGGGAAGACTTGAAGAGGTAATCTCCCGGAGCTATCCGGGGAATTCGAAATGTTCCGTTTTCAGTAGTTACGGTTTGCCATAGTGCAGATCTTGATTCCAACGTAATGAGCACACCCGGTACTGGCGATCCATCGGCAAGGGTCAATTTTCCCTGCAATGCAGTCGCTTCCGCCGGGCGGGAGGTTGGTAATTGTTGCATTTCTTTGAGAGTGGGCACATTGCCCCTGCTCTGCCGACCGATCAGGCTGACGGATCTATCCATTTTTACATAAACCCCAAGCAGCGGAGGACCATCAACAATAACCTTCCGCTGCCACAATACCCTCCATTGCCTGATATTTTCGACATATATGATCTCGACCGACTGCAAAAAGTGTTGAGACGTATCAACATGATTCTCCGCCAAATATTGCTCCGCTAGCATGAGCGCCTCATGAATTGCAACGCCGGGATCGTAATCCCCGGGCTTTACGGTTACGGTGGATTTGCTGGCCTCCTGATCTGCCTTCAAGCAAGCCCCGCGCAAGCCGAAAGGGGCCAATGCGGCAATTGACAGCAGTAAAAAACAGCCAAAGCGTAATCTGGTAAACAGTACCGGTTTGGAATACTTTGTTAATCCCACATAATCTCCTTTTTGGATCAAGATATTATACATCGAGAAAAATTTCAAGCAGAAACCGGGATCGGATCTCCGGGTTCCAGAAATCATCATCACCCCATACCACAGCAATGCCATTTATGACAACCAATAATCAGGATGTTGTTAAAGAAGTATTTTATGTATAATTCTAGTTATGAATAAATCAAGTAAGATATTTGTCTTTTTATCCGTTTTATTCTTTGCTTCCCCAAGCTGGGCAAATACCTTGATATACGAATCTAACTGGACAAAACCTTCCAACGGTTTATCTGCCAAAATTATTTTCGATTACGATGACTCATCTTTTCCTCCTGTCAAAATAATCCATCCAAAACTAATTTTACGCAATGACTCGCCGCAACCAATAAAATTCTTAAAATGTATTTATCAAGCAGGTAGTTTTTCTATAAAAACACCTGACGGTAAAAATATTCAAGCCGGTAGTGTCGTACGCGGCGGCCCGCAGGGGGCGGAAATCGTAATTATAAAACCAGCGGAAAGCATTGAATCCGACACCTATGATTATGGCTATGGAATCAATATGAACAGCGCTTACATTTTCAATACAGAATCATTGCAGAGGGAATTAAACCCTGGGAAATATATAATTGATTATTCGCTTGCTTTCGATAAAAATCAAATGGGAAATGTTTTAAAACAGTATGATTGGCTAAAAGACAATTCCGATTCGATTTGGCTTGGGAAAATAGAAATTAATAATATAGAAATTGAGTTAAAATAAATTCATAAGCAAAAAATACTGAACGGCATAGTTCGCTCTTTATTTATTGATCTTGAAAAGATATCTAAACGGAAAGGGCAAGCACGGGGAAAATGGAGTCGGTGCTTGACTTTGTGATTCTAGCGTTTTTAGAACTCTAATAGGCAGGTCTCCAAGTTCCAGAAATCATCATCGCTTTTTATCCCAGTTTTCCTATTGGAAATTTAAAGATCTATCGGGAATAGTGCCAGGTCTTTCATTGTTACATTAACAAAGATAAGCCAGGGTGGGTTGCCGCAGTGCTGTGCCCTTTTATTGCGACAGGAGGAGGGCTGGATTCCAATCTGGTTTCATGCTAACACTAACACTGATGGCATTTTGATTCTTGCTGGCACTGACACTGTCACTCGTTTTCGCTGTCGCGTACGCAGCGGACATAATTGTACACGTAGCGCACATCGCCCTGCGGTCCCATGTATTGAGGATAGTCGGCGCTGTTTCCCGACTTGGGATCGCTGCGCTGGGCACCGGCGCCGTGCACGTCCAGCAATACGCCGTTCACTCTGCCCTGAGCCGCCCCGAAAGCGACATAAACCGCGGCGGCGAATGGATTGGACCCATCGAGATGGG
Organism: Candidatus Aminicenantota bacterium; assembly: GCA_963770755.1. Classification (GTDB taxonomy): domain Bacteria; phylum Acidobacteriota; class Aminicenantia; order UBA2199; family UBA2199; genus UBA2199. The sequence continues at coordinate 12,674 of CAVYQZ010000008.1, read as the reverse complement.
TGGTGCCGGACCAGAAATACGGGTATTGCCCGGGAACGCCGTCGGGGTCGACTATGGAAGTGGTCAGGAACATGGCATCAATGGCAGCGGAATGAGTCAACGCCGGGCAGCGTGTATAATCGACGATGCTCTGCAGTTCCTTGGCATTAGGCAACCGCCAGTCGGAATAGCCGGCCAGGATCATATTTTCGGCATAGGCCAGCGCGCCTTGCCAATCGCGAGCGACGCCGTCGTCAGCCTGCTGCCACATCAGGCCGGTGGCCCGGTCGGAGACCGTCCCGTCGCCGTTGTCCACATAATCATTGGTCCCATACAGGGGGTTGCCGCGAACCATTCGGAAATACATGCGGTTGGACGAATTCGCTTTGGTTTGTGGGTAAGCCTTGATGCGGCCGTCAATGAAGTTGACCCCGAAGATCCCCTCTTGTTGGCCGAAGATCGATCCGACATAGCGCGTCGAGGACCAGGTCTGGGCGTCAATTTCACGCTCACCGACCGAAGTATCCCCGATCGGCTGGACAAAATAGGTTTCGTCGATGAACTTTTTTATCGCCTGTTCGCCGCCGGACTGTCCGGTGAAAAGGATCAGGGAATAAAGCTCCTTGATCCCGGGAACGCGCCAATCGCTGTGGCCGCCCAGTTCCAGGGTGTCGGCATGGGTGAAAGCATCGGCGAAGGTCATCTTCGCTCCCATATCCTGCTGCCAGGTCAGTCCCGTCACGTTGTCGGTAACGGTGCCGTCATGGTTATCAGTGTATGATGGCTGATTCCCCTGATAAGCGGCATCCTGTCCGTAATACGCTTCTCCAGCCGCCGGTGCCACGATCGCAGCCGTCGCGCTGTAAAAATCCGTGACCCCGGTGTCGACAATCGGGTAAGGAGCAGCGGCAGCGGTCTCCGGAGTGATGTCCGGGCCTTTTTGACAGGCACCGCAAACCAGTATGGATCCCAGCGCAAGAAACACAGTCCATTTCCCGTTCACATGATCTCCTTTGCGATAAAATAACATCGCAGGTAAAACAGGTTCATGGCCGTTTTCTTGCAGCATCCCCAGAAATGAACTGAAATGAACTGGGGACGGTGCATGTAAATATGTAATTAGCATTATGGTTCAGTCTCTAAGCTCCAGAAATCATCAGCGTCTATCATCCGAGCGTCCCTATCGATAGAGCAAATTATTCTTTGTTTAAATCGGCCAATACTTGCGTTATCAATGGCTTTAACTTGGGTATTTCTTCCTTTACCACCAGCCAGACGTTCTCAAAATCAACAACGAAGTAGCAATGAATAATTTTATCCCTCATCCCGGCCATATCGCTCCAGGGAATGGATGGATATTTACTTCTTATTCTGTCTGGTACGTTTTTGGTTGCCTCGCCAATGACTTCAATACATCTGATAACCGCATCGCATGTTTTATTATTGCGGGTAAAATCCTTAAAATTAATACCCTTGATATGAGATCTCCGCCCTGTCCATATACTCTATCCCTGCTGCGCAGGATAAGTAACTTAAAAAGCAAATTATCTTGTTTTTTTCCCAAGCTAATTTGCTTTAAGTTACTTAAATATCCTTGACGTAAAGTTCGGCGCCTCTTCTCGTCATACCAGAACCATCTCCTTCAAAATTGATTCTTTCAATTCTTTACGGATATTCCTACGGGGAACCAGGTCAACCTTAACTCCGAGCAAAGCAGTGAGGTGATTTTCCAGGGCAACTATCTGAAGCAAACTGACCGGGTTGTCATATTCCACCAGGACATCCAAATCGCTTTTTGCTCTGTGTTCGCCCCGAACATATGAGCCAAATATCCCGATGTTTTTAACTTTGTATTTATCCTTTAACTCTTGTCTGTGGCCGGCCAAAACTTTTCTAATCTCTTCCAGTGTTTTCACTATTAAAGTATATCATTATTTCCTAAATAAAAAAATATCGCAAATCAACTTCTTCAACTCGACGAGGCTATAGGGGATCCATAGTCACGCCCATGATCATGATTACCATGAGGGGCGGGATAACCCTTCATTCTTCTTTGGGCGAAATGCCGACAAACCCATAACGATTGCCCGATCCCTGTTTCTGCGGTATAATGGCGCTTTCTCGGAGGTAAGCACTATGATCAACGAAGATATTTTCAGGGAATACGATATCCGCGGTTTGGCGGAAACCGAATTGGCCGACGCGGCGGTCGAGCGCATTGCCATGGCCGTAGCCGCAGTCTATGTGCGCGAAGGAAAAAGGGAAATCGCCATGGGCATGGATGGTCGTCCCAGTTCTCCGCGCATTAAAAGCCTTTTTAACCAAACCTTGGCCCGCTATGGCCTGCGGGTTACCGACCTGGGGCTGGTGCCTACGCCGGTGGTCTATTTCGCCGCCTTCAAACACAAAATGGACGGCGCCGTCATCATCACCGCTTCGCACAACCCAAGCGAATACAACGGCTTCAAGATCCTCCTCGGCACGGCAGCCCTCTATGGCGAACAGATCAAGGAGATCTATCATCTGGCCTGCAATGGGCCGTTTCCGAAAGAAGAAAAGGGCGCTATCAATAAAAAAGACATCCTGCCCGAATACCTGGCCTATATCGAAAACAATATCAAGCTGAATAAAAAAATCCGCGTCGTCGTCGATGGCGGCAACGGCACCGGCGGCATCACGGCTCCAGAATTATACCGTCGTTTGGGCGCCGACGTCATTCCCATTTACTGCGACGTGGACGGCCGTTTTCCCAACCACCATCCCGATCCCACCGTGGTCAAGAACCTGCAAGACCTGATCGCCAAGGTCAAGGAGACGGGCGCCGACCTGGGCATCGGCCTGGATGGCGATGCCGACCGCCTGGGCGTCGTAGACTCCCGTGGACGCATCCTTTGGGGCGATCAGTTGCTGGTTATTTACGCCCGCGCCATCCTGAAGGATCATCCGGGCGCCACGATCATTTCCGAGGTTAAAGCCTCCGAAGTTCTGTATAGCGAGATCAAAAAATACGGTGGTGTGCCTATCATGTGGAAGGCCGGTCATTCGTTGATCAAAAAAAAGATTTTCGAAGTGAACGCCCTGGCTGCCGGCGAAGTCAGCGGCCACATTTTTTTCAACGATAAATGGTTCGGCTTCGACGACGCCGTCTATGCCGGAGCGCGGTTGCTGGAAATACTTGGCAATTCCGCTCAATCCATGGCCGAGCTCTACGACTCCATACCGGTGGCGTTCAATACCCCCGAAATCCGCATGGATGCCGGCGACCATGTCAAATTCCGCATCGTGGATGCCATCCGCGATCACTTTAAATCAAAATTTCCGGTAATCGATATAGACGGTGCCCGGGTCAGCTTCCCCCACGGCTGGGCACTGGTTCGCGCCTCGAACACCCAACCGTCGCTGGTCGTCCGCTATGAAGCCGATTCGTCCGAGGAACTGCAAATGATCCAAAGCCAGGTCGATGAGGTCATCCGCAAAGTCCAAGCAAAGTTCAAGGAATGAAATGCCTTTATTGTTGAAGATCATCGTGCTCGCCGTCGTGCAGGGATTTACCGAGTTCTTCCCGGTCAGTTCCAGCGGCCATCTGGTCCTCCTCCAGAAGATCCTGGACTTCACTACCCTGCCGCTGGTATACGATCTTTTTTTTCATCTCGGCACATTGCTGGCCGTTGTTGTCTATTTTTTCAAGGACCTGCGACCGTTGGCCCTGCGTTTTTACGAAAAAGAGAATTTTCGCATGCTGTTGCTGCTGGCGATCGCTTCCTTGCCCACGGCCGTCATTGGGTTCCTCTTCAATGATTTTTTTGAAGCGCTTTTTGTTAAAACCAGCCACCTCGGTTTTTGCTTTCTGTTCACCGCCGCGGTGCTCCTGGCATCACGCTATCTGCGCCTGAAAAAAGTTTCCATGTTCCCGGCCGCGTTCATCATCGGCGTCGCCCAGGGCATCGCTATCATCCCCGGGATCTCGCGCTCCGGCATGACCATCGCCGTCGCCCTGATCCTGGGACTGGGCTTCGAATTTTCTTTCAGATTTTCATTTTTACTGTCGATCCCGGCGATCCTGGGAGCCGTGCTGCTTGAGTACGACAAGATCCCCTGGCAAGGCGGCCACTGGCCGCAGCTCCTGCTGGCGGTCACGATTTCAGCCCTGGCCGGTTTTTTCGCCCTGGTCCTTTTGAAACGGGTCATGCTCAGGGAAAAATTCCACCGCTTCGCAATATATCTATTGGCTCTGGGTACACTGATGCTCTTTCTCCGTTAAGGGTCGGGACAAAACACGGGCGAGCGGTTCAACCGTTCATCTGTAGTTTCTGGCGCACCAGGTCGGTGATGCTCCTGAAATCGATCTTGCCGCTGCCCATCTTGGGAAAATCTTCCAGGACCACGAATTGCTTGGGAAGCGCCAGATTGGGCAATTCGTCGCCCATGGCTCTGAGAATTTTTTTCTCGTTGACCGGCTGGGTCAACGCCGCGACGATCCGGGCCCCCTTGAGTGAATCGGGAACCTCGACCACGCAGCAGTCGACTCCTTCTGGCAGCAGCTTCAGCAGCACGTTTTCGACCCTGACCAGCGAGACCATTTCACCACCTATTTTGACGAAGCGTTTCAGCCTGCCCCGGTGCCATAGGTAACCTTCTTCGTCCAGGAGTCCCATGTCGCCGGTCTCATACCAGCCGTCCTTGATGCGCAACGAGGTCTCCTCGAGGTCGTCAAAATACCCCTTCATGACCAGGTCGCCCTTGACCAGAATCTTGCCTTGGTTCCCCGGGGGCAGAACCTCGCCGCTGTTGATGTCCACGATCTTCACCCGTACCGATGGCAGCACCTTGCCAATGCTGCCTGGCTTGTTGGCGTCGGGCAGGTTGGTGGAGACGACCGGGCTTGTTTCGGTGGTACCGTAACCTTCACAGAGTTCGAGCTGATGCTTCTCGATGAAGCCGGCGCGTAGAGAATCCGGGGTCTTGTCGGCTCCGGCCACGGCCACGCGCAGCGAGGTAAAATCGCCCGCTTCCGATTGGCGCAGGTAGCCGCCAAAAAAACTTGGCGTACCGACCATCAGCGACACCTTTTCCTCGCGCACGATCGAGCAGACCTTCTTGTATTCCAAAGGATTGGCGTAGGAAATGATGGTCATGCCGAAGAGAAGCGGCAGCCAGAAATTGATATTATGGCCGAAGACATGGAATAAGGGCAGGTTGGCCAGCATGATGTCGGCGCTGGTCACCGACAAGACCTTGGCGATGTCCATGACGTTGGAGCCGATGTTGCGATGCGTCAGCTGCACTGCCTTGGGATCTTTTTCACTGCCCGAAGTGAACAGGATGACCAGGTTGTCGTCCGGATCGCCATGATGGACCGATTTCAACAGGATACTGAGCGGCAGTTTGGATTTCAGCAATGCCTTGATTTTGTCGGCGGCAGCGATGTGCTCCATGATATCCTCAATAAAAACCATTCCCGAAACCAGGCGACAACCGATCTTTTCCAGCAAGGCCTTCGAAGCGATGATGGTCTTAAAACCGCATTTTTTCTGGGCATATTCGGCGTTGTTGGCGGCTCCGGTTGAATAATTGATCATTACCGGCACTTTTCCGGCCATAAGCACGCCCAGAATGGAAAGCATGCAGCCCGCCGATGTGGGAATCATGATGCCGATAAAACCATCATGATACTTTTGAAATTTCTTGGCCAGGAGCAGCGAGGCCAGCAAGGCCTTGGCATAGGACACTTTTTTGTCAGTGAAGCGGTCGATTATGGCCGCTTTATCCGGATATTGTTTGGCGATTTTAACGAACTCCTGATGTAAAAGCATGGCAACCTCCGGAAGTTTTTTTTTAACGATTCTTTATATCACAGTTTTATTTATTTTTATAATTCAGTTAATTTTTCAGTAAAAAATCCGCAATGCAATCATTTTATGAAAAAGGCGGCCTTACTTGCTTTTAATTTTCTTTTCCTTGATTTTCATTTTTTTCATTTTTTTGGCGATGGAATTGCGGTGCAGCTTGATGCTCAACGACATCTTCAGAACATTGTAATCATATTTCTCAAGCAAAGCCTGCATCAGGGTTTTTTCAAATTCTTCGGTGATTTCCTTGTAAAAAAGATATCGCGAGTTGACCGCCTTGGCCGCCAGAATCTTCATCTGATTCTTGATGGTCAGGGCTTCAAATTGTTCGGCTATTTCGGCTATTTTTTTTGTAGTCATAGAGGTTGATCAGTTTTAATTTGTCCCGCAAATCGGGGGGCAATATCTTGATTCCGGCCACCATGGCGCTGATCAGATACGGTGCCAACCGAGATTCCTTCAGCAAGGTATCGTTCAGGGGAAAAGCAATGAAACCGTAAATGACGATCCCGGCAAGCAAGGTAGCACGCAGTATTCCAAAAACAGCTCCCAGCAGACGATCGATGGATTTCATTGGCCCTACGACCAGGTATTTGCCGAGCAGACGAGCCATGAGAGAGCCGACGCCGCCGGCCACAAGCAGGATAAGCAGAAAACCAGCCAGATCAGCCAACTCGCGCCTTTTTATCCATTCGTTGAGCAGAAGTCCCACGTCCTGGTAATAACCAAAGGACACGACCAGGGCCGCGATTAAAAAACACACGGCCAGCACTTCACGGACCAGTCCGCGGATGATGCCGAATAAAACCGAGAAAAAAAAGATGGCGATAAACAGCAGATCAATAATGTTTAACGTACCGGTCATACTTTTTCTCCGGTCAATATCCGGAAAATTTCTCCATAGGTGTCCCGGGTTTTTTCGATCACCTCTTCGGGGAGTTGCGGCGGCACCGATTGCCTGTCCCAAGCTGATGACAACAGATAGTTGCGCACCAGCTGTTTGTCGTAAGAAGGAGGCTCATGGCCGGGCCTGTAATCGTCCAGTTTCCAGAAACGGGAGGAATCGGGAGTGAAAATCTCGTCGATTAAAATGATAGCGCCGTTTTCATCCTGTCCAAACTCGAACTTGGAGTCGGCGATGATGATTCCCCTGGACAGGGCGTATTCACTGGCGGCAGCGAAAAGCTGCAACGAAAGGGATTGAATGAGTTCTGCTGTTTCCCGGCCGACGAGATCGGCAAGCTTGGCGAAACTCATGTTCTCATCATGGCCACTTTCAGCCTTGGTTGTCGGCGTGAAGATCGACTCCGGCAGGCGCTCGGCAAACTTCAAGCCGACGGGCAGCGCGATTCCGCAGATCTCACCGCTCTTCTGGTATGACTGCCAGCCCGAACCCACAACGAAGCCGCGTACGATCGCTTCCAGGGGCAAGGCTGTCAATTTCCTGGCCAGCAGGGCGCGTTTTTCCAACACTTGGAAATGAGCCTTGAATTCATCAAGGTTTTCCGGGGCGGCGCTCAGTACATGGTTTGGGATTATGTTTTTGGTTTTTTCAAACCAGAAGGCGGCAATCAGGTTCAATACCTGGCCTTTGCCCGGGATCAGCGAAGGCAGGATGTAGTCAAAAGCTGAAATTCGGTCGCTGGAGACGATCAGCAGCCGGCCGTCGACCTCGAATACATCACGCACCTTGCCGCTTTTGAATAATTTGAACGGCAATTCTGCCTTGTTCAGCAAGTTCAATTGTCCTCTCCTCATCACATGGTCATGAATTGAAAAGTTGTATTTTATTTAATCTTTTCGGGTTTGTCAATTGGCATTTTTTTTAATTAACAAACAAGGGGGGATAAAGGGGGGTAAAATCAAGAAAGGCTTTAAACTCTTTTAGTTCCCCCCTTAGCAAGGGGGGATGAAGGGGGGATCTGCACTCGGTTACGATTTTTTTGGGTATATCGCTTTCAGATGATCAGCATGGCATCGCCGTAGGAGAAAAACCGGTATTCTCCTTCAATGGCCCGGGCATACGCCCGTTTCATCAAGTCCAATCCGGCGAAAGCCGACACCAGGATAAAAAGCGAGGACTGCGGCAAATGAAAATTAGTGAGCAATTTGTCGACCAGGCGGAATTGAAAACCGGGGCTGATGAATATATCTGAGCTGAACTCTACCAGCGGTTCGGGCAGCATAGCGAAACTTTCCAAGGTGCGCACGGAGGTGGTGCCGACGGCCAGGAGCTTTCGCCCCTCCTCTTTCAACTCGGCGATGCGCCGGGCCGTGGCGGAGTTGATCCTGATCTTCTCGCTTCCCATCCGGTGCCGGCCGATGTCCTCGACCTCGATTTTCTGGAAGGTGGCCTCGCCTACCTCCAGGGTGATCTCCAGCAATGGGTGCGAGGCGCACACAGCCGCCAGCACCTCGGAGGTGAAATGGAGTCCGGCCGTCGGCGCGGCGATGGAGCCGGGGTCTCTTGCGTAGACGGTCTGGTAGCGCTCCAGATCGAAGCGGCGATGACGGACGGCCTCCTCCGCCTTACGCTTGATATACGGCGGCAGCGGCGCATAGCCGTGTTCGAGGACCTGCTCATATTCGCGGTCGAACATCAGCACGCGGCGCCCCCGATTTCCCGCGGCCATGACTTCGGCCTTCAGCCCATTTTCAGCGGTAAACACGGCGCCCACATGAAAACGGGAGGCCGGAAGGCAGAGGACCTCCAATTTTCTGGCGCCGAGGCTTTTGACGACCAGCATCTCCGCCGCATTGCCGTTGATCTTTCCGAAAAGGCGTGCCGGTCGTACGCGTGAATTGTTCATGACCAGGAAATCGCCGGGGTTCAGCAGTCCCGGAAAATCGCAGAAATGAAAATGGCCGATTTCACCGTTCTGGCGATTGACAACCATCAACTTGGAAGCATCACGGCGATCGGCGGGAAAGCGGGCGATCATCTCACGAGGCAAGTCAAAATTGAAATCCGCCAGCTTCATGGCCGCCATGATCTCAAGGTACGAATCGGATTGAAAAGAACACTCACGCTCAATTTTCTCAATGGCAAGACTAACATTTTTTTTCAGCTTCGACAATGACCGCATAGCCGCGGCTGAAAAACAGCAGGCCATCCAGGCGGGAAAACAACCAGAAAAAAGGATAAAGCAAGGCATACAGTCGGTAGCTCTTTTTTACCGCCTTGAGTTTTTCCAGACTGCTCGGTGCGATGCCCTTGCCGGCAGAGTGGTGCTTGCGGTCCAGAACTTTAACATAGGTCCAATTGAGCAATAATTCAAGGAATTCGGTAAAAAATTTCGCGTAGGAAGCGGAACGGACGGGACTAAGTCCTGCCGCAGCCAGCAGCCGTTCAAGATCGGGAATGTCGAAGCCGGTGCGCACGTGTCCGTACTCCAGGTTGCCCATGCCCGACCAGCGCTTCATGCGCACCACCAATTTTCGTTCGTTGCCATTGGGCGTCGTCACCACGGCACGGCCGCCTTGTTTCAACACCCGCATAAATTCAGCGGCCAAAAGTTCGGGCTGCTGCAGGTGCTCGTGCACGTCGATGCTGACCAGCAGGTCAAGGACGTTGTCCGCAAATGGCAGCCTGCAGGTTTCCTTGTCAAGTATGTGCACCGGCGCCGCCAGCAGTTGTTCCATTTCAGTCCGGGTTTCGCCCTCAAACTCGGCCCATTGCCAGTCGCCGCCGCTACGGCCCAGGTGGTAGTTGATCGCGCCGTTGTTGTCGCCGCAGGTTATCAGCAGGCATTTCCGGTCCGGGTCGGCGCCTAAAAACTTTTTCAGGGCTTTGACCTTCATCTTTTTTTTCAATGAACGGTCGTACATCTTCAATTGCCAGGGCCGGGAAATTTTCTTAACCATGGCCCAGATTCTATACCAACACTATGTTTTTGGCAATAACTGTAAGTCTCCAAAAACATCTGGTGTTGGTATGTTTTTGACAATATCCATACTGCTTGACGATCCAGGGCTATTCGCTTACAATCCCAATCTGTTATGTCTGGAAAATTGAAATACTACCAACGGCTCTTCGCCCTGTATCAAAGCTACCGTCACCGAAATGCGCTCGTACCAGCTCCCCCCTTGCGCCTGTGGATCGAGATCAGTTCACGCTGCAATCTGCGCTGTCCATTTTGCCCCAATAAAGACCTGCCGCCCGGCCTGAAAGGCGACATGGACTGGCCGTTGTTCAAAAAGATCGTCGACCAGGCTCGTGATTTCGCCTTTGAAATCAATCTCCACCATCGCGGCGAATCACTGTTGCACCCGCAAGTCGGTCAATTCATCCGCTATGCCTCGTCCCAGGGCATCGTATGCAAAATGCATACCAACGGCACGCTGCTAAAGGGGGGTAAAATCAAGAAAGGCTTTAAACTCTTTTAGTTCCCCCCTTTAGCAAGGGGGGATGAAGGGGGGATCTGCACTCGGTTACGATTTTTTTGGGTATATCGCTTTCAGATGATCAGCATGGCATCGCCGTAGGAGAAAAACCGGTATTCTCCTTCAATGGCCCGGGCATACGCCCGTTTCATCAAGTCCAATCCGGCGAAAGCCGACACCAGGATAAAAAGCGAGGACTGCGGCAAATGAAAATTAGTGAGCAATTTGTCGACCAGGCGGAATTGAAAACCGGGGCTGATGAATATATCTGAGCTGAACTCTACCAGCGGTTCGGGCAGCATAGCGAAACTTTCCAAGGTGCGCACGGAGGTGGTGCCGACGGCCAGGAGCTTTCGCCCCTCCTCTTTCAACTCGGCGATGCGCCGGGCCGTGGCGGAGTTGATCCTGATCTTCTCGCTGCCCATGCGGTGGCGGGCGATGTCCTCAACCTCGATTTTCTGGAAGGTGGCCTCGCCTACCTCCAGGGTGATCTCCAGCAATGGGTGCGAGGCGCACACAGCCGCCAGCACCTCGGAGGTGAAATGGAGTCCAGGCCGTCGGCGCGGCGATAAAAGTTCGGTCTGTTCCGTAGACGGTCTGGTAGCGCTCCAGATCGAAGCGGCGATGACGGACGGCCTCCTCCGCCTTACGCTTGATATACGGCGGCAGCGGCGCATAGCCGTCCGAGGACCTGCTCATATTCGCGGTCGAACATCAGCACGCGGCGCCCCCGATTTCCCGCGGCCATGACTTCGGCCTTCAGCCCATTTTCAGCGGTAAACACAGCGCACATGAAAACGGGAGGCCGGAAGGCAGAGGACCTCCAATTTTCTGGCGCCGAGGCTTTTGACGACCAGCATCTCCGCCGCATTGCCGTTGATCTTTCCGAAAAGGCGCGTACCGTAGTACGCGTGAATTGTTCATGACCAGGAAATCGCCGGGGTTCAGCAGTCCCGGAAAATCGCAGAAATGAAAATGGCCGATTTCACCGTTCTGGCGATTGACAACCATCAACTTGGAAGCATCACGGCGATCGGCGGGAAAGCGGGCGATCATCTCACGAGGCAAGTCAAAATTGAAATCCGCCAGCTTCATGGCCGCCATGATCTCAAGGTACGAATCGGATTGAAAAGAACACTCACGCTCAATTTTCTCAATGGCAAGACTAACATTTTTTTTCAGCTTCGACAATGACCGCATAGCCGCGGCTGAAAAACAGCAGGCCATCCAGGCGGGAAAACAACCAGAAAAAAGGATAAAGCAAGGCATACAGTCGGTAGCTCTTTTTTACCGCCTTGAGTTTTTCCAGACTGCTCGGTGCGATGCCCTTGCCGGCAGAGTGGTGCTTGCGGTCCAGAACTTTAACATAGGTCCAATTGAGCAATAATTCAAGGAATTCGGTAAAAAATTTCGCGTAGGAAGCGGAACGGACGGGACTAAGTCCTGCCGCAGCCAGCAGCCGTTCAAGATCGGGAATGTCGAAGCCGGTGCGCACGTGTCCGTACTCCAGGTTGCCCATGCCCGACCAGCGCTTCATGCGCACCACCAATTTTCGTTCGTTGCCATTGGGCGTCGTCACCACGGCACGGCCGCCTTGTTTCAACACCCGCATAAATTCAGCGGCCAAAAGTTCGGGCTGCTGCAGGTGCTCGTGCACGTCGATGCTGACCAGCAGGTCAAGGACGTTGTCCGCAAATGGCAGCCTGCAGGTTTCCTTGTCAAGTATGTGCACCGGCGCCGCCAGCAGTTGTTCCATTTCAGTCCGGGTTTCGCCCTCAAACTCGGCCCATTGCCAGTCGCCGCCGCTACGGCCCAGGTGGTAGTTGATCGCGCCGTTGTTGTCGCCGCAGGTTATCAGCAGGCATTTCCGGTCCGGGTCGGCGCCTAAAAACTTTTTCAGGGCTTTGACCTTCATCTTTTTTTTCAATGAACGGTCGTACATCTTCAATTGCCAGGGCCGGGAAATTTTCTTAACCATGGCCCAGATTCTATACCAACACTATGTTTTTGGCAATAACTGTAAGTCTCCAAAAACATCTGGTGTTGGTATGTTTTTGACAATATCCATACTGCTTGACGATCCAGGGCTATTCGCTTACAATCCCAATCTGTTATGTCTGGAAAATTGAAATACTACCAACGGCTCTTCGCCCTGTATCAAAGCTACCGTCACCGAAATGCGCTCGTACCAGCTCCCCCTTGCGCCTGTGGATCGAGATCAGTTCACGCTGCAATCTGCGCTGTCCATTTTGCCCCAATAAAGACCTGCCGCCCGGCCTGAAAGGCGACATGGACTGGCCGTTGTTCAAAAAGATCGTCGACCAGGCTCGTGATTTCGCCTTTGAAATCAATCTCCACCATCGCGGCGAATCACTGTTGCACCCGCAAGTCGGTCAATTCATCCGCTATGCCTCGTCCCAGGGCATCGTATGCAAAATGCATACCAACGGCACGCTGCTAACC
>CAVYQZ010000007.1:0-244907 GCA_963770755.1 Candidatus Aminicenantota bacterium | reverse complement strand
GGCGGCCAGGGCCTTGTCCAGGTGGTGCTGGTCGTGAGCCGCCGACAGCTGGGTGCGGATGCGCGCCTGGCCTTTGGCCACGACCGGGAAGAAGAAACCCACGGCGTAGATGCCCTCCTGGTAGAGTTCCTTGGCGAAATCCTGCGACAGCTTGGCGTTGAACAGCATCACCGGCACGATCGGTGTTTCGCCTTCCTTGATGATCAGCCCGGCTTCGGTCAGGCCCTTTCTCCAGAAAGCGGTGTTGCGTTCCAGCTTATCGCGGCGCTCGGTGGTCTTGGCGATAATGTCGAGCACGGCGTTGGCCCCGGACACAACGACCGGCGGGATGGTGTTGGAGAACAGGTAGGGTCTGGCTTTCTGGCGGCACATTTCCACCAGTTCGCGCCGGCCGGACACGCAGCCGCCTGAGGCGCCGCCCAGGGCCTTGCCCAGGGTTGTGGTGATGATGTCGATCTTGCCGACCACGCCGCAGTGTTCATGGGTGCCGCGGCCGGTTTTGCCGATAAAGCCGCTGGCGTGCGAGTCGTCGACGAAGACCAGGGCCTTGTATTTTTCGGCCAGGGTCACGATCTGGTCCAGCTTGGCCAGGTCGCCGTCCATGGAAAAGGAACCGTCGGTGATGATCAGCTTGACGCGGGCCGCCGCGTGCAGTTGCAGCTTTTCTTCCAGGTGGCCCATATCGGAGTGCTTGAAGGTGTCCTGCTGGGCCTTGCACAGGCGCATGCCGTCGACGATCGAGGCGTGCACCAGGCGGTCGGAGATCATCACGTCCTGTTCGTTGAGGATGGCTTCGAAGACGCCGGCGTTGGCATCCATGCACGAGGGAAACAGGATCGTGTCCTCGGTGCCCAGGAAAGTGGTCAGCTTGGCTTCCAGCTCCTTGTGGATATCCTGGGTGCCGCAGATGAAGCGCACCGAGGACATGCCATAGCCGCGGGTATCGAGCCCTTTTCTGGCTGCCTCGACCACATCGGGGTGGGAGGACAGCCCGAGGTAGTTGTTGGCGCACATATTGATCACGCGCTGGCGCTTGGCGCCGGCCGGAAATTCTACATCGATATCAGCATTCTGCGCGGAGCAGATGATGCGTTCTTCCTTGAATATGCCGGCTGTGCGGATGCCTTCCAGTTCTTGTTGGTAAATAGTGCGGATGTCGTCGTTGAATGCCATGGTGCGCCTACTGGATGTTGAATTCTTGCAGCAGCTTGACGATGTTTTCCACCGAGTCGAACGCTTCGGGTGTGGCCTTGGCGTCGGGTATCTGGATCTTGTATCTGGTTTCCAAAAACCGCTTCAATGAGACCATGGAAAAGGAGTCGACGATGCCTCCCGAAATCAGCGGCGTGTCGAAGCCGACTTCGCGGTCGTCGTCTTCTTCCAGGTACTCTTTTTTCACGTAATCGAGAATAGCATTTTTAATATCTGACATTTGTTTCTCCTTTATTTACTTGACAATCTATTTTTTTACCTTGAAACACATTAATTGTCAATAGCGGCACGATAGGTAGGGGCAACCCTTGCGGTTGCCCTGATAGTATTCCCCCAGTCGTTCTCCAGGGGGAGATGTCGCCGATCTCTTTGCTTCCACATTTTGGAGCAGGGCAGGAGATCGTGTATAATGACAAATGCTTCACCAACCCATCCAACGCCCGTCCGCATTGATCTTCGACATGGACGGGCTCATGATCGACTCCGAGCGCCTCTATTTCGCCGCCGAGCGCGAGATGGCCGCTGCTCACGGCAAGGTAATCCGCGATGAGGAACTCTGGCCGCTGATGGGACGCAAGCCCATCGAGTCGCTGCGCCTGCTGCGCGAAATACTGGGGATCGAGACTTCTCCCGAGGATCTCTTCGCCTGGCGCAACAGGCTGATGCTGGAGAAAATGAGCCACGACCTGGGCGCCATGCCCGGTTTGTTCGAGATCCTGGAAACTTTCCACGGCAGAATGAAGCTGGCTGTCGGCACCGGCGCCCAAAGGGAGTTCCTCGACATTGCGCTCGACACGCTGCGCATCCGCAGCTATTTTGATGTCCTGCAGACGGCCGACGCGGTCGAACGCGGCAAGCCCGATCCCGAGATCTATCTCATCGCCTGCAGTCGCCTGGGGCTGCCGCCTTCTGAGTGCGTCGTGCTCGAAGACGCGCGCAACGGCGTCCTGGCCGGCAAGGCCGCCGGCTGCCCGGTGATCGCCGTACCGAATGACTACACCCGCGGCCAGGATTTCTCTGAGGCCGACTGGGTCGAGCCCGACCTCTTCGCTGCGGCGAAAAGAATCGAACGAATGCTGGCTTAGCCTTTCCCTGAGGCTGAATAAATCATTAAAACGCTGTCAATCGTTCTCCAGGGTCGAGATGTCGCCGATCTCCTCGCCCCATTCCTGGGCGCGCAGCACGCGGCGCATGATCTTGCAGAGAGCGCGTCTTGGGCAGGCCGGGCACGAACTCGATCTCCTGGGGCATGGCCAGGGCCGAGAGCTTCTTGCGGATGAAGTTCATGATGCAGAGCGAATGCCGCAGCTGCTGGGTGCATTCTTGCTCGTCGAACTTGTCCGCAGAACTTTTAAAATCGCCCGGCCGCATATTCGAGGTTCATCAGGCTATTTGGCTTAGTGTTTTTCATCCAAAAAAGCAGCCATAAGGATCTTTTGCTATTTCTTTTATAAAATCTTCGAGCGTCTCGGTGTATTTCTCCATTTCGTATAAATACCATTTCCCGCTTGCCCTTTTCCAATACAGAACCCATCTATTTTCTGATCTTATGTATCTCAATTTTGCGATCTCGAGCTCAGTCAGAAGATCCTTTCGTTCCACATTATTTTGGTCCCAGAAGGGACGTTTCTCAGCGATGATGACGTCTCGTTTATTGATTACAAATTCATACCACGGCGCTTCTAAGTTCGCGGGGGCTTTCTTTTTGCACAGATTTCCGACGATGCTTTTGATATGATCTTGCTCAAGTTCGGTAAACGCCATCTTATTCTTTTTGCATTGGGTGCGGATTACCTTCTCACGGCACATGTGTCGGGCGGCTTTTCGGGTTTTAAAATTATCTTTCGCAATACATCTTCCACAAGGTACTTGTAAAACTTTCTGCAGGTACAATCAAATGATCTTTGTTCTTCTTCAGATAAATCATGGATGTGCGGTCCATCAAAGGAATCTATGAGAGTTGTTAGAAAGAAGCAGGGTTCGCCATGTCTTTTCTCTTCGTATACATTGACAAGTTCAACGGCATAACCTCCCAACACCCACAAATTGTCGGCATGCCGTTTTACGGTTCTTGAGGAGAATGCATCCGCTAATGACAAGATAAAGGGCTTCATCAATTTGATTATCTTATTGCCGTATTCAATATCCTGATCGCCGATTTTCCAAGTGTTGGGCCAATTGTCAATTTCCTTAAAATTCATTTTTCTTTTTTATTATATGTCTTTCAGTGCTTTTTTGACTATTTCTGCGACAGTTTCCTTGAAAATTCCTTTTCTTTGGCAATATGCTGATTGCATCCAACTTGAAAGTCTTTTGGCACCTTTGCTTGCATTGCATGCTTTACAACACAATGCGATGTTTTCCCGGGTTATAATACTGGCATCATTTATTAGGTGCTCCCATGTGGCGCAATTCTTTCTTGAACCTTTTGCGGGCATGTTTTTGAGCATTTTTATCCCGCAATAAACGCAGTATTTGTCGCGTTCATTGACTTCTTTTTCCAGCCAATCAGGTATTTTCCATCTGTTCATTTTTCATGATGGCAAAATGTTTGCCATGATTTTATAGCATGACCAGAAAGCAATTGGAAGTTGCTTTGAATGCTGTAAATGTCGCTGGCCGCTTTTATTGTCAAACGAAGCACTTCTCGTCCGTTCTTCGCCCTCAGATGCCTTTATTCTTGCCGTCATTTCAGCCGAGGATTTTCTCCAGGTTGGGGAGAGTCATCAGTTCTGGACCTTCGCTGCGCTCGATGAATGGCCGCACGGCGACAACGGCTATTGACATTTGCTTTAAAACGCTATATCATTTCTACATATCATCAATTATGATGATAGTGAGAAATATTATGGACTTCAGGAAATTCAAGGAAAAAGTAAAGAACATGCCCTTTTTCAGCAGCGATGTGGCGGAAACCTTCAGCAGCTCGCCGCTGACATTGAGAAACCAGTTTTCGCGCTGGAAAAAGCTGGGCCTGCTGCAGGAATTGAAAAGGGGATTGTATATCCTGGGTCAGGGGGAAAGACAAACCACCATTTCCAGGCAGGCCATCGCCGCCATTTTGTACCAGCCGTCTTACATCAGTCTGGAATCGGCGTTGAGTCATTACCAGATGATCCCGGAAAGGGTGGATACGGTGATGTCCGTCTCTCCCAAAAAGACCCGGGTGTTCCACAATCCACTAGGAACGTTCAATTATCGAAATTTGCAGACTTCATTGAATTTCGGCTTCCTGGCCAAAAAGGACGAGAACGGTTATCCCTATTTTATCGCCGAACCGGAAAAAGCCCTGCTCGACTACCTGTACCTGAACCTGGGCGGACTTGACCCCAAGGACGGCGACATTCTTGATCGTTTCATCCGCTTGCAAAACCGCTCTATTCTGAACAAGAATAAATTGTTTTCCTACGCCCGGCGCTTCGACGTAAAAAAACTGCACGCCATCCTAAAGGAATTAAAATGAAAGAATTGCTAAGGCAAAAATTGACCTCGTTCGGCTCCCGGGAAGATAAACTCAATTTCGCCCGGGAATTCCTGCAGGAATTGATTCTGCAAATCATCGACAGAAAAGGATATTTCAAGAACCTGGCGTTTGTGGGCGGGACGGCGCTGCGTACGCTTTATGATCTGCCCCGCTTTTCCGAAGACCTCGATTTTTCATTGGTCAATACCAAAGGCTTCACATTCAAACTCATGCTGGCAGAATTAAGAAAGGAATTGGAGCTTAGCGGTTTCGTGGTGGAAGAGGCTCTTGCCAAGGAGAAGACCGTCCAAAGTGACTTCATTAAATTTAAGGGATTGCCGTATGATTTGGGGCTGTCGGAACATAAAAACGAAAAATTGTTCGTCAAGCTGGAAGTCGATGCCGCGCCGCCGCCGGGATTTGTCAGCGAAATCGTCATGATCAACAAAAATTTTCTCTTTAAAGTCCGCTGTTATGAACTGCCATCGCTTTTTGCCGGCAAACTGCACGCCGTTTTATTCAGGAAGTACACGAAGGGGCGCGATTATTATGACCTGCTCTGGTTCATGACTCGCAAAACGCCGGTAAACTATGAATTGCTGACCCATGCCGCTGCCCAAACCGAAAAGGAAGCGATGCCCATGAACCCGGAAACACTCCAGCGCATCCTTGCCGCCAAGATCGACCATGTTGATTTCAGTCATATCCGCAACGATGTGCGGCCGTTCCTGGCCAAAAAGGAAGAAATTGAATATTTCAGCAAGGAGTATTTCCTGGCGGCGCTCAGGCACTATTTTTTGCAAAAGTAAAGGCTATAAGTCAACTGACGTAACTGCGAAAAATTCCAATTTAGCGTTAAAACTTCAACCAGCGATTACTATCAGAACTATTGGCCTGTTCTCTCTCAGTCGTTCTCATGGGTCGAGGTGTCGCCGATCTCTACGCCCCTTTCCCGGGCGCGCAGGATGCGGCGCATGATCTTGCATTGAGCTTAATTCCTGCATACAACCCATAAAAGCATTGATGCTGTGTTCTGGAAGTGATATAGTATAGATATGGAAAGGACGGTTACGGCAAAATATCGGCTGGCGGACCGGCGCAACGACGACTTCGTCCCCGGAACGCCGGCAGAGCGCATCGCCCTGGTCTGGGCGCTCACTCGTGAAATCGCTTCCTTGAACAAAAAATACAATGTTGAACGAAGACTACAAAGACATGTTACGCGCCTTGTCCGTCGAGAAGGTTAAATACCTCCTCGTTGGCGCTTACGCCATGGCAGCCCACGGCTATCCCCGTTCCACGCTGGACATCGATTTCTGGATCTTGCAGTCTCCCGAGAACGCCGCCGCCGTCCTGCGGGCGCTGCAGCGGTTCGGCGCCCCCCTGCGAGACTTGACGGCCGAGGATCTGCAGCGGGACGGGACCATTTTTCAGATCGGAGTCGCTCCGCGGCGCATCGACATCATCACCCAGGCGTCGGGACTCAAGTTTGCAGAAGTGTACATCCGGTCCCAGGCGATCGTCATCGATGGATTTGAAGTCAGGATCCCTTCGATCGACGATCTTATCCGCAACAAGCGGGCGACGGGAAGAACAAAAGACCTGGCCGATGCCGAAGCGCTGGAAGCACTGAAATCCTCGGGCGACTAAGCGCGTTTCCGCCTCGTCGTTTCAGTCGTTCTCCAGGGTCGAGATGTCGCCGATCTCCTCGCCCCATTCCTGGGCGCGCAGGACGCGGCGCATGATCTTGCAGAGAGCGCGTCTTGGGCAGGCCGGGCACGAACTCGATCTCCTGGGGCATGGCCAGGGCCGAGAGCTTCTTGCACACGAAGTTCATGATGTCC
Organism: Candidatus Aminicenantota bacterium; assembly: GCA_963770755.1. Classification (GTDB taxonomy): domain Bacteria; phylum Acidobacteriota; class Aminicenantia; order UBA2199; family UBA2199; genus UBA2199. The sequence continues at coordinate 238,388 of CAVYQZ010000007.1, read as the reverse complement.
AGCTCCACGGCAAAATGGCGACTCGCCGTTGCGAAATCTCGCTCCGGTCAAAACAAACATGAGATTCCCAGGCCCAGCGAAGGCATGAATTCTTTCGCATCCCTCAGCATGCAGCGTAAATGGGAATGCAAGCCGAAATTCCTGCTGAAAAGATACTCATATGCCATGCCCAGGAATCCGGCAAAGACCAGCTTGTTCTCTCGGGGTTTTATATAAACATGATAACCGTTCGCAGAAGTAACCGTCCCCTGATCGCCAAGAAGAAGATCTATTCCACCGCCCAGCTGGGCGGCCAGGCCCATCTTTTTGGATTTCATGAGCGTATAGCCAAATACCAGATAGGAGGCAAATCTTTTCTGCATCTTGACCGAAACCGAATCGATCTCAACCGGATCCTCGTACTTGCGTGTCCCGCCCAAGTTGAATGCGGCTTCAAGACCGGCATAGAAGGATTTCATATTGTAGCCAATGCCGAGCCCGGGGCCAAACGGCAAATACCCCTTCTTGATGCAGAAATCGTTTTGCATGAAATGATAGTCGCTGGCGGATCCGGATCCCGGGACATATCCGGCACTTCCGTACAAGATGACAGCGAATTTTGGGTTCTTTTTTTTGATCGGTGTTCTTCTGGCAGCTGGAACCGTGATAGAAAACAGGGTCGCCGCTGCCCATAAAACCATCAGTATGATCGTGCTGATTTTTTTGTTCATGTTTATCTCCTCAGCGAAGTGGTTTATAAACTGAAATGGAGTGCTCGGTCAATTCAGGCCGACTTTAGTGATTTCGACGCCTTCTTGTGACATCGTGTAGGTTCCCAGAATATAGTTCAACCCTGCGGGTTCGCCGACGCCATGCTGCAGCCATCGAATGCGGAAATAACCGTTCTCCCCCCAGTCCTGCCCCCAGGAATTTTTCACGATCCAGCAACTGGTGGCATCATCGTAGCCGACGATCACCACCGCGTGATAGCCTACGACGACAGCGCCAGAAGTTTTTACATAGATTCCGCTTTCGTAGTAGTTGTACCAATCATCATACACTTCCATCGATGTGGCGACTGGCCCGGTCTGCAGCGCTGTTTTGATGGCGGTGACATTTTCGGTCTCCTGGCATACATAGGCACAGTTCTGGATCGTGGTCCTTATCTGGAAGGACTCGGCACAGAGATCGCAGGCAAGATCGCTGGCGGAATAGGAGAAGCAGTATTCCGGGGAGACTCCTTGGATCTTCATGTATGCAGCGGCTCTTTCATGATGGCCGCCATCACAATTTCCGGCACCGGAGCAGGAAACAAGCTCTTGCTCGGAAAGATCGGGGTCGAGGTCCGGCCGGTTATTTTCGATCTTCCACATCGCTTCCGCCGTGCCGATGGCGGAAAAGGCCCAGCAGGCTCCACAATCGTACTGGTTCTTGACCGGGGTGATATAGTTCCGCTCATTATAATTGCGCCAGTCGATGGCAGCAGGCAGCGCGGTCGTTTTGGGATGTGCAAGCGCCTTGGTTTTCACGGCAGGCTTCTGATCAATCAACAAACCGAGTCTGCGTTTTTGATGATTGATGGTGGTTGTCCAGGGCAAGTGGAGCCTCTGAATCTCTTCGTTGACGATTTCCAGCCTTTGCTCGAGATCTTCGGTATCTGCGGACAAGCCGCCGGTAAAAAAGATCAGGCACAAAACGGCATACGCGATTGATTTCATCCAAGCCTCCTGTGAGAAAAACCTATTATACAAAAATTATCGAGGGAAAGAAACGGACCGCCTTTCAGGCAGTTCTTCAGATGAGTCAATAGGCTCGGACGGAAGCGATCGGGCGGTTCGAGAAGAAGACCGGAATTTCTCAGTCGTTCTCCAGGGTGGAGATGTCGCCGATCTCCTCGCCCCACTCCTGGGCGCGCAGCACGCGGCGCATGATCTTGCCCGAGCGCGTCTTGGGCAGGCCGGGCACGAACTCGATCTCCTGGGGCATGGCCAGGGCCGAGAGCTTCTTGCGCACGAAGTTCATGATGTCCAGCTCCAGCTCCTTGGAGGCCTGGAAACCGGGCTTGAGGGCGATGAAGGCCTTGACCACCTCCATGTTCACCGGGTCGGGCTTGCCGACCACGGCCGACTCGGCTACCGCCTCGTGCTCGAGCAGGGCCGACTCGATCTCGAAGGGGCCGACCAGGTGGCCGGCGGTGTTGATCACGTCGTCGTCGCGGCCCACGAACCAGAAGTAGCCGTCCTCGTCGATCGAAGCGCGGTCGCCGCAGATATACCAACCGTTCTTGAACTTGCTTTTGTATATTTCTTCGTTGTTCCAGTAGGTGCGGAACATTGACGGCCAGCCGGGCTTGATGGCGATCAGGCCCACAATGCCCGCTTTGGTGATCGGCTCGTGGGTCTTCAAATCGACCACGGTGGCCGTGATGCCCGGGAAGGGCTTGCCCATGGAGCCGGGCTTGATCTTCATGGTCGGGTAGTTGGTGACCATCATGCTGCCGGTCTCGGTCTGCCAGAAGGTGTCGTGGAACATGAGGCCGAAGACCTTCTTCGACCACAACACCGCCTCGGCATTCAGCGGTTCGCCGACCGAGCACAGGTGGCGCAGGCAGGAGAGGTCGAATTTCCTGACGATCTCGTCGCCTTCCTTCATCAGGGAGCGGATGGCGGTCGGCGCCGAGTACCAGACGGTGATGCGGTATTTTTCAATGAAGCGGTACCACGACTCGGCCTTGAAGCCGGCGTCGAGGACGCACTGGGTGACGCCGTTGGCCCAGGGGCCGATGATGCCGTAGGAAGTGCCGGTGACCCAGCCCGGATCGGCCGTGCACCAGTAGATGTCGTCGTCCTTCAGGTCCAGAACATACTTGGCGGTGATGTATTGCGAAATGAGCGAATAATGGACATGCTGGGCGCCCTTGGGTTTGCCGGTGGTGCCGGAGGTGTAATGGAGCACCGACGGGGTCTCGGCCTTGGACGGGAAGATGGGGAAGTTCTCCACCTTGGGTTCCTTGTCCATGTGCAGGGCGACTTCGCGTTCGCGCAGCGGCTTGCTGCCGTCGTCATCCACGATGATAATGTTGCGCAGGGTCGGCATGTCCTTGAGCAGGGCGCGCACCTTGGCCACGTGCTTCTTCTGGGTGATGATGGCCGCCGTGCCGGCGTCGGCCAGGCGCGTGAGCAGCGATTCGGCGCCGAAAGCCGAAAACAGGGGCTGGGCGATGGCGCCCAATTTCAGGATGGCCAGGAAGCCGAAGTAGAGCTCGGGAACCTTGTCCATGAACAGGCAGACGCGTTCGCCCGGCTGCAGGCCGAGGTTTTTCAGGTACTGGGCGATGGTGTTGGTCAGCTGGCGCATGTCGTTGAAGGTGTATTTTTTCACCTCGCCGGCGTGGCCTTCCCAGATCAGGGCCAGTTTATCGCCCTTGCCCTGGCGGCAGATGCGATCGCTGCAGTATTCGCCGATGTTGATCACGGCGCCCGGTTGGTATTCGAGCTCCTTTTCCGAAATGGCCCAGTTGAAATCCCTGATTTCTTCCTCATAACTGCGCATGTTGGTCATATTTGTCCTCCGCTCGATCTTGTTTGTCGCGATACGAATAAATGCAAAAGGATTTTATAAATTATATGGCCTCTTTTGTCAAGGGAGGGGGATGGCCTACTGTAATCGGTTTACGGTTGACGGTGTACGGCATACGGCAAGAATTTGAAAATTGAGAAGGGCAGATTTTCCGAGATGTGTCTTTTCTTAACCGTACACCGTACGCCGTCTACCTTGCGCCGATAACTTTTTTGCATTGATTGACAGTTGATGCCCCCGGCCCTACAATGTCCCCATGCCCGGCCCCAAACCCTCGTATCAAAACATGGAGCGCTACTTCATCCGTCTCAAGGCGGGGCAGAGCATGACCCTGTCCGCGGTGTTGCAGAAGCATTTGCGCATCACGGCCGAAGCCGCACAAAGGCTGCTGATCCAGGGTTCGGTCTGGGACAATGACCGCAAGGCGCGGCTCAAGGACGGGACCATGACCGTCCGCAACCAGCTGCTGCGCGTCGACCGGCCGAAATTCAAAATCCGCGAATTCGCCCTCCAGGAAGGGGACGTCAAATATGAGGACGACTATTTATTGATTGTTTATAAGATGGGCGGGGTGCCGGTGCAGCCCACGCCTTATAGCGACAGCGACAACCTGCTGCACGGCGTGCAGAAATACTACGATGAAAAGGGCATCCGCTACAAGGCGGCGCCGATCAACCGCCTCGACCTGCCGGCCCAGGGATTGGTATTTTTCGCCAAGGACAAAAAGAGCGAGAGCGCCATGAATCGACAGTTCCGGCTGCACCGGGTGCGCAAGCGCTACCTGGCGGCCACCGATGTTTTTGCCGGCGTTCAGGCTTCTTATATTATCCGTTCGGACCTGGAGTGGCAGGGCAGCAGCAAGGCCGCCCTGACCTATGTCCGTTTCTGCCGCGAGCATGGCGGCCGCTATTTTTTTCTGGTATTTCCCCAGACCGGGCGCACCCACCAGATCCGCCGCCATTTCCAGGAGCGGGTGGCGCCCTTGATCGGCGATGTGCGCTACGGCAGCGCCGCTCCCGGCGGGGAACTGTGGCTGCTGTGCTTCCGCTACTCGTTTCGCCACCCCGTTAATGGAAAAAAGATCACGGTCAGCTACCTGCCCGAGCCCTGGCGGCAAGCCATGGGGCTGGCTTCGATCTAAGCGGGATTGAAGAAACTCATCCCCAACCCCTTCTCTTGGGAAGAGAAGGGGCCGAAAATACTTTGATTGCTGTTCACCCCTCTCTTCAAAAAAAGAGAGGGGGCAGGGGGTGAGTTGCGAATGTTTTCAGAAAAGGGGCTTGACAAACACAATAACATATGTTAATATAATGATATGAATGAAGATGTGCGCTTGCTGAAGACCTTGGCCGACGAGACACGCCTGCGCATTCTCATGTTGCTCAGGGAAAAGGAGCTCTTCGTCTGTCAGCTGATGGCCGTCACCGGCCTTTCCCAGTCGCTGGTCTCGCGCAGCCTGGCGCTGCTGGAAAGGGAAGGCCTGCTGGACTCGCGCCGCCAGGGCAAACATATTTTTTACTGCCTGAAAACTGAGCTTCCCTTGCTGGGCCGCGCGGTCATGGACGGTCTGGCCGGGCAGCGAAAAAAATCCCCCCCCTTCATCCGCGACCGCGACAACCTGGAGATTTTCTCCAGGCGCTTCCAACGCCATAGCTCTTGCGACATGTCGATGGTCAGGGAATTCGTCGCCTTTAAAAATAAAAAACAATAAATGGAGTTTAAAATGGAAAAACTGGACAAAAACACTTTTATCAAGAAGGTATTCGATTACGAGAAAGAGAAAGAATGGAAATACCGCGGCACCTTGCCGGCCATCATCGATTTCTACGCCGACTGGTGCGGGCCCTGTAAAATGGTTACCCCCATTCTGGAGAAGATCTCGGCCGAATATGAAGGAAAACTCAATATTTACAAGGTCGATACCGACAAGGAACAGGAACTGGCCGGCGCCTTCGGCATCCAGAGCATTCCAAGCCTGCTCTTCGTCCCCATGGCCGGCCAGCCGCAAATGGCCCGCGGCGCCATGGACCGCGGTTCTTTTGAAAAGGCCATCGCCGACTTGCTCGGAGTAAAGAAGGAAAGTTAGGCGAATTCCTTGCTTTCTTGATTTGACTTCCTTAAAAAGTTAAAATAGCGGTGCCCTAACCCAGCAGCGCTGGATAAGAGCTTTAGATAGTAAATTCTAAAATTTGTCCTAAAAAAGACGACAAATATTGAATTTACTATAAAGCTCTAAGGAGTCAAAATGGAAGAACTGAGCAAGAAGACTTTCTGTGAAAAAATATTCGACTACGAGAAAAAAAAGGAATGGGAATTCCAGGGCGGCCTGCCGACCATCATCGACTTCTATGCCGACTGGTGCGGACCCTGCAAAATGGTGATTCCGATCTTGGAGAAGCTTGCGGACGAATACCAGGGCAAGTTGGACATCTACAGGGTCAACACCGACAAAGAGCAGGAACTGGCCCAGGCCTTCGGCATCATGACCATCCCCAGCCTGCTCTTCATTCCCCAGAAAGGGGAGCCGCAGATGGCCCGTGGCGCCCTGAGCCGCGAGGCGTTCGTCAAGATGATCCGGGAAGTCCTGGGCGTGAAGTAGGGAATGCAGGCGTTTTATCTGTAGGGACAGGTCGCGACCTGTCCCTACAAGTTCAATCATTTGTATCTGATTTACTATTCTCATTATTTATGATATTTTCTGGCCATGGACAGCGGCAAGAACATCAAGGTCGAGCAGGCCCTCGACGAATTATGCAAACTCAGGAACGACATCGAAACCGAGCTGCGCCTGATCACGGTCGACGCCTTCAGTGGTGAGTTCGCCGATTTCCCGGAAAAACTCGCCCCGGAGATCGCGGCCATTTATAAAAAGCGCGGCATCGAGCGCCTCTTTTCACACCAGACCGAGGCACTGCAGAACGTTCTACAAGGCCGGCACACCGTAGTGGCGACGCCGACCGCTTCGGGAAAAACGCTGATCTACAACGCCGCCGCCCTGGATGCCTTGACCCGCAATCCTTCCGCCAAGTCCCTGTACCTGTTCCCGACCAAGGCGCTGTCCCAGGACCAGTTGGCCGAGCTCTTCGACCTGAACAAGGCCATGGGTGACAAGCTGGGACTGTACACCTATGACGGCGACACGCCGACCAGCATGCGCCAGGCCATTCGCAAGCAGGCCCAGATCGTCATTTCCAACCCTTACATGCTGCACTCGGGCATCCTGCCGCACCACACCAAGTGGGCCAGCCTGTTTGAAAACCTGAAGTACGTGGTCATCGACGAGCTCCACTACTACACCGGCGTTTTCGGTTCGCACGTGGCCAATGTCATGCGCCGCCTGAAAAGAATTTGTGCCTTCTACGGGACGCAGCCGGTGTTCATCATGAGCTCGGCCACCATCGCCAACCCGGCCGATTTGGCCGAAAAACTGATCGAGGAAAAAGTGGTCCTGATCGACAGCAACGGGGCGCCACGCGGCAAAAAAATGCTGGTTTTTTTCAACCCGCCGGTGGTCAACCGCCAACTGGGCATCCGCCGCTCCTATGTTTCCATGAGCCGCGAGATCGCCGGCATCCTGCTCAAGGCGGGCTTGCAGGTAATCACCTTCGCCAACTCGCGCCTGATCACCGAGATACTGGTCAAGTATCTGAAGAACGATTTTGAAAAGACCGTCCAGGACCGCGGCACGGTCCGCGGTTACCGCGGCGGCTATCTGCCCAAAATGCGCCGCGAGATTGAAAAGGGACTGCGCGAAGGCAAGATCAAGGCCGTGGTTTCGACCAACGCCCTGGAATTGGGCATCGATATCGGATCCCTGGATGCCGTGGTGCTGGCCTCCTACCCGGGGTCGATCTCCTCGACCTGGCAGCGCATCGGCCGCGCCGGCCGGCGCAGCAGCCAGTCGCTGGGCGTGCTGGTCGCCAGTTCCATGCCCATCGACCAGTATATCGTCAACCATCCCGAATACTTCAGCGGCCAGTCGCCGGAGATGGGGCGCATCAACGCCGACAACCTGACCGTGCTCATGGATCATATCAAGTGCGCGGCCTTCGAGCTGCCTTTTGCCAGGGGCGACCGCTACGGCGGCGAGGACTTGGAGGAAATTCTTTCCTACCTGGCGGAAAACCAGGTATTGCTGCGCAAAGACGACAAATGGTTCTGGACCGAAGAGGGCTACCCGGCCGATGCCGTCAGCCTGACGCGGGTCACGTCGGATAACTTCGTGGTAGTCGACCGCACCGCCGGGGAGCGGGTGATCGCCGAGGTCGGTTTTTCCGATGCCCTGGAGACGCTCCATCCCAAGGCGATTTACATCCTGGAAGGCGAGCAGTACGTGGTCGAGGAACTGGATTACGAGAACCGCAAGGCCTTCCTGACCCGCTCCAACGCCGATTACTACACCGATTCCATTACCTATACCAAGATCAAGGTCCTGGATATCTTCGACGAGACGCGTTTGAAAAATCACAACTTTTCTTATGGCGACGTCCATGTTTTTTCACAGGTAGTGGGCTTCAAAAAGCTCAAGTTCTTCACCATGGAAAACGTCGGCGCCGGCGAGCTACAGCTGCCGCAGCAGGAAATGCACACCACCGCTTTCTGGCTGACGGTGAAGAACGATGTGCTGCAATGCCTGGATTTTTCTAACGAGGAAAAGATCGAGGCCGTGGCCGGCATCGCCTACCTGATGAAGCATATCAGCCCGGTGATCCTGCTCTGCGACGTGCGCGACGTCGGCGTGGCCATCGAGGACAACCTGACCAAGGACCCGCTGCATGCCGGCGCGCTGAAGAGCATGCTGCGCAACCGGACCGACATGACCTTTGCCGACCGCTTCGAACCCAACATTTTCATCTTTGACAAGTACCCGGGCGGCGTCGGTTTTTCAGAAACCCTCTATGAAAAAGGAAAGATATTACTTGAAAAAGCGCTGGAGATCATTGATGGCTGCCCCTGTCCCGGCGGCTGCCCCTCCTGCGTCAGCCCGGCCATCCGCGCCCAGGGCAACCACAAGGCCGCGGCCCGCTTCCTGATCCAGCTGCTCCTCGACCGCCTGGACAATTAGGGCGCCAGCCGCGGAATCCGCACGGCAAACCGCTGCTCACCACAGAGACTTGTCGTACTCCTTGTAAATGGTGCGCAGGGCATAGCCGACCCTGGCGCCGCCGGCAAAGGTGCGCAGCAGGTCGCGCAGCGGTGGACGGTTGCCGCGGTGGCGGTTGGGGTGGATGCGGAAGCCGAACAGGTAAAGCAGGGAAAAATAGCGGTAGAACCTTCTCAGGGGCACCCGGGTCGGCAGGATGGTGTGCATGGAATCATAGAAGGCGCAGGGGTCGGGGCAGATGAATTCCTTTTCGTGCTTGTGCCACAGGTCCGTGCCCGGGGGCGGGCCGAAGACGGTGATGGTCACCTCGGCCGGGGCGATCTCGTGGATCATCCTGCGCACGGCGACGAAATCCTCGGCCAGGAAATCCGGGTTGACCATCAGCGCCGCATGCAGGGTGATGCCGAGTTCGGCCAGGACGGCCACCGCCCTGCGGTTGGTCTCAGGCTCGACGCCCTTGTTGTAACCCTTCAGGTCCTTGCTGTCCATCGACTCCAGCCCGACATAGAGCGAATCGAGGCCGGCCTGGCGCCAGAGCCGGAACAGCTCGGGGTGGGCGCAGATGGTGTCACTACGCGCCCAGCTGATATAGCGCTTGCGGATGCCGCGCTCCAGCAGCAGCCTGGCGATGGCCGCGGTGCGCTCGACGTTGATGAACATCTCGTCGTCGACGAAATAGATATGGTCCTCGGGAATGGCGGCGATCTCGTCGACCACGTCCTCGGGCGCGCGCTGCAGGTACTTGCCGTTGGCCAGGTAATGCACCACGCAGAAGGCGCAGCGGTGCGGGCAGCCGGTGCTGGTGCGCAGCGTGGCTGTTTGCGGGAAAACCGTTTTCACCGTCTTGCCCCGTGGCGCCGACCAGACGCAGAAATAGTCGCCGCGCCGGACCAGGTCGCGTCGCGGCCAGGGCACGTCGGCGTAGTCGGGCAGGGGCGGCGGCGCCGCGGCGGCCCGGGCGGCGAATTCCGCGTGGGCGGTCGGCAGGATGCCGCCGTCGGGGAGCAGCGGCTCCTTGGCCAGCAGCCTGGGCAGGAGCCGGCTCATGGCCGTGCCCCCGTCGCCGCGCACCACGACGTCGATGACCCCGGGCAGGCAAAAGTCCATGGGCATGGTCGTGGCGTGGATGCCGCCCACGATGGTGGACGCTTGCGGAAGCTCAGTCTTGACCAGCGCCGCCAGGCGCTTGACGTGCGCGGCCTGGTTGGAGTAGCCGCCGAAGCCGACCACGTCGGGTTTGAATTCGCGCAGCATGGACCGCAGCCTGGCGTCGGCGGCGCGGCTCAGCGTCAGGTCGAGGATGCGCGTCTCGTGCTGGCGGCCGATGCCGCCGGCCACCAGCTCGAGGTCCAGCGGTTCCAGGTGCAGAAAGGAGTGGAAAGCCCTGGCCACGCGCAAAGTCAGCGGTGGGCGGACCAGGAGGATTTTGCCTTTGGGGATGTCTTTTTTAGCCATGCGGCCATTGTGTATAAATTTACCTTCAATGTCAACTGCCTGCTTCCGGGAATGAATCGCCTCGGCGCGGAAAAGCCGCTGTTGTTTTACTTGACTTGACTTTTATTATTTCATAAAATAAAAAATAATACCAAGGAGGCTCAATGAAAAAAGTACTAGCATTGATGTGCGCCATGCTTTTGTTTTCGGGACTTTATTCCGCCGCAAATAAGATGACCATTGATATCAACGTCGGCACCATGACCGACAAGAATGTCTCGCTCAATCCGTTCTTCTGGACAGCGGGGGTGGAGCTCGATATTCCCATTGGCAAAGTATTGTTTTTCAGTCCCGAGGCGCTTTTGATGGGCTACAAGTTTGAATTTAAACAATTTCTCCTCTTCCCGGGTATGATCATGAATGTCGCCTTCGGAAATTTTTTTGCCGGCGGCGGCGTAACCAAAGGCTTCTATGTCAGCGGCGGCTCCACGACCGCAATTCCCGATGCTTTCTTTCTGAAGGTCAATGGCGGTCTTATGTCCGAGAGCCTGAAGATCACTGCCTACATGATCACGCCTTTTACCAACCAGGCCTTCAATGATTTCGCCGTTGGACTGACCATCGGATTCAGACTGTAGGATTTTTTTCATTGCCTGACGCCAGGGTTAATGAATCCCGGGCAGAGCCAATGGGGTAGGCTGGTTTATACTCGCTTTCATTTGACAGTAGCCGTTCGCGACTGCGAAGCCGCTGTCTGAAGGTTCAGTCGCAAAAAAAATGTTGACAAAAAGAAAAAACAATACTATATTAACCACATGGTTAAACCAAATGGTTGGTTAAATGAACAAAAACAACCCTGAAACCAAGGAGCGGATCCTGCAGGCGGCTCAAAAGGAGTTTGCCGCTCGCGGCTTCGCCGGGGCGCGCATGGAAGCCATCGCCCGCGGAGCCGCGATTAACAAGGCCATGCTCTTCTATTACTTCTCGTCCAAGGACAACTTGTACCGGACGGTCCTGCTCGGAGTATTCAGCGAGATTTTTGGTGAAATCGGCCGTTTTATTTCGCCGGCGCTGACTCCCGGCCTTTTACTGGAAAAATTTCCTGAAATCTACATCCGCTTCATCGCCCGCCATCCCGACCTGCTGCGCATCATGGTTTTTGACTTGATCCATAACCCGGAGAATGTCACTGCTGCCATGGCCGAGATCATTCACGATAAGATGGCCTTCAAACCGCAGCCGTTTCTCGAGCTGATCCCGAAGTGGCACCGGCAGGGACTGATCACCGAAGCCGACCCCCTGCATTTCATGATGAACATTATCGCCCTGGCCATTTTCTCATTTATCGGCAAGCCCATGGTCGAAGCCATTTCCGGGATCCAGATCAAAGATGATGCCGATTTTTTAAGCAAGCGCATCGCCAGCGTGGTGAATGTCTTGCAACGGGGGATGTTGAAATGAAAATAAAACTATTCCTGGTCTTCATGGTTGGCACCCTAATCCTGGCGGCCAAAGTGCCGTTGTCCCAGGCCGTGGTCAATGCCTGGAAAATAAGCCCGGGTCTCGACAGCCAGAGGCTGGAAGAGAATGCCGCGGCCATTGCCCGATTGACGGCCCTGCGGCAAAAATACTTTTCCGTCAATGTGAACGGCAGCTATCGCTATACCTCGGACGCGATGCAGGTCAAGCTCTCCGACTTCCCCTTCCCCTCAAACACTGACATTGCGCCGGAAACGATCATCCTGTCCACTCCCAACCACAATTTTGACATGAAAATATCGCTGCTGCAGCCTATTTACAGCGGCGGCATTTTAAGCAACGCCGTGCGCATGGAAACGATTCGAGAAGCGGCCGAGCGTGATCTGACGAAAATGAAAAAGCTCGAATTGGCCGGGAAGGTTAAAAACTCTTTTTTCAACCACCGCCTGTTTTGTCGCAAGCGGGATTCACTGAACCTGCTGCTGGACATCCTGAAATTGCACCAGGGCAAATTGGAAAACCTGTACGCTGAGGAATTGCTCAGGAAATCCGATCTGCTGGAAACCCGGGCCAAGGTGGATGAGATCAGTTTAAACCTGGAGGACCTGGAGCTGTTGATCCGCAGCGAAGCGCTCAATTTCAGCACTTTTTGCGGCTATGAGCCCGGGGATATCGAGGCGGATGGACCGTCCGCAGAAGAATCTTTGCCGGCAGCCCGGGAATTTTTCCTGGCCAACCACCCGCTGCTGCGCTCTTTGGATGAGAAAGCGCGCATCATGCAGATCCAGAAAAAATCGATCAGCGGCTCCTATCTTCCCCAGGTCAGCGCCGTCGCCGAGCTGCATTACGGGCGCCCCGGGCAAAATTTTTTCTTGAACCGCTGGGTTCCCTATGTGATGGCCGTGATCAATATCTCCATGCCGGTTTTTAACTGGAGCAGGGGCGGGCGCGATAAAAAACTGGTCGACATCGCCGCGCGCAAGCTCCAGAACCAGCGCGCCGATTTTATCCGCGAAAGTGAAAAAAACCTGCAGCAGTTGTATTTTCGAAAGGAAAGTCTGGAAAAAAAACTGGCCTTGCTGGACAGCCTGGTTGCCAATGCCGCCGAGGATGCCCGCTTGAAGGAAACGCTGTACTCGGAAAACCAGATCGATCATAACGATTACCTGGCCGCCCTGACCAGCCAGGAAAGGTTTCTTTCCAACCGCGAAGAGCTGCTCGCGCAGGTGGAATTGATCAAGGTCGGGATCCATACCCTGATCGGGAAATGCGAGGAGGAATGATGAAAAAAACGGCCGTTCTGCTTGGTTTGCTGGCGTTCTTTTTTTCGTGCCAGAAAAAAGAATCGGAAATCAGGGCGCCGGGTGTGGTCGATGGCGAGATCGCCAGCATCAAGGCCATCACGGCGGGGACATTGGACAGCTTATTGGTCCAGGAAGGCCAGGCCGTGAAAAAAGGGGAATTGATCGCCGAGATCAATCGCGACAAGGTCCGTAACGGTATGGAGGATCTGGACCTGGCTGGCAGGGAGATAGCCAACAGCGAAATACGCGCCCGGGAAAAAAGGCAACTGCTGGCCGCCAATCTCGGCTATTGGCAAAAACAGGTGCAGCGTTTTGAACGCTTGAAGCAGAGTCAATCCATTTCCGGTGACCAGCTGGAGAGATCCCGGCTGCAGTTGAAAGAAGCCCAGACCTCACTTATGGAACTGGACAGGTCCCTGGACGCGCTGCAGATCCAGAAGGAACGGATCGCCAACAAACGGCAGGCATTCGATTTGGCTGAACGGGACATGCTGTTGCGATCTCCGGTTTCAGGTGTTGTGCTGGAGACATTCATCAGCTCGGGCGAAAACGTTTTTCCCGGTGTGGCCTTGGCGGATATTCTGGACCTGGCCAGCCTGTTCGTCGATGTGTTTATCGAAGAGAGGGAGATTGCCGCTTTGAAACTGGGCCAGCAGGCCAGGATCATTGTCGATGGCATGGAAGAACGTTCTTTTTCCGGTCGCATCTCCGCTTTTGGCAGGAAGGCCGAGTTCTCGCCCAAGTACATTGTGGCTGAAAAAGAGCGCCAAGCCCTGCTGTACCAGGTAAAGATCAGGCTCGACCGTGCCCTCGATGTTTTTAAGATCGGCATGCCAGTCACCGTGATTTTCAATCAGTAAGGCAAGGTAACGATGGTCCGCCTGGAACATATCTCCAAATCGTTCGCCGCGATCAAGGCCGTGGATGATGTCTCCCTGGACATCCGGCGGGCGGCGATCACCATCCTGACCGGGGCGGACGGCGCCGGCAAATCGACCATTTTCAAGATGCTGGTCGGATTGGTCAAAATGGATTCGGGAACGATCCTTCTGAGTGGGCAAGACATCGGCGGCAATTACTCCCGCATCACCTCTGTTTGCGGCTATATGCCCGAGAAGTTTTCCCTTTATACGGATTTGAGCGTCGAGGAGAACCTGAATTTTTTTGCCGCCATCCAGCAGGTGCCGATGCGCAGGCGTGAAGAGCTTAAACAACGTCTTCTGGAAAGGACCGGAATGGGCCCCTTCCGCCATCGCCGCGCCGGCGCCCTTTCCGGCGGCATGAAGCAGAAGCTGGCCCTGTCGACGATCCTGCTTTCCTCGCCGGAGCTGATCATCCTCGACGAACCGACCACCGGCGTCGATCCCTTGTCGCGCATCGAATTCTTTAACATCATTGAAACGCTCAAGAACGAAGGCAAGACCATCGTCATGTCGACCCCGTACCTCGACGAAGCCGAAAAAGGCGACCAAATCGTGTTCATCAAGAACGGCCGGATCCTGCGCCAGGATTCGATCGCGGGTTTGCGTAACTCTTTTCCGGCTCGCCTGTTCCGCATCCTGCCGCGCGACAATATTTTTGAAGCCATGGCGGGGATCGAAGTCATCCCCGGTTTGGCCGGCCAGGCGCATATGCGCGGCAAATTCATCCGCTACATGCAGACCGGGACGGAGAATCTGGGCCGGCAAATCCCGCACCTGGAAATGGTGGAGGAAAAACCTACCCTGGAAGACATGTATATCTATTATGAGAGGCGGCAGTGAATACCCCGGTTCCGGCCATTGCCGTGAGCGATCTTCGCAAGAGTTTCGGTCATTTCCAAGCCGTGAAGGGAATTTCCTTCGACGTCCTTCCAGGCGAAATCGTCGGTTTCCTGGGACCCAATGGTGCCGGCAAAACGACCACCATCAAGATGATCATCGGACTGCTGAAAATCACTTCCGGAACCGTCCTGATCGGCGGCCTGGATAATCGCACGCATCTTGCCGTGATCAAGAAAAAACTGGGTTACATGTCGCAGAAATTCTCACTTTACTCCCTTCTGACGGCAAAGGAAAACATCGAATTTTTCGGAGGCATATCGGGATTGGCAGCGCATGAGCTGCGGGCACGCATGAACGTGATGGAGGAACAGGTCGCGCCCGATGTCCTGCAGCAGAGAATCCAGGACGTGCCGCCCGGCATCCGCCAGAAGGTGGCGCTCTTTGTTTGCCTGCTGCCGGATCCGGAGATCATCCTGCTTGACGAGCCGACCTCCGGGGTTGATCCCGAAGCGCGCCGCAACTTCTGGAATGAGATCTACGGCCTGAAAAAGCAGGGAAAAACCTTGCTGGTATCGACCCACAACCTGGACGAGGCCGAATACTGTGATCGCATCATCATTATCCACAACGGTGAGATCGTCGCTTGCGGCGCACCGGACGAGCTGCTGCGCCGGAATCAAAAAGCGAACATTGAAGAGCTCTTCCAGGACGCCATAAAAAATCATGGGCAGAATTAAGGCGATCATCGTCAAGGAATTCTTTCATATCCTGCGCGACCCGCGCAGCCTGACCCTGGTTTTCATTACGCCGCTGGTCATGATCTTCATCCTCGGCTACTCGATCTCCTATGACCTGAATCGCATCGATGTCGCGGTCATTGATCATGCCCAAAGCCGATTGTCGAAGGCATTGAGCGAAACTTTTGCCGCCAACCGCATTTTCGTCGTCCGCAGCCGCGCGGTCGAAACCGGGCGCACCCTTTCCCTGGCCGCCGCCGAGCAACTGCTGCGCCTTGGAAAAATCAAGGAGATCATTGTCATCCCGGCCGATTTTTCCCGGCGGTTGAACGCCCATGGACATAGCGTTGTCGGGCTGGTCATTGACGGCAGCGATACCAATGTCGCCAACCTGGTTTTTCAATATACTGAAAGGGTTCTCCTGGAATTCACGGCGGCCGTGAAGGGCTCTAGACAACTGCTCAAGATCGATACCAAGATATTTTTCAATCCCGAAGCCCGTAGCCAGTTTTTCTTCATCCCCGGGCTGGTCGCGGTCATTTTACTGATGATCTCGGCCATGCTCACCTCGCTGAGCATTGCCAAGGAAAGGGAAACCGGTTCCATTTCGCTGCTGTTCATTTCGCCATTGAAGTCCGCGGAGATCATCCTGGGCAAGACACTCCCTTATATTATAGTCGCCCTGCTCGACGGCGTGATCATCCTCTTGTTCGCCCGTTTCTGGTTCGGCATCCCTCTGCGCGGAAGCCTGATTGTGCTGATGCTGTTCGCCTTGCTCTATATCATTTCAGGACTGGCATTGGGCATCCTGATATCGACCATCGCTCCCAGCCAGCGGGTGGCCATGCTGGCTACGCTGCTGTCCACTATGTTGCCGTCCTTTCTCCTTTCCGGCTTCATTTTTCCCCTCGATTCACTCAGCCCGATTTTGCAGGCGATCTCCTACATCATTCCCGCCACCTATTTTTTGCGTATCATCCGTGGCGTGATCCTCAAGGGGGCCGAATTGAAGCATTTCCTTTTTGAAGGCGGCATGATGATCGTGCTCAGTATGGTGCTTTTGGCGGCGGCGACCAGGAAATTCAATCGTCAGAGGAAGGCCGTGCAATGAAACTGTTTTACTTGGTCAAGAAAGAATTTATCGAGATCACCCGCCAGAAAGAGCTGCTGTTTCTGATGTTCATCGGCCCGGTTGTCCAGATCATCATCCTCGGCTATGTCATTTCCACCGATATACGCCATGTGCCGGTGGGCATCGTCAACATGGCTCAAGGGCAGGCGGCCGGGCAGATGATCCAGCGCATCCGCCAAACATCCCTCTTCAATGTGCGTTATGAGAGCGAGCAGAGTGCCGATTACCTCGACTTGCTTAAAAAGGGAGAAGTGAAAGCCATGCTGATCTTTCGCGATGCCCTGGACCAGAAACGTCACATCCTGAAATATCCCGAAGTGCAGATTCTCATGGACGGTATGGACTCCAATACGTCGATGATCGCCGCCGGCTATTTCAACGGCATTATCAAGAATTACATCCTGCATGATATGGAAAAGCTGGGTCAGGGGCTGCCGTTCAGCTCCAGGGCCGTTTTCCGCTTCAATCCGCAGTTGCGCAGCATCAACTATATGGGACCGGGGATCGTTGGTTTCCTGCTGACCATCATCACCATGTTCCTGACCTCCGCTTCACTGGTCCGGGAAAAGGAACAGCAAACGCTGGACACCCTGCTGATTTCGCCACTGAACACCCTGGAAATCTATGTCGGCAAGGCGCTGCCGGCGGCCTTGATCGGGCTGGTTGACATGGTTATCGGCCTTCTGGTCGTACTCCTCTGGTTCGGCATCCCGTTCCGCGGCAGTATGTTCTATCTCTTTCTGGCTTCCGTGGTCTATTTGGCCGCCATCCTGTCCTACGCTTTGCTGATTTCCGTCCTGTCCGCCACCACCCAGCAGGCCATGTTCTTCTCCTGGTTCTCACTGATGATATTTCTCCTGATGTCGGGCTTTTTCACTCCGGTGGACAATATCCCTCCGCTCTTGCGTATCCTGGCCGACATCAATCCCTTACGCTACCTGCTCAAGATCATCCGCGAAATTTTCCTGAAGGGCAACGGCATTGCCTATTTCTGGAAGGACCTGCTGACACTGGGCGGCATTGCCCTGACCCTGATGGTGGTTTCCCTGCTGAATTTCAAGCGCTTCATATCCAAGTGACGGCCTGCCGACAGGGTTGAACCCGGGTCGGGTTCGTTTACAGTGCGGGTTGTAAATGGTATAATAAGCGCCGATGACTGATTTAAAGTATATTGCCGTGGAAGGGTTGATTAAATCCGGGAAAACCAAGCTGGCCCGGATCCTGGCTGAAGAGTTCAAGTCGCGGCTGGTCCTGGACAACCAGGGCAATCCTTTTTTGAAGGAATACTATGAATCGTATTCCTCCACTTACAATCCCCTGGCCCTGAAAGCCCAGTTGATATTCCTGATCAACCGCTTCAACCAGCAATTGGAGATGAAGCAGAAGGATCTTTTTCAAAAGACAACCGTCGCCAACTATATTTTTTACAAGGACGGCATCTACGCCCACACGGTTCTCAGTGACGAAGATCTGGATATTTACAAGAAAATACTGAATGTTTTTTCTGAGAAGATCGTGCCCTGCGGCTTGGTGATCTATTTACAGACTTCGTTTTCGGAAATGATCCAGCGTATCCACAAGTTCGGCAGCGAGCTTGAAAAAAGGATGCCCAGCGAGTACTGGCGGGAAATTTATGAGGCATACAATTACTATTTTTTCAATTATAAATTGTCGCCGCTGCTGGTGGTCAATGTCGAAAAAACCGATTTCGAAAACCGTCGGGAGATCGATAACCTGATCAGGGAAATAAAAAATCATAAAAAAGGAATCAGCTACTATGCGCCGGCCTGAGTTGGGGAAAAAGACGGTATTATTCCTGGCTCAAAAAAAAGCCAAGGGTGAAAAGATCGCCGCGGTGACGGCCTTTGATTTTCCGACTGCGCGCGTCGCCTCCGAGGCAGGGATAGACATCATCCTGGTCGGGGATTCGCTGGGCATGGCGCTGCAGGGGCATGAAAACACGCTGCGAGTGACTATGGACGACATGGTCTATCATACATCCATGGTCGCCCGTGCCCGGCCGTTGGCACTGGTCGTCAGCGACATGCCCTATGGTTCGTTTCATGGCAGCATCGAAAAAAGCGTGGAAAACGCCTGCCGTTTCATCAAGGAAGGCGGGGCCGAAGCGGTCAAGCTTGAGGGGGGCCGTAAACGCTTCGAGGTCATTGAAGCCCTGCTGAACGCCGAAATCCCGGTCATGGCCCATCTGGGATTGACTCCGCAATCGGTGCACCGGTTTGGGGGATTCAAGGTCCAGGGCAAGCTGCGCGAAAAAGCCCGCGAAATTCTCGCTGACGCCCTGGCCCTGGAAAAACTCGGCGTGTTCGCCATTGTCTTGGAATCGATTCCCCAGGAGCTGGCAAAAAAAATCAGCGCCAGCCTGAATATCCCGACTATCGGCATAGGCGCCGGTCCTTTCTGCGACGGGCAGGTACTGGTTTTTTCTGACCTGATGGGGCTGACCAGCATGGTCTTGCCGAAGTTCGTACGCCAATATGCCGACACCCATGCCATCTGGCAAAAGGCTCTGCGGGAATATATCCGCGATGTGCAAAGCGCTGCCTTTCCCGATGACCATGAAAGCTACCATTTGCATAAAGATATCGACGAATTTCTCCAATGAAAATTTGCCGCACCATCTCCAGTTTGACCGAAGCATTATCTCAGGCCGGTCGGCAAAGCGTCGGTTTTGTGCCGACGATGGGTTTTTTGCATGCCGGGCACCTCAGCCTGGTCAAAAAGTGCCGGCAGGAAAACGACGTGGCTGTCGTATCCATTTTCGTCAATCCGTCCCAGTTCGGTTTAAACGAAGATTTGGACCGTTACCCGCGTGACCTGGAACGAGATTGTGCCCTATTGGAAAAAGAACGGGCCGATCTGCTTTTTCTGCCGGAACGCGCGGATATCTACCCGCCAGGCTATGCAACATATGTCAACGTCGAAGACTTGGATGCAGTTTTATGCGGGGCATCACGCCCGGGCCATTTCCGCGGCGTGGCCACAGTGGTGCTCAAGCTTTTCAATCTGGTGCACCCAGAGCGGGCTTATTTTGGCCAAAAGGATGCCCAGCAGGCGATCATCATCCGCCGCATGGTCCGCGACCTGAACCTGCCCGTGCAGATCAAGGTTCTGCCCATTGTGCGTGATAGCGACGGCCTCGCCCTCTCTTCACGCAATATCTACCTTTCCCCGGTAGAAAGGCAGGCAGCCAGGCACTTGCCGCAAGCGCTAACCGTGGCCGCCGATCTCATCGGTCGCGGCGTGGAAGAGACTGCAGTTCTGAAAAAAGCCATGGCTGAAGAATTTGCCAAAGACCGACTCATCCATGTTGACTATATCGCCGTGACCGGGCTGCAGGACCTGGCCGACCTGAGGTTCATCCAACCGGGCCGCACGCTGATTGCCGCGGCCATCCGCGTCGGTAAAACCCGTCTCATCGATAATATAGTATTAGGAGATCTGTCATGCTGATTCCATTTTTAATTTCAAAGATACACCGGGCCGTTATTACCGGCTGCGATATCAATTACGAAGGCAGTATTTCTATTGACGAGGAGATCATTGAAAAAGCCGGGCTGCGCGTATATCAAAAAGTGGATGTGTACAATATCAGCAACGGAGCGCGTTTTTCCACCTATGTGATCCCCTGGCAGCGTGCCTCCCGGGGCATTGTGGTCAACGGCGCCGCCGCCCGCATGGTACAGCCGGGCGACATGGTCATTATCGCCGCATACGCGCTGATCGACGAAAAGGAATTGAATTCGCTGCATGCCGTGATCGTCAACATGGCGCCCGGCAACATCATAGAGAAGATTACGCAAAAAAAACTGTGAACAGGCGCAGGGCGCCTTCACCCAAGGAAAATCAATGAAAAAAGTAATCGGTCTGGGCAATGCCCTGGTTGACATTCTGGTGCGTATCGATGACGACAAGCTGTTGAGCCGGCTGGACCTCCCCAAGAGCTGCATGACCCTGGTGCGCGAAGATCAGGTCAATGCCATTCTGGACAAGGTATCCGCCCTGGAAAAGCAAGAAGCCTGCGGTGGTTCGGCGGCCAACACCATCAGCGGTTTGGCTCGCCTGGGTATCCGGACAGGATATATCGGCAAGATCGGCCATGATGACTTCGGAGCTTTTTTTGAGGGGGAAATGAAGAAACATGGTGTGGCCACGCACATGTTTTTTGGCCGCGCCCAGACCGGGCGGGCACTGGGCTTCATCACCCCTGATTCGGAACGCACTTTCGCCACCTTTCTGGGTTCGGCGGTGGAGCTGGAAGGATCAGATCTGGGCCCGGAATTGTTCCGCGGCTATGACATTTTTCATATCGAGGGCTACATGGTTCAGAACCACCGGCTGTTTGAAACTTCCGTACGGCTGGCCAAGGAAGTTGGGCTGGACGTATCCCTCGACCTGGCCAGCCATAACGTGGTACGCGAGAACCTGACCTTTTTGCAGGACATGGTGGCCCAATACGTGGACATCGTCTTTGCCAACGAGGACGAGTCCATGGCCTTCAGCGGCAGCCATTCCCCGAACGATGCCCTGGTCACCATCTCGCCCAGCTGCCGCATTGTTGTGGTCAAGCTGGGCAAGAACGGCTCGCTGGTCCGCTGCGCCAACGAGCAGTACCGGATCGACTGCATACCGGCACGGGCCGTGGATACGACCGGCGCCGGTGACCTGTACGCCGCCGGCTTTCTCTATGGTTTGATCCGGGGCTATGACTTGCCCGTATGCGGCCGCATCGGCTCGCTGCTTTCCGGAAAGGTGGTGGAAGTGATCGGTGCCAAGCTGGACGAAAAAAAATGGCAGGAAGTGGAAGCGGCCCTGCCCGAACTCATTTCCTGAAAACCAGGGCACTGGAGGAAATGAATGAAGACCAAGAGCGAAGAAGCCGTGGCCATGATGGCCGAGGGATTCAACTGCGCGCAGTCGACACTGGGAGTGTTTTGCGAAGAGTTGAATCTGGACAGGGAAAGGGCCCTGAAACTGGCTACCGGCTTTGGTGCCGGTCTGGCCAATAAACAAGAAATCTGCGGAGCGGTGTCCGGCGGCATTATGGCTATCGGCTTAAAACACGGCCGAACTCAAACAAGTGACTTCGAGGCCAAGGAGCGGACATACCTGCTGGCGAATGAACTTATGGCCAGATTCAAGGTTAAATTCGGCTCCTGCCTGTGCCGAGAACTGCTCCCAGGCATCAACCTGGCTACTGCGGTAGGGCATACCCGGTACAAAGAAAAGAACCTAGCGGAAACAGTGTGCCGTCCCTGCGTGGCCGAAACCGTGCGCATCCTGGAAGATATTTTATCGGGGCGGGAGCACCGTTAAGAAATTTTAAAAAAATCGACGATTTGAAACCTAGGCGGTCCCGTTTGTGTTAAAATATATGAAATGTCAAGGAGGGAAAAATGTCTAAAAAATTCCGTGTTTTTGTTGTGGCCGGATTGGCGGTGTTCGTGATCGCCGGCCTGGCATCGGTCCTGGCTTCCCAGGAGCTGCCGCTCATCCCGCGCCAGATTCTTTTCGGCAACCCGGTCAAGGCATCGCCGCGCATCTCGCCCTGCGGCACACGCCTGGCCTATCTGGCCCCGTCGGATAAAGGCGTGCTCAATGCCTGGGTTCGCACCATCGGCAAGGAGGATGACACCCAGGTGACCAATGATCCCCATCGCGGCATTCGCATCCACTTTTGGGCCGAGGATGGCAAGCACCTTTTCTACCTGCAGGACCTCAACGGGGACGAGAACTGGCACCTCTACTCGGTTGACCTGGAAACCAAAGTGGTGCGCGATTTGACCCCGTTCCAGGGAGTGCGCGCCAGCAACATCATGACCGACAAGAAATTTCCAGGCCAGATTCTGGTCGGATTGAACCTGCGCGACCGCCGCGTCTTCGACATGTATCGCATCGACCTCAACAACGGGGCCATCACCCTCGACACCGAAAATCCCGGCGACGTCCTGGGCTGGGTCACCGACACCGATTTCCAGATCCGCGCCTGCCAGGCGCAGAATCCCATGGACGCCTCGACCATCGTGCGCGTGCGTGATGATCATGATGCGCCCTGGCGTGACCTCTTGACCCTGCCCTTTGGCGAGAACGGCGGCATTGACGACTTTTGCGCCGACGGCAAATCGCTCTACGTGGAAACTTCGGTCGGCGCCGATACGGCCCGCCTGGTGCGCATCGACGCGGCCAGCGGCAAGGAACTGGAGACCATCGCCAAGGACCCCCGGGTCGATGTAGGCGGCGTGATCATCCATCCCGATACGCGAAAGGTGCAGGCGGTGGGTTTCAACTACCTGAAAAACGAATGGCGCATCCTCGATCCCGCCATCCAGGCTGATTTTGATGTCCTGGCCAAGATCGGCCGCGGCGAGTTCTACCTTTCGGGGCGCGACCGCGCCGACAAGAATTGGCTCATCACGTATCAGGTCGACGACGGTCCCGTGGCCTGGTACGTCTACAACCGTGACGGCAAGAAACTGCAATTGCTGTTTGTCAACCAGCCCGATCTGGCCAAGTATAAGATGGCCCGCATGGAGCCCAAGATCATCAAGGCCCGTGACGGTTTCAAGCTGGTCAGCTACCTGACACTGCCGGTGGGCTCCCAGGGTAAAAAGTTGCCGCTGGTGCTCAATGTCCATGGCGGACCGTGGGCCCGCGACGGTTGGGGATACAACCCCGAAGCACAGTGGTTTGCCAACCGCGGCTACGCCACGTTGCAGGTCAACTTCCGCGGTTCGGCCGGTTTCGGCAAGAAGTTTCTCCATGCCGGCGACAAGCAGTGGGGGGTCGGCTTCATGCAGCACGACCTGACCGACGCCGTCAAGTGGGCCATTGCCAAGGGTATCGCCGATCCCAAGAAGATCTGTATCTATGGCGGTTCCTACGGCGGCTATGCCACGCTGGCCGGGCTTGTCTTCACACCCGAGCTGTACGCCTGCGGCGTGGACATCGTCGGCCCGTCCAACATCAAGACCCTGTTGGGGTCGATTCCTCCGTATTGGGCGCCCATCAAAAAACGGTTTGTCATGCAGGTTGGCGACGCTGAGAATGACGAGGTGTTCAACAAGAAGATCTCGCCGCTGTTCCATGCCGCCAACATTCGCGTGCCGCTGATCGTGGCCCAGGGCGCCAACGACCCGCGCGTCAATATACGTGAAGCCGACCAGATCGTGGCCGCCATGCGCGCCAAGAACCTGCCGGTGACCTATGTGGTCTACACCGACGAGGGGCACGGCTTCGCCCGGCCCAACAACCGCCTCGATTTTTACGGCCGCGTTGATGAGTTCCTGGCCAAGCACCTGGGCGGCCGTAGCGAGCCCTGGCAGAAGATTGAAGGCACTTCGGCCGAGGTGCGCTGACAGTTAGTTGCACCATTCCGCTGTAAATAAAAAAGGCGGGGACGCGCGTCCCCGCCTTTTTTTATTGGTTATAAAATCGGTTATTTGCCGAGGATCTCCTGGACCAATTTCTCGGCCCCATAGATCTTCTTCATGGCCTCAATGATGGCCGCGCTGTGCACCGAAACGGTGCGGTTGGCCGCATCGTCGTAGAAAAATCGTCCGACGAAACTCTCGATGTTGCCGTCAAAAACCAGTCCGACCACTTCGCCGGCCTTGTTGATTACCGGCGAACCCGAATTGCCGCCGATGATATCGCCGCTGCAGACAAAGTTCAGCGGCGTGGACAGGTCCAGCTTGTCGCGGGCTGCGGCCACACGCTTGGGCAGGTGGAAGGGGAACTTATTGTCGAAGGAAGCGGCCCGGTCAAAGAGCCCGTAGAATGTGGTCTTGTAGGGCGCGATGGTGCCGTTCATGGGATAGCCCTTGACGGTGCCAAAGGAGAGGCGCAGGGTGAAGGTGGCATCGGGATAGGCGTTTTTGCCGTATATGGCGAAACGGGCCTGGCCGATCTTTTCGCCGGCCGGCTTGACGACGCTTTCAATGTTGTCTTCCATCCACTTTTTCAATTCGCGCACAATGGGATCCAGCTTGCGGGCCAGAACGATGAATGAATCGTTGGATTTGGCCACGGCCGCTTCGCCGCCGTCGACCAGTTTCCGGCGCAGGGCGGGATCGGTCAGCCGGGTGCCGGCCAGCAAGGCCTTGGCTGCTTCTTCCGGAGTTTTTCCGTCTAGAAGTATTTTGACGTAGGGGTCATCGGCGCCGAGGGCCTCGAGTTCCTGTTTCATTCCATCGACGATCAGGGCTTCCTCCAATCCGAGGTAGATGGGTGCCGGCGAAAATAGGCGAAAGCGCAGCGATTCGAGCTGCGAATCATGATAGCCTTCCAATCGCTGGCCATCGGGCTTCCTTATTTCGGATACATACTCCACGATCTGCTGCGCGATCCTGCCCAGGCCCAGGCGTAACCCGGGGATGCGGCGGTAGGAAAATTCTTTTTGGCGCAGCTTTGTTTTTTCAATGGCCGCGGCGATCTGGTCCCATGCACCCGCGTAAGCGCTCTTCCATTTGGGATCGGCTTCGACCATTCTACGAAACTCGGCTTCGCTGGCGGATTTTTTTCCCATGAAGTCCGGAGCTTTCATGCCGTCCAGTTCACCGTTGGTTACCTTGAGAGCGTTTTCGATGCCGAAAATCATGCCCGCGGCCTGGCGGGCCTGTTCCATACCCTGGGACGCATATTGCTTGGTCACGGCCAGCATGCGCTGCATCAATTCGAGGCGGATCGGATATGTAACTTCGCGTTGATATTGGATCTGGGCCAGGGTTAGCAGGCGGTTGGTCGAGCCGGGATGGCCAGAAATGAATACCAGTTCTCCGTCGGCCGCGCCATTGGCGCTCCATTTCAGATAATGTTTGACGACAGCCGGCTTGCCTTTCTCATAGGCGCGAAACAAGGCCATGTCGAGATCATGGCGGGGATAGGTGAAATTATCGAAATCGCCGCCGTAAAACGCGGCCTGCTGTTCGGGAGCAAATACCAGTTTGACATCGGTGTATTTTTTATAGCGGTACAGCCAGTATTCTCCACCCTGGTAGAGCGCAACCACATCGGAGCGCAGACCGGTCTTTTTCAGGCTCTGGCGCTCGATGGCGGCGATGATTGCTTTATTGGCTTTGTTGGCCCTGACCGCATCCATGCCCGGCTTGACCGCGGCCATCACCCGGGCGGTGACGTTTTCCATGGAGATCAGGACGTTGAGTTCCAGATCAGGGCAGGGGATTTCTTCGGCGGTCGTGGCTGCATAGAAGCCGTCGGCAACGTAGTTTTTTTCCGCACTGGAAACCTTCTGCAACTGGCCTAGAGCCACATGGTGGTTGGTCAGCACCAGGCCGTTGGGACTGACGAACGATCCGGAGCCGCCGTCATTAGAGCGGACCGAAGCCAGGCGGATATGATCGAGCCAGGCCTGGGTTGGTTCAAAACCGTATTTTTCCTTTAACTGCTTGATTGGTGGGTTGTCCATCGTCCACATGCCTTCGTCGGCAGTGAGCGGTGCAGCCAGCACCAGCATAAAGGTTGCTGCTGCCAGTATAAAAATTCCCGACAGCATTTTGATTTGATTTATTTTCACGATAAACCTCCTTGTGAATATTATATTATACATAAAAAATGCCGGAAAGTTCAATAAAAAGATTATCGGCCATCGTAATCGGCCTGAGACCCGCTCCCCACGGCATTTTTCACTGATTGACAGCCACTGCTTTTTAGTGGTATAGTGCAGGTCTTGCAACGCTGCCGGGGCCATGGTTTAATGGTAGAACGCGACCTTCGCAAGGTTGAGATGGCGGTTCGATTCCGCCTGGCTCCAAAGTGAAAGAAAAGTGTTAGTGTTAGTGGTTGTGTTAGTATGAAGGCACTTGAATGTTTTTATCGGGAATTTCTCTTTTTATGCAATCTTTCAGTAAACCGTGCGTGAAATTTTTTGTCAATTGTTTTTTGATGCGGTTTTCGCCGTTGCCGTGCCTGCTGGCGATGGCCCATCCCTGAACCGCTTCAGGTCATAGCGCAACTGTCTAAATTGCCGACTCCAGGGTGGGGATGACCAGCGGGCTGAGGATGTCATAACCGGCTGCATTGGGATGCAGGCCGTCGCCATCATGGCAGGAAGCGGGCAGCTGCCCCTGGGAGTCGGCGATTTGCGTGTAGTAATCCATGATGAAGATACCCTGGCTGGAACAGTAATTCCGCACCCAGTCGTTAAAGGTGCATATATCATCCAGTTGCGCCTGGGTGCAGTCGCCGCTGCCCACATCCACCGGGATGGTGGTGCACAGAATGGGGATGGCGCCGATGCTGCGGCTAAGGTTGACCATGTTTACCATACTGCTTTCGTATTCGCCCAGCGGGGTCCCCCCTTCGCCGTAAAAATAGGCGCCGCATTCTTTGACCACGACGATATGGGGGTTGTATGCCCGGACCTCGTCCCAGACCTGCGTCTTGTCCCAGTCGTAATGAATTACTTTTTTGAAGTCATGGCCGTTGAAGTAATGGTCGAAGTCCCAATTCTCAGTGATCGAGGCGCCGACAAAGACCACGGTCAGGTCGGCCACCGGGCCGCTGGCACCAGTAGATTTCTTGCATTGGCTCCATATGCCCAGCAGCATCAAACAAAGCAGAATGATTCTCCCCCTGCCTTTCATGTTCACCTCCCCAGCGTTATTTTTCATGAAGACCTGTTCAGCACTTGGGGGAATTATACGGAAAATTTTATGCACTTTCAATATTCGCCTATATGGATTGAAATTTTGGTCAGATCAACCAATATCGGCGGGTGATTTGTCGGGTTTCTCCCCGGGGTTGACGGCCCAGGCGATGGCGATGCTCAGCAGGTAGAGCAAGATCATGGGGACGGCGAACATGGTTTGGGTGACCATGTCCGGGGTCGGCGTAATGACCGCAGCCAGGATGAAGATGGCCACGATGGCATATTTAAAATAGCGGAGTAGAAAGCGGGCGCTGACGATGCGCAGCTTGGCCAGCAGGAAAACCAGCACCGGCAGTTCAAAAATAATGGCAATGCCGAATAAAACCCGGAATGCCAGCGCGAAATAATCATTGATGGTAATGATGGCGGTAAAATCCTTGCCGACATTAAGGAAAAACCGGCAGGCCATGGGGAAGACCACGAAATAACCGAAAGCTCCGCCCAGCAGGAAGAAAAAAGTGGTGGCCAGAACGAAAGGCATCACCCATTTTTTTTCCTTGGCGAACAGGGCCGGCGAAATGAAAAGCCACAATTGGTGAAAAATGAACGGCGAAGACGCAAAAATCGAGAAAATAAAGGCCACCTTGATATACATCATGAAAGGTTCAGCCAAGGCGGTGAAGGCCAGTTTTTTTTCACCCGTCGGCAGGACCGGCAGGAATTTCAGCACCGGCAGCGAAAGCCAGTAATACAGCTTGTCGACGAAGCGCCAGGAAGCAAGAAAAAAAATCAGAATGAACGCAAAAGAAAATATGATGCGTTTGCGCAGTTCGCCAAGGTGTTCAAAAAACGACATCTCATTCGCTTTTTTCATCATCTTTTCCCTTTTTACTTCTGCCGGCAGTGACATCCATATTCAAGGCATCCTGAATATCCTTGCCAATGGCCTTGATGGGTTTGTCAATATCACTGTATACATTCAATGCGTCCTTGACGTCTTTTTCGATATCCTTCAACGGCGAGGCCATGCCTTCTTTGTAAATCTCATCCTCGATCACGGATTTCGCCTCATCAATGGTCGAGCGGAATTCACGAATGGCTTTGCCCAGTAGCTTGGCGAATTCGGGCAGTTTTTTTGGGCCGAAAACAAGCAGCACGACTATGAAAACCATGATCAATTCCGGAAAACCGATGGATCCGAACATTTTTATCCCTTCATATTGAGTAGTTTACTTTTTATCGCTGACAATTTCCTTTAAAACCCTGGTCAGGAATGCATGGAAAGCGCGCAGAGTCGGCTCAAATTCGATTGAAAAATTGGTTCGACTCAGATTGTCATAGAAACTCAAGAACTCGTTCCAGTCTTTATAAAGCAGGTAATTCAAGTCGGTTTCCATGAATTGATTGATATCGAAAAAAATCTCTGAAGGAGCGATGCTGCCTTTATTGCTGAAATAATCATTGATCTTGGTATGCAGCTTGACCAGTTTTTTCTTGACCTCGATGGATTTCTGTTTGCGCGAAACATAGTTTTCAAAAATATTGCTGCCGGTGATTTCAGGCTTGAAAAGCCGGGCCACGCTTTCGATCAGTTCCTGCATGGCCATTTCAGAAATAACGATGATATTTTGGATCATTTTTCTTTTTTTGATTTTATTGGCTTCGGAGTCAAAATAAAGGGGCAGTTCACCTTCACATATTTTCTTGAATTCCATCTTGAGGTTCTTGAAGATGGCTCCGACCGCGCCCAGTTCTTTTTTCAGGTCGGGATCGGCCTGCAGGTTTTCCCAGAGTTGGGCTTCATTGAAATCGATGATGGCTTCCATGTTTTTTTTCAGTGAGAGGATCAAGGGGATGGTTATGTCCAGGTACTTGTTTTTGTTCAGATTCAACTCAATAAAATTGCTGATTTTCAAGATGCGGAAAGCGAGGATGAAAAAAATGCCCAGGTTTTTTCGGGTGGTTTTTCCCTTGCAAGAGGCAATGATTCCCGAGATGTCAGGCTGGAAAATTTTATCCATTCTGGGAATAAACTGCTTTTTCAACAATGAAATCAATATCGGGTTGTTCAGCAATTCGCGGTGGTAAAGTTTTTTTATTGCCAGATATCCTCTTTGCGGGACAATATCGATGCGCAGGATTTCACCAAGCAGTATTCTGAAACTTTGCAGAAAAATACGAAAACTGTAAAACCAGGATTCGGGAGAATACAATTCCTTCAGATTGGGGAACTGTTTATCCATATTTCCTTCCAGGATTTTATCTACGATGAATTCTTCAAAATTGAGAAAGTATTTATCTTTTTTAAAATCCAGTTCCTTGAGCAGCGATGTAATTCTGGCGGTCACCTGGTTGAGACTGAAGACGTAAAATTCGTAGTTTCTCTCCGTCGGAGTCTGGAATTTAAATAGCAGGTTTTCCAAATATGGGGAGGAATTGAATTCCTCGATGCTTTCCAGCCATAATTTAAGTTCAAATAAATCAAGCATCATTTTTTCCTGGTCGATTTTATCGATCCAGCTGGAAAAAATATTTTCCCATTCTTTTTCTGCAGGCAAGGATATGGCTTCGTTTTTCTTTGAAAAAAAATCGCCGATGTTCTCCAGTTCCTTCTTTTCCATGATGTTATTGTAGCGAAAATCAATCTTTATTGCAAGAAACAATTTCTGACGCCGGCACGAAAGTCAATGGATCGGGACGTTCCGTGAATGTTTTAAATAGTGAATCCATTTTTCTGGAAAAAAATTGATTTATTTGTTATACTTAAAACTGATGAGCAAGAAAGAAAATGCCATTTCCATGACTTTTAAGAGCAACCTTAAATATACAGAGCTGAGTGTTCTGGTTCTGGCTTTCATAAAAAAAATACTTGAAATTGGCGATGATGAATTTTTTAAAATCGAAATTTCACTGCGTGAAGCCATTAACAACGCCATTATTCATGGCAACAAAAATAATTTAAACAAGCTGGTGTTTGTCGAATTTATCTGGGAAAAATCTTTTTTGCGGATGCGCATCCGGGATGAGGGCGAGCATAAAATCAGTTTTGATCAAATCGAAGAAAAAATAAACAGCTGCAGCCTCCTGTCGGCCAATGGCCGCGGCATCATGATCATAAAAAATTACATGGATACATTTGAGTTTCGCTGCCTGGAACATGGCAGTGAAGTTTTTATGGAAAAAAAATTGTCATGAATCTGCTCAGCCTGGAAACGTCTTCGCGGGACGTCTCCATTGCCGTTTTTAAAAATGAAGACGTTTTGCTTGAATACAATTTTTCTTCGCGGGACAACCTGTCCGCCGTACTGATTCCCAGTTTGGAGTTTGTTTTGAAATCACTGGACATGTCGATGGAGCAAATCGATTTGTTCGGAGTGGGTATTGGCCCGGGGCTTTTTACCGGTATTCGCATCGGGTTGGCCACATTGAAGGGGCTGGCCTTCTCAGAAAAAAAACCGCTGGTTGGAGTCACTTCTCTTTTGGCGTTGGCTTTTAAGTTTGTTGATACTGATAAAAATATCATTTCTCTGATTGATGCTAAAAAGGAGGAAGTTTATCTTGGCGGCTATCGCTTCAATGACGGCGAGCCGGTTGAGCTCATTCCACCCTGTCTGCTGAAAATTAATGATATTGTTCCGCTGCTGGAGAAATCCCCCGACAAGATTTTTACGGGCAGCGGAGCAGAAAAACATAAGGATTTTCTAGTCCAAAATTTCAGCGGCAGCCGTCAGCTGAATCGTTCGAATTTTCTGGCAAACGAGATCGGCATGATCGCTTTGCAGCAGTTCCGCCGCAAACGATATCGCACCGACCTGCAAAGCCTGTCTCCTTTTTATCTGCGCAAGCCAGATGCTGAAAACAACCTTGTCATTGCCCACACCAGCCTTGATTAGAAAGGCAAGAGCGGCAGATTTGCCCGCGGTATTGGATATCGAGCACGCTCAATTCTCCAATCCCTGGACCACCGAGCACTTTCAAGCAGAATTGGCTAACAGTTTCTCTCATTTTTATGTGGCCGAGGATCGAAAAAAATCAGTCCTGGCCGGATTTATAATTTTCTGGCGACTGGACGGCGAACTTGAATTGCATAAAATCGCAGTTATCCCGGCTTGCCAGCGGCGCGGCTATGGCTCCAGCCTGATGGATTTTTTTATCCGCAGCGCCCGTTCCTGGCATTGTCATCATGCGTTGCTTGAAGTGCGGGCCAGCAATGAAGCGGCGATTCGCTTGTATGAAAAGACTTATTTCCAATGCGTGGGCCGACGCCGTGATTATTATTCACACCCCAGCGAAGATGCCTTGGTTTTCCGATTGGATTTTTAAGCAGACTGCCGCAGGATTAAAAAATGTCTGGTTCTTTGCTGATGCGCTCTTCAATTTTAAGTTTTTCTTTTTCCCAGAAATCAATTCCGGCGGCTTCAAAAATGGCGACAATTTGCGGATCGAACTGCTGTCCGGAATGTTTTTTTAATTCTGCGGCGGCAATATTCAATGGTAGGGCTTTTTGATAAGGCCGATCGGAAGTCATCGCGTCAATGGCATCAGCGATATTGAATATCCTGGCCCCCATGGGGATATCTTGCCCGCTCAGGCCATTGGGATAGCCGCTGCCATCAAATGCCTCGTGATGGTGTAAAACGATCTGGGCTGACGATTCCAGGAATTTGATGCGCCGTAACAGGTTATAGCCGATACTCGGGTGTTTTTTCATGATCAACCATTCGGGGGCCGTCAATTCTCCCGGTTTTCTCAGTATGGCGTCAGGAATGCCGATTTTGCCGATATCATGAAGCAAGGCGCCGTATTCATATACCTTCAGGGTATTTTTATCGCTGATTTTCATCAATTCGGCCAGCTTGAGAGTGAAACTGACCACGCGCAGGGAATGGCCTTGTGTTTCGGTATCGCGAGTATCCAGGACCGTGGCCATGGCCCGTAAGGTGAAATTATATGTTTTATCAAGTTCTAGCAGGGCTTTTTTCAAATCGCTGGTCCTTTCTTCGACCATTTTTTCCAAATGTTTCTGATATTCCTTATTTTCCAGAACCAGACGTCTTTTTTCCAGGGCTTTACTGGCGGCAAATGAAACCTCGTTCAGTTTAAATGGTTTGGATACATAATCGTAGGCCCCTTTCTCCATGGCCGTAATAGCCGATTCAATATCCTTCACGGCTGAAATCATAATGACCATCACATCCGCGTCGATGAGTTTGATTTCTTCCAGCAATTCAAGGCCGCTTTTTCCTGGCATGCGGATGTCGGACATGATGATGTCAAAATTCCCATCATTTTTAAACTTTTGCAGCGCTTCAAAAGCGTTGGCTGCCAGCTGACACTCATAACCTTCGTTTTCCAAAAAATCCTTCAGCAGTTCACGGATGTCTTTTTCATCATCGGTGATGAGTATTCTTCCCTTTTCCATTAGTTTTCCAATATCATATCCGTCCTGTGCTGTAAAGAGGTAAAAAAAATGTCGTCCGCCGTATCCAAGAAAACAATTTTTTCACAAGCAGCGATTAATAGCGATAGTGATCGGGCTTGAATGGGCCGGAACTTGAGATTCCCAGGTACTCGGCTTGCTTGACCGTCAGGATGGTAAGTTTTGCCCCCAGAGCTTCCAGGTGCATCCGGGCCACTTCCTCATCCAAGTGCTTGGGCAGGGTATATACTTTCTTTTCCAGACCGCTTTTAAGCAATTCGATCTGAGCCAGGCATTGGTTGGTAAAACTGCAGCTCATGACGTAACTGGGATGGCCGGTAGCGCAGCCCAGGTTTACCAGGCGTCCTTCGGCCAATATAATAATGGAATGGCCTGATTTCAGTGACCATTTGTCTACTTGTGGTTTGATGGTCATTTTTTTTAAGCCGGGCGTTGTTTCCAGGTAATGCATGTCAATTTCACTATCGAAATGTCCGATGTTGCAAATAATGGCTTCATTTTTCATCATTTCCATGTGCCGGCCGCAGATAACATCGCAATTGCCTGTAGCGGTGACAAAAATATCGCCGATGCCGATCACGTCTTCCAACGTGGAGACCTCGTATCCTTCCATGGCCGCCTGCAAGGCGCAAATCGGGTCGATTTCAGTGATGATTACCCGGGCTCCAAAACCGCGCATGGATTGGGCGCAGCCTTTGCCAACATCGCCATAGCCGCAGACAACGACTTTTTTTCCGGCCACCATGATGTCAGTGGCCCGTTTGATTCCGTCAGCCAATGATTCCCGGCAGCCGTAAAGGTTGTCGAACTTGGATTTGGTCACGGAGTCATTGACATTAATGGCCGGGAACAGCAAGCTGCCTTCGGCCTGCATCTGGTACAGACGATGCACGCCGGTTGTTGTTTCTTCAGATACGCCGCGGATATGACCGCTGATCCGGGTCCAGTGCTGCTTGTCGCGTTGGTGGCTATCGCGCAACCGTTGCCAGATAACCGCCATTTCCTTGTTTTCCGGAGTTTTTTGCAAAAGTTCGGGATTTTTTTCGATTTTCACGCCCTGATGGATCAACAGGGTGGCGTCACCCCCGTCATCGACAATCAGGTCGGGACCCGAACCATCGGGCCAGGTAAGCGCCTGCTCGGTACACCACCAATATTCTTCCAGCGATTCACCTTTCCAGGCAAAAACAGCGGCTTGGCCGGCTTTGGCGATGGCGGCGGCGGCATGGTCCTGGGTGGAAAAAATATTGCAGGACGCCCAGCGTACATCGGCGCCCAATTCAATCAGCGTTTCTATGAGCATGGCCGTTTGAATGGTCATGTGCAGGCTACCTGTCACTTTGAGCTTGGCCAGTGGTTTGAGCGGGCCGAATTTTTTTCTGATAGCCATCAGTCCGGGCATTTCAGCCCGGGCCAGTTCCATTTCCATGCGGCCCCAGTCCGCGAGCGTGATATCGGCGATCTTATAAGGTAGCGCGCGATCTTTTTCGGTTGTTTTCATTTTGTTCTCCAGTTCATTTTTATATTGTGGAAGAATCAGTGAATAGTGAATAGTGAAAAGTGAAATGTGATGAGCATATCTGCGTTATTTCAAAAAAGCTTCTTTTCCTTTCACTTTTCACTTTTCACTTTTTTTACTTAAGCTTGGTTATTTCTTGGCCAGGGCTTTTAGCTCCTGGACCTTGTCCAGTTTTTCCCAGGGAAATTCATTGCGGCCGAAATGACCGTAAGACGCTGTTTTTTTGTATATGGGCTTTTTTAGATCGAGTTGTTTCAGAATATCGCCCGGCTTGAGTGGGAACACTTTGCGAATCATGGCCACGATTTTTTCTTCGCTTATTTTGCCGGTGTTGAAGACATTGACATTGACCGAAACCGGTTCGGCCACGCCGATGGCGTAAGCCAGCTGTACTTCGCATTTGGCGGCCAAACCGGCAGCCACAAGGTTCTTGGCAATATAGCGGGCCACGTAGGCACCGGAGCGGTCGACTTTGCTGGGATCCTTGCCGGAGAAAGCGCCGCCGCCATGCCGGCCCATGCCGCCATAGGTGTCGACGATGATCTTGCGGCCGGTCAGCCCGGCATCGGCATAAGGACCGCCGACAACGAATTTTCCGGTTGGATTGATATAGAACTTGGTGGTCGATGTCAGCCATTTGCCGCAGACCGGCTTAACCACGTACTTGATGATGTCTTTTTCGATGCGGGCGTGATGGACCCCCTCATCGTGCTGGTTGGAGACAACCACCGCGGTGACATGGCAGGGTTTGCCGTTTTCATATTCCACGGTTACCTGGGCTTTGCCATCGGGGCCAAGGTAGGGTATTGTTTTGTTTTTTCTGACCTGGGCTAACTTCATGGTCAGTTTGTGAGCCAGGTCGATGGGCAGGGGCATGTAATTGCTGGTTTCATTCGTGGCATAGCCGAACATCATGCCCTGGTCGCCGGCACCCTGCTCGTGGCCTTTGGAAGCATTCACTCCCATGGCGATGTCCGCTGACTGCTCTTCGATGTGAACCAGAACGGCGCAGGTTTCATATTCGATCCCATAACGTGATTGGGTGTAACCGATCTCTTTAAGGGTCTGGCGGACGATGGTCGGGATATTGACATACGCCGATGTGGTCAGTTCGCCGGCCACCAGTACCATGCCGGTCTTGGTCAGGGTTTCAATGGCGACACGTGCATTCGGGTCCTGTTCCAAGCAGGCGTCTAGAATGCTGTCGGATATTTGGTCGCAAACTTTGTCCGGGTGACCTGCACATACCGATTCTGACGTGAATAGATATTTTCCTTTGATCATTTTTACCTCCAGGGAGAATTAGGTTTGGAATAAAACCTATGTTAACAAATTCAGTGGAAACTGTCAATGAATATATCGTTGGCGATGTTGAATTTATTGCGGTTTATTTCTTTGCATATATTTTTTTGATATGCTATAAAACAGCCACCCTTTCCGTATCTTTTGAATCTGAGGAGGATTACGATTCTGTTGCGAGTATGGCGGAGATGAAATGAAAGTTAAAAAGCCAACGGCGCGGTCGCCAAAGGCGCAAAGCCAAAATCATGAAAAATTGAAAAGCCGGACCCGGCGACCTGCCAGGGAATTGGCTGATGCCAACCGTGCCCTGAAGGAAAGCGAGGAGCGATACTACGAATTGGTTTCCCATATGCCCAATGGCGTGCTGGTCCACAAAAAAGGGCGGATCGTTTTTGTCAATGCCTATATCCTATCCTGGCTCGGTAAAACTTTGGAAGGCATGATCGGGAAATCCGTTTTAGATCTTGTCCATCCAGATGATCGGGAAACTGTTGAAAAAAACCTGGTCCTGCGCCTGGCCAATAAACCTGCAGCCCAGGGATATGAAGCCCGTGTCAGCGGCCTGAGTGGAGAATGGCGCAATGCAATCATCCATGTCACAAGCATCATGTATGACAATGAACCGGCATTCATGGCGGTTTTGAGCGATATTACCGAAAGCAAGCGCTCTGAAAAAATCCAGGACACCATTTACAAAATTTCCGAAGCGGCCCATGTCTCCGATGATTTGCCGGAACTGTATCGCGCCATTCATCAGATCATTTTTGGGCTGATGCCGGCCAGAAATTTTTATATCGCCCTTTTCGACGCCGAAACCCGGCAGCTTAGTTTTCCATACTTCATGGATGAGTTTGACTCTCCTCCCGCTACCCGCGCCCTGGAAAATGGATTGACCGAATATGTGCTGCGCAGCGGAGCTCCACTGCTGGCCACGCCTGAAATTCTCAGCGAGCTTGAAAATCAAGGCGAGATCGATTTGATCGGTACCCCGTCCATCGACTGGCTGGGTGTGCCTTTGAAGATCAGGGAAAAAACCATCGGCGTGCTGGTGGTGCAGACTTATTCGCCAGGCTTGCGCTACGGTCCGGACGAAAAAAATATTTTGATATTCGTCTCCAACCAGGTGGCCATGGCCATCGAACGCAAGCATGCCGAGGCCAGACTGCGCCGCAGCGAACAAAAAAACCGTGCGATCCTCCACGCCATACCGGATCTGATGTTTCTGCTCGATAAGGACGGGATTTTTTTGGATTACAAGGCTGAAAAAGACAGCTCCCTCCTGGTAAAGCCTGCGATGTTTTTAGGGCGCAAGGTGGTAGATGTGCTGCCGCCGTGGTTGGCTGAATTAACCATGAAAAACATCCGGCTCACATTGCAGACCAGAGATCTGCAGGTTTATGAATATGAACTTACGCTCGATCAGCGGCTCCAATATTTTGAAGCGCGCTGCGCCCTGTGTGGCAACGATGAAGCTTTGGTGCTTATCCGCAACCTAACCGAAAAACGCCGCCTGGAGCAGCAGGTTCTGCAATCCCAGAAAATGGAGAGCCTGGGCACCCTGGCCGGAGGTATCGCTCATGATTTCAACAATATCCTGGCCGGCATTCTGGGCTATGCTTCATTCCTGAAGTCAAAGCTCAGCATAGATCATGATTTTTTCAAATATGTCGATACCATCGAACGCAGCGCCATCCGCGCCGCTGACCTGACATCCAAACTCCTGGCTTTCACCCGCGGTGACAGTGTCAATCACCAGCCTTTGAATATCAACAAACTGATCCGCGAAACCCTGGAAATCATCCAGCATACCATCGACAAGTCCATCGGCATCGAAACCGAACTGGATGAAGCCTTGCCCACCATGGCGGGAGACGCCGGGCAGATCCAGCAGGTGGTGATGAACCTGTGCGTCAATGCCCGCGATGCGATGAGCGGCGGCGGCCGGTTGTCGATCGTGACCGAAACGGCTGTTTTCAGAAAGGCTGATCCGCTTATTCCCAACCATGCCGGACCCGGATCCTATGTGAAAATCGTGGTCAGCGATTCGGGGTCCGGTATGGACAAGGACGTCCTAGCCAGGATATTCGACCCGTTTTTCACCACCAAGGCTGCGGGGCGGGGAAGCGGCCTTGGTTTGTCGGTCGTCTATGGGATCGTCAAAGCCCATGAGGGTTTTATCACCGTCAGCAGCCTGCCTGGCCAGGGCAGCCGCTTTAACGTTTTTTTTCCGGTCAGCGGCCAGCCGGAAATTTTGGACCAGGTTTCGATTGCAACACTGCGCGGACGCAATGAACTGATCCTTGTGATCGACGACGAAAAGGACATTCGTGCCTTCATCAGCGAAGTGTTGCAAAGCCACGGCTACCGGGTTTTGCTTGCTGCCGATGGTGACCAGGCACTCGGCATTTATAAAAAACGCAGTCAGGAGATTGCACTGGTTATCCTGGACATGGTCATGCCGGGGATGGGGGGCAAGGAAGTTTTCCTCAAAATGAAGGACCTGAATCCTCATATCCAGACCCTGCTTTCTACTGGCTACAGCCATGATGGCCGGGTCTCTGAGATTTTACAGAAGGGAGTCAAGGGTTTCATCCAGAAACCCTATGATTTCAACCAGCTGCTGGCCAAGCTGCGCCAGATCCTGGATAAGGGAGAATAAAACCGAAAATGTTCCGATTGTCCTAAAATGGGACAGTTGGAAGTACAAGGCTCAAAGCAACATTAGCACGATAGTCTAAGGCGTCTTCCGGGCATTTGCCGTCCCGAATTGGGACATTGCTGCCCGTGAAGAGGCTATAATAATTCTGGATTAATCCTTGAAAGCACCTTTCAGAGAAGTATCTTGGCTGTTCTCATAAAATGGCAGAAAAATTGCTATTAAAAGGTATGACCATACGAGTAGCGGGCAAATGATGATATTGGAGATGGAACAAAAGTACCTGCATCCGGCAATCCGCGGTAAAATCGCTGACTTGCAAGATGATCCTGTCGTTTCGGCCCGGGTAGTCCTTTCCGGGGACAAATTGGCAGAAAAATTATGCACGGTAACCGGCATGGAGGGGCTTTTTTTATTCAGCTGCGTCCCGCCTGGCAGTTATACCCTGGAAGTCATTTACAGCGGATTCAGCAAACTTGTGCAGCGAGGCATCGCTGTACGTGACCACGCCATCACCGGCTTAGATCTCAAGATGGACTTTTTGGAAGATTCCCGCACAATCAACCTGAAAGCTCTTTCCCTGGAATTTATCAATGCGGCGCCCGCACCGACGATCGATACCCAGCAGTCAAATCTGCACCGGCAATTATCTGAGGTGATGGCTGGACTGGCTTTAAACAGGGTTTTGTTCAACCCGCCCCCCGTAATGAAGATCGGACGCGCGACGACTTTTGAACTCGGATTTTACCAGAACCTGAAAGACGAGATCATGCGCAGGCTGTTGGAGCGGAGTGTATGTCTCTTTAAGCGGGCTCAGGTTGATATGACCATCCAGGCGGAACTGGATGTTGCCGGCTGTCAAGTTCTTCTTCTGGATGCGCCCCAACCATCCATTGACCGGTCCCATTATCTTGACTGGAGATGGAAAGTTCTGCCAGAAATTCCGGGAATGGGGCTGATTAACCTGCGCCTGGAAACCAGTGTGCGCTTTGCCGAATATGGCGAACAAAAAAAATGCCTGTTGATCCTGGACCGTGATGTCAGAATTAAAAAAAATCATTGGTTTACCTTATGTCATTTTTTTAAAAAAAGCTGGCTTAAATGAAATCCGTTTTGGATATATTAATTGTCGAAGATGAAGCTATACTGTCAATGGTATATCTGAATCAGTTGCAGACGCTTGGTTTCCATGCTGTAGAGCAGGTCTTCAGTGGCGAAGACGCCCTGGTCGCGCTGGAAAAAGGTCAGCCGAAACTGATTTTACTTGATATCAAACTCAGGGGGGATCTCGATGGCATCGAGGTGGCGGAAATCATTAATCGCCGCTATGCGATCCCGATTGTTTACATCTCTGCTTATTCAGACCCAGAAACGTTGCAACGCGCCTGGCGAACCAATCCGTTTTGCATCTTGGGTAAGATCGGGAACAATACGGAACTAGCTAGAGTTGTATCGACGATAATGTCTCGGAGCGAGAATTAATTGGTTATAAAATGAGTTGGGCAGACACCCAATAATTTAAATGAATAAAGGAGGTTTTTATGAAAAATTGGACGGTCAAATTGGCTTTGTTTTCAGCGATTATCGCCGTTTCGATTGTTTATCTGCACGGCGTTTGGTTGGATAAGGATCCCGACAGTCCTTTTTGTCGAAAAAATGATTCCGAAATCGGCAGCCTGATCACCGATAGCGCTTCGGAATTGCTGCAATCGGCGTCCGATGCTTTTTTGTTTATGAATGAAATCGAGATTGCCGATGTCCACAGCCTGAACAGTGGAGCCGCCCTGCAACGGATTGATCTGGCTACGGCAAAAGTAGAGCACACCTTGAAAATATTCAATGAAATCATCGCTGTCGGTAGCGATGCCGTTTACGATGAAGATCGCATTAAAAAACTCAAAGCTTTCAATTACGGTCAATATGCCCGCGAAAACGGCTTGAGTGTGGAAATTATGTCTCAAGTGGCGGCCTACCTGAACAAAGGCAATGTGATCGGTTTTTGCCAATTCTATGCCGGCAACCTGGAATCCCTGATCACTATCCTGAACCGCATCAAAGCCGAGCTGTTGGCCGGCAAGCTATCTGAAAACCAGGTGCTCTGGTCGCTACTGCAACAGTATGACAGCACCATGATGTTCGGAAATTATGCCTCCCTGGTCTTTTACTGGCTTTGATGTCCATTGGATACTGTCGGTTCCCACAACCCCTTGGTGTCAAAAAAATCAAATAAAAAGGAGAAGTAAACATGAAAGAAAGAATTTTTCAACTGGTTGTCGGTTTGATTTTAATCGGCATTTCCATGGTTCCGTTGCATGCGGTTATTGTTATGAACGATCCCGCTTGTCCCTTTCAGAACAAGTACACCAGCATGCAAATTTGCTTTTTGATCACGGAAAGTGCCTCGCAATTGCTGCAATCGGCGTCCGAGGCCTTTCGGTTCATGAACGAAGTTGAGGTTGCCGAGAATAGCGGCCTGAATATCGGCACTGCCCTGCAAGAGATTGATTTGGCTGCTGTCAAAGCGGAACAAGCTTTGAAAATGTTTTATGAAATCATCGCTATCGGCAGCGAGGCTGGCTACGATGA
The DNA here is from genome assembly GCA_963770755.1 of Candidatus Aminicenantota bacterium. Lineage (GTDB taxonomy): Bacteria > Acidobacteriota > Aminicenantia > UBA2199 > UBA2199 > UBA2199. The sequence continues at coordinate 197,750 of CAVYQZ010000007.1, read as the reverse complement.
AACACGTATCGAAAAGCTCAAGGCTTTTAATTACAATCGATATGCCTCCGAAAACAGTCTCAATCCGGATACGATGGCCAGGGTGGGGCAATTTCTGGGCCAGGGCAACGTGTTAGGGTTGTACCAATGCCATGCCGATAATTTAGATACTCTTTTGACCATCCTGAATCGTATTAAAAAGGATTTGTTGGCCGGGAGGCTGTCGGAAAAAAAAGTGCTGTGGTCGTTGTTGCAGCAATACAATACAATCATGATGCTGGGCAATTATGCCTCACTGGTCTTCTACCAGATTTAAAAATCATTTGCGGGCGGTCATGGGAGCCGCCCTTTTTTTTGCAGGCGCGATCTGTTATGATCGTCAATGATTGCATTTTTACGCTTTGAACGGCAAAGAATTTTCGGCGAGAAAAAAAACCTCATCTTTCTCGGCTTCATCTTTGCATTCTCAGCTTATTTCGTCTGGTCGGGGTTGAACGAGTATCGGCAGTTTCAGGCTGAAAAAAAAATTTTTATCAGATTTGAAAAGGAAAAAATCAGCCAAATAATCAATTACATGCAATATGGAGCTTTCGGATTTCGTCTCCTTTATGAGACCTCGCCCCTGAGCCTTTTTTTTGTAAACAGCAGTGTCTTGCAGGACGTGGAGAGCAATATCGACAGTCTGGAAGCCATTAAAGTAGAAAGCTCGTTCAAGGGCAAAAAATTGTTTTTAAAGCGGGGTTATTTTAAGGATTTCGCCGGCATTTTGTTCATTTTTGGTTCGATATTCATGCTCTACTTGGGACACTTGTCACTGGTCAGTCCAGCTTATCTCCGCTTCATGACGGGCTGCATGTCGTTGAAAAAGTATTATTGCCTGACCACGGCCGCCCGTTTGTTTTGGCTGGATCTTTTTTTTATCCTGCTTGGCCTGGGTCTATTTTCCCTGCTCCAGGTCGGGGGAGTTACTTTTTCCGGATCGGAAAGAACAATTTTTTATTTGTATTTGCTGTTCCTGGTATTGTTGCTCGACTTCATTTACTTGTTGGGTCAGTTGACCACCGTGCTGGTCGGTTTTCGCAAAGTTTTTTTTCTTTGGATTTTTATCGTCTGGTTCCTCTGTATTTTTCTGTTGCCCGAGATCAACCGTATCAGTGTCTTTAACAAGTCTCTGGCCCTGGAATCGGCTGAAAAGATCAATCTGGATAAATTCCACACCTTGATGGCCTTGGAAAAAAAATTCAGTGATTACTTAAAAATAAATCCCGACACGTCCTTGAACCAGATCCGGCAAATGCAGAAAAAATTCGCCGTCCAATTTATAAACAGCAGTTATTTAGTGAACACCGGCCTTGAAACCAGGTATCTTCGTGACGTGGAAAATGTGATTGCCGGCCATGAGCGGCAGTCCGTCCTTTTTCCAACGACATTTTACTACTTCCTTACCGGGGAGATTTCGGGGAAAGGTTATTACGGATACTTGGACTTCATGGATTATATTATTAAGCTGCGCAACCGTTTCATGCAGTACTACCTGAAAAAACGTTATGAGAGCAACGACGCTCCGGTGGAATCTTTCGTGAAACGTGACGAAAATATATTTCATTCCCGTTGCCGTTTGCCGGATACTTTTTGGATCGGGTTGCTCGTCATGGCATTGTATGGCATCGCCTTTTTTATCTTGGCTTTCTGGCGCTTGCGCAGCCTGGTGTATCCGTCATGATTACCTTGAAGAATCTGTGCCTGGAACAAGGCGATTTTTATCTCTCCAATGTCAACCTGCAAGTCCGCAGTGGGGAAATATATTTTTTGCTGAACCGCCAGAATTTAAGCAATGATTTTATTTTCAAGGTGTTGAGCGGTTTCCGGAAACCGGCTGGGGGTGAGATTTGTTATGATGAATACCGTCAGGCAATCGCCGGGCGTCCGCTGCCGGCAGTTTTTATCGACAAGGTTAATAATGTCCTCGCATATGAGACCGAAGCCCGTATCGGCGATTGGATCGATTTCCTTTGCCGTTGCGGAAATTTTCCTCGTGAGAATGTGTTGCAAACCCTGATGGTTCTCAATTTCAATGAATCGAATCTGCGAAAAAAAGTACGGGACATGACTCCGGAAATTTTAAAGCAGGTCTATTTGGCTCTCACCTTGGCCCCCGACCAACCGAATATCGTGATCAACGATTTCATCAAAGGGACGGAAAAAAGCCTGGAAATGAAATTCAACAAGCTGCTTTGGCAAAAAAAAATCGCTGGCCGGGCCATTCTCTACTTAGGCAATGATATCATTTACGCGGCGGAAATCGCCGACCAGGTCGGTTTCATCAAGAACGGCCATTTGCTTTTTGAAGCCGACGCCGCCGATATTAAAGACATGGATATCAAGGATTTGTATTATAAATTTTTAAATTGAATCCGAGTGTCACTTTTTTTCTAAATGAAAATCAGCCATTTTTCGATATAGGGATGAACGGGAAATGCCCAAAATGACAGCGGCTTTTGAATAATTGCACGATGTTTGCTCGAGGATTTTTATGATATGTTTTTTTTCGATTACCGCCAGATTTGACTCATGATCGGCCATGGAAGCGGTTTTCATGGGATTGATGATTTTCAAGGGCAGATGTTCAGCATGAATGATGGCTTTCCAGCCGCTGGCTGCAATCATGGAAACAGTGTTTTTCAGCTCCCGGACGTTGCCCGGCCATTCGTAAGCTCGCAACAATCGTTGGGCTTCGCGGTCAAAACTTCCGATTTGTTGCGAATTGGCGATATTGTTGATATGCAGGAAATGTTCGGCCAGAGGCATGATGTCCGTTCGCCTGGCACGAAGCGGCGGGATATGAATTTTTAATTCGTCGATGCGAAAGAAAAGATCTTCACGGAAGCGATGTTTTTTAACCTCATCTTCCAGCTCCTTATTGCTGGCTACCAGGACGCGGATGTTCAGGAATTTCGTGGTTTTCCCTTGCAGAGGAGTGACTTCACCGTTTTCCATTACCCGCAACAGCTTGGCCTGGATGTTCAAAGGCAGTTCGGCGATTTCATCCAGAAAAATTGTACCGTTGTTGGCCAGAACGAATTTTCCCGGAGAATCACAGTATGCCCCTGTGAAGGCGCCCTTTTTATAACCGAATAGTTCAGACTCGGCCAGGTTTTCGGGAATCGAGGCGCAGTTGACCGAGATGAGAGGCTGATTTTTGCGACTGGAACCGGCATGGATGGCTTGGGCCATGATTTCCTTACCGGTGCCGGTTTCGCCGCTGATCAATATGGTATGGGGTGTGATCGCATATTGTCTGGCCATGGCGATGACCTTGGCCATCTGTTCACTTTTAAATATGAATTTATCAAAACCGGTAGCCGCGCTGATTTCCTGCTTGAGATGGAAGCAATCGTCCCGGGTGCGTAGAAATGATAAAGCCCGGTGCAGTGTCAGGAGCAATACTTCAGGGTTGACAGGCTTTTGTAAAAAATCGTAAGCTCCTTTTTTCATTGCCAAAACAGCGGTATCAATCGAACCGGTGCCGGTCAGCACGATCATGCGTTGGCGATATTTTTCGGAAAACTTTTCAAGGATATCCAGACCATTCCCGTCAGGCAGGGACAGGTCAAGTAAAATCAGTTCAAAACTGTCTTCATGCAAGTGTTCCATGGCCCCAGCCAGGGTGGCGCTTTCCGAAACCAGGAAGTTGTTTTGCCTGAGAAATTTCCCGATGGATTCGCGCAACGGCTGGTCGTCTTCAACCAATAAAACATGTTTTTTTGCTTCCATCCTTACCTCGCAGGTAGAATCAGGTTGACCTTTGTGCCAAGTCCGGAGCTGTGAATCTCAAGGTCTCCTTTCAGTGTTTTCATGATGCTGTAGGAAATATACAATCCCAGCCCGGTGCCTTCTTTTTTAGTAGTAAAAAACGGTTGTAAAACTTTTTCTTTGATCGCGGCGGGAATTCCCGGCCCGTTATCGCTGATTGAAATAATATGGCGGATATTTTTAGGCAGGTCATTGTATTCGCTGAAAATTCTGATCAGGACCTCGCCGTTTTCCGTTTCTTTCAGTGCTTCCAGGGCATTGAAAAAAACATTGATGAACACCTGCTTCAAGCGGTTGCTGTCGCTGACGACCTGGATTTCTTTTTCCGCTTGCAGAGACACTTTTACTCCGCTTGGAATCTTTTTAGCTGGAATTTCCTGCAAGGTATGTTTGCAAAATTCACTCAATAAAACCGGGGCGGTTTGCAGTTCTTTAAATTTCGCAAAGACCAGCAGCGATTCAATCATTTGGTTGGCCCTGACGATTTCACGGTTGATTTTTTCATAGGCCGCGCCGATTTCTCCTTTTTTGGGCAGCCGACTTTTTATGGATGATATCTCGAAAAGGATTGTGGTTAGCGGCGTACGCAATTCATGGGCCAGTGCGGCGGCCATTTGTCCGAGGAGAACCAGGCGGTCGAATTTGAACAGCCGGTAATAATTTTTATCGTTATCGAATTCCAGTTGTTCGGCTTCGATCAACGGTATAAACATGGCTGCGGCTATTTGGGTTGCCTGGGTCAGCCCGGTGATTATTTTCGTATCGTTTGTTTTCAGGTTGACCAGCAGCAATCCGCGAAAGTATTTGCACGCATGCAGGGGGATGACCAAGTTGAAGTTGTTTTTTTTAAACAAATCTTCGCTCTCGCGATTGAAAAGCTCGAAGTGAATACGAGTTCGGGCGTTCTCCAGCAGGTATTCGCGGCGGCAAGTGAAACTTTCGATCAGGTTGGCTTCTTCACGAATGAGCGGCAGGTTGTGTGCCTGATGGTCCGCGCTATATGGACGGAACGTATTGCCTTCGGCTTCCTTGTAATAAAGAAGACAACGGGCAAATGGAAAATGCTTTTGCCAAAGACAGGGGAATTGGCTTAAAAAAGCGCGGGCGTTGCGCGCTTCCTGCAATGACTTGGCAATTTCAGCAATAAATTCATCCTGGTGGAGACGTCTCATATTCTTTCTGCCCCTTTAACCGGATGTTCTAAATATATACTGCGGCAGTGGGCTTGTCAAACCCGTTTTTCCTTGATTTTTGTCTGCACCTGTGTTACTTTATAAATTTATTTTTGGGAGCAGAAGAATGAAAAAAACCAAAATCAATGAAGCTCATTATGTTCTGAAAGCCAAAATGGTGGAGTTTTGCGGCTGGGATCTGCCGATTCAGTATTCGGGAGTGAATACCGAGCATATGGCCGTCCGTACCACGGGCGGACTTTTTGATGTCAGCCACATGGGCGAAATTTGGTTTCACGGCCGCGAGGCCCTTCAAGCCGTGCAGTACCTGGTCTCCAATGATGCCTCCAAGCTGCAGCCGGGAAAGATCCAGTATGCCGGACTGCTGACCGAGAATGGCTGTTTTGTCGACGACCTGCTGATTTACATGATCAAGGAGAACGATTATCTACTGGTGGTCAATGCCGCCAATATCGACAAGGATTTTCAGTGGATGAAGAAGCACACCGCTCATTTCGACGTGCGGATCGAGAATCGCAGTGAAGAGTATTCCCAGATCGCAGTCCAGGGCCCCGTGGCCGAGAAGCTGGTGCAGGAATTCACCGACATCGACCTCACGCCAATGGGATACTACCATTTCGCCCAGGGCCGTGTGCAGGGAATGGATGCCATTGTGTCGCGCACCGGCTACACCGGGGAGGATGGTTTTGAAATTTATTTCCGTTCAGACGCCGCTTCTGCCAGCAAGCTTTTTCTGGCCCTGGCTGAAAAAGGAGAAAAATACGATGCCTTGCCGGCAGGATTGGGCGCCCGGGACACATTGCGTTTGGAAGCGAAAATGGCTTTGTACGGGAATGATATCGATGACCAGCATACCGTGCTCGAAGCCGACCTGGGCTGGATTCTGAAACTGAATAAAGAGCCGTTTATCGGCCGGGATGTTCTGGCCAAGCAGAAGGCTGAAGGTGTTCGCCGCATATTGGTCGGTTTTGAATTGGTGGACAAGGGGGTCGCCCGGCACGGCTACCGGGTTCTTGTCCAGGGCAAAGAATTCGACGCTGTTACTTCGGGGACTTTTGTCCCGTTTTTAAAGAAATCCATCGGTATGACTTATCTCCCGGTGGAACATTCGGCAATTGACAGTGAATTCCAGATCGATATCCGTGGAAAATTGGTAACCGCCAAGGTTGTAAAAACACCTTTTTATAAAAGAAACAAGTAGGAGGAATACATGGCATTAGAAAATTTGCTTTTTACCAAGGAACACGAATGGCTGCGCATGGATGGCGATAGTGCCGATGTCGGCATTACGGAATATGCCCAGCATGAATTGGGCGATGTCGTATATGTGGAACTCCCAGCCCTGGGCAGGGAATTTAAAAAAGGCGACCCTGCAGCCAATATTGAATCGGTTAAAGCTGTTTCCGATGTTTTCTCGCCATTGTCCGGAACCATCACCGCGGTTAATGCCAAGTTGAGCAACAATCCTGAATTGGTCAACCAGGAACCTTACGGCGATGGTTTTCTGTTTAAAATGAAATTAAGCAAAACGGATGAAATAAAAGAACTATTGGATCAAAAAAAATATGAAGAGTATTTGCAGGGAATCAGCGGAGAATAGAAAATGAGATATTTGCCTCTGACTGATTCGGCAAGAGAGGAAATAAAAAAAATCATTGGGATCGAAGACATTCAGGATCTTTTTAAATCCATCCCCAAGGATAAAAGATTTTTTTCTCTGGAATCCATTCCAGCGGCCCTTTCCGAACCGGAGCTGATTGCCGACTTCAAGTCCCTGGGCCGAAAAAATTCATTTGGGGAATACCTCAGTTTTTTAGGTGCCGGCGCCTGCGCTCATTTTATTCCCGAAGTGGTTTCGTATCTCAGTGCCAAGGGCGAATTTTTAACTCCCTACACGCCTTACCAGCCTGAAATCAGCCAGGGCAGTCTACAGGCCATTTTTGAATATCAGACCATGATGTCCATGCTTACCGGCTTGGCTGTGGCCAATGCGTCCCTGTACGATGGGGGCACGGCTGCCGCCGAAGCCGTTCTTTTGGCTGTACGTAAATCGGGACGACAGCGGGTGTTGCTGGCCGAAAGCCTGCATCCAGAATACGCTGCCATTATCCGTGCCTATGTGCAAAATCTTCCGATTGATCTGGTCACCGTCCATTCCGACAAAAATGACGGTCGAATGGACATCGGCGACTTGCAGGCAAAGTTAGACGGCCAGACGGCTGCCCTTGTCTTCCAATCACCGAATTTTCTTGGCCTGGTCGAAGACGGTGCCGGGTTGGCTGCAGCCGCACATCAGCAGCAGGCTTACGCCGTGCAGGTGGTAACCGAAGCCATGTCCCTGGCTTATCTCCGCCCGGCGGCTGATCTCGCGGTGGACATTGTGGTTGGCGAGGCCCAAAGCTTCGGATTGACTCTGGGGTTCGGCGGACCTTTTCTGGGCTTCATAACTGCCAGCGAAGAATTTCTCAGGCAAATGCCGGGCCGGATTGTTGGCCAAACCAAGGATCTGGACGGGAAAAGAGGGTACGTTCTGACCCTTTCCACCCGTGAACAACATATCAAGCGCGAAAAAGCGACGTCGAACATATGCAGCAATGAAGCCTGGTGCGCCTTGCGTGCCGGCATGTACCTGGCTACCATGGGCAAGGAAGGTTTAGCCCGGGCTGCCGGCGACAGCCACTTAAATGCCGCCTACTTTGTCAGGAAAGCCGCCGGCCTGGCTCATGTACGTGTTGTTTACACGAAAAATTTTTACAATGAAGTACTGCTGGAAATAAAAAAGGGTGCGGCCGCCGACTTCCTGGCTGCACTGAAAAAAAACAAGGTGTTGGCCGGCGTTTCCTTGGGTTGGTTTTACCCTACGGTGACCGACCGCGTGCTGCTCTCCTTCAGTGAAACGCACAGCCGCGAAGATATCGATCATCTGTTACAATTGATTGGAGAATACGCATGAACAAGCTCCCCCCGTTGATTTTCGAAATAAGCCGCAACGGCAAGATCGGCCATGGTTTGGGCGCAAGCAAGGTTCCTGCCGAACCGGCTTTGGATGCGGAGTTGATGCGCACGGAGATCGCCGATTTCCCCCAAGTCTCCGAAGTTGAAATCGTCCGCCATTACATGGCTTTGGCCCGGCTCAATTATTCGCTTGACGCCGGCATTTATCCCCTGGGCTCATGCACCATGAAATACAACCCCAAGATCAATGAAAAACTGGCCGCGGCCGATGAATTCCAGGCCCATCCTTACGCTCCGCATGATCTGGTTCAGGGCAATCTGGAATTGATGGTCCGCCTGGAGCGATGGCTGGTCTCATTGACCGGTTTGGCCGGATTCACCCTTGCCCCTGCCGCCGGAGCCCACGGCGAATTTACCGGCATGCTGATCATCAGGAAATTTCTGCAGCAGCAAGGCGATCCGCGGCGGGTGGTTTTAATCCCCGATTCGGCTCATGGCACCAATCCCAGTTCTGCCCATTTTGCCGGTTATGAAGTCCGCGAAGTTCCCAGCAATGCCGATGGTATCATCGATGTGAATGTTTTGCAGCCCTTTCTCAACGGCGATGTCGCTGCCTTGATGATGACCAACCCCAATACGCTGGGTATTTTTGAAAAAAACATCACGGCTATTGCCTCCGCCCTGCATGCCAACGGTTCGCTTCTATATATGGACGGCGCCAATTTGAACGCCCTGCTGGGCATTGTGCGACCCGGGGACCTGGGTATTGATGTCATGCATCTCAACCTGCATAAAACTTTTTCCACTCCCCATGGCGGCGGCGGCCCCGGCTCGGGACCGGTCGGCGTAGCCCCCCAGCTGTTACCTTACCTGCCCGTACCGCGGGTGGTCAAAGACGGGGACAAGTATCGCGTCATCTATGACAGCCCCCACAGTATCGGCCGCATTAAAAATTTTTATGGTCAGTTTTTGGTTCTCATCCGGGCCCTGGCTTATCTGTCTTCCCTGGGTCGGGAAAATATCCGCCGGGTAGCTGAAGACGCTGTTTTGAACGCCAATTACCTGCGCAAAAAGCTTCAGGTCATGCTGGATCTGCCTTATGCTGCAGATTCTTTGCATGAAGTGGTGTTTTCCGACAAAAATCTTCCTGTCAAGACGCTGGATATCGCCAAAAGGCTCCTTGACTATGGCGTCCATCCGTTTACCATATATTTTCCCCTGATAGTCCACGGAGCCATGATGATTGAACCGACCGAAACCGAGAGCAAGGAAACCCTTGACGAATTTATCGCCATCATGGAAAAAATACTTCAAGAAGCCCGGGAGCACCCGGAACTGTTGCTCCAGGCTCCGCAGCAGACGCCGGTGCGCCGTTTGGATGAAACCCTGGCCGCCCGCAAACCGGTCTTGAGATGGCGGAAGGGAGAAAATCTTTGAGCATTCAAAATGTTATTCTGAAGCTTCAGGAATTTTGGGCCGAGAGGGGCTGCTATATCGCTTCCGGATACGATAACGAAGTCGGCGCCGGGACCATGTCTCCTGATACTTTTTTCCGTGTGCTCGGCAAAAAGCCCTGGAGTGTTGCGTATTGGCAGCCATCCCGCCGTCCCGATGACGGCCGTTATGGGCAGAATCCCAACCGCGTGCAGAAGCATAATCAATTCCAGGTGATAATCAAGCCCGTCCCTGATGAAGGGCAGATGCTTTTTCTGGACAGCCTGATTTATCTGGGGGTCGATATCAATATCCATGACATCAAATTTGATGAAGATAATTGGGCTTCCCCATCACTGGGAGCTTGGGGCGTCGGCTGGCAGGTGATGTGCGATGGCCTGGAAATAACCCAGTTCACTTATTTCCAGCAGGCCGGCGGCATGGAACTCAATCCCAATTCGCTGGAGATCACTTATGGAGTGGAGAGGCTGGCCATGTTTTTGGACGGCCAGAACAATATTTACGATCTGGAATGGGGCAACCAAGCTTCTTACGGGGCATTGAAACTGGAAGAAGAGCGCCAGTTTTCAATCTATAATTTCGAGATGGCCGATATTGATATGCTGCGCCATATGTTTCAGCAATATCAGAAAGAAGCGGAAAGGCTGCTCGAGCATCAGTTGTATCTGCCGGCTTACGATTTCCTGCTGAAATGTTCCCATGCCTTCAATATCCTGGACGCGCGCAAGGCCGTTTCCGTCGCTGAACGCACGGCGCTGATGGGTATTATGCGCAACCTGTCGGCGCGAATCGCCCAAAAATATATCATGCAAACCGAAGGTGAAGATCATGGCTGATTTATTGTTTGAACTTGGAGTTGAAGAAATACCCGCCCAGGCAGTCAGCGGTATCCGCGATCAGCTCAAGGATCTTTTTAGCGCCAGGCTGGCCCAACTTGGCGTCAACTATGGAGAAATCGAATGCGCGGCCAGCAACCGCCGTCTGATGGTTCACGTCACCAAGCTCCCCGAAAAAACAGCCAATAAGGAAGAAACTATTTTAGGGCCGACCAAGCGCATTGCCCTGGATGAACATGGACTGCCGACGGTGGCCTTGAAAAAATTCTGCGAATTCAACAAAGTGAAATTGTCCGACGTGGTCGAAATTGAAACCGCCAAGGGCAGCTACCTGGGCATCGTCAGGGTCGCCGGCGGTGAATATACCGCCGAATTGATCAGCGCATTTATCCCGGAGATTTTATCCGGGCTGATTTTTAATAAAACCATGGTTTGGAACGAGTCGCGAGTGCCTTTCATCAGGCCGATCCGCAATATCCTGGCCATGTTCAACAACAAGCCGCTGGCGCTCGAGTTTGCCGGTGTGAAAGCGGGGAACAAGGCCCTTGGGCACTTGCTTTTATCCGACAGTTTTTTCGAAGTCAATTCTTTCAAGGACTATGTACAGGGTCTGATTAAAAATTTCATCATCCTCAAGGAGGAAGAGCGAAAAGACAAGATCCTGGCTGAAATTAAGGATATCGAACTGGAATTGGACGGCCGGGTCAACATCGATGACAACATGTTGAACTATTATGTTTTCAGTAACGAATACCCGGTGGCGTTCAGCGGCAGTTTTGAGCCCAAGTATCTCAGTCTGCCGGAAGAAATCATCTCCACGTTCATGACCCATGAAAAGAAACTGCTGCCGGTATATGACCGTGCCGGCAAGTTGAGCAATTTTTTTATCGGCGTGGCCAACATTCCTGATGAAAATAAAAAAGTCAGCCGCGGCAATGAAAAAGTTATTCGCGCCACTTTTGAAGACGCGCAATTTTTCTGGGACATGGATCGCAAGCTTGATTTCTTTTCCCTGAAACCGCTGCTCAAGAACGTCATGTTCCAGAAGGAACTGGGGACTTATCTGGAAAAAGTCGGGCGCTTGGCTGCATTGGTGGACCTGTTGGTCAATGAAACCCATAACAAGCCGCTACGTGAGAAACTGCAAAAAGCGGCTTTCCATTGCAAGAATGACCTGTTGACCAAAATGGTGCGGGAATTCCCGTCTCTGCAGGGGATCATGGGCGGTCTGTATTTGCAGGAAGCCGGAGAGGATAAAATAGTCTGGAAGGCCATTTACGGACATTATCAACCGCGCGGCCTGGTGGATGAGAAACTGGAAGACTTGGGCGCCGGCATCCTGTCCATCGCTGACCGCATGGACAACATCGCCGGCTTTGTCGGCAAGGGAATCAAGATTTCCAGTTCCAAGGATCCCTACGGAATCCGCCGCGACGCCAATGCGATCATCAAAATCATTATCGATTTCAAATTGCCTTTAGACTTGGGTCCGCTGATCCGTCTGGCCGTGCTCAATTTCAGCAAAAAAGACTCTGATATGAAGCGCGATTGCGAGACGATCAGGGAACTTTTCATTTCGAGGCTGGAGAACTCCCTGAAGGACTTCTGGAAATTCCGCTATGATGTCGTTAACGCGGTGCTGGATAAGAATACGCTGACAGTCCTCGACACCTTCCTGAAGGCAACGGCGCTGACCAAGCTGATCGAATCGGGACTGGTCGATCAACTGGCAGCCTTGCAACGGCGTTTAAAAAACATCTGCAAGGGTTTTGAGCGCTGCAATTTTTCAGAGGGACTGCTCAAGGAGAAGGAGGAAAAAATTCTTTCGGACGTGTTCAAGGAATCGAAATCGCGCATCGATGATTTGATCATCAAAAAAAATTATCTTCAGGCCAGTTCCGAGATCCTTGAAATGAAACTGATTATTGACCGTTTTTTTGATAAAATTTTGGTCATGGACGAAAATGAATCGCTGCGTAAAAACCGCGTCGCCCTGCTGCAACGGGTCGATGAATTGCTGTCCGGAGTGGCTGATTTTTCGTTGCTTGTTGAATTTAAACCAGGAGAAAAAATATGAAAGAAATGCCAACTGAGAATTTACGAAATGTGGCCTTTGTTGGTCACGGGCACAGCGGCAAAACGAGTATGGTATCCGCATTGCTGTTCAACACCAAGATGGTCAACCGTTTGGGCAAAGTGGACCAGGGCAACACGGTGACCGATTTTGATGATGAAGAAATCGCCAGAAAAATCTCAATTCAATCGTCACTGGCTTATGCATACAAGGACAAATACAAGATCAACATGCTCGATACTCCGGGTTTTGCCAGCTTCATCTGGGAAACCCTGGTGGCGCTCAAGGCAGTGGAAACGGGCGTGATGCTGGTCAGCGCCCAGGAAGGAGTTCAGGTTCAGACCGAAAAGATTTTCGAAGCCATGGGCGAATCGCGGCGGGCGGTGATGTTCGTTGTGAACAAGATGACCAAGGAATTGGCCGATTTTGACAAAACGCTGGAGTCCCTAACCACGAGTTTCGGCAAGAACGTCGTAGCCGTGCAGGTCCCGATCGGCAAAAGTCCGGAATTCAGTGGCTTGGTGGATATCATCGACATGAAGGCATACCAGTTCGGCAGTGACGAAAAGGGAGAAAGCAAAGAGATTCCCATTCCCGATGCGCTCAAAGAGGAGGTAGCCTTGCGCCGTGAAGCGTTGCTGGAAAAAATTGCCGAGAACGACGAAGCACTCATGGAAAAATATTTTTCTCAAGGCAATTTGACCGGCGAAGAAATCCGTCATGGACTGAAAAACGCCCTGCTACAGCGCAATATTTTCCCGGTGCTCGTCAGCGATGCGATCAGCAACCGCGGTGTCCAGCAAGTCCTTGATTTTATCATTGCTTTCTGCCCGGCTCCGAGCGATTTTGCAGCATTGGCCGCAAAAGACGGGACCCTGCTCAAAGCTGAGCCGAGCGCCCCTTTCGCTGCCTTGGTTTTTAAAACCATTTCCGATCCGTTTACCGGCAAAGTCTCGTTGATCCGGGTTTTTTCCGGGACTTTCAAGCCCGACACTTTTTATTTCAATTCAACCAAGGAAGTCGAGGAGAGGGTAGCCGGCTTGTTCTTGCTTCAGGGCAAAACCCAGGAATCGGCGGGCGAGGTCCGGGCTGGAGATATCGTGGCTGTAACCAAGCTCAAGGAAACCCAGACCGGGGATACCCTGACCACCAAGGCGGACAAGATCAAACTGCCGGAAATCATATTTGGCGAGCCCTCCATCTCTTTTGCCATCGAGCCCAAAGCCAGGGCCGATGAAGGCAAGATTTCCACGGCCCTGCAACGTATCATGGAAGAAGACCCGACTCTGAAAATGCTGCGCGATCCACAAACCAAGGAGTTGGTCATTTCGGGCAACGGGCATATGCACGTCGAATTGGTGGTCAATAAACTGAAACGAAAATACGGGGTGGAAGTCATGATGAAGCCGCCGAAAATCGCCTATCGCGAAACCGTATTGGGGAAATCAGACATCGAAAAGAAATACAAGAAGCAGAGCGGCGGCCGCGGCCAATACGGCCATGTCCTGATCCGCATGGAACCGCTGCCGCGCGGCAAGGATTTTGAATTCGTCAATTCACTGGTCGGCATGTCCATTCCGCGCAACTACGTTCCGGCCATTGAAAAAGGCATTATCGAAGCCAAAAATACGGGCGTATTGGCCGGATACCCGGTGGTCGATTTCAAGGTTGAACTATATGACGGCAGCCATCATGAAGTCGATTCATCGGACATGGCTTTCAAAATGGCCTCTTCCATGGCCTTCAAGATGGCCATGAAAGCGGCCAAGCCTACCATCCTCGAACCGGTGATGAAAGTGGAAGTGATTATCCCTGAAGAATTCATGGGAGAAATCAACGGCAACTTGAGCGGCCGGCGCGGTAAGATTCAAGGCATGGAAGTCAAAGGTAAAAACCACGTAGTAATGGCGGCAGTACCCATGTCGGAAATGCTTGATTTTGAACCGACACTGACCTCGATCACCGGCGGCCGCGGCAGTTTTTCCATGGAGTTCTCGCATTATGAGGAAGTGCCGGCCCAACAGCAGAAAAAGATCATCGCCGAAGCGGTCAAGGAAGGCCGGGTCAAGGAAGAGGAAGAGTGAATTTCAGCGAATTTATTGCTAAACGAACTTTAGTTTTATAAAAATGAAAGGGAGGAACGGGGAACTTTCCTCCCTTTCCGGAAGCGGAAGCCGTCAGAAAGCTTCGTCCTGGGATGGGGCTTCGTCTTTATCGCTAGCGGGCGGCTGAAAGTTGCCCCGGCGCTTGCGCATCTTGTCGCGGATGTGTTGCGGGATTTCTTTTTTCAGCTTTTCGATTTTCTGGATCTGCTCGGTCGTCAGGATGTCACGCACGTCGAGCAGGTAGTTGAGATGGTCGACCTGCAGGTCGGTTTTGAGTTTGCCTATGGCGCGGGCCATTTTTTCCATTTCACGGCGGTCGATGCGGTTGTTTTTGAGCAGCGAAGCGAATTTCAACTCCAGCACCTTGATGTCGGAGGCGCGGCGAATGGCGGCTTCATCATGGGTCAGCATCATGTTGCCGAGTTTCCCTTCCTGTTCACTGGTCAGGCCGATCTCGTTTTTCAAGCGCATGATGAAGCGGGCTTCGAAAAGATTGTTTTCCGCCATGTATAAACCGAATCTCAGGCTATGGATCATGTTGGGCCATGATTTCTTGCTCTCCTGGGCCTGGATGGTCAGGCCCAGTATGATCAAGAGAACCACGAAGAAAAAATTTTTTTTATTCATTGGCTTCTCCTTTTTCGCGATACGGTGTCAAAAAAAACCAGTGGCGGCTCAAGCGGTAAAGCAGATTCAGCCGCTGGCTGGGTTCGAGTATGTCATTGATTTTCAGCAGCGTGGCGATGAAATCACTGTTCAACTGGTTTTCCAATTGATTCAATTCGCCGGTCAGGCTGTTCACCGATTTCGGGTCGCAAGCGGGATTGCCCAGTTCCTCTATGATTTCCACGCGCTTGTCGCGGATGTCTTCCTTGGCTAGCAGCGACTCGATTTTAAACTGATGGATGATCTCGCGCACCCGCTTCTCCTGACTTGCCGACAGGCTGAAATCGTTTTTCATTTCCAGCGGCGGTTTGCGAGTGATTTTTCTGTATTGCACTTTTTTATAAACCAGTGCCGTCAGAAAAGCCAGGTTCAAGGCCAGCGAGACGGCGAGCACGAAAGCCAGCGGCTTGCTAATTTTCATGAACGCCTCCGCTGACCCTGCTAGGCAGGATAAGTAACTTAGAAAGCAAATTATCTTGTTTTTTTACCAAGTTAATTTGCTTTAAGTTACTAAACAATTCCAGGGTGCTGTCCTGAACGGCCAGCAGCCCCAGATTCCGGCTTTCCGTCAATACGGCGCTGAAGGTCATGGCTGGTTGCGGAGCGGATGGCGGCTGACCGTTGGCCGACATTTCAAGCAAAAAACCACTGATGAATATCATCAGCAATGCCAGCGTGTAGGCCAATGAAGGCAGCAGACGGAATCCTCTCTCGGGGCGCACCTGCAAAGCGGACATGATGCGGGCGGAAAAAGCAGGCTCCACCGCAATTGGAGACATGAGTTTCATGCTGTCGACAACTTGCCTCAACACATCCAACTCGGCCCGGCACGGTGCGCAATTTTTCAGATGTTGCTCCAGTTGCTGCGACGGTTGCAGGCCAAGCTCGCCGTCCTGGAAGGCACTGAGCCGCATGCGTACTTTTTTACAATTCATTTTTCCTCGCTTCTAAAACAAAAGTGGCATTGTTTTCTTGCAGGCCGATATTCTTTTTCATCCGGCTCTTGGCCCGCGAGATCAGGGTCTCGATTTTGGGGATTGACCAGCCGCTGATTTCACGAATTTGTTTGTAGGAAAGTTCCAGGTAAACTTTCAAAATTAAAGCGATGCGTTGATCTTCGGGAAGGCTGCGCAAACTCCGGTTGATTTTTTCGTCCCTTTCCGATTTTTCGGGATCCAGGGATTGGGCAGGAGCCTGGCTGAATTGGGGTTGATTGAATTCCCGGCCCAGCAGCCGTGAAAAAAAAACGGTCCTTTTTTGGCGGTTGAGCCAGTTCAATGTCATGTTCTTGGCAATTTTAAAAATAAAAGCCGAAAAATTATTTTGTTTTTTATAATAGGGCAGGTTTTGGTAAATTTTAAAAAAAACGTCCTGGGCAATGCTCTGGGCTTCATCACGGTCGGCGGTCATGCTGCTGATGAAGGTAATGATTTTGGCGCTGTAGCGCTTGATCAGGATTTCAAAATCTGCGCTACGACCTTCGAGCACAGAGGTGATGATCGTATCATCGTTCAGCACGTCATTGTTCATGGTGTATTAAACATTCGGCGCCGATTTTTCTTGCGCAGTCTTTCAATTTATTTCGAGGCCGGCCAATGAGGTGATCCGGGTGCTGGCGGCCAGGAGGTCATCGACGACATAGTCGGGTGGCGGGTGAATGTTCTGAAAACCTGTTTCACTGTTTCGGCCCTGTCCGGTGCGCACCAGCATGGTCCGGCAGCCGGCCTTCTGGCCGGCCAGGATGTCGTCGATTTTATCGCCGATCATAAAGGATGACGCAAGATCCACTTTAAAGTCCCGAGCCGCCTGAAGCAGCATTCCCGGGGCGGGTTTGCGCAGCGGGCTGTTGCGGCGGTAGCGGCGTACCGCAGCGTCGGCCAGAAACGGACAAAAATAAAATGCGGCAACGAGGGCACCTTGGTTTCTAAAATGGTCCTGTAATTGACGGTGCAGAAGTTCAATCTCCCTTTTATTGCAAATACCGCGGGCCACGGCCGATTGGTTGCTGACGACGATGACCAGGTAACCGGCTTCATTCAAGGCGCGCACGGCTGCCGCCGCAAAAGTAAAGAACCCGACCTGCTCAAAACGGCATATATAACCCAAATCCTGGATCAGAGTGCCGTCGCGATCAAGGAAAACGGCCTTTTGCATTTTATTTTTCCCTGGTCCCGGGCAGGTTCCACAGAGCCTCGGCCGCGGTCAGAACTTCGCTGCTGGATATGGCGGCCATACAGCGATGGTCGGTCGGGCATTCACGGTGCCGGCAGGGAGCGCAGTCAGCGCCGTGGTACAGCAAGCGGAAATTATTTCCCAGCGGCGAAGTCTGGGTGGCGTTGGTGGGTCCGAAGATTGCCAACAAGGGAACATTCAGGCTGGAGGCTACGTGCATGAGCCCGGAATCATTGCAAACAACCAGGCGGCAATGGGCCAGGACGACGATGGTTTGGCGCAAGGTCAGGCGTCCGGCCAGATTATGGATGCACCCGGGCAAGCCTGCCATAATCCGCTCAATTTTGTTTTTTTCACCCTGAGAACCGAGCAGCACTATGTCGGCTTCCGGGTATGATGCCTGCCAGGCCATAATCACTTCACGGAAACGTTCCGGCAGCCATGTTTTGGCGTCCCCGTAGGCTGCGGCCGGAGCGATCGCCAGCAGATCACGGCCAGCGGTGATTCCCAGCCCGGATAACAGGCCCCAGAACCTGGATTTTTCAGCGTCGGCTACAATCAGGTTGGAGGGGAAAGGATGTGCTATTTTTTGCCTAGCCAGGTGTTCTATGATTTTAAGATAATAGAACCGGTGGTGCTGGTTGTCTGCATGATTGGGAATTTTATCCTTGAGCAGCCACCCGCGAGCATCGCGATCGTATCCGCTGAGGGAATGTATTCCGGCCAAACGGAAAAACAGGGCTGAAGAGAAAGAATTGGTAAAAAGGATGCCGCGCTCAAAGTGCAACTCTTTGATCTTGATCACATGGGACACATATGCAGATGCAGACCAGTGATCGGGAATGTCGATGACACGGTCGATCTCGGTGATGTTTAAAAATATGTCGGCCAGATAATGTTTAGCAACCAGGGTGAGACGGTCGGCGGGGAAGAATTCTTTAAATGCCCTGATGGCGGGCAATGCCATGATCCCGTCGCCGATCCAGTTGGGCGAACGGATGACGGTGTTCATTCAAGAACGTTCGTTCAGGATTCGAGTTGCGGCTGGCTCTCTTCACCAATGACTTCCAGATCTTTTTCGCTTTCGCTGTCGTTTTCTGCCGCCGGCTCGGCCGCATGTTCCTGGTTTTCTTCATTCAGCAGGTTTGATTCCTGGTTCAGAACGTCAAAATCAATTTTCCCCTGCTTGAATTCCTCCATGGCTATAGTTAAAACATTCTCAGCTTTGATGTCGATTTTTCTTTTGGCGCCGCCAATGAGTTGCTTGGCCCGGCGGGCGACCAAAATGGCCAGCCTGAATTTGCTGTCTATGCCGTTCAAATTATACACATCATCCTCCATAACCCAGCAGAACTGGATAAGAACCTTATAGCAAATTCAAAATATGTTCTAAAGAATCAACAAATATTAGAATTTGCAATAAGGCTTAAAAAAATTATAGCAGAAATCGGCCCGGGACGCAAGCACAGTGAAAAGTTCAATGGCGTACAGACCCGTGCAGCGGATGGACTTTGTGCTGTTTTTGGGATATAATATTATTTTATCAGGGTCGAATCTCGCGTTTTATTCTCCAGTATGATTTTAGGCTCGGCGCCATTCAGAATAAAAAAAGGCATTTGCCCGTTGGATGCCCTGGAAGTACATGAAAATGAAAATTAGAGTCATTATTTCGGTCATTTGCTTATTTTCATGGGGCGTCGCCACCGCTGCCGCAGATGAAGGTTCCGGGCTCCGTCTTTCCCTGAAAGAGGCACAGGACTACGCGGTAAGATTCAGCACCGAGACGCGCAACGCCCGCATCGATGTGGCCATGGCCAAAAAGAAAGTCTGGGAAACCACAGCCAGCGGCCTGCCCCAGCTTAACGCCACGTTGTCCTATCGTGACAACCTGAAAATCCCAACCACACTAATCCCGGCCAAGTTCCTCGATCCCGATGCGGCCGAGGGAGAATTCATCGGCTTGAAATTCGGCACCCAGCACAACGCCACCATTGATGTGACCGCCACCCAGCTTGTGTTCAACGGTTCTTACTTCGTGGCCCTGCAGGCTTCCAAAGTTTATCTGCAGCTTTCCCGTGACCAGCAGGAGAAAAAAGAGATCGATATCCGTGCCACCGTGGCCAGTACGTATCACCTGATCCTGCTGGCCGAGAAAAACCGCGATATCCTGCGCGCCAGCGTGGATAACCTGCGACAAACCTGGCAAGAAACCGATGCCATGTACCAGGCCGGTTTCAGTGAAGCGACCGCGGTGGATCAGTTGCAGCTTTCGGTCACCGACTTGGAAAATATTCTAACCGTGACGGAGCGGCAGATTGACACGTCATACCGGCTGCTCAAATTGCAATTGGGAGTAGACCAGGACCGTGCTGTTGCCCTCAGTGATTCCCTGCCTGCGCTCCGGGACGGCATGGATACAACCCTGCCCGCGGCGGAATCTTTTTTGTTTGCCCGGCACATCGATTACCGCATACTGGAGACTCAGGAAAAATCCATGGCCCTGCTGTTGAAGCGCGCCAAAGCCGAATATCTGCCCATGGTCACGGCATACTTGAGCCTCAGCCAGGCAGCCATGCGTGAAAAATTCAACTTCTTCAACCAGGGTGATAAATGGTACCCGGCAACCATTCTGGGCTTCAATCTATCATTGCCGGTCTTCACTTCTGGAGCGCGATCGGCACGTGTAGCCCAGGCTCGCTTCGAATATGAAAAAACCAGGAACCTGAAAAAACAAGTGAGTGACAGCCTGAAACTGATCATGAACCAGGCCCGTTCCGACTTTAGTGAAGCCCTGGAGCGTGAAAAAAATACCGCCCAAATGGTTATCCTGGCGCAGCGTATTTTTGACAATACACGTAGTAAATTTGGTCAGGGAATGGTGACCTCCATGGAGCTGACCCATGCTCATAGCCAGTATCTCAACGCCGAATCCGGCCATGCCCAGGCCGTCGTGCTACTGCTTGACGCACGCATCCAGCTGGATAAAGCCTTGAATCAATATTAAGGAAAATCATTATGAAAAAGATTCGCTTATCACTCACTGTGCTGACATTGATCATGCTGGTGACGGCCTGCGAAAAAAAACAGGATGCGGCTCCTGCAGCGGCAGTTGCCGGCGAAGGCGCCGCGGCCGAAGCCATTGAGTCCGGCAACCTGTTGGTCGAAGTCAAGATAGTCATGCCCGAGCGCTTCGAGCATTTTTTTACCGTCAACGGCGCACTGGAAGCTGTCCAGGATGCTTTCATCAGCGCCGAGACCAACGGCCAGATTAAAGTGATTCATGTTCATGAGGGCCAGCGCGTTCAGAAGGGAGACCTGTTGGTTTCGTTGAATTCAGATATCACTCGCAATGCACTCGCCGAGCTTCAGAATTCGCTGGATCTGGCCCGCACCGTTTTTCAAAAGCGCCAGGAATTGTGGAACAGGCATATCGGTTCCGAGATTCAGTACTTGGAAGCCAAGACCAACAAGGCCGCATTGGAAAACCGCGTGAAATCCCTGCAGGCGCAGCTCGATTTGGCGGAAATCAGGGCGCCCTTCGCTGGTATTATCGATAAGATCTTAAAAAAAACGGGCGAACTGGCCGTGCCCGGACTGCAATTGATGCAGTTGGTCAACCTGAGGCACATGCGTGTCAATGCCGAAGTGGCTGAGAATTACCTGGGCAGGATCACGCAGGGTGATATGATCGAGATCACTTTTCCCACTTACCCCGAATGGCGTGTTCAATCCTCCATTGCGCGCATCGGCCAGGTGGTGAGCGCAAAAAACCGCACGGTTTTGGTTCAGGCTGTGCTGGATAATGCGCAGGAAAAATTAAAGCCCAACATGATGGCCACCCTGCGCTGCCGTGATTTTATGGCTCCGGCGTGCCTGGTGGTGCCGACCATCGTGATTAAGAATGACTTGTCCGGAAACTATCTTTACATTGTGAAACAAGAAAAAGGGAAATCCGTTGCCAGCAAGATATACGTCAGCACCGGTTTGACCGAAGGCAATCGCACCATGATCCTCGACGGGTTGGCCGAAGGAGAACAGGTGATCATCAACGGTTACAGTCTGGTCAAGAACAACATGCCGGTGACCATCAAGCCATAGTCGGCAACGGAAAAAAACCATGGAAAAAAACGACCTGAGCGAAAAAAAACTGGTACGTGAGTTTGGCCTGACCACCTTCGCCCTGCAGAACCGCACCACGGTTCTCCTGTTGATCGTGCTGCTGGTCCTGTTTGGACTGATAGCTTACCGGACCATGCCCCTGGAGCTCTTTCCCCAGGTCAACCTGCCCTATGTGTTCGTCAATACCATCTACGCCGGCAATTCCCCGATCGATATCGAGAATTTGATCACCCGGCCGCTGGAAAAGGAGATTAACACCGTCAGTGGCATTAAAAAACTGCGTTCGGTTTCATCGCAGGACAACTCCAACATCTTCATCGAGTTCAACTCCGACGTCAAGATTGATAAAGCGCTACAGGATGTCAAGGACGCCGTGGACAAGGCCAAGAGCGAATTGCCCAATGATTTGCGGGTCGCTCCCATGGTCATCGAACTCGATTTTAATGAATTTCCCATCATCAACATCAACCTTTCCGGTGATTTCAGCGTCGACGAGATGAAGGATTACGCTGAGTACCTGAAGGACGAGATCGAGACCATTCCCGAGATTTCCAAGGTCCAGATCAGCGGGCTTAACGAGCGGCAGATCCAGATCAATGTCGATCCGCTGAAAATGGAGGCCTTCAGACTGAGTTTCAATGATATCGAGAATGCGGTCAACGCCGAAAATACCAGCAGTGGCGGCGGAGACCTGGTTGTGGACAAGACCACCCGCTCCATTCGCACCGATGGTGAATTCAAGTATATCGACGAGATTGCCAACATCATCGTCAAGCAGGAGGACGGTAAGGACATCGTCTACCTGCATGACGTGGCCGACGTGGTCGATGGTTTCGAAGATACCTTGAGCTATGCCCGGCTTAACCGCCAGCCCGTGGTCAGCCTGCGTGTGGTCAAAAAGGCCCGGGAAAACCTGATCGTGGCCATCGACAAGCTTAATGCGGTGCTGGCCAAGGCCCGCCGGGGCAACTCCATTCCCGTCAACCTGAGCGTCAGCCGTTCCAACGACCAGTCGCAGCACGTGCGCGACATGGTTAGTAACCTGGAGAACAGCATTATCATGGGGGTCATCTTCGTCGTCGGCGTGCTGTTCCTCTTCCTGGGCCTGCGCAACGCCCTGTTGGTCGGATTGGCCATCCCCATGTCGATGCTCATCTCATTCATCGTCCTCAATGCCATCGGCGCCACGGTCAACATGATGGTGCTTTTTGGGCTGGTGCTGGCCCTGGGCATGCTGGTCGATAACGGCATCGTGGTGGTGGAGAATATCCACCGCTTCATCGGCCAGGGTTACTCACTATTTGAAGCGGCGCGTTATGCCACCGGCGAGATCGCCGTGCCGATTATTACCTCCACCCTGACCACCCTGGCGGCATTCATTCCGCTGTTATTCTGGAAGGGAATCATGGGCGAATTCATAAAGCATCTGCCCGTCACCCTGATCATCGCGCTCAGCGCTTCGTTGTTCGTGGCCCTGGTCATTAACCCGGTGCTGGCCTCACGTTTTATCAAGCGCGAAGGAGAAATACGGCGGCCCTTCTGGAAAAAAACCAATCGCGCCCTGGTTATCATGGCCGGCTTGTCCGCGTTCTGTTTTCTTGTGGGCTGGACTTCCCTGGGCTCATTCATCCTGATCATGGCCCTGCTGGTCGCTTTGTACCAGCTCTTCCTGTATGACCTGAGTGCCTGGTTTCAGGGCGTCATACTGCCCGGTCTGGAAGGCTATTATTTGAAGTTGTTGCGCTTCACTCTCATGGGCAGGAATTCCGTTTGGAGCCTGGCGCTGGTGCTTGTCCTGCTGTTCCTGTCCATTGGCTTTTACGGTTTGCGCCATGGCGAGGTGCAGTTCTTTCCGGTTAATGAACCGCGTTTCATCAATGTTTTTGCCGAACTGCCCATAGGCAGCGACATCCAGGCCAGCAGCGAGGTCATGCTTGAACTGGAAAATAAAATTTACCAGGTCTTGCAACCGGAAATGCCCTTCATCGAGTCGTTCCTGACCACCGTGGGCCAGGGCGTAAGCGGTGAGAATGAAACCTCGGTCGGCAAGACCCCGCAAAAGGGAATGGTCACCATTACCTTTGTGGAGAGCAAGTTTCGCAACGGGCTGAAGACCTCTTCATTGATGAAAAAACTCAGCGCGGCACTGCTCAACCATTATCCCGGCGTGCAGATTCAATTGGTCAAGAACAGGATGGGTCCGCCAACCGGTAAACCGGTAAACCTCGAACTTAGCGGCAAGGACTTTCCCGGCCTGCTGCAGCTGGTTTCAGACGTGCAGAGCTACCTGGAAGAAAAACGCGTCCCTGGGCTCGAAGCTCTGAAGGTCAATATTGATATGAATAACCCCGAATTGGTGATCCATATCGACCGTGACGGCGCCCGACGTTTCGGCCTCTCCACCGCCCAGATTGCCGCAACCATCCGCACGGCCCTGTTCGGCAAGGAAATTTCCAAATTCAAGGAAGGGGAGGAAGAATATCCCATCGTGGTGCGCCTGGCCAAGGAGCACCGCAGCCAGGTGGCCGGTTTGCTCAACCAGAAAATATCCTTCCGCAGCAACACCGGCGCCCTGATGCAGGTGCCCATCTCCAGCGTGGCCAGTTTTCAGTACGGCACGACCTTCGGGGCAGTCAACCGACTGAAAATGGAGCGCGTAATCACCATGTGGTCCAATATCATTGAAGGTTACAACGCCAACGTTGTCAATGCCCAGCTGCAGAAGTTGATGAAAAAATATCCCTTGCCTGATGGGTTTTCCTATAAGTTTACCGGCGAACAGGAGGAGCAGGCTGAGACGTCGGCCTTCCTTGGCCGGGTGATGCTGATCGCGCTGGCCTTGATCATGATGATCTTGGTGCTGCAGTTCAATTCGATCATCAAACCGCTGATCATCATGATCACCGTCATATTGAGCACCATCGGCGTTTTCGGCGGCTTGGCCGTTTTTAAAATGGATTTTGTCATCCTGATGACCGGCATCGGCATTATTTCCCTGGCCGGGGTGGTGGTCAATAACGCCATCGTCCTCGTTGATTACACCGATTTTCTAAAAGTCAACACCAAAAAACGCCTCGGGCTTGACGAGGACGACGAGCTGTCGCTGGAGGACACCAGGGAATGCATCCAGCAGGCCGGCCGTACCCGTTTGCGCCCGGTACTGCTCACTTCCATCACCACCGTGCTCGGGCTGATACCCATGGCCATAGGGCTGAATATCGATTTCGCCGCCCTGCTGTCGGAATTCAACCCGCACATCTACTTTGGAGGAGACAATGCCATTTTCTGGGGACCCATGTCCTGGACCGTCATCTTTGGCTTGAGCTTCACCACCGTTCTCACCCTGGTGCTTGTCCCCAATATGCTTTATTTAAGCCATCGTCTAAAACTTGCCTTCAAAGCCCGCTTCAGGAAAACCTAGATAAACAGTTGTTTGCCGCGGCCGATCATGCTATATCTATGCCAAGGCGAATTGACTGCCCGGGGAGGGAATGATGAACCAGTCGAATGAATTTGAGTTTGAAGACCAGGCTCTGAGAGCCTATTTGTTGGATGGCATCGCCGTGCTGAGCGTCCGGGTCTCCTCAATCAGTGCCATCACCGACCTGGCTGAAGACGGCCGTTTCCTGTCTTTATTCCACGAGGCTGAAGTAAACAACCAAGTCCGGGCGCTGCTGATGATATGCCCGCCGGGCGGGTTCTCTGACAGCGAATATGAAAAATTCATATGCCAGGAGGAAGCCGTCATCGGTCAGTCTGGCCAGCCCACCCATCTCAAGGCCAAGCTTATCCGCCATATCAACATTTTGAACCGCATTGTCACCCAGATGGCCGATTTTAAAAAAATATTCGCCGTCGGCATGCAGGGGAGCATGGTGACACCGTTTTTCGGTGCCAGCCTGGCCGCGGATTTCCGTTTCGCCAGTCAGGACATGTTTTACTCACCGGCCCACTGCCGCCACGGCCTCCATCCCACCGGTGCGTTGCCCTACTTTCTGCCGCGTTATGTCGGCCAGGCCAAGGCCGCCGAGATCATTTTCAATGGCGAAACTCTGGGTGCCGCCGCCGCACTGCATCTGGGTCTGGTTACCGCTGTGATACCCGGTGATGATTTCGAAAACCGATCAATTAAGGCATTGCAGCCTTGGTGCGACTTGTCCGGCGAAGTGATCCTTTCCAGCAAGCTGCTGCTCAATCACTCCAACCGCCTGGGACTGAAGCGTTACTTCGATACCGAAGCGGCGTTATTGCATTAGAAGAAAATTCGAACCTTCTATTCTTCTGATCGCTGCAAACCCGAAGGCGTGCGTGGGGTTGAAAGAATATCAAAGAAGATCTGCCACTTTCTTTTGGGGCTTTGGTCCGCCCCGGCCGTTTTTTCTATATAGTTCCTGATGATATCCTGGCCCAGGTTGTAGTTTATGACATAACTGCGGTACTGGTTCCAGAAATCGATTGACTTTGCGGCTCGAGCCGGTGATTCCAACGCGTATCGTATCATCCATGCCATCGCATCTTCTTTCGAGAGCTTGCCGTCGAGATAACCGCGGGCGGCTTCATTTTCCGCGTAACGCAGTTCGTTGAGAAGCTTTTGCACCCGTGCGTATTTTTCGGCCTGGCGCGGGTCCAGACCGGCCAGGGGGTATAAAACCTCCTTTTCAAATTTAATCTTTTCTTCATCGGAAAAGATCAGCTCCACCCCGTAATTGGCCGTTCCCTCGGCGATGAGCGATTGGGGGCTGAACAGGGGATAGATGGCGAATTCGATCCAGCCTTTTTCCTTAACCAGCTTCTGTTCGAGCAGGACATTATACACATGGTGTCCCGGGTAACCTTCGTGTGCGGCCAGCCGCAGCGGGCCGCTGATATCCATGGGCAAGTCGGTGTTTACTTCGATGAGGCTGAAAGCGCTGCCCTTGTACCAGTTGTAGGCGCCCCACGGCTTGTTTTTAACGTATTGAGCCTGGAAATTTTCATTTTTCGGCAGCTCGATATGGGACAGGGTGCGCCGGCGGCATTCGGCGATGGCCGCGGTGAATACCGATGGGAGTTTGTCAGGCGGGATCATGAACTTTTTTCTAAGCGTAGCCAGCCTTTCCTGGAGGCTGCCGGTTCCGGGCAAAACCGCTTCCAGTGCCGCGATCGTTCTTTCAAATTCCTCCCTTTTATGAACCGGTGCCACGGCGTCATAAAACAACCGGGTTTCCGCATCGAAGCTGAATTTTATTCCGGACAGGACATCGATCTCCGCCCGAACGGCCAAAGTCTGCTTGCGCAGAAAATCAACCCGTAGTTTTTCCAGAGCGGGCAGAGCACCGGCAAGGACCGAGTCCAGGCCATTCATGATCTCATTGGCCTTTTTCCGCAATGCGGCGGCAGGAAAACCCCGGCGCAAGACAGTGTCATCATACTTCACGATCCAATCTTGCGGCCCGTAGTACGCGTCAATGTATCCGGGGCTGTATGCTCCCACGGCCAAGGCCAGCTTCACGTAATCTTCAGCCAACGGATCCAACAAATTGCTTTGCTCTGCAGCGAAACCGGCAGCGCTCAAAAAAGCAGCCAGTATGATAACAATAAAAAATGATTTTTTCATTTCACACCTTGAATGTGGATTTGATTTTCATTCATAGTGGCATTTTAAAAGAAAACATTCAAAACGGCAAATCGGGATATCCGGGAAATATTAAAATATTACTTTAGTCCTATGGAAATGCATGAAAAAAGATGCCATAAATCAATTTAGCCATAACAATATTTGACATGCAATTGAACGAAGCACAACAGCCATTAATGGAGGGACTATGAAAAAAATAGTATTTTTAATGTTGCTGCTGTTGATTTCCCTGGCCTGGATTTTAGCCGCGGATACCGCCAAAGAGGTTCCAGCCAGGATGAAACCAGCACTTCTGGTGATCGACATCCAGAACGCCTATCTGCCGCACATGGACGATAATGACAAGAAGCTGGGCATGGAGATGATCAACTATTACATCGCTCTTTTCAGGGCCAGCGGTTTTCCGGTCATCCGCGTCTATCATACCGACCTGAAAATGGGACCCAAGCCAGACAGTGAAGAATTCGCGTTCCCCAAAACGGTTGCCGTCCTTGCTGAGGATGCCAAAATCATTAAAAATTATCCCAGTGCTTTTAAAAAAACCGAACTCGATACATTGCTTCGTGCCAAGGGCTGCAATACCCTGTTCTTGTGCGGCCTGAGTGCCGTGGGCTGCGTCCTGGCTACATATCATGGAGCCAAGGATCTTGACTACGATGTTTTCATGCTCAAGGACGCCCTGATCAGCCATGATGCCACTCTGACTAAAGCGGTCCAGCAGATATCCCGGACCATCGATTATTATGTTTTAAAACTGCTGTTGGAAAACATACGCAAGTAAAATATCGCTGGGCCGGTTTTTGAACCGTCTTCCGGATTCAGGAGGCCTTGCCTGAGTTGTTTTATATCAGCGAATTGTCAAAAAAATATTTATCTGCATTTGAATTTTATTTTCTTTTTGCTATCATTATTCCATACAGAATAGTTAAAAAAGGAGGTTTTCATGAGATTGAATGCACCGACCAAGCTTTCCTGGATTATTTCACTCATTTTGGGACTGGTAAGCCTGTTGTCATATTTTGTGGTCATTCCCTTCGTCACAGTCAACCTCTTCTGGTTCATGGGCGCCGGTTGGCTGCTACTGATCCTGGCTACCTTCCTGAAGGGTCTGTAGCCTCAGAATTCCGTCCAAATATTCCTGATTGCCCCAGTTTTCAATATAAGGGGCGTTTTTTATTCATTTTAATAAATGTTTACTGAGTCATTTTAATCCTACGTGTTGCCGCGTGGCGGTTTTCAGCACAGGAATCTTTTGGAAAAAGAGTGTTCAGGCAAAAAATCACTAGAAAAAACAGTCTTTTCCGCTGTCCACGTGTGACGGGTGTCTGATTGGGGTATGGTCGGGAAAAATGGATAAAGTGCAGCATTAAGATAATAATGGAACCGCTGATGGACGCCCCTGAAGGTCCGATATTCAAAAAAGTAAAACTCGTTGATAAATTTAACTTTCGTCATGGATCCACCTCCTTGGTGAATGACATTGCCAAGTTGGCACAGGTTTTTCGAGACTGACTCTCAACCGTTCTTCATGACTCAGTCAAAACTGTCAAATAACTCGCTTTATGTATAGTATAAATTTATTTTTTTGTCCATTTTATTATTTACTGAAGAAATTAAAAATAGACGTTGCAAATTCAAATAAATTATTTTATTATGGGACGAATGGCCGTATCGGTCACTGGAAGTTGTGGAAAGAACGCATGATGGAAGCTCGCATCCTTGCCAGACATCCAAGACACCTGCAAAAAAAATAAAAAGTGAGTGACGCGTGAATCAGAAAAAAAGTAAAAATAAGCAATTGCCAAGCATGCTCAGTGAAGGTTTTTACAATCTTTTTTTTGAATACAATGAAGAAGCGGTCCTGGTCCTGACTATGGAAGGAGACATACTGGCAGCCAATGATGAGGCAGCCAAGCTGCTGGAATATCCACAAAGTGAGATGCAGCGGAAACTTTTTAAGGACTTGTTCCTTGATGAGCAGCAATACGAACAATTTTTTACGGAATTGCGAAACGGCGAGAGCGTCAATCGGCAGTTGGCCCTGCTGAAAAAACACGGTGGCGGCAGCTGCCGCGGCCTGATTTCGCTGCGGTCGATGATAAAAGGATCCGGACCGTCACCCCTGATTGTCGCCAATTTTTCACAAAAAACACGCTCGGACAATTTACTGCAAAAAGAGAGAAACTTTATTTCAGCCATTCTGGAAACCACTGGCGCCCTGGTAGTCCTGCTCGATCCGCAATACCGTTTCATCCGTATCAACCATGCCGTTGAAAAGCTGACCGGATACACGATCATTGACCTGTTGGGTATTTTTGTCTGGGACATGATTCTGCCGGCGGACGAAGTAAAAGGATTCAAGGATGTTATTCAAGGCGTTGCCGTCAACCAGCCGCCGCTGGAACATCGCTGCCGGATCAAAGCCATGGATGGGCGCGAATTCACGGTGATCTGGAACATTACGGTTATGGCCGGCGAAGACGGCCAGGCGGAATTCCTGATCTGTACCGGAATCGATGTCACCGATCTGCAGGAAGCCCTTTCCAAGATTAAAATCCTTAGCGGCTTTTTGCCTATTTGTTCTTTCTGCAAGAAAATCCGTGATGACCAGGGCTATTGGGAAAGCCTGGAGGAATACATTCGCAATCATTCCGAAGCTGACTTCAGCCACAGCCTGTGCCCGGAATGTCGGAAAAAACATTATCCCGACATTTCCGGGAAATGACCGCCAAGCGGCCTATTTCTTCACGGTTACAATTTGCCCTTTCCGTTCTTCCAGGAACTCCCAGCGCACATAGGCGGCGGCCAATTCGTTTTCCAATGACTGTAGCTGTGCATTGGCGGTCCTGACGTCACGTTCGCTGCCGCGATAAAAAGCCGGATCGGCCAGTTTTTGATAGAGCTGTTTTATTTCTTCTTCCAAGTCCTTGATCTTTCCCGGCAGGGCATCCAGCTCCCTTTCTTCATTGAAGGTAAGCTTGATTGTGGCCGGCCGGGCCTTGGCTGAAGGCTTTTTCAGTGTTTTGTCATTGGCCGGGCCGGGGAGCGTTGCCTTTTGGCGCAGCCAATCGTCATAGCCGCCGATGTACTCTTCGACGTGACCTTCTCGGCCAAAAACAAGGGTGCTGGTCACCACGTTGTTCAAAAAAGCCCGGTCGTGACTTACCAGCAGCAGCGTGCCCTGAAAATCGAGAAGCAGCTCCTCTAGAAATTCGAGAGTCTCAATATCCAGGTCATTGGTGGGTTCATCCAGGACCAGGAGATTGGCAGGCCGGGTGAACAAGCGCGCCAGCAGCAATCGGCACCGTTCCCCGCCCGAAAGGGATTTCACCCTGGTGCGCGACCGCTCAGCCGTGAAGAGAAATTTCTGCAAGTAGCCGATCACATGCTGGCTGATGCCGTTGATGAGCACCCGGTCGTTGCCGTCGGCCACATTGTCGAAAACCGTTTTTTCCGGATCGAGTTGCTCGCGCCGTTGATCGAAATAAACGGTCTCCATGTTCGTACCCAGGCGGACATGCCCTTGTTGCGGGGTCAATTCACCCAGAAGCAGCCGCAGCAGCGTGGTCTTGCCGCAACCGTTGGCTCCGATGATACCGACCCGGTCTCCGCGCATGATCGTGGTTGAAAAACCATTGATCACTTGTTTACCCGGGTATTGGTAATGGATGTTTTTCGCTTCAATGACCAGGTTGCCGGATCGTTGCCCCGGCTGCAAGGTCATGGTGACGCTTCCGGGCCGCTCTTGGCGCTGGCGGCGTTGGGCGCGCATTTTCAGCAGAGCCTTGAGTCTGCCCTGGCTGCGGGTGCGACGGGCTTTAATCCCCTGGCGCAGCCAGGCTTCCTCTTCCGACAGCTTTTTATCAAAAAGCCGTTTTTGGCTTTCTTCATTGGCCATGCTTTCTTCTTTGCGTTGGAGAAAGGTCGCATAATTGCAGCTCCAGTCGAGCAGCCGGCCGCGATCGATTTCAATGATGCGGCTGGCCATTTTTTGTACCAGCAGACGGTCATGGGTGACAAGGAGGATGGTGCCGCGATAATCGGTCAGAAATCCCTCCAGCCAGGATATGGCTTCAATATCCAGATGATTGGTCGGCTCATCGAGCATCAGGATATCGGGGCCCGAGACCAGGGCTCTGGCCAGCAGCGTGCGTCGCTTCATGCCTGTGGACAGGCTTTGAAATTCAGCGTCCGCCGGCAGCATCATTTTTACGATGATTTGGTCCACCTGGCGATGGATCTCCCAGCCATTTCCGGCGTCCAACTGCTGACCGAGGCGGTCCAGGCGGGCCAGCAGCTTGGAGTCATCTCCCTGGCTTTCAGCCAAACTGGCGCTGGCGTGATGATAATCGGCCAAAATTTTGCCTTTGGCGGCGAGGCCGGAATAGACGATATCAATAACCTGGCCGGTAATGGCGCCAGGAATCTCTTGGTCCAGGCGGGCGGTGACGATCCCCTGGCTGCGGGCGACGGCACCGCTGTCGGGGGCGATTTCGCCGTTGATCAATTTCATCAAGGTGGTTTTGCCGCTGCCGTTGCGCCCGAGCAGGCAGACCCGTTCGTGGCGTTCGATTTGCAGTTCGATATGGTCCAGCAGCAGGAAACCGCCGAAACCGACACACACGTCTTTTACACTGAGCAGCGCCATCAGAAAAATCTCCTCTACGAGAAGTTAGTATACTCCATCCTTGCTCCGGCTCAAAACCGCTGCGGGGAGATTTAAAATTCCTTGACAGGGAGCCGGTATTGGGTGATAATGCCCAATGGAAAAATCTTCACCTCCTTCTTTCTGGCAGACCCAGCTCTGGCTGCTGATCACCCAGGTTGCATTTTCTCTGCTGCCCACATTGGGCAAAGAGGCTTTTCGCCAATTCGCACCCGAAGTGATCGCCTTCATGCGCATCTCGTGCACGGCATTGCTGTTGGCCATAATCCTCTTTTTCTTCAAGCGGGAACGGCTGCAATCTCCCAGTCATATTTTTCACTTTGCCCTGTTTGCATTGTTTGGCGTAGTAGCCAATCAGCTTTTGTTTCTCAAGGGGCTCAAACTGACCAAGGCCGCCAATGCCAGCCTGTTGATTGCCACCATTCCACTTTTTACTTTGGTTCTGGCTGCAGCTTTCCGGCGCGAGCGGATTACTCTTATCAAATTGGCCGGTGTTTTGGTGGCTTTCGCCGGCATCGGTCTCCTATTGAATTTGCGTGAAATCCGTCTGGGCGGCTACGCGTTGGGGAATGCCATGATCGTTGCGAATTCTCTTTCCTATTCCATTTTCCTGGTGATCTCCAAGCCTCTATTGGCCCGCTACCGTGCCCTGACGGTCATCACCTGGATATTCATTTTGGGAACCCTGGAGATGCTTCCTTTCGCCTGGGGGCCGCTAACTGCCATGCTGCGCCAGCCACCACCTGGTGCCGCTTTCGTTATTCCGGCGGCCATTATCTTCTTCTGCACCTTTCTCCCTTACCTGCTCAATACCATGGCCCTGCGCTATTCGAGTTCGAGCCTGGTGGCTATCTACACCTATCTGCAACCGCTCCTGGGCACGCTCCTGGCCGTAATCTGGCTGGGTGAAAGGCTGGATGCCCGTTTCTTCCTGGCCGCGGCCTGCATATTTACCGGCATTGCCATGGTGAGCCTGGCTCGGGGCTATCGCGCCTGGAAGAATGTGTAATGACGAAGGCCTGATCAGGCGACTGGTTTTATAAGGGACTATTTTAGCTGTAATCAAGATTTTTGATTCTTGTATGAATATCAGTTCTCTTCGATGCGCACCGAGACCATGGCGTCGCCCTGCTGAATGGCGTCGACGACATCCTGCCCCTGCAGCACTTTGCCGAAAACGGTATGGCGGCCATTCAGGTGCGGCTGTGCGGAGTGGGTGATGAAAAACTGGCTGCCGTTGGTGTTGGGCCCGGCGTTGGCCATGGAGATGACTCCAGCCTCGTGCATCAGCGGATTGTCGCGGGTTTCATCGGCGAAACGGTAGCCCGGGCCGCCGCTGCCGCTGCCGCTGGGATCTCCGCCCTGGATCATGAAATCGGCGATGACGCGATGGAAAGTGATGCCATCGTAGAAATTTTCCCGGGCCAGGAATACGAAGTTGTTGACGGTCAGCGGGGCGTGTTCGGGAAAGAGCTGCAAAACGATTTCCCCTCTGGCGGTCTGGATGCGGGCGAGGTATTTTTTTTTAGAGTCGATGGTCATGGGCGGCGGATTTTTCCATTGTTTGGCGGTCATGATAGCTCCTTTTGCTTTTTCCGGGGTAGAAATATTCATCCGGAAAAAGATTTTTGTTTATTATTACATATTGACGCGGTATATGGCAATATATGACGGCTGAGTTTCTTTTGTTCGGCCTTTACGATAAAATGGAAGGGATTTATGAGGAGGCAAATATGTCCATGATCGGGTTGGGGATTTTTCCCTTTCTTTTCTATTATCTTTATGCGGTCGTGCCCCTGGCGCCGCTGGTTTACCTGTTTATCAAGTGGCGCGCCTACCGCAACGGCCAGGCAACTGACCCCTGGCTGGGGGCGACTGTGCTGGTACAGTATTTCTGGATGTTGGCCCTGCACCTGGCCCTTATCGGGCTGAGCCTGGCCCTTGCCGGCCTGATCAAGGGACAGGGTGCCGAGGAACTCAATCCCGGCCTGGGCTTGCTCAGTGCCGGCGTGATCGCACTGCTGGCCACTTTATTCGCTCTGCGACGCATACCGCGTTCGTCGTCGCTGCTGCAGGCCTGGCGCGTTTTCAATGCCCTGAACCTGCTCATTTGCGGCCTGGTGGCCATGGTGGCCCTGGCGGCCGCCGCCATCATGCTCTTCGATGGTAAATTGGCCGATGCCCGTTTGCCGCTGGTGGCCCTGGTCATTTTCGGTGCGGCCTGGATCTGGTTTCTGCGTTTGCTGCTGCCCAAGACAAAATAAGTAATCATAGGTTTTGGCACTTGTTTGAAAATTGGTATTTCAGAAGGGCGGGTCCAAGACGCCGCCCCTACAATCGCATATTGCCTTTTCCATCAGCATTGAATGTTGATCTTTTTAGTCGTTGTCACGCGTTACGCGTTACTTGTCACGAATTCCAAATTGACACACCGCAAACCTTTTGCTACAATTCATCCCTGGCCGGAGGGATGGTCGTCACACTATGATTTCAGCAAGTTCTGTAAGTAGCTGAAATCATCTAGTGTGACGATACCAACACTAGATGTTTTTGGCGAATTATTGACATAGCCAAAAACATAGTGTTGGTACAGAGTGGTAGTCACACCTTGGAAACTCATTGCTCCAAATTGACACCCTGTCATGCTTTTGCTACAATTCGGTTCTGCCGGAGGGATGGCAGAGTGGTCGATTGCGGCGGTATTCGCACTATGATTTTCCCTAAGTTCGGGAAGACGGTGAAAATCATCTAGTGCGAATATACGCGCACTAGATGTTTTTGGTGTCTTACAGTAATCTCCAAAAACATAGTGCGTGTATCTTGAAAACTTTTCCCACTATGATTCCAAACAGAACTGTGAGTTTTTGGAATCATAAAGTGGGAAAATCCCCTTGGGGACGTTGTCCAATTTAAATTGACACCTTGCCAGGCTTCTGCTACAATTTTTTTTTGCCGGAGGGATGGCAGAGTGGTCGATTGCGGCGGTCTTGAAAACCGTTGTCCCTTTACGGGGACCGTGGGTTCGAATCCTACTCCCTCCGAGTTTTAATTAATCACTTTTTCGAAGTGGACCGTGGGTATTCGCACTATAGTCACACTAGATGGTTTCAGCATCCTACCGAATTGGCTGAAATCATCGTGTGACTATCTAGTGGCAATATACCAACACTGGATAGGTTTTGTTGACGATCAGTCATTACAAAACCTATAGTGTTAGTATATTCGCCCCTTGGGGATATACAAACCTTATCCGCTCAGGAAACCTGATCGGATGGTTTGACATACCCCTCGGGGATAGACAAATCGTGCCCACCAGGAGGTGGTCAATTCGTCCTAAATCCTACTCCCTCCGTTTTCGCCGTATGATTTTCCCTATTTCAATGAGCCTGGGAAATCATCTGACGGTGAAATACCCCGCAGGGGATATTCCATTGTCCTTTTGAGGGTAAATTACTATTTTTTATCACAAAGCATCGTCAATTATTCCCCGGTTAACCTCCCGTTCATTGGGTTCTGTCTTCATCCCCAAACATGTTCCTATCGTTTGTATCGACTTCTGGATAAAGTTTCTTCATGCAGTCCGGGCAGATGCCATGACTGAATTCGGCTTCGGTATGGTCGTGTACATAGGCTTCAACCTGATTCCAGAATCCGCGGTCATCCCTGATTTTTTTGCATTTCGCACAGATCGGGATAATGCCGCGCAGGGTTTTGATTTGATCGAACGCTTTTCGCAATGACTCCGTCGCTTGCCGGCGCTCGTTTAAATGCCTGAGAAGTTTATGCCGGGCGCCCCATGTCCCGGCGAGTCCGATCAGCCATATCGAGCCGAAGGCAAGTATGGTCGTGCGCAAATGCGCGTTAAGGCCCAGCCGGGATGATTCCCATGGGACCGAAACACTTATCCCGCCGCGGATATCACCGATCACATAGCCCTGACCTGCGTGACATTTCAAGCAGCCTTCCTCTGTAATCATCGGCCGCATGAAGCGGAGATAGGTCTTGTTGCCGATTGGTTCCCATGACGCGATCTCCTTTACTCCCTGTTCAAAGGCATGCAATGAGCTCCGCTCCCACTCGTCCGGAGCGTTTTCCGGCCTGAGGGGTTTTAAACTGGTGATATGTCCGCGCAAACCATATTGCTTGAAACCGAGTTCGTGGACCTGGCGGGTCATGTAGGCGGGATTCATTAGGGTGAGCGTCTTGCCGGACGGAGTGTGGATGTCCCTTTCCGGGATATGCGCCAGATAGGGATTGGGCGGTGTTTCAGGGGCAGTCGGCACATACACGCCGCCGTGGGCGGTTGCCCAGCGCCTGTAGACCAGGTCTCGGGAAAAGGTATCACGGGCGCTGGACAAGGCGATTTCAAGGGTGGTCGCAGTGAAATGCCGGTAGTTCAGCGTAGCCAACCCAGCAACGAGGACCGTCCAGACAGATGCGATCAGCAGAAAGATACCTTTGATCGTACGTTCCTCGACAGGACTGCGCCGGCCCTGGACCGGTTCCCGAATAAGATCGGGGCGCTCGTTATGCGATTCAGCATTGGCGGTCATTGTGCACCTCTTTGCCAGCCAGCCCGGCAGGTGTGCGCTCAGTGATGCTCTCGACGGCCAATAGGATCATCTCAGACCGAGCATCTGGATTTTTCGGAAGATCACATTCACCCATGTTTATATTTTGCAACTAACAATCTGCCATGTCAATGGACTCTTACATTTATTCCAAGTTCCCTTACAACATGCTACAATACGGCCATGGCCAAGAAATTCGCCTTTGAAAGATATATCTGGTTCCATTCAAGGCTCAAGGCCGGTCGCTATCCCAAATTGGCCGATCTGGCGGAAAAATTCGAGATTTCGTTGCGCCAGGCGGCGCGCGAGATCGATTTCATGAAAAACTTTTTTTCGGCTCCGATTGAATATTCACGCGAGCGCAACGGTTATTACTACAGCGAAGACGGTTTTGAATTGCCGAATATCTGGCTCGGTCAGGAGGAGATCGTGGCCCTGATCATTTCCAAGCGCATTTCCACGGCCATTCCCGATCAGCGTCTAAAAAAGAAAATTGATTTTTATTTCAGGAAAATAGCCGGTTCCACCGACTTCGACTTCCAGGACCTGGAAAAAAGGGTGTCGTTGAAAAACATCCATTATTATACCGTGGCCCCGGAAATATTTGCCAGTTGCGCCTTCGCCCTGGCCAAACAGCGCAAAATGCGCATCACCTACCGGTCCGCCTATCGTGATGAGAGCCGTGAACGCGAAATCAGCCCGCTGCACCTGCTGCTCTACCTGGGCAACTGGCATCTGATCGCCCACTGCCACAGCCGCGGCGACCTGCGTGATTTCGTTCTGTCCCGGGTGAGCGAAATGGAAATCCTCAGCGAGCCGGTCAGCGAAGAGCTGCTGGCCCGGGACATCAAGGGGCTCATTGACCGCCACTATGGCATCTTTTTGCAGGGCGAGGAAAAAATGGTCAGGATCCGGTTTCGCGGCCGCAGTGTCGGCATTGTCCGCGACCAATCATGGTTTGCCGGTCAGCAGGTTGTTGAAGAAAAGGATTCGCTGCTGCTCAGCTTCCCGGTTACCGACTATCGTGAAGTCCTCGGCGACATCCTGCGCTTCGGCGCCGATGCCGAGGTCTTGGAACCGGTCGAGCTCCGTGATTTGATTAAAGAAACCAGCGCCTGCATGAGCCGCATATATCAAAATCAGTAGGGGTTTGATTAATCAAACCCCTAACTTTCCCAACAAACCCCAACCCGTTAAACCTCATTTTTTTAATCAAATAAATAAAAAAATCAATAAATAATTATTCTCCTGCACCATGACACGAATTGTCATAGTGGCTGTTTTATATTGCTGGCAGGAGGATGCAATGAAAAATGAGCAGATGAGCCTGTTTCCCATGACCGATCTCGGCCAGGCTATATTGGTGGCCAAGGACCTGATAACGATCGCCTGTGATTATGTGTCCAAGTGGGGTGATGATTGTCTTGACGATGCGGATACACCGTCCTTTATCCGCTCGATCTATTCGGATCACGGATTGAATACCGTTCAAAAAGCCGGTTGAGATAAACACGATCCTCGTGGTGAAAACGCGCACTCCTTTCCTTGCGCATTGGCTTCCGGGTGCGGTACAATCGGCGCAGGAGTGAAAAGGGGATGGCAACGGAATCAATGTTCTTGGCCGACCTGCTGGCGATAACATTCCTTGGCGCCTTCATTTACATCATGAAATGGCTGGAAAAAAGGCAGCCAGGACAGCGGCTGCGTCCGGCCGGATACCCGGCGGCGGTCGACGAAGGATCTGTCCCGGACCACAATCCCGGCGGGCCGCTCACTGAAAAGCAAGCGCAAAAAATATTCGAAATGATTTTGGAGGCCGCGATCAGGCAGAAGGCCGATACGATCCTCATAGACACGATTTCCGGGCGGCCCCAAGTGCGCCTGCGCTTGGAGGGCCACTTCCAGGAATGGACCGGCGTGGGGGATATGGAGTCCTTCCGGCGGCTGGTAGCCCAGGCCCGCTCCTGCGCCGGGCTTTCATCCGCTGAAGCGTCTGTACCGGGGTGCCGCGGCTCATTCCTCCGCCTCTACCGTCGAGGTCACCTGGTCAGTGCCGGCTGGCGGTATGAAGGAGGTGCAGACTGCTTCGCCTTCAATGAGATTTCCAGGCGCAGCCGTGCCGTGCGCTTCGATCTCGAATCCATCCCCATTCCAGGCAGCGAAGCACTGAAGATTTCGCTGCGCCCGGAAGTCCCGACGGAAAGCACGCGCTTCGACCTTGGTTTCAGCGCCGCGGCCGAGCGAAAATACATCGAAGCGGTGCATGCACGAAACGGCATCGTGTTGTTGACCGGTCCCTGCAATTCGGGAAAATCGACAGCCACATACCAAGTCTTGTCACTGCTGCGCGACGAGGGCAGGAAAATCATCACCCTGGAGTGGCCCATTGAATGGACGCTGCCGGGGACCATTCAATACCGGATCCAAGACGGAAAGGGCTGGGAGGATTTCGACCGACGGCTCACTTTGTGCCTGCGGCGTGCTGTTAAACGGAAACCTGACGTGCTGATGGTCCAGAACATCGATTGGATCGATGCCCGGGCCGTCCAGTTGGCCCTCGACTATGCCGCCTTGGGTGGCCTTTTAATTACGGCGGTTCACATCCGTGGCGGCGCATATGCCCTGGGATACGTGCTGCGCCGTTATTTTTGGAACCGCAGGGCAGAGGCGGCCGAGCTGTTTAAAATCGTGGTGGCCCCGTGGCGCTTCTCCATGGTGTGCATGCATTGCGCCGAGGAGGTCCGGGTGCCGGCCAAGATACTGATCGAGGCCGGCATGGGCGATCCCCCCGTCTGTGCCGACGGCCGCGTTGTCACTTGGCGCGGACGCGGCTGTCCGATGTGTGATCACAGCGGACAACTCGGAATGATCGTCGTCTACGAGGTGCTGGACCTGACGGGGGAAATGAAACGCTTCATCGAGAATGAGAATGACTGGGATTGGAATCAACTTGATTACCTGCAGCGCCAGGCCTGGCTGCACGGGATGTGCACGCCGCGCGAACTCGCGCTGGAAAGGGTCCTTGCCGGCGATATCAGCCTCCAGGAGGCATTATTGAATACCAGCAAGCCGAAATGGCTGAACGAAGTGCAGGCGGCGCTGACGGCGCGGAGATTACCTCCCTTTTGTCACGACTCCTGAAGCTGCTCGCGGGCAAGCTGGGAAACAATCCCGTGTTAAACAGGAGTGTCTGCATCCGCTTGATTTTGGTGCTGTTTCATGATCTGCTTCCACAGCACGGCGTTGCCAATGCCCAGTTTCCCGGGATCGAAACGGAGCGGCTGGCCCGATTTGCGCTGCTCCTCGTAGTCCCTGAGGGTGGCCAGGCCCACCTTGGAGAGCAACAGGATGGCGATGATGTTCAACCAGGCCATCAGTCCCACGCCGATGTCGCCCATGCCCCAGGCCAGGTTGGATGTGCGCACGGCTCCGAAAAAGGCCATAGCCAGCAGGAAAACCCGGGCCAGAAAAATTCCGGTATCGGGTTTTTTGCGAAAAATATAGGCGATGTTCGACTCGGTATAAAAGGCATAGGCCATCAGGGTAGTGAAGGCGAAAAAGAACAGGGCCAGGGCGACGAATTCACCGCCGAAACCTTTGAAGATCGTATCGATAGCGCTCTGTGTCCAGGCCGGCCCTGCTTCCACTCCGGGCAGATGCTGGGCCAGAAATCCGCCCTGGCCGTTACCGGTGTTGTACATACCGGTGATCAGGATCATGAATCCTGTGGCAGTGCAGACCAACAGTGTGTCCACATAGACCGAAAATGCCTGTACCAAGCCCTGTTGGGCAGGATGGGCAACCTCAGCCGCAGCTGCGGCTTGCGGTCCGGTTCCCTGGCCGGCTTCATTGGAATAAATGCCGCGCTTGACCCCCCAGGCGATGGCCGAACCCACGATGCCGCCAAACACAGCGTCCTTGCCCAGTGCCGAGGAGATGATCAGGGAAAACACAGCCGGGATGCGCTTGTAGTCGATGGCTACGATAATCAGCGCCATCACGATATAGCCGACAGCCATGAACGGTACCAGCAGTTCGGCGGCCCTGCCGATGCGCTTGACGCCGCCGAAAATGATCAGCCCCAGTAAACCAACGATGATGGCTCCCGAGATGGTCGGTGTAATGGCGGGAATAGCGCCCTGAAAGGCCGAGGCGATGCTGTTGGCCTGGACCCCGGGCAGGAGAATGCCGCAGGAGATGACTGTGACCACGGCGAAAATCATGGAATACCATTTCAAACCCAATCCTTTTTCTATATAGTAAGAAGGGCCGCCGCGGTAAATACCGCCGATTTTTTCCTTCCAGACTTGACCCAGCGCCGCCTCGACATAGGCCGATCCGGCTCCGAGAAAGGCGATCATCCACATCCAAAAAAGCGCTCCCGGGCCGCCGGCACCGATGGCCGTGGCCACGCCGGCAATGTTGCCGGTGCCGACGCGGCCGCCCAGTGCCATGGCAAAGCCCTGGAACGAGGAGATACCGGATTTCGAAGCCTGGCCCTTGAAGAGCTGATTGACCATGTCCTTGATCAGACGTACCTGCAGGAAGCGGGTGCGAATGGAAAAATAAATGCCGGCGCCCAGGCAAAGCAGTACCAGGGGTGTGCTCCATATGTAACTGTTGATCAGGTCAACCCATTGCTGGAGGTTCATGGTCATTCTCCTTAGTGGCAAACTGGAATTGAAAAATCCCGAACCGGAAAATA
Source organism: Candidatus Aminicenantota bacterium (assembly GCA_963770755.1). Taxonomy (GTDB): domain Bacteria; phylum Acidobacteriota; class Aminicenantia; order UBA2199; family UBA2199; genus UBA2199. The sequence continues at coordinate 156,824 of CAVYQZ010000007.1, read as the reverse complement.
ATTCTACCTTACGGCGGCAAAAAGAGCAAATCGCCGCTCAGTGCAATTGGTTGATGAAATGGATGTATTGCGTCGGGGGATCGGCGATGAACAATCCCAGTTTCTTTTCGGTAACGGCTTCGATGCCCGTATATTCGCTGTTCCAACAGACAACGCCGTTCAGGCTGACCGGTTCGTTATCGATGGACAAAATCACTTTGACTTCCCGGTTGATCGGGAAAATCTGGTACTCGGCCTGGATTAAAATGCCATGTAGGGAAAGGTTCCGGGCCAGGCCGGGGCTGAACGTATCATTGTCACCATACACGAGCTCAAGCGAATGCAGTAATCGATTTTCAATCCTTTTTTCCATTGTTTATCTCCAGGAATAAGGGCGCGAAGAACGGCATTATATATTATTTTATTATTTAATGCAAAACTTTTTGTTATTTTATAAAAAAAATAGATAGATCAAACCAACCAATGCAGGTCAAGTGATGATTGGTCCGCAAGCCCGACCGGTCAGAGCAGGCGACTGATGTAATCGCTGTAGATAGGCGGCGGCTCAGGGATGAACATGCCCATTAGATTTTCCTGGAAATCCAATGCCTGCCGGTATTCGTTATTCCAGCAAACCACTCCCTTCAGGGTGATGGAGTCACTGCCAATTTTTAGCGCTACCTTTATTTCATTATTTGCCTGGATAAGGGAATCTTCGGAGTTGATCAACATCCCGTGTCTGGAAAGATTTCTAGTCCAGCCGAAATGTGCAGTTTCATTATTGCCAAAGGATAATTCCAAGCAATGGTTTAGCCTTTTTTCAGTTCTTTGCTCCAAAATTTACCTCCCTCTATGCAACTGCTGTTAATATAGTATTCACAATTGAAAAAAAAATCAAATAATTTCGCATTTTTTATTTTTTTCGTGATTATGGGAGGCTCCCTTTCTTATTAAAAGACAAGAGTTTGGGCAGTAAGAAACCATCCACCGTTATGAATGGTTATGTTTGTCTGCCACCCAAGGTGAGTCCGTCAGTTGAAGTGTTTGCCTTTTCGGCAGCCTTTATTTATAATCACTTCTCAAACATTTCAAGCGAGGAGTGCCCGAATTGGTCCTGGCCGCCAAATTTTTACTGCTGATTGTTCTGCTGATTCTGCTGCTGCGTTGGAAGGTAGATCTTTCCCTGGCCGTCATGGCGGTCAGCCTGCTTACGATCATCCTCTTTGCCATCAACCTTAAGGTGGCGATCCGCAGCGCCTGGACGGGAATCAGCGCCAGGGAAACCCTCGAACTGTTTTTGATCATCGCGTTGGTGCAGTTCATCGGCGCCGTGCAGAAGAACCGGCACATGTATGATCGCCTGGTTGAGGCGCTGAACGCCATGATCCGCGACAAGCGGCTGGTAGCCATGGTCTCGCCGGCGATCATCGGCTTTTTGCCCATGCCGGGCGGGGCGCTGCTGTCTGCGCCTTTGGTCGACGTTTCCACCGCCAAAATGAAGCTGAAGCCGGCTTTCAACGCATTCCTCAATTTCTGGTTCCGCCATGACTGGGAGTTGATCTGGCCCCTCTATGCCGGGTTGCTGCTTTTTCAGACCATGTCGCATATCCCGATGCGGCGCATCATCCTCTTCCAACTGCCTTTCTCCATCCTGCATATCATTGCCGGCCTGGGCGTTTCATTCTGGTATTTCCGCCGTTATGGCATTCATCGTGAGGTCCACAGTCAGAAAAACGGTTTCCATGCGACGGCAAGTGATTTTATTTCCGGCACCTGGCCGATCCTGGCCGTGATCCTGCTGTTTTTTCTCAAGGCCCCGCCGCTGCTGCCGCTGCCCCTGCATTGGGCGCTGCTGCTGGTCACGGTGCTTCTGTGCCTGGTGAAAAGAGTTGGCATCAGGGAGATCGGAGTCATCATTTTCGCTAAAACCACCATCCGCAGCCTGCTGGTCATTGCCGCGGTCATCGTTTTCCAGCGTTTGATTGAGGTTTCGGCTGCCTTCGACGTGCTCAAGACCATGAACATTTCACTGGGTATGGCGGTTCTGTTCATTTTTCTGGTCTCCTTCACCGTGGCCTTTCTGACCGGCGTCAACACTGCCTATATCGCCATCGCCTTTCCGGTGCTCTTGCCGTTGATCCAGAATTTGCCGAATTACTTCTATCTCTCCCTTTATATTTACGTTATTGGTTTTGCCGGCATCCTGGTTTCACCCCTGCACCTCTGCCTGGTGCTGACCAACGAATATTTCGGGGCATCGCTGCTGGATGTATACCGCTACATGGCCGTGCCGATACTGTTGATGATCGCCATTGCCACCGGGTTGGTGCTGGTATTGTAGAAGATGAGTGGCGATAGGCTATGGGCTAGAGGTGATAGGTGAAAAACTGGAGATTATGACTTAGGCTATTTATTTGCTTTTTACCTATAGCCAATAGCCCCTTGCCTCTGTCCTTAAGTAATTATCCCGTTTTCTTTCAGGATCTTGAAAAATCGTTGCACGCCTAAACCATCGACCCATCGTTTCCCGGCGGCGCCCATGTGCTCGCGGTGCTCCCGCGTTAGCGGTGTCATGGCGTCTCGAAGTGTTTGGACCGAAAAATCGGCCAGGGAAGGAATTTTAACGCCAATACCCAGGTTGATGCATTGCTCGGCCAGAGCTTCCTGACTACTTTCCAGTGGCATATAAAGCGCCGGAGTACCGGCGCAGGCCGCTTCCAGGGCTTGCTCGGCGGCCGGAACCAGGGCCAGGTCGGCTTCGAAATAGGCTCGGGCCGGGCTTTCGCTCTTGCCGCAGAAGTGGATGCCCGGATAAATTTTCATCAGGTTGCGCCGGTCGGCTTTTTTCAGGTCCAAGCTTGGCGCGATCTTCAGTTTGAAATGCAATCGGTGCAGCGTATCCACGATATGGCGCAGGTCGCGGTAGGGAAGCAGGTCGCTCAGGTTGATGAAAATATTTTTAATGTTCTGGTGATATTTTCTTTTTACCCGGTTGAAGTGGCGAAACTTGTGATGCAGCAACGTAAACTCTGCTCCGGCGACCCGGATGTCAACCGCTTGACCGTTGCCGCCGGCAGGGATAATCTGAACGGTTTTTATCCCGGTTTTCGCCGCATTCTTCAACAGAGTACTGTCCGCACTTGAAAAATTGGGCAGGTCGAAGATGACGGCCGTAACTCCGTTCAGATCGATGGCCCCCGGATCTTTCATGAACCGGGTCGGGATATTTTTTTCAGCAAGAAATTTTGCGGTTTTCTTGTCTTCGCGAGTGCAGCACTGGACCCGGTTGGAATTTTTCAACAATGAGGCCAGGTAAGCGCAGCGGCGCAGATGCCGCAGCCCGGTCATTGGGGAAAGGTCCGCCCGGAATATGATCATCAGCCCAGGACTTCTCTGATCTTCTCCATGGCGGCATCGATGTCGTCCTTGCCGATAACCAAGGGCGGTGCGAAGCGGATGATCCAATCATGGGTCTCCTTGCAAAGCAAGCCTTTGGTTTTGAGGGCGGTTGTATACTGGCGGGCCTTGCCGGCCGATTCGTTCAGCACCACGCCGATCAGCAGCCCTCTGCCGCGTACCAGCTTTATTTTTGCCGATTTTTTCTGAAGTTCTCGCAGTTGGCCCATGAAGTAGTTGCCCATTTCGGCGGCGCGCTCGGCCAGTTTCTCTTCCAGCAGCACGTCGATCGAGGCCATGGCCACGGCGCAGCCCAGGGGGTTGCCGCCAAAGGTGGAACCATGGGTGCCGGGTTTGAACACGCCGAGCACGTCATGGTTGGCGGCCACGGCGCTGACCGGGAATACGCCCCCGCCCAGGGCTTTGCCCATGATGATGATGTCGGGATTGACGTCTTCATGCTGGTAGGCGAACAGCTTGCCGGTACGGCAGAAACCGGTCTGGATCTCGTCCACGGCCAGCAGGATGTTGTTCTTTTTGGCGATTGCGCCCAGGCCTTCGAGAAAACCCTGGTCCGGGACCACTACGCCGGCCTCGCCCTGGATCGGTTCGACCATGATGCCGACGGTGTTTTTCGTAATCGCTTTTTCGACGGCCTTCAGATCGTTGTAGGGAACGATCTTGAAACCCGGTGTGTATGGGCCGTAATGATCATGGCCTTCGGGGTCGGTGGAGAAAGAAACGATGGTGGTGGTGCGGCCGTGAAAATTTTCGCTGAAAACAATAATCTCGGCCTTGTCAGCTTCGACTTTCTTGACCAGGTAGCCCCACTTGCGCATGGTCTTGATGGCCGTCTCCACGGCCTCGGCGCCGGTATTCATGGGCAGGATCATCTCCTTGCCGGTCAATTCGGAAAGTTTTTTGGCGAATAGCGGCCAGCGGTCGTTAAAAAAAGCGCGCGAAGTCAGGGTCAGGATATCGGCCTGGTCCTTGAGGGCCTGGATGATGACCGGGTGGCGGTGACCCTGATTAACGGCTGAGTAGGCCGACAGCATGTCGATATAGCGCTTGCCTTCCGGGTCTTCCACCCAGATGCCTTCGGCCTTGGCAATGACTACTTCCAAGGGGTGGTAATTGTGGGCTCCGTACTTGTCCTCGATGTCCATCAACTGCTGAGAACTGTATTTTTCCATGAAAACACCTCGTTTTGTTTTTAAGATCCATTGTAGCATTTTAAACTTTTTCGTCAAGAGATGCTTCTGGGTGTATCAATGATCCAAACTGAAAAAAGACAGTGCGAGGATCTTTTTTTTGAACATTTGAATTTGGGACTCGGAACCTATTTGAGATTTGGCGCTTGTGATTTGAAATTCATTGAAATTATTTATTGCTTACCGTAGACCATAGACCGTGCACCTTGAACCGATTACTTTTGGACCAGCACCTGCTTGGCGAACCATTTCCAGATCGCCAGATGGAAGGCATATGTCGGCGGGTTCGCCTTCAGAAAAGCCAGGGGGTTGAAGTCCAGGGGGGCGCCGGTCTTGCGGCGCTGAAAGAGTCCCTTGCGATAAAGGGTGTGGCGTTCCGGATGAAACTGGATGCCCAGGACATTGGGGAAAAGAACATGTTCGACCGCTTCTGCGATCTTGCCGTCCAGCGAGGTCGCGGTTATGCGCAAATTGGCTCCCAGCTTGCCGATGGCCTGATGGTGGGCGCTGGCCACGAAAGGTGTGTCACTGTCAGAGAATCCCATTTTACGCATAAGGACGCTGCCCCGGCCCAGGTGGATGCGATGAAAGGTCATCATCAAATCGGCCTCATTGGGAAAGAGTTTTTCCAGGTAGACGCCCGAATGGACCTGGTCGGCCGCGGAGGCCAGAACCTCCTCGACCGTCCTTTGACCGTAGACTTCGCTCGGAATATCCTGAATCAGGGTGCCGCCTGCTGCCACGTTAAGGCTTTGCATCCCGAGGCAGATCGCCATAACCGGAAGATGCCGCCGGCCGGCCAGAAATGGAGTCAAAGCCGGGTTTTGCTTGCCGCCCAACAGGTGAAAAAGAAAAGAAATTTCATAAAATGAACGCATCGGAGTCGTGGGCTCGGAAAGTAAACGGATCTCCTGTCTGTAAATTGCCGGCGGAATATCCATGCCGCCGGTGAAGATGATGCCGTCGGCCAGGGCAAAAATTTTCTTGAATTGGGCCGTCCAATTATTTTCATGGAACAAGTCGGCAATTTCGACCCGGCCGGTGATTTTTCTGAACTGTACCCAGGATAGTTGGTTCTGCCGTACATATTCGAAAGCATTTAAATAGTTTTGAGCTTCATCGGTATTGGCGAATTCATCTTCGTGGTAGATTCCAAGCAAAACAAGTTTTTTCAGCGCCAGGATATCCTTTTCGTATAGTTCGACGATGTTCTGGACCTGAAAAAGGGTGGGGTGGGTCATAACGATGACCGGGACTCCAGGCGGTAAATCAACCGCTGCCGCTGCCATTGAAATGAGATTCAAGACCAGGATTAAACCGAGAAGAAATGATATTTTTTTCATGGATGCTTTCTCATTAAAAAAAGGAGAGGCGGGCGCCTCTCCCTTTGTTTATTCGCTGAATTTTTTTAAAAGCAGGGAAGCATTGGTGCCGCCGAAGCCGAAGGAATTGGAGAGGGCGAAAGGAATCTCACGACTGATGCCTTGATTGGGAGTGTAATTCAGGTCGCATGCTTCATCCGGGATTTCGTAATTAATGGTTGGCGGGATAAACGAGTTGGTAATGGCCAGGGCAGTGAAAGCGGCTTCGGCACTGCCGGTGGCTCCCAGCATATGACCGGTCATGGACTTGGTCGAGCTGATGGCCAATTTCGAGGCGTGTTCACCGAAAAGACGCTTGATGGCGAGGGTTTCCAGCTTATCATTGAGTTCGGTTGATGTGCCGTGGGCATTGATGTAAACGATGTCTTCAGGTTTCAGCTGGGCATCGGCCACGGCCATTTTCATGGCCCGGTATGCGCCATCGGCCTCGGCGTCGGGGGCGGTCATATGAAAGGCGTCGCCGGTCAAGCCGTAGCCGGCAACCTCGGCGTAGATACGGGCTCCGCGGTTCATGGCATGCTCCAGGGATTCCAGGACCAGCAGGGATGATCCTTCGGCAATGACAAATCCGTCGCGATCCTTGTCAAATGGCCGCGATGCCTTTTCAGGTTGATCATTGCGGGTGGAAAGCGCCCTCATGGCCGTGAAACCGGCTACGCCCAGCGGCGTGATGGGGTATTCAGCCCCACCGGCGATCATGATGTCGGCATCGCCGCGCTGGATGATGCGCATGGAATCGCCGATAGCATGGGTGCCGGTGGCACAGGCGGTACAGTTGGCCATGTTGGGGCCCTTGAAGCCAAACTTGATGGAGACATGGCCGGCGGCGAGATTGGCGATACAGGCGGGCAGGAAGAAGGGGGAAATCCGTTCTGGTCCCTTCTGCATGAGAATTTCCTTGTGGATCTCAATGGTTTGAATACCGCCGATACCGGAACCGATATAGACTCCGGAGTTTTCCTTGTTGACCTTATTCAAATCCAGCCCCGAATCCTTGATCGCTTCATCGGCCGCGATCAGGGCGAACTGGATGAAGGGATCATATTTTCTCAGGTCCTTCCTGTCAAAATATTGGTTGGGGTCGTAATTCTTCACTTCTCCGGCGATGCGGCTGGAGTGCCGACTGGGATCAAATCGTGTGATCTTCCCGATGCCGTTGCGCCCGTTTTTGATATTGTCCCAGTTTTCATCCTTGTTTTTCCCCGTTGGCGTGAGCAGGCCGATTCCGGTGACGACCACCCGGCGCAATGGTATGGTTTTGCTGCTGAAAAGCGTCATGTTTTTAAAACGGGGATTATTCGGCTTTTTTTAATACGTAGTCGACTGCGGATCCGACGGTCATCAGTTTCTCGGCGTCTTCCTCGGGAATCTTGAGCGAGAATTCATCTTCCAGTGCCATGATCAATTCAACCTGGTCCAGAGAGTCGGCACCCAGATCTTCAACGAACTTGGCGTCTTCAGTAACCTGATCTTCACCGACATTCAGTTTCTCGGCTACCACTGCTTTCACTTTTCCTAAAATTTCTTCTTTTTTCATTTTATCCTCCTTGGATTTTAAATCAAAAGCCCGCCTGAAACGTTGATAACGGTTCCAGTTATATACTGAGCGGCAGGCGATATCAGAAAATGCACGGCTGCAGCTACATCTTCGGGGGTGCCTGCTCTTTTAAGTGCGATTTGGGAAATGTAGGCTTCTTTTACATTGTCAGGTAGTTTTTCCGTCATTTCAGTGAGAATGAAACCCGGAGCCACGGCATTAATGGTAATATTGCGGCCGCCCAGTTCACGGGCCATGGATTTGGTCAAGGCAATGACTCCGGCCTTGGAAGAAGCGTAATTTGCCTGTCCGGCCGTGCCCAGTATGCCGCTGACCGAAGCCATGTTGACGATGCGGCCGAAGCGTTTTTTCATCATTTCCTTGGCCGCATACTGTGAACACAGAAAAGTCCCCTTGAGATTAATGTTTAACACAAGGTCCCAATCGCTTTCATTCATGCGGATGGAGAGATTGTCGCGGGTAATACCGGCATTATTGATTAAAATGTCGACAGCACCGAAGGTGCTCATGGTCTGCTTGATCAATGCTTCGGCATCGTGGGCGCTGGATACGTCGGTTTTTAAGGCCAGAACGTGAGCCCCTGATTTTTCGATTTCGGCGGCGGTTTTAACGGCTTCTTCATGCATGATGTCGGAAATAACGATGTTCATGCCTGCGTGAGCCAGTTTTTGGGCGATGGCTTTGCCGATTCCGCGTGCCGCTCCGGTTATAATCGCTGTTTGCCGAGGTTCAGACATGTTTTAACTCCGCTAATGAAATCCTTGTTTTTTCGATTTCCTGGGAAATCTTTTGCAAAACTTTTTGCGAGATGAATTTATAGCTGAGGTATATGGCATTTTTAATGGCTTTGGCATTTGAACTGCCATGACCGATGATCACGATGCCGTTGACCCCCAACAGCAGGGCCCCGCCATATTCAGCGTAGTCGAGCTTATTTTTGATGCGCTTGAGTGAGCGCTTGAGGAAGAAAAAACCGATCTTGGAAAAAATGTTGGACATGATTTCTCTTTTCAGCATGGATAACATGGCGTCCGCCAGACCTTCGGAAACTTTCAGGGCAACGTTGCCGGTAAAACCGTCGGTTACGATCAAATCGGCTTCACCCAGATAAACATCGCGGCCTTCGATGTTACCGACGAAATTGATGTCCAGGTTTTTCAGCAGGTTGTGAGTGATTTTAGTCAATTCGTTGCCTTTAACTTCTTCTTCACCGATATTCATCAGCCCGATACGAGGATTTTTGATGCCGTAAATGTTTTCCAGGTAAACCTTGCCCATCAATGCGAATTGAACCAGGTTGTGAGGCTTGGAGTCTGTGTTGGCGCCAACATCGACCAGCAGCGATGTGCCTTTCAGAGTGGGCAGCATGATGGCCAGGGCCGGGCGGTCGATATTCTTTATGGAACCCAGTACGGTTTTGGCCAGGGCCATGACGGCGCCGGTATTGCCGGCTGAAACCATGGCTTTGGCCTTGTTATTTTTAACCAGATCAATGGCTTTCTTGATTGATGTTTTTTCGCGTTTCCGCCAATAGGTGAGGAAATGCTCCTTCATGGAAATCTCTTCCATGGCGTTGACGATTTCAAGGCGATCCAGGCGGAAATTTTTATATTTTTTTAATTCGCGGTTGATTTCTTTTTTTTTGCCGACCAGCATGATTTTAAAGCCTTCATCATGTTGGTTTTCCCGGATATAGTCTACTACGCCTTCGATGACGATGGCTGGCGCGTGATCGCCGCCCATGGCATCCACGGCTATTTTTATGATTTCCATCAGATCAAATTTCAGCACCCTTAACGATTTGCTTCCCCTGGTAATAGCCGCAGTTCCCGCATATGCGGTGGGGCAACTTGGGTTCCGTACACTTGGGACAGATGGACAATCCTTCCACCTTCAGGGCATGGTGGGATCTCCTTTTATTTTTTCTGGCATGGGAATGTCTTCGTTTAGGCTGGGCCATTTTTCACCTCTTTACTTTTTCGAACAAAAACTTTATTTCATTTTTTGCTTCTTCACAGGGACAGGCGCTGTGGTTTAAATTGACTCCGCAATTGGGGCAGATCCCTTTGCAGCCCGTGTCGCAGATCGGCTTGAAGGGAATAAAAAGATTAACTTGCTCAATCAGGATTTTTTCCAGATCGATCTGGTCGTTTTCAAAAAAAATGTATTCCAGTTCTTCTTCTTCCAGAGACGTGCTGCGCGGATCGACCATTTCTTTTGGGAATAGGATGATATCAAAGCGGGAGTTGATTTTAAGTTCAAACTGTTCCAGGCAGCGGACGCAGGCCAGGGAAATGGTGGTTTTTATTTTCCCCTGGGCCTGGATGCGTTGATTTTCCCTTTTTAAAAACACCTGATAATTCAACCCTTCAAGAAAAAAGCTCTCATCTTCCAGCAAAAGGGTGCTGTCTATGTCGATGGTGTCGTTCAGCGCATAGCCTTGCTCAGAAATCCTGTTGACATTGATGATCATTGGTTTCTCTTTTTCCAATTTAGATAAACAAGTTCATTTTTATACCATATTTCAGCCACGCTGTCAAATGAACGGCATGAATTAAGAAAAAAAACAAAAGCCGCTTTAATCCGGCCAGGCCGGGGCGGCGGCGGGACGACCGTAAGTGAAAAGGGCCGCCTGGTCCAGGTTTAAATATTGCCGGCAAAAACCGTTGATGTCATCACGGGTCGCCGCGTTGATTTCGGCGATGATGGCGGCCACGTCCAGTTCTTTTTTAAAATACAACTCCTGATTGGTGTTGAAACTCATTTTGGACACGTTGTTCTCCAGACTGAGAATGATTGATGATTTGATGTGGTCCTTGGCCCTTTCCAACTCGTCTGGGCGGATACCTTCTTTTTTTAACAATTCAATTTCGTCTTTAACTGCCTTCAGGTATGGAGTGATTTTATCGGGGTCGATTACGGCGTAAATGATCTGGACCCCGCATTCCAGGTAAGAATCGATGAATGAACTGACCGTATAGGCCAGTCCTTTTTCTTCCCGGATGCTTTGGAAAAGGCGCGAGCTCATGCCGGAACCCAGAATGTCGTTCATGATCATGAAAGGATGGCGAAAGGGCGCCAGTAATGAAATGCTGTCCAGGGCCGTGATCATGTAGCATTGGCTCAGGGAATCGTTTTTTTTAAAAAAATGGCTCGGTTGGAAGCTGGCTTTGGCAAATTCAAAATCCAGCGCCGGCCGGGCCGGGAAATGGCTGAAAAAATCGTCTGCCAATTCTACCAATTCCTGATGTCCGATATTCCCCGCTGCAGACAGTAGCAGGTTTCCCGGTACATATTTTTCCTGGTAAAAATCGAAAACCTGGTTGCGCTCAAGCCGGGCCAGGTGCTTTTCCTTACCGCCGATAGGGTAGCCCAAGGAGTTGTTGTTAAAGATTTTTTCATAAAGGGTCTCAAAGGCATTGCTGTCGGGATTGTCTTCGCTTTCCCTGATTTCCTGGATGATGACATTTTTTTCCTTGAGGAATTCATCTTCAGGAAAAGTAGAATTAACGACGATATCGGAAAGGAGTTGGAAAGATGTCGACAATTTTTCATCAATGGATTTAATATAGTACTGGGTAATCTCCTTGCCGGTGAAAGCATTCAGCCGGCCGCCCAGGCGATCGGCCATATCGGCGATTTGTTTCATGTCATAATGCGCGCTGCCCTTGAATAACATATGCTCGATCAAATGATGGATGCCGTTGGTTGCCATTGTTTCGGCGCGGCTGCCGCATTTCAGGGTATAGCTGAGGGCGAAGGAAGGAAATTCAGGAAATTTTTCCGAGATGACGGTCAGGCCGCAGGGCAGTACTGTTTTTTGGACCATGGATGCTGTACTCCTAGTCCAGCAGAGCTGGATAAGAGCCTTAGATAACAAATTCAAAATTTGTTCTAAAAAGCTAACAAATTTTAGAATTTGCTATAAGGCTCTAAAAAATTCGCCTGATTATAACAGTAAAAGCCGAATTGACAAAACCTGCCCAAAAACTCTTAATCCCCCCCCCCATTAGTAGGGGGGTGCCCAAGTCGGGGGGGGGATAAATATTAAATATGGTTGGGCAAGTGAGTGGATTTGCTTTGCAAGTATAGTGAGTGGGCCACAGCCTTGACTGCTGTTTTTAAAAACGTTACACTATGTCCCTTCAAAAATAGGAGTACTGATGATTTCTTTGCTGGAAGAAACACGGGAATTCCTTGCCGTTGCCGATGTGCTTTTTGTCAGGGGCTGGTCTGAAGCCAATGCCGGCAACATGTCGCTGCGCCTGGCCGCGATCCCGGAAAACATCGGTAAGCTGGTACCCGATCCGGCGAAATTCCAGGTGACGGATCTGGACATGACCGACCTGATCGGCGATTATTTCCTGGTCACCGCCAGCGGCAGCCGCATGCGCGATATTGCCCATGAGCCCGAAAAAGGGCTGTGCCTGGTCAAAATTATTGACAAGCGGCGCTTCTGGCTCCTGGATGGTGGCGCAACACTGAGCAGTGAATGGCCGACCCACGCCGGCTTGCATTCTCTTTTTAAAGAAAACCGCCACGGCGAGCGGGCCGTAGTCCATTGCCATCCGCTCAACCTGATCACGTTGAGCCACGTCTTTGCCGATGAAAAAGAAATGAATGAGCGCATATTCCGGATGCAGCACGAGACGCGCTTAATGGTTCCAGAAATGCTTGGCTTGATTCCCTATACCTTGACCGGCTATAAAGCGCTGGCCAAAGCCACCAAGGAAAAATTGAAAAAATTCCGCCTGGCCTTGTGGGACAAGCATGGGGTTATCGCCTGCGGGAAATCACTAAACGAGGCGCTTGACCGCATCGAGGTCGTTGAGAAGGCCGCGGCCATTTATTTACAGTTAAGAAGCATGGGTATTGAAGCGGAAGGTTTGAGCGATGAACAGATTGCTGCCACCCGGCGTGCTTTCGAAAAACAATGAAAAAGATATCCTTTGTCGCTATATTCCTGTTCTTGGCGACGGCAGGACTTGCAGTTGAACTTCACTACAGTATGGAATATCAAATTTCCGGCAGTGCCACTTCGCGGCTGCTGTTTTTTTTCCCCCTGCGTGTATATTATGATATTTCGGCAGTAATTCATTTTAAAGCCAGCCTTCAACCTGACGGTAAAACCATGTTTGTTTTTGAAAACATTCCCCGCAGCGCTTACTTGATGCGCACACTGGGTTTTTCCGGCAAAACGCTGGCTTTGCTTACTGCGGATACAAATGAAACCAGAGACATGTTCTTCAGTGAAAGCATTCTTTCCCCATGGCGAATAGAGACTCCCGAGTTTGCCGAGCACGTTAAAAATGTCAAAAAATTTCCTCATCTTTTACTTAAGCATGACAAAGATGGAATCAGTTTTACCAGGGACAGCAAGGGCAGATACGGGAACTTTTCAATCAACCTGGAAACCAGATATGTCTACCATCCTTCCCGTACCGGCATCTATTTCAACATTTTTCTCATGTTGGAGGATATGCTGGGCATCATCAATCAACGATTCATTCCCGGCCAGGGAATCCAGGCAGTATACGAATTTCCCGCCAGCTGGAACGGTGACTGGCTTGATTTTTCATCTGCTTTGAACCAACTGGGGGGGCGGATGGAAAAAATCGTCAGGTCCTTGGTTACCGTTGAGCAGCAATTTCCTTTTCGCATGAAATTTCGAGTAAACGAAAACGGTCCGGAAGAAGTGGAAATTTGTGGGGATGCTTTTCCCGATGTTCCGATCTGGAAAAGTTTTATGGTCAGGGAAGTCTTCCGTCGGGTGCGGGTGCGACTGGCGGACGGGGCATTGGTGCTGGACGAACTATGGATCGGTATTCGTAATAACAAGGGACAGGGCGGTTTCGGACGGTTGCAGCTTAAACTAATCAATTACATGGAGGAGAACTGATGAAGAATCATGCCTTTTTATTTCCCGGCCAAGGTTCGCAAACCGTGGGTATGGGCCGGGATTTGTTCATGAACAGTGAATTTGCCAAAAAAACTTTTACCCTGGCCGATGAAATCCTGGGTTACAATTTTTCGCGCATTTGCTTCGAAGGCCCGGAAGAATCATTAAAGCTGACCGCGAATACCCAGCCCGCCTTGTTGACGGTTTCATATATTTTATACATATTGTGGCAAAAAGAGCCGCTCTTGGCCGCCGGCCATAGTCTGGGGGAATATTCAGCACTACTCTGTGCCGGGGCCTTCAGTTATGAGGATGCCCTGACATTGGTTCATAAAAGGGGATTATACATGCAGGAAGCGGTTCCGGTCGGCAAGGGGGCGATGGCCGCCTTAATCGGTGCCGATATAGAAGTTGTCCGCCAGGTGCTGGCGGCTGTGAATCATGAAATGGCGGATCTGCCCGCCGATCCGGCGGGAGTCCGGAGGGTGGTTAACCTGGCCAATTGGAACAGTGCCACCCAGGTCGTGATTTCAGGAGAAAAAAGCGCGGTGGAAGAAGCGGCGCGCCGGGTGGGTGTAAAATCTGTTTTTTTGCCGGTTTCAGCCCCCTTTCATTCGGAACTGATGCTGCCCGCGGAGAACAAACTGGCTCTGGACCTGGACCAGGTGAAATTTTCCGATTTAAAATTCCCGGTCATTAATAATTGGCAGGCGCTCCGGGTTACCCGGGCCGATGAGGTTCGCGATGGATTGAAAAAGCAAGTTTCGCGGCCGGTTCTATGGCAGGCCATTATGGAAACCATGCTGCAAGAATCTGCACTTGACCATTTTTCCGAGATCGGCACGGGCAAAGTGTTGGCCGGCTTAATAAGGCGAGCCGCCAGGGATAGTCAGCGGCAGGTCCAAATCACGAACATTGAAAACATGGATGACTTGAAAAAAAATGTCTGAAAGCCCGATGAGCGGCTTGGGGAAACGATAAAGGGCAAAAAACCGCTTAAAAAGCGGTTTGAAGACACAGGGTAAAAAAATCATATATTATAGGCATTCTACAAGAAAAAAAACCCGCTAATCAAGTCAGTTTTGGATGTTCGGGGTGTCAGCATTTCCATATCCCCGATAAATCTATAAAAAAAACAAAAAAAACTTGACATTTTATTTTCAATGTGTTAAAAATTTATCAGTATGAAAATTACATACCACTGGAGAGCGACATGGCTTTAATCAGTTTTTCCAAATCCAAATCCATTGTGGGACTTGATATAGGATCATTTGCCTTAAAACTGGTTGAATTGAAAGCAAAGAAAAAGGGTGCTGAAACTCGCTATGAACTTATTTCCATCGGCTATGAACCGGTTCCTTATCAATCCATTGTCGAAGGAAGCATCATGGATTCGATGGTCGTAGCCGAAGCCATCCAGCATGTTTTTTACGACAGTAAAGCCAAGAACAGCCGCATCGCTTTCAATGTATCGGGGAGTTCGGTTATTGTCAAGCGCATCGAAGTTCAGAGGCTGAATCCCGACGAAATGCACGAGCATATCCTCTGGGAAGCCAGGCCGCATATTCCATTCACTCCAGATGAAGTTAATATCGACTATGAAATCATCGAATCCAGCGATGTACCTCCCGACCGGGTGGCGGTTATTTTGGCCGCAGTCAGAAAAGAAAAATTAAATGATTACTTGAATGTGATCACCAGCGCCAGTAAAACCGCCGATATCGTTGATCTGGATTCATTTGCAGTCTTGAACTGCGTTTTATTGAATTACGAACTGTATCGGGACAGGGTGCTGGCCATCATCAATATCGGCTCATCGATAACCAATGTGATCATTTCCAAGTCCGGCCATCCGGCTTTTGTCAGGGATATTGCTTTCGGCGGCAACCAGTTTACCGATTTACTGCAAAAAGAGTTGAATCTCAAATATGAAAAAGCCGAATCGGTCAAAAAAGGCCGGGCCGTGGAAGGTATTTCCAGCGCCGCCGTGAAGCCGATTATAAACATCGTGTTGAATGATCTGCGCAATGAAGTTAAAAAAACGTTCGAGTTTTACCGTTCCAATACCACTGAAGGCCGGATAGACAACATCATGTTGAGCGGTGGCAGCGCCAACTTGGAAGCGATAACCGATTTTTTCTCCCAGGAATTTGATATTCCTGTCGAAGTGGTAAATCCTTTCAATAATATTGATATTAATTATAAGAAATTTGATCTCAATTTTATCAAGGACATGGCCCCGGTGTATACCGTCGCCGTAGGCCTGGCCCTAAGGGCCCTGGGGGATTCTAAATGATCAAAATCAATTTATTAAAGCCTGAAAAGAAAGAGGTAGCCGCAGGCGGGACAACGGTCAGCATTATTGATGAATCCAGGGAAAATAAAATGAGTGTTCCCGCCCTGATTGCCGCTATCGCCATCACGGTCGGTTCCATCGGCCTGCTCTATTTCATACAGAGCAACAATTTGAATTCTGAAAAAAAACTGCTGGAAGAGCGCATACTCAGAAAAGCCGAGCTCGAAAAAGTTCTGCAAAAACTGGCTGAACTCGAAGCCTCCAAATTGCAGCTGGACAGGAAGATTAAAATCATCAATGATCTGAAGTTCAAGCAGAAAGACGCGGTTTTCATGATGGACAAACTTTCCCGTTCCCTGCCTGACTGGGTTTGGCTGACCGACCTCAATTTCAAGAATGGAGCCGTGCTTTTAAGCGGCAAGGCGTTGTCCAACAATCTAATCGCCGATTTGATCAACAATTTGCAGACCTCGAATTCTTTCATCAATGTCAAACTCAAATCATCTTCCAGGAACAAAGCGTCGGGAATCGATATTTTTGTATTCAGAATTGAATGCGTTTTTCTACGCCAAACGGACCTCAATAAGGTGGTTTAAAATGGATATTCAAAATTTGCCTTGGTACGGACAATTACTGGTTTTTTTAGTGGTGGGCGTTTTTTTATTCGGCATTTTTTATTTTGTCATCTATTCACCCACCCAAGATGAAATCAGTTCGATTGTCCAGCAGAGTGAAAAACTCCAGGAAGAAATACGCAAAGCCGAGAAAAATGAAAGCAAGTTGAAAAAACTTGAAGAAGAAAAAGCAAGCAATGCGGCGATACTGGAAGATTTGAAGGGAATTCTTCCAGAAAAACAGGAAGTAAGCCAGATCCTGCGCAAGATCCAGGCCATTGCATCCAATGCCCGCTTGAAGACATCGACATTCATTTTCAATAATGAAAGCCAGCGCGACATTTATGTGGAATGGCCGATCGGCATCACCCTGGAAGGCAACTATCACAACCTGGGTTTGTTTTTCGACCAGGTTTCGCGCTTGAAAAAAATATTTACCATTGACGGATTACATATTGTTCCGCTAAATACATTGAGTTATGACTACACGATCAGGGCCAGTTTTACAGCCACAACTTATATATATAGCGAGAAAAAAGCCGGCAAGAGCCCTGCCGGCAGAAAACCCGCGGCTAGACGACCAGTTTCTGCGCCCGATGCCGGATTGAAAGGAGATATTTAAATGAAATCTTTGTTCGCAGTTATTTTTTTAATTTCTTTTTTTCTGGCCGGTCAGGAAATTCCACCGGATAAAATGAGTGACGAATTGGCGGAAAATGCAGAGACTGTAGAAGTTCCACTCATGCCCGGGGAGTTCAGCTACAATCCCGAAGGCCGGCGGGATCCTTTTTGGAACCTGTTGCAGGGAAAAAGCGTCAAGGAGAACCGCGAAGCCATCGAAGGTATCGCCGGGTTGATGATCGACGAACTGGAGTTGGAAGGGATCGTTTCTGCCAACGGCGTATTCAAAGCGCTCTTGAAAGGTCCTGATACAAGGCCTTATATGGTCGGAATCGGTGACAAGGTTTATGACGGCGAAGTAGTGGCCATGAATAGAAATTCCGTGAGTTTTAAAAAAAGCCTGACTGTAGCCCTGGGTGGTCAAAAGGATAGAATTATTTTGAAGACCTTAAATCCTGAAGAGGAGGAAATGAATGAAAAAAGCGACAGCACCATGTAGAATTTTGTTCATAACTTTTATTTTGCTTTTTAGCTTGTTGCTCCATGCCCGGGTGACTATCAGCAAGATCGAATATTTCCCCGGAGAAGATTTTGTGCAATTACATATGCAAACCGACAAAATACTGCCGATTCCAGATATTTTCTATCCGCAAAAAGACAATTTGAACCGGCTGGTGATGCGCATTAAAGATGTCGATTTCAAGGTGGACAATCATTTGCTTACTTTCGATTCCCCGGTAATTCAGGAATTGAACATCAAGACGGCAGGAGATTTTTCAGATGTTGAAATCAAACTGAAAGGCGAGGTCAATTACCGGGTTTTTACCAATCAAACCGGCCTATATATTGAATTCCCAGTGATTAAGGAATTGACGTCGCGCCCGGAAAAAGCCGTTGTGGCCCCTGAACCGGGCAATTTAAAAACCGCCGTCAATACGCCGGCGCCCCAGTTCCCGACACAAAAAGCTGCGGCCGGTTCCAGTCGGATCAATATCCACGAGGTGAAATTGGCCGGACGCGAACAGGACCGGGTTCGTTTCGATTTTGTCCTGTCGGGCAAAACCGAGTACCGCGTTATCCCCATCGAGCAGCATCCGGTCCGCCTGGCCATCGATTTACAAAACGCACAATCCAAGCGGATCAACAAGACCGTCAATATTAAAAACGTCAAGGGCATTCGCGGCGCCAACAATTCACCCGCTGTTTACCGTATTGTTTTTGACCTGGATTACCTGAAGCATTTTTCGGTTCAGGCCAATGGCAACCTGCTGCAGGTGGAATTCTTCGATGAACCGGCTGCTGACGCCGTGGTGCCGACCCTGGCCCTGAACCAAAAACCCGTAACGAAACCCCAGGCCGTTGCCGCAGCGCCGATCAAAGCCGCCGCACCCGTCGTGGACACACCCAAGCCACAAACGACGGTGGTCCAGGCCCAGGCTGCTGCGGCCGAAAAACCGGCATTGGCACCGCGGGAATTTTTCGGTACAGAAAAATCCCGGGCCGATAACGAGCCGATGACAAAGGAAAACGACGTCGACGTACCGGTGGTTGCGGAAGCTGAAAACAGATCTTATTTGAAAAAAACCGTCGCTGGCGGCCAGTCGCAGTTTTCGGGCGATCCTTATGATTTTTCCTTTAAAAATGCCGATATCAGCAATTTGTTGAAATTTATCGCCAAAATATCCGGTTTGAACATGGTCATCGATCCCAATGTCACGGGCCGTTTCACTTGCGAACTGATTCAGGTTCCCTGGGACCAGGCCCTGGAGCTGATTTTAAAAGTCAACGGTCTGGACATGATCCAGGAAGGCAATATCCTGCGCATCGGTAAAGTGGATAAACTGGCCGCGGAAGCGAAGCAGCGCCAGGCCTTGAAAGATGCGCGCCTGGAAGAAGGCAACCTGGAAGTGTCCACGCGTACGTTGAGTTATGCCCGGGCCACGGACCTGCTGCCAATCCTCAAAAAACAGATGAGCCCGCGCGGCGAATTGATCGTGGATGAGCGCACCAATACGCTGATCATTTCCGAAGTCCCTGAAAAGATCAAGATCGTCGATTCCCTGATCGACACCCTCGATGCCGCCAATCCCCAGGTGCAGATCGAAGCGCGTATTGTGGAAGCCACAACGAATACACTGGACGCATTCGGCATCCAGTGGGGCTATAACACCATCGCCAACGCCGCCCACGGCAACCAGACCAACCTGGTTTTCCCCAATTCCATTGTCAGTGGTGCAGGTATGTCAGGGATAACAAATCAGAGCAATCCCCTCGGATATGCCATCAACGTGCCGGCAGCGAACAGCGTGATATCGCCGAGAATTTCATTGGGCAACATCGCCGGCACCTTCAATCTCGACGTCGCTCTCAGCGCCATGACTACCAAAGGCAAAGGCAAGATCATCTCCTCGCCACGAGCCACTACGCAGAACAACATGCCGGCCGAACTTACCCAGGGACAAAAGATCCCCATCCAGACCAACCAGAACAACACCATCACCACCCAATATATCAATGCCGCCCTGGAGATGAAGGTCACGCCGCAGATCACGGCCAGGGGTTCGGTGATTATGCAGATTGATATCAAGAACGATGTGCCAAACTATGATCAACAGGTCAAGGAAATCCCAACCATCGTCACCGAAACGATTAAGACCACGGTCATGGTCAACGACGGCGGCACCATTGTCATTGGCGGCCTCTACAAAACTTCTCAGACTTCCAGCAGTGACGGCGTGCCGCTGCTGAGCAAGATCCCGCTGCTGGGTGCGCTGTTTCGCAATTCGAAAAAATTAGGGGATCAGCGGGAATTAATAATTTTCATCACTCCGCGCATCATAAAATAAAAGGAGGCAAGCATGAAATTGAAAGTTTTGGTTTTGATCATAGCGGCGCTGGCCATGGCGTCATGCAACAGCTTGGAAAACGAAAGCACCTCGGGCAGCCTGCTGCAGATCATCTCCCTGACCGGCAATGACCTGCAGGGCAACGAAGGATCAACCACGGTCTTTTCCGATGTCATCACCAACGGCGGCATCATCAATGACAACGGGGTGGCTGAGATCAGCGTGGTTCCCATCGACCCTTTTTTGACTGCAAATGAAATAACCCCCTACATGGACGTGCTGGTCGACCAGATCGACGTGAAATTTGAAAGGACCGACGGGCGCAATACAGAGGGCGTCGACGTGCCCTACAGCTTCAGCCAGCCCATGAACATAGTGGTGTCAATCAACAAAGTCGTAGAGGTTCCCTTTGTCCTGATCCGCCACGTGGCCAAATTGGAAGCGCCCTTGCTGGCCCTGCGAGAAGTCCCCAGCCAAGTGTTTGTCCTGCAGCTGATTGCCATCGTGACCATCCACGGCAAGGACCTGGGCGGTCACCGGGTGGCGCCGGTAACCGGCTATATCAGCGTGTGGTGCGCCAATTTCGCCGATGCAGTTACGAATTGAGAACCCTGAAGTTCAGGAGAAAAGAAACATGAAAAAAACACTTTTTATTTTAATCATCATCGGCCTGGTTTTGACCTTGTCGTCCTGCAAGCGCAGCGAACTCAATGATCCATCCTGGGACGGACCGGCCGGCTTCTATATCCTGCTTGAAGGTTCGGCCAGCCCGGCCGTGCTGTTCATCAATGGCCTGCCCAATCCAAGTACGATTCGTGTCCGGGTTACCAATTCCGAGGGAACGCCAATGGCCAATCAAACGATCTTGTTGCGCCAGCTCGATTATTATTACAACGTGGTCTCGTGGGGGCAATTCGAAGGCGGCGTGGCCAGTATTACGAGAACAACCAATGCCAATGGCGAGGTCAGTGTAGTGTTCTTCAGCCCGCTGAGCATGGCTGCGGACACGGACACAATGTATATCAACGCGCTCTTGCAGGTCAATGGTCACGCTTATCCATATAACGGGATCCCGCAGGATTTCATTTCGATCGCCATGGTGCTATCCGGTTATTGAGTTGACATAGCGGGGAAATAATCCGGCAAATAATCGATTGCCGCCTTCGAGTGTGCGTTGGAGTTGATTTGGGAATAGCTTGCCCTGGGGCGCGGCAGTTGAGTTTTGTCGCTCGTTATGGTACAAGGCATGAAGTGGTTTACATGGACAAGAGGTAAACTTGGCCAATTTTCAGAATGAAAGAGAACAGCTGATACTGCTGGAAAGCCTGCTTAAGCAAAAGCAATTCGCTGACGGACTGGCTCAGGCGGAAAAAGTATTGCAGCAGTTCCCGTCATCATTCCAATTGAAATTTCTGAAAATCATTTTTTTAAAGGAACTGGGGAAAATTGACCTGGCCCTGCAGGCCCTGCTGGAGATGTATGCCAGGTTCGGTGATAATATCCTGATTTTAAAGGAATTGGCTGACTTGAATTTCCAGCAAAAAAAATATCCTGAAAGTCTGCTTTTCTATAACAAGCTCCTTTTTCTTGATTCATTCAACATGCATGCCCAGGAACGGGTGAAGCAGATCAATGATCTGCTTGAGGACGATGTATCCGCCCAACTATCCGACACCAAAGTTGAAATGCGCCATGATGATACAAAATCCGTTGCCGCGCCTGAAAGCATGCCCGCACCCGAGATCAGCTTTGCAGAGACTTCCGGGCCTGAAATCGTCACGGTTGGAAAGCTGCATCCGGATCAAGGACAGGAATTGAATTTTGAAACTGAAAGTGCAGCCGAATTGTATTTCAAACAAGGGCTGTTCAACGAATCAATGACCATTTATAAAAAACTGTTTGAAAAAACCGGCAAAACCGATTATTTTTTAAAAATCAAGGCTATTTTGTTGCTGCAGAGCAACGAAAAGAACGGGCTGATCATCCAAAAACTACTGCGTTTCCTGGAACTGATTCAACAAAGGGGAAGTCAATTTGTTTGAAACAATTTTTGGCGATATTCATCGAAAAAATCCTGAAACGTACCTGATTGGAGTTTGGGGCCGTGACGGTCTGGAATTGGAAAAAGCGGCATACCTCCCGCCCAGCGTGAATATCGACCTGTTGGGTGCTGAACTGGCCGATATTTTGGCCAAACTGGACCATGTGGAAGTGACCAGCGCCGATATCTGCATTGAATACAACCTCGGGCAATTCAAGATCTTTGTCTATTCACTGAATGCCGATTATTTTCTATTGCTGGTATCCAGCCTGAATCAGATAACAGGAAGATTGAAGTTTTATCTCAATTTAAAGAAAAACGATATTCTGTCCATTTTGTGAGCATATTTTATTCTCAATTTATCTGGAGTAATCATCAATGAATAATTTTATGAAATTCAAGGTCGTGCCGGATTTGCCCGAAGCACTGAAGCCGCTGCTGGCCATTGCCGGAAATTTGTGGCTGACCTGGAATCCGGAAGCAATTAAACTTTTCATCACCCTGGACAATGATCTGTGGGAAAAGAATCAGCATAATCCCATTCGCATGCTGGGTGAAGTCAGCCAGGAAAAACTCGATGAACTGGCCGTCGACGAGGGATTTTTAAGCAAGGTGCAGCAGGTTCATGAACAATTGGAGCAGTATCTGCACATGCTGCACAGTGTCAATCATTCCCATGAGGTCAGTATAGCCTATTTTTCCGCCGAGTATGGACTGAGTGATACGCTGCCAATTTATTCCGGAGGCCTGGGTATTCTTTCGGGCGATCATGTCAAGGCCGCCAGCGATTTAAATCTTAATTTTTGCGGCGTCGGCCTGCTTTACCAGTTGGGTTATTTCCAACAGTACTTGAACATGGACGGCTGGCAGCAGGATTTTTACCAGATCAATGATTTTCACAATATGCAGGTCCAGGAAGTCAGGAGCGCCGATGACCAGGCACTGGAAATTGAACTCGATTTTCCCGGCCGCAACGTGGCGGTCAAGGTCTGGCAGATCAAGGTCGGCCGGGTGAGCATATACATGCTCGATTCCAACTTGGAAAAAAACAGCGAGTTCGACCGACGCCTGACGGCACAACTCTATGGCGGGAATCCTGAAACGAGACTGCAGCAGGAAATCATCCTGGGCATCGGCGGCGTGAAGATGCTGCAACAGCTTGGCATCCCACTGAAGGTCGTCCATATGAATGAAGGCCATTCCGCGTTTACTCCCTTTGAACGGGTCAGGATTTTGATGAAGAGCAACGGACTTAATTTTCAAGAAGCGATTGAGCTGGTTCGCAAATCGAGTGTTTTTACCACCCACACCAATGTGCAAGCCGCCCACGATGTCTTTAGTCCGGATTTGATGAAAAATTATTTCGTCAATTATATTAAAGATTTCAATATTTCCTGGAATGATTTCATGGCTTTCGGCCGCGTACACCCCGATAACAGCCAGGAGAGTTTTTCGATGACCGTGGCCGCCGTAAAAAACGCGGCTTTTATCAATGGCGTTTCCAAGCTTCATGCTCAGGTTTCCAGGGACATGCTGAAGAATCTCTGGCCCGAAGTGCCGCTGGAGCATGTTTCCATCCAGGCGATCACCAACGGCATCCATATCCCCTCATGGATTTCTTTTGAAATGAATGACCTTTTTGAAAGATACTTGGGCAATAAATGGCGGGAAAAGCAGGATTATCTTGACAGTTGGGAAAAAATACAGAATATCCCCGATCCCGAGCTCTGGAACGTGCATGAAATCCGGCGCCGGCGCCTGATCACTTTTGTTCGCCAACGACTGCAAAAGCAGCTGATTGCCAAGGGAGCCTCCAACCTGCTGGTTAATGAATCTCAGGAGGCTTTAAACCCGGTGGCTCTGACCATTGGTTTTGCGCGACGCTTCGCCACCTACAAGCGGGCTTACCTGATCTTCAAGGATAAGGAACGGCTGTTGAAAATTCTTAATAATACGGAGCGTCCGGTACAACTTGTTTTTGCCGGCAAAGCCCATCCGCAGGATCAAGCTGGAAAGGAATTGATAAAAAATATCATTACCTTCATGTCCCAGGAACATTTGCGAAAAAAAATCGCTTTTATTGAAGATTATGATATCAACGTAGCCCGGTATCTGGTTTCCGGTGTCGATATCTGGTTGAACACCCCCCTGCGGCCATTTGAGGCTTGCGGTACGTCGGGGATGAAAGCCGCCTGCAATGGTGTGTTGAATTTCAGCGTTTTGGACGGATGGTGGGATGAAGCCTACGACTTTAAAAACGGTTGGGCTATCGGTAGCCGCGAAGTGTACAAAGACAAGCAATACCAGGATGAAGTCGAGAGCAAGGCCATTTATTCTATTCTGGAAAAGGACATTATCCCCTTGTTTTATGAGCGCGGTTCCGATGGGCTGCCCCGTGAATGGATTCGCATGATGAAGCATTCTTTGCTGACTATCGCTTCCCGCTACAATACCAATCGTATGGTCAAAGAGTATTTCTACAAGTTCTATAAAAATGCGGCCGAGAATTATGCCAAGTTGAGCGCTGATGATTTTAGCGCTGATCGTGAATTACTCAAGTGGAAAAACAGGATACGCAGTGAGTTTCCCACATTGCGCATTGAAAAGGTTCAGGCTGATACTGCCAGGACATACAAAAGCGGCGAAGATATCCCACTGCAGGCCGAGGTCTTTTTAGGCAAAATCAACCCCGGCGATATTCGCGTCGAAGCCTATTTCGGCAATATCATCGGTGACGACATGCTGCACGATTCAGCCCTGGCTGTTCTTGGCGACGTCACAAAAATATCCGACAATCGCTATCGTTTCAGCGGCGCCATCTCCTGCAAGAACACCGGAAATTTCGGCTTCAAACTTCGCATTACGCCATTTCATCCCTTGATGGTCGATCCTTACGAAATGGGATTGGTGCTGTGGAGCTGAAAGAAATAAGTGAAAAGTGATTAGTGATCAGTGATTTGAAAGAATACTTTCAGGAATAATATTGCAATTAATGAATTGGTTTTTATTTCAGGTATAGCTTGAAGTTTATTTCTTTACCAATCACTACTCACTTATCACTTATCACTTATCACTGATTGCTATTTCAAGAAGTCTTTTCCAGTAACGAGATATAGAACAGGTCGTTGTTCAGATCAGATGGCAAAAGATAGCAGCCGTATTCGCTTTTATTAACCCGGAAACCTAATTTTTCAAGCTTGACGGCGATTTCAACGGCGTGCAGACCGCGGGCGGCGGCAACTTTAGCGACGACCTCTTCGCCCTCTTCATGGATAAACGAGCACACGGCATAGAGCCAGCGGGACTGCGGGAAGCGTTCGACCAGGCTGGCGAGCAGCAGGCGTTGCTGGCGGGCATTTTTATCAATTATTTCCCGGTTGATTTTGCTTTTCAAATCGGGATTTTTCCGCATCGTGCCGCTCGCGGTGCAAGGGGCATCGATGATTACCAGGTCAGCCGTTTCGCGGCCGGGCGGATACCTGAAGACATCGGCAACAAAAGGGGATATGTTGTTTAGATGCAGACGGCAGATGTTTTGTTCGAGCAGGCGCAGCCGTTGCGGGCTGACATCGCTGGCCCAGATTTCCAAATCGGGACGCAGACACGCCAGCGTCAACGATTTCCCCCCCGGGGCCGCAGCCACGTCACAAACTTTTTTTTCGGCCACGGCTGCGGCCAGCAAGGCCACTGCCTGAGAGCCTGTATTTTGCACATAAAAAGCGCTTAATTGTTGAGCTTTTTCAAGAACTTGCCCAGCGGCGGATGTTTCAAAGCATTGCAGCTGCGGCAATTCCCGGTAAGGAATACCTGCAGCCGCCAGAGCCTGACGAGCCTGGTCCATGGTCATTTGACCGGGATTCACACGCAGGTGAAAGGCGGGTTCACGGTCAAGGTATGCCAGATCAGCCTCGCCGGCAGCGCCAATCAACTCCAGGCTGGTTATCAGGCCGGGAGCGATGGCGTATTTCAGGCTGAGGTTCGTACTATCGGCTAAGCGTCCTTTGACTTCCTGAAGGCGGCGTATAAGCTCGCGCAATACGGCATTGATGAATGGCTTTTCTTTTTTGGCGGCAGCGTCCACCGTTTCATTGACCACAGCGTATTCAGGATAGGAATCGGAAAAAAGCAGCAGGAATACGGCGATTTTTAGAAGGACGTAAGTGGCTGGGGCAGGCGGCTGCTTTTTATTTTTCAAGAAAAGGCCGATGACATGTTCCAGGGTAATATCTTTTCGTACCACGCCATAAACTGTCCGGGTCAGGGGACTTTTTTCGTCATCATGATACGAATCCAGGAAGCGGGTCAGCAGCAGGCGCAGGTTGGTCTGCCGGTCCTGGTAGTATTCCTGCAGAATTCTTGCCGCCGGATTGATGAAATTCATTGCAGTCGATCCGGGAAACGGTTGCCCAAAGAATATTGCCTGGCGGTCATTGCTTTTTTAGCCTCCGGTTGAATGGCGGAAATTTCCAGAACCGAACCCTGGCCGCAGGCAACGTGCAGACCCCGGTTGTCCAGCGTAAGGACAGTACCGGCCGCGGCCTGGTGAAATTGCTGGACACTGCCGGCGCTGACAATCCTGATCTGCCGCTTCCCCAAGTTGAAAAACAATCCCGGCCAGGGAGTGAAGGCACGCAGCTTGTTGACGATGTGCTGGGCCGGCAGGTTCCAATCAACCCGGCCTTGGCTTTTTTGCAGCGCCGGAGCCAGAGTGGCCAGGGCATCATTCTGAGGACGTTTGCATATTTTTCCCGAAAAAATATCTTCCATGGTTTGCAGCAGAAAGGGTGCAGCCAGTTCTCCAAGCCGCTGCTGAAAAGAGCCGCTGGTATCGCCGGGAAGTATGGGGACTTCTTTTTGGGCCCAGATGTCGCCGGCGTCCATGCGGGCGTTTATCTCAAAAATAGTGATGCCGCTTGATTGCTCGCCGTTTTCAATGGCCCGCTGCACCGGGGCAGCGCCGCGGTAAGTCGGCAGCAATGAAAAATGGACGTTGACTGTTTTAAAACGCGGCAGGGCATACAAGCGCCGGGGAATGAATTGACCGTAAGCCACGGCCACAGCGATGAGTGGATGATTATGATCGATCTTTGCTTCCAGACCGGATTCACCCAGAGAACGAGGTTGGATCAAGGCCAGGTTGTTTTCCAGGGCGAACTGCTTGACGGCAGGAATGATTGCTTGACGATGGCGGCCTCCCTTCGAGTCAGGTTGGGTGATGATCAGTGACAGCCGGAAATGGGTGTGCAGTTCTTTGAGTATGGGCAGGCCGATGGCCGCGGTGCCGTAGAAAACAATTTCACCATTGGCCACTTTTTCTCTTCTGGTTGATTTCTTTTTTGATCAGGCTGCGTTTCAGGCTGGACAGGCGCTCCACGATCGTAATCCCGTTCAGATGGTCGATCTCATGCTGCAGTACGCGTGCTTTCAAACCTTCGAATTCCATTCGCAGATCCCGGCCGTCCAGGCGGGTAGCCTGCAGCAACACCTTGAATTTGCGTTTGACCGGCAACGAATAGCCGGGAACCGACAGGCAGCCCTCTTCGGAAGTTTCGAAACCTTCGCTGGCGATGATCTGCGGATTGATGAGAATCATCAGTTCTTCGGGAATTTCTCCAATCGTCAGGTCCAAGGTAATCAGTTGCATGGATTCGCCGACTTGCGGAGCGGCCAGGCCTATGCCGGGGGCTTGGTGCATGGTTTGCACCATGGCTTTGGCCAGGTCGGCTACAGGTTGCGTGATGTCGGTAATGGCCTTGGCCCTCACTTTCAACACGTCTTCGCCGTACTTGCAAATTGTCAATATGGGTTCTTCCACGGCGTTATTATATTTTTTCGACAGTCACTTGTCAATGATTCATGGCGTGAGGCGATGGGGCCTGGGTGATAGATTAGCGGTCATGGGTTATGGACAATGGGTTGGGAAAAATTGATTTTTCTTTTTTCCCCCCTATCACCTATAACCCCGAACCTATAACCTTGCTCTCTATTTTATTGCAAACCCGGCGGCTTTGTGCTATTTATTCAAAACGATCGGTCAATGGATCGGTTGTATGGGAGTTAACGTGGCCAGAATCCATTTTTTAGCCGAGGGAGTATTTCACAAGATTGCGGCCGGCGAAGTGATCGAACGCCCCTTGTCGGCAGTCAAGGAATTGGTCGAAAATGCCATTGATGCCGGGGCCGATACTATCCAGGTTGAGCTCAGGGCCGGCGGCAAGGAATGGATCCATGTCGAAGACAACGGTAGCGGTTTCAATGGTGATGAAATTGAGATCGCCTTTCAACGCCATACAACTTCCAAGCTGAGCGAGCTCGAAGATTTGGATCGCCTGCAAACACTCGGTTTCCGCGGTGAAGCTCTGCCGTCGATCCTGGAAGTGGCCGATATCGATCTGCTCAGCGCCGATAACGATGACGGCCATGGCTGGCATTGCCGATTTCGCAATGGGCAGCTGCTGGACAAAAAGGAATGCGCCTGCCGCCGGGGCAGCGCAATCACCGTAAGCCGTCTTTTTGCCGATTTCCCGGTACGGCGGAAATTCATGAAAAGCGACCAGGGTGAATTGCGTCCGGTCACGGCTTTTTTGGAAGTGACGGCCTTGGCCCGGCCGGCCATCGCCTTTTCACTGCTGCATAACGGGCGCAATGTTTTTTCTTTTCCTGCTGCGGCTGATTTAAAGGCGCGTATCTACCAGGTTTTCGGGAAAGAGTTTTTGACTGATTTGCGCGCCGTGGATTTCACTTCCGGAGAGTACCGGTTGAACGGTTTTGTTTCAGCAGCTCAAACCGGAATCAGCGGCAAGGGGCGCCAATTTTTCATTGTCAACGGACGTCCGGTAAAGGAAAAAACCATGTTGGCCGCATTCAATAATACCTTTAAAAATTACCTGGAAAAGTCGCGCAGCCCGGCCGGCATTCTCAATTTGAACATTCCGCCCGGGCACATTGACGTCAATATTCACCCCACGAAGCTGGAAATCCGTTTTTTGGACAGTGGTCGGATCTACCAATTCATCAAAAATGCCGTCGATCAAACCATGGGCCAGCCTGCGTGGCCAGTGGACGACCTCCTCCCTATTTTTCCCCGGGCAGCCGCACCTGTTGCCGCCAGCGGGGGAAAACCCGCCTTCAGCGGCGGCGATTTCATTTTTAGCGAACCGCTGTCGACAGAGGGCGATGATTTTCGCGTGTTGGGTCAATACCACAATTCGTATATCGTTGTTGAAAAGAACGGTGAATTGCTGATCATAGACCAGCACAACGCCCGTGAAAGGGTGCTGTTCGAAAAACTAAAAAACGCTTATCGGGCCGGAAACCCCCTCGCAGCGCAAGCATTGTTCCCGTTGCTGCTGGAATTATCACCGGCTGAACGGCAGGCCTTGGATGATGAAAAAAAAGCGTTCTTCAAAAAAAGCGGTTTTGATATCCGCTTGCTCAGCGGCGCGGCCATCGAGATTAAGGCCTTTCCCCAATTTTTGGCCGAAGCGGAAATAAAGGAAACTGTGCGCGCGGTGCTGCAGCAGCCGGGAGGCGACCTTCCAGGCGAAGATCGTCTGCTGGCTGCGATGGCCTGCCGGAATGCCGTCAAGGTCAACCAGAGGCTGCACCCTGAGCAACAACGCGTTTTGATCAAGGACCTTTTTGCCTGCGAAAGTCCGTATTTTTGTCCCCATCGCCGCCCGATCATCGTGACGATGACCCTGGCCGACATCGAAAAACATTTAAAGCGCCGTTGAATACGGGGTTGAAAAATTTGAATGATAATTTGCACCCCGCCGCGGATCCAGTCCGTCTTCTTCTCCACTGGTTTGACCGCAATCGCCGCGATCTGCCCTGGCGCCGCCGGCACGATCTTTTTTCCATTTGGATTTCCGAGGTCATGCTTCAGCAGACGCAGGTGAACACGGTCCTGCCGTACTACCGGGAGTTTTTAAAGCGGTTTCCCGCGTTGGCGCAATTGGCAGCGGCGCCTTTGCAGGACGTGCTGAAGGCCTGGGAGAGACTGGGCTACTATGCCCGGGCCCGCAACCTGTGGCTGGCCGCCCGCCAGGTTCAGGAGAACCACCATGGCCGCATCCCCCGATGCTACGATGAATTCAGAAAACTGCCCGGAGTAGGGGACTACATCGCCGCGGCAGTCTTGAGTATCGGCAACGGGCAGTCCCTACCGGTCGTTGATGGCAATGTTCTGCGTGTTGTTTGCCGCTGGCGGGGAATTGAAGGCGATATCCTTTTGGCGGCCACAAAAAAGAAAGTCCGCTCTTTTTTAAGTGAAATCATTCCCGTCCAGCATCCCGGCCGCTTTAATGAGGCACTGATGGAACTGGGGGCTCTCGTCTGCCTGCCCAGGGATCCCTTTTGCCGGCGCTGCCCGTTCCAGCAAGGCTGTTTCGCTTTTTGCCATGGCCGCACGGGCTCGCTTCCGCTAAAGAGTAAAAAAGGGCCTGTACCGGCGTATCGTGTGGCGCTGGCCGCAATCTTCCGCAACGGAAAGGTCTTCATTCAGCAGCGGCCTGAAAAAGGTCACTTGGGTGGGCTGTGGGAATTTCCCGGCGGCAAATGCATGGCAAAAGAAAAGCCTGCAGCGGCGGTGGTGCGCGAGTGCCGGGAGGAATTGGCCATTGAGGTGCAGGTGCAAACCGAGCTGGCCGTGGTGCGACACACCTATTCTCATTTTAAGATCGTTTTGCACGTATTCGTTTGCAGGCTGCATGGTTCGCTGCCGCGAACCGGACAAGCGCATGGCTGGATAGGAGCCGATGAACTCGAAAAGTATCCTTTTCCCGCTGCCAATCACAAGTTCTTCCAGCAATTGAAGCAATTCATGAAAAAAACTGGGCCGTGGTGTAAAGCTAAAAAAAAGATCTGTGATTGACGCAGGTGATTCATCCGTTTTTGACATTTTCAAGGCCCTGTGCTAATATTCCACTTTCTTTGGCATTCCGGCCAAAAATCCGTTGACAGAGGGTGAACATGTTCAAATCCTTGGTACCGAAAAACGAGATTTTTTTCGAGCTTTTCAATCAGATCAGCGTCAATATGGTCGAGGGCGTGCAACTCCTGGTCAAAATGCTTAATGACTGCGAACATTATAACGAGTACGCCGTCAGCCTGAAATCATTGGAGCATCAAACCGACCAGCTGGTGCACAGTGTCATGTCACACCTGCACAAGACATTCATTACTCCCATTGAACGCGAGGACATCCACCAGCTGGCCGTACGCCTCGACGACATACTTGACCTGACTGAAGCCGCCAGCTCACGCATCGACCTCTACCGCCCTTGCGCGGTGCCCCGTGAGGCCAAAGAGCTAACCAGCGTGCTCCTGGAAAGCGTCAAGCTGGTCAAGGAAATGGTCAGCCTGCTTCATAATTTGAAGAAGCCCGCCCGAATCATGGAATTGACCGTTGAAATCAACCGCCTGGAGGACCAAGCCGACTACATTCGCCGCAGCACCCTGGCCAGGCTCTTCCGCGAGGAAAAGGATCCCTTTGAACTGATCAAATGGAAGGATATTCTGGAATATATTGAGCGCGCCACTGACCGCTGTGAGGATGTGGCCGACATCACCGAAGGCATCGTCCTGGAAAACACCTGAGCGAACGATCACCATGATGATTCTGGTCGTCGTTATTGTCTTGTTGGCCCTATTGTTCGATTTCATCAACGGCATGAACGACGCCGCCAACTCGGTGGCGACTATTGTTTCCACCCGCGTGCTCTCGCCGCGGCAAGCCGTGCTATGGGCCGCTTTCTTCAATTTTGCCGCCGCCTTCCTCTTCGGCGTGCATGTGGCCAATACCATCGGCAAGGGAATCATTGTTTCTGATGTCGTCTCGGCGCCCATGATCCTGGCTACTTTGATCGGTGCCATCATCTGGTCTTATTTCTGCACCCACATGGGCTTGCCGATCAGCATCTCGCACGCCTTGGTCGGCGGCCTGGTCGGTGCCGCCCTGGCCAAGAACGGCCTCAAGGCGCTTGTCGTTTCAGGGCTTATGAAGATCTCCCTGTTCATCGTTTTAGCGCCGATAATAGGGCTGGTGCTTGGCTACATACTCATGATCCTGGTCATGTGGCTCTGCCACAAGCGTTCGCCGCAGACGGTGGATCGCTGGTTCCGCCGTTTGCAGCTGTTTTCAGCCGCCTTGTACAGCTTGGGCCACGGCACCAACGATGCCCAGAAGACCATGGGGGTTATTGCCATGCTGCTGTACTCTACCGGTCACCTGGGTTCAACTTTTTATGTGCCTGTGTGGGTGATCCTGAGCTGCCACGCGGCGATTGCTCTGGGCACTTTGAGTGGAGGCTGGAAGGTAATCGAAACCCTGGGCATGAAAATGACCAAGCTCAAACCGGTGCATGGCTTCAGCGCCGAGACGGCAGCGGCCGGATCCATTCTCATGTCTTCTTTTTTAGGGGTCCCGGTCTCCACTACCCACACCATCACCGGTGCCATCATCGGTGTCGGCGCCACCAGCCGCTTATCGGCCATCCGCTGGGGCTTGGCTTTGCGCATCGTCTGGGCCTGGATACTGACCATTCCCGGCTCGGCACTGATATCCGCCTTGTGCTGGTACGTCATCTCGATGTTGCGCTTGCCTGGCTGAATCAGCCGATAGTTTATTGGAATTCAGAATTTGAAAAATTAATCGGATCTTAACAAAAAATTTATTTTTTATTAACAATTCCCCGCTAGACTGGCTATGAGGAAACTATGGAAAAAATATCTCGAACCAAGTTCTACTTGCGGCAATGATAAAACTGCTGACAAGGAAAAATCGATCTGATTTTTTTGCTGCGGAGAAAATTGACAAAAAAGACCGAGTTGATAAAATTAATTCTATTGAATTCAATAGAGAATATATAATTAAAAAATGGAAAAGAGGAGGCAATGTGGCAAAAAAAAACTGGGTATTTTTAGGATCAGTTTTCTATATGCTTCTTGTTCTGGTTTTGGGAGGCTGTGGCCGGCAAAGCCGGCAGGCCGACTCCATCCAGATCAAGGGTTCGGACACCATGGTCAACCTGGGTCAGGCCTGGGCAGAGGAATTCATGAAAGTGAATCCCGAGGTCTCGGTGGCCGTCACCGGTGGCGGTTCTGGCACCGGGATTGCGGCTCTCCTTTCCAATACCTGCGACATCGCCGAGCTTTCGCGTGAACTCAAACCGGAAGAAATTGCAATGGCCAGGAAGAAGGGCTTCGAACCCAAGCAGATCACCGTCGCCCTGGACGGCCTGGCCGTGGTGGTCCATCCCGCCAACCCGCTGTCGCAGTTGACCCAGGACCAACTGGCCGCGATTTTTTCCGGTTCCGTCAGCAATTGGAAAGAGATCGGCGGCAGCGACCTGCCCATCGTTGTCCTGTCGCGCGAGGTCAATTCGGGCACCCATGTCTACTTCAAGGAGCATGTGCTGCGCCGCGGTCGCAAGGACAGCCAGGTGGAATTCGCCGCCACCGCTCTGATGCTGCCGAGTTCGCAGGCCATCGCCGACGAAGTGGCGCAGAATCCCGGCGCCATCGGCTATTACGGCATGGGCTACATTTCCCTCCGTGAAAAAGCCCTGGCCGTCGCCAAGGATGCCGATTCTCCCTATATTCAACCCACCATTGAAAATGTCATCAGTAATGCTTATCCCATATCACGGCCGCTGCTGATGGTCAGCCGCGGCGAGCCGAAAGGTTTGGCAGCCCGCTTCCTCGATTTCGTCCTCAGCGGCGCGGGTCAGAAGATTGTCGTCAAGATCGATTTTGTTCCGGTGAAGAGCTACTGACAAAAGATGAAATCCATCCAAGCCCGCAAGCTAAAAGAGTGGGTCATTGAAAAATCCATTCTACTAAGCGGTATTTTTTCCGTAGTCTTCGTTTTGCTGATCTTCCTTTTTTTGCTCCGCGAGGGGTTTTCGCTGTTCCGCGGTGAGAGTGTGATCGATTTTCTTTTCGGTAAGAGCTGGTATCCCATCTCCGATCCGCCGCGCTTCGGGATCCTGCCGCTGATCCTGGGTTCGCTGCTGGTCACTTTGGGTGCGGCCGCCATTTCGGTTCCCATCGGCATCGCTGCTGCATTGTTTATCGCCGAGATCGCCCCCGCCCGGCTGAAAGAAGTACTGAAGGCGGGGATCGAACTATTGGCCGCCATTCCCTCGGTGGTCATCGGCTTTATCGGCATGATCACCCTGGGCCCCTGGATCAAAAACCTCTTCAATATTCCCACCGGGTCTGACGGCCCTGACCGGATCGGTCACACTGGCCTTTATGGCCATGCCCACCATCGTATCCATAGCAGAGGACGCCATTACGGCCGTACCGCGTCAGTACCGCGAAGCGGCGATCGCCATGGGCGCGACCCAATGGCAGACCACCTGGCGCATCGTGGCCCGCGCCGCCAGGCCGGGCATGGTGGCCGCGGTCATGCTGGGTATCGGCCGGGTCATCGGCGAAACCATGGCGGTGATGATGGTCACCGGCAACGCCGCCATCATTCCGACCAGTTTCCTGCAGCCGGTTCGTACCTTGACCGCCACCATCGCCGCCGAAATGGGCGAGTCGGTGCAGGGAGGTCCGCACTATGCTGCCTTGTTTGCCATCGGCATCGTGCTCTTCATCATTACCTTTTTGATTAACGGTGTGGCCGACCTGTATCTGCACCGCTCGCGTCGCTGATCATGGAT
This sequence comes from Candidatus Aminicenantota bacterium, assembly GCA_963770755.1. GTDB lineage: Bacteria > Acidobacteriota > Aminicenantia > UBA2199 > UBA2199 > UBA2199. The sequence continues at coordinate 122,307 of CAVYQZ010000007.1, read as the reverse complement.
CCACGCCGCTCACAGAAAATCGCTTTTTCCGTCCTGTTGCTGGCCACCCTGCTGGTGGTTTTGCCGGTAGTCGTTATCCTGGCGATTATCGTGGCCAAGGGAGCCAGTGCCATCAGCTGGGATTTCCTTTTTTCCATGCCTCGCGATGGCATGAGTGCCGGCGGTATTTTTCCGGCCATCCTGGGCACCCTCTACCTGGTCCTGGGGGCCGTTGTTTTCGCGGTGCCACTGGGCGTCATGGCCGCCATCTACCTGGTCGAGTATTCCGGTGAAAACCGGCTGTCGAGACTGGTCAAACTGGCCATTGTCAACCTGGCCGGCGTGCCGTCGGTGGTGTACGGCCTGTTTGGACTGGGAATCTTCGTCACCTTTTTCGGCTTCGGCGCCTCGATCCTGTCCGGTTCGCTGACACTGGGCATCATGATCCTGCCGGTGATCATCACCTCGTCGCGCGAAGCACTGGAAAGCGTGCCCAAGCATTTCCGCACAGTCAGCCTGTCATTGGGGGCCAGTCGCTGGCAGACCATCCGCCATTCGGTCCTGCCGCACGCCCTGCCCGGAATCCTGACCGGTATGATTTTGGGCCTGGGGCGGGCGGCCGGTGAGACTGCCCCCATCCTGTTCACCGTGGCCGCGTTTTACTTGCCGCGGCTGCCGCAATCCGTTTTTGACCAGACCATGGCCTTGCCCTATCACCTCTATGTCATTTCCACCCAGGTGCCGGGCATCGCCGAAAATGTCCGCTATGGCACGGCGCTGGTGCTGCTGACCCTGGTGCTGCTGCTCAACCTGGCTGCCATCGTGCTCCGTTCGCGTTTTCGCAGGAAGAAAAAATGGTAGACCGTACGGAAAAATTTTCCCTGCGCGCTTTTAACGTGCACTATGGCCAGTTCAGCGCTCTGCGCGGCCTGAACCTGGATATCATGGCCAATGAGATTTTCACCGTGATTGGGCCGGCCAATTCCGGAAAAACCACTTTTCTCCATTCTTTGAACCGCTTGATCGATCTGGCCGCGGACAGCCGCTGCAGCGGTGAGATCCTGCTAGACGGTATCGATATCCGCCGCGGCCTGGAAGTCGAAACGTTGCGGCGCAAGGTCGGCATCGTTTTCGCTTTGCCGCTGCCACTGCCTATTTCCATTTTCGAGAACGTGGTCTTCGGGCTGCGCATGCAGGGCATACGGAATGCTGGGCATCTGGACGAAGCGGTGGAAAGGAGTCTGCGCGAGTCATACCTTTGGGATGAAGTCAAGGACCGCTTGTCCACTCCGGCCATGAACCTTTCCGGCGGCCAGCAGCAGCGCCTGTGCATGGCACGCATCCTGGCCGGCCAGCCCGACGTGCTCCTTTTCGATGAACCCACTTCGGGTCTTGACCCGATATCAACAGCCCGGATCGAAGAGACTATGCTGGTTCTGAAAGAAAAATATACCATCGTGCTGGTGACCAATAATGTGGCCCAGGCGGCCCGGGTGGGGGACAGCACTGCTTTCTTCCTGATGGGGGAGATGATCGAAGTAAGCGAAACCGGCAAAATGTTCACTACGCCCGCTGATACGCGCACCGGCGACTACATCACCGGCAAGTTTGGCTGATATGAGTGAAACCAGCATCGATATCCGCGCTTTAAATCTCTTCTATGGGGATTTCCAGGCCTTGATCGATATCAACCTGAGCATTCCGGCCCGACAGGTCACGGCTTTGATCGGGCCCAGTGGTTGCGGCAAGAGCACCCTGCTGCGCGTTTTGAATCGCATGAACGATTTGATCGACGGTGTGCGCGTGACCGGAGAGGTCGTCATCGACGGTAAAAATATATTCGCACCCGGAACCGACCTGCTGTCCTTGCGTGAAAAGGTCGGCATGGTCTTTCAACGGCCCAATCCATTTCCCCTCACGGTCTACGAGAATATCGTCTTCGGTCTTGCCGTGCACCGGCTGGCCCGGCGCAACGAGTATGCCGATATCGTGGAACAGGCCCTGCGCAGCGTGCTGCTCTGGGACGACTTGAAGGACCGGTTGCACCATTCGGCCCTGAAGCTGTCGCTGGAGCAGCAGCAACGCCTGTGCATCGCCAGGGTGCTGCCGTTGAAACCGCAGATCCTGCTCATGGACGAGCCTTGTTCCGCCCTGGATCCCATCGCCACTCTGCACATCGAAGACCTGATGCGGGAATTGAAAAAAGATTATACCATTGTCATCGTCACCCACAACATGCACCAGGCCTCGCGGGCCTCGGACCGAACCGGTTTTCTTTATCTCGGCAAGTTGATCGAGTTTGACGACACGGTGACCATTTTCACCAAACCTGCGCAGACCATGACCGAAAATTATATCAGCGGCCGTTTCGGCTGATCAGGAGGTAACCCATGCCCGTCCATCTTCAGAAAGAAATCGACAAATTGAAGAAACAGATCGTGCTGCTGGCCGGCAGTGTCGAAAAAAGAGTAGCCGACGCGGTCAAATCGATTGACCAACGTGACGCCGAGCTGGCGCAGCAGATAAAAGACACCGACCAGTCCATTGATCAAACCGAGGTTGAGGTTGAAGAGGAATGCCTGAAGATCCTCGCCCTGTACCAGCCGGTGGCCATGGACCTGCGCTTTATTGTCGCCGTGCTCAAGATCAACAGCGATCTGGAACGCATCGGAGACGAGGCGGTCAACATCGCCGGACGCTCTCTGAATATCAACGCCTATCCGAAAATTGAAATCAACTTTGATTTGAAGGGCCTGGCGAAAAATGTCATGGCCATGCTCAAGCGCAGCCTGGACGCCCTGGTCAACATGGATGCCGTCATGGCCCATGCCGTCATCGATTCGGACGACGATATTGATGAAACAGTGCGCCTGCTTTTTCAGCAGGTGAAAAACGAGATTCGCCGACAGCCTGAAAAAATTGATTATATGATCGAGTACATGCGCATCAACCGCCACCTCGAGCGCATCGCTGATCATGCCACCAACATCGCCGAGGATATCGTTTACATGATCGAGGGTAAAATTGTCCGCCATAATTATGAAAAATAGAACCGGACCCGCGGTGTTGAATGCTTCGATTGGTTTTGCTAATATAAACGAACCGTTGTAATCCGGAGGACGCATTGCTTGAAACCATGAATGTCTTGAAGCCGATGCTGTTTGCCGTTGACGATGAAGCGGACATCCTTGAGCTCATCGTCATCCACATGGAGAAAGGTGGTTTTCGCATCAGGACTTTCGCTAAAGCTGAGCCGTTACTTAAGGCGCTGGCTGTGGATATCCCCGCACTGATCATCCTGGATCTGATGCTGCCCGACCTGGACGGACTGGAAATATGCAGGCGCTTGAAGAAAGACGTACGTACCGCCGTTATCCCGATCCTGATGCTGACCGCCAAGGGTGACGAAACCGATGTGGTGCTGGGGCTGGAGATGGGTGCTGACGATTATATGATCAAGCCGTTTTCTCCCAAGGAACTGCTGGCCCGGGTTCACGCCATCCTGCGCCGCCGCCAGGCCCCCGGCGCCGAAAGCGGCGGTAAATGGAGTGTCGGGGATATGCTTGCGATCGACGAGCGGCAGCACGCCGTTTGGGTCGCCGGTCAAAAACTCGAGCTAACGGCGACCGAGTTCGCCATCCTCAAGGTGCTGGCCCGGAACCCGGGCTGGGTTTTTTCCCGCGAACAACTGCTGGACAAAGTATGGGGCGAGGACAAGGCTTCCCTCGACCGCACCATCGACGTGCACGTCAAGAACCTGAGAGACAAGCTGGGCGAAGCCGGAAGCTTGATCAAGAGCGTGCGCGGCGTGGGCTATAAGTTGGAGCCATGAGAAAATCAATCTTTTTTAAAACGTTTTTCAGCTACCTGGTGATCATGGTGTTGGTGGTGTTGTTGGTTTTTATTTTTTCATCGAGCATCATCAAGAACCAACATCTGAACCAGGTTCAAAAGGGGCTCGGCCAACTGGCCGCATCGCTGCGGCGGAATTTTGTTCCGTTGCTGGTTGTTCAGGATGTCGGTTCACTGGACAACCTGGCCAAGGAGTTGGGCAAGGAGACGGATGCCCGCATTACGGTGATCGCACCAAACGGCCGCGTGTTGGCCGATTCACAGGCCGATCCCCCGCAAATGGAGAACCATGCCGACCGTCCGGAATTCATTCTGGCCGTGCAGGGCAAGCCGGCCCAATTCTCGCGGCTGAGTTCAACCCTGCACCGGGCCATGCTTTACCAGGCTGTTCCCCTGCGTGACAATGGCCGTCTCATCGGCGTGCTGCGCCTCAGCCAGTTCGTAAGCGCCATCGACCGGTCGTTCGTTCCCACTCGCAGGAAGATCCACACCATGCTGGCCATGCTGTTGGCCCTGGCGTTGATCATGGCGTTCTTGTACACCAGGTATTTGACCGAACCGATCAAGCGACTGACCCAGGCCGCCCACCAGGTGGCCGGAGGCGATTTTAGCCCGCGGGTCAGGATCAATCGCCGTGATGAGCTGCGGCAGCTGGCCGACGCCTTCAACCACATGGTCGAACAGCAAAAATTGCTGCTTGAGTCGGTCCAACGCCAGCAGCTGGAGCTGGAGACCATCCTGGCTTCCATCGGCGAAGGGCTGCTGGTGCTGGATCGCGATGGGAAAATCATCCTGGCAAACCAGAGCTTCAAAAAGATGTGCCTGCAGCCGGAATGTCAAGGGCGTCCCTATTGGGAGATGCTGCGCGATTCACGCTTGAATGAACTGATCAAACGGTCGCTTGAAACCCGGCAGGATTCCCGTGGAGAACTGGACATCAACGATGGCGTCTATCTGGTTCATGTCAGCCCCCTGTCGGGTGAAGGACCGCTCATCGTTACCTTCAGCGACATCAGCGAATACAAGCGGCTGGAAAGAATCAAGCGCGATTTCGTCAGCAACCTGTCACATGAGCTGCGTACGCCATTGACCGCGATCAAGGGTTTCGTCGAAACGCTGGCCGAGGAAAGCTCCGCCCAGAACCGCAATTACCTGGATATCATCAATCGCCACACCGACCGGCTAGTGAACATGGTCAACGACCTGCTTACCCTTTCGGAAATGGAGGAACCGCGGATGCGCTTGGAGAAGAAACGGATCGACCTGCTGAAACTGGCGGACAATGTTGCCATCATTTTTGCCGGACGCTGCCGCGAAAAGAACATTCACCTGGAGGTGGATGCCGGCGCGAATTTACCCGCCTTTTTCGGGGACCCATTCCGCTTGGAGCAGCTGTTCATCAACCTGGTCGACAACGCCATTAAGTACACCGAACACGGCGAGATACGCGTGTCCCTGGCCAGGCGGGAAGGGGAGATCGAAATACGGGTTAGGGATTCCGGACCGGGCATCGCCACCGAGCACCTGTCGCGGATTTTCGAGCGTTTCTACGTGGTTGATCGTTCGCGTTCGCGTGAGCAGGGCGGCACCGGTCTCGGCCTGGCCATCGTCAAGCACATCGTGCTGCTGCATGATGGCCGTATTGAAGCCGTCAGCGAGCCCGGCCAGGGCAGCGAATTCATCGTCACCCTGCCGCTGACCACCTGAAGCCGCTCCACTAGCGGAGATTTTCCAACCATTCCCTTACTTTTGCAGAAATACGGTCGCGCAACTGGCGAACCTGTTCCAGTTTCTCGTCTTCGCTGCCTTTGAAGGCGGCCGGATCGGGAAAGCTCCAATGTTGGCGCTGGCTGGCGCCGGGAAAGATCGGGCAGGCTTCGGCCCGGCTCTCGTCGCATACAGTGATCACCCAATTGTAGCGATTTCCCAAATGCAGCAGCTCGGAAGCACCGCGGGTCATCTGGGTCGAGATATCGATGCCGATCTCGGCCATGGCTTTGACGGCCAGGGGATTGAGAACCCCCGGTTCCAGACCGGCGCTCTCGGCGGCGAAGCGATCGGAGCCAAATTTTTTTAAAAAGGCCTCGGCCATCTGGCTGCGGGCCGAATTATGAATGCAAATAAATAATACCTTTATTTTTTCCATGTCTTACTCCTTATCAAGTGCCGGACAACCGGAAACGGATAATCTCATTTTATATCACGTTTTATCCATTGTGAATTGAAAAAAAAATTATTAACCGAAAATTAACCTACTTTTTATTTCATCTTAATCACCGTCGACGACAATCCGGGTGGAAACGCAAATTATTTCGGAGGAAAAAAATGAAACGACTGATTCTTTTCACCCTGCTGGTCCTGTTCGTCTTGAGCGCCGTGAAGCTTCCGGCCGCCATTTCGGCCTACGCTTTCGGCGACTATTACGTCATGCTCAAGCAGCACAACGAGGCCTTGAAAGACTTGAACGGCCTCTGGTTGCGCCGCGTCTATATCACCTACGAATCCGACATCTCGGACAAGCTCAAAGCGCGAGCCCGGTTGGAACTCAGCAGCCCGGGAAATTTCAGCACTTCGGCAGCCTCACTCATCCCGGTCCTGAAGGATGCCTATATCTCTTACCAGTTCGCCCCCCTGCACAAGCTGACCCTCGGCATCCAGGACAGCCTGTCGTTCTCCAACATCGAGAAGTTCTACGGCTACCGCCACCTTGAAAAAACCCCATTCGACCTGTACAAGGTCCGCTCCTCGCGCGACTTCGCCCTTTGCCTCAGCGGCACCTTCGACACCGCCAAGAAGTTCAACTACAGCGTGCAATATGGCAACTACTCGGGCAACAAGAGCGAGACCGACCAGTACAAGCAGGTGGGCGCCCGCTTTTTCGTCAACGTCACCCCGCACCTGCTGATCGAGGTAAACGGTGACATCAGCACGATTTCGGCTGCCAAGAAATCCTATGTTTACCAGCTGTTCGCCGGCTACCGGGGCGAATGGGGGCGGGTAGGTTTAAGCTACGGCCAGGAAATTGTTACGGAAGACGGCAAGGATGATGCCAACTACGGCATCTTCTCCGCCTTCGCCGTGGCCAAGCTCGGCAAAAGGTTCGAGGCTGTAGCCCGCTATGACATGAGCGCTGACCCGCAACTCCACGGCCAGGGTGACTACCTGATCATCGAGAAAGGCACCCAGACCGATCTGCTCATCCTGGGACTGGCCTGGAACATCCATCCCAAATTCCAGATCATGCCCAACGTGAAAATGGTGTCCTACAAGGAAGTCAACGGCATCAAGCCGGGCAGCGACACCTACTTCAACGTGACGTTTTACTATCAGTTCTAAGGAGGAAAAATGAAAATATTCAAGACTTTGCTCATCAGCGCCCTGGCCGCCGGGTTCCTGGGTGCCGCCGATGCCAAAAAGATCGTGATTGACGGCTCCACCACCGTGGGTCCCATTGCCAAGGCCTTCGCCGAGTACTACATGAAGCTCAATCTGGGCGTCAACATCACCGTGTCGGAATCAGGTTCCGGCAACGGCGCCAAGAGCCTGGTCAACCAGTCCTGCCAGGTGGCCACCATGTCCCGGCTGCTGAAACTGAACGAGTATGAGGCGGCAGTGCACTCCGAGGTCCTGCCCGTTGTCCACGTCGTGGCCCTGGACGGCATCGCCATGATCGTCCATCCCGGCAATCCCGCCAAAGCCCTGACCATGGGACAGGTCAAGGACATCTACACCGGCAAGATCACCAATTGGAAACAGCTCGGCGGACCCAATGTCCCGATCGTCATTATCTCGCGCGACACCAACAGCGGCACCTACGAGACCTTCGAGACTCGTGTCATGAAAGGCGAGAAGATCGCCAAGAATTGCGAGTACGTCGGTTCCAACGGCGCTATCCGCCAGCGGGTGCAGAGCACCACGGCCGCCATCGGCTACGTGGGCATCGGCTTTATCGACAATACCGTCAAGGCCCTGCTGGTCGAAAACGTCATGCCCACGCCGGAGACGGTCAAGGATGGCAGCTATCCCATCGCCCGCCCGCTCTACATGGTGACCAATGACTATCCGAAAATGGGATCGCACCTCTACCGCTATGTCACCCTTTATCTGTCCAAGAAAGGGCAGGCCATCATCGAAGAGATCGGCTTCATCCCGGTCACCAGTTATTAATGTTCAAATTCGCCCAGTGAAAACAACCCAGCAAAGCCTGATCATGAGTGACGCGGTCAGCCGCCTGCGGCGGCTGACCGCCCTCATTTTAAAGGGATTCCTGCTGTTGGCCACTGCCCTCTCGCTAGTGGCGGTGCTGCTAATCATCGCCTATATCACCCGCGACGCATTGCCTTTTTTCAAACTGCGCGGCCTGGGGGAGCTTTTTGCCAGCACGGCCTGGTACCCCAGCGGCCGCCCACCCGAATTCGGCGCCCTGGCCATCTTCGTCGGCAGCGGCCTGGTTACCCTGGGCTCCATCCTGGTCGCCGTGCCCCTGGGCATCGCCGCCGCCATTGCCCTGAGCGATATCCTGCCCTACCGCCTGCGCCAGGCAGTAAAGCCTGTTATCGAGATCCTGGCCGCCATTCCCTCCGTGGCCTACGGCTTCTTCGCCCTGGTCATCTTCGCGCCGCTACTGCAGAACCGCGGCGGCTCGCTGCTGGCCATCGCGCTCTGGCTGATCGCCCTGCCGATCGGCCTGCTGCTCATTTTCGTGGCCACGGAGCTGGCCACGCGCTCAATCCGCGAGGACATGGTCGGTACCGCGCGTCTGATACTCGCTGCCATGCTGGCCACTGTCCTGGTCCGCGGACTGCTGGCGCTCTCGGCCAAGCTGACCTTGCTGCGCATCCCCAGCGGCACCAACGCCCTGAACGTTTCCATCATCCTGGGCGTCATGGCCCTGCCCACCATTATCAGCGTCGCCGAAGATTCCCTGCAGGCGGCGGGCCGCGAACTGCGCGAGGGCAGTTACGCCCTGGGCGCCACCCGGGCCGAAACCCTTTTCAAGGTGGTCATCCCGGCCGCCGGCAGTGGCATCATAGCCGCCATCATCCTCGGCGTGATGCGCGCCATGGGCGAGACCATGGTCGTCTGGATGGCCTCGGGCAACGCCGCCCAGATACCCAGCCCCTGGTTTAATTTTCTTAGTCCAGTTCGCACCATGACCGCCACCATCGCCGGTGACATGGGCGAAGCCGACCAGGTACTCGGCTCCAACCGCTACCACGTGCTGTTCGCACTGGCCCTGTGTCTGCTGCTCACATCGTTTGTGGCCAACCTGGCCAGCGAATGGATCCTGCGCCGCCAGCAACGTAAGCTGGGAGGATTGAAATAGCATGAACCTCGGATCCCGCAAACTGTTCGACCGCTCATTGACCGGCGTCAGCATCATGGCCATCATCCTGATGTCGCTCTCTCTGCTGGTGCTGCTTGGTCCCATCTTTTCCCGCGGATTGGGCGCTTTCTTCTTCCGGGCCACCAGCGAGCACCGCCGCGTGAACTGGGAGCAGTTCAACCGCGGCGACGCGGAAAAGATCACTGCCGAATCCCGGACAGTGGCCGCGGCGCGCAAGCCGGTCTACCGAATGTTGGCCGATTTTGAAAATGAGCTGCAAGATATGGGATCATCACGGCGGCGGGGATACCTGATGCAGTTCAAGGAAGTCAAGAACCTGCTGCGCGAGCTGCTGGGCCCCCTCCCCAGCGAACTGGGCGCGGTCATGCTGCGCCAGCAATACGGCCAGACGCGCTGGGACCGGGCCGGGTTCAAGCTCGGGCAGATCCTGTACAGCGAGCAGTGGGATTACTCCGATAGAAGCAGTATGGGCAAAAAAGTTCTTGTCCCGCGCCAGCGCAGTTTCGCCGGCACCCGATTAGAGCCGTTATTCCCCTACCTGAAAAACAACCTGGAAACAATGCTGCGGCCGCGCCTGGTCTTTTACTGGCGCTTTTTAACCGATATATCGATGGATTCGCATTTTTTTGGTGGCATCTGGCCGGAGATCCTCGGAACCGTTTATTTGACCCTGGGGGCCATGATATTCGCCATTCCTTTCGGCATCATCGCCGCCATCTACCTGAGCGAATTCGCCGCGGGCGGGCGATTGGTCAGCATGTTGCGGGTATGCATCAGCACCCTGGCCGGCGTGCCCAGCATCGTCTTCGGCCTGTTTGGCCTGGCCTTTTTCATCAACACGCTGCACCTGTCGAGTTCGAAAAGCGTGCTGGCTGGTTCGGCCACCCTGGCACTGCTGATTCTGCCGACGATCATCCGCTCGGCTGAGGAAGCAATCAAGGCCGTTCCCCACACCTATAAGGAAGCGGCCCTCAGCTTGGGCGCCGGCCAACTGCGCATGGTGCTGACCGTGCTGCTGCCCGCCGCGCTGCCGGGCATCCTGACCGGAATTATCATCAGCATGGGCCGCGCCGCCGGTGAGACGGCACCAATCATCTTCACCGCTGCGGTCAGCGTTGGCCAGCCCCTGAAACTATGGGAGACCCTGAGCCAACCTACGCCGGCCCTGCCCTGGAACATCTACAACCTGGCCACCGAGCACCAGGCGGTCGACGAGATCCGCCATGTGCAGTTTGGCATGGTGCTGACCCTGGTGCTGCTGGTGCTGCTGCTCAACTTGGCCGCCATAATCATCCGGGCGCGCATCAGTAAAAAAATGAGAGGCTAATTCCATGATCCAACCGATCCAACTATCAACCCGGACGCTCAAAGATTCTGCGTTCGCGAACGAAAGCGGGCTGAAAGCCCATGTGATCTGTGATGATTTTTCTTTTTATTATGGAGAAAACCAAGCGCTAAAGAAAGTCACACTGGATTTTTCCGCCTACCAGGTAACGGCCATCATCGGGCCCAGCGGCTGCGGCAAGAGCACGCTGCTACGCTCCATCAACCGTATGAACGACCTGATTCCCGGTAGCCGCACCTCGGGCACACTACTTTTCGACGGCCAGGAGATTTACAGCCCGCGCCTGGACGTGGTGACCCTGCGTCGGCGCATCGGCATGGTATTTCAGAAGCCGAATCCCTTCCCGAAATCCATTTTCAACAATATCGCCTACGGCCGGCGTCTGCACGACCACCAGAGCAAAGGGGAACTCCAGGCCATTGTTGAATCCAGCCTGCAGCGCGCCGGGCTCTGGGATGAAGTCAAGGACCGCCTGGATGACAATGCCCTGAGCCTTTCCGGCGGACAGCAACAGCGACTCTGCATTGCCAGGGCGCTGGCCGTCGATCCAGAGATCCTGCTGATGGACGAGCCAACCTCGGCCCTGGACCCGCGTGCCACAGCGCGCATCGAGGACCTGATCGCCGAGCTGCGCGGCCGTTACACCATTATCATCGTCACCCACAACATGCAGCAGGCGGCCCGCGTCTCCGATTTCACCGCGTTTCTTTACGAGGGACAACTGGTGGAATACGGGCCGACAGCCCGGATTTTCACCAAGCCGCGTGAAAAACAAACCGAAGACTACATGACCGGACGTTTCGGTTAAGCTGGAGTATGACATGACACGCGAACGATATCATCGCATCATGCGCGAGGTGGAGCAGGAATTGCTGCAAATGGGGGAGTTGGTCATCGCCGTCATCGATCGTTCGATACAGGCTCTAAAAAACGGCGACCAGGCCGAAGCCGCACGCATCGTTGCCGACGATGCGTTGATCAACAAGCGGCGCTGGGACATCGAGAACCAGTGCATCCAATTGTTTGCTACCCAGCAGCCCGTGGCCATCGACCTGCGCGAGATCGTCTCCTTCATGGACCTGATCAGCGGGGATATCTGCGGCGACTGAGACGTTTTATGCTGGCGTTTGGCCCCGGTTCTTAAAAGCGCCGGTAACATTTCCATCCTGAAAATAGGCCGATGTTTCTTTAAATAGAAACGATGGGAACTGGTCGGGAATGATGAGAAAAAATATTTTATTTCGCATAGCTATTGACATGAACAAAAAAATTATCTATATTGCACTTGATATGGGAGGCAAAAATTGAAAAAAGCCAATCAGGTGTATGTGGTGAATGAAGCTGAAAGCCCCAGCGAGGAGGCTGAACCTCCAAGCAGCGCGCTGCTTGAGGACAGCAACAATAGCGCCCTCTCGTTGCTTTTTCCCGAATTAATACAATTCCCTCTCCCGAAACCCGACAAGACATTTCATAAAATCGGAATCCGTTCACTGCAATTTTTAAGAAAGTATTTTCCACTGGTGTCCAAAGCCGAGTGGAATAATTGGGAATGGCAGTTACGCAACAGCATCACCAGCTGGCAAACGCTGCAGCAGATCCTGTCGCTGTCTGATGAGGAACTCCAGGCCATGACGGTCCAGAGTGGTAACCTGCCTTTGCGCATTACGCCGTATTACGCCAGTCTGCTCGACCCGTTGAATTCCATGCATCCCCTGCGCCGCAGTGTCGTGCCCGTCACCGCCGAACACTTGATTTCCGCCGGCGAAGCCGCCGATCCGCTGGGTGAAGATACTCATAGTCGCGTTCCCGGCCTGGTGCACCGGTATCCCGACCGGGTCCTTTTCCTGGTCACCGGTTTTTGCTCGAGCTATTGTCGCTACTGCACGCGTTCGCGCCTGGTGGGAGACCAGAACAAGCGCCATCTGAATCGTGAGCAATGGGACCGGGCCCTGACCTATATTGAACTGAACCCGGCCGTGCGCGATGTGCTGCTTTCAGGTGGCGATCCTTTGACGCTTCCGGATGACAGCCTGGAGTACTTGTTAAGCCGTTTAAGCAAAATCCCTCATGTCGAATTCGTGCGCATCGGAACCAAGGTTCCGGTCGTGCTCCCGCAGCGCATCACCCACACGCTGATCAATGTTTTAAAGCGCTTCCGCCCTTTGTGGATGAGCATCCATTTCACCCACCCGGATGAAATTACTCCCGAAAGCGCCCAGGCCTGTGAACGCCTGGCCGATGCCGGAATACCGCTGGGCAGCCAGACGGTGTTGTTGAAGGATATCAATGACTCGGTGCCGACCATGAAGAAACTCATGCATGAGTTGCTGAAAATAAGGGTCCGGCCATACTACCTTTACCAGTGCGATCCCATCCTCGGTTCTTCGCATTTTCGCACGCCGGTTGAAAAAGGATTAGAAATTATTGAAGGTTTGCGCGGCCACACCAGCGGTTATGCGGTGCCCCATTACGTGATCGACGCCCCCCAGGGCGGCGGTAAAATCCCCCTGTTGCCCGATTACTATCAGGGGCGCCAGGATCATGACGTGCTGTTGAGAAATTATCAGGGCAACATTTACCGTTATCCTGACCAGCCGCACGAAGTCGGGAAAGAGGCGGAGCCCTTGCCATCATCCTGACCGCCCGCAATCATTTCTTGCAATTTCACTTGAACTGACATAGAATCAGGGGATTCCAGCAGGTGAGGAATTCATGATTATAGGCTTGACTTATGATTTGCGCCAGGAATACCTGGATGCCGGTTACAGCGAAGAGCAAACCGCCGAGTTCGACCGCTCCGACACCATTGCAGCCATCGATCAGGCACTGATCCGCATGGGGCACCAAACCCAACACATCGGCAACATCAAGAGCCTGGTTCAACGGTTGGCCGCCGGCGAGCGCTGGGACATGGTTTTCAATATTTGCGAAGGCATGTTCGGCTTGGGACGCGAAGCCCAGGTCCCGGCCCTGCTGGATGCTTTTCAGATCCCTTATACTTTTTCCGGCCCAACCATCCTCGCTCTCAGCCTGGATAAAGCGCTGACCAAAAGGGTGGTCAGGAGCATGGGCGTGGCCACTCCCGATTTTGCCGTGGTGACGGTCCCCGCGGATATTGCTGCGGTCGAGCTGCCGTTTCCGGTTTTTGCCAAGCCTCTGGCCGAAGGCACGGGCAAGGGTATTGATGCCAGGTCCAAGATCGATTCCCCTCAGCAGTTAGCCTCTGTATGTGAAGAGCTGCTGGATAAGTTCAACCAACCGGTGTTGGTGGAAACTTTCCTTCCCGGACGGGAGTTCACCGTAGGCATCGTGGGCAGCGGCCGCGCCGCCGAGGCCATCGGCGTCATGGAAGTCCTGCTGAAGTCTGATGCGGAAGCGAATGCCTATTCCTATATCAATAAAAAGAAATATGAGGAGTTGGTGCAGTATGTACTGGCCCCGGAAGCGGAGGCCGCTGCTTGTCGGGATGTGGCGCTGCGCGCCTGGCGCGGGCTGGGCTGCCTCGACGGCGGCCGTATCGACGTCAAGATGGACCGTGATGGCGTCGTGAATTTCATCGAGCTGAATCCATTGGCCGGACTGGATTCGGTCCATTCCGACCTGCCAATCATCTGCCGCCTGCAGGGTATCTCCTTCCAGGCGCTGATGGAACGCATCATGGCCTCCGCCTGCAGGAGAATCGGTTGATGAAGGGGAAAAAAGCCGTTATTTTACACAACCAGGTCACTGAAGATTCACCCAAAGATGAACTGGATGTCCTGGTTCAGGCTAAAGAAATCGAACGCGCCTTGAACGAGTTGGGTTATCGGCCGGAAATCGTGCCTTTTTCCCTGGATATGGAAAAAGCTATACGCACCCTGCGCCAAATCGAACCGCTTTTCGTTTTTAATCTGGTGGAATCGGTTGCCGGAGACGGCCGGCTAATCCATTTGGCGCCGGCCCTTCTCGACCACCTCGGGCTGCGCTTTACCGGTTGCGGCCAGGAAGCTATTTTTGTCACGTCCAACAAGATACTGGGCAAAAGGTTGCTGGAGCAGTGCGAGGTATCCACACCGCCTTGGCTGGCTACCGGGGACATGAAGGAAAAAACCGGCCTGGCTGCCGGAACCTACCTGCTCAAGTCGGTGTGGGAGCATGCCTCGAACTGGTTTGATGAGAGCTCCATCGTCCAAGTCAGTGACGCGACGGGATTGACCGATTTATTGGAGAAAAAAAATCGCAGCGGCCACGGCCAATTCTTTGCCGAGCGCTATATTGAAGGACGCGAGTTTAACCAGGCCGTTCTGACCGGAAAGTTTCTGCCGCCGGCGGAAATTAAATTCATTGACTATCCCGACGACAAGCTGCGCATTGTCGATTTCCAAGCCAAGTGGGAGGAGGAATCTTTCGAATACGTCCATACGCAGCGCAGCTTCGGATTCACGGCTGCCGACCAGCCCCTGCTGGCTGAATTGAGTTCCATCGCCGGCCGTTGCTGGGATTTTTTTAACCTTCGTGGTTATGTACGGGTTGATTTCCGCGTCGACGCCAACAATCGCCCCTGGGTGCTGGAGATCAACAGCAATCCCTGTCTCTCACCGGACGGCGGTTTTTATGCCGCTGCAGAACGCCACGGTCTGTCGTTTACGGCCATGGTGGAACGGATCGTCAACGATTGTTTGTCCCGATGAAAACAATTCATTGCCTGTAAGGCGGAGGAATACATGGCCCCATGCAAACAGTTGTCGTTGCGCGAGAATGTCCTGCCCGGCGATGCAGAAGTGATTAGGGCCATCGTGGCCTCGACGGGCTTTTTTTATGACCATGAGATCAATGTGGCTGTCGAATTGGTGGACGAGCGGCTGCAAAAGGGCCTCAAAAGCGGCTATATTTTCCTATTCGCCGAGCAGGGAGGACAACCGGTCGGCTACTGTTGCTACGGAGAGATCGCCTGCACCGAAGGCAGTTATGATCTTTACTGGATAGCCGTCCATAACGATTGCCGCGGCCAGGGTGTCGGTAAAACCCTGTTGAAAAAGATTGAGGAACTGATTGCCGCCCGGGGCGGCCGCGCAATCTGGGTGGAAACGTCGGGGCAGAAAAAGTATCAGCCGACGCGCGATTTTTATGCCCATAACCAGTATCACCTGGAAGCCGTGCTCAAGGATTTTTACGGTCCCGGTGATGATAAACTCATCTTCGTCAAGCGCCTGATTCAAAATGGACGAAAAGATTAAAAAACGGTCAGTCAAAGCCGGTTTGCCTCCGGGTTCGCTTATTCATATCGGTGAAAAAAAAGTCAGGGACAGCCGGATTCACATCATGGATTATGATGAAAATTCGCTGCGCGAAAAAAACGCCGCTGTTTTGGAGGAATGCTATCCTTTCAAGGATACGGCGACGGTTACCTGGATAGATATCGAAGGTTTAAAAGACATATCCCTCCTGGATCATTTGGGCAACGGCTATGGGCTGCACCCGCTGATTCTGGAAGATATCCTCAACACCGACCAGCGTCCCAAATTGGATGACATGGAGGGTTATATTTACGTGGTCTTGAAAATGCTCGATTTTCAACCTGCCAGCAAAGATATCATTTCCGAACAGATCAGCATCGTCTTCGGTAAAAACTTCGTCATTTCATTTCAGGAAGGGCGCGAAGGCGATTTGTTCGAACCGCTGCGTGAACGCATCCGCGGCAACAAGGGCCGAGTCACGAAGTCAGGACCGGATTACCTGGCCTATTCCATCCTGGACAGCATTATTGACCGTTATTTCCTGATCCTGGAAAAAATCGCCGAAAAAATTGAGATCCTTGAAGAAGACCTGATCAGCAATCCAGCGCCGGAAGCCTTGCACCAGATCCATGCCTTGAAACAGGAGATGATATTTCTGCGCAAGTCGGTCTGGCCGTTACGCGAAGTAATCTCCAGACTGGAAAAAAGCGACTCCGCTCTGATCCGCCAGGCCACAAAAATTTACCTTCGCGACATCTACGACCACACCATTCAAATCATTGATACCATCGAAACCTACCGGGAAATGCTTTCCGGGATGCTCGATATTTACTTGTCTTCGGTTTCCAATCGCATGAACGAGGTCATGAAGGTGTTGACGATCATCGCCACCATTTTCATGCCGCTGACCTTCCTGGCCGGCATCTATGGCATGAATTTCAGATTCATGCCCGAAATCGGTTGGCGCTGGGGCTACCCGCTGGTACTAATCATCATGCTCGCCGTGGGGGGGGTCATGGTTTATTTTTTCAAGAAAAAGAACTGGCTGTAGCCATCTCCTACCATGTTTGATGTCATTCTGGTCCTGCCGTATCCTTTCAGCGACCATTCGTCATTTCCGGAAGCCGTTCTGAAAAGGGCTTTGGAGGCAGGCGGATTCACTGTTGGCGTCATCGAAACACCCTTCTGGCAGGATAAGCGATCATTCACCACGCTGGGCCGTCCGGCGCTTTTTTTTGCGGTGGTTTCGGGTCCGCTCGATTCAGTGGTGCTCAATTATACCTCCAGCCGTCGCCGCCGCCGCGAAGACCTCTACCAGTTTGACGGCCAGGCTTTCTTTGTCGGCCATCCTCCAAGCATCAAGTTTAAAATCAGGCCCGACCGGACGCTGACCGTGTTCTGCAGCCGGATGCGCGAAGCGTATCGCGAAGTGCCGCTGGTTATCGGAGGCGTCGAGGCGACGCAGCGTTGCTTTGCCCATTATGATTTCCAGGAGAACAAGGTGCGGCGTTCCATCCTCCTTGATTCCCGCGCCGATATCCTGGTCAGCGGCAACGGCGAAAAGCAGATCGTGGCCATCGCCCGCCTGCTGCGCCAGGGCGTACCGGCGGCGCAGATCGACATTCCCGGCACGGCCAGGGTCTGCTCGCGGCTGCCGTTGGCAAAAGATTGCCTGGAGCTTCCCGCCTGCGAAGATGTTCAGGCTGAGCCCGGACAACTGCTGCAGAGCCAATTGCGCATCGGCACTGCTGGCGGCCGCCGTGCCCTTGCCCAGAAACACGCCAACCGCTGGGTGGTGCAAAACCCGGCCGAGTTGTACGAGAGTGCCGATCTGGATCATATCTACGGGCTCGGCTACGGCCGCCGCCACCTGAAAAGTTCCGCCTATTCCCCGGCCTTGCGAATGAACCTTTTTTCGGTCACGGCGCACCGGGGTTGCGCCGGCGGCTGCGCCTTCTGTTCGATCACGCTTAGCGAGGGCCGGCGGGTGGTCTCGCGTTCCGCGGAATCGATTTTCAGGGAGATCCGCTCCTTGGCCACCCATCCCGAATGGCGCGGTGTCGTCTCAGACATCGGCGGTGCCACAGCCGATATGTACGGCAGTGATTGCCTGGTTGCATCTTGCCGGCGTGATTCCTGCCTGCAACCCCGGATTTGCCGCCATTTCAATCCCGGCGAGCCATATCGGCAGCTGCTACGTCAGGCACGGGCCCTGCCCGGGGTGAAAAAGGTCATGCTGGGCTCCGGGGTGCGCCACGACCTGCTGCTGCAAAACCCCGACCTGCTGGCCGAGATCATGGGCGAGCACAGCGGTCGTTTCCTGCGCGTCGCCCCGGAGCATACTGAAGATGAAGTTTTAGACTTGATGGGAAAGCCGCGCTTCGCGGTTTTCGAGGAATTCGTCGCCCTTTTCCAGCGTTTGAACCGCGGTTTGCCTAGACCGATCGAACTGGCCCCTTACTTGATCGTCGGCCATCCCGGCGAGACCCCGGCCATGGTGCAAGCCATGAAGAAGAAAATGCATGCCCTAGGCTTAAAAACCTGTGATGCGCAGATCTTCACCCCCACGCCGGGCACCCTGTCAACGGCCATGTATCACGCTTGCCTGT
The DNA here is from genome assembly GCA_963770755.1 of Candidatus Aminicenantota bacterium. Lineage (GTDB taxonomy): Bacteria > Acidobacteriota > Aminicenantia > UBA2199 > UBA2199 > UBA2199. Next base: position 103,959 of record CAVYQZ010000007.1, on the reverse strand, counting down.
CGCCGGGGGGAAAAGTGATCGCGGTGGAAAAGGACGTCCACACCCTGCAGCAGCGGAAAATGATCTTGACCGCTTTGTAAGCGAAAATCACCACAATAGTCGGGTTTGCTTTTGCCAAAAAAATGCGCTACAATCGCTCCTTATGTTTTGAAAAGGAGACCCGCGATGCGCAGTGATAATCACGCCCATCCCGTCCGACCAACCCTGGCCGATCGTGTCCAGGAAAAGACCGGGGTCGACGTCGCCCGCTGCTACCAGTGCGGCAAATGCTCGGCCGGGTGTCCCCTGGCCGCGGACATGGATTTTCCCCCCAGCCAGATCATGCACCTGCTGCAGTTGGGCGATTTTCCGGAACTGGATGAAAAGGCCCTGCGCTCGCATACGATATGGCTCTGCCTGACCTGTGAGATCTGCTACTGCCGCTGCCCCATGGAGCTCGACATCCCCAAGATCATGGACGCCCTGCGCCACGAGTCGCTGGCGCAGCATAAGGTCAATCCCAAGGCCAGGGGCATCCTGGCCTTCCACCGCGCCTTCCTTGACTCTGTGCGCTATACCGGCCGTTTGTTCGAGATGGGCCAGGTCATCGACTACAAGCTGCGCAGCGGCCATTTCCTGCAAGACCTGCTGCAGGCGCCGTGGATGTTCCTGGTCGGCAAGCTGCACCTGCTGCCCGAACGCATCCGCGACCGCCGCCTGTTGGGGCGCATTTTTGCCCGGATTGCCAAGACCAAGGAGAACCGCCCATGAAGACCGGATTCTACCCCGGCTGCTCAATGAAGGGCTCGGCTCGCGAATACAGCGAATCGCTGCTCGCCGTAGCGGCGGAGCTGGGCCGGGAACTGCCGGAGATCCCCGACTGGAACTGCTGCGGCGCCACCGCCGCCCACAACCTCGACCGCGACCTGGCCCTGGCGCTGCCGGCGCGCATCCTGGCCGCGGCCGAAAAAGACGGCATGGACGAGGTGTTGGTGCCCTGCGCCGCCTGCTACAGCCGCTTGAGCGTCACCCGTCACGAGCTCCTGCAAGATGAAAAATTGCGGCAAGAGATATCGGGATTGATCGAGGCCGACTACCGCGGCACGGCCCGGGTGCTGAACATCATCGAATGGCTGGCCGGTATCCCCGAGCTGGAAAAACTGGTCAAGGCGCCCTTTGCGCGCCGCGTGGCCTGCTACTACGGCTGCCTGCTGGTGCGGCCGGCAGGCGTGGTGAAGTTCGACCGTCCCGAGGAGCCGCAGTCCATGGACCTGCTGATGAAAAAACTGGGGGCCGAACCCCTGGACTGGGCCTTTAAGACCGAATGCTGCGGGGCGGGATTTTCCGTTTCGCGCACCGACCTTGTGGCCAGGCTGAGCGGCCTGATTCTCGAAGACGCTGTTTCGCGGGGCGCCGAGGCCGTGATCGTCGCCTGCCCCATGTGCCACCTCAACCTGGACATGCGACGGCCGAACATTGAAAAACTTGCTAAAAAGAAATTCAATATCCCTGTCATCTATATCACCCAGGCGCTGGGCCTGGCTCTTGGTCTGACGGCGAAAAAACTCGGCCTGCAGCGCCACAAGGTGGCGGTAAAATTTGCTCCGTCCCCGGCTGAAGCCCCCTTAACAGGGTCTTCAGCCAAGAGAGGGGCATAACATGGCGCGCATTGGCGTATTCGTCTGTCACTGCGGCGAGAACATCAGCGCCACCGTCGACGTTAAAAAGGTGGTCGAAGCCGCCTCCCGGATACCGGGAGTGGCCCACAGTGTGGATTACAAATACATGTGTTCCGACCCCGGCCAGCAGATGATCCAGAATGCCATCAAGGAGAAGAACCTGACCGGCGTGGTCGTGGCCGCCTGCTCGCCGCGCATGCACGAGCCGACCTTCCGACGCGCCTGCTCCGAAGCGGGCCTGAACCCCTTCCTCTGCGAGATGGCCAACATTCGCGAACACTGCTCCTGGGTCCACGAAAAGAGCGACGCCACTACCAACAAGGCTATCGACATCGTGCGCACCCAAGTGGCCAAGGTGAAAAAGAACAAGTCCCTGCAGCCCATCAAGGTCCCGGTGACGAAGACCGCCCTGGTCATTGGCGGCGGCATCGCCGGCATCCAGGCCAGCCTGGACATCGCCAACTGCGGCCACAAGGTCATCCTGGTCGAAAAAGAGCCATCCATCGGCGGCCACATGTCGCAGCTTTCGGAAACGTTTCCCACCCTGGATTGCTCCCAGTGCATCCTGACTCCGCGCATGGTGGAAGTGGCCCAGCATCCAAACATCACTTTGCATTCGTACTCGGAATTGGAAAACCTGGACGGTTTTATCGGCAATTTCAAAGTACGTATTCGCAAAAAAGCGCGCAGCCTTGACGAAAAGCTATGCACCGGTTGCGGATTGTGCGTCCAAAAATGCCCGACAAAAAAAATCGCCAGCGAATTCGACGCCGGGCTGGGCCTGCGCCCGGCCATTTATGTTCCCTTTCCCCAAGCGGTTCCCAATAAACCGGTTATTGACCGTGAGCACTGCACATACTATCGGACCGGCAAATGCCGCCTCTGTGAAAAAATCTGTCCCACTCAGGCCATCCGCTTTGACCAGAAGGATGAAATCATTGAGGCGGACATTGGTGCCGTGGTCGTGGCCACGGGATTCGACATCAAGCACGGCGACTTTTTTCCGGAATACGGATATGGCAAATATAAAGATGTCATCGATGGCCTGCAATTCGAGCGTTTGGCTTCGGCATCAGGTCCGACCCTGGGTGAAATACGCCGGCCTTCGGACGGCAAGGTGCCCCAAACTGTGGTCTTCGTTGCCTGCGCCGGCTCACGCGATCCGGCCAAAGGAATCGAGTATTGCTCGAAAATTTGCTGCATGTACACGGCCAAGCATGCCATGCTTTACAAACACAAGGTGCACCACGGCAAACCGTATGTCTTTTACATGGACATTCGTGCCGGTGGTAAAATGTACGAGGAGTTCGTACGCCGGGCCATGGAAGAAGACGGGGTGCAGTACATCCGCAGCCGTGTTTCCCGGATATATGAGCGCGGCGGCAAGCTTGTCGTCAAAGGCGCCGATACCCTGCTCGGCGCCATGCCGCTGGAAATCGAAGCTGACCTGGTGGTGCTGGCCACGGCCGGCGTGGCCCAAGCCGGAGCTGAGCAATTGGCCCAGAGGCTCCACGTCAGTTTCGATGCCCACAAGTTCTACGCAGAAGCACATCCCAAGCTACGGCCGGTGGAGACCAACACGGCTGGAATTTTCCTGGCCGGCGCTTGCCAGGCACCCAAGGATATTCCCGAGTCGGTGGCCCAGGCTTCCGGCGCCGCCGCCAAGGTCGCCGTTCTCTTTTCCCAGTCGGAGCTGGTACGTGAACCGCTGATCGCTGTGGTCGACCGCCAGGCGCCACCGTTGTATTCGAGCTGTGTCGGTTGCTTCCTATGTCAAACTTCATGTCCCTACCAGGCTATCGAAAAAGAGGAGATTCGTGACCGCGCCGGCCAGCTGATCAAAACCATCGCCAAGGTCAATCCCGGGCTCTGCCAGGGCTGCGGAACGTGTGTCGCCCTCTGCCGCACCAAGTCCATCGATATTCAGGGGTTTTCCCACGAGCAGGTGTATGCCGAAGTGCTGGCCCTATTGAACCGAGGTGAGAACAATGTCTGATTTCAATCCCAAGATCGTGGCCTTCGTCTGCAACTGGTGCACCTATGCCGGGGCTGACCTGACCGGTACCAGCCGCATGAAGTATTCGCCGCAGGTTTCAATCATCCGTTTTCCCTGCACCGGACGCATTGACTTCATGCTGCTGCTCAAGGCATTTGCCAGCGGAGCTGATGGCATCATTGTTTCCGGCTGTCATCCCAATGACTGCCATTACAGCAGCGGCAATTTTCATGCCCGCCGCCGCTGGATTGTTTTTCGAAGCCTGCTTGATTTCCTGGGCATCGATGTGAACCGCGTGCGTTTTGCCTGGGTATCTGCCGCAGAAGGTGCCAAATGGGCACAGCTGGTCAACGAAACAAGCGAACAAATCCGCCAATTGGGTCCGTTTCAGCGCTACCATCAATTGCGCGGTCTGGGCGTCGAGTAGGAGAGGCCACGCATGGAAGTTTTACGAAATAAAGCGCGTGAACTGCTGGCCGCGAAAACAGTTCAAGTGGTTGTCGGTTACGGCAAGGGCGCAGGCGCTTCACGAAGGGCGGTTTTTATTCGTGCGGCGGCGGAGGCCGGCGAACTGCTCTTTGACGATGCCTGCCGCCAGAACCTGGCCGTGTATCTCATGAAACCGGAGGTGCGCAAACTTGGCAAGGCGGCGCTGGTTGCCCTCCCGGCCACGCTGCGCACCATTCTGCAACTGGCTTCCGAAAAACAGATCCAGGACCATGAGTTGCTGGTCCTGGTCCCTGATGCGACTGGCAAAGTGATCCAGCTGGCCACATTCGCGGCTATGGAGGCTCATGTGGCTCTCCAGGACAACGATCTGAACGCCGCCGAAAAAGGGGAACTCCAAAAGTACGAGACTATGGAAATGGAGCAGCGCAGGCAATTCTGGGAGGAGCACTTCTCACGTTGTCTCAAGTGCTATGCCTGCCGCGCCGCCTGTCCCTTGTGCTACTGCAGCCGCTGCACGGTTGAGTGCAACCAGCCGCAATGGATCCCGGTGCCCGCCCATGACCTGGGCAACCTGGAGTGGAATATCATGCGTGCCATGCATTTGGCCGGCCGTTGCGTCAATTGCGGAGATTGCAGTCGGGCCTGTCCCGTAGGTATTCCCCTGCATCTGCTTAACCAGAAACTGATCAGCGAGGTTTTCTCTCATTTTAATTCCCGCAGCGGCATGGCGGCCGCGGCCGACCATGCCATGTCGATATTCAAGCCGAACGATGCTGAAGATTTTATCAGGTGAAAAGCATGGCCATTGAAAACACGTCCATCAAACGCGAAACGCTGGAGAAGCTTTTTTCAAATTGGCTGTCTGAGGGCAAGCGCATCCTGGCTCCCAAAAAAATCGGTGACCAGGTGGATTTTGCCATGGTCAGCAGCTTGGCCGAAGTGAGTTTCGACCAGGTGCAGACCGTGCAATCGCCAAAAATCGCTGTTTTCCCCAGGGTTGAAGAATTGCTGGCTTTCCAAACTTCGGATGGGAATGTGCAACTGCACGAGCGCGATCTGACCGTTTTGCCCGAAACTGTTATTTTCGGGCTGCGCCCCTGCGATGCTGCGGCTTTTGCTTCCCTGAAAGCTATTTTTGACTGGGATACCCCCGACAGGTTATTTTCTGCCAGGCTTGAGAAAATAACTGTGGTTGGCGTCTCATGCTCACGGGCGGATGAATACTGCTTCTGCACTTCCGTGGGCGGCGGACCTGGTGCAGCGGCGGGCAGCGATATACTGCTGACCGATATGGGTCGGGAAGAATTTTTACTGGAAATCGTTTCCGAAAAAGGACGGCAGTCGGTGATGAGCGTCTCTGCACGGCTTCAGCCGGCCACAGATACCGGTAAGGAAAGCCGCTTGGCCAAGGTCGCGCCGGCTTTCACTGTCGAAAAGATAGCGTCCGCCCTGATGGCATTATTTGATGATACGGACTTCTGGGAGGAACAGTCATTGCGTTGCCTGGGTTGCGGTGCTTGCGCCTATGTCTGCCCGACTTGCGCCTGTTTTGATATCCAGGATGAAGGCGGAGCATCCGGGAAACGGCTGCGTTGCTGGGATTCCTGCGGATTCGGTCTATTCACTCTGCATACCTCCGGACACAATCCGCGGCCATTGCAAAGCCAGCGCTGGCGTCAGCGGCTGATGCACAAGTTTTCCTATATGCCGGAACGGCAGTCCGTACTTGGCTGCGTCGGCTGCGGGCGCTGTTCACGCGCCTGTCCGGTGGACATGAACATCGTCGAGCATGTGCGCGCCGTGGCGGAGGCGAAACTATGAACGCAGCCGATATCTTCAAACCCTATCTGATGAAAATCGAGCAGGTGACCGAGGAAGCCCCCGACGTCAAAACCTTGCGCCTGGTCTTCCTTGATGAGCAGGAAGGAAAGGACTTTACCTTTCGCACCGGTCAATTCGGCGAATACTCAGTATTTGGCGAAGGGGAATGTACTTTTTGCATTGCCTCGCCGCCGACTCGCCGCGGATACATTGAATGCACCTTCCGCAAGGCCGGACGGGTGACAGCGGCACTGGCCGGCCTGGAACCGGGCGAGATTATCGGCTTCCGCGGGCCGTATGGGAATATATTTCCCGTCACCGACTGGGAGAAAAAAAACCTGCTGTTCATTGCCGGCGGTATTGCCTTGCCGCCCATGCGCAGTGTCATCTGGAACATCCTTGATCGGCGCGACCGATACCGGGACGTCACTATCATCTATGGCGCACGCACGGTGGCAGACCTGGTTTACAAACGTGAATTGGACGAATGGGCCGGGCGCTCCGATATCCAATTGATTACCACGGTCGATCCCGGCGGTGAAACTCCGGAATGGAAAGGCAAGATTGGTTTCGTGCCCGCCATCCTGGACAAGGCTTCGCCCTCAAGCCGGGACACCGTGGCCGTTGTCTGCGGCCCGCCGGTGATGATCAAATTCACCTTCCCGGTGTTGGCCCGGTTGGGCTTTGCGCCTGAAAACATATTCACTACTCTGGAAAACCGCATGAAATGCGGGGTGGGCAAATGCGGCCGCTGCAATGTCGGCAAATATTTCGTCTGCAAGGACGGCCCGGTCTTCACGTTTGCCCAGCTGCAGGAGATGCCGCAGGAGTATTGACGAACCTCGGCGTAGGGTGTACGGAGTAAGGCGGACGGTGGAGAACCAGGGCAGAAGGCAAAGGGAATAGACAAAAGGTAAGAAAACAACCTATCCCGGCCGCCCGATGAGATTTGATTTGAATTTTATTGAAGGGCTTTTTCTTTACTTTCGACTTTTGCCTTTTTCTTCCCTTACGTCGTATGCCCTAAACCGTACGCCGATTTCCGAGCGCTTGTTATAGGTCCAATCTTATGGGCAACGTCACCGAAGTGATCTCGTCCCAGTGCAGTTGGCGCTGGAGGGCAAATGCAGTCTCGTTATGCAGAATCTTGTGATAGAATTTCTCGCGGCGAAAGGTCAGTTTGCCGGTGAACACGGTGGAGCGGTGGAATTCGTTCCTGATATCCTTGCACATTTGCGTGGCGGTTTCTACCACATCGGTCCCAATGCTATAGCGATAATCGGCTGCGAAGCCGAAATGGCGGGCTAAGTCAACGTATTTTTTCAGATTCGCCTTGGTTGCTTCCTCAAGGTTTTTCATCTCCTCGATCCCCTTGAATGAACCGGAATCGACCACGGCCACTGAGGCAAAAATGAAGTTTTTGTAAAGATTGGGAAAATTGTGGATTACGGACAACACGGTGTGCACGCCGAAGCCATTGTATTCGCTGACCAGCTGGATGGCGGTCATCTCATGGGGGCTCGGTTTATCCAGGTTGGCTTTGCGGCTGGTGGGGATGTCCAGCAGCAGGTCGTCAAGCTGGCGCACCGCTTTTTTTACCTTGTGGTAATGGCTGCGGATCAGGAAACAGAGTGAGATGAATGACCCGGTGATAAACAGGGTCATCCAGCCGCCTTCGAGGAATTTCAAGCGAACCGTAACGGCCAGGATGGTGAAGCAGAGGACGAAGCCGACGAGATGGATCGGCAGGTGCTTTTTCCATTCCCTTTCCCGGTGGCGATTCTTGATATAAAAACGGGACATGCCGAATTGTGAGAGGGAAAAGTCCAAAAAGACGTTGATGGCGTACATGGTCACCAGACTGGAGATCGAGCCCTGGGTATAGAGCAGGAGCAGGATTGAGGCGCCGCCCATGAGCAGGATGCCGTTGTGCATGGTCAGCCGTTCCGACAGGGATGCGAAGCGGTGCGGCAGCCAGGAGTCGATGGCCATGTTGGCCATGATGCGCGGGCCGTCGATGAAGCCGGCCTGAGCGGCTACGAACAGTATGGCGCCCTCGGAAAGGATCGTGACCAGGGCCAGGGCGTAGCCGAACGACCAGTCGCCGTACAGGGCGTTGGCCAGGATGGAGTTGAGGGTTTTGCCTTGCCCGGGCGTGACCTTGAGCAGCAGGTAGCAGAAAAAGAGGCCGCTGGCGGTGAAGGCCAGCGATACCGACATGTAGAGCATGGTTTTCTTGCCGGTCTGCACCTTGGGCTCACGCAAGATCTGCATGCCGTTGGCCACGGCCTCAATGCCGGTGTAGGTTCCGGCTCCCATGGAATAAGCGCGCAGGAACAGGGCCAGCATGCCCATGGCACCGAGGCTGGAGAGGCCGGTATTAAAATCGGCCTTGATGCCATGCACCACCGGCCCGATCTGCGGCAAATGCGAGAGAATGCCGTAGCCGATCAGGAAGATGTGGGTGACGATGAAGACGATGAAGATTGGTGCCAGGATGGTCACCGACTCTTTAGCCCCACGCAGGTTGAGCACCATCAGAATCACGATCAAAAAAAGTTCAAAAATCATCTTGTAGCCGTGCAGGTCGATGGGCAGGAAACTGAAGAGGGCGTCGCCGCAGGCGGCGATGGAGACGGTGATGGTCAGCATGTAGTCGACCAGCAGGGCGCTGCCCGATACCACACCTGCTTTCGGGCTCAAGGTGTGGGTGGCCACGATGTAGCCGCCGCCGCCGTGGGGAAAACGTTCGATGATATGGGCATAGGCGTAGGAGATGATAAAAACGGTCATAGTGGTGGCCAGGGCCAGGAAGATGGCCAGGTAGGTGTGTTGGCCCAAGGCGCGGAAGGCTTCTTCCGGGCCGTAGGATGAGGAGGAAAGACCGTCGGCGCCCAGGCCGACCCAGGCCAGCAGCGGCACCAGGGAGATTTTGTGGAAAATGGATGGGTCCTTTATATTGCGCGGCGCCCCGACCACTGTCTGGCGCACTTTCTCTAAAAGCGTCGGTTGTTCGTCTGAACCGTTGGAGGTCATTTGTTTCCTTAATTTGGCAGCGTTTGGATCAATCTTGAGGCGCTGTCGACAAAGGCGCATATTATAATTTTTTGTTGCGCTTGTCAATTTGAATTCCCATGGACGAAGAATGGCATTTTGATTCGATTGCAGCATTTTGGATGAACCGATCGAAATACGATTTTTCAAATAACTCGGCTGGGAGAATAGGTCCCAGGAAACTTGCTTGAGGATTTTATCAGAAGCTCGCTCGAAATATCAAATTAACCGGCTGTGATGCGAAAAAAAATTACAGGTTCAATCGGATGGGCATGGTCATCGAGGTGATCTCGTCCCAGTGCAGGTGGCGCTGGATGGCAAACGCAGTCTCGTTATGCAGAAACTTATGATAAAATTTCTCGTGGCGGAAGGTCAATTTGCCGGTGAACACCGTGGAATGGTGAAACTCGTTTTTGATATCTTTGCACAATTGGGTGGCGGTTTCGACCACGTCGATGCCAACGGCGCAGCGCCAATCTGAGGCGAAACCCAGTCGGCGTGTCAGGTCCACGTATTTTTGTAGGTTCGCTTTCGATGCTTCCTCGAGGTTTTTCATCTCCTCGATCCCTTTGAACGAACCGGAATCGACCACGGCCACTGAGGCGAAGATAAAATTCTTGTAGAGGTTGGGGAAATTGTGAATCACCGATAGAACGGTGTGGACGCCAAAGCCGTTGTAGTCGCTGACCAGTTGGATGGCGGTCATCTCATGGGGGTTCGGTATATCCAGGTTGGCTTTGCGGCTGGTGGGGATGTCCAGTAGAATCTCATCGAGCTTGCGCACCGCTTTGCTGACATTGCTGTAATGATTGCGGATTAGGTAGCAAAAAAAGACGAACATTGAAGTAATCAGCAATGTTATCCAACCACCTTCGAGAAATTTCTCGCGGATGGTAATGACCAGGATAGTAAAGCAGAGAGTTAAGCCGACGAGATGGACAGGCAGATATTTTTTCCATAGCTTTTCCTGGGCGCGGTTTTTAATGTAGTAAAGAGACATGCCAAGTTGCGATATCGAAAAAGTCAGGAACACGTTAATCGCGTACATGGTCACCAGGCTGGAGATCGAACCATGGGTATAAAAAAGGAGCAGGATCGAAGCTACGCCCATGAGCAGGATGCCGTTATGCATGGTCAGTCGCTCTGAAAGCGAGGCAAAACGGCGCGGCAGCCAGGAATCAATGGCCATATTGGCCATGATGCGGGGGCCGTCAATGAAGCCCGCCTGAGCCGCCACAAACAGAATGGCGCCTTCAGAGAGGATGGTAATCAGGGCCAGGGCATAACCGAATGACCAATTGCTGTAAAGAACGTTGGCCAGGATGGAGTTCAGAGTTTTGCCGTGTCCGGGAGTGACTTTGAGCAACAGGTAGCAGAAAAAGAGGCCGCTGGCGGTGAAAGCCAGCGAAACCGACATGTAGAGCATGGTCTTTTTCCCAGTTTGCACCTTGGGTTCCCGCATGATCTGCATGCCGTTGGAAACGGCTTCGATGCCGGTATAGGTGCCGGCTCCGAGTGAATAGGCGCGCAGGAACAAGGCCAGCATGCCTAGACCGCCCAACGTTGATAAACCGGCATTGAAATCGGTCTTGATGCCGTGCACCACCGGCCCAATCTGGGGCAGGTGTGAAAGGATACCGTAGCCGATCATGAAGACGTGCGTAACGACAAAAACGACGAAGATTGGAGCCAGGATGCTCACCGATTCCTTGACGCCACGAATATTAAGTATGATCAGGACCAGGATCAGGAAAAGTTCGAAAAAGATCTTGTAACCGTGCGTGCCAACGGGCAGGAAACTGAATAGGGCATCACCGCAGGCGGCAATGGATACGGTGATGGTTAACATGTAGTCGATTAGCAGGGAACTTCCTGAAAGCACGCCCGCCTTGGGACCCAGGGTATGGGTGGCCACGATGTAACCGCCCCCGCCGTGCGGGAAGTGTTCGATAATTCTTGAGTAGGAATAGGATATGATGAAGACAGTCAGCGAGGTGGCCAGGGCCAGGAAAATGGCCAGGTAGGTATGCTGCCCCAGGACCCGGAAGGCTTCCTCGGGGCCGTAGGAAGATGACGACAGGCCGTCCGCTCCCAGGCCGACCCAGGCCAGCAGCGGTACCAGCGAAAGCTTGTGAAAAATGGAAGGGTCCTTGATGTTGCGTGGTGCGCCAATCACCGTCTGGCGCACTTTCTCAAGCAATGATTCATGTTCCTCTGAATCGTTGGCCATTTTTTGTTTCCTTGTTTTGCCTCAGGCGAATGCAGTTTTACGCTTTATTTGAATAACAATTTTATAATTTTTTTAACTGCCTGTCAACTTGAATCCTGCCTGGGTTCATTCATTGGTTTCCCTGTATCTATTTAATTTGACAGCACTTTCTCTTTATGATAGGTAATAAAAGGTGGCTTTATTAGTCCAGGCGGATGACAAAGCGGCTGGAACGAACGAAGTAAGGATGGTGTTCAATTGAAAAGTATCCTTATTTTGCCTGACCTGGGAGAAACCAATGGAAGATGATTATCAAGAAACTTTAAAAGGGAAGATCAAAATCCTTTACCAGTTGGGGAAATGGCAGGACGTAAACAAACTCTGTAAACAATACCTCGAAACTTACGGCAAAGATGCTGAAATCGACGTGATGCGCTTTAAAAGTGAAAGGCAGCAGAGTAAGTCTTCAATGGCAGAGGCCAGCGTGCCCCTGAACAATCCTCCGCAAAGCCAAAAGCCGGGAACCTTTGAATCGTCGAAAATCAGTAAAGACAAGGCTGAAGAAGAGCAGCCTCTTTTGCTTACTGCTGATATTGAATCGGTGCAAAGCCCGGCCATGCTGATCCTGGACGAAGTCGCGGCCGAAGATGAGCCGCTGTCAACTGAAGAAAAACTTGATTATGAACCATTTCCGCAAGCCAATGAACTGATTATTACCGATCCCTACGCTGAAAATGAACCGATGATTGTTGATCCTTCAACCGAAAACGAAGAGGTACTCAGCATGGATTATAATGAACCGCCTCCTGCCGAAAACATGCTGGTGATTACCGATCCTTTCGCCGAGGAAAAAGCGGAAGACGGTGCGGATGAGCCGATTATTGCCGACCCCGGTACCGAAGATGAACCGAAGTTTCATTTGCCCGGCAATGAACCGCCATTGATCCTGGATGAAAGCAGCCAGGCGGAAAATATCGAAGCTCGCCAAGAAATTCAAGCAGAAGATATTGCCATTGTTGAAGACATCCCGGCTGAATCCGCGGATTCTGGAATCTCATTTGATTTTCAAAGCAATCCGGCTGCTACCATTGACGTTGAACCTGAGCTGGATTCTGCGGCTGGGGAAAAATTGATGGCGGACATGCCAGCCAATGATGAAGAAAAAAAACCGCCGGCAGAACCTTTGGATTCCAGTCCGCTCATTGACGATAAGTCTTCTGATTCGTGGAATGAGCCCGCGGCTGCAACCGTTTGGGAAAAACCGGAGGAACCGCTTCGCCCCATGAGAGAAACTGATACGGATTTTGTTAAAAAACTCAAATCTTCAAAAAAATTCGTTTTTAATTTCAAATATTTATTGGTACTCATTCTGCCTCTGGCTGCCGCCGTTGTGTCCTGGTTGGCGCTTTCAGGAAAACTCACTTCAGACGGTGACGCATCCGTAAAAGAAAGCCCCGTCGTTGTCAGCGAGCCTCACGTACCGCCCGTACGCAAAGCTGTCCCCAAAGTTCCTACGGTTGCACCCGTTCCCAAAATAGATGAAGAAGAGCGATTGGTTAATGAAAAAATTCTTCAAGCCGAGAAACTATTTAAGAACGGCGATGTTTTAAACGCCCTGGCTGTGGTACTGGAAGCAAAAAAAATAAAAATAACCGAGCCGCTGAGTCAATTGGAAGGACTGATCACAAAAAAAATCCGTGATGACAAGTTGCGTGACGCCGAACAAAAAGAGGCTGATCTTAGGTTGTCCCAATCCGAAGAGCAGGTTTTTACCAAGGCGGATGCTGAGAATACCATCGAGACCTGGCAGAATTTCCTTAGACAGTATCCGCAGAGCGTATTTGCCGCCAGGGCCAGGAACAAGATTATTGTCCTTGAAAAAAAGGCTGCGCAGCAAGCCGAACAGGAGTTGCAAAGTAGAATCAGGCAGACGAAAAAGCTGACATTGCGTTCAAACTATCTGAATTTAAACCAGGCAGAGTTGAATGCTGCTTTGCAGCAACACGGCAAACCGGGTGTACAGTTTGAACAGTTGCAGCGCGGCGCTGAAAAAGTCATTGTTGATTTTTCCAGCGGCTTGATGTGGTTTTTATATAGCAAACCCATGGCTTTTAACAAGGCTAGTTGGTGGGCCAACCGCAACTATGCCGGTTATTCCGGCTGGCGGTTACCCACGGTCGAGGAATCTCAATCGCTGCAGCGGATGGATCCGGCTATCTACGCTGGGCTGAAGGATTTTGCAGTTTGGACCGGTGACGGGGTCAGTGACCGGCCGCGTTCGATCTGGGCGTTCAAACTGCCGTCCGCTCAATTCAGCCCGGAAAATAATGAACAGCTATACTATGTCTGGGCCGTACGCCGGGCAGTCAGGTAATCGTGGTTTTTCCCTAGAAGCCCGGCAAATTTTTTCAGCGGAAGAAGGATGAAATATATCGGAGCCCATGTCAGTGCCGCCGGGGGTGTTGAAAATGCGCCCCTGAATGCCGAAAAATTGGGTGCCAAAGCCTTTGCCCTGTTTACCAAGAATCAGCGGCAATGGCATGCCCCGCCGTTAAGTGCGGCGAGCATTGCCGCCTTCAAACAGAATCTGGCCGCTGCCGCCATCTCGCCCCGCCAAGTTCTTCCCCATGACAGTTACCTGATCAACTTGGGTCATCCGGACCCGGAAAAGCGAGAAAAATCCGTTATGGCCCTGCTCGATGAAGCCCGGCGGGTTGAGCTGCTCGGGTTAGACTATCTGAACTTTCATCCCGGCAGCCACTTGGGTTTGATAGAAGAAAGCAAGTGTCTGGAGGCGATTGCCGCCGGCATGAAACAGATACTGGCTGAAACCAGCGGGGTCAGCTTGCTACTGGAAACGACTTCGGGTCAGGGCGGTTATGTTGGGTATCGCTTTGAACACCTGGCAACCATCCTGGAACTGGTAAATCAAAAAGAGCGGACCGGGGTTTGTTTGGATACCTGCCATGTCTTTGCCGCAGGTTATGACATCCGCAGCGCCGAAGCTTATGAAAAAACCATGAAACGATTTGATGAAATTATCGGCTGCCAATATTTGCTGGCGGCTCATGTCAACGATTCCAAGGTCGACCTGGGCAGCCGCAAAGACCGCCACGACAGCATCGGCCGCGGCAAGCTTGGAATGGAATCATTCAGGCTGATAATGAACGATCCGCGATTTGATGACCGCCCACTAATCCTGGAAACGATTGACGATTCGCTGTGGGAAAGTGAAATCAAATTATTGTATTCATTGGTTATCCCAAATTCTCCAGTAATTTAAATTTATATGACTATCTGGCTTGCATCAATTTGACAACTATTTAGCGCTGTGTTAAGGAGAATTTTCTATAAGGAGAATGCAAATGGCATCCAGAGGCAAATGGGGTTCAAAAGTGGGTTTTATTCTGGCCGCAACCGGTTCGGCTATCGGTCTGGGCAATATTTGGCGTTTCCCCTACATCACCGGCAATAACGGCGGGGCACTGTTTGTCTTGATTTATATCGCTGCGATTATAGTTCTGGGATTGCCGATCATGCTGGCCGAGTTTGCTTTGGGACGAGCTACGGCCAAGAATCCAGTCGGCGCGTTCAATGCCATACGACCGGGAACGAAATGGCACTTCACCGGCTATTTGGGAGTCATTACCGGTGTGATGATCCTCACATTTTATTCGGTCATTGCCGGATGGACTATCGGCTATTGTCTGAAGTGTCTTGGCGGCCAATTCAAAGGGATTGTCAGGGAAAAAGCCGCCCTGGTTTTTCAGTCCTTTATTTCTGATTCCTGGATCCAGATATTATGGTTGGCTGTTTTTCTATTACTGACTATTTTCATTGTTTCCAAGGGGATTGCGGGCGGATTGGAGAAATATTCCAAAGTCATGATGCCATTGCTTTTTGTGATCATGCTCCTGTTGATGATTCGCTCCTTGACTCTACCCGGAGCAGAAAAGGGGCTGCAATTCTATCTGAAGCCTGATTTCAGCAAAATCAACGGCCGGGTTTTTCTTGCGGCCATGGGCCAGGCTTTTTTCAGTCTCAGCCTGGGCATGGGGGCCATGTTGACCTACGGTTCATATCTGAAAAGGAAGGAAAACCTGATCTCATCAGCAGCCTGGGTGGCAGCTCTGGACAGCCTGATTGCTATTCTGGCCGGATTCATTATATTTCCGGCCTTGTTTTCGCAGAACATGATGCCTGAACAAGGCCCTGGTTTGGTGTTTGTCATTTTGCCGGTGATTTTTTCGCAAATGCCCGGCGGTGCATGGTTTGGTTTTGCCTTTTTCACCCTGCTGGCCGTAGCGGCACTGACTTCAACCATTTCTCTTCTGGAAGTGCCGGTGGCTTTTTTAATTGATGAAAAAAAATGGCCGCGCCGCAAAGCCACCTGGATGGTGGGAGCGTTGGCGTTTTTTTTCGCAGTGCCTTCAGCACTGTCCGGAGGCGGGGTAAGATTTTTTACCAATCTGCCCATATTGCACAAGGATTTTTTATCATTGTGGGATAAGCTCTGGGGAAATATTGCTTTGAGTATCGGCGCTTTTTTGGTTGCCATTTTTGTGGGTTATGTCTGGAAAACAGCAAACGCTCTGGAAGAAATAACTAATAATGGTGAAAAGTTCCGTCTGGCCAAATGCTGGGTTCTGGCTATAAAGTACGTTTGCCCGCTTTTAATCCTGATTGTACTGATTAGTCAGTTTTTTTAGAACCTTATAGCAAATTCTAAAATTTATTAGTTTTTAAAAACAAATTTTGAATTTGCTATCTAAGGTTCTTATCCGGTTTTTACCGGGTTAGGTTGCAATAAAATCGGGTAGGGGTTTGATTAATCAAACCCCTACATACCAAAGGAATAGAAAATGCCCCTAAGCCCCTTCCTTATTTTTGCGCCGCTTCCAGTACAGGTAGCCGGGAATGCCTAATGCCACCAGCAGCAGCCCGAAAAGCGAGTTGATCAGCGGCGCCCTTCCGCTCACATAGTTGCTGACGTCGGAATAGAACGTGAAGACCACGTAGATCATGGCGAAAATGATGAACAGCACCGGTATGACCGGGTATCCCCAGACGTGGTAGGGACGTTCGTGGTCCGGCATTTTTCTGCGCAAAACAATGACGCTGAAAGCCGCGGCCGCGTAAAATATCCATGAAACAAAGATCAACATATCGGTCAACTGGTCGAATGTGCCGCTTAATATCAATATCGATGTCCAGACGCCCTGGACAATCAGGGAAGGTCCCGGAGTGCGGAAGCGGGGATGGACGGTTTGCAGCCGGCGGAAAAATAGTTTTTCCTTGGCCATGGCATAATAGACGCGCGCCGACATCATCAGGGTGCCGTTGACCGTGCCAAAGGTGGAGATCATAATGGCGATGGCGATCAGGCTGCCGCCCCAGCCGCCCAGGAACGACGAGGCCACGTCGGTGGCCACCAGGTAGGATTGCCCCGTGGTTTCCGCAGCCAGGTACCTGGCGCCCATAACCTTGGCCGGGATGATATAAAAATAGGCCAGGTTGATCATTAGGTAGACCGAAATGAAGACCACGGTGGCGATGATCATAGCGCGGGGCAGGTTCTTCTGCGGGTTCTTGATCTCTCCGGCCACGTAGGTGATGTTGATCCAGCCGTCGTACGACCAGAAGGCTCCGGCCATGGCTACGATGAAGGCCAGGAATACCGGGGCGGTGCCACCGCTGAACGATACGGCCGATTGGGTGAAGTTGGCCAGATTCCCATGGCCGAAGGTGAAGGCCAGGGCGACAATGGCCAGGATGACGGCGATCTTGAGCGCTGTGAAGATCACCTGCACCACGCTGCCCAGGCGCACTCCCAGGTAGTTGACCACGGTCAGAAACAGGATCAGCAGAATGGTGCAGCCCTTCAGGCCGATGAACTTGAAAGGCGTAATGTCTCCGACCCAGGGAATGTGCAGGGCGAAGGCTTCCCATGCCGGGCCCAGACGTGGAAATTTAAAAAAATAGCCCAGCGAATCGGAAAAGACATAGGCAATGGAAGCGATGGAACCGGTCTGGATGACGATGAATACGGCCCAGCCGTAAAGATAGCCGCTGAATTCCCCGTAGCTCTTATTGAAATAAATGTATTGGCCGCCGGCTTGAGGGAACATGCTCGAGATCTCGGCGATGCTCAGAACCCCGAACAAGGTCATCAGTCCGGCGACGATCCAGACCAGGAGCAGCAGCAGCGGCGATTCGAGCTGGGAGGCCATCAGTCCCGGTTTTTTAAAAATCCCCGAGCCGATGACCGAACCGATGGCGAAGGCCACGGCGGCGATCAGGCCGATCTCCCTGAGCAGTTCTACCGGTTTTTTCGCTTCGTTGCTGTTCATGATTGCCCTCTTATTTCCATGAAGTTGTCAAGGCCGCAAAGAAAAGAAAAGCCATTATAAAAATTAATATAAATTAAATCAATAGCGGATGATTGGTCTGGATTGACAGCAAGGCGGTAATTGGTTAATATTGATCCATAGACCGAGGCAAACCATGGGCAGCGACCAGAATTATATTTTCAATCCCGAAAGCGACCTGCAAATAAAAGAAGAGGCCGAGATACGCGAACCCAAAATGTTCCGCGTCATCCTGCATAACGACCATTACACGACCATGGAATTCGTGGTCGAGATCCTGGTTAAAATATTCCATAAACCTTCGCGGGAAGCCACGCGCATCATGCTCGACGTGCATCGACGCGGGAGTGGCCAATGTGGAGTCTATTCCCTGGACATCGCCAGGACAAAAGTGTCCCAGGTGCATACCCTGGCCCGGCAGCATGATTTCCCCTTGCGCTGCAGTTACGAAGAAGCCTGAAAAGGGGAAATGACCATGGAAATCAACGAAGAATTGAATCGCGTCCTGGCCGTGGCCTTCGCGGATGCCCGCAAGCGCCGCAACGAATACCTGACACCGGAACATGTTTTCTATGCGTCGCTTTTTTTTGAAGCAGGGGCTTCCATTATCAGTCGCTGCGGTGCCAATGTCGAACTGATGAAGAAAGAGCTTGAAACCTATTTGAATGAAAAAGTGCCCAAGGTAGCCGGTTCCGATCCGGTCGCCTCGCTTGGGTTCCAGGAATTGATGGAGCAGGCGATTGTTCATACGGTTTCGGCTGAAAAAAAAGAACTGGAAATCGCTGATATTTACGCGGCCCTGCTGGAGGAAAAGGAGTCGTTCGCAGCCTACATGATGCAGCGCCAGGGCGTCAGCCGTTTCAATCTGCTGAGCGTCATCTCCCGCGACCAGGGCAGTGATCCCGAAACTGATCAGGCCGGAGCGGAAAACAGTTTCAACGCGGATGCCGGCCGCCGCCGCGTTCGGGAAAAGCAAAGTAAAACCGCCAAGAGTGATGAATTTTTAGGTAAATTCACCCGCGAATTGACCGCCAGGGCGCGCAGCGGCGAGAGCGAACCTCTGATCGGGCGTGAAGATATCCTGACCCGCACCTTGCAGGTCCTTTGCCGGCGCTTCAAGAACAATCCGGTCCATGTCGGCGACCCCGGCGTCGGCAAAACGGCCATCACCGAGGGTTTGGCCCAAAGGGTGGTGCAGGGGCTGGTACCGCCGGCATTGCGCAATATCAAGATCTATGCACTGGACATGGGCTCTTTGCTGGCCGGAACCCGCTATCGCGGCGATTTCGAGGAACGTTTAAAAAAAGTGCTCTCCGCCCTGCAGGCTGAAAAAAATGCCGTGCTGTTCATCGATGAAATCCATACGATCATCGGCGCCGGTGCCGTATCGGGCGGGTCGCTGGACGCCTCCAATATCCTCAAACCGGTGCTGGCCCTGGGGAAACTGCGCTGTATCGGCACCACCACCCACGAGGAGTACAAGAAATACTTTGAGAAAGACCGCGCTCTGGCGCGTCGTTTTCAGAAAATTGAAATTCCCGAACCGTCGATCGATGAAACGTACGAGATATTGCTGGGCTTGCGCCAGCGTTACCAGGATTACCATCAAGTCACTTATTCGCATGCCACCCTCAAAGCCGCCGCCGAGTTGTCAGGCAAGCATATCAATGACCGTTTCCTGCCTGACAAGGCCATTGATGTCATCGATGAAGCTGGTGCTTTCGCGCGCATGAATGCTCCGGAAAAAAGCAAATCGATACGCATCGGCGTGGAAGCCATTGAACAGGTTGTCGCTCGCATAGCCAAGATTCCGCGCCAGAGCGTCTCGGTATCCGAGGCCAGGAATCTGCGGGTCATGGAGCAGGAATTGAAGACCAGGATCTTCGGACAGGACCAGGCTGTGGAAAAGGTAGCCTGGGCTATCAAGCGTTCCCGGGTCGGTTTTCATGAAGCGGATAAACCTGTGGCCAAATTTCTTTTCGTCGGGCCTACGGGGGTCGGCAAAACCGAACTGGCCCGGCAGCTGGCCGATGTATTGAGTGTTCCTTTGCTGCGTTTCGATATGAGCGAATACCAGGAAAAACATACGGTGTCGCGCCTGGTCGGTTCACCGCCCGGATATGTCGGCTACGAGGAAGGCGGACTGCTGACCGAAGCTGTGCGCAAATCGCCTTACTGCGTCCTCCTCCTTGATGAAATCGAGAAAGCTCATGCCGATATTTTCAATACGCTGCTGCAGGTGATGGACTATGCTACTCTGACCGATAACAGCGGCCGCAAAGCCGATTTTCGCAATGTCGTGCTGATCATGACCTCGAACGCCGGCGCCAAGGAAATCGGCAAGACCATGGTCGGCTTTTCAGGCACGGCTTCGGGCGGGGCGGTGACCGTGGCCCTGGAAAAACTTTTTTCGCCGGAGTTCCGCAACCGGCTCGATGCCATCGTGACTTTCAATCACTTGGATGAGACCGTGGTGACGCGCATTGTAAAAAAAATGATCGCCGAGTTCAGCGATCAGCTCGCTTTAAAAAAAGTCGTCTTGAAAGTCAGCCCGCCCTGTTTTCTATGGCTGGCCAGGCGAGGTTTTTCGCAAGTGTTCGGTGCCCGGGAAGTGGGACGCTTGATCCAGGATAAAATAAAAAATCCTTTCGTGGACGATGTCCTGTTCGGGCGCCTAAAAAAAGGGGGCACGGTCAGGATCTCCATATGCAAAGATGAGTTGGTGATCCGGGTGGATGCGCTTAAAAAGTAAGGGCCTTGCATTTTTATTTCAGCTGTTTATAATAATTCCGTGAGGTGGAAAATGAAAAAAACAATTGCTTTAGCCCTCTGTGCATTGTTAATCGGCGCCGTCGGCACCTACGCGGTGCTCAAAGTCGTCATTCCAAAGTGGAACCGTTCAGCCGTGGACAACACCTATTGGCAGGTAACGGCCAAGTTGGACTCGGGCGGCGAGGCGTTTGGATATCTGCACACCGAAAAGATCAGCGCCGCATTGCTGAGCTTTATGGGCAATCTTGAAAAAACCATCGCCAAGGGCGCCGTCGGCAAACAGGAAAAAGCGGCCCAGGCTTTCAGCATGATGAACATGCTCTTTAAAAGCTACGGGCTGGAAGAGATCAGCGGTCTGGGATACAGTTCGATTACCCTCAAGCCAGGATTGCATCGCAACCGCTTCATCATCCATCATCGACCCGGCAAAAACAAGGGGCTGATATGGAACATCGCCGGACCCGCTCCCCGCTACCTGGACGAGCTCAATATGCTGGCTGCCGATACGGCCCTGGTTTTTTTTGCGGATTACAATATTGAGAAACTGGCCGACTGGATCGGCAAACAGAGCCAGAAAATGTCCGGCCAACAAATGGATCAGGGGCTGGCCATGATGAAAATGGGTCTGGCCTCCGCCGGCATCGATGGCGACCGCCTGCTTAAATCTTATGGCGGGCGTTTGGGCTTTCTCATTACCCTGGACGCGGAAAAACGTGTCATGATACCCATGGGCGGCTCTTCGATCTCGATTCCTGAGCCTGGAATCGCCTTCCTGGTCCAAGTCAATGACTCGTATCTGTTTGACCTGATCAAGGCCAAAGCGACTCCTTCTGGCCAGGCCCAGTTCAAGGATGATGCGGGCGTGAAAAAGATAGTTTTTCCCAGGCTGCCCATGCCCTTTCCCCTGGAGCCGACCATTGCCCAGAAGGGTAACTGGCTGATCGCCGCTACACTGGGTTCCATGGTCCAGGGCGTTTTCGCTGCCGAGGGGCAGAAGCTCGTCAGCACGGACGAGTACAAGGCCATCGCCTACAAGTTGCCCCGTCGCGGCAATGGTTTCAGTTATATCAGTCCGATGGTGCCGCGGCTGATCGCCCAAATGCTGAGGGAAAACAAAACTGTTTTTCCATCCCCCGTCGCCATGGAAAAAATCGCCGCCATCCTGACCCGCAGTAAGGGCATGTGCCAGGTCTGGGAAAATTCCGCCAGCGGACTGGTCTATACCGTAAACCATGGTTTTGAAATATCCGCCCTGGCTGAATTGGTGGAGGCTGTTGTCGAGACCGCCGCGGAAAAGAATATCAAGCAAGCGCAAGCCGATGCCGCACCGCCGGTCGGGGAAATGCCGAAAAATGAATGAGATATGAGGTTTATTTTGTAGCGATAGAAAGTTGGAAACTGGGAGAGGGTGAATCGTAACGGCACCTTTGTTTTTCGCGGCCCGGAGTGCCGCCACTTATGAAAAGAATAGCTATTTTATTTGTTTTGCTGTTGTTCGCCATGGGGATTCAGGCCGAGGAAGCGGAAGTTGAAATTCTGCCCGAGGTAGAGGGGGGTGCATTTTTTTTCGAGGTGACCACGCAGTACCTTTCTTTCAGCCACCGTGATCTTGACGGCAATATGGTTCTGGGCAATGCGGAACAGGTTTTTTACATTCCGCGCATTAAATCCAGCCTCGGTTTCGGCGTCGGCTTCGGCCGCCGTTTCCGTTCCGGATTGTGGTCGATCTCCTACCTGGCTTCGGGGCACGATGTGACCTTCCAGGACCGGAAAAGCACGGCCGTATCGCACTTGGTCCAGCTCAATTCGCGCACTTACCTTTTTAAAACATCACAACTGAAGGTCTTTGCCCATTTCGGCCTCAATTTCCCCTGGCTGAAAGTATACGACAACGCCGCCGACAAGCAGGGTTTTGTTTGTGATGCAACCTACCTGGGGTTGGGTTTCAATGCCGGAGCCGGTCTGCTGGTGCCTATCTCTTCCAGGATGGTTTTCAGCGGCAGTCTGATTTACCGCTATATCGGGTACCTTTACGCCAAGGGACCGGGGCGGGGCATCGATGTAACCGATCTTTTTGAAGACCGCAACGGGCCTCGCCACCGGCTCTATCTACGTTCGCCCGTATTTGCCTTGGAATTAAGTCTGGCCTATACGTTATAAGCGGGATACCCGGGAAACCGGGTGATCGATTTTTTGTATTTTTGACAGCAAATCCGCTTTCGATTAGAATGGGCTCATGAAAAAAATTATCCTTTCCATCTCAATTTCATGTTTGTGTGCATTATTGCTTCCAGTCGCTGTGTTGGCCTCCGAAGATGACGGCTGCACCGTGATTGCGGTGGGTAAAAAGGCTTCTGCGGACGGTTCAGTGATCCTGTCCCATACCGATGCCGGACCCGATTCCCGCGTTTATGTCGTGCCCGCCGCCCGCTATAAAACGGGCGCGCAGGCTCCGGTGTATTGGGGCATTCAAGATGCCAGCCGACCGTTGCGCGATGACGGCGAAGTGATCGGTACCATTCCGCAAGTACGCGAAACCTATGCCTACATCCACTCGGCTTATCCGCATATCAATGAACATCAGCTGGCTATTGCCGAGAGCACGATCAGCCAACGTTCTGAGCTGGCTGTTACCCGTAAAACCGGAAAGCAAATCATGACCGTGGAGCAGGCGCAGGTTTTCGCGCTGCAACGTTGCAAAAAAGCGCGTGCGGCCGTGGAACTTATTGGCAGCCTGATGGAAACTTACGGTTTTCTGCCTTCGAGCGGTGACGGTGCCGAGGATCTGGTTATCGGCGATCCTGATGAAGCCTGGGTGCTGGAAATTTTTGGTGTCGGCCCGGGCTGGAGCAGTGAAAGCGGCAAACCCGGGGCCATTTGGGCGGCGCAGCGTATCGGTGACGACCAGGCCCTGATGATTCCCAACTGGAGCATCATCAAGAAGATTGACCCGCAGGACAAGGATCATTTCCTGGTTTCGGCAAATTACATGCAGGAAGCGGTTGACCGGGGCTGGTACGATCCCGCCGCCGGCAAGCCTTTCATCTGGCAGGATGTTTACGCCCCACTGCCGGTAGAATACGCCACCAGCCGTTTCTGGCTTTTTTATAGTACATTCATGCCCAATCTGGCGAAATGGCCTGACAGAAAACTGGGCAAAAATCCCTTTAAAACCATTAATCCCTATTATCAAACCGTTGAACCACTATCCCTGTACCCGTTCTCGGCAGTTCCCGAGAAGAAAATTTCCGTGCGTGACATCATCGCTTTTCAACGTTCGGTTTTCGAGGGGACGATCTACGACTTCACCGCCCAGCCGCAATGGCTGGTCAGTGACGGCGAGGGCGGCTTCAAGGTAAGCCCGCTGGCTACGCCCTTTCCATCCAGCGATCTGCGCGCCCTGTTGATGCTGAGCAATCGCCGGCCTGTGGCCCGCCACCGCGGCCATTACGGCATGGTCTGCCAGCTGCGCGGCTGGCTGCCGGCAGCCATCGGCGGCCTCTACTGGCTGTACCAGGACAATCCCTATATCAGCCCCTATGTGCCCATCTATGCCGGATGCAGTGATACGGCTCCCAGCTATCAGGTTTTTGACCCGGGAAAATACAGTGATGCTTCGGCGCGCTGGACCATCGATTTTGTCGACAACCTCTGCAACCTGAATTTTCAGGACGCGACCAGGGAAGTCCTGGCTATGCGCCAGCCTTTCGAAGATAAAATCTTCGCTGACCAGGAAAAAATTGAAAAGGAAGCTCTGCGTCTCCATACCGGTAATCCCCGAAAAGCCAAGGCATATCTGACGGCCTACTGCCGGAAGCTGATGGAAAATGTACCGCCGCTGTATATCGAGATCCGCAACCGGTTGATCAGCAAATTCACCAACAACCGGGAATGATAAACAACGACAGGAGGTGAACATGAAGTATGAAGTTATTTTGCTGTTGGTGGTCATTCTTTTTTTGTTTTTGGCCGCCTGCGTGCCGGGACCCAACCGCCTGGCCAAAACACCTGACGGCCAGGGTAAAATTGCCGGTTTCTGGCTTGGCCTGTGGCACGGGTTGATCGCGCCGATCACGTTCATCGTTTCCATCTTCAGCTCCAAGGTGGGCATATATGCCGTGCATAACAGCGGCAGCTGGTATAATTTCGGTTTCGTGCTGGGCGCCGGCTTGTTCCTGAGTGGCGGTATCCTGGGACGGAAGAAGAAGAAATAAAACAGCAGAAAAAAAACCGAATTCCCTTGAAATGCAGATCCCCCCAACCCCCCTTATCAAGGGGGGTGCCGAAGGCGGGGGGATTAATTCCTGTATCAGAATTAATTGGGCTCTGGGATTTCGGGAAGTTACCTGCGCCGCAGTAGTAATTTGACCAACCGCGCGATTTCCTTCTTCTCGACCACGCGCTGAAGCAGCAAGGCAACCACAAATCCAAGCAGCAGCAGTCCTTTGTGAGCCATGGTCAGGCCGCCGTGGTAGTAGCCGTAATAATACAGTCCGGCCACAGTGATAACCGTAGCCAAGATTTTAAAAATTTTGCCGTATTCGTAGTCGATGCGATAAAACCTCTGCGCTAAAAAAAACAGTCCGCAGGCCATGACCAGGTAGCTGACCAGGGTGGCCAGCGCCGCGCCGACAATGCCCAGTATGGGAATCAGCAGGAAGTTGGCCGCCACGTTGACCACGGCGCCGGCACCGGTCACGTAAGGGAAATATTTCGTTTTTTCTTCAATGTACAGTCCCGCCTGCAAGTTGACATAGATGCCGTTAAACAGGTAAGCCAGCAGGATGATCGGCGCCACGACCAGTCCGGGCAAAAAGTGCTTTTCGATGAGCGAACTGCCGCTGCTGATTTCCAGGCGGGCGATATTGTCGATAAACAGGGAGACAATGACCCAGAGCAGGCTCGCCGCCAGAACGAACAGGGTCATGACCTTGGCGAAAATTTCCCTGGCATTCTTTTCCCTGGCATTGTTGAGAAAGAACGGCTGCCAGGCATATTGAAACATGGAAACGACCAGCATCATGAAAATTCCCAGTTTGTAGCCGGTCTGGTAAAGGCCGAGGGTGTCGGCGTCGGTCATGGCCAGGACGATGGGCCGGTCGATAACCTGCACCATGATCGATGCCAGGCTGGCCGGCAGATAGGGCAGGCCGAAGTGCAGCATCTTTTTCAGCTGGTCGCCGTAGATCTTTATCTGGAGCTTCTTGAGAATTTCCGGTATGAGTAAAAGAAAGGTGACCGTCGAGGCGATCAGATTGGCGGCAAAAATGGCCTCAATGCCCCAGTGAAACTTGATGAAGAACAGCAGGTTGAGGCCGAGGTTAATCAGGATATTGGCCAGTTTCAGGGCGGCGAATTTGCCGGCTTTCCGTTCCAGGCGCAGGTTGGCGAAAGGCACCAGGGACAAGGTGTCAAAGAGCAGAATTAAAATGACATAATAAATCAACTTCGTATATGGGGCCGGGACGGCCATTAGATGGCCGAAGGGCAGGCGCATCAGCAGGAGCACGACGGTCAGTGCCAGGGTCGATAGAGTGACGAAAACATAGGCCGTGGAAAACACTTTTTTCTTGTCTTCGGGCCCGGCCAGTGAACTGTATTTCATGAAGGCCGCGTCCATGCCGTAGATGTAAAAAATGTTCAGAAAGGCCAGATAGGCGTAGATGTTGGTGTAAATGCCCATGTCGGCGCGCGAAATGAAATGGGTGTAGAAGGGCACGAGCAGAAAATTGAGAAAGCGGCCGACAATCGTGGAGATGCCGTATATGGCGGTGTCCTTGCCCAGTTCTTTTATTTTTTCGAGCATTGCCTCCATTTTACCCGAAACGGCAAAAATTTCAACCGCCGACAATTTTATGCTGGGTTCAATATCTCATCATTTATTGATATGCTCTCAACTCATCCCCCGACCCCTTCTCTTGGCAAGAGAAGGGGAGTAGCGGCGGCGCCCCTCTCTTTTTAAAAGAGAGGTACGCATCGCTATGCCGAGGTTTTACGAGGTATCCAGCGATGCCATCCCGCAACGCAGGGGGTTGGGGGTGAGTTTGTACTAATTGGAGTGTAAAATATTAATCCCTGTTTTGATAATTTATTTAAATTGGCTTATAATTAAATCATCATAGGGAGGAAAACAATGAAAGAAAAAAAGAAACTCACTCACAATTCCGGCGCGCCGGTTGTGGATAATCAAAATGTTTTGACAGCAGGCAAGCGAGGCCCCATGCTCCTGCAGGATGTCTGGTTCCTGGAAAAGCTGGCCAACTTTGACCGTGAAGTAATCCCGGAGCGCAGAATGCATGCCAAGGGTTCCGGTGCTTTCGGGACATTCACGGTGACCCATGATATCAGCCAATACACCAAGGCCAAGCTATTTTCGGAAATCGGCAAAAAGACCGACATGTTCGTCAGATTTTCCACCGTGGCCGGAGAAAGGGGGGCGGCCGACGCCGAAAGGGATATCCGCGGCTTTGCCATGAAATTTTATACCGAGGAAGGCAACTGGGATTTGGTGGGCAATAACACGCCGGTGTTTTTTCTGAAAGATCCGCTGAAGTTTCCCGACCTCAACCATGCCGTTAAGCGTGATCCGCGAACCAATATGCGCAGTGCCAAAAACAACTGGGATTTCTGGACATCGTTGCCGGAAGCGCTGCATCAGGTAACCATCACCATGAGCGATCGCGGTATTCCCTTATCCTTTCGCCATATGAACGGTTACGGCAGCCATACATTCAGCCTGATCAATGCTAAAAATGAACGCACCTGGGTCAAGTTTCAT
Organism: Candidatus Aminicenantota bacterium; assembly: GCA_963770755.1. GTDB lineage: Bacteria > Acidobacteriota > Aminicenantia > UBA2199 > UBA2199 > UBA2199. The sequence continues at coordinate 76,853 of CAVYQZ010000007.1, read as the reverse complement.
TTCAAGACCCAGCAGGGCATCAAGTGCTTAACCGATCAGGAGGCTGAAGCGATCGTGGCCAAGGACCGGGAAAGCAATCAGCGTGATTTACTGGAGAGTATTGATCGGGGTGATTTTCCCAAGTGGAAAATGCAAATACAGGTCATGTCCGAAGCCGAAGCAAAAAAATGTAAATTCAATCCCTTTGATCTGACCAAGGTTTGGCCCCATAAAGATTATCCGATGATCGATGTCGGTGTTTTTGAATTGAACAGAAATCCGGAAAATTATTTTGCCGATGTCGAACAGGCCGCTTTCAATCCGGCCAATGTTGTGCCGGGCATCGGTTTTTCACCGGACAAAATGCTGCAGGGGCGCTTGTTTTCTTACGGCGATGCCCAGCGTTATCGCCTGGGAGTCAACCACCATCTGATCCCGGTCAATGCGCCTAAATGTCCTTTTCACAGTTTCCATCGTGACGGCCAAATGCGCGTGGACGGCAATCATGGCGCAACCCTCGGTTATGAACCCAACAGTTACGGCGAGTGGCAGGAGCAGCCTGAACACAAAGAACCGCCGTTGGAAATTGACGGTGCGGCCGACCATTGGAATCACCGCGAAGATACAGATTATTATTCACAGGCCGGAAACCTTTTCCGGATCATGAGCAAGGCCCAGCAGCAGGTTCTCTTTGAAAATACGGCCCGGGCCATGGGCGATGCGCCCAAGGAAATCAAAACCAGGCATATCGGCAATTGCCTGAAAGCCGATGCAGCCTATGGCCAAGGCGTGGCCAAAGCCCTGGGCATAGATATAAGTGAAGTGAAGTAGGGGCGCGGTCGTCGCGCCCATTTACTAATCATAGATTGATAATTCCTAAGGGCGGGATTACCCCGCCCCTACAAATTTTCCAGGCAATCAACCGGGTTCAGAATGGCGATAGCGCGAAAATTGCCCAGGGATAGCAGGTGGCTGTCACCGCTGACAATGGCAGCGGCGCCGGCAGCCAGGGCGCACTCCAGGATGCGATTGTCGGCCGGGTCTTCTTTGATCAGGGATATTATTTCAATTGGCTCGACGATTTCACAATTTGTAATGTTTTTCCCTTTTTGTAGTAGGGGCGCGGTCATCGCGCCCTTAGATGTTGCCTTTTGACATCTAAGCCGAAATCGGTTATAAGACAATTTCGCTTTGCTAAAATCCCTGGAAGTTGTTGCAGGGAAAACTACAGGAATTTATTCCTAGCATCGGGAGGGGAGTCATGCACAACTTTGCCAGCCACGTATTCGACCTGGAGAAGATGAAAAAGGCCCTGCCGCCGCAGATTTTAAAGAAGTTCTTGCGCACGGTAGACCAGAAAAAATCGCTCGATTCCGAAGTCGCCGATTACCTGGCCGGGGCCATCAAGCAATGGGCCGAGGCCATGGGCGTCAGCCATTTTACCCACTGGTTCATGCCCCTGACCGGACTGACCGCCGGCAAGCAGAATACTTTCCTGGAATGGGAGGGGCCCAACAGGATCATCTCCCGTTTTTCCGGGCGCGACCTGATCAAGGGCGAACCCGACGCCTCGTCGTTTCCGCACGGCGGCATGCGATCGACATTCGAGGCCCGCGGCTACACGGCCTGGGATCCGAGTTCCCCGGTCTTCGCGGTCAAGAACCGCAATCATTGCGTCCTCTTCATCCCATCGGTTTTCTACGGTTACAACGGCTGTGTCCTGGATAAAAAAACACCGCTGCTGCGTTCATTGAGGTCCATCAACGATATTTCGCTGAAGATCCTGGCCAAGTTCAACCAGCGGGCTGCCTGGGTGAAGAACATGATCGGCGCCGAGCAGGAATTTTTCCTGGTCCGCGAAAAGGATTACCAGAATCGCCCTGACCTGAAAACTTTCGGGCGCATGCTGTTCGGCGCCCATCCGCCCCGCGGCCAGCAAATGGGCGACCATTATTTCGGCGCCATTCCCGAAGCGGTGCTGCACTTTCTCGAGGATGTCGAGGCAGAGGCGTTGAACCTCGGCATTCCCGTCAAGACCCGCCACAATGAGGTGGCTCCCAACCAGTTCGAGATCGCTCCCCTTTATGAGGAAGCCAACATTGCCGCCGATCATAACCAACTGTTGATGGACCTGCTGCTGCGTATCGCCCGCAAGCACGGCATGGTTTGCCTTTTGCATGAGAAACCGTTCGCCTTTTTTAACGGCAGCGGCAAGCACATCAACTGGTCGTTGATGGATAGCCAGGGCAGGAACTTGTTCACTCCCGGTGAAAATAAAAATTCCAGGCTGGTCTTTTTAAGCTTTTTAGCCGGATTTATCTGCGGCATGAATCGCTATCACGATCTGTTGCAGGCGGTGTTGGCCTCAGCGGGCAACGAATTGCGTCTGGGGGGCCATGAAGCGCCCCCGGCAATCATTTCTGTCTTTTTGGGCGATGAATTGCAGGCGGTCGTCGATGATCCCCAGGCGTTCATTATGGGAAAATTCCGGAAATCGAAGATGGTACGCTTCGAAGAATTCGTGCCGGCTATTCTCCATGATCTCTCCGATCGCAACCGGACGTCCCCCGTGGCGTTCACCGGCAACAAGTTCGAATTTCGTATGCCCGGATCATCTGCTTCGCTGGCTTTTCCGATCGCGGTGATCAATCTGCTGGTCAGTGCCGGATTGACAGAAGTAACCGATGCCATTGAGAAAACCAAGGACGAAAAAACATTGATTCATGGGTTGCAGGACATTCTCAATCAAAACTCATGCATCATTTTTGCCGGTGATAACTACAATTCCGACTGGCATCAGGAAGCCTGTAAACGGAAATTGTACATCCCGGTTTCTGTACCGGATACGGTTGATCGTTTGCAAGAAGAAAAAAATATGCGTTTGTTTGAAGCATTCGCCGTCCTGTCCAGGGAAGAGATCAAGGCTCGAGCTGATATTAAAATTGAAATTTATGTTAAAACCGTGGAAATGGAGCTCCGTGTTGCCCGCAATCTTCTGCGTGTTCATGTTATTCCGGCGGCGCTCAAGAACCAGGCCATGCTCCTGGAAGCCGTCCGCCAGTTTCCACGGGAAATTCTGGCCAAGAAGCCGGCCCTGCTTAAAAATCAGTTTGCTTTCATTGCCAAGTTCACTGAAAAAATAAACCGGGCCATGGCCATGGTATCTCTATTGGACGAGGATAACGAAAAACTGAAAATAGGATCTGATCGTGTCCGGGCGCAATTGTGCACCCGGTTCATCCGGCCGCACCTGGCCGAAGCGGCCGCACTGGTTGAAAAGATCGAGGAGCGCGTCGACCGCGAGTTCTGGACCCTGCCGCGGGTGACCGATATGCTGTTTCGGTAGTCACACTATGGTCACACTGAATGGTTTCAACTACTTACAAAATTGTTGAAACCATAGTGTGACTATCTAGTGTGACTATCCCCGAAGGGGATATACAAATCAATCCCTCACCCGACGGTTCGGGATGATTTGAACTATACCAGCACTAGATGTTTTTGGCGAATTACCGATATTGCCAAAAACATAGTGTTGGTATGAAAAAGATATCGTGTGAAGGGGTTTGATTAATCAAACCCCTACTTTTTGTCAAACAGCAAACCTCGATTAGCGTTGTTGAAACAAATAACGATTTTTTACAGTATAATAAACAAAAAAATTTGTGAGGTGTAGCAATGAAAAAAATGACTTTGGTTCTTTTGTTATTTCTGTTGGCCGTTGTCGTTCCGGCGGCCGATGCGCCGCAGCTGGCCGGGCACTGGGCCGGGGCCATTGAATTGCCCGGAACCAAGCTCGAAATAGACTGCGATTTCAAGGTTCAGGCTGACGGTTCCTGGACGGGCGATATTTCCATCCCGGCCCAAAACGCCAAGGATATGCCCCTGGCCGCCATTACGCTTCAGGGAAATGAAACCAATTTCCAAATCAGCGGTATCCCAGGTGATCCGGCCTTCAAGGGCACTTTCAGCGCCGATGGTGCCGTGATCAGCGGCAGCTTTACTCAGGGTGGCCAGACTTTCACTTTCCAGTTGAACCGCGGCGACAGCCCCGCGGCCAAGGCAAAAAATGCTTTGGCCGCCTTTGACGACATCGTGGCCAAAGGGCTGGCCGGGCTGAATGTTCCGGGCGTGGCCGTGGCGATTGTCGTCGACAACAAGGTAGTCTTGGCCAAGGGCTACGGCTATCGTGACCTGGAAAAGAAAATTCCCATGACCGCCGACACGATCCTGGCCATCGGTTCATCGTCCAAGGCATTCACCACGTTTGCCATGGGTTCCTTGGTCGACGAGGGCCTGCTGGAGTGGGACGTGCCATTGCGGCGCTATATCCCCTGGTTCACCCTGACCGATGCCGGCACGTCGGAGCGCATCACGCCGCGCGATCTGGTTACGCACCGCTCCGGCCTGCCGCGCCATGATCTGGTGTGGTATAACAATTATAGCGCCAGTCGCGAGGAATTCGTGCGTCGCCTGGCCTTTTTAGAACCCACGGCCGACCTACGTGAAAAATTCCAGTACAACAACCTGATGTTCCTTACCGCCGGTTATCTGGTCGAAACTCTGACCGGGAAAAAATGGGAGGATTCCATCCGCCAGTTGGTTCTGGAACCTCTGGGTATGAAGCGGAGCAATTTCTCGGTTCTCGATTCACAGAAGGACGCCGATTTCGCCTTTCCTTATAGCGAAAACAATGGTGTTTTGGAGCGCATTCCTTTTCGCGACATCACCAATATCGGCCCGGCCGGAGCGATCAATTCATCCGTCAACGATATGAGTCGCTGGCTGCGGGTGCACCTTAATGCCGGGAAACTTGAAGGCAAACCCATGATTCAACCGCAGACGCTGGAGGATATGCACCTGGCTCATATGCCGACCGGTCAAACGCCGACCATGGCTGAATTGTCTCCGGCCAGCTATGGCATGGGTTGGTTCGTCGATACGTACCGCGGCCATGGACGCGTCCATCACGGCGGTGCCATTGACGGATTTACGGCCATGATCTCCATGTTCCCCGGCGACGGCATCGGCTTCGTGGTATTAAGCAACCTGAACGGCAGCGGTTTGCCTGAACTGTTGATCCGCCAGGCGACGGATCTGATCCTAGGCCTGGATGCCAAGGACTGGATTGGCGAAGCCGTAGCCAGGAAAGTCAAGGGACAGGATCTCGCCAAGGAAGCGGAAAAAAAGAAATTTGCCCGCCGCATTCCCCTGACCAAGCTGGCGCACGGTTTGGGCTCCTATGCCGGCGACTATTTTCACCCCGGCTATGGTGTGCTCCGGGTGACGCTGCAGGGAGGACGGCTGTCGTTCACTTTTAATGGGATCACGACGCCCCTGGAGCACTGGCATTATGAAACATTTAATGGCATAAAGGGCTCAGATCCGACCTTCGAAGATTTCAAACTGTTGTTCCGCACCGATGTCAACGGCCGCGTCAATGCCCTGGAAGCCCAGATGGAACCGACCCTGGCGGCGATCGTTTTCGAAAAAAAACCGGCGGCCCGCCTCTTTGACCCGGTTTATCTGCAGAAATTCAGCGGGCGCTACAGCTTGATGGATCGTGTTCTAACGGTCACTCTAAAAGGAAGCAGTCTCAAACTGGTTATCCCCGGCCAGCCGGAATTCGATCTGGTTCCCGGCCTTGATGAGGAATTTACGCTCAAGCAGGCCAAAATCATCAGCGTCCGTTTCAAGACCGATGCCAAAGGCAAGGTCGTTGCCCTGGAAACCATCCAGCCCAACGGCATCTTCGAGGCCAAACGGGAGAAATGATCTGTCCAGGCGTTAAAGAGTTAAAGAGTTGAAGAGAACAATACAATCTCCAAAGATATCCCTGGGTAGGGAACGCAGATCTGCGTTCCCTACTTGGGGACAATAAGATTGACAGCTACTACGAGCTATAAACGTTTTTACTTGAGTTATTTCCCTTCCGGCAGCAATCCTCGGCCCTTGAGCAGGGCTTCGATCTTCGGTTCGGCGCCGCGGAAGCGTTTATATAATGTCATGGTGTCCTCGGTCCCGAACTTTTCCAGGATGTTCTGGCGGAATGATTTCGCCGTGGCCGGATCGAAGATGCCTTTCTCCTTGAATGCCTCGTAGGCGTCCTTGTCGAGTACCTCGGCCCAGATATAATTATAGTATCCGGCCGCATAACCGCCGATCATATGGTTGAAATAAGGGGTGCGATAGCGCGGCACGATGGCCGGGATCAGGCCCAGGGAAGCCATGGCCCCAGTCTCGAAACTGCGTACGTCGACGGCCTCGCCGCCTCTCAGGGTATGCCAGGCCATGTCCAAAAATGAGGCGGCCAGGTATTCCACCGTTACGAATCCCTGGTTGAACAGGCTGCTGTTTTTAATTTTCTCCACCAGCGCCGCCGGGATCACTTCGCCGGTCTGGTAGTGGCGGGCATAGAGTTTGAGCAATTCTGGTTCCAGGGCCCAGTTCTCCATGATCTGTGATGGTAATTCTACCGCGTCGCGGGCGATGCTGCGGCTGCGGTAAACGCCGTTGGCGAACAAGGTATTCAGCGAATGGCCGAATTCGTGGAAAAAGGTGTTAACCTCGTCGATGCTCAGCAGCGAGGGTGTATCAGCGGTGGGGCGAGTGAAATTGCAGACCAGGGTGGAGATCGGCGCCACGCGCTTGCCCTTTTCGTAGTAGGCGCGACGGAAACCACCGGACCAGGCGCCGCCGCGCTTGCCGGGGCGGGGATGAAAGTCCATGTACAGCAGGCCGACATGGGAACCGTCGGCCTCCTTCACTTCGTAAACCTGGACCTCGGGGCGATAGACCGGTAAGCCTTCCAGTTTAGCAAAGCGCAAACCGTACAACTTCTCACATAGGGCGAAGATCCCCTGCTTGACGTTCTCCAAAGAGAAATAGGGGCGGAGGGCCGAGTCATCAAAAGCGTATTTTTCCTGGCGCATTTTTTCGGCGTAAAACCACCAGTCCCATGAGGCCAGTATAAAACCGCCTTTCTCACGGTCGATGATCGCCTGCATATCCGCCGCTTCGTTGATAGATCGTTGCAGCGCCGGCGTCCATAATTTCTGCAGGAAGGCCATGACCGTCGCTGGGTCCTTGGCCATGTTCTTCTCCAGCACGAAGTGGGCATAGGTAAGGTAGCCGAGCAGTTGGGCGCGCTCGGCGCGCAATTGGATGATCTTCTTGACGATCTCCTTGTTGTCGTTGGCGTTGTCACGGTCACCGCGCATAAAATAGGCGCGGTGCAGCTGCTCGCGCAGGTCGCGCCGCGTCGAATACTGCAGGAAAGGGGTCATGGATGGGACCTGGACCGTGTAGACCCATTTGCCTTCCATTTTAAACGCCTTGGCTGTTTCTGCGCCCATGGTGCGCACCGATTCGGGCAGGCCGGCCAGCCCATCGGGGGAATCGATGACGATGCGTGAGGAATTGGTCTCGGCCAGCAGGTTTTCGCCGAACTTCAAGCCCAGCAGGGAAAGTTCGCTGTTTAACTGGCGCAGTCGCCCTTTCCCGGCAGCGTCCAGAAGGGCGCCGCTGCGGATGAAGCCTTTGTAGGTGTTCTCCAGAAGGTAGTTTTCTTCGGGAGTGAGTTTCAGCTTCAGCCTCTGCTCGTATACCGCTTTGACCCGGGTGAAGAGTTTTTCATTGAGGTTGATATTGTCGTTGTGGGCCGACAGCAGGGGAGAGACGTCGCGGGCGATGGTCTGCAGTTCCGGACTGGTCTCGGCGCTCAAGAGCGAATAAAAAACGGAGCTGACGTCGCTGAGGAATATGCCGCTGTGATCCATGGCGGCGATGGTGTTGGCAAAGCTCGGTGCCTGCTTCCTGGCGACGATGGCGTCGATCTCCGCCTTTTCGCGGCGCATGCCTTCCTTGAAGGCGGGCAGGTAGTGCTCTTTGGTTATCTTGTTGAAGGGCGGCACCTTGAATGGCGTGGTGCGCGACTGGAAGAACGGATTGCCCTTTTGATCTTTCTGGGCTGCAAGCGGTTGCAGCATCAACAGTCCAAGGACAAGCAAAGCGACCATGCGGAGCAATGATTTTTGTTTCATGATTGATAACCTCCTATGGAACTTGGAATTTGTTTTTATATACGGAAAGGATATAATTGTCAATTACCCAGGGAATGCCGGAAATTTTCCGATCTGATAAAAAGCAGATAAAGGTTTTCAAAATGGGAGAATAATCACGATGCCTCTGTTCGTGCTCAACGCCGCTGCCGAGTTTCCGCCGATCGATTTGGCCGGACCCGAAGGTTTGCTGGCCGTGGGCGGGGACCTGTCGCCGCGGCGCTTGCTGCGAGCCTATGGCCGCGGCATCTTTCCCTGGTTCGCGGACGGCGAACCGCTCTTGTGGTGGTCACCGGACCCGCGCTTTGTCCTTTTCCCCGCCGAGGTCCATGTTCCGCGCAGCCTGAAAAAAATCCTCAGGAAAAACATCTTCCAACTGACCTTCGACCGTGCGTTCAATAAGGTTATCGACGGCTGCGCGTTGCCGCGTGCAGATCAGGACGGAACCTGGATAACGGCAAGAATGCGCCGGGCATACATGCAACTGCATGACTTGGGATATGCCCATTCAATTGAATCATGGCAGAATGGCAGGCTCGCCGGCGGACTTTACGGCATCTGCATCGGGCGTTGTTTTTTCGCCGAATCGATGTTCCATTCGTGCGCCAATGCTTCCAAAGTTGTTTTTTTCGCCCTGGCCGGGGCCTTGCAGAAAAGGGGATTTGTCATCATCGACTGCCAGATCCATTCGTCCCATCTGGCCGATTGGGGCGCCCGTTCCATCCCGCGCCGGGAATACATGGAATGGCTGCACAGGGGACTGGCCTGCAAAACACTGCGGGGCAGTTGGCAGAAACTGCTGTCGGCTGAATAGATCAGCGCTGCCAGGAGGCGATCAACCGCTGCAGCAAGTCGCCATACTTGACAATCAGGCCGGCAAAGACCACCGAGACCATGGACATCAACTTGATCAGGATGTTGAGTGACGGGCCGGCCGTGTCCTTGAATGGGTCGCCCACGGTGTCGCCTATGACCGCGGCGCCGTGGTTGGGGTTCTTGCTGCCGTCGGCAAGCTTCTTGCCGCCCAGGTTGCCTTCCTCGATGTATTTCTTGGCATTGTCCCAGGTGCCGCCGGCATTGTTCAAAAAAACGGCAACGACGAAACCCGTCGTCAGGCCGCCGGCCAGCAGACCGATCACGCCGGCCACGCCCAGAACCAGGCCCATGGCTACCGGGACGGCGATGGCGGTCAGAGAGGGTACGATCATTTCGTGTTGGGCGGCGCGGGTGCTGATCTCGATGCAGCGACCGTAATCGGGTTCGGTCTTGCCCTCCATGATGCCGGCTATCTCACGGAACTGGCGCCGTACTTCCTCGACCATCTTGCCGGCGGCACGGCCGACCGACTTCATGGTCATGGAGCAGAAAACGAAAACCATCATGGCGCCGATGAACAACCCGGCCAGAACCTTGGGATTGAAAATGGTCAGGTTGTAGTAGCTGATCCAGTCGCCGATATGGGTGTCCTGGATGGCCTTGTCCACGCCGCTGATGGTGATGAACTTCTGCCCCATGTGCAGGAAGCCGACTTTGATCTCTTCGATATAGGCGGCCAGCAGGGCCATAGCGGTCAGGGCCGCCGAGCCGATGGCAAAGCCCTTGCCGGTGGCGGCGGTGGTGTTTCCCAAAGCATCGAGGGCGTCGGTGCGCCGGCGTACTTCGGGGTCCTGTCCGGTCATTTCGGCGTTGCCGCCGGCATTGTCGGCGATGGGGCCGTAAGCGTCGGTAGCCAACGTGATGCCCAGGGTGGAGAGCATACCCACCGAGGCGAAGCTGATGCCGTAGAGGCCGAGATTGATGGCATTGGCGTCACTGCTGAAGCCGCCACCGAGGGCGTAGCTGATGATGATGGCCAGGGCGATGACCAGTACCGGCAGTCCGGTCGACTGCATGCCGCTGGAAATACCGGCGATAATGACCGTGGCCGGTCCGGTCTGCGATTGCTCAGCCACATACTGGGTCGGTCGGTAATCCTGCGATGTATAATACTCGGTGATCTTGCCGATTACCCAGCCGGCGATCAGTCCGGTGATGACTGCCAGGAAAATGCCCACGTGCCGTCCCTGGAATGATTCCTTGAACAATACCAGAATAAAGAACGAGGCGATCAGAGTCAGCAGGGTGCTGGCGTTGATGCCGCGGGCCAGGGCCTTCAACAAGACTTTCTGCGAAGCCTTTTCTCCCGAGCGTACGAGAAAGACGCCCAGGATGGAGAATATCACACCGATTCCAGCGATGACCATCGGTGCAATCACGCCGCCCAACCCGTAACCGGCGGCCACACCAAGGACGGCTGTGGACAGTATGGAGCCGGCATAAGATTCATACAGGTCGGCGCCCATGCCGGCCACGTCACCGACGTTGTCGCCGACGTTATCGGCGATGGTGGCCGGGTTGCGCGGATCGTCTTCAGGGATGCCGGCTTCCACTTTCCCGACCAGGTCGGCTCCCACATCGGCTGACTTGGTGAAGATGCCGCCGCCGACACGGGCGAACAAGGCTTGGGTCGATGCGCCCATGCCGAAAGTCAACATGGTGGTGGTGATGATGGATAGTTTGCTTACTCCCTCAGGGATAAAATAGTTCAGGATGATAAACCACAACGAGATGTCCAGTAATGCCAGCCCGACCACAACCAAACCCATGACGGCACCGGAACGGAAGGCGATCTGCAGTCCCTTGTTCAGTGAAAGCATGGCTCCGGCTGTGGTACGGTTGGAAGCGAAGGTCGCCGTGCGCATGCCCAGGAAACCGGCCAGGCCTGAAAAAAAACCTCCGGTAATGAAAGCGAAAGGAACCCACGGATTCTGCGTATGCAGTACATAGGCCATGAAAGCGAACAGGATGAAAACCAGAAGGAATACAAAAGCCACCACCCGGTACTGACGTTTCAGGTAGACCATGGCCCCCTTCTGCACATAACCGGCAATACGCTGCATGTCGGCGCTGCCCGCGTCCTGTTTTTTCAGAAAACGATAGAAATAGTATGCGAAAGCAAGGGCCAGAACAGAACCCAGCGGTGCCAGGATGAACAAGTTCATCGAATTCATTTTGACTCCTTCAGGAAAAAATCGATCCGATTCGACAGAAATGAATTTTTACCTGATTTTAGCTCAAAAGTCAATACTATTGGTTGAAACAGTCAATAAATCAGTTTCCAGAGGAGCAATTATGCTATAATAAACCAAATGTCGCGGAAAAAAATACTATTGTTCTTTATCGGCCTGACCATCGTCGCGATTTTATCATTGCTCATTATCCATTCCCGCCGAAACGACGTTAAGCAAGTCCCTTCCATTCTTTCCAGACCATTACATTTTGATGAAGCTTTGATCGAGCGCGCCTGGAAAATCATCGCCGACCAAAGGGAACTTTCGTCAATCTATTTTCGTGGGCGGCTCAACCGTTATTTTCCGCCGCAGTCGGTGCATTGCCGGGTTAAGTACCGGGATATCAGCCACCAAGCTCTGCTGGCTCCGGCCGGGAGCCGGATCGAATTCGATGTTGAAGCAGCCAAGGGCGACCAATTGTCTTTTTCCCTATTCGCTCTTCAACCCGGGACCCTTTCATTCAAAATTAAAGCCGTCATAGCGACAAAAGAGAAACTGCTGTTCAGCAGCGATATCCGCGAACAGATGGGCAAAGTTGAAAAAGTGACCCTGACGAAAGCCGCAAAACAAACCATGCACCTGATCATGGAGACCCGGGGACACGGCCTGGGAGCCTGGATTGATCCCTGCCTGCTGCATGGAAATTCACGATCCAGAACTGTCCTGATTCTCATGCTGGATACCTTGCGTGCCGACCATGTTTCGGCTTACGGCTATCCAAGACAGACCACTCCGGCCCTCGACGAACTAGCCAAAGGCAGCCTGCTTTTCAACCGGGCTTTTTCACCATCTTCCTGGACCCTGCCGGCGCATGTGTCGCTGTTCAGCGGCCGTGATGTCCTGGAACACGGTGTCATTTCCCCGGAATCCATTATTCCGGCCGACCTGCCGTTGTTGGCTGAAAAAATGCAAGCTGACGGATTCGTTACTTTAGCCCTGACCGGGGGCGGTTTTGTCGATGACCATTTCGGTTTCTATCGCGGTTTTCAAAGCTACGCCAACCGGCCCGACGACATTTTTCAACAGAAAGCCTCTGTATTGCTATATCGTGCATTTATGGAAAAAGTGGCTGATTTTACCGGCCAGGATCTTTTTGTATTTTTGCACACCTATCAAATGCATGCTCCCTATAAAGCTCCTGACCCGTATAATCGGGCGTTCAACCCGGAATTGGACATCAAGATAAAACATGTCGGCAGCAACCTGCGCTTAGCGCCGGATCCAACTCGACCTTTGCCGCCGGAAGCCCTGGCGGACCGGCAGAAAATTATTGACCTTTACGATGCGTCCATTCTCTATAGCGACCAGGCATTGCTTGAACCTGTCCTGGATTATTTACGCCACAGCGGGCGCTTTGACGATGCGCTGCTAATCGTCCTGGCCGATCATGGCGAAGAATTTTATGATCACGGCGATTGGGAGCACGGCCACACCCTTTACCAGGAGCTTACCCGCATTCCGCTGATTATCAAGCTGCCGCGGCAAAAAGTCGGGGAAACGCGGAACCAGCTGGTTTCCATCAGCGATATCGCCGGATTTATCCAGGCTGAATACGGTTTGACTGCGGACGCCGTCAGCGCCAGGTGTCCCGCTGCCGATGACCGGAAGCGGATTTTGGAACTGTCACTGCCTGTGATTCCACTGCGCAAAGGATTATATGGCAAGCTTTCTTATATCGCCGATGGCCATCAGTACATCCACAATTTTTTTCCGCCACGGACCGCCGGGACCGACATGGCGCCGCCGACGGCAGTGAGCGGCGACGAATGGTTTACCCTGGCCGATACGCCGATTGCTGCCGTTGAACCGTTTTCGCCGTCGCCGGCCCTGCATGCCATGTACAAAAAAAAGCTGGTTGCTTATCTGCGCCGGCTCCGGGCGCTGAAAAAGAACCATAACCGCATCGACCCGGAATTGCTGGAAAAACTAAAAGCCTTGGGTTACCTGAATAACTGAGCATGAGAAAACTTCATGACCGGCTCAAGGAGATTGAGCCTAAAACAATTCATAAAAAGCTGAACGGCCTGGATGATGTCGATGGAATGACCACCAAGGAAAAACTTGAAAAACTGGTCCAGCAGAACTTGAAAAGAAAGGGGCTCTCTGCCGGCAGACGAAGGGAAGCCCCCATGGCGGTTGTTCGCGAGCCTTTCCTGGTCAAGGATTTTTTTTATTCCCTGGAAGGTCGTTACGGCAAGGTGTGCTTGGGCGATTGGTATGCCCTGCAGCCGGAAGCATTGACCGTTATCTCGGGAAGCAACGCTTTTTCCGGGCTGGATGTCCAGAAAGTGCTTTTTTTTGACACGGAGACCACCGGATTGGCCGGCGGAACCGGTACGATTCCCTTCATGCTGGGTTTTGGTTTTTTCAATGAGCAGATTTTTCAGGTAAAGATATTTTTGCTCCAGGACCTGGACCGAGAAGGGGAATTCCTGGCCGCGGTCGATGATTTTTTAAGAGCAGGAAACTTTTCAGCCACCGTGACCTTCAACGGCAAGGCCTTTGATTTTCCCTTGCTGGAAACCCGCTATATCCTGCAGCGTCGGCGCATGCCGCTGCTGGATTTGCCCCATCTCGATTTTCTTTTTCCGGCCCGCACGCTGTGGAAAAATACCTTCGAATCGCGCAAGTTGGGCTATTTGGGCGAGATGCTGCTGGGGCTTTCCCGTGCCGACGATATCGATGCCAGTACCATTCCGGCCCTGTATTTCAACTTTCTGCGCCACAATGATTTTTCGGTCATCGAACCGATCATTGAGCATAATGCCATGGATCTGGTCGGGTTGGCGGCGGTGGTGCTGCTGGGTGCCCGCTACCTGGAAGATTATAACTTGACCGGTGACGAAGGTGAGATCCTTGGCCTGGGTTTACTTTGCGAGCGGGCGGGGCTATTGGAAAAAGCCGAGGCTTATTACCGCATCGCCAAGGATGTCAGCGGCCGCACCGCGGTCAGTGAACGGGCCGTGCGCCGGCTTTCCGTTTTGTTGAAGAAAAAAAAGCTGTTCCAAGAGGCGTTGCAATTGTGGAAAATTCTGTCCGCCAGCAATGACCTCCAATCTTACCGTGAGATTTCAGTCCATTACGAGCACCGCGAGCGCAACTACTACCAGGCTGTCGAGATCGTCGAGAAGGCCCTGGGCAGCGTCAGCCTGAGCCCGAGCCAGCAGCAGGACCTGGAAAAGCGGCTGCAGCGGCTGCGGCAGAAGATCGCCAAGCTGGAAGAAAAGGAAGAGGGTTAAAACAAGATTCTCTGCCACCCACGTGTTCCATCCCCCCTTCATCCCCCCTTGGTAAGGGGGGAAAAGATAAAGAAGAACCTAGCTTAGAAATTTCACTTCAAGCAATATGGTTTATTTCTTAACCCCCCTTATCCAAGGGGGGTGGCGCAGCCGGGGGGATTCTAACTTGTGGTCTTCTTCCGCCGCTGCATCAGGTACTCGATCACCCCGGGCAGGATGGATATGAAGATGATCGCGATGACGACCACGGTGAAATTGCGGTGGTCCAATGACCTGTTGTAGAAAAAATAGCCGCCGAGAATGTTGGTTGCGATAAAGGTGAGATACTTGGACTGGGTTTGCCTTGCGAGTGGACGGGACAGCCTTCTTCCCTTGGCCAGGGAAATACAGGCCGAGCCCTTGAAACTCACCCTTCCATGAGGTATAACCTAGCCATGGGAAAAATTGGTTTTTCGATCAGTAATCCCTGCCTGGTGCTGCTGGCTGTCCTGCTCGGCTGCACCATGGCGGCTCACGGCCAGAAGCTCGAGCTGGGCCCGGCCGGAATGCACGAGAACTTGAGACGCTGGGGCTACCAGGAAGGGGTCCCATCCGTCGCGATCGCCGACCTTGAAGAAACTCCGGACGGCTACCTATGGCTGGCTACCCAGGAAGGGCTGGTGCGCTTCAACGGCCGGGAGTTCTTTGTCTTCAACACCGCCAATGTTCCGGTTCTGGGCCATAACGACATCCGCCAGCTGCTGACCACCCGCGACGGCACCTTGTGGCTGTACAGTTACAACGGCGAGATCGTCGCCTACCGCGATCGCGCCTTTGCCGTCATTGCGGACAGGCGCCTCCTGCCCAGCGTGCAGGTCAACGCACTGCAGGAGGACCTTCGTGGTCGGCTGTGGATCGGGACCCGCAAAGGCCCAGCGGTCATCGATCGGGGCAAGCTGGTTGTTCCGGGCGAGCTCGCGCCCCTGGCGGGGCAGGAGATCGTGGCGCTGGCCAGTGCCTCTGAGGGTCAGCTCTTGGTGGCGACTTCCTCCTCCATATTCCGCTGGGACAACCGTGGGCTGCAGCAAATTCACTCGGAGTCCGGGGTGATCAGAGATGTTTGTGCGGATGGGCAAAACAGGTTGTGGATTGCAACCGAAGCGGGTCTGGCATTCGTCGACAAGGGCGGGCGCCGCCAGTTCACGATCCGCGACGGACTGCCCGATGACTTTGTCACACATCTCTTTCTGGACCGCGATGGACGCCTGTGGATCGGAACGGCGTCAGGAATTGCCCAGATCGGCCCGGATCTGACAGTACGGATCGTGGCCAGGCAAGCCACGTATAAGCAGAGCGGCATTGTCAGGGCCTTCCATCAAGACCGCCGGGGATTCGTCTGGCTGGCGACTCCCAACTCCCTTTTCCGGCTTTCCAGTGAACGCTTTATCACCTACGGCACGCAGAAGGGACTCGGCAGCGACTTGGTCACCGCAATCCTTTGCGATGCCAAGAACCGACTCTGGATCGGCACCGAGAGCGGCCTGAACCGGCTGGATCCAGATGGCACGATGCGATCCATCGGTTCGCCCGACATCCTTAAGAGGAGCACCATCAACGCGATTCGAGATGACAACCGCGGGCAGCACTGGGTTGGTATCGATCGCGGGCTGGTCCGGATCGGCCGCGCCGGCTCCGCCCTCTTCACTACCCGGGATGGGCTGTCGAGCAGCGTCATTTATTCGCTGCTGGCCGATCGCCAGGGTCGTATTTGGGTCGGCACGGCTTCGGGATATTGCCGTTTTGACGGCGATAGGCTGGTGAGGACCGACCCTGGACGGGTGCTGGCAGGTGAGAGCATATTTCTCCTCTTCGAGTCCGCCGCCGGGCAAATCTGGATCGGGTCGCGCACCAGGCTGTTCGAAGTTCGGGGCGATGAGCCTGTGCCAGTCGAGATTCCCGGCTGCAGTGAGCGCCCGATCTTTTTGAGCGCGTTCGAGGAGGTGTCCGGGACGCTGTGGCTCGGCACCTACACCGATGGCCTGTACCGCGTCCGCGGCCGGCAGTTCGCTCGTGTCGATGAATCGCAGGGCCTGCCCGGCAACAGCGTTTACGCCATCCTGAATGACCAGTTCGGCTTCCTGTGGATGAGTAACAACCGTGGTGTGTTCAAGGTCAGCAGCTCTGAACTCAACGCGGTCGCCGACGGCTCGAGTGAGCGATTGCACCCGATTCTCTATGGCCAGTCCGACGGAATGAAAGTCGCAGAGTGCTCCGGCGGGTACTCGCCGTCGGCAGTTCGCACTCTGGACGGCAGGCTGGCCTTCTCAACGGTGGGCGGCGTGGTGATCGTCGACCCTGCCTATGAGCTGCCGGTCAAGTCGCCACCGCCGGTCGTGATCGAGAAAATCCTGGTCGACAACCGGAAGATCGATCCCTTGCATCCTGCGCAGTTCCCCGCAGATATTCGCATGATCGAACTCTCTTTTATCGGCCTGGAGCTGCAGGAGCCGGAGAACGTGCAGTACCGGTACCGCATCGACGGGCTGAGCTCAGACTGGCACGATCTCGGGAAAATTGGGCGCATCAACCTGTCGAATCCGGGAGCCGGGAATTATGTCGTCCGTGTCGCGGCGTCTACCAACGGCCGGGATTGGAGCGAGCGCAGCGCCGGGTTCGCGTTCACGGTGCAGACGCACTGGTACCAGACGCGCACCTTCATTCTACTCGGCTTTGTGCTCGCCGCGAGC
Source organism: Candidatus Aminicenantota bacterium (assembly GCA_963770755.1). Lineage (GTDB taxonomy): Bacteria > Acidobacteriota > Aminicenantia > UBA2199 > UBA2199 > UBA2199. The sequence continues at coordinate 59,739 of CAVYQZ010000007.1, read as the reverse complement.
GCTGTCGTGCTGGGTCACCGGCTCCGCGTGCGTTACCTGAAACACCGCCGCGATATCCTCGAGACCAGGGTCCACCAGCGCACCGAAGATCTCAAGCTGGCCAAGGAAAGCGTCGAACAAGCACTTGAACAGGAAGAGCTGGCGAGGCGGCAGCTGGCTGCAAAAAACGATGAGCTGGAACTGGCCAACCAGCTCAAGACGGAGCTCATGGGCGTCGCCGCCCACGACCTGCGCAGCCCCCTGCAGCTGATCATGGGCTACTCCGAGCTGCTCAGCCTCAAGGCCGAGAATCCGGACTATGTCCGGCAGAAGGCGCTCGTCATCCAGGAGACCAGCGAGCGCATGAGCCAGCTCATCCACGACCTGCTTCAGACTTCTTCCCTGGAGGCCGGAAACATTATACTGAACAAGACGCGGGTCGACCTGAACCGGACGGCCAAGCTCGTGGCTCAGACATACGCGCCGTTAGTCCAGCAGAAGCAGCAGACGCTTCAACTGGTCAACCGCTACGATTGCCTGGTCAGGGCGGATGAAGAGCGGATGCGCGAGATCGTCGATAACCTTGTCTCGAACGCCGTCAAGTACACGCCGCTGGGCGGCTCCATCAGGGTGATCACGGAAGTGGCCGGGGAACGGTGCCGCTTAATCATTGAGGACGAGGGCCCGGGCTTCACCGAGGATGATCGCCGGAAGATATTTGGAAAATTCCAGAAGCTCAGCGCCAGACCGACCGGCGGCGAGTCCTCTTTCGGGCTCGGATTGGCGATCGTCAAGATGCTCGTTGACCTCCATGGAGGCGAGATCCAGGTGGACTCCGCATCCGGAGTTGGATCCCGGTTCATCGTCGAGCTACCGACCGATCTGAGCATGAGCTGATTGTGTGATTCAGGGATAGTATGGTGCGTGCCTTTGCCATAATCATATAGTGGAAGGCAAACATTAAAGAAAAAAACAAAAATTAAAAAACGGGCAGCATTCAGACTGTTTTTTAACCTTACGTCGATCATTGTAAACCGAATACCGATTTCGGTATTTTGACCTGCCGGTTCTAGGCCTTCTTCCGCCTTTGCCTCAGGTACTCGATTACCCCTGGTAAAATGGAGATGAAAATGATTGCGATGATGACCACGGTGAAATTGCGGCGGACCATGGGTAGATTGCCGAAGAAATAACCTCCGAAGACGAATATGGCCACCCAGGCGATGCCGCCGCAGACATTGTAGACAATGAAGCGCCAGTAGGACATGTGGCCGATGCCGGCCACGAACGGCGCGAAGGTGCGAATGATGGGGATGAAGCGGGCCAGAACGATGGTTATGCCGCCGTGCTTTTCATAAAATTCATGGGTCCGTTCCAGGTGTTCTTTTTTCAAAAATCGGATCTTTTTCTGACTGAAAATCTTGGGTCCAACGAAATGGCCGATCCAGTAGTTGACGGTGTCGCCAATCACAGCCGCAGCGGCGAGGATCAGGAACAGCCAGTGGATCATCAGCGGGCTGCCCGGGGTAGCGGCCAGGGCGCCGGTGGCGAAAAGCAGCGAGTCGCCGGGGAGGAAGGGGGTGATGACCAGGCCGGTTTCGCAGAAAATTATCACGAACAGGATCAGGTAGGTCCAGAGCTGGTAGGTAATGATCAGGGTATTTAAATGGACATCGATATGCATGATGAAATCAAACAATTTGCCGATCAGTTCCATGAAGTCTCCAGTTTAGCTGAATTTTAGCGGCCTGACGCCCTAGAAGAGCGCGCCGTGAACGGATATCTTAACCAATAAGACCATGCCTGTCAATTCGGTCATGACGATATATTGATTTTTCAGGAATGATATGGTACATTCCCTCTATGTTAGACTTGAATTCTTCCCTGTTTTGGATTTTTTTCATGGTCAGCGCACTTTATCTCGTTTTAACGCATATTTTTTTCAAGCCAATGGAAAAAATCATCAATGAAAGAGAAATGAAAGTTGCCGCCGATAACCAGCGTTTGCAAAACCTGACCGAACAGGTTGAAACCCATACCCGGGATCTTGAAAACCAAATGGATCAGGCACGCCAGGAGGCATCGCGCATCAGGGAAGAATGGTCGAATAAGGGAAGTGACGTGCGTGCCCGGACTCTGTCCGCGGCCAAGGAAGAAGCGGCGCGGATCATGATGGAAAAGATGGCTGCATTGGAAAAAGAGGTCACAGCCGCCGAGAAGCTCCTGGAAAAGGAGATCGTTATCTTTAGCGAAAAAATCAGACAAGCCTATTTATGAAAAAATTCAAAATTTTCGCCCTCTTACTTTTACCGGTCATGCTGCTGACCGCTTCAGCAGGCGAAGAAGCCCATGACACCGCTTCCCATCATGTGGATTGGTTCAATGTGCTGGGCAAGGTTTTCAATTCCACGGTTCTGTTCGGCGGGCTGGCCCTGTTGCTGCGAAAGCCGCTGATTAAAATGCTGTCCGAGAAGAGCGCAGGGATCGTGAACGACTTTCATGAGCGCGAAAAAAAGCTTGCCGATACAGCTGTCCTGCTGCACGACATTGAACAGCGATTGCAAAAAGTGGCGCTGGAAGTTGAACAGATAAAATCAAATGCCGTGGCCAGCGGCCGGGAAGAATTGGCCCGACTCGAAGCGGCCGGTCGTGATGAGGCCGCGCGCATCATCGCTCTGAGCGAGGAGGAAATCCAATTGCGGGTCGATGCGGCCGTGCGTTCGGTCAAGAGCCATATCGCTGATCTAGCCATTGAACGTTTCCAGGCGGATTTCATGAAAAGCCTGGATGCCGACATGCAGCAAAAAATCATTGAGCGCAACATCACGGACTGCGGAGATATCGATGAAGCAAAGTAGCCTGGTCCGGCGCTATGCCAAGGCCCTGGTGCTGACCATTGCTGATGAAAATGAATTCAAGCGCATTCGCGACGATCTGGGTTCCGTCCTCACCCTGCTGGCCGCCGATGACAAGCTGAAGGTCGGCCTGGCGACTTTCATGATCTCCCAGCCCGAGAAAATCAAGGCGCTCAACATCATTCAAGATAAAATGAATCTGCATGCCAAGAGTTTTCATTTTTTGCTGACCTTGGCCGCCGAAAACCGCTTTGCCTATCTCGAGCAGATCGCAGGACAATTGCCTGATGCCTGGTGCCGCGTGCACGATGTAGAGAAAATAGCGGTATTTTCCTCCGTAGAACTCAACGGCGCGCAGAAGGAACGTTTGCTTGGCAATTTGCAGAATGCGCTGCGTAAACCGGTCAAATTGCAGTTTGGAATTGACCCGGCCTTGATAGCCGGGATCAGCTTGCTGCGGGGATCGCTGCATTACGATTTTTCTTTGGCCGGCAATCTGAAAAAACTACGCGAATCGCTTGTAGGGGAAAAATAAATGCTAATTAAAGTCGATGAAATCAGTGAATTGATCAGGCAGAAAATCGAAGGCTTTGCCTTTGATTTTAAAAAAGAGGAAACCGGGGTGGTCATTACGATCGGCGACGGCATCGCCCGCATTTACGGCCTGGACAATGTCATGTACAACGAATTGCTGGAATTCCCCGGCCAGATTTACGGGATCGCCTTGAACCTGGAAGAGGACAATGTCGGCTCCATTCTGCTGGCTGAAAGCCACATGATCAAGGAAGGGGATATCGTGAAGCGGACCGGCCGGATCATTTCAATTCCTGCCGGAGAAAATGTCATTGGCCGTGTGGTCAATCCTCTGGGAGAACCCCTGGATGACAAGGATCCCATTCGCTCCACTATTTTAATGCCCATCGAAGCCCTGGCCCCCGGGGTCATTGATCGTCAGCCGGTCAAGGAACCTTTGCAGACCGGAATCAAGGCCATAGACGCCATGATTCCCATCGGCCGCGGTCAGCGCGAATTGATCATCGGCGATCGCCAAACCGGGAAAACGGCCATTGCCCTGGACACGATTATCAATCAAAAAGGCCAGGATGTCATTTGTATATACGTGGCCATCGGCCAGAAACAATCCACCGTCGCCCAGGTGGTCAAAACACTGACCGAAACCGGGGCCATGGAGTATTCCGTGGTGGTGGTGGCCTCGGCTTCAGACCCCGCGGCGTTGCAGTATATCGCTCCCTATTCGGGGTGCGCCATGGGCGAGTACTTCCGCGATCACGGCCGGCATGCGTTATTGGTCTACGACGATCTGTCCAAACATGCCGTCGCCTACCGGGAAATTTCACTGTTGCTGCGCCGTCCGCCGGGACGCGAGGCTTATCCCGGCGACGTGTTTTACCTGCACTCGCGGCTGCTGGAGCGGGCGGCAAAAATGAATGATGAAAATGGCGGCGGATCGTTGACCGCTTTGCCGATCATTGAAACGCAGGCATCGGATGTTTCGGGTTATATCCCCACCAACGTCATCTCCATCACCGACGGCCAAATTTACCTGTTGCCCGACCTGTTCAACGCCGGACAGCGCCCGGCCATCGATGTCGGCATCTCCGTTTCGCGGGTCGGCGGCAACGCTCAAATAAAAGCCATGAAACAAGTGGCCGGCTCCTTGAAAATGGACCTGGCCCAATTCAGGGAACTCGAAGCTTTCACCCAATTCGGCTCTGATCTCGATAAAATAACCATCGCCCAGCTGGAACGCGGCAAAAGGTTGTCCGAGCTGCTCAAGCAGGATGAAGGCATGCCCATGCCGGTTGAAAGGCAGATTGTTTCGATCTTTGCCGGCACGCGCGGCTTTCTGGATGAATTCCCCGTGGAACGTGTGCATCTATTTGAAATGCAAATGTTGGAATTTGCGCAAAAGCGGCACCCGGATATTTTTAAGGAAATAAAGGAGAAAAAAATAATCACTCCGGAACTGGAGCAAAAATTGCAAGCCATGCTTAAAGAATTCTGCAGTGAATTCAAAAAAACCGTCAATCCCTGATGGCTGGAAATTTAATTTATCTGCGCCGGCGCATCAAATCGGTTAAAAATACCCAGAAGCTTACCCGGGCCATGAAAACCGTGGCTGCCGCCAAGCTGCGCCGGGCCACCGTGGAACTGAAAAAAACCAGGCCGCACCGTGATAAAATAGCTTTCCTTCTGCAGCAGACAGGTTCCAAGGTCGACCTCAGTCAGCAGCCGTTGTTGAAGACGCGTGAGCAGGGGAGTATCCTGTTGGTCATCGTGGCCAGTGACAAGGGGTTGTGCGGGGCTTTTAATTCCCAGGTGCTGAAGCAAAGTGAGAGTTATTGCCGCGAACTGCTTGAGCGCGGCGAAGCGGTTTCCCTAGCCACCATCGGAACCAAGGCCAGCCGCTATTTCCGCAAACGCAACCTGGCATTGAAAACAACGCACGACGGCATGATCAGCCGGCTGCAATTTACCGATGCCAGCCGCCTGGCGGTGGATTTGCTGGATGTTTACCGGAATGAGGACATCAAAAGGGTCGAATTCGTTTTCCAAAAATTCATGTCCGTATCGCGGCAGCAATTTACTGTGCGCCAGCTGTTCCCGCTCGAAATGGAATGGTCCGCGGGCGCAGGCTCTGAAAAGGAAAATGAAGCAGAGAAAGCCGAGTATATTTTCGAACCCGGCGCCCAGGCTATTTTCGAAGCGCTTTTACCGCGTTTCATCACCGACACCGTTTACCAGATGCTGCTGCAATCCATGGCCGCCGAACAAATATCGCGCATGGTGGCCATGGACCTGGCTACACGCAACGCCAGCGACATGATTCGTTCGTTGACCCTGCTTTTAAATAAAATGAGACAGGCATCCATTACCAAGGAGCTTCTGGAAATCATCACCGCCACGGAAGCCTTGAACAAATAGGAGCGAATATGAGCAAGGAAAAAGCAAAGCAAAAAAATGTCGGCAAAGTAATAGCGGTCATCGGTCCGGTCGTGGACATCGAATTTGGCAAAGGACAGTTACCTGAGATTTACAATGCCATTGAAATCGTTTCGGACGGTTTCGACAGTCCCTGGCCGATCAAGATCATCACCGAGGTGCAGTACCACCTGGGCGAAAACCAGGTGCGCACGGTTTCCATGCATCCGACCGACGGTTTGGTGCGCGGGATGACCGCGCGTGATACGGGCGGTCCCATCACCATGCCGGTGGGGAGCGAAGTGCTCGGGCGGATAATCAATGTCATCGGTGAGCCTGTAGACGGAAAAGGCCCGATCAACGAAAAAAAAAGATATCCCATCCACCGGCCGGCACCGCCGCTCGATGAACAGGATACACGGCTCGAATTATTTGAAACCGGCATCAAGGTGGTAGACCTGCTTGAACCGTACCTGAAGGGTGGAAAAATCGGTCTTTTCGGCGGGGCCGGGGTAGGCAAAACCGTCCTCATCCAGGAATTGATCAACAACGTGGCCAAAAAGCACGGCGGCTTCTCCGTGTTTACCGGGGTGGGTGAACGCACCCGCGAAGGCAATGATTTATGGCTGGAAATGATTGAATCGGGAGTCATCGAAAAAACAGCCCTTATCTACGGCCAGATGACAGAGCCTCCCGGAGCCCGGCTCAGGGTGGCCCTTTCCGGATTGACCGTGGCCGAGTACTTTCGCGACGAAGAAAACCAGGATGTACTGCTGTTCATTGATAATATTTTCCGTTTCACCCAAGCCGGCTCCGAAGTATCGGCGTTGCTGGGGCGCATGCCTTCAGCGGTCGGCTACCAGCCCAACCTGGCTTCGGAATTGGGTGAAATGGAGGAGCGCATCACGTCAACCAAGAAAGGCTCGATTACTTCGGTTCAGGCTATTTATGTGCCGGCGGATGACTATACCGATCCGGCGCCGGCGACCACCTTCGCCCATCTGGACGCCACCACCAATCTTTCCCGGCAGCTGACCGAAATGGCCATCTTTCCGGCCGTGGATCCCCTGGCCTCGTTTTCCCGCATCCTGGATGCCAAGATCATCGGCGACGAGCATTATCAGGTAGCCAGGAAAGTGAAGGAAGTGCTGCAGCGTTACAAGGATTTGCAGGACATTATCGCCATCCTGGGCATGGAGGAATTGTCGGATGAGGATAAAATCGTCGTGGCCCGGGCCAGGAAAATTCAGAAATTCCTGTCCCAGCCTTTTTTCGTGGCCACTCCTTTCACCGGCATGGAAGGGAAATATGTGGAATTGGCATCGACCATTCGCAGTTTCAAGGAGCTTGTCGAAGGAAAATACGACGCCCTGCCCGAGCAGGCTTTTTACATGTGCGGCGGCATTGAAGACGCCGTGGCCAACGCCAAAAAGATGGGATTTTAATGGCTGAACCCATCGAATTGGAAATCATCTCCTTCAACGAAATATTTCTGCGCAGCGAGATCAAGGATTTATACATTCCGGCCTTTTGGGGTGAAGCCGGGGTCAAATCCAATCATTTGCCCTATCTGTCGCTGCTCAAGCCCGGTGAGATTTCCTACCTCGACATGGCCGGAGTCAGGCATTATCTTTACAGCGGCGAAGGTTTTTTGGAAGTCAGAGACAACCGGATTACGCTGATCATTGACACCATCGAACGCGGCGAGGATTTCAAAACGGAAGAATTGCAAAAAAAACTGGCGGTCAGTGAATCGAGGGTCAAGTCCTCTTTCCAGGGAGACATCACGCCGCTGGAGCTGCAGGAGGAATTGGCCCGGCAAAAGGAATTGCGCCTCAAGCTGGATATTTGTAATAAAATAGGTAAAAAATAGATTGGCGGCCGCGCACAGGGCGGCGGCTTGGATCGCCATGAAAATCAAGAGACGCCGTATTTTTTTCAGGATTTTTCCAGGCAACAACCTGACCATTCCGTTGCTGTTGAATATCTGGGAAACAAACGGCATGGACCGTTCTTTCGATATCCACCTGGCTGACGCCGCACCGGGACGGTTGGCATTCTGCCATAGCAAGGGTATCGCGGATGGGGATGTTTTTATCTATTCTTTCATGACTCCGCACTTGCCCTGGGTAGCTAAAGAAGTCGATTGGTTGCGTTCAGGAGCCGTTGGGGATTTATTCGTAGCGGCCGGGGGGTCCCATGTCGATGCCGAACCTGACCAGGCCGTGGACTGCGGCTTCAATGTTATTTTTCGCGGTCCCGGAGAGGACACGTTTCTGCGTTTCGGGCGTGACCTGCTGGCCGGAAAATTGAGTGCCGGGGCACCCGTGATCTATGATGGCCGGGCCTCGAACAGCAAATCTGAAGATGAGCGGGAAGCAAAATCCTGGGAAAACTATATCCCGGTTTCAGCTTATTTGAAAACGGTGCCGCCGCTGGAAATTACCCGGGGTTGTTTCTGGCGCTGCCGCTATTGCCAGACGGGTGGGGAGAAACCGTATTATCGGAGTCTGGATTCCATTGGTGCTTATCTTGAAGCATTGCAGCGCCGCCGCTTGCCGCGGATTGGGTTCATTTCACCTTCGGCGCTGGAATATGGGGCTGAAAAAAGCGGCCGGCCGGATGTGGGCAAAATCCAGGCTTTGCTTGAGCGCTGCCGGGAGGCCGGGTTCAGTTTCATTGAATATGGAATTTTTCCCAGCGAGGTACGGCCTGATACGGTCGGCGACGATGTTTTAGCCATCTTGACGGATTTTGTTGCCAACCGACGTTTGACCTTTGGCGCACAGAGTGCTTCGGATGAGCGCTTGGCGTCCATCGGCCGCGGTCACCGGGTGGCTGATATCGTTGCCGCGGTTGAAGCTGCCAACAACGCCGGGTTTGCGGCCAACCTTGATTTCATCATCGCCTTACCCGGAGAAACGGCCGCTGATCGCCGCGACTTGCTGGATTTGCTGAAAACCATGCGGCAAAAATATCGTGTTTATTTCCAACTGCACCATTTTTTCCCCCTGGCCGGAAGCCCGTTCGCCAGACGTTTTCCAACTTATCTGGGTGCCGCTGAACGTCGGATTTTCAGCGACCTGAAAAAGAACGGCCTGGCCAGCGACTGGTGGCTGGCCGGGGAAAAATCCGTTAAAGACTACTTCAAATGGCTGGAGAAAAAATTCCCGGCTGTTTTTAAAGAATACCATTGACGCGGGTTCGATCAACCGGGCCCGGCCGGCTTATTATTTCTGCAGGGTAATGGCCAGGGTGAATTGTTCCTGTTTGGGAATCGTGATTTCTTTTTTATAGGGTTTAAATCCAGGCTTGAACGCTTCGAAATTGTAGTTCCCGGGTTGAAGGCGAAGATTCTCAATTTTGCCCTGAGCGGGAGCCAGCCCCCAGAACTTGCCGTCGATATAAATGGCGGTCTCAGCGGGAGTGACTGTCAGAACCACTGTTGACAGGAAACGTTCTTCAGGCGCGCTCGGTTTTTCAGCAGCCGGAGGAGGTGGCGGGATCTCTTTTTTGGCCGCATAGGCTTCATCAGTTTCGCGGACGGGAATGTCTTTGCCAGCCGGTTCAGCGGCGGTTTCTGCCGTATGCATATTGAGGTCGATTCTCAAGGTGATATTCCGTGACGAATAGGAACGCAGGTCGATGGCTTCTTCGTCATAGCCTTTCTTTTTGAAAACCAGTTCGTTTTGCCGTGAAGCCAGGTGTAGGGCGGAACGGGGCGTGGAAAATTCGTAGGCGCTTCCGATTAACCTGTCGTTGAGCAGCACATCGGCGTCATCGGGTTCGATCTTCATCATGACGGTGATGCCGTCAAGATCATCAAAAGCATCATAGGGAAGGTTGATGGTGCAGGCGGCGCCCAAGCCGATCAAAAACAAGACCGTCAAGAACAGACTTATTCTTTTTCTTTTCATGCATATATAATAACATAATTTTCGTTCACCGTCAGGTTGCCTGGCCGGGTTTTGAGGGGGATTTGCTGCGGTGTGAATAATCAATCCCCTCCAGTGGTCATGGCAGGCAGGCGATTATTGCGGATTATCGGTAAAAATGTGTTTGTCTATTGCCTAGGCCGGGGAAAGTGTGTTAAATTTCAATATCAATGAAAAAAATTGTATTGACATTTGTCCTTGTTTTTCTGCTTTGTGAATCCGCATGGCTGCTCAAGGCTCAAACGGATGACGAATCTCCGCAAATTCGGGCCGATAATCAGATCATCCGCGAAGATTTCCTTAGAGCTTCCGGCAATGTGGAAATCATATGGCAGGATTACATCATCTACGCCGATGTCGTCGAATTCAACCAGAAGAGCAAGGAATTATTCGCCGAAGGCCGGGTTACCATGACCAGCAAGGATTCGGTTCTCAGCGGCGAAAAACTGAAATTTAATTTGAAAACACATTCAGGCGAACTGGTCGATACCTACGGCCTGATGAGTCCCTTCGTTAGATACCAAACCGACAAGCTCACTCAGGTTGACGCGGAGACGCTGACTTTTAAACGTCTCGATTTCTCTTCCTGCTCCCAGATTGTTCCGCGTTGGAAAATCACCGGCCGCACGGGGAAAATAAAAAAGGAAAAATACATTGAATTGCAGGATGTGGTGTTTCGTATTAAAAATATCCCGGTTTTTTTCCTGCCTTTCCTTCGTTATCCGGTCAAAAAAGACGGTCGTACCACAGGTTTCTTAATCCCGGCTGTGGGTAATTCATCGCTGCGCGGTTTTTTTGTTCAGAGTTCTTTTTTTTGGGACATCAAGTCCAATATCGACCTGACCCTGAACCTCGATTATTACCAGAATCTGGGTTTGGGTTTGAGTGAGGAATTGCGCTATCTTTTTCGTCATGCCAACGGCAATATCCGTTTTTTCAGTTTGTTCCCGGGCATCGGAGTGAAGGCGGATGCCGACAACCTGATCCGTGCGGAAGATATCGAACGTTTGAAACTGAACGGCAAAAATTATGTCCTGGACATGAGCCATCAGCAGGATATTCCGTTTCTCAATTCCCAGCTGTCCATCCAGTCGCGCCTGCCCGGAGCGCCGGAGGTATTGCGTTATCTGGACACGGGCTTTGAACGATTCAACTTGATGACTTTCCGTTCCGCTTTATCATGGACCAGCCGTTTTTCAGTCTTCACTTTGAATCTGGCTGCTTCGCGCAGCCAGACCTACAACATCAATACGGATGAATCCGAGAAGGATGACAGGTTCCCCGCCCTTTCTTTAAGCATGCAGCCTCAAAGGCTGGGTCCGTTTCCAGGTCAGTTCAGCTTTTATCTTTCTTATGAAAGGAGCATGCGCAGCGGCGAGGTCCAGACCGTGCAGCCAAACTTTATCTATGGCCAGCCCTCCCAAAAAATAAGGATGGACCCCGGCTATACATTGAACCTGATTAATGCCTCCTGGCTGAAATCATCCCTGGCTGTCAGTGCCAGCAACTCATTTTATGCCCGCAGCCTTGACCCGCAAACGGGAGATATTATCGATGAACCCGTAACGATGCAGTATCAGACCATGCAGGTCAATCTCAAAGGGCCATCATTCACGCGCAGCTACGATGCCTCCGCGAATAAATATTTGCATGTCATCGAACCTAATTTCAGTTTCTTCTATGCGACAAAAGCTAAAAACAGCGATCGCGTAATCCGGGTCAGCGACGGTGATTTCAGCCTTTCATCACGGGCGACCTTCTCTTTGGTCTCACGCCTATTGATGAAAAAAAAAGGGGAAAAAGAAACGCCGCGCGAGTTGCTCTCGTTGAAAATCGAACAAAGTTTTTTCCTGGACCCGGAAACGGCGAATCGTGGCATGCAAATCAACGATCAATATCCTGCTTTTTCTGATCTCAGTGGCACCCTGAATTTCAATCCCGGGGAATATTTTTCGCTGGCGGCGCAGCTATCCTACAATTTTTATCAGACGGATTCGTTCCGGCGTCTTTACAATGTCAATTTCCATATGAACTATGCCAAACCTGATGCTCCGCTCACGGGAGGATTTTATTATAGAAAATATTGCAGCCCTTATGGCCCGGCCGACCATCCTTCCGTTCAGTCTCTGCTTGGCGGCGATTTGAGCCTGAAGATACCCCGTTTCCCATTTTTTATGACTGTTGATGTCGAATATGATTTTATCCGCAAACAATTTACCGGCTGTTACCTGAAGGCCACCTTTGATTTCCAGTGCATCACCATCAACGCCAATTTCAGCCTTTACTTGCTGAATGGTAAACTGCAAAGTGACTACAAGATATTCCCCACTCTGGGAAATTTTGGAACGGGGAATCCTTTTTTTTAAGTCCAGGATGATTTCGTGCTAAAAAAAACAGGGCATTGCACGGACGGCAGCTGCGGCGCTGTGAGTGAACCATGAATAAGGTCTTGCTTACCGGTTGCTCGGGATTCTTGGCTTCGCATTTGCTGAAATTACTGGCACGCGATAATGAAAACAAGATATTCGGCATGACCGAAGTGTCCGGATTCAGTTACCCGCAGGTCGAGGTCAGCCAGGTGGACATCCGTCGACGCGACGATGTACTGCACGTGCTGGCTGCTATTCGACCCGATGTCATTTATCACCTGGCGGCGGTAACCAATGTCGGTTTTGCCTGGAAGAACCCCGGGATGACCTACGAAGTCAATTTTCTCGGCAGTTCCAATCTGCTTGAGGCCATTTTGCCGGTATCGCCCCATGCCCGGGTGGTGCTGATGAGTTCAGCCGAAGTATATCGCGGCGGCGAGGAAAAACCCATCCATGAAGGCAGTGCGGTTGAGAGCCAGAATCCTTACGCCGTGTCCAAACTGGCCATGGAAATGCTGGGCGACTTATACTGGAAATCGCACGGCTTGAATGTCTGCAAGCTCAGGGCATTTAATTTTACCGGTCCGGGCCAGGACGACAAATTCGTGGCTTCCGATTTCGCCAGCCAGATCGCCGCCATTGAAAAAGGCAGACAAAAAGCTGTGATCCGTGTCGGCAATCTGGCCGCCGTGCGAGATTTTTCCGATGTTCGTGATATCGCCCGGTATGTATGGGTACTGGGCCAGAAGGGACAGGGCGGAGAAGTGTACAATTTATGTTCAGGCTGCAGTTACTCGATCAAAACGATTCTTGATGTTTTGCTTGCCCAGGCGGCAAAGCCGATTCGAGTGGAAGTCGATGCCGCTAAATTCAGGCCCTTGGACAATCCGCAGATGAACGGTGACCCCTCGCGCATCCGTAACGAATTCGACCTGCGCCCGGAAATTGCCCTGGAAAAGACATTGCACGACCTGCTTGATTATTGGCGGGAGTTCCCAGGGTGAATGTCCTGGTCGTAAAAATCGCGGCCATCGGTGATTTTTTGATGGCAACTCCGGCTTTGCGGGCGCTCAAACTCGACCCTGCCGTCGACCGTGTTATCCTGTTGGCCGGTCTGTCCATTGCGCCCGTGGTTCAGGGCAATCGCCATCTCGACCAGATCTATTACCTGGACGATGCCAGGATTTTCAAGGGCGCTTTCCCGGCCAAGTTGTGGGAAGTGTTGAAGATATCATGGCGCCTGCGCCGCGAAAAAATAGACCTGGGTTTCAATTTTCACCGCGACTGGCGTTTCAACATCATTCTTTTTTTAGCAGGCTGTAAAAAAAGAGTCGGCTTTGTCCGCGGCCGTAAGTCCAGATTCTTGAGTACAGGTGTCGCCGTGGAAGGCATCAAACACCATGTTTTTCATTACTGTGACCTGTTGAAGGCGCAGGGTATTTTCTGCCTGGATTTTAAAATGGAATTTCTTGTTGAGGCGGATGCAGTCCATGCCGCCGAGGCAAAATTTTTGCAGGAAAAGAAAATCAGCGATTACGTGGTCCTGGCACCCGGCGGGGCCGCCAATGTCAAGGAGGAGATGGACATCCGGCGCTGGGGAGCTGAAAACTACGCCGCCTTGGCCGGCATGTTGATCACCGCCGGACGCCAGGTAGTGCTGCTGGGCAGCAGCGACGATCAAAAGATCTCACGCCTGATCATTGCGGCGCAGCCGCAGGTAATTGATTTCTGCGGCCAAACCAGCCTGAGTGAAGCCGCCGTGCTGTTAAAAAAAGCCCGGCTGGTGATATGTAATGACTCGGGCTTGATGCACCTGGCTGATGCAGTCGGCGTGAAAATCATCGCCATTTTCGGGCCCACCCATCCCGAGGAAAAAAAACCGCTCTCTGCCGGCAATATCACCGTCTGGAAAGGGGAGGCACTGGAATGCTCCCCTTGTTATCATGACGGTGCATTTCCCGAATGCAGTCACCGCGATTGCTTCAAAAAAATAACTCCGCAGGAGATATTTGAACTGACGAAACAGTTCTGAATGAACCTATGTCCCGATAAAAAAAAGGAAGCCATCACAGATATCCGGATCCCCCCGCCTTGCGGCACCCCCTTACTAAGGGGGGTAGGGGGGATAAAGAGGTCAGGAATGATTTGGCTTTTTTTAGGTATGGATTTGTAATCTCTATCTTTATGAAAATATTTCCGTACTTAAAGCCATCCCATACATGAAAAGCATGGGCACGGTTGATTCCGAATCGTTCGTTTTCGTAAGGGCGAAAAATTTATTACCCCTACCTACATAATGATTATATTTTAAACAATTTCCCCGTTGCCTGGGCATAAACCTGTCCGCTGTCGTCAGCGAGACGGCTCTCAGCGGTAATTATCCGACTGCGATTTTCCAGCGTCTTTCCGAAAACATGGTAAGCCGTTCCGGTCATGGCCGGTCTTTTGTATTTGACGGTGATTTCGGCAGTGACGCACTTGATACCAGAAGCGGCCGCTGCCTTGATCATGGTCTCATCCAGCACGGTGGCCAGCAAACCACCATGAACGGTGTCCTGCCAGCCCTGTAGATGCTTTGGAAATATAACCTCAGCCGTAGCTTCCTTGCTCTGGGAATCTTGATGAAATTCGATCTTGAGTCCGGCCATATTCTCCATGCCGCAGACAAAACAGTTTTGATCGTCGTTGAAATCTTTCATGCTCACTTTATACACCAAAACTTTCCTGTTTACAAAACGTTCGTAGTTCTATACAATGACTCTTTAAATCCAAGGCAAGGTGAAAAATGAATGAAAGAATGATCCAACAGTTCATGGAAATGGTCCGCATAGACAGCGAATCAGGCAACGAAGCCGAATTCATCGATTATCTGCTGACCGAGTTCAAGAAACTGGGCGCTGACGCCCGCAAGGATGCCTACGGCAACCTGGTGGCCAAGCTCCCGGCTAAAAATAGCTCCAACAAAGAAGCGATCCTCCTTTCCTGCCACGCCGATACGGTCATGCCCGGCCAGGGCATCAGGCCGAAAATTGAAGACGGCGTGATCCGCTCCCAGGGCGACACTATCCTGGGCGCCGACGACAAGGCCGGCATTGCCGAAATGCTCGAAGCATTGCGTCTGGCCGAAGTTCGGCCGCCGGTCGAAGTGGCCATCAGTCGCCAGGAGGAAGTGGGCCTGCTGGGCATCAAGAACCTGGATTTCAGCCTGTTGAGCGCCAAGCACGGTTTTCTGCTGGACAACGACACCCTGGACACCATCGTCATCGGCGGTCCTTCCTATTTCGCCATCGATGTCGATATCAAGGGCCGCTCGGCCCATGCCGGCATGGAGCCGGAAAAAGGTGTCAATGCTATCCTGGCCGCGGCCAAGGCCATTGCCGCTCTGCGCCTAGGGCGCCTGGATCATGAAACCACGGCCAATGTCGGCGTATTTAAGGGCGGCATGATCCGCAACGGCGTCCCTGCTGCGGCCAACTTCCTGGCCGAATGCCGCAGTCTGCAGCATGACAAGGCCCAGGCCCTGGCCGTCGAAATGGAAGACATTATCCGCCGCGAAACGACCGCGGTCGGCGCCCAGGTCGAGATCAAAGTGAACAACCTCTGCCGGGCCGTGCAGATCCCCCCGGACGCCTGGACTGTGGTCACCGCTCAAAAAGCGCTGGCGACGGTCGGCATTCAGGCCAAGACCACCTTCATCACCGGCTTCACCGATGCGTCCATCTACAATAACCAGGGCATTGAAATGGCGGTCGTCGGCATCGGCGCCCGTGACGAGCATTCCACCAGCGAGCATATTCATATCGCGGACATGGAAAAGGCCCTGGCTATGCTGATCGAAATTCTGAAGCTTTCAGCCGCCTGAGGTATGTATTTGTCAACGATAGCCAAGAGAGGGAAAATGAACAAGTCGGTTTTTTCAGCTTTCATGTTCGTCTTCATGATCGCCCTTCCGGTCTTCGCCCAGGAAAGCGTGGGTTTCAGCATGTCCAAATGGGGGGGGGTACTGGCCGTGGCCCAGAATCCGGCCAATGTCTTTTCCCCGGACCTGAAATACGACGTGCACCTGTTTTCCGTGTCGGCGGCAGCGGAAAACAACTACCTGGCATTGCAGCAGGGCAAGCTGTTCTCCGGCGCCGACGCCAGGGACATCCTGCTGCCAAAGCCGAAAGGGCAGGACGCGAGCGCGTTGATGCGCATGGAAGTGGTCGGCCCTTCATTCTTGATCCGGCTCTCCGCCAAAGACGCCCTTTCTTTCACGAGCAAGGACCGCACCTTTCTCAATATCGACGGCATCCCGCTGGAAGCCGCCAACATGCTGTACGATGTCCTGCTGGGCGGGGGGGCGAACAATTATTCTTTTGCCAGTGACTACACCTCCATCAATGCTCACAACTGGATCGAATACGCCGTTACTTACGGGCGCCAGTTTTTCAACCGCGGTTCGCATCGCCTGCGGGCCGGCCTGACCTTTAAACTTCTGCAGGGTGTCAGCGCTTATTCGCTGACGGTGCGCAATTTTCAGAGCCAGCTGGAAATCGCCAGCGACCTGATTAACCGGGTCACGGCCGACGTCACCTACGGCCACACCCAGAACATGACCTGGGGCAACGATGGCAACGGCATTTTAAAAAGTGAGGCCATGGGCGTCGGCTTCGATATCGGCGTCGTGTATGAATATTATCCGACTCCGCCGGCCGCCGATAAAGAGGGCAGCGGCAAATCACTGGAGCCTGGCGGCTATAAGTTCAAGGTCGGCCTTGCCGTCCTAGACCTGGGTTCGATCAATTATGAAAAAAAACTGGGCTGCCGCGACTTCAATGTCGATGTGGATGTGCTGGATATCGTCGTCTTTGATGCCATCGAGAACCAGGCCGATATCAACGAGGTGATCAATCAGATCGATGGCGTCACGGCCAAGCCCGGGGACATGGGCCGGTTCGCCATGAACCTGCCGGCCCGGATTAGCGCCACCGTCGACTTCCAGGTGATCCCAAGCCTCTATGTGAATCTGAACCCGGTCATCGCCCTGAACGGAGGCAAGAACGACTCCTATCGAAATCACCTGGGGACCATGTGCGGCTTTTCCCTGCGCTACGAGAAGCGCTGGCTGGGCATCATTGTTCCGGGCACGATCGGCGGTTTGGGCGGCTTCCGGTTGGGGCTGGGCATCAAGGTCGGCCCATTGCTCATCGGCTCGTCTTCGCTGCTGACCATTCTGTTGAGCAGCCAGACTGAAGCCGCCGATTTCTTTGTCGGTTTGAGGATACCGATCCAATAACCTTGAACTGTCATGGGTCGCGCCGGCTTTGGGCGTGGTGATTTATGCCAGCCGGCCGCCTGATTCGAGATTTTCCGGCTTGACAGCCGGCGGAGAATCCGATACCATGAAAGCATGCTGGACTTCAAAGCTCATAAAAAAGTGGCGATCCTGTTTTCAGGCGGACCTGCGCCATCCGCCAATGCCGTCATCTCTTCGGTAGCCCTGAACTTCATCAACGCCCGAATACCCATCATCGGCTTTTTCTTTGGTTTCGAGTTCCTGGAAGATTTCGACAGCAAGAACCGTTATAGCCTGTCGCCCAACGTCCATTACCAGGTATTGGATGCCTCGATATCCAGAATTCGCAACCAGCGCGGCGTATACCTGAAAACTTCACGCGCCAATCCCGGCCGGCTGATCAAGTCGCCACAGGATCTGGACGATCCCGAGAAGAATAGAAGGCTGCAGAACATCCTCGAGGCATTGGAGAGCCTGGGCATTGGGTGTTTGATCACCATCGGCGGCGACGACACGCTGAAGACCGCCAATTTTTTAAGCCGGTTAGGTTTGCCGGTTATCCATATCCCCAAAACCATCGATAACGACTACTTCGGCATTGCCTGGACCTTCGGTTACTGGAGCAGCGTGCAAGCCAGCCAAGAAGCACTGCTTAATCTCAAGGCCGACGCCGAGAGCACTGGGTCCTATTTTATCGTGGAACTGATGGGCCGCAAAGCCGGCTGGCTGACCTATGCGGCCGGAATTGCCGGCGAGGCGATACAAATGGTCTCAACCGAGGATGTTGAAGAAGACATTTTGGACCTGGAAAAGCTGGCTGAAAAAATAGTGGATACCATCCTGTTGAGGGAAAAAAACGACAAATATTACGGGGTGATCTGCGTGGCCGAGGGACTGGCCGATAAACTGCCGGAAAAGTACCGGCCGACCGAAAAGGACCGCCATGGCAATGTCATCCTGGGAACGGCAGAAGTGGGGCGGGTTTTGCGTGATGTCGCGGAAGCAATCTACCACCGCCGTACCGGCCGCAAAAAGAAGATCATCTACAAGCAGATCGGGTACGAGACACGCAATGCTCTGCCCATCAGTTTTGACGTGGTATTGGCCAGTATGCTGGGCTTCGGGGCTTTCAAGCTGTTCAAGAACAGGCAGTTTGACTGCATGGTGTCCGTTTCAGACAACTTTTCCATTGTCGGTGTCCCCTTCGAGCAGCTGATCGATCCCGAGACATTGCTGACCAAACTGCGCAATGTACCGCGCGGCAGCGATTTTTTCGATTTAAAGGAAGCATTGTCCTATAAAACCATCGACTGAACGTCATTCTCGAAAAAATTCTATTTGTATCTGAGCCAGCGAAAAATTTCTTTCAACGAAGGTTTTTTTCCGTACATCAATATGCCGACACGGAATATTTTGGCTCCCAACCAGGCTAAAAAAGCGATAAAAACAAGGCTCAGGAGAATGGACGACAATATCTGCAACAGGGGCGGCGGCGATACGGTGATGCGCATGAACATCAGGGTGGGGGTGAACAGCGGGATGAACGAGGAAACCACCGCCACGGAAGAATTGGGACTCTGGGTGACCATGATGCCCATGACGAAAGGAATGATCAACAGGTAAGAAATCGGGGCGGCGAACTGCTGGGCTTCCTGGTCGGTGTTGACCGCGGCTCCGACAATGGAAAAAAGGATGGCGTACATGAAAAAACCGAGCATGAAAAATACAATGAAATACAGACCGATCTCCAGGGTCAGAAAATTAAGGATGCCGCTGTCCAGGCCGATTGAAAATTTACCCACCAGTGCCATGGCGAACAAAAACCAGATGGCGACCTGGGTCAGGCCGGCCAGGCCGATACCGATGATCTTGCCGTAGAAAATATGCTGGGTATCGGTGGATGAAATAAGAATTTCGATGATGCGACTGTTTTTTTCCTCAAGTACGCCGCGCATGATCAGCTGCCCGTAGCCCATCAAAATGGAAAAAAGAATAGCCAGCATGAACAGGGACATCATGTATTCGATGCCGGCGCTTGATTTGGCGGTGCCCTCCTTTTTCACCTTGATGGTTTCAAAATTGATGTCGCGGGTGGCTTCGTTGACAATTTCGGGATCGATCTGTTTTTCGATCAAAATTTGCCTGGAAACGACGGTGCGGATGGCGGCCTTGATATAGCTGTTGGTGTCAAAATCGGAGATGTTGCCCGAATAATAATACAGCTTTCTGTCCTTTTTAATGGTTGCCGGAATCATTAGAAAGCCGTCTATTTCCTTTTTGCGGATGGAAGCGATACTGCGTTTGAGGATTTCATCGGGCGACAATCCGGCGGTGGCAATTTTTTTGAATTTCAGCTTGCTGCCTTCCCCGGTGGCGTCATGGTTCAAGTAATCGCGGTTAAAATCGGCTTTTTGCCCTTTAGAGGGTTTTTTTGTGGTATCCGGTTTATTTTCAACCTGCTGCAATGCCGTGAAGATAAAATTCGAATAATCGGCCACCTGGATGGTTTTTTCACCCTTGCCCATTTTCATCAGCATGACCGGCAGGAACATGAAAGCGGCCATGATCAGGGGAGTCAGGATAGTCGAAATGATGAACGATTTTTTTTTAACGATTTCCCGGTATTCCTTTTTAATGATGGCGATAAGTTTCATGCAGGAACTCCTTCGTTGACTTTGCGTATAAAAATATGCTGCAGTGAAGGTTCGGTCAGTTGAAAGGCATTGAGCGAGAGGCGGGCGATGAGTTCCTTGAGCAGCCGGTTTTTATCCGCCAGGTCATTGAGTTCGATTTCCATGGCCCGGCCATAGTCTTTGTAGCCGCGGACGTAATCCAGGCCGGCGATGAAGGCGCTGTCCCCCTCATACTCGATGCGGATGAATTTGTTCCCGTATTGGGCCTTGATTTCAGTCAGCTTCCCGTCCAACACCTTGTGCCCCTGGCTGATCATCACTACTGCATCAACGATTTTTTCAGCGTATTCCATTAAATGGGTGGAAAGAATGATCGAAACACCTTCTTTTTTCTTTTCCAGGAGAATGGCGGTGACGAGTTCAATATTGAGTGGATCAAGCCCGGAAAAAGGCTCATCCAGGATGAGCAATTCCGGCTGATGCAGAATGGTGGCGATAATCTGCAATTTTTGAGCCATGCCTTTGGAAAGCTCTTCGATTTTTTTATGTTCGTATGGATCCAGTGCGAATTGTTTCAGTAGTCTGCGGCCGCGCTCACGTATTGTTTCCGCTGCCAAACCTTTCAATTCGCCCAAAAAAATCAGCAGGTCCATTACTTTCATTTTGCGGTAAAGGCCCCTTTCTTCCGGGAGATAGCCGATGTTGTTCTTCATTTTATTTGAAAATGGACGGCCCAGGATTTCAATGGTTCCCTGGTCCGGGGCGATGATATTCATGATCATGCGGATGGTCGTGGTTTTTCCTGCCCCGTTCGGCCCGAGCAGACCCAAGATTTCCCCCTTTCGGGCCGTGAAGGAAATCCGGTCCACGGCTCTTTTGCCGTCAAAATCCTTTACCAGGTTCCGCAGTGCCAATGCCTGTTCATTCATGATGTCTCCTTGGCAAAATTATTCATTGTTACTTTATACGCATGTTGGCGTCCATTGGTTCCAGGCGCTTCACCCGGCCAATAGACGGAGAGAGCTTTTTTTGATTTGATGCAATCCCGTTTCCAAAATTTTATCAGCCGGGGCATGCAGCTCGAGTATGCCGCTGTAGACACCGCGCAGCGGCTGTCGTGACACCAGGTAAATCTTCCTGATCTGCAATTCGCTTCTATATTTTTTATATAGATCGCGCATGCGGTCGGCCACTGAACGCAGCGTGGCGCTGCGTATTTCCAATTGGTACACATTGCTGAAAGGCGGCAGCATGAACCATTGCCTGTATTTCAGTTCCCGCTCGAAGAATTTGTCTTCATCCATAAGGAACTGCAATGCGTAATGAAAATGAAAAACCGAGAAGACATGCAATTCGCCATGCGCGACCAGGGTTTCCATGATCTCGGCGCTGGTAGTGAAGATCATTTCTGCCGAATTGAATTCATCCATACCGAAAAAGGATTCGGGTTTAATGTAAATGACAGTATTGAATGTTTTCCTGAAAAAAGGATTGAGGACGGCCGGAGTGGCGATGACCACCGCGCTGGCTTGGACGGTGGAAATCATCCGTTCCACATCTTTCAGGTCGGGTGCGCTGAGTGTTAAAACGAACTTTTCACTGACGGTTCGTTCGATGGCCCGGGCCAGCGAGTGCAAACTGACGTCATGGAGCAGGGTGAGGCTGCTTTGGCAGCGCGGGCAGGCGACCAGGTTTTCCTGGTGGAAACTGCAGCGGCGACATGCCGCCTGTCGGGATTCGGCGATCTGCAGGATACCGCCGCAGCTGGGGCAGGCGGCGATTTTGCCGCACGTGGCGCAGAATAGGTTCCGTAGCGGTTCGATCTTGTTGACCAGAACCAGCGTTTTCTTTTTTTGCAAGAAATTTTGATTGATCAATTGAACGATGGCATCCGGTATGCCCCGTTCCCTGCTTTTCAACATATGCACCTGGAAAGACAGGCCGCGCTCATGGCGACGGTCCTCAACCGTCATGTTTTGTTTCTGGCTGAAAGTGCTGCATGAATGGGTTGCGGCTCCCTGCAGCAGGGGGACACAAGTGGAACGGGCCCTGATGCGGGCCAGATGATCGGTTTTAAACGGTGAACGGAAAGTCCGATGATACATGGGAGAGGAAGCGCGGTCAATGATCAATAACCCCAAGTTGGTCATGGGCAGCAAGGCTGCCGAAAGACCGCCGCACACCACGCCGATTTTGCCAAGCTGGTATTGGGACCAAATATTTTCTCTGGACGTCGGTCGGGCTTCCGAGTTATAAATATCCATTTCCGGCCAGACCGTTTTCCAGATGCGGGCGCTGGCGTTGTCGGGAACCAGAAGCAGGACGCTTTGGCCGCCGGTTATGACCTTCTGGCTGATTTCGCGGTAATCCCGTTCCCGGTCAGGAGCCAGAAGCAGGCGATCTAACTGAATGGTGCCGCTGGAGTCGGCCTTGGCGACGTTTGTCTGCTCCGTAACTTTGTTTTTGAAAAAAAAACGCACTGGCATTTTTGCAGCCATCTTTTTCAATTGTTCCGGAGTAAAATCACTCATCTTGCTCGTTTGGCCATTCAGTTCAAGGCAAAGGTTTTTTAAATTTTTTTTGCTCGCCGGCAGGGAATGGTCCAAAATAACGCCTGCTGAAGTGAAATAGGCAACGGCGACTTGGCGGGCGAATGCAATGAAACTTTCATCGGGACAGAATGGATCGTCGATTATTCCGACTATATTTTTAAGACTGCCTGGATAGGGAGAGTCCAGATCCATGACCCAACCCGATACGATCCTGTTTGCCAGGGGCACTAGAACCCGCATGCCCGTCTTTAAGGAAGGTACTGCGGTTTTGACGTGATAGGTCAGAGGTTCAAGAATATTATATGAAAGCGATATACTGATTTTCAATGGCGTTGCTTGGCGATAATGGCCAGTACTTTCTGCATGTCTTCCCACACTTCCCGTTTGGTTTGGGATATTTCTTCCTTGGCTTTTTTGTGCAGTATGAAGGAAGGGTGATAGGTGGGAATCAAGGGGATGTTGTTGAAACTGAGCAACTGGCCGCGGATGCGGCCCATGCTGTGGCTGGTTCCCAGCAGGTTGTTCAGGGCGACTCTGCCAAGGCAGACGATTACCTTGGGAGCGAGCAATTCGATTTGGCGGTGCAGAAAGGGCAGGCAGGCTTCGACTTCATCTGCCAAGGGCTCGCGATTATTGGGGGGGCGGCATTTGACCACATTGCCTATAAAAACATCTTCGCGGTGATAGCCCATTTTATCAATAATTTTATCCAGTAATTGTCCAGCATTGCCGATAAAAGGCCGGCCGAATTGGTCTTCGGTCTGCCCGGGGCCTTCGCCAATGAAAAAAATATCTGGTTGAGGGCTGCCTTCACCCGGAACGTAATGGGTCTTGCTTTCATGGAGCCGACATTGCCGGCATTGCATTATGGAGCGGTTCAACTCGGCCAGATCGGCACGCGGGTTTTTTTCAGGCACATGGAGGAATTCAGCACCCATTTCGTTGAAAAAATTCAAAATTTCCTTTAACTCGTTCATGGGGACAGCAACCTATTTTGAGCCTGTCCGGACAAGTCACGAATTTCGTCCCACACAAGCGCGGCAATACGGGCCTTGTCCATTTTATTTATTTTTTTGATCCCGTCGGGGCGTATTAAGTATACCTGATTTTCTTCACTGCCAAAGGCCGGATTACTTGGCGAAATTTCATTCAAAACCAGAAGGTCGAGGTTTTTATTTGATAATTTATTTTTGGCATTGACAAGAATATTTTCGGTTTCAGCGGCAAAACCGACCAAGATTTGATTTTTTAATTTGTTTCGGCCCAGCTCCGCGAGGATGTCCGGGGTTCTGACCAGCTTCAGAGTGATTTTATCACTGTTTTTTTTCACTTTGTTCTGAAAATATTCAGCACTGCTGTAGTCACAGACGGCTGCCGCCATAATGACCACATCGGCCTGGGTGAAATGTTTATTGATGGCGGTTTGCATTTCCCGAGCCGTTTCCACCTGGATCAAGTTCACTCCCGAAGGCAGGAAACACGTCGGCCCAGTAATGAACACGATCTGAGCGATTCCTCTGTTTTTGGCTTCACTGGCCAGGTGAAAGCCGGTTTTTCCCGATGAGCGATTGGAAATGAATCGTACTGGATCTATCGGTTCCAGGGTCGGTCCGGAAGTGATGATTACTTTACTATACACCGGCTATATCGACGCAGTGGCGGTAAATGACATCTGCCGTTGGCAATCTTCCTTTGCCGGTTTCGCGATTGGCCAGAAATCCTTCAGCGGGTTCAATGATTTCAATGCCCCGGCTTTGCAAGCGAACGATATTTTCCGTTACTGCCGGATTTTCCAGCATGTGGACATTCATGGCTGGGGCTACGACCACACGCTTGTAAAAAGCGCAAAACAGGGTGGACAGCAAGTCGTCCGCTATGCCGTTGGCCATTTTGCCGATGATGTTGGCTGTGGCCGGAGCCACAAGCAGCAGGTCATTTTCTTTGCTCAAATTGATGTGTAGCAGGGGGTCTTGATTCTTAGCGAACAGGTCATGAAATACCTTTCCTGGAGAAAATGTGGCAAAAGTCAAGGGCGGAACAATGTGCGTCGCCGCCCCAGTCATGACCACGGTAACAGCATGATCGTTTTTTTGAAATAGACGCATGATATCAACGGCTTTGTAAGTGCTGATTGAACCGCTGACACCCAGGATAAGCTTCATTTTCGACCTCGAATCAGTTTTTTAATTTTATCCTCATTTCGGTTCATTTGCAATCCAAAAGCGACAACCAGGCAGCTCAGTTCGTTGAACGCCTGACCTAGATCGCGGTTAACAATCACATAGTCGTACAATCCAAATTCATGCAATTCGTCCAGAGCCGTTTGCAATCTGAGCTGTATTTCCTGGTTCCAATTCATTTCGCGTTTGCGCAGACGCCTTTTCAGTTCGGCCAGTGAAGGGGGTAATACGAAAACGGCCATGGCCTCCGGAAACTGTCGTTTGATGTTGCGGGCTCCCTGCACATCAAGATCCAGAACCAGTATCCGGTTCTTGGATGATTTCCTGAGAATTTCATGCCAGCTTGTGCCATAACGGTGACCGTGCACCTCAGCCCATTCGACAAATTCATTTTTTATCTTCATCTTTTGAAAAACGGGCTGGCTGATAAAGTAGTAATCACGGCTGTGAACTTCGCCTGAACGCGGCGGTCGGGTAGTGTGGGACACGGAAAAGCCAAGTTCGGGAAATTCAGCAAGCAGTTTATGGATCATGGTCGACTTGCCGCAACCGGATGGACCCGAGATAATGATAATATTGTGCATGCGTGAGGCTTTACTCTATATTTTGCACCTGCTGACGGATCTTTTCGATCTCGCGGCGGACAATGAGAATATGCCGGTGAATATCCAGGCAATTGGCTTTAGCGGCTATGGTATGGGTTTCGCGCTGCATTTCCTGGGAAAGGAAATCGGCTTCGCGTCCGATGGTATTGTTTTTATTATCTTGCAGCAGGTCCTTCAGCCTTTGACTGTGGGTTTTCAGGCGGTTGATCTCCTCGGCGATGGATGCTTTTTCAGCGCTGATGGCGGCTTCCTGGGCAATTCTTTTTTCATCGATATGCAAACCATTGACGAATTTGGCGATTTTATTCCGGTAATTCTGAAACATGTCTTTTTCAAAATTCTTTTCTTTGCTGGCGATTGTTTTCATATGTTTGTCGATCAAAGAAATGCTTTTAAACAAGTCCCTGCCGATAAACATGCCTTCCTGGCTGCGGCTGGCCAGGAAATCCGCGAATACCTTGGCAATTGATTTTCTGATGTCTGCCCGGTTTTTCTGGCTGAGGCGGTCGAGATTGTAATCCAGATGAAAAATCATGGGGAGTTTGAGCAGCGAGTCCAATGAGATGTTCAGACTTTGGCCGAATTTTTCTTGCAAGGGCATGATCTTGCTTATAATTTCCTCAAGCAGGGCGCTGTTCAAGCGGATATTCCAGTTTTTCTGATTATTCTGATACAGGTCAAGGATAATTTCGATTTTGCCGCGCTGGAGTTTTCCCTTGATCAGTTCCTTGATGATTTTTTCGCTGATTGCCGAGATGCCGTTGCCCTTAAAATTGATCTCCAGGTAGCGGTTGTTATAGGATTTGAAAGAGATAAATAGTGAAAAATCATTGAAGTCGAATCTCCCCTGAGCAAATCCGGTCATGCTTTTCATGAGTCACATTATAATATTCATTTCCGGGAATTGCAAATTGTATAATGAGTAGTAGAGTCCTCTTTTTTTCAGCAGTTCGCGGTGGTTGCCGGTCTCCTTGATCTCACCGTTCTCAATAACCAGGATGCGGTCGGCTTCAATGATAGTGCTCAGGCGATGGGCAATGACAAAGGTGGTCCGGTTTTTCATCACTTCAGCCATGGCTTCCTGGATCAATTTTTCCGATTCCGAATCCAGCGATGATGTGGCTTCGTCAAAAATGAGAATTTGCGGCTTTTTCAGTATCGCCCTGGCGATGGAAATACGTTGCCTCTGGCCATTGGACAAGAATATTCCTCGTTCTCCGACCATTGTTTCGTACTGCAGCGGCAGTTCGCTGATGAAGCCGGCCGCGCGGGCAACGACGGCGGCATTATGAATATTGTCCATATTGAACTTTTTTCGCCCATAGGCGATGTTGTTCAGGATGGTATCGTTAAAAAGGAAAACGTCCTGGGTCACCAGGCCAATCAGTTCCCTGAGCGATTTCAGGGTAATGGAACGGATGTCCCTGCCGTCAATCAATATTTCGCCTTTGTCAGGTTCGTAGAAGCGCAGCAGGATATTCATGATGGTGGTTTTTCCGGATCCGCTGGCCCCGACCAGAGCTACCAGTTCGTTGGATTTGGCTGAGAAAGAGATGTTTTTTAAAACCGGAACGCCGGGCTGATACGCGAACGATACATTCCTGAAATCCACTTCACCGCGAATATTTTTGATTTCAATGGCCGACGATCTGTCCCGGATGGGATTTTCGGTGTTGATGATCTGGCGGACGCGTTCGTACCCTGCTTTTCCCTGCTGGTAATCATTGTGGGCCATGGAAAGTCTTTTAATCGGGCTGTACATCATGAACAGGGCAGTCAGGAAAGAAATGAATTGGCCGGGTGAGAGAGTATTCATTGAAATTCGATGCATGCCAATGGTAAAAAGGCCGGCCGCCACCAGACCGCCGATGACATCCATGATCGGGGCTGCCAGTGAGTAGGCTAAGGCAATCTTGGCATTGATGCGGAAATGCTTATGATTGAGCTGGCGGAATTTATTGATCTCGAATTCCTCCATATTATAGGCCTTGACTATTTTATTGCCCTGGGCTGATTCACTCATGAAATTGGCCAGTTCGCCGATGGTTTCCTGGGATTGAATTCCGCGTTTTTTTACCTTGCGGCCGAAATAAATCAGGGGTACGGCGGCAATGGGAATCAGGACCAGCGAAATAAAAGCCATTGCCCAATCCTGGTAAAAAATAACGGTCAGCAGCAGGATAAGGGTCAGGCTTTCTCGGATATATACGGAAAGGGTTTCGGCCACAGCCAATTTGATTTTTTCGATATCATTGGAAACGCGCGAGACCAGGTCGCCGGTTTTTGATTTGCTTAGAAATTCGATGGATTGGTGGATCAGGTTGCGGTATAGCTTGTCGCGGATATTGCGTACAACTTTCAATCCCAGTGTTTTCATCATGTAGAGAGACAAGAAAGAGAATATCGCCTGGCCCAAGAAGGCCAGAAAAAGAAGTTGCGGCAGAACCAGCACTAATTGACTTTCCTTGACCCTGAGAAGCCTCATAATCAGGTTGCGGATGATTTTGCTTTTCGAGGCCAGCCGGCCGCCACCCTGGATAAAAAGCTCATCGATGATGGGTTGGATGATTACGACGAAGAATGCGGTGAAGACAGCCACCATGGCCATGAAAAACATGGCCAGAATAAATCTTTTTAAAAATGGCTTGAAATGGCTATACAGTGAGTTTTCTTCGGCCATAAATCGTTCTCAGGCCTTGGTTCTGCTGACCCCAGGTTCTTCGGCTGGTTTTTCGGCGCCGGCTGGCACCATGCTTTTTTGCTTCCTGGAAAACAGATAGAAAAGAAGCGGTGATATCGTGTAAGTGAGGGTTAGGATGGGAAGCGTAATATCGGGGAAAATAACCAGGCAGGCGATGATTGAAGCCAGCAGGAAAAGAGCTTTCAGACTGTTTTTTAGAACGATTTTTTTTATGGTTTTGTACTTGATATTGGAAATCATCAACAATGAAATCAGGATGACGCAAAGTGAGAAAAGAAAAACGCCCAAGGCCGACTGCGGTTGCGTTTTATTGAAAAGCAGCACGATGGAACAGATGGCCATGGAAGCGGTCGGGATGGGCATTCCGATAAACACGTTGGCGGGAAAAGCCTGGGCCTCCTTGAAGACGTTAAAGCGGGCCAAACGGATCAATCCGGCGCTCAAATATACAAAACTCACGATTTTGCCGACTTGGGTATACCCGGATTGGAAGCCCCATTGGTAGGCCAACATCGATGTGACCAGTCCAAAAGTGATGGCATCCACCAGCGAATCAAGCTGTACACCAAAATTAGATTCGGTTTTAGTCAGGCGGGCGATGGTGCCGTCGAAGCCGTCCATGATGACGCTGGCCATCAGGTAGTAAATTGCCGTTTTAAAATTTTTCTTGCTCCCGACGATGTGAATCAGGGCCTGGTACCCCAGGAATAGATTAAACATGGTGAATACCGAGGGCAGGAAGGAAATGCGGGTCAAGGTTGATATATTAACTTTTCTAATTCTTTTTTTTTTCATTTTCAATTCAATTTCTTTTTGAACTCACAGATATGCTTTTGCATGGAATCCTTCAATTTAAGTTTTTTCTTTTTTATGTTTTTTTCTTCCAGGCGATCTTCATCATTCTTGAATTTATTCTGAATATGAATCTGCAGTTTTTCTTCAAGCTCCTGGTGTTCCAAGAAAAGTTTTTTGAAGGCGCTATTCTTTTCAATCAGGATTTCTTTTATTTTATGATCAT
Organism: Candidatus Aminicenantota bacterium; assembly: GCA_963770755.1. Lineage (GTDB taxonomy): Bacteria > Acidobacteriota > Aminicenantia > UBA2199 > UBA2199 > UBA2199. Next base: position 30,691 of record CAVYQZ010000007.1, on the reverse strand, counting down.
CCATTGAGGATTCCTTATGGCTTGGATTCTTTATGATTGCGGCAATATTTCAAATATGCTTGCAGATTTTTGTCTTTCCCCATAATGGACATGGTGGTCACGATGGATTCATAAAAATCCTCATCGAGAATATTCGTGACGATATAATCCAGGCCCTTGGAGATGGCCAGGGAAACAAAATAAGATGCCAGAACCTGGCGTTTGGGCAAGCCTTCAGAAAGTTGCGAAACATTGGCCATGGTCTTGACCTGAGGAAAATCAAGTTTGAACAGTTCCAATTTGTCCAGGAAAACCTTGCCGTTGTTGAAATCTTCCTCCAGGGGTTTTACCTGCGGATCCAGAAGAATATCCTGTCTTTTTACACCCAGATCCAGTAAGTAATCAATGTATTTTTGAGCGATCAGCAGCGATTTTTCAGGGGTGCAGTGATGGCTATTGGTTTTATCCTTGATCAGGGCGATAATTTTGGCGTTTTTTTCCTTGACCGTGTCAATCAAAAAATCAATTTTTTCGATATCATATTCAACAGCGCCGATGATCATCGGGTTCTTGGAAATCAGCAGGGCTTCTTTCAGGGCTTCAACGTTTTCACTGACGATCATCAGCTTCGCGCCCAATTTCTCCAGCATGGGAATGACCTTGCGCAGGAAAGGAGTTTCATTGTGCAGCAGGGAGAGGGCATTGACTTCGATATATTCAGCTCCCGATTCAATCTGGGAAAGGGCTTCTTTTTTTATGAAATCGAAGTCCATTTTGTTCATGCGGTCCAGGATTTTTTTATTGGCCGAATTGAGTTTATTGCCGATGATGGTTGTCATGGTTTACACATTGAAGAAATCTTTTAAAATGGCGATCACAGCCAACTCCTCGCGCCCATGTTTTTCTGCAGCTGGGGTGGGGGTTGAACCCGGAACCAGCGGGATGCAGTGAATTTCGATATTTTTTTGCTTAGCCATCTCGGTATCCATATGATTCGCTTCACCTCCGGTCAGGATGATGATCTTCAAACTAGTGGCACTTGCCAGAACGGCCGGCGGCAGTTGGCTCATGGCGTTGATGATCACGGCGTCGACGTTTTTTATTTCGCTTGCGAAATTTTCCGGGATCAAGGTTGCGTTTTCTATGATTTCGAATTCCGGGATTTCATTGAGTTTATCAAAGGTTTCAGAACCAAGTTCCTCAAAAATCAGGATTTTGATCATGGCCGTTTTTGTTTAGCCTTTCCTAAAGTCGCAGGTTGGCAGGGACCAACGGCGGAGCTTGAAGCATTGATAAACAAAACATTTGTTTGCTCGGGCAATCAAGCACCTCCCTTTTCTTTGCAAGATAATAGGTTAGCAGATTTTTGCGCTGCTGTCAACTTGTTCAGAAAAAAACCGCGCTCCAATGGGTGTTTTGCCGGTTTTTTAAAATGATATTGAAACTGTTGGGATTATTTGTTTTCCCCGGCGAATTTTTTCATGAATTGGGTCAGTTCACTCACCCCTTCCAGTGACATGGCATTGTAGAGGGACGCCCGGCAGCCGCCGACGCTGCGGTGTCCCTTCAGGCCGATGAACCCGGCTTTCTTGGCTTCATTGATGAATTTCTCCTCAAGTTCCTCGCTGGGGAGACGGAACGTGACATTCATCTTGGAGCGGTCTTTAAGGGCGGCCGTGCCTTTGTAGTAGCCATTGCTGCCGTCGATGGCATCATAGAGGGTCTTGGCTTTTTCGTTGTTGATCTTTTCGATGCCCGCCAGGCCGCCATTGCTTTCAATCCATTCCATGACCAGTTTGATGATATATATTATAAAGCAGGGTGGGGTGTTGTACATGGATTTTTCTTTGGCGTGGATTTTGTAGCTGAGCATGGTGGTCAAGCCGTCGGCGCAGGCTTCGACCAAGTCGTTGCGCATGATAACCAGGGTTGCCCCGGCCGGGCCGATATTTTTCTGGGCCCCGGCGTAGATCATGCCAATGTTCTTGAAATCGATTTTTCGGCTGAAGATATCCGATGACATGTCTATGATCAGCGGCACGCCGTTGGTTTCAGGGAAGTTCATCCACTGGACACCGCCGATGGTTTCATTGGAGGTGATGTGCACATACTGGGCGTCGGCCGAAAAATTGAATGTTTCCGGGATATAGCTGAAGTTCTTGTCCTCGGAGGAGGCGGCGACATTGACCATACCGAAAAGTTTGGCTTCCTTGATGGCCTTCTTGGCCCAGGCACCGGTGTTGACATAATCGGCCTTTTTGCCGATGAGCAGGTTCATGGGAATCATGCCGAACTGCAGGCTGGCACCGCCCTGCAGAAACATGACGGAAAAGTTTTCCGGAACACCGAGCAAGGTGCGGATCTTGGTTTCGGCCCCATTGATGACGGCTTCGAAATCCTTGGAGCGGTGGCTGATCTCCATGATCGATAGACCGATGCCGTTGAAATCGAGCAGCTCGGTCTGCGCTTTTTTCATGACCTCTTGGGGCAGGATCGCCGGTCCGGCGTAGAAATTATACTTTTTAGCCATTTTAAATTCCTCCTGATTTTTATTGAAAAATAAATTTTACCCTGCGCCGCAAAAAAAAGCAATATATGTGATGTTTTTTTCGCACGGCTTCTATGGCATGGGCTGCTTCAGCGGGAGAATCAGGAATCAGGTTTCTTCCCTGTCCAGGTCGATGCCCGAGGAACGGTCGGTGCCTAAAACCGACCAGGCCAGGGCGCCGCAATAGCCGCTCCTCTCCGCCGTGGCAACGATCGCATCGGCTGGGCGGGCTGAATTTTTGGTCGGGTACTCGCCCAGGAGCAAAGGCCGCTCGAGGTTCCATTCCGGCACCGGCCTGTCCAAGGGATATTGGGTGTCCCAGCGGTCGTACCAATGCACCTGGTAGAAATCCAGTCCGCTGTCCCTGACCAGCGATAGACCAGCGGCGTTGGCCAATCCCACCGTGGCCAATTGCCGGGTATAGCGGTGAATCATCGCGGTCGTCCTTTTAATGAAGCGGCGCATGGTCAGGTAGGGGATGGCGGTAGCCGGCTCGCCGGCAAAGCCCAGGGTAGACCATTCGGGCTCGTTGACGATATCCCAGGCCAGGATAACCGGCGAGCGTCCGTAACGTTTGAAAAGCGGTTTCAATATGCGCCGGCGCAGGGCCCGCTGTTTGTAGGCGCTGTTGATGATATGGCCCCGGCCCCGGACCTGGACGCCGTTGACCTGGGCGGCTTTGCCGAACCACAGGAAATCGAGCAGCACGAAAATGATCCTCAGATCATATACCGCGGCCATCGCCAGGGAGGCGTCCATGTCGATAAACAAGTGTTGGTCGGGTCCGATGGGTGTCCCGGCCTTGGTGAAGCGGATGCCGGCCCGGCCGTCGCATAACAGGAACCAGCGGATGGTGCGGATGCCCTGATCATGCAGCTGCCGAAAGATTCGCTGCAATGCTTCCCGGCTTGCGGGTTTTCCCATTCCGCCGTCCGGACTCCAGCCGTTGGTGCCGAAATCACCGCCGTAGCTGAGCCAGGGCAGGTTGGCTCCTTTAATAAACGGCAAATGGATTTTTTCTCCCCTTAAATAGAGCGGTCCGGTGATGGGCCCCGGTTTGCTCACTATTTTATTCAGCCAGGCGCGACCGCCAAACCAAATTTCATACAAGGTTTTCAGCAACCGATCCATGGCCACATTGTAGGAGAAACGCCCTGGCGATGCAAACGGAATGTCTGGGGCAGAAAATTTCGGGCTCGCTTGGAGCCGGCAGTTGCGCTGGAGAATATTTTCTCCATGATGTTTTGCCGGCCGTGTGTCTTGATTTTAATTTGTAGTTTGCCTACAATGGAAATCCGTCCGCGGCCGCAGACAACGGCATGCTGAACCAAGGAGGTTGCCATGACTGCTTCTAACCAGGAGACCCGTGACCTGATCGCCCAGTGGGCCTTCGACGCCCGCCCCATCCTGGGGCGCTTCCATATCTGGCTTGAAAACGTCGAAATTACCTGGGTACGCGGCGAGCCGGCCAAGGAATTCACAAGCGACATATCGTTCATGGATGGCGGCATGGAACGCCTCTTTGCCGTCACAGGTGCCGTAACGGCACTCGGCACACGCTTGTTCGGACGCTACGGCGCCGGCAAGGGGCTGGACAAGGCCGGGCTCAACCGTGCCAAGAAGGAGGCCGACGCCATCTCGGCCTATGCCATGAGTGAAAGTTTATGGTACATGTCCCGGCAGCTCCCGGAGAACCATGCCATCATGGTCTGCGTCGGCGAGGGACTGATGCCCAAGGCCGGGGAGTCCCCGGAAATGGGCTCCAATCCCCAGCTCGGCTTCGGCCGGGTCTACGCCCGGCCGGCTGTGGCCCGTTGGCTCGACCGCAAGGTGGTGCAGCTGCTCAACCGCAAGGATTACGGCTGGGAGGAGTTCTATCGCGACATCAAGACCGCCGGCATCACCATCTGGGGCGCTGCCATCGACACCCTGGAGAATACCTCGCGCTTTTCCAAGGGGGCCGAGACCGGACCCATGACCGTCCTGCACTTGTTCGACCAACCGCTGGCCATCACCCGTCCCTACGAGGGTTATATGGGCAACCTCTTTATCCCGCGCGCGGTGGCCGACCGCGCCGCCGAGGATTCGATCCTCATCTCTTTCCGCACTCCGCGTGCACAAGTGATGCAGGCCATCCGCAAAACCTATCCCGACATTGTTCCGGAACACGTCCACATCTGGACTCTGGGCGGCAAGAGCCGCGAAATGCGCATCGGCGAGCTGTGGAGGGAATGGACCGACCTGGGGGCGCACATCGTAGAGGATGGCTTTCCCCTGCCCACCGGCATTCCCGCCTTCACCGAATCGGGCACCTATGCCCCGACCTACCACATCGGTACCTATGAACAGGACGGGGCGCGCCACCTTTTCTTATGCGACGGCTACGCAGCCTCGGCAGAGGCCATCCAGGCCGCCAGCCTGGCGCCCATGCTGGGGCTGGCCGCTTATATATCGCCCTTCACCTCGACTTTCGAAGTGCCCTACAACCGGGAGCGCCTGGTGATGGGGCTCAACCCTGACGCCGGCGATTTTGCGACCCGACTGGCCGAGGTGCTCGACCGCAAGTTGGACGCGGCTGCCGCCGCCCGTTTTCGGGCAATGATCGAGGATGCCAGCCAGGCCGGCATCCCGGTGCACAACCCCTTGGTCAAGGCGGGCGATTTCTTCCCAGAGAAGAAATGGGACGTGCTGGCCGTGTCGGGCTACATGTGTCCCGATCCCTATTCCGGGGCGCCCGGAGTGGAGGAGCTGGAGCCGGGGCTCTACCGAGTGACAGTGAGACTGGCCGGCTCGCGCGGTGACAAGCGCATCACCTTCACCCTGCGGTTGGGGGAGACCCTGGAGCAGAGCTGGCTGGTCTTCAACCCGTTGCTCAACCGCTTCATGGGTGGCGAGGACTACGAGCACCGCCCGGTGCGAATCTCCGATTCGGGCCGGATCCGCAACGAGCTGCAGACCCTGTGCTCGGAGGCGCTGGAATTTCCCCAGCAGGACCACATCCGCGTCCACTTCGACCGCATTCCCCCCGAGGTGATATCACCCGCCTACCAGGTGAAACTGCTGGAGATCCTGCGCTGGTACAAGAAGCACCATCCGCTGTGGTTCGCCTGGCTCGATATTGCCGCTCCGAAGGGCCGCTAAGAGCGGAATCAGCGCCTGAAATGCTGGCGCCACCTAGGCAATAAGGTTGGAGTGTACGAGCGCTGGCCAACGGCCGGGTCGCATGCTACAATCGCAATATGAGGAAAACGGGATCGAGGACTTCTTCTAAGGGCAAAATGATCCTGTTGGGGCTGAGCCTGGTCATCCCCGGTCTGCTGATCAGCATTATCGGCATCGGATCGGTGTCCCGTCAGAAGCAGGCGCGCGCTATCCAATTGGATGAACAATGGCAAAGGCAGCTGGAGTTGATCGCTGTTGGCCTGGAAAAATCAATTGACCATTCCATCCAGGTCGTCTTTGCTGCACTTGCCAAGGAACCACTAGCTCCAGGCCGTCCTTTGCTGATTCAGCAAAGGCTCAAAAACCTGCTGGCCGCGCACCCCATTGTCACTTACCCGTTTGTGATCACGGCCAATCACGAATATCTTTTTCCTTTCACCCGGCCGATGATCTCTTTGCCTGCACAGCTCGATTTCTCTGCTTTCAGCACCAATGACCTGAAACACCTATTCCAGGCAGGGGAAAACTTGGAATTGGAGAAACGTGACTGGCTGGCGGCCATTAAAACATACCTGGCAGCTGAAAGAAAAACAATGGCCAGGCATGAGCAAAAAGTATTTTTTCTGGCTATCGGGCGTTGTTACTTTAAATGGGGCAAATATCAGCAGGCACTCCAGTACCTGCATGAGGTCGTCGCTGGCAGGGGATTGAGTAGCGAGCAAGACCGTTACCTGCAGCTGCAGGCCCGGCAATTGCTGGCCCTGACCCATGAGCGGATGGGCGCCAGTGAAGCGGCCGCCGATTGTTATTTGGGAATCTACGAAGATATCCTGGCATTGCAAGCGGCCAGTAAATCTTTGCTGCTCGATTTTTATAAAAACGAGGCCCTCGACTATCTCAACCGCCAAAAATCCCGTTCCGCTTCTTTGCAAAAGCGCTTGACCAAAGCCTTGCAGCGTGAGCGTTTGGAAGGAATCCCGCCCCAGGAAATGTCATTGCGCTGGCAGTTCTTCAATAGCCCTGAACTCGATCAGGATGGGGCGGTAGCCGGCCCGCAGGGGATTGAATTCAAACGCCTGCAGCAGGTCCAGGAGTTTTATCTGGTCAATGACGAAAAAAAACTCTTCTATACCAAACTGCAAAAAGAGCTCCCGCTGTTGTCGTCCGAACCAGTGCCGGGAAAAGAGCCACAAGCAACCGCCGGGTTTATACGCCTGGCCGCGCTGCAAGTAGCTTATGCCCCGCTGCCATTTGAAAAACAATCTGCTGGGCACGCTTTTTTCGGTTTTCAAATTGCCCTGGCCCGGATTCAACAGGCGCTGTTTCCCGCTCTGCAAAAAAAGTATTGGCCGGAGGTTAGCCCGGCGGTGATTTTGTCAACCAGGGCCGAAGCAAGCGCTTTGGCTGCGGAGAATTTGCCGCAGCTGACGCTGGAGAAGCTGCTACCAGGATATGTTCTGGCGGTCAAGGCGCCGCGTCCCGGATATATGGCGGCGCGAATTAGCAGAGAGTTGCTGGTCAATTATGCGTTGATCGCTTCTTTGCTTTTAACCCTGTTTGCAGCCATAGCCCTGTTTTTCCGTTCCCTGCGCCGCGACATGGAACTGCTGGAGCTTAAAAACCGTTTCCTGGACAGTGCCGCCCACACCTTAAAAACCCCATTGGCCCGCATCCGCATGATCGCCGAGCAGCTGCAGCTGAACTGGCTGAAAAACGAGGAACAGCGGATCGCCCAGTCCGGCAAAATAATCGCGGAAGCGGACCGCATGAACGATATGATCCGCAATCTGCTTGATCTCTCGCGCATCGAGGCCGGTCAGAAATCCTATCGTTTGCAGCCGGCGTCCTTGGCGGAAATCGCCCGACAGGCGTGGACTGAGGCCCTGCCTCTCCTTAAGGAAAACGGCTTTTCTTGCCGGGCTGAAATCGCTTCCGAGATGCCGCCATTTCATTTTGAAACGCATGCCTTAAAAATGGTGATCGGCAACCTGATCCAGAACGCGATCAACTATTCACCCGATCATAAAGAGATCGAATTGAAAGTTTACAGCTCCGCCGGTGAGGCAGTGCTGGAGGTAGCCGATCGTGGCCTGGGCATCGCCCCGGAATATCAGCAAAACATATTCGGCAAGTTTTTCAGGATCGAAAGTGAAGAGAGCAGTACCAGCCAGGGGAGCGGCCTGGGACTGTTTTTAGTCAAACATGCGGTCGATGCCCACGGCGGCCGCATCGAAGTGCAAAGCTCAGTTGGCCAGGGATCGAGATTCATCATTCGCCTGTCCATGGCCGGGGGAACGAGCCGCAGCAAAAAAAGGGGGAAGCGATCATGAGCAAGATCCTGATCATCGAAGACGACAGCACACTGCAACAGGGCTTGGCGGATACCTTGCAATTCCACGGCTTTGAAACCGTCAGTGCCCGCGACGGCCGATCGGGGCTGGATTTGGTTGGGCGGCACCACCCGGACCTGATCGTCCTTGACCTTATGCTGCCCGGATTGGATGGCTATGAGATTTGCAAACAAATACGCCGCCATGATGAAAAAACGCCGATCCTCATGCTTACGGCCAGGGATCAGGAGAACGACAAGCTGCTCGGCTTCGAGCTGGGGGCTGACGATTACATGACCAAGCCGTTCAGCCTCAAGGAGCTGGTTGCCCGGGTGCAGGCGCTGCTGAAAAGGAATATCCGGGAAAATACGGCACCAACAACCATCCGCATCGGCGCTGTTGAGGTCCTGTTCCGACGTTTTGAGATACGATATGGCGGCAGAACCATGGATATGACGCCGAAAGAAGCGGCAATCCTGCGCCTGCTGGCCGCCAATTCCCCGGAAGTGGTCAGTCGCAATCAGATCATGGATCGCGTCTGGGGTGATGAATACGATCCTTCACCCAGGACTATCGATAATTTCATCCTCAAGCTGCGCCAGAAGATCGAACGTGACCCGGCCCGACCTGAGCACCTGCTGACCGTGCACGGGGCCGGTTATAAACTGCTCATATGAAGGCAGTATGCTCGAACTCATCCTCAGTGAGACAGACAAAACATATCCGCCAAAGTCGGCGGATGTTTTGTGCTGTCCCCAACCCTTGCGAAGAGAAGGGGAGCAGGATGTTTACCCCTCTCTTTGGGAAGAGAGGGGTTGGGGTGAGTTGTTGAATTGGCCGCGGTCGTGACATTTTTATGACAGAATCATGATACTTCAGAGACCATATTTCTATTGCAGCTCCTTATAATGAGGAAAAAGGAGGAAACATGAAAAAAATCGTGATCCTTGTATTGCTGGTGCTGCTGGCTCTGATTGTGGGTTACCTGGCCTTCAACCAGATCGATGCCCGGCCCAATCCATCCAAGCTGGGCGCACCGCCGTCCCCGGCGCCGGAGTCTTTTGATAAAAGCAACGGATATTACCGGCTATGGACCCTGATCGAGCCCAAGGATGTCGATATCGAGACTGAAGCGACGATCCTTCCGTACCGCCGCCTCGCTGATCCGGCTTTTGACAACGACCGCTATATCGGCGAATTTAACCAAACCTGGAAGGAGAGAAAAAAAAATTATAAGCGTCCGGAAAAGTTGAAGCCAGTATTCGATGCCATGAAATTTAAAGGTGATTGGCGATCCAGCTTGAGCCCATTTCAGAACCAATTGACTGCGGCCGGTGAAGAATACGGTTTCATGCTTGCCCGCTATGAAAAACTGATCAATTGTGAAAAGTTCATCGATTTCAGCCTAATCCGCTCCGACACCCCCATTCCGCACCTACTGGCCTGGCTGCATATGGCAAAGCTTTCCATTGCCCTGGATGTCATGACGGCGCGTGATGGCAACTCACTTGAAGCCGTCGCCCACCTGTTGCGTCATCTTCACTTTGCCTGCAAAGTGATTCCCAACAGCCGCACGCTGATCACCAACCTGGTGGCCAAAGCCGTGGCCCGTCTTTCCATCTGGGCCCTGAACGATATCATGAACCAGAAGGATTGCCCTCCAGATGTTTATCAGACCGTTCTGGATGGAACTCCCACGCTGGCCTACGAAGCGTTCGGCTCCCGCTTCGGGTTTGAATGCGAGACGTACTGGTTTTCCTCGATCATGGAACACGATCCTTCTGCGGTAAATTGGTTTTCTACCATCAAGCAAAAATTGTTTTTCCAGGAGAACCGCACCCACAATATCCGCGTCCGCTATATGGAAGGGATCATCCGTTTCGAGGAGACCCCGCCCCATCTCTGGAGCGAGGACATTCAGGGACTGCCTAGGCAGGCGCAAGGGGCCTTCTGGTGGCTGCAAAATCCACTGGGCAAGAAATATCTTGATGCTTCATCCCTGGAAAATTTCATCCCGGTGATTTATAAATCCTGGGCCCTGAAGACGATGCACGATATGCTGCACATCGCCGCCGACCTGCACCGCAGTTATGACCCGGATCGTTCCATGCAGTCGCAGCTAAACGATCTGCAAAGCTACCGGGAATTGCTGGATCCGTGTTCGGGCAAGCCCTATGTGTGGAACGAGGCCAAGCAGATTCTCTACAGTATCGGCATTGACCGCCGTGACAACCAGGGGGATACCCGGGATTATCAGGCCTGGCAGGACAGTGACTATGCCCTGCCGCTTATCACATTCGTCAGGTAATGAGCTACGGTCTTAAACCGCTTTTAGCGACTGAACCGACTCCTCGGGCGAGATGGGATTAATATAGAAGCCAGTACCCCACTCGAAACCGGCCACGCGGGACAGCACCGGCATGAATTCAATATGCCAGTGGTAGAAGTCACTGACGCGGTTTTGGCAGGGAGCATTATGGATGATTAAATTGTAGTCTGGGTGGTTCAACAGCCGCGAAACTTTGTTCAATGTTTCGCTCAAGATGGAACTTAGGCTCTCCAGCTCGGCATCCGGAGTGCTTTCAAAAACAGGATTATGGCGTTTGGGATAAACGGCGAGTTCAAAGGAAAAACGGGGCGCGTAGGGAGCCAGGACAATGAAGTGCTCATTCTCCATGAGCAGGCGGGTGTCGGCCTCGCTTTCGAAATGGATGATGTCGCAGAAAATGCAGCGCTCCTTCCGTTCGTAGTGGGCGCGGGCGCCGTCGATCTCCTCCTGGACGCGTAGCGGCACCACCGGCAGGGCGATGAGCTGGCTGTGGGAGTGGGAGAGGGTGGCGCCGGCTGTCGGGCCGAAATTCTTGAAGACCATGATATATTTGAAACGGGTGTCCTTTTTCAGGTCCAGGATGCGGCTTTTGGCGGCGAGCAAGGTGTTCTTGACCTGGCTGCTTCCGATGTCAATCCGTTCGGCCGGGTGCTCGGGTGTTTCGATGATCACCTCGTGGGCGCCGATGCCGCTGATCTTGTCATAGAAGCCTTCGCCGCTCTTGCGCAGCTCCCCCTCGATGCGCAGGGCCGGGAACTTGTTGGGCACGACCCGCAGGTCCCATCCCGGTCCGTTCGCCGGCGAATGACCGGGCCGCAGGGCATAGGTTTCGGGTGGGGTCATGGCTTCATTGCCGGGGCAGAAAGGACAATTTTGCGGCATGGACATGTCCTTGTCCACAACAATTTGGTAGTATTTCGGCCTTTTTTTTCTTTCTTCGGATATGATAACCCAGGTTCCGGTGATGGGATCTTTGCGCAGTTCTGGCATTGTTTACTCCTCGAAAGCGTTTTCCAAGTGATCGAAGGCCATGCCTTTTTCATCGCGGATGATGGAAATGACGTCGAAACGGACCAGCAACTCCCGGTAGGCTTTGCGATTGGAGAAAAATTTAGCGGCACGAATTATTTTTTTCTGCTTGGCACGGTGGACGAAAGCTTCGGGCAGGCCATAATCGCTGCTTTTCCGGGTTTTTACCTCGATAAAGCATAATATCGTGCCGGTTACGGCAATAATATCCACCTCGGCTCCAGCCACTCGGTAATTGGTTTGGATAATGCGAAAACCCTTGTTTTTCAGGAAAATAACAGCTGCCTGCTCTCCGTCCTGACCGATGGTTATTTTTGACAAAAGCGTCCTATTTCAGGTGGATTCTCTTTTCCACCATTTTGATGTCCAGGGTTTCGAGTTCTTGCAGCACCGGTTCGTATATCTCGCGATGGACCGGTGTCTGCACGCCCGTGAGCGTTATTTTATCTTCGGCGATCAGTCGGGCGGCGATGGCCATGGGCAGGCTGACGGTCCGGGCCATGGAACTGTCGCCGCCGGGAATGCCGAAATCGATCAGGGTGGAAGTGATCAGGTCATTGGATTTGTCCTTGTTTTCAACCTGGAAACGGTGGCGCAGGATGAGCATGTCTTTCTCGCCTTCGCGATAAAAAAGCTTGTCCTGCAAGCGCTGGCTTAGAACATCCAGACGGTTGTCGAAATCGCCGACCGTGTCATCGCTGAAGAGGCCCAGCCATTCCAAGCGTCCGATGATTTCCGAATCGACCGGAATGCCGACTTTTTTGGCCGTATTCTCCTTGACCTGCGGGCCGGATGGTGACCCGATCAGTTCGGCCATCATTTTATTATAAGTGCTTCCTTTAAGGTCCGGCAGCGGCGTTTCATCCACCAAACCCAGATCGACAATTTTTTTGAACGTTTCGCACCAGCCCAGATTGCGATATGTTCCGCGGATAACGGTTTGGGCGTCTTTAAGTCCGTACAATTCCTTGTAAGGAACGGAGTCGCGGTTGGGGTAAACTTCAAATTTTCCCAATCCCTCGATCTCTTCCACTTTATAATTCAAAAAAAGATCTTTGCCTTCGATTTCTACGATTTTGCCGTTTTCCAGAAAACGGGCCGAATTTCGTGAAGCGAGGATTACGCCGCGCGGGCTCCAGGAAAACTTGTAACCGAACGGATTGTTATTGTCTTCGGGTGCCGGCAGTCCGCCGCAATAAGAATGAAAATGAAGTATTTTCCCTGCTTCGGCTTGAATTTCATGGATGATTTTCATGGCCGACATGTGGTCGATGCCGGGATCGACGCCAATCTCGTTGAGGAACAGGAGCTTTTTTTCGCGAACCGGCTGGTCAAGCTTTTTCATGCCTTCGCTGACATAGGATGTGGTTACCATGTGCTTCCCATTCTCCAGGCACAGGTTGGCCACTTTGACATGGTGAATCCAGGGCAACAAGCTGATAATGATGTCGTGATCTTTGATCAGGGCAGCCAGTTCCCGGCTATTTTCAACATCCACGGCCGTGGCTTTGCCGTTGGTGTGGCCTTTGATAAGTTTCTCGGCTTTGCTTACCGTGCGCGAAGCCACCATAACTGATAAATTATTCTGTCTCAGCAGGTAATCCACTCCAGGCCTGCTTACCAGGCCGGCACCCAGAACCAGAATTTTTTTCATTGTGTTCCTCCTATTTTAGAGCCTTATAGCAAATTCTAAAATTTGTTAGTTTTTTAGAACAAATTTTGAATTTGCTATCTATGGCTCTTATCCCCCCTTTGCAGGGGACTTCGCAGCTCTGCTGGGTTTAAAAAATCATGCATGTACTGATATTCGTGGCTGAAATTTCCCTGGCGCAGGATCATTGCTTTGCGGATAGCGAAAGGCAATTCCATGGCCGAGTCTTTCGAGCTGAAGTCGGCGGTGCTGATGGCGCTGACGAAATCGCGCAATACCGCTGAAAACTCGAGTGATGATTCGCGCGGGAATTCGCATGGGAGGTTGTCCACGGCCATTACCGTGACTCCGAGCGGTTTGATGCCGTTTTCAAAACGGTCATTTTCGGCGAAATAGGTGTAATAAGCGTCATCGGGCTTGGTCGCCCTGTTGGTTATCTGGATAGAGCCGTCGATGTCGCAGCTGATGTCGCCGATGACCTGCAGATTCAGGTTGGATTCCAGGATGGTTCTGTTCTTGAGGTATTCCTTGCTGACTAGGCGCGGATATTTTTCGGTCCAATAAATACAGTTGACCAGGATGGACAGCAGGGGCAGATAGTTTTCAAATTTGGATTCATATTTTTCCGGATGGGCGTAATAGTCTGGTAAAGAAAAAGTTCCCTGCCGGGGCCGTACCATGTCGTCTTCGCTGAAAACGACCTTGTAAAGATTCAAATTGTCATTGGAAAAATTTTCAGCCATTTCAAGCATGGCTTCGGCCGAAAGTATCTTGTGCGGCAGGAGATCAAAGATTTCCTGAGCACCACGCGACACGTTGCCATATCCGGAAAAACCGACGATCAGCGGGCAAAATTCCGCAGGAAACCCCTGGTCGTCTATTTCATTGCCGATGGCGGCAATGGATTCCTTGGCTGCGTCCAGAGAGTCATATTGATAGGCTTGCTTTATTTTGGCAAATGGAGTCGGGATGCTCCGGGCCGCCAATTTTTGACCGTAGCCGTGGAGGGTATCCAGCATACCGGCCAGGCCGGCATAGCGCCCGAAAAAAATAAGTCGTTGATTTTTTTCGTCAATCACCCTTTCATAGTCGATCAAGTTGCAACCCAGATCGACCATGGTCTGAAGCATAGGCATATTGTAGGCCTGACCCTTGATGGTATGTGAAAAAAAGACATAGGTCTTGTTTTTTTGAAAAAGGTGAGGCGGGATTTCCTTAACGGCATATATCACCCCGGCCCGACCTAAATCTTCGCTGATTTCGGCGCCGGCCTGCCTGTACTCTTCGTCACTGAAAATCCTTAATTTTGATGGCTGGACAATGGTGTGGATGCCGTGTGTCTCCTTGAGCCAGCGAACATCAGCGGGCACCAGCGGAACCCTTTTTTCCCATTCATTCTTATCTTCCCTGCGAATGCCGATAATATTTCCCATTTTTTCCTCTTGCTTGTACTGGATTAATCAGATTATTACTTTAGCAAACTCCGCCGTTTTAGTCAATCATTTTAAACCCGGCGGATTTCTTTCGCCACATCCTTCGCCTATGCCTTATTGCCTATGCACAGCCCGATTGGCTGTATGAGCAGGAGATTATCTTTGTTGAGGAGCGAATGGCTATTTTTTTATATTTAAACCTCTTTCCCTTGATTTTGCTTCGGCAAGTTCAAGGAGTTGTTTTACCGTTGAAAGAGGTGTTGCTTTTATAAAAATCTGATAAGAGAAGATGCCGGGAACGAGTCGTATCAAGCAAGCATTTATTCCCAACAGGAACCTGCTTATAATATTGTTTCCAATAACCTGCGGATACGGAAGCGGTATCCCTTTTGTTTTTTCAATTTTGTAGCCGGCTTGGTTGAGAAACCGGCGAATGGATTTAAAAGTAAAAAGATGCCTGTGAGTCATATCGAGGATCCCTCGTTTCCCATAGTTAAAATTTCCCATGAGTAGTTGCAATCTAATGAAAAGAAAAGCAATATTCGGAACGGTGATGATGATAACCGGCTTTTTTGATTTTGATCCTGTCCTTATCTTTTCCAGAAGATTGAACTGAGAAGGCAGATCCAGGTGTTCCAGAACATCAAGAATGAGTATGAAATCGAAAGAATCAGGCGGAAATGGTATGGAATCCCTATTCAAATCAATTTTACTGAATTTCCGCAAAGATTTGCCTTCTTCCTCCGTTGCAATATCAACACCTGTTACTTGGCAATTCCGTTTTTCGAGTTCTCTACCTACGTGCCCTGCCCCGCAGCCGATATCCAAAACATGAGTCCCAGATCTTACTTCATTGATGGCCAGAGTATGCGAAGAGAGAAAATCAAATTTCGGCGGGTAGTGGTGCTCGGGTTTGACAATATCGAACTGTCGATGGTAGACAATATTCATCTGCTGAAGCTTTGCTCTCATGGTAGCTTTTATGACATTCCATGTGTGTACAAAGTTGTTGACATAATATTTTTCAGCGCCATACCAGGTTGAAATAGGGATTTCACGTATCTTGCTTTCATGCAATTTTAATTGAATGCCTATTTCCGTATTAAAGTGGAAGCCATTCGTATTCAATTCAAAGGGGATCTGTTTTAAGGTTTTAACCGAATAAACTCTATCCCCCGAATGAAACTCGCTAAGGCGCATGCCCAGTATTCTGTGGACCGTCCTTGTACCGAACACGGCATCGGCTTCTTCATTAAGTACTGGAAGTATTAATTTCTCCAAGTCTTCTGGTGCGTACTGACCATCACCATGTAAAAGCGCAACAATATCAAAATTATTTTCAATTGCGTATTGGAAAACTAGTTTCTGATTCCCTCCATATCCCTGGGGTTCAGGATTATATAATACAGTCAAATGACTCTCTTGGTTGCGCAATTGGTAACTCATTGCGCTGTCAAAGGTATGATCCGAGGATTTATCTTCAATAAAAAGGATTTCATAATCATAATTATAAATCGCGGCGGGAATGCGTTTAAGCACCTTTTCTATGGTCGATTCGGCATGATAGGCGAAAATAAATAATAAAATTTTCTGTGCATCTTTCACGGGATTTTTGTTCCCAGTGTCACGGGTATTCTTTTTCTCACTAGTCATTCTGGCATATAATCGAAATATTATTTTGCATAATAAAAATTGTTAATGTTTGAAGAATATAATACTTCAATGATTTAATCAATATTTCATTGCTCTTAAGGGTGTCGACAAAATCCGGAAAAAATGTTATAAAAACGTTCTTAAGGAGAAAAGAATCGATATGGATGCACCGAAACACGGAAAAAAAATCGTCATCGTCATGCCGGCCTACAACGCTGAAAAGACGCTCGAGCGAACCCTGGCTGATATTGACCGGTCCTGGGTGGACGAAATAATCCTAGTCGATGACGGCAGTCGTGATGGAACGGTCGAATTGGCCAGACGTTTGGGCTTGCGCGTATTTGTCCACAAGAAGAATATGGGCTACGGCGGAAACCAGAAAACCTGCTACACCCAGGCGCTGAAAATCGGGGCGGAGATCATGATTATGGTCCATCCCGACCATCAGTATGATCCCCGCGTTGTTCCCCATCTCGTCCAACCGCTTCTCGACGGTACCTGCGACGCGGTCTTCGGCTCGCGCATGCTGGGCGGACGTCCCCTCGAAGGCGGAATGCCCAAGTGGAAATATCTGGCCAATATCTTCCTGACGGCTATCGAGAATGCCACGTTCTATATGTATCTCACTGAATACCATTCCGGCTTGCGGGCCTATTCCAGGCGTTATCTCGAAACAGTGAATTTCATGGCCAATTCCAACGATTTCGTTTTCGATACGGAAATCATTGCCCAAGGAGTCCTCCATGGAATGAGCATCCGCGAAATCCCGATCGAAACGCGCTATTTCTCCGAGGCTTCCCAAATCGGGCTGCGGCGGAGCATCATCTATGGTTTTTCCATAATAAAAACACTCGTAAAATTCAAGATGCATAAAAAGGGCTTAAAGCGGTTCGCGATGTTCAACGACCCGGCCGCAGGGTGAACATGTAAGGTGTGACGGCCGTCCGCACATCAGATTTTTTATCGAGCCGGATCGAGATGCGGTAGAGGTTCAATCCTTTCCAGCGGTAAGCGGCCGGCGATTCGATCGTCCGGGACAGCATTTCGCGGCGAGTGGTCACGGTAAAGACCGGATCATCGGCTATAAGCAACTGAATATCATAGACGCCGTTGGGGGAGCCGAACCCGACAACAAGCTTAGCCAAGGGATTCTGCGTCGCGAAGAAAAAAATATAATCCCGGTCGTCTTGGAAAAGTGCGAAATTCCCCGGTTCACTCATCCGGGCCACACGTGAAAAGGGATAGAATGCCCATGTCTCGCCCGTGGGCAGAGCCACTATCTGCGGTGACATGAGAACGGGCCTGGGGAAAAAGACGTACATCGTGAAAAAGCCGGCCAGCAATATGGAGATCGCCGCGGCATGCCCGGCAAATGACAGTTTAAGGTCGCGGCCGCGGACGAAAAAATAAGCGACGATGAACAGCACCAGTGCCATGATCCAGACGATGTTCGGCGTCCAGCGGTCTGCCTCAATCTTGATAAATGAGGGCAAGCGGCCCGGCAGGTAGAAATGGAGGTTGCTCAACATGACGAACAAGGCCCCGGCCCGCTCGGTTATCCCGAACGTTGTTTCCTGATAAAGTGCGAATGGATTCCGGCATAACAACCAGGTGAAGAGCAGCGAAAGCCCCACGGCGCCATTAAAGAGAAAACGGTACACTCGTTTCCCGTTTTCAGCGATATAACCGCCAATGAAAATCGCCAGAACCCATATTACGGGAACAAGCGGCCGGGCTTGTGGGGCATAGCCCGTTCGTTGAGTTAGAAATGCCGATATAAGGATGTAGGGAGAGGCGATAAACAATAACCAACCGACATCTTTGGACTTGGCGCGAAGCATTGCTATTACGCCGATAAA
The DNA here is from genome assembly GCA_963770755.1 of Candidatus Aminicenantota bacterium. Lineage (GTDB taxonomy): Bacteria > Acidobacteriota > Aminicenantia > UBA2199 > UBA2199 > UBA2199. The sequence continues at coordinate 12,718 of CAVYQZ010000007.1, read as the reverse complement.
GGAGAAGATATAAACCGGGGCGTAAAGAAGCAGGCCGTCCCGTTGGTCAAGAAAATACCCGGCCAAGGTTTCCCAGCGGAGTCTGAATGGAATCCCGGTTAAAAGGCTTTTGAGAAAACCCATGGTTTGCCGGCCGCTCATAGCGCCCTGGAAGGAAACAGCAGTAGGATTGAATGAGCCATAGATAGCATATTGGAGGTAGAAATAGGCCGCAAAACACAAACCTGCCGGGATAAAAAATGCGGCCAGCCGACCGAAACGTTTTTTCGCCTCGCTGCTTTTCCAAACACTCAATAGCGCATATAAAAAAAGGGGGGCCTGGATAAATACGTATTTCAGGGCGTGGAACCAAATAAATGATGCGAGAAGAAAGCCGATCAGGGCCAAGTTCCTGGCATTGAGGGTGCCGGCTGAACGCAAGCGGCGAAAAACAAATAGGCCGAAGGCGGCGACGACCAATTCCGTATAAATGTGAGTGGGGTAAAAAAAGAGCGGGGCACTCAGGGTGACCACGGCCCACAAGCCGAGGGCAAGCCTTTCCCGGTTCCAGGCTTCCCGTGCATAAAGATAGATTTGAATCCCGAAAAAGGCGCCGATCAGACTCATCCCGAAGCGAACCAGGAAAATCAGCATGCCTTTCCCCAACGCCAGGCCGAGCGCATAGAAAGGAAGAAGCAAGATCGCTATTCCCGGGGAATGAAAGGAATAGATGACGCCCTTTTTTTTCGCAGGTGCAGTATGAGGTTGAAGCTGTGAAACCTGAGGCGGCATGTATGCCTTGAAGTCCGCGTTTTGATAATTATTGGCGAGGTCCAGGTCACCGTCCGTAACCAAGCTGTGTGCTATCAGTAGGTAATGCGGTTCATCGCCGCCGAAGGATTTTCCCTGGCTGGTCATGAGCTGCACTCCGCTGTTGGTCAGCAGGAGGGCGATAAAGGCTAAAACGATAATCCGCCGGCGGAGCGGCCAAGCCAGGAAAATATCAAGGTAGACGCCCCAATTCGCTTTCCCTGTTTGGTTAGCCTGGCCTATGCGGACGATTTTAAGATATAGAACAGCCGCCGCGACGGCGATGGCAAAAAGGCCGAGCCGTTCCAGAATATCGTCTCGGGTCAAATAATGAGTCAGGGCCAAAGGTGCAAGCAGAAGGAAACCGATTGGCGCATAGGTCGGGAAATCAAGGGCCAAAGACTCTTTATAGTTGAGCAGGCTTTTTTTTGTCCAGATTTGGCTGCTGAGAGCCCAAATCCCGATCAGAAGAATAAAAATAATGACGGTTGCCAGAAGGAGTGATCCGATCTCGGGACGGAAATAATGGTTTTTTATTGAGAAGTGGGGGACTTGGTTGCGCAGCTGGAGAAAAAGAGCGATTCCCGTTGCCAGCGCAAAAAAAAAGAAAAGCCGGAGCACGCCCCGAAGCTTTTTCTGGCGTCTGCAAGAATTCACAGCAATAGCGATTTTCTCCATTTATGCATTTTGAGGATTATGTGTTGCAATGTCAATAGCCTGCAAAAAGCCATTTTTTTACAACACACTGAAATTGACGGTCAGCCTCGGGGATGCTATAATATTTTCTTTTATTTTGGAGGAATTAATGAAACGATGGAAGCTGCTGTTCACGATATTCGTCATCACTTTCACCACGATGCTGGCCGAAGTGCTCTTGACCCGAGTTTTCTCTGTAGTCTACTTTGGACAATTCGCATTTCTTATCATCTCTTTGGCTCTTTTCGGATACGGTCTGAGTGGAGTCTTCCTGGCACTTCGTAATCTCTCCGAGCGTAAAGACCAGGCGACGCTGCTGTCCCGCTTTCTCCTGCTTTTAGTCATCTCTTTTCCCCTGGCCTACAAGGTGACCCTGATGTTCACGATCGACTTCCTCCACCTTTTCGCACCCTTCCACAACTTCCTTTTCCTGGTTATCAATTTTCTGGTCCTGCTTCTGCCTTTCTTTTTCGGGGGCGTGGTGCTGGCCCTGATCTTTTCCGCTTATTCCGAGAACATCGGCCGCCTTTATTTCATTGATCTGGTAGGGGCCAGCCTTGGTTCCCTGGCCATCATCCCGCTCATCCCCTGGCTAGGCCCGAACCGGGTACTTATCCTCCTCTTCTGCCTCCTGGCGCTGGCCTGGTTCTTCATTACCACAGGCCGCAAAGCCTTCCGCTTTGCGGTCTTAGGTGTTCTCATCGCCGTTTTTACCGCGGCCTTCCTGTTCGAAGCCAGAATCTTCCCTATCATCCCAACGCTTGAGTCTGATAAGCGTCAGTACAATGCCCAATTAAAGAATAAGCGCATCGAATTCAGCAAGTGGAGCACAATCGACAAGATTGATGTAGCCCCGTGGCTGGAGTTTCGCAAAGTCATCTGGATAAACGGCGGCACCATGCAATCGTTCATCATGCCGTTTGATGGCAACCTGGCCGCTTTGAAAAAAATCGAGTGGGACCCTGCGTCCCTGCCCTTTCAGTTAGCCCGGAATGGTACCGCGATCATCATCGGCTCGGCCGGGGGTTACGAGGTCCTCTGCGCTCTATCTCACGGTTTTCGATATATTGTGGCCATAGAGATGGACCCGGTTATCTGCGCGATTCTTAAGAAAGAATATGCTGACTATACGGGAGGAATTTTCAATCTGCCGCAGGTTAACCTCGTTGCCGATGAAGGGCGGAGCGTCCTTAAGCGTCTGAGCCGCAAGTTTGATGTGATCCAGATGGTCAACTCGCATAACGCTAATTCCCTTCTTTCCGGCGCCCTCAGCATCTCCGAGACATATATCTACACCGTGGAAAGTTTCAAGGACTACTGGGAGCACCTCGAAGCGGACGGGTTAATCTACATTGTGCATTGGAACGGCGAGAGGTTGTTTGCGACGGCGCTGCAAGCCTTGAAGGAGATGGGGATAGAACATCCCGAGGAGAAGTTCTTTATCGTCCAGCATCCCGGAGGCTTCAACTATTTTTATCTTAAAAAGGGCGCTTTCACCGCCCATGATTACGATATCCTCAAAAACTCTGTGGCTGCGCCCGAAGATATCAGCTATTCGCCCGACATGCGGTTGGACAATCTCTTTTACCACATGATAGCCGACCTGGACGGGACGGTGCGGAAATCGTCGGTCAATATCGCGCCGGTTTACGACAACTCCCCATATTTCAACCAGCCGAATTCTATCGGCCAATTCCGGTTCAAAAATATGCATCTCAAGGGCATAGGTGAAAGCGTTGTCCGTTCAGCGATCATTTATTCCAACTCCATATATCTTTCCATCCTGGCATTGGCCCTGCTCTTTTCGTTCCTGTTCATCTACCTGCCCCTCCGGCGGAGACGATCGGACGCTAGCCAGAACCCGCTGATCTTCTATTTCTTCTTCATCGGCCTGGCCTTCATCATGGTCGAGATTATTTTCATAAAGATTTTCCAGCTCTTTCTCGGCAGTCCCGCCATTTCGATCTCGATCATCATTTTCTCCCTGCTGATCTCTTCCGGCGTCGGCAGCCTGCTGTCGGCACGCCTCTTCCATCGTCTTGGAAAACACATGATCCCGGCCTTCGCGCTTTTCCTGGCCGCGCTGCTCACGATCTATGGCTTTACCATGTTCTCTATTATCGACCGCTTGATGTTCCTTAATTTCCCTTGGCGCATTCTGTCTTCCTTTATACTGATATCCTTGGCGGGTTTCTTCATGGGAGCTTTTTTCCCCTGGGGTATTCGACGTTTGGGAGAGAAGAACAAGGCCATGATCGGCTGGGCATGGGGGGCAAACTCATTCGCTACGGTCGTCGGTTCGATCCTGACCGTGATCGTCTCCATCAACTGGAATTTCACCGTAGTGCTCGTGCTGGCCGCCCTGTCCTACCTCTCTGCGGCCTTTTTCAGCTCAAGGACAGGAAAAGCTAAAACAGCCTGAACATCTTCTTCAGACTCAAAAAGGTTCGATCCTATTTATAACTGCACATCGTCGAAAATCACTATTTTGGCACCCGATATAGTGACATTGTCGCATCCCAAATCGGAAACGTGCGAACGAGCCGTAGGGAGGTAGCGACATCCGGGAATTTACGCTGGATCCAGCCTATTTCAGCACCTCCAAACCTGTCCAGAACCAGAATGTAGTTTGGAGCGAAACGTCTGAAAGGATCGCGGTCATTGAACCAATTCTCATAAGCCAGGATGGCATGAAAGCGTGTGCCCAGGGTTAACCGGGGCGCTTCCTGGCCCATGACCACTGAGCCGGCGGGCAGTGTTTCCATGAAACGCGAGGCGGCCTCCAGGCGATAGCTTGGATTGCGATAGAATTGATCGGCGTAAAGAAACAGCGAACAGCTCAAGCTGACGATGAAGACTGCTGTTGCCCCGGCCGTTTTCAAGGCTGCGTTCGGAGCGGCAAAGAACATGACGATCCCAACCAGGGAAAGAAAAACAGCGCTACGCATGAACAATGGAAAAATCATGAAGGCGGAGTGGGCGGCAGTAATAAACTGAAAGAAAGGGAAGGACAAGGCGGCCGCAAGGACGGCCAACGGCCAGAACAGGCGGCTTTGGGAACGGATCCAGTCACGGTCCCTGAGCAGCAGCGAAACTGCCAGGTATATGGCAGGCAGCAATGGCAGGTAATAGCGCAGGGGCCGATAACTCAGGATGCCAATGGAAAAGACGGCGCCGGCGATCCAGAGTGCAATGAAAACGTCAAGGCCACTTGGCCTTCCTGTCGTCCGGGAGCGAATGATCTTTAAAAGCGCCCAAGCCCCGAAAAGGATCAGCAGCAGGCCCGCTACCGGCATCAACTGGAGATAGCGTGGCAAAGGGTTGTGCACCAGGTTGCTGAAAATCTGGCCGATGGAGCGGGGGAGTGATAACATTCCCCAGCCAGAGCCAATTTTTTTAAAAGTCGATTGGAATGGCATGTAAATGCCCAAGAACCAGGGCAGTCCGGCCGCGATCGCGCCAGCCAGGAATGCAAGGAAATAACGGATGTCGGAACGCCTCCAGGCCCGATAGGCGACGGCCAGAAGGGTCGAGATCAGGAAATAGATTAACAAATACTTGGATAGAACGGCAACAGCCGCGGTGAGGCCCAGGAAAAAGGCTGGCCAGCGCCTCTCCTCAGACCGGACAAAGAGATAAAAACCGAGCAGGAAACAGAGAGTAGAAAAATTCTCGAGCAGTCCGATGCGGTTGTACATAAGTTCGTAGAAGTCAAACGCAAAAAGGGCGGTCAAGGCCAGTGCAGGGCCGGACCCCAGGTAGCGACGCAGGCCGGCATGGAAGAGGAGGATACCCAACAGACCGAAGAGGATGTTAATGACTTTGACCGTGACGATAGATACGCCGAACAGCCTGAATCCCAGATAGTAGATCATGGTCAGGGGCGCATTGTAGACCATCGGATTCCATTCGTCCGTGATCCATTGTCCAAAAAGAATTTTGTTCCGGGCGTTGTGGCAGTAGATCCCTTCATCAAAATAGATTCCGGCGCTCCCCGAAATCTGCGGTAAAATGGTGGGCGGATCGGCCTTGATATGCTGTGACCTGAGCACGGCGGCGACGACCAGTACCAAAGCCAGGCCAATCCACTTTTTCCAGGCCAATGACGATTGGGCCAGCGTTCTTTTCATAATGCGATTATATCATATGGAAGAATAAAGAAGTAAAACAACGAGGGGTCTGGTTCGCCAAACGATTGCAATTCAGAAAAAGTTGAAATATAATCTAGCCATGCCGAAAAACAATTTTGCGATTCATCTTAAATTTCCTGAGCTTTGGCCGTGAAAAGGAGATGGATCGGAATTTTGATTGTTCTCTTTTCCACCATCTCCACCTTAGTCTTCCTGGAAATTTTCTTAAGGATCATTGATCCCTTCCAATTCCGCCCGAAGCGGGATGCTGACATTTTTGCCTCGCAAACCTACCGGCTGTCCAGGAACAGGAATATTCTATATGAATTGCTACCCGACTCCCGGGCGCTGTTTGACGGAATCGAGTTCCGGATCAATTCCGCCGGTTTCCGCGACAAACCCTATCGGATCCGCAAACGAGACAAAAAAAGAATCATATTCGTCGGCGACTCCCTGACTTACGGCTGGCTGATTCCATTGGAGGACACCTATCACAAGCAACTGGAAAAGATTTTACGCGACAGGGGATATAAAGTCGAAATAATGGGCATGGGGGTGGTCGGGTACAATCTCGTTCAGGAATATTTTCTGGTCAAGGCGACGGTGGCGAAATTCAACCCTGATATGGTGGTGTTGCAGCTCGGGCCGAATGATTTTGAGAGAACCTTGACCGTAAAAACCGCAAATCAGGGCAAACTGCTGCTCACCCCGTATTATGATTTCCAGATCCCCTACATGTTCCACAAAAACGGTTTCACCGGGTTTTTGATGAGCCATTCCCATCTTTTCAAATTCATCAATTTAAAACTCTATTGGTTTAAGAAAAAACGGGAAAAAAATTTCATGGCGAAGGATATTTTTCAGATGGGAGAGGATAAGGCTTTTCGCTATCTGGACAGGATTATCGATTTTTCGAGAAATTTAAAAATTCCGTTGGCGGTGGTCTTCTTTCCGTTTCGAAATAACGGCGATCATTATATCTATGCCGCTTTACATGAAAAAATCAACCGCTGGTTGCGGCGAATGAAAATCCCCTTTCTCGATCTCAACAAGCCTTTTATTTCGAGTATGAACACTAATATTTGGGTGGACGGTCTCCATCCCAATCGGGACGGCATGGCGATCGCCGCCAAGGAACTTGCCGATTTCATTACACCCCTTTTCAAGCAAAAATAAAAAAAGTTCTTTTTTCCAATTGCCGGCAATCTGTATTCATACTCCGTGAATCCGCTGCCGGTTTCATCGTCAAAGCAGTTACTTCAAATCCACTGGCTGAGGTTGACAAAGGCCTTGATCTTGACATCGGCTTCGCGCAGGCGCGATGACAGAATCTTGGACAGGGTGAACAGTATCTTTACGCCACTGGCCGGATCTTTCTCAATAAAATGCAGGAACTTTTCGCGGCTGATTTCAAGCATGCATGTATCACTGTGGGCAATGGCCGCAGCGCTGCGCGGCAAGTCTTCGAGTAGCGCCATTTCGCCGAAAAAATCACCTTTTCTGAGTACGGTCAAGGTTTCCTCGCCGCTGATTCTGGCGCGCTGGGTAATGCGCACTTCACCGGAAATGATCACCATGATCGATTTGCCGGTGGTGCTTTCTTCAAATATGGTTTCCCCTTGACGGAAGAGGCGTTCTTCGGCAAGAATGGTCAGTTCCTTGATGGCGTTGAAATCCAGTTCATTGAACAAAGGCAGCTTCTTCAAAATTTCAATAATAATGTCTTTGCTCTGGTCCATAAAATTATTGTAGCATACTCCAAGTGGTTTTAGAATACAATGCATACGGTTGATTTGCATCAATCCGCCGGCGCCAGCATTTGTCCCAGTTCAGATTGAATGTACTCCCTTAAAAAATTGTAAACTTCGGGGTGAGAAAAATGCAATTCGCCGATTTGCTGGCGAATGCTGTTGGAAGAAATGGTGAATTTCCCCCGGTCGTTGCGGTAAAGGAATTGCAAATTGATTGCATCCAAACTTACCAGCAGCACAAGCAATGTTTCCGGCAAATTGCCCAGGGGCGGGCAGTCGGGATGACTTCTCTGCATACTGGCCTTGACCTCGGTGCCGCGGTTCACATCGCTGCGGATGGAGAAATCGCCTCCGCAGGCCTGGGCGGTGGCCTTGAACAGTGGAATCCCCAAACCCACTTTTTTGAAGCTTTTGGTGGTAAAAAAGGGATCTTGGACTTTTTCAAGGGTTTCCTTGTCCATACCCCGGCCGTTGTCGGTTATCTCCAGAATCAAAATATTCTGCTTTTCCGATTCCAAAATATCCAGGCGAATGGTCGTGGAGCCGGCGGCAATGGAATTTTGCACCAGGTCGGTCAGATGAAAGCAGATATCTTCAACCATGATGATTCCGGAATTTGACCTGATAAGCGTGATGCGTGGCGGCTTCGATCAGCGCGGCCAAAGAAACTTCGGCGGCGTCAAAAACAGTGTACGCCCGGCCGATATCTTTCAGGAAATGTGCGTCCGAGTTGCTGATCAGCGGGTAGCGAGCCAGGTCGGGAAACGTTTTTAACGCCAACTCCGGCCGGGTTGCGCAGGATAATTCCATGACCGAAACGTCGAGTTCGCCTGGGATCAGCCCCAGGCTGACCAACAGGCCGAATGGAGCACTCTCGACATGGGCGGGAATGGCGACCCCCCGGTACCGCTTCACCAGCTCGATTAATTCCGGTATCGAAGCATCCAGAGCGTTCAGCAAAAGCTTTTCTTCATGGCGGATGATGTTGTCCTGCTCGTCGACCACCACCTGGTCGCCAAAATAATCCGGATTGTTTTTGATGTCAGGCAGCAAAGCATAGATGCGGTCGTTGAATTGTTCGGCCTGGCCGCGGTTCTGGAAAAGGCACAGGATATGGACATCTTCCCGGGTCTGGGCTTCCATGCCGAAAAAAACCTGCACGTTGTTTTTACTGCCAATGTCGGCGGTGCTGAAACAGTTGGCCATACTATTGTGATCCGTGACGGCGATCGCATCCAGGTTCAATTCCCGGGCGCGGCGGACGATGGCGGCCGGGGACATCTCAAGCGAAGAACAGGGCGACAGGGTGGAATGGATATGAAGGTCGGCTGCGATTTTCATGGCGTGGATTCATATTATGAGAATCGCCGATGCTTGTCAATCGCCCGCTGGCAGCGCGGCGATCAATAACCCAGTTTGATGTGCGTTTGCACGCCCAGCCAGCGTTGATCCAACGAATTGACATTAGCAAAATAGGGGCAATAGGAGCGCTGACTTTTTATTTTGATGTGATACAGATAGCGCCGGTTTATACGCAGTCCGGGAATGTGGCTGAAGGTGATTTCGCGAACACTGTCGGCGGCGAGGAATACTTTTTGAATTTTATGCTCGACCTGGAAACGGACATGATTGGCCAGGGGAATGTTTTTCAACTGAACGTGAAATGTTTTAACCGCCCGAGGTGCCAGCAGGAACAATTCCAATTCTTTGTCGGCATAGCTCCAGAATAATCCGCCCTCGAGCGGATTGTAATTATCATTGAGAAAAAACAAGGTGTATTTGTCTCCGATACGCCGGTTGAAGGCGCGCGGGTTGGTATTGCTGGGCAGTGTGGCAAACTGGGTCTTTTCAGCAGGCAGGAGTTTTGTCGGGAAGTACGTGCCAGGGAGTCGCGGCGATGCGGAATGGAGCATGCCGTCCATGTATACCGGCGCTAAAAAAACAACGGCAGCAAAAACCGGCAGCAATGAAAATTTGAATATTCGGTCGCGGTAGCCCAGAAAGAAAAACAAGGGGAAAACATTGAAAAAGTAGCGGTTGCCCAGCGAACCGCCGCCGCCGAAATAATTGTCCGGAGTGACCAGAACATAAAAAAAGATCGCCGCGCCGATGGCGGCCAGCAGGAACCAATCATCGGGCTTTTTTTTCTGAAAAAAGAAAAGCAGGAACAGGAACAACGCCGTGGGGAAATAGACGATCATTCCAGTGAAACGACCGAATACATAGTAAAACAGGTTGAACAGGGCAATAGCCGGACTGAGGTAGTAGCGGTTCCAGTAGTTATCGCTGCTCATCGGAAAGCCGCCGGAAAATTTGAAGTCGGGACGCTCAAAGGGAAAATTTCCGTAGAAGGACCTTCTTTCTCCCGCCATGTAGTTCAAGGACCCGGTTTGGATGTAGTTGAAGTATAGAAGTCCTGCCAGCACCAGCAGGCAAATGAGCGCCATGGCAAGAAATTTTTTCCATTTTTTCTGATAAAGGAGAAGAAGGAACAAAATGCCTATATGCAGGACGTTATTGGGTTTGGAAAAAATGGCCAGGGCGAAAAACAATCCGGCCAGGCCGTTCCAAGCCGGTTTTTTGAATTGGTAGAAAAAGAAGAATAGTGCGCTGAAATTGACGAAAAAATTAAAGAGATCGGCGGTGATCCACCAGATATATATAAATGTGATGCTGGCAAACACGTAAATGATCGTTAAGGTGAAACTTTTGCCGGGATCATGGTGTTGGCGCAGCAGCAGGAATCCCATCAGCAAGACGAAAAATATCATTAATCCGTTGGCCAGCAGAATGCCATGGGTACCGAAAAGCCTGAAAAAAGGCGCTACGGCCAGGGGATAAATAAAGGACTTGGCGTAATAAAGCCTTCCATCTTGTCCTTTTTTTATGAACACGCCCATGGGGCCGACCCAAAAAATTCCCCTGATGCGGATGATATCGGCTCGGGTGTATTCCAGGTCACCATCGAAAGCAAGGCTTTGCAAGATTGAAAAATATGAAGATTCATCAGAAAAAAAACCGCCTTTTTTGGCCTTGGGCAAGTCCGTCGCGAATGAAAAAAAAATAATGAACAGCAGGAAAACGAGAAAAAAATTTCTTATAAATTTCGCAGTCATTGGCAAGATTATTATAGCAGAATCAATGAAAAATTAAAACTCTGTATTTTTTCCGGACCAGGATTTTATTTGTGAAATATTTTTATTCTTAAATAGACCCAAGCGATGCTGAGGTATTTATGAAAATCGCGGATGGAATGAATGGATCGCAGAACATCGGGGATTTTTTTCCAAAGGGAAACACGTTTGGCTCCGATCGACCATTTGAGGATCAATTCGCCGATCTGGGCCCAGGTGAATTGGTCCTTGAAGAGGGGTATGTCTCCCTGGGCGGCGGGCAGGGTTTCGACGCGGCGATCGAGCTTGTTCCAGGAAAAATCAGCCGGCAGCAGCTTCTTTTCCTTGGCGTAAGTTTCCAGCTCGGTGCCGGGATAGATATGCAGAATGGAAACTGTGATATCGGCTTTGTCCTTGATCCGGTCAATGATGCTGAGGCTTTCTTTGGCTTCGGCCCAAGTCTCGGTGGGGTGTGAAAATATGAAAAAAGCCGTGGCCTTGATGTCCAGCTGCCGAGCCCAATCCACTGTCTGAAAGACCTGGGCATTGCTGATGTTTTTATGGATGATGTCCTTGCGCACCCTTTCAGACCCGGCTTCGACCCCGAATGAAATGTACTGCACGCCGGCTTCGCGCATCAGCGCCAGCAAGTCGTAAGAAAGGATGTCGATGCGCACTTCGGCTACGAAACGGATGCCCATTTTATCCTGGATGATCAGCCGGCAAAGTTCTTCGGTGCGCTTGCTATTGTAGTTGAAGGTATCGTCAAAAAACCACAGCACCTCGGCACCGAACCGATCACGATTCCAGCGGATTTCGTCAATCACCCGTTCGGGCGAATAACCGCGTACGTGTCGACCCCAGGTAAAGGGCGTGGGACAGAAATTGCAGTTGAAGGGGCATCCGCGCGAGGTGATCATATTGGTGGCGCGCAGCATCCGGCCGTTCACCGGCCAGAGGAAATCGTATTTGTCCATGGGAATAAGGTGCTTGGCCGGGAAGGGCAAGGGGTCCAGGTTTTCGATCATGGGCCGCTGCCCGGTAAACATGGGGCGGCCATCGAGCTTAAAAATGATGCCCTTGATTGCGGCCAGTTCGCCCGGGTCAGCCCCGGCTTCATGCCAGGCGGCGATCTCCAGGATGGTCCGTTCGCCTTCACCGATTACGGCCAGGTCAATAGCCGGAATCTGGGTGACCATGTCCAGGCCGGCCATGGTGGCATGCGGCCCGCCGACGATCAGCAGCTTTTTCGGGAATTCCGCCTTAATGGCTTTAAGCAGGTCGAATATTTCAAAGCGGTTCTCGGTGGTGATGGACATGCCGATGGCGTCGGCATTATAATCGCGAATTTCCCTGAAAATGTCGTTTTTTTTCAATTTCAACACATCGGATGAGGTGATCCGCACCGGTAGGTTGCTTTTTTCCAGCACGGCAGCAATGAATAATATTCCCAGCGGCGGCATGGTGTTGTGCTCTTTCCAACGCTGGGCGATATAGCCGCTGGGCGGGATGATCAAATGCGTTTTCACCTGGGTTCCTTATGCCGAAAGCGCATTATATCAGATTTTATTAGGGAATTGAAGATTTTTGAATGGACTGCATTGCATGATGAATTCAAGGCATGTGCTTGAAGATCATCTGCTTCAGGTATTCTCGGGGGAGGCCGCCGAAATTGCGGCGCCGGATGCGGTCGCAGCCGCTGCAGGCAGGATACGCGGAAATATCGTCCTTGGCGAAAGCACGGCGCAATTCCTGCATTGGCGTTCCGTTCCAGATTTTCAGCAGGGGAGTATCCACGACGCTGCCCAAGGTGCAGTTACCGAAAAAATCCTGGGCGCAGGGGGCCACGGCGCCGTCGAAAAAAATTACCATGGCGTTCCAGGGGAAAGTGCAGGCTGTCAATTTTACAGATGGTCCGGTGCCACCCAGGTGTCCGGCCCAATTGTGTGTTTCCTTTAAAACCAGTTCATCAAGGTCGAGTTTCTTAAAACGGCGGATAAATTCCTTTTGTTTCTTCCCCTCGCCTGGGCATGGGGCCATGCGCATCATCTCGATCGCCAAACGCGGCGTTTTTCTTCGCAATTGCCGGCGTCGGTTTAAAAAGGCGCTGATGTTTTCCGTTACCTGAGTAAAACTTGCGCCAATGCGTTTTTTTTCATAATCAGCGGCATTGAAGCCGTCGACGGAGATGGACAGACGCTGCAGTCCCGAAGCCAGGATTTCATCGCTTGTTTTTGCG
>CAVYQZ010000006.1:1055000-1189054 GCA_963770755.1 Candidatus Aminicenantota bacterium | reverse complement strand
GCAATATCTCCGGATGATTATGCCGTCGCGATCATTGAGTTCGAACAGGCAACCAGCCTTGCGCCAGATTGGGCGGAGGCCTGGTTCAACTTAGGATCAGCCCAGGAAAAAGTGGGAAATTTCAGAAAGGCGCTCGCGAGTTTTAACCATTATCTCGAGCTAACAGCCAAGGCTCCAGAATCCTTGGATATAAAGGATTTGCTCGCAAAAATTAAAGACAAGGCCGAAAAAGAAGAAGCGGAATTGCTTATTGCCAAAGGTGTAAACTTAACTGACATTAATGCCAAGGATGAATCTGGCAATACACCGCTGCATAAAGCCGCCGAGGAAGGCGATTATGAATTGGTCGAATTACTGATCGACAAAGGCGCTGATATAAACGCCAGGGATGATCAATTTGGCTATAGGCCATTGCACTATGCCGCTGTAAATAGCCAAAAGAAAATTGCCGAGCTGCTGATCGCCAAGGGGGCAGATATCAACATCAAGGAAGAAGATGGCAATACACCGCTGCATAAGGCTGCCGGTCGGGGCGATACCGAAATGGCCGAACTATTGATTGGTAAAGGAGCGGATGTGAATGCCCGAAATAATAAAAACCTTACGCCGCTGCACAAAGCCGCCTCGATCAACAACAAGGAAATGGCCGAGATGCTGATCGCCAAAGGCGCGGAAATAAACGCCAAGGATAATGAGGGTGATACACCGCTGCACTGGTCTATCTTATGGAACAAAAAAGAAATAGCCGAATCGTTGATCAGCAAGGGGGCAGACATCAATGCCAAGGATCAGCGTGGTGAATCACCGCTGCATTGGACCGTCGTTTATGCCCAGAAGGAAGTGGCTGAGCTGCTGCTCGCCCATGGCGCCGATGTCAACGCCAAGGACATGAATGGCATAACAGCGCTGCATATTGCCGCCGCCTATGGCTATACGGAAATGGCAGAGTTATTCATCGCCAAGAACGCCGAGTTAAATCCCAGAAGCAAAGTGGACACGACGCCGCTGCACGAAGCAGCAACATATGGCCAAAAAGAAGTCATTGAACTGCTGATTGCCAAAGGAGCGAATATTAACGCAAAGGATAAGAATGATAGAACTCCTCTGCAGTATGCTGAAAGCAACAACCATAAGCAAGTGGCCGAACTGTTGAAGCTGCACGGGGCAATAAAATAAAGCGGGGTTAGGCTGGAATTGCTTATTTTACAGCAATGCCTCTTCCCCAATCATCAAGTGCTTCTTCAGTCAAGTTCTCTTCCCATGATCCGCCTTGGGGAACAATGCGTTCGATAATCTTGTAACCGGTTCCCGGCGGCGTGTTTTCAGGGATGAATAACTGAACTTTTTTGGAATTTTCTCCGCCACTACTAGCAAAAAACTTGTTATCTACCCATACCCTGCCTTCCTGATCGACCAGTTTTAAAATGATGTCCCTGTTTCCGGCAACTCTCCAGTTTGTATATATTTCGTTATTTTTCCCAGCATAGAGAGCAGGGTCCGCATGTCCTTGATCATCGACGTTGGTGACATAGAGATTGAAAATCCTGTCTCCGGCTTCTGATTTTCTATTCACAATGGCTTCGGCTACACTTTGGGTTCGCTCCGCTCCTGGAGGAACGACATGCAAAGAAATATATGTTGATTCCATGTCTGAAACCGTGAGCGGGAGCTCCAATTCTATTGCAGTTTTACCCGCGCCAGCTTTTATGGAAGCTCTTTTTTTTGCATAACATTGTTTTTTATCACAGAAGCTTAACAATATGTCTCTATCTGTTTTCACCTGGTACTCAACCATTATTTTATTACGGAGACCCAGGACGAGGTTGCTGCAATCGATAAAAGCGCGAGCCGCATCCGCGACATTCAGCTTTTTTACGCAGCTCATGATTCGGCGGATATATTTCTCGGCTTTCCTTGATTTGGTGAATTTGAAAATACGTTCCATTTCAGCAAGTTTGTCCAAGTAGGTGAAATAATCCCCGCCCTGGTCGGGAGCGCGAATCACAAAGTTTGCCTGCGGGTTCATGCCTGATAAATTACTCGATCCGGAAAGTACTCCACTCACCAGGTCCAGGGTGATTTCATCTCTTGCCGTTCCATAGGTTCTGCTTGATTTTGCATAAAGCTTATTGTCTTTGCATTCGGCCCATGCGAAGTCCGGATGATTTTCAGCGGAAGACACTTCAACTTTGGCAAATGCTGAAATCGGAAATTTGTAATAAAGCGCAGTTGATCGGACAAAACACACGGCCTGGATCGCAAGCGCAGCAGCCAGAATGGCGAGAAAAAGTCTTTTGGAATGCGCGCTCATTTGGGATAAGGCCCTGCACTTCCAGGCGCTTTCTTGATTTCTACAGTAATGGTTTTAACGGTTTGCGGAATTTTGAATGCCAGGATGGGTTCCTGCCCTATCAACCACAGTTTGTCTTTGGCTGTATGAAATTCACGCAGCGAAAAACTAATGGCTTTTGGATTCTCATTGATATTCAGGTTGTAATTGTATTGGGTGATCGTAGCTCCGGGTTGAATGATGACCAGGAAATATTCAGTGAAATCGATCTGCGGTTTTTCAGGGGCTATTCTCAACCCTGACCAGATGGTATTCAAGATATCCTGGGATTTAACAATCGCAAACGTCGGCTTGCCGGCACCGCCAGAAGTCGTTTGCCAATACTGAATTATCTTTGTATTGGCAATCATTGAGCAAAACTTGTAAAGATCACTTTCTTTAAATTTGCCCTGGGCATCCCATCCGGATGGAACCGGGATCCCCGTATTTCGCTTTTCCGCCGCCTTTAGCAAGGCAATCCCACAAAAGAAAATAACCAAGATGAACATGGACCAAGCAATCGCTTTCTTCATTTTTTACCTCGCCCCATTCTTTTTTAACAGTTCAGCTACATCCTTGTGATTGAAAATTTCAGCATATCGCAGGGATGTATAGCCTTTATAATCCTCGACGTTGACGTTCGCGCCTTGGCAGATCAATAGCTCGACCATTTCCTTTAGGCCTTCCTGGGCGGCCAGGTGCAGCGGCGTATCGCCGAATTGATCCCTGGCATTCACATCCGTCCCTTTGCTGATCAGCAGCCCGGCCACTTCCTTCAGGCCTCCCTTGGCGGCATAGTGCAGCGGCGTATAACCATTATTATCTCTGGCGTTTATGTCAGCGCCTTTGGCGATCAACAGCTCAATTATTTCTCTTGGACCCTGGATGATGGCTTCATGCAGCGCGGTATAGTCGAATTGATCCTTGGCATCTATATCCGCGCCTTTTGCAATTAAAAACTCGACCATTTTCTTTGAGCCTTGCGAAGCAGCATAATGCAAAGGCGTTTTGCTGAACGCATCATCCTTGGCGCTTGTGTTTGCGCCTTTGGCGATCAAGAAGCGGGCTATTTCCAAGCGGTTACTGATTACGGCAAAGTGCAGCGCTGAAAAACCATCTCTATTCTTGGCGTTGATGTCTGCGCCCTTGGCAAGCAACGACTCGATCACGTCCATGCTGCCGCCTGAAACGGCGCGCTCCAGCTGCGTAGCGCTGCCCTTGTTATCCGTATGGATACTCGGGTCTTTGCTTATGGCCAGGCGAAAACCGAGATAGTCACCCCGGTCTTCCGGCAGGTTGCTGCCGCGATTGACGGGACGGACATGCAGAAAAAGGACGAACCAGGAACCGCCGCGAATGACCCGGCCGGAACCCGATTCGGACCCGGCGGGATTGGTTTGCGGAGCACCGGGGTAATTGCCGTACCAATCCTGGCACCATTCCCAGACATTCCCCAGCATGTCATATAATCCCCAGGCGTTGGGCTTTTTCTGACCCACCGCATGGGTCGTATCATTTGAATTTTCATTGAACCAGGCAATATCGCCCAGCTCTTCGTATTCCTGCCTGGGCCTCCCTGCCAGGCAGGCATACTCCCACTCGGCCTCGGTCGGCAGTCTGAAATGATACCCGCTTTGCGCGCTCAAGGCTGCGATAAACTCCTGGGTGTCGCCCCAGTCGACGTTTTCCACGGGATAATCATCGCCTTTATTAAAATAGGCCGGGTTTTCATTCATGACGGTTTTCCATTGGCCCTGCGTCACCTCGTACTTGCCCAGCCAGAACCCGTCAAGATGGACCCTGTGCGCCGGCTGCTCGTCTGCCAATTCTTCATTGGAGCCCATCATGAACTTTCCCGCCGGGATCCAGGCAAACTCCATTCCAGTCAGCGGTTCTTTCCACACCTCGCCGGCCCGCGGCTCAACCTGGTCGGGTTTGGTCTGAGCATGAATCATCGGGAAATTACCCGGTATGGCCGCCAGAATTCCCAATAAAAACAAAAGCGTCAAGAGCAAATATTTTTTCTCCATTAAAATTGCTTTTGGCAAGAAAAAGCAAAAATATTTCATTTTTTTATATATTCGCAAGTCAAGAATGATGCGCTTTCGCAAAGATAAGATAACAACAGCAGCAGGCAAATCAAATATTTTTTTCATGCAACACACCTAACGATTGGATGTTATAGTATTGTAAATGAAGCCGCTACCTTTTCAAAAACAGGCAGGTGCTCCGCATATGCACTGCTTGGCGATAAAAAGTGGAGCACGAAGAAACCCCGGCAGCCTCGGGCGAGAAGGACATAGAATTTCTCCTTCACCATGACCGAAGCGTCATCTTTTGCTTCCGGATGAAGATATTCTTTTATTTCATATTCAATTTTTATAGCTTCCATGCCATTTACCCGAACTTTCTCAGGGATAGCTATCGTTTCATCTAAAAGATCGATCGTATTGCGCGTCACAAAGTCTTGAGAGTCCTTAAAAAATTTATTTCCAACTCCAAAATATGAGACATCCATCAATACGGGCGCACCTTCCGCACGCGGGCCGGTGAATGTGATATGGAATCTAGTATTATACTTCAGGCCATTTTCGACGAGCTCCCAGTCTTTTGGCACGATACATGTAAAATGCCCGCCTTCTATACCGAACTTTTTCGGCACAATCACTTTTTTTTCAGGCTGGTCAGCACTATTCTCTAGGAATAAACTAATCATGGTCAGGATCAACAGAATGATTATTTTCTTCATTTATTATTCCGCTTTAAGCTTTTTCAGAAGCTTGTCCATTTCTCTTCGGGATTTGAGCTTGCTCGTTCTATAATAATATTCAGCCAGTCCGGCGGCGTTTTTCCCTGGTTATCCTTGGCATTGATGTCCGCGCCCTTGGCGATCAGCAACTGGACAATTTCCTTGCACCCACCCTCGGCGGCATAGTGCAGCGGCGTCTGGCCGTCTTTATCCACCGCGTTTACCTCCGCGTCTTTGTAGAATTTGTTTTCCAGCTTCACCCCGAGGTCGAAATGCTTTTTCGCTTCTTCGGCGAGAGTTTGTCCAAAGAATGATTCGACTCCGAATACCAGGATAAAGAGGCTTGTAAGCCAAATAATGGTTTTATTCATTTTTCACTTCCCCCATGCTTCCTTAACAGATCGGCCATGTCCTTTTGGTTATTGGTCTCAGCACACTGCAAGGGCGTTTGACCGTCATTGTTCTTGGCGCTGATATCCGCGCCATTGGCGATCAACAGCTCGGCGACTTCCGTTTTGCCCAACCAAGCGGCAGAGTGCAACGGCGTTTGGCCTGATTTGTCCTTGGCCTCGATGTCTGCACCTTGAGCGATCAATAGCTCAGCCACGTCCTTTTTTCCGTTGGTTGCAGCCAGGTGCAGCGGCGTAAGTCTATAAATATTCTTGGCATTGACGTCTGCGCCTTTGGCGAGCAATAGCTTAGTGATCTCCTTTTGGCCATTGGTAGCAGCGGCCAAGTGCAACGGCGTATGGCCATAGTTATCTTTGGCTTCTATATCTGCGCCTTTGGCGATCAATAGCTCAGCCACTTCCTTTTCGCCTTGATAAGCAGCCAGGTGCAGCGGCGTATAGCCATCGTTGTTTTTGGCGTTTATCTTCGCGCCTTTGGCGATTAATAGCTCAGCGACTTCCGTTTGGCCATTTCCGACAGCCCAGAGCAACGGCGTGTTGCCCGAATTGTCCCTGTCATTGACGTCCGCGCCTTGGGCGATTAACCGCTCGATCTCTTCCTTATTGTCTTGGTTGACTGCTTTGTGCAGCAGTGTGTAGCCATCTTTGTCCTTTGCATTTATGTCCTGCGCAAGGCTATCCCCCTGTTCATACTCCTTGATGGCGATGGTAGAAAAATCAGGAGAATTTGCCATCTCCACGGCGACCATTTTGAAGTCAAAATGCTTTTTCGCCTTTTCGACAAGGACTTGTCCAAACAAGGATGCACTTTCGCAAAATAGTATAAAAATGGTTGTAAGCAAAACAATCTTTCTCCCCTTGCCTATCATTTTCCTCCCTCCATTCACCCTCGCTTCCCTCGCACAAGCCTCCAGCCAACCCCGAAGGCGGCGCTGATCACGGCCCCGATCGCGATCGAAAGGAAGATCAGCATGCCGTTCACCATCCCCCGGCCAACCATGCGCGGCTCCACCCCGGTGCTCGTGGCATCGTACCAGGTCGTGGTGCTCACGATGGCATCCATGCCATTGCGACTATAGTCCAGGCGAATACGCTGCCGTCCGGGCGCTGTCTGCTCAATCGTGAAATGCGCCCGCCGATAGGCCTCATCGTCTCCTTTGAGCCGCGCTCGTTCCTCTTCAGCCCGCATCTCATTATCCAGAGCGGATTGAATTGCGGCGGCGCGCTCGGAAGGGATGATGAAAGCGCGGGGCTCGCCGGCCGCGCCGGCCAGATCGGCCACGTCGATGATTCGTACCGTGGGCGTAGGGCCCAAGCCGAGCACCAGGATGGGAAAGGGTGTGGGCACCTGGGCGCCGACTTCCTGCGGGCGACCGAGCTGGCAGCGGAGGACAAGGAAAGTCACGATGCCGGCAACTGCCATGATCCCGAAGAGCGTGCTGCAGCCGAGGCGGCGGCGAATGTCAGTGGGTGCGGTTTTGTTCATTTTTCACCTCCCCCGAGTTTCCTTAACATATCGGCCACATCCTTATGGTTGTTACTTTCAGCAATTTGCAGCGGCGTTTTGCCCTCATTGTCCTTGGCATTTACATCCGCGCCTTTGGCGATTAATAGTTCGGCCACTTCCATTTGGCCAAACTCGGCGGCAGTGTGCAGAGGTGTCATGCTATTTTTGTTCTTGGCGTTAACGTCCGCGCCCTTGGCTATCAACAGCTCGGCCATTTCCTCCTGGCCCCTAGAACCAGCGGTCATATGGATCGGGGTATCGCCGCTATTATTCTTGGCGCTGATGTCCACGCCCTTGGCGATCAGCTGCTCGACCATTTCCTTTTGGCCATACTCGGCAGCAAAATGCAGCGGCGTATTGCCAGCGGAGTCCTTGGCATTCACGTCCGCGCCCTTGGCGATCAGCAGCGCGGTCACTTTCCAGTGGTCGCTACCGCCACTCTCGGTGGCCCAGAGCAGCGGAGTTTTTCTATCATGGTTCCTGGCATTGATTTCCGCGCCTTTGGCGATTAACAGCTCAACAAATTCAATTTGGCCCCTACCGGCAGCAATGTGCAACGGCGTATTTCCATTAATATCCTTGGGGCTCATTTCCGCACCTTTCACGATCAGTTGCTCGGCAATATCCAGTAGGTTATCAATAGTGGCATAGTGCAGCGACGTTCTTCCCACTCCATCCTTGGCATTGATTCTTATCTTTCCTATGTCGGCACCTTTGGCGATTAATAGCTCGGCCATTTGCTTGTGGTTATTGATTTCAGCGCTTTGCAGCGGTGTATTGCCCGCATGATCCCGGGCGTTGATGTCCGCACCCTTGGCGATCAGCAGTTCGGCCGTTTCCTTCAGGCCATTGGTGACGACCCAGTGTAACGGCGTACGGCCTCCATTATCTTTGGCATTTATATCCACGCCTTTGGCAATCAATAACTTGGCCAATCCCCAGTTGTACACACTGACGACGGCCCTGTGCAGCGCGGTACTTCCGTCATCATTTTTAGCATTTATGTCCGCGCCTTTGGCAATCAATAGTTCGGCCAACAGGCTGCTATCTTCGTAGAAGGCATGTGATAGCGACGTAGCGCCCTCTCTATCCCTGGCGTTGATGTCAGCACCTTTGTCGATCAGCAACCCCGCTACTTCCGTTTGGCCGCTCCAGGCGGCCAGGTTCAGCGGTGTATCGCCATTTTTATCCTTGGCATTGATATTCGCGCCCTTGGCGATTAGCAGCCCAACCACATCCTTCTGTCCGCATCGGGCAGCTTCGTGCAGCGGCGTATCATCATCTTCATCCCTGGCATTCACATCAGCGCCTCTGGCGATTAATAGCTCAACCAAGTTTTTTTTTCCATTCTGAGCAGCATCGTGCAGCAGTTCAATCGCATCCCAGGCTTTTACGTCCACGCTTTTAGCGAACTTATATTTCAGCTCGTTTATAAGGATTTCCACTTCTTCAGCATCGCTCGCATGCGGAGCCAGCCAGAGGTAGCGCTGGAGACTTTTTATCGCAGCGCTGTATTTTTCCGCTTTCTCCTGCGCAAATGCAAGGTTGTAGGAGGCATCGGGCCACTTCGGCGCAAGATTTTCCGCCTGTTCGAACTCCTTGATGGCCGCTTCATAATCTTCGGGCGTCTTGGCTTTCTCCATTGCGGCCATGCCGCGAACGAAATGTTGTTTGGCTTCTTCGGAAACAGTTTGGCCGAAGGATAATGCATTTCCACAAAATAAGATAAAAATAGTCGCCAGCATAACAATTATTTTTTTCATTTTAACCTCGTCTCAAGCTTCCTTAATAGATCAGCCATTTTTCTGTGGAACTCCGAATATTTAAAAGGCGCATCGCCTCTAATATTTTTGGCGTTTATATCCGAGCCTTTTACGTTTAGCTGTTCAACCATATTCTCCTACTTAAGGATATATTCGAATTCAAAAATATTCTCATGGCCATCTATCCAGCCAGTTTCAACGGCGCTACCTTTTATTCTGGCTCGGGAAACAATTTCCATAACGACTTTTAATGAAAGCTCCACCCCAGAACCAATAGTAGAATAAATATAATAGGAATCATACTCTAAAATTCGGCCTTTTACCTGTGCATTTCGAGTTAGATACTGATCACGCGGTGTCCAAAATTGAAATTCAATTTTATCTCCTACCCTCCAGAATTTTTGAGCAAAGCCTCTGGGTGAAATATCTCCTGTAAAATTCCATTTACTATTATTACCTCGATAGCCTCCTAGAGAAGCAAAGATATCCAAAGCTTCGCTGTCGGAAATGAACTGTTCCGCTCTGAATTCCAGCTTGTTGATCAAGCCTTTCACTGCTTCAGCATCGTTCGCACTCGGGGCCAGTCGGAGGTATTGTTGAAGGTTTCCTATTGCCTCTCTGTATTTTTGCGCTTTCTCCTGCACCTTTCCGAGGTTGTAATAAACATCAGGCCAATTCGGCGCAAGTCTGGCTGCTTGTTCGAACTCCTCGATTGCACCGATATAATCATCTGGAGAAGATGCCATCTCAATAGCGGCTATTCCGCGGTCGAAATGCCGCTTGGCTTCTTCGGAGACGGTCTGACCAAAGGATAAAGTATTTCCGCAAAATAAGATAAAAATAGTCGCCAGCATAACAATTATTTTTTTCATTTTCACCTGCATTTCCTGTGGAATTATTTTCAATAGACGCCGCCGAACCATGATTCGCGCTAGCGCATGTCGGTACGCTTCGGCAGTTTTTCCAAAGGTGTTACGAGAAAGTGCTGTACATCACTATAAAAATTCGCCGGCCCGTAATAGATACCCAGGAGCTTTTTAAACGGCGACTCCGTGTCCGCAATTTGGAGCCCGGCCTTGAGCAGTGTCCAGCGGGAGGCTTCCGAGCACACCATGTTGTCGTTGCCGTACAAGCCGAAATTGGTCTTATCGAAGAGGTTGCCGGCCTTTTTCAGATCGGCGCTTATTTGCATGATTCCCAGTTCCCGGGCCGCGGACCAGAGCATGTTGCCATCGACCTTGGAAACCGGCTGGGCGACATCAATGGTGCGCCCCGCGTATTCTTCACTGATCTGATCTCCGGTCTTGATGCGGGGGCCTTCGCCGGGTAGATTGTCAAGGAAGAATTTCACGCCTTTGACCTCTCTGAGGAAAATGCAGGTATGTGAAGCCCGAGTATTCCAATCCCAGGAAGACAACTTGTCAAATAAACGAATGTAATGACCTGTCCAGGCATCGAATGTCAGTGAATCCTCCGGAGCAAAGAGCAGGACATCTCCGGGCTGCAGCTGGGCGAATATTTTGTCCGGCAGGGGCGGCGCTTTGATTTTTAGTGTTTTTATGATAGACTGGCACCATGGGTTGGGCTCTACTTGCCGCTGGGTTATGAGCGTTTTTTCATTTCGCATCGTGACCGGGTCCATCTTCTCGAACTCTGACCTAGCATTGGCGACTTCATCAATGACAGGCGCATTGTATGGTTTTAAACCCAAAGCTTGTGAATTGCCTGCGGGTTTAAGATCAAGATCTTCTAGCGAGGTTCCTCCCTTAAGATCCACTAGGAGTTCATTCTTTCCCTTTTCAAATGCTTCCTGTCTTTCCGCATCCAGTTGAGCCTGGGTTTTCGTGTTAACTTTTGCGCTAGGTTGACGGCGAAGGCCAGATGATCGCCCTGAAGATGTACCAGTAGAACCCTGGCCAGAAACAGCTGCTTGTGCTCTTGGCACACAATCATTGCCCTGAGCGGGGCAGTGGCATGTGCAATCATATACAACC
This sequence comes from Candidatus Aminicenantota bacterium, assembly GCA_963770755.1. GTDB lineage: Bacteria > Acidobacteriota > Aminicenantia > UBA2199 > UBA2199 > UBA2199. Next base: position 1,178,302 of record CAVYQZ010000006.1, on the reverse strand, counting down.
CCGTTATACGTTTGAGTCCAGCTCTCGCCACATTTATGGAATGTCCCATCCATACCAATACAGCCGTCCTTTTCAGCAGTTTGCGCCCCTGATGAAATAGCCAATGCAAGAATCGAAAGGATTGTGAAGGTTACCATAATAATTCCTTTTTCTGTTTTCATTTCTTCTACCTCCTGTCAAGATTAGATATATCACTTCCCCTATACTGGAATTCTGATGTTAATCATCCGAAATGTCAACATAAAGTCGGCCGTATTTTTTCTAAAATCATTGGAAGAAAGTATTTTTAATCAAAGGTAGGCTCAATTTTTAAAATTCAGAGAAAAATTGATGGTAAAGAAAATCTTTTTAATTTTTTGTCGGCCAGCATTTTCCCAGAGTCACGAGGAATATCACCGGAATATTGGCTGCCGGTGCAATAAAACGGTCCGGATGAATTGGCACCAGCAGGATGCGGACTATAAGCCGGGTTCTGTCGTGAAGAATCATTTATCTGGTCCCGGCGTTGCCGCACAAACTATCCGCCGACTTTGGTAGTCACACTATGGTTTCAGCAAGTTCTAGCGGTAGCCGAAACCATCTAGTGTGACTATACCAACACTAGATATTTTTAACGGCTTACCGATATTGTCAAAAATATAGTGTTGGTACGGATCCAGTTTGTCCCGTAGGGGGCGGCGACCGGGCGCAGCTCGGAAAAGGCATCGGCAGGATGCGGACTGTAAGCCGGGTTCTGTCGTGAAGAATCATTTATCTGGGCGCGGCATTGCTGCCGCAGTCAAGCAGCCAACCCAAGGGCCTCGGTCGGGAAAACCTCAAACGCCCTTTGTTAGGCCTTGCTCCGGATGGGGTTTGTCTCAGTCCCGGCCGTCGCCGGACGGGACGGTGAGCTCTTGCCTCACCTTTTCACCCTTACCAAACCGCGCGAACACGGCCTGGCGGTCTGTTCTCTGTGACACTGTCCTGTCCTCCCGTTTAACGAGAGGGAATCCCGGTTAGGGATCATCCTTCCCTGCGGAGCCCGGACTTTCCTCCCCTTTCACTCAGGAAAGAGGCGATTCTTCATCCGCATCCTGCTGATGCCCCGCCATTATACCAAGAGATGCGATTTTTTGATAGAGGTTGCGGCGCGGCAGGCCGATTTCGTGCCGGCCCGCACCGCAAGTTCGACTGTTCATCAGCATTTTTTCTCACTATTCATCAACCGCATAGCAATATCCTTTTTATGCTTACTGCATGTACAGCAATAATCTTCCGCCAACAACATTTGGCTATGGCAATTCGTACATTCCCAATTCCCATCTTCAACTTTGATTACTTCATTGATAACTTCTTCTTTTTCGGCTGGGACTTCAGATTGGCAATGTTCGCACTTGGTCACCCCACGTAAAATGGGTTCCTTACAGTTGGGGCAAGGCCTTTCCTGCGATTTCCTTTTTTCCGTTTCTTTTGCTTTTTTGGCCTTTCTTTTATCCTTGCCAAACACAAACAGTATCAGGCCAATGATAATGAGGGTTCCCGCCACTCCCATTGGCGGAAACATGACCAAAAGCAGTATACCTAGAATAACCAAAAGCATTCCGAATGATTTCATGTTACCTCTTCATCATGGCCAGGTTCATCATCCTTCCCTGCGGAGTCCGGACGTTCTTCCCCTTTCACTCAGGAAAGAGGCGATTCTTCATCCGCATCCTGCTGATGCCCCGCCATGATACCAAGAGATGCGATTTTTTGATAGAGGTTGCTGCGCGGCAGGCCGATTTCGCGCGCCGTCTTGGCCACGTTGCCTCCGTATTCCTTGAGTTTTTGCTCCAGAAATATTTTTTCCGAATGGTTTTTGAATTCCTTCCAGTTTTTTATCTGCAGCAGGCCCGATTCGCCGCCCTCGCTCTTGCGGACAATATAGTCGGGCAGGTCCTGGACGGAGATCGGGTCGCTGCGGCACATGATCAGCAGCCTTTCCACCAGGTTGCGCAGTTCGCGTACATTGCCTTTCCAGGGATATTCCATCAACAGCGACAGCGTCGCCGGGGAAAAAGTCTTTTTTTTATAATTGTTTTCTTCGGAGAAATAGGTGATGAAATGCTCGATCAGCAAGGGGATGTCTTCGATTCTTTCGCGCAGGGAAGGCGAATGGATCGGCACGACGTGCAGCCGGAAATACAGGTCTTCGCGGAAATTGTTTTTTTGGATCTCGGCTTCCAGGTTCTTGTTGGTGGCCGCAATGACGCGGACGTTGACCTTCTTGATCTCCGGCGATCCCACCGGCTGCACTTCCCCTTCTTCGAGCACCCGCAACACTTTGGCCTGGGCTTTCAAGCTCAGATCGCCGATCTCATCCAAAAAAATACTGCCGCGATGGGCGCTTTCAAACTTGCCTATTTTTTTTTCGTAGGCACCGGTGAAAGAACCTTTTTCATGGCCGAAAAGCTCGCTTTCAATGAGTTCGTCGGGAATGGCGGCGCAATTAACCTGAACGAAACGGTTCTGGCTGCGTTTCGATTGCTGGTGAATCAGGCGCGCGATCAATTCCTTGCCGGTGCCGCTGTCTCCGGAAATCAGGACCATGGAGTCGCTGCGCGCCACGCGGCCGATAGTTTCCTGCAAGGCGCGCATGACAGCCGAGCGGCCGACCAGTTCATATTTCCGGGCGGTTAAATTCCTTAAACTGAAATTTTCCTTGAGCAAATGAATCTTTTCGGCCGCGTTGCGCACCGTCAGAACCAGTTTGTCGCGGGAAATGGGTTTTTCCAGAAAGTCGAAAGCCCCCAGGCGCGAGGCCTCTACCGCTTCCTCGATGCCCGAATGGCCGGAAATCATGATGACTTCAATGGCCGGATTAACCGCTTTGAACGATTTCAGTACTTTTAAACCGTCCAACCCCCCGGGCATCTTAACATCCAGTAAGACGATATCAGGCATGAATTTTTTAAAAACATCCATGCCCTCAATTCCGTCCCGGGCCAGGGCCACGCTGTATTTCTCATAATCCAGGACCATTTTTACCGATTCCAAGATGTTTTTTTCATCATCGACAACCAGGACCTTCACGTTTTCCATGGTTCTTTTATAGCAAATCAAGGTATTTTTTTCAAATCATGGCCAACAATAAAAATGGTCGCAGTTCAGTATTAAATAGTGATTTTTTTTTCCGAGTCACGCCGCCCTTGCAACAGCAGATAAGGCGAGCCGATATTGAAACGGTGGTGAAAAAAGCGCAATTCCCTTGAAATATCAAGGATGTGCAGGAAATAGGAGCGCATGGTAGTCCGGAAATTAAAATGGACGGGACGGGCGATCTCTTCATTTTCGAATGAATAGCCGTAAGCCGAAAAAACAAATTCATTGGCGGAATCGCCGAAACCTTTCAGCTTGACCAGATAAACCAAAACGCCTTTTGCGGCGGTACGCAGCAAGTGCGCCAGGGAAGAGACCGAGGGTTTGAAATATAGGTTGGAAAACTGTACCTGCGGGAAAATTCCCCGTTCATCGTGAAAGCCGTTCCCGGACGATTTTTTTTGTCTGGTAAAAGCCGTGCGAATATCGGCCGCCGCCAAGACGAATTCACCCTTGTTGATCAGGTACTTTTCCTGCGCAGCAATTCCTTCATCATCGAAAGGAACCGAGCCGGTCTGCCCGTCCATGGCCGGATTATCCAAGATACTGATCCGTGAGCAAGCGCCAATGACACGGCTTCTGCCTGCCAATTGATCGAGTTTCAATCCGCATGAAAACTCCTTGAGCATCTGGACCGAGGCTTCGGGCGACAAGATAAAAAACTCCTGGCTCGTATCCGGCAGGGATTCTGCCGTCAGGGAGCCGAGCAGGTTGGCCGCCCGGGCCACCAGACGTTCCGGGTTGAAATGGCTGAAATAAATATGACTTTCGCTGAGTTCCAGGACATGATCCTGGAGCATGAAAGCGACCTGGACCTGGAAATGTGTTTTTTTATACTTGGCCATGAAGCCATTCGAGTTGGCCAGGTATACTTTTTTCAATATCCTGGCAAAATGAAATTTTTTCAGTTTCAGCCCCGGAAAAGTCACCAGGCTTTCCCTGATCTTTTCCAGCAATTCAACCACCTGTGCTTCGTTCCAGGCATCGATCCCCGGATCGTAGATATCCAGTTTGATTTTGGCATGTTCCCTCGGCAGCAAGTGGGCATAATTTTTTTTGCCGTCAGGACCTGAAGCGGAACCCAGGCTTGAAAAACTCTGCTTGATCGAGCGGGCATCGGGATTGGAAAGGCTGAAACCGAGAGGATCGCCGCTGTCGCGGAACGCCCGGGCCAACAGCCGGTTGCTTTGAAGCTCATGGCCGGATAAAGGCGGGTCGCCACCTTCACTCTCCCAGCGCCATATCTTTTCTTGGAAAGCTTCAACGGTTGAAAACCCGGCGTCATGTCCCGTTTTTAAAACCGTCTCAAGCACCATAGCCCCCATTCACATGCAGTTTATTGATTTTTATAGTAGGCTGGCCGACGCGGACGTGAAGGACCTGGCCGCTTTTCTGGCAATAGCTAACACCGCGATCATATTTGAAATCATTGCCGACCATGCCGATGTCGTTTAAAATTTCCCTGATCTTACCGCTGACGGTCAGGCTGGCGAGCGGCGCGGTCAAGCGCCCTTTTTCAATAAGGTAAGACTGGCGAATATTGAAGAAAAAACGTCCGGCGCCGAAATCCAGTCCTCCGTCTCCGAACTCCCGGGCAAAAATGCCGTACGGAGTTGACGCGATGATCTCTTCGGCCGGGTAGTCTCCAGGCTGGACATAAATAGCGAACATGCGCGGCAGGGGAATATGGCTGAAATCCTCCAGGCGCGCATGGCCCCGGTCCCGCAAGCGCAGCAGCTTCTGATACTGATAATCGGCGATGAAACGGCGTAGGACGCCGTTTTCCACCAACAGCGGCGATGGCGAAATTTCTCCTTCATCATCCACCGCCGAACCTTTAAAGAACGGGTCACGGCTGTCCTGGGTCAGAATGGTCAGAGCAGCCGGGATGATGGTTTTATCTAAATCAGGCAATGAAAAAGGAGAAAAACCATGAAAAACGTAATCGGCTTCCAACGCATGGCCGAGAATTTCATGAAAGAGGATGGCGCCTTCGCCAGCCTGCAGAACAACGGGAACCGGGTCTTTGAAAACTACCTTGCGGCAGCTCCGGCAGTTGCCGGCCGTTTCACTGATACGCCGAGTCAAGCCGTCTAAATTGAATTTCAAGCCTTCGCTGGAACCCTCGCTGACTTCCATTTCCAGGGGGTGGTTTTTTAATCTCAGCCGGGCTGTGACGCTGTAATGATCGAAACTGCTCTGCAACTCCCGGCGCTGCGTGTTTTGCAGCGTCCGCCGGCAGTGCTTGGCGCGGAAATGCAATTTCCATTCCTGCAAGCCGCTGCGGTTGAGAAAGTTGATCAAAAAAGCATTGTCTGCCATGATTTTTCCCGCAGCATCGGCGGCGGGAAAAGGAGCCGCCCGTGATTCGCTCGGTAGACTTCCAAGACATATATTTGGCGATTTCATCCTTGGCCATGGTCTCAACAGCATGGCTTTTCCAACTATCGTCAAAACTCCGGGTCAGCACACCGCTTTTTCTTTTCAGAGAGTATTCACGATTATCTTTACTGTCCAGCGAAAATTGCATGGAGCGCGTATCCTCATACAGGCTGGTTTTGAATTTTTCCATTTTTTTTATTTTAGCCGATTCAAGGCCTAAAAGCAAAGGCAAACCTTGCTTCAAAAAGCGATATGAAGCCATAAAAGAAATCCCCCCTAACCCCCCTTACCAAGGGGGGTGGCGCAGCAGCACAAACTATCCGCCGCCCCTGGCGGATAAGTTTGTTTGTCCCTTCAGGGGCCGGGGGGATAAAAACAACGTCTTGCCTAAGAGATCCCCCCTAACCCCCCTTACCAAGGGGGGTGGCGCAGCCGGGGGGATAAGTTGTCCTAGCCGGGATAAAAGCAATGTCTAGCCTAAGAGATCCCCCCTAACCCCCCTTACCAAGGGGGGTGGCGCAGCAGCACAAACTATCCGCCGCCCCTGGCGGATAAGTTTGTTTGTCCCTTCAGGGGCCGGGGGGATAAAAACAACGTCTTGCCTAAGAAATCCCCCCTACCCCCCCATACCAAGGGGGGTGGCGCAGCAGCACAAACTATCCGCCGCCCCTGGCGGATAAGTTTGTTTGTCCCTTCAGGGGCCGGGGGGATTGATATCAAGGTAGTAAGTATTCCAAAAAGCAAAAGGGGATGGCGTTTTCCGAAAGCCGCCATCGTATGCTATAATGACCATGAACGATCTGTTTAAAAACCAGGAGGTTTTCGTGGAAAACCAGGCTGCACCAGTTAAGGAAGAAATCAGGCCCAAGGTCCTGAAAAACGGCATTTTTGTCGTCGGTCATCCCCGTAGCGGCACTTCTTTGGCCTGCCAGCTGCTGAAAAGTGCCGGCGTCGATTTCCCTAGCGATTTCGGGGCCGACGAGTACAACAAGTCGGGATATTTTGAATTGCAAACAGGCAAGGAACTTGAAAAAAAGCTGATCGACAAGGCCATGACCGAAGAAAACGTCATCGAGCTGAACAAGATCGTCGAACGCTTGAACAGCGGCAGCGGACTGACCGGACTGAAGATCGTCCATGTCCCGGCGCTTTTTTTCTTTCGTCATATCGCCAAGGACAAAAAGATGCGCGTGGTGTTCATTTTCAGGAACCCGGCCGATGTCAAGTCGAGCATGTACAAGCGCGGCATATCGCAGTTCAAGCTGAGCTGGTTCGAGAACAACAATGCCCTGGTCGCCGCCCATGAGAACATTCCCAAGAGCATCATCATCAGTTACGAAGCTTTGCTCACGGGTCATCCCGGCATCAGGAACGCCTTTAAAAAACTGGGTTTCAACGTCGATATGGACGTGATCCGCAAGGAAGAACAAACCCAAAAAAACAGCCGCATCGTATTGAGCACCGACGAAATAAAATTGTACAAACTGCTGCGGAAGCTTGAAAAAAGCAGCTACTGCTGATTTTTTTGAGCTCAGGAGAAAAAATGGATAAAAAAGAAGAAAAAATTGAAATCATCGATCTCTATGCCGAACATGTCTATGCCAATCTTGTTTCATTCAATGTCAATCCTGAAGAGATCTGCCTGGGCATGGGCATCCGCGACATAAAAGACCTGAACCGGGTCAATATCCATACCTACGCGCACATGACCATCCCCCATTTTTTGCGCTTCGCCGACATGGTCAACAAGCAGGTGGACCTGCTGATCGAAAAAGGGGTGATCTCACGGGAACCGGAACAGTGAACCTGCCCCGAAACCGATTTTCAGCCAGGTAGTTTTATTCTTTCCAGGAAATAGGCGCTGACGATATATTCCGGTTCGTATGATTTTTTGGCCCGGCGCAAGCCCTCGATACCCAGGTCCTGCTCGCGATTGATGTATTTGTAATTTCCGGCCAGGAATTTCGCAGTTTCCCAGTTGATGGCCTGAGATGCTCCCTTGCTGAGCGGGTCGAATTTTTCAAAGTGCACGTCGACCATGTTGCTGTTCAGCCGGGAGAAAATGGAAAAAGCCAACATGTCCTGACCGCTGCAGATTTTTAATCCCTGCAATTCCAAGTCATTGAAATGGGCGAAAGCTTTCTTCAATGCCGACGTTTCATGGGTAAAATCCAATTCCAGGCAAGTTCGCTCCCGGCACCATCTTTCCGAAAGATCCAGGCACGCACCCAGGTCTGAAGACTGCAGCGGACGGCTTGCATAATCGGGATATAATTCCAGAAACTGGTTGATCAGGTTTCGTTTTTTGTGCAGTTTATTGCCTGTCAGGTCGACAAGCTTTTGGCTGGAATAAATATAATCGCCGTTGTCATGATCGATCTCTACCTTGAAAAACCTTTCCAGTTCCGGGTTTTCCTTGACAAAATCCTCGCCGACCAGGACAAAGTCGCCGTTTTTCCCCGCACCCAACATCATGTCGGATACTTCGACCATCTCGGATAGGGACAGTGCTTTGCCGACCGGCATCAACATCAAGTCGTCATAGCCGTTGTAGAACCAGAGACGTTCGTCATCAAGCAGCCAGCGCGTCTTGAAAATTTCCCCCCACGTGAAAAGGTTGGCGAAACTGTAATCGCAGAAAAAAACATCGTCGGCCATCAGCAGCGGCATGATGATTTTCCTGTCGTCCAGGGTGACCGGGGAAAAATCTTTCAACTTGATTTCCAGCATGGCTCAATCCTGCTTTTTACCCAGCCGCATCGGCGTATACCCTTCCAGAGGAGAGAAACCGAGCTCCCGGTAAAACTGCTGTGTCCCGGGTTCGGCGATCAAACCGATCCAGCCAATGCGGCGTGCCAGTAAAAACTGGATGATTTTTTCAATTATTTTATTGCCGATCCCGGCCCGGCGGTAATTTTTTAAGACCACGACGTCCTGGATATAGGCGTCACTGATGCCGTCGGAAAGAGCCCGGCCCATGCCGATCAATTCGGAGCCACTGAAAGCGCCAACGAAGCAGAATGATTGGCTGACTAGCGTGTCGATCCAGGCGCAGCCATCGGCGCTTTCGTCATCCGGCTGCCACCAGCCGGCTTCCTGATAAAGCCTTTTGACGGCGTCCCGATCCACATCGGCAATCACCTTTATCTCAATTTCATCCCGGTTCATTGGTTTTTCATTTTATGCGACCACGATCACTATAGCAAACACAGCCGCGGCTGTCAAGGAAACCAGCGGGCACCCGGTTGCTAAAATGAGTTTTTTAATGTAATATAATTCTTTACCCAGCAGAGCTGCGAAGTCCCTGCAAGGGAGATAATAGCCTTAGATAGCAAATTTAAAATTTGTTCTCAAAAAGCTGACAAATTTTAAAATTGGCCATCAGGCTCTAATTTTTGGAGGTTAACCCATGCCATTCAATCTCAAAGGAAGACATTTTTTGACGTTGAAGGACAACACGCCCCAGGAGATCGATTTCCTGCTGCAACTTTCCATCAAGCTGAAACAGGATAAATATGCCGGATTGCGCGCTAAAAACCTGGAGGGGAAAAACATCGCCCTGATATTCGAAAAACCATCGACACGCACGCGCTGTGCCTTCGTCATCGCCTGCGTTGATGAGGGTGCTCATCCCGAATACCTGGGCAAAGACGATATCCAGCTTGGAAAAAAAGAAACGGTCAAGGATACGGCCCGGGTACTGGGGCGCATGTTCGACGGCATCCAATTCCGCGGCTTCCAGCATGAGACTGTGGAGGGACTGGCCCAATACGCCGGTGTTCCGGTTTGGAACGGCTTGACCGATCGCTATCACCCTACACAGGTCCTGGCCGATTTCATGACTGTTCTGGAAGTCAAGGGCAAACTGCAAGGCATCCGCTTCGTTTACGTGGGCGACGGACGCAACAACATGGCCAATTCACTGATGATCGGTGCTGCCAAAATGGGCTTGGATTTTCGCATTGTCGCCCCCAAGGTTCTTTTTCCTGCCAAGGAATTGGTCAAGGAATGCCAGGGGTTCGCCGAAGAACGGAACGCCAAGATCACCATTACGGATGACATCGCGGCCGGCGTGAAGGCTGCCGATGTGATATACACGGACGTCTGGGCGTCCATGGGTGAAGAAGCGCAGATCCCGGAAAGAATCAAACTGCTCAAAAATTTCCAGGTCAACCGTTCCATGTTCGATTTGACGACGAATCCGGACTGCACGTTTCTACATTGCCTGCCCGCCTTTCACAACACCGAGACCAAGTTGGCCAAGCAATTCCCGGACATCTGCGAAGTGAGCGAGGAAATTTTTGAAAGCAAGCATGCACAGGTTTTCAGTGAAGCTGAAAACCGGGTTCATACCATCAAGGCGGTCATGGTGGCCACGCTGGGCAAATAGTCGCTGGCCGCTTTACGGTTATGAGTTGGGCGAACGTTCAATATTGATTTTGTCGCCAAAAGTACAAATGCATTTTTTTCCGGCTTTTTTCCCCGCATACATCGCCTGATCGGCCTTTTCGACCAACTCATTGCTGTCCTTGGCATTTTTCGGGAAAGAAGCGATTCCAATCGTCACACTCAATGGTCCGATATTTTCTTTGTCAAACGACTGAAATTCACACTGCTCAATTGAGCTCATGATTCTTCTGCAGACAGCCAGGGCCTCCTTGTCCGAAATTTCAGGGAGAATCACGGTAAACTCATCTCCGCCGTAACGGGCGACAAAATCACAGGCCCGGATCTGGGAGGTCAACAGGGAAGCCACCTTGACCAGGGCCAGATCGCCGGTCAAATGACCATGGTTATCATTGCATTTTTTAAAGTCATCGATATCGATAATTAACAGCGTCAAGGGCCGATGATAGCGCAGCTGACGATCGATCTCCAGCTGCAGGACATAATTAAAATGCCTGTAGTTGCTGATTTTGGTCAATTCGTCGCGGTTGGAAAGCTCCTTGTAAAATTCTGTTTCCTGGGCCTTTATTCTCAGTGAACGAGTCTCCAGCACCCGGTTGATGATAAACACGACATGATCCAACTTGAGCGGCTTGGTGATGAAATCGGTGGCTCCGGCCTTGATGGCCTCAACCGCATACTCGATGGAAGCGAATCCGGTCATTACCAGAACCGGGATGTCTTTGTTTAAAGAACGGATTGCCTTGGTCATGGAAATGCCATCCATGTCGGGCATGACCAAGTCCGTCAGCACCAGGTCAAAATCGGTTTTCATCAGAATTTTCAGCGCTTCCGGGGCATTGTTGACCGCAAGTACCGTAAATGAATTCAAGCGCAGGAACTCTTCCAGGGAGTCCCGTACAACCGGGTCATCCTCCACGATCAGGATTTTTTTTTCCGGCTCGGGACCGGATGGGTCCATCGCCACAACTGTTTTCCCGGCCATTCCCGTTTTTTCAATCATGTGCAAGGTCTTGCCCCCAGCGAAAAATCAAACACGCTTTCTCTTTTCTCCATCTCAAAGTTGACTAGAATATACCATGTTTGCCAATTAAAAACAATTTTTATTTAAAAAATTTATGCCGGACGAGCCAATGCCCCGTGCCCCGAGTCAGGACGGCGAATTCAAGGCCTCCTGATGAATCCCTGAAGATGATAGTTTTCCATTTTTTTTATGATTTCCCGGCAACGGTCCGCGGCGGTGAAATTTTGAGAAAGCACCTTGAACATGCCATCTTCTACAATGATCCTGAACTGCAGGTCGGGGAAAATTTCCGCCATAGTCAGAATCAGATCATCGGCATTTTCTCTGACTGTGAAGGCGCCCGCCTGCACACAGCATGACATTGCGTCGATTGCGGATATCGTGCTTCCCGCCGCTTTCGCAGCGCCATGCCAGCGCACGCCCCGAATATGCACCACTGCAGTTCCGCTTGCGGTCATGGCCAGGCGCTGGGCCGCCTGCAGTGAAAGATCGATGATTCGGTTTTTCAAAAAAGGACCGCGATCATTGATCCTGACCAGCACTTTTTTACCGTTTTCCAGATTTTCAACCTCCACCATGGTATGAAAAGGAAGGGTCTGATGAGCCGCGGTCAATTTATGCATGTCGTAAATCTCGCCATTGGCGGTCCTTTTTCCATGAAAATCATCGCCGTACCAGGAAGCGACACCGGTCTGGGAAAAATTGCTGCCGATGGTTTCCAGCACAGGCTGCGGCGGATCACTGCGTACACTTTTTCCCGCCGAACAGGAAACCGTAAAAAGCAGCAGGCTTAGCCCGCCCAGCGCCAATGTGAGTCTCATGGATCGATTATACCAGAAAAAATTCAGCTAAAACAAAAAGCCGTCTGCAGCGGATTCGTTGCGATGTTTATGTTTCTGCCAAATTGTTGTATAATAAGACCAGTTTGACGATAAAAACGGGAGTTACGCATGAGTATTGATGATCTGTTGAAAATAAGCGTTGAAAGGAGTGCTTCGGACCTGCATCTCAAGGTCGGCAATCACCCGGTGATCCGCATTAACGGCACCCTGCATCCTCTGGTCGAGTTGAAACGATTGATGCCTGAAGACACCATCGCCATGGCCTTTGCCATGATGAACAGCGAGCAGAAGGAAAAATTCAAACGCGATCATGAGATCGACATGGCATACAGCATTCCCGGCTTGGGTCGATTCCGCTGCAATGTCTTCTACCAAAGGGGAGCGGTGGGAATGGTATTGAGGATTATTCCCACCCAAATCAAGAGCATCTCCGATTTGAACCTGCCGCTGGTTCTCGAAAAAATATCCCAGGAAATGCGCGGACTGATTCTGGTCACCGGAACAACCGGCAGCGGCAAATCGACCTCCCTGGCCGCCATGATCGATTATGTCAATCTGCACCGCAACGAACATATCGTCACCATCGAAGACCCCATTGAATACTTGCACCGTGACAAAAAAAGCATTATCAACCAGAGGGAAGTGGGCTCGGACACCAACGATTTCGCCAAGGCCCTGCGCAGCGCCCTGCGCCAGGATCCAGACGTGATCCTGGTCGGTGAAATGCGCGATCTGGAAACAATCGAGACCGCCCTGCTGGCCGCCGAAACGGGCCATCTAGTCCTGTCTACGCTGCATACCCTGGATGCTCCGGAAACCATCAACCGCATTATCTCCATGTTTCCTCCCCATCATCAGAAACAGATCCGCATCCAGCTGGCGGCCGTTCTCAAATCAATTATTTCCATGAGGCTGCTGCCGCGGAGCGACGGAAAAGGCCGGGTGCCGGCCGTTGAAATCCTGATCAACACTCCGTTCATCCAGGATTGCATCGTTACCCAGGAAAAAACCAAGTTGATCAAGGAAGCCGTTTCCCAGGGAGTTTCCCAATATGGCATGCAAACCTTCGACCAATCGTTATATTTCCTCTATCTAAAAAATTTGATTTCTTTTGAGGAAGCTCTAAAATGGGCATCCAATGCCGACGAATTCAAGCTCAAGAAAATCGGCGTTCAAAGCACCAAAGAAATGTCCATAGAAGAAATGGAAAAAAGAATGTCGGATATCGGTGGCGGCGACAAAGAGAAAAAAGCAGCCGAGGACGTTCACCAGGACCATCACCTTCTGGAAATAGAATAATGACCGCTCATGCTGAAATCAGACATATTTTTTACGATTATTTCATAAAAAAAAAACATCAGCGCGTATTATCCTCACCGTTGATCCCGGCCAAGGACCCCAGCCTGCTGTTCACCAACGCCGGCATGAATCAATTCAAGGGCGTATTTCTGCAGGAAGAAAAACGCGACTACCAGCGTGCGGTCAGCATCCAAAAATGCATGCGGGTTTCAGGCAAGCACAACGATTTCGATGAAGTAGGCAAAACCGATTTCCACCACACCTTTTTCGAGATGCTCGGCAATTTTTCTTTCGGAGACTATTTTAAGGAAAAGGCCATCGCCTACGCCTGGGAATTGCTTACCCACCACTACCATTTGCCGTCCGAACGATTGTGGATTACCGTATACCAGGATGATGACCAAGCCTTCCGCATCTGGCAGGATCAAATCGGCATCCCGGAAAATAAAATAATTCGTCTGGGCAGCAAGGATAATTTTTGGCAAATGGGCGAAACGGGCCCTTGCGGACCTTGTTCGGAAATCCATTATGACCGCGGAACTGAGTTCGGAACAGCCGAATTTACCGACGGCAACCGTCGCTATGTGGAAATTTGGAACCTGGTATTCATGCAGTATTTCAGAAATGAATCCGGGAGCCTGCTGCCGCTGCCGGCGCCGGCCATCGATACCGGGATGGGTATGGAACGCCTAACCGCCATTTTGCAAAATGTTTCCAGCAACTATCAAACCGACCTTTTTAAACCGATCATTGAATTTACCGCAGCTTTGGCCGGAGTCGATCCGCAAAATCCCGAAATTCAGGTTGATCTGAAAGTCATCGCCGACCATAGCCGCGCCTTGACCTTTCTGATTGCCGACGGCATCATGCCGGCCAACGACGGACGCGGTTATGTGTTGCGCCGCCTGCTGCGCCGGGCCGTCAAACACGGCAAAGCATTGAATTTCAAGGGCCATTTCCTGAATCAGGTCAGTTCCGAAGTGATTGCCGTGATGAAGCCGTTTTATCCCGAACTGGAGCATAACCAGGCCTTCATAAAAAAAGTGATCGCTGCCGAGGAAGAACGCTTCAACCGCACCCTAGTCAACGGCTTGAAAATTTTTGAAGAGATCTTGCAATCGGCCATCGATAAAAAGCAGCCGCTGCTCTCCGGCAGCGACTTGTTCCGCCTTTCTGACACCTACGGGTTTCCCCTTGATTTTGCCCGCGACCTGGCCATGGAAAAAGGCATCGGCATCGATTTCCAGGCCTTCCAGCAGGAATTGAAACGGCAGAAAGACCGTTCCCGTCTCAACTTGCAGCAAAAACGCAAGGATGTGAGCACTCTGAAGAACAGTGAGCGCTGGAAAAGCGAATTCAGGGGCTATGATGAACTCCAGCTCGAAGCGGAATTACTGGCCATATACATAGACGGCAAGGAGGCTATGCAAATCAGCGAAAAAGAAAAGGGGATCCTGATATTCAACCGCACGCCTTTCTACGCCGAAAGCGGCGGCCAGGTCGGCGACAGCGGCAGCGGCAAAAACAATCACGTTTATTTTAACGTCAGTGATACCAAGAAAATATCCAGCGGAGCCATTCTGCACCACATACAGATGGAAAAAGGCACCCTGCGAATCGCGGACAGCGTCTGGCTTGAAGTAGACAGCCAGCGGCGTCTCAATATCGCCGTTCACCATACAGCCACACACATGCTGCACGCGGCCCTGCGTGAAGTACTGGGGCCGCATGTCAAACAGGCCGGATCGCGCGTCGGACCGGACAAGCTGCGTTTCGATTTCACCCATTTCAACGCCTTGAGCGTAGATGAACTGGATAAGGTCGAAAGTTCGGTTAATGAAAAAATCAGAGAAAACATCGCCATCGTCAAACAAGTCCAAGGCTATGAAGAAGCCGTGGCCAGCGGCGCCATCGCCATTTTTGATGAAAAATACGGCGATTCGGTCCGGGTGATCGGCATGGGAGATTTTTCCCGGGAATTGTGCGGTGGTACCCACCTGCAAACCAGCGGCGAAATCGGATTTTTCAAGATACTCAGTGAAGCATCCATCGCTTCCGGCATTCGCAGGATCGAAGCGTTGGCCGGGGAAGCAGCCTTCACCCATCAGCAGAAAACATACGCCATATTCAACCAGATCCTCGGCCATTTCAATCAAAAAGCCGAAGTTGTTTTTGATTTCCTGAAGAACCAGGAAGCACGGCTTAAGGAAAAAGATAAAAAAGCAAAAAAAGAAGCCCCGGTCCTTACGCAAAACATTGACGAGTTGATCATGAAATCATTCCTGGTCAATAACGCAAAAGTCGTCGTCGCCCACGTGGAAAATACGGACCGCCAGCAACTCGGAGACCTGGCCGAGGCGATTAAAAACCGCATTCAAGGCATGGCCGTCCTCTATGCCAATATGGATGGGAAATCCATTGTCGTGGCATCGGTTTGCAAGAACTTGACAGCCCAATTTAACGCGAATATAATTATTAAGAAGATAGCTTCCATAATCAAGGGTAAAGGAGGCGGACGAAACGATTTCGCCCAGGCCGGCGGTGGAGCGATCGCCATGCCGGACGATTTCAAAGACAAAGTCAGCCGCATGTTGAAAGAAAACCATGAAGCATGAAGCAACCGTTCTTTTAATCGCCTGGCTCTGCACGGGAAGCCTTTTTGCCGGATTGATCGTCCGCCAGGACAAGAATGGCCATATTGTCCTGACCAATACCATCGATGGATTCAATCCCAAAAAAAACAAAATCACTTTTAAACCTTCGTCATACTCCACCACCATCCCCACGCAATACAAAGATAAAATCCAATCCCTGACTCAAGAACATGATTTGCGCGAGGATCTGGTTATTGCCGTAGCCAAAGCCGAATCCGGTTTCAATCCGTTCGCCGTTTCTCCCAAAGGTGCAGTGGGCCTGATGCAGTTGATGAAGAGTACCGCGCAACAATACGGAGTATTCAATCGCTACAATGCCCATGATAATCTGGAAGCCGGGGTGAAACATTTAAAATACCTGTATCAAAAATACAATGGCAACATCCCCCTGATCCTGGCCGCTTACAATGCCGGAGAGGAAAGCGTCAAGAAGTACAACGGCGTCCCACCCTATCCTGAAACCAAGCAGTACATCCGCCGCGTCATGTCGCTGATGGGCATGAGTTATACTTTTTCTCCCACCGTGCGGCCAAAAATGAAAATATATAAATATACGACTGCTGCTGGAAAGACGATCATCACCGATACGTTGCCGAATGAAATTGCCGGCGACCTCGAAATACTCAACTAAGGACAGAATTTGCCCCAAAACAAGAGCAAACAAACGAGCGGCATGGGTAAAAGCATTTTTTTAGGGGGCGGCGTAGCCGGAATTCTGTCCATTTTCCCGGTTGTCAATCTGCTTAACCTGTTTTTCATGCTTTGGATCGTCGTGGGTTCCATCTTGACAATTTTCATGCTCAGTAAGGAAAACGATCAGCTTGGCAAGGGCGATGCGCTTCTGGCCGGTGCCTTGAGCGGTCTGGTCGGCAGTGGCATATTTGCTTTTGTCAGCCTGCTGACCATTCTCGGTATCACCCAGGAAAAATTAGAGGCGCTGCTTGAAAAAGCCAGGGCCATAGCGCCCCTGCTGGACGCCGATATGACCCAAACTTTGCAAAGCGGCCAATTCAGGGTCATCATGATTCTCAGCATATGCCTGTTCATATTCATGGCGATCGCGGCCGGAGCGATTGCCGGATTAATCGCCAGAAAATTCTTTTTCCGCCCGCCAGAGAGCCACCATGGATAAAGTTCATGTCATTGTCAATCCATTTTCCGCCCACGGCCAAACCAAAAGAAATTGGGAAACGATCCGTTTGGCAATCAAAACGCATTTCCGGGAATTCAAGTATGTGTTCACTGAAAAACCCCTTCAGGCAACGGAAATTGCCCGCGACTTGATCAAGGACGGCTTTGATCTGATCATCGGCGTCGGCGGTGACGGTACGATAAATGAAATCAGCAATGGTTTCTTCAGCGATTATTCGGGAAAGGCCATCAATCAGGATGCCGCCTTGGGTATCATCCCCTCCGGTACCGGATCGGATTTCATTCGTTTCATGAAAGTCCCCCGCGAATTTGAAAAGTCGGTGGCCGTGATCAAAAATTCGAAAATCAAGAAAATCGATATTGGAAAAATCACTTATGGCGGAGCCGATATTAAAGAGCAGTATTTCATTAATGTCGCCGATTTCGGTATGGGCGCCGAGGTAATCAGGAAAGTATCCAACGTGCAATCGACTCGACGGGGAGCCTTG
Source organism: Candidatus Aminicenantota bacterium (assembly GCA_963770755.1). GTDB lineage: Bacteria > Acidobacteriota > Aminicenantia > UBA2199 > UBA2199 > UBA2199. Next base: position 1,160,937 of record CAVYQZ010000006.1, on the reverse strand, counting down.
ACCTATTATCGGGGCTTGCTGGCCACGATGATGAATTACAAAAGTAAAACCGTCACATTGACCGTCGACGGCCAGCGGCAGCTGCAGGGCGAATACCTGATCGGCGCCGTGGCCAACGGCCGGATTTTCGGCGGCGGCATGATCATCGCCCCGCAAGCCGAAGCCGACGACGGCTTTTTCGACCTGGTGCTGGTCGGAGACATGAAAAAACTGGAGATCATCCGCAATACCCCGCTATTGTATTCGGGGACGATCGCCAAAAATCCAAAAGTCATCATCCTGAAAGCCCGCCATATCAAGGTTGATTCTCAGGAAGACGTGTATACCGAATATGACGGCGAAATGGGCGGAAAATTGCCCGCGGAATTTTCCATCATTGAAAAAGCATTAAATTTCAGAATTTGAAAGTATGAACCAACATGATGTATCGGCAAGACGAATTTTATTCGCTCACGGAGGTCGCTGATGAACCAATCAATTAATCAAATAAAGGACTCCATACAAGCGGGCCAACCGATTGTGCAGATCGTTTCCTATGAAGAGAAGCGGGTGGAAAGCTTCCTGAAAAAACTTTGCCAGCAGATGCTCAAAAATCAGAATATTTATTTCTGGGACTCCCATAACGGCCTCAGCAGCACTGAGGTCAAGATCGCCAACAGCAAGGACGCCGCCTTCGCCCTGGACACCGCCCTAAAAACAACCGAACCGGCATTTTTTGTCTTCAAGGACCTGAATACCCTGCTGCGCAACTCGCCGGAGCTGGTGCGTAAAATCCGCGAATGCTACCTGCAGTTCAAGGGCAACAAAAAATTCCTTTTCATGCTGTCGGCCGACGATTTTTTGCCGGCGATGCTGAAAAAGGAAATCGATATCTTCACTTTTGAAATGCCCGACTTTGAAGAACTGGAAAGCCTCTGCCTGAAATTCCTGGAATCGCTGGAAAAAGCCGGAGTGCAGATCCAGCTCAGCAGCGAAGAGAAAAGAAGTTTCGCCGTCGCCGTCCAGGGCCTGACCCTGGATGAAGCCTACAAGGCTTTCATGAAGGCGTTCCAGGGTCAGCCGCGCATCCACATCGGCCTGATCGAGAAGATCCACCAGGAAAAAAAGCAACTGATCCTCAAGGAGAACGTGCTGGAATTTTTTACCCATGTCCTAACCCTCGATGACATGGGTGGTCTGGACAAGTTAAAAGACTGGCTGCAGAAAAGAAAAAAAGCCTTTTCCAAGGAAGCCCGCGAATTCGGACTGGACAAGCCCAAGGGAGTCCTGACCATGGGCATCACCGGCTGCGGCAAGAGCCTGGCCTCCAAGATCATCGCCACCCTCTGGAACCTGCCCCTCTTCCGCCTGGACATGAACCTGGTTTATTCCGGGATCGCCGGCCCGCCTGAAGAAGTATTCGCCCGCGCGTTGAAAACCATGGATTCGGTATCTCCGGCCGTGCTCTGGATCGACGAGATTGAAAGCGGCATCAGCGACAAGCATACCGACAGCGCATCCTCGCGCATCCTGGGCTATTTCTTGACCTGGATGCAGGAACACACTTCGGAAATATTCATTGCCGCCACCGCCAACCGCATCGACCTCCTGCCGCCGGAGCTGCTGCGCCGGGGTCGCTTCGACCAGATTTTCTTCATCGACCTGCCCACGCGCAAGGAACGGGAGGAGATTTTTACCATTCACCTGACTAAAAGGGACAACGATTTAAAAAAATTCAATATCCCCCAGTTGGCGCAGATCACCAAGAACTGGTCCGGATCGGAAATCGAGCAAGTAATCATCTCCGGCATGTATGAAGCATTCAATGAAAATCGTAAACTGATCGAGGACGACTTGTTCACCATCTTCGGCAATTCCGTGCCCATGGCCACGACCATGGAAGAACAGATAAAGAAAATCAGGAGTTGGGCCCATAACCGCGCCGTTCGTGCCTCCAGCGACAAGGAATATTGATCCCCCCGCGCTTCGCCGCCGACGTCATGCTGGGCAAAACAGCCAAATGGCTGAGGATCCTGGGATTTGATACTTATTACAACAACCGCGCCGATGATCCTTTCCTGCGGAATTTGTGCCGGACCGATACCCGCATCCTGCTGACCAAGGACGTGGCCCTGCATAACGCCATGCCTGCCGACTTCAGCCGCCTGGTTGCCGCCGTCCATCCCCGCCAGCAACTTGAGGAAATCGTGATATTTTTCAACCTGGGCCGTTTCCAGCTGATGCCGCGCTGCTCGCTATGCAATGGCGAACTGGAGACGATAGAAAAAGCCCTGGTCAAGGACATGGTTCCACCCTACGTTTTCCGCACCCAAAACTGTTTCCAGCGCTGCAGGCGCTGCCAGAAATTATATTGGCCGGGGACTCACCTGTTCAAAATCTTGAAATTCATCGAAAGTTTTTGATAATTTTCCGAGTGATCAGCGTTGCCTGGTATGCGGCGCCGAAACCGTTGTCGATATTGACCACCGAGATGCCGCCGGCGCAGGAGTTGAGCATCGACAGCAGGGCGGCGACGCCGTTGAAGCTGCTGCCGTAACCCACCGAAGTCGGCACGGCGATGATCGGCGTCGAAGTCAGACCGGCCACGACCGAGGGTAAGGCCCCTTCCATGCCGGCCACGACGATGATGACCGTAAACTCATTGAACCTTTCCCGCATCTGCAGGACCCGGGCAATGCAGGCAATGCCCACGTCGTATTCCTTTTCAGTGGCATTGCCCAGATAGCGGGATGAAACATAGGCTTCTTCGGCGACTTTTTCGTCACTGGCACCGGCCGACAGCACCAATACTTTCCCCCGGTTGACGATTCGCGGTTCGTGGTCAAAAGTCACGATTCGGGCCGAAGGGTGGAAACGTAAGCCGAGGCATTTCTTTTTCAATTCCCGATAGCACTCGGATTCGATGCGCGTAATCAAAATATTTTCTTCAACTTCCCTGAATTTTGCGATGATGGAATGCAGCTGAGCCACGCTTTTTCCTGCGCCAAAGATGACTTCGGGAATTCCCCGCCGTAATTGGCGGTGGAAATCAAGCTTGATATGGGTTTCGTTGCTGAAAGGCAAATTCTTTAAAAATGACAGGAAAGCCTTTTCTGAAAGGTCGCCGTCCTTGAGCGCTTTAATCTTGCGGCGGATGGTTTCCGTCATGATCCGGCGTTTTATTTTCAGCCGCTTTGGCTGCCGCGGCTTCATTACGGCTTCTGCTTTCCCGCCATTTTCGCTGTCTTTGAAATAACGGGTGCGGCCGGTAGGGGAATTTTACCATTTGCGGTTCAACACCAATAATGTTTTGCCAGTGATTGTTGCCCAAGCCCTCGCTGTTGGCCAGTGCCAGGTAGGGCACATCGTCGCCGTTGAATCCCATAACATGCGTGGCCAGGGCATCGGCCATGATTGCGTCTTCGGAAGCAATGGCAAAACCGTGAAACACCGGGCTGCCCTTGATTGGCCCCTTGCCTTCCATCCCGTAAAGACCGTCGATGATGACCAGCGAAGGCTGGATCTGCTTCAGCAAGGCCACAAAATTACGATTGGCCAGCTGCAACAACTGGAAATATTTCTCACTATGGATAAAATTGATACGCTTCATTTCCTGGTTGGAAGCACCGAACATCAACACCCGGTCCTCCTGCTTGACGAACCCGATCAGGTTGGGAATGGAAAGACAGACCGGGAATATATTATGTGTCTTGGGCGGAACGACCGAAATCAAATAATCGGCAGGAAAGCGGCAATAACGAACCTCTCGGGCGCCACTGATGGTTTCCACCGTGAGCATATGCTCGTGCGGCAGGTCATCCAGGTTGGACAGCTTCACACCCAACATCTCGATTTCCTTGTATTTGAATTTGTAAAAAATATCCCAGGTGGTTTTTCCCGAAAAAAAAGCCCCGTCCGAGCCTTCGATCACCGATATCTGGCTGGGAGCGAACTTATCCTGCAAATAACGGATCAGGGATTCAACTGTCTCGTAATGGGTATTGGCGTATATTTCCTTGGCTCCCGAAAGATTGATCTTGATTGCCACGCGATCATCGGAACGAATGGCCAGGAAAGGCGCAATGGCGTCCATGATCTTTTTGACGACTTCATTCTGCCTGGTTTCTTTGATCAATACAATTTCTTTACGCTTCATTTTTCGCACATCCTGATTGGCCTTTTTGTATTATATCCTTAATTGGACCATTTTTCCACCTGATGCCGCCATGCTAATATCAGAAAGGCCTGATCGCGAAAAACAAAAAGAAAACGATCCAAAAAACATTGAATGCAATCCGCCAGATGAACGCCTGCTTTTTTTTCAGCCAATTGTAAACCATCGCGATTGAAAATACCAGCAGCGCAATGGCCAAAAATAGAACGAGCGCTTGCGGCACTTGCAAAGAATCCTGAAAACGCGGCTTCAGCCCGTATCCGAAAATGGAATTGAAAATAATGAACAGATGGAGAACGTATATAAAAAGCGATTCGGTGCCCGCGCGGATTAGAAATTTCAATAGCGGCCCTTTGAATTTACGCAGCAGCCAATCGGCCAACCATAAAACCAGGAAGACACCGCCGATTTTATTCAGGTTGCCGAAAAAGGTCAGTTCGATCTTGTAGTAAGACGGCCTGGATATGAGAAAAAACCAGGGGAAAAAAACAATACCCAAAAGCAAAAGCAGTTTAAAGAATATTTCTTTTTTCAGTAAAACATAAAAATAGGCCGCGAGCACCCCTGTGAATAAAAATCCAGCCCAGGGAAAAATCGGAAAAAGCGAGACATCGTACTGGAAATAAGGGTCGATGGCCGGGTGCACATGAATGTGTTTGACCGTTTGCGGCAGCAGAAAAAACAGCGCCCCGGCCAAAGCCGAGAATAAGACTACGATTTTTTCTTTTTTCAACGCCACGGCAAAAATTGTAAAAAGCAGCAAACCAATGCCGATGCACTGCAGGATGTCAACCTTGAAAAATTCGCCGGCCTGACCCAGAGAAATGGAACGCAGGGTTTTACGCAGTGAAAAAAAAGGCAGGTGTATCCAGTAGCCGATGGCTATGACGAAGAGGATGCGCCGCAAGCGTTTAAAAAAGGCCCGGTCCAGATGAATGTAATTCTGGCGCTTGTTGTAAAAGGATAGAAACGCGGCGAATCCCGCCGAAAACAGGAAACCGGGTGCGACCATGCCATGCAGAGTGTCATGGATTTTGAACCAATGCTCATGGCGAATGACAGGCAGCAGGTAGGCCCGGAACAAATGCCCCTGGATCATGAAAAAAAGGACAAAAAACCTGAAAAGATCAACCGCTTCGACCCTCTTGATCAAGCCCACGGTTTCATTCTGCCATTTTTTCCAGTTCATGATTTTTTCACACAATCATAGCGTTAAAAAACAATAAATGCAATCAAAAAAATGCACACGGACAGGTTTACTTTTTTTATTCCATTTTTTTTCGCTGCTTGATTATCAATGACAATTGCTCTAAAATGCCATCATGAGCACAAACAATTCCCCATTGGAGCAACTTTGCATCAATGCCGTCAGGACCCTGGTCATGGATGCGGTGCAGCAAGCCAATTCGGGCCATCCCGGCGCAGCGATGGCCCTCGCCCCCGTCGCTTTCATTGTTTACGACCGTTTCATGAAATTCAATCCCGCCAATCCCGAGTGGCAGAACCGGGACAGATTTGTCCTATCCGCCGGGCACGCGTCCATGCTCCTTTACGGCACACTGCATATCATGGGTTATGATATCACCCTGGAAGACATCAAGAACTTCCGCCAGCTTCATAGCCGCTGCCCCGGCCATCCCGAATTCGGGCTGACACCCGGAGTCGAAACCACCACCGGCCCGTTGGGGCAAGGCGCGGCAAACAGCGTCGGAATGGCGATTGCCGAAAAATGGCTGGGCGATCATTTCAACAAGCCAGGATATAAGCTGATCAATTACAATATATTCGCCCTGGCCGGGGACGGTTGCCTGATGGAAGGGATCACGGCTGAAGCCGCATCATTGGCCGGTCATCTCGGCCTGGACAACCTGGTCTGGCTTTATGATAACAATCACATCACCATCGAAGGAAAAACAGACTTGGCCTTCAGCGAAGACGTTGGGGCGCGCTTCGCGGCCACCGGCTGGAACGTCGAACGGGTCAGCGACGCCAATGACCTGGCCATGTTGGACAGCGCCCTCAAAGCGGCCAATGGAAAAAATGGACGGCCTTCCCTGGTTATCGTCGACAGCCATATCGCTTATGGAGCGCCGACCAAGCAGGATACCGCCAGCGCCCATGGTTCTCCCCTGGGCGAAGAAGAAATCAGGGCCGCCAAGAAATTTTACGGTTGGGATCCTGAACAGAAATTTTTCGTACCCGATGAGGTGAGTGAACATTCAAGGCAAATCACGGCTAGGGGGAAAAGTCAAAATCAGGAATGGGATAAACTGCTTGCGCAGTACGCCAAAGCATACCCGGAGCTTGCCGCTCAATTGAAGCTGATACAGAAGAATGAACTGCCGCCAGGATGGGATCGTTCTCTCCCGGAATTTGCCGCGGCCAGCAAAATATCCGGCCGGGCCGCCAGCGGCAAGGTATTGAATGCGATCGCCGAACAGGTTCCCTTCATGATTGGCGGCTCCGCCGATCTCGCGCCTTCCACCTTAACCGTCATTAAGAGCTCTTCAAGTTTTCAAAAAAACAATTACGGCGGGAGAAATTTGCATTACGGAATACGGGAACATGCCATGGGCGCCGTGGCCAACGGCATTTCTTTAAGCGGTTTAAGAACATTCGCTTCAACGTTTTTTGTATTCTCGGATTATGCCCGTCCAGCCATCAGACTGTCGGCACTGATGAAGCTGCCGGTCATCTATATTTTCACTCATGACAGCATCGGCGTCGGTGAAGACGGTCCGACCCATCAGCCGATCGAACACCTGGCATCATTAAGGGCCATGCCGAACCTGGAAGTGATCCGACCGGCTGATGCCAATGAAGTGGCGGTGGCGTGGAAATACATCATGGCTGCCAAAGGCACGCCGTTTGCCCTGGTGCTGAGCAGACAGGACCTGCCTGTATTCGACCGCTCACAATACGCTCCGGCCGAGGGTGTGTTACAGGGCGGTTACATCCTGGCGGGCTGCGACGGAACTCCGAATATCATATTCATTGCCAGTGGTTCAGAAGTTAAACTCGCTGTTGACGCCTATGAAGAACTGAAAAAAGAGGGAATAAAATCCAGGGTAATCAGCATGGCCAACTGGAGTTTGTATGCCAGGCAAAGCCCGGAATACCGAGAAGTCGTGCTGCCCGCCGGAGTGAAGGCACGAATCGCAGTGGAGGCCGGTTCACCTTTCGGCTGGAACGAGTTTATTGGCTTGCCCAGCGAAGGCCACATGCTCGGCATAACCACTTTCGGCGCTTCTGCAAAACCTGAAAGCCTTTACAAAGAATTCGGCTTCACGGTGAATTCCCTCGTGCAAGCCGCCAAGTCAAGCATAAAAAAACATAAAACCTAGAATAAACCAGCGTGGAAAAACAGGACAAACCTTTCCAAACATCATTGGCCGGGTATCAAGGTGAAATCGCCGCAGCCGAAGTGGAATTCAGCCAGCAGCGGATCCTGGAAAGAATATGGCAGAAGGACTTCAGCGTTTGGAGCACAGACCCTGTCGAAATCACCAACAGGCTCGGCTGGTTGGACAGCCCGGGCGCTTCCGCGGCTCTGGCCGATGAAATCATTGATTTCGTGTCCTCGCTGAAGGAGGATGGTTATCGCAACGCTTTGCTGTTAGGCATGGGCGGTTCAAGCCTGGCCGGGGAAGTTTTCAGCCGTTCATTTAGCGCCCAGCCGGGATACCTGAACCTGCAGGTTCTGGACAGTACGCATCCCGGGGCGGTTTTGGAGCATTCCCGAAACCTGGATCCGCAAAAAACACTGTACATCGTTTCCACCAAATCGGGCAGCACCGTGGAAACAATCTCTTTCATGAAGTTCTTTTTCAATCAAACGCTCGCCCAAGTCGGCCGCAAGCAAGCGGGCAGGCATTTCATCGCCATCACCGATCCGGGCAGCGGGCTGGAAAGCGCCGCCAAGGAATTGAACTTCAGGAGAATTTTTTTAAACAATCCGGATATCGGCGGCAGGTATTCGGCCCTGTCGCTCTTCGGAATCGTCCCGGCCGCACTGCTCGGCATAGACATTAAAAAAATCCTGCGCCGTGCCGACATGATGGTTCGCAGCTGCCAAACCGGTCACGGCGCTGCTGCAAATAAAAATGCAGCATCAAGGTTGGGTGTGATCATGGGGCAGCTCGCCAATTCCGGCAGGAATAAATTGACTTTCATCACTTCTGAACGCCTGTCTCCCTTCGCCAACTGGCTGGAGCAACTCATCGCCGAAAGCACCGGAAAAATGGGCAAGGGTATTCTTCCGGTTGTCGATGAGACGATCATGAGGCCGGGCGGCTATTTCCGGGACAGGCTTTTCGTTTATCTGCATTGGCAGGACGACCATGAGCAGGATCATGCCGTGCGGGGATTACGTGAAGCCGGCCACCCGGTCATGGAAATTTTATGCCGTGACGTATACGATATTGGTGGCGAGTACTTCCGCTGGGAAATGGCCACCGCGATCGCATGCTGGCGTCTGGGAGTCCAGCCTTTCAACCAACCCGACGTGGAAGCCGCAAAGGTTCTTGCCCGAGACATGCTGGCTGAGTATAGCCGGCAAGGAAAACTGCCGCAGCCGGCAGCACAATTTGAATTCCCAGGGATCAGGATCTACGCCGAGAAGCATACCGACGATTTCAATGAACTGATGAATGACTTGTTGGGAAGCAATGCCCATGATTTCGAAAGCAAGGGCCATGAATATATTGCCATCCAGGCCTATGTGCGGCCGAATGAAAAAACCTGGCACGCACTCCAGGACATCAGGATTTTCCTGAAGCAAAAATATCAAACTGCCGTCACCGTGGGCTATGGACCGAGATTCCTGCATTCAACCGGGCAGCTGCATAAAGGCGATGCGGGCAAAGGATTCTTCATTCAGATCCTTTCAGCACTGGGTGACGATGCCCCGATACCCGATTACGCCGGTTCCAACAATTCAAGCGTCTCATTCGCAACGTTGATCACGGCCCAGGCGTTTGGCGACAGGCGGGCCTTGCTGGAGAAAAATCGCCGTGTCTTCACTTTCCAGTTTCTTGACAGTGAGCAAACAGGTTTTATCACAATGTCTCGGCTCCTGGCTGGCCATGACTAATCATTGAAAAACTGCAAGAAAATACCGGAAACTTTGTTATGGGCAATGTTAGAACATTTATGCGCGGACAACGTAAAATATTTTTGAGAAAAAGGACAAGGTCGGAAATTAAAGATCTCACCCAGGAGGCAAAAGATGGGCATGAAGAGCAGTAAAAAGAAATGGATCATTGTCATGGCAGCCGTATTGCTGATAGTGGCGCTGGCCTGGTTTTTTACGCGCAACAGTAAAGAAAGTGAAGGCAAATATACTTTGGTCAAGATAGACCGCGGCGATTTGGAGTCCATTGTTTCCTCGACCGGTACGCTCAACGCCGTGACCACAGTCCAGGTCGGAACGCAGGTTTCCGGGCGTATCGCCAAAATCTACACCGATTTCAACCAGACGGTAAAAAAAGGTGAACTTCTGGCCATGCTCGACACGTCCTCACTGCAGATGGCTGTTTCAGAATCTGAATCATCATTTGAAAAAGCCAGGGCCCAGCTGAAGCAGAGCCGGCATGACCTGGAACGCATGCAATACCTGTTCAATGAAAACATCAAGACCAAGAACGATCTGGAGCAAGCACAAGTCAATTACGAACTCGCGCAAGCCACCTTGAAATCGGCGCAATCGAGCCTGGAGCGGACACGGATCAACTTGGGCTACGCCTCCATATTCGCCCCCATCGACGGTATCGTCATTTCGCGCAACATCGACGTCGGCCAGACCGTGGCCGCCAGCTTTTCTTCTCCCACCCTGTTCCTGATCGCCAACGATCTCTCCAAGATGCAGATCCTGGCCAATGTCGATGAAAGCGATATCGGCCATATCAAGGAAGGCCAGGAAGTGCGATTCACGGTGCAGGCACAGGTCGATAAAAAGTTTTCAGGCATGGTCAGTCAGATCCGCCTGGAACCGACAACGATACAAAACGTGGTCAGTTATATCGTCGTTATCAACGTGGCCAACAACGAAGGGCTCCTGCTGCCGGGCATGACCGCGACCATCGATTTCCTGATCGGCCAGGCGAAAAACGTGCTGCGCGTGGCCAATGCCGCATTGCGCCTGAAGCCCAGCCAGGAAATGGTGCAGGAACTAATGAAGCAATTTGCGGCCAGAACGGGCCGAGCCCCGGACGGCATGAATGCCGGACCGGCTGCCGCCGGCAGCGGCGGATTCCCGAGAGCCGGAGCCAATGGCGCCCGCCAAAGACCGAAAGATGTGGGCCTGCTCTGGTTTCTCGATAGTAGCGGCAATCCGAAGGCCCTCCGGGTCAAGATCGGGATCAGTGACGGCCAAATGACCGAGGTTCGCTCCATGGAGATCAAGGAAGGCATGGAAGTAATCAAGACCATTACCCTTTCAGCAGCCGAGCAAGCTGCTCAGGGACCACCGCGAATGCGGATACTGTGATCGGGATTTCAGGATAAAGAAAATGAGCGACAAGGAAGCTGTCATCCGCACCGATGGGGTGACCAAAATATACGACAGCGGTGAAATTCAGGTCGAAGCCTTGAGGGGGATAGACCTGGTCATTACCCCCGGTGAATTGGTGGCTATCATGGGCGCGTCCGGATCGGGAAAATCGACCATGCTGAACATCCTCGGCTGTCTGGACTACCCCAGCGGCGGCGACTATCACCTCGACGGCATCCACATCAACAAGTTGGACCGCGACCAGCTGGCCGACATCCGCAACAAAAAAATAGGTTTTGTATTCCAAGGCTTTAACCTCCTGGCCAGGACCAGCGCCTTTGAAAACGTTGAACTGCCGCTTTTATACATGCGTAATGCCCCCAGTCAAGATATCGCCCAATTGACCAATCAAGCGCTAGAACAGGTTGGACTGGCCGACCGTGCCCACCATTTTCCCAACCAGCTCTCCGGCGGCCAGCAGCAACGGGTGGCCATTGCCCGCGCCCTGGTCAACCAGCCGGCCATCGTACTGGCCGATGAACCCACCGGCAACCTCGATACCCGCACCAGCATCGAGATCATGTCCACGTTCCAGGAGCTGAACCGCCAGGGTATCACCATCATCCTGGTCACTCACGAACACGATATCGCCGATTATTGCAAACGCATCATAGAGTTCCGTGACGGCCACATCATCCGCGACCAGGAAGTGGCCCAGCCCCGCGATGCGCGCCGGGATTTGGAAACCGGCCAACTTCAGACCTCTGGTCTAGGAGAGCGCCCATGAAATGGAAGAACCTCATCAAAGTAGCTTTCAAGTCGATCATCAAGAATAAAATGCGCACACTGCTGACCATGCTGGGCATTATCATTGGCGTCGCCGCTGTGATCGTCATGGTAGCCATCGGCAAGGGAGCCGAGAAACGAATCCAGGACCAAATCGCCAGCATGGGCACCAACCTGATCATGATATTCCCCGGCTCGATGCAGTCGCGCGGCGTACGCATGGGAGCCGATTCAGGAGTGCGCTTATCCCTTGACGATGTCGACAGACTTAGAAAGAACTCCACCCTGATTGACGCCGTTTCGCCGGTAGTCCGGACCGGCGTCCAGGTCATTGGCGGCAGCGGCAACTGGAATACCAGCGTTTACGGCGGTTCCGAGCAATACCTGGAGATCCGCGACTGGCCGCTGACTTCAGGAGATAATTTCACCGCCAGCGACATCCGCGCTCAAAATAAAATCTGCATCGTCGGCCAGACCATCATCAAAAATCTGTTCCCTAACGAAGATCCGGTCGGCCAGCAGCTGCGCCTGCGCAACGTTCCATTTAAAATCATCGGCATATTGAAGGAAAGGGGCCAGAATGCTTTCGGCATGGACCAGGATGACGTGATCATCGCCCCCTACTCCACCGTCCTCTATCGCCTGAGCGGCCACGTGCACATCAACCAGATCATCGCCCGCGCTTCATCCATGGAACAGATGAAACCAGCTCAAGACGAGATTACCGCCATTATGCGCGAATCACATAAGTTGCCTGAAGGCGAGGACGATGACTTCACCGTTCGCAATCAGACCGACATCGCTTCCACCGCCCAGGAAACCACCCAGGTCCTGACTATCCTGTTGGCTTCCATCGCCAGCATTTCTCTGCTGGTCGGGGGCATTGGTATCATGAATATCATGCTGGTCTCGGTCACCGAGCGCACCCACGAGATCGGCATTCGCATGGCCATCGGCGCCCGCAGCCGCGATATCCTGGTGCAGTTTCTGATCGAGGCCATTGTCCTCAGCCTCTCAGGCGGATTGATCGGCGTTTTGATCGGCTTCGGAGCCACCTGGATCGTACACCAAGCCACTGGCTGGAACACGGTAATCGCCCCCATGAATGTCTTTCTTTCTTTCGGCTTTGCCGGGGCCGTCGGCGTTTTCTTCGGTTACTACCCGGCGCGCAAGGCCGCCGCCCTCAATCCCATCGAAGCCTTGCGCTACGAGTAAAGATCCGGATCAGCAGCCGCGATTTTCTTGAAGCGAATTTTTCCGGGCCTTCGTGCGTCCGATCAGATATAAGAGACTTGAATATAAAATAAATTTATTTTAAAATAGAAACATGATGGACATGGGAAAAGTCGCATGAGAAAACTCAGAGTGGCCGTCGCATACAATTCCTACGAAGACTCTCAAGCGGAAGTGGGAAGCGGCGACAACAGTTCGCTTCACCACCTGCGCCTGATGATCCGCCGCATGGCCCGGACGCTGCGAAAGTTGGGCCACGAGGTCATCATTATCCATCTGGCCGGAGATTTATCTTCCTTGCAACGCAAACTCAATCGTCTCCGTCCGCATGTTGTTTTCAATCAATATGACGATGTGGTTCATGGCGCGCTATACGAAATGCGCTTTGCCGCTTTCATACGCATGCTCGGATATCCCATCACCGGTTCCCCCGCCCTGGGGCTCGGATTGAGCCGCGACAAATACATGGCACTCAGTCTGCTTAGAGGCGCCGGCATTGCCATTCCGAGCGATACCACACTCATCGAACGGGTATCCGAGATCGATCTTCACAAGTGGCATTTTCCACTCATTGTGCATCCGGGGCAGGAACACGCCGGCATTGGATTGGGAAGGAATTCCGTGGTTCATACAAAAAAGGCACTGCGCGAAATAACCCGTGAGGTCATCACGACATTCAAGCAACCCGCTCTCGTCCAAGGTTTTCTGCCCGGCCGCGAGTTCAACGTCGGCATCCTGGGTGGCCGTAAGCTTCGCGTCCTGCCGTTGGCCGAAGTGGACTACTCGCGGCTTCCGGCGGCAATTCCTCCCATTATGTCTTATGCGGCCAAATGGGTGGAGACTTCGGTAGAATACAAGCGGACCCGGGTCATCTGCCCGGCCAAAGTGGAGTCACGGCTGGCGGCCCTGATCAGCAATACGGCAATCAAGGCGTTCCGGACGGTGGGCGGCTGGGGGTACGGCCGCGTAGACATCCGCCTCGACGAGGATGGACAACCCCGCGTCCTTGAGGTCAACTGCAATCCCTGCCTTGATAAGGGAATCGGGCTGGCCCGTTCGGCGGAGCGGGCGGGAATCAGATACCCCGAACTCCTGCAGATCGTGATCAAGGCGGCTTTCGAAGGACCGCCGTATGATATGCAACTCCCGATATTCACCAGCAAATCCGGTTTGCGATCGAAACGTTCCTCACGATCTCACCCGGTCAAACGCCCGGTATAAGCATAATCCAACGCCAGGGCCACGGCCAGCGAAACGACATCCATAATCCGCTCCCCTTCCTGACCCAGCCGGTAAGAAAGCTTCAGGGCATCGGCGCGGATTTCAAGCTTGCGCAGGATGGCGGCAGCTTCGCGCTCGGAAAGCGTGGACCAAAGGATGACACGGCCAAGAAGTTGTGAGTGGAGCTTGCGCAACAGCACCGAAGCCGGGCGCAGCAGCATGCCGCGAACCGGAGGAAAAACCTCCCGGAGACGATCATCTACATAGCCCCGGGCCGCCCGCCGGTAGCGCTCGGCCTTTTTCCCGTAATGATCGGCGAGCAGGACGGTCAGCGTATCTACGGGATGGAGAAGACGTTCCCGGGCATTTTCTGGAGGGAGGCGCCGGATCTCCTTCATCAGCCCGCCCAAGTATTGCAGCTTCTTCATCACCGGCCAGTTCCGATAACGGTAACGCCAGCCGGAGCGCGGCGTCAGCCACACGGCAAATGTCTCGGCAAAATCTTCATCGGGATGTTTCTGGGCATACGTACGGCCATAAGGGTAGGTGGAAAGATGCTTGACGTACTCTCGACTCAGAAGGTCTGGCCGGAAGACGTCCCGATATGGACGCATGAATCGTCCAAAAACCTTCTCCCAACTCGGTCGGCGCCACAAGCGGTAGGCATAGTTGACGGCATGACCGGCCTCATGGCGCAATAGGGCCATAATCCTTTTACTGTCCTCGATCTCCCCGGTTTGCTCTTCTTCGATCCGTGCCAGGCGCTCATCGGCCAGATAAAACGGTATGCCGATAACCGGCGACCTGTCGGGACAGCCCCAGCTGTCGGTCAGGTAGACATTGGGTTTATACCGAAAGCCCTTGGTTTCCATCTCCCGATGCAGACGGCGTACGAGCGGCTCCACCGGCGAACCGGAGATATTCAGGTTGAGGTCGGAAATCCTGCTGTTTAGAAGCTCGAAACGGACCGTTTCCCAACTTTGAACCAGGGATTGAATGGATTTGGCACTCATAATACTTCTAATCTCCCAATATAAGACCGGCGAAAAAACCTCCCTTCATAACGACCGGGACAATTGTCCCCATCAGAAACCGTGCTGGAATGGAGGGATATGGGGACAATATATGCTATGAAGCCGGTTTTGTCAAGAATAGATAAAAAACTGAATAAATTGATTATTTCGCCTGAATATCCGTTAATAACGCTATCCCCCATCCCCGATGGTTTTCTACGATAGAACTCCGCAGCGGCGAATTGACCCGACACTGGATTTTTGCTAAGATGTAGTTTCTCCGAGTTTAAAGAGCTAAAGCCGGGTGGCCATGCCTTTAAACCGTGAGGGCCGATTCGGAAACGGCTCTGCCTCCCTGATCGGAAAGGAGAAAAGATGGTCGAAACAAGGATTTCCTTTATCCATAAGCACATTGTGAACCATGGCTGACAAATCCCTGCTAAGCGTGGAAGAAGCGGAAAAAATTATCGCTTCCTTCCCGGTCGCTGTCCTCAGTAAAACCGTGCCGCTGCTGGCCGCCCGGAAGCAAATACTGGCCCAGGACATTTTTGCCCCTTTCGCCATGCCCGAATTCGACAAATCAGCCATGGACGGCTACGCCTATATCGCGTCAGATCGATCCGCCTCATATAAAATCATCGAAACCATCGCCGCCGGCAAACCGCCGCTTGAAGAGGTGATTCCCGGCCAATGCGCCAAGATCATGACCGGAGCCATGCTTCCGCCAGGAGCGGACCGCGTGGTCAAGCGCGAATGCACCCGCGAAGAAAACGGTTTTATGAAAATCATCACCGAGGATAAGAATCGCAACATCCGCAACCGGGGTGAGGACCTTCAGTCCGGACAGATGGTCCTGGCGAAAGGCACGCTCCTGCGCCCCGCACAAATCGCCCTGCTTGCTTCATTGGGATTTGCCGAGGTGGTGACGGCCCGGCCGCCGCGGATCGGCATCATCACGACCGGCACGGAACTGGTTGAACCCGGCACGCCTTTGCAGGCCGGGCAAATTTACAATAGTAATTTTTATTCCCTTGCCTCACAAATCCAGGCCCTGGGCGCTGAGCCATTGTCCCTGGGCCGCGTGGTCGACAACGCTGCGGTCACCGTCAAGGCAATCGTTTCCGGCCTTCAAGATTGTGATGTCCTGATCCTTTCGGGAGGAGTATCAGCCGGGGATTTCGACTATGTACCCGCGGCCATGAAAAAAGCGGGCCTTTCCCTGCATATTGATAAAATTGCCGTCCAGCCGGGCATGCCCACTATTTTCGGCAGCCGCGGAGAAAAGGCAGCCTTCGGCCTTCCCGGCAACCCGGTTTCAACGTTTGTCATATTCGACGTATTCATCAAGCCATTAATCATGCGCCTGATGGGCCATGAATTCCAGCCACTAACGTATAAAGCATTCCTGGAAAATGAATACCATCGTTCACAAGCCACACGCAGCGCATTCCTGCCACTCCGCGTAGACAAAGGCCGAGCCGTTATTCTGAACTACCACGGTTCAGCGCACCTGCATGCCCTAGGCCAGGCCAACGGCCTGCTTTACATTCCTGCCGGGCAATATGAAATTTCCACCGGGAGCATGATCGATGTTCGATGCCTATAAGCGAAAGATAAATTATTTGCGGGTATCGGTGACCGACCGCTGCAACCTCCGTTGTACCTATTGCATGCCCGAGCATGGCATCGAACTTAAAAGGCACAGCGATATCCTGCCCTATGAAACGATCGTCAAGATCGTGGCCGTTTCGGCTAGATTGGGGATAAACAAGATCCGCTTGACCGGGGGCGAACCACTGGTAAGAAAAAACATCGCTTTCCTGATACGCGAGTTGAAGAAGGTCGCCGGCATTAGCGAGGTGAGCCTGACTACAAACGGCACGCTCCTGGAACAAATGGCCGTTGAGCTCAAAAAGGCCGGTCTCGACCGACTGAATATTTCGCTGGACACACTGGATGCCGGCAAGTACCGCCGCATCACTCGCAACGGCGAAATCAAAACGGTTTTTACCGGGATCGCCGCGGCCGTGCAGGCGGGTTTTCTGAACACCAAGGTCAACATGGTGCTGATTCCCGGATTCAATGATAACGAAGTGGATGTTATGAAACTTTTTTGCCTGGAACACGGCCTGCGCTTGCAGCGCATTCACCATTATTCACTGCATGACCTTAAAAGCGCAAATCAGGCTTTGGCGGCAGAAAGACCCCTTTCCTGTCATACGTGCAACCGCCTGCGCTTAACAGCTGACGGTAAACTGAAGCCTTGCCTTTTTTCAGATCACGAATTCGCGGTAAATTTATCCGATATCCAATCCTGTTTTCAAAAAGCCGTACTTGCCAAACCAAGGAATGGGGTTGCCTGCCACAGCCGCGAGAATTGGCAGATAGGAGGCTGAATGAAATTGAGTCATGTCGACAATTCCGGGAAAGCACAGATGGTCGATATCAGTACTAAAATACCCATGCACCGGGAGGCCGTGGCCGCAGGAAAAATCATCCTGGCTGCCACGACTCTGGAAATGCTGAAAAAAAACATTTTGCAAAAGGGTGATGTTTTGGCCGTGGCTCGCGTTGCCGCCATTCAGGGCGGCAAAAAAACGTCCGAACTTATCCCCCTTTGCCACCCGCTGGCCATCCACCATCTGGACGTGCAGTTCCACATGGTAAGCGACGGCATTGAAATTACCGCCAAAGCCGTCAGTGAAGGCAAAACCGGGATTGAGATGGAAGCACTGACCACAGTGAGCATTGCCGCCCTGACCATTTATGACATGTGCAAGGCGGTTGACAAGAACATGATCATCGGCGCTATCGCCCTGCTTGAAAAAAAAAGCATGAAATTCAAGGTTGAGTCAGTCAACATCTCGGCGGCCAAGGGTACGCCTAAGAATGAAGTTGCCGAGATCACCCTGAAAGAAGATTTCGGCATCGAGGGGGACGCCCATGCCGGCTCCTGGCACCGCCAGGTTTCCCTGCTGGCCGGTGAAGCCATCGATGCAATGAAGGCCAAGGGACTTGCCCTGGCCCCGGGCGCTTTCGGCGAGAATATTGTCACTCGCGGCGTGGATTGGAGCCGGGCCAAGGTCGGTGAAGTCATTGTCATCGGTCCGGTGGAACTGGAGATCACCCAGATCGGCAAGGAATGCCACAGCCACTGCGCCATTTACCACAGCGTCGGGGAATGCATCATGCCCGGCCAGGGAATTTTCGTTAAGGTACTGAAGGGAGGCAAGATCCATGCTCAAAGTAGCGGTGATTACCATTTCCGATAGGGCTGCCAAAGGAGAATATGCCGACCTGTCAGGGCCGCGCATTAAAGAAATTTTACTCAAGCAGCTTCCCGGAGTCGATATTGTTTGCGCCGTGGTCGCCGATGAAAAAGAGGCGATTCGTGCGGAACTGCTCAAAAACCTGGACAGGGATTATATCCTGAGCACGGGCGGGACCGGAATTTCCCCCCGGGACATCACTCCCGAGACTTGCGCCGAAATTTGCGATCGCGACCTTCCGGGAATCAGTGAATGGCTGCGCCATGAATCCCTGCAGGAAACCCCGTATGCCGTTTTTTCTCGTGCCTATTGCGGTCAAAAAGGAAAAACCATCATCGTCAATTTCCCTGGGTCCAGGCGTGGGGCAGAGCTTTGTGCGACCCTGATGGCCGGAATCATGTTGCACGGTCGTGATATGATCCATGGCGGCTCACATGAGCACTGAAAAAATCGTCATCTATTGCGACGGCGCCTGTAGCAACAACCAGCAACGGCAAAACCGCGGCGGTTGGGGGGCCATTCTGCAGTATAAAAACAAAATCAGGGAAATTTCCGGAGCCGAGAAAAATACCAGTAACAACCGCATGGAACTGCTGGCCTGCATCAAAGCCCTGGAAACAATCAAGGATCCTGCCCTGCCCATCGCCATTTACACCGACAGCGCCTACCTACACAACTGCCTGACGCAGAAATGGTTCCAACGCTGGCTGAAAAATGGCTGGCTGACGGTCGCAAAAAAGCCGGTGGAAAATAAAGATCTCTGGCTGAGGTTGCTAGCACTGAAAGACAGTTTCCGCCATATCACGTTTCACAAGGTCGCCGCCCACAGCCACGTCGTTTTGAATGAACGTGCCGACCAATTGGCCAAAGAAGCTATTCAAAAACTTTTATAGCTGCACATCCCTTGCCGACCTTTAAAAACGGTTCATTCTCATTATCTCAGACAGCGGCAAGCGTTCAGGCCTCTCCTTTTCGCCCGCAACCTGTTTTTCGTTCAAAAGCGAGTTGGGAGGCATTATGTGCTTGCCTATATTTACCAAGGTGATCAGGGTCATGTCGGACGGAATGCCAAGGATTTTTTTTGCCTTGCCCTCATCGTAACCGGCGATGGGATGGGCGACCAGACCCATTTCCGTGGCGCGCAGGATTAGAAAGGCGGTAGCCATGCCAGTATCAAAGAGATAATATTCCCTTTCCTTAACCTGGCAATCCATGTCCTTTTGACTGACAACAGCAATAATCATCGATGCGGCCTTGGTCCATTCATTGCCCTGGTTCATGACGCCCTGCAGCCGGCTCAAAACATCTTTGTCAAAAGCAAACACGAAGCGCCAGGGCTGCTTGTTGAAGCAGGAAGCCGACAACGATGCGGCCGTCGCTAGATCGCGAACCAGGTTTTTATCGATATTGACCGACTCCAGCGAACGATAGGCACGCCGCTTCTCGATAATTTCCATCAATTTCATACTCCCTCCCGAATGAACTAAATTCGTTCCCCCTTAAGAAAGTTTTATTTTTTTTCCAATTCCCGCTTCATCTGGAAGATCTTGCGCAGATGGCCCATTTCCTCGCGGATGACCTTCTCGATCGCTGCGGTTTTCCCCCTGGCGTAGAGGTCCTTCAACTCTGAAAAAAAGACGATTGAGTCCTTCTCGAAAGCCATGGCCAGGTCGAGGATATCATCGAAGGTTGACAGCCGGGCCAGCTTGGCGTTGACCGCCTCCCTGTCGCCCAGCTGGTGGGCCTTGACGAACTCCCGCATGTAGGCCTGGTACTCGGTGTCGTGTTCTCCTTTCTTGACATCGCCACCCTGCTCCATAAGCTTCTTGAACATCTTCTCATGCTTGAATTCCTCGTCGGCCAGGTACTGGAACAGCTCGGTAGCCCTCGGTTCGCTGAATTTCTTCATGGCCCCGACATAGAACTCGTAGCCCCGTTGTTCGATATAAATGGCGAATTCCAAAATTTCTTTTACGTCGAGTAAATATGACATAGGCTCACCTCTTATTGACTCTATATTTCAGCTTAGAACCTGAATCGCTCCCAATTATGCTTAAAATTATAATATAGAACAAGTGAATCTTTTTTTCAATGTGTGTCGAGAGCAAACGCCGTTTTTTGATGAAGCGGGCCATTGCTTATAAGAACATGATGGCGAATTTCTGATTCAATAAAACTTTTAATTCCCTGAAAGCATGGCGCCGGTTCAGGGCGATCTCCAGGTTGCCATGGCTGCCAATCAGCATGAAGGGTAATCCGCTGGCGGAAGCATAATTCTGGCGGTATTCGCTGATTTCGCGATTGTTGATTTGAAGCTTGAATTGCTGGCAGCCGTGGGCCAGAAGTTTTTCAAAAAGCCATTTCCCCGGTATATTGCTGATCATATTCCCGAATTTGTCCACATAAATGATTCGCCCCTCGATGCGGTCGGGCGGCACATACTGCGGGTAATAATCCAGGTTGACGACAAATTCGGATGTCTCTATGCCAATATCTGAAGCGGGAACCCTTTTTGAAAGATGGGCGGCTACCGGAGCCATGCGGTCTCGCGCCTCGAATGTCGAGGATCCGGAAATTAAAAAATATTTTTCCTTTTCGATTTCCCTGACGGAAACATCCTTGCCCAGTTTGAAAATCGGGGTTAAAATGCCGTTGTCCGGTGCGATAAAACTGTAAGTGGCGACAGTGACCAGAAGCAGCTTGCGCTGTGTGCCCACTCCAGGGTCAACCACTACCAGGAATATAGTGCCGACCGGGAAATAATTATAGGTTTTTTCCAGTACATAGGAACCACCCTGGATGAAGTACGAGGGCACACCGTGGCAAATATCGATAATATCGGCCTGGGGGTTTATCTTTTTAATGACGCCTTTCAATGTACCCACAAAATAATCATTTTCGCCAAAATCAGTGATCAGGCCTATGGTCATATAATCCCCTCACTCTGCATATATTTTAATACAAACATTTTATTTTTCAACTAACTCGTCAGGAGATGCCATTGAACGGACGGCCCACGCGGGCATTTCACTATACTTTTAGAAATATACCTTTTATGGTATAATATAAATATGAAAATACAAAAAATTGTTTTATTAATAACTGTCTTTTTCTTTATTCTCACACTCGCTGCGCTGGCGCAGTCAAGCAATGAACCGCCCGATTTCAGCGCCAAGGACATCTCCGGCCGGATCGTGAAACTGTCAGAACTCAAGGGCAAGGTTGTACTGCTTGATTTCTGGGCCACCTGGTGCCCGCCCTGCCGGGTGGAAATCCCCAACCTTCTCGAAATCAACCGTAAATTTAAAGATAAAGAGTTCGTTCTGATCAGCATCAGCCTGGACGGCAACCTGCAAGCGGCCCGCCAGTTCGTCAAGGACAAGAAAATGAACTGGGTACACATCATCGACGGAGAGGCCGGCCGGTCGATCGCGTCCCTTTACCAGGTCGAATACATTCCCTCGACTTTTATTATAGGCCGCAAAGGGAAAATCGAGGCCAGCCTGTTACAGGGCGATGAATTAAAAAACAAGATCGCCGCCTTGTTGAAATAAACCGGCTTCAGTTGAGTTTTATTTCGACATCCTGTCCGGCAATTTTTCGGCTGATATAGAATATTTTTACTGAGACCAAACCGGAATTATGCGATTTTACAAATAGTTCGCATAAAGAATTACGCCATTTTTTTTTATATTTTTCAAAGGCCTCCGCTGAGCTGGCGCGGTATCCAAAACCGGATTTCAGGATGATTCTTTCACTTTCTCCGCCCGGAGATAACGGATGCTTCAAAGACATTTGATAGCCTTCGCCAATAAACTTGCCGTTGTCCATGAAACGAAAAACACCCAGTAAAAAAACATAATTCAAATCTTTTCTTCCAACATTGCGGATGCGGAACGACACCTCGGGGACAAGAATAATGCCGTTGAAATCCTCATCGGTGATCCTTTCATTGACTACCCATTGGCTGGAAATATCAAAAAATTCCAGTGCCGACTTCAATTGCTGGGGATGAATGGTCGTATCCACAATGGTTTTTTTGAAAATATAGCCAAATGCAAGAACGATAATCAATAAAACAACGCCCAGCCAGAATTTGGAATTACGCCAGAAACTTTGATAATATTCCTGAAGGATTTCATCATTTTCAGCAAACGCAGGCGATGATGTCAGCAACTCCTGTTTTTTCTTCTTTTGATTCATTGGCTTGCCTCTTTTATTATTATAACATAGATCGCCCTGCGGCCGAAAAATATCCTCCTCATTGACTTTCAGAGCAAATTGGTCTAAAATCTTCAAATGAAAGACAACGGCAGTAATGCTTGGTGCATTATCCAATGCAAACCCAAGCAGGAATTCAGCGCTGAAAAGAACCTGAAGTTGCTGGACATCAACGTATACTTGCCGGTGTATATGAAAAAAATCAAGAAAAACAAGATAAAAATCGACCGCCTCTCTCCCCTTTTCAGCGGCTATCTTTTCGCCCAATTCAATATTTTTAACTCCTACCAGAAAGTGAAATATACCAAGGGAGTAAAGAACATTCTGGGCTATAATGAATACTTGTGGACCATTGCCGATGAAAAGATCCAGGATATTAAGTTCCGTGAAAACAACGGTATCGTGCTTTTGCGCAAGAAAGAAGACGCATTCTGCAAAGGTGACCGGATACTCATCGACGAAGGCGATTTCGAAGGCTGGGAAGGGATTTTCCAGGAGGAGCTTCCTGACCGGGAGCGGGCTCTGATCATGCTGACCAATGTGAAATTTTCCAGCACACTGATTCTGCCAAAAAAATATTTAATTATCGACCACTGTAAGTAAATCCACTGATATAAGGAGTAATAAATGAAAGGTGTCACATTATGGTTTACAGGTCTTCCCTGCTCAGGCAAGACTACGCTGGCATTGAAGTTGAATGCTGAACTTAAAAAAAGAGGCTGCCATCCCGAAGAATTGGATGGTGACATCACCCGCAAGTACTTGAGCAAGGGCCTGGGTTTTTCCAAGGAAGACCGCGATGAAAATATCCGCCGCGTGGGCTTTGTTTGTTCTCTGCTGACACGACAAGGCGCCGTGACCACCGCCGCTTTTGTATCCCCCTACCGCAGCATTCGCGCTGAAATTCGCGCCATGATCGGCGATTTCATCGAAATATATGTCAAGTGCGCCCTCGACAAATGCATCGCGCGCGATGTCAAGGGGATGTATAAAAAAGCTATTGCCGGAGAAATCAAAAATTTCACCGGCATATCCGACCCCTTTGAAGAGCCTGAAAATCCAGAATTAATACTTGAAACCGACAGGGAAAGCGAAGAAGAGTGCTTGCAGAAAATATTGCGAAAAATGGAAGAACTGGGTTATTTGCAACCGCCGGCCAACGATGTGTTCATTCCCGAGTACTTGCGCAAAGACATGCTTAAGTATGCGGCCAGGGAGAATTTTCCCAACTTATCCACCTTCGTCATCCATGCCCTCAGCCAATATGTGGCCCAGCACGAAGACGGTAGTAACTTATCCCAAGCGGAAGAGGATGCGGCCAAGGAAAAATTGAAAAAACTCGGCTATTTGAGTTAAGGAGCAGAAAATGATAGTCAAACCACATGGTGGAATCCTCGTCAATCGCGTACTATCTGCAAAAGAAAGGGAAGCCATTCTTTCTTACCAGGATAAATTCGTCAGTATGGAAATCGATGAAGAAAAAGCGATCGAAATCCAGAACATTGCCAACGGGGTTTTTTCTCCCCTGCAAGGATTCATGAACCGCGAAGATTTCCGGGAAGTCGTCCATAACAGCCGGTTGGCCAGCGGTCACGCATGGACATTGCCCATCGTCCTGTCCGTGAACAAAGCACAGGCAAGCAAAATCGCCAAAAATGAGACAATAATACTAAGAACCAAGAAAAACATCATTGCTTCCATGCATGTGGAGGATATTTATCCCTGGGATTTTGAAGAATACGCGAAAAACGTCTTTGCAACCAGCGATGAAAAACATCCCGGCGTCCAGCAGGTAAAAGCCTTTGGCGAATACTTTGTCGGTGGAACCATTAATTTTTTAAGCGACCCTATTTCCAATTTCGCTTCGTACTACCTGACGCCGCGCGAAACCCGTGTTTTGTTCAAGGAAAAAAAATGGGAAACCGTGGTCGGGTTTCAAACCCGCAACGTGTCACATCTCGGGCACGAATATGTGCAAAAATCAGCCCAGTCCATCGTGGATGGTTTATTCATCAATCCGGTTATCGGCAAGAAAAAAGCCGGCGATTTTTCTGACCAGGTCATCCTTGATTCCTATAAGGTATTAATTGACCAGTTTTATGTCAAAGAGCGAACCGTCATGGCCATTCTGCAAACTGAAATGCGCTACGCCGGCCCTAAAGAAGCGATATTTCATGCCATTGTGCGAAAAAACTTCGGTTGTTCCCATTTCATCATCGGTCGTGACCATGCCGGAGTAGGCAGTTATTACCACCCTTTTGCCGCCCAGAAAATATTTGATTTTTTTCCTGACCTGGGCATAACTCCCATTTTTTTCATGAGTTTCTTTTTCTGCAAAAAATGCAATTCCATCGCCAATGATAAAACCTGTCCCCATCCCCAAAGCGATCATGTGGATTTTGCGGGCAAAATCATCCGCGATAAATTGGTTCACCACCAGACCCCGCCGGAATCCATGATGAGAAAGGAAGTGTCAGAGGAAATATTGAAACATGCAAAGCCCTTCGTGGAATAGGGATTCCATGCGGCTGAACGGTTCCTTCCTGTCGCGCGCTTGACCAATCACACTTAGGATGAGAACATTACTAAAAAAAAGCAGCAAAAAACTGGTGATCATCGGGTTGGATGGTGTTGCCCACGATATGCTCGGCGGTAATGACCAGCCGTCGCTGTTGCCCAGTTTGAATCGTTATTGTGCACCCGGACAGCCGCTTAAAATGTCGGTTTCCCTTCCTGAAATATCAGCGGTTTCATGGTCCAGTTTTATGACCGGTACCCAAGCCGGAGAACATGGGATCTACGGCTTCGTCGATCTGATTCCCGGCAGCTATCAAATCCGTTTTCCTGATTTCCGCGACCTGAAAGTGCCTGCTTTTTTTGATGAATTGGGGCTTAAAGGCAAGCGTTCAGTGATTATCAACCTGCCGGCTACCTATCCGGCGCGTCCCATCCATGGGGTTCTGCTCTCCGGTTTCGTGGCTTTGAATCTGGAAAACGCAGTGTACCCGGCCCGATACCTTCCCCTGCTCAAACAAATGGGATATCAGATCGATGTCGACGCCGGCAAGGGCAAAGACAGAAAGAGTGAATTCCTTGCCGACCTGCATTGCCTCTTGAAAACACACAAACAAGTTGCCGATATTTTGTGGGAAAAGGAAAATTGGGACCTGTTCATGTTCACTGTAACCGAAACCGATCGCTTGCAGCACTTCCTTTATGACGCGTATAGAGATTTAAGCCATCCCCATCATCAGGATTTTCTCAATTTCTATCATGAAGTCGACCGCATTGTCGCCGATTTTATCGAACGCGCCGCCGGCCGGGAGGACATGGAAATCATGCTCCTTTCTGACCATGGCTTCGGCCCCATCCGCAGCGAAGTATACCTGAATCCCATTTTAAAAAAACATGGTTTTCTAACACTGGAGAATGGAGACGGTAAAAGCCTGGCCAGCATTAGTCCAAGCGCGAAGGCTTTCGCCCTGGATCCGTCCCGGATATACATTCATCAGAAGAACAAATACCAGAAAGGCATGGTGGAGGCCGGCGAATATAATACAATCCGGCAGGATTTAAAACAACTTTTTGAAAACTATGAAGTCAACGGCGAGAAAACAATTTCGCGGGTCTTTTTCAAAGAGGAATTGTACAGCGGCCCGCACGTAGATGCCGCTCCGGACCTGGTGCTGCTGTCCAACCCAGGATACGATCTCAAGGGCGGATTCGAAAAACAAAAAGAAAGCGCGATCAGCCACTTCACCGGCATGCATCGCCATGACAACGCTTTTTTTACCTGCAGCCGCTCTGATCTGGCCACGGAACCCTGGACGATTTTCGCTGTCAAGGATTTGCTGCTTAAGCTGCTTACCCCTTGATCCTTTCTTTTTCTTTTTGCAAATTTACGGCCAGGTTGCGGATGACCGGATTGATATTGCGATCCTGGATCAGTAATTTCAGATCACGCGAATGAAGCTGCTTGATGAAGCTGATTGCTCGGTGGATCGGAGTTTTCGGATTTTGCACCAAAGCCAGGATGATCGTATAGTTTTTTGTCCATTCACGGTTGTTGGCAATTTTGCCGATGAGTTCTCCGGACAAGCTTAAATTGCGGGTATGGATCAACACTTCATCATCGGCCATCTTGGGACTTTCGATCACGGCCAGCTGCACCATCCGGTTGGAATCCTTGATTAAAATCAGCCGCTCCGTTTTATCACCCGTCAAGGCCAGTCGTATACGCTGGGAAATCGACATTTGGTTGATTCGTTGCAAAGCCGTCATGGTTCTGTGCTGAATTTCAACCTGGCCGAGTTCCTGCTCTTTGCCCTGTTCCGGTTCGCTGATTTTTGCCAAATCATTTAAAACTTCCTGTTCCGGAATGGCTTCAAGCACCTGGGACTGGAAATAAAATTCCCGCAATTCTTTGATCTTGCCCTGGATGAACTGGCCGCATTCCGGATTCTGTTCCATCTTTTCCAATATTTCCGGATAGGCGATCAGGCGGACCTGGTTTTCCATCAGAATCTCCAGGGTGGTTGCTTTGCCCTGGGCGGCTATGCGCAGCAAAAACTCGGTGGGCAAATGCTGGTTTTGAATAATCATGGCCAGGGTATTGAAATGATCGGCATGCAAAGCTTCTTGCAAAATAAATTCGACCACTTGTGAATGGGCCTCTTTTTTTTGCACATAATGTTCTTTCACCGACCAAGGAATCAGTCTCAGTATGGACAGTGCCTGATCATGAAATTCAGAGCGCG
The DNA here is from genome assembly GCA_963770755.1 of Candidatus Aminicenantota bacterium. GTDB lineage: Bacteria > Acidobacteriota > Aminicenantia > UBA2199 > UBA2199 > UBA2199. The sequence continues at coordinate 1,133,794 of CAVYQZ010000006.1, read as the reverse complement.
GCAGCACAAATATCAGACTTTCCAGATATTCTTCTTCGGTGAAAGCCAATTTCTTTTGGAGAAGGTATTCCAGCAATTCGTTGTTGGCTCCGCCTTCTGCGATCTTCAATACCAGAGGGTTTTTTGAAATAATTGTGCTCATGAACGCATGGTTTCCTATAATTTGTCGGGGCTCAGGATCAGCCTGGCTCCGCTGGGGGACTCGCGCAATGAGGGCCATTCTCTGCCGTTGACCGTAAGTCGGGCGGCCGCGGGATTGCCCAAGACCAAGGTTAATTGGTATCCGTGACCATCGAGGCTGTCACCCTTTCCATATATTTTTTCTGCTATTATCTCACTGCCGCGCCAGAACTGCAGCCAACAAGAGTCAGTAAAAGTAACATGCATTTCAACCGGCGCCCAATCCGGGCAAAAATCTTTTTCATTTGCAAGCAGTGAGTTGGAGAAAGCGGGGAACTCGAAATGTTCGGCTGCGGCTTCAACGGAACGCTGACGGTTCAAAAACCAATAAACGATAAGGGCTGCCAGCAGCAGTAACAAGATTATCAAAATTGTTCTTCGACGCTTGAACTTGACATATTCCAGCTTTTTCAGGTAGTGATCCGGTGGCGGATCGCCCTTTTTATCCAGGATGGTCTGCAGGTAACTGAAATTAGTGTTGAAAAAAACCGTTTCATCGGCACCGCAGGCGCGCAAATAGTTTTTTATGTAGTAGCGAATGTAAAAACTGCCCGGGAATACAGAGAAATCTTCTTCCTCCAGGGCCTCGAGATAGCGTGTGCCAATGCGTGTTTCAGTGGCGATATCGGACAGGGAAAGGCCGCGCATCTCCCTTTCTTTTTTCAACGCCTGGCCCAGGACTTTTTCCATGACTTATTGGTAACACAATGGCTACTTCAAGTCAATATTTTCAACATATCGACTATTTCAAATCAAGTCAATTTTTCTTGCTAAAAATCATCAAAATATGGCGATAAACGTTTATTGTTCGTGAAAATTACTAACTTTTTACATGCTCTAGAAATGGCGACATAAAAATTTTTACGGCATTTAAAATTATGAGCATCTAAAATTGCAACTGTTTGAAATTCTAATCCTTTTGTGAGTAATGTTGTCCCAATACATTTCCCATAAATCTTCCGCCCATTTCGCCTTTTACTATTTCTTACTTCTTTCATTGCTTCTAAAACTGATATTTTTTTATATTCTGCCTTCTCAAGTGCGGCACACAGATCAAATAAAAGTTCCTTACGATAGCACTTAATTTTTGGGAGTTCTTCTATTAATTTTAATGTTTTTGAAATACAGGAAAAGGATATTTGCTTTTTTACTTTTTCAATATTTTCTATTAGTGGTTTAATTATACTTTTATCATTAGATGAAGTTTTTTTCTTAACCCCATTTATCCCAAGCCACCTATCTCGATTTGATGTTCCGTTAAATATTTTTGGGACTAAATTATATATTTTTTCATAAACATCGTTTTGACTAATTTTATCGAATTCCTTTGATAATTTATAAAAATCTTTATCATCTATCGCTTCTACCAAATAAAATGCATTATTAAATCTACTAGTGAATTCTTTTCTCACATTAATATTTGTACTATCAGGATGGATAATTAGAACATTTCCTTCATTTGATAACGTCCATATTTTACTATTATAATCTGATCTATATATATATTTATCATTTTCATTTGCTTGGATAATTTCGATAGAATCTTTGAAAAAATTCAAATCGATAATTTCTCTTTTTCTAGTTTATCTCTTATCAATTTAATACTTTTGCCTAAATTCGGATTTTCCTTTTTCCAACGCCATGGTTCAGACAAATCTGGTATTTTATCAAAATCATCAAGATCTTTTTCAAAATCAATCAAACGATCTCCCGTAAAATTGAAAATTCCTTGGAGATAATCTCCTACTATGTGGGTTGGCAAAATCCTAGCCAAAGTTTTTATAAGATTATGTTGAGCGATAGTACAATCTTGGTACTCATCCACAAATAATCCTGAATATGAGGCTCTAATAACTTCTCTAATAGGAGCTATTTTGAATAGATTTATTGCTCTCTCTATTATGAAGGGGAAATAAATCTGAGTATTTTCTAGCTCGGGGATATCATTACCACGTAAATGCATTTACATATTTCTGAGCAAAACTAGTTATAGTTTCGATACGATATTGAGTATATGCAATCCCTTGGTTTAGTATTTTCTCTTTTAAGGATGCCACTCCTGCATGGGTATGAGTCAAAACTAATTGTTTCCCTTGAGTATATTTTAAACACTCAGCAATCGCATAAGTTTTTCCATAACCTGCTGGAGCAATAACCAAGCTTTTAGACCTCGCGACAAACCCTAAATAGTCCATTAACGATCTATCCAATTTGAAAGATTCTCTATTTGCCCCCTTAATCTTTTATCTTTCATTTGATCATAAAATTCAAAAATGATTGAACCTAAGAATTCGCCATGATCAATCCGTTTGAACCAATCTTTCTTTTTAGCTAGCTTCCCCAAACATTGACGAATTTCAGGATTATCTGATTCTTTCCAATTCGAAGGTAAATCCCTTTTTAATCCATTTTTTATACAATCAATAATTGAGTGTTCCGAAGTTTCATTTTCTTTATACAAAATAATTTTCTTCACTGCCTTCCATGATAAATCCTGAAAAATCTGTTCTTCTATTGAATTGTTATTCTCCCAATCAAAAATCTTGATGCCCATCTTGATTAATTCAGATTTTGTTATTTTTAGCTCTCCATCTTTATCTGAATCACACAACACTGAAACATTAAATCCTAGCTGCTTTAGTTTTATAGCTCTTTCAGTGAAATTGTCACCATCACCTAAAACATATATACAATCTTTTAATGACAGAGATTTCCCATCTTTTTCTTTAATACGAAATGTATCCAATGCTCTACAAATACCTATTTCAGTTTTTCCTTCACAGACAATAACATTTTTTGCATACACTGCTTCTGGACAAGCTCTTATGATGTTTTGAAAATTTTGATGAGGGGATTGTCCCCTTACAACACCACCGTTATTACTTACGATAATTAAATTGTTAACTTCCAGTTCCGTTATTACTTCACTTGAATGGGTTGTAATAAATACTTGTCCCTTATTTTCTTTCTTCAGTGACCGAATTATATGTCTAACCCTATCAGGTTCTAATCCCTGCTCAATTTCATCAATTATAGTAATACCCCCTTTTCGAGCTAAAATAGTTTGAATTGCCATTGATAATAGTCTCTTCGTCCCCTTCCCTTTCATTCTTAATGGTATTTCACCATCGTGAAGACAAACTCTGCCATCTTTCATAGATATATCTTTGAAATCAATAGTAGTTTTTGCTCCAGACAAATTTATTCCAAACCTAAATGAAATTTCCTTTAAAAGATCAGTTACATCTTTAAATTGGCTGAAACTATCTTCATCAATCTTCTTTTTTGCTTCACGCAAAGCATCAATAATGACGTTGCTCTTTTCATCGATTAAGGATTGATTTTCTTTTAAAATAGTATATAGAGGATTACCTTTACACCAAGAGAAATGGCGATCAACATAATCAGAAATCATAAAAACATTAAATTTAGCTCGATCATTAGAAGATATTCTTATAGGCTCTTGCCTATTATTTATAATATACCATTGTGGTTCTAAGTCACTTTTGATTTCTAACTTAATGGTCAATATTTTTATTTGACCATCTTGTAATTCATCCTGGATATTATTATTATCATCAAGGCCTCTAATATAAAGTCCATATTTTTCTTCATTGATCAATTTTTCGGGTAAGTCAAGTAATGAAACTTCAATTTCAATGGGATTGTCTGTTTGCCCATTAAAAAAATCACTATCATAAAAGGAAATATTCCAATTTGGAGATAACGCAAGAGAAATAGCTTCTATTATTGTTGTTTTCCCGGAATCACCACGCCCTAGTAAACAGTTAAAATCATCATTGAATTTGTATGTAAACTCTTTTATCCCTCGATAATTATGAATACTTAATTCGAATATTTTTGCCATATTATCCTCTTCTATAGGAATTTTTTATAATTGGATTAGCTTGAATAGAGCCAGTCGAAGAAAATTCTATCTTATATCTTGGTCTAAAAACCTCAGTCGATACTTTGATGGATTCCATCCTATCCACGCGATACGCACGAATTGCTCCACTCTCAACTTTCCAGGCATATAGAAGTAAATGACCATCCTTTGTCCGTCTAAGAGAGTAAGGTTCAATCAATCGTGATTTTCCACTATATCCAAGCTCAACACATAAATGGTTGATGGCGGCAAATCGTATGGATTCAAGAGGGATACCTGCCCCCCAGTTCCAAATTGTCGGAGGCGGCGACCATTTCAAATCATCATCTTTCCCTGCAGCAACGGAAGCAAGCCTGGCAGGTTCTTTTTTTCCATCGAGCCAGTCGAATATCTCGGGCAATTCATTCCAGAATTGCTCAAAGGGAGGCAATGCCAGCAGTTGATGCCCGAGCATATTTTTCCATTCGGAAACAAGTTCCCCTCGAGTTGTAGCATTTTGCACGGAATCCAGTGTTGGGATCGGCACTCCTTTGGATTCACACTTCTTTGCCAATACACTATTGATCAATTTTGGTTCTGACTGAAGATCACGTCGCCGGAAAAGGAGAACTATATCATAGAGATCACGTGGCCGGCCTCTCTCCCCCATAGCCCTCAACTTCTCGGCGAAAACTTCCTCAAATGCATAACAACGAACCGTCGTCGATGGGGAAAACTCATCACTATAAGGATGAGATATTTTTCTTAAAACAGTTGGCCTGACGATCTTTTCTGAAGCGCTGATATCAAGTTTGACCGCGGCCTCCTTCGAGGCATTGCGTGGCCCCTTGTAATAGACTCGCCCCTCGGTATAGAGATGATCCTCCCTAAACTTGAACAAAGGAGAACGGATGGAAAAATCGATTCCTGATTCTTCATGCACTTTCTCAAGTACCCTCATGATGATAGGTTGAATAGTTTCTGGTCTATCTGGCCCACCTGGCAGGACAGTAAAATCAAGGTCCTCGGAAAACCTCCAGGTTTCAATGTAACATTTTTTTAGCGCAGTTCCACCTTTGAACGCCCAGTGCCTGCTCAAATCGGGATCAGTGCCAATACCCCACAGCAGCCATCCCACAACATAGTCTTTTTCTATGACGTCATCACGGAGTCCCCATTCAAAAACAAGATTTTTAAGTTCCTGAATTGAAATCATCTTGAAATATCGACGTTTACCCGCAAGCGCCAGCGGCTGTTGTAGGTTCCCTTATTTTTCACTGATGGATCGAAAACAGAATATCCTTTGCTTATGCCTTTAAGACAAATATCTATTATTTCAGGAGCTTCAATATTCATGGCTTCCAAAATATAGCCAAGCCTTTTAAAAATGGTCCGGTTTGTTAATTCCTTCAGATATTGAAGCAAAATATGATCGTTGTAGTGCTCAGAATCAAAATAATTTGAAATCATTTCGGCTGCATGCCGCATTCCGCCCCCCAAAACAGGATCTTCCAGAATGTCTATCAAAGTCATGGTCGGATCGGAAATTTGAATTTTTATATTTTCTATCCAAGTGCTCTTAGTATGCAGAAGGTTTTTCTTCAACTTCAATAAATAATCAACCTTTTGAACTTTGACTCTTTTTTTACGAAACACTTTGGCCGTGCAAACAAAAACAGTGTTAAAAATCTGATCCGTAAAACCCCAATGTCTGGCCGCGCTGCAACCGCTGATATAACACGGTGAGAAAATCCGGTTTGCAATTACCCATGGATTTTCTTTATATTCCTGTGGACTGATACTGCCCAGCGGTACGGAAATATACAATCCAGGCTTAACTCTGGCTAACCAACCACGACGGGTAAAATAGGCAAGCGTAATTCGAGCTTTTTCATTTGAAATTCCCATGATTTTTGCCGCTTCGGCAACAGAAAATAGACTTTTCCCAAAACGATGCAATGAATCCAAAAGCTTCCTTTTCTCTCCGTCAATACCTAATGCCCTTTTCATTAGTATATCCTATGTGCAAAGTTGTTAACCTGGTTAACATTTTTGCATATACAATATACTTTTAAAATGAATTCATGTCAAGAGAATTGAAAAAAATAATTTGAATTTTGTATAGAGGATAAAGATAAAGGATAATCCCTTGCAGTACCATCACTATGTTTTCAGCGAGCTCGGGGAATGGCTGAAAACATCCAGTGATGGTATATTCCCCATAGATGATTTTCCTGATTAAGCGAAATTGGGAAAATTATATGGAGAAAGTATAATCCCCTTCGGGGATATTCACACTAGATGGTTTCAACGAATTATAGAACTAGTTGAAACCATAGTGTGAATACGGAGAGGGTGGGATTCGAACCCACGGTCCGGGTTTACCCCGGACAACTGCTTAGCAGGCAGCCCTGTTCGACCACTCCAGCACCTCTCCATACTTGCCGAGGAGGGGACTCGAACCCCTACAGACTTACGCCCACAAGCACCTCAAGCTTGCGTGTCTACCAATTCCACCACCCCGGCGTGCTTCCGGCAAATGATTGTTCTATCAACATGGGGTCGTCAGTAAAAAACCAAATCGCTTATTTCCCGGGATTCTCTTGCGGCTGCTCTTTGGGAGTATCCGTTCCCGGTTTCAGCGGCTGTGAGGTCTGGGTTTTGGCCACCGGCTTCTCCTGGTCCAGAACCGATCCGGATCTGTTTTTATGGGCTGCCAGCACTTGCAACAGCAGTGAAGTCACCATGAACAAAACCGCCAGCGTAGTGGTAATTTTGGACAGGAGCGAAGCGGCGCCGCGCGGTCCAAAGGTTGACTGGCTGCCATAACCACCGAATGCGCCCGCCAAATCTGCGCTTTTTCCGCTCTGCAACAAAACCACTATGATCAGAAAAAAGCACACCAATATATGAAAAAAAAGTAAAATGCCTTGCAAGTTTCCTCCTACTTATCAAGAAGTTGCATACAGTTATGAATTATAGCAGAAAATTGTTCAACTTTCAAGGATGCGCCGCCGACTAAAACTCCGGAAATATCATCCTGGGCCAGCAGTTCAAGGCTGTTTTCCGGCTTTACCGAACCGCCGTAAAGGATCTGTAAATTTTGTCCCGCACCAATTTCCTGACATCTGCCCTTGATGAAATGATGCACTTCCTGGGCCTGCGCCGGAGATGCGTTGAGTCCGGTGCCGATGGCCCAAATCGGTTCATAAGCGACAATAACGCGGCCTATTTTCTCTTTTTCCACTCCCTGAAAAGCTTTTTCCAGTTGATTTTTGATTTTGGCCATGGTTTTTCCGGCTTCACGTTCCTGCAGGGTTTCACCGATGCATAACACGGGCACGAGGTTGAATTGCAGAGCCGCCTTGATTTTTTTGTTCACATCCTCATCGCTTTCTCTGAAAATTTCGCGGCGCTCGGAATGTCCGATCAGCACATAATCAACCAGTCCCTGCAGCATCAGGGGCGATATTTCACCGGTGAAAGCTCCCTGTTCCTCAAAAAACATGTTTTGGGCGCCGATTTTTATTTTCGTGTCCAAAGCGCGCAATCCGGCCAGAGCGATAAAAGGCGGAAAAACAGCCACCGCCAATCCCGAAGCCGACGTAAACGAGCGGTCCAATTGCTGAATGAATTCCCGGCTCTGGTCCGCGTTTTTATACATTTTCCAATTGCCAGCGATCAGGTAATTTTTATTCACTCACGCCTCCGTTAACGCTTCAATACCGGGCAGTTTGTCGCCGGCCAGAAATTCCAACGCCGCCCCGCCGCCGGTGGAAATATGGCTGATGAGTTCGCTGACTCCGGCCTTGTTAACGGCAGCGATCGAATCCCCGCCGCCGATAATGGTGGTTGCCTGAGAAGCGGCAACGGCATTGGCGATCTCGGTCGTGCCGCCAGAGAAAGTATCCACTTCAAATACTCCCATCGGCCCATTCCAGAAAATCAAATCGGCGCGCTGGATCTCGCCGAGATATTGGGCAACGGTCTCCGGTCCGATGTCCAGTCCCATCATCTCGCCCGGGATTTCCTCCCCGGGCCGGATGATGCGGACGGTGATATTCGGTTCTATTTTGGTGGCCGCAATATGATCCATGGGCAGGAGTATGCGCACTCCGTTCGCCTCTCCTTTGCGCAGGATTTCCCGGCACAGATCCAGGCATTCATCTTCGACTCGCGAAGCCCCGACCTCCATGCCGCCTGCCTTGAGAAAGGTATAGGCCATGGCACCGCCTATTAAAATGGTATCCGCCTTCTCCAGTAAATGGCTCAGCAGCGGCAATTTGTCAGTGACTTTGGCGCCGCCCAGAATAACCAGATAGTTATCCGGAGGAGTTTCGGCGGCCAGACTGAGATACTCGATTTCCTTTTTAAGCAGGAATCCGGACGCGGCCACGGGTACATGTCGCGTTATCTCGTCGATGGAGGCGTGAGCGCGATGGCAGGAGCCAAAAGCGTCATCGATGTATATATCAATATTCTGGGCAAGTTGTACGGCAAAAGCAGGATCGTTCTTTGTTTCGCCCGGATCAAATCGCAGGTTCTCCAGCAGTAAGACCTGTCCGTCACTTAATGCGGCCTTGGCTTTTTCAGCCTTCGTACCGACCGTCTCCGGGCAAAATAAAACTTCCTGGCCCAGCAGTTCGCTCAAACGTTCGGCCAGCGGTGCCAGGCTGCAAGCGGGCACCACGTGACCTTTGGGACGGCCCAGGTGAGAAGCACATATCACGCGGGCCTGGTTCTGGATCAGGTAGCGCAATGTGGGCAGGGCGGCGCGGATACGCGTGTCATCGGTAATCTTCTGATCGGCATTCAGCGGTACATTGAAATCATTTCTCACAAAAACCAGTTTCCCGCGCACGCTCAGGTCCTGGACGAATTTTTTTCCCATGTTAATTCTTGGCGATTTTGATGATCAGGTCGCGCACCCGGCAGGAATAAGCCCACTCATTATCATACCAGGCCAGCACTTTGATCAGGTTCTTCTCAACGACCAGGATATTATCCATATCCACGATCGAGGAGCGTTCATCGCCCTTGAAATCAATCGAAACCAGCGGTTCGTAGGAAAAACCCATGATCCCTTTCATTGGTCCGTTGGCGGCCGCTTCGATGACCTGGCGTACTTCTTCTATTGAAGTATCCTTCTGCACATGGACCACCAGGTCGACCACCGAGACATCGGGAGTAGGCACCCGGATCGAAGTCCCATGCAATTTGCCTTGCAGATCCTTGATGACCAAGCCCACGGCTTTTGCCGCGCCGGTTGAGGTTGGGATCATCGACAAACCAGCCGCCCTCGCCCGGCGCAGGTCCCGGTGCGGCAGGTCGAGAATACGCTGGTCATTAGTGTAGGCATGAATGGTGGTCATGTTGCCCTTGAGTATTTTAAAATTGTCATGCAATACCTTGGCCAACGGCGCCACGCAGTTGGTCGTACAGGAAGCGTTGGAAATAATATGGTGCTGGCCATGGTCATAATCGTTATCATTGACTCCCAGGACAATGGTGATATCGGGTTCAGTCGCTGGGGCCGATATTAAAACCTTCTTGGCGCCGGCCTTCAGATGTTTTTCAGCATCCGGCCTTTTAGTGAACAAGCCCGTGGATTCAACCACCAGGTCAATCGCCAATGCCTTCCAAGGCAGTTCCTCAGGATTTTTTATGGCAGTCACCTTGATCTTGTTTTCACCGACTTGAATGAAGCCGTCGCCATAACTGACATGTTCCGGAAAAATTCCGAAAACCGAGTCGTACTTCAGCAGGTGGGCCAGGGTCTTGGCATCAGTGATATCATTGATAGCCACAATCTCCATGCCCGCGCTATTATACGCCGTCCTCAAAAAAAGCCTGCCGATTCTGCCAAAACCGTTTATCGCAACTTTTATTTTCATGGAAACCTCCAAATTGCTAAGCTACCACAAGCGCCCGTCATTTTCAAGTCCGCGTGTTCATAAAACAAAAATCAAAAACAACCGAGAAATTGCTTTTTTTAGCATTATTTTTTATAATCATTCCGGAGGTTCTCATGGACATTAAAGAAAAAGCCAGGGAAAGCATGAACTGGTTTGAGCGAGTTCTACATAAAATCCCGGGTTTCAAGGGCTACTATGAAAAAGAATTCCGCCGCGATGCCGATCGTTTGCAGCGCGAGTTTATCGTCAGAGAATTGCAGGGAATCAAGGAAAGCCTGAACCGCGTCATCCAGGCTGTCAGCCGGCAGAAAAACCTTGAATTGCTGACGGAGTATGATTTATTCGCCAGAGGCCTCCAGAAAACTACAAATGAAATTCGCTACGCCGACCAGGGTTACAGCGGTTTTTTTGACTTGATTAAAATCAAGGAAGACGCACTGGATACGGTATATGAACAAGATGCACTGATCGTCGAAACGGCAAACTCCTTTCGCGAAGAGTTCAAGGAGCTCGCCGACTCTCCACTGGAGCCTTCCAGGCTGAATCCCCTGCAGGAAAGACTGGAGCAGATTGATAAATTGTTCGAGCAGAGGACCGCCCTGCTGAAAGGCTACGCGAAAGGAGAAAGCAAATGAAACTCGAGATCATTAAATATTTCGATCAGACCGGAAAGGAAATATCCCATCGTGTTCCCGAAGAAGGCTCAGCCGATATCAAGCTCGGCGCCCAGCTGATTGTCCAGGAAAATCAGGCAGCTGTATTTTTTCGGGACGGAAAGGCCATGGATACTTTCAAGGCCGGACGCCACGTACTTTCCACATTGAACATTCCCCTATTGACCCGACTCTTGTCATTGCCATACGGTTTCAAATCACCATTCCAGGCCCAGGTGTATTTTGTCAATCTAAAAACATTTTTAAACTTGAAATGGGGCACCAAGGAACCAGTCAGTTTTAAAGATTCCGAACTTGGCTTTGTCCGTCTGCGTGCTTTCGGCGTTTTTTCCATCAAAGTCAGCAATCCCCAGCTTTTCATCGCCGAAGTGGCTGGAACGCAAGCCGTATATACGACCGAGCAGATCGAAGATTATTTGCGCGACCTGCTGGTTGGACGCCTGAATGATTTTTTAGGAGAAACGCTTAAAACCATCTTCGAACTGCCCCAATTTTTCGACGAAATGGCCGCGGGATTAAAATCCCGTGTGCTTGATGATTTCGCTAAGTATGGCTTGGAAATATCCGATCTGATCATCAATTCCATCACGCCGCCAGAGGAAGTTCAAAAAATGATTGATGAACGGGCCGGCATGGGCGCGGTCGGCGATATGGGTAAATTCATCCAGTTCAAGGCCGCCAAGGCCATGGAAAAAGCCGCGGAAAAAGGTGGCGAAGCTTCGTCAGGCATGGGCATGGGACTGGGGGCCGGTTTCGGCATGATGATGCCGGGAATGATCAACCAGGCCATTGAAAAAGGCAAGCAGCAGGGTTCATCTGCAGCTGGAGCGGTCGAAAAAACCAAGACATGTCTCGCATGCCATAAAGAAACCTTGCAGAGTGCAAAATTCTGTCCCGAATGCGGGGTCGAATTCCCCGCCAATTCTTTCTGTACTAAATGCGGCGCTACCTTGAACCCAGGAGCCAAATTTTGCTCCGCTTGCGGAGAAAAAAGCACCTGAAACATTGAACAAGGTCGCTGACAAAATCTCTGTTTCATTGTAATATTAAAGCTGTTCATGAATCGTCGTGCTGAAAAGATATTGGTGCTTCTAAATCCTATCTCCGGATTCATATCCAAGGATATCGCCATCTCGCTGATCATTCGCAAATTGCGCCGCTATTTTGCCAGCGTGTCCCTGGTTTACACCAACTCTCCGGATGATGCCCAAACGATCACCCGCCAGGGATTGAATCATTTTGATCTTTTTGTCGCTTTTGGCGGAGATGGTACCGTAAATTCAGTGGCCACTTCATTGCTGAACACCAACAAGACGCTGGGCATTCTTCCCGGCGGATCCGGCAATGGCCTGGCCAGAAACCTGAATATTCCCCTATCCTGGCTACGGGCGCTGGATACACTGATCCACGGCCAGGATGTGTTCATCGACGCGGGAAAAATCAATGATATTTACTTTTATAATGTGGCGGGCATTGGTCTGGATGGATTGATTTCAAAAAAATTCAATCTCGAATCCAAAACCCGTGGTTTGCTGCCATATGTTTATTTGACCTTAAAAGGAATTATTGAAATGCCTTCTTTCCACGTCCGCATCAGCACGACAGAAAATGAATTTGAAGATGAAATTATAATCCTGGCATTGGCCAATTTCAGAGAGTATGGCGGCAACGTGGTTATTGCTCCTTATGCATCGCCCTACGACCACCAACTCGATCTTTGTATTCTGAATAAATTCAAACTGATCAAATCTTCGCTGAACGTCCAGAGAATATTTACCGGAAATATCGATAAATTCCCTTTTTACAAATCATTTAAATTTACCAGAACTTGTATCCGCTCCTTGCAGGGGCCGATACCTTTTCACTTTGACGGCGAATATGGAGGTAGAGAACTTGCAAATTACGAAGTTTCGGTTGTTCCCGCCGCGCTGAAAGTTCGTATCCCGGTCTAAAAAAAAAGGGAAGAATTTCTTCTTCCCTTTTTATCAGTAAAATGAAAAACTATTCCATGGATGATGCTTTTTGCTCAGTCACCAAACCAATGATTTCAATATCAGCCGCCTTAATAGCGTTCAGTACATCAACCACTTTGCCGTAGGCGGAATCCAAGTCAGCCTTAAGCAGGACTTTTTTGTCCGGTCGCTGCAATTCTTCCATTTTCTCGATGATCGCTGTACCCAATGTCTCCAGTTCCGTAATCTCTTTGCCATCAAACATTACTTTTCCGCTTTTGTCAATTTCAACAGTAAGTATCTGGCCGGGATCGGGCTGACTGGCAACATATTTGGCTTCGGGCAGCTTGACATTGGCTCCTTTTGAAATCATTGGTGTCACAACCATAAAGATGATCAGCAACACCAGCAAAATGTCGCAAAGGGGAACTACGTTCGGTTCAGATTTTGCAGATTTAGAGCCAATTTCGACACTCATGATCTGCTCCCTTTACTTCGATTTCAGCTTGATAAAATGATCAATCAATTCCGAGGAAGCATTGGCCATTTCACCGGTGAAAACATCAACACGGTTCAGCAGGATATTGAAGAACCACACGGCTACGACGGCGACGATAATGCCAAAACCGGTGGTGACCAGGGCTTCAGCAATACCGCCGGCAACAGCACCGATCCCGCCGGAACCCGAAACACCCATACCCTGGAAAGCGGTGATGATTCCAAACACCGTGCCGAACAAGCCGACAAACGGACCCGTCGACCCGATTGTCGCCAAACCGTTCAAGCCTCTTTTAAATTCCTGAACGCCTTTGATGGTGGCTCTTTCAATAGCTAATTTGGCTGATTCGAGGACTTCAGCATGGGTAGCTTTACTGTCCTGCTGAAACTGCAGTTCGTTCAAGCCGGCGACCAGAACCTTGGCAAGGTGGCTGTCTTTGAATCTTTTATCAGAAGACAATTTGATAGAATCTTCAATTTTTCCTTCCTGCCAGAGCGCGGAAATAAGCTTCAACAGAATTCTGGACTGTTTTTTTGCCTTTCCAAAAACGATGAGCCTTTCAATGCCGACGGCGAAACAATACACCGACATCAGCACCAGGGTAATAACAACTGCTTTGGGAATCATACTCATACTGTGCCACATTTCAACTAAATCCCATGACATGGTAGACCTCCTAAATTAAGATTTATTTAAAAATTCGTTATGGGCAAAAACAAGGTTTATCACTGATTCTGCAATGTAAACGTCACCGTAGCCGTAAAAATTACCGGCTTGGGGATGCCGTTCAGGATATAGGGTTCATAGACCCACTGTCTGATGGCGCTCAAAGCGGCTTCATTAAGCAGGGGGTGGCCTGAGATAACCCTGGCATTGCGCACACGGCCGTAAATATCGGTCATGGCTTCAATGATGACCACGCCTTGAATGCGGGCCGTTAATGCGACTTGCGGATATGCAGGTTTTACTTCCTTGATTTTTCTCGGTCTTTGCACGCTGGCAATACGAATCGCCTGCTGGGTATCCATAAGCTGGCCGCCTTCGACGCCGCCGAGTACGCCGCCAACTACGCCGCCCTCAACTCCGCCTTCCACGCCGCCTTCCACGCCGCCCTCGATGCCGGCAAAACCGCTAAGATCTTCTTCCTCTATAAATGTGGGAACGTCGATGGGAGCCACCAACCTGCCGGCAATGACCGGTCTGTTGGTATTGGCCTTGGCTGTATCCGCTGCTTTTTTGCTACCGCTGCCTTTCTTCTTGGCGGCAGCCGGAGGAGGAGGGGGGGGGGGCGGCGGCGCCATGACAAAGACATTGGTTACCTTGACTTCGGGCAGATTGGTGTCCGCCATCATTAAGGGAACGACGACGATCGATGCGATGAGTAAGCCGTGAAGTAAAAACGAAACAGGCAGAAATAACCACTTTTTTGTAGCTTTGCGTCTACCGGAGGATATGATTAAGGAATCACCGAACATACTGGGCCTCCCTTATAAATTTTTTAATATTTCCAAACTTTCTTATACAATAAAAAAAGATAGAATTCAAGTAAAATCTCAACTTTTTTTTCTTTTTAAAAAATATTTTTCCCAGGCTTTCAGCCAGGCGCACGATTGGTAGATGGTTGAGTAGGTTCCGGTGACGACACCGACCAGCATGGTGAAAGCGAAGGGATGGATCACCTCACCGCCAAAGAAAAAGAGGGACATTACGGTCAGAAAGACGGTCACTGAGGTGATGATGGTGCGGCTCAGGGTTTCGTTAATGCTCTTATCAAGGACAATCTCAAGGTCGTCCTTGCGCATGATCTTCAGGTTGTCGCGCAGGCGGTCAAAAAGCACGATGGTGTCGTTGATCGAGTAACCGACGATGGTCAGCAGGGCGGCAATGACCTGCAGCGACATTTCTATATTGAAGAACAGGATGAACGACAGGGAGATCAAGACATCATGGGCCAGGGTCAGGATTCCTGAAAGTCCGTAAAGAAACTTGAAACGGAAGGCGATATAAATCAACATACCGATCAGGGCCCAGATGCAAGCCAATGCTGCTTTACGTCGCAAATCCTGGCCTACCTGCGGGCCGACAAATTCCACGCTCAAGAAGGTGAATTTGCTCAAAATGGTGTTCTCGCGCAAAACGGTCATGACCTTGTGCTTGATGCCGGCTTTTTCCAATGTGGTAAAATCATTGATGATCCCGGTTTCACTCTTGCGCAGGTCGATGATGATTTTAGCGCTTTCCTGGGCATCCTCGTCGTCCAATCCCTTGTCTCGCAAAAATCGGGCGATTTCACCTTCGGCAGTGTTATTCAGGTCGATTTTACCGGCTGCGATCTGAGTGGCCTCGTCAGCATCCATGATTCCCTTTTTAATTTCCAGGGCGACGACCTCGTATTCCTCGATATTATCCATTTTCTCGGCACCAGCCAGGTTCAGCTTTTTCAACGAGGCCATGGTCTTGATGAAAAATTTATTTTCACTGCCGATGCGTGTGATCTGGGCGTCGCCCAGGTTGATCTTGTTCAATTCCGAACGGAGTTGCTTGATCGATGTTTGATCCTTGAAGCTGACCTCGATCATGGTGCCGCCGGAAAAATCGATGCCCATGTTGAAACCGCGTGTAAAAAACATCACCAAGCCGGCCAAAATAATCAGCCCAGAAAGGGCGAAGGCAAAATACCTTTTATTAATGAACTTGATCTTGGGTTCTATTTTGAATATTTTCATCTTCCACTCCTATATGCTGATCTTGGCCAGCTTCTTTTTCCGGCCGTAGGTCAGGTCGAATATTACCCGCGAAACAAAAATGGCGGTGAACATGCTGGCCGTGATGCCGATGATCAGGGTGACGGCGAAACCCTTGATGGGGCCGGTTCCGAACTGGAACAGGAAGACGGCCGAAATGACCGTGGTCAGGTTGGCATCGAAGATCGTCCAAAACGCCTTCTTGAAACCAGCGTCGATGGCCGACTTGGGCGACTTGCCCAAACTGAGCTCCTCGCGGATGCGTTCAAAGATCAGCACATTGGCATCCACGGCCATACCGATGGACAGGATGATGCCGGCGATACCAGGCAGGGACAGGGTGGCCTTGAAATAAGCCATGATACCCATCAGGATCACCATGTTCAAGATCAGAGCCAATACCGAATTGATGCCGGCGCCCCGGTAGTAAAACAGCATGAAGATGATGACCAGCAGCAAACCGCCAAGGCAGGCGGCCAGTCCCTTGCGGATGGAGTCGGCACCCAGCGAGGGGCCGATGGTTCTTTCCTCGATGTATTTCAATGGCGCCGGCAGAGCGCCCGAGCGCAAAACCAGCACGATATCGTCTACTTCGTCAATGGTGAAACGGCCATGGATGATGCCGTCACCGGAGATGACATCCTGTATGGTGGCCACGCTTTCGATGCGGTCATCCAGAACAATGGATAGCTGTTTGCCAATATTGGCGGCGGTGAATTTTTCAAAATGGGAGGCTCCCTGTGAATTAAAGGAGAAACCGACGGCCGGGGCGCCGTATTCATCCTGGGCCCGGCGCGCGCTTTTCAGGTCCTTGCCCGGAACAACGGTGGCCGCTTTAAGCACGTAAAACCCCTTGTCCAGGCGCCGGGGGTTGGTTTTGACAATTTCCAAATCCTCAGGCAATTGTCCGTTGTAATCCTTCAGCGCCGCTTCCTCGGTCAGGAAAGGTCCAGAAATGACCTGACGGAATTCCAACATGGCCGTGCTCTTGATCAGGGTCTTCACCCGTTCCGGATTGTCTATACCAGGGAGGTCAATCAATAACTTGTCTCCGGCCATTCCCTCTTTCTGAATTGTGGGTTCGGCCACGCCGAATTCGTCGACACGATTGCGGATGGTCTCCAGGGCTTGATCAACGGACTGGTCGCGCAACTGCTGCTCGATGTTGGGACGCAGCGACAACGAGATAAGGCTGCCGCCTACCGTATAGGTCCAATCGCGAAAATCATCATCCAGGATATCTTTAATCTTGCGTTCATCTTCCAGCAGTGAACCGGTGATCTCGATTTTATTGAAACCCTTGCGGACGATGTTGTCATACTTGATGCTGCCGTCCTTGAACAGACCCTTCAACTGGGTCGTACTGATATCGGTTTGGATGGCCAAGGCTTCATCGGTCACGACTTCCATGATCAGATGCATCCCGCCTTTCAGGTCGAGTCCCAGGTTGATTTTTTTATCCAATGGCCAGAGCAGCCAGATCGACAGGGCGATCACGGCGATGATCAAACCGATTTTCCAGGTCATAGACTTGTCCATCTTTTTCTCCTTGGTTCCTAATTGCAGACGTTGTAAAAAAAAGTCATTGATTTTTAATTCGCATTCAGCTGTCCGGTTTTCAATTATTTGTTCTTGTCGCCGCCCATTTCCATCACCGTGGCAATGGATGATTTGGTGATCTGCAGTTTGGTGTTGCCGTCCACCTGGATCTCAAAACGGTCATCCATGACCCTGGAAACGGTTCCATAAATGCCGCCGGCAGTGACGATGCGCTCGCCGCCGTGGAGGGAACTGATCATGCTTTGGTGCTGTTTTTGCTTTTTGCGGGCCGGCATGATGATCAACAGGTAAAAAATGGCAAAAATGACGACAAATGGAATGAGTTGCACCAACATATTCTGGTTCTGCATTTTAATCTCCTTTGTAAAGAGCTAAAAAATCCTCTTTAAATTCAATGAATTTGTGTGATTGGATAGCATACCTTATTTTTGTCATAAAATCAAGGTAGAAATGGATATTGTGAATGGTGTTCAGGATCGAGGCGAGAATTTCCCTGGACATGAACAAATGACGGAGATAGGCCCGGGAAAAGTTCCGGCAGGTATAGCACGAACACGCGTCGTCCAGCGGCTGATCGGAAATTTTATATTTCTCGTTCTTGATTTTGACCTGGCCGCGCGAAGTGAACAGGGTGCCGTTTCTGGCATTGCGCGAAGGCAGCACGCAGTCAAACATGTCCACTCCGTTTTCAACCGCAAAAAGGATATCTTCGGGCATGCCCGATCCCATCAGGTAACGCGGTTTGTCAACCGGCAGGCATGGCGCCAGGGGTTGCAGTATGCGCATGAATTCCTGTTGATTTTCACCGACGCTTAACCCGCCGATGGCATAACCATCAAAATCCATCAAGCGCAGTTCCTGCAGTGATTTTTCGCGCAAATCGGCATGAAGACCGCCCTGGATGATCGCGAATTGGAAATTGTAACGATTGGTTTTTATGAAATGTTCCCTGGCCCGGGCGGCCCACTGGCTGGTCAGACCCTGCGCCTTTTCATCCTGGGCGCGGCTGGCCGGATAGGGAGCAAAATGGTCCAAGACCATCTGCATGTCTGAATCCAGGATGTTTTGGATGTCAACCACAGCTTCGGGACTTAAAAAAAAAGAAGTGCCGTCCAGATGCGACTTGAATCGCACTCCTTGCTCATCGACTTTGGCATTGGCCCGCAGGGAAAATATCTGAAAGCCTCCGCTGTCGGTCAGTATGGGCTTGTCCCAGGCCATGAAGCAGTGCAGCGAAGCGAACCGCCTGATCACGTCGGTTCCCGGTCGCAGAAACAAGTGATAGGTATTGGCCAGGATAACCTGGGCTCCGACTTCACCGAGCTGTTTCGGAGTCAGGGCTTTGACCGTTCCGGCCGTGCCCACAGGCATAAAAATCGGCGTTTCGATAACACCTTTTTTGGTTTCGATACGGCCGGTTCGCGCCTGGCACTCCTCGTCACGGCCGGTCTGGGTAAAAAACATTTCAGCGTTTCTTTTTCGTTTTTTCCGCCTGTTTGTGCATTTTTTGCAGTTCCAGCATAAAAGCCTGGTAGTTTTTCAACTGCGGTGACTGGGGATAGAGTTCACACAAGCGCTGGTAAGTGGCCATGGCTTTATCATACTCACTCAGGAAAACATAACAGTTGCCCAGCATGACATGGGCGTCCTCACTGGGAATATTCATCTCCACCGCCGTGTTTAGATAAGAAAGTATTTCCCGCGCATCTTCGGCCATTTTGCTGACATCGCCCTGTTTCATTTTTTCACCAAGCTGGCGAAAAAGGTTGGCACCGATGAAATAATTGGCATGGGTGAAAAATTCGGGTTTGCCTTCCCGGCCCGCATAGATGGCCAGATATTTCTTAAAATACTCGCTGGAAATCCCAAACTGGTCCATGGCATGAGTGGCCATACCCAAAAAATAGGTGGCATTGGCATACAGCTCGAAATTGTCCTTTTCCAGATCCGGAGTGGTCTGGCATTTGCCAAAGTACTCATTAGCTTGCGGATACTGTTTCAGATTGAAAAAATTATATCCGAGCAAATATTGCGCCGATGCCAGTAGATTGACATCTTCGGCATCCGGGCGCGTCAAGCCCACCAGTTTCAACAGATATGCATTGGCTTTTTCAAACTCCTTCGTGAAGTTGATTTTCTTGGCGGATTCAAATAGCGCCTGGCGCAAGGCCAGCAACGCATTCTGATAATCCGGCTTCAGACGCAGGGCTTCCTCGAATTTAACGATGGCTTCTTCGGACATCCCCTTTTCAAAATAAAGGACCCCCAGGTTGTGATGCACGACGGCATTATCCGGAGTCAGTGCCAAAACCTGGTTCAGCAGGTCAATCGCCTGGTCCGTTTGCTTATGATTGATCGCTTCCAGGGCTTTCGCCATCAATTTCTCGGCTTTTTTCGCCAGTTTTTTATCGGCTGTGGCCGGAACGGCAAGCAGAGCGAAAACAAAAAACAACAACAAGAATACACTAAAAACACCGAGGCGTTTTTTCATCATCAGGACCTCCTCAATTTATATTTCTTCATCGCTCGACGGCCCGGGATAGTCCCTATGCCGGAAGCACTTTTTTAAAATACGCAATGGTTTCCTGCAATCCGTCCCGCAATTGCACGTGGATCTCCCAACCGAGTTTTTCCCGGGCCAGGGAGATATCCGGTTTGCGTCGCACCGGATCGTCGATGGGAAGTTCCTTGAAAACCAGCCGCGATTTCGATGCGGTTAATTTCAATATCAATTCAGCCAGCTCCATGACCGTAATCTCTTCGGGATTACCGAGGTTGACCGGGCCGCTGATTTCCTGCTGTTCCATCATGCGCATGGTTCCATCGATCAGGTCGGAAACATAGCAAAAAGATCGGGTCTGTTCGCCACGGCCGAAAATGGTGATGGGTTCGCCGCGCAAGGCCTGGACGATGAAATTGCTGATCACCCGGCCGTCGTTCAGGGCCATACGCGGGCCATAGGTGTTGAAAATCCTGATGATGCGGATATCGACGCCGTTCTGCTGCTGATAATTAATCAGCAGCGACTCCGCTACCCGTTTGCCTTCATCGTAACAGGAACGCGGACCAATAGGATTCACCCGGCCCCAATATGATTCTTTCTGGGGATGTTCTTCAGGGGTGCCGTACACTTCGGAAGTCGAAGCTTGCAGGATACGTGCCTTGACCCGCTTGGCCAGGCCGAGCATATTGATCGTACCCAGCACCGATGTTTTAATTGTTTTGACCGGGTTGAACTGGTAGTGGATCGGTGAAGCCGGACAAGCGAAGTTATAAATCCGCTCGCACTCCAAAAGGATGGGATGAATGATATCATGACGGATGATTTCAAAATGAGAATTTTCATGCAGGTGGCGAAGGTTGTTTTTGCTGCCGGTAAAAAAATTGTCCAGCCCAATCACTTCATGACCTTTGGCCAACAAGGCATCGCATAAATGCGAACCGAGAAAGCCGGCTGCTCCAGTCACCAGGTTAATCATGCGTATGCTCCCGGAAAAATTTTTAAGCTTGCACATTTTATCTCAAAAAGAACCTGAGAACAAGGGGGCTTCGCCAGTAAAAAAACATTGACACGCCACTAAAAAAGGAGTATTCTAATTAATGAAAATTATAAGTTTGAATCAGGTCCCTAACGGACAACCATACCAGATAATGCAAATTATGGCAGGCATGGAAGCAAGAAAAAAATTGCTGGCCATGGGAATTCATATCGGCGATGTGATCAGCAAGATCAGCCAGTCAAAGTGGAGCCCTGTGCTGATACAGAATTTAACCACCCGCTCCAGCAAAATCGCCATCGGTCACGGCTTGGCCATGAAAATTATGGTTGGAGATGAACAGCTTTAAAATCGTCCTGGTCGGTCAGCCGAATGCCGGCAAGAGCACTCTGTTCAACGTTCTTTCCGACATTAAAGCCTCCACCGCAAATTTTGCCGGTACCAGCGTCAAAATCCTGCAGAGTGACATCCAGCTGCACGGAAAGTCTTTTCAACTGCTGGATCTGCCCGGCACATATTCCCTGAACGCCACGGATGATGCCGAAAAAATCACCCAAAGTTTTTTGCTGAATGAGAAGATCGACTTGATCATTAACGTGGTTGACTCAACCATGCTGGCCCGCAGCCTGGAATTGACCGCCGAATTGCTCGAAATGGAATTGCCGCTGGTCGTCGCCCTGAATATGCAGGATGAAGCCGAAAAACGCGGGCTTAAAATTGACTCGGAAAAATTGGAAAATATATTGGGAGTCCCGATAGTCTCAACTGCTGCTTTATTCGGCAAAGGTGTATTGCAGCTGATGGAGCGCTGCTTGCAAAAGCTGTCCGAAACATCGAAATCCAGGCCGGTTCTGCCGTATACCGCCCATGTTGAAACACTGGTACAAAAACTGGCGCATGCTTTGCCGCATCGTGTCGATCAGTTGAACGGCAGCCGCCGTTTTTTTGCCATCAAAGCTATTGAAAACCCGGCCATGATCCCTGAACAGGTACGGCAATGGATATCCGTTGCCATTATCTCAGCCTGCCGGGAGATCCAGAAATTTCACCAGCGCGATTGCTTTGAATCGATCGCCTATGAAAGGCACCATCAAGCCATGAAATGGTGCGAAGAGATCTCGTCCTTCACTTCCAGGCACCAAATTCAGTTTCGCGACCGTTTCGACCGCTTCCTTCTCCATCCCCTGTTCGGCCGGTTTTTCCTGCTCGCCTATTTCCTCTTTTTTTTCAGCACCATCTTTTTCATCGGCAATCTGCTCAGTAGCTGGCTGGGTTCCATTTTGCAAAAAATACAACCGCTCATCCTCCCCCTGCGGAATGTTTCAGGTTTCCTCTGGCTGACCGTTGATGGATTGTATCAAGGCCTGGCCGGCTCATTGGGCATCGTATTGCCTTATTTTTTGCCGCTGATTTTTCTAAATTCTGTTTTTGAAGATACGGGGTATCTGTCGCGCATCGCCTTTCTGCTCGACGGCCTGCTGCACCGCATCGGCTTGCACGGCAAATCAGTGGCCGCGTTTATCCTTGGTTTCGGCTGCACGGCTCCGGCCCTCTACGCCACCCGCATCCTGGAAAACAAGCGCGACCGGCTATTAAGCGCCCTGTTGCTGCCTTTTATACCCTGCTCAGCGCGCAATGCCGTGATTTTCGCCCTGACCGCGGCCTTTGCCGGCCCGATATGGGCACTGGTCATATACCTGTACGCCCTGCTGGTGATAGCCGTCACCGGCAAGTTCATAGCGCTGTTTTTGCCAAAATCCGGCGGTCTGATCATGGAAATCCCGGATCTGAAACCCCCTTCCTGGAACAGCGCCCTGGCCAAAACCGGGCACAAGCTCAAGGAATTCTCCATCCAGGTTATTCCCTGGTTGCTGCTTGGCAGCGTGGCCATGGCCTGGCTGGGTTATCTGCGCATCGGGCCGTGGATCGACGCTTTTTTTTCACCTTTATTGCAGGGTCTGTTGGGACTGCCAGCCAAACTCGGCACAACGCTGGTTTTTGGTTTTTTTAGAAAAGAATTGATCATCGTCATGGCCAACCAGGCTCTGGGAGTTTCCTCACTGTCCCTACTGCCATTAACGTTAAGTCAGATCGTGGTGTTTGCTGTTTTTGTAACCCTATATTTCCCTTGCTTTGCGACTTTCGTGGTCATGTGGAAGGAATTCGGTTGGAAAACAGTCAGCGCTTCGGCCGTGCTCAGCGTCTCGGTCGCCGCCTTCTCGGCCTTCATGTTCAAATTAATTTTTTATTTTTTTTAAGTATTTGACTTTATTTTCATTTCTCAGTTACAATAACAAAAATGCTGACCTCAATACTTTTTTATTTAGGCTGTTTCCTTACCAGTTTTTTTCTATGCATTCCGATCGGGCCGGTAAACCTGGAAGTTTTTCAAAGCGCCATTAAAAAACATCACGCCCAGGCCTTGAGTGTCGCCCTTGGGGCTTCGCTGGGTGATGCCATCTGGGCCAATGCAGCCTTTTTCGGCATTTCGCCTTTCTTAAAAAACGGCTATAACATTCTCATTGAAGGTATTTTTTTATTTATTACGGCGGTCATCACCTTCATTCTGGGCCTACTTTCCCTCAAGGACGCCCGCTTCCTGGAAAAAATCGAAAAGAAGGAAGAAGCCCTGGCCCAAAGCATAAAAAGAAAGCGCTGGGCATTCGCCAAGGGACTGACGTTGGTCATGATCAATCCGTTGGGCATCGCTTCCTGGATGATCGCGCTCTCTTTCATGAAAAAGCTGAAAATTTATATCCCTATCACCCTGACGCATATAATCTTTTTCTTGATCACCGTCCTGATCGGCGCTTTCGCCTACTTTACCCTGATCGTTTTCATTACCAATAAGATGAAATCCATTTTTTCCCCGGAAAGGACGGGCAAAATCATCAAGGCTCTCGGTTATGTCCTCATTCTGTTCAGCCTGTATTTCATGTTTTTTGCAATTAAAACCTTATTTTTCTACCAGCGTCTCCATTAAAACACGATGAAGACAAAGCCCATCTTCCGCCTTGATTGAAAATGCCCCAGGCTTCCGCCAGCGCCCTGGTGTTATCGGCAATGCCACTGAATGAACAGGACAAGCTGGTATGCCTGTTGACCTCAAACCAAGGGCTGCTTAAAGCCGTGGCCCCGGGCGCAGCCAAAATGAAAAACCGCTTCGGTTCGCTGCTGGAGTTATTCACAAACGGTGATTTTTTTTATTATTGGCACGAAGAGAAAGAGCTGGCCACCCTGTCCAAGGGTGAAATCAAGGAAAGTTTTTTCACCGTGGTTTCGGCGGCGCAAAATATTTTTTACTTCTACTTGATAGCCGAAATCGTCCTCAAATTCATCCCCCCGAATCAGAACGATGACCGTATCTACAAACTGCTGCTAGCTATTTTACACGCCCGAAAAAATAAACTGGCCATGGACTGGCTGCTTCTCTATTTCCTGGTTTGGTTCCTGCGCAGCGAGGGGCTCCTGTTCAATCCCGAACGATGCGCCAATTGTTCCATCACAGGCTTGAACCGGGGCTGGGTGCGCAGCGACTACCGCGGCCTGCTCTGCTCGAACTGTAAAACAAATGAACGCCTGACACTCAATCGTGAAGAGCTTGAATATATAAAATGGACCCAACACCATCATCCCCGGGATATAGCACCGTGGATCGGCAGGTTCCTCCCCGCCCCCATGATCCGGATGCTGATCGGCAAGATTGAATACCACGGTGAATTTTCGCTGCAGTCCAACCGCTATCTACCGGAATTCCGCTAAAAAAAAAGGAGGAGATTGGTGTCTCCTCCAGTGGTCCTGACTTGGGGATCAGACTGCTGTTTTTACTTGACTTTGAAGGAAATCCCGGCCAAGGCGCTGGGGCTGTTCCAGTATTTGCCAACCAGGCCGAAGTTGACCCGCACAAAGGCGCTCATCTTCTTGGAAAACCAGTAGCGGGCGCCGGTGAACGGAGCGGCGTAAAGACCCGAATCCGTCGCATCCAGATCCACGTAATAGGTCGTATGGAAAATGGCAAAACCCAGCGCCAGACCGACGAAGGCGTCGAGCTTGGGCACCTTCAGCCAGGTGAAATGGTAGTAACCGTCGACGGTGGGGGCGATAACACTGGAGTGCGACCAGAAATAGGTCAGCACCGAGGCCCCGATGCCGAAGTTCTTGAGCATGGCGTATTCGCCGCTGATGGCGAACTGGGCAGCCCAGCGATTGAAGCCGACCTGGGGGGTGACATAGAGGCTGCCCTTCTGGAATGTATCCGATTTGCTGTCAAAGGAGCCAATCACCTTGGTGGCGGCAGTCAGTGTCGATACACCCAGCAGAAGCACCAACGCAATCAACATGATTTTTTTAATATTCATTTTTTCCTCCAGATTACCGATAGTGCCACAGTAAAAACAAAAAGTCAACCCGGTTTTCAGCTTATTTCCCGCTCAAGGCCGCGGCCAAGGGTTTGAGGGCCGGGATACTTTCGCAAACGATCTTCAGGGCCGCGGTGATGGGAACGGCCAAACACATGCCGACCACGCCCCAGAGCCAGCCCCAGAATATCAGTGACAGAAGGAGGATAATCGGCGACAAGGCCAGGCTCTTGCCCATGACCTGGGGTTCAAACACGTTGCCCATCACGAAATTCATGATCATCAGCCCGGCCGTGATCACCACCAGTCGCAGACAAAAGCCATACTTGAGGAAAGTGATCATCACCGGAAAAAGCGTCGCCACCAATGAACCGAAGGTCGGGATGAAATTCAAAAAGAAAGTGAGCAGGGCGGAAAAAATGACGAAATCTACCCCGCCCACGAGCAGGATCAGCGCGGCCAACGCCGCGGTAATAAAGCTCGTCATGGTTTTAATGAACAGATAGTGCTGGACCCTGGCGTCGATGGCAGCCACGATGCGCTGCAATTCATCGCCACGTTCCCGGGACAATGCCCTGGCTATACGGGCAACCATCGGCACTTTTTCGCCAAGCATGAACATCAATAGCAGGAGCACCAGCAGCAAATTGCCGATAAAATTGGTAAAATTGCCCATGGTTCCCGAAACCAGGGCCGTAATCTGTTTGGGATCAAAAGTCTTTTCCCAGTCAATATTGGCCAGGTACTGCTCCACGTCGATGATCGGCAGCTTCAAGGAAGCCAGAGTCCCCTTGACCAGGCGGACGATCTTTTCACTATAGGCCGGAAAATTATCGATAAAGGACGATGCCCCATTGAATATCAGCAGTCCGAACAGAAAGAGACTGCTGAAAATGACCAGCAGTACACCCAACATGACCAGGGTTTTTGGAATATTCAGTGCCAATAATTTATGCACCGTTCCATTCAGCATAAAAAAGAAAAACAACGCGATGAAAAAAGGAATAAAAATTTGCCGCAATTCCTTTAATACAAAAATCATAAAAATTATGGCGAAAAAAGCAAAAAACACCTTCAGAAACAGAAGCTCGCCTTCGGTTCTATCCGCCATAGTTTTCCATTTCACCTTCTACTTCAATTATTTCACTGTTTTTAAACAATATATAATTGATATTGAGTTCATATTTGTAATAATAATAAACTTTTCCTTTTTCACTGATTTCAGAATAAATTTCCAAGGGTTTCAGCGATCTTTTCGCCAGCACCTGGATGACAATTTCCCTGATCTTTTCATCAGTAAGAGCTGCGCCACGAAAGATGCCCATTTCATCAAAAATTTCCTTTTTAATCTGTTTTTTATCGATGGTGCCAACTGCATACTTGAAGGCCATTAACCCGGCAAAAACCAGGATACAGAACACAATTATGCTCATGAGGGTTATTTTTCCTTGTTTCAAATTCCTTACCTCCTTGCTGTATTATTAGCAGTTTCCTGCTTCAGGCCAGCATTTTTTTGGTTATCAGGCCAATTTCGGCTGGGTTTTCCACGACGCGCACACCATTCTTTTTCAATATTTCCATTTTTTCAAGGGCCGTTCCCTTACCGCCGGCAATGATTGCCCCGGCATGGCCCATACGTCTTCCGGCCGGGGCGGTTTGCCCGGCGATGAATGCCAGCACAGGCTTGGTAAACTCTTTGCCGATGTATTCAGCCGCCTGCTCTTCCAGAGAGCCGCCGATCTCTCCGATCATGACCACCGCTTTGGTTTGCCTATCATGCTTGAACATTTTCAGCGCATCGACAAAAGTGGTGCCGATAATGGGGTCGCCACCGATCCCAATGCACGTGGACTGCCCCAGGCCCTGACTGGTAATCTGGTTTACGGCCAGATATGTCAGGGTTCCTGATCGGGAAATAATGCCGACATGTCCCTGGCGGTGAATACGCGACGGCATGATCCCGACCTTGCACTTGCCGGGAGAAATGATACCCGGGCAATTCGGCCCGATCAGGCGTGAAGCGGTCGTGCGGATAAAATTCCTGACCTTGATCATATCCAATACCGGGACACCTTCACTGATGCAAACGATCAAACCAATGCCGGCCAGCGCCGCCTCCACGATGGCGTCGGCGGCGAACTGTGCCGGAACGAATATAATCGACGTGTCCGCTCCAACATCCCTGACCGCATCTTCCACCGTATTGAAAACAGGTTTTTCCAGATGAGTTTGCCCGCCCTTGCCCGGGGTGATGCCGCCGACGACTTGGGTTCCATATTCCATCATCTGACTGGCATGAAAAGTGCCTTCACGACCGGTAAAACCCTGAATAGCTACTCGCGTCTTTTTATCAATCAGGATGGACATGCTCAATCTCCCTTGGCCAATTTGACTGCCCGGCGAACCGCATCGGTCAGCTCGCTCTCGATGATGAAATTCAAATGCGAATCGCGTAAAATACGAAGGCCTTCTGCTTCGTTGGTGCCGACCAAACGAATGAGGATGGGGATTTTTACATTCATGCCCCGGAGCGCCTGAACAATACCATTGGCCACCAGGTCGGTGCGCACAATACCGCCGAAAATATTGACCAGAACGGCGCGAACTTTTTGATCGGCCAAAAGAATCTTGAAAGCTTCCTTCACCCGTTCCACTGACGTGCCCCCGCCGACATCGAGAAAATTGGCCGGCTCACCCCCATAATACTTGATAATATCCATTGTGGCCATGGCCAAACCGGCGCCATTGACCATGCAGCCAATATTGCCATCCAGGCGGATATAATTCAATTCATATTTCGACGCTTCCACTTCCAGCGGCTCTTCTTCATCCAAGTCGCGCCAGGCCGCTATTTCCGGATGGCGGAAGAGGGCGTTGTCATCAAAATTAACTTTGGCATCCAGGGCCATCACCTCGTCAGCGCCGGTAACAATCAGGGGATTGATTTCCACCAGCGACATGTCAGTGTTAATAAAAAGTTCATATAGGTTGCGCAGTAATTGTGAAAAATTCTTTTGCTGAATTTTACTTAAGCCAAGCTTGAACGCCAAGTTGCGAATATGGCAATCTGCCAATCCGGTAATTGGATGAATATGCTGCTTGTAAATTGCCTGCGGGTTTTCCTGAGCCACTTCCTCGATTTCCATCCCGCCCTGGGCGGAAGCGATAATGACCGGCAATTCCTTTTCGCGGTCGATGATAATGGCCAGGTACAATTCGCGGCTGATGTTCAATCCCTGCTCGATCAGCAGTTTCCTGACCAACCTGCCCTGCGTGCCGGTCTGGCGAGTGACCAAGGTCATTCCAAGAATTTCACCGATATACTTTTCAGCCTCGGAGCGCTGGCGCGCCAGTTTGATACCTCCGGCTTTTCCCCGGCCACCGGCATGGACCTGAGCTTTAATCACGCATGGATAACCCACTTTTTCGGCCACCTGCAGCGCCTGGGACGCTGTCGAGGCCATATCGCCGTCAGGCACCGGAACCTGGTGATTCCTGAAAAGAACCTTGGCTTGATATTCATGAATTTTCACAAATTAACTCCTATTTTCTTTCATAGAGTTTGCGTCCCTCTTCGTAAATGTCTCCGCCATGCATGTCGTTTATTACTTGGGCCGGGAAATTTTCCACTTCCAGCTTCCGGATCGCTTCGGGCCCCAACTCCGGATAGGCGATGACTTCTGCTTTCTTGATACTTTTAGAAATCAGGGCGGCTGCTCCGCCCGTCACGGCCAGATACACGGCTTTGAATTTTTTCAGTGCTTCCTTGACTTCGGCATTTCGCGATCCTTTACCGATCGAAGCTTTCAATCCCAGCTCGTACAGCTTGGGTGCAAATGCATCCATGCGGTAGCTGGTAGTCGGTCCAGCCGAACCGATCGGTTTGCCGGGCCTGGCCGGAGTCGGGCCCACATAAAATATGATTTGCCCTTGCAGGGCAAAAGGAAGTTCCTGGCCATTCTGGATCAAATCGAACAGTTTCTTATGAGCGGCATCACGGCCGGTGAAAATGATGCCGTTGATGAATACATTGTCTCCGGCTTTTAATCCGGCGATCACGTCATCAGTTAATGGCGTGGTAAGCGTTTTCACTTGTGTCAAGGGAACCTCCTAACCCAGCATAGCTGGATAAGAACCCTAAAAAATAAATTTTAACACAAAAAGTACAAAAAATTTATGTTAAGGTTCTATATGGCTTTTTGAAATACTTTGTAATTACCGAATTCATCAATGATTTTAATAAACAGCACCCGGGAGACCGGCTTGGGCGGTAATGACAAATTGAATTTTTCGCTTTTTGAATCCATCACCATATCATCGGGAAAAATAGGCAGCCATTCCTTGCCGTCCAGGGAATAACTAACCAGGGCGAGCATGGAACTTTCATCATTGGCCGTAAAACTGACATTGCCGCCGTTACCTATAAAATCAGTCAGGACTGGCGCCGTAGAGTCGATGATAAAAGGAGCAGAAATTTTGGTCACGGTCTTGATCGAGGCCGGAGTATTGTCCAGGGCGTCATTCCCCTGAACCTTTAAAAGGTACGTGCCGTCCTCGGAAAGCTCGGTATCGAGATACAGCCAATTTTCCTGAAATTTTTCGCGGAATGGCACCCAATCGCTTCCCGGGAGTTTTTTCAAAAATAAATTGAATTGCAGACGGTCCTGGTTGGGATCGGACGCGCTCCAGCTGACATGCAAATACTTCTTTGGAGGATTGCTTTCGGGAGCCGGTGCTTTTTCCGCTGCCTTGTGAATGACAACTTGGCTGATCTGGGGTTGCAGATTATTTTCCAAATAATAAATCCGGTAGCCGTTCAGATAGGGAGTTTCGCTGGGATTGGCCGAATTAAGGACAATCTTGGTTTGCAGGAAACGGTAACCATTTGAATTGATATAGGAATTTTCCGGATCACTGAAGGGTGCCGACCAGCTTGTCCATGATTTATCGGGATTATCCGAATTTCCCAACCGTACCGACAAGGAAACCGTCGTTTGTTTTTTCAGGTCGACATCCCAGATAATCCTGCCGAAACGGGATTGGATACCGGCATCTAAAATATCAGAAAAATAAGTTCCCGAAGTATTGAGACCATCTTCAACCCCGATGATGGCTGCGATATTGTTGGTCACCATCACATAGCCGTTGCTGCTGGCCACGATTTTATACACCTGAGCTGAATCGCTTTCATATATCTGAGAAAAAGCGCCCGCTTTGTTTATACGGTACACCCGGCCAGAATTGCCGGTGCCGACAATGACAGCGTTTGTAGCCGGATCGAAATATAAGGCATAAACGAATTCTTCAGTTGAAGACCAAATAGATTCCACGGTGCCGTCGGGCTGCAGGCAATACAAAATGCTTTTTTCCTTGAGCTTGTCTTCTTCCTCACTGGTCTTTTTTGAAAAAAGCGGTCCGATTTCAATTTCCTTGGATGTTTTGCGGTTCATGGAGTTCCTCACCGCGCAAAAATAGATGTTTCCTTCGTTATCGGCGGTGATGCCCTTGACCTCCTCCAATGGAGAATCATAAAGCGCCCTGGTTTTTCGGTTTTTTATTTCATAAAGTATTCCGCGGTCGCCGCTGCCGGCAAGAATGGAATTGTCCGGGCCGATATAAAGACTGGAAATGTGTGAATCCTCGGCCGTGAAAATATTATCTACTTCACCGGTTTTACGGATGCTGTACACAGCACCCGTATTGCCCATGGCACAAATGATATTGCCTTGCTTGTCTTCTTTCAGATCCCAAATGAATTTTTCTTCGGGGTTGAAAAGCTCAGTGACCTTGTTGTCTTTAGTGATCCGCAGAACCTTGCCGCTGGGTGAGGTGCCGGCGATCACATCACCATTGTCAGCAACCAGCAGGGCATAGACATCAGGCTGTTCGGCCTTGAAAATCAGTTCAACTTTGCCGGCGCTGTTGATTTTATAAACCGCAGCATTGTGGCCGGTCCCCAGATAAAGGTCGTCATTTTTACCCATGGCCGCGGAAAAATAAAACTCCTCGGCTGGGCCGGGCCAGTTCTTTGTCTTGGGCCCAAGCAGCAATCTGCCCTCACTGTCGGCGCTGACATTCTGAAAATTTCCCTTCTGGAAATTATTGAATTCATTCTGCTTGAATTGTTTGACCTTGACCGCGTGCAACCCGATTCCCAGGGAAATGATAATTAAAAAAGCGCATGCTTTACGATTCATTTTTCCTCTCTTTGATAGATAATTTAAAAATCTTCTTTCCGCTTACAGCCGCAGGAATTTCATACTGATATTCAGCGATGGTCGAAACTTGCACATTGGTCTGATCCTTGGAAATGGAATTATAAAGCAGAACATTACTGATACTGGGAGGCAGGTAGGAATATTCAAAACCACTGATAAAAAGTCCCTGTGAGGGAACAAAGATTTTCAAGTAAATGCGGTTGTTTTTGCGGATATTGTTAATGGCCCGGATCAGGGAATTCAACTTGGAAGGGAAATAAACGCTCTTCATGAACTTGGTATCAAATTCACTGATCTCCATGGCGTCGGCGGCCATCAGATAAAAAACCGATCCCGGTTTCAGGCTGGGGGCCTTGATGGTCACTTGTTCTTCAAAATCATCACCCTTTTCATTTTTTAAATACATCCGGATGGCTATCGGTTCTCCCGGCAGGTAAGCATTTTTATCGATCAATACATTTTCCAAAGCGGCATTTTTAATGGCTTCCCGACCGTCGATTTCAAAATCCATTTTCTGGATTTTAATGTTTTTTTCCTTGTTGTTCATTAAAAAATAGTTAATCACCATCACCAGAGTGGAAAATTCATCAAAAGCCGATGTGCCGCTGAAAAGGTCTTCTATAACTACATTGGCTTCGTTTTCAATAAAAATTTTGCCTTTGATGGCGATGGATTGAAAACCGAATTCCTGATACTCTGCCAACAGGGCGTTCAGCAGCGACATATAAGTCAGGGTCGGTGTCAGGAGCGGATGGCTGATCAACTCCAAGTTGAATATTTTATTGCGATTCTTTAAAAATATTTTCAAGGGGATCATGTAGGGGGTTTTTCCCAATTCGCCCTGAAGGCCGGAAAAACGATCCTGCTGCACGGTCCCCACCATGTTCCTAGTAACAGCCAACTTGAAAGAATTCTCGTATGATGGAATCAGGGAAATGATTTCCGCCCGGTGCAGAGGGAAATCCACGGTACCCAAATTAAAAAAAGGATGGCCGAAGACGTACACTTTCTTGCCGTCAACATGGGTCACCGTTCCGGTGGCAGCATATAGCGCATCGCCGCGGATCAGGGGAATGGATACGGCATCGGCCGGCCGAACGGTGAACAGTTCCTCATTAATCTTCTTTTTATTGAAGTCTTTAGCGATACTCAGGTTCTGCAGTGGAACGAACATGTCCTGGAGAATGGTAAGCGCTTCAGGGATAAAACCGCGGCTATTTGAAAAAAGCTTGATCGGCATCATGCTTTTGGCCGGAGAAAAATTCATCCGGCTGACCAGCTGATTGCGAATCATTTCGGCGACCTGCTTGACGCTTTCTTTTTTGAAATCAATCTTGATATCGGAAATATCCACATTGGCAACCGGAGTGCTGTAATCGGAAGTTTTCAGAATATCTTCGATGGGCGTGATACCGGCAATCGGCTTTTTCATGAAATTGCTCAAGCCATACGATACGGAACCGATCAGTTTTCCGTCTATGTAAGCAGGGCTGCCGCTCATGCCGGCCATGACGCCGCCATCGGTCAACTCCGGCGCGAACAATTCGGCAATGATCATGTTTTTATCTGAAACAAACTTGTCGAGAATGCCCAGCACTTTGAATTTGAAGGTTTCAATGGTACTGCCCTTGAATATGGTCTTGAACTCCCCTTCCATTCCCGGCTTGATTTCCGATAATTTCATGAATTCCATAGCCGGCAGCAGATACGCGATGCCGAGCCAGAAGATCAGTAGGATATTTTTTTTCATTGCTGCTCCAAATATCGGCGGCCGTATAACAGTTTACATAAGTAAAATTCATCAGCGACTGCCAGTATTTTGTTTTCCGTCATTTCTTTTTCCAAGTTTTACTAAAATAAAAACAAATCATAATCAAAAAACAATAAAAAATCAAGAAAATTATTGCTCAGAGCGAGGAATTTACTGCCGATCCGAGTTAATAATGGTTT
This sequence comes from Candidatus Aminicenantota bacterium, assembly GCA_963770755.1. Classification (GTDB taxonomy): domain Bacteria; phylum Acidobacteriota; class Aminicenantia; order UBA2199; family UBA2199; genus UBA2199. The sequence continues at coordinate 1,100,379 of CAVYQZ010000006.1, read as the reverse complement.
CAGTACGATCTTCCTGGCTTGAAACTTCAATTTCATTAGAGTTCAAATTTAAAAGTAATTCCCGGCCTTTGGTCGTTCCGGCGCCTTTTCTGGAGATCTGCGCCGAATTTTTAAACAGAATGATGCTTTTATTGAAACTCCAATGCAAGCTGCCGGATTGTCCTGACAGATCCTTTTTATTGAAAGTCACATTATCGCGGGCCAAAATATTTTCCAAACGATTGGCCTGTTCAAAACTCAATTCAATCTGTCGTCCGGTTAGAGTATTTTCAGCCAGATTAAGGCTGGCATTGCCGGCAACAATGATTCGGCGCCCCGGCGTATCGAAAGAAATCGTCTGGCCGCGCAAAATCACAAGTTCATTTTCATTGATAAACTTCAAATTTGCGTTCGCACTGAATGCCATGAGGTTTTTACGACTATCGAAAAACATGTCGCCGGCGTGCAGTTCCACGTCATCCTGGAAAAGCTTTACTTTCTCCCTGAAACGTATGGCATGTCCCCCATCGGCCATCTCCATGGCGGATGCGGTGATAAACAGGGGCTTGCTTGACAAAAGCACATTTTTTTTCCCCGGCCATATCGTTGCCTTGACGCCTTGGTTCGAATTCAGCAGCCTTTTTCTGGTGTCAACCAGAAAATGGCTGGAGTTGAATGTGTTTTTTTTGCTGAATATGGCGGCATCCTTGCCGGTGATATCGATCAGAAAGCGCCCGGCATCATAGGCAATGAAATCAGCCGTACCCTTGAGATCATCCGTGCTGAACTCGCAGTTGTCGTCGGCTTTTATCTGCGTGAGCTGCCCATCGGCGGAATACAGAGCCAATAGTGAATTGCCGCTCAGAGAAATATTATCCCGACCGCGATTGGTTAAGGTGCCCCGGGAACGCACATGCACTTTTTCCAGGGTTTGGCTTTCTGCGCGCAAATAAATTTCAGTTTTATCCGATACGATCCGGCCCTTGTTTTTTTTGTCTTGCAGAGTTATTTTGCCGGAGTCCGTAACACTGATGTGCTTCAGACGGCCAGCGGCATCATAGGTAATAAAAATAAGATTGGCGGTAATTTCTTTGTTTTGCGCGGCACCGTTTTCCAAACTCTCCTGCATACTGAAAAAACAATTTCCTGAAACAAACGCAGTCTGGAGATTGGCGAAGTCCCGGTCAAACTGCAAGGAAATCCAATTGCCGCTAACGGTGGCTCCGCCACCGGCCAGTTCGCCTTTGTTTTGAAAAATGATCAAGTTGCTTTTTTTTATCACCCAGAGAGTTTGCGCATAAAACGCGCAAGGCTGACCGTTTTTCACCAGGGTTCCTCTGGTATCAAAAAGCTTTAAAATGCCCTGGTCCAGGAAGTATTCCAACCCGGCAGCGGCAGTACCGCTTATATTTTGAACTTCATAATCCACCTTTTCGGCACTGGTAAGCAATTCACGGTTCTTCAAAGTAAAGCTTTGGCTGGACAGCGAAAATTCGCTGGAATAAATTCGTGCCTGGTCACTAATTTCAAAATCATGCAAGTTGTTACTGATGATTCCCGATTCCGCAGCGACCTGGATATCTTTTTCCAGTTTATCGGTTTTAAAAATCGTCGCCGTGATTTTTTTTATCTGCATCCGCTCATTACTGTATTTGCGTGATTCCCGGCATCTGACCTCCATTCGTTTTTGATTGTTTTTATCAAAATCGAGATAAGTCAGATTCACCCCATCGACCGCTGTATTGACAATTTTGGACGGAGTCGCTCCTTTTTTATTCCACAGAAATAAAAGCATCGCTGCGGCCAATATCAATAATATACCGGCCGCCAGCAGCCAGAAGCGTTGATGACTACCGTTTTTTAACTTCATTTCCAGGCAGGTATTCGCGCAGATCTTCTATCAGCATGCGGTTGAAAATTTTCGCACCGGCGCATGAAAGGTGGGAATTGGTTTTCCCATAACCTCCGTCAATAAAGTATTCGGTGTTTTTTAGGTCGAATTTTTTAAACGAATTGTAATTCAAAAAATGGATGTTATCGAACTTTCGTTGATACAATTTAAAAGCACGCAGGAATGGCCGGTGGAACTTGTTGGACCGATACGTACCCTCGTATTCGGGCAGGGAAACCAGCAGAACCGTCACCTGGTCGCGATGCAATTCTTCCATCAAGCGGGAAAAATAAACACCTTCCTGCCCCGGATATGAAAAGAAAAAAAACTTGTCATATTCCGGCGGTTCTTGGGAAACAACATCTCCCATATTGACCAAACCCAGATAGTTTTCCATGAGAACATAGTTCTGCTCAACCTGCGAGTGTTCAACACGGTTGAGATTTTTTTGCAAATTATTCACTATGGTGTTCAGGAAGTTATCGATCTTATTTTTGTTGGCCAGGAGCATAGATATGCCGCGGTTATAATACAGGGCGTCAATCACGTCCATATTGAACCTTTGCATCCAACTCCGTGAAGAAGTGATATTGAACATAAAATAATCAACCCCATAAATCACCATCCGGGGAATCCCCATTTGTTTCTTGTATTCCTGATAAAAATAGTAGTTATACATCGGTCCTTTCCCGATAAATGCCTCCTTGAATGCCCGGATACCGAGCATATTCCAGAAATAAAAAGGATGGATCCCGTCATACGTGTGCGAAGAGCCTAAGATCAGAATTTTATAATCACTTTTTTTGCTGATCATGGCAAATTTGTCTTTTAATGAATAAGTAGTATTTTGTTTGTAAAAAGCCGATTCCATTTCTTTGATCAACATAAAAATCAAGCGGTCGAATAAAAAAAGCAGCATAATAAAAACAAGCAGTTCGAAAACCACTTTTTTATATTGCTTTTTAAAATTGCAGATAAATGAATTCATTGGAATAGTCCATGGCAAATATGAGCATCAGACAACAAAAAATAGCAAATGCAGCCATTTTAACCGGCTGGGGAAAACGCTGCCAAAACACAAGGCGATCCCTGTTTTTTATAAAATACTCAACAATCAAAAAGAACAGCAGCAAAATCAAGTTATAATAAAAATGCACGCTGCTGTCTTCTGGGAAGCGCAATTTTATATGACCGATATAGGTCCAAGCATGATCGAAAGAAGATGCACGAAAAAAGATCCAGGCAAAAGAAACCAGGTTGAAGGTTATAAAAATACTCCAGGCGGAATGGAGTCGCGGCCGATGCTGCAAACCGATTTTTTTTGCTATTTTTTTGCGCAGCCTTTTACTGGCATAAGCAAACATCTGGTATATTCCATACAAAGCTCCCCAGATGACAAATGTCCAGCCGGCCCCATGCCACAATCCGCCCAGAAGCATGGTTAAAAAAATGCCGACAAAATACCCCCAGGTCTCAGCCCTGACGGCCAGCAGTTTTTCGCTTTTGATCCTTCTCATGGTGGCATAAGCCAGAGGCAGAAACAGATAATCCCGCAGCCAGCTGGAAAGTGAAATATGCCAGCGGCTCCAGAACTCGGAAATGCTTTTTGAAAAATAGGGAAAATCAAAATTCTTCATTGATTCAAACCCGAGGATCCTGGCGACGCCTACTGCGATATCGCTGTATCCGGAAAAATCACAATAAATCTGGAAAGCATAAAAATAAACGGCAAAAATCAGGTACAAGTCCTGTCCCTGAGGACTACGAAACACCTGGGTCACAAACCAAACCAACCGGTCGGCGACAACTATTTTTTTGAACAGACCCCAAACTATCAATCTGAAGCCCGAAGCGATCCTCTCCCAATCAAAATTAGCAGGGGCTCTCAACTGCGGGATCAAGCGCGAGGCGCGGTCAATCGGCCCGGCCAGCAATTGCGGAAAAAAAGACACATACAAGGCATAGATGCCCAGATGCTTTTCAGCGGGAATGCGCTGGTGATACACATCAATCAGGTAGCTGACCATCCGGAACGTGAAAAATGAAATACCGATCGGCAAAATTATATGCAACGCCGACTTGGCCGGTTGATGGCGCAGATACCCTTGCAGGTCAAGGAAAGTTTGCCAGAACAGTTGCAGGTATTTAAAAACAAACAGTAAACCCAGGGTGGCCGCCAATCCGGACCAGAAAAGTAACTTCTTATTGCGCGGCGTGTGCACCGCCACCATGGCCCGGGCGGCAAAATAAGTGACCACAGTGGGTAAGGCCAGCAACAGCACGTATTCTTTTTTCCAATTTCCATAAAAAAAATAGCTGGCCAGCAACAAGAAAAGCCATTTGAATTTTTGCGGAACGAAAAAATATAATGCAAAAATAACAGCAAAAAATTTCCAAAAAACAATGGAATTGAATAACATTTCTTGTATTTATATAACCTATTCCGCTGGTCCTGTCAAATAATCAAGCCGCAGTGGTATTGGGCAAAAACGACAATGAAATCAGACTCCAGCCGACAGTTTCAGGGACCGAGATGAATCAACTCTTGTTCCTGGCCGAATTCCTCCAAGCGTTCGAGGTTGCTTTTTTCCAGGTCCAGCAATTTGTAATGACCCATTTCCATCATCGAAAAATACAGGAGCAGGTTCTTTTTCTCGGAATCATCACTGAAAAGCTCGGCTAATTGCAGATAAAAATCGTGAGCGGCCTGTTCGGATTTCATGGCCTGGGCAATTAGTTCACTGAGCGGTACCAGTTCATCGCTGATGTGAATTTCGGGCAATGGAACCACCGGATGCTCAGGGACGATGATGTCGCGGCCGGGAAAGCGCTGGCGGAAAATGTTTTCCAATGCCTGCCGGTGTTTTCCTTCTTCCATGGCAAGAAAATTCATTCGTTCCTGCAAAAAAGCGTTTTTAACCTGCAAAGCCAGCTGAGCATAGATCTCCTGGCTGCTGATTTCACTTTTAACGGCGGTCAGCAGCAGGTCTGCCAATGCAAATTTTGATAAATCCATTTTTTCCATGTCTCTCTCCTTGGCAATCAATAATTCTCAACAAATACTTCAAAATATTCCTGGGGATGTCCGCACACCGGGCATTGGTCCGGGGCCTGGTCGGCCTCGACAATCATCCCGCAGACGCGGCATTTCCAAAAAACTTTTTTTTCTTTGCGAAAGACTTTTTTCTGCTTGACGTTTTCAAGCAGCTTGCGGTAACGATCTTCGTGCCTTTTTTCCACCGTGGCGATGCCGCGAAAGGTCAGGGCGACTTCAGAAAAACCTTCTTTATCGGCCATGCAGGCGAATCCGTTATACAAGCTGGACCATTCCTCCTGTTCGCCGTTGGCGGCATATTCCAGGTTCTTGATGGTCGTGTCCAGGCCGACGGGATACGCCGCATTGATTTCCACCGCCACGCCGTCCATGGCACCAACCAGGTGCTTATAAAAAAGTTTCGCATGCATGCGCTCGTTCTCAGCCGTTTCTAAAAAAATTTCCTCTATCTGTTTATAGCCTTCTTTTCCGGCTGTCTTGGCGTAAAAAGTGTAACGCATCCTTGCTTGCGATTCGCCGGCAAAGGCCTTCATCAGATTCTTGGCAGTTTGGCTTCCCTTAAGATTTTTCATTGTTTAACCTCCTTGTGCATTTTAGTCGTTTTTGGTTCAAAGTCAAGGCGCCGGAACTAAGTTTGAACGATGCCGCCACGGCCTAGAACCGCCAACAATTCATTCAGATCGGCACCGGGGCGAATGATCTCGGGCGGTGTCGTCGAGACATCGACCATCGTCGACCCAGCCGAAGCGGAAAGGATACCGCCATCAATCAACAGATCAATGCCGGGAAATTCGACCGCAATTCGAGCCGGGTCGTTCAGAGGCGTCTGGCCGCTGCGATTGACCGAAGTGCTGACAAGGGGCAGGTTGATTTTTTGTATCAGCTGCAACAACCATGGCAGACCGGGCATACGGATGCCGATTTTGGTGCTGTTTTTTAAAAGCCTATGGTCGATGCCGGGGTTGGCCGCAAACAGAAAAGTGAATTTGCCAGGCAGCAGTTTCTGCAACTGCAAATAAAAGACTTCCGCAATGTCTGCCGCCAGTGACTCGAGCATGGCCATAGAGCCCACGGCGACTGAATAAGGCTGATCATTCCGGTTTTTTAAACGGTCAATCTTTGCCGACAAGACCAGGGAAAAAAAATTCCCGCCCAGGCCGTACAATGTATCGGTAGGATAGGCGATTACTCCATCATTTAAAAGGCAATCACGGAAACTGCTGAAATTGGCTGCAGAATGAATGTCGGAAAAGGGAATCACAATCATGGATAAAGGAGAAACGGCTGGATCGATTCGCCATAGGCTGCAAGTTCATGCTCGATGTCTGCCCGGATTGCGGAAAAAACCAAGTTTTTTTCAATGGCCTTGCGGATCAAGTCAGAACCACAGATCATGTCGATGGGTAGACGATCAAATTCAAATTCGTAAGGCGGCGACTGCCAGCGAAAATCATCCGGGTGCCATTGCCTGGCCAGGCGGATCAACTCATAATAAACGGCAAAGCTGCTGAAACTCAAGCGGTCCAGGACTTGAATTAAAAGCCCGCGGCACACCTGGCCGGCAAATTTTGAAAATTCAGGCTTGAAAAAAACCGGAATAAATGATGCCCCGTGCAGTTGCAATTTTGTCAACTCGGCACAGAGCCGGAAATGATCAAGGAAGGGACTGCCGACAAATTCAAACGGCCTGGTCGTACCCCGTCCTTCTGACAGATTGGTACCTTCCAGGAGAACGGCTCCCGGGTAAACCAGTGCCGTAGCCAAGGAGGGCATATTGGGTGACGGATAAGTCCAGATGCCGGTGAAGAAATCCTGACGACGCCAATTTCTTGCCTTGATCACGGTCAATTGCACATCGAGGCTGTAGTAACTCAAGGCATACGACAGGTACTCGCCGACACTCAATGCATGGCGCATGGGAACAGGCAATGCCCCGACGATGCCGAAGTAATCAGGCCGGCAGAGCGGGCCCTCCGTTTGGCAACCGTTCAGCGGATTGGGCCGGTCCAGGACAATCATTTCGATGTGGCGTCCGGACAACCAGCGCAAGAGCAGCACCAGGTGGTTGACAAAGGTATAAACGCGGCTGCCAACATCAAAAATATCGACCAGCAGAGCATCGATCCCGTCCAGCCAATCTTCCTCTGGCAGCAGGCACTGACCGTAAAGGCTGCGGATGTCCAAGCTCAATTCCGGCCAGATCTGCGACGGTGACAGGATCATGTTGTCCTGCTTGTCGATAAAAAAACCATGCTGCAACGACCATATGGCCCGCAAGTTTTTACCGGCCAATTTCCGCACGACCTGATAAACGGGGTGCCCACTGGCATCAACGTTTGCGCTTCCGCTGACCAAAACCAGAAACTTGTGTCCCGCAATTCTATCAAATGTCTTCGGCAGAGAATCAATGCCATTTAATATTTTGACCACGATCGTCTCCGTTTTTCAAGTATAATAAAAGGCATTAAAAAGTCAAGCCGCCGTTGTCACTTTTGCTGCCGGTTATTCTCTTTACAACCCGTGCCATTTCTGTTATCTTGGCCGCTTGGTGGAAAAGCATGAAACTTCACACGCGCATCTTGCTCGGACTGCTGGCCGGAATTATCTGCGGAACCCTTCTGGCATGGTTCAAACTCGGCGCCGTCGCGAGTTATTTGCAGCCGGTCGGCGCCATTTTCATCAAGCTGTTGAAAATGATCACCATTCCACTGATCATGGTTTCGATCATGGGTGCCAGTGCCGGCTTTTCCGACTTAAAAAAACTGAAGCGTATCGCTGTAAAAACCATCGTTTTTTTCCTGGTTAGTACGATCATCGCGGTTTCCCTGGGCATCATGGCCAGCAACACGTTCAAACCGGGCCGGGGATTGGACCCGTTGAAAAAACAGCAGATCATGGCGGATATCCAGGCCGATGCCCATTGGCAGAAGCAGCTGGCCACCAGCGCGGCAACTCAAAAAAAAACAATCGCCGCTTTTCTGCTCGATATGATCCCGACCAATCCATTCACCGCCCTGGCCGCGGGAGACATGCTGGGGGTGATCACTTTCAGCCTGCTGCTGGGACTGGCCTTTACCCTGATCGACCCGGACAAAAAACAAAAAATAGTGGATTTACTGGACGCGGCCAATGACGCCCTGATCGCCCTGGTCAAGGCAGTGATGAAGCTGGCCCCCCTGGCTGTTTTCACGCTGATCACAGTGGCCATCGCCCAATTTGGTTTTCACTTTCTCTGGTCCCTGCTCGGTTATTGCCTGCTGGCCATCGGCGTTATGATGCTGTTTCTTTTTGCTTATTACAGCCTGGCCATTGCCCTGCTGGGACGGTTCAATCCCTTCACCTTTTTCAAGGCCATGAGTTCGGTGGGGCTGCTGGCTTTTTCCACTTCAAGCTCCAATGCCGTGCTGCCGGAAAACATGATCTCCTGTGAGCAAAAACTCGGGATCGACAAACGCAGTGCTGCTTTCATACTGCCTTTGGGCGCTACCATCAACATGTCAGGAACCGCCATTTACCAGGGTGTCAGCGTCGTGTTCATCGCCCAGGTATTCGGCCTGGCCTTGACTTTTCAACAGCAATTGCTGATCATCCTGACCGCTACGCTGGCCGCAGTGGGCACCGCCGGCATCCCCGGCATCGGCATCGTCACCCTGGCCATGGTGCTGGGCTCGGTGGGCATTCCGGCGCAGGGGATCGGCCTGATCATCGGCGTGGAGCGCATCCTGGACATGTGTCGCACCGTAATCAATGTTTTAGGTGACAGTGCCACTGCCCTGATTGTCGACCAGTCGGAAAAGCGCCGTGAAACCAGAAAAACCAACAAAAAATACTTGACGGCAAAGGCGGATTGACATAAAATAACAAATCTGCTCGAGGTATTCATGAAGAATTTCAGTCCCTATCGAAACCGGATTATTGGCATCGAACAGACATTCAAATCGCCCGACGGAGAAAAGCGCCTGCTCTATGCCGATTGGACGGCCAGCGGCCGGCTCTATCGTCCAATCGAGGAATATCTCATCAACCGCCTGGGACCTTTCGTGGCCAATCCCCACACCGAAACCACGATGAGCGGGATTCGCATGACCGAAGCCTATCACCAAGCCCAACAGATCATTAAAAAACATGTCCACGCCAATGATGATGACGCTATTTTTTTTGCCGGCTTCGGCATGACGGCAGTGATCAACAAGCTGCAGCGCCTGCTCGGAATTCGTGTGCCGGAAAATCTTTGCCCCAGACCGAACTGCAAAAAAAAAAGCAAGCCTCTAGTCATTGTCACCCACATGGAACACCATTCCAACCAAACATCCTGGAATGAATGCTGCTGTGATGTGGAGATCATTCACCGCGCCGACAACGGCCTGCCCGACCTGGAGCACCTGGAAGAGATCCTGGCTGCTAATACCGACCGCGAGCTGCTGATCGGTTCCTTCAGCGCCTGCTCCAATGTCACCGGCATCCATACACCCTATGGTGCCATGGCTGCAGCCATGCACCGATACGGCGGCTACTGCTTCGTCGATTTTGCCGCCTCGGCACCGTATGTCAAAATAGACATGCATCCCCGTGATCCGCAACAGCGGCTGGATGCCATTTTTTTCTCGCCGCACAAGTTTCTCGGCGGCCCCGGTTCTTCCGGAGTGATGATCCTCAACAAGGAACTGTACCATAACCGCATTCCCGATCATCCGGGCGGAGGCACGGTGCTTTGGACCAATCCCTGGGGTGAACAGCACTACTACGAAGACATCGAGATACGCGAGGATGGCGGCACACCCGGATATCTGCAGGCCATCCGCGCCGCTCTGGCCGTATTGCTCAAGGAACATATGGGTATCGAACATATCCTGGCCCGTGAAGAAGAATTGAAATGCATTCTATTGGAAAAAATTTGCCAGCATCCGCAGATAGTGATTCTTGAAGCCGGCCAGTTAAACCGTCTGGGTATCATTTCCTTCTATTCTTTGCATCGCCACCACAACCTGATCGTACAGCTGCTCAACGACCGTTTTGGCATCCAGAGTCGTGGCGGTTGCTCCTGCGCGGGCACCTACGGCCATATCCTGCTCCATGTCGAACGCGAACAATCGCGGCATATCACGGATATGATCAATCACGGCGATCTATCGGAAAAGCCCGGCTGGGTAAGGATCTCGATTCACCCAACCATGACCGAAGAGGAGATGACCTTCATTGCCGAAGCGGTTCATTCGGTTCTGGACAATTATGAACGCTGGCAGCAGGATTATATCTTCGTTCCAAAATCCGGTGAATTTCACCATCGCACCTGGAAAAAGCAAACGGACGACTTGCGCAGCGATTTCGAGCCGGTGTAATGTAGGGGCGGGGCAGCACAAACCAATCACCTTTCCTGGTGAATTTGGTTTGTCTGTCCTTTAGGGCTATCCCGCCCATTTAAAATGAGGATGGGGTAATCTGGGGCGCGACGACCGCGCCCCTACCCTACAAGAATCTTTCAAACCTGTCTTTCTTGGCTTTGCATATTGGGCAAATACCGGGCGGGTCGCCGCGGGCGCAGAGGTAGCCGCATACTTTGCAGCGCCATACAGGCTGTGACAGCTTGGCAGCCGGCTCGTATCCTGACGCTTCCGGCTGTAAATCGCGGCGCTGGCTTGCCGGCGGCCGGCGCTCAGGTATGGAAGCGACTTGCTGTTTGCCATCCAGAACGTCCCGGCTGACGTACAGGGCGCAAAAACAGGCACCAAACTCATTCAAATCGGCATCGCGGTAATCGCAAGGGCAGATGATATCCAGGTCCGCAGTTTTTATGGCAGCGGCCAGGCGGCAGGGACAGGCCGGATATCCATAGCGTTTTTCGTTGACCAGCAGGCTTTTCACCAGTTCACGGGTGAAATCGCGATCGGGATTCAGGTGATAGCCTGATGTCTCGGCATCACGCTGCAATTTTTGCAGCAGGGCATCGACAGCGGCATCGCTGATATTCATTTCCTTCTTCATGATTGGACAGCCGCCTTGACCTTTTCTTCGTCAAAGCCCAAAACGCAGGTGGAATCATTGAAAACCACGGTGGGAAATGATTCATTGGGATTCCAACGCCGCACCTCATCCATGGCCTGCTCGAGCTCCGCGCCCTTCAGCAGGTCGACGTAGACATAATCATAGGCCACACCCAGATCCTCTAACAGCCGCCGCGTCTTCTTGCACCAGACGCATGTGCTCAAACCGTAAAAAACGATCTTGCCGCAATCCTTGCCATCCACATGAGTGAATGATTTCATGGTTATCGCCTCCTGCCGCAGTGCTGGAATTATAAATCGTCGCCGGGGCAAAGTCAAACAAGTAGCGCTGGCAGATATCGGTATACGGTGTAAGGTTTAAGGTATAAGGTAAGATAAAAGACCCATTTTTTTCTTTTCTTGATTCTTCCTTACACCCTACACCTTACACCGATTTCATGAAGGCTGAAAGCCAAGGTATTTCTGCCAGTTCGCCTTCTTCTCCTGGGCGCTGAAGCCGTCCCGGCCTAGGCTTTGCAGGGCCGAAACCGCCAGCAACGCCGAAAGGTCGCGTTCGTTCAAGCGCGTCCGCAGCATGAGGTCTTCCAGGTTGGCGTAGCCGCGGCCGCGATTCTCCACGACGCGCGCCGCCAATTTCTCGCCAATGCCCTTGACCGTCATCAAGCCGCAGCGGATGGCTCCCTTTTCGGCGCTGAAACCCAACCCGCTGCCGTTGACGTCGGGCGCTAAAACGGTCAGCCCCGATTTTTTAGCTTCCTCGATATATACCGGCATAGGGTAATAGCCGCCGGCGGCGTTGAGCAGACGGCAAAAGAAATCAAGCGGCTGCTTGGTTTTCATCCAGGCCGAAAGGTAGGCGGCGTATGCATAGGCCAGGCTGTGGGCATGACAAAAAGCATACAAGGAAAAGTCCTCGGCCAGCTTCCAGAACAATTCGAGCTCACTCCGGCTCCAATCGTTTTTTTGGCCCCGTTCGAAAAAATCGCCGCGCAGCGCTTCGCCATTTTTCTTTTTGAATTCCTTGCGTGCCATTTCAGCCTGCTCCAGGCTCCAGCCGCTGACGTGGTGCAGCAGCACGGTGATCTGTTCTTCAAAGATCAGGGCACCGCGGCTGGCGGGAAACAGCTGTTCCAGCAGCGGATGGCAGGCGGGCCGGTGTTCCAGGTAGGCTTGTTTCATGCCTGAACGGGCCGGTCCGGGGCGAATAATGGCAACGGCAATGGCCAGTTCCGCCAAATTGGCCGGACGGGAATTAAGGAGATTTTCCCGCGACAACGGGCTTTCCAGCTGAAAACAACCCACGGTGCGTGCCTGCTGGATCTGTCGCCACACGGCGGCGTCGCGGCCATCCACTTCGCCCTTCAGGGCCAGCGGAGCGATGACTTCAAAACCGCGCACCCCCAGCAGATCCAATTTGAAAATGCGCAGGCGTTCAACCGTATCCTTGTCCCAAGCCAGCTGCGGGAAGCCTTGGGGCGAAAGGGTCAGGGGCAGGGAACGGTCGATGGCCTGAGCGGAGAACACCACACCGCCGACATGCAGCGAAAGTTCCCTGAAAACCCCATCCAGCAGGGCGGCGGCCCGGTAGATGCGCGACTGGGCGCCTTTCCCCTTTTCGGCCAGTTCGGCCGGCTCGGCAAACATGGGCTGGGGCTGGGTCAGGGCATGAGCTTCCTCGGGATTGAAGCCGAAAGCACGGGCCGTCTCGTAAAGGGCCGAACGGGCACCGAAAAACTTGTGGCTCGAAACAAAAGCCGCCCGGCCCCGGTAGTGCTCGAACAACCAGCCGAAAACCGTGGCCCGCCTTGACGAATCGATATCGATATCGATATCGGGAAGGTCGCGGCGCAAGCTATTGACGAAACGCTCGAACAGCAGGCCGTGTTCCAGCGGATTGACCCGCGACATGCCCAGCAAAAAAAGGACGAATGAGGAGGCGCCCGAACCGCGCAGGTTGAAAAAGATGCGTTGGGCCCGGCAAAAATCGGCGATGGCCGCGGCGATGAGAAAATAGGCGGCGGCCCCGGTGCGGCGGATCACCTGCAATTCATGCCGGGCCCGCTCGCGCTCGGCCGGTCCGGAGCGGCGCCGATCCAGTTTTTTACGCACCATTATTTCCAGGTCGTTGCCGCCGTCGGGGAACAGTTCATCAAGGCTGGCGAAGGCGAAGTCGACCCGTTCGGCCAGGCGCACGGTATGGACCAGGGCCTGACGTCCGCTTTCCCCCCAGCGGCGCCTGATAGCCGCGGCCGGGATCAGCCCGTCCAGCCCCATATCGGCTTTCATGGTTTCGGGCAGGGGCAGATGCTGGAAAACCGCCCGGCACACGGCGTATTTTTGGGCATTGCCGGTCCAGCGCAGGGCCTGGGCCCAGACCAGGGGAGCCGCGCATTCGCCGCTCAACTCCCGCAGCCATTGGCCGCTCCCCCACTCCAGTCCCAGGTAAAAATTTTCCGGGCCTGTTTTTTTCTGCAGCCGGCGCAAGAAAACAGCATCGGGCCGGCAGGGCAGAAAAACCGCCAGCAGGTCCCGCAAGGCGGCAGGCAGGGCGCGGCGGTTCAAGCAGGAGACCAGGGAGAGATAGCCCGCCTGCGACCGCGGGAAGAGCAGCAGCGAGCCTTTTTCGGGCAGGACGATCTCCGTGCCCAGCAGCGGCTTCAAGCCGCGGTTGTCGGCCTCCTTCTTGAACCTTTCCCAGCCGACCAGCGACATGGGGTCGCAGAGCGGCAGGTAGGGCAGCCCGGCTTTCTGCATGATCCCGGCCAAAGAGGCGGCGTCGACAGAGCCGGCGCCCTGGGAGAAGACGGAATAGACGCGCAGGGGAATGTAGTTCATGGTTCGTAACGCGTAACGCGGCAGCACAAATCATCCGTCACCGCAGGGAAACGGATCTGATTTGTCTGTTCCCGCTGGGAAAACGCGCGACCAGGAAGAAAGATGCGAGGTTCGATGTTTGACGTTGAAGAAAAAAGCCAATGGCGAATGGCAATTGTAGGGGCGGTTCGTGCAGCACAAATCATTCGCCTATCGTGGCGGATATGATTTGTCTGTCCTCGCCCAGGGGAACCGCCCTTACATAAAGAGAATCCGAAATTCCAAGAACCAATGAACAAATGCTCCAAACAAAGAAAAATGGTTTGAATAGACCATGTAGGGGTTTGATTAATCAAACCCCTACAATGCCTAGGGAACGCAAATTTGCGTTCCCTACGGAAGAAAATTCCTAATACCTGCGAACTTTTTCCTGCCATCTGGCATCTCTATTTATTTCGTCAACGACGCCGTTTTCAGCACCACCCCTTCCTTTTCCAGCGGGTAGAGGTCCTGCAGCAGCAGCGAGCGCGCCGTTGACAGCGCCGAAAAGCCGAAGCGCGTTTTCACGCGGTGGATGGCGGCGGTCATTTTTTCGTCGCGCAGCGAAAAGAAGGGCAGGAGGTCGCGGCCGTGCTGCAGGTCTTCGACCTTGACGCCGACCAGGCGCAGCGGCAGGTCCCTTTTGGCCTGCAGCGCCTGCAGTAGCGGCTGCGCGCTCTGCCAGATGAGGAAATAGGAATAGGTGGGAAACGGCAGGCTGGCTCGCTGGGTGAAGGTGGAAAAATCGCTGAAGCGCACCTTGACCTCGACCCGGCCGGCGAACAGCTTTTCCCGCAGCAGCTGCATGGCCAGCCGGTCGAGCAGGTAGGCCAGATGGGAATAGAGCATGCCGGCGTCACGGATATCCTCGGGAAAAGTGGTCTCACGGCTCAAGCTCCGGTTCGCCGCTTCGGGCCGCCCCCGTTCCAGGCCGCCGTGCCGATGGCCGGCGAAGATTTTTTTCCACAGCGAAATGTATTTCTCCTTCAGCTCATGGACACGCCGCACGCCCAGCCCCTGCAGGATGAAATAGGTCTGCGGCCCGACCCCGGGGATCTTGTCCAGGGTCAGCTGGGAGATCCACTCCTCCTCGTCATGCAGCCAGAACAGGCCGCCCGGTTTGGCCGCTTCACAAGCCAGCTTGGCACCGAGCCGGGAAAACCCGAGCCCGGCCGAAATTTTAAGGCCGGTTTCGCGTTCGGCGGCGATTTTAATCCTGGCGGCCAATTCGTAGACCGAGGCGCACAGGTAGCGGCTGCCGCTCACGTCCAGGTAGGCCTCATCAACCGATACCTCCTCGATGCGCGGCGAAAAACGGCGCAGGCAGGCGAAAAATTGCCGTGAGATGCGGCTGTACAGATGGTAGCGCCCGCGCCGGAAAACAGCCTGCGGACATTTCCGGGCCGCGGTGCGCAGGGCCATACCCGAATGCACCCCGAAACGCCGCGCCGCATAGGAGGCGGTGCAGACCACGCCCCGTTCATGGGCCAGACCACCGACAATTAACGGTTTGCCGCGCAGAGATGGATCGAGCATCTCCTCAACCGCCGCGAAAAAAGCGTCGATATCCACATGCAGCACCGAAGGTGTTTTCATCGGTAGCGGCGCAACACGCCCACCACCCTGCCCACCAGCTGGAAGGGAGCGGTGATCGCTTCGTAATCCGGGTTTTCCGGAACCAGGATATAATCGCCCTGAACACGCTTCAGGCGCTTGAGGGTGATCGAACCGTCGGCCAGGCGCGCCACCACCATCTGGCCGGGATCGGCCTGGCCGGTTTTCTTGATCAAAACCAGGTCGTTGTCCTGGATATAAGCATCCTTCATGCTCTGGCCCTGCACTCGGAAGGCCACGATCTCACCACCCTTTTCGGCCAGCCATTCGGGCAGAACCACCTCGTCGCCCAGGCTTTCAAATATCTCAAGCGCCGGGCCGGCCGGGACCATGCCCACCAGCGGCACCGAAAACCGGTCGCCGGCCAGTTCCCAAGCCCGTCCTTCCTTGAGCAAAGCGCCCCTGGCCTGCAGGCGGCCAAGATAGGCGTGAATGGTCGCCGGCGAAGAGAGGCCGGTTGCACGGGCGATTTCACGGACAGTGGGAAAAACTCCGTTGCGGCGGCTCAGGTTTCTTATCTTTTCCAGGAAAAGTTTCTGTTTTTTGGTCAACATTTTGTTCGCCTTTTGTTCGTCTTTTTAATAATAGTATGGTTTTAGGCATTTGTCAACAATAATAAATATAAGGCTAGGGGCTATGGGTTGGGGGCTATAGGTGAGAATGAGATCAGAACCGGTATGGCGGCCTATTGAGATGTAGGGGCGAGGGTTAGAGTCCGCGCCCATTTCAAATGAAGGTGGGGTAATTGGGGGCGCGATAACCGCGCCCCTACTGATTACTTTTTTATTTACTTCTTCCAGCCGCGGGCAATGACGTAAACGCCAAAAGCGATCAACAGGGAAGGCCAGAAGAAATTGCGGGCAAAATGCCACGCCCGCCAGTAGAAAGGGTTGAAAAAAGGAATATTATGCAGCAGGAAAATCACGCCGATAAAAATCAGTACGATGCCCAAAACCAGAGGCATCGTGTCGTTCGAATTTCTGGCAACCTGGACCGGGGCCGGTGTGGGCGCTGTCCCGGGTGTATGGGCTTGCTTTTCGCCCGCGGCCAGGTCGAAAGGTTCATTGGGAATGATGATCAGTCCGAGAATATAAGCCAGTAAAGCCGATCCGCCCATGAAAAAAAAGGCGACCGCGATGATGCGCACAATAACCGGATCGATATTAAAATATTCGGCGATGCCGCCGCAAACACCACCCAACATGCGATTCTGACGGCTGCGGTACAATCTTTTCATTTGACCTCCTGGCACGGGGCTGCCCTTAAGATATTATAAACGAAAAAAAAACGTTTTTGGTTCAATAAAAATATCAACCAACGAAGATTCCGCCCCCTTGCCAAATAAATTACTTCAGCTATAATCAAAAACTATCGGAAATAAAATGGATAAAATTGAAATAGAGATCATATCCGCGGCCAAGGCCAAACTGGAATTGCGCTCATTCCCGGAATTGACTTCTGAACATAAACTGGTCAACAAGGGATTGGCTATCGTCAAACAATACCTGCCGGGTCTCATGAACTACATTTCCAAGCAACGGGTGATGGGGCACATGCCGACATGCCAGATCACGATCAGCGCCCGGGAAAAAACAGATCTGGGCCAAGCACGCCGCTTGCTGAGGCTCTGGCTCAGGCGAAAGAAAAACAGGCGTCTGGCCTACGTGATCATGGAACTGATACTGATGCCTTTCAGCGCCTTTATCGCCCTGCTGCCCGGGCCCAACGTCGCTTTTTATCTCCTATTCGTCCTGTTCTATTTTCACTTCAAGGCTTTTCTCAGTTTGCGTACAATCGACATCGACAAGCTGAATATCACTTTAAAGCATACTGAAGTATAAAGTTTAAAGGAAAAAGCTTGGATTTCAGATTCTCTTTATGTACGTGCGGTTCGCGAACCGCCCCCACCCTTTTTTACCTTTTATCTTGTATTTTTTTCTTTAACTTCGAACCTCGGCTTATTCTTCCTTGTCACGCGTCACTCGTCACGCGTTACGATACTGCGAAGCTGATTCTTACAGCCCCAGTTTCTTCTTGGCCGCCGCCATCAGGGTCCTGAATTCCGCCTCGATGCGCTGCTGTTCCTTCATCAATGCCTCGGCTACCGCTGCATTGGGGTCGTTGGCCGGCTTTTTATTTCCTGCCCTCAGCTTGTCGATCTGCACCTGGATCTTTTCCACCTTGTCCTGTTCATACCCGGGCCATTCAACATCACCGTAGGTTTGGTTCAGCTGCCTTTCAAGCTTGTCCAGGTCGCGTTCCAGTTTCCTGATTTCATTGTCATTGCTGGCCACCGGTTTGACCGGCTTGACGGTGGCGTTGTATTTCTTGATTCTGGCGTTAAAATCATATTTTTCAAAGAGCCAAAACTGGGCATTTTTGAGCAGGGCGTTCTGGCGGGAAGTATTTCCTTCTTTTTTATACAACAGCCCGGCTTCGATATAATAACTCACGGCCTGGTCGTAGAATTTCTTGTCTTTTTTGGCTTTGGCCAGGTAAATATTGCCCAAGCGCTCGGCGTTGATGGCTTTACGGCTCTTGGCATAGGCCGCGGTGAACTCCTTTACCGCGGCGTCCAGCTTGTTGGCCGCCATCAAAGAACGGGCGTAAATTTCAAAAATATTCTCATCGCCCTTGTCCGTGTTGCCGAAAGAATTGTACAGGCTGATGGCTTCTTCATATTTTTTCTGGTTATACAACAAGCCTATTTTTTCCAGGCTGGTTAAAACTTTTGCCGGCTTGGCGACACTGGACAATTCGTTTTTCAAGGCCTGGGCTTGTTTGGCAATGTCGCCGATGTCGTTTTTCTGCGAAAAGTCAACCGCTTTATCAGCCCAATTCAGGGCTTTTTCCTTGCTGTAGCCCGAAAATGACTTGACCCCGTATGAGCTTCCCAGCATCAGATAAATGCCGGCTTCCAGTTTCGCTTCCAGACCGCCCAGTGACAGGGCTTTTTCACCATTGCGGATGGCCTTGTCGTAGTTCTTGGTATTGTAGTAGTCCACTGTCAACCAATAATAAGACAACTTGGTAAAGATATTTTTCGCAGGATCAGGATAATTTTTTATATATGTTTCCAATGCTGCGATCCGTTCCGATCCGGCCTTTTTCGTTAATGCCGTGGTGTAGTCTATACCGGCATTCTCCATGTCCTGAGCCCAAGCGAATGACACGGTCAGCAAAAAGATCAGTGCGATTGTTCTTAATTTCATCTTATGCTCCTCCATTGTTTATAGCATTCATTACTTAATTAGACGCCAAAATCTATTAAAATGACTTGCTAAACCGTATTTTCTCATTGCAATCCACAAAATTCCATTTCATGAATTTTACATAGTTAAGCTACCATAATTCCAGAAAAAAAACAAGGGCCGGCCCTTATTTTATCACGGACAGCCCTTGCCACTTCGGCCCTGAACAAATATAATGAGAGCGGCTTTGCCAAGGAGAAATTCAATGTATCCGGTAATCGAATGGAAGGATGACCAGGTGATCATGCTCGACCAGCGACTGCTGCCGTCTGAAGAAAAATTTATCATACACGACTCCCATCTGGATGTTGCCAAAAGCATCAAGGATATGGTCATTCGCGGCGCCCCGGCCATCGGCATCGCCGCCGCCATGGGCATCGCCCTCGGCGTGGCCGAATTGCACGATGACCCTGAAATAAAAGATCTGTCCGTTTTGACAGCGAAATTCATGGATATCATGGCCGCCATCACTGCCACCCGGCCGACGGCGGTCAATCTTTTCTGGGCCGCAGCCAGGATGGAAAAGGTTTTTAATATTTTTAAAGGCGATTATCCCCTCCTGCGCGCCGAATTGCTCAAAACGGCACTGCAAATGGACCGGGAGGATTTCGCCATTAATCGCCGCATCGGCCGCAACGGCCAGGAGTTGCTTAAAAGCGGCGACACGGTGTTGACCCATTGCAACGCCGGGGCCCTGGCCACGGCCGGTTACGGCACCGCTTTGGGCGTGCTGAGGGCGGCGCTGGAAGGAGGAAAAAAGATCAAGGTCATCGCCGGCGAGACCCGCCCCTATTTGCAGGGAGCGCGATTGACCGTCTGGGAACTGCAGCAGGACGACATCCCGGTCACCCTGATCACCGACAACATGGCCGGTCTGGTCATGAAAAAAGGCATGGTCCAGGCCGTGATCGTCGGTGCCGACCGCATCGCCGCCAACGGCGATACGGCTAATAAAATAGGGACATATGCGCTGGCCGTACTGGCTAAATATCACGGCATCCCTTTTTACGTGGCCGCCCCGTTGTCAACCATAGATTCAAAAACCCTGGATGGGGAAAGCATTCCCATCGAAGAAAGAGACCCGGCGGAAGTCACCCATTTTCGCGGCCAGATGACGGCACGCCCCGAGACAAAAGTCTATAATCCGGCTTTTGACGTCACACCGGCGTCTTTGATCACGGCCATCATCACCGAGGAAAAAATCCTGACCCCGGACTTCACACGCGCCATCGCCGCCCTGAAAGGCCTCAGGTAAAAATAGTTTTCAGTTCCTCCAGGCGACGGGCAATGCGCACCTTGCGCACACAAACCGCACGACATGTCCCGCAGTCGATGCAGGTCTGCAGCCCTTGGCCGGCGGGAATCTCGTCCAGGGCCCGGCGCATTTCCGCAAAATTCCCGTAATCGGCAGCATACATATGGGCGCGCAGCAACGCCGGTACGTCAACCCGCTGTGGGCAGCTGTCGGAACAAGCGCCGCATTGGCGGCAGGCGCCGCCCAGGGCCAGCTTGACTCCGGGATCAGCAAGGAATTTGGATTCCGCCGGAGTAAACTCGAGATTGGAAGCGACCGGCCAGTCCGTCTCAAGCTGTTGGAAAGTCGTATAGCCAGGGATGGCGGTGGTGACCGATTCCAGGCGCAACGCCCACTTGAGCAGGGCGGCATGCCAAACGCTCCCTTCATGATATTCGGGCCCACCGGAGCCGCTTTCCTTGGACCAGGACTGCCTGCACTGCGTTTTCATTGCCACCAGTCCGATGCCGGCGGCGGCAGCTTTCTTCATGGCTCCCAGCAGTGCCTGGTCGTCGGCCATGGAATAGTTGATCGAGGTGAGAATGACGTCGAAATGGCCTGCGGGAACGGCAGCTTCGATGCACTCGGCCATGGTGCGGTGAGTGGAGAACCCCACGAAGCGCGCTTTTTTGGTTTTCCTGGCCTTATCAATGGCATTCAGCAGCCCGGGCCGCTTCAACATTGCCGGGTCGCTGATGTTATGGATATAAAGGATGTCCACGTATTCGCTCTGCAGCCGGGACAGGGACTGCTCCAGGCGCGCCAGGAACTCCTCCTCGATCAGTTTGTCGCCCATCTGGTCCATGAGCTCGGGCTTGCCCGGCGGCACCTTGGTGGCGATGATCACCTGGTCGCGCGCCTTGAGCTCCTTGAACACACTGCCGACCATCTCCTCGTTGCGCCCTTTCTGGTAGCCCCAGGCCGTATCGAAATGGCGGATGCCCATTTCAAATGAGCGCTTGACCAGCGCCGGGTTGTCGGCGTTCATCACGCCCATGGACACCACGGGAATTTTCAGGCCGGTCCTGCCCAACGTGCGGATAAGCGGCTTGGCGGCTACGCCTGAACCCTTGTTGGGCTGAGTTTGCTTCTTATCCTGAGCGTTCAATTTCAATCCCGATTTCTTCAGTAATCCGGCGGCGGCCGTCCCGCCGATGGCTTTAATCAAAAAATCTCTGCGGCTGGTCATATTGGCACCTCCTTGTCTGCATTGATTTTAAATTAAATCAAGTACACTTTCAAGAAAGCTATGGTTGACTTTTTCTTATGACGGCGGCTCAAGCCGAAGCTACTTTGTCCTGGCCAGGTAAGCTGTTCAGCTCTGTGGAGAGTTTTTCGGCCATGTCCATGGCTTTGTCCTCGGTTAACTTTTCCTGCAATGCCTCCAGTTTCTCCAGCAGCAAGCCGGCCACATGCATAATATCATCGGCATCGCTGGTCGTATCCAGCCCGCCCACGGCCGCTGCACGTTCGGCCTGTCCCATGCGCTGCCTGGCGGCCTGGAATTCATCGGCTAGCGCCTGGACCTGCTTCTGCTCTTCCGAAAGGTTATTGACGACGAATTTTTGATAGGCAAAATATGCAGCCAACAGGACCAGCAGTAATATCAGCAGTTTTTTCATGTTTACTCCTCCGTATAATCACAATTGTAAGATAAAACAAATGGATTGACAAACAGTTCAATGGCAGCGCGGGATCGGCGCCACCTGGAATGAGGTTAGTTGTACAGCAGCAGCAGCAGCAGCAAAAAATAAAAAAGCAATTTTTTCAATTTCCTCATTCCTCAAAGCTTTCAACTATATAGACGTTTGAAATCAAAATAGGTTGCCTTGAAAAGCGATTTTTAAACAAAAAATCAGTTTTAGTGGTAGTGTCAGGGGAAAAATGGAGCCAACTTTGATTTCGGCTCAACTATCTTGCTATCCACTGTCCCACAAACCCATCTTGCCTGGGGAATTTGTTTGGATTATTTTGTTATTGGTATTTTAGGATTTACTTGGAATTTGGAATTTCAGGACGCGATGCCCCTGAAGGACAGACAAATTAGATCCACTCCCCTGCAGGCATGGATAATTTGTGCTGCCGCGCCCCTACCCGGCCTTTATTTTGTTTTTGTCTTCAACATCGAATCCCCAGGGGTGACAGACAAATCTAATCCACCAGGATAGGTGGATGATTTGTGCTGCTTCGAACCGGGTTTGATGAATCAAACCCCTACCGGGCCGGGCTAATAATCTGCGCAATCAGGGGAATATCTGCAGGGTCCACGGCGGCGAAACAGACACGCTCGATGCCTGCGGGGATCAGGTCGTAATAGGCTTTTAATTCGTCGAGGGGGATCGGGGCGCTGGTCTGCCAGTCGCGCACCTGCAGCTTGACCACCAACCGCGAACCGAAGCGTTCCAGGGCTGCGGTCGTCATTTTGGTGAAATAGGAGCGGTTGGCGGCTTCGTCGAGACCCATTTCGCTCCGGATTTGGCGGTGGTACGCCATCAAATAGAAATAATCGAGGCCGCTTGCGGCCAGTGTTTCGAGATCATGGGCATACCAGGACCGGGCCTGCTCCGCTGCCGAAGCCAGCTCGTAATGGATGTTCATGGCCAACTTGATTTGCGGATTGACCGCTTTGCAGCCCTGGATGATTTCTTGCAGAATGTGCCCCACCCGCTCGCATTTCAACTTTTGCCAGGCCAGGTTGTGAATGCTGCCGTCACGCAGCATCAGTCGTTCATCGGCCGCCAATCCCGTCATCCGGGTAAAATAGGCCTTTCCCCAATTGGAGAAACCCTCATGGCGGCGCAGGGTCAAATCATCCTGGATCAGGATGCCGCGGATCGACTTCTGCGCCAGCCCCCTGAACAGGGCCAGGATGATCGCCTCGGCCTCGGGGTTGAATAAATCCAGTTTGGGGATGATGCGCCGTTGATTGCTGCGCAGTTCATAATCCAATAAGCGGGGATTATTCAGCCAACTGAAATAGCGGCTGCCCATCCAGGCCCAGAGCCCGATTTCTCTCCCGGAAAACAACGGCGCCCAACTTTCCAGAACCGGGCGCACTATTTTGAACTCCGGGTGGTTAAAATAGAGGCCGCCATCCTTTTCGTCGTCACTGAACACGCGTACGATGACCCTGGCGAAGCCTTCCGCCTGCAGGAGCCGAGGCTCGGGAACCCGGGCATAATCGTTGCCGCGCCATTGGATCTCATGGCTGCGGACGGGTGCATTTATGGCCTGCCAGGGGGACGGCATGAACGCCGGAGACCCCAGCCATAAAATACAGAGGCTACATAACCAGGTTCCAGGCATCCGCCGCGTACTTTTCGGTCAAGACGGCGATCTGACGAAGATCTTCGGGACTGAAATCAAGCGACTGAAAATCGCTTCCGACAAAGGACCGGAAGCTTTCGACCAGGGCGGTGGTCAATTCCCGCTGATCGCGCTCCGAAATATCGCTCCAGGTCGTCATGCTGCGCGCCAGCAGTTCTGGACTGAAGTTGGCTCCCGCGCCATACAGGTCGTAATTCATGGTCAGCGGGATGGAGCCATGCTGCAGCAGCGCCTGCTTGTCCCTTTTCTGGGCGGAACCAATTATTTTTTTTCCTTTTACTTCAACTTCATTGGGGGTGGGAAAAGAAAAACAGGGGTTGTGGCTGCGCGAAAGTTCCGCCGGACTGCCCTGGGAAAGGACCGCATCGACTCCCAGGGAACGCAGGGCCCGGACCAGGACCCGGGAAATGAGCATATAGGATTGATGCAGGTCGTGTTCCTTAAAAAAAAGGTCCTCGGAAGATGCCACGGCATAGGTTATTTCATGGTCATGAAGGACGGTCTTGCCGCCGGTGATACGCCGGACATAATCGCAACCGTTGGCCTTGATGAATTCCAGGTTGAGGGCTTTTTGGGCTTTCTGCGATACCCCGGTCGAAAAAGATGGCCGCTCCCAGGCATAGATCCTTAAAAAGGCACGCTGGTCTTCATGGCACAAGCGGAACAAATATTCGTCCCGGGCCATGTTCTCGGCTGCCCGTCTTGGTTCTGTCTCAAGCAGCAGAAACCAACTGGGTTTGGCCCGTACCTTTATGGGAGAGGGCGGTTTCGCTTGTCCCCTCGTGGGAAAGGACATTACTTCTTGATCTTTGTATAGGGGCTGGAATGATCAGCGGCATCGGCTGGAATTTCTTCCCGGACCTTGTTTTTTTCATCGCGACCGTGCATTTCAATATTACCTTCAAAAATTCCACTGTCGGCGATGACTACGCGCGGCGAGTTGATGTTGCCGTTCAGCACGCCGGCCGGGACGATTTCCACCCGCTGGCCGCCTTTGACATTGCCGGTGACCTTGCCCTTGATGACCACTTCCCGGGCTTCGATATCGGCTTCCACGTTGCCGTTGGTGCCGATGATCACCCGGTTTTTGACATTGATCTTTCCCTGGATTTTCCCCTCGATCAATATTTCATCTTCGGAAAATACTTCCCCCTTGATAAGCAAGGTCTTGCCGATCAGGGAAGATTGATTTCCGACGGCCGTGGCGGCCCCCATAGGTACTGGCTGAATCGGATCTTTTTTCTGACTGAATACTGTCATGGAAACTCCTTAATGCTAAACTAATAAAAAGCGGGCAACGGGATTTGAACCCGCAACACCAAGCTTGGGAAGCTTGTACTCTACCATTGAGCTATGCCCGCCCATGCTCATTTTTTTGCCGTTTTTTTATCTTTTTTCTTTTTATCCTTGGCAACAAATTTGTAATCGACAAATTCCAGGATCGCGGTTTCGGCTCCGTCGCCCTTGCGGAAATCGCCGCGGATGATCCGCGTATACCCGCCCTGGCGATCCATGAATCTAGGCGCTACCTCGTCAAAAAGCGTTTGCACCGTCTGGCGCTTAAAAAAATAGGCGAAAGCCCGGCGTTTGTCAGCCAGGGTCCCTGACTTGCCCAGTCCGATCATTTTCTCAACGATGGGCTGGACTGCTTTGGCTTTGGCCAGAGTGGTAGTGATGCGGTTCTTTTCAACCACGCTGGCTGTCAGGTTGCGCAGCAGCGCCCGACGGTGAGCCGGATCGCGCCTCAGTTTGTATCCGTCCTTGGCATGTCTCATGTTGCTAGTCCTCCATGACCTCAATGATATTTTCTTTCTTTTGGAATTTTTCCATGAATTCAGAACGCAAGGCCTCGGGAATCTTCTGGCCCAGGCCGAGATTATATTCGGTCAGTTTGCTGATGATCTCTTCCAATGATTTTTTGCCGAAATTTTTGGAGTTAAGCAGCTCATGCTCGGATTTTTCCACCAGTTCAAAAATGTAATCCACGCCGAGACGTTTCAAACATTTCAGGGCGCGCACGGAGAGTCCCATAGACTCCACGTTCTTTTCCAGGAACTCGGTTTTACTCTCGATATCCGCATCGCCTTCCTGTTCGCCGCCGACTTTGAGCTTTTCCTTGTCCTGATAGTCGATAAAGACCACCAGGTGGTCACGCAAGATCTTACCGGAGCGGGCCAGGGCCTCCTTGGGCGAAATGCTGCCGTTGGTCCAGATTTCAATGACCAATTTTTCAAAATCGGTGGTTTTGCCAACGCGGGAAGGCAGTATGGCGTAATTGACTTTTTCCACCGGGTTGAAATTGGCATCGACCGGAATATAGTCGACCGGCAGGGTTTCATCAAAATTCTGATCGGATAGTTTGAAGCCCAGCCCGCGCTTGATGATGATTTCCGCCTGAAACTTGGCGCCTTCCTCCATGTAAGCCAAATGAACGTTTTTATCCAGAATTTCTACACTGCTGTCGGTTATGATATCTCCCGAGAGAATCTCCCCCGGACCTGTTTTTTCGATACGTACCACTTTGGGTTCATCGCCGGTCATCTTGAGCGGAATGGTCTTCATATTCAAAATAATGTTCAACACGTCCTCATATATTCCGGGGATGATGGAAAATTCATGCAGAACCCCATCCATGCGAATGGCGGTGATGGCCGCGCCTTCAATCAGGGAAAGCAGGACCCGGCGCAGCGAAATGCCGATGGTCGTGCCGTACCCGCGTTCGAAAGGTTCGGCGCTGAAGCGGCCGTAATTGGGGGTTAATTCCTCAACATCCAACTTCCGGGGTCGCTGATATTTTAAATTCATGGGTCCCTCCTTATTTCGAATACAACTCAACGATAAGGCGTTCTTCAACTTCCTTCAAAGACACGTCTTCGCGATTGGGAAGGGCGTTGACTTTCCCGGTAAAACTGGCGCTATCCACGATCAGCCAGCCCGGCACTTCGACCAGCCCCTTGACATCTTCCAACATGGCTTTAACATTCTCCGCATTGCGTTTCTTTTCACGGAAGGACACTTCATCGTTTAATCCCACGATATAAGAGGGGATATTCACTCTTTTCCCGTTGACTCCAAAAAAACCGTGCCGGATCATCTGTCGGGAATGGTTGCGCGAATAGGCGAAATTCATGCGGTATACCACATTATCCAGTCGCAGTTCCAGGTTTTTTAGCAGGGTTTCGCCGGTGATGCCCTTCTTTTGCGCGGCGGCGGCAAACACATTGCTGAATTGTCTTTCACTGACGCCGTAGAAGCGTTTCACTTTTTGTTTCTCGCGCAATTGGAGCTTGTAATGGCTCTTGCGGAAACTGACACGGGCACCCCTCATTCCCGGCGGGTAGTTTTTGTGCTCCACTCCGCATTTATCACTCAGGCAGCGTCTGCCTTTTAAAAAAAGCTTGCTGCCTTCAGCGCGGCATAAACGACATAAAGATCCAATATATTTTCCCACGTTGCTCCTCCTTAAACGCGTCTCTTTTTCGGCGGCCGGCAGCCGTTATGGGGAATCGGCGTGATATCCTTAATGGATTTCACCTGGAAGGCGGTGCCACCGATCGACCGTATGGCACTTTCTCGGCCGACTCCCGGCCCCTTGACCCGAACTTCGAGTGTGCGCAATCCGAAATTCTCGGCATCTTTCAATGCTTTTTCCGCGGCCAACTGCGCCGCAAAAGGCGTTGATTTCCTGGAACCCTTGAACCCGACCATCCCACCCGATGCCCAGGACAAAACCTTGCCGTCGGGATCGGTAATGGTAATAATGGTATTGTTGAAAGTGGAGTGAATGAACATGATGCCATGATCAATCGTCCTTTTTTCTTTCTTTTTAGTTTTGGTACTGCTTTTTCTTTGAGCCATCGGCTGCCTCCCTTATTTCTTCTTTTTGATCATCGAGCCACGCGGACCTTTGCGTGTGCGGGCGTTGGTTTTGGTTCTCTGGCCCCGTACAGGCAGGCCCCGCTTGTGTCTGCGGCCCCGATAGCAGTTGATATCCATCAGACGCTTGATGTCCTGATTGACTTTCTTTTTAAGATCGCCTTCGACCATTTCGTCCGATTCAATATGCTTGCGGATCCGGCTCAGCTCTTCGGCGGTCAGATCCTTGATTTTCTTGTTCAAATCGACCTTGACACTTTCCAGGATGATCCTGGACTTGGGACGGCCAATTCCGTAAATGTAGGTCAAGCCAACTTCCACCCTTTTGTTATTGGGGATTTCGATTCCGGCGATTCTTGCCACGTTGCCTCCTTATCCTTGTCTTTGCTTGTGCTTGGGATCTTTGCAAATCACCCGCACCACGCCCTTGCGCTTGACAACCTTGCATTTGTTGCATATTTTTTTTACTGATGCTCTGACTTTCATCCATGCCTCCTATTTAAACCTGTAAATAATCCGTCCCCGGGTAATATCGTAAGGCGATACTTCCAGGAGTATTTTATCTCCGGGCAATATCCGGATATTGTTTTTGCGCATTTTTCCTGACGGATGGGCGGTGATGCGGTGATGACTGGTTTCCAGTTCCACCAGGAACATGGCGTTGGGCATCGATTCCAGAATGACGCCCTTGACTTCAATAACATCTTTTTCCTTGTTGGCCATCATAACCTCGTCAAAATTTCGGCGCCATTGTCGGTGAGGGCGACCGTATGTTCGAAATGGGCGGAAAGGCTGCCGTCGCAGGTGATCACTGTCCAATTGTCATCCATGGTTCGCACTGCGTAGCCACCCGCATTGATCATCGGTTCAATGGCCAGGGTCATGCGACTTTTCAATTTCACACCGCGTTGGCCATCGTAATAATTAAGCACCTGGGGGTCCTCATGCAGGTGGCGGCCAATGCCGTGTCCCGAAAGATCGCGCACGACTTCATAGCCCCGCCCACGCACAAGGCCATCGATGGCCTTGGCAATGTCCCCCAGGCAATGTCCGGGGACGGCCTGTTCGATGCCGAGTTGCAGAGCCTGCTCGCAGGTTTCAAGTAGATCACGGGCGCTGGTGGAAATGGTGCCCACCGCATAGGTGTACGCCCCGTCCCCGTAATAATCCTTATAGACACTTCCGACATCCACGCCGATGATATCCCCTTCCTGCAGCCGGCGCTGGGCCGAAGGAATGCCGTGCACCACTTCATGGTTGATGGAGGTACACAAGGTAGCCGGGAAGGGTTTCGCTCCAGCCTGGCCCGGGTAGCCTTTAAAACCCGGTTTGGCCTTCAGGCCGAGGATGCGTTGTTCAGCCCATTGGTCCAGTTCAAGGGTCGTAACTCCGGGCTTAATTTTTTCCTTTAATTCACTCAAGATCACGGCAATAATACGGTTGGCTTCGCGCAGCAGGGCGAGTTCATTGTCCGTTTTCAGCACGATCATGCAATCAACCCTTTAATCCTTTCATAAACTCCGGCCGCGGCCCCGCTGCCATCGATGCGCACGAGGACGTTCTTGCTGCCGTAATACTCAATTACCGGCATGGTGAGCTCAACATAAACACGAAACCGCTGCCTGACCGCTTCCTCGTTGTCGTCACTGCGTTTTTCCACGCGGCCGTGGCACATGTCGCAAATTCCTCTGTTTCGGGGCGGCCTGGTCAGCAGGTTATAAATGGCGCCACAGGAGCTGCAGGTCATTCGCGACAGCAGGCGCTCCACGGCTTCGGTTTCGCTGACTTCTATTAAAAAAGCTTTTTCACTGTCACTGACGATTCCGCTCAGGGCTTCAGCCTGGGTCAGGGTGCGCGGATAGCCGTCCAGCACATAGCCGCCGTTCAGGTCGCCGAGGCTCAGGCGCTGACGCACCAATTCGATCACCAGTTTGTCCGGGACCAGGCTGCCGGACTCCATGAAACTTTTTGCCCGGCGGCCGTCAACCGTATCCTGCTGGAGCGCACTGCGCAAAATATCACCGGTGGAAATTTTTTGCAGGTGAAAATCGCGTTGGATAAAATCACCCATGGTCCCTTTTCCGGAACCAGGCGCACCGAACAGAATCAATCGTTTCATGCGCGCCGTCCGCGGATCCGGCCCTTGCGTGAAAAGGAATCATAATTGCGCATGGTGAGCTGAGCTTCGATCTGCTGCACCGTATCCATGGCCACACCGACGACAATCAGGATTGACGTGCCGCCGAAATAGAACTTCACGTTCAAACCCTCATAAAACCAGCGCGGCATGTTGGCTTCCAGAAAATCGCCCACCCAGGGCAAGGCGCCGACCTTGAAGCCGGTCATTAAAAACTCGGGCAGCAGGGCCACCAGGACCAGATAAATGGCTCCGATAAAAGTCAGCTTGGAAAGGACGCCGTCAATATAATCGGAAGTATTCTTGCCGGCCCGGATGCCTGGAATAAAACCGCCGTATTTTTGCAGGTTGTTGGAAACGTCCTGAGGGTTGAAAATGATGGAAATATAAAAATAGGTGAAGAATATGATTGATGTAATGTACAAGAGGTTGTACAGCGGCATGCCCCAGGTCAGTTGCTGGGTGATTTTCTGAGCGATGGGATGCTTGATGAACTGCAGGATGGTCGCCGGAAAAGTGATCACCGAAGACGCGAAAATAATGGGAATGACGCCGCCGGTATTGACCTTCAAAGGCAAGAACGTACTTTGCCCGCCCATCATTTTACGGCCCTGAATGCGCTTGGCATAGGT
Organism: Candidatus Aminicenantota bacterium; assembly: GCA_963770755.1. GTDB lineage: Bacteria > Acidobacteriota > Aminicenantia > UBA2199 > UBA2199 > UBA2199. The sequence goes on along the minus strand of CAVYQZ010000006.1, from coordinate 1,070,468 downwards.
GATGGGAATGCGGCGCTGGCCCATTTCCACATAACAGATGAAAGCGATGACCGCAACGATGACAACCAGGATGAATATCAATTTCAACGGGTTCATGTCGCCAGTTTTCAGCCCTTCCAAGGTGTTACCGGCGCCGGGCACCAGACCGACGACGATGCCGGCAAAAATGATCAGGGAAATTCCGTTGCCGATGCCCCTTTCCGATATCTGTTCGCCCAGCCACATGATGAATATCGTACCTGTGGTCAGGGTGAGCACGGTCAGCATGCGAAAACCCCAACCCGGAGAAAGAACAACGGGGATGCCGTTGGGATTCATCCGCTCCAAACCATAGGCGATGCCGCCGCCCTGAACCAGGCAAATCAGCACGGTACCATAGCGGGTATACTGCGTAATTTTTTTCTTGCCCAACTCGCCTTCCTTGGCAATGCGGTCCAGGTAGGGCCAAACCACCTGCAACAGCTGCAGAATAATCGACGCGCTGATGTAGGGCATGACGCCCAGGGCAAAAATGGTCATCCGCGAAATATTGCGGCCGGAAAACATGTCCATGAATCCGAAAAAGGTACCCTGTAGCGCTTCAAAAAACTGTTTCAGGGCCTCAGAATTCAGGCCGGGTGTAACGATTTGCGAGCCCATACGGTAGACGGCGAGCAGCAGCAGGGTGAAAATCACCCTTTTACGCAATTCAGGAATGACGAAAATATTTCTGATGAATCTGATCAATTTTCTTCTCCTTCATAAATGATCGCCTTGCCTCCCGCCTTCTTGATTTTGGCCAGGGCAGCCTGGGAAAAATGATGGGCCTGGATCGTCATTTTGCGGGTCAGTTTGCCTGTAGCCAGTACCTTGATCCCGGCCCGGCGCCTGCGGGCCAGATTCTGATCAAAGTAATCCTGAATCTTGATTTCACTTAAACCGCATTTATCCAGATCGACCAGGTTGACAATGTTGAATTCCTTTTTAAAAATATTGGTAAATCCGCGTTTGGGGATCCGGCGCACCAGAGGCATTTGCCCGCCCTCGAAACCACGGCTGTGCTGGTATCCGGAACGCGCCTTCTGGCCGTTACTGCCCCGGCCGGCGGTGACTCCGTAGCCGGAACCGGGTCCACGGCCGACCCTTTTTCTTTTTTTAACCGCGCCCTTGGCCGGCTTTAAATTACTTAGATTGATCATTGCCGATCTCCTCTACATGCAGCATGAATTCTATTTTTTTGATCATGCCAAGTATTTCAGGTCTTTTTTCACGGATGACTTCCGAGTTGATCTTGCGCAGGCCCAGACCCTTGACCGTAGCCTGTTGCCGATCCGAACGGCCGATCAGGCTCTTCACCAGTTTTATTTTCAGGCGGGGATATTCCACCTTCTTCTTTACTGCCATAAATCCTCCTTGTTCTTGCCTCTTTTCAATGCGAAGCTTTCGGGACTCATGAGCTTCTTCAGGCCATCCATGGTAGCTCTGGCCACGGTAATCGAGTTCTTGCTCTTCAAAATCTTGGTCAGGATGTTTTTCACCCCGGCCAGTTCCATGATGACGCGCACTGCTCCGCCGGCAATGACTCCGGTTCCGGGGGAAGCCGGGCGCATCACGACTTTTGAAGCTCCGTAAGAACCAATCTTGAAATACGGGATGGTTTCATTGATGATCGGCACCTTGACCATGTTCTTCTTGGCGTCGGCCACGGCCTTTTTAATAGCCAGCGGCACTTCGCGAGCCTTGCCTTTGCCCATACCGACCTGGCCGTTTTTATCTCCGACCACGACGGCCGCGGAAAAACGGAAATTTTTGCCGCCCTTGACGACCTTGGTCACGCGGCGGACGGAGATCACTTCCTCCTGAAACAGATCATTGCTATCCATATAATGCTGCACGTTGCCTCTCCTTAAAAACGGATTCCCTTTTCCCGCGCGGCGTCAGTGAAGATCTTGACGCGACCGGTAAAAGCGTAAACATTGCGGTCGAAAACGACCGTTTCTATCTTCTTTTCCAGTAATCTTTCGGCTATGGTTTCGCCCAGAAGCTTTGCCGCTTCCTTGTTCTTGGCACTCTTCAGCTTGGCTTTAAGATCTTTTTCCAGCGTGGAGGCGTTGGTCAAAACCTGATGACTGGCGTCATCGATGACTTGGGTATAAAGGTACTTGTTGCTTTTAACCAGGATCAGCCGCGGCCGGGCCGGGGTACCCCTGAGATTCGCTTTCAGAGCATTGCGTAGTCTTTTCGTCTTTATTTTTTTAATAATGTATTTCGCTGTAATCATGATTACACTCCCGCAGCTTTTCTGACTTTTTGTCTCAGCACCTGGCCTTCCAGCCTGATGCCTTTTAATTTATACGGTTCCACCGGCCGGATGCTCTGGATATTGGCGCAAACCTGGCCCAGCAATTGCTTGTCATGAGAGAAGAGGATGAAGCTACCCGGGTTTTCCTGGGTGGCCGACACGCCGGCCGGAAGCTCGAAATCGACCGGATGCGAATGGCCGACCTGCAGATTGATCACTTTTCCCTTGACCGTTGAACGCCAGCCCTTGCCGACGATTTCGATCTTGCGGGTAAATCCCTTGCTGACGCCAATGACGGCATTGTTGATCAAGCTCCAGGTAAGACCCTGCAACGGCTTGCAACTGTCATCACGGCGGTTGACATGAATATTACTGCCCTCGACCTTGACCTCGATGCCGTTCGCGACGGGAATGGTCAATTCACCTTTCGGTCCCTTGACCTGCACATGGTCACCTTCTGCCTTAACGGTAACACCGGCTTCAAAAACAACTGGTTTGGATGCTAAACGCGACATGATTCCTCCTACCAAACATACAGGAGAACTTCACCGCCGATATTGCGCTTTTTGCACTCTTTGCCGGTGACGATTCCTTGCGAAGTGGAAATAACCGCCACGCCCAGTCCGTCAAGTACTTGGGGGATGCTGTCTGCTTCCGCGTAGACACGGCGCCCGGGCTTGGAGATTCTCTTCAGTCCTTCAATGACATTCTGCTTTTTGCTTCTGTATTTCAATTCCACGAAAAGCTGGTTGGGGATCTGGTTCTTCTCGACCTTGTAGTTCGATATGTACCCTTCATCCTTTAAAATCTTGGCTATCGCCAGCTTGATGATTGACAGGGGAATAGCCACGTCCTTCTTTTCAGCCATAATGGCATTTTTCACTCTGGTCAACATATCGGCAATGGGATCTGTATGCGCCATTTTATCTCCTTACCAGGATGCCTTGGTCACACCCGGGATTTCTCCTTTTAATGACAACTCTCTGAAACACAACCGGCACAGTTCGAATTTGCGGTATACTGCCCGCGGCCTGCCGCATAACCGGCAACGGGTGCGATAGCGGATTTTATACTTTTTCTTCTTCAACTCTTTGACTTCTGATGATAATTTTGCCACCGTTTCCTCCTTAGTCTTTGAAAGGGACGCCCAAATGTTTGAGCAGGGCCAAGCCATGGGTGTTGGTTTTGGCGGAAGTTTTAAACGTGATCCCCATGCCTTTTGGTTTCTCAACTTTGCTGTAATTGATTTCCGGAAAAACCAGTTGATCCTTCAGGGCGATCGTATAATTGCCCGTGCCGTCAAAAGATTTTCTGGACATGCCGCGGAAATCCTTCATGCGCGGGATGACAATAGAAACAAAGCGATCCATAAAATCATACATCCTTTCCCCGCGCAGGGTCACCATGGCCGCCACCGGCTGGCCGGCACGCAGGCGGAATGTGGCGATTGATTTCTTGGCGCGGCGCATGGACGGTTTCTGGCCGGTAATGACGCTCAATTCTTCCATCACCTTGTCCAAGACCTTGATGTTCTGGGTGGCTTCGCCAACCCCGGAATTGATCACAATGGCATCCAGTTTGGGAACCATCATGATGTTGGAAAAATCAAGCTCCTTCATCAAGGCCGGCCTGATCTCTTTTTTGTATTTTTCATAGAGTCGGTTCATGTTTTACTCCTAATCCAATACCACGCCGCATTTCTTGCAGATCCGCTGTTTTCCTGAATTGTCAATGCGGAAACCGATGCGCACACCCTGCTCGCATTCCTTACAGTAATACATTACTTTTTCGATCGGGATGGCGCCTTCCCTTTCCACAATGCCTCCCTTGATATTCTTTTGCGGATTGGCCCGGACGTATTCCTTGATAATATGAATTTTTTCAACGACCACCCGGTTTTTTTCGGAGACGATGCGCAGAATCTTGCCGGTCTTTTTTTTATCCTGACGGCGGCCGCTTTTAACGATCACCGTGTCATTTTTCCTTAATTTGTATTTTTGCATTTAAATCACCTCAGGGGCCAATGAAACTATTTTCATGAATTTTTTTTCGCGCAGCTCCCTGGCCACGGGACCGAACACGCGCGTACCGACCGGTTCATTGGCCTTGTCAATGATCACCGCGGCATTATCCGAAAAACGGATATAGGAACCGTCTTTACGGCGGACTTCCTTGCGGGTACGGACGATAACGGCCCGGATCACTTCACCCTTTTTTATCTTGGCATTGGGTTCGGCAAGTTTTACCGCCCCGACGAAAACATCTCCGATGCCGGCAATCTTGCCCACATCGCCTCCCAGCGCCCTGATAAACATGACTTCTTTGGCACCGGAATTATCGGCAACTTTCAGCCTGGTTTGCATCTGGATCATTGGGGCACCTCAACTTTCTGGGTGTTTTTAACCACATGGACCACCAACCACCGTTTCTGCTTGCTGATCGGTCTGACCGCCTTGATGGTCACCAAGTCGCCCGGCTTGCATTTTTTTTCTTCATCGTGAGCCAGAAAAGTCGTCTTTTTCTTGATGATTTTCTTGTAAACAGGATGGCTGACAACCCTTTCAATACTGACTGAAACTGTTTTTTCAGCTTTGGCCGACAGCACCACGCCCTGCAAGGTGCGGGCCGCTTTTTCTTTTTTAGGCATCTTTTCCATCTTTGGACCTCATTTCTTTCAATATTGTCATTAACTTGGCAATATCTCTTTTGGTTTGTCTGATTTTGTAGGGGCTTTCCGCTTGACCCATGCTTTTCTGAAACTTCTGTTTGAATAGTTTATCCTTCAATTCGCCCAGTTTAATATCCATTTCACTAACCGCCATGGTTCTAATTTCTTTAATTTTCATAGCCCCGCTCCTATTTGCTGTCTTGAAACGAACCTGGTTTTGATGGGCAGTTTTCTCTGCGCCAGTTTCATGGCTTCCCTGGCCACATCTTCATTGACGCCTTCGAGCTCATAGAGGATACGACCTCTTTTAATGACGTCGACCCAGAATTCAGGATCACCCTTGCCCTTGCCCATGCGGACTTCGACCGGTTTTTTGGTAACCGGTTTAAACGGAAACACGCGGATCCATAATTTGCCGCCTCTTTTTATAAAACGATTGATGGCAATACGCCCGGCTTCGATTTGCCTGGCCGTGATCCAGTCATTTTCCATCGACTGCAAACCAAATTCGCCGAATTCCAATTTATTTCCTTTGGTGGCAATGCCCCGGCGTTTGCCCCGGAATACTTTCCGATGCTTGACTTTCGCTGGCATTAACATGGTTATTCTCCTTTTTCCTCGATTTCAATCTCTTGCCTGCGGTAGCGCTCTTTTTCCTTGTCGCTGATGTAAACCCAAACCTTGATGCCGATCTGGCCGTAATCAGTGAAAGCTTCGGTGAAGCCGTAATCAATATCGGCACGCAGCGTTTGCAATGGAAGCTTGCCAACCAGATACCATTCCGCGCGGGCGATTTCAGCTCCACCCAAGCGGCCGGAAAGACGGATCTTGACGCCGGTGGCGCCGGCACGCTGGGTGGAATCAACCACCTTGCGCATGGCGCGGCGGTAAGAAATACGACGCTGGATCTGGAAAGCAACGCCCTCGGCGATCAGTTGGGCCACCAGTTCCGGGTTGCGGATTTCGATTACGTCGACCAGGATCTTGTCCATGGTCTTATGGGTGATGCCCGAGATGAATTTCTTCAGGATTTGTACGCCCGCGCCCCCCTTGCCGATGAGGATGCCGGGCCGGGCCGTGTTGATCTGCACGCGAATCGTGTCGGCTATTCTTTTAATTTCTATAGAGGCAATCCCGGCGTGCTTGTATTCTTTTTTAACTTTCTTGCGGATCTGGATATCGGTATGAAACTGATCGATATAACTTTGTCCCTTGCCATACCACAAAGAAAGCCAGCCTTTATTGAACCCCAAGCGAAAGCCGTATGGATGTGTTTTTTGTCCCATTATTTCCCCTTCCTTTCATCTAAATACAAACTGATATGCGCATAACGCTTCAAAATACGCATGGCCCGCCCGCGGGGCGCCGGCCGGAAACGCTTCAAATAAGGCGCCTGGCCGACATGAGTCTTGCAAATATACAGGTTATCGACATCGATGTTGGGAAATTTAACCTGGGCATTGGCAATTGCCGAACGCAGAATATCGGTCACGATATCGGCCGCCTTTTTCCGTTTGGAAAACTTCAGGATAGTCAACGCTTCTCCCGCGTCCTTGCCTTTGATCAGGTTGACGACCAACTGGCTTTTCCGGGGGGATATTTTTAAATATTTTCCTTTGGCCACAGCTATTTCACTCATGAGAGACCTCCTACACCTTAGCCTTGTTGTCTTTTGACGTATGGCCACGGAATGTTCTGGTTTCAGCAAACTCGCCCAATTTCAATCCCACCATGTTTTCGGTGATATAAATCGGAATGAATTTTCTGCCGTTGTGAACCGCCAAGGTCATGCCGACCATTTCCGGGATCACGGTAGAGCGCCGGTACCAGGTTTTAATAATCTCTTTCCTTCCGGAGTTCCTGGTTTCAATAACCTTTTTAAGCAATTTCTCATCAATATAAACACCTTTTTTTACTGATCGGCCCATTTATTTACCCTCTCCTTTTCACAATGAATTTTGTGGTGCGCTTGTTGCGCCGGGTCTTGTAACCCTTGGTCGGTTTGCCCCAGGGAGTGACCGGAATGCGACCTCCCTTGGTTTTACCTTCACCGCCGCCATGGGGATGATCGATCGGATTCATGACTGTGCCGCGCACATGCGGGCGCCAGCCCAGCCAGCGATTTCGTCCAGCCTTGCCGACTTTGATGTTGGCCCGTTCAACATTGCCCAACTGACCAACGGTCGCCCGGCAATTGATGTGAATCTTGCGCAATTCACCGGAAGGCATTTTTAAAAGTGCATATTCGCTTTCTTTGGCCATCAATGTCGCATAAGCACCGGCGGTACGTGCGATCTGTCCACCACGTCCGATATTCATTTCCACATTATGAATATTGGTGCCAACGGGAATATTTTTAATCAGCAACGTATTGCCGGGCAGAATTTCAGCCTCGCCATCGGTGGAAACAACCACATCGCCCACCTTGATGCCCAGCGGCGCCAGGATATAACGCCGGTCACCGTCCTGGTACTTGACCAAGGCGATGCGCGGCGTGCGATTGGGGTCGTATTCGATGGTTTCGATCACGCCAGGCACTTCCAGCTTATTGCGTCGAAAATCAATGATGCGGTACTGTCGCTTGTGGCCTCCGCCATGGTGGCGAATCGCGATACGTCCCATGTTATTGCGCCCGCCATGCTTGGACAACGAAACCAGCAGCTTGCGATACGGTTTATTGGTTGTCAACTCCTCGAAAGTATAGCCGGTACGACCGCGCATGCCCGCCGTGACCGGATTATAAGTTTTTATGCCCATCAGATCACCTCGATATATTCAATCATTTTGACATCGGCGGCCAGCTTGACGTAAGCTTTTTTCCAGGCCGGGCGACGTCCAATATAACGTCCATGGCGTTTTTCCTTACCCTGATAATTGAGGATGCGCACCCACTCCACTTTGGTCTTGAAAAGTTCTTCGACGGCTTTCTTGACCATGATTTTATTGGCGGCGCGATGGATTTTGAAACACAACAGCCGATGCGCGTCTTTCAAAGCCGTTGTTTTTTCGGTTACCAGCGGCGCCAGAATCATTTGCGCGTATTCCAACTTCATTTGAGCACCTCCATCAGCTTTTTAACCACATCAACCGAAAGCATGATGTAATTATAGTTGAGCGAATCATAAATATTCATTTCAGCGACATCAATAGCCTTGATATGGGGGATATTTCGGGTGGAAAGCATCAGATCGGAATTGTCTTTTTTATCGACGATCAGCAACTTGTCAAATGCAAAACGGCTCAGGGTTTTAATCGTGTCCTTGGTTTTTCCCGAAGCGAGCTTGACTTCATCGAGAATAAAAAGACGATCATTCCTGATTTTTTCCGAAAGAACCGATTTGATGGCGTTTCTGCGGGCTTTTTTGGGCATGGCATAAGAATAATCGCGGGGCTTGGGACCGAATGTCGTGCCGCCCTTGCGAAATAGCGGACTGCGAATCGCACCCATCCTGGCTCGGCCGGTACCTTTTTGCTTCCAGAGTTTTTTGCCGCTCCCGGAAACTTCGGACCTGGTTTTGGTGCAGGCCGTTCCTTGCCGCTGATTGGCATTATAATTTTTGACCGCTTCGTATATCAAATGCTCTTTCAGGGGATATGCAAAGATGTCGTCAGGAAGTTCCAATTCACTGACTTCTTTATTCTGAATATTTGTGACTTTTATCTTGACCATGGTGCATCTCCTTTAAAAGGAATCCTTCAAAATATAGATATAATTATTTTTACAGCCCGGAACAGCGCCTTTGACAAGCAATAAATTCCGTTCCTTGTCTACTTTAACCACTTCCAGGCCCATGACGGTTTTATTTTTGCCGCCCATGCGCCCGGGCATACCTTTGCCTTTGATGACTTCGCCCGGATAGGTGTTGCTACCAGAAGACCCCATCTGACGGTGGAACATGGAACCGTGGGTGGCGCGCCCGCCGGCATATCCCCATCGCCTGACAACGCCCTGGAAGCCCTTGCCTTTGGTCGTGCCCAAGACATTGACAATTTCGTTTTCGCTGAAGATATCGGCCCCAACCGAATCACCGACATTGATTTCAGCATCGTTCAATAAAAATTCATGCAGCTTGCGGGTCGGAGGAACCTTGGCTTTTTCAAAATGCCCCTTTTGCGGTTTGCTGACATGTTTCACCGGTTTATCTTCGACAAAACCGAGCTGAACTTTTATTTGCTGGCCGTCAATGCTTTTTTTCTGAACCACGACGCATGCGGCCTTGATCATGGTCACAGGTATCACCCGACCGTCGTCGGTGAATATCTGCGTCATGCCCATTTTTTTGCCAATTAGTCCCTGTATCATTTTTTCACCTTCTTGTTTAATTGGATTTAACCTCGACCTCAACTCCGGCAGGCAAATCCATTTTTTTCAATTCGGAGATTGTGTCATCATTGTGTTCGCGAATTTCGATCAACCGGGAATGTGAACGGCGCTCGAAATGTTCACGTGATTTTTTATCGGTATTCGGAGAACGCAGAACGCAAAAGCGCTCGATCTTCGTCGGCAGAGGAATGGGGCCGGTGACAATGGCGCCGGTTCTTTTGGCTTTGGCCACGATTTCCGCCGATGATTTGTCCAGTACACGATTGTCAAAGGACTTCAACTTGATTCTAATCTTGGTTAACATGGCTCTCCTTATTACTCGACAATATCGGTAACGCTGCCGGCACCGACCGTCCTGCCGCCTTCACGAATGGCGAACTTCAGCCCTTTCTCCATGGCGATCGGCATGATCAGTTCGATCTCCAGGTTGGCATTGTCCCCGGGCATGACCATCTCTACGCCCTCGGGCAGTTTCACCGATCCGGTCACGTCCGTGGTGCGAAAGAAAAACTGCGGCCGGTATCCCGTCACGAACGGCGTGTGCCGCCCACCCTCTTCCTTGCTCAATACCAATATTTCGGCCTTGAACTTGGTGTGCGGCGTGATCGATCCCGGCTTGGCCAATACCATGCCGCGATCCACGTCCTCTCTGTCCGTGCCGCGCAGCAACACCCCGATGTTGTCGCCCGCCCGCCCCTCGTCCAACAACTTCTTGAACATCTCCACGCCAGTTGCCACGCGCTTCTTCGTTTCCTTGATGCCCAATATGTCAACTTCGTCCCCGACCTTCACGATCCCGCGCTCTACGCGACCCGTCACCACCGTGCCGCGCCCGCTGATCGTGAACACGTCTTCGATCGGCATCAGGAACGGCTTGTCGATCGGCCGCATCGGCAGCTTGATATAGCTGTCCACCGCGTCCATCAGGCTGATGATATTCTTGTTCCACTCGTTTTCCGGGTTGCCGTCGCTTTCCATGCTCTTCAAAGCACTGCCGCGCACCACCGGTATCTCGTCCCCGGGAAACCCGTAGCTCGTCAGCAGCTCGCGAATCTCCAACTCGACCAGGTCCAATATCTCCTTGTCCTCCACCATGTCCACTTTGTTCATGAAAACCACGATCGCCGGCACATTCACCTGCCGCGCCAGCAATATGTGCTCCCGCGTCTGTGGCATCGGACCGTCCGCCGCCGATACTACCAGAATCGCCCCGTCCATCTGCGCCGCCCCCGTGATCATGTTCTTCACGTAGTCCGCGTGCCCCGGACAGTCGATATGCGCGTAATGACGCTTCGTCGTCTCATATTCCACGTGCGCTATCTGGATCGTGATCCCGCGCTCCTTCTCTTCCGGCGCGTTGTCAATACTCCAAAAATCACGGTACTTCACTTTCGCGTTCATCTTGCTCAATACCTTGGTGATCGCCGCCGTCAACGTCGTCTTGCCGTGATCCACGTGCCCGATCGTGCCAATATTCAAATGCTCCTTCGTACGATCAAATTTCTCTTTTGCCATGCTTGCCTCCTAATTAGTGGTGTATATACCCAACTGAGTCTTCAGAACATCATTCATTTTTTCCTCAGTCATTTCACTGTATTTGAAAAACTCCAAAGAATAGTTGGCCCTCCCCTGTGTCAGCGTGCGCAGAGACGTTGCATATCCAAACATCAGTGACAACGGCACGGTTCCGTCAATGACATGCAGGTTGTTTTTGAGATCCATGTTTGTTATTTTGCCCTGGCGGGTATTGAAATCGGACATCACTTCGCCAAGATATTCGTCCTGAACGACTATTTCTATTTTCATGAAAGGCTCAAGTAAAATCGGATGACCTTTGCGAAAAGCGCTTTTAAAAGCCATGGCCGCCGCTATTTTATAAGCCAGCTCATTGGAATCTTCTTCATTGAAAGAACTGTCGAGCAGATCCACTTCGACTTGCGTAATGGGAAATCCGGCGATGACGCCGATATCCATCGCCTCCAGCACACCCTGTTCGATAGCCTTATAGAATTCCTTGGGAATAATTCCGTGCTTGATCTTGGCATTGAACTTGAATTTATCGTTGCCCGGAAGCGGCTTGATTTCCAGAACAACGTGGCCGTACTGGCCCTTGCCGCCGCTCTGTTTGATATATTTTTCTTCAGCACGGGCTTTTTTACGGATCGTTTCGTAGTAGGCCACCCGCGGTTTTCCCAGCTTGGTCTGCACCTTGAATTCACGCTTGATCCTTTCCTGGATAATCTCCAGATGCAGTTCGCCCATACCGGAAATGATCATCTGACCGGTGTGGTGATCCACATAGGATTTCAAGGTCGGATCCTCCATGGACAATTTGGCTAATACATCATCCAGTTTCTGATGCTCTGAAGTCAGGCGCGGTTCAATGGTGGCCGATACAACCGGCTCGGGAAAGTGAATGGTTTCCAGTTGGATGGGATGCCTTTCATCACACAAGGTGTCTCCGGTAGAAACATCTTTCAATCCAACCGTCGCCGCAATATCACCGGAATAAACAGCTTCTATTTCTTCTCTTTTATTAGCATGCATTTTCAACAGTTTGGCAATGCGCAGCCTTTGATTTTTATTGCTGTTGAAAATTGTGCTGCCGACCTTGATACTGCCTGAGTAAAGGCGAAAAAAGATAAGCTGCCCGACATAGGGATCAGTGATGATCTTGAATACCAGCGCCGACATCGGCTCATCATCCGACAATTTGCGGCACAGCTCCTTGCCGGTTTTGGGGTCTTTTCCGCATACATCGTCCTTGTCCAAAGGCGAAGGTAAAAAATCGACGATGGCGTCCAGCAGGTTGTGAATGGCCTTGTTTTTAAAGGAAGAGCCAAGAAGAACCGGAATGGCCTTGAGGTTCATCGTGGCTGTGCGCACCGCATGCTTCAAACAGCTGTCCGGAATGTCCTTTTTATCAAGAAACAGTTCCATGACATCGTTGTCAAACTCGGCAAGTTTTTCAATCAGTTGTTCGCGATGCAGCAGGGCGTCATCCATATACGGTGCCGGGATTTCCATGTTTTCAACCCTGGCCCCCAGCAGTTCACCGTTATAGCGATATGCTTTCATGGCAATGAGATCGATCACTCCGACAAAATCGTCCTCACTGCCTATCGGCAACTGCAGCAGCAGGGTGACGACCTTGAATTTTTTTTCAATTTGTCCGACTACGTCTAAAAAATCGGCGCCCTTACGATCCATTTTATTTACATAGGCTAGCTTGGGGATATGATATTTTACCGACTGATACCAGACTTTTTCCGTCTGCGGCTCCACCCCGCCGACACCGCAGAGCACAATAATGGCCCCATCGAGGACGCGCAGGGATCTTTCTACCTCGGCGGTAAAATCCACGTGGCCGGGAGTATCAATAATATTGATGCGGCAATCATTCCAGAAGCAGGTGGTGGCCGCGGCGGTTATGGTAATGCCACGTTCCTGCTCCTGCTCCATCCAATCCATGACGGCCGTGCCTTCGTCAACCTCGCCAATTTTATAGGTAACTCCGGTATAATACAGAATCCGCTCGGTGGTGGTGGTTTTCCCGGCATCGATGTGAGCCATCAAGCCGATATTGCGAATTCTGTCAACCGGAACCGTTCTCATGTTTTTGTCCTTGGATTTTCCTGATTCTTACCAGCGGTAATGGGCAAAAGCACGGTTGGCTTCAGCCATCTTGTGCACGGTTTCTCTTTTTTTCATGGCTCCGCCCTTCTCGCCATAGGCATCCAGGATTTCTCCGACCAGTTTTTCACGGAAAGATTTTCCGCCGCGGCTACGGGCGTTCTGTACCAGCCAGCGGACACCCAGGGCATAGGAACGATCCTTGCGGACTTCCATGGGCACCTGGTAAGTTGCGCCGCCAACCCGGCGTGAACGGGTTTCTATCTGGGGACGGACATTTTCAATGGCCTTGGTAATTACCTTCAACGGATCTTCCTTCATCTTTTCCTGAATCGTTTCCATAGCACTGTACACAATATGCTGGGCAATGTTTTTTTTCCCGCTCTGCATGACCTTGGTGATCAACTTGGCTAGGATTGAAGAATTGTAGACCGTGTCGTACAGAATTTCTTTTTGCTTGGTAATTTTTTTCCTGGGCATTTATTTCTCCTGAGCCCCTTTCTTGCGACGGGCACCATATTTCGAACGGCTTCTCTGCCTGTTTTCCACGCCGGTAGTGTCCTTGGCACCGCGCACAATATGATAACGGACACCGGGTAAATCCTTGACCCTGCCGCCACGGACTAGAACAATGGAATGCTCCTGTAGGGTATGCCCCTCACCGGGAATATATGCCGTAACTTCAATTCCATTGGATAAGCGCACCCTGGCCACCTTGCGCATGGCTGAATTGGGTTTCTTGGGATTGGTGGTGAATACGCGGGTGCAAACACCTCTTTTCAACGGGCAGTCTTGTAGCGCTGGTGATTTACTCTTCTCACTCATACGGCTTCTGCCCAAACGGACCAACTGATTAATTGTAGGCAAATTTCCTCCTGTACAACTTTTAGAGCTTTATAGCAAATATAAAAATTTGTTGGCTTTTTAGAACAAATTTTGAATGTGCTATCTAAGGCTCTTATCCAGCTCTGCTGGATTTGGATTTTTTTTTAAAGATTTCCCTAGTTTCTAAGCAAGAAAGTGAATTTATACCATAAAAACAGGGTGTACGTCAAGTTAATTAAGGGAGTTTAAAACGAATTGTTTTTTTTAAGGGAAAATTAATACATGATGGAAAAAAATAAAAAACCCGGTGACGACCTACTTTCCCACTCCGTTGCCAGAGCAGTATCATCGGCACTGAAGAGCTTAACTTCCGGGTTCGGAATGGGACCGGGTGTGGCCTCTTCGTTATGGTCACCGGGAATATTGCAATACTTTCTATCAATGCTGCTCTATTAGATTTGCCGGGCATAAAGCTAAATAAACTTTATGATTAAGGCTCTCGACCGATTAGTACTGGTCAGCTTAATCCCTTACAGGACTTACACATCCAGCCTATCAAACTCGTCGTCTACGAGAGGTCTTCTGTGCCGGTTGCCCGGCAGGGAGATCTTATCTTGAGATTGGCTTCCCACTTAGATGCTTTCAGCGGTTATCCAGAATAAATGTAGCTACCCAGCTATGCTCCTGGCGGAACAACTGGATTACCAGAGATTTACCCATCCCGGTCCTTTCGTACTAGGGACAGATTCTCGCAGATCTCCTGCGCCCACTGTGGATAAGGACCGAACTGTCTTGCGACGTTCTGAACCCAGCTCACGTACCACTTTAATCGGCGAACAGCCGAACCCTTGGGACCTGCTCCAGCCCCAGGATGTGATGAGCCGACATCGAGGTGCCAAACAGCGTCGTCGATATGAGCTCTTGGACGCTATAAGCCTGTTATCCCCGGAGTACCTTTTATCCGTTGAGCGATGGCCCTTCCATACAGAACCACCGGATCACTAAGCCCTGCTTTCGCATCTGCTCGACCTGTCGGTCTCACAGTTAAGCATTCTTATGCCTTTACACTCTACGGCTGATTTCCAAACAGCCTGAGAATACCTTTGGGCACCTCCGTTACACTTTTGGAGGCGACCGCCCCAGTCAAACTACCCGCCTAACACTGTTTCCCGACAGGATATACTGTCAGGGTTAGAATTCCAATACGATAAGGGTGGTATCCCAAGGACGGCTCCATCCCGACTAGCGTCGGAACTTCAAAGCCTCCCACCTATCCTGGACATACCGCACCAAAATTCAATATTAGGGTGCAGTAAAGGTTCACGGGGTCTTTCTGTCCAGCAGCGGGTAATGGGCATCTTGACCCATGCTACAAGTTCGTCGTGCATCTCCTTGAGACAGTGCCCAAGTCGTTACGCCTTTCGTGCGGGTCGGAACTTACCCGACAAGGAATTTCGCTACCTTAGGACCGTTATAGTTACGGCCGCCGTTTACTGGGGCTTCAATTCAGAGCTTCTTCCGCCTTGCGGCGAAATGACCCCTCCTTTTAACCTTCCAGCACCGGGCAGGCGTCAGACCCTATACATCGATTCTTTGTCTTTGCAGAGTCCTGTGTTTTTGTTAAACAGTCGCTTGGGCCAATTATCTGCGACCTCCTCGGGCTCAAAATAAATCTCACCCAAAGAGGCACTCCTTCTTCCGAAGTTACGGAGTTAATTTGCCGAGTTCCTAAAGGAG
>CAVYQZ010000006.1:0-1050000 GCA_963770755.1 Candidatus Aminicenantota bacterium | reverse complement strand
TGCTGGTCACACCCAGTTCGCGGGCGTGGCTCAGGGCGGCCCGGATCGCCTGTTCGCGACGGGCATGGCTGAATGGAGGGATAACTGCATCAACCAGGTCGCAGGCATTGTCACGCAATATGCCGCTCGGTTCCCCGGTTTTTTTGTCCTTGACAATCTCGCCGCCCTGGGGATTGGGTGTGTCGCGGTTGATGCCAGCCAATTTCAGGGCCAGCGAGTTGGCCAAGGCCATATGGCCGTCGAGGCGCGAGACCAGGACCGGTCGGTCGGGGGTGATGGCGTCGATCAGTTCTTTGCTCGGGTGCTTTTTCGAAGGCCAGTTCTCGTGATCCCAATTGCCGCCGGTGATCCACTCCCCTTTCGGAAGCTTCTTCATGTATTCCTTTAATATGGATACGAATTCTTTTTCATTGCGGGCCGGGCGCAGATCAATGCCCAGCAAATAGAGTCCGCCACTGCGGAAATGAAGGTGGGCGTCATTGAAGCCGGGCAAAACTAGCCGGCCCTGGAGATCAATGACTTGCGTATGCGCACCGACCAGCTTTTTAATATCCGCGTCATTGCCCACGGCCATGAACTTGCCGTCGCGCACGGCCACGGCCTCGGCCCAGGGCATGCTTTTTTCAACCGTGAAAACCCGGCCATTGAGCATGACCAGGTCGGCCGTCAAGACTTGCTCAGTTCCGCCCATAAGGGTCAACCCGTAAAACAAGGATACAATTAAACTTGTAAGCAGCATCTTTCTCATATAAACTCCTCATTTTTTTCTTTATTTTTATTGGCCAAAAAACTAATAAAAAATCAAAATGACTTAAACCACTGGATCATATCTTTAAAACACGGCACGGCCGCGGTTTCATGAGTCAAACCATTTAGTGGATAGTAAGTAACAGCCGTGGCCCCCGCAGCCATAAAAGCGTTTGTGGCATTGCTGGCATTGAAGGGCGGAACAATTTTATCAGCCGTTCCCTGATACAAGCGGGTGGGACAGGTCGGGAACCAGCCCCAGTAAACACTATTCTCCAGCAGGGCCGCCTTGACGGTCTGCTCGCCATTGCCAAAAAAATCAGCTAAAAAAGTGCTGGTAAACAAATCCTGGGTTTGCGAAGTCAGCTGGCTGGCGACTTGATCTTCGCTGTAGCTGCCATCAAACAAGCCAGCCGCAATGCGGTCACAATACGGGCTTTTAAAAATTTCGCATAAGGGGCGGCTCCAGCCATAAACATCATTGTAAGCGGCAAATACGAAGGCGAGGAAGGCCGGACCCGAAATGGTCTGTTGCTGCAGGTACCAAACGATGGTGTTGCTGAGATCATAGGCACCGGCGCCGGCGGCGCAGGCGGTTATGGGGAATTGGCCCGCATATTCGGCCTGCAATTTCTTCAAGGCGGCCAAGGTGGCGTAGCCGCCTTCAGAATAGCCAAAAAGAAAATATTTTTCCTGGAAATTGACCTGTAATTCCTGACACATTTCCTTTACCGCTCGCAGCATGTCCACGCAAGCATTGGCGGTGGATTCCTGATGATGATAGGGATGAATCACATCGCCACTGGCGCCATAGCCGATGTAGTCCGGCACCGCACAAATAAAGCCGCTTGATGAAACCACCATGGGCAGCAACATTTCCACCATATTCAAATCAAAAATATTGGTAAAATTTGAAGGAGCTTTATTTTCATTGAAGATCGTGCCGTGCTGGTAACTGGCAATAGGTACCGCGACGCCATTGGTTTCCGGAATAATGCACGCACCGGAAGCCTGTTTCTCCACACCCCGATAGGTGGTTTTGTAGACTACTTTATAAATATTGAAGTCATACTGTGTCAAGTTTTGAATCACTTGATCGTCAAATTCATGGAATAATGAAAGTAACGGGTCAAGCACAAGCTGCAAAATCGCGGAAGTCTGGATTTTACTGTATGAGACCAGGACCTGGCGGGCATCCGGGTCCGGGGTATCTTCATTGATTTGGCAACCATGAAGAACAACTAAAATAAAAAGTAAAAAAATTGCCGGCTTTGATTTAATCATTTTTGAATTGTACGACCAGTTGGTTTTATTTGTCAAGAAAGAGCAGCGAAGATCGTGCCCAGCGCCTTCAGCTCCGGTTCGGCTGCAGTTGAAAATGTTTTTATTCAGGCTATAATTGATTTTAAGAGGAGTCGCAATGAACAAAAAAATGATCTTAATGGTTTTCCTTACCGTGTTGATCCTGCTGCCCGCCTGCGGCGGCGACAAAAGCTCGACCGCGACGGCCGTTGACAGGGAAACAACGGCGCCCGCCGACAAGGTCTTTGAATGCAAATATTTCACCATGAACCTGGTCAAAGGCTGGGACGCGGGACCAATGACTTTTGGCATGGTCAATGTACTGCCCAAAGGCAAAGTCAGCCCGGGCCTCTATTTCAAATTCGAGGGGGACGGCAACGCGGCGGGAACAGCCGAAGGCTCGATCAACTCGATGATTGAAAACTATGGCGGTTCCCCCATGGAAGACACGGCCATCGCCGCAACTGCCTTTAAGACCACGACTTATGCATACCGCGGCATGACCCAGACCATGCACGTCGCCTTCCGCAACGGCACCAAGATCACGATAACCATCGAAGGGCCGCAAGCTAAGGAAAATCCCGACATCCAGTCCATGCTCAAGACCTTGGCATTTAACTAGTTGACGCCATCGTCGATCAGCGCCGAACAAGGATATTTTTTTTATTCTTGCGTCGCCTCGTCCTGCCAGAGCGCATCAGCCGCCAGATTCTCATTGCCTTTAAGGAGAAAACGGGCGGGCCCGTTCAGCTGAATATCAGCAACCAGCATATCAAAATCATCCTGGCTGATCATTTCCCTGGTGAGCATTTTAGTGGAGACATCACGGTAATACGCTTGCAGCCATGGACGCAAGCGCTGTTCCCTGTCAAATAAAGCCATGAAACGCTTGGGGCGCGGGATGATGCTGGCCATGAAAATCGCCTCAGCCAAAGTCAGTTTTTCGACATCCTTGTCAAAATAAAAGCGTGCCGCTTCATTGGCGCCGTAAACCAGTGGCCCCCATTCGATTATATTCAGGTAGATTTCGTACATTCTTTCTTTGTCCAGGAGCCGGTTTTCTTCGATCAGCCAGGTGATCAGCATCTCTTCAAACTTGCGGGCGACGGTTTTATTCCTCTTGAGGTACAAGTTCTTGACCAGCTGCATGGAAATGGTGCTGGCTCCCCTGACAAAACGATTTTCCTTGATATTGGCGGCGATGGACTCTTTGATCGGGCCCAGCAAAAAACCTCTATGTCCGAAAAACGCGCCGTCTTCTGAAATCAGGACGGCATTTTTTAGGAAAGGCGGCAGTTGTTCCAGGCTGCGGAAATCGGGGTTTTCAGGCCCGACCATGAACGAGCGCAGCGCCCGGTCTTTGTCATAAGCCGTATAAACAAAAGGTTCACGGACATCCCTGAAATCGACCTGGCCAAAACGTTTGATCCGGAAAGCCGATTTTTCCAGGCTCGCCTGGAGATTGAGCTGATCGGGGCGGCTGAAATCGATAAAAAAATCAAATTCATACGCGAGTTCGCCGCTGGTCTGAATGCCGGCAAGCCGGGTAAACAGCCCGGCCGGCAGCGAGCTGAAAAGATCGTCGGCGGCGAACCAGGTCTTGCCGAGCTTCAAGGTCAATTGCCGGGTCGGCCGTGTTTTGATCTTGACGTACGGATGGAACAGCAGTTTGTTGAAACGCACCTGCGTCAAACGGTCCAGCTCGAAATAATCGGAGCCGATATTCACCATATAATCCAATGAAGCGTTTTCCAGGTTGACATCCTCGGCGGCGATGCGCGGGTGGTTGATGGTCAGCCCGCCGACTGCCAGCGAGCCGCTCAGGCGAAGTTCTCCTGAATGGTGCCCGTGGCTTTCCAGGCCGATGCTGACGGAATCGAAGCTCACCCGCAAACCCCACTGCCGGTCAATGAACGGCAAAGCCGCCACGACGCCCCGGTGTAAAGGCAGCACGTGGACACTCAACTTTTTTTTCATACGCTGGATATTTCCCGTGAAATAAAATGCCTGCTTTTTTTCCGGCTCGATGATCTCGACCGTCGTGGCAAAGGCCGGGCCGTCGATCGACATCACGGGGATATGAAAGGTCTGTTGGACATGATCCAATGCGCAATGAATCGTCAGGCGGCTTATTTTAAAAGTGGCGGGCATGCGTGCAAAAAAAAGATCAAGCAGGGCAGCGGCCCGGGCGGCATAATTCACTGTTCCTGCCGACATCGGCCTCACGGGTGCTTGGTTGGCCGTCTGGGCCAGGTTTGCCCTTGGGATGCTGTCCTGGAACAGGTCCAACTTCAGATCGTCCAACTCGAGATCTTTGAGCCGCACTCGTCCGACGAGCATGTTCCAGAAGGAAACCCTGAGCGAACATGATCCCAGGGCCATGGCGATGGAATGGCTTCCCGAACGCAGGCGGATATTTTTAATAATGACGCGGTCCAGTTTGCTAAATCGCGCCGTATCGATACTAAAAAATGCTCCCGAGTGCCGGTGCAGATACGATTCAATTTTATTATTTAAAATGCTGTTTAAAACGACATTGCGCAATGAAAAAAACAGCGCGCTCAGGACCAGCAAGGCCCCGGTCAAGGCCAGCATGCTGATCTTCAATGCTTTTTTTGTGCGCGCACCGAAGATGCGCGATAAAAAATCTTTGCAGCGGGCAGGCAAATTCAGCATCACGTAGCGATCATTTGTTTTTTTTACTGCGCTGTAGCGTCCAGCGCAGGAAGGCCAGCACACTGCCGCCGCTGACCATGCCCAAGACATAGGCTGCGGCAACAACAACGGCGATCGGCAGGGTCACGCTCCAGTCAAAAAACGAGACAGTGATTGTTTGCATGTTCTGCAACGCGAATATGGCCGTGACGCCGACAAGCAGGACAAGCAAAACCAGATAAAATATTCTCATGATCCCTCCATTTAGCCGAAAGGAAGATTATGACGCAGTCATTATAGAAAATCAATCTGCTGAAACTGAAAGAGTTTAAATGTTATAATATATTTAATGAGGACAATGCACATATGAGCATTCATCAACGACGGATCAGTTTCCTCCTACTGGCTTTGGGTCTAGTCAGCTGGGCAAATTTCCTAAACGGGTCATTCCGCGAAGAACAGAATCGTTTTCCACGCGTACGGGCAGCCCGAAATCGAGCTCAGCCGCGCCTCGAAGAACTATTTAAAAAAGCCGGCTTGGCCTATCCGCCGCAAAGGATTTTCCTGCGCTTGTTCAAGCTTGAAGCCGAATGCGAATTGTGGGCCGCCGCAACGGCCGCTGGACAATTAACCAAAATCAAGACCTACGCCATTTGTGCCGCATCCGGAGAGCTTGGCCCCAAGCGCCGCGAAGGCGACCTTCAAGTGCCCGAGGGCTTTTATCACATCAGCGCCTTCAACCCCTGGAGCAATTTCCATCTGTCGCTGAAAATCAATTATCCCAACGACTCGGACCATATTTTGAGTGACCACCGCCGCCCGGGCGGCGATATTTTTATACACGGTTCCTGCGTGACCATCGGCTGCATTCCGCTCCGGGATGGACCCATTGAGGAAATTTACCTGGCGGCCGTGGACGCCCGTTCGAACGGCCAGGTCCGCATCCCGGTCCACATTTTCCCCGGCCGTATGCGGGCGCTGAAGGCACAGCTGAAAAATTTTTCCAGAACCAATCCTACCCTGCAAGCGTTCTGGGAAAATTTGCAGGAAGGATTTCTTTATTTTGAAACCAAGCAGCTCTTGCCCAAAATCACGGTCGACGGCAAGGGGCGGTACCATTTCCACGATGCTGCTTATCCGGGCAGCGAATTGGAACTGCGCCAATAAGCTCAGGTTGAAGCTACTTTCTGACTTTTCCCTTGACGTTGGTGATTTCGACGTCGCCACTGCCGGCCTCATCGATGGTCACGTCTTTTTCTACGCCGTCGATCACGATATCGCCAGAACCATCATCAACTTTCACCGAACCACGTATGCGACGCAGGCTGATCTGGCCCGAACCGTCGTCAATGTCGACATCGTTGCCGGCATCATCCAGCTCGATATCGCCGGAGCCGTCATCAATTTGCAACATGCCATTGATTTTATTAAGAATTATTTCACCGGAACCGTCTTCAATATCCACCTGGCCACCGATATTGGTCAAGTGAGTGTCACCCGAGCCGTCCTCGAGTTTCACATTTCCGTCGCAGTCACGAATATCGGCATCGCCGGAACCATCATCAATGACCAGAGACAGCCTGCGCGGCACGCGGATATCCAGGTCGATCCGGGCCTCGCTTACCCCGCTGAATAGCTTTGCCAGTGAAAAATCCGATCCTATCTTGGCAATTAAAACGGCCCGCCCCATGTCTTTTTTCAGTTTCAACGTAACGAATTCTTTTTTAAATTCGGCCAGTTCACTGTCGGCAACGCCCCGGACAACCAATAGAGCCGAAACTTCAATCTGCTCCAGGCCGTCGACACCTTGAACCTTCAGGTAGCCGGCGCCGCAGTCAATATCCAACGATTGCAAACCGGCCGCGGCCAGGGTCAGCGCCTCCCGGTTCTGAGCCGCGTAATTGATTGTCAAGGCAGCGATAAAAAGCAAGATGGTAAAAAGAATGATTTTTTTCATGATTCCTCCATTAATAGATATAACGAAGCCGCCGCTAAAAAGTTCCCCGGCAACGGGTCTCCGACAAATAAAATTACAATCCGGTCACGCCACGCAGTCAGTATTGGCTTTTTCCTTTTCCTTCTGGTAGCTGACGATCCAGCGCAGTTCGCTGGCATCGACGGTCCGGCCGTGACGCCCGACATCCTTCACCTTGGCCAGGATGCTTTCCAGCAGATTGCGGTCCAAGTCGGTCACGCCGAGTTTCTCCAGGGAGAACTGCAGGGCGGCCATTCCGGACATATGGTCCAGGGAAATGCGCGAAGTCAGCCCGAACGGCTCCGGGGCCAGGCTCTGGTAATGGAGCGGGTTTTTCAGGGCGGCCTGGATGTGGACCCCGGCGCAATGGGTGAAGGCGTTGCGCCCGCATACGGGATGGTTGACCGGTATGGGGATATTGGCATATCGGCTAACCAATTGATAAAGCCCGGGCAACTCCGCCAATCGCCAGTGATGGGCAACGGGAAAATCCTGGCTTAATACCGCCAGCAGGGACGCCAGATCCGTGATGCCGGCCCGTTCCCCCAATCCCAGAACAGAGGCATCGATAATATCAGCTCCGGCCTGATACCCGTCCAGGGCATTCGCCAGTGCCAGGCCGCGATCATTATGACAGTGGACCGCAATACGCGCCTCCAGTCCGGCATGATCCAGGCAGGCGCGCAGGCGACGAACCCATTCCGACATGGTCCGGGACGAGCCGGGAATCAGGTGGCCGGTCGTATCGGCGATGCTGATGATATCGGCACCGGCTTGCACGGCTTCCCGCGACACGCTCAGTACGTTTTCCAGGGGCGAACGCACCGTGTCCTCGGGCGTATAGCGGATCAGAAGGTCGGGTTTCTGGGAGCGGGCATAGGAAATTGTTTCACTGATCAGGTCGATGGCCTGATTCAACGTACTTGAACAGTCACGAAGCCTTTCGTCACCCACGCAGTAAAAAATCCCCAGGAAGCCGACGCCGCATTCCAGGGCCAGATCGACATCCTTTTTCAGAGAACGGGAATGAGCGCCGATCCTGGCTTGTAAAGAACAGGAAACGATCCGCCGCAAACCATTAGCGATCTCCTCACTAACCACAGGGTGCCCGGCCTCGATAATGTCAACACCCAGACGATCGAGCTTTTCGGCAATGGCCATTTTAACATGGGAGTCAAAAAAGACGCCGGGAGTCTGCTCCCCTTCACGCAAAGTGGAATCCAATATGGCAATCATGCCCGACTCACTTCGCGGCATTCAGGGCATTCAGTTCGAAAAAACATATGGCACCTCCATGATAGAGTGCCATCTTAACGGCTGTTTTTTTGCAAGTCAATTTTTATAACAATTTTGCTTTTTTTATTATTTTTTGTTACAATTATAACATGAAATCAATCAGCGATGCGATCAGACAAAAAGTCCTCCATTCACCTTTCTTGGAGGCAGGCCTGGCCACAGGCATCATCAATCTTTCGGCACTGGCCCGTCAAATCAAGCCCGAAATTGAATCCAGGCTGGTCAAAAAAACCAGCGACGGAGCCATGATCATGGCATTGAAGCGCTTGGCCGATGAACTCCACAGTGACAAATTATTGAACCAGGACCTGTCACGCTTTTTTGGCGACATCACCATCCGCTCGCAAATCAACGAGTTCACCTTTCAAAAATCGAAAACGATCGTGGCCAGACAAATCAAGCTGCTGCAGGAAATGGAACACCATCCCGACGCCTTTATGACCTTCACCAGCGGCGTGTTTGAAATTACCATTCTGGTCAGCGGCGACATGAAGGATAAGGTAGTGAAAATTTTTCGCGACGAAATCCTGGTTTCCTCATACGAGAGGCTATCCGCAGTGATTTTACGCCTTGCCGATGATACGGTGCTCACCCCGGGCATTTACTATTTGATTCTGAAACAATTGGCCTGGGAAAATATCAACCTGATGGAAATCGTTTCCACCTTCCGTGAATTCATCATCATCATCCAGAACAGCCAGGTTGACCGGGCTTTTTCCATTCTCAAAGCGCTGATCTGGGGTTGATCGGAAATTTAGCCGGCTGTTGACAGCCCGCACTTCAGCGAAAAATCAGATTCTTTATTAATTCCATTGCATCGCAGGGAACGAAAAAAGTCTTGCTGATGGGTACGATCATAGTGCGCAAAAGTATCACACGGCCGTTCAAATCAACCTGGTCTTGGTTAGCCGGCATAATTACTGTTTCTTCGCCCGGGCCGGAACATAATGATAATGTATCCCGGAACGCCGCCGCATCATGATCCGAAAAATGCGCTCAGCAACCAAGTGTGGCGCTACAGGCTTGGCGCCCTTGGGCAAAACCACTGCACCTTCAAGGCTGGGCGGTGAAAAAAAGTTGAAGCGAATGGTCGGGAAAGCGGCCGCCAGCGACCGTGTCAGCAGCAACAGGGAGTTTTTAGCCAGGGCGTAACCGAGTATCCGCTGATAATTTCGGTTTTCACCGCTGAATTCAAAGCCGATATTCAGCACCGCCTGCAACTGGCCGCACGTGATTAAAAAACGGCTGATATCCAGGGCCGGGGTCACCTGCAATTGGAAATCAAGGCATAAATCACGGCCGCTGACTTCGATGGTCGGCCGTTCGGTGATGGGTCCGAAATTATTGATTACATAGCGGCAGGCAGCGAGTTTTTTCCGATTTAAGCGCAAAAAAGCCTGGATGCCCCGCGTTTGGGAAAAATCAGCGGCGAGCCATTGTACCGATTGCGTATCAGGGGACGGATGACGGTGATACTGGGCCAACACCTGGAAGCCTGCCTGCGAAAATTTCGCAACCAAGGCCCGTCCTAACAAGCCCGACGCACCGGTGATAAGAACTGTCTCAGACATGAACCGTGACGCGTAACGCGTGACCCGTGACGAGGAAGATTGAAAATCCAAATCCCAAGCACCAAATCACAAACAAATAACAAATTCCAATGACCAAATGACCTAAACGAAGAACAATTTCAATTACAGTGCATTTGTTTTGGAAATTGGAAATTGGAAATTGGAATTTGTAATTTGGAACTTGTTTTCTATTCCGATCTATTTTCTTCACTTTTGTCTTTCTCTTCCCTCGTTACGCGTTACTGGTCACGCGTCACGAAGACCGACCTTTTACACAGCTCTACCGTGTTGTGCATCAGCATGGTTACGGTCAGGGGGCCGACGCCGCCGGGGACCGGTGTATAGCAAGAAGCTTTGGCATAAGCATGGAAATGGATATCGCCGCAAATCACATAACCTTTTTTTTTGAAACCATCGGATTGGGAAGGCTGGCACATGGAGACAAAATCATCTTCACGGGTGATATGATTGATGCCGACATCGATCAGGACAGCCCCGGGCTTGACCATATCGGCCCTGATGAAACCGGGCCGGCCTACGGCAGCCACGATCAGGTCGGCATCAATGGTGATTTTTCCAAGGTTGGTGGTTTTGGAATGGCAAAGGGTGACCGTAGCGTTGCGGTTGGAGAGCATCGTCGCCATCGGCTTGCCAACAAGGAAACTGCGGCCGACCACGGCAATTTTCATGCCGCTCACATCAATTTTATAATAATCGAGAATTTCCAATATCCCGGCCGGAGTACAGGGAAACAGGCAGGTGCGATTCTGCAGGATCAACCCCTGGTTGTAGGGGTGGAAGCAGTCAACGTCTTTTGCGGGCACAATGCGGTCCAGTATCTTCCATGATTCAAGGTGCCCGGGCAGGGGCATCTGCACCAGGACGGCATGGACCAGCGGATCGTCATTGGCCGTCATAATGATTTGCCTGACCTCAGCCGCCGCCGTGTTTTCCGGAAGTTTGATCAATTGAGAGCGAATACCCAGCTTTTCAGCCAGCTTGTTTTTCGAATTCACATAGGAACCCGATGCCGGATCATCCCCGACCATGATCACGGTAAGTCCCGGAACCACGTTATATTTTTTTTCCAATTTTTCGATTTCCAAGCACAGCTTTTGCTGGATTTTTCCGGCTACGAGTTTGCCGTCCAGAACAGACATTTTGCCTCCTCTTTCAGGATCATTTTAACATAAAATCGCAAAATAACCCTGGATAGCGTCCTGCCTCCGCCGGAATAACGCTTCCCCTCAGACTACGGCATTCCCCGACTTCAGTCCAGCAGGTGTGAAACCAGCCCGTCCTTCAGCTTGGGCTCAAACCAGGTCGACTTGGGCGGCATGATCTTGCCGGCGTCGGCCACGGCGAACAGCTGCTCAATGGTGGTCGCGCGGAAAGAAAAAGCAACCGCGAACTGGCCGCCATCGACTTTTTTTTCCAATTCGCCGGTGCCGCGGATGCCGCCGACGAAATCAATGCGCTTGTCGGTACGCGGATCGCGGATGCCGAGCACGGGAGCAAGAAGGTTGTTCTGCAGGATGGATACATCGAGCAGAGCGATGGCATCGGTTTCGTCGAAGGTCCCGGGTTTGGCGCGCAGGCGATACCACTGGCCGGCAACATACATGGAGAACTCCTGAGGCCGGGCCGGCATTTTTTCCTGCGTGTGTTCGCATGTGAAGCGTTCGGAAATACGGGCAATGAAATCCGCTTGGTTCAACCCGTTCAGATCCTTGACCACGCGGTTATAGGGCAGGATTTTCATCTGGGTATGAGGAAAGATAACGGTCAGGAAAAAGTTGTACTCCTCGTTCCCGCTGTGATCCGGGTTCCCTTCCTGGCGCTTGATCTTAATCTTGGTGGCCGCGGCCGAGCGGTGGTGGCCGTCGGCGACATATAGGACATCGAGCTTGCGGAATTCCTTCTGCAGGTCCGAGATCATTTTTTCATCATCGATCACGTAGAAAATATGGCGCACGCCGTCATAGGTCGAGAAATCGTTTTCCGGCGCCCTGGTCATTGCCTTCTCGATCAGCTTGTCGATGGACTTTTTCTCCTTGTAGGTAAGGAAAACCGGGCCGGTCTGGGCGTTGAGTGTTTCAATGTGGCGCTGGCGGTCGCGCTCCTTGTCCTCGCGGGTCAGCTCGTGTTTCTTGATCACGTCTTCCTGGTAGTCCTGGCAGGACGCCCCGGCCACCAGGCCGATTTGTACATGCTCGTTCCAAATCTGCTTATAAATATAGAAGCACTTCTGGCCATCCTGACGCAGGGTCCCGTCCTGGATGAAGCGGCTGAAATTTTCCTTTCCCTTGGCATAAACTTCGTCCGAGTAAAGGTCGGTTCCGGGTGGCAGATCGATTTCAGGTTTACCGATATGCAGGAACGAAAAGGAATTGTCTTTGACCAATTCGCGCGCCTCTTCGGAACTGAGGACGTCATATGGGGGCGCGGCGATTTTTTCAGCCAGGTCTTTACGTGGTCTCAATCCCCGGAAAGGTTCAATCCGTGCCATATTTTCCTCCTGAAAAGACGAAACGCTATTGTATCGGATTGGACCGTCGGCGTCAACAATAAGAAGTGATTAGTAATTAGTGATTCGTGATTGGTAAGGAAAAAGAAATTTAACGAAACTGACAGATTATCTTTTCTTCACTAATCACTACTCACTTTTCACTAATCACTGGGTTCAGTTAATTGATCTTGGGCGGCTGGTATTCCTTGACAGGGTCAAGGCGCTGGACATAGGGGCCGTTCCATAGGGATAGGAAGATCTCGTCGAGCACGCAGGCGACGGCCTTCCGCATCAGGACGACCTCGACATTGCGCGATTTGAAAAAATAATCATAGCCCCAGTTGCTCGTTCCCAGCCATGAAACGTTTTCATCGATGCGCATGACCTTGGAGTGGACCACGCGGGCATAAGGGATGAAACCTCGCTCAGCCTGGGGAATGGCTGCAAATTTTATCTCGATGTTCGGCACCTTGGCCAGGTCCTGCAGGCTTTCGACCTGGGGACGGCGCAGGTTCCAATTCGAGACCAGCATCCGCACCTGTACGCCGCGCTGAGCCGCTCGGCGCAGCGCCCGGTCAATGCGCATGAATTTTTCCCGGCTGCCTGCAATTTCCAAGCTGTAGGAAAGTAGCTGCACCGTAATGCGACGGTGGGCCTTGTCTAGCAGAGAGACCATGGCCGCCAGGGCGTCGCCGACTCCGGGCGGATTGAATTGCGCGGGGCTGGCTACCAGATAGGCGTCGGCGGGAAAATGCAATGGCGGCATGGCCGCCAGCTGCTGATAGGCCTCTTTGTCGCCGCAGCTATAATGCCAATCGGCTTCAAAAATGCTGCGCAAAGCGTGAACGAAAAAGACAGAATGGCTGCGCAGGCCTGTTTCCTGGATATGGGATAGAGATCGCCAATCAAAATTCTGGCTGCCGATGAAAACTTCCCGATCATCGACAATGAAATACTTGGCATGCAGCACGCCCCCGGTCAGTTGCCGCCAATCAAACAAGCGGATCTGGATGTTGGACCGCTTCCCGAAACGGCGCAAGGTTTCCGGATAGGTGGCGGCCATGGATTTCTCGCACAGGAACCGCACCTGGACCCCGCGCTCGGCCGCGGCCAGGATGGCATCGATCACCGGCTCCAGCGCTTCGCCTTTTTCCGCTGAAAGGTAGAACTCAGCCAGGGCGATGGAAACTTTTGCGCCCCGGAACATCTCCAGCCAAACGACAGCGGCATCACGGGTTCCGGCGCGGGATATGGCCGTTCCCAGCGGCACCGAGCTGACCACTTCGAAATCGCTTGTTTCGGAAAAAATATGAGAGGCTATCAGCCACAAGCAGAGCAGGCTGACCGACAGAACGGCTGAGCGCTTCATGCTATTCAGCCGCGGCGACCTGCTCTCGGACTAACTCCGAAACGGCCATCGGACCGCCCGAGCGGTTTTTGCCGCGGTAACGCAAAAAACGACCGTCAACATGGCGATACCAGTAATCGCCATGCCAAAAAACGGACAGCAGGCCGCTCAATGCGATGCGCAGGTGCACGACAGCGATCTCTTTTCCGGCCAGCCATACTTTTTCCTCGCCGCTGCGCGTAACCGTAAACTTGCCCATTTTCATTTCGCCGGGCCCTTGCGTGCCGATGGAGCGGAATTGATAATTTTCTTTCCCGGCAAGGACGAATGGCCGTAATCCCATCTGGAAGAGCTGGTTCCAGGATGCTCCGGCGGCAGTAAATCTTTTTATTACCCGGCTGCCGCGCCAGCTGCCGGAAAGGACGATGTCCCCGCCCTGCAGCCTGGCGTTTAGTTCCATTTGCCGCCCGGGATCGCTGAAAGTCCAGGTTAAAGTTGAAAGATCGGCGGCCGTGCGAAACGTCTGGCGAACTGTGCCGCCTCCGGTGTTCCGGCTTTCCAACTGGATCCGGAAACCGGGAGATGCTGACGAGATGATAATGGTATGGGTGACCCTCAGATCCCCCTCCACTTCGTCATAGATTAAAGTTTCAGCCGCCAGGTACGAGGAAAGCAGGCTGCAAAATAAGAATGCCGCCGGGCCTTTGCGTAAAAATCTGTTCATCAGTTTCATGGCTTTTCCAAAGAGTAATACAAAAAGGCGCCGCTGGCAATCCCAGCCGGACAAAAAAAAAGGCCCTGCGAGCAGGGCCTTTTTTATTTCAGTCTTCTATTTGCCGATCAATACATTCCGCCGCCCCCGGGAGGCATGGCGGGCATGGGCTCTTTCTCTTCCTTGATGTCGCACACCAAACCCTGGGTGGTCAACAGCAGGCCGGCGACCGACGCTGAGTTCTGCAGGGCGATACGTACCACCTTGGTGGGATCGATGATGCCGGCGGCGATCATATCGGTGAATTTTTCGTTCAAAGCGTCAAAACCGAAGTTTTTGTTGCGGGCGCCGCGGATTTTTTCAACAATGATCGCCCCTTCAAAACCGGCATTGGCGGCAATCTGCTTCAAGGGCATTTCCAGAGCCTTGCTCAGGATGTCGATGCCAAACTGCATGTCGCCGTTCAATTTGAATTTTTTCAAATTCTGGGCACACTTGAGCAGGGCCACGCCGCCTCCGGGAACGATGCCTTCTTCGACAGCCGCCTTGGTGGCGTGCATGGCATCTTCGACCCGGGCTTTCTTTTCTTTCATCTCGGTTTCGGTGGCCGCGCCGACCTTGATAACGGCGACACCGCCGGAAAGCTTGGCCAGCCTTTCCTGGAGTTTTTCACGGTCGTAATCGGAAGTGGTATCCTCGATCTGCCGCTTGATCTGATTGATCCGGCCCTTGATATCCTCATCCTTGCCGGCGCCTTCCACGATCGTGGTATTGTCCTTGTCGACGGTGACTTTCTTGGCCGAACCCAGCCATTCGAGGTCGACCGATTCCAATTTGACGCCGATTTCTTCAGAGATCACCTTGCCGCCGGTCAAGATGGCAATGTCTTCCAGCATGGCTTTGCGACGATCACCGAAGCCCGGGGCCTTGACGGCCACGACATTGAGCAGGCCGCGGATCTTATTGTAAACCAGAGTGGCCAGCGCTTCACCTTCGATATCCTCGGCCACGACGACCAGCGGGCGACCCGACTTGGCGATCTGCTCCAACAGGGGCAGCATTTCACGCAGGTTGGAAATCTTCTTTTCATTCAGCAGGATCAGCGGATTTTCCAGGGAAACCACCATTTTATCGGAATCGGTCACAAAGTATGCCGAAATATAGCCACGGTCAAACTGCATGCCTTCCACCAATTCCAACGTGGTGTCAAGCGATTTGGCTTCTTCCACCGTGATGACGCCGTCCTTGCCGACTTTATCCATGGCTTCGGCAATGATTTCTCCGATGGAAATTTCGTTGTTGGCCGAAATGGACCCGACCTGGGCGATCATTTTCCCGGAAACGCTCTGGCTCATTTTTTTCAGATCCTTGACGACCTGCTCGACGCCGCTATCGATACCTTTTTTTATCAGGGTTGGATTGGCACCGGCGGCAACCATTTTCAGGCCTTCGCTGTAAATGCTCTGGGCCAACACGGTGGCCGTGGTGGTTCCATCCCCGGCGATGTCGGAAGTTTTAGAGGCAACTTCCTTGACCATTTGCGCCCCCATGTTTTCCTTGGCATCGGCCAGTTCGATTTCCTTGGCCACGGTCACGCCATCCTTGGTAATGGTCGGTGAACCGAATTTTTTATCCAAAACAATATTCCGACCGCGCGGACCGAGGGTGGCTTTCACCGTATCGGCCAGCTGATTGACTCCTTTCAAGATAGCCTTCCTGGCTTCTTCTCCCAAAATAATTTCTTTAGCCATTGTTCCTCCTTGTTATTTGACGATGGCAAGCAACTCATCCCGTTTAATCACCAGGTGTTTCTTGCCGCTGATCTTGAATTCCTGACCGGCGTACTTGCCGAACAGAACCTTATCACCCACTTTAATCAGATCCTTAAGGGGTTTACCTTCCTTAAGTTCGTAGTCATAGCCGATTGCCTTGACAATGCCGATCATGGGTTTTTCTTTGACAGTGTCAGGAATGACAAGTGAGCCGACTTTTTCCTCTTCCTCGATTGGTTCGACCAAAACTCGGTCATCCAAAGGTTGTAAATTCATATTTAACCTCCTAAATTTGAATTTATTTCAGTAAAAATAGTATAAAACAAAATTTCATCCATTGTCAACTGCCTAATATATTATTTATCAAAAATATATGAGTGATACATTGTCAAGCAATAAAATGATCAATAATCAAATATGATAAGTTAATACAAACAATTATTATATCCTAACACAAAATATATTTCAAGTAGGATATTTTTCTACAAACTCCCAGTTTTTTACCGTGTGCTACTTATATTTTTCCTGATCTGGCAATTTTATTTCTTCAGATCCATATGATTTCATTGCGTGTTAATTAATATTAGCTTATTCTATGTCTCTTAATTTTTTGCTTTTCACTTTTAACTAATTCCTTTTGCTTATTGACCTTGTCATTTTTTTTTATCATTAACTGCACACCGAGTGCCCGCTTGACAGATCTTGCCTTTCACGGTAAATTGAAGCCATGCAACCCTGGCCGCTGTATATCGGTAAGTTCCTGTTTAAGTTCCGCAGCTTCACGCCGCTACCGCTCATCCTGCTGACCTTCATTTTCTTTAAACCGCTTTCGTCATCGCCATTCTGGACAATACTTGGCCTGATAGTAGCTTTCAGCGCTGAAGGAATTCGCTTCCATAGCGTCGGCTACGCAGACAGCGGTACGTCCGGGCGCGAAAATTTCCTTAAAGCTGAAAGCCTGAACACCACCGGCCTTTACTCGCTGGTGCGCAACCCCCTGTATTGGGGCAACGGGTTGATTTTTACCGGACTTTTAATCGGTTATGCCCAGCCATTGGCACTGATCATTTTTATCATTTTTCTCTTCATGCAGTATCATTTCATCGTCCTGGCCGAAGAGGAATTCCTGCTGAAGCGACACGGCCAGGCTTACGCCGATTACTGCGTCCGCGTCAACCGCTGGCTTCCCCGTTTCAGAAACTATCAACAACCAGGCCGTCACTTTAATCTCAAAAAGGTTTTTTATAAAGAAAACGACTCCTGCTTCAACCTGCTGCTGGCAATCCTGCTGATTCTGGCCTGGAAAGACTATTTATTTTTCGGGCATATACACCACCCGGTTGTTATGGCCGTCATGGCTGTGCTGCTGGTCATTTTTTATATTTGGGTGAAAATCCTGAAAAAAAAGGAGCGGGCGCGAATCAGCGCTTAGAAATTCTTGACCCAGATGAACTGCGAAGTCCCCGCAAGGGGGATAAGAGCCTTAGATAGCAAATTCAAAATTTGTTCTAAAAAGCTAACAAATTTTACAATTTGCTATAAGGCTCTTACGATTTTTTCTATCAAAGCCGAAGTTGAATAATCCCCGGCCAGTTTAAACAGGCACAGCTTGCCGCCTCGGCTTTCAACTTCCTTGCGGCCAACGACTTCTCCAGGGGCATAGTCTCCACCCTTGACCAGGACATCGATCCTTCCCAGTGCCCGGATCAACTGCAACGGAGTGTCCTCCTTGAAAGGAACAATATGATCGACACACTCCAGTGCGGCCAATACCTCCATCCTTTCAGCCAATGGAAATATCGGCCGTTTCTCCCCTTTCAGCCTGCTGACCGACCCGTCATCGTTGATCCCGACAACCAGAAGATCCCCTTGCCCGCGGGCAAACTGCAGCAGTTGGACATGGCCGGGGTGCAGCAGGTCAAAAACCCCGTTGGTAAAAACAATTTTATCGTGGACAAGCCTGGTCAGTTCCAGTTTCAGTGCCGCCCCACTGTCATGGATTTTCATTTTTTTCAAATCGGATGTTTCCGGAAAATTCCCAGCGGTGGGCAATGCGCGTAATGCCGACGTCGCGATGGCCGGACGTGACCCGAAACGTATACAGCAGATGATGATAATCAAACGGATAACCGTCAAACTTGTGCACGGCGACATCCAGAAAATAGGTGCCGCTAATCAGGTTCAGCGCCGGCACCATCAGCCGCACTTTACCATGGCCGGAGATGGCCTTGGCTCTGAAATCATCCAGAACCGTATTGGAACCGTAGCATAAAATCCCTTCGCCATTATATATTGCGATCCCGAAAACAAAATCTTTTTCGCTACCGGCGGCCTGGACATCGAATTCGACTGCCAGGGGTTCATCGGCCTTGAAAATGTATTTTTCCTTGCCCGAACCGTTAAACATCTTGACATTGGAAATTTCAATTTCCCGGCTGCCCCAGCGTTTTTCCGGATTTTGCAGGTCGTCAATTTCGCGCTGATCATGCTGCGCTTTTTTTTCTTCCTTATCATGCTGCAGCTGGTATTTGTCAGTGTCTTTTTTTCCGACATATTCAAGATAGGCATCGACAATCCGCTTGGGGTAGCCGCGCATTTCCACCTGACCCTTCTTCAGCCAGATCACTTCGTCGCAGATCCGTTCCACCGTGGACAGATCATGGGAAACAAAAATAATGGTCTTGCCGTGTCGGCGGAATTCATTGATCTTATCCAGGCACTTGGGCACAAACGACGCGTCGCCCACGGCCAGCACTTCGTCGATGAGCAGGATGTCGGGATTGACGTTGATGGCGATGGAGAACCCCAGGCGCATGAACATGCCCGAAGAATAACCCTTGACCGCATGATTGATGAAGTCCTCCAGTTCAGCGAACTGGACGATGTCATTGTATTTTTCCTGTATCTCTTTTCGCGTCAGGCCCAGGATGACGCCGTTGATGAAAATATTTTCCCGGCCCGAAATTTCTGGATGGAAGCCGGCCCCCAATTCGATCAGGGCCGATATCCGCCCGTGGGTAATGACCGAGCCGGTCGTTGGTTGGCTGATGCCGGCCAGTATTTTCAACATGGTGCTTTTGCCGGAACCATTCTCGCCAATGATACCCAGAGTGTGTCCCGTTTTGACATCGAAAGACACGCCGCGCAGGGCTTCAAAACGCTCACCGACCTGCAAGTCGCCAAAGAGGGTCTTGTTGACCAGGGCGCTCTTGATGGTCAGGAATTTGTGGCGGTCGGCAAACTTTTTATAGAACTTGTAAACGTCCTGGACTTGAACGGCAACCATGTCAAACCTCTTCCACGAAAGTATCGCGCAACTTATCAAAAATCAAATAACCCAAGTAGAAGAACAGCAGCCCGACCAGCACCGTGACCGAAAGGCGCTTCCAATGCGGCAGGGTCCCGTAATAGAAGGCGAAATGGTAGGATTCAACCAGGTGGGTCATGGGGTTTAAGTTTAATAGCATTTTCAGTGCCTTGGGGATCGATTCATAGGGATAAATGATCGGCGTTGAGAAAAACCACAAGGTCAGCAAGTTGGCAAGGATATCCTTGATATCCCGGAAATGAACGGTCAAGGCCGAGATCAGGAAGCACAATCCCATGGT
The DNA here is from genome assembly GCA_963770755.1 of Candidatus Aminicenantota bacterium. GTDB lineage: Bacteria > Acidobacteriota > Aminicenantia > UBA2199 > UBA2199 > UBA2199. Next base: position 1,030,505 of record CAVYQZ010000006.1, on the reverse strand, counting down.
GAAAATAAACTGGACCAGCAGGCTGACGGGCAGGAAAAGCACCCACAAGGTCAATGGTTTTCCGAAGATGAGGAAAAAGAATATCAACACCGGCAGGGCGAGGATGAAATGGACCATGTTGGTGATCACCACCATGATCGGCAAGACCTCGATAGGGAACTTGATCTTCTTGATCAATGCGCCGTGCACCACCAGCACGTTCGAAGATTCCATCATCGATGCGTTGAACCAGGTCCAGGGCAGGATGCCGTTGAACATGAACAGGGCATAGAACTTGGTGCTGGGAAAACCCGCCATGCGGCCGCCGCCGACAATATAACCAAAGACCACCGTATACACCAGCATCAACAGCAGCGGGTTGAACAGGCTCCAGAAAAAACCGAGCACGGTTCCCCGGTAGCGCGCTTTCAATTCCCTGGAAACCAGGATCAGTATCAATTGCCGATGACGCAGAATTTCCTTCATTTTTTCAATCATGTTTTTTGTCCGCCGCGATTATATCACAAACCGCCCGGCCGCCGAAACGGCTTGGACTCCTATTTCATATTTGGCCATGGCAACATAAAAATAAATATTGCCATTGAAAATAAAATAATAAAATTTTAAAATAGTAGTCAACTGCACTGAATGATGTGCGATGGAGAAATGGGAAAGCAAGACAACGACCAAAAAATCCTGAATTTACAGGATGAAAATGGGCGCCTAAACGGGGAGATTTTACGCCTGCAGCGGGCCGTCGAAGAATTGGGCATCCTCAACGAGATCGCCACGGCCATCAACTCCACCATGGCCTTGGAAAAGATCCTCGACCTGATAACCCAGCATTGCGTTCATCACTTTCGGGCCGAGCAAGGGGCGGTACTGTTGCTGGAAGAACGTAAAACAGAAAAACCTTTCCAAACCATCTGCCGCATTGGCGACACCAGCCACCAGCGCCTGCCCTTCCGCCTCGACGACCAGCTGACCGGCTGGATGCTGAAAAACCGCTCCCCCTTGCTGATCAATGACCTGAGCAGCGACCGTCGTTTCATTACCGGCTCAGACAACCTTTTCCCGATTCATTCACTATTGTGCGTGCCCATGGTTTGCAAAGGCCGTATGAGCGGCCTGCTTGCAGTCTTCAACAAAAAATCGAAGGAGGGATTCAGCACCGATGACCAACGGCTGCTGGCCATCATCGCCAGCGAATCGGCCCAGGTCATCGAGAACGCCCGCCTGGCCGAAAAGGAAAAGGACCTGCTGCACATGAAGGAAGAGCTGCGCCTGGCCTACGAGATCCAGACCAATCTCCTGCCCAAGGAAGCGCCGGTCCTGGCCGGCTACGACATCGCCGGCAAGAACACACCGGCCAAGGAGGTCGGCGGCGATTATTATGACTTTTTGGCTGTTGAAGAACAGAAGCTGGCATTCTGTTTGGGTGACGTCTCGGGCAAAGGGCTGCCGGCGGCCATGCTTATGGCCAACCTGCAGGCGGCCGTGCGCAGCCAGGCCATGGCCGGGACTTCGCTGACCTCGTGCCTGGAACGGGCCAACGCCCTGCTTTTTCGCAACACCAGCCCGGAAAAATTCGCCACCCTCTTCTTCGGCTGTCTGGACGCGACCGGCCATATCCTCCATTACTGCAACGCCGGCCACAACCATCCGTTCCTGATAGGAAGCGAAATGAAACCGCTGCGCCTGAGCGCGGGAGGCCTGGCCTTGGGCTGCTTCGAATCGTTCTCTTTTGAAGAAAGCCAGGTGGCGCTGCAGCCGGGCGACGAATTGATCGTATTTTCCGACGGCATCAGCGAAGCCGTCAACGGCTCAGGCGAAGAATTCAGCGAAGCCCGCATATGCGAACTGGCCGCCGCCAACCGCGACACATCGGCCGCCGCCCTGATCGAAATTATTTTCGCGGCAGTTGACGAACACGCGCGCAACCAGCCGCAGATGGATGACATGACCATGGTGGTGGTCAAGAGGACAATATGATCGGTCAGACCATCTCCCAATACCGGATTCTGGAAAAAATCGGCAGTAGCGGACCCGTCCGCCCGGCCTGAGGACACCAGGTCATGATAGGTAAAACCATTTCCCATTACAAGATCATGGAAGAGCTTGGCCGCGGCGGCATGGGTGTCGTCTACAAGGCCGAGGATACCAAGCTGAAACGCATGGTTGCGCTGAAATTCCTGCCCCCGGAGCTGACCAAGGATGCTGAAGCGAAACGGAGATTTCATTCACGAAGCCAAGGCGGCGGCGGCCCTCAACCATCCCAACATCGTCACCATCCACGAGATCAGCGAGCACGATGGCCAGGTCTTCATCGCCATGGAATATGTCGAAGGCCAGACCCTGAAAGAATTGATATCCTCTGGCCGTACGCCGTCCACCGTAAACCGTACACCGATTCCTCTCGTGCTTGAAATCGCCACCCAGATCGCCAAGGGGCTTGTCGCCGCCCATGCCAAGGACATCGTCCACCGTGACGTCAAACCGGCCAATATTTGCATCACAAACGAGTCATGTGGTGAAGATCCTCGATTTCGGTATCGCCAAGCTGGCCGGCGGCCAGACCAAGCTGACCAAGACCGGCACCACCCTGGGCACGGTGGCCTACATGTCGCCGAGCAGGCCCATGGGCAAAGAGGTGGACCAGCGTACCGACATCTGGTCGCTTGGCGTCATCCTCTACGAGATGCTGACCGGCAAACTGCCGTTCAAGGGTGAGTACGACCAGGCCATGCTGTACGCGGTTATCAACGAGGAACCGGAATCGGTCTCGAAGATCCGAAGCGATATCCCCGAAGAGCTCAAGCGCATCGTGCGCCGGGCGCTGGCCAAGAACCCGAAGGACCGCTACCAGAGCATCCACGATCTCCTGGAGGACCTGAAGGCGGTAGCGGAAAGTTCCGGAACGGTCATGGCCAGGCCGAAACGCTCCAGGATGATGCGATTCGGAATGAGGACGGTCTTGCTTTCAACCGTGATAGCCTTGCTGGCGCTGCTCCTTGGCCTCGACGTCGGCGGATTGCGCACAAGAGTGTTCAGCCCCGGAGCGGCTTCGTTCCCGGCCATCCGCCTGGTCGTACTGCCCTTCGCCAACCTGAGTAGCGACCCGGAGCAAGAGTACTTCAGCGACGGCTTGACCCAGGAGATGATCGCTCAGCTCGGCAGGCTGCACCCGCAGAGCCTGAGCGTGATCGCCCGCACCTCGGTGATGCGCTACAAGAAGAGTAATGCGCCCATCGACCAGATCGGCCGCGAGCTCGACGTTCAGTATGTGCTGGAGGGGAGCGCCCGGCGCGAGGGCAGCCGGGTCAAGGTCACGGCCGAGCTGATCCGGGTGAAGGATCAGACCCAATTGTGGACCGAAACGTATGAGCGGGAATTGTCGGGCATACTGGCGCTGCAGAACGACGTGGCCGCGAAGGTCGCCGGAGCCCTGGTCCTTCAAGCTGCTCCCCTCCGAGCTGAACCAGCTGACAGAACACTCACGCCGTTAACCCCGAGGCCTACGAGGACTACCTCAAGGGCTCTTTCCACTGGAATAAGCTGAGGCCCGGCGATCTCGAACACTGCACAGCACTACTTCGAGCTGGCTCTGCAGAAAGACCCTGCCTATGCCCCCGCCTATGAAGGACTGGCATGGGTCTGGTCCGCACGCCAGCGGTCGGGAGTCACGTCGCCCCGCGAAGCCGGACCCAAGGCGAAAGAGGCGGCCCTGCAAGCCATCGCGCTGGACGACCGTTCCGCGGAGGCCCACGAAGCGCTGGCCTAGTCAAGACATGGATTGACTGGGACTGGGCGGCGGCGAGCTGGAATGGCGAAGGACGTTGGATCTCAACCCCAATGACGCGAACACGCATGCGTACTACGCTCATTTCCTGGCGAACATGGGGCGCGCTAACGAGGCCGTGACACACAGCGAACGGGCGATCAAGCTGGATCCGTTCAACGCGTTTCACCACGGCTCGTACTCGCACTGGTCCTGGTGTACCAACGGCGCTGCGATGAAGCCTTCGCCGCGGCCAATGCCGCGCTGGCGCTGCAGCCTGATTCCCGCCGAGCTCACGGCAGCTGCATTCAATACGTTTATATACATCAAGGGAATGCGGGACGAGCAACTTGCTGCGCAGCGCGACTGAGGATCGCCGGCGATCCTGAGCGAGTGGCGGCATTCGAGCAGGGCCTGGCTGAGGGCGGCTACGAGGGGGCGCAACGGCGCCTTGCCGATCTCCTGGCTGCGCGGTACGAAAAATCCAGCGGCGTCCCGGATGCCGGACTGGTGAGGGTCTACCTGCCATGCGCCATCGCCCTGCGCTATTTTGACGCCGGCGATCACGACCGGGCCATCGACTGGCTCGAGAAGGCCTACGAAGAACGCGACCCCCAACCTGCCCTATATGGTCGACGAGCCGCTCTACGATCCCCTGCGAGCTAATCCGCGCTTCCGGTCCCTGCTGAAGCGCATCGGCCTCCCCAGTGGAGAAGTCAAATGATCGGCCAGACCATCTCCCAATACCGGATTCTGGAAAAAATCGGCAGTGGCGGACCCGTCCGTCCGGCCATGAGTATCGGACCAGGTCATGATCGGTAAAATCATTTCCCATTACAAGATCATGGAAGAGCTTGGCCGCGGCGGCATGGGTGTAGTCTATAAAGCGCGGGACGTGAAGCTCGACCGCCTGGTGGCGCTCAAGTTCCTTACTCCCCAGATCAGCGGCGACGAGGAGGAGAAGAAACGCTTCATCCACGAGGCCAAGGCGGCCGCCGCCCTCAACCATTCGAACATCATCACGGTTCATGAGATCGGCGACCACGAAAGCCAGGTTTTCATCGCCATGGAATACGTGGATGGGCGGACGTTAAAGGATCTGATTTCCGGTGTAGGGGCGCATCGTGATGCGCCCTCTTCCGATGGCCTGCCCTTACCTGTCGACCATGCAACAGGTACAAGGGCGATTCGCGAATCGCCCCTACATTTGGACATGGTCATCGCCATCACATCCCAAATCGCGGCGGGATTATCCGCCGCCCACGCCAACGGCATCGTGCACCGCGATTTGAAACCAGCCAACGTGATGCTCACTGACGAGGGAACGGCGAAGATCGTGGATTTCGGCCTGGCCAAGCAGAAAGGCCAGACCAAGCTGACCAAAACCGGAACAACCCTGGGCACGGTGGCCTACATGTCGCCCGAGCAGGCCCATGGCAAAGGAGGTGGACCAGCGGACCGACATTTGGTCTCTGGGAGTCATACTCTACGAGATGCTTACCGGTAAACTGCCTTTTCGTGGCGAGTACGACCAGGCGGTGATCTACGCCATACTGAATGAAACGCCGGAGCCGGTGACGGCCTTGCGCAGCGGCATTCCCCTGGAACTGGAAAGGCTCATCAATAAAGCCCTGGCCAAGGATCCCGCCGAACGTTACCAGGACTGCCAGGATTTGCTCGCCGACCTGAAGCGCTCAATGAAAGAGGGAAAATCAACCTCAACCAGAAGCGGCGCATCGGCAGGCCTTCACCAAAGGCACTTCCCATGGGCCTGGCTCTCTCTCATTGTCTTATTGATCATGGCCATGGCTTACGCCGGGTTCCTGCTGACGAGAAAAAAACCTGCCGGGTTTGCTGCCCCTGAGGATTCCCCGTCCCCTGCTCCGGCCTGGACGAGTTCGATCGCCGTCCTTCCGTTCCGGGATTTCAGTTCCCGACAAGACCAGGAGTATTTTTGCGACGGCATGACCGACGCTCTGATCGGCAGGCTGACCCGCATCCGGGAGCTCAAGGTCATTTCCCTGACCTCGGTGATGGCCTACAAGAACAAGGAGCGCGACATCAATAAAATCGCCCGGGAATTGGGGGTGACCACCGTTCTGGACGGGAACGTCCAGCGCGAAAAGGACCGCATCCGCATCAGCGCCCAGCTGATCATGGCCGCCGACCAGGCCAATCTCTGGTCGGATCACTATGACCGCAACTTGGCCAGCGTGTTCGAGATTCACGACGACATATCCCAGGCGATCGCCACGGCGCTGAAGTTCAAGTTGCTCCCCCAGTCCCAAGGAACGCCCGGCGCATCGACCCCCAAAAATATGGATGCGTACGAGTATTACATGAAGGGTATGCATTTCATCAAGACCAAATATGTCCTAACGTTCCGGGATGAGGATTTTCAGGCCGGAGTGGGGATGTTTAACAAAGCGATCGCCATCGAACCCGATTATGCCATGGCCTATTTCGGCTTGTGCTACGCTTACGAGCACCATTATCAGGTTACCGGAGCCAAAAGCGACTTCCGGCTGGCGCGAAAATATTCTGAGATCTTCTATCGCCTTGATCCGGGCTCCGCCCTGAGCAACGCCTTGACGGGATATATGCTGTATGAATACCAGGGGCAATATGAGCAGGGCTTTGTTTACTTGAAAAAAGCACTGGAAAGCAACGCCAATATCGGCGAGGTGAATTTCCTGGCCGGGATGTGCTACCTCTATGCCGGCTTGTATGATCCGGGCATCCATTTCCTGACCCGGGCCGTCGAATTGGATCCCTACTATTTATGGGCGCCCTACAAGCTGGCCTGTTGCTATATGGGCGCGGGAGACTATGAAAAGGCGGCCCAGAATTTCAACAAATATTTCGAGCTCACCCCTATCGAGCCCCTGATATGGCCGGGGAAGTACCTCGCCCTCAACATCTGGATGAACCGGCTCCAAGAAGCCAAGGAGATATTGGCCCGGGGCGAAAAGGCTACACCCGACGCCGAGTGGGTCAAGCAATACCGCGCCGTCATGTATGCCCGCCAGGGTGAAAAAGAGAAAGCCCTGGCCCTGTATCGGAATTCGGAGGTCTACGCCCTTCTGGGAATGCGCGACGAAGCGTTCCGGGAGCTCAAAAAAGAAATTCGGGGGACGATTCCTATTCCATATCTCTACTATCAATACCTGCTGCACAATCCGTTCTACGACAACCTGCGCTCCGATCCCCATTTCCTTGAGCTGCTGGCCAGGGAGCGTAAACTGCACAACGAATACATGGCGAAGTACGGAACGCTGCCGGCAGCGGGAAAAACATGATCGGCAAAACAATCTCCCATTACCAAATCCTACAAAAGATAGGATCCGGAGGCATGGGCGAAGTTTATCTCGCCGAGGACACCAAGCTCGAACGCAAGGTGGCGCTGAAGTTTTTGCCAGCGCAGTTCAGCGCCGATGAAGCAGAGCGCAAGCGCTTCATCCACGAGGCCAAGGCGGCGGCTGCTCTCAACCATCCTAATATCATCATCATCCACGAGATCGGCGAGCACGAGGGCCAGGTTTACATCTCCATGGAATATGTCGCAGGCCAGACATTGAAGGAATTGATTTCCGGTGTAGGAGCGATTCCCCCTTCGAAGACTGCGCGTGAATCGTTCTCTTCTTGTGACCCGCCTCTACCCATCGCCCCTCGCCCCTTGCCCCTCGCCCAGGTTCTTGATATCGCCATCCAAATCGCCTCCGGTCTCGCCGCCGCCCATGCCAAGGGCATCGTCCACCGCGACCTCAAGCCGGCCAACATCATGATCACCGAGCAGGGAGTGGCCAAGATCGTCGATTTCGGCCTGGCCAAATTGAGGGGGCTGTCGCGGCTGACCAAGAGCGGCACCACCCTGGGCACCGTGGCTTACATGTCGCCCGAGCAGGCCCTGGGGAAGGAGGTCGACCAGCGCAGCGACATCTGGTCGCTGGGAATCATTCTTTACGAGATGCTCAGCGGCAAGCTGCCGTTTCCCGGCGAGTATGAACAGGGCATCATATACGCCATTTTAAATGAAAATCCCCCAACCGGAGTATTGGAGCGAATAGGTGTGCAACCGGCACTTTCGAAAATAGTCGCACACTGCCTGGAGAAAGAGATGGGCAAGCGATATCAGCAGGCTGACGAAATCATTGCCGATTTACGATCCATGCAGCAGAAAGCCACAGGAACGATCAAAGGGCAAAAACAAAAACTAAGGCTTGCTTTTTCAATCGTAATGACTGCGCTCCTGGCTGCGCTTATCCTGTCATACTTCTTTTTATCAAAAAACCCGGTGACGATTGGAGATAAATCGATCGCCGTGCTTCCTTTCGTGGACATGAGCCCGCAAAAGGACCAGGACTATTTCTGCGATGGGATGACGGAGGAGCTAATCAACCGCCTGAGCAACATACGAGAGCTGAAGGTGCCGGCAAGAACATCGGTGTTTATGTTTAAGGGGAAGTCGCAAAATATAAAAGAAATAGGTAAGAAACTTGGCGTACAGACGATCCTTGAAGGAAGCGTCCAGAAATCCGATGATCGGCTTCGGATCACCGCCCAATTAATCAAGATAGCAGACGGATTCCATCTCTGGTCAGCCAAGTACGACCGCAATCTAAAAGACGTGTTCGCCATCCAGGATGAAATTTCACAGGCGATTGTCGGAGCGCTAAAAATTGAACTTTCTGTTGAACAACACAACCGACTGACCAAGCACCACACAGAGAAAACGGAAGCTTATCAGCTATATCTGAGAGGCCGTTATCATTTCAGCAAAAGGTCAAATGAGGGTGTGAGGAGAGGAGTTGAATGCTTCGAGAAAGCAATTGAAAACGACCCGGAATTCGCGCTGTCCTTTGCCGGATTGGCCGATTCCTGGATGGTCCTCGGCATGTACTTCTTTTCCCAGCCCATCGAGGCATTTGAGAGAGCGAACGCAGCGGCGATAAGAGCGCTGGAGATCGACAACACTCTCAGCGAGGCACACACCTCACTGGCTTATGTCAGAATGTCGGCTTACTGGGATTGGCCGGGAGCGGAATCTGAATTTAAATCGGCCATGGATTTGAACCCTGGCAATCCAATCACACACCACTGGTATTCTACTTTTCTGGTGGCCATGGGGCGCACTCATGAAGCCGTCAAAGAGGCAAAACGGGCGCTGGAGCTTGACCCACTATCGCTGATCAACAACGAGGATCTGGGAGACGTGCTAGGCCTGGCCCGGCGATATGATGAATCCATTGAGCAATTGCTAAAAACACTTGACCTTGACCCATCATTTCGCATTGCCTATTTAAGTCTCTTCAGAGCCTATCGGCATAGCGGGAAGGATGACAAAGCCGTTGCCGCATTTCTGAAAGTTCCAACGTTGGGACAGATGCTCACCCCCGACCAGGTTGCCACTTTCCAAGAAGAATACAGGAAGTCAGGTATGAAGGGTTTTTTAAAAAAACGTCTTGAGTTTAACCTCGAGTGGTTCAATCGAAAGTATGTCTCATCATGGAACATTGCCTGGTGCTATGCGGATCTGGGGGAAAAAGACAAGGCACTTGAATGGCTGGAAAAAGCATATGCAGAACGTTCGATCCGTTTATCTTACCTTAGAGCGGATGCCAGTTTCGATTTTATACAATCGGATCCGAGATATTCGACACTGCTGAAAAATGCGGGAATAGTTAAATGACGGCTGCTATCGTATCCAATAACCAGATCATCGAGAAGCTCTGCGAAGGCGGACCTGTCCGCCCGGCCAAAAAGTATCGGCATAAACATGATCAGTAATATCATATCCCATTATAAGATCATAGAAGAGCTTGGCCATGGCGGCATGGGCGAAGTCTATCTTGCCGAGGATACAAAACTTGATCGCAAGGTGGCTTTGAAGTTTCTGCCGGCCCAGTTCAGCGCCGACGAGCAGGAAAGAAAGCGCTTCATCCACGAAGCCAAGGCCGCCGCCGCGCTCAACCATTCGAACATCATCACCGTCTACGAAACTGGTGAACACGAGGGCCATGTTTTCATCGCCATGGAATATGTCGCGGGGCGGACTCTGAAAGAATTGATTTCCTCGGACCGTACACCGTCCACCGTCGACCAATCCCCTATAGCCCCTAGCCCCTTGCCCCTCGCCCAAGTTCTTGAAATAGCCACCCAGATCGCCTCCGGCTTATTTGCCGCCCACACCAAGGGCATCGTCCACCGCGACCTCAAGCCGGCTAATATCATGCTCACGGAACAGGGAGTGGCCAAGATCGTCGATTTCGGCCTGGCCAAGCTGAAGGGGCTGTCTCGGCTGACCAAGTCCGGCACCACCCTGGGCACCGTGGCCTACATGTCGCCCGAACAGGCCCTGGGCAAGGAAGTGGACCAGCGCAGTGACATCTGGTCGCTGGGGGTGATCCTTTACGAGATGCTAACAGGCAAGCTGCCGTTCCCGGGCGAATATGAGCAGGCTATGTTGTATGCCGTGATCAACGAGGAACCGGAATCTATCTCCAAACTGAGAAGCGATATCCCCGATGAATTGAGAATCATTGTACACAAGACCCTGGCCAAGAACCCGGAGAAGCGCTATCAAACGGCGGACGAACTGCTGAAAGAACTGAAGCGGGTTCACCAGGAGATCGCGGCTCCCGAAACCGTAGCCTTCAACTTCAGACGGTTCTTTTTTCGGGTCAAGATCCTGGTTCCCGCTCTCCTGATCTTGTGTTTGTTTGCTGCTACTATGGTCTTTTATCTGAAGCACCAGGCCAAAGTCAGGTGGGCCGAGAAAGAAACCCTGCCACAGGCCGAAAAACTGATCGAGGAAAACGACTGCTGGCGGGGCCTTCTCCCCGTCTATCACCTCGCGAAAAAGATCGAAGCCATCATTCCGCACAATCCGAAATTGGCCGGGATCTTTGCCAAATGCGCCCTGAGCATCAACGTCAAGACCGATCCTCCCGGAGCCAGGGTCTATATGAAGGAATACATGGCCCCGGAGAGCGAATGGGAATATCTTGGCAAATCGCCTTTAGAGAAAATCAGGCTTCCGATCGGGGTCTTCAGATGGAAAATGGAGAAGGAAGGCTATGAGACGGTTTTGGCCGCGGCTTCCACTTACAAAACAGATTGGACGAAACCTGATTTAATCATTCCTTGTGATCTTACGAGGCTCCTGGATAAAAAGGAAACGATCCCGCAGGGCATGGTGCGGGTCATGGGAGCGGTGACACCCATCGGCAAATTGGATGATTTTTTCATAGACAAGTATGAGGTCACGAACAAGCAGTTCAAGGAATTCGTCAACGCCGACGGGTACCGGGACAAGAAGTTCTGGAAGGAACGATTCGTCAGGGCCGGAAAAGAGTTGCCCTGGGAGAATGCGATCAAGGAATTCGTCGACCAAACCGGCCAGCCTGGCCCGACCGGGTGGCAGGCGGGAGATTATCCTGAAGGAAAGGCCGAGTATCCGGTGTCGGGGATAAGTTGGCACGAGGCGGCCGCTTACGCCGAATTTGTCGGGAAATGCCTGCCGACAATATACCACTGGGCGATCGCGAGCGGCATATACATGCCCGGCTCAGTCAGTTCAGTCGCGGGCATGGGGGATTCATCCTTTCTGGCTCCTTTCAGCAATTTCCAGGGGAAGGGCCCGGTTCCAGTGGGAAGTCTCCCGGGAGTAACAGCCTACGGTGCTTTTGATATGGCCGGGAACGTGCGCGAATGGTGTTCGAACGAGACCCCTGTCGGGAAAATGATCAGGGGCTGCGCCTGGGGGGACCCTACATATCTGTTTGACAATGTAAGCCAGGCTCCGGCTATGGATCGCTCAACCAAGAATGGGTTCCGCTGCGCTTTCTATCCTGAGCCGGAACAAATTCCGCAGTCGGCTTTTCAGGGCTTCTACATCGCCGACGAAATGAAAAAATCCATTAGACAAAAGCCGGTTGCCGATGCGATTTTTCAGGTCTACAAGGAACAATTTTCCTATGACAAAACCGATCTGAAGGTCCGCATGGAGTCGAAGAAAGAAAGCCCTGGATGGTCCCGGGAAGAAATCAGCTTTGACGCCGCTTACGGCGGCGAGCGTGTCCTGGCCTGGCTTTTCCTGCCCAGGAACACTGCGCCCCCCTATCAGACCGTCATCTTCCTGAACGCTAACGGGGCCATGGATCAAAGATCGAGCCAAGACATTGAAAACTGGTATGAATTCACCATGTTCCTCTCTTTTATCGTAAAGACCGGCCGGGCGGTCATCTGTCCAATCTACAAGGGGTATTTCGAGCGCGGGAACGACGCGCTGGCTCGCATTCAGAATGACTGGCCTTCCCATCAGTATAGTGAAGTATTGATCCAGCAGGTTAAGGATCTCAGAAGATGCATCGACTTCCTGGAGACCCGGCCGGATATCGACAGCAGGAAGCTCGCCTTGGAAGGACTGAGCTGGGGAGGAGTGATCGCGCCTGTCTTCCTGGCCGTTGAGGAGCGCATCCGGGCCAGCGTCCTGATCGGAGGAGGTTTGCTTTCCCTGAAAGATATACGCCCCGTCGTGCATCCGATCAACTACCTGCCCCGCGTAAAAATACCGACATTGATGCTCAATGGAAAATACGACATGTGGGTAACTCCCGAAACATCGCAACAACCGATGTATGCACTTCTGGGAACGCCGGCCGAGCACAAGCTCTGGAAATTGTATGAAACCGACCATGTCCCGCCGAGAAACGAAGTCGTCAAGGAGACCGTGGCCTGGCTCGACCGCTGGCTGGGCCCGGTGAAACGATGAAGGAGAAAGTATGAAAACAAAAATCCTGACAATCTTGTTGGCGATTCTATTTTCTGCCATGTCCATTTGGTCCCAAGACGTCACGGGAAACTTGGAGGGTACGATCCTGTATTCAGAGGGTTTTCCCATGGGGGGTATCCGGATCGTCGTCTCGGGGGCCTATCTCCAGGGAACGCGCGAAACGACCACGGATGAACGCGGGAGATTTTTTGTCTTCGCCTTGCCCGTAGGGACCTATACCGTCAGGATCCAGCATGCGGATTTCCAGGAGGTGAACCTTAAAAATGTTACGGTCCACCTGGGAAAGACGACCTCCCTGGGAGAGATCCGGCTGGACTTGAAAGTACTCGAATACGACATCGTCGTCTCCGGGAAGCGGCCGGATATCGATGTCACTACCAGCAGCGGCGGCTCCAACCTGGACATCAGCACCATAGAATCATTGCCGGTGGCGCGCGATTATCGCAGTTTGACGTCGCTTCTGCCGCATGCGGTGCAGGATCCCTACGGCACGGAGGCGAACATGGCCGGGTCCTCGGGCTTGGAGAACCGCTACTTTGTCGACGGCGTGGAAACCACCGATCCCTACACCGGCCTCACCGGCATGCGCCTGCCCTACAACTTCGTCAGGGAGATTGAGGTCAAGACCGGCGGCTACGAGGCGGAATACCGCAGCTCTTTGGGCGGCATCGTCAACGTCATCACCTCGTCGGGAGGCAACGAGTTTTCCGGGCAGGCGTTTGGATTTTTCACCGGCAACCGCTTTTCCGATGACCCCAGGGTAGGTTCCCTGGAGCCGCGCAGCGGCGGCTTTTCCCAATACGATCTCGGGGTCAGCCTGGGCGGGCCGATCGTGCGCGACCGGTTGTGGTTTTTCGCTGCCTTCAACCCGGCCTTCGAGCGCGAAAAGGTGGATCTTCCCGGCCAGGGATTTTTCCTCGATAAGAATACTACCCGAACCTTCGCCGGCAAGCTCACCTGGCAGGCATCGCGAAAGACCAATCTGGTCTTCACGATGCTCGGCGACCCGAGCGAACGCAGTGCGGTCGGAGATGCCCTGGGAATCTTTGAACCCTATGTCAGCCTGAATCCCGATCCGTATTTGGATACGATACAACGGGGCGGGTTGAACTTCAGCCTGAAGGGAACATATTTTGTCAGCGACAGGTTCATGGTGGAAAGCACAGCCTCCTGGATCAACCGCCTGGATCGACACCTTCCGGCCACTGAACGCGGGCGGAACGAGCGCGCCTTTGTTGAAGCCGAAGCCAGCACCATCAGCGGCGGATCGCCGGGATGGAATGACTGCCTGAGCAGCGAGATCACTTTCGCCTTAAAGGGAATATGGACCTTCAACCGCCACACGCTTAAGGCGGGCCTGGAATATAGAGAGAACAAATTGGATTCGGATGGTACTTATTCCAGCATCACGCGCTACAGTAATGACTATTTCCTGGATTTCACTTTTCGATACGGCGGGATTCTAAAAAACCGCATCCCATCGTTGTTCATCCAGGATTCCTGGGAAATTTCCCGCTGGCTCCGCCTCAACTTCGGATTGCGCTGGGACGGGCAATTCATCGTGGCCTCGGACAGGAAAGTGCACCAGAAGATCCTCGATCAATATGCGCCGAGGATCGGCATCGTGTATCAGCCGGGGAAGATCGGGTCACAGAAGGTTTTCGCCTCCTTCGGCAGGTACTATGAAGACATGCTGCTCTACATCTTTTCCATCTATGGTTCCGACTTTGGCGGGATGACGATCTACTCTTATGATCACGATCCTCGGATCGATCCATCGGGCGGGGATCCCTGGATAGTCCCGAACACGATCCAACCCGCGATCCAGGGCCTGAAAGGCCAGCATTACGATGAACTCACGTTGGGGTATGAACGGCTGGCCGGGAAAAACCTCAAGATAGGGGCGCGCGGAATCTTCCGCAGGCTCCGGGAAGCCATTGAAGACGGTTATGGAACGGTTGCGGGGGAGATGATCCTAATTATGGGTAACCCGGGAAGAGGCCAACTGGATGCTTTCCCCCGGCCGCGGCGCGAGTATTCCGCCCTGGAGCTGACGATAGAGAAGTTCGGCGGCCGGAAATTTAACTTTATCGCCTCTTATGTTCTTTCCCGGAATTATGGAAATTATAATGGGCTTGCCGACCTGGATTACGTCGGCACCTATTCCCCGAACGTGGGCCTGCAATTCGATCTGCCGGAGCAGATGCCCAACAGTCTCGGCTTGTTGCCGAACGACCGCACCCATGTATTCAAGTTCTCGGGATCCTATCGCTGGGCCATAGGCCTGATCATCGGCACGTCGGTCATATGGGAGAGCGGCACGCCGCTGAGCGAATGGGGCGGGGCGACAGTTCCAGGCTCGTTGAGCCTGATGCGACCCCGCGGTAGTGTCGGTCGCACGCCGTCCATTCTTGACGTGAATTTCCGCCTGATGTTCGAACTGGCGAGGGCCACGAAAATCGACTGGATGCCCCGAATATTTCTGGATGTCTTCCATGTCGCCAGCAACCGCACTCCGACCGGTTACGATCAGATACACTATCACAATCTTGATGCGAACGGCAACCAGATCGACCCCAATCCGACCTATGGTGAAGCCATTCGATTTTTCCCGCCCATGTCGGCACGGCTCGGCCTGGAAATAAGGTTTTAGGCAGATGTAGGGAAGCCCATTAGGTCGAGCGCCCGCGTAGCATGTGCAGCTGCCAGAGCTCGCGGGCGCTGGTGTGCAGCAGCGGCGCCAGCAGCCGCTGTCCGAGGCGACCGATGCTGCGGCGCAGGAAATCCAACTCGCGGAATTTTTTTTGCAATTCGGGATCAGGCAGCACAGGGAATCCCTGCTCCTGTAGCATCAGGACGGCCTTGGCCTTGATTGAAAGCTCTACGTGCAGGCGCAGGGTGCATAGCATGTCGGCCAGGACGGTACCGGGGAGCCGCTCCTTCAGTGACTGCAGGTAGCGGCCGATGTTGGATTGCAGCACGGTTCCGCTGCGGATCATCTCCAGCAGTTCCGCATCGCTGCCAAAGCCGGTTTCCAGCCACTGGCGCAGCGACCTCTCGCTGCGGTTGAAGACCAGGGCGATGGTCAGCGGCAGGCCGATCAGGAAAACAATCGAGGCCAGGAACTGCCAACGCAGGGGGAAATGGTTGTAGAATGAGTGGATCAGGATGGCGACGGCCAGGCCGGGCAGAATATCGACGGCCCGCTCGCGCTGGTGTCGTTCGGACCTGCTTTTGGCCATGATCCCGACCAGGGCGACCGTGCCGCCATGCATGACCGCCGTGCCGAACCCGCGGATGAGCCAGAGCAGGAAGCTATGGTCGTGAAGGGAATAGAGAAAATAGATGTTCTCTAAAAGGGCGAAACCGGCGCCAATGGCGAAACCGATGATGGCCGCGTCGACCAAAAAGCCCAGCCGCTGGCGTCGCAGCAGCAGGAAGAGATAGGCAACTTTAGCTGTCTCCTCGATGAACGGGGCCAGGTATCGGGCGTACAAGGGAGCGCTCAGGTTTGTCTGGGAGAGTAGCCAGCGGTTCAGCATCAGGCAGAACAGGCCGGCGGCGGCGCCTGCAAGCAGGGCGTCACGCACGACGCGAAATTTGACCAGCCGGAAATTGTCGAACACGTAAAGGATCGCCGCGAATGTCAGCACCGGCAGAAATCCCAGGCCGATACGCAGCAGGAGAGCACCCATGGTCAGATCTTGAGCGACACCATCCATTCAGCGGTCGAATCGCGATTCGCCTCATAAGCCCGGGCGTAACCGAGCGACAGCGTCAGCTGATGGTGGGAAAGAGCGATCAAACGGATGTCGAGCTGCAAGCCGATGTCCAGCAAGCGGCGCTGCTCGGGTCGCTGGTCGAGGTTGGTGATCAGGCCACCGGCGAACAACGAGGGACTGATCCAGTTGGCGTAGAAGAAAGGGAAGCCGAGGCGGCGGAAAAAGAGCGGCGGCAGGTTCCATTCCAGGGTCAGCTTGGCGAAATTCTTGCCGCCCACCGCGTTCAGTTCAGAGCCGGGGAAGCAGTAATATTCACGAAAGCGCTTGCTGTCCTGGTGATCGACCCAATTGTTTCCGAAGCCGCCGAAATAGAAGTTGGCGAAGGGATCCTGGCGGTCGCCGTAGGCGCTGCCGGCCGCTCCCCGCAGCCACATGGAGGAGTGCCGGATGGGCAGGGGCAGGCCGTAATCGAGGCAGGCGTAGAGGCGCGGATAAATGGTGCGGTTGACGTAGGTGTTGGCCAGCACCAGCCGGTACTGGTAGCCCTTCTCTTCTTCAACGGCGGCCAGGGACTTGCGTAGGTACTTGTAATTCAAGTTGGCGTTCAAGGTAAAAAACCTTCCCTGCTCAATAGCGATGTTCTGGAAATCGGGCAGCCGCTCCATGCCGAAGTAGCCTGCTGCCTGGATGTTGTAGTCCAGGAAACGGTTGGGGGTGTCGTAGATCAGGATCTTGCTGTACTGCAGTTGCAGCGATTGTCCCTTGCGGCTGGTCTTGGTGGGGCCGAACAGATCGTAAAAATCGGCGGCGTTATGGGTGGCAATAAATTCCCAGTTCCTCAGTCGCGCCTGCAGCCGAAAATGAAGCCGCTCCTTATATTCCAGGCTGTTGTCGGGAGAGTAGCTGGCGGTCAGGTCGATCTTTTCCAGGCTGAACTTGTCGGCCAAGTGAGCGTGCAGGCCGAAGGCCGGAAAATCCTTATAGCCCTCGACCACCGGGTAGAGCGACTTCAACCCGATCTCTTTCAGCGGCGAGTAAGTCCCTCTGGAAACGATCAACGCCTGGGGGTCGATGAGGCCGGGACTCTCCGCCACCCAGTCGCGGACCTGAGGATGCTGCTCGCCGATCTGCTGGCCCAGCATGGCGATGGCCCGGACCGGGGCGTCTTCCTTTCTCCGGTTGGAGATGATGGCCGGCTGGAATCCCCTGCTGGTGTAGCGGAAAACCAGCAATGCATCGTCGTCGAGCGGGACCGGACGAAATAGGCCGGTCTCGGTATTGGTCAGGATCTCGATCCTGTTGTCGGCCAGGTCGCAGCGGTAGATGTTGGCCACGCCGGAATAATACGATGATCCATACAGAGACCTTCCATCCCGGGAAAAGACGAAATTGGCCGGCGAGCTGCTTTCGAAGTCGGAGACGGTCTCGTAGACAGCTTCGCCGTTTTCAAGCTTTTTCAGGTCGATCTTGATCAGCGACTGCCGACCGCTGATCTCGGTCAGTGCCCCCGTTATCAGCCGGCCGTCGGGCGAGATGGCGATATCGTACATGTCCTTGCCGTAGGGCCAGGAATAGACCTGTTTCCATTCCCGGTAGGGCGGCGCGATGCGAGCGATGGTGGAAATGCCGTTGTAGTGGCGGATGCCCCAGAGCGACCGGTCGCTGCGGTTGAAGGCCAGGTCGCCGATGCGGCCGTCCTTGATCAGGAGACGTGTGCTGCCGCTATCGACCTGCACTTGGCGCAGGTCGCGCCAGGTGTTGTTGTCGGTGGTATAGAAAAGGATGCCCTGCTCGTCGTCATAGGCCAGCGAACAGACGGAGTACAGGGCCGGTCCCTTGACATCACACAACTTGTGCAGGGAACCATTGCCGGGATCGAGAGCGGCCAAGTGGGCTACCTGGCCAGGGTAATTGACGCCCAGAAATATTTTCCCCCGGCGCGCATCGTAGAACGCCGGGGACACCGATCCGAGCGGCCGGCTGGAGATATCGCGGCAGGATGTGACCGGGCTGGAGCGGATGGCTTCCAGGTTGCCCGCCTGGAAGGTTTTTTCCCATTCGACCCATTCCTTCCAAGACCGGTCCAAAGGCAGGCCGAAAACCTTTTTGAACTGGGAAGAGAAATAGGCCCGGCTGTTATCGTCGCGGGAGACCCAGCGGATGATGCTCTCCGGCCCATAGCGCAGGCTCAGGTAACCGAAAAAGCGGGTACCGTAAAGGTAGGAGTTGACGCCGACCTGGAAATCAAGCCGCGTGCCGGCCGACTCCAGGCCAACCAGGTCGTAGATGCGGCTTTTTTCATTGACCATGGTGCGGAAGACCATTTCATCGTAGCAACCGAGCAAGCGGCCATACCCACCGGAGAGCCAGGTTTCCATGAACACGGCGATCCCTTCCATGAACCAGCGCGGCGCATAGAGCCGCGGGGTGGTCAGGTAGCCGTAGACCATGGTCAGCGGGTTGGACTCATCCGGAGTGACCTTGCCGAAAAAGAGGCGGCGGAAAAACCGGTCCTGAGGCGCGGCCTTGTCACTGGTCAATACGTGGACCAGCTCGTGCTGCATGATGCCATTGATGCGCTCGTTGGCGGTCATGGTTTCGAACACGTAGCTGGAGGGGGCGATGCCGGCGATGACAGTGTTCTGGGGCACGGCGCCGGCCGAGGCATTGGCCACATCACCGAAATCGTGGAGCAGGATATTCACCTTCTCGCTGGGCTGGTAATCGAACAACTTCTGGTGCATGCGGAAGGCGCTGACGAAGCTGGAGACAGTGTGCAGGGCCAGGAACGATTCAGCAGGGAAATAGATGAGCCGCAGGAATTCGGTTTCCAACATTTTAAATTGCGCCGCCAGCCGCCCTGGCAGCAAGGACAATGCCAACACGGCTATGACCACCTGTCCCGTCCTTTTTATTCTTATCATGAATGACATCCTTGGGAAAGTCGATTTTTTACAATAAAAATGTACCGCCCCCGCGAACGGGGGCGGTATCCCTCATCCTCCCCGGCAGCTCCGCTAACCGGGCATTTTTTCTTGTCCGGATTAAATCGTCAGATGCCGCTCCCGCCAGTTCCACCCCAGCTGGCCATAATGCCCTGGAACTGCTTGCTGGCAAGCAACCCCGACCACTCCTTGCTGGCCATCAGGCTGGCGAAGGCCTTGTCGGCCATCAGGTTGGCGAAGACCTTGTCGGCCATCAGGTTGGCGAAGGCCTTGTCCGCCATCAGATTGGCGAAGACCTTGTCAGCCATCAGATTGGCGAAGGCCTTGTCGGCCATCAGGTTGGCGAAGACCTTGTCGGCCATCAGGTTGGCGAAAGCCTTGTCAGCCATCAGGTTGGCGAAGGCCTTGTCGGCCATCAGCGCGGCATAGCGCTTGTCGGCCATCAGGTTGGCGAACGCCTTGTCGGCCATCAGGTTGGCGAAGACCTTGTCGGCCATCAGGTTGGCGAAGGCCTTGTCGGCCATCAGGTTGGCGAACGCCTTGTCGGCCATCAGGTTGGTAAAAGCCTTGTCGGCCATCAGGTTGGTAAAAGCCTTGTCAGCCATCAGGTTGGCGAAGGCCTTGTCAGCCATCAGGTTGGCGAACGCCTTGTCGGCCATCAGCGCGGCATAGCGATTGTCGGCCATCAGGTTGGCGTAGCGCTGGTCGGCCATCAGCGCGGCATAGCGATTGTCCGCCATCAGGTTGGCGAAGGCCTTGTCAGCCATCAGGTTGACGAAAACCTTGTCCGCCAACAGGTTGGCGAACGCCTTGTCCGCCATCAGGTTGGCGAACGCCTTGTCGGCCATCAGGTTGGCGAAGCGCTTATCCGCCAACAGGTTGGCGAAAGCCTTGTCGGCCATCAGGTTGGCGTAGCGGTTATCCGCCATCAGGTTGGCGAAAGCCTTGTCCGCCATCAGCGCCGCATAGCGATTATCCGCCATCAGCGCGGCATAGCGATTGTCCGCCATCAGGTTGGCAAAGGCCTTGTCGGCCATCAGGTTGGCGAACGCCTTGTCGGCCATCAAGTTGGCGAAGGCCTTGTCGGCCATCAGGTTGGCGAACGCCTTGTCGGCCATCAGGTTGGCGAACGCCTTATCGGCCATCAGCGCGGCATAGCGATTGTCGGCCATCAGGTTGGCGTAGCGCTGGTCGGCCATCAGCGCGGCATAGCGATTGTCGGCCATCAGGTTGGCGTAGCGCTGGTCAGTCATCAGGTTGACGAAAACCTTGTCAGCCATCAGGTTGGCGAAGGCCTTGTCGGCCATCAGGTTGGCGTAGCGCTTATCCGCCAACAAGTTGGCGAAAGCCTTGTCAGCCATCAGGTTGGCGTAGCGCTTATCCGCCATCAGGTTGGTGAAAGCCTTGTCGGCCATCAGTGCCGCATAGCGATTGTCCGCCATCAGCGCGGCATAGCGATTGTCCGCCATCAGGTTGGCAAAGGCCTTATCGGCCATCAGGTTGGCGAAAGCCTTGTCGGCCATCAGCGCCGCATAGCGCTTGTCCGCCATCAGGTTGACAAAGGCCTTGTCGGCCATCAGATTGGCGAACGCCTTGTCGGCCATCAGCGCGGCACAGCGGCGATCGGCCATCAGCGCGGCGAACGCCTTGTTCTGCATCGCCTTCTGAAAAGCTTTGTTGTGGATCAGGCTCTGGACCTGGTCATTTTGCAGCAGCTGCTGGATCTGCTCATCGCTTAAGACCACGTCTTGTTCGGCGATCTGCTCTACCCTCTGGCGCTGGACCTTCTCGACCCCGCCGATGGTCGCCACGGTGGCCGAGTTGTCATTGCCAGACGGCCATGGGTAGAAGAACGCGAAATAAGCGATCACGCAACAGGCGACCACGAGCCCTGAAATTCCCCAGATCGACTTTTGTTTCTTTTTTTCCATAATAACCTCCCCCTTTTTATATAATTTCCTCTCATAATACTTCTTTAATTCACGTTCGATCCTCATGACCTCTCCTCATCTACCCATATAGACGACGCCAAATGGAAAATGTTGGAAAAATATCAATGATTCAGCTGGCGCTGCAGATCGATCTTCAGGGAGTGGATCTTGGATTTCACAGAGTTGATGTCCAGGCCAACGATGTCGCCAATCTCTCGGTATTTCAGATTCTCATAGAAGCGCAGATAGCAGATCTCGCGCTCCAAAGGGGGCAGAGAACCGACAACGCGCTCGATCCGCTCCATTAATTCCTGGCGCAGAAACTTTTTTTCGGGGTCGGCGCCGGGTTCGCTGCCAACAAGATCGGGATCACCCCGTTGGAACTTGCGCTGCTTTTCCTCCTTGCTCTTGACCAGGTCCAGACACTGGTGGCGAACGATCTTGAATATCCAGGCTTTGAAGGAATGGAGCGGATTGAAGGTTTCAAGATGGTTATAGATTTTTAGCATCACTTCCTGGCAAACGTCCTGGTAATATTCATGGTCGCGGGGAATGATCTGGCTGACATAAAAGGCGATGCGCCGCTGATATTGCTTACAGATGTAGTCGTAAAGTTCCGCTTTCTGCTTGGGTGCGAAGGAAGATTTTCCGAACAAAAAAAATTTTTCCGCGAGCGGATTCATTACTCTTAGGCCACTGCCACAGCGGAGCCGTTTTTCGGCGCTTGTCTCATTTCAGTTGAATATAGCACGGTTCCCCCAAATCATTGGTTTAATTATAGAAACATCCTTTGTCAATTGTCAAGCGGAACTGCCATGGCTTGCCATCGGAGAAAATATGCTTATAATGAATCATGGGGATGGAGGAATGAAAGCGCACCTGAGCATGAAAGTGATCTTGCCCAACTCAATGAGGGCACTGGCGCAGCTGCATGCCGCCGTCACTCGGTTCTGCCGGGACCGGGCCATCCATGGCGATATTGAGTTCAAGATCGACCTGGCGCTGGAGGAAGTGTTTACCAACATCGTCCGCCACGGTTATGAAGACAGCCGCCCCCATGAAATCGTTGTCCAGATGAGGATGGACCGGGACCGCGTCCGCATCCGAATCGATGATGACGGCCGCCATTTCAACCCACTGCTGGCGCCGGCGGTCGATGTTACCGCCGCCCTGTCCGAACGCCGCGTCGGCGGACTGGGCATCCACCTGGTACGGCGGCTCATGGACCAGGTGCGCTACAAGCGCCGGCCGGATGGCAATCAGTTGATCCTGATCAAGTACCTGGCTGGAAAGGAGAAACTCACATGAAGATCCGCGAAAGCAAAATCGATTCGTTCGCCTTGCTGGAAGTCAGCGGCCGGGTCGATTCGGAGAATGCCGAAAACTTGAAGTATTACCTGGTGGAACTCGGAAAGCGCGAGCAGCAGATCCTGATCGACTGTTCCACCCTGGACTATATCAGCAGCACCGGGCTGGGCGCGCTGCTGATCCTGCTCAAACTGATTCAGAACAAGGGGGGAATACTGCGGCTCTTCAGCCTGTCGCCGCGCATCGCCGAAGTGTTCGAAATTTCCGGCTTCGACAAGTTTTTCCCGATTTTCCCAAGCCTGGAAGCCGCCCGCCAAGCTGAAACCTAGGGCAATGAAAATTGCTTGACCTGGTGGCGATTTTTTTCAAAGTCCTGGATTTTTATCCAAGGTAATATGAATCAGGTTTCCGGGTTCCACATGAAAAAAAGCGTGCTCCTACTCTACCCTCAACAGCCTAGGTTTATTTTCATTTTGAAATATTCAATAGCTTTATCAACAAGCTTTCAGGATTCTGAGACCCGCCCTTTGAGCTTCCGCTGAGTGTCTTTGAGAATAATACTTACGCTCTGCTTTTTCATTGTTAAAAAAACGAATTCCTGTTGAAAAAAATATAATAAAATTTTAAAATTTGACAAATTTTAAAATAACAAGAAATGGAAAAGTAAGACAATGAACAAGGTGGTGGTTAAGAGGGAACCATAACCTGGAATTAAAGTGAGATGGAAATGAAAAAAGTCCTCTTTATCAGCGGCTCGATAGGCTTGGGGCACATTTTCAGAGATCTGGCCATCGCCCGGGAACTTCGCCGTCTGCTTCCCGGAACCGAAATAGGGTGGCTGGCCGCCGGCCCGGCCGCCCAGGAGCTGAAGAATGCCGGGGAGGAATTGCTGCCGGAAGCGGAAGGAATGGCCAACGAAAATATCGCCGCCGAGGAGTCGGCTCCGGGCAATGGGTTTCGCATGAACTTGTTGAAATTCCTGATGTCGGCCAGGAACGGCTGGAAGCAGAACGTGGAAGTATTCAAACTGGTGATGGCGAAAAGTAAGTTTGATCTTATCGTCGGCGATGAAACCTATGAAATCTCCATCGCCATCAAGGAGAATCCCGGCATCAAACAGGCGCCCTATGCCGTCATCTACGATTTCGTCGGCATGGAGGCCCTGACCCATAACCCGCTCGAACGGCTCGGTGTTTACATTTGGAACCGCATATGGGCCAAGGGATACAAGAATCCTTCCAAAGTCATCGACGCCTATCTTTTCGTTGGCGAAGCCGAAGACATCCCGGACAGCGGGCTGGGATTCCTTCTGCCCAACCGCCGTGAATGGGCCAGAACCCGCGGACTCCAATACCTGGGCTACATCCTCTCTTTCGATCCGCTGCAGTTCAGCGACCGGGCGGCACTCCGGAAGCGTCTGGGGTATGGCGAAGAACCGTTGGTTATCGGCGCCCTCGGGGGAACGGCTGTAGGCCGCGATTTGCTGGAACTCTGTGGCCGCGCCTTCCCGATGGTCCGGAAAGAAATTCCGGGATTGCGGATGGTATTGGTCTGCGGGCCTAGGCTCGATCCCAAAGCAGTCCAGGTGCCGGATGGGATCGAAGTGAAAGGCTATGTCGCGAATCTGTACGAGCATTTTGCCGCCAGCGACCTGGCCATCATTCAGGGCGGGGGCACCACGACCCTGGAATTGACGGCATTGCGCCGGCCCTTCCTTTATTTTCCCCTGGAAGGCCATTTTGAGCAGACCCGATACGTGGCGGAACGCCTGGCCCGGCACCAGGCCGGCAAGCGCATGATTTTTTCAGAAACCGGCGCCTCGATCCTGGCTGAACAGATCGTGATCCATATCGGGAAAGAAGCAGCTTGGCCCATCATCGCCACGGACGGAGCCCGCAAGGCGGCACAGATACTGAAAGGCTATTTGCAATAGAAAAATATGATCGGGAAAACCATATCCCATTACAGGATCATGGAAGAACTTGGCCGCGGCGGGATGGGCGAAATCTACCTCGCCGAGGACACCAAATTACATCGCCAGGTGGCACTCAAGTTCCTGCCCAAAGCCATGACCGCCGATCCAGAAGCTCGACAACGCTTCGAGCGCGAAGCGCAGGCCGCGGCGGCGCTTAACCACCCCAACATCGTCACGGTCTACGAGATCGGCGAGCACGAAAGCCAGGTTTTCATCGCCATGGAATACGTCGAGGGCCAGACGTTGAAAGACATTGTATCTGTAGGGACAGGTCGCGACCTGTCCCTACCGTTGAATCTAAAATCATCGCCATCGCCACCCAGATCGCAGAGGGATTGTCCGTTGCCTTCATGCCAAAGGCATCGTCCACCGCGACATCAAGCCGCAGAACATCCTGGTCGATAAAAACAACCATGTAAAAATATTGGATTTCGGTTTGGCGAAATTGAAAGGCGCTTCCTCACTGACCAAGGAATCCTCCACCCTGGGCACCGTGCATTACATGTCCCCCGAGCAGACCATGGGCAAAGATGTGGACCAGCGCACTGACATCTGGTCGTTGGGAGTCGTTCTTTACGAGATGCTTACTGGCAAGTTGCCGTTCAAGGGCGACTACGAGCAAGCGGTCATCTACTCCATCTTCAACGAGGAACCCGCGAAACCATCAGATGTACGAAAAGACGTCCCGGCGGAGTTCGACTTCATCCTGGAGAAGGCCCTGGCCAAGGAACCGGAGGACCGCTACCAGCACGCTGACGACCTGCTGGTCGACCTGAAGCACCTTAAAAGAGATTCACGTCCCGATCGCAAGTCGGTAGCTGTTGCGGTCTCACGTCGGAAAACCCGGCGCTGGGCCCGGTGGGGAATCCCGGCGGCCATCATCCCGCTCGCAGCGATCGCGGCAATTCTGTTTTTCATCCCCAAGGGAAAATCCGACCCGGCTGCCAAGCCTGCCGCGACCGAGGCCAGGCAGGGCGAATGGACCAATTCCATTGCTGTTCTCCCCTTCCGCGATTTCAGCTCCAAGAAGGACCAGGAATACTTCTGCAACGGCATGACCGACGCCATCATCGGCCGCCTGGCCAAGATCCCCGAATTGAAGGTCATCGCTACCACCTCGATCATGCGCTACAAGGAAACGGATAAGGACATCAAGGAGATCGGCCGCGAGCTCAATGTTGAGAACATCCTGGAGGGAACGTTGCAGAAGGAAGGTGACCAGATCCGCCTCAGCGCCCAGCTAATCAGCGCCAGGAACGGCTTCCACCTCTGGGCCGACACCTTTGACCGCAAGCTGGACAAGGTTTTCGCCATCCAGGACGAGATCTCGCAGGCCATCGCCGCGGCTTTGCAGATCAAGCTGAGCGAGGCGACCCGCAGAGCCATGAAGGCCGACCCGTCCCACAGCCTGAAGGCCTATGAGCATTTAATGCGCGGCCAGAACCTGGTAACGTCCTATCTCCTCTCCCGACGCGAAGCCGATTTCACCGCCGCCGTCGACAGCTTCCAGCGGGCCATCGAAGTGGATCCCGGCGCCACCCAAGCCTACGACGGGCTGGCCTGGGCCTACATGAACCACAGCGAGGTCACCGGAAACGAGATGGAAGTGTCCATAGGGCTGAAATACTGCGAGGCCGGCTACCGCCTGAACCCTGATCTTTCCGAAACCAACCTCGGCATGGGCTGGGTGAACTTCGCCGCCGGAGACATCGACGGTGCCTATCGCCATTTTCGCCGGGCCATGGCCATCAATCCCAACTACATGCCTGTCAACCACATCATCGGCCTCTTCCTCTCAAACCTCGGGCTGGCCGAACCGGCCATGCGCTTTATCGAGCGTTCCATGCAGCTCGACCCGGCCTATTTCTATTCGCAGTCTGTCAAGGCCCGCATCCTGCAAATGACCGGCGATTTCGCCGGCGCCGAGAAACTGCTGCACCGGATCATACGCCTGGTCCCGAACGATGCCGAGTCGCTGACCGGCTATGTGCAACTGCTGATCAAGACCGGTCGCACGGAAGAGGCCTATCCGCTGCTGGAACGGGCGGAGAAGGCCACCCCGATCGAACCCCTTGTCCAGAATGTGCGCGCTCTTTACTGGGCCGCCCACGGCAACCGCGAGCGGGCTATGCAAAACATGCCGGAGCCCAGGGCGACCGTCTATGCCATGCTGGGCATGAAAGAGGAGGCGCTGGCCCTGATGGAGAGGGAAATCGCTGTCGGGAAACCTTATCTCTACCTCGACCTGCTGCACGACCCGCTCTACGACAAGCTGCGCACCGAGCCGCGCTTCCAGGCTATCCTAAGGCAGCAGCAATTGGTCCATGAGGAGCGAATGCGCAAGTACGGGAGCTGGTGAAAGTGGAGAACATTTTATGATCGGCCAGACCATTTCCCACTACCGGATCATAGAAGAACTTGGCCGCGGCGGCACTTGTCCCGCCTGCAGCGGGAAATTTGTAAGATGATTGGGACACAAATTTCCCATTATCGAGTCCTGGAAAAACTGGGCGCAGGCGGGATGGGAGAAGTTTATCTTGCCGAGGACACCAAGCTCAAGCGCCAGGTGGCGCTCAAGTTTCTCCCCAAGCAGTTGACTGCGGACAAGGAAGCGCGCGAACGATTTGAGCGCGAAGCCCAGGCCGCGGCCGCCCTGAACCACCCCAACATCGTCACGGTTTACGAAATCGGCGAGCACGAGGGACAGGTCTTCATTGCCATGGAATACGTCGAGGGCCAGACGTTGAAAGACATTGATCATCTGTAGGGACAGGGCGCGACCTGTCCCTACCGATTGAATCAAGATCATCGCCATCGCCACCCAGATCTGCAGAGGGATCGTCCGTTGCCCATGCCAAGGGCATCGTACACCGCGACATCAAGCCGCAGAACATCCTGGTCGACAGGGACAACCACGTAAAAATATTGGACTTCGGCCTTGCCAAATTGAAAGGTATCTCGTCGCTGACGAAGGAATCCTCCACCCTGGGTACTGTGCACTATATGTCTCCCGAGCAGACCTTGGGCAAGGGAGTCGATCAAAGAACCGATATCTGGTCCCTGGGTGTCGTGCTTTACGAGTTGCTTACTGGCAAGTTGCCCTTCAAGGGCGATTATGAGCAGGCGGTGATTTATTCGATCCTGAACGAGGATCCCCAAAAAGTAACCGAGATCCGAAAAGATATCCCGCCTGAATTCGACCGCATCCTGGAAAAGGCCCTGGCCAAGGAGCCGGCTGGGCGCTACAGCTCGATATCGCATTGTCTGGATGATTTGCCTGCGATGCCAAGGAAACTGGAAGAGAAGAAATGCGCCAATACAAGGCCATGGAAACGCTGGCTTATCCTCTTGACATGCGGTCTGACAGCGCTGACCGCAATTCTCCTGCTCCTGGTGTGGAAGCCATGGGCGATGAAAGCGCCCCACGCCATCCGTTCAATCGCGGTTCTTCCCCTGCAAAACTACTCCCATGACCCGGAGCAGGATTACTTCGCCGACGGCATGACCGAGGCGTTGATCAGCGAGCTCTCCAGAATCAAGGCCCTGCGCGTGATCTCGCGCACATCGGTCATGCTGTTCAAGAAATCAGCCAAGATGCTCCCCGAGATCGCCAAGGAATTGCAGGTGGATGCCGTGCTGGAGGGCTCCGCCCTCAGGGCGGGCGACCGCATTCGCATCACCGCCCAACTGATCGAAGCCAGGAGCGACAGACACCTATGGGCCGAAGAGTACGAGCGCGATTTTGCCGATATCCTCACCCTGCAGAAAGAGGTGAGCAGCGCCATTGCGCGCGAGATCAGAATCACGGTCACGCCCGAGGAAAAAGCCAGGCTCGCCATGACCCGCCAGGTGGACCCCGAAACCCACGAGGCCTATTTAAAAGGGCTGTTTTGGATGGACAAACTCACTCCGGCGGACGTGCGGAAAGCGATCGGTTTCTTCGAGGAGGCGCTGCGGAAAGACCCCGACTATGTCCTGGCACTGGCCGGGCTGGCGGAAGCTTATGAAGGACTGGTTACCTTGAACAGCATCCAAGCCAAGGAAGGGATGGATAAAATGAAGGCCCTTGCCCTGAAGGCATTGAGCATCGATGAATCCCTCGGCGAGGCTCACCTGATGTTGGCGGAATTCAAATATTTTGTGGAGCTGAATTTCGCAGCTGCTGAAAGAGAATACAAACTGGCGCTGGAGCTGAGCCCCAACTATTTCAACTGCTATTTATACTACGCCAACTTCCTGCATCGGTTGGGTAGGAACGATGAGGCATTCTCCCTGATTCAGCGCGGGCTTCTAATTGATCCATTGCAATTGAGCCTCACCTCATACCTGGGATTTCACTATTACCACACCCGCCAGTATGACGACGCCATCAGGCAGCTCAAGGAAGTCCTTACGATTTATCCCGGCGATGCCTATACACATTTTGTCCTGGGATATGCGCACCTGCAGAAAAAAATGATAGCCGCAGCCCTCTCCGAATTCCAGAAGGCAGTGGACTGCGGGATGGGCAATGCCGCGGTGGAACAGGCTTACATCCATGCAAAGAATGGAAAACCGGCCATGGCCAGGAGCATGCTGGCCGACCTGCTGGAAAAATCAAAAACGGATTATATCGCATCAGGCCTTATCTTCAGGTTATATGATGCCCTGGGTGAAACGGAAAACGCCTTTGCCTGGATGGAAAAGGCCGTTGACGAAGGCGCATTTGATATTCTACTGGTTTGGAGCCTGCCGCTGAGCGACAGCCTCCGTGCCGACCCGCGGTTTGCTCCGCTGATGAGAAAGCTGGGAATACATATATGATCGGCCAAACCGTTTCCCATTACCGCATCCTTGAAAAAATCGGTCAGGGAGGCATGGGCGAGATTTATCTCGCAGAAGACTCCAAGCTCGAGCGCAAAGTTGCGCTCAAATTTCTGCCCCGTCATCTCACCGCAGACAAGGAAGCCAGGGAGCGCTTCGAGCGCGAAGCCAAAGCCACGGCTGCCCTGAACCACCCCAACATCATCACGGTCTACGAGATCGGCGAGCATGAGGGCCAAGTCTTCATCGCCATGGAATACGTCGATGGCCAGACGCTGAAGGAATTGATCACCGTCAACCGTACACCGTCCACCGTCGACCAATCACCTATAGCCCCTCACCCATTGCCCCTCGCCCAAGTTCTTGAAATCGCCACCCAGATCGCAGAGGGATTGTCCGTTGCCCATGCCAAGGGCATCGTACACCGCGACATCAAGCCGCAGAACATCCTGGTCGACAGGGACAACCACGTAAAAATATTGGACTTCGGCCTTGCCAAATTGAAAGGTATCTCGTCGCTGACGAAGGAGTCCTCCACCCTGGGAACCGTACATTACATGTCCCCCGAGCAGGCAATGGGCAAGGATGTGGACCAGCGCAGCGACATATGGTCCATGGGAGTGGTCCTCTACGAAATGCTCGCCGGCCGGCTCCCCTTCCAGGGGGAGTACGAGCAGGCGGTGATCTATTCCATCTTGAACGAACCATCCCCCAAGCTCAGGTCGCTCCGGCCGGAGGTGCCGCCTGAGCTGGAGAAAATAGTTGACCGCTGCCTGGAAAAAGACCGGGACAAACGCTATCAGCGGGCAGGCGAGATCATCGCGGATCTGCGGAGCGTACAGCAGGTGATATTAAAAACGGTCAACGTGAGCGGGCATAAGCCGAAGCGGGCCTGGTGGATCGGCATTGGCGCCGTTCTGCTGTCAACGGTCATTCTGCTGTATTTTTTCCTGCCACGAAAGGAGGCGGCCGTCGGCGACAAGTCGATCGCCGTCCTGCCCTTCGTGGACATGAGCCCGCAGAAGGACCAGGAGTACTTCTGCGACGGCATGGCCGAGGAACTGATCAATCGCCTGAGCAACATCCAGGCCCTGCGCGTGCCGGCACGGACATCGACTTTTTTCTTCAAAGGGAAGACGGCGGATATCCGTGAAGTCGGCAGCAAGCTCAACGTGCAGACGGTGCTCGAGGGCAGCGTACAGAAGGCGGGCGAGCGGCTGCGCATCACGGCGCAATTGATCAACGTCGCCGACGGGTATCATCTCTGGTCAGAAAAGTACGACCGCACGCTGGAAGATGTGTTTTCCATCCAGGACGAAATCTCCTCGGCGATCGTAGAGGCGCTGCGACTGAAACTCACTGTTCAAGAGAAAATAAAGATGGAAGTGCATCAGATTTCGAATGCCAAGGCCTATGATTACTATCTGCGAGCCAACTACAATATTTGGCGTTTCAAGGAGGAATTCCTTGGGCAGGCCATCCGAGATCTTCAGAGTGCTATTGATATCACTGGTCCGAATCCGCTTCTCTATTCGGCCATGGGGGATGCGTACCGTCAATACGTCAATATTGGCACCAAGCAGGAGGATTATATCGCGCGAGCCGAAGACTATGTGAGGAGGGCTTTGGCCCTTGACCCCGATTCCCCTGCCGCCAATACCACACTCGCATCCCTTTATTATTATAGGGACCTTCGAGAGGGAATCCCATATCTAATAAAAGCGCTGGCTGTGAACCCGAATGAAACAGGTGCCCTACTAAAACTTATCTTTTCCTATTACCGCAGCCAATGCCCATTCGCTCCTCGGCCTGACGCTCCTGCACTACGATTGGGATTGGCCGGCCGCTGAAAAGGCGCTGCGTAAGGCATTGGCAATCAACGCTCAGGATTCATTCGCCCACTCCGGCTATGGGACATATCTGCTGGTGATCGGGAGAATGGACGAATCGGTACGCGAGTTCTTATTGGAGCTGAAAGTCAATCCACTGGCCAGCCGGACGGTGTTCAATTGCGGCCTGGCTTTAATGCGTTCGGGAAGACTGGACGAGGCAATCACCCACATGCAACGGGTGATCGACATCGAAGGTGGAAACCCTCACCAGCAATGGTTCCTGGGACAAGCCTGGTTCTTGAAAAACGAGCGCGAGAAAGGCATTGCACAGATCCATCAAGCGGTCGTCCTCTCTGACCGCAACCCCATGATCCTTGCCGGACTCGGTTCGGCCCTGGCCATGAATGGCCAAAGCGCGGAAGCGCGGGAAATCATCGCCGAATTGAACCGACGTTCGGATGAAGAACCCATCCGTCCCTACCTGATCGCCAAGATATACGCGGGACTGAATGATGCCGATCACACGTTCGAATGGCTCGATCAATCCTTTCGCCAGCACGATCCATCGCTGGCCTTCATTCTCACCGACGAAACCCTGGCACACCTTCACCATGATCAAAGGTTCACGGATTTGCTGGCCAGGTTGAAATTAAACAACAATGATTTGCCCGCTGTCACCCCGGATAAGGCCCATGATCGACCGGACCGCCTTCTGTTTTAATATACCTAATAAGATAAATGCATGGCATAAAGGCGATGTCATTTTTTCTTTTAAAAGCGAATGAACTTTTTTATTCCGCGTTTCGTAAATTCAGTATCTGAATTGGAGGTATGGCAATGAAAAAAAAGCTGCCAATCGTGCCAGGCATCCTGCTGCTGGCAGTCATTGCGTTTGCTCAAAATCAGAATCCCAAGGCATGGCAGGATGATCTGGAATACCTGGTCAAACGCATCGAGGTCATGCATCCAGCGCCCTATGCTTTTTTCCCCAGGGAAAAGTTCTACAAATTGAAGGAAAAGCTGCACAACGAGATTCCCACTTTGAACGATGCCGATATCGTGATTTCGATGTCGGAATTGCTGGCCAGTCTGCAGGACGGCCACACCCGCATGGGCTTCGAGAATTCGGATTTCGCCTGGCTTGGCAAAAACTTGAATCTGCTCCCTTTCATTCTGTATCCTTTCGATGATGGCGTCTATATCCTGGCCGGACTGCCGCAGTACCGGGATCTGGTCGGCCTGAAAATTGAAAAGCTGGGTAAACTGCCCGTGGCGGAAGCCATGGCGAAACTGGGCAGATTGTACAGCCACGATAACGCCTATGGGCAAAAGAAAAGCCTGTACTACACCCTTGGTTTCGCGGAAATGCTGAAAAATATCGGCGCGATCGAGGTTGTCAGCTGGATACGCCTATCCCTGCGCAATGCAAAGAATAAACCGGTCAAGATCGAAATCGAAACGGTTCCCTTTACAGAAATGGCACGCTATCTCGGCAGCTGGTACCCGCAATCATGCCCTGAACTCGTTACCATGAACGAAAGCTCAAAAAATCCCCTGCCTCTATGGCTTAAGAACGGGGAAAATAAATTCTGGTTTGAATACATTCCCGAAGAAAAGATGATGTTTCTGCAGATCAACTCCCTCATGAGTCCCCATGGAGGCGGAAAGGATTCCTTCGCTGAATTCTGCACGCAATTCTTTGCAGCCTTCGATCAAAACAAGCCCGAAAAACTGGTCATCGATATCCGCGCCAACAACGGCGGCAACCATGTGGAACTGCCGCTGCTGAAGGGCATCCTGGCCAGGCCCGATATCGACCGGCCCGACAAGCTGTTCCTGATCACCGGGCGGGTGACCTACTCGGCCGCCGTCCATTTCACCACCATTTTCAAAAAATACACGAACGTCACGGTCATCGGCGAGCCGACCGCGGGCAGACCGAACCATTACGGCGCCATACGGCCATTCAAACTGCCCAACCATCCGCAGATCACCATCGGCTGCTCGGTCGATTATTACCAGGATTCGGAACCATTTGACTTCAACACCACCCATACGCCCGACATCATGACGGCCATTACATCGGCCGACTATCGGAACAACATAGATCCGGCCTTGAAAAAAATTCAGGACTATGACCGGATCCGCGATCTGGTGCAGGCGATTACACTCGAATTGGGGAAAGAGTATGCGAGCAATGGCAGCGATGGTATGAATAAATCATACCTGGCTCACAAGCAGGAATTGCTGAACATCGGTTATAATCTCGAACAATTTTTCAGCGACTTCATTGACGATTGGTTTTATGCCAACAAGAAAAGCATGACCGATTATACCGACCTTTTATCCTTCGCTTGCGCGGAATGCCCGGAATCGATCGAGCTGTGCTATGCCCTGGCCGCCCGTCTGGAAGCGGATGGCCGGCCTGCGGAAGCAGTGAAATTTTATGATCAATGCCTCAAGCTCAATCCGGCCTGCCAGTATGCCAAAATGAAATTGGGCTTGCTGCAATTACAGGAAACACACCAATAAATATGATTTGAGCGCAGCTGGCCGGTTTGGGAAAAAGGTCCAAGGCATCATGGTCCCGTTCGGCGCGGATCATGCTCCGGAAAGGATTTTTTCCATTTCTGCCGTATAAATCCCCTTCTCCCTGAAGACGATCAGGGGCTTCTGGCGCCGGCAGTGACCGCTACTTTTTCCAAACTGCACCAGGAAGCGGTCGGGGGGCGAATCGGCAAACGGCTGGACAGAGCGGATTTGTTCAGGGTACAGGCCGTAAACAGCGGCGGCAGCAAGCAACTCCGGCTGTCGCGAAAACGGGAAAATCAGGCACAGGGTTCCCGCCGGTGCCAGGATGGCGGCGGAACAGCTCAGAAGATCGGCCAGCGTGAGGGCGACCTCGAAGCGGGCCAGGCGGATGGTCCGGTCGGGGCTGAGGCGGCCCTGGGTGACCTTGAAAAAGGGCGGGTTGCAAAATACAGTCTGCACGCTGGTCAAGCCGGCATGGATACGCTTGAAATCGCCATGGATGACACAAAACTTTCCACTCATGCCATTGGCCGCGGCATTGTCGACGGCCAGGCAGTAAAGGGGTTCCTGTATCTCCACGCCGGTAATGGCGGGGAATTTTTTCAGGTGCAGGGCCAGCAGCGACACCACGCCGACGCCGCAGCCTATTTCCAGGGCCGGGGTATTGGCATGAGGCAGAAAATCTGCCAGGATGGGTGAATCGACGGCGAAGCGGTAGCCCTTCTTCAGCTGTTTGACCAGTACTTTCCCGTGGTAAAAAGTGCCGGTGGTGGTCAGGGGTTCAGTCATGGGATCAATGTTGAATTCGTGACGCGTAACGCGTGACATGTGACGGGTGAAGATAAATAAAAAGACAACGTAGGGGCGGGTTTGAAACCCGCCCGTAAAATAAATCCCAAATCTCAAATTCTAAATTCCGAATTCCGATGTACGAAACAAAAATATCTTGGAGATTTTCTTTCATAGGGAACGCAAATTTGCGTTCCCTACCTGGCAGAGCTCTTTTAGTTTTCATTATTTGGGTCATTGGTGCTTATTTGGGATTTGGTGCTTGGGATTTTTGTTAGGGCGAACGCAAGGTTCGCCCCTACCCTCGTTACTTGCCATTTTCTTCCCTCACTCTTCCCTATCTCTTCCCTTATTCTTCCCTATTTCCTATTGCCCCTCGCCCATCACCTGTTTTTAAATACTCCCTGACCAGGTTCAGCGCCTGGGAAATGGCGCGCATTTTGACCGTTTCACGACTGCCGGAAAAAAGCCGGCGCATTTCCTTGTCAAAATTTTCGGCGTTCAAGTGGATGTGGACCAGACCTTTGGGTTTTTCCGCACTGGCGCCGCCCGGCCCGGCGATGCCGGTGATGGCCAGGCCGATATCGGCACCGCACAGACACCTGACGCCGACAGCCATTTCCCGGGCCGTCTGCTTGGAAACGGCCCCGTATTTTTTCAGCGTCTCCTCAGCCACCCCCAAGATGCCGCTTTTCAAACTGTTGGCATAAGCGATCACTCCGCCCAGGAATACCTGGGAACTGCCGGCCACGCCGGTGATCTGGTTGCCCAGGCCTCCGCCGCTGCAGCTCTCGGCCACGGCCAGGGTGAGCTTGCGCTTTTTCAGTTCGGCGATGATGGCCTCGGGCAATGAAATATCTTCCTCGGCAAAAATAAAATCGTGCAGCCTGGTGCGCACTTTTTCCGCCAGTTCATCCGTCAGCTTGCGGGCTTCTTCATCGGAATTTTTGGAACGTCCCAAAAAATGGAGCTCGATCACCCCCAGTGACGCCAGGATGGTCGTTACCGGGTTGCGGTATTTGCGATAGATGTCGGCAATACGGCTGTCGACATCCGATTCACCGATGCCGGTCAGCTTGAAGGTACGGCTGTAAATGAAATAGTTTGCCGCCGGAGCGAGATGCCGTGCAAAAACGTCCTCAAAAACCGGGATCATTTCGTTGGGCGGACCGGGCAGCAGCAGCACCTTGCAGTTTTCTTCGGCCAGATAAAGGCCGGGAGCGGTGCCGACCGGGTTGGCGATGACTTCGGCGCCTTCGATGATAAAAGCCTGGCGGGCATTGATCTCGGGCATGGTCATGCCGCGGCGCTGAAAAATCTTTTTCAGGTCGGCCAGGATCTGCTCCTGAAAAACCAGCTTTTTTTTCAATGCCGCGGCAACCGCTTCGCGGGTGATGTCGTCCTCGGTCGGCCCCAAACCGCCGCTGACAACGACCAGCTGGGCGCGCTGGCAGGCTTTTTTCACCATCCAGGAAAGATGGTCCATATGGTCGCCGACCACCACCTTCATGTCCATTAAAATCCCTTTCTCGCGCAGGCGTCGGGCCACATACAACGAATTGGTGTCAACGCGATCCAGATCCAGCATTTCACTGCCAACAGCGATGAAGATGGCGCGCATGGTTTTCCTTTAAGACCTTATAAACGAAATCCCCAATTCTGTCAATTTCTAATTCATAAAAGACAAGTAGGGGTTTGATTAATCAAACCCCTACCACATGTTTCCTTTTGTTTTGTATTTTTAGGCCTATTATTTTTCTAAAAATCTCTTTTCCAGCGCAGCGTAGCGCGTGTCGACCAGCTTCTGGAGCTCGGCCACCTCGTTTTCCTTCAGGTGCTTGAAGCGGCCCTGCAATTTGAGGTATTCGAGCACCGGCTTGCGGTTGGCAGTTTTTATGGTTTGCAGATATTTGCCGCTTTCAACCTCATAAATGGGAAAAACACCGGTCTGCACAACGAGCCGGGCCAGCTTGACCGTGTCCTCCGGTTTGGCCTTCCAGCCCGGAGGGCAGGGCGCGATGATATGGATGAACTTGAAGCCGCGGATATCCTTGGCCTTAATTATCTTTTTATAAAGGTCCTCGGGATAAGCCACCGAGGCCGTGGCCTGGTAAGGCACCTTGTGGGCTGCGACGATATCATCGATGCTTTTCTTGACTTCTTTCTTGAAATGCTTGACCGGCGTAGTGGTGGTCCAGGCTCCATAGGGCGTAGCGCCGCTGCGCTGAATGCCGGTGTTCATGTAAGCCTCGTTGTCATAACAGAAATAAAAAATATCATCGTTGCGTTCAGCGGCGCCTGAGAGTGCTTGCAAGCCGATGTCGAAAGTGCCGCCATCACCGGCCCAGCCGCAGATGGTGGTTTTGCCCTTGCCCAATATATCCATGGCCGCCTTAATGCCCGAAGCCGTAGCCGCCGTGGCTTCGAAAGCCATATGCAACAGTGGAACTTCCAGGCAGGAATACGGGAACGGACCGTCGATCACCGTCCAACAGCAGGCAGGAAAAGTGAAAATGGTATCTTGGCCAAGGGCTTTGAGCGTGGTACGCATGGCTATGCCGGCCCCGCATCCCTGACAGGCCAGGTGGCCGGGGCTCATCAGTTCTTCAAGAGGTAATGTCGGTTTCATTTTTTCACCTCCACCCAGTACAGTTCCTGGTCGGGTTTTTTCTTCTTGTCAACCAGAGCGATGATGTCATAATAGGTTTCCGGGAAAATGTCACGCCCGCCCAGGCCGGCGATGAAATTGAAAACCGGCACCTGGGAATGGCCGTAAAGGGCCGACTTCACTTCCTGGGCCCAGATTCCGTGATAACCGTAGGATATATCACGGTCAACGATGATTATTTTTTTGGCATTTTTCAATTGCTGACGCACATCGGCAAAGGGAAAGGGGCGCAACACGCGCATGCGCAGGTTGCCTACTTTTTTGCCTTTGGCGCGCAGCTGGTCGACGGCGAATCGGGCCGTGGAGGCGGCAGTTCCCGAAGTGACGAGCACAGTTTCGGCGTCATCGACCATGTAGGGGTCCACAGTATCATAATACCGTCCGAAAGCCTTTTGAAACACAGGAGCTTCCTTTTTGATCTCCACCAGGGCCTGGTCCATGGCTTCATGCATCTTGATGCGGAATTCCATGTACCAATCCGGGGTGGTCAATCCGCCGTACGTATGCGGATTTTTGACGTCCAGTTTATACTTGTAGTCGAAGGGCGGCAGGTATTTGTCCACCAGCGCCTGGTCCGGGATATCGACGCTTTCATAGGTGTGGGAAAGGGAAAAGGCATCGAGGACGATCATGATCGGCATCAGGACCTTCTCGGCCACCTTGTAAGCCATGATCACCGAATCGAGTACTTCCTGGTTGGACTGGCAATAAATTTGCATCCAGCCGGTATCACGCTGCGATAGGGAATCGTTCTGGTCGGTCCAGATGGTCCAAGGCGGAGCCATGGCACGGTTGATATTGGCCATGACGATCGGCAAACGCGCCCCGGCCGCCCAGTGCAGCAGCTCGTGCATCAGGGCCAACCCCTGGGCCGAAGTGGCGGTGAAGGCCCTGGCTCCGGCCGATGAAGCGCCAATGCAGGCAGCCATGGCCGAGTGTTCCGATTCGACCTTGATGAATTCCGCCTTCAGCCTCTGATCGGCCACGATCTCGGAAAGCAGTTCGACCACCTGGGTCTGCGGGGTGATTGGATAAGCGGCGATGACCTGGACGCGGGCCAGAGTCGCCCCGTAAGATATGGCGTGATTGCCCATCATTACTTTTTTCATTTGCCCTCCTTGATCATTTCGATGCACTTCTTGGGGCATTCTTCGGCGCAGATGCCGCAGCCCTTGCAGAAATCCATGTTGATCACCGGATTGTCGTCGACCCAGTCGATGGCTGCGTCGGGGCAGAATTTCCAGCAGATGGTGCATTGGATGCATTTGCTCAAGTCAATAACCGGCTTCAAGTTGCGCCAGGAGCCGGTGGGGTTGGCGGCCATGGAGCGCAGGCTCATGACCATGGGCGGGAGTTCATCCAGTGTTTTAAAATCAATCTTCTTTCTTTCCTTGGCCATATTATACTCCTTGAACCGAATCGTAGGCTTCCTTGGCCGCGGCCACGTTGGCATCCGGGTTGACCGGAACGCCGTCACGCACGGCCTGCATGATCGATTCCAGCTTGACGAAATCGAAGACGCGCGGTACGGCACCCAGGATGGCGGTGTTGACGATGGGCGCCGCCTTGGAGCCGAGCCGGTTCTTGATGGCGATCTCGTTGGCGTCAATGGTGAAGATGCGGAAATCCTTGCCCAGCTGCCGGAATGCCTTGGGCTGATGGCCGGTATTGATCAGGATGAAGGCTCCTTTTTTCAACCCCTCGGTCACATCGATGGCATCGATCAGTGAAGGATCGACCACAATGATGTGGTCGGGAGCGATGATCTTGGAGCGGATGAAGATCGGCCGGTCGTCGATACGGATGAAGGCAAAGACCGGTGCGCCGCGGCGCTCCACCCCGAACTGGGGAAAGGCCTGAACATATTTGTCTTCCTTGGAAACGGCATCGGCCAGGATTTTGGAAGCGATGACCGTGCCCTGGCCGCCGCGGCCATGGAACCTGATTTCTACCATGATATCCTCCTAATCCAGCTGCGCTGGATAAGAGCCTTTGATAGCAAATTCAAACTTTTGTTCTAAAGAGCTAACAAATTTTAAATTTGTCATAAGGCTCTAAAAATTGATTTCAACAATACGGTGCGAATGACAATTTATGTTCACCGCGACCGGGAAGGAAGCGATGTGGCAGGGATGGCTGATGATATGCACCGCCAACGACGTGGTGCGGCCGCCAAGTCCCATGGGCCCGATACCCAGTTTGTTGATTCTTTCCAGGATGCGCTTTTCCATTTCGGCGTAAATCGGATCGGCGTGCAGGGAGCCCACCGGCTTGCGCAACAGGGCCTTTTTGGCCAACAGTGCCGAGGTGTCAAAATTGCCACCGATGCCGACGCCAACCACGGTCGGCGGGCAGGGATTGGGGCCGGCCTTGAGAACGGTATCGACCACGAAATCCTCAAGTCCCTTTGCCCCGGCCGATGGCGGCATCATTTTCAAAGCACTCATGTTTTCGGCGCCGCCGCCTTTGGCCATAAAAGTGATCTTGAAAACATCACCGGGCACCACGTCCCAGTGGATAAAAACCGGTGTATTGTCACCGCTGTTCTTGCGGCTGAGCGGGTCACAGACCGACTTGCGCAGATAGCCTTCCTGGTAGCCTTCGATTGTGCCTTGGGTGATGGCATCGCGGACACTTTTAAAACCTTCGTAAGCAAACTGGGTTTGCTCGCCGATTTCTACAAAGAAAACGGCCAGTCCGGTGTCCTGGCACATGGCCAGTTTATCGTTGTTGGCGATATCGGCGTTTTGCAGGATCTGCTGCAGGATCTCCTTGCCTGAAGGGGATTCCTCCTTTTGCAGATAATCTGCGATCAGTTTTTTCAATCCGGGATCAATGACAAAATTGGCGTCCTGGACGGCTTGCTTGATCTTTTCTTTTACTTCCAGAAGACTTATTTTTTTCATTTTCGCCTCATGAAATAAAATTCAAAGCAGTAAGGTGTACTGTATATTTTTTTGAGCCGTTAGTCAAGGGGAATTTCATTTTTTCAGAAGTCCTGACCTCGTCCCTGGCGTGCTCCCTTTAGGTCAGACCCCAACCCCGCGCCCCTTCCCCTTAAGGAGAAGGGGTAAGAAGCTATATAAAGTTTTTGTATGAGTTGAAAGTTCCTTTATGCCCCCTTTACTTCAGGAGAGGTGCGCATCGCCATGCCGAGTCCTTGCGAGGCATCTGGTGATGCCACTCAGCAACGATGGGGGTCGGGGGTGAGGTCATTTTTATCTTCCTTGAGATAAGGAGCAAATAACATTTTTAATCTTAGAGACAACCCTAAACAGATTCCCTTCAACTTCTTTATTTTTAAAGCGGACAATTGTACAGCCTTGACCTTGTAAAATATGTTCACGTTCCAAATCCGCGCTCCGTTGTTTCCTATGAATTCCCCCATCGACTTCAACCACCAGTCCCAATTCGACGCAATAGAAATCGACGATGAATTGATCGATCAGGTGCTGCCTTCGGAACTTGACTCCCAGTTTTTTGGCCCGCAACTCCTGCCACAGGATGCGTTCGGAGTCTGTTGGTTCCCTTCTCATTTTAACAGCTACCGGATAGAGTTTTTCAAAGAGTTGTTTATTTTTGACTGCGCCAATGACGCCGGGTCCCTTTCTATTATGGATTTTCATTGGCTTTTCGAACTCATCCTCACATAGCATTCAGTCCCTCTTGATTTCAATAGCACCCATCTCGGGAATCAGGATCTTATACAGCATTTTTGGATTATCGAAATGGTAAACAGGAACTATAGCCTTGCTGAGCACAGTGGTATAACCGGCTGGGTCGTAAAGCCAGCGATGAGAGCCATCTTTAGTTTGGATATCGATCTTATAGGTAAATGACTGGTTGTTGGAAAACTGCGGATCATCGGAAAATGCAATTTCTTTACGTGAAATCCAAATCCTGTTAAATTCGGCAAGTATGGATTGATCATCAATACGTCGAACAACAGTAAAGTCATGGTCCAACACCGTAATATGAATAATGTGCTCTGAATCTTTCGCGCAAGCAGACCACAAGAATTGAAATAGTACTAAAAGAATAAAAAGAGTTTTTTTTGTGGGCAAGAATGTTTTTTTTATCATTGTCTTGACCTCACCCCCGATCCCCCTCTCCTAAAGGCGAGGGGTAGGATAACCGCACTTCCTTATCTGGCAAAAGTTCCCTGTACCCTCTTACCCCTTCTCCTTTAGGGGAAGGGGTGAGGGGATGGGG
This sequence comes from Candidatus Aminicenantota bacterium, assembly GCA_963770755.1. GTDB lineage: Bacteria > Acidobacteriota > Aminicenantia > UBA2199 > UBA2199 > UBA2199. Next base: position 989,237 of record CAVYQZ010000006.1, on the reverse strand, counting down.
TCATTGCCTACTTCACCGCATCCACGGCCTTCTTGACCGCATCCTCCAGCAGCTTGATATCGGGTTTCTTGATGAAATTTTTTTCCATCAGCAAGCCCATGGCGTCGCGCGCTTCCTTGATGTCGGCCATGGTTTTCTTGAAGACCTCATCCCAGGACATCTCAATGCGGGCCACGCCGTTTTTCACTGCTTCAACCGCCACATCGGCGGCTTCCTGGGCGAAAACCTCGGTCTCGTCCATGGTCGGCATGATGCGTTCGGGGCTGATGCCTTTTTTCTGGGCGAAATTGGCCATGGAGTAAGCCGCGGCGATGGCCATCTCGTCGGTGATCTTTTTCGCCCGCACGACCAGCGCTCCTTTGAGGATGCCCGGGAAGCCCAGAGAATTGTTCACCTGGTTGGGGAAATCGCCGCGGCCGGTGGCCACGATGTAAGCCCCGGCTTCCTTGGCCGCATAAGGATAAATTTCAGGCACCGGGTTGGCGCAAACAAAAACAATGGCCTTGGCGGCCATCTTCTTGATCCAGGCCGGTTTGATGGTATCCGGGCCTGGCTTGCTCAGGGCAATAAGCACGTCAGCGCCGGTCAGGGCTTTTTCAATATCATCGATGCGCTTGGGATTGGTTTTCTGGCAAAGCTCCCACTTGCGGTAAAAAGCGGGATCGGCCTTGATATCATCGCGGCCCAGGTGCAGGGTGCCTTTGGTGTCGAACATGATCATGTTGGCCGGGTCAGCGCCGGCCTGGATGATCAACCGGGCAATGGTGGTGTTGCTGGCACCGGCACCATAAGATACGATTTTGACCTTGGCTAAATCTTTGCCCGCAACGCGCAGAGCGTTGATCAGCCCGGCTAGGGTCACCGAGCCCGTGCCCTGGGCATCATCATGCCAGACCGGGATGTTGCAGGCCTCACGCAACGTGTCCAAGACCTTATAGCAGTTGGGCTGAGAAATGTCCTCCAGGTTGACCGCGCCAAAACTGGGTTCGGCCATCTTGACAAAATCGATGATCTTGTCGGGATCGTGCTTGCCCTGGTCGTTGTAACTGTTGACGCACAGGGCTACGCCGTCGACGCCGCCGAGGTATTTCATCAAAAAGGCCTTGCCTTCCATGACCCCCAAGCCGCCGGCAGGAGTACAGTCGCCGTCGCCCAGCACGCGGGTGGAATCGGAAACCACGGCCACCAGGTTGCCGCGGTTGGACAGGTCGAACGAGGTATCATTGTCATCGCGGATAGTGGTCGAAACCTTGGAAACACCGGGTGTATACCAGACATTGAACCAGTTGAAGCCGTAAACTCCGGCTTTGGGCATGGTGGCGATCTTGCCGCCGTAAAATTTGTGGCAGGAATAAGCCAGTTCTTTCAAAAAAACGGTCTTGGCCTTGGCCAACTGTTCCTGGCTGAAATCATCCGGAAATAATTCGTTCAGATTGGATAAGGTCAAATCGGGTTTCTTCATCAAAGCCTCCTTGATTTGTTAATCCAGTTATGCTGGATTCAAGCACTGTAAATTAAACTGTAAAGATTTTTGTGACAATAGTCAAGATTATTTTTTTTAAATTTGGGCCATGGAAAAAGTTATTCGCTTTTCCAGCGCACGAACCGGTCCCGGGCCAGCATGGCGAAAAAACGGGCCAGGCGCTGCTCGGCGGGAGCGATTTTTTCCCCGAAGACCGGCTTGAGGGCAGTGCCGATATCCAGGATGGTCTTCTTCCCGTCGGTCTCGAGCCAGGCGGCGGTGCCCAGCTCATCGAGATGGATATGAAAATCCTGGCTGCGGCCGAGCACGGAGATGATCTTCTTGAGCAGCTTGTTCCTGCTTTTTTCCTTGATCAGATAGACCTTGCCTTTTTCATCTTTGCCCCAGGGGCAGCTCTGAACGGGAATGTAATTCAAGAAATTATCTTTGTTTTGCATATATCATGTAGGGGCGACCCGCCGGGTCGCCCCTACCCTATGTCATTTGCCTTATTCTTATTTTAATTTCACATAACCGCAGGTGCGGCCGGTTCGTTGGGATCGCCGGCATTGTTCAGCGGTAATTTAACCAAAAGGTAGCCCAAGCCCACGAATATGGCCACGGAGATCAGGTATGAAGGCTGGCTGATATTGAACAACTTCTCGGCCAGGTTGGGAACGCGGCCGTCATTGAAAAAGGCAATGGCGGCAAAGACCAGGCCGATCAGCGCTTCACCGGCGATCAGCCCCGAAGCCAACAGCACGCCTCGATTTTCGATGCGTGACTTCTGGTTGTCGTTGTACTTGCGGCGGGCAATGATGCTGTCAACCACCCAGCGGATGATGCCGCCGACGAAGATGGCGGCCACGGTTTCGAAAGAGAGGTACATGCCGACGCAGACCAGCATCGGGCTCTTGACCTGGACCAGGATGAAGCCGATGGCCATCAGGATGCCGACCACGATCAACGGCCAGACCATCTCGCCGCCGACGATGCCCCGTGAGAGATTGGCCATCAATCCGGCTTGCGGTGCTGCCAGCACTTCGCCGCCGAAGCCGCCCTTGTATCCTTTCAAGGCAGCCATTTTCAAATCGCCGGCGTTGAGGATGAACAGCGGTATCCACATGACCAGTGAGGAAATAATCACCCCGATCAGGTCGCCGACCTGCATTTTCCAGGGGGTACCGCCCAGGATATGTCCCACTTTCAAATCCTGGAGCATTTCTCCGGCCACAGCTGCCGATACACAGATCACCCCGGCCACGGCCAGAACGGCCGTCACGCCGGGAATACCCTTGGCTCCCAGCAGCACCATCAGGATGGCGGCAACCACCAAAGTCGACAGGGTCAAGCCCGAGATCGGGTTGTTGGAAGAGCCGATCAATCCGACCAGGTAGCCGGAGACCGCGGCGAAAAAGAAACCGGCGACCAGCATGACCAGCGCCGCCACCAGGGCGGGCACAAAGTTTGCCTGGTTGAAACCCATGAACCACCAATAGACGATGAAAGTCACCAGCGACATGGCGATTAATCCGGAAAAAACGACCTTGATACTGATATCTTTATCGGTTCTCAGCGTCGCCTGCTTGCTGGTGGCCGCTTTCTTGACGTCGTTGACCGAGCGGCGGATGCCATTGATCAGGCTTTTGCGCATGCGGAATAGGGTGTAGGCCGCGCTCATCAGCATGCCGCCGATGGCAATGGTTTTGACGATGTTCTGGAAGATGGCGTTGGAAACGTCGGCCCAACTCAGAAGCCCGGCGGCTACGGAGGGGGCATACTGGGGAGCGAGCAGCAGGGTCAGCAGCGGTACGAAAAGTCCCCAGGACAGGACGCCACCGGCAAAATTCAGGGAAGCTAAACGTGGGCCGATGATGTAGCCCACGCCCAGGAAAGCGGGGCTCAAGGACGGGGTTTTGTACAGGAAGCCGCCGCCGGTGGCCACCCCTTTAAAATTCTCGCCGAGGCCGGTACGAGGAATCACTTTGGAAGCGAAGGCGACGAATTTCTGCCACTGCGCGGCCAGCAGGCTGAAGCCCTTGAGCAGTTCAATGAATCCGCCGATGCCCATGGCATAAAAAAGGTACTTGGCGCCGGTGGAGCCGCCGCGTCCCGCCTTGTGGATCTCGGAAGCGGCGACGGATTCGGGGAACTTCAGTTCGGGGTCCTCGACCATGACTCGGCGCAGCAAAGTGACGAAGAGGATACCCACGATGCCGCCGACCATCATGATGACGGTGGATTTGAGGTAGCCTCCGAAGCTACCAAAGAATTCCGGACTCCAGACGCCGGCGATCAGGAAGGCCGGCAGGGTAAAGATAGCACCGGCGGCCACCGATTCGCCAATGGAGCCGACGGTTCGGGTGAAATTCTCCTCGATGATATTATGGTCCTTGAACAGCCGCAGCACGGCCATGCCCAGGACCGCAGCCGGGTAAGTGGCGGCGATGGTCATGCCCGCCTTCAGACCCAAGTAAGCGTTGGCCGCGCCCAGTAGCACGGCCAAAAAAAGACCGATCAGCAGGGCGCGCACGGTGAATTCTTTCAAATTTTTGTCAGCAGAAACATACGGTTTGAACTCATTGCTCATGAATATCTCCTCACGAAATATTTGAATGGATATTATACAAAGTTAATTTAAAAAAAGTCAACCATCTTATTCTCAGCCTGGACGCAATCTTGAAATAGTTTTCAACCACCAGGCATTTTCTCAATGCCGGATTTTTCTCCGGCGGCTGCTTTCCCGAAAAAAACTGTATCCCCAAGTTAAAATGACAACTCTCTGAAAGCTTTTTCAAAGAGCGGGTTATTTCCGGTCAGTTTTTGTCGGTCTTGCTCCAGGGACTTTTCACCGCTTGCGCCGTGGCATTTTTGGGAAGCACGGTGGCAACGCCGACGCGAGTTGCGGTCCAGGTACCGCTGGATCCGTTCGAAGGCCAACTTATCGTACCGCTCATGGTATCCTTTGTTTCGAATTTGCCCGTCCACGTGAAGTCTGCAGCAACGCTTGAGAGTATCCAGGTTACATTTTTCCCGTCGACCGTATACGTCCCAGTGTCGCCATAGAATCCGGAAACAGTGCCGGACTTTTTTGTTCCTGTAAAAATAACTGACACTGGACCTGGCGCATCAGCTACAGACAATGAAACTGTCTTACTCGATGTCATTGAAAAATTGAGACTCCAGGAGCCAACGATGTCGTACTCTGTCTTGAAAACCACCAGGATCAGGACTGCGGTTACGGCGACGAGGCCCACGCCAATCAGGATGACGGGCAGCATGCTTTTTTTCTTGGCCGGAGCGGCTTTTTGACCGATGGCTTCCAAATAGTCCGGCCCGGCTTCGGCATTTTCAATGCCGGCTTGTCCGCCAGTGCCGGCCGCGGCCGCGGGCATGGTTGAAACCTGCATCAGCCAAATGAAAGTCAAAGCCACAAACAAAGCGATCCATTTCTGTTGTTTTTTTTGCATGATTGATTTCTCCTTGGTTTAATCAATTTCAGAAATAAGCTAATATGCAAGTCAGTTTTTGTCGGTCTTGCTCCAGGGACTTTTCACCGCCTGCTCCGTGGCATTTTTGGGAAGCGCCGTGGCGGCGCCGATGCGAGTTGCGGTCCAGGTTCCGCTGGCTCCTTCCGAAGGCCAACTTATCGTACCGCTCATGGTATCCTTTGTATCGAATTTGCCCGTCCACATGAAGTCTGCAGCAACGCTTGAGAGTACCCAGGTTACATTTTTTCCATCGACGGCATACGTCCCGGTATCTTCACCGAAGCCGGAAACAGTGCCTGACTTTTTTGTTCCTGTAAAAATAACTGACACTGAACTTGGCCCAACCGCTGCAGACAATGAAACTGGGCCACTCCCTGTCATTGTAAAACTGACAATCCAGGAGCCGACGATGTCGTAATTTGTTTTTAATACGACCAGGAACAGGACGGCGGCGGTCACACCCAGGACGGCCACACCGATCAGAATGACGGGCAGCATGCTTTTTTTCTTGGCCGGAGCGGCTTTTTGACCGATGGCTTCCAAATAGTCCGGCCCGGCTTCGGCATTTTCAATGCCGGCTTGTCCGCCAGTGCCGGCCGCGGCCGCGGGCATGGTTGAAACCTGCATCAACCAGATGAAAGTCAAAGCCACAAACAAAGCGATCCATTTCTGTTGTTTTTTTTGCATGATTGATTTCTCCTTGAAATTAATATTATAAAAATCAATAAAGAGTGTCAATAATACAAAATTTGTTTATTCAACCTGCGGAATCAGGGATTATGAGCGGAGCGGAGCCGGAAAATTGTCAGTGCGGCTGGTTTTTTTCGTCCAGGTCGGTCTGAATCTTGCGTTCCAGGATCTTGTCGAAAGTGAAGTCATGGATGCCCAGGTAATAGAATGCCGATTCAATGAATACCGTTTCCGGCACCAATCCGATCATCTCGACCTTGCGTACCGACGCACCGAAGCGCCGGGCCTCCGAGCGCAGCATTTCCAGTACCCTGTACATGGGCATGGCCCGGTAATTGGCAATGGTCAGCGTGATCTGGGCCGCTTTGTGCTCACTGTCCAGACCGGCATAGGCATTGAGGTGTGCCAGGCCGCCGCCGGCGTGCTGGATCAAGCGGGCAATGTATTCGGCAACCCCTTCATCCGGAGTGTCCAGGATGGCTTTGAAGCTGATCATGGGATAGCGGGCGCCGATGACGGTGGCCCCGGAAGCCGGGTTAAAGACCACGGGTCCGAAATCGGGTTTCCAGCGCGGGTCTCTCAGCTTATTCTCCAACCCTTCATACTCTCCCTCACGGATGTTTTCAATATAGCGGCGCATGGGAAAGCGGGCCGACTCGCCATACAAGTAAACCGGGATCTTGAATTCTTCGGCCACTTTCTGGGCGAAGGCAGTTGACATGGCCACGGTCTCCTCAAGCGTGGCGTCCTTGAGCGGCACGAAGGGAAAAACATCGACGGCGCCGAGGCGCGGGTATTCGCCCTGGTGCTCGCGCATGTCGACATGGGCCAGGGTTTCCCGATAAAGGAGCATGCCGGCTTCAAACAAGGCGCCCTGGGAGCCGGTGAAGGAAATGACGGTGCGATTGCGGACGCTGTCTCGGGAAACATCCAGCATGACCAGTCCGCTCACGGCTTTTAATTTTTCCACCAGGGCATCGATGAATTTCTGGTCCTTGCCCTCACAGATATTGGGAACGCAGGAAATGATCTTGTTCATGGCTTTTCCTCCAGATTAAAAAATTCCCAGCAGAATGCCGGCGGCGATGGCCGAACCGATCACCCCGGCCACGTTGGGCCCCATGGCATGCATCAGCAGGTGGTTGTCGGGATCATAGCGGCGCCCGACCATTTCCACTACTCGCGCCGAGTCGGGAACGGCCGAGACGCCGGCCGCACCGATCAAAGGGTTTACCTTGCGGCCCTCGCGCAGGAAAAGATTCATCAGCTTGGCGAACATCACGCCCCCGGCCGTAGCCACGGCGAACGAGGTACAGCCAAGCACGAATATCAATATGGAGCGGGTGTTGAGAAAAACCTGGGCCATGGTGGAGGCGCCGACAACCAGCCCCAGCAGCATGGTGCTGATATCGATCAGCGACGTGGAAGCAGTCTTGGCCAGGCGTCCGGTCACTCCCGATTCCTTGAGCAGGTTGCCGAAGAAGAGCATGCCCAAGAGCGGAATGGCGCCGGGAGCAATGAAGGTCGTAGCCAGGAAGGCGACGATGGGAAAGATCATCTTCTCGATCTGCGTCACCTTGCGACTGGGCTTCATGCGAATGTGCCGTTCTCTATCCGTGGTTAACAGTTTCATGATCGGCGGCTGGATAATGGGCACCAACCCCATGTAGGAATAGGCGGCAATGGCAATGGGACCAATCAACGCCGGCGCCAGCTTGGAAGTGAGGAAAATGGCCGTCGGCCCATCCGCACCGCCGATGATGCCGATGGAGGCGGCCTGGGCCGGCGTGAACTTGAGCAGCAGCGCTCCGATGAAGGTCGCGAAGATGCCAATCTGGGCTGCCGCACCCAGCATAATCGTCTTGGGATTGGAAAGCAGGGTGGAAAAATCGGTCATGGCGCCAATGCCGAGGAATATCAGCGGCGGAAATACACCGGAAGTGACGAATTGATAAATAATTCCCAGCACCGAATTGCTGGTGGTATTGAAAACATACTGGCGGGTCACCGGATCGATCATGTAAACCGACAGGCTGTTGAAAAGCTGCACCGGCAGGGGAATGTTGCCGACCAGGATGCCGAAGCCGATGGGCACCAGCAGCAGCGGTTCATAATCCTTGCGGATAGCGATGAAAATGAACAGCAAGCCGATGACGATCATGATCAGGTTTTTATAGGAGAAGTTCAGCACACCGCTCGAACCTGCAATCTGTTCGACATAGCCCTGGAATTTCGCCGTGGCGGCATTTTCAGGGCCCATGCCCGCAGCCAGCGAAGTCACCGCGATAATGGCCCGCTCATCTTCAACGGCCACCACCTTGAAAAATCCGACCAGGTTTCCCTGTGCCGTATCCAGCCTGCCTTTCATCCCGGTGCGGACACTCAGATTGCTTCCCTTGTCCAGAGATAAATAGGAACCGGCATGTTCGACTTTGAAGCCGACTCTATGCATTTCGGGATTCATCATGTCCACTGTTTCCAGTTCGAACATCAGCCGGCCGGGGCGCAGGTAAACCTTGGCCAGGGATAAGGCCAATTCACTCTCCATGACGATGCAGGTACCGATCTCTTCATTCAGGCTGTCTAGTAAAACTCCGCGGCAGCCCACTGTAATACCGCTCTCCCCGCCTTTGAGCAGCCGGATGACCGGAATATCAAAAGGGGTTACGGCAAACCTTTCCGCGCCAAGCCCCATGAGCGGTGTCGCCAGAACAATCAGCCACAGCAACCATTTTTTCATCTTTGACCTCGAATGACTCCGTTTGCCTACAGAGTAGTCATGAACGGCCGGGATATTTCGATCAACTTGTCGCCTTCACTGATATTGGCCCCCTTCAGCACGAATACCTTTTTCACCGTGCCGTCAAAAGGAGCCTGCACCTGGTTCTCCATTTTCATGGCTTCCATGACCAGCAAATTCTGGCCGGCTTTGACCATGTCCCCTTCCTTGACAAACAGGTCCAGGACCAGTCCCGGCAAAGGAGCCGTCACCATCCCCGAGCCTTCCTGGGAACCGGCCGCGCTCGGCAGCGGCGGGGTCACAACCGGAGACGATTCCTTGGCTGATGCTGCCGCGGTTCCAACAGCGGAAGGCTGGGAGGCGGCGCGCGCCAAACTGCTGAAAACGCTTTGGCCGCTGCCCAGTTGCTTCAGCACAACCTTGTATTCCTGGCCATCGACCTGAACCAGCGCATAATCGACCGTAAGCTCCTTGATAGCAGTATGAAATTCCTTGTTGCCGACCGACATGACATATTCGCGCATTATTTTACTCCTCTGGCAGGTTCATTGTCGCGCCCGCCTCCGTCACGGCTCCAACCCCGGGACTGCGGATCACGACGGAAAGTGAAGCGGCTGGACTGATCGCCGCCATGCAGGCGCATTTCCACCTCGAGCAAGGCCGTGATTACGGCAGCCGCGTCAGGGGGCGGAGGCGGACTGATGACCAGCTGCACGGATGGTTTGGCCATGGGGGCAAGCGGTGGAGGCGCCATATGCTTTCGTCGTCGTTCCAGCCAGGCCGGCACCAGGGCGATAGCCGATATCAGCCAACTGGTGACCAGCAGACCGAAAAAAACAACGCCAATTCCTACCAGGGAAACAATGATTGCGTCGCTGATGGCCACTGGTTACTTCCTTACAACGGAATATTGCCGTGTTTTTTGGCTGGATTGCTGTCACGTTTGGCGGCAAGCATTTCCAGGGCCTTGATCAAACGAAGACGCGTGCCGGCCGGTTCAATAACGTCGTCGATGTACCCTTTCCTGGCCGCGCTGTAAGGATTGGCGAACAGGTCGCGGTATATTTCTTTCAATTCATCCTTTCTTGTGCCGCCATCCCCGGCGGCTTTTTTTAATTCCTCGCTGTAGATGATCTCAACCGCCCCATCCGGCCCCATCACCGCGATTTCGGCACTGGGCCAAGCCAGGTTGACATCGCCGCGGATATGTTTGGAATTCATGACGCAGTAGGCGCCGCCGTAGGCCTTGCGTACGATGACGGTGATCTTGGGCACCGTGGCTTCGGCGAAAGCATACAGCAGCTTGGCTCCGTTGCGGATGATTCCATTGTATTCCTGGTTGGTGCCTGGCATGAAACCGGGCACATCCTCAAAAACGACCAGGGGAATATTGAAGGCATCACAGAAACGGACAAAACGGGCCGCCTTGATCGAAGCCGCGTTGTCCAACACGCCGGCCATGACATTGGGTTGGTTGGCCACGATGCCCACCGATTTCCCGTTCAAGCGTGCGAACCCGGTAATGATATTCGGAGCAAAGAGAGGTTGCATTTCGAAAAAATCGCGGTCATCGACCACCAGGGTGATGATGTCTTTCATATTATAGGGCTTGTTGGAGTTTTCAGGAACCACGTCGTTCAGCATGGGCTCCAGACGATCCAACGGATCGTCGGTTTCAAGTTGCGGCGCCGATGAGGTATTGTTTTGGGGAATGAAGGAAAACAGCCGGCGCAAGCCCTCGAAACAGGCATCCTCACTCACATAGGTCAAGTGGGCCACGCCGCTCTTGCTGGCATGCACGCCGGTGCCGCCGAGCTGCTCGGTGCTCACATCCTCCTGGGTCACTTGCTTGACCACTTTGGGTCCGGTGAGGAACATGTAGGATGTCTTCTCTACCATCAGAATGAAATCGGTGATGGCCGGCGAATAAACCGCACCGCCGGCGCAGGGGCCGAGGATCAGCGAAAGCTGTGGAACGACGCCGGAATAAAGGACATTGCGCAAAAAAATATCGGCGTAGCCGGCCAGTGAATCGACACCTTCCTGGATGCGCGCCCCGCCCGAATCATTGATGCCGATAAGCGGTGCACCGACCTTGGCCGCCATTTCCATGACCTTGATTATTTTTTCAGCATAGGCCTTGGAGAGCGATCCGCCGAAGATGGTGAAATCCTGGGAGAAAATAAAGACCAGCCGACCCTGGATGGTGCCGTAGCCGGTGATGACGCCGTCGGTCAGCGGCTGGTTTTTCTGCATGTCGAAGTCGTTGCAGCGATGGGTGACGAACATGTCGAACTCTTCGAAGCTGCCGGCATCCAGTATCTTTTCGATCCGTTCCCGGGCCGTGTACTTGCCTTTATCATGCTGGCTGGCGATCCGCCTTTCGCCGCCGCCCAGGCGGGCTTTCTCCTTGCGTGTCACCAGGTCCAGCAGTTTTTTTTCGAGCGCCATCATGCCTCCGTTTTAATTTTCTTTTTAACATAAAAAATCCAGGCGGTCAATCGCCCAGCCGGGTTGAAACAAGGAATTAAATATAGAACACTCCTTGAAAAGCTGATGGAGGCTTTTTTTCAGGCTTTGTTGATTTTCTTTTTTATTTCATCCCGCTCATGGCTTCGCCAAGTTTTTTTTGGGCTTCCTGGACGGCCGGGTCCATCATGAAGCGGGCCGCTTTCATGGAAGCGGAAATCATGCGCCCCATAGACTGCTGCATCCTGTCCATTTCCGGCTTCAATTCTGCAGGCGGATCCGCCTGGTTCTTCATCTCGGGATATTGCTCCTGGAACTTCTTCATATCCGGGACCAGGTCCGCGGTGGCGGCGGCATAGGTATTCGTCGCCGCGGCAACGTCCTGGGCGTTTTCCGCCTTTTCCATGGCATCGGCATAATCGTTCATCATGTCGATTTGCTTGTTGATCAGTTTTTTCGCTTGGGCGTACTTGCCGCCGCCGCCGCAAGCTACCGCCACGGAAACCGTCAGCACCAGCGCCAGGCAAGCCATCGTTTTCAATGTTTTCATGGTTCATACTCCTTATAAATTTGCATTAAAAATTCACGAGAAAAAAAGTAACGGGCACCGGAAATTTCCATGTACGCATTTTAAATACAAAATGAAATAAATTCAATCATCGGAGTGCAACAAAAATGAACCATGGGGACAGATTGCAGCGTGATCTCCAATCCGCACCCGAATGCAAATTTATTTTTCCGTATCCTTATCATTTACCAGGATTATTTTCTTCCTGATTTCCAATTCCAATGAATCGTCCCAGTTCTTCTGGGCCAGAAGCAGACGCAAACCCTCGAGTGTTTTGACCGGGACATCGTCAACGGCCCTGACAATATCTCCGACGCGTAAACCCGATTTATCAGCCGGGCTTGCCTTTTGGACATGCGTAACTTCAAAAACACCTCCAACATTCAGCTTGGCGCTGAATCCCGTTTCGGCAAAATAGGGTTTTCTCTCTGACGCTACGGCGAAAACCGCATCGGCCAGGCCGCGGGAGAAAATGGCCGCCGGCTGCAACTGGCCGGCCAGGGCTTTGACCATGGGATTTTCCTCTTCGCCGAGTTCGTCTTTTTTATCAACCACATTCACCGGGACCAGGGTCATGATCTTCGCGCCGCTGTCACGCTGGCGATAGCGCCAGGGAATGCCCAGACCATAGGCCACGTGGGCGCTGCCGGCGATAATCACACCTTTATAGCCTTTCGATTCCGGACGCGCCAGGGCTTGGCGCATGGATTCGGCCATGACCGTGTCCCAACACTTCTGGGCTAAATAGATGTTCTGGAACCAGAACGGCACTTGTACGGCGAATTCACCCAGGGTGCTGCGAACATAATACTCATGTTCGGGATCCGTGCGCTCAACGCCGGGAAACAAAGCCTGCTCGTCCGGAGACAAGCTGCTCAACCCGAGCTTGGCCACCCTGCGGACCAGCTCGCGCGGCACGTTCAGCCCCACAGCCTGCAAACCCAACCGTTTCACAGTCTCCAGGACCAGGCGCGTATAGGCGAAATTCACGGCGCTGCGTCCATACCAACCTGTTTCATGCAGCAGTTCCGCTTCACTGATTTTTCCGTCCAGGTAAAGTCTCAGGGCCTGGTCGTCATTACGATTGAAAAACTCAAAGCCCACCACCAAGCGCGGATGTTCCTTGGCAAGCGCTTCGATGAAGTCTTTTTGCCAGGCATGGCAGGCGTAGCTGTCATGGTACTCACCGACAATGAACACATCGCAGTCGCTGTTCTGCTGCACCAGGTCAGGCAACCCGATCTCCTGGCCGGAGGCCGTGTCCATGATCTTGCCGGCCGGCAGCGCCGTTGTGACGAGGCGTTGTGGCGAGCGGCCGATGGGTAGTGCGTCAAGGGCTTTGTCTTCAGCAGCCCAAGCGGGCATCGCAAACAAAAAGAGTATGACCAAAACAATCGCCCGATGACTATTTTCCATTTGACCTCCTATCATGCCATCATGATTTTCTTGTTTTTGGTAACCAGAACTTGATGATTCCTGATGGGATTGTCCGTTAAATTTTGTGTCAGGGCGGTTCGCGAACCGCCCCTACATTGCCTTTTCATTCTGAATGTTTTTCTTCCTTGTCACGCGTTACGCGTTACGTGTCACGATTTAGCCCGCCAGCCCTTTGTCCATCACAGCCTTGACCTGACCCGTGATCTCAAGCACCGCCTGGCACATTTTCCAGACTTGGGGGCAAGTATCGCTACAGAAAGAACAAAAAAACCATCGAGGTTAACGCTCAAGAATAAACTTTGCGTGTTCATAACGTAGCATCTCAAATGGAGTCATGCATTTAATATTAAGCCCAATACATGCATTTGGAATCTTTATCCTTTTCCGGCTGTCCGCTGCACTTTCATGCGTTACAATCGTACGCTTATGGGCTAATGCATCCGCTACCAAGTAGAAATCCGCTACTTGAAGAAAAGTGCTCACAGCTGCGGGATCGTATTGTTGACTCGAAGCCCAATTACTAACTTGATTAAAAAAAGGGAGAACCGTTGTGTCTGGTTTAAGAAAGAAATCGGAACCACGATGCACTGCCCATGCAGAAAGTTCATCTCTGCCAGCCTCCAATTCATCGCCTACTTTTTCAATACTAAAAACGAGCTTTGATGCATTCTTATCAATTAACCAATCCCAAAAAGCTGGGCAGAAATCAAGGCCATAATGAAGATTCTTTGCCTGAATAAATACATTCGCATCAAGAAGGTAAGCCACTCTAAAAATTCCTACCGATTCCCAGATTTTGTCCGAACCCAAGAAAAGTGCTATATTTGGAGAATCCGAGCATGCGGAAGGCATCGCGATGTAAAGTCTGCCCTTCAAATGTACTGGCGACCAATGCTCTGGCAAAGCGTTTGCCTACCCGGGCCGTCTGGGTTCGATAGAAATCCCCGCCACCAAGCTGTCTATGGAATTGCATCAACCGTTTCAATGCATCATGATATTCAGTCCACAGTTCATTCTGCGTCAAATATCCCGCATCACAAATACGGCGCAAAATAACCAATGTACTTACCTTGAAATATTGAGCCAACCGTGCGACTTCGGAATTGAAATCCCCTTCTTCCCTGTATTCGCTTTTAATGATTTCCAAAGGCACTAAAACTTCAGCGGCAACTCGATTACACCAATCCTCGACGGTATTATATGGAGAGTTGACCGGCTCGATATCAGAAATGCCGGACACGCCAAGCCAGATGTGAGCCAACTCGTGGGCGAGTGTAAACATCTGCCCCGATTTGGTATCAGCGCCGTTGATGAAGATCAATGGCGCGAGATTATCCGAAAGCGTAAAACCGCGGAATTCAGATACATCGAGCTTGCGATGATTATTACTGCCAACAATGCTGTTCACCATAATTAGAACACCGGCTTCATCGGTTTGAATAATGAATTGGCGCAACGCCTCTTCCCATGTCCGCATATGGCAACGCACTTCAATCTCAAATCCTAACGCTTGCCGGATTTTAGCTGCGACAGTCTCGACATTGTCATTCAATTTTGCGGAACCGACAAAGGGACAAGCTTCTTCTTTAATAGATCGGATATAATCGTGATACCATTCTTGCCGTTGCTGGCAAATATAAATCGTTTCCAACAGGTTGGGACTTGGTTGATTCAAGTGCTTATTTCCTGGAGTACGGAAATCCTGTATGGGAATTTGTTCAATCGGTGGTTCATTGAGAAACAGGTACCCCACCGGGACATGTACAATTTGGGAAAATCGTTCGACCTGTTTCAGGGTCGGTTTGACATCACCGCTTTCCCATGCTGCTAACCTGGGCAGGCGTTTTAAAAGCATGCCGACCGTAAAACCGGCACGCTCACGCGCCCAGCGTAAAAGTTCAGGTTTTACATCCACTTGCATCTTTCTATTCCCTATTTGAATTATAAAACATTTATTAAAAAAATAGCAAGCTTGCCGCTCATGCAGTTTCTTTTTGAAAAAAATTGTTTCTCAAAGATAAAACAATTTTCGGATTTTAATATCAAAAAAAGAAATAAACCTCTATTTTTGAATTTTTCTAAAAAATTCTAAATAGGCAAAAAATGCAGGTATAATTGCAAACAGAATATAAAAAATAAATTTTAGTAGTTTTACTATTAAAGAGGATTCACTTTTTTCTTTATTTAATAATTTAATTTTTATTAGTAAATTAAATGGAAGATTTACTAAATATTCTAAAATTAAGCCTATCCAGAAAAAAGGATTAAATGTTCGAAATATTGATTTAATAAAATCCTCTTTAAGAACTCCGATTACTCTTTCAATCCTATCATATACTGGTCTTTCATTAACTCGAAAACGCCAAAGGTCAAAAATGTCAAGAATTAAATTAACCGTATATTGTTTATTTCCAGCAATAGGGGGTTCAATAACAGTCAAATTTGAAGATAAACTGGTTGAAACAACAATATCATTAGACTTTTCGAGAATATTATTAATTTCACTTCTAAATTTCTTTGCCTCATTATTTTCATATGGCGCATCATCAAATTGAGTGAAACTCATATTCTTGTTATATTGCTGAAAAAAGGTTAAAAAATTGTTTAGAGTTTTAACTCTTTTTTTGTTTTCCCAAAAAGGTATCTTTTTAAAATTCCTCATGCCTGCAATTAATTTATTTCATTATAAGGTAAAAAGTTGTTGTTTGCTATCCATTAAACTGGCATCACACCATTTTCAAAATATATGCAATTGGCTCTTCCGTCTGCCTCTAATCCTTGAATCCCTTGTCCATGACGGCCTTGACCTGTGCCGTGATGTTGAGCACTTCCGCGCATATTTTCCGGGCCCGGGACCGGGTATCGTCACGGAAGGAACCCGGCGCCATTTCCTGGGTGTTGATCAGCACATTGTACAGGGCGCCCTCGGCGCAAGCCGCGGCCGTCAACCCGGCTACGCCGGCATCGGACAGCGAATTGCGGTTCCCCTTTTGGGACACGGCCAGGGCCAGCTCGGCCAGGGCCAGAGACTTTTCCAGGACCGAGAACGGAATCAGGGTCGCGTCTTTGGTTGCTTCGTCAATGGCTTCCTGGCGGAGACGTTTCTCTTCATCGCTCTTTTTGGGCAGAGCAAAAGCAGCCATCAAACCGTTGAAGGCTTCGGTATCCTTGTCGATGGCTTCAATGAAAAAATCCTTCAGCGGCTGCGCTTTTTCGGCAACAATCTCCATTTCATCGCGTACCGCTTCATATCCTTTCTTGCCATGGGTCAGGTTGCCGACCATGGCACTCAAACCCGCCGACAGGGCTCCGTTCAAGGCGGCGATACTGCCGCCGCCAGGAGCCGGAGAATCTGAAGCCAGTTCGGCGCAGAAATCGACCAGGCTCATGGCGGCCAGGGGTCCTGTTTTTCTAAAACGATATTCAATGATCTTGTGCTCGGGTTTGAAGGGCGAAATTTCAGCCAAGCCCAGACTCTGCACGGCGGTACGGACCAGTTCCTTCTCGTCCACGCCGAGACAGCCGCCCTGTTTGCGCAAATAATGACGTCCGACCTGCAGTACCGCCTCCAGAGGGATCAGTCCGACCAGTTCACTTCCGGTCACCCGCACCCCGAATTCCACGGCCAGCCGCTCAGCTTCTTCGAATACACGGTGCAATGGCGTGGTGTTGTAATTGAGCAGGTTGACCGAGATCTGGGCCATCTGGTACTCGTCAATATACCAGCCTACGGCCCGCACCGCTTTCAGCGAGCCGGGAATGGTTTCCTTGGCCCCGGTCGCGGGGTTCTTGACGACACGGCCCTTTTCACGCATACGGTTGGCGATCTCCTTGGCTAACTTGACATTGCGGGTATTGAGGTTCACATTGTAGGCGATCAAAAACTCACGGGCACCGATGACCGTGGTCCCGGCCTTCTGGTTAAAAACCGCCTGGCCGAAATCGGGTTTAAATTCTTTTTTTTTAAGTTTTTCAGCCAAGCCTTCATATTCGCCTTCGCGGATATAAGCCAGGCTTTTACGCTCTGCACTGCTGGCAGCCTCCTCATATAAATAAACCGGGATGGACAGTTCTTCTCCTACTCTGTGACCCAGTTTCCTGGCGATCTCGACACATTCGTCCATCGTTACCCCAGCCACCGGTACAAAAGGGCAAACATCGGTCGCCCCCATGCGCGGGTGGGCGCCGCTGTGCTTGGACATGTCGATCAGTTCGGCTGCCTTCTTGATCGCCTGGAACGCCGCTTCTTCAACCGCGGCCGGGCTGCCGGCGAAAGTCACCACGGTGCGGTTGGTGTCTCGGCCTGGGTCCACGTCGAGCAATTCAACCCCGGCGATCCTTTTTATTTCACTGCTGATCTGCTCAATGATGCCTGCGTCGCGGCCCTCGGAAAAATTCGGCACGCATTCAACTATTTTTTTCATTATTCTTTCTCCTTTTTTTTCTGTTTTTCAACCGCCATTGTTCGATTTGCTTGTGGTTGCCTGAAAGCAACAGTTCAGGTATTTCCAGATCGCGGTATGAGCGGGGCTGTGTGTACTGCGGGAATGCAACCTGATCATCCTGATAAAAAGAATCACCACGTACCGATTCCGGATTGCCGATCACGCCGGGAATCATGCGGCTGACCGATTCCAGCAGGACTTCGGCGGCAATCTCTCCGCCCATCAAGACATATTCGCCCAGAGAAATTTCTTCGTCCACCAGATTGTCAATGACCCGTTGATCAACACCCTCGTAGCGGCCGCATATCAGGATTAAATGCTCGATTTTTGCCAAAGACTTGATTTTTTCCTGCTCAAGTACCCGGCCGTAGGCGGAAAATAAAATTACTCGCCCCGGCTGCCTGTTCCGGATGAATTCGACAGCGCGAAACAACGGGTCGGGCATGAGCACCATGCCGGGACCACCGCCCAACGGCCGGTCATCGACCTTGCGGTGCTTGTTGCGGCTGAACTCGCGCAGGTCATAGACATCGACTGTAACCAGGCCGTTGCTGATGGCTTTTTCAAGCAATCCGTAATTGAGAAAATTCCTTATCAGGTCGGGAAAAATCGTGATAATGGAAAATCTCACCGGTTCAATTCCCGTAATCCCACGGGCGGATCGATCCAGATGGTTTTCTTCCGGCGATCGATTTTTTTGACAATGCTGTCATGCCAGGGAACAAAGTATATCTCACCCGTCTGACCGTCTTCGATCTCCAGCAGTTGGTTCAAGGAATACTGCGGTTGGGCTTTGACGTGGCCCCAACAGTTGCCCTGGCCGTCAAAGACCGAAAAACCAAGCACCGTGGCCGCAGGCTTTTTTTTAACCGAGCTCAAATCAGCGTATAGTGAATAGCCAACGAGTTTCAGCGCTTCGTTGATGGAATGGATGTCGCAAAAAGTTATAATGGCATCGCTTCCAGACAAGAAAATTCTGCTGATTTTTTTGGAAAAATGATATTTACTCGATTTCAGTTCAACCGCAATCCCTTCTTCCGGAACAACGATGCCTGGGGAAAGACCGACAACCACTTCCCCCTTAATCCCTCTTGTCCTTAAAATTTTTCCAAAAAGCACCAACACCTATGACTGTTCGAAATTTTCGATTATTTCCAGATTATACCGTCTTCTTTGTTTCATGCCGGCGGCGGCCAGTATGGTACGCATGGCCCTGGCGGTTCTGCCCTGCTTGCCGATTACTTTGCCAAGATCGGACTGATGCACCCGCAATTCCAGAATGGTCGTCTGTTCCCCGTCGATTTGAGTCACCACAACTTGGTCAGGATTGTCAACTAACGCTTTGCATACGATTTCAACTAGTTCTTTCACCTTGCCCTCCTTGTTTAGCTGTATTTACTTTTTTAACCAGCGATTTAACCGTTTCGGATGGTTGGGCACCTTTGCTGATCCACAGATCGTACTTTTCAAAATCTATTTTTATCTGAGCCGGATCGGTCAAGGGGTTGTATTGACCAATTAAATCGATATATTTTGTTTCCCGGGGTTTTTCCCGGTCTACAGCCACAATGCGGTAATACGGTTTCTTTTTTCCACCGAACCTTGTCAAGCGAATAACGACCATGAAATGCTCCTCAATCAGACTTTAAGAAAATCAAATTTACATCATTTTGGAAAAATTGTCAAATTTCTTCAACATCTTTCTGAAAAACGGTTTTTTGAAGCTCTTTTTCATTTCCGCGTAGTTTTTCAAGACCTGATTGACTTCGGAAACGGGCCGGCCCGAACCACGGGAAATACGCAGCCGTCTCCTGCCGTCAATTATTTTGGGATTCTCCCGTTCTTTGCCGGTCATGGATTCGATGACAGCGGCCAGGTGGCGCAGGCGCTTTTCGTCGACATGAACACCGTCCATATTGCCCTTGAAGCCCATGTTGGGCAACATGCCCATGAGATCATTTATAGAGCCCATTTTTTCAATCTGCTTTAACTGGCTTAAAAAATCATCAAGTCCGAATTCATTGGCCAGCATGCGCTTTGAAATGATTTCAGCCTGCTGGTGATCAAACTCCTTTTCCGTTTTTTCGATCAAGGTTAATATATCGCCCATGCCCAGTATTTTCGCGGCCAGGCGTTCGGGATAAAATTTTTCTAAATCCGCGAGTTTTTCGCCGTTGCCGATGAATTTGATCGGCTTGCCGGTGACACGGACAATCGACAGTGCCGCCCCACCGCGGGCGTCGGCGTCGAGCTTGGTCAGGACAATCGAATCGATGCCGATTTTTTCCGAAAAACTGAGGGCCGAATTGACTGCGTCCTGCCCGGTCAAGGCATCGGCAACAAAGATGACCTCGGCGGGCTGTAGCATCTCCTTGACTGAGCGCAATTCCTTCATCAGTTCATCATCGACATGCAAACGGCCGGCCGTATCGACAATGACATAATCATAACCGAAATCAGCGGCATTTTTTTTCAATTCAGCGGTTAGCAGCCCCATGTTCCGGTTGGAGCCGGTAAAACATGGAACCCCGATTTCACGGGCAATGATCGCCAATTGCTCCCCGGCTGCCAGTCGCTTCAAATCAAGTGAACAGAGCAACGGGCTTTTATCCAGGTTTTTGAGATGCAAGGCCAACTTCCCGGCCGTGGTCGTTTTCCCCGATCCCTGCAGCCCGGCCAGCATGATATAAGCCGGTTTGACCGCCGTTTTGTTCAATTCCCTGTTTTCCGAACCCAGGATCGCCTCCAATTCTTGCTGCACAATGCGGATCACCTGCTGGCTGGGATTCAGGCTTTCATGGATCTCACGGCCCATGGCTTTTTCTCTGATATTTTCGATGAAATTCTTGACTACCCTGAAATTGACATCGGCTTCAAGGAGAGACAGCTTGATTTCCTTCAAAGCCTGGCGCATATTTTCTTCGCTGATCTGCACTTCACCCTTGAGATAGCGCAGTACCTTGCTGAAACGATGGGTTAAATTTTCCAGCATGGGCTTCTCATTCGCTCAACATGGCGATCAACGGTTTTTGTGTCAGCCGGTAGACCGGGTAAGGTCCGGGCCGGTTGCTCCATTGCTGGACAATGACACGGTTGAAAAATCCCCAGGCGGCGAGGCTATCCGAAGATTCCGGCTCGAGCAGCACCGGGACCAGGCGGGCCAACGGCTGTTCCAGGCTGATATAATAGGAACCGGCCGGAATGTCGATTAGCCGCTTTTTCATAATTTCCCTTGATCGTGTTCAGCACATGGCCCTGGAAAATATTCTTGCCCAGTTCCACTGCACTGATCTTGAAAACCTCCGCCTCGGCCTTGAAACTTTCCAGGATACGTTCGACACGAATGCCGTGCCTTTTCAGATTCAACAGCGCATCAGGCTGCATCGCCGTAAGAATATATCCAACCGGCAGCTTAACGCTGCGGACGGGAAGGGCCAGGGCAAAATACGGTACCTTGTAGTTCTTCAGCTTGTCGGTCTTCTTCATGATGAACTCGCCGACCCAGGGCGGATACTTGGCGCGATCCTCAGGTTTAATGATTTCCTTGACAAATTCATAACTTTTTATCGTCAGCTCAAAAAGTTTGTCCGTCCGGAATTCCAGGACGAATCCAGCCTTGGCGAAATCACGGCTGGTTTTCAGGTCAACCTGGCGGACCAAAGCGCTCATGGTTTTATTGTTTTTTGCAGTGAAATCAAGGATCGATAAAATGAAAGCCCGTGCCGACAGCACGCGGGTCCTGAAATCGGCGTAGGCGTAATTCTCACTCAGAATGGAGAAACGATTGCGCAAACCCACATAATTCGATCCGTAGCGGGCATCCAGAGAATCGTTTTCCCAGCCTTTTTCCGGAAATTCACGGTCAATGAAATTACCGTAGGGCACACTGTCGTAACCATAGGCAATGTTCAGCGTCCGGACCACACAGGGAAACAGCTTCTGCCACATGTAATCGCCAAGACCCTTGTCGCTGTTGGGATTGAGCAGGGTTGAGTAGGTTACCGGTTCCTGGTGATAGGAGCCGTTGGTAGTGTGCATGTCCACGACCAGCAGCGGGTCCCAGGAATTGAATACGTCCACCAGGGCTTGCACTTCAGGCGATTCCAGCTTCAGGTAGTCGCGATTCAGGTCCAGGTTCTGGCCGTTGTAGCGTACTCCGGCCAATTCGGGACCCAGGTCGCGGCGGTTGTGCCCCAGCTTCTCGTTGCCGTCGGCGTTGAAGATCGGGATGAACAGCAGCACCTGGGTGTCCAGAATGCCGGGAAGCTTCCCCAGGGCGATATCACGGATGAGCATCAACGATGCTTCCTTACCTTCGACCTCGCCGGCATGGATATTGGCCATGATCAAAACCGCCGGTTTGCCGACCATCCGCAAATCAACGGGACGGCTGACCTTTTCCCTGCTGAGCACCACCAACGGGACCAGGCGTCCTTCGCTGGATGTGGTCAGGGGCAGGATCTTGACCAGGTCCGATCCTTTCTGCACCTGGTACAGAAAATCCATCACGTCCCGTACATCGACGTTTTCGTATAATTCGAACTTTCAGCCACGGTCAGGATGTCCTGGGCCGGCAGAAAACAGGAAAAAAGCAGAACAGACAATAAAAGGATAGCGCGCTTCATGATGCCTCCAAAGGTCATTATAACCGAAAATGGGGCGCAAGGAAAACGGGAACGTAGGGGCGACCCGCCGGGTCGCCCTATTCCTCGGGACGCAATCTCTCAAGCAGGGCGACCCGGCGGGTCGCCCTGGTTATCGAAAAACAAACATCAGCAGGGCGATTCACCGAATCGCCCCTACGGAAAAACTGTCGGTCATTACGTTATAGTATCCTGTCCTCGCAAGCATCATTGCCAGAGACTCGGTCATTACGTTATAGTATCCTGTCCTCGCAAGCGTCATTGCCAGAGACGATGTAAATCTTCTCTCCTGGCTTGCGATGCCTGTAATTGAACTTACCCCACTTCAAATCCAATGGAACGAATCTCGATAACCGCCAAAGAGATTTGACCAGACTACTGCCTTGATCCTCTCGTTGTCTCCGCCCTGAACACTAGCAACGCCCTCGCCACGAACATTACGAGCATCATTCGGGTCTGCATAAAAAACTGGAATTAGTGAATAACATTACCACTTATACCATTCCTTCGCACCGGCATTGTTGGCATGTATAATGCATTATCGCAGTCGGCAGTCGATGAGTATTCGCATTTAAAACTTGTTTCTTCACAACAACATTCGCCATGCTTGTAGGAGCCTGGATAAAGCCATCAGTGTACTGCCTGATCCAATCATAAGCCTGAAGCAAATTAGCCTCATTCAATGTAAAGCCTGGGTGGAACATAAGCGATGAACTGATCATCCAGCGAACTGTTCTCCACGCTTGTTAACACCATTCAGCTCTCGTCCTCTGTAAGCTTTTATCACTTCAGGCAGCGTCAGCAGCGGTTAGGGAACAGAGCAGCGTACTCCGCCAGGTCCAAATCAACAGTCTTAGCGCCGTTAACACTCACTCCGCTGAGCTTCGAAGGGACATAACCCTTCGACCCGATGACATTAGTATCGGAAATATTGAACAACAAACTATAAGAGCCACTGGGCAGCTTCACCAAATAATGGCCTGAACCATCAGTAGTGCCGGTAAAGGTCTTGCCGCCGCCAACAGCATAAACAGGAATGCCTGACAACGCTGTACTGGAGAAGGTCTCTTTCAAAGTCCCTTCCAAAGTGCTGTCCAGGTTGCTGTCGTCGCTTTTTTTCTTGGTCAAGAAATAAACTCCAACGCCCACCGCCGCCACGCCCAGCAGGACAATGAGCCAGGGGAACTTTTTATGCTTCTTGATAATGGGAGTGCCAGCCTTCTCCTGGAACTGCGGAGAGCTTTGTTCCAAGGCCCAAGCCAAGCCCACCCCGATGAACGCGATCAATACCACGATGGCGATGATTTTTTTCAATCCGTTAATGCCCATGAGCCCTCCTGGAAAAGGCATTATACCTAAAAGCAAGAATAAATTGTAGGGGCGATCCGCCGGATCGCCCTATTCTCAGGTAATTAAACACACCAACAGGGCGATCCACCACCTTCGGTGACAGATAAATTATATCCGTCCACTTTTGTGGCCGGATAATTTATGCTGCCGAATCGCCCCTACCCATAAATTAAAAATTAATCGGGTTATCCTGGTCCTCGTTCCAATTGCCGGGATTTTCCAAAATATATTTCCGGATTTGACTTAATTCCGATCCATTGCGGATGATATGTTCATAATAATTGCGCTGCCAATAAAACCCCGGATATACCGATTCGCGAATCTTCTTCGTTGAATTGGATTTAAATTGACCGACGATCGCCCCGATGGTGTTTGGTTTTAATACGGGGGCGGTAGGGGCGCCCCGGCGGGACGCCCCGTTTTTATTGCCATTCTCCTCAGGGCGACCCGCCACCTTGGTGACAGACAAATCAAATTCGCCAAAGTCGGCGAATGATTTGTGCTGCGGATCGCCCCTACGCATACGAATAGAAATGATGCCGTGCAAATGGTTCGGCATAATCACGAATGCATCCAATTCGATCCCGGACCGAACCCTTGGCGTATGCAGCCATTCGTTATGAACGATTTTCCCGGCTACAGCCAAGATCATATTACCTTCGTGGATTTCGCCGAACAAACATTCCCGATTTAAGGTGCAAATCGTTATAAAATATTTGCCCGGGCTTGAATAATCGAATCCCTTCAGGCGAATGGATCGCCGGGAACGCCTATTGAAATCAAATTCCATTTGAAAACAATAACATGGCTGAAAATAGAATGACAGGAAATTCGTTTTTTTGTTTTTCCCAACGTAGGGGCGCCCCGCTGGGTCGCCCTGTTCTCTTCGCCAACATCCACAGGGCGTTCCAGCGGAACGCCCTGGATTCATCGCCATTCTTTTCAGGGCGACCCGCCGGGTCGCCCCTACCGTAATATTTTTCCCATGTCTGCCCTTGACAATTTCTCCCTGATTTTCTATATTCCAATATGTTCAAAAAATTTTGGAGGTAAAAATGGAAAAGAAACCTTATGTGCTGCCTGAATTAGGATTCGGTTATAAAGACCTGGAACCGTGGATCTCGGAGGCGCAGCTGCAACTGCACCACCAGAAGCACCATGCCGCCTACGTCAAAGGCGCCAACGCCATTCTGGAAAACCTGGACAAAAACCGCAAGGACGGCGTCGACGGCGACGCCAAGGCCCTGGCCAAGGCGTTTTCCTTCAACGCCGCCGGCCTACTGTTGCATGCGCTGTTCTGGGAAAACCTGGCCCCGGCCGCCAAAACGACACCCAAACCCACGGGAAAATTCGCAGCCCTCATTGATAATGAATTTGGCAGCTTCGAGCGTTTCAAAAAGGAGTTCAGTCAGACCGCGGTCAGCGCCGAAGGTTCGGGTTGGGCCGCCTTGGTCTATTGCCGCCAGACCAACCGGCCGCTGCTGATGCAGATCGAAAAGCACAACACCAACGTCATTCCCATGTTCCGCGTCCTGCTGGTGCTTGATGTCTGGGAGCACGCCTATTACCTGGACTACAAAAATGACCGCGCCAAGTACGTCGAAGCCTTCTGGAACATTGTCAATTGGCGCGAAGTGGACAACCGCCTGGAAGCCATCCTCAAATAGTTTTTTTCAAACCGGGGACTTGGCCATCGGTTGTGTCGGGGCTTGACTTTTCACGGTCTTTTACTACAATGTGTCCATGCGCATCAATGATAAATCCAGCCATATAGAACGACCGGTGGAGGAAAAATGATCCCCAATGACGGCAGCCTAAGCGAAATCAGTCCGATTAAGCTGATGTTGGCCATGGATGAGCAAAACCAGACCGGTATCCTTTATTTCAGAAAAAACGAAGTTTTAAAGGTCTTTTATTTGAACCAGGGAAAAATCAGCTGGGCTATTTCCAGCGATGAAGAAGATAAAATTGAACACATTTTGCTGGCTCAAAAACTGGTCAATCCCGACGCGCTGGCCCCCTACCTGGCCGGCAACAAGATCAGTGAATCTTTCGGGAAAATCCTGGTAGAAAACGGACTGATAAGCCTGGAAACCCTCATCAACGCGAGCCGTGAGCAATTGAAGCGCATTGCCACCAGCGTCATGTTCTGGAACAGCGGCAATTATCAGCTGGAACCGGAATCACCGCCGACACGCCTGGTCAGCTTGGAATTGGACATCATTCCGCTGGTCTCCAATTACATTCTGGCCCACATGGATGTGAATATCATATGGGAAGAGCTTGGCTCATTGTCCGGAGAATTGCAGCAGGTTCCGGTTCCGGAGAAAATTTTTCAGTACAACCTGGACAACGAACAACAAGAAGTGTTCGCCTATTTCCGTGAGCCGCAACGTCCGGAAAACGTTTTGCTCCGCTTTGCCGCCGAACGCAAGCACACGATTTTAAAAATCCTGTATTTTTTGCTGATTACCGGCTTGTTGGTCAGGAAAGAAGCCGACACGATCCCGCCGCTGGATTTCAATGAATTGGACAGCCTCTTTGGCCATGCCCAGACTGATGCCAAGGCAGAAGTCAATGTGGATATTCCGGCTGTGATTAATGAAGCGGACATCAAAGACATTCCGCAGTTGGACCTTCCGGACCTTCATGAATCCCAGCCAGTCACAGAAGTGTCTTTGCCTAAACTGACCGACCTGACGCCAAACAACCTGCCTGAATCAAAAACGAAAGTGATGGAAGTTCCGCCTGCTCCCAGGCAGACCAAAGCCCCGACCAGGCCCTATCCTCTGCTTCCGGAGAAACAGAAATCCAGATGGCTGAGCGTCTCATTTTTATCCATTCTGTTGACGGTTATTGTCATCGCGCTCTTTGTGTGGTTCAGCCGTACGCCTGAAATTTCCACGCCGCAAACAGCCGTCCAGCGTCCGGCTGCGCAAAGCAGGCGGAAACCTCAGCAGCAGCAACCGCCACAGCAGGCATCACCGCCGGCTGAACAGATAGTCCAAGCTGAAAATTCCGCCACCGCGCCGAAAACCACCGAGATGGAAACGCAGACGGAGCCTGCGGCAGAAAAGGAAAAAGTCATTCCAGCGCCGACTTCAGCGGTTAGGGACGCCAATGCCCGGCAGGCCTTCGCGTCCGGAAAACTCAATGCCGCCGGAGATCTCTGGCGCCGGGAAATTATTGCCGAGAAAATCGGCTTTAGCATCCTTCTGGAAATGGACTGCCTCGAACAATCGGTGAACAACGCTTACCAGCAACTCACAGACCAGGAGAACTTTTTCATATTGAACCGCGTCAAGAACGGGCGCGGCTGCTGGCTGGTCCTTTGGGGGAAATTCCGTACCCAGAACGAAGCTGTGGAAAACATGAGATTGATCCCGGAATACTTCATGAAGCAAAGCAACCCGCCGGTTGTGATTGAGCTGGAACCGTATTTATAACATCTTTATTTTTTATTCTTCCGGCTCACTATTTATGAAAAATAATTTTTATGGTTCCTTTTTTTCCGAGAAACACGACATCGTTATCATGTAATTCCCGTTCGCTTACTTTCTCTCCGTTTACATAGGTTCCATTGGTCGAGTTGAGATCCTTGATGAATACCTGCCCGTGGCGGCAAAAAATGGAACAATGGAGCTTGGAAACAATCGCTTCCTGAATGATGGCCAGAGCCTGGGCGGGATCGCGACCGATCGTCAACGGATTGTCGGTGACGAGATACGTGTTGATTTGCTGGTTGTTGACCAGCACCTCTATTTTTCCGAAAATTCCCGGAAGAGGGGCAGAGCGGGATACTTTTTCAGGCTGGCTCTCAATCAGCGTGATATCTTTTTCCGGAACCTTGCTTTTGACCTCAAATTTAATTTCGGGAAAGGCTTCGCGCCGGCGACGAATAACATACCAAACAAAAATGCCGATCACGATCACCGCGAGTACGGCCAACAGCAATGCGGAACTATTTTCCTGCCAAAAATTCAACAATGAAAAACCGGCTATACAGCGCATGGAGGCAGAGGGTTTGCAAAAACAATGGCGGCGATTAAAATCCGCAGGCACTGAAAAATTATTTTTTTTCAACCTGGCCTCCCGGCAAAACATATTTGTTTAAAAAATCGACAAGAAATTTCTCTTTTGCCAATACTTTTAATTTGCTGAACAGCATGAACGATTCTTTCAATTCCAGACCGTTGATGGTGGCCTTGATGATTATTCTCAGGTTGTCCCCCATGATGATGGACTCGACAATGCCTGTTTGCAGCGCAAAACTATGGTCGCCACGGGTATTGGAGCTGAACATGATGGTCTTCTTGTTGAATTTAAGCTGGCCCTGACAAAAGTCACTGCTACCATTATGCATATGCTTCAGCTCCAGGGTGATCAGATGATCGGCTTGCAGGGATTTCTGCCACAATTGCTCGGCGGCAGCAAATTTATTCATAAAAAATTTCACATTGCCCAATATGGGTAAAATACGGCTTTCGTTTGAGGATTGCAGCAAGGCATCGGCCAGCCGGTCTGCATCAGCCAGATTCCTCTCGGCCAAAAAACTACGCAAGCGAATCAATTCAGCGTCCAAGCTGCCCAGTTGTTCGGGTTGAAGCGGCTGTTCCTGAATCACGATTTCGGCATCCTTCGGCTCCACTTTCTCAGGCAATTCTTTTTTACCTTCACTGGCCGGCTCAATATTTTCTTGTTCCGGAAGTTTTTCAGCACTCGCAGTGGCATGTCCTTGCCCAACCGCAACCAGCGGCAGTGCTTTCGGCACAGTGCCGCCCGGTCGGTCATTCAAACCGCTTTTAGCAGACATGGTTATCCAATAGATCCCCCCGGCCAGCAGTATAACCAGGAAAGCAACCGCGAGAAACGCAAACAGAGAAAAGCGGCGCTTCACGGACGGGACATCCAGCGACTGCGTTTGACCAACCTGTGTAAAACCAGCACAGCCGAGTTTGACTGACTCGTAATGAATTTTCTTTACTGCCGCGATCATTTCCTCGGCGCTCTGAAAGCGTTTTTCCACTTTTTTTTGCAAGGCTTGCAGGATAATATTCTCGAGCTTGACACCAATCTGCGGATTGTAGATTGACGGCCGCGGTGGCGGCGTTTCCAAATGAGCTTTTTGAATCTGAAATTCGGAATTGGTTTCCGAATCAAAGGGTACGTGGCTGGTCAGCAATTCGTAAAAAGTGACTCCCAAAGAATACAGATCGGCCCTGAAATCAATGTTTTTTCCCATGATCTGTTCGGGAGGTGTGTACCAGGGAGTTCCCATCATCATGCCGGTTTTGGTCAAACCCTGGGCGCCGAAAACTTTGGCAATACCAAAATCAGAAATCTTGACTTTATTCTCCTTGTCCAGCAATATATTGGCGGGCTTGATATCACGGTGAATCACGTTGTGGGCATGGGCATAAGCCAGGCCTTCCGCCACCTGGATGACAATGGCGATGGCTTCATACAATTCAAGCCTTTTTTTTTCCTGCAAAAGCTCTTTTAGACTTTTGCCTTCGACATATTCCATGGCAATAATATACTGGTCGTCGATTTTATTGAAACTGAAGATTGTCACGATATTGGGATGGTTCATCCGCGCCTGGGTCATGGCTTCGATTTTGAAACGGTCCATCAACTGCTGGTTGTCGGCCAATTGCGGATGAATCGCTTTCAAGGCCACTTCCCGGTTCAGCATGGTATCGACGGCAAAATAAATAGTTCCCATCCCGCCCCGTCCGATTTCGGCCTTGATGAGAAAATGTCCGGTTTTTTCGCCAATCTTGATCATGAATCACAGTTTAGAGAAAACAATTTGTTGCTGTCATTGAAGAACAGCTTCTGTCCATTTTCCATATCCATTAAAATTTTTTCGACCGTGAAGCGGAAATTATTGAATTGATAAGGACGACGGGTTTCCTTTAGGCCTCTGCGGATATCGATGCAATGATCGGGATAATAAAAAAGCAAAGAATGATCCGCATAGTATTCAATAAGCAGCGGCAACGGCATCAACGGCAGTTGATACTCATCCATTTTCTCAAAAGGATGCAACTTGAAAACCGCGACCCGGCCGCTTTGTTGGTTATGGAAGAGCATGGTCATCTGACCATTGATCTTCTTGAAAAACAAACGTGAGGTTTCGGCAAAAAAGAGATCGTGAATAGGAAACTGCTGACCGTCAGAGGTTTTCCAGTTTTTAATGCCATAATATTTCTGGAAGTCGTGAAAAATAAAAATATTTTCATTGATAAAATCAGGAATAATCGTGGTTTTCAAGTTGGCGATCTTGAAAACCCTGACGCGTTTGGATTCTATTTCCTTCAAATCAAATTGCTTGTCAGCCTGAATGATCAACAGCGGTTTGGGATCGCCCATTATCAGCAAGCGGAAATCGATCGCCAATATCGGTGATTTTCTTAACAGGTATGTCTCGTTGGTTTCAGCGGGAACAAACTGGTATCCACTGTCCAGTTGAATGTTTCGTAATGACAGATCCTGCAGGTTAAAAATAACTATTGAATTTCTTATAACGAAATAGAGCTTTCGCTCAATCAGAAACTGACAATCGGCAGCGCTCAAATCCAGAGCACGCAGTTTGCTGGAATCGATCTCGCTGATTTTTTGTATTTTATGGTTGTTTTGCCCTGCTTTCAAAAAAGCGCTGCCGACATTCTTGGCGATTTCCGTCTCACCGGGATTAATGTTTCTGAATATGTACCATAAGGCCGAGAGGATGGCCAACAAGATCAGCAGCGAAATGGCGCCGAAAAGTTTTTTTCGTGATTTGGCCACCAGGATCGGCTTGGTTTTTTCAAGCATTTCCAATGAACCCAGGCGCACGATCTGCAGCGTAATGTTATCGGCCCCACCGTTCGCATTGGCCAATTTCACCAGGGCGTTGGCGGCATCTTCGGGGTAGTAATCCATGACAATGCTCATCAATTCATCATCGGTGACCATGTTGCTCAGTCCGTCGGAGCACATAACCAGGGCATCGCCATCTTCCAAAACCAGGGAATTTTGCACTTCAGGAGAAAGATTTTCCCTGGCTCCCAGGGACATATAAAGGACATTTTTCTGAGGATGATCCCGGGCTTCTTCGGGAGATATCCTTCCCTCTTCGACCAGTTTCTCCACGAAAGAATGGTCGGTGGTAATTTTTTTTATTTTATTTTTGCGAATCAGGTAAATGCGTGAATCGCCCACATGGGCAATGAATGCTTTCATATCGGCAATGATCATGGACGAAAATGTCGTCCCCATGCCCCTTTTTTTTATGTCGGCCGCCGCTTTTTCAAAAACCACGGCATTGGCTTTGCGGATGGCCTGTTCCATGCTTTCAAAAATCGGCGTGCCCTTTTTTCTTAAATTTTTATAAGTATCGGCAAATGAATCCGAAGCCAGCTTGGAAGCCACGTCCCCGGCCTGGTGTCCGCCCATGCCGTCGGCAACGATGAACAAGAATTCGTTGGCGGCGATTTTTTCGCTGAGAAAGTAATCTTCGTTGGCATTGCGAACTTTACCAACATCGGTTTTGGCAAAAAAATGAATGTCCATGTTTTAATTGCCGATCTGCTTCATCGAGTAAACCGGGGAGTTTCGCAATCTGTCGGCCATTCGTTTTGCTCGTTCCGTCATCCAAAAACCGCCGTGAAGATATGCGTCATTGTCAGCCTCCCTAGCCTTATTAGCACAACGTTTTTTTTTTGTCAAATGAAGACTGCCGGACTCAATGCAGCTGAATCCTTATTGCCGAATAGACGCCTGTGGGACCGCCTTGCCCAAGGCTTGGGCCACCAGTTCAATATAGCGCTCCGAGCTATAGTGCTGCCGGCAATGATCCAAAGCGCGGCCGGCAACCACCTGCCCCTGCGGGCCGATGGCCAAACGAATGGCCGCGGCAAACGGTGTTGCCTCGGCGGCCGCCAGGATGGCGATGTCCTTGTTGATCGACTGGGTATGAGTGACCAGATCCGTGGCGACGACCGGCACGCCGCTGGCCAAGTAAGAATAAATTTTCAAGGGGATATTGGAACCCAGGATGCGCGGTGAAACCAGAACGGAGGCCGTATGCAGGTAATAAGGAATATCGCAGGAACGTTTTTGCCCCAAAACCATGGCCCGCTTTTCCAGATTCATTTCCAGTATACGGCGCCGCAGTTTAGCCACTTGGTCTTCCTTGCCGCCGATTAAAACCAAGCGAAAATCATCGTCCAGCAAGCTCAGACTGTCCAGCAGCAGGGGAATTCCCTGGTACGCCTCAAGGGTCCCCGTGTACATGATTATTTTTTTTCCATCGGGATTGATCTCATTTCGCACGTGAAGCAATTTTTCTTCATTCCCGATCCCGGTACGGTCATCCATGAAATTTTCGATCAATGTCAGCTTGCCGGCGCTGGTGATGCCGGCGGCATAGTCAAATAAAGTCCGGCAGATGACAATCACCGCCGCAGCGTTTTTCAGGGAAACCGTTTCAATGAACTTGAATAAACGGATGATGATTTTCGAACGGGTGAAATTGAAATTTCCCATTTGCTGCGCCAGCGAGGAATGCATGTCGTACACATGAGGAATTTTGGTCATTTTTTGGCATAAAACACCGATAAGGCTCGCTTCTTCATGAGTATGGATCAAATCGTAATCCTCCCGCCACAACTGCCGCAGCACTTTTAAAAAAAGAAAAAAATCGAGCCCCAGCTTGGCAAAAGATGGGCCGGTGCGCACCGACCTGATCCAGGGTAGTTTCCCGCAGCGGAAAATTGTCAAGCCCGGGATTTCCTTGTCTACTCCAAAAGGATAGGTGACCAGGTCCACGGTATGGCCCAGGGCTGACAGTGCCTTGATGCGGAAGTATTCGGAAAAGGGAGTCCCGCGCGGTTCAAAGAACGGTTCGGGAGCGATCATCAATATTTTCATCAGTAAATCCTATGAGTTCGCGAATGGTGTATTCATTTTTATCCAAACCCTCGTGGTATATACGGGAAAGCATTTCGGCCAGCAGCCCGAGCGAAATGGACTGAAACCCTAAAAATACCATCAATAAGGTAAAAAACAGCAGCGGCCGGCCGGAGATGCCCTGGTTTAGGACAAATTTGGCATAAGTCAAGTATGAACCGCTGACCAGGCCCGTCAGGATCATCAGCAGCCCGGCGCCGCCGAATATCTGCAGCGGGCGGTGTGAATAGGCTAGGAGAAACTTCAGCGAGATCAGGTCGATCACGACCCGGAAAGTCCGGCCCAGCCCGTACTTGGATTTGCCGAATTGGCGGGCGCGGTGGTTGACCGTTATCTCGGTGGATTTGATACCCATGCGCGAAGCAATGGCCGGGATGTAGCGGTGCATTTCGCCGTAAAGTTTCAAATTCTTGACCACATCGCTTTTAAATCCGCGCAGGGTGCAGCCATAATCGTGCAGCCGGGTGCCGGTGATCCAGGAAATGAGTTTGTTGCCGAAAAAAGAAGGCACCCTGCGGGTCAGCCATTTGTCATGGCGGTCCTTGCGCCAGCCGTTGACGATATCGAAGCCTTCCGCGACCTTGTCCACAAGCAGCGGGATGTCGGCCGGATCGTTCTGCAGGTCGGCGTCCATGGCAATGACGATGTCGCCGCGGCACATGGCGAAACCGGCGGAAATGGCGGCGCTCTGCCCGAAATTTTTGCGGAACTGGACGATCTTGACCCGGGCATCCCTGGAGTGGATATCTTTCAATGCGGCCAGCGAGCCGTCGCGGCTGCCGTCGTCTATGAAAATGATCTCGTAATCTTCGCTCCGGTCCTTCACGGCCGAGGCGATCTCACCGTGCAGGATGACGACGTTCTCGGCTTCGTTGAAGACCGGAATGACGATGGAAACCAATTTCTTTTTCATTGATTATTTTTAACACATTTGCAGGATTATTACAAGGCGGACACGGGGGTCCGCTCCTACAGAAAAACCTGGGGTGACTTTCCATCCACAAATCGTTAACCTTGGATTTCGCAAGAGGTGGGCATGAACGGAATCACATTAGGGAAAATATTCGGAACGATCGTCATAGCAGGATCAATCCTCACTATCTGTGCCTGCAAGAAAGCAGCGGTGCCATTCGACATCAAGATCATAAACAACCTATCAGGATACGCAGGAACATACCCTGCCTTCAAAGACGAAGAGGTAGTTGTTAAGCCTTCAGACATGGGAGCAGGAATTGACCAGCAAAGACTGGCAGTCTACACACTGAACCAGAGCGGTGACGGGCTGGAATCCAAGATAGGGTTCACCAACACCAACGGAGAGATAAGATTCGTAGCTACCAACGACTCAGGATACGCGATAGTGACGTACACTCCAGTGCAGACAAGCAAAGGAAGCTTGTACGAACTGGTGGATGCGCATCCGGGACTAGCATTAATCGCAAGAGATGTAAAAGTATACAGAAGCGATGATTCTGTCTACCCGCCAACATCATTTCCAGACAATGCAAGCGGGATAATACAGGAATGCATCCCAGAGCTTGACCAGGGACTGCACCCAGGAGGATTCATCCTAGGAAGCATAGCATGGGCTAGCGAAAATCTTGCAACAGGATACACAAACTACAACGCAGATGGATACAACGTACCAGGAAA
The DNA here is from genome assembly GCA_963770755.1 of Candidatus Aminicenantota bacterium. Taxonomy (GTDB): domain Bacteria; phylum Acidobacteriota; class Aminicenantia; order UBA2199; family UBA2199; genus UBA2199. The sequence continues at coordinate 955,334 of CAVYQZ010000006.1, read as the reverse complement.
AGCATGTGTTAATTGGACTAGAATAGTAAAACAGTTCGGTGATGGAGCAGTGGGACTACGCGCTGCTAAGCTGACTTTTAAATCAGAAATAATAGAGCGCTGCGGAAACGTAGATGATATCGCTGGCAACACAGAACTGTTCGTTGAGGACCAGGCCTTGCTGAATGCTATGACAAGCTACATATTCTCAAGGAACTAAAGAAAATATTTTTATTTATTACATTAACTTTTTTCTTGTTTTTTCTTTTTCTTAAGCTTTTTTCCCAAAGATTTATATATCTGTTATCATAACCCAGCAAAGCTGGATAAGAGCCTTAGATAGCAAATTCAAAATTTGTTCTAAAAAGCTAACAAATTTTAGAATTTGCTATAAGGCTCTAAAAACAGTGCATAAGCACAGTATTAGTTGCATTGTTAAAAAGAGAGAGTGAGGGTGGTCTGTATGGATAATGATAAGTCCTTTGTTTGTTGTTGGCGTGGTGATGGTTCTTTTCTTGGTGAGTTCTGGATTGGTTTCTGCTTGGTGCGGCGAGGACGTTAATACTGATTTTATTTGCCTTAAAGCAAATAATCTCTAGATAATATTTGCTTATAGGCTAATTTTATTGACTTTCAATTTATCCGGGTTTATACTTCGATCATGGTGAAGGAAAGATACCTGACGGCCGCCGTGAGCGCAGATCTGCGTGAAAAAATGATCTTTGTCGGCGGCGCACGCCAGGTTGGAAAAACCACTTTTGCCACCGAGCTGGTGGCGCCCCGATTCAAGGGCAGCGCCTGCTTCAATTGGGACAACCGGACGGACAGGCGCCGCATCGCCGCTTCCGATTGGCCAGGAGACGTCGAATTGCTGGTGTTTGATGAAATCCACAAGTATCGAAAGTGGAAAACACTTCTGAAAGGCGAATACGACAAACTTAAGGAGCGTTACCGTTTCCTGGTCACCGGGAGCGCCCGGTTGGACGTTTACCGGCGCGGCGGCGATTCCCTGCAGGGACGCTACCATTACTACCGTATGCACCCTTTTTCTTTGGCGGAAATGTTCGGAACGCGCCAGAGAATTGAAATAGGCAAGGAAATTCCGGTGGTTAGCAAGGAGCGGGAAGCGGAGCTGGCTGACCTTCTCCGCTTTGGCGGTTTTCCAGAGGTGCTGTTCAAAGCGAATATACGAACACTACGACGCTGGCAGAACGAGAAAATCGAACGCTTGTTTCGGGAAGACATTCGCGACAGCGAACGCATCCACGACCTGGGTGCCATGAAACTGTTGGGCGATTTGTTGCCGGATCGTTCCAGCGGCCTGTTATCGGTCCAATCGCTCTGCCAGGACGTTGAAGCCAGTCACCGCGCGGTCAGCCATTGGCTGGACGTGCTGGAATCATTTTATTACCTGTACCGCATCCGCCCCTATCACCAGCGTGTGCTTCGTTCCCTGCGCAAGGAAGCCAAGCTCTATCTGTGGGATTGGTCGGAGTTGACTGACGAAGGGAAGCGCTTTGAGAATCTTGTGGCATCTCACCTGTTGAAACTGGTCCATTTCCTGCATGATCGTGATGGTCACAAGCTTGAACTCCATTTTCTGAGAAACCAGGAAAAGAAGGAGGTCGATTTTCTGGTCACCAATGACGGAGCACCATGGTTCGCGGTGGAGTGCAAACTGAATGACGAGTCGCCTTGGCCGCCCTTGCGCTATTTCCGGGACCGCCTCAATATTCCTTTCGCTTACCAGGTACTGCGCCGGCCGAACGTGGACCGACTCAAAGATGGAGTGCGCATCATTTCCGCCGGGCGCTTCCTGGCAGGGCTGATTTGAGGTTGACCAAAGGAGAAGGCGAATTTGACAAAATATTTTTTTTGCGTTATCATTTTTTATTAAGAGATCGGGTTTTGCAACAAACAGACCGAATAGAAATTATCTTCAGTCTCCCAGTATGATTCCCAACCACTTAATCAATTTAATGAAAAAGGATTTAAAAACCAATGACCTTTGAACAATTACCACTCGATCCCCGGCTGTTGCGGGGGATCAAAGAGATGGGCTTCACCGAGTTGACACCGGTCCAGGAAAAGACCCTGGCCGTTACCCTGACCGGCCTCGACGCGGCCGTTCAGTCGCAGACCGGCACCGGCAAGACCGCCGCCTTTTTGATCACTATCTTCCAGGGGCAGCTGGTCGCCGAGGCCAGCCGCCGCAAAGCGCTGATCATCGCCCCAACCCGCGAACTGGCGGTGCAGATCGAGGCCGAAGCCAAGCTGATCGGCCGCTACCTGCGCGCCAGCGTGGGCAGTTTTTACGGCGGTGTGGGCTACAACCACCAAGAATCCATGCTCAAGCGCGGCGTAGATATCATAGTCGGCACACCGGGCCGCCTGCTCGATCTGGAGCAGAAAGGCACCCTGAGCATGGGCGATATCGGCTTCCTGGTCATCGACGAGGCTGACCGCCTTTTCGATATGGGTTTCCTACCCGACATCCGTAAGATCCTGCGCCGGGTCCCGGCGCTGAAGTTTCGCCAGACCATGCTATTCAGCGCCACCCTCTCCGATCCCGCCATCCGCATCGCCCGTGAATACATGAACCGTCCCGAAAGGATCGAGATCACTCCTGAGCAGATCACCGTGGACACCATAACCCAGGAATTGTACCACGTGGGCAGCCGCGAAAAAGTCAGTCTGCTGCTGGGCATACTCAAGCGCGACAACCCCAAAAGCGTGCTGTTCTTCACCAACATGAAATGCGACGCCGAACGGTTATGCCGCAAACTGGTGCTCAACGGCTACCGCTGCGAATTCCTGACCGGCGACCTGCCCCAGAGCCGAAGGCTGCGCATCATCAACGATTTCAAATCCGGCCGGGTTTTTTTCCTGGTGGCCACCGACGTGGCCGCCCGCGGACTGCACATCGACGACCTGGACATGGTGGTCAATTTCGACCTGCCGGCCGACAGTGAAAACTACGTGCACCGCATCGGCCGCACCGCCCGCGCCGGCAAGAACGGCAAGGCCGTTTCACTGGCCTGCGAAAAATATGTCTGCAACCTCGAGGCAATCGAGAAACTGATCAACATGAAAATCCCCGCCATTTTCGCCGAAGAAAACCTTTTTATGCGCGATAAAAGCCGCGGCATGATCTTTAAAGCGGCCGCCAGGCCGCGCGGCCCCGAAAACCGCTCCCGCCGTTCCGGACAGCCGCACGGCGCGCCGAACCGCGGCAACCACAAGGGACGGCCGCGCCACGCACCCAGAAAAACCCTGAGTCGCTAACAGAGAACCGGGCAACCGGGAGGAGAATAAAATGGCCCAAGTCGACAGTAAGCAGATCATTTTTTCCATGGCCAATGTCAGCCGTACCCATCCGCCGCACCGCCAGGTGCTCAAGGACATTTCCCTGTCATTTTACTACGGCGCCAAGATCGGCGTCATCGGTCTGAACGGTTCCGGTAAAAGCAGTCTGTTGAAGATCATCGCCGGGGTCGACATGGATTTCCAGGGCGAGGTGATTCCAGCCCGTGATTATTCGCTGGGATTTCTCGAACAGGAACCGCAACTCGACCCGGAGAAAACGGTCAAACAGGTCATTTCCGAATCGGTGCAGCCCGTCCTGGACATGATGGCCGAGTTCGATCGCATCAACGAAAGCTTTGCCGATCCCCAATTGGGCCCGGAGGACATGGAAAAACTGATCGCCAGGCAGGCCGCGGTCCAGGAAAAACTTGAGACCATGGACGCCTGGAACTTGGACAACCGCCTGGAAACGGCCATGGAAGCATTGCGCTGTCCACCATCCGATACGGCGGTGAGCACCCTCTCCGGCGGCGAAAAAAGGCGCGTGGCCCTGTGCCGGCTGCTGCTGCAGGAGCCCGACATACTCCTGCTCGACGAACCCACCAATCACCTGGACGCCGAATCGGTGCAATGGCTGGAACACCATTTGCAGCAATATGCCGGGACGATCATTGCCGTCACCCACGACCGCTACTTCCTGGACAATGCAGCCCAGTGGATATTGGAATTGGATCGCGGCGAAGGCATTCCCTGGAAGGGAAATTATTCTTCCTGGTTAGAGCAGAAACAGCAACGGCTGGCCAACGAAACCAAGGCGTCGGAGCGCCAGAAGCACCAACTTGAGCGTGAGTTGGAATGGGTGCGCATGTCGCCCCGGGCCCGCCAGGCCAAGGGCAAGGCGCGACTCAGTTCCTACGAAAAACTGCTCGCGGCCGATAAAACCGTGCGTATCGAGGAAGCCCGGATATATATCCCTTCCGGTCCGCGACTGGGTGAACTGGTGATCGAGGCCGACGCCATCAGCAAATCCTACGGCGACAAGCTGCTCTTCGAGAACCTGTCATTCAGCCTGCCACGGGCGGGCATCGTGGGTATTATCGGTCCCAACGGCGCCGGCAAAACCACCCTGTTCCGGCTGCTGACCGGCAAGGAAAACCCGGACAGCGGCCAATTGCGCATCGGTGAGACCGCCAAACTGGCTTACGTCGACCAGGAACGCGACACCCTGGATCAGGCCAAAGCGGTGTGGGAGGCGATCGGCGACAGCCAGGAGACCTTCATGCTGGGCGGCAAGCTGATCAACGCCCGCGCCTATGCCTCCTGGTTCAACTTCAGCGGCGGCGACCAGCAGAAGAAAGTGGGCGTGCTGTCGGGCGGCGAGCGCAACCGGCTGCACCTGGCCCGCATCGTCAAAAGCGAGGCCAATGTGCTGCTGCTCGACGAACCGACCAACGACCTGGACGTCAACACCCTGCGCGCCCTGGAAGACGCCCTCGATGATTTCGCCGGCTGCGCCGTCGTCATTTCGCACGACCGCTGGTTTTTGGACCGCATCGCCACCCATATCCTGGCCTTTGAAGGCGACAGCCAGGTGTATTGGTTTGAAGGGAATTACTCGGACTACGAAGCCGACCGCCACCGCCGCCTGGGCCACCAGGCCGATCGCCCCAGCCGCATCCACTACCGCAAGCTCAAGATCGATTGAGTTTTTTGTTGAATCCAATATTAAGATTTTAGTAAATTTTGTTCCCTTAAAATGCCGCCAAAGCCTCATTAATGGTCGTTTGTAATTTTTCGTAGGATTCAATTCCAACCGAGAGACGGATCATGCCGGGGCTTGGATATCTGTCACCCCAGATCGCCTCAACCGGGATCAGGATGGAATCGACATCGCCAAGGGTCGGAACCAGGGGAATTTTATTCTGCAATTGTTTAATGAAAATATCACAGTTTTTCTGTTTTTTTTTGTCATCAGCCCCGCCAATATCAAAAGTAATCACAGCACCGTAGCCCCTGTTCTTGAACAGTTTTTTTGCCTGGCGATGAGTAGCATGTCCCGTCAAGCCCGGATAAAGGACAGACGCGATTTTTTCATGATTATTGAGGAAATTCGCCAGTTTCAACGCATTGGCACATTGCTTTTCAAAACGGATCGCGAACGTCTTGAGAAATCCGTCCAGGCGCAGCGCATCGTCGGGACCAAGCATATGGCCGACCCATTTACGATATTCAACCGCTGCCCGGGCAAAATCGGGACGCTTACCGGCAACAACACCGGCCGTCAGATTACCATGGCCGGCCAGATATTTGGTCGCACTATGAATGACTATGTCCGCGCCGTCCGCCAAAGGCCGCCACAGCATCGGTGTGGCAAAAGTGTTATCGACAATGACGATGATGCCGCGTTTTTTTGCCATGGCAATGATCGGCAGGGCATCACTGACAATCAGCATGGGATTGGAGACGGCTTCAAAAAATAGCAGCTCAGGTTTCAGTTTATCCAGGGTTATTTGCAAAAGGTCGAGATCATAAGCACCGTTTATTGCCTGAAAACGTTCGACGTTAATGCCACGCCGCTCGCGTAAAATCAAGTCAATGAACGAATTCGTACCTCCATAAATTTCACTAAAAAAGAGCCAGGGACGGGTGGCCGGACCTCTTTGAAAAATTGAGAGGGCCATGTCGATCGCCGCCATACCCGATTGGGCCAGCAATGCCCAAGCGGCTCCTTCGATTTCCATGAGCCGTCCTTCGACCGCGGCCACAGTCGGATTGCGGTACCTTGAATAGATATACTCATCAGGACAACGCCGGTGCTTCTTTTCCTCGGCAAAGATGCGTTTGGTGGCGGTGCGGTTTTTAAGGAAGAATCCGGAGTCCTGATAACTGGCTAATAAATGATTGTTGACCGGCAACTTTTTTTTACTCATGCCCAGATTATAAAAAATATTTTCTTTATTGGCAACGGTTCGCTTTAATCACAAGTCATGATCGAATGTGCCGGCAGGGCATACGTTCGGATCAACGACGCTTCCAGCTTGATACGCACCGTTAAGTATAGATCGCTCCGCCCTGCCAGCAATCTCAGTAAAAGCTGATTGAAACCCCGGCCTTTTAATTCCAATGGGCCGATTTCGTCGATAAACAACGGCTTGATATCTTTGTGCAGCAAGTCATTGACCGCAACTCCGGCAAAATCCATGCCCGCGGCTGAAAAACTGAAGTCGCCCCATTGATCACTTTGTTGCCAGGCGGGTGGCAGGCAATGGCGGCAACGAACAAATGGCAGCGTCTCGCCGTTGCTTAAACGCCTGATATCGTAACCGAGAAATTTGCCGGAATCTGAAAATACTTTGGGCATACAAATGCCATCGCCACCGAGTTGGCTATGCAGATTGATGATCTTTTTTGTTTTCCCGGCATCACGCTGGCCGATGATCAAATAAACCATAACGAGAAGTTATTAAAAAATGATTTCAGCAGCCAGGGCCAGAAAGAAAAGCAGCAGCGCAGAAATGGGCAAGGTACGCAAACGTAATACTTCCAGCCGGAAAAATATTTTGGCGTTCATGCGCCATGCAAGCCTCAGCATAACAGCTCCAACCAAACCGTGAAACAGAATAAATGAAAAATGAAAATCCGGACTTTGCACCATGAGATTGGGAAGGGCCAGGAAAGCGGAACCCAAAGAAGCGATCAAAAAATAGCCACAGCGCCAGGTCAAACTGATAGCCAGGGCGGCAGTGATGGTCATCGGCTTGGAATAGATTTCTAGCAAGCGGCAGCCTGCGAAAAACACCAGGGTTTCGGCCAGGAGTGCCGTGATCGGATTGATGACCATGGCCGGGGGCGTCCCGGGCAATAGAAAATCGACCGATTTGATCAGCATGGCAATCATCGCGACTGCGGGCATGGCCCAGATGCGACCGCTTCGTTTCCAGACGGCGGACATACAGAGGCAGGCAACGACAAACATCAAATCACCGGCAACCCCAGGCAGGGGCAGGAGATGGAGTACGTGTCCAAAGGTGGCTTCACTAATTCCCCAGACAGAGCCGAAAAAAACAAGCTGGTGAACAAGCACTGATTTCGATGCAGTACGCATATTAAACCTCTTTTTCCATAGATTGCAAACGTTTCAAAAAATCGTTCAGCATTTGTTGGTGTGGAGTCATGGCCTCTAAATCCTGGTAGAATTCGCCACGGTCGATCAGGTCGCCACTGACAACGGCAATGGCGGCGATAAGCGGTGGTAGAAATATTTTTTCTTTTAAAACGGTAATTAATAATACCGGCATAATGAATCCGGCTGTAATACGCAACAGGCTGAACCGGGGACGGGTGCCCAGGTTTTTACGATAAGCCAGAATTTTTCTATATGAGTACAGCCCAAGTTTTAACAATCCGGCCGGAATATAAAGCAGCGGTGCAGCGGCCAGAATACCGGTCAGATAGAGTCCATTGAACATGGTTTGGCCGCTGTGAAAATTTCCCGGTCCGACTTTCGTGGCCACCTGGTAAATACGGTCGATGGCAAAAAGGGTGCAGAAACCCACAACGGTCCCAATCCAGCCTAAAAACGGGAGATTTGGCAAAAATAAAAGAAAAAGTCCGGAAGATCCCATAAACAGGAAAAAAAACAGAATTTCCAGACTGAGCCAGGACGTGCGCCAATTGCATATTGCCCTCCAGGCACGTTCTTTCCGGCCCAAGTGAATTGAAGAAAAAATCATGGCCCCGGTTCCGGCAGCAAGAAAAATAAGCGGATTGAGTTGCCAGGAGCGCCAGATACCGACAGTAAAAACGGATACTAAAATCGTGACCAGAGTAGTAAAAATCAACAAAGCCCATTCGGAATGCAGTGAAATCTTGTGCGGCGGCGGCACGATCATGCTACTTAAGGCCTTGCTGATAGCTTCTGGATCTTGCGGGGCCGTGACTTCGGGAAAGGAACTGTTTTCGCGTAGAGGAACGAACTCGATGGCCGGTTTAAGCTTGGTGCGGCTGAACCCGGAGATGCGCGGTTGGGCGTCATCTTCCGTCCGGCGCTCGACAAGCTGCAAGGCCCCGGTCGGACAACAGGTCACGCAGGCCGGTTCGTTCCCTTTCCGCAGTCGTTCAAGACAAAAATCGCACTTTTCGATTACCCCTTTGGTACGATTGTATTTGGGCGCATCGAACGGACAAGCCCAGGTACAATAGGAACAGCCCAGACAGCGATCCTGATCAATAATAACGGCTCCGCTAGCCGGATCCTTTCGATAGGCGTTGGCCGGGCAATTGATCAAACAGGCGGGTTCACTGCAATGATTACAGGCCAGAGAGAGATGCAACAACGGCAGGCCGGGATGACGAAATTCGTTTAAAGTCACCAGCTGACGCCAATTTTGGCTTAGCGAAGTCTGGTTCTCGTTGGCACACGCCAGAATGCAGGCATGACAACCGCAGCAGCGGTTGAGATCGAAACGGAAAGACCGTTTCATGATTTCACCTTTTCCACTTCAACCAGGTTGTCATGGAAAGCGGCACCATAGCCCATATCGGTTTCCCGGGCCATTGAGAGAAAATTGACGCCACCCCCCTGACTGATCCACCAGCCGTTGGCTAGGCAGACACAGCCTTTTTTCAACCCGAAATCAATGCGCGCCTCCAAAAAAAGCTCGCCGCGGTCATTGAAAAGGCGTACCGGGTCTCCATTGGCAATACCACGGCTGGCAGCGTCTGCGGTACCGATCGTCAAAACAGGTTTGGGACTGAATTGGCGGATCGACGGCAGATTATTAAATTGGGAGTGAATGTGATTCTTCGTGTTTGGAGTGAGCAGGTTCAAAAAATAACGTTGGGCTGCCGCTGATGGGCCGGCCAGGGATTCTTCCGCTTCAGTAAAAGCGGGAAGGGGGTCCAATCGCCAACGATCACGTGCCTCGGCCGAATAAAGCTCGATCTTTCCCGAGGGTGTGGGGAAACAAAAATCGGCGAAGGCCACTTCTTCAACTCCCGGCGCCAGGACCGGACCGCGCTGCAGCCGCTCCAGGGTCAATTCCGGAAAAGGAGCCAGCTTGCTTTCCAGAAAAGCCTCGACGGCGGAATCATCGGGACCGGGAATTTTTCCGGACAACTGTTGGACAGACAAACCCAAACGCTTGGCCAGCAGCCAGTAGACTTCACTTTCCGGTTTGACCTGGCCGGGCGGCTCAATAATCTTTTGTTTCAATTGTATGTAAGGATGCCAATAGGCGCCGATGATATCGGATTGTTCAAAAAAAGATTTTGCCGGCAAAATAATGTCGGCCTCCCGGGCCGTATCGGTGAGGAATTGCTCAATGACGACCCGAAAATCCAGGCTGCGAAAAGCTTCAAGAACCTTGCCTGTGCCAGGATTTTGACTGATCGGATTGCCACGTTCCACCCAGGCCATTTTCAGGGGCGGATCGTTTAACTCGAGCATGCGCGGGCCAAGGAGAGCCGTGGAGATCCCGACCCGAACCACGCCATCGGGAACTTGCGGCGGAAAGGAATCGAGCGGATCGCGAACCGTGGAGAAAATATGACTCTGCAAGTTGGCGTAGATCCAGCCTGCTCCCGGTTTAGCGATCTGTCCCGTAATGGCCAGCAGCGCGATGATAGCCCGGAAAGCCTGACCGCTGTTGGTGTAGCGCTGCATGCCGAAACCGGCGCAGATGCTCAGCGGCGGATGTTCGTGAATGGCTGCGGCGAGCCGTTCGACGATGGCGGCCGGCACATCAGAGATCCGAGCCGTTTTTTCCGGAGTATATGCCTGCACGTGTTCACTGAATTCCTTGAAACCATAGACATGGCGTGAAATGAAGTTGTTGTCGATCCAGCCTTTGTTAATCAGTACCCGTGCGATACCCAGAGCCAGGGCACCGTCGCTGCCGGGGCGAGGCTGTACAAGCAGGTCGGCTCTTTCGGCCGAATCGGTCCGGCGCGGGTCAATGACAATCAACATGGCACCTTTTTCCCGGGCATGGTCTATATGCAACATTTGCTGCACATTGGTCTCGGCGGCATTTTTTCCCCAGAGGATGATCAGTTGGGCATTCTCCAGGTCCCAGGGAGCATTGTGTTTATTGTCTCCCAAGGTCAAGCGTGTAGCCTCGAGTCCGGCTGGCCAGCATAAATCTCCATACGTGGTCGTGCAGCCGCCGTAGAGGCGCCAAAATTCCATACCCACGCTATTGAGCAAGCCCTTGGTGCCGCTGCCGGTATAATATAATAAACTCTGTGCGCCCCAAACGTCCCGAATTCGGACAAGTTCAGCCGCGATAGTGTCCAGGGCTTCAGGCCAGGAAATGGGCATAAAATCATGGGTACCGGCACGACGTTTCAGGGGCTGCAAAATGCGTTCAGGTGAATAGACCCTTTCGATATAGCTGAGTCCCTTTAAACAGACCCCACGACCGGTGGCTAAATTGTCTGGGTGGGGCTCGATGCGGCGGATGCGGCCGTTTTCCAAATGAATTTGCAAACTGCACGTGCTGTAACAATTCCGTGGGCAGGCAGTCGAGTAAATGCCATCGGAATGTATTTTCATGTTTTTTTTATTTTATTGGAATTGTCGCTGAAAAACAAGTAATCCGTTTATCGTACATTTTCACTGAGGCCGTGCCTGCGATTGACAAGGGAGGGGAATTCAAATAAAATGATTATCATGAAAATCAACATTAAAAATACGTTGCTCTTTCTAGTTTTTTTTGCCGCGGCCGTCCATGGACTGTCGCTGAACAAAAAAACAGCCTTACTGGAAAAATTTGAATTCCAGGGCCAGCCATACTCACTGGTCGCCAGTTTTGCACCTCCCCATGCGGATATCGTTCTGCACGGGCAGTTGAACATCAACCTGAGCGCCGACATGGAAGGCGAAAATATTTTTCTGGGAAACAAAACCGGTCGTGACAATATCTATACTTTTTGGATTAATTACAGCAATTCAACCATCCGCCTGGCCTTTTTCGACTTGCAGCGCAACCGCAGCCGAGTGCTGGCCCTGACCGATTTCTCATATATCGGTTTGCCGGAAATCTATGAAATAGACAGGGATTTGCAGGGACTGGTATTCCTTGGCAACCGCTTCAAAAATGACGATATATTCTATTATGACCTGGAAAAAGACCTACTGACCCAACTGACCGATACGTCCTTCTCGGAAAAGGGCTTTACCCTCCTGGAAATAGACGGCCAGCTGGAGATTGAAACCAGTTCCCTGTGGGCGCAATACCGCTATCGTTTCGATCCGTCACTACTGAAAATTTCTCTCGTTGAAAAAAAACAGTTTTCGATCACAAATCAGAAAACCACTGCCGATCTGACCCCCACCTATTACAACACCTATATCGGTTTCGGTGACAGCATCACCTGGGGCAAGTTCGAAGGCGAACAACATCTGGAATTTTGCTACCTGACCCAGATGAAGACCATTCTGGCCGACCCCGACAATGCCAACTATTACGGTTCTTCAGACTCGATCAACCTGGGTGTGCCCGGCAACACGACCTTGGACGGAGTCAAGCGCATATCCCAGAACTTGAACATTTACAAAGGCCTCTATTTCCTCCTGATGCTGGGATTCAACGATATCATCGATATCAGTAATTCCGTTGACAGCTCGCTGGAAAACCTGAACTATATCATTGACATCGCCGAGGCCGACGGCATGCGGGTAATTGTTTCCACCCCGACTCCATCACAGAGTAGCTTTTCCGCGTACGAATATTACTGGAATAACCTGTACGATCTGAGTACGGGCATCCTGGCTCTGGCCGAAGAAAAAAACGTTGCCAGCATCGACCCCCTGAAAGCTTTCCTGAGCACCAATCCCCCAGATGGCTGGAAAACGCTACTGGAAGACATCATCCTCCCTGTCAGCAGCGGCAACCACCCCAATGAGGAGGGCCATCACATCATCGCCGGACTTTTTGCCGATGTATTAACGGCATTCCCGCCGCTGCCGCCTTCCGGAATACACGTAATCAATCCCCAGGATACATTAAAAAAGAACGTGCAATGGGATGCCAACTACGAATCGGATTTCAGTCATTTTGCCATTGAGTTCGACTTCGCTCCCCCGCCGCTCATGCACCGTTTAACCACAACCAATAATTATTTTACTTTCAACCTGTTTCCGTTCCTGCCCACGCTGTATTTTCGCCTGCAGACGGTTGACCGCGGCGGCCGAACCAGTGATTTTTCAGAAGTATTTTCGGGCCAGAACCAGGTATCCACACCGGCAAAACAGCTTTGGGACAAACGCTGAAATCCCGCAGCAGAAGGAAAGGATCGAACCGATGAGTGGAATTCAGCGCAACATCGCTGCGGCCGCTGCCGAAAAATACGATCTGATTATTATCGGCGGCGGCATTTACGGCGTTATGCTGGCCCTGGAAGCCGGGCAGCGCCAGAAAAGAGCCTTGCTGCTGGAAAAAGAGGATTTCGGTGCAGCGACCAGCCTGAACCACTTGCGCACCATCCACGGCGGCCTGCGTTACCTGCAGTCTCTGGACTTGCCGCGGTTTTTTGAATCGGTGCATGAAAGGCGCTGGTTCCTGGCCAATTTCCCGGCCCTGGTGCAGGTACTGCCTTGCCTGATGCCCCTCTACGGCAGGGGACTCAAACGCCCCTTCATCATGGCTCCGGCCCTGCTGCTTAACGATGTCCTGGCCATGACTCGCAATCGCGGCGTCAGCAGCCCTAAATGCCTGCCGCAGGGACGGTTGGTTTCATCGGCCTTCACCATCAAGGCCTTCCCGCAAGTCGACCGCAAAGGCCTGCAGGCCAGTGCCATGTGGTATGACGGCTTCGCGCCCGAGCACCAGCGTTTACTCATGGAAAGCCTCCGCTGGGCTTGCTCTTTGGGTACCGTTGCCCTCAATTATGTTCAGGCTGAAAGTTTGCTGCTGCATCAGAATCAGGTGCGCGGCATACGGGCCAGGGACAACCAGTCGGGGCAGCATATCGAGTTTCGCGCCCCCGTGGTCATCAACGCCGCCGGCCCCTGGAGCCGGCAGGTGGCCCAAAATTTTGACCGGGATTACCCCCGGCTTTTCCCCAAGAGCCTGCTGCTCTTCAACATCCTTTTTAAGAGAAAGGCCATGAGCGAATATGCCCTGGCCCTGACTCCACGGGACCGTCCGGAGCATACGTATTTCATTCACAACTGGAAAAACCGTTTGCTGGCCGGTACCGCCGAAATCCTGGTAACGGGCCAACCCGATCACCCCCGGCCGGAAGCAAAGCAGATTGCCGAATTTATTTTCGACATGAACCAAATGGTTCCGGACCTCGCCTTGAATGAAAATGACATCGAGCATATTTACGCCGGCATCCTGCCGGCGACGAAAGCCGGGACACTGGCCCGGCACGAAGTGATCATCCGCCACCGTGATCTTGGTGGTGCGCAGGGATTGTTCAGTGTTTCCGGGGTCAAATATACCACTTCGCGACGGGTGGCTGAAAAAACCCTGCGCCGGATTTTTCCCGGCTTGCCAGCTAAAAAACCGCAAGCTCCGCCGGCCGAGGTCAATTCGGGCCGCTGGCTTTTTGATTATGAATGGCTCCCAACTGCGGCCGACAACGAAACCATCGCTTCTCTCAAGATCCTGATTGAAGACGAAGCGGTATTGCATCTTGACGATCTGCTGTTCAGGCGCACCAGCCTGGGTGAAAACCGTCGGCGCATCATGGAGCTGCTGCCCCGGCTGCGGCCTTTGTTTTCCTGGAACGATTTGCGTTGGCAGCAGGAAACCGACCGCCTGGAAAATCTCCCCAACGCCCTGCCCCGTTAAAATGCCTTTGCCGATCGGACATGGACTGGCCGGGATCGCTTTTTTCCAGGCCCGTCCCGGTTTGTTCTTCAAAAATAAATGGTTGGATGCCCTTTCCCTTGTTTTTTTGTCTAATTTGCCCGATGCTGATTTTTTACCCGGCCTCTTGACCGGTTTCCCCAATCGCTACCATCACGGCATATTTCACAGCCTGGGTGCCGCCCTGGCCGTCTCCGTCGTGATCTGGATTTTTTTCAGGAAAAAACAGCAGCCATGGAGACTTTTCGCCCTGGCTTTTATTGTGTATTGTTCACATTTGTTGCTGGATTTTTTTACCCGGGATTTCTCCGCCCCATACGGCCTGCCCCTGTTCTGGCCGTTTTCCAAAAGCTATTATATTGCCGCCCGGCCGATCTTCAGTAATATCACCCGCTCATCCCGTTCCAGCGATTTTTTTTCCAGCCTGTTCAACAGCCATAACCTGAAAGCGGCGCTCCTTGAAATCGCGCTGATCGGCAGCCTGGTGCTGATAGCAACGCTCATACGCCGCCTGTTAACCAAAAGCAGCCCCGGCTCCAATTCGGGCTGACGGAGGGATCGGGCACTGGCACCTCAAAAAATTACTGTCAAAATCACGGTTGCCAACAGAACCATAACCGGGTATACCTGCAGCTGGAAAAGGAGGAATCATGCCGACCCTGCCCGATGAGAAAACCATGTATCATGCTCTGGTCAGTCGCGACGGTTCGTTCGAGGGCTTGTTTTTCGTGGGCGTCCGCAGCACCGGGATCTTCTGCCGCCCGGGCTGTCCGGCCCGGAAACCCAAAAAAGAAAACGTCGATTATTTCGCCTCTGCCAAGGACGCGCTGCTGGCAGGCTACCGGCCCTGCAAACGCTGCCGGCCCATGGAAGCCAAAGACCGGACTCCGCCGGCAATCCAGCGCTTGCTCGCTGACATCAGCGCCGACCCGCAAAAGCGGCTCAAGGATTCTGATTTGCAGCGCTATGGCCTGCAGCCCAGCCAGGTCCGGCGCTGGTTTAAAAAATATCATGGACTGACTTTCCAAGGCTACCTTCGTTCACTGCGCATCGGCCTGGCCCTGGGCCTGCTTCAGACTGGTGAAAAAGTGATCGATACGGCTTTTGCCAGCGGCTACGAATCACTCAGCGGCTTCACGGGCGCTTTCAAGAAAAAAATGGGACGCTCTCCCGCATTAAGCTCCGGAGTTCCGGTCATCATCCTGTCTCGGCTGGTCACACCGCTGGGCCCTATGATCGCCGGCGCCACCAGCCAGGGCATCTGCCTGCTGGAATTCACAGAGCGGCGCATGCTGGAAACGCAGTTCGCCCGCTTGGAAAAACAGCTTCACGCCCGCTTGCTGCCCGGGTCAAGCGGGCATATCGACAAACTGCGCCGTGAACTCGATTTGTATTTCCAGGGCCGCTTGCGTGAATTCAAGGTAGCGCTGGTTTTTGCCGGCACCGCATTTCAGACAAGGGTATGGCAGGCCCTGCAGACAATCCCCTACGGCCAGACCCGCTCCTACAGGCAGCAGGCGCTCATGATCGGGCAGCCCAAAGCAATGCGCGCAGTGGGGCGGGCCAACGGCGACAACCGCATCGCCATCGTTATCCCCTGCCACCGCGTGATCGGCGAAAATGGCCAATTGACCGGCTACGGCGGCGGTTTGTGGCGCAAGCGCTTCCTTCTCGACCTGGAAAAAAAGAATCTAAAATAACTAATTCAATCAAACTTACAAAAATTATTTGCAAAATAATCTCATCGGGATTTGATCCCTCCGGCCCCTAAAGGGACATACGTTCACTATGATTTCAAAAAATTAAAGACTGGTTGAAATCATCTAGTGAAAGTATACTATCACTCGATGTTTTCAGCGGTACTCACACTATATTTTTGGCCATTTAGATAAGTCGCCAAAAACATTTAGTGTTGGTATAGTCACACTAGATGGTTTCCGTGGCTGCCAGAACTTGCTGAAACCATAGTGTGACTACCAGGGTCGGCGGATAGTTTGTGCTGCTTCGCCACCCCCCTTAGTAAGGGGGGGCAGGGGGGATCGCTAAGCCCGAATTGATTGAAATCTTGGTGATAGCAACTAAGGGAGGATATGGAATTCTGGTTTCGAACCGATTAAGCGCTCTTTTTGATTGCGTTTTAATTTCTTGATCTTCAACTCGGCCAGGAAAGCGCGTTTGAAATATCGGTATTCCTTGTACCAAAGCAGTTCGACCGGCCGCCGGCTGCGGGTGTACTTGGCTCCCTGGCCGGCGTTGTGCAGCTCCAGGCGGCGGTCCAGGTCGGGCGTATAGCCGGTGTAGAAGGTCCCATCCCGGCAGCGGAGAATATAGACAAAAAAGCGGCCGCTACGTTTCATTTTGGCCATGGCATCCTCACCGGCTATTCCGTGCTCACAGCCGCCGAAGTAAAGCAAATCACGAATGGATAAGGTTATTCCGTCTTTTCTTCCTCGACTTCAGGCGTGGTTTCGGCAGGCAGGGTTTTTTCTTTAATCCAGCGATCCTCGCAGGTTTTGCAGAGCTCGGTTATGTTCTTCAATTCCCGGGCTTTGGCGACGGCCCCTTCGAAGATCTCGTTCGTCCTTTTTGTATTGATGTGCTGGCAATCCGAGAACAGGTGATACTTCGTTCCCGACTTCGTCCAGAAAACGTGGTTCTGGCCGGTCAGTTGCTCGACCTGCGCCGTCTGTGCCGCGTATTGTTCCTGGGAGGGCGGGTTGAAATCGATGCCGGTAAAGCCCGCGATCAACAGGGCGATGACGGCGACGGCGCCGACCAGGCCTTTCTGCTTGCCCTTCAAATCCTTGTTGGTGAAGATCAGGATGACCAGGGGCAGGAATGCGATCACGGCGATGATCGCGCCCAGCTGGTTCTGGACAAAAAACTTGAACTTGTCTTTTTCCGAGGCGGGATCGAAACGGTTCGCCTTTTTCCAAAGCAGGTTGCCAATGACGGCAAAGATCAGGTCCGCCACGATCAGGATAATGAGCCAAGTCGTATTGATCGGTGTTTTTTTAAGGAATAAAATCGCTCCAATTTCAAAACCGATGGCCACGATCCAGGAAATGATCGCGAATATGCGCCTGCTTCTGGCCTTGCCCTTGCTCTCGTCGCTGGCGACAAATGCTTTGGCCCCGTTCGCCTTGGGCGCCGATGGAGTTTCTCCGCCTTCCACCCGGGTTAGTTTTTTGCTCGTACCTTTGTCTGGCATTTCAGTGCCTCCTATTTTATCTATGATTGTATGGGAGTGTATACCAAAGGTAAATAAAATTCAATTCATTCGTGGCTGGTTCAGAGATAAAAAATAAAAATTCATCGGGGCATAAAACCATACGCCCTTGATGACGTTGTCCATTCAGGCCGGTGGAACGTTTGGCTGCCCTGGCAAATAAAACAAACCTTGAATTTATTTTTGATTATTTGTAGAATTACGTTTAGGGCGCAGGAGAAAAAATTGATAAGCGAGACATTCAGCGGATTGAATCCAGTTTTGCAGGCGTTGTTGGCCGCACTGTTCACCTGGGGGTTGACCGCCCTGGGTGCCATAACCGTTTTTTTAAAAAAAGAATTCAACCGCCACCTGCTCAACGGCATGCTGGGCTTTGCCGCCGGCGTGATGATCGCCGCTTCCTTCTGGTCACTGCTGGCCCCGGCCATTGACATGTCCATCGGCGGCCCGCTGCCCAAATGGCTGCCGGCGGTCAGCGGTTTTCTCATGGGTGGCGCTTTTTTATGGCTGATGGATAAACTCCTCCCCCATTTACACAGCGGCATGCGCCTGGACCAGGCCGAAGGCATTAAGACCCACTGGCAAAAAACCATTCTGCTGGTCATGGCCATCACCTTGCACAACATTCCCGAAGGACTGGCTGTGGGCGTGGCCTTCGGTGCCGTGGCCGCCAACCTGCCGTCGGCCACATTAGCCGGGGCCGTGGCCCTGGCTCTGGGCATCGGCCTGCAGAATTTCCCCGAAGGCATGGCCGTATCCATTCCACTGCGCCGCGAAGGCCTTTCGGCCAGTCGCAGCTTTTTCTATGGTCAGCTTTCTGCCGTGGTCGAGCCGATAGCCGCAGTCATCGGCGCGGCCGCAGTAATGAAAATGCGCACCTTACTGCCTTATGCCCTGTCCTTTGCCGCCGGCGCCATGATCTACGTGGTGGTGGAGGAAGTCATCCCCGAAGCTCAGCGGCAGGAAAATTCAGATGTGGCCACCCTGGGGGCGATGGTCGGTTTCGCCGTGATGATGTTCCTGGACGTGGCGCTGGAAGCGTGAACGGTAAACAGACGTGAAAAACACCTACGATCCGCTGTTGATCTATGATATGTTTGACCGCGCCGGTTTCAAGATCCAGCGCATCGATCAATTCGACAGCGGCAATTTCGCCAAGATCAGGGCTGAATTGAATTATGAGCAGCTCAGTGCTCCGTCGTTACTGGAGATTGCCACCAAGCTGATCGCATTGGAAAAAAGTGAAAATCTGGAAATCAACATCGTCAATATCGACATGATCCACAAATCGATGCGCGTGGATATCTTGACCAGGGAAGAAGAGGATACGATCTTTCAGCCCAAGTAAAGCCTACTCCGGCCACTCCAGCTTGACGGTTTTTCTGCCGAATTTATTGCAGGAGGCCCGGACCTTCACCAGGTCGCCTTTTTTCAGGGGTTTGGCGCTGAAATCAAAGATTTCTTCCTGGTACGCTTCGGTTTGCTGCTGGGTATAGGCTTTTTCGGCAATTTGTTCGTCCCCCAGAAAAACCATTATTTTATCAATAAAATGGTTCTCCGGATTGCCGACCTTGTGCCAGATCTTAACCGTCAGCGTTGCTTTTTCAGCATCATAACCCAAATCCATGGACTTGGGTGGATGGGCGTTCAATAAAAAAGATAAAAATAGTAAAAAAAAGAAAACTCTCTTTTTCATGTTTCCTCCTTGGATGCGATTTTCAATAATAAATCAGCACCAGCACCCCATGCAAGCTGGCCAAAATTACAGCCAGCAAGGCCAGGGTCTTATGGAGCTTGATTTTCAATTTCAGTTTGGCGCGCAGCAAGCCGGCCAAAAAAGTCAGGATGACGAACACATAGGTGACGATTCCCAGCGGTTTGATTAATTCACTTATTTCCATGGCCTTAGGCTAGCATATGCAAAGCTTATTTTCAAATAAAAATTATTGTACTGCCATACTTTTAAACATGTCAGGAAAGCTCCACGATTGCCGGGGAGCCAAGCATTGACAAACAGGCCGGTGGAAATTATAATTCTCTTTAAAAGCTGAACAATTTCGATTGGTTATTATACCCTCAGCGCAAAAATTTCCATCGAGGAGTCACGCATGAATGCAGCTGCTGTTTTTCAATATGGCCTGGACCACCTGACCCCCGCGATCGCCCAGGCCATCGCCGCGGGAAACTGCCGCGGCGTCCTGAACGAAATCGCCCGCGGCCGCATCGAAAGCAGCCGCCAACGGGTGGCCGAACTGGCGGCCGGCGAAACCGCGGTGTACGGCATCAATACCGGTTTCGGCCCGCTCTGCACCAGCCGCATCTCGGCGCAGGATACCTGCACCCTGCAGCGCAACCTGATCATGAGCCATGCCAGCGGCATGGGGGAAGCGATATCCCCGATCCTGGCCAAGCTGATGCTGATCCTCAAAGTGCACGCTTTGAGCCGCGGCAATTCGGGTGTGGCGGTCGCCACCGTCGAACGCATCATCTGGCACATCGAAAACGACTTCATCCCGGTGGTCCCCTGCCATGGCAGTGTGGGCGCATCCGGCGACCTGGCCCCGCTCTCCCATCTTTTTCTGCCGTTGATCGGTCTGGGCAATATCCAGGTTGGAGCAGAAATACGGCCGGCCGGTCCGCTACTCGAAGAAAATGGACTGCAACCCGTTATTCTCGGTCCCAAGGAAGGCCTGGCCCTGATCAACGGCACCCAATTCATCACCGCCCATGCCGCCCTGGCGGTACTGCGCTTGCAGCAGTGCCTGGACCTGGCCGATATCGCCGGAGCCATGTCGCTGGAAGCCCTTTCCGGTTCAAACCGTCCGTTTCTGGCCGAACTGCACGCCCTGCGTCCCCATCCGGGAGTGCAGCGTGTCGCCCGCCGCCTGACTGTCTTGCTGCAAGGCTCGCAGATGGTAGCCAGCCATACCGGCTGCAGCCGGGTCCAGGATGCCTATTCCTTGCGCTGCATGCCGCAGGTGCACGGTGCGTCGCGGCAAGCCTGGTCCCATTTGCAAGACGCCGTCGACGTGGAACTCAACGCCGTTACCGACAATCCCGTCATCCTGGACAGCGGCGAGGCGGTCAGCGGCGGCAACTTCCATGGACAGCCTTTGGCCCTGCCCCTGGATTATGCCGCCTTGGCCGCCAGCGAATTGGGCAACATCTCAGATCGGCGCATTTTCCTGATGCTGCACGGCAACGAGCAGGGCCTGCCCAAGCTGCTGTTGGCCAATACCGGCCTGCAGTCGGGCTTCATGATCTCGCAATACACCAGCGCCGCCCTGACCTGCGAAAACAAGACCCTCTGCTTCCCGGCCAGCGCCGACAGCATCCCCACATCGCTGGGGCAGGAGGACCATGTCAGCATGGGTTCGATATCGGCCCGCAAGCTGCATCGCATCCTGGACAACCTGGAACGCATCCTGGCGGTGGAATTCACCTGCGCCGCCCAGGGTATGGATTTCCGCCGGCCTCTGCGCAGTACGGCGATACTGGAAGCTGTCCATGCCTGCATCCGCGGTGAGATCGCTCATGCCGATGGAGACCGTGTATTCGCCGACGACCTGGCCCGCGCCGAAAGGCTCGTCCATGACGGCCTCCTACTGGAGAGCGCCCGGCGCTGCGTCGCCGAGACCGGACTCGATTGGGAAGGTGATGCATTGAAAATCAAGCGATCCAAGCATGGCAAACTGGGGCGACTCGTGCTCAGTGAGGAGAAATAACTATTATGGAACAATCATTCAGTCAATCATTTTTATTCATCTGGGTCATTATGCCTTTATTGATTTTCCTGGCCCGGATTGTCGATGTCAGTTTGCAAACTATTCGCATTATATCCATTTCACGGGGCATCCGCTGGTTGGCACCGCTGGTAGGCTTTTTTGAAGTGCTGATCTGGATAATAGCCATCGGCCAAATCATGAAAAACGTTTCGCACCCGGTGGCCTACATCGCCTACGCCGCAGGCTTTGCCACCGGTACCGCCATCGGCCAGGCCCTCGAAAAGCGCCTGACTCTAGGCATGGTTATCGTGCGCGTCATTATGCCCAATAACGGTCCTGAATTATGCCAAAAGCTGCATGAACAGGGATTCGGGTTCACCGCGGTCCCGGGCCGCGGCGCCAGCGGACCGGTGGAAACCATCTTTACCGTGGTTCGCCGCCAGCATCTGCAGCAGGTATTGTCCTTGATCCGCGAGGCGCTTCCCGATGCTTTCTATTCGATCGAAGAGGTGGCCAGCGCCAGGGCCACCGTTTACCCGGTCAGTTCAAAGCCCGACCCCTTCGGTTCATTCCGTCTTTTTTCAAAAAGCAAGTAATTTCCAGCTATAGGTTGAGCGGGCGTCCCGGCCCGGGGAAAGAGCCGGAACGCCCGGAAGCAAAAAATTTAAATCCAGAAACTTTCGCCGATTTTTTCAAGGCGTTTTTCGATTTTTACTTTCACATGGTCCAGGTTTTCATGGACACGGTTGAGTTCTTCCTCGATACGAGACATATCCGGCAAAGGCGGTATTTCAATATCCAGGTCGGGAATTTCCAGGTGTTCGCCGCCCAGGCCATGGCCGTCCCGGAAAATGAAGATACGCTTGCGGTGATTGAAATCAGGTTCCACCTTGAACGTTTCCTTTTTGCCATGGCGAACGACCATGATTACGACCGTGTCGCCCTTTTTCATATCGGCCATCACCTGATGCACACTACCGGCGTCCGTGACCTTCTGATCGCCCATCTGCACCATCACATCCCCGGCTTTCAAACCCGCTTTTTCAGCC
Organism: Candidatus Aminicenantota bacterium; assembly: GCA_963770755.1. Lineage (GTDB taxonomy): Bacteria > Acidobacteriota > Aminicenantia > UBA2199 > UBA2199 > UBA2199. Next base: position 933,226 of record CAVYQZ010000006.1, on the reverse strand, counting down.
GGAGTATTCTTTTCGACGCGGATGATCAGTACGCCTTCGCCTGCTTTGACTTTGAAATATGGGGCCAAATCCGCGTTCAATTCCTGCAGCACGATACCCACATAGCCGCCGCTGCTGTAGTTGACCCACTTTTTTTTGTCTTCCCAGCTAATTTTCTTCCTGGGCTCACGCTTGCCCAGGGTGGCCGTTACGTCCTTTTTTTTACCGTCACGCCAGAGGCCGATCTTGACCGCGCTGCCGGGCGCGAGTTCGCTGATGACATCGACCAGGTCCTGGGCATGGCGGATTTTTTCACCATTGGCCAGCTGGATGATATCATCTTCCTGGATGCCGGCCTTGGCCGCGGCGCTCTCCTTTTGCACCGACACCACTTTCACTCCGAACATGATGCCGATTTTTTCACGCTGCGCTTCGCTTGCTTCCTGCACCGAAACGCCAAGAAACCCACGTTCGGGCTTTTCAGCAGCCTGCAGGGCAAAGATCCCGGCTAGGGCCACAACCACGGCCAGCGCCCAAATCACCTGCCGCGAAGCTTTGAGTTCTTTGAATTTATCCATACCAACCTCCTGTTTGAATTGCTTTTCACCTATTCAGATGCCTGGAGGTCGAAAAAAGTTTCGAAAAAATCATTGTCTATAAAATTTCAGCGGGGAAGGACCATGATATTAAATGCAGGGGTTTGATTCATCAAACCCCTGCCTGTCGGCAAACCCAACCACAGTGAAACAATATGCTTTTTTATTATTCGGCAACAAATTGCCGGGCGTAATATTTTGCCGTCAGCTTCTCACCGCTGGCGCGTTCGATCATCTCGTTCCAGGGCCAGCGCATGCCGGGCTTGAACACGCGATCAACCAGGAAACGGCCAACTTCCGGACGGCCGACAAAACTCTGGTTTTCCGCATCCGCGCTGTGCAGGACCCCGCCGGCGATATGATACAGGAGCTGCGAAGCCAGCAGTTCACCCAGCAGGTAGTTGTGGTAATAGCAGGGGTACAGGGCGATATGTATCTTGGCGGCCCAATCCGGTTCATTGCGTCCGGTAGGCATTTTTAGCAATTGATATTTTTCCACCAGTTCCCACCAGCGGCGATTCAGGTCCTGGCCGGGATTTTCGTACATACTTTTTTCAAAACGGAACATGACCTGCGCCCAGCGACTGAAAACCAATTGCTGCAACCGTAGGGCATCCCGGCTGGGAACAGCGATGCGCTGAGCCTCGGCGGCATCGATCAGGGACATGTCGCGCAACCAGGCCGGCGAAGCGGCGAAGCGGCCGAACATATTGGCGATGGCCTCGGTGGTGAAGGCGTGGGCGGCATCACGCAGCGTCCATGGCAGTTGCCGGTCATTGAACTTCGAATACACGGAATGGCCGAATTCGTGCAGCAGGGTGTTCATCCAGTATGAATCGGCTTTGACGCTGCAGAGCACCCGGGCATCGCCATTGCGGTCGATATCGCTGGAAAAGGCATGCTGGTACTTGCCCGGTTTTTCGTACAGGTCGCTGCGGGCGATGATGTCATCGACCGGCAAGCCGATGCCTTTGTAATACTCGGCGCTGAGCTGCACCAGGTCCTTGTCCTTATAGTACACATCCAAATCGACCGGGTAGATCAGCGGCGCCTCCTGAAAATAGCGGTTCTGATAATGCCATGGTTGCAGCTGTTCCGTTTCCAACCCGCAGCGGGCGGCCAGGAACTTGTCGATGGTTTTTTTCAGCGCGGCGAACCCGTCACGAGTCAACCCATCCAATTCATCAAAAAGACTTTCGACCGCCTGCGGGTCCTGCTCGCTCAATTTCAACTGCATTTCCCGGAAATCGGCAAATCCCAACTTCCTGGCCGCCTTATTGCGCAGCTTGACCAGCTGTAAAATATCGGCAGCGACCAGGCGGCCGATCTCCTTGCTCCCCTTCCACGCCGCTTGCAATTGGCGGGAATCACTGGACGTGCGCAGGATCTGTTCGATATCATTGTCGGTCATGGTCTTGCCCTCGACGTGGGCGCGGAAGGTGTTGAACTTCTGCTCGATCTGCGCCTGCAGCTTGACCATGGCTTCCATCTCAACAATGGGGATCTGGTTTTCCAGGAAACTGTCGTAAATGATATCCAGCTGCCTTTTCAGCAGCGGCTCGCTGATCTGCCCACCGGCTTTAAAGCCCTTCAGACGCGCGAATTCACTGGAGTCGGCGCTGATCTTGTTCAACTGGATCTGCAAATCAGCGGAGCGCTGGAAATCCTGGTCCTTGCCGCTGATCGACGCCTGGAAAGCGGCCAGGGCGACCTCTTTGCCGAGCGGGACGACCTTGGCTTCATATTCCTGCAAAAAATTTTTAAAAGCCTTCTCACTGCAGTCTGCAGCCGGTTTCTTGGCGGCAGCGGCAACCATCAATACCAGAAAAATAATCACGCTAAAAATAATGACAAGTTTTCCAGCCATTTTCATTTTACCTCCTCGGATCAAAGGGTCAATTATAAAGCTTGTTCAACATGTTGGCAAATACGGTTCAGATTGGTTTCAGATCTTCCAGGCGGCGCAGCCGGCCGTTTTGGAAATGGAAGCGCGGCACGGGTTTGCCCAGAGATTCCAGGAATCCATCGGCCCTGACCCGAAGCGCGGCGCCGGCAGGGATGCCGAGGCCTGTTTCCGGGCCCAGGATCCGCAACAACGCTTTGAGCTCTTCCCAATTTTCCTTTTCGGCATGGGTATCGCAGAGGAGCGGCGCCATCCCCAAACAAGGGAAGGCTTCGGCCTGCGCATCATCGCCGCCGCCCGGCCAGCGCACCCAACTGCGAGCCAGCATGATGCTCCCGGCCGACAGGCCGATGAACGGCTTGCCGGCCCCGAAAAGTTCCTTGAGCAGTGCTGCAGTACCCGTCCGTTCCAGAACCTTCATGCCGAATTCCACGTCACCACCGGAGATAAAAATGATCCCTGCCTCCTGCAGCCGGGAACGGGCTTTGGCCAGGTCGGCATGAACCGCCGCCAATGGAACCAGATGCACACTGCCGGCACCCGCTTTTTTTAGCAGGGTTTTGAGCCATATGTAAAAAACATGGTTGTCATTGCTGGCGGCGCCGATGTAGGCAACAGCGGGCTTTTTCAGGCTGAGCATCGTTAAAATACGGCCCAGCAGCGGGTCCCCTCCCCGACGGCGGCTTTCGGGACCGCCGGCGATAAGGAAAATTTCGTTCAGTGCCATTTTTATCTTTTTTTATTCCACAGCGATGTATAATCGACTGGAAACATGGATCGGACAAATCGTATTTTTCCGGAAAGTTCGTGCCGCAAAGCTTTGACATCCGAGCACTCGACCGTGACGCTTTCACCATAGATGCTATGCAGCCGCTCCCGGCAATCACGGCGGATCCGGTCAATGTCGCTGGACCGGGACCCGGCCAAAATCCGCAGCTTCAGTATCCGGGGTTCGGGCAATTCGAGCTGCCATCCGGCCAATCCGGGTATGGCGGCAAGGACGTCGTCCAGAGCGTCCACCGTGACGGCCCGGCCTGAGCCGCTGAAGGTCACATCGGCCAGCCGCCCCTCGATGGCGGCCAGGGTGAGCCCGCGGTCGCGGCCGCATGGGCAGGATTCGCGATCATCGAGGCGGGCCACGTCGCCGACGGCAAAACGCAGGACGGAAAACCAGGGATTGTGAAAAACCGTGACCAGCAGGCCGCCGCATTGCGGGCCGCCGTGAACGGGCAGCCAGGGCAGGAAATCGACGCGGCAATGTTCGACGTTCTGATGCAGGTTCCCGGCTTCGCATTCCATGAAGACATGCCCCGTTTCGGTCGAACCGTACGAACTGACCTGTTCGGCACCGAAAATATCCGCGATCAGGCGCCGGTAGAGCCGTGATGGATACGAATAGGTCAGGAAGACCAGGCGAGGCTGATGAACCTTGATGCCCGACTCGGCGACGCGGCGGGCGAAGGCGGCCAGGTAGGCCGGGTCACCCTCGAGCGTCAAGGGCGCATAGTCATTGATCTCCTGCGCCATACGTTGGACGTCCTGCCTGGTCCATGAAGCCGGATTAATTTTCTGGTTGACGTAGAGGTGGCGGCCGATGGTGCGCTCGGCGACGGTCAGGGGCGTGCGGCTGAATCCGGGTCCGACGCAGCGCGGCGAAGCCAGCACGACCTCGCGCTGCCTGCCGTCGGCAATGCTGCGGGCGTGCGCGTTGAGCTTCCAGGCGGCGCGTTCGGATGCCTCCCACCAGGAGCGGTTAAAGACCAGCGTTACCTGATCGCTGGTGCTGCCGCTGGTCTGGGCGAATTCAACCTTGCCGCCGGCCAGGCCCTTTTCCAAGTCTCGGTTGCGGGGAACGAATCCGGAGGGGAAATAGTCGCGCAGGTCCCGCTTGGTCAGTGCCGGCAGCGCCGCGTAGCGTTCGTCAACAGGAATATGCGGGCCAGGGTCGAAACGACGCCACGAGGCATAACCGGGGGCCTCATTCAGGGCCGATTCCAGGGACCGGCGGCTGAGACGCTGATAGGGAGCGATCCAATCGGCCGGTGGCGATTTCACTTCTCTTCCATTCCCGTGGACGAACATCGTTCTACCTCGCGAACAGCATTCGGCAATGCCATAGTGAAAGAAAATAGTAGTATGTTTGCGCCGCCTTGTCAATCCGCTGCATCTGTGAAAAACAGTCTCTCATTCAGTTGATTGTCAACAATAATATATTTTTTAAAAGAAGTTTTGCAATTCCCTGCAATTTTAATATAATCATTCCCTGGCCGGGCAAGATATGGAAAAATTCCGGAAGAGGAGTCGTCATGCGCCAAGAGCTCAATTACAAGACATTGATTCCAGCCCTGCTGCTGGCATTGATTTTATCAACAGCGCTGTGGTCAGAAAAAGTCGAGGAAGTCATCAATCCGCGCCAGGCATCGGGCGCATACGTCAGCGACGGCGGCGGCGTGCTCGGTCCCGAATACATCGCCCTGATCGACGGTATCTGCCGCGACCTGCAGGCCAAAACGACGATCGAGCTGGCCGTGGTCACCATCGGTGATCTCGGAGGTTTGGTCATCGAGGATTTTGCCGAAAAGTTGTTCCGCCGCTTCGCTGTCGGTGCGGCCGGCAAGGACAACGGTCTGCTGCTGCTCTATGCCCGCGATGATCGCGCCGTGCGCCTCGAGGTCGGTTACGGCCTGGAAGCGACGATTCCCGACGCCTTGGCCAGCCGGATACTCGACCTATCGGCCGTTCCCTATTTTCGCAGCGGCCAGATCGGCCGCGGTCTTTTCCTTTGCGCCCGCGAGCTGGCGCAAACGGCGGCCGCCGGAACGCTGGTCATTGCCGAACCGGCAACCTGGCCGCAGCAGGTGACACCGCCCGCCCCCCTGCTGCACAGTGAAAAAAAGGAGATAAAAGGCTGGGACCCGCTGCTCGCTTCCCTCTATTTCGGCATGGGCCTGCTCGCCCTTGCCGGTCTGGGACTCGCCTGGACATGGCGGCGTTTCGGCAGGGCGCGGGGCAGGGCCGCCCGCGCCAAGATCATCGGTAGGGCCAAGGTGCCGACCATCCTTGCCTGGATAGCCGGGACGATTTCATTCTTCCTTATCCTCGGCTTCGGGGAAAAATTCCTGGCGCCGTTCGTGGCCATGCTGACCGCCCCCGGACTGGCCACGGGAGCTCAGATACTGACATCCCGCCTGCTCAAGCGGCGATTGGCCTCCTATCGCCTCCCCTGCATTGCCTGCGGCCAGCCCATGGACATGGTGGCCGACAGTGAAGATGAAAAATTTCTGGACGCGGAAGAGGCGGCCGAGGAAAAAGCGGGCGGCATGGACTACGAGTTCTGGCACTGCCCGCAATGCGGCGGCGATGAAAAATTGGCGGTCAAACTGAACAAGGCAGCCAAGTGCCCGCAATGCGGCCGCCGCACCCTGAAGTCCAGCTCCACCACCCTGGTGGCGGCCACCAAGGAACATGGCGGCAGGGTCCGGGTCACGGAAACCTGCATCAATCCGAAGTGCGACTACAGCAAGAGCCGCGAACACGGCACGGCGCGGCTTTCCTCGCCAAACTCGTCATCCGGCAGTTCTTCAAGCTCTCACTCCGGCTCGTTCGGCGGCGGACGCTCCGGAGGCGGCGGCGCCAGCAAGCATTTTTAAATTATTCTTATATATTCAATTTTGCTGACAAGAGCCCTGATATTTGAAAGTTTTTCCAGTTGCACTGGACCCGGTTTTAAAGTATAATAAAGCATTAATGGCGGCGTAGCTCAGTCGGTAGAGCAGACGGCTCATATCCGTTATGTCGGGGGTTCAATTCCCTCCGCCGCTATTCTTTTTCCCCGAGGCGGAAGAAGGGGGCCCGCAACCGCAAAATCAATGAAACTCCTATTCCCGGAATTCAAGAAAAACATTGAAGCCCATGAGCTTATCCGCCCTAACGATACGGTCATCCTCGGTTTCTCGGGCGGCAAGGATTCGGTGGCCCTGGCTCTGCTGCTGCAAGAGCTGCAGCAGCATCTTCCCTTCCGCCTGTTCGCCGCCTACTTCAACCATGGACTACGCAGCGACGCCAGTGAAGAAGAAAAGTGGGTAAGTGCCTTCTGTGCGTCCCGCAACATCGAGCTGCAGATCGGCGGTTGCGACCTGCAACGCTTCCGGGAAGAGAACCGCCTGAACCTGGAGCACGCCGCCTCGCTGTCGCGCTACGATTTTTTCGCCAACCTGGCCGGCAGGATCCCCGGCGCCCGCGTGGCCACCGCTCACAGCCGCTCGGATCTGAGCGAAACGTTTTTCATCAAACTGTTTCGCGGCAGCGGCCTGCAGGGGCTTTCGGCCATTTTCACCAGCAAGGAAAAGAAAATCATCCGCCCGCTGCTGATTTTTTCAGAAAACGAAATCCTGGATTTTTTAAAGCGCAACCGCCTGGAATTCTACCAGGACCCGAGCAATTTGCAGGACATTTTTTTGCGCAACCGCATCCGCCACTCCCTGATGCCCGCGGTCAAGGCGATCGAGCCCGAAGCCGAGGATAGGATTTTCAGGACCGTGCGTCTCATCCAGGACGAATTCGAATATTTCCAAGGCCAGGCAAACGCGATACTGAAAACGAACCTGCGCCTGGAGACGATCCTTCCCGTGAAGGCATTCGCGGGATTGCACCCGGCCCTGGCCCGACATCTGGCCCGGGAATTCCTGCGCCAGCTGAAGGGGAATTTGCTCGGAGTGGACTATGAGCACATCGCCGCTTTCATGCAGAGCCTGGAATCCGGTTGTGGCCTTTCGCTGCCCGGGCTGAACCTGAAATTTTCCAAGGGCTGGATCTTTCCCGAAAAGACCCGCATCGGCTCATACAACCAGGAAATCCCCGGGACCGGACGCTGGGCCATCCAGGCCATCGACCGCGAAATCACAGTGAAGAAAATTTCCCGATTCCGCGTCCCGGCCGATAACTCGGAAATCTCGCTACCGATATCGCGCCTACGCTTTCCCTTGAATGTACGCCCGGCCCGGAGCCGGGATAAATACCAAAAAATCCATTCGCCCTATCGGCAGAGTGTCTATGAAATGATCCGCAGCTCGGGCATGCCGGCCCCATTGCGTAATCTTTGCCCGCTGCTGGAAAACGGCGACGGTGAGATTATTTGGGTGTGCGGCTCGCCGTTGGCCGCACCGTTTGCCGTGGACGATCCCGGCCGCGGCCCCTTCATGCGCATTAAAATTACCCGCTAATCCCGGCCTATTTAGCCAACTCTCCGCTAAGGCAACGGAGGTGTGAACGATAAATTTCCAGAATGTCAACAGCAGGTATGAGACAAGTTTATTATTCCCTGGGATATTGGATTAATCTTTTGTTTTTGAATCCAATCAACAAACTCACCCCCATTCCCCCTCTCTTTTTTTAAAGAGAGGGGTGAAGAAGACTTCCTACTCCCCTTCTCTTGGCAAGAGAAGGGGTTGGGGGATGAGTTTCTCGCGGCAGTTTGCAATTCACATCCTCCTGTAATAAGATACAAAGCACTATGCCCGACACACAATTGCCGGTGGTCATGAAAAAGCCGCACATCTGGTGTTTCAGCATTTACTTTGCCGAAGGGTTCCCCTTCTCCATCATTCGCTCCGTTTCGGCTCTCTTTTTCCGGCACATGCACGTCAGCCTGGAAGGCGTCGGGCTGACCACTTTTTTCGGATTGCCCTGGATCCTGAAGTTTTTCTGGGGACCCCTGGTCGACGAATTCGCCAGTAAACGCCGTTGGCTGCTGTCCATGCAAATAACCTTGGCCGTACTGATCACGGCCGTCGCCTTTTTGACTCCCCTTGCCGGCAGCGTCCGCCTGATCGCCATCATTTTTTTTATTGGCGCTTTTGTGGCCGCCACCCATGACATTGCCATCGACGCTTACTACCTGGCCGCCCTGGACAAAGACGGTCAAGCCAAGTTCCTAGGCTACCGGATCATGGCCTACCGCATTGCCATGCTTACCGCCACCGGGTTATCGTGACTATCGGCACCTCTTTCTCCTGGCTGGCGGCTTTCCTGTCCGCCGGACTGCTGCTGGGACTCCTGGCCGCCTACCACTATTTTTTCCTGCCCGAATGCGAAACGCAACGGCGGCCTTTTCGTCAGATTTGGCGGTTATTTAACCATCCCAGACTATTGGCCTATGCCCTGGCCGCGATGGCCGTGATCACCGCACTAGCTATATTCTTCAACTCCGCCCGTTACCAGGGCTGGAAAGAAGTCAACCCACTGCTTAAAGAATTGAATTTCCCGCGGGTCGTCGGAATGGGCTTGCTGCTCGCCCTGTTGATCATGGCTGTTTTTCGCAAAAAGCTGACCGCCGTGATGACCCGCGACCCGGATTCGTTCTATGGCAAAGCTTTTCTGACCTTCCTGGACCAGGAAAAAATCGGCTTGATCCTGGCCTTCATCGTCCTGGTGCGCAGCGGTGAATTCATGGTCAGTTCCATGGTCTCGCCTTTCATTGTCGACCTGGGCATCGCGAACCACTATGGCTGGATTTCGGGCGGAGTCGGCATCCCGGCTTCCATTATCGGCGCCCTGCTCGGCGGCTGGATGATTGCCCGCTTCGGTCTGAAAATGATGATCTGGCCATTTCTGCTGGCACAGAACCTGACCAACGTCGCCTACATGCTGCTGGCCAAGGGCCTGGTTTTCTATATCGCCGCCAACACCGGCGCGGCTCAGCCGCTGTTCATGGGTACGGGCAACTTGCTGCTGGCCGCCGGCGTGCACGGCTTCGACCAGTTCGCCAGCGGCTTGGGCACGGCCGTGCTGACCACCTTTCTGATGCGCATCTGCAAAATGGAGTTCAAGGCCGCCCACTTCGCCATCGGCTCGGGGCTGATGAGCCTGGGCGGCATTGTCGCCGGGGTCAGCAGCGGCTTCATCGCCTCCTGGCTCGGCTACAGCGGCATGTTCGGCATCAGCTTCCTGATCTCCATCCCCGCAATGGTGCTGCTGTTCTGGGTACCGAAGAAATAGAACGAACTATCGTGACGAGTGACACGTAACGCGTGACGAGTAGTGGAAAGTCGAGGTATGAAATTCTATCCAATCCTGATCGTTTTGCATTGCAAAGCTGCCATCAGCAAAGAAAAAACTTGTTTTTAAAATAAATCTGTGTTATCAAGAAACCAGTGACGCCGCGCCCGCAATAAAATGAAAATTGCTGAAATTATCAAATATGAAAATTTGCAGAACCCTGAAGAAATCCAGCTGCTCAGAGCAGAAATTCAGCGATACTTGCAGACGACAATGGCCAGCCGGCTCAAAACTTTTCAAGAACAATCCGACGCGCAGTTGTCTCCGGACCTGCTGGGAGTTTTTTTTCGCAACCAGGAACGGCAGGAAAACACGAAGCGACTGCTGCAGTACATGCTGTCTTTTTTAACCGACATTCCCGAGGCGCATCAAATCAGCCAGGAGCCGGTTAACCCAGTTGAACAATTCAAGGGATTTATCCAGTACCAGGTCGGCCTGTTCAGAGAAGAAGACGTTATCCAAGTCATTACACGGGAGTTGAACCGGCAAATCCTGCATGAACACGACAATGACTGGTATAATGAGGCCCGGGTCATGGACAAGCGGCTGGAACTGGAACACACGCTCGCCCAGGTCGCCGGTGATTACAATGAAATCCATTTGCTGCTCTTCCGGGTGTTGGAAAATCTGTGTTTGTTCTGGTTTGAGATCGGCAGCGAGGACGTGCGCCAGGCCAGGCGCAGCGATATTTACATTTTCAAGCTGGCCCGCCTCCTGCAGTACAAACTTTTAAATAATAAAAAGCGTATAACCGTTGCCGCAAAATGAAACAGAAGGGACACAGTTTTTTATGAAAGCGCACAATGAGGGTTTATGAAAATTCCTGAAAGCATCGCCAATGGAAACGAATTCAGTGTTCCCAACGTCGAGCAACTAAAAGCGGACGTGCAATTCTGTCTCGAAAAATTAAATGCCGATGAAGATTCCATACTGTCCGAACGGGCTGTTCCGGTTTTTTCCCCGGCAAATTCCGAAAAACGGTTCAGGAGCAGGGAGCGAAACGAAAAAACCAGCCAGATCCTGAAATACCAGCTTTCTTTTCTGGACCAATATCCCGGCACCGTAATCTACGAAAATAGCATGCTTAACCCGATCGAACCCTTTCGTGAAGGCGTGCTTTTCCAAGTGAACCTGCTGTTGGAAGAAGGGGTCAAAAAAGCCGTTTTCAATGAAGTCAACCAAATGGGCCCGCTTGACGGCGACAATGTCTGGGATTTCCAGGAGATGATCATCGAAAAGAACCGGGAATTGCAGGAATTGATGGCCATGGCCGCAGGCGATGATGCCAGGGCGCTCTTCGCCATGTGCCTGGTCCTGGAACAGTTTTGCCTGCTCTGGTTCGACGTCAAGCAGGGTGACCTGCGCCGCATCCGCCGCAACGATATTTTTATCTACAAGCTGGCCAAAGTGTTACAGGACCGTTACCTGCAGGAGCAGAAAAAGGACCCGCCGCCAACGGATTGAAACACTGCCGGACGCTGACGCTTGAAAATATTTTAATTTATGCTACCATGACTTGGAAACATTAAGAGGAATAAAAATGGAAAAACGCCGCAGCAAGCGCATCGACGCCTTGAATGAGATGAAAGGGAAATTGTACAACGTAGTCAACTTTCTGGTACAGAACATCAGCCGGGACGGGCTTAACCTGGTCAGTAATTTTCAACCCGTCATCGGCGCCTCGTACCAGATATTTCTCTTCAATACCAGCGATAACAACCAGCAGGATTTTGAAATTGAAATCAACCGCGCCCAGGTAGAATCCTTTAGCCCCGAAAAATATGCCGCGCTCGCGCCCGGACTCCTTTATTCCATCGGCGCCGGTTTCATCAACCAGGATGAAAAACGGTTGGAATTTCTGACCCGTTTTTTGAAAAAAAAGTCGCACGACCAGGATCAAGGTTTCATGTCCAAGGACAACATCAAATCACGCTCCTGAGTGCCATCATCCGCCATGACTCCGGATTCTGTTTCGGCGATCATTCTGGCCGGCGGACAAAGCCGGCGCATGCAAAGGGAGAAATCGCTGCTGCCCATCAACGGCCGCACCCTGATCGAAAGGATCATCATCCAGATCGCACCTCATTTTGACGAAATCATTGTCAGTACCGCCGCCAAGGAAAAGTTCGCTTTTCTTGACCTGCCGACGGTCGAGGATGAAAAACTCGGTCATGGACCGCTGATGGCCATCATGTCCGCGCTGCGAGTTTCGAATCACGCCGTCAATTTTGTCCTGGCCTGCGATATTCCCTTCATCCACATCCCCTTTATGAAGAAAATTCTTCTTTGCGCCAAGGCCCAAGACATTGTCGTGCCGCAATACCGCGACGGCAAATTCGAGCCGCTATTTGCGGCCTACAACCGCCGCATCATTCCTTTAATCGAAAAACAGATTGAAAACGGCGACTGCAAAATATCCTCATTATTCCCGCTCTGCCGCACAATATTCGTAGCCATGGATGATCAAAAATGGTTCAGAAATTTGAACACTATGAAGGAATATCATGACTATCTCCGCCAAAATAAATAAAAACTGCCCTGAACCGAAAAGGGAAACCGGGCTGGTGCCCCTGCCGGCAGAAATCCTCCTTACTATCACCGTTGACGGCCGCAGCCTGAGCCGCTTAAGTTGCTCGCCTTTCGGACTGCAGGAACTTGTCCTTGGCTGGCTTTTCGGGCAGAGCTTGATCGAAAGGCCCAACGATATCAACGCCATTGAAATCAAGGACGACCAAGCCTTTATCAACTTGAGCGGGCATGCGACCAGCAATTTACGGCACTTTCACCCGCTTCAGGTGACTGCCTGCTCGGGCGGTGACGTGCGTCCGGGACTGTTCGAAAACCTGCCGGCCATAAGCAGAAATTACAGTTTCACCCTGGCGCAAGCCGTCAACCTGATGGAGCAACTCCCGCCCCGGGCCGAGATGTTCAAAAAGCACGGCGGCATCCATTGCTCTATGCTGGCCGACATGAAGGAGCCGCGCATCCTGGCCAGCCGGGAGGACATCGGCCGTAGCAACAGCGTGGACAAGATCATCGGTTGGGGACTGAATCAAGGTTTTGATTTCAGCCGCGGCGCCCTGCTGACCACCGGTCGCATCTCGGCCGAGATGGCCCTGAAAGTCCTGCATGCCGGCATCCCGACCCTGATCTCCCAGACCACCCTAACTGATAAAACCCTGGAAATCGTACGCCGCAGCGGCTTGACCCTGATCGGCCATGTGCTCAAGCCGCGGCCGATCCTCCTTAACTTCTGATCCGCGCCCGGGAATTCCCTGAGTTTGAATTCAACAGGCGCTTCTGCTAAGATGTGAAAAAAGTATTTGGAGGTATGATCATGGAGGCACAGAGCCTGCAGAGCGTGATTGAAAAAGCGGTTTTGAACGAAGAAGAAGCCCGTGCATTCTACCTTGGCCTTTTCGACCTGGTGGAGGATGCCCAGGCCAAGGACACCTTGAAATTCCTGGCTGGCGAAGAACTGGCCCACAAGGAATTCCTCCTGGCTTATCTCCGGGGTGATAAAAAATTCAGCGCCCTGCCCTTGGACGTCCCCGTCGATTACCACATCGCCCAGTACGCCGCCAAGCCGGATCCCAAGGCCAATATGAACAGCAGCGAGGTCTACATGGTCGCCGCCCACCGCGAATTGAACTCATACAAATTCTACAAGGGCCTGGCTGCGGCGCAGCCGGCCGGTGAAGTCAAGGACATGCTGCTGAAAATGGCCAACCAGGAATTGCAGCACAAGGAAAAAGTGGAGTATCTCTATTCCAACACGGCGTTCCCGCAGACCGCCGGCGGTTGATTTCACACACGATCTCTGAAAGCTTATATCTTTCAGAGGCAGATGGAGCGGCCGAACAGAATTTCAGGGTTGGCAAGTACGGGTGATTTTGGCCACCAGAGCGGAAGTTGGATCGGGGCAGCGGACGAATTCGGTGGTCACGCCTTTGTCATCGATCACTTTTTCGTAGGGCGTATTTTCATATTTCCAGGGCAAGGTGACGCCTTTCTGCAGCAGAATGATAAAATCATGCATGCTGGCCAGCAGCCAGGGACAGATCTTGCCCATATCGGCCGGGTAGGAAAATTTATCGCCCTTTTTATGGCACCAGCTGTCGGGACGCGCTTCAAAAATCTCGATATCGATTTTATAGCGCCGCGGTTTTTTTGGAGTCGCCGCCGGCGCTTCCTGCTGCCCGGACCCGGCCAGCAACGGTGCGGCCATGGCCGCACCCAGCAGGCCGCAGCCTGTCTTTTCCATGAAATTTCTTCTTTTCATTCTTCCTCCTTTTTCAGAGTGTTTAAAAGACACGCCATACTAATCATAGCATGACCTTAGATCCGGGTGCCAGCCCGGAATGGGCTTTACTTTTCCGCGCTATCAGCCTCTGCCCGGGGATGGAATTCTTTTTTCACTTCCGCATCGAACTGCAGGACGGCGATCAGGTATCCCCAAAAGATGAGTTCGAATACTTTCTCGATGCGGTCATATGCCAACAGCTTCGGCCAGTCCATGTTCAGGTTGGGCAGCAGGCGCACGAGCCAGGAATTCGTTCCGCTGAACTGCGCCGACAGCAACAGGCCGAAACAGGCACTGATGACTGCCAGCCAGCCGAAGACCAGCAGCAGCAACCGCGCCCAGTTTTTTCGCTCGAGCAGCCGGGCGAAGATGAGCAGGGCGACGGCCAGGACCACGGCCGTGATCATCACGACGAAAACGGCCAGGGAACCGGGCAACCAGCCGTGCAGGCCATAGCGGTCGGCGAGGGGTTTCAATACGCTGAAGGCGACGAAGGCGCCGGCGATCGATTTCAAGACATAGTAGGCGACGAAGATGCCGCGCAACCGGTATAACTTGAGCGCAGAACTGATCATGGGATTTTCTCCTTTTCATTCGCAATGTTCGCTTCGCCCGGGCGATACTCGAGCAGATCGCCCGGCTGACACTGCAGTTCGCGGCAGAGCGCCTCCAGGGTCGAGAAGCGGATGGCGCGGGCCTTATCCTGCTTAAGAATCGAGAGATTGGCCAGGGTGATGCCCACACGCTCGGCCAGCTCGGTCAGTTTCATCTTGCGCCGGACCAGCATCATATCCAGGTTGACTAGAATGGACATGATCGCTCACACCGTCAGCTGCTGTTCTTCGTGCAGCTGGTAGCCGATGCGGAAGGCTTCGGCCACGACCAGCAGCAGCAGCCCGCCCAGCAGCAGGCCCAAGTTGGTTTTTATCCAAAAAAAGAATAGCCAGGGAATCCGGGTACCAACCACCGCGACATCGGCACGGAAAATCCAGATGGGAAGTACCTGCCAAACAGGATCGAACAGGGTGGCGCCGACCACGGCCAGACCAACCAGCCGCAAACGGCGGGCACTATCCGCTTCGAACACCTTCCCTGCGCTCAGGTCCTCGAAGAGATTGGCCATCTGGATAATGGCCACAAAAAAACAGAAGAACAGGATCAAGTCCCCGATCAGGAGATAGAAGATCAGGCGCCGCGGCATGTTGCGATGACGCAATTCTCCATATAGGTTGTGCAGGGTCAGGCGTACCCGTCCGTTTTCCGACCGGAACTCCTTGTTGGCCAATTCTTGCGTCGGCAGCTGGTAGATGCTGGTTGAGGTGTAGCGTCCCAGGTCGTCGGCATGCTTCCAGGCTATGGCAAAACTGCCCAGGCGGTAAAGAAAAAACAGGATGCCCAGGCCGAAGGCAATGTAAAAAAGGACTTTAAGAAATCCGGCCAGGGAACGGGGACCTATGGTTCTCATGCTTTCCTCCTAAGACAATATATAATATATTAGTTGTCGTTTTTCAACTATTTTTTATTGTTTATCAATATTTAATTACCCTTATTCAATCTATTGTTCTTACTTTTTCTTACAATTGGAATTACCAGGATGAAAGTGAATTAAAATTTCAAGTGAGGACTCATGCGGCTAAGAACGTGCCAAATGACCTGCCCGCCACAGTACTTTTCGACCAGGGCCATCAGCTCCCGGCCCGCATTCTCCATATCAGCTGCCGTCACCGGCGGCAGGCCGTCGAGGTTGAACTCGATGGCGGTCGTTTCGGGCAGGGTCAAGGTGTGGTTGGCCTGGCGCCAGATCCAGCGCCGGGTCAGGACATGGTTGTCCTCGACAAAAATAAATTCGCCGGGAACAGGGTGTTCCATCTCCTCAGACCCGAAAGCAACGAATTCCTCGGCGCCGGAAGCCGGGCACAAGGAGATATCATGCTCCAGTTTATCGATAGCATGGCCGCCTACAGGCAATAGGTGGCGCAGCGAGACGATGTTGCCGATATCGACCAGGGCGTTGATCGAAGGAAGTTCCTGACCGCGCAGCACCCGGCGCAGCAGCGCCTCGATCGAGGGGCGGTTGTCGCCAGGCTTGTAGCCCAGCGAGCGGAACGCCTCGCGCCACGAAGCCAGGCGCGGTTCGGCGGTCAGCGTCTCCACTTTCAGCCGGTTCCGCGCCGCCGTTTCCTCATCGCGCAGCATTTTGACCAACTCCATCGGCGAGGCGCCATTGCGGACATCGTAGGCTAAAACCACCCCGCGCCGGTAATCGGGAAATGTGGCGAACACCTCAGCGGATATACTATAAGTCAATCCTTTCATTGATGCCTCCAAAACAAAACAATAGACATGCCAAGGGTTTGATAAATCAAACCTCTACAAAATAAAATCCATTTCATGTCATTATGTTTTTTTCTTTTTATTCTCTGGGTTATCTTCATCGTTCAACCAATTAACTGGATTATTTTGAATATATTTCCTGATACGGATTAATTCATTTGTGTCATAAATGATATGCTCGTAATAATTACGCTGCCAGTAAAAAGAAATATTCACCTTGTTCCTGATTTCTAATGCAGATTTTGCCTTGAAAAATCTAATGATTTTTCCTAAGATCATTGCAGGATTTTTCATCATTATCCAATCATCAGGAAATTGATTATGTATAGGGGTTTGATTAATCAAACCCCTACCCGTCATCAAACCCATTTCCTTAACCGCATCTTTGTTTTGGTTTTTTTCAATTATTTTTATGATCCCATGCAAATGATTAGGCATGATAATAAACTGATCCACCGCAGCATTTGGGAAATGTTCAGGAATTTCATGCCATATCCTGTCACTCATTTTCCCGATTTCATTTACATTCATTTTGGATCCGGAGATCTCTCCCAAAAGACATTCACGCTCCTTTGTGCAAAGAGTCACAAAATAATTTCCAGGCTGAGAATAATCATAGCCTTTTAAGCGGATCGAGCGACGGCGATATCTTTCCAATTTAGACATTTCCTGTTGGTTCGAATATGTCTTCTGTCACCGCCCGAGAATAATCAGCATTTAGAATTTCCCGGGCAACCGGGCTACCGGTATTGATATAAAGCGGACATTCTGGATTTGGGCAATGCGTCATGGAACCCCCATATTAAAAATCATTTTTTCAGATTGTATATAAATAGTCAATCAGGGGAAATATGATATTTGATTAAACAATTCGTCGAGATTTCAGAATCGGATTCAAAATTGCAATTATTTTATAGTAGGGGTTTGATTTATCAAACCCCTACCGTCATCAACCCCTACCCGTCATCAAACCCATTCCATTTCAAGATAATAATTATCCCACCCCTACCCTTCCTGCCAGTGGCGCAGCATCGCCGCCAGCAAAGGCACACCGGCCAGGACAAAAAAAACGCCCAGGGTGACAAAGGCTGTTGAAAGGGAAAACGCGTCGACCAGGCGGCCGAAGAGCGGCGAAACCACGATGAAGATCACGCTGCCGGCCATAGCGGCCAGCGAGAGGACCGTGGCCCGCACGTCAGAGCTCACGGCCAGGTTAAGCCGCTCAAGCAGCACCGGGTAGGCCAGGTTCCAGAGAAACGCGTTGGCCGGGACCAGGGGCAGCAGCCAGAAGCTGGGGAATGCGCCCATCAGGAAAAAGAACAGCGGGGTGAGCAAAGCCAGGAGCAGCGGCGCCTTGGCGCCGAAGCGGCCGCAAAACGCATGCGAGCGCGAGCCGCCCAGGGCGCCGGCCAACTGGAACACGGCGAACAACACGCCGAACCAGCCCACGCCGATCCCCAGGCCCTGGTACAGCAGGAAATAAGCCCAGAGCGCGGTCAGGTTGGAGGCCATGAGCAAGCCGCAGAACAGGACCACCGGGCGGATATGGGGCTGCTGCAGGCAATAGCGGCAGATGTGCAGGATGTCGCGCATGGGGTTTTTTCCGGGGCGTTTCTCGCGCTCGGGCTCGGCCAGGGCCAAGGCCAAGGGCGGCATGAACAGAGCGCTGCCCACGTTGACCAGGAACGGCAGACGCAGGAAAATCGCGGCCAGCAATCCACCGGCTACAGAGGAGACTGCGGTCCCGGTGCGGGCGACCAGCGCACATTTTCCCTCATAGCGCTTATACTCCCCGTTGCGCCCCAGCTGTTTCAGGCTGTCGAAGAGCAGGGCCGAGTCGCAGCCCGAGCGCATGCTGACGCTGACGGCCAGCACCATTTCGGCAAAGATAAAGGCGGTGAAATTCCGTCCCACGGCATAAAGGGCAAGGCCGAGCGGGAAAAATATCGAGCCGAACACCAGTGTTTTTTTGCGGCCGATGACGTCGGCCAAATAGCCCGAAGGGACTTCGAGCAGCAGTACCGCCAGATGGAAAACGGCCTGAATAGTGAATATCTGCGTCGGGTTCAAACCGTTAGCCGTATAAAAAAGGATCAGCACCGGAGCGATGGGCAGGAAATCGCCCAGGAATTTCAGGGTAAGGACCTTCCACAGGTTGCGGCTTACAGGAATGGTCGGAGTGCTCATGCTTGTTGATGAGTTGATGGGTTTATGGGTTGATGGGTCAACAGCCCTGGCCGCGATCTATTGCTGTTCTCTTGACTCTTCTACCCATCTACCCTTCTACCCATTTACTTCTTTGTTTGCGGCTCAGCGCACAAACGCCTTGCGGCCGGCGTATACGGCGGCGGCGCCGAGTTGTTCCTCGATGCGCAGCAGCTGGTTGTATTTTTCCACCCGCTCGCCGCGGCAGGGGGCGCCGGTTTTCAGATGGCCGGTGGCCATGGCCACGGTCAGGTCGGCGATAAAGCTGTCGACGGTCTCGCCGCTGCGGTGCGAGACCATCGCCCCCCAGCCGGCCCGGCGTGCCATTTCGATGGCGGCCCTCGTCTCGGTCAGGGTGCCGATCTGGTTCAGCTTGATCAGCACGGCGTTGGCCGCCTTTTCCTTGATGCCGCGCTCGATGCGCTTGACGTTGGTGACGAAGAGGTCGTCGCCGACCAGCTCGACCTTGTCGCCGAGCTCGCGGTTCAGGAGCTTCCAGCCTTCCCAGTCGTCCTCAGCCAGGCCGTCCTCGAGCACGACGATCGGGTATTTTTTCGCCCAATCGGCCCACATGGCGACCATTTGCCCGGAATCGATCTTGCGCTTCTCAGTACGCAAATGATAAAAGCCGTCCTCATAAAAGGCGCTGGAAGCTGGATCCAGGGCGACGGCGATCTGCTCGCCCGGTTTGTAGCCCGCGGCGGAAATGGCCTGCAGGATCAGCTCGACCGCCTCGGCGTTCGTTTTCAGCGTCGGCGCGAAACCGCCCTCGTCGCCTACCCCAGTGGAATACCCGGAATCCTTCAGGACCTTTTTGAGAGCGTGGTAGGTCTCAGCGCCCCAGCGCAGCGCTTCGCGGAAGCTGGGCGCCCCGAGCGGGGCGATCATGAACTCCTGCAGATCCGTTCCCTGCCAGTTGGCGTGGGCGCCGCCGTTCATAATGTTGAAGCAAGGCACGGGCAGCAGGTTGGCCTTCTCACCGCCCAGGTAGCGGTAGAGCGGCAGCTTGGCACTGGCGGCGGCGGCGCGCGCCACGGCCAGGCTCACGGCCAGGATGGCGTTGGCGCCCAGGCGGCCCTTGTTCTCCGACCCGTCCAGATCGATCATGACCTGGTCCACTTTTTCCTGGTCCAGGGCATCCATGCCCTGGAGGGCTGCGGCGATCTCGCCGTTGACATGTTGTACGGCCTTCAGGACACCCTTACCCGAGTAGCGTTTCTTGTCCTCGTCGCGCAGTTCACAGGCCTCGTGCACGCCGGTGGAAGCCCCTGACGGCGTGGCGGCCCGGCCGCACGAGCCGTCGGTCAGCGTCACCTCCGCTTCCACGGTCGGGTTGCCGCGCGAATCAAGAATTTCCCTGCCGAAAACCTGTTTAATTTCCTTGCCCATTTTTATTTCTCCATTTTAGTGTAAATTTTCTTCGCTATTATAGCAGATATCCTAATGCCTGAGGAATATGATCACGCCGGGACGATTATTTTCCCTATTTTCCTTTAACCGGAGGCCAGGCGGAAACCGACGCCGGCATAGCGATTTCTCGGTTTGCTCATGCTGCGATTGGCTGCGCGCACGGCGCCGGCGCTGCTGCAGCAACCACCACCGCGATCGACGCGATATGCACTCGATGATGGGCCTCGGGGATTTTGCACAACGATCTTGTATTTCTGCCCGGAACCGGATGAACCCGCTGCCGTTAATAAGTTATAGTAATTCTCATCATACTTGTCCCAGCAATATTCCCAGACATTGCCCAGCATGTCAAACAAACCCCAGGCATTGGGCTGTTTCTGCCCTACCGCATGGATTTCGCCCCCTGAATTGGCCGCATACCAGGCAATGATATCAAGGTCGCCGTAACTGTCACCGGAAGTCCCCGCCCGGCAGGCATACTCCCACTCCGCCTCGGTCGGCAGCCGGAATTTGCCACCTGTCAAGTCGTTCAATATTTCAATGAAATCATTGCACTCATCCCAGGAGAAACCCTCCAGCGGAAAATTCTTATCGTCATTGATTTTTTCGGGATCCTCGCCCAGCACCGCCTGCCACAACCCTTGCGTCACCTCCGTCTTGCCCATGCTGAACGCGTCCAGCTGCACCAGGTGACCCGGTTTTTCGTCCGTTTTACCAGAATCAGATCCCATTAAAAACTTCCCGGCCGGGATGGACGCCATCTCGTAACGCACGTCATTTACGATCAGCACCCCATCCACAAATGAAGCATTGGCTTTATCCCGGCCGCTTGTCGCTCCGGGCAGTACCAGGAATAAAACCAGGACCAATAAATTATTTTTAAAAAAAATGTTCATTGCGTTTCCTCCCCATGTCATTTTTTTTTCTGTTTCAGGTCTCGAATTGAATTTTCGGAAATGATATCGGACCTGGGGATCGATATGAAACTGTTTGTCCCCAATTGCAAAACAACCCGGTTTCCTTTCTCTTCGACGACATAAGCTGAAATGGAATCACCCTGGTATTTGGGACGGTAGTTATCTTCTTCATACTTGGTCCTGATTTTAATTAATTTAATTTGGCTATCAGGTCCGAGAGCGGATTTGGAGCCCACGCTAGGCAAAGCGATTTTGAGCATTTTGATTGTTTCCTTGATGCCTAGGTCCAGGGCTTGGCGAAAAGCGGCCCCGTCGTATTCCGACCATAGCGCGATCGCTTCATCGCATACTTCGAACTTACCTATCCGTTCCGACGAAAAAAGGACTCTCCCTGCTACCGCGGCTTTGGCGCTGCCCTTCAGATACAGGGTAAATTCAGTTAGTATTTTCAGAACTTCCGCGTTCAGCGAGAGTTGATAGATGCATTGGATATCCAATAAAGAACCCTCGTTCACCTTGTTCAAGAAGTCCTTTTTGCTGACTGGGGCCGACCCGTCCCTGTCCTTCAGGTCAATGACATGCGGCCAGGAAAGCTCATTCACCATGGGCAGGAGCGCGGCATGCAGGGCAGCGCGGAAATTGATGTCCTCGATCATTGCCTTGAGCGGGGCGACTATTTCCATGGCATCGTTGTCATTTACTGCTTTTTCAATGCTTTTATATTTTGCTGAATCGCTGTTTTTATTTTTTGTCGAATCTATAACGTCATTTATTATCGCCCCCAGCAAACCGCCTGCCAAGGGGCCTAGGAAAACGCTTGTCAAACCACTCGCCAAGGCGCCTCCAGTTCGAGATTTGGATGGTGGTAATTCGATGAAAATGTCATCGTTCCAGATACAGACCTCGGCATGCACGTCACCGACCAAGTCAACCGTCGCCTTGTCGAGGCGATAGGGTATCTCGTCCGGGCTGCCCCAAATAAATACAGGGGAAAAAATGAACGCCACCACCACCAAGGGCAAAAAGCGGAACTTTATTATTTTACAAAACGACCTGTGCATTTACCCTCCTTGAGGCTCAAATAATATAAAAAAACCGCCGCAAAGTCAAGACAGTGTGAGTCCTATATGTATCTGAACTTCTATAGACAGCCCAAAAAGGAAGCGCGCATGTTGAAAATAAACCTCAGCTCACCAAAACCAAACGCATAACATTACGTATGACAAAAGCGGGTGACGAATGAACAAAAAAATTAATTACAGGTCTTATTTAAAAAAGGCCTTCCCTTTAATATTGATACTGATCGGCCTGCTGCTTTTAATGACCAGCAGCCTGGCTTATAAGTTGGGTTTGTTCATCTTATATTCACTGGCCGGGCTGTACGTTTATGCGCGCTTGAAAAAGCTCCTGCCTGCCAACCAACTGGCCCGGCGAATGTTCTCCCTCGTTTTTCTGCTGCTGGTTTTAGCCTACCCGCTGGTCGAGCTGCTGGCGCATGGCGACCAGGCGGAATCCCTGAAATACATACTGCTGATTCGGTTATTATTCATTGCCGTTTTTATTATATATATTCCTTTTAACCTCGCTCGGAGACCTGCTGCTGGCGCTCAACCGCCGCCTGAAGATCGTGGCGCCGGAAACGATCCGCAGCCGCAAGCTGACCGCCGGCGCCCTCGCCCTCCTGCTGGCCGGCTCCCTGACGATTGTCATCCTGGGCCGGATCCATTACGAAAACATCAAGGTGAACGAATACCGGGTCGAGATCCCGGGCCGGTCGGCCCGGATCGATCAGCTGCTGATCGCCCTGGTCGCCGATTTCCATATCAGCGACGTGACCGAACCGCGGCTGATCGAAAAGATCATCGGCAAGATCAACTCCACCCACCCGGACATTATTTTACTGCCCGGCGACCTGCTGGAAGGGGACCGCAAGGGAGTCGATCTCGACCGCTATGCCGCCATGTTCAGGCAGCTGAAGGCAAAATACGGAGCTTATGCCTCGCTGGGGAACCATGAATACCATCGCGGCATCGACTATCGCGCTTTTTTTAGAAAAGCCGGCATCGAACTCCTGGAGGACCGCTTCGTGATCATCGGTCGCTCCTTCTGCCTGGCGGGGAGAAGCGACGGCCCGGACGAGTTCCAGCAGTCTCTGGACCGGGTATTGCAGGGAACGCCGCCGGACCTTCCCCTCATCCTCATGGACCACGACCCCTCGAATTTTGCCGAGACCCTGCGCCACCCCGTCGATATCCAGCTCTCCGGCCATACCCACCACGGGCAGTTGTTTCCCCTCAACCTGATCGCCATGCTGAAATATGACCTGAGTTGGGGAACCCGGCACATCGGCCGCAGCCATTTTTTTGTTACCAGCGGCGTGCAGACCTGGGGCTACCCGGTGCGAACGGTCGGTGATTCAGAGATCATGCTGATCCATGTCACCTTCACGCACCGTTGATTATTTCTTCAACAACTCCTTGACGGCCGCTTCGATCTGCTGGTCGCGCCCGAGGGACAGGACGTCGGGATCGTTCTTGACCAGGATGTCGGGTTCGAGCTGGTTGTTCTCGCAGAGGATGCCCTGCGGCGTGCGCCAGCCGCCCTGGGGAATGCCGAAACGCAGGGTCGGATCGATCTGCCTTTCCCACCAGACAAAGGTTCCGGTTCCGGGCACGGGCATGCCCAGTGTCTGGCCGATGCCCTTGATCTTGTATTCGACCGGAAAGAGATGGGCGTCCGAGTAGTTGCTCTCGCCCATCAGTACGATGGAGGGCTTGATCCATTTGCCATACGGTTCGTAGCCAACCAGCTGCCCGCGCGGCAGGATGTCGAACACTTTTTTCCCATTGAGAAAATCGGCCAGCTGGTCGTGAAGGTTGCCGCCGCCGTTGAAGCGCGTATCGACGATCAAGGCTTCCTTGTCGATGCTCAGACCGAGAACTTCCTCGATGACCGTGCGAAAACTGGCGTCGTCCATGCTGCGGACATGGACATAGCCGATGCGGCCGTTGGAAAGGCGGTCCACTTCGGCACGGCGTGCCTTGACCCAGCGCCGGTACAACAGGGCCCTTTCTTCCGCCAGTGCAACGGGCTTGACGGCTTCCTGCCAACACTGCTTGGATAGCGGGTCAAAAACAGAGAGCAAGGTGAGCTGTCCGGCTTTGCGGTTCAGCAGCCGGGCGTGATCAAAGCTTCCATCCAGGGCCCGGCCGTCGACCTTTTCAATAATATGCCCGGCCCTGATCTTGAGGGCCGCCTTGTCCAGCGGGCCGCCGTTCAGGACCTCCGCAACCTTCAAGCCGGGTCCAGCATAGTCATAATCCAAGAAAAAGCCCAGTGAGGCGGTGGCATCGGACTCAGGCCCGAGCGCTCCGGAATAATAGCAGCCGGTGTGGGATGCGTTCAGTTCCCCGAGCATTTCGCTGACCATCTCGGCGTAGTCGTAATTGTTGGTGATGAAGGGAAGGAACTTGTGATAGGTCTCATAATAGAAGTCCCAATCGGCGCCGTAGAGGTCGGCGACCAGGAACTTCTGCTTGATCTGCCGCCACATGTGGTCAAACAAGTAGGCCTTTTCGGCGATCTGGTCGAGGACCATTTCACCGCCGACAGCGACGGGCTCGGTTTTGCCACTTTCGGAGTCGATCTTGGAAACCTTGCCGTCGGCCAGCACGAAAATGGCTTTGCCGTCCGTTGAGATCTCCAGGTCGGCTCTACGGGCCCCCAGCTTGGCGAAAAGCTTGGTTTCCCGTGACCGCAACTCGGTCTGCCACAGGTCATACCCTTTCTCGAAACGGGCTAAATAGAAAAGTTTGTCGCCGTTTTTGCTCAGCGCCATGCCGGCAATATCGGCCGAGCTGATGGTCAACCTGGCCTTGCGCTGGTCCAGGCCATCAAACTCGATAACAACGGCCTTTTTCGTTTCATCCTTTTTAACCGCCGCATCCTTGTCCTTGTCCTTCTTGGCATTATCCTTGTCTTTCTTGCTTTTATCTTCCTGCTCCTTCAACAAGTCGTAATCGGGCTTGGAAAGCCGGAAACGGTCATAAGCATCACGGCTGAAAAACATGCCGTAGATATCGTAGGTTTCGGGATCGCCGGAGACGTTCGCCGCGCCGTCCCGCGAGCATGCCCAAAACATCATCGTGCCGTCCATGCCCCAGCGGGCGCCGGCATTGTCGAAACCGCTTCGGGTCAGGTTGACGACCTTGCCTTTGCCGTCGCTGGCAACCAGCCCGACCTGGCTGGTGAACAGGCGGACATAGCCGAACTGCACCAGGAACCACTTGCCGTCCGGGCTCCAGCAATAATCCTGGTCTCCGTCGGCATAGGAATAGTTGTGCTCGGCCCCCAGGATCGTCCGCGTCTTCTTTGAAGCCAGGTTGATGACCTTGAGGACGACGCGGTCTTCCAAATAGGCGACCTCTTTGCCGTCGGGAGAGAATTCCGGCTGGAATTCCTCAGCCGCCGTGACGACCAGCGGCTCCTCCCTGAGAACCGTCGAGGCATAGAAATAAGGCTCTTCCTTGCGCACGATCGAGGTCGTGTAGATGTTCCAGTTGTTGTCCTTTTCGGCGGCATAGACCAGGGTGCGGCCGTCTGGGCTGAAGCTGACGCGGCGTTCCTGCCAGGGGGTGTCGGTGATACGCTTGCCGACGCCACCCTCGACACTGCCGACGAAGACCTCGCCGCGGAACACATAGGCGATCTCCTTGCCATTGGGCGACACGCGCATCTGCGTAATGCCGCCACCGACCGGCAAAGGACGTTCCAGCACTTGGCGACCGTCCCGGGCGATGCGAATATCGATCCGGCGCGGGGCCGCGCTTCCCGACTGGGTGTAGATTTCGCCATCATATCCGAAACAGAGAACGCCGGAGTCGGAGCGGCTCAGGAAACGGACGGGATTTTTACTGAAATTGGTCACGGCGATAATGGTCGCCGGCTTGCTCAGTGAGCTTTTATAGACGTTAAATGAACCGTTCTGCTCGCTCAAATAGTAGAAATCGTTGCCGTTGCCGTCAAAGAGCGGATTGCGGTCCTCGCCTTTAAAGGTCGTCAGCCGGGTGTTCTTTTTTGTCTTCAGGTCGTAAACCCAGATATCCCGGGTTATCGAGGACGTGTGGTGCTTGCGCCAGTCACTCTCGTAACCTTTCTGGTCATGGTAGATGATCTTGTCCCCGGAGTGATTGACGGTGGCCGCCATGGCCGGCTGGGTCAGGACAAGGTCGATTTCTCCTCCGTCAATGGAAATACTGTAGAGCTCCGGCAACCCGGACGTCGGGTACTGCGCGTTCGTCGCCAGGTCCTGACGCACTGCCGAGAAGATAACACGCTGATCATCGGCGCTGAAACTGCTGGGGATTTCGGCCGCGGAATGATGGGTCAAACGTCTAGCCTCTCCACCACTCGCCGGAATAATGAAGACGTCGAAATTTCCATAACGGTCCGAGGCAAAAGTGATATACCGGCCGTTATGGCTCCAGACGGGCGCAAAATCGTAGCCTTCACCGATGGTCAAGGGTATGGCCTGCCCGCCAGCGGAGGCGACCTGGTAAATATCGCCCTGGAAGGAAAAAAGAATGCTTTGTCCATCCGGAGCGATCGCCGGATAGCGCAGCCAGAGAGGCTTGTCCTGGGCCTGGATAGGAAACGAGGCCAGGAACCATAAACAAAGAAAAACCACCGCGAGCGGTTTTAAAACTCGAATGGCTGAAATTTTCATGTGGTCCTCCAAGGATGAAAATCAATTACGAGAAAATTCATTGAAAATGATACGAAGTGTATGAGCGATTGGTTTAGATTTTTATTTTATCGGCATAAATCGTGAAAAAAAAAGGCCGTTCCTGGGAATATTCCCTCCGTGGAACGGCCTTGATTGGATCAGTTCACCAACTAGGCAGCTTTCTTAGGTTTGCGAATATAGGCGAACCAGTACAGGGTGGCGACGAAGAAGCCGCCGCCGACGATGTTGCCCAAAGTTACCGGCACCAGGTTCCTGACAAAAAATCCGTACAGCCCGAGGTTGGCCAACTTGTCCGGCGTGAGGCCGGATGCGGCCACAACCTCGTTCACCCCTTTCAGCAGCATGCCGACCGGGATGAAATACATGTTGGCGACGCTGTGTTCGAAGCCGGAGGCGACGAAAGCCATGATCGGAAAGAAGATGGCCCAGACCTTGCCGATGGTATTGCGCGAAGCCAGAGCCATCCACACAGCCAGGCAGACCAGCCAGTTGCAGAGAATGCCGCGGAAAAAAGCCGGCCAGAAAGCCAGGCTGACCTTGCCGGCGGCCGTCTTCAGGGCGGCGGCGCCGACAGCCGCATTACCGCCTTCAAGCAGGCCGCTGCCAAACATCAGGTAGGCTACCAACAGCGAGCCGATCAGGTTGGCCACGTAAATGACCGACCAGTTGTACAGCAGGCCGCTGAACTTGGACTTGCCGTCCAGCACTGAAATGGTGATCAGGGTATTGCCGGTAAACAGCTCCGCCCCGGCTATGACGACCAGCATCAGGCCGGTGGAGAAGACGGCGCCCTTGATAAAGGCGGCCAGCCCGGCACCGATGAACTTGGCCGCATCGTGGGCGATCATATTCGACAGTTCACCGCCGAAACCGATGTAGGCACCGGCCAGGATGCCCAGCACCAACAGTTTGAACGCATTGTTCGTGGTTTTCTTGACGCAAATGTTCTCATTCAGGTCCGCGGCCACCATGGCCGGAGACTTGCAGTCGTACTCCATTTTTTTCTCCTTTATGATTTGATTTTTTCTATCTGGCAAGCAGCCACTTTGAACTCGGGTATCTTGGCAATGGGGTCGAAGGCGTCGTTGGTCAGCACGTTGGCCGCGGCTTCGGCGAAATGGAAGGTGATGAAAACCGAGCCGCTGTCCACGCGTTCGCTTTCCCGCGCCTCAGTGACGATCGAACCGCGCCGCGACGAAACCTTGACCTTTTCGCCGCCGGCAATGCCCAGTTTTTTCATGTCCACGGCGTTCATTTCCATGAAGGGACCGGGAACGTACTGCGGCAATGCCACGGTACGCCGGCTCATACTGCCCGTGTGGTAGTGGTAGAGCAGGCGGCCGGTGGAGAGCAGGAAGGGATACTTTTCGTCAGGCCATTCGGCGGGCGGGATGTAATCGATGGCGAAGAACTTGCCCAGGCCGCGGGTAAACTTATCGCGATGCAGGAACTTCGTCCCCGGGTGCTCGGGGTTGGGGCAAGGCCACTGCAGCTTTTCCCCACCCATGAGACGGGCGTAGGTGATGCCGGCATACTGCGGCACCAGCTTGTTGACCTCGTTGACGATGTCTTCCAGGGTATTGTATTCCATTTTATAGCCCATACGGGTGCTGACATCACGAATGATCTCCCAATCGATGCGTGCTTCCCCGGGAGCGGGCACTGCTTTTTCCACCCATAGCACCCGGCGTTCGGTATTGGTGAAAGTCCCCTGCTTCTCGGCAAACGAGGCCACCGGCAGCACCACGTCGGCCAGCTGCGCCGTCTCGGTCAGGAAGATGTCCTGCACGACCAGGAAGTCCAGATTTTCCAGGGCCTTTTTCACATGGCCGAGATCGGGATCAGAGACCATGGGATTCTCTCCCATGATATAGAGCCCCTTGACCTTGCCATCAGCGGCCTGGTGCATGATCTCCACGATGGTCAGGCCGACCTGGTCGTCGAGCTTGACGTTCCAGGCCTTCTCGAACTTCGTGCGCAGGGCGGCATCGGTCACGGCCTGGTAGCCGGGGAAGACATTGGGCAGGGCGCCCAAGTCGCAGGCTCCCTGCACGTTGTTCTGTCCGCGCAACGGGTTGACCCCAGCCGACTCTTTGCCCACATTGCCTGTAATCATGGCCAGGTTGGCCATGGACATGACGTTGTCGGTGCCGGTGGTATGTTGGGTAATGCCCATCGAGTAAACGATAGAACTGGTTTTCGCCCCGGCATAGATACGGGCAGCTTGGCGCAGTTGCTCGGCGGGAATGCCGGTGATCTTTTCCACTTTTTCCGGGCTGTAGCCCATCACAACGTTTTTCATAGCCTCGAAGTCCTCACAGCGGGTCTTGACGAACTCTTCGGCCAGCAGACCCTCGCTGATGATCACCTGCATCATGCCGTTGGCCCAGGCCACGTCGCTGCCGTTCTTTTGGCGCAGCCATATGCCGCCGTATTTCTCAGCGTAAGGGACCAGGTCGATCCGGCGCGGGTCAATGACGATCAGCTTGGCACCGTGGAAAAGGACGGCTTTCTTGATGCGTGTGGCGATGACCGGGTGGGTCTCGGTGGTGTTGGAACCGGTAACCAGGATGACCTCGGCGTTCTCCAGTTCGGCGATGGAATTGGTCATGGCGCCGGAGC
Source organism: Candidatus Aminicenantota bacterium (assembly GCA_963770755.1). Classification (GTDB taxonomy): domain Bacteria; phylum Acidobacteriota; class Aminicenantia; order UBA2199; family UBA2199; genus UBA2199. The sequence continues at coordinate 904,155 of CAVYQZ010000006.1, read as the reverse complement.
CGAAAGTGCGGGCCAGGCCGGCGACGGTGGAGGCGTGGCACAGGCGGGCGCAATGGTCGACGTTGTTGGAACCGAAGGCCGTACGCACGAACTTCTGGAAAACAAAGTTTTCCTCGTTGGTGCACTTGGCCGAAGAAAGTCCGGCCAGGGCGGCCGGACCATGTTCTTTCTTGATGGCTCCGAGCTTGGCGGCCACCAGGTCGAGGGCTTCATCCCAAGTACTTTCCACAAGTTTGCCGTCCTTGCGTATCAGGGGTTTTTTTAGGCGGTCGGGTCGCTGGACGAAGTCGAGACCGAAACGGCCCTTGACGCAGGTGGCAGCGAAGTTGGGCACCGAGTCAAAGCCCTTGACCTTGGCAATTGTATCGTCCTTGATCCATAGCTCGAGCTGGCAGCCGACGCCGCAGTACGGACAGGTAGTGACCACTTTTCTATCGACGTCCTTCTTCTTTATGCGGTTGCCATAAACCGGCTTTTCCATCAAAGCGCCGACCGGGCAAGCCTGGACGCATTCGCCGCAGCCGTCGCACTCGGAACCCGACCACTCACCGGTACCGGCGACGACGTGGCTGTGGATGCCGCGCTGGGCCATGCTCAGGACGCCTTTGCCCTGGATTTCGAAGCAGGCCTTGACGCAGCGCTCGCACTTGATGCACTTGGAGGAATCATAGAAAAGGACCGGCGCGGTCGAATCCGGGGCCTGGGGGATATCCTTCCAGATCGCGGCAAACGTGCGCTGGGGCGTATCCAGGCCGTAGCGGAAGGCCAGGTCCTGGATCTGGCAGTCACCGTCGCGCTCGCAAGTAATGCAGTCGTCATTGTGTTCGGAGAGGAGCACATCGACCAGCATCTTGCGCGTCGCTTCAAGCTGCGCGTCAAAAGCCGTGACCTTCATCCCTTCATCAACCTTGACCAGGCAGGCGGGAACCATACCGGGCCGTCCTTCTATTTTGACCATACACAACCGGCAGTCGCCGGTGGGGGTTATTTTTTCATAGAAGCACAGGCCGGGGATATCGAAACCGTTATCCCGGGCCACTTGGAGCAGGTTGTCGCCTTTGTTGGCCTTGATCTCCTTACCGTCGATGCAAATGGTAACTGTTTCCGACATGGATGCCTCCTTATGATTTGTCAGCGTGGCTGATGTCCAGCGCAAATTCTTCTTTAAAATTTTCCAGGGCGCTCTTGACCGGCATGATCAACGACTGGCCCAGCGGGCAGAGCGAGGATTTGAACATCGTCTCAGCCAATTCGAGCATGGTCTCGGGATCACCTTGCCGGCCCTTGCCCTGGCGCAGGCGGTAGATGATCTGCAGGATCTGCTGCGTGCCGATGCGGCAGGGGACGCACTGGCCGCAAGACTCGTGGGCGAAGAACTTGGCGATGGAGAAGAGCATGTCAGGGATCGATGTTCCCTCGTCCATCACCAGTATGGCGCCGGAACCGAGCACCGCCTTGTTCTCCTTCAGGCTCTCGAAGTCCAAGTTGACGTCCAGCAGCTTCTCCGGCAGGAAAACGCCGGCCGCGCCGCCGAGCAGGGCGGCCTTGAACTTCTTGCCGCCCTTGATGCCGCCGCCGTAGCCGAAAATGATCTCGCGCAGACTGGTGCCCATGTCGGTCTCAACCAGCCCCGGGTACTCGACGTGGCCGAGAATGGTGAAGACCTTGGTGCCGGGGCATTTGTCGGTGCCGATCGTGCGGAACCAGTCGGCGCCGTTGGCGATGATGGCCGGCACATTGGCCAGGGTCTCGACGTTGTTAACCGCCGTAGGTTTCTGCCACAAGCCGTTGGTGACCGGATACGGCGGCTTGACGCGCGGGTTGCCTCGTTTTCCTTCCAGCGACTCGATCAAAGCCGTCTCCTCGCCGCAGATATAGGCGCCGGCGCCCTTGCGGATCTCCAGCTCGAAGGAAAAACCGCTCTCCAGGATGTTCCGGCCCAGCAGGCCGTACTCCTTGGCCTGGGCAATGGCCTTGCCCAGCCGCTCAATGGAGAGTTCGTATTCGCCGCGGATGTAGACGAAGCCTTGTCCGGCGCCGATGGCATAGGCGGCGATGGTCATGGCTTCGATCAGCTTGTGCGGGTCGCCCTCAAGGATCAAGCGGTCTTTGAACGTGCCGGGCTCGCCCTCATCGGCATTGCAAATGACGTATTTTTCATCGCCGGCGGCCTTACGCGTGAATTCCCATTTCATGCCGGTAGGGAAACCGGCGCCGCCGCGGCCACGCAGCCCGGACTGCTTGATCTCATCGATCAGCGCCTCGGGCGTAATTTTTTCACTGAAGATTTTCTCGAGTCCCTGGTAGCCCCCGACGGCAATAACCTCGTCAATATTCTCGGGATTAACGGTCCAGGCTTTGTCCAGGACGATGCGTCGTTGTTCACGCGTCAGTCCGATATTGGCCCCCTGCTCCGCGCCCATGACCGCGACCGGGGCATGGGACAGGGTGGCGACCGGCCGCCCTTTCAGCAGGTGTTCATCAATGATGAGCGGCACGTCATTCTCGCCGACATTGAAATAATAGATACGGTCGGGATAGATGGTCAGGATGACTCCCTTGCCGACGATGCCGACACTGCCGCTTTCCAGCACTTTGATTTCATCCTGCAATTTCCTGGCTTTCAGTTCCTTCTCCAGCCGGCGCTTGACCGCGAAGACTCCGGCCTGGGCCGTTCCTTCGTCGACCGGCAGCAGGACGTGGGTGCGATAGACGCTCATTTTGCCCTCCTCAGGCCGTCGACGACCTCGGCGATGCGTTCCTTGGTCAGATTACCGTAAACGCGGTTGTTGATCATCATGGCCGGGGCCACACCGCACACACCGAGGCAGGAGGTCATCTCCAGAGTGAAAAGCTTGTCGGCCGTGGTTTCGCCAAAGCCGATGCCCAACAGGCGCATCAACTCCCTGGAGATGGTCGTCGATCCCAGCAGGTGGCAGGGCGGCGACTGGCAGACGCGGATCAGGTTCCTGCCCCGCGGCTCCAGGCTGTACATAGTATAGAAAGTGGCGACACCATAGACGAAACTGTAGGTCAGCTTCAGGTAGTCGGCTGCAGCACGCAGGTCTGCTTCGCTCAGGTAATGCTCGGGGCTGGCATTCTGGATATCGTGCAGCATGGCCAGCAGGTTGTCGCCCGAGCGCTCGTATTGCTTCAGTATTTTATCGCGGTTCATTCGTACCTCACAGCATGGCCTCTATGGCTACCGTCTCGGCGGCGATGGATTCTTTTTCAGGTGCCTGGTTGCGGTCACAGTGCAGACAGCGCCGCGCCTCTTCGACCGCCTCGTCCAGGGTCAGGCCGCGGCTGACCTCCAGTCCCGGCTCGGCAACACATTTTTCCGCGTCCTCGAGGTGAGGTTCCTTGCGCGCGATGGTTTTCAGGTACGCCTCTTCGTCGTAGTGCACGTCAACCACCTGGCGCGGCTGGTCAACCAGGCGGCCCGGCCGCCCGAAATAAAGATCGATATGAACGGCGGCGAGGCGCCCCTGGGCTACGCTCTCGATGACGGTCGAGGGGTTCACGGCGTCGCCACCGGCGAACACGCCTGCGACGCTGGTGGACATGGTGCGCGGATCAACGGCGATATGGCCGCGCTTGTCCAGGTTCAGCTTGCCTCCGGTCAGCCCCAGACTCAGCTTCTGTCCCAGGCAATAAATAACGGAACTGGCGCGGATGGTATACTCGCTGCCGTCAACCGGCACCGGACGCCGGCGGCCCGAGTCGTCAAAGTCGGCCAGCTCGGTCTTGATACAGTGCAGGCCCGAGACCTTGCCGGCCTTGCCGATCACTCTGAGCGGGTTGACCAGAAAATCCATTTCAATGCCTTCCGCTTCGGCGCCGAGTAGTTCTTCAAGCTGGGCCGGCATTTCAGTGCGCGTGCGCCGGTAGACCAGGCGCACGTTCCTGGCGCCCAGGCGGCGTGCCATGCGCGCGGCGTCCATGGCGGTCGAACCGCCGCCGACGACCAGCACATCGTCGCCGATGTTTACTTTTTTGCCTAGGTTGACCTCGCGCAAGAAATCGATGCCCGAACACACGCCTTTCAGCCCGTTGCCTTCAATGTTCAGCTTCTGCGCCTGGTGGGCGCCGCTGCCGATGAAGACGGCGGCGAAGTCCTTGCGGGTCAGTTCTTCCAACGTCGCCACTTGGGAATTATATTTTATCTCGACGCCGGCCCGGATGATCACATCGATCTCGGCCTGCAGCTTGTCCTTGGGCAGCCGGAAATCGGGAATGCCGACCTTCATCATGCCGCCGGCCACGGACAAGGCTTCAAAAACCACCGGTTTGTAGCCCAGGCGGGTCAGGTAGAAGGCACAGGCCAGGCCGGCCGGTCCGGCGCCGACAATGGCCACCTTCTCCCGGTGCGGTTTGGCGGGCGGGGCGAAACCGAGCCCTTCTTCAATGGCCCAGTCGGCGAACAGCCGCTTGATCTCGCGAATGGCCAGCGCTTCGTCGTACTTGGCGCGCGAGCATTTGCGCTCGCAAAAGGCGGGACAGACGCGACCGCAGACAATTGGGAACGGATTGTTCTGCATGTGCTGGAAATAGGCTTCGCGGCGGCGGCCGTCGCCCATGTGCGAGACGTAGGCGGCGGCATCGACGCCGGCCGGGCAGGCGTTGACGCAGGGCGCCGCAAACAGCGCGGCACAGACTCCGGCCGAGCATCTTTTATTCTGGATGTGTTCGATGTATTCGTGCTTGAAGTACTTGATGGTCGAAATAACCGGGTTGGGAGCCGCCTGGCCGAGGCCGCAGAGTGACGTGGCGCGCACCGTATAAGCCAGGCTTTCGAGCTTATCCAGGTCCTCCATGGTGCCGCTGCCGTTGGTGATTTTTTCCAGCAGGTCGTACATCTGTTTCAGCCCGACGCGGCAGGGAACACACTGGCCGCATGATTCCTCGAGCGAAAACTCCAGGAAATACTTGGCCATGTTGACCATGCAGCTGTCTTCGTCCAGGACGATCAGGCCGCCGGAGCCCATGATCGAACCCAGCGCTTTCAACGACTCGTAGTCCAGGGCCGTGTTCAGGTATTTGGCCGGGATGCAGCCGCCGGACGGGCCGCCGGTCTGGGCGGCCTTGAAGACCTTGCCGCCGGGGATGCCGCCGCCGATATCGAATACCAGCTCGCCCAGGGTGATGCCCATGGGGACTTCAACCAAGCCGGTGTTGGTCACTTTGCCCGACAGGGCGAAGACCTTGGTGCCCTTGCTTTTTTCAGTGCCGATGGCGCTGAACCACTCCCAGCCGTTGAGCAGGATATGGCGGATGGTGGCCAGGGTTTCCACGTTGTTGATCACCGACGGTTTTCCCCACAAGCCTTTCACGGCCGGAAAAGGCGGCTTGGGCCGGGGCTGGCCGCGCTGGCCTTCGACCGAGGCCATGAGCGCTGTCTCTTCGCCGCAGACAAAAGCGCCGGCCCCCATGCGCAGCTCGACGTCGAAATTGAACTCGGTTTCAAAAATATTTTTGCCCAGCAAGCCCATCTCACGGGCCTGGGCGATGGCCGCATTCAATCGTTCGATGGCCAACGGGTACTCGGCGCGCACATAGATATAGCCTTTATCGGCGCCGATGGCGTAGCCGGCAATGGCCATGCCTTCCAGCACTGAGTGCGGGTCACCCTCGAGCACAGCGCGGTCCATGAAAGCGCCGGGATCACCCTCGTCGGCGTTGCAAAGGACGTATTTCTGTTCGCCCGGGCTGTCATAGGCGAACTTCCATTTCAGGCCGGTGGAAAAACCCGCGCCGCCGCGGCCGCGCAGGCCGGACTTGATCATGGTATCGATCACCTGCTCGCGACTCATCTGCGTCAGGACCGTACCCAGGGCCTCGTAGCCGCGCTGGGAAATGTATTCACTGATGTTTTCCGGATCGATACGGCCGCAGTTGGAGAGCACGATCTTGAGCTGTTTTTCGAAAAAAGGGATCTGTTTCTTCTGTTCAACAATTTTGCGGGCTTCGGGGGCCTGCCAGAGAAGCTTCTGCACCGGGCGCCCCTTTAAAAAATGTTCCTGGACGATCTCTGCGGCGTTTTTTTCATCGACCTTGATGTAAAAGGAGCCCTCCGGATAGACGACCATGACCGGGCCCAGTTCGCAAGGCCCCATACATCCGGTTTCCACCAGGTTGACCTCATCACCCAGGCCGTTTTTTTCGATCTCCTCAATCAGCTTGTTTTTGAGTTCGTGACTGTGGGAGGAGATACAGGCACCGCCTCCGCAGATCAGCACGTCCAGCCGTTTGTTCATATCGCCCTCGCTTTATTCCTTGACTTCGATGATGGATTCCGATACGGGATTGCCGTTGACCAGGTGCTCGGCCACGACTTTGCGGGCGATCTCGCCCGTGACATTGCCGTAGACGACCGAAGGTTTTCCTTCTTCACTTACAGTTACGATCGGTTCATGAGAACTCAAACCGCGTTCGCCGGCCTGGGTGACGATGACATCGGTCAATTGGCGCTTTTCGATTTCATCCAGGAAAACTTTCAGGGTTTCACGGGCGCCGGCGGCGATGCCGCTGGTGCCCATGCCGACCACCACCTTGAGCCGGGTTTTCCCGGCCCGCAGCAGCATGTCCTTTTCGGTTTTTTCCCTTATTTTCTTCAGGTCCTCGAGTTTCATTTTTCCTCCTTGTCTATGCCTTGGCGGGCGGCAGCGGCCCGAACTTTTAAATCACGCAAGATCTGGACGGCCTTCTGGGGGTTGAGCCGGCCGTGGACTTCCTCGTCGAGCATCAGCACCGGCGCCAGGCCGCAGGCACCGAAACAGCGGGCCGTGGAGAGGGTGTAGAAACGGTCGGCCGTGGTGCCGCCGATCTTGATGCCCAGTTCTTTTTCCAGGGCCTTGCCGATTTCAGAAGCGCCCTTGACATGGCAGGCTGTTCCCAGACACAGGTTGACGATATGGTCGCCGATGGGATCAAGGCGGAAAAAATTGTAAAAAGTGATCACCCCGAACACGTTGGCCAAAGGAAGATTCAATTCCCGGGCCACAAAATGCTGGACTTCCAGCGGCAGGTAGCCGAAGATCTTCTGGGCCCGGTGCAATATCTGGATCAGGGGCCCGGGAACATTCCGATTCTTGTCGATAAATTCCTTCAGTTCCCGGTACTCGGCGTTATCCGGGATATGGACCGCTTGAGCTTCCATGCAAGCCTCCTATTTATTCAAAAAACAAGCTTTTCTGGTAATGCCAAGCCGGGGGCACATTATTGCCCTGAATGGACAAGGGCATAAAGCTTTCCGGCCGTGTTGAATGAATCCGCCTGGGCAGACAGCACGAAAATACCCTCCTGCCCGGCCCGCTCCAGCACAGCGGCTTCCGGCTCGATGCCGTTGCTGAGGATGATGCCGGCCAGCTTTTTCAACTGCGCCACGGCCACGATGTTCAGGTGCCGCTGCACCGTGATCCACAGGCGGCCTTCCTCGGCGTTGGCAATGACGTCCGAAAGCAGGTCGGACACATAGCCGCCCGTCACTTCCTGATCGCTGCCGGCAGACAGTATTTTCAGTCCGAGCTTTTCGGCAATTTCTTTGACTATCATGTTCATACTCCAGAAGCCGGATATTCAGGGCGGCTCATGCCCGCCTTTTTCAGTTTCAAACTGACCTCACGTGAATTTTTTCAGGGTGCTTATCAATTAAGAAACAGTTTATAAAAAATCGCGGCCAATGTCAATAAATAATTTACAATAAAATTTTTTATTGGCTGACTGAATATTTTCAGAAGCGGATTTCGATACCAACGCCGAGGTCCAGGCCTCCGACCTTGAACTCCACGTCCTCGTGCGTCATCTTGCACGTCGACCAGGCCAGGAAAAGCCCGGCGCTGACATGGTTGGCCAGCTGATACATTCCACCACCCTTGGCGATGAACCCCAGGGCATTTTCCTTCACCGTCCCGAGAGATGCCTCTTCCTTGAAAAAAACTTCCTGGACCCCCGCCGCCACGTGGAAGCGCAATTTATTTCCGGCCGGGATCTCATAGCGCACTCCCAGGGTCAACGGCGTGAGCCACACCCGCGTCTCTTCTTCAGATACCGTCAGCCCCCCGTTCTTGCGCAGATAGTCCAGCCCGGCCCAGAGCGAGACGTTTTTGACAATGTCCACTCCGCCTTCCAGCCCGAACTTCGCTGCGCTGCCGTAGACATCACGGAATATCTCGTTCTCCGAGGAAAAATAGGAGCCCTTGACCTCGATCCGAATTCCCTTGCCATGGACGAGCCCGACCATAAGCCACAAGCCGAGAACGATCAACATGATTTTTTTCATTTTCGTCTTCCTTACTGGACCATGACCTGGGCCATGTCGCTCTCCCAGCCCTGGCTGTTGACCGCTGTCACCCCGAAGCGATAGCTTGCCGTTGCCTGGAGCCCGCGGACGAGATATTCGTATGTGCCCGCCGCGACGTCGGCGATCGCTATCGCCTGTCCGAACGCGACCTGGTAGATCCGGTAGCTGATCGCGCCGGTGTTCCCGGGGTTCGGTTGCCACGTGAGCTGGACCACGCATTCAACACTCGAAACATTGCGGTTCACCAGTTTTTCCCCGGCCAGGTTGAGCGGAGTCTGCACTACCCGGGCAAAGTTCGCCTGGATCGACTTGTTGCCATCAATGACCAGCGTGAGCGGGTTGGCCGAGCCCGAAGCGTTGCCGCTCCAGTGGTCGAATTTATACCCGGCCTCGGCAGTGGCCAGGACCATGACTGTTGTGCTTTTGTCATAGGTGTACAAGCCGGGCGCGGGGTTGGTCGTCCCTCCCGCCCCGGATGTGATCGTCAGGGTATAGGTCTGAATGATGGTTACGCTGGCCGAGGCTGAATTCGTCGTTGGGTCCGGGTCGTTCTCAGTCAGGGCCGTAACCGCTGCCGTGTTCGTCACACTGCCGGGCGCCGTTGCCTGGACGGCTAGAGTCAATGTTGCCGTAGCGCCGTTGGCCAACGTGCCGATATCCCAGACGCCCGAAATCAGCGTGTAGGTGCCCGTCGATGCGGTGGACGAGACGTAGGCCAGGCCCGCGGGCAGAGGATCCAAAACCTGGAGTCCCGTAGCTTCACACGGTCCGTTGTTCGTCGCCCGAATCGTGAAAGAGAATGTCTCTCCCACTTGGGGCGCCGGGTTATCGGAGGTCTTTGTTACCGCGATTTCGGCGTTGAAGCTGATCTTGGCAATGAAAGCGTCGTACCCTCCTTGGTATGTCTGATACTGGCTCTGGGTCGGAAAAATCGTGCTAACCGTGTAGCCGGTCACATAGGCATTGCCGCTGCTGTCCACCGCTATGCCCTTGCCCAAATCGTCGCCAAACCCGCCCAAATAGGTAGAATAAACTAGACTGGCATTGCCGCTCTGCGTAGGATCGATCTTTGTCACGAAGATTTCCCATGTACCGGTGGTCAAGACCTGGTACTGGTTGAGGGTAGGGAAATCCGTACTAAGGGTATATCCGGTCACATAAGCATTGCCACTGTTGTCCACCGCTATGCCCCAGCTCTGATCGTTGCTATTCCCGCCCAGGTAGGTGGAGTAAACCAGGCTGGCAGTGCCACTCTGCATCGTGTCGATTTTTGTCACGAAGGCATCCTGACCCGCCTGGTCTGTCTGGAATTGGTTCAAAGTAGGAAAATCCGTACCAATCGTGATTCCGGTCACATAGGCGTTGCCGCTGTTGTCCACCGCTATTGCATAGCCATCATCATAGGTACTCCCACCCAGGTAGGTGGAGTAAAGAAGGCTGGCGTTGCCGCTCTCAGTCGTGTCGAGCTTGGTTACGAAGACATCCCTATACCCCTGACATGTCTGCTGGTATGGATTCAGAGTGGGGAAATTTGTACTATCCACAGATCCGGTTACATAGACCTTGCCGCTGTTGTCCACCGCTATTCCTTGGCCAAATTCGGAACTATTTCCTCCCAGGTAAGTGGAGTAAATCAGGCTGGCATTGCCACTCTTCGTCGTATCGAGCTTGGTCACGAAGGCATCATAACCTGCCTGAAATGTCTGGTACTGGTTCAGGATGGGAAAATTCGGTCCTGCAACATATCCGGTAACATAGGCATTGCCGCTACCATCAACAGCTATCCCGTATATGTATTCCGCATGATTATTTCCGCCGAGGCATGTGGAGTAAACCAAGCTGGCGCTGCCACTCCGAGTCGTGTCGATCTTGGTCAGAAAGGCATCCCCATACCCTTGATACGATTGATACTGGTTTAACAATGGGAAATCTGGGCTATCCGTGAATCCGGCCACATAGGCATAGCCGCTGTTATCTGTTGCGATTGCATAGCCTTTTTCAATACTACCAATCCCGCCCAGGTATGTGGAGTAGACCAGACTGGCAATACCGCTTTTAGTCGTGTCGATCTTTGTCACAAACATATCCACACTCGGTTGATTAGTTTGGTACTGGTTCAAAATGGGAAAATTCGTGCTCTGCGTGATTCCGGTCACATAGGCATTGCCGCTTCCGTCCACAGCTATTGCATATCCATAATCGTCTATACTCCCACCCAAATATGTGGAATAGGCCAGGACCACGGGGTCGATGACAAGCTCACGGTCCGCATCGTAGGCCCCGACTGCGAACCCATAGGCATTCTTACCGATCTTTTTGAAAGTTGATTCGACGGTCGCACGGGAACCGTTTCCCGATCCCCCGCCCTGCTGATAAGCCACGGGTTTTTTGTGCATCAACTCCCCGAAGCGGGTCTCGACAAGCAGGTTTCCCTCCCTGTCCAAACGCGTCTTTTTGACGTTCTCGTATTGGAAGCGGATGTCTCGCGGATCGCCGCCGGGGCGCACGATCCAGTCATACTCGATCCGGCTCTCGATGCCGTAAACCTTCAGGTCGATATTTTTATAAATATTTTTGTAAAGGACCGCCTTCGAGGTCGGCACAGACGTATGCCATTTCTTCGGATCGTTGCCGATGAAATAATTTACCTTGAGGGGAGTCTCATCCACGGGAACGATCTGGGGATGCTTGGCGGCATTGAGGAAGACGAGCCTGGAGACATCCCGCTTGTATGCACGGTGCTCACCCTTTCCCGGCTTGAGAGAAGGTTCTTTTCCGGCAACTGGAGGCTCCGGACTTTCAGACTTGAAACTGTCGAAGACAAGCCCTGCCTCGGTCAGCCAGAGGGTGTAGCTGTTCGCCTTGGCATAAAAGCGCGCCCGGCCGTCGACCTGGCCGCGGTTGGTCGTGAAATAAAGGGGCAGACTCCCAAAATCGACATGAAGCCCGGGGGGATTCACATTCGCCTGAGACTTGAGTCCGATAAGCTTGCTCGGAACACCGCCCCGGTCAGCCGTCGCGCCCGCGAATAGAAATAGAATGCATAGAATAGCCAGCACAAACAGCGTTTTTTTCATCTAATATCCCTCCCTTTGCTTAAAAATAATTCATAGTTTGGAGTATGAATTTTGTTTTCTATTTTGTCAATGACAATTGCTTTAAAAATTTTTTTGCCGGCAGGAAGAAAATAAATAATTTAAAATAAAATTTTTTATTGCCCCTGTCCTGCCTGGCTGGCGGCTGGGTGTCCCCATTTTTCTCACGGAAACGGATTATTTTTTGATTTCTTTAAAAAATTGAAAAAATGGAACCTTTGCAGCCATGAGAACCGTCTAAGATGTGAAACGGAGGATTCCCATGCTAAAAAATTACCTCAAGATCGCCTGGCGAAGCATCCTGAAGCAGAAAGGTTATTCGTTCATCAATGTTTTCGGGCTGGCCAGCGGCATGGCTTGCTGCATTTTTTTGCTTTTATGGGTCCAGGATGAACTGAGCTTCGACCGCTTTCACAAAAATGCCGCCTGTATTTTCAGGATCGAAGCGGCTGCCAAGAACGACGGCGGCCAGCGCATGGCCGAAATGCCTTGTGCCCTGGCTCCGGCTGTCGGCGCATCGGTCCCGGAAGTGAAGCATGTGACCCGGGTGTTCGACCACGAAACCATGCGTTTGCAATATGGTGAAAATTCATTCTATGAGCGCAATGTCAGCCTGGTCGATCCGTCGTTTTTGCAGATTTTTTCCTTCCCTTTGCTCAAGGGCGATCGGCGCACGGTTTTAAAACAGCCTTATTCCATGGTCCTTTCAAAAAAAATGGCGGAAAAATATTTTGGCGATGAAGAAGCGATCGGCAAGACCATCCTGTTGAACGACCGGTATTCCTTTACCGTCACCGGGATATTGCGCGATGCACCGACGAATTCGACCGTCCAACCGGAAATACTTATCCCGATGCATTTCATGGGCCTTGTACCGGGAGAATACGATCTCGGCTGGAAGGAGTTCTGCTGGACGACCTGGGTTCAGCTCCAGGCTCCGGCCGACAAGCAAACCGCCGCCAAAAAAATAACCGCCATCTTCAAGCGGAATAGCAACGAATTTGCATCCGTTGCGGCGTTTATGCCGCTGGCGGACATCCGCCTGGACGGCAAAAACATTGAAACCGTGTACGTCCTGACGGCATTGGCCATCTTCATCCTACTCCTGGCCTGCATCAATTTCATCAACCTGGCCACCGCCCGTTCGGCAAAGCGGGCCAAGGAGATCGGCGTCAGAAAGGTCGTCGGCGCGGCAAGAAAAAACATCATGGCGCAGTTTTTTTGCGAATCGCTCCTGTTGTCGCTGATCGCCCTGGCCGTGGCATTGGCCATCGCCATCGCCCTGCTGCCCGCGTTCAATGACATCGCCGAAAAAACGGTCGGTGTCGGTTCCTTGTTTTCCCTGAATTTCATCTTGTGCATGACGGCGATCACCATCCTGACCGGGGTGGCTTCCGGGAGCTACCCGGCGCTGCTGCTCTCGGCATTCCATCCCGTCAAGGTGCTGAAAGGGTCGGCGGCTGCAGGTTCCCGAAGCGGCTGGCTGCGCCAAACCTTGGTCATCAGCCAATTCTGCCTGTCGATCATCTTACTGGTCGGGACCATGGTCATCACCCGGCAGCTGGACTATTTGCGCAATAAATCGGTCGGTTATGACCGCGAGCAGCTGCTGTACCTGCCACTACCCGACGATATCCGGAATGGCTATCCCGTGTTCAAGGACGAAATCCGGAAAAACCCCGGGCTGGCAATGGTCACCGGAACTTCCCAGCGGCCGACCATGATGGGCCGCGGCATCAGCGGCGCCGGCGATTGGGACGGGAAAAATCCCGATTTCGAGCCCCAGATCAATTACGGACAGGTCGATGTCGATTTTGTCACGGCCATGAAAATACCGCTGCGCCAGGGAAGATCGTTCTCGCCGCTCATCGTCAGCGACCGCTCGCAGGCGGTGCTGATCAATGAGACGCTGATGAACATGATGGGGCCCGGGCCGGTGCTCGGCCGGCGCTTTATTTTTTCGGGAAGACCGGGCCTCAAGGCTTTCCAGGGAACCGTCATCGGCGTCATGCAGGATTTTCATTTCCGGAGACTGCAGGACAAAATCGGGCCGCTGGTTTTGTTTGCCGCCCCGGAGGCGGTCACCCATGCCATCCTGAGGCTGCCGGCAGGCGAACAAGCTTCGGCCCTGGCAGCAATCCGGGCCGCCTGGCGCAAGGTCTTCGCCGCCGCGCCGTTCGAATACAAATTCTTCGACGAGGATTTCGACCGTATGTTCCAGACCGATGAGCGCCTGCAGAAACTGGTCCGCAGCGCTTCGCTGCTGGCCATCCTGATATCCTGTCTGGGATTGTTCGGTCTGGCTTCATTCATGGCGGAGCAGCGCAACAAGGAAATCGGCGTCAGGAAAGTCATGGGGGCAACGGCCAGAAGCATCGCCGTGTTGCTTTCCAAGGAATTTTTTGCCTGGATCGCCGTCGCCAGCTTGCTGGCCTGCCCCCTGGCCTATATCCTGGCCAATCAATGGCTTAAAAACTATGCATACCGGATGGCGGTCCGCTGGTGGATCTTTGCTCTGGCTTTCATCCTGACCCTGCTTACGGCAGCCCTGACCGTCGGCTGGCAAACGATCAGGGCCTCGCGGGCCAATCCGCTGCACTGCATCAAACATGAATAGGACGTACGCGTCCCCTGTACCTTCATTGGTAAAAATAGATTTTTAGCATGAAATCCAGGATTTTCCCGCCCAGGTTGTGGCCGGGATTCTGCACCAGCAGGCGCCAGGTGCCGTTGGGGGGCACATTATTAAAGTCGTTCGATGTGCCGCTGATCACCGTTGCCTGCATGTTGGACTGAGCGCGATTCCAGATGTTGTACATGGTGCGGTTGTCCGGACCGACGATGGTCACCGACAGGTCCTCCATGTGGTTGGGATGTTCAATGGTCACTTTATAATCAATTTTTTCGATCTTGGCCGGAACGCCGCTGACTTCCAGCACCACATAAGTGGGAAGGATCAAGTCGATGGGCACGGGATTGTTTTCACTGAAAATCATGGATTGCAGAACTTTTTCCGGCTCCTTCTTTTTTGCGGTCAGCAGCACGATAACCGCGGCCGCCAGCGCCGCGCCGCCGGCAATGATCCAGAGCGGGAATTTTTTCTTCTTCTTCGCTTCAACCGGAACTAGCTTGGCTTTCTCCTCGACGACCGGTTTAAGCAATTCCAGCTGGAAGCTTTCCCTGTTCTCAACGGCCGCCTGGACGATAATCTCCCTGCTGGCGGACACGTGCCCATCCAGCTTCAGAGTGAGCAGGTATTTTCCCTTCAGCATTTTTTCGACTATCAGTGGCGTCTGGCCAAGCTGGGTCGAGCCGACGGATACATCGGCCTTGGTCGGCATGGAATCGACAACCAGTTTGCCCAGGAGTTTTTTTTGCACGCCGCGGAAAATTTCCATGAATTTCGGCGGATAGAATTCAGGGTCCAGTTCCTGGTTGGGGTTGATCTGGACCAGGTCCTCCATCTGTTTTTCTGCCTTGGCATTTTCCTGGATGGTAAAGTAGGTCAAGGCCAGCGAGGTCATGGTCTGGAAGAGTTGCTGCTTGGTCTGGGCCAATTCTTTTTTTTCGCCGATCAGGCGCATGGCCTGCTGGTATTTTTCAATGGCCAATTTGAAATTACCGTTCTGATACGCCTCGTCGGCTTCCCTGACCAGTTTGGCGGTATCGTTAGCCCCAGAGGGGGCGGTCTGGGCCGACAGCGCCGGGTATGAACCCGAAACCACGGTCAACATGAACAAGAAAATCGTCAATGCGGCGGTCTTTCTACTGGCTTTCATTTTTATCCTCCTTACTGAGTTCAAAAAAAAGTGAATTTTTCGTAGCGGCATTGATGGTTATTTTTTGTTCCCGGCTTTGATAGCCCTCCTTGACGATGCGCACCAAGTGGTCGCCGTAGGCGAGCTTGATGGTTTGCGGCGTGTCGCCGTATTCGCTGTCATCGACAAAGATACGTCCGTAAGGCCGGGCGGTGATGGTAAAGCTGCGGAAGGGCGGAAAGCGGTAATGGGCATTGGTATTTCCCCCGGCGGCAACCGAGACGTGCACGTCGGCGGAGCGGTAATCGGGGATAGAGAAGGTGAAGCGATAGTCACCGGGCGGGAATTTTTTTTCGAACATCTGCTCGGTATGGCCCAGTTTTTCCCCGTCGTAATAGACATCGGCCAGCGGTGGAAACGAACTGAAACGAACAGTGCCGGGAGCGGTGACGGCATCCGCGACTTCCTGCGTCTCAATGCCTTTCATTTCACTCTTTGTCAACGGCTTTTTCTCGGCCGTTTTTTCATTTTCCGTCAAGGCGACAGCCGCTGACGGCGCGGAAATTCCGGTTTTCTGCGCCGGTTCAATCCTGCCCTCACCCTGCGTGGTTTCAGGCTGGTTGTCAGCCGCAGTCGGGGGCGGGGACTGAGTGGTCACGGGCTTGGATACGACGGCGGCCACGGCTCCTTTATCTTCGCCAACGTCCGCCGGCACGGATTTTTTCAACCACAGGAAATAGATGCTTGCGGCCAACAGCGCGCCCAGGATCAGGACGAGCGCCATTTTCCTGGCGCTTCCAGGCCGCGTACGGACGTTGGCCGTCAGCACTGTTTTTTCATAAATATCGGCCCGCGAACTTTGGCCTTGTTCTTCCAGCATGGCCAGGATCTCTGCGGCATTTTGGAATCGTCTGGCCGGGTCTTTTTCCATGCAACGGGCGATGATGGCTTCCACAACACGATCGATGTCCGGGACCAGTCTGGCCAGCGGCGTGACATTTTCATTGATATGCTGGTAAAGGATTTCCAGCGGCGAATCGCCCTTGAAAGGGGTCTCTCCAGCTGCCAATTCATAGAGGGTGGCTCCCAGGGCGTAGAGATCCGAGCGCTGGTCGATTTTTTTGCCCTTGATCTGCTCGGGCGAAAGATAGAAAGGCGTGCCGACGATCATGCCGGTCTGGGTCAGGGTCTGGCTCGACTCGGCGCGGGCAATGCCGAAATCGGCCAGGTAAACGGCCCGCGACGCCCTTTCTACGATGATGTTGGCCGGCTTGATGTCGCGGTGGACAATGCCCTGCTGGTGAATATAGGCCAGGGCCTGGGCCACGCCGCGTATGATGCCCGGCAACTGCCCGGAGGGGATCCTTTTCTGGTTCGACAAAACATGCTTCAAGCTTTCACCACGAATATACTTCATGGTGATGAAAACATGCTGCTCCAGGATGCCGGTATCATAGATCGGGATAATGTTCTTGTGTTCCAACTTGGCGTACAGCCTGGCTTCACGCAGGAAGCGTTCGACGGTCTGGGGGTCCTGGGCGTGCTGGGGCAGCAGGATCTTGATGGCCACTTCCCTTTCCAGCAGCTTGTCCATGGCCAGGTACACTTCGGCGAAGCCGCCGACGCCCAGCAGGCGGATAAAATCATAGCGTCCGGAAAATATTTTCTTCAGTTGGGCGAGCCGGCCCGATTCAGCGGCCGTCTGCGCTCCGCACTGCGGGCAGACTTGCGCGCCTTCGGGGATCTCGCCTTGACAGTCTTTGCACTTCACGGTCAAATTATATTCCAGGGAAAAAATAAAAACAATCTTTGGAAAAAGTCGAAGATAATCCAAATCCCCCCCCTACCCCCTTGATTAAGGGGGGAAAAAAGAAAAAGAATCTAAATCTGAAATGATCATTAATTGACCGTGCTCGTTTTACCCCCTTTGTTTAAGGGGTGGACCCGAAGGGGCCGGGGGGATAAAGAAGTTCAGGAAAAGGAGCGCAACATGCCGTTCATACCCCGTTTGCGATTTTTTTCGGACAATGCTACAATTAATTTTTACAAATAACTGGAGGCAGACAATGAGCGAATTCTACAAATGTTCAATTTGCGGAAAAATAGTCAAGGTCATCGCCGAAGGCAAGGGTCAGCTGGTTTGCTGCGGCCAACCCATGGATATGCTGACGTCCTTCAAATCGGTGAACGAGGTCCTGGACTTCGCCATCGAGAAGGAAGAGGAGGCGCGCCAGTTCTACCTGGAATGGGCCAAGAAACTGGAGAACAAGGCCCTGGCCGAGCAATTCGTCATCTTCGCCGGCGAGGAGAACCAGCACAAGGAAAAGCTGCAGCGGGTGAAATCCGGCAGCACCTTCAAGCCTTCGGCCAAACAGGTGACCGACCTGAAGATCGTCGATTACCTGGTCGACATCGCCGCAACGCCGGGCATGGATTACCAGGAAGCCCTGATCGTGGCCATGCGCCGGGAAAAATCCTCATTCAAGTTCTACAGCGACCTGGCCGCCATGAGCGAAGACGAATCCTTGCGCGAAACTTTCCTGGCCCTGGCCCAGGAAGAAGCCAAGCACAAGCTGCGCCTGGAAACCGAGTACGAAAAAGAGATCTACAGCGAAAACTGAAATGAACAGCTGCGCCGGGCGCACACGCCAATCGGCCCGGCCCGAGGTCTGAAAATATGATCACAGTCCGCGAAATCGTCGCCCTGCTGGACGCTGAAGTGCTGTCCGGGGAGGACAAGCTCGATGAAGAAGTGAAATCGGTGGGCGCCAGCGACATGATCAGCGACATGCTGGCCCTGTCCAAACCGGGGATGCTTATTCTCACCGGCTACACCTATCCGCAAGTCATCCGCACGGCCCTGGTCACCGACCTGCTCGGCCTGATCGTGGTGCGAGGCAAGAACGTCGCCCCGGAAACCATCGCTTTCGCCCGCGCCAACAATTTCCTGCTGCTCAGGACCCGGAACTACCTCTACTCCTCCTGCGGCAAAATATACGCCATGGGCCTGCGGGGCAGCGATGACGGAAAATCTTAAATTAGCCAAGTACGCCGCCATCTTCGAGGACATCAAGGCCGGCGACATCATGAGTTCCCACGTGGTCGAGATCTCCGGCGAGAAAAAGATCGCCCATGCCAAGGAGCTGATGAAGATCAAGAAGATCTCCGGCATCCCGGTGGTCGACGACAAGAGGCAGCTGATCGGCATCATCAGCATTGAGGACATCGTCCACGCCCTGGAATTCAACATCATCAACGACCCGATCCGCAAGATCATGTCCACCAACGTCGTCACCATCCACAAGGACGACTCGCTGGTCGCGGTCGTCGACAAGTTCGAAAACTACAAGTACGGCCGCTTCCCCGTGGTCGACGACGACAACCGCGTCTGCGGCATCATCAGCAAAGAAGACATCATGCACGGCATCCTGGAAAAGTTCAACCTGATCTATCTCCATGACCAGAAGCGGTCATCGACGCTGAACAGCGAATTCTCGATCATCACCGGCGAACGGTTGATCAGCGGGGAAGCCGGATTCCATTACCCGATCGACAGCAACGACATCGACGCCGCCGGCAGCGGCGCCGCTCAGCTCAAGCAGTTCCTGACCGGAAAGAACTTCCACAGCGACATCGTGCGCCGCGTCAGCGTCGCCACCTACGAAGCCGAGACCAACGTGGTCATCCACAGCCACGGCCAGGGCGACATTTATTTTTTTCAGGACGAGGACCGCTTCATCGTGCGCGTGGTGGACAACGGCATCGGCATCGAGGACCTGGAAACAGCCATGAAGGAAGGCTACTCCACCGCCCCGGACTATGTGCGCGAACGGGGCTTCGGCGCCGGCATGGGCATCGCCAACATGAAGCGCTTCGCCGATAAATTGGTGATCATCTCGGAAAAAAATGCCGGCACGCAGGTGGAGATGATATTCTACCTCCCACAGCAAACCTGGCCCTTAATATAGGACGGATAGTCGCTTCGCGAAACGACTATTGGCAATCAATGGTGCATGACGCATAACGAAGAAGAATAATATTTCCAATCCCACTGGACTGAACAATAAAATCAAAATATTTTTTTTTGAAAACTCACCCCTACCCCTCTCTTTTTGGAAGAGAGGAGAATGCTATTGCTTAAATTCTTGCCAAGGCTTAGATGAGGTTTTTAGCATGTTGCCCCCTCTATTCGCAAGAGAGGGGCTTGGGGGTGATTTTTATTAGCAACGTTTTGCAAAGACCGTTGTTTTAGCCATCTACTCATTGGGGCTTGATCATTGTTCATTTTTTACTACATAAATTTTTTGAAACAAATTGAACTTTCCCCACGTTTAATGGATAATTCCCATCTAAAGGAGCTAATATGAAAAGAGTCATGATATTCATGCTGTTTCTGGCGCTGGTTCTGCCCGTTGCCGCGCAAGCCCCGCCCGACCCCATCCAATACGAGATTTGGGTCAGCCTCGACCCGGCCCAAAAAATGCTGCAGGGACGGGAGACCATCAGCTGGACCAACAGCAGCCGCGATGCCATCCCCGATTTCTGGTTCCACCTCTACTGGAACGCCTTTAAAAATGAAAAAAGCGTCCTGATGAGCGAAGCTCTGTGCGAAGATCCGTCCGGCACCTTCCACGGCGATACCAAGGTCCGGGACGGAGGCTGGGGCTGGATCGACGTGGAAAAGATCCGGCTCGCGGACGGAACCGACCTGACCGCGGCCATGCAGTTCATGACACCCGATGAGCCGCTCAATCGCGATGACCAGACGGTCATGCGGGTGAAACTGCCCAAGCCGCTGCTGCCCGGGGAAACCGTGAAGCTGGAATTAAATTTCAAAGCCAAGGTGCCGAGAACCATCCGCCGCTCGGGCTATTACCACAACGGCTACTTCATCGGCCAGTGGTTCCCCAAGCCCGGAGTATACCAGGATGGCAAAGGCTGGAACTGCCACCAATACCACCTGAACAGCGAATTCTTTGCTGACTTCGCCAGCTTCCGGGTGCACATCACCGTGCCCAAGGAGTACGTGGTGGGCGCCGCCGGGAAAGAAACGTCCCGCCAAAGCGACAGCGGGCGCAAAACAGAGACCTATACTTTCGAGCAAGACCGCATCCATGATTTCGCCTGGACCGCCGACCCCGATTACATCAGGATCGAACGCGACTTCGTCGCCGCCAATGAGGTCAGCCAGGAAGAATACCGGGAAATCGCCGGCACCCTGCGCCTGCCCCTGGAAGCGGTGAAGCTGTCCGACGTGAAGATGATCCTGCTGATCAACCCTGAGCACCGCAGCCAGGCCGAACGCCATTTCAAGGCTCTGCGCATGGCCCTGAAATATTACGGCCTCTGGTACGGGCCCTACCCGTACAAGCAGGTCACCATGGTTGACCCGCCCTTTCGCAGCGGCAGCGGCGGCATGGAATACCAGACCATTTTCACCGCCGGCACCCAGGCCCTGCCCAGCCCGCAGGCCAACCATCCCGAAATGGTGATTATCCATGAGTTCGGCCACGGCTACTGGTACGGCCTTTCAGCCAGCAACGAATTCGAGGAGGCCTGGCTGGACGAGGGCATCAATACCTATTCCACCGGCAAGGTGCTGGCCAAGGCCTATGGGCCCGGCGCCCTCCCCCTGGCCCTGTTCGGCATCCCACTGACGCGCTACAGCGGCAAGCTCAAGTATGCTGACCTGGAAACGGACCGTGCCGCGGCCATCCAGGTCGCTACAACCGACCCGGTCGTCACCGTCGCCTGGAAGTTCTACGATTCGATGAGTTATGCACTGAACGTTTACATGCGGGCGTCGACCTGCCTGAACACCCTGGAAAACCTCATCGGCAAGGAGGTCATGCTGCGGGTCATGCGCGCCTTCCAGAGCCGTTTCCGCTTCCGCCACCCGAGCAGCGGCGACTTCATCGCCACGGTCAACGAAGTCAGCGGTCGCGACCTGAACTGGTTCTTCGACGAACTGTTCTACAGCACCAAGGAATGGGACTATGCCGTCGACTGCGTCAGCTCGAACGAGATCAAGACCCGCCGCGGCATATTCGACAGCCAGGGCAAGAAAAGCGAAATCACGGCCCGGGCGGCCCGAGAAGGTGACAAAAAAAACAAAAAGCCCCTTTACCGCTCCCGGGTCCGGATCCGGCGCCTCGGTGAGGCGCGGCCCGGACCCGGTGTCAAGCTTAAAATCATCACCGCTTTCGAGGACGGCACAAAAAAAACGGATTATTGGGACGGCCAGGGCAGCTGGACCGAACTCGCCTTCACCGGCGCCAGCAAAGTCGCGTATGCCCGCATCGATCCCGACAACGTGTTCCTGATCGATCGCAATCTGAGCAACAACAGTTTCATTGTCAAGGCAAACATGGCCGGGACCATGCGCTGGACGACAAAACTGCTGTTCTGGATCCAGAACCTGCTGCAATTCGCCGCCAGCGTGAGCTAAGGAGTGCACCATGGGTAATTTCAAAATATTAGTCAAAGGAATGATCCTCAGTTTTAAAAAACGCCGCCTGGCTGTCAGGCTGTGGGCGCTCAACATCCTGTTTTCGATTTTTGCCGCCGGCCCGCTCTTTTTCCTGATGATGACGCACATGTCCCATTCCTTTGCCGGGGAGCAGGCGCTGCAGAAGCTGGATATCTTCTGGCTGGGTGATTTTATTTACCGCTACATGAACGTCGCGCCGGCGGTCCTCGGCTCGGCACTGCTGGCCGCAGTCCTGTACATCATGCTTATGATCTTTCTCAACGGCGGCGTCATCGGCTGTTTGCGGCGCCCGGAAGCCAAAACGACTTTGGCCGATTTTTTTCATGATGGCGGCCTGTATTTCTGGCGCTATTTGCGGCTGTTCCTCATCTCCATCCCGGTATACCTGGTATTCCTGGGAATTTTTTATCCCCTGCTGAAGTCTTTCCTGAACATTTTCAGCCGCCGGGCGCCGAACGAATGGCCGGCCCTAATTGTCAGCAACCTGCGTTTTCTCGCCCTGGTGCTGCTGCTGACCATCGTGGTCATGTTTTTCGATTACGTCAAGATCGGCCTGGCGACCGGAGGCAGTAAAAAGGTGCTGCGCGAAACCTGGCTGACCGTGAAATTTTTCAAGCGGCGCTTTTTCAAGGCCTGGGGGCTTTGCTTGCTGGCCGGGCTGGTCTTTGTCGCCCTGACGCTGCTCTACCTGGAGATCGCCCGCGTTCTGCCCAAGAACAAGCCGCTGCTGGTTTTGCTGGTCTTCATCTGGCAGCAGTTGTATATCCTCACCCGCCAGTGGAGCAAGGTGCTGTTTTTCGCCAGCGAGATCAAATTCGTGGAGAACTGCCAGACCGCGGCTCCAGAGAAGAACAGGGAAGAATGAGGGAAGAGGAAGGGAAGAGAGAGTAAGAAAAACAGCACTTTTTTGTTCGATTTTTTTTCTTGTTTTTCTCTTCAATCCTCCCTCTCTCTTCCCTCTGCCTTTCCCTCCATCTTCACTATCCTTGACCTTTGGCCGCTACCGTGCTAAATTCAAAAAATTGGAGGCCGCGGTGAAAAATAATAAAAAACTAACAGGCATGGTGCTGGCGCTCATGCTTTTTCTGCACGTGGGAGGGGAAACCATGGTCATAGAAAAAGAAACCCAGGACAACGTGCGCCGCTTTTTACTGTTGAAATACGGTGAAACCTGCAAATTGCGCATCGACAAGGGAGTGCAGCAGGCGGCCGCGTTCTGGCGCCGCGAAGACGGCAGCGGGGATTTTTTCGTCAAATTCTGCCGTGAAAATTTCATCGCCAGTCCCGAGCGCCTGCAGGCTTACTGCAAGCGCCTGGAAAGAAATTTCGAAGTCCTGTACGGCCACCTGAACCAGATCAGCCTGGACTTGAAAAGGCCGCTGCACCTGGACTGGGGCAGCATCACCCCCAGCGATGAGCGCTTCGGCCAGTTCGACCCCGGCGCCCACCTGAGCGAAGACATGTTCGACAACAAGATAGCCTTCGAGGTCCTGCTTAATTTCCCGACCTACAGCCTGGCTGAAAAAACGGAACTGGGGCCCGAATGGAATCGCCGCGATTGGGCCTACGCCCGCTGCGGCGACCTCTTCCTTTCGCGGTTGCCGGCCCAGCTCAACCAGAAAGCGGCCTCCGCCCTGAGCGAGGCCGAAACCTATATTGCCGGATACAATATCTTCATGGACCGACTGCTGGACAACCGCCAGGAAAGGCTTTTTCCTGAAAACCTCAAGCTAATCAGCCACTGGGGCCTGCGTGACCGGCTCAAGGCTCTGTACGCCGAAAAGAAGGGTCTGGCCGGGCAGGAGTTGATCTACGAAGTTTTAAAACGCATCATCCAGCAGGACATCCCCAAGCTGATGGTCAACCGCGGCGAGTATTTGTGGAACCCTTTCCGCAACAAGGTGTTCAAGGACAAAAAGGAAATCGTCTGGACTCCCGAACCCAACTCACGCTACCTGCACCTGCTGGACATATTCAAGGCCCTGAAAGAATTCGATCCTTTCTTTCCCGGCCTGCCCAGCCACGCGCAGCGAAAATTCGAACTGGAGCGTGAGTTGCCGGCCGCCGACGTGGAAAAACTTTTCACCACGGTGCTGACATCCGATGCCGTGAAGGCCACCGCCGCCCTGATCGAAAAGCGCCTGAGCCGGAAGCTGAAGCCCTTTGACATTTGGTACAACGGCTTCAGGGTCCGCGGCAAGATCCCCGAAGCCGAGCTCGACCGGCGCGTCAGCCAGAAATATCCCGACCTCAAGGCTTTTGAAAAGGACATGCGCTCCATCCTGCGGCAGCTCGGCTTTGCGTCCCGCAGCGCCGAATTCCTCGCCCGGCACATCGTGGTCGACCCGGCCCGCGGCGCCGGACACGCCTGGGGCGCCCTGATGAAAACTGAAAAATCCCGTTTGCGCACCCGCGTCCCCGCCGGCGGCATGAATTACCAGGGATTCCAAGTGGCCATGCACGAACTGGGACACTGCGTGGAGCAGACGCTGAGCCTGCAAAAAGTCGATTCCTACCTGATGGCCGGCGTGCCCAACACCGCCATCAGCGAGGCGTTCGCCTTTATTTTTCAGAACCGCGACCTGGAGGTCCTGGGCATGAAAAACGAAGAGCGCCAGGCCGGACATCTGCAAGCCCTGGACACACTGTGGATGACCTACGAAATCATGGGCGTGGCCCTGGTGGACATGAAGGTCTGGGACTGGATGTACCAGAACGCCGCCGCCAATCCCGAGACCCTGCGCAAAGCGGTCCTGGCCATCGCCCGCGAGGTCTGGAACAAGTATTACGCCGACACATTCGCCGTCCGCGACCAGGTGATCCTGGCTGCCTATTCGCACATGATCGACGCCGCCCTCTACCTGCCCGATTATCCCATCGGCCACCTGGTCGCCTTTCAGCTGGAAAGCTTCCTGACCGGAAAAAACTTGGGCCTGGAAATGGAACGCATGTGCCAGGCCGGACGCCTGACCCCGCAGCTGTGGCTGAAGAACGCTGTAGGCCAAGAGCTCTCAGCGCAACCATTGCTGCAGGCGGCAACGGAAGCTCTGAAGGTAGTTAAAAAGTAATCGGTTCAAGATATACGGTGGACGGTTGACGATACATCGGCCGGCCGCTGGAAAAAGATTTTTTTTCTGCTAAAATACTATTTATGATAGAGCGAAGAAAAATCGCCCCCTTGTTTACCATACTGCTGCTGCTGATCGCCATCGACATCCTGGGCTACATGATCATCGAGAACGCGCACGTTCTGGACGCGGCATACATGACGGCGATCAGCATCTCCACCGTGGGCTACCGGGAGATTTTCGCGTTGAGCTCCGCGGGCAAGCTGTTCACCATCTGGGTCATTTTCAGCGGCCTGGGGACTTTTTTTTACATCGCGGGCAGGATCGCCGAAAGCGCCCTGGAAGGCAATATCCGGCGCATCCTGGGGAGACGCAAAATGAAATCCATGTCTCGACTCAAGGGGCACCTGATCATCGCCGGCTTCGGCATCATGGGCGAACAGGTATGCCGGGAACTGCAGAAACTGAAGGTCAAGTTCATCGTCATCGACAACCGCCCCGATCGCTTTGCCTATGCCGAGGAGCATGGCCTCAACGTGCTGCTCGGCGACGCCACCGACGAGGACATCCTGAAGCTGGCGGGAATCGACAAGGCCAGAATCTTCATCTCCCTGCTCTCGTCGGATGCCGACAACATCTTTACCGTCCTGTCGGCACGTGAGGCCAACCCCGCCGTCTTTATCATCGCCCGCGCCCTGGACGCGGACAACCGCAGCAAGCTGCTCAAGATCGGCGCCAACCGCGTCATCACCCCCTATGAACTGAGCTCGCGCCGCATCGTCAACACCGTGCTGCGGCCCAACGTGGTGGAGTTCATCGACCTGATGACCTTTGCCCCCCAGATGTCCCTTTCCATCGAGGAATTCACCATCCAGCCGGGATCCCCCTTCGTTGGCAGGCAGATCAAGGACTCAGGCCTGCGCCAAAAATACAACACCATCGTCATCGCCATCAAACGCATGGAGAAGATGTTATTCAATCCTGCGCCCGATTTCGAGATTCACGAAAACGATATCCTGATCCTGGTGGGAGAAAAGGAAAAATTGCTGGAGTTCAACTGACCCTTATTGACTCCCGATATCGAACGCCGATGAATGATTCTCTTTTTTCTTGACTTTTAGATCGATATTGCCGTCCGCCGTTCACCGTTCACCCTGCTCCGAGTTTTATGGAATCATTTTCAGAAAGTTGCTCAGCAGCCTGCCTCCCATCTCTCCCGACTTCTCGGGATGAAACTGCACGCCGAATAACGGCAGCTCGCGGTGGACGATGGCCTCGACCCGGCCGGAGCCGTTCAGGGCCGTGACCAGGAAGTTCTTTTCCAGGGCCGGATCGCGCACCACGATCTCTTCGTGGCTTTGGCGCATTTTAAAAACCGGGGGGAAAGAGGAGAAGAGCCCTTGCGTTTTTTTTAGAAAAACCTCCTCGTCGCCCAGGTGCTTGCGACCGTCGCGGCGAACCAGGGCGCCGAAGGCAGTGGCCAGGACCTGATGGCCGTAACAGATTCCCAGCAGCGGCCGGCGGTTGGCTTTAATCAACTCGAGCAGACCGGGTTCAACTTCGCCCGCGGCCACCATTTTCTGCGAGCCGCTGACGATCAGCGCTCCCAATTCCCGGTCGCTCGACAAAGGCTCACGGTCGCTGACGGTGATAATCTCCAGGTCCAGGCCGGCAGCCGCCGCACCGTCGCGCAGCCAGCCATGGTAGCCGGGAATCTTTTTTTCAGCCTCTTCGCGGTAACAGTTGATCAGCAGCACTTTTGTTTTGATCATGCTTTCATTGTACAAAACAAAGCGCACTTTGGCCAGTCCGGCATTACTGCTCCGGGGAATTGTCTTTGCAAATGATTTAACCGTTCCAAAATGGGACACTCAGCCGCAAAGTGTATAAATAGTTGTAGCAAGGCCCTTCAGCCGGAAACGTGCAGGCAGGTGTTTCAAAATGGGACAATCCGCAGCCAAGAATTTTCACCCGGGTCATAAGGCCATCAGCCAAAAATCATTTACCATAAAGGGTTTCGAGCCATAGCCTCAGGCTTGGCAAGAATTTTGCTTTGCTATCGGTATTAAGCAAGGAGAGGATGTGAAAAACAATAATCTCGCCGAAAAAGTAATCAGTTACGTGCTGAAAGTGCCGGACAACGAGTTCTCGGGCCTGACCATCAAGCGACTGACCGAACATTTTGCCGTCAGCCGCTGCCACCTGTCGCGCACCTTCCACCACAATCGCCACATGACCCTGGCCACCTTCATCAAGCGCCAGAAACTGCAGCGCGCCGAACGCCAGCTCTTGCAGAACCAAAGTCTGACCGTCAAAGCGTTGGCCACCAGCCTGGGCTACGCCGACTACCAGTATTTTATCGCCCGCTTCAAGGAGCATTGGGGCGAGTCCCCGGGCCGCTATCGCAAGCTGCTCGGGGATCTGCTTGAATAGTTTTTTAGTCGAATGAAAGCTTGAAAACTCAACCGAAATCCTCGGCTTCAGCAACAACGAGTTCCTGTAGTAATTAAAAGCAGTTTTGCATGCGCTCCCATTGCCGCCGATACGATCGGTTTCGCTCAGGATAATCGTTTCCGGAAAAATCACAGCATAGGGAAGAATAGTTTTCACATACTGTTCTTGTCGCCTTGACAATCCGCCCTCCCCTGCCTACAATGAAAAAAGACCGGGGACAACATGAACCCCGAGTCCCAAAAAGGAGGAATTATGGGAGATGAAAGACTGGATCAATTAAAGCTGAAGTACCAGTCGGTACTCAACATGATGAACACCCTGAAGGTGCAGTTGAAGAACCTGCACGTCCAGGACAACAAGCTGGTCATCCGCGGTGAAGCTAAAACCAAAGATGACTCCAACAAGGTCTGGAACCAGATCAAGCTGGTTGACAAGAGCTACGCCCTGGACCTGATGGCCGAGATCACCTATCTGAGCGACACGCCTGCGGCCGCGCCCGCCGCCGCCAAAAAGATCCACGTGGTCGCTGCGGGCGACACCCTGGGCAAGATCGCCCAGAAATATTACGGCAAGGCCAGCGATTACATGAAGATCTTCGAAGCCAACAAGGACAAGCTGAAAGACCCCGACAAGATCTTCCCGGGCCAGGAATTGATCATTCCCTGAAAATTACAGAAGGGACGGCAAGCAGAAAGATCTGCGTCGTCCCAAAAAGCAAACGGGACTGACGGCCGCGCCAGTCCCGTTTTCACCCTCCAGAGTCAATCCGTTAAGAACCAAGTGTCGAATACTATCTACCCCCACCGGCATACATTCTGCAGCATCATCCATTTATGCTTCAACAAAGAGCGCATCCTGGTCTTCAGCCACTCCGGCAAGCGCGACCTTAAGGAAGCCTACGCCGTCAAAATCAACGCCGACGGCACGGCCGTCCCGGATGAGGTGTCGGTTGTGTAAATACCATTGCCGATCCATCCCCAACCAATTAAAATTGTAATTGTAGACGAGATAACTTTATAGCTAGTTCAGGTTAACTATAAACTCCCGCCTTTCAAATCAATCCTAAATATAATTCAGTAAACTGCTGGCCCCAATGACAATGTCAAGAAGTCAAGTGCCGAATAAGATCATCCTGTATTAGAATATAACACAGCCGGCCTCCTTTTTTGGTGAGGTGGTTTTGTGGAAGAAACAATTTAGCCAGATTGAAAAGCCAGCCCCTAATTTATAATTTTATTAGGAAAGTAGTGATATAAAATCACTTGTTATTGTTTGAATTAGCTAATATACACCATTTGAATATCACAAAAATCCCCATCTTGAATAAAACCATGACAAATAAGGTGTCTTTAACATTTAATAAACACAAAATTCATTCTTCAATTTTATAATGTTCTAAGATACAAATTAATTTCATAAAAAAAAGGAGGATAAATGAAGAAAACACTTTTCACTGTTTTGGTATTTCTGGGATTTTGTACTTTATTAATTTCTCAACAAACCCCTGCCCCAGGTATCGAAACTGGAAACAGACTTGGAAACATTATCAAAGGCGTAATTGATACTGCTTTGCCTGTAGTTAATCAACTGGTATCCGCAATATGGCCAAACAAAAATCCAAACAAAATAGACAAAAATGAATTGGAAACCCAACTAAAAGCCAATCAAAAAGCTCAAAAAGCTCAAATCGCAACTGCAGCAACTAGATTAAAGCCAATAATCTCTGAAGTAAATACAATAAAAGATTTTTTGTTACCTTGTTCTGATATTCAAGATAATTTAAGAACCATTGATGTGCTGATTGCATATAAAAAACCAGATAGCGGAGATAAATATAAAATATCTAATTCAGATTGGCTGAAGATAAAAAACTCTTGGGATGCTATAAAACAAAAAATTTCTGAATTACGTGCATTTCAAAATAGTAATATTAATAATATCCGAGAAGTTGCAATTCGGAATGAACTTGCACGAATGAATGCATCTGAAGAAGCAGTGATCATTATCTCAGGAGTAATGCAACAAACTTTAGAAGAAATAAATAATACAGATAATGGATTATTATTTGGTCTTAGAGAAAAAATCTTTACTTTATTAGATTTATATCATCAATTGCCAAGAATTTTAGTATTTTATTTTAATGATCTTAAAAAAGATTTTTCAACAACTATTGATGCCTTGACGGAAACAAGAACCGTAGAACCTTTAATAAATACAGTTGAAGACGAATTTAGTTCAATTAGAGACAAAATTCTCCAACTTCAAACTGAATTAGAAAAACCAATTAAAAAAACTAAATAAAATTTTTTATTGGGGTTATTATTTTCATTTAAGGTTTTTCTAGGCATAAAGTATGTCTTGAAATTCTAAAAGAGGAAATTAAGATTAATATTTCAGAATAGCATTGAAGAATACTTCCAACTTTTTTGGATTCAGCATGCCATTATTCTGCACGCCGCTGCACAGGAGGAATGAGGACGATAATTGACTTTGTGACTTCGTTTAAATAAAAAGACCAGATCCCTGAAATCATCACCATCCGCCTCTCTGATAGGTTGGCGTTATATTGTTTTTTTGGAGGAGCTGTGCTAAAAAAGCCAGGAGGAAAAACATGAAAGAAAAAACCTGCGTGGAGGAGGATTGGGGACGGTGGTTGACTTTGTGACTTTGTTCAAATAAAGAAGACCAGATTCCTGAAATCATTTCCATCCGACTCTCTGTTAAGTTGGCGGTATATTGTTTTTTTCAGGGTGCTGTGCTAAAGAAACGGAGAGGCAGAACATGAAAGAAAAAACCTGCGTGGTGACCGGGGGCAATTCGGGGATCGGCAAGGCTGTGGCCATGGCCCTGGCTAAAATGGATCACAAGGTGGTCATCATCAGCAGAAACGCCGGCAGAGGGGAAAAAGCCATGGCCGAGATCAGGAAAAAGAGCGGAAGCGACAAGATCAGCCTGATTATCGGCGACCTGGGCACCATCGCCGGCACCAAGGCGCTGGCCGCGACATTGAACGAAAAATATCCGGAGATGTCTGTTTTGGTCAACAATGCCGGTGTCTGGATGACGAAAAAAGTGCTGACCGCCGACGGCCTGGAAAATACCTTTCAGGTCAACCACATGGCGCCGTTCATCCTGAGCAATCTGCTGCTGCCGACCCTGAAAAAGAACGCGCCGGCGCGCATCGTCAACGTCAACGCCGGTCTCTACGTCAAGGGCGCCCTCGACCTGAAAGCGACTCCATACGGCGGCGATTTCCACCTCATGAAGACCTACATGAACACCAAGCTCTGCAACGTGTTCTTCACGCGCAAGCTCGCCAAGGCCGTCGAAGGCAGCGGCGTCACCGTCAACGCCCTGCACCCGGGGGTGATCCGCACCCGACTCGGAGACACCCCGGGCCTGGCCGGTTTTTTTCTGCGCGCCTTCAAGCTGTTGTGGGCCTCCCCCGGGAAGGGAGCCGAGTCCCCGGTGTGGCTGGCCACCGCACCCGAAGTCGAAAATGTCAACGGCAGGTTCTTCATGCTCCGCAAAGAAACGGCATTTTCGGAAAACGCGAACAACGAGGCGCTTTCGCGTGAATTATGGGAACTGAGCGCAAACCTTTCCGGAGTAACCTTGCCCACCTGAGAAACCTGAAGGATCTCCGGTCCCGGCAATGAAATAATTCGTTCTAACTATATATATGTATCCATAAATATATAGAATGGATTGAGTACGCAGGTTTTCGGCTTAATACAAGAGCGCGTTGAAGAAGGCGGCCAGTTTTTTCGGATCCAGATGGCCATTAGTCCTTACCCCGCTGCACAGGTCGACGCCGAAGGGCTGAACCGCATCTATAGCGGAACAGACATTTTCAGCATTTAAACCGCCGGCCAGGAAGACGGGCACCGGCGCAAGCTCGACGATGGAGCGGCTGATGCTCCAGTCGTGGACGCGGCCGGTGCCGCCCAGCTCCTTGACGGCCAGGGAGGGGTTGCCGGAATCCAGGAGCAGGGCATCGGCGTATTCAGCCGCCAGCAGCGCCTCGTCGATCGAACCCTCGCCGCGGACATGGATGACCTGGACTATTTTGATGGCCGTCAAGGCGGCGCGGATGGCCTCGTAAGTGCCGGGTGCAGGCGTGTCCACCAGCTGCAGGGTGTTGGTCAGGGTGCGCAAGTGGTGGACGATGATGGCATCGGCCGTGGTTTCGCAGGTCAGCAGAAAGGTGGCGACCGGCGGCGGCACGGAGCGGGCGATGCGCAGGATGAGCTCGTCGGGGATCGGGCCCGGGCCGCTGGGCATGGCCGCGACCAGCCCCAGGGCCGATGCCCCGAAGGAAATGGCGATGCGGGCCTCCTCCTCCGAAGCGATGCAGCAGATCTTCACCCTGGTTTTCATGGTTTTTCAAATATAACACACAATTTCAGAGACAATCGATCCCCCCATATCCCCCCTTGATAAGGGGGGTGCCGAAGGCGGGGGGATAAAATCCCCAATAGCTGCATCTCATCCACCTATCCTTTTTGCTCTAACCATGATTCCAATATGTCATATAATCAATTAAAGTCATCTATTGAGACAATAACCAAAGGGGACGGATAAAATTTGTTTGTCCCCAAAGGGGGGTGAGTTTTTTTCTTGGCTGTCCGGGCCTGGACTTTGGGGAACTTATTCGTTACCATGCGGAAAGAAGAAAAGGAGGCAAAGCGAAATGAAGCGATCAATGGCAATTATTTTGACGGTCCTGTTTGCAGCAAGCTGGACGCTTTTTGCCGATGAAACGGAACTTCTAAGTAAAGCGGAACAGCTCGGCCAGCAGAAAAATTATTCCAAAGCGCTGGTGTTGCTGGACAGCGGCCTGCAACGGTTTGGCGAAAAGGAAAACCTCCTGGCTGCGAAATCCCAAACCCTCCTGGCCCTGGACCGTACCCGGGAAGCACTGGCGGTCGCCATCCGCCGCGTGGAAGTAGCCGAACGCAAATCTCCATGGCATTGCCTCGCCGTGGTGTCCATTTGCCTGAAATTGCATGACCTGGAAGGGGCTTTCGCCTGGCTTGAAAAGGCGATCGAACGTGGTTTTCTTGATTACAGCGAACTGGACATTGAAGAATTCAAAGCCCTGAAAAAAGACTCCCGTTATGAACCTCTCATCAGAACCATTCAGCGAAGAATCGGCATCGGTTTACCGGCCAAAGATTTTACGGTCGAATTGCTTTCCAAAGAAATTTTTATTTTATCCGGGCAAAAAGGCAAGGTCGTACTCATCGATTTCTGGGCTACCTGGTGCCCGCCCTGTCGCGAAGGCATCGTTCATCTGAAAGAATACTACGACATTTTTAAAAGCAGAGGATTTGAAATCATCGGCATCAGCCTCGATGCCGATCGTAAAAAAGTGGACGAGTACCTGGCCAAGGAGAAACTGAAGTGGAAGATCGCCTTTTCCGGCAAAGCCTGGAACGACGACATCGCCAGGTTTTACAGCATCAACCTGATTCCCGCCTATTGGCTGATCGACCGGCGGGGAATTTTGCGCGATTTCGGCCTCCATCTGCGTGATAAAAAAAACATGAAGCAAGCCATAGAAAAATTGCTCGCCGAATAAAAAGGTCCGTAAACTGCAATGAACCGGCATTCCTTGACATTTTTTTTACTTCCCGGCTAAATGCCGGCAGCAGCAGCCGCCTTTTTGCTACGGACTTTCTTTTGATGCTGTTATAAAAAGAACGCTCCTTTTCAACGGTCAAGTTCTTCAAAGCTTTGCTGCTCTTGACTTCTATTTTGATATCGTGTTATTTTAGCAAACAGTTTTCTTGGAAAAGATTGAATTGCACGATCATTCCGACAAGGAGGAAATCATGTTGCATGAACCGGCGGTTGAACTGGGCAAAGACAAATCGATTGCCAAAAAAACCAGGCTGGGAGTGGTGATGTTCGCCATCTACATGGTGGTCTATATCGGCTTCGTGTTGATCGGGGCCATGTTCCCCAAGGCTTTGGGCGCCAAATTCCTCGGCGGCCAAAACCTCGCTTTTTTATACGGCATGGGCTTGATCGTCCTGGCCGCGATCATGGGGCTGATCTACAATTTCTTCTGCACCCGGTTGGAAAACAAACTCAATAAAGAGGAGCACTCATGATCTACCAGGTATCCTCCACAGCCATCTTCATCTTCATCTTCTTTGTGGCGGTCGTGCTCGGGCTTTCCTTTTTCTTCGCCCGTAAAAGCAAATCAGCCAGCGGCTACTACGCCGCCGGCGGCCAGATCCACTGGGCCGTCAACGGCATCGCTTTTGCCGGCGACTACCTCTCCGCCGCTTCTTTTCTCGGCATCTGCGGCATGATCGCTTTTTTCGGCTACGACGGCTTCCTCTACTCGATCGGGTACCTGGCCGGCTGGGTCGTGGCCTTGTTCCTGGTGGCCGAACCCTTGAAGCGGCTCGGCAAGTACACCTTTGCTGACGCCCTCGACGCCAAGTTCAATTCCCGCGGTATCAAGCTGACCGCCGCCATCAGCACCCTGGTGGTCTCCATTTTTTACCTGATCCCGCAAATGGTCGGCGCCGGCGCCATCGTGACGCCGCTGCTGGGGCTGCCGCACTGGATCGGCGTGGTCATGGTCGGTTCCATCGTCATCCTGATCGTGGCTACGGCCGGCATGACGTCCACCACCTATGTGCAATTCATCAAGGGCGGCCTGCTGATCGTCTTTTCACTGATCGTCGTGGTCATGGTCCTGAACAAGGGCATCAAACGCACACCCAGCGCCGACTACCACAAGCCAATGGTTTTGGCTGCGACCCTAACCGACGGCCGGGTGGAAGCGGTTGCCGACGGCTCGTACCAGGTACTCGGACAGCACGAGGAAAGCGGCCTCACCTTCGTCAAAATGAGCCAGGCCGGAATCTTCTCCTGGTGGAAATTGAACAACACCGCCTCCGCCCCGGAGCTGGAAGAAACCCTGTCGGTGGTCGTGACCGAATCCGGAAACACTCTCTACAACGGCGAGGCCAAAGAGGCGGGAAAGTTCTATCAGGTCGGCCATGTCCACAAAGTCATCGTCGACGGCCGGGAAGTCGAAGAGACCGGCCCCATCGGCCCGTTCAAATACATTAAAACGCTGGAATCTTCGCAGATAGTCCGTTTCAGCAAGAAAACCTTTGATTTTGCCGGCGAGAAGGTCACCCTCTATCACCAGGTCATAACCCCCGGCTCCGATATCATGAAGCCCGGCCTCTATTACAAGCTGGACAAGGGATCGACCCTTTGGTCCCGCCTCGACTTCCTTTCCCTGATGCTGGCCCTGTTCCTGGGGACTTCCGCCCTGCCCCACATCCTGATCCGCTATTATACTGTTCCCAGCCAGCGGGCTGCGCGCAAGTCGACCATCGTCGCCATCGCCGCCATCGGCTTTTTCTACATCCTCACTCTGTTTTTGGGCACCGGGGCCATGATCAACGGCGGACTGGACGTCGGCAATTCCAACATGTCGGCGCCGCTGCTGGCCAAGACCTTCGGCATCACCCTCTTTTCGATCATCTCGGCCATCGCTTTCGCCACCATTCTGGGAACGGTCAGCGGCCTGATCGTCGCCTCTTCCGGCGCCGTCGCCCATGACCTGATGGACAAATATATGAAGATCAAGATGACCGAGAAGCAAAAGGTCCTGGCCGGGCGCATCGCCGCCGTCGCGGTCGGCATCGTGGCCATTTTCCTCGGCATCCTCTTTGAAAAACAGAATGTCAGCTTCCTGGTGGGGCTGGCTTTCGCCATCGCCGCTTCCGCCAACCTGCCGGCCATCCTGATGCTCCTCTTCTGGAAGCGGACCACGGCCAAAGGGATCACCGCGGCGATCATCGTCGGCATGCTGACCGCCCTCGGCCTGATCCTCCTTTCTCCCACTCTGTACGAACTCTACGGCCTGCGCCCGGCCGACGCACCCTTTCCGCTGAAAAACCCCGGCATCATCTCTATTCCCCTGGGTTTCCTCACGCTGATCATTGTTTCTTTGCTGACTAAAAAACGGGAAAACGTTCCCGCAACGGAGTAATATAAAATGAAAAACAAACTGACGAGTGTTCTTTTAATCCTGCTGGCCTTCTCTATCGCTTTGAGCGCCCAGGAAGAAAAAAAAGCATTCGGCATCACGTTCAACGGTTTCATCAAAAGTGATTTTTTCTATGACAGCCGCCAAACGGTCAACATCCGCGAAGGCCATTTCCTGCTCTACCCGGCCGACGTGCTGCCCGCTGCCGACGGCCAGGATATCAACGCCGCTTCCAGCCTGAATTTCCTCTCGATCCAGACACGGCTGACCGGCACCATCACCACTCCCGATGCATTCGGAGCCCGGGTGAAAGGCGTGATCGAAGCCGATTTTTTCGGCAATGAAAACGCCGCCTTCGTCGACGCCAACGGTTTCAGGCTGCGCCACGCCTATGCCCAGTTGTCCTGGAAGAAAACCGAGCTGCTTTTCGGCCAATACTGGCATCCCCTGTTCATCCCGGCCTGCTATTCCGATGTCATTTCCTTCAACACCGGCTCCCCCATCCAACCCTTTTCGCGCAACCCCCAGATACGGCTCAGCCACCACATTGGAAAATTCAACCTGATTGCCGCCATCGTCGCCCAGCGCGATTTCACCTCTCCCGGCGGTTCCAGTGCCCTGCGCAATTCGGCGCTGCCGGAGTTTCAGTTCCAGGCGCAGGTCGAAAGCAAGAACCCCCGAAACCGGAAGGAATTCCTGGCCGGCATCGGCGCTGGCGTGAAATGGCTGCAGCCACTGCTCAATACCGAAGTCGACGGAAACAAATATCCCGCCGATCAGACCATCGCCTCATACTCCTTCACCACCTTCGTCAAAATGAAATTTCCCGCTTTCATGGTCAAGCTCCAGGGCGTATACGGCAGCAATCTGTATGACCTTGTCATGCTCGGCGGTTACGGCGTCAGCGCCGTAACCGACCCGTTGCGCAACACGGTCGACTATACGGCCACCAGGACCATTTCCTTCTGGAGTGAGGCGATGACCACCGGAAAAACCATGCAAATCGGGCTGTGGGCCGGCTATACGCAGAACCTGGGCGGCGCAGCGCCGATTCTCTATTATTCCGACCGCGTAAACGGTACCCTGGCCACGGTACGCGGTGCCAACATCAAGAGTGTCCTGCGCATTTCGCCGCGCATCGTCCTGGTTTCGGGAAAGTTCAGCTTTGCCCTGGAGACGGAATATACCCGGGCCGCCTATGCCGCCAAGGATGAATTCGGCATGCTGTCGCGCGATGAACGCGGTGTCATTGACCAAACGCAGAAGCTGGCCAACCTGCGTGTCCTGTTCGCCACGATCCTTAAATTCTAGGAGAGTCGCCGCGCCGGGATGAAAATAGGAATTCTCAGCGATATTCACGAGGACGGGGAAAGGCTCCGTGAAGTTTTGGCGGCAATGGAAAAACACGGGATTGACGCGATCGCCTGCCTGGGCGATATCGTTGGCTTTGACATCCTCCATTACCGGTACCTGTCAACCCGCAACGCGTCCTACTGCCTCGACCTGGTGCGCGCAAACTGCCGCTGGGTCGTCGCCGGCAACCACGACCTGTTCGCCATCCGCAAGCTCCCCGATGTCAACGGCTGCTTTCCGTTTCCCGAAAATTGGTACCAACTTGATTTTGAAGAGCGAAAACGCCTGGGCCGGCAGCAGGTGTGGCTGTTCGAGCCGCAGGAACTTTCGCCGCTGCTGACCGCGAAGGACCGTGATTATCTCCATTCCCTGCCGTTCTTCCTGGCCGCTGAACTTGGCGGGATGCGCATTTTATTCTCACATGCCACGTTTCCCGACTTGAGCGGCTCCCTGGTCTGGCGCCCGAAAAATCACTGGGATTTCCGACATCATTTCCGGTTTTTGAACGAACAGGGGTGCCGGCTGGGTATTTCCGGCCATCTGCACCCCAACGGCATCGGCAGCGCCGCGGCGCAGAAATTTGATTTTTTGCCCTTTCGCTCTTACCGGATCATTCCCGATCTGGTACAATATGTCTGTCCGTGCACGGCCAGTTCCGCCAGCAAAAACGGTTTTCTGGTCTTTGACAGTGCCGCCATGACGATGGAGGCGGTCGCCATGAAATCGGTCCGCTACCGGGTCGACTGCTTCCATTGAAAGCGGAGGGAAATTGCGCATCAATGTAAAACGGTTTTTTTTGACCATCATTCTGCCCACGCTCCTGACCATCGGCTTGTTCATCCTGCTGATTTTCCGCTTCATCATTCCCTATTTCGAGCAAAACATGCTGAACCAGAAAAAAGCGATGATTCGGGAATTGATCAACTCGAGCATCAGTATCGCCGCGACATTCCGGCAGCAGGCGCTCGCCGGAAAAATGAGCGAAGCCGCAGCCCGGGCGGCCGCCATTTTGCAGATCGAGAATATCCGTTACGGGGCCGGCAACAAGGATTACTGCTGGATCACCGACCGGCAGCCGCGCATGATCCGGCACCCCTACCGCCCGGACCTGAACGGCAAGGATCTCGGCGCTTTTCGCGATCCCAAGGGCAAACGGCTTTTCGTGGAAATGGTGAACGTGGTTGAAAAAAGCGGCGCCGGTTATGTCGACTACATGTGGCAGTGGATGGACGACCCCGGGCGCATCGTCCCCAAGATTTCCTATGTTCGCGGGTTCAAGCCCTGGGGTTGGATCATCGGCACCGGCATTTACATTGAGGACATCCACGAGGAGATCGCCGGTATCCAAAGGCGCCTGCTGCTTGTTTTACTGCTGATTTCGGCGGCCATGGCGCTGCTGCTGGCCTTTATCGTCCGCCAAAACCTGAAGACCGAAATGAAACGGACCGCGGCCGAACGCGATCTGACGGAATCACGGGAAAAATACAAGGCGCTGGCCGACGCCTCAACTGAAGGAACATGGATGATCCTCGGCGGCAAGACCATTTATGCCAATAAAAAACTGCAGGAACTCCTTCCCGACGTCACCCAGCAGCCAATCAGCGATGATTTCCGTGAAATCATCCCCTCCGAACGCCGCGATGAGATCCGAACTATCACTGATTTCAGCCGTGGCCCGGCAACTTTTTTCAGGCTGGAGACCCGTTTAAAGGCGCCTGGGAAACGGTTCATCGACGTAATGCTTTCCATTTCCAAGATCGTCCTTTCAGACAAACGGGGCTATATCGTCATCATCAAGGAATTGACGAGGCAGGATGAGCCGGCAGGCGCTTCCGGCCGCGAACTGGCCGAAATGAAAGAGCGCCTGCAGGCACGGGAGGAATTGGATTCCGACATGCAGTCGCTGCTTTTGCGGATGCATCAACCCGTGGCCCAGGTGATGCAGGAAGCCGTGGTTTGCCCGCTGACCGCGACGATCCGGAACGCCGCAGAACTGATGTCCCAACATGGCGTCGATGCCCTGCTGATCCGTGCCGAAGCGGGGGAACCCATCGGCATCGTGACCGACGGCGACTTGCGGCGCCGCGTAGTAAGCGGCGGGATCAGCCCCCAGCTTCCCGCAGCCACGGTCATGAGTTCTCCCTTGAAAACCGGCAGTGAAAGCCTGACCTTGGCCCGGGCCGGGGACGAAATGAAACGGGGCGGGGTCAAACACCTGGTGCTTTGTGACGCCGGCGGGAAAGTCCGCGGCATCGTCAACCGCAACAAATTCGATTTATCCCTTTTTCAGCCCCGGCCGCAGTCCGCAGCCGTGGGTGAAGCGGCGCCTCTTCTTGCCGATTTACGAATCCAATTCCTGAAACTGCCTGAATTACTCGATGTGTTCGTCCGCAGCCACACACACAGCGAATGGCTCACCGGCCTGACCACGGCCGTGGCCGATCAAACCGCGATCGCCATCGCCGCCATGATCACGAGTGAGCTGGGTCCGGCGCCGGCCCCGTTCGCCTTTTTCGTACTGGGCAGTGAGGGCCGCTCGGAATCGACCCTCTTCACCGATCAGGACAACGCGCTGCTTTACCTCGATCCCCCCGCGGCTCAAGCTGAATCATGCCATCGCTATTTCATGGAATTCGGCGAACGGATGAACCGCCTGCTGGCCCAAACCGGCTATGCTTTCTGCCCCGGTCAGGTGATGGCCCAAAATCCTCGCTGGAACCAGCCCTTGTCGGTATGGAAACACTACTTCAACGATTGGCTTCAGCAGCCCGACCCGCAAAATCTCCTCGAATCCACCACGTTCTTCGACTGGCGCCATATCCACGGAGATGCCGGACTGCTCGGGCAGCTGCAGGAACATATCCAGCATACGCTCGAGGAAAACCCGGCCTTTTTCAATCACCTGGCCCGGTTGTGCCTGCAGTATAAGATCCCCCTGGGCATCTTCGGCAGGATCCAGACCGATCCTTCCGAACCTCACCAAAACCGCATCAATATCAAGAATCCCCTGCGGGTCATTGTCAACCTGGTCCGGCTCTATGCCATGGCCAACCGCATCAGCGAAATGAACACCCGGCTGCGCATCCGCCGTCTACATGAACGGGAAGTGTTCTCCAGCTCATTCTCCCAGGACATCGATTATGCCTTTGATTTTCTCATCAGCCTGCAATTCCGCAGCCAACTGCGGGCATACCAGGCTCAAAAGCCGCTGAGCCATTCCATCGCCATGGATGAATTGGCCGGCAGCGAAATCAATGCCGTCAAGGCCATCTTCTCGGAAATCGCTTCGTTCCAATCCAGGCTGAAACACGACTTCGCCGTGGCCGAGTAGAAAAAGCGCCGCGGCCGCCGCCCAGCTCGATGAACGGGACAATGAGACCCGGCGCTCCCGGCTACTCCACCTTGAAATCGTCCTCGCTGACCGGGACGTTCACCTTGATTTCCTTGATGTTCATTTCCGAGGCGACCTGGCCATCGGCCTTGCTGACGGCCTTGAAGGAAAAGAAAACGCCGTCGACGCTGCGGAAATCGCTGTAGATGTCCTCCATGGCGGCCGGGCCACTCTGCGTCATCCCCTGGTATTGACAGCCGACGACCTGCAGCGACTTTTTATCGACCAGGTAATGGCAGCTGACCGGACCGCTGACGAGCAGGTCCAAAGTGTCAAGGTCGTTGAATTTTTTCTCGCCCAGGTACTGAACCTGGTATTGCTCAAGATTCTGGACGACGTAAAACGGGTCGCGCAGGACGTTTTCCAGCATGGGCTTCACCTGGGCTTCGGGCAGGGGAAAACTGCCCTGCGGGGACTGGGCCATGCCCTTGCCGCCGCTGAGCTTCATGACCATCGGACCGCCGGGAGTGGTGATGGTGAATTTGATGCGATCGGGATAGGCCATCAGGCCTTCCACAGCCATAGCCATGCCCTGGGTGACCAGTTCGCCCTTGCTGAGGGTGGTCCGGATGGCATTGATCTGGTCGCGGCCGCCCATGGCCTGGATCGATTTTTCCATAATCGCTTTGCCCTGGGCCAGGCTTTCGGCGCTGGCGGCCGGTCCGTCTTCGGCCTTGGGCACCGGGATTGAGATGTCGATGGTGTTCACGGCGCCCAAGGTGGAGAGCGGCTGGTCAAAATCCTCCTGCTTGCCGACGACCAGGACCTGCAGCTGGTCCGGTTTCAGCCATTTTTTTGCCGCCTGCAGGATATCGGCCTTGCCAACCGCTTCGAATTTCTTGAAAATCTGCTGGGCAAAATCCAGGGGGTAGCCGTAGTAGGCGTAAGTCAACATGCGGTTGATCAACTGGGCCCTGCTCTCGAATAAAAAGGTGTAGGAATTGAGGTACTGGTCCTTGGCCCGGTTCAGTTCTTCATCGCTGACTTCCTGCTCGCTGATGCGCCGGATCTCTTTCAGCATCAGGGTGATGGCCTTGACCGTGGAGCCGGACTTGGTCGTGGCAGCGGCCAAAAATACCCCCGGGGTGCGAAAACCGGCACCATATTCGCCCCCGACCGAATAGGCCAGTCCCTCATCGGTGCGCACGGTTTTGAACATGCGGTCGAAAGAAAGGATGCGGTTCATGATGACCAGGGCCGGGAAATCCGGGCTGTCCATCAAGCCGCCGATATGACCCAGCATGATTTTGGACTGGTTGACGTCGGTTTTCTGGATATAATTGACCGTGCTGGCGAACTGGTAATCAACCACGGGCAATTCCGGCCTGGCCGTTGAAACGGCCGGCCAATCGCCGAACAGGGTCTCGATCTTACGGACCATCTGCTTGGTGTTGAAATCCCCCCATACGGCCAGGAGCATGCGGTCGGGATGGAAATAGGTCCGGTAGAAAGCGACGATGTCCTCGCGGCTGATGACGTCGACCGTGGCGTATTCGGCCTGGCGCGAGAAGGGGCTCTGCCGGCCATAGATCAGCTTGTTGAATTCACGGTTGGCAATGGTGGTAATATTGTCGTTGCGTCGGGAAATAACCGTCCGCTGGGTGATCTTGGCCAGGTCAATCTTTTCCTTGGCAAAAACGGGACGACGCAGGATATCGGCCGTCAACGCCAGTACCCTGTCCAGGTTTTCCTTGAGCATGGACACCGCGATGGTCGCAGATTCGTCATTGATGCCGGTTTCGATCGAAGCGGCCATGGTCTCCAGCTCACGGTCAAGCTGGTCGCCGCTCAGTTTTTCGGTGCCGCCGCTGCGCAGCACCTCGCCGGTAATGGCCGCCAGCCCGGCTTTTTCTTCGGATTCATAGACCGAGCCCGAATAGATCATGCCACGCATGTCGATGGTGGGCAGGCTCCGGTCCTCGATCAGGAACAATCTCAAACCGTTCTTCAGCGTGACCTGCTTGACCGCCGGCATCTGGATGGGATTGAGTTTGCCGAACTGGAACGCGTCCTTGGGCCCTTTCTGCGCCCAAAGGCAGGCGGACAAGGCCAGGGACAAAATTATAAAAGTAATGAGGTTTTTCTTCATGTTGCTCTCCCCTATTTGTTTTCCGGGATAAGCTCGCCGACGGTGCGGTTGTTGTTTCCCAGATAGGTGTTGGCGACACGCTGGACAGCGGCCGCGGTCAATCCGTCAACCTGTTTGATCTCATCAAAGAGCAGGCGCCAGTCGCCCCGGACCACGTCGTATTGGGTCAGCAGGGCGGCGAGAGAAGAATTGGATTTCAATTGATCGAGGGTGCCTTTTTTCTTGGTCTGCTTGAACTTGGTCAATTCCTGGGCCGTGACCGATTCGGTTTTCAGGCGCTCGATCTCTTTATCCATCAGCTGCAGGCACTCGGCGGCCGTGTGGTCCTTGCTGGGCACCGCGAAAAAAACGATCAGGTTGGGGTACTTGCCGT
Organism: Candidatus Aminicenantota bacterium; assembly: GCA_963770755.1. Classification (GTDB taxonomy): domain Bacteria; phylum Acidobacteriota; class Aminicenantia; order UBA2199; family UBA2199; genus UBA2199. The sequence continues at coordinate 861,756 of CAVYQZ010000006.1, read as the reverse complement.
CGGGGAAACCGTTCATGACGCCGACCGCGGCGGCCGTTTTCTCTTTTTTCACCAGCGTTTCCCACAGGCGCGAGGAGCGGCCCTGGCCCATAATATCAGACAGAGCTTCCAGGGCCAGGTCATCTTCGTGATTCACCCCCGGGCGGTGGTAACCGAACAACAAGATGGGCTGGGCCTGGGCGACGACCGAAACCCGCCGTTCGCCCCATTGCTCCGGTTCGACGGTGCGCAGCGCTTCGGGCTTGGGCTCGCTGGGGATGCGTTCAAAATAAAGTTCGGCCAGGCGGAAAACCTCCTGCGGGTCGACATCGCCGACGACGGCTGCCGTCAGGTTGCTGGGAGAATAGTATTTTTTAAAATAGTCTTTGACATCCTGATGGGTGATTCTTTTCAGATCGGACATGTGACCGACCACCATGTGGTGATAGGGATGGGCCTTGAAGGCGGTGGCTAGAAAATCCTCCAACAGTTTGCCGTTGGGCTGGGTTTCCACCCTCATGCGCCGTTCTTCCATGACCACGTCGCGCTCCTTGTAGAATTCACGGAAGACCGGGTTCAGGAAACGGTCCGAGGTGATGGCCATCCAGAATTCCAGCCGGTTGGCCGGCAGGTAGTTGAGATATTGGGTGGCGTCGTTGCTGGTGAAGGCGTTGACGCCATTGTCGCCGTTCTGCATCATGATATCGAAAAACTCGTTGTTGACAACCAGTTCCTTGGCCTGTTTTTGCAGCTCTTCGAACTTGTTTTTCAGCTCTCCGATCCGGGCGGCATCAGGCTTCAGTTTCTGTTCTTCCTGCGTCAACAGCCCGTAAACCCGGTCGAGTTCGGCCAGGACTTTGGCTTCGGCGGCATAGTCCCGGGTTCCCAGGGTCGTGCTGCCCTTGAAGGCCATGTGCTCCAGCAGGTGGGAAATGCCGGTGATGCCCTGAACCTCCTGGGCGCTGCCCACGTCGGCATAAACGTGGAATGAAACCAGCGGCACCTGGTGCTGTTCCATGACAATGAACTTCATGCCGTTTTTCAGTGTTTTTTCATACACCTGGCGCTTCATTTGCTCAAGCGTTTGGGCCTGGATCTGGCCCAGCAGCAGCAGCGAACCGACAGCGCAGGTTAGAATGCCCTGCCTCAGGTTTTTTCTCATGTTTTTTCTCCTTGACGGACGATGGGAAATTTTTTGTGGGAAACTCTGATTTTAAACGATGCGCGCCTAAATTTCAATAGCCGGACAGACGAAAACCAGCAGACGTTTTAGCTGCTGTTTTTCCATGGTATACTGTAATGTCATGAACTATTTTATTGCCAATGTATTCCGCGACTGGAAATGGTGGGCGAGAATAGGCGTTGCTTTCTTAGGGGCGCTGAATCTCATGGACATTCTCAGCACCATGTTCGCCTACCCGGGATATTTCGGACTCTGGATCGTTCGCCTCACCATGATCGGCAGTATCGGCGGCCTGGTCGCCTATTACATTTTCCAGAGCCGGCGCGACAAGAAAAACAGCCGCATCGAAGCGTTGCTGCCGGCCTTCATTGCCGAACGGTATGTGTATTTTGAAAAAATGATCGCCGCCGACCCCAAGTTCCAGACTTTATGTTATGAATGCCGGCACTTCGATTCCGGGCGCCGGGCATGCAACCTGCGCCTGCACGATCGCAAGATCAAGATCAAGCTGGATCCGGCGGATGCATTTAGTTATTGTTTATACTGGAACCTGGGCGACCACCCGATTTTAATCCTCACCGACCGCATCGCCTCCCAGGGGACAGAACAATCAGCTCATCCAGAATAGGCGTAGGATTTATGTTGTCCGCGTCTGGACTTGCCTCAGAAATATTGAATTTTACTGCTCTTACACCGCGATATGTGCCGCCGGGCCGTTGGCCACAAAACGCGCTTAAAGCTTCTTCAGCCGGCGGGCGATCTTTTTCTTGATCTTTTCGTACGTGGGTGGGGGGCCGTTGCGCACTTCCCTGCCTTCGATGAACAGGGCGTCGTTCATTCCCCACTCCAGGAACACGGCACGGTCGTCGGTGCGAATCTCGCGGATTTCCGCCGTCCCCTCTTCCAGGCACTGGCAGTAGGCGTTTTCGTGTTCCGGGTTTAAATCAATGATTTTCATGTCTTCCTCTGGGAAATTATATTCAAAAATGAAAAAAAAGAAAATCCCAACCGCAGGCAAAGCAGTCTATTCGTCCATCGACCTTCATCACTTGACATGGTCATGGATTTCTTCGACAATGGAGCCAAGATGGTCTCAGCCAAGACAACCCGGTCCATGCGCGAGATAGCTCGCGCCTTGGCCGTCACGAATGACCCGCAACCTATCCTGCGCTTTTTAAAAAGCCTGCTCACCGCCAACGAGATCCGCGAGATAGCTTCGCGCTGGGAGCTGGTCAAGCGCCTTGACCAGGGGTTCAGCCAAAGGCAGATCGCCCGCCAGCTGGGGCTCAGCCTCTGCAAGATCACGCGCGGTTCGCGCGAACTGAAAAAAAAAGACTCACCCTTCACATACATGTTCGCCAAGCTGGAAAGGAAAAGACCGCCCGCTCTGAGAAAGCGCTAATGGCCGATACAGACTTGCCCACAACGCAGTTTGATTCGGCTTTCCCGGAAGAGTTCGAACTGATTTACAACGTCGCCATGCAGCTGGGCAGCGAACTGGACCTGGACAGGCTGCTGAAGCTGATCGTGGAGAACATCAAGCAGGCCCTGCACTATCCGCACTGCAGCATCCTGCTCAAGGAAGGAGACGACCTGGTGGTGCGGGCCTATACCGACGACCAGGAGGCCGTCGGCACGCATATCCCGATCGGCCGGGGCGTCACGGGCCGCTGCGCCCTGAGCAAGAAAGAACTGCTGATCCAGGACGTGTCGGCCTGCGAATACTACATCAGCATCGGCGACATCCATTACAAGTCCGAATTCGACGTTCCCATCCTCTACCGCGACAAGATCCTGGGAGTGCTGAACACCGAAACCCATGCCAAAAACGCCTACACCGACCGCGACGTGCGCATATTGAAAATCCTCAGCAACCAGATCGCCATGGCCATTCACAACGCCCAGGCGCACAACCAGCTGGGATTGCTCCAGGAAATCGGCGTCAGGTTGGCGTCATTGATGAAACTGCAGGAGCTGCTGGAGCTGATCGTGCAGGAGACCCAGCACACCCTGCACTACGATTCCTGCGCCATTTTCCTGGTCGAGTGCGACAACCTGGTCCTGAAAGCCATCACCAAAGAATTCCCCCCCGAGACGATCGGGCTCAAGATCAACATCGGCACCGGCATCACCGGTCTTTGCGCCAGGGAAAAGAAAACCGTCAACGTGGCCGACATCGACAAAAATTGCGAATACATCCCATCGGGAATGGCTGACATCCGCTCGGAAATAGCTTCGCCCATTATTTCCGAAAACGAACTGCTGGGAGTCTTGACCGTCGAGAGCAAGCGCTTGAATGCCTTCGACGATGACGACGGCCGCTTCCTTTCCATTCTCTGTTCCCAGGTTGCCGTGGCCATCCGCAACGCCCGCAGCTACATGGAAATTGAAAAAATGGCCATCACCGATCCCCTGACCGGACTCTACAATTACCGCTACTTTTACAAGCGGCTGCTTGGCGAGATCGCCCGCACATCGCGCTACCGCCATCCGCTGTCGCTGATCATTCTCGATCTCGATGACTTCAAGCTCATCAATGACCATTTCGGCCACCTCCAGGGCGACGAAGTGCTGAAGCGCGTGGCCCAGGCGGTCCTCTCCTCCATCCGCCGCCTGGATGAAACGGCGATCATGAAAAACGTAGAAATCGACATCGCGGCTCGCTACGGCGGCGAGGAATTCGTCATCATCCTGCCCGAGACAAACCTGACGGGCGCCCTGACCACGGCCGAAAGGTTGAGAAAAATGCTGGCCGAAAAATTGACACCTGCCATCGACCTGGTCGGCGAAGACGGCAAACGCCAGGTCATCACCGGCAGTATTGGCGTCGCCCTGCACCGGGTGGGCGAAAGCCTGGAAGATTTTATCAAACGCTGCGACCAGGCCATGTATGCCGCCAAGCGCCAGGGGAAAAACAGGGTTAGTTCCACGCCCTAGAATCAAATCTCCGCTCAGCGTTAAATAGCAAGCCGCTTCATTCGCTCACCCGGATTGGCTCCTAGCCATGAGCAAATCCTGAAGTTCACTCAAAACAGGCTGGCTGTTTGTTCTATGGTGAATTTGTTATAATTAATTCATGAACAAAAAAGAGGCGCTGCATATCCGCGACTATAAGGAAAAAGATTTCCCGCGCCTGGCCGAGATATGGGAGCAGACCGGCATCAGCACGCCGGGACGGGGCGATACGGCGGCGCTGATCCAACACACCCTGGAACACGGGGGCAAGCTGCTGCTACTGGAGGCAGAGGATGCGGGCGTGATCGGCAGCTCCTGGCTGACCAACGACGGCCGGCGTTTGTACTTGCACCACTTCGCCATCGCCCCGGAATTCCAGGGCCGCGGTTGGTCCAAACCGCTGCTGCGCGCGTCGTTGAAGTTCGCCAAGGCGACCGGCCTGCAGCTCAAGTTGGAAGTGCACCAGGACAACGAGCGCGCCCTCAACCTCTACAAAAAAGCCGGCTTCGGGCGCCTGGGCGACTACGACGTCTATATCATCCGCGATCTGGGCAAGGTCAAGGAATAGCCGCGGCCATCAGTACTCGCAGGACTACTGAAAAAACAGATCGCGATTCGGTTTTTCCATTATGCTTTTGCCTATGAAATTTGATCGCCGGGGAATCATTTGCATTAATTTATTATTAGTTGTATATACTATGAAGGAATAGAGCACCAAGGGGGATTTCATGGTAAAAAAGAAATTAACCGTATTAGATGGGAAAAAGATCGCAAGAAAAGGCGCGGCCAGGATCAAGGATACGGATTTCAAAAAAGTGCTCGAAAAATCCGCGGCCATAGAGGATAAATTCTTACTGGCGCGACCGTTGAACAGGTTTTTTGAGGATTTCAAATTGCTGATGGCGATCGTCAGCGATTATAAAAGAGGCGTATACAAGAAAATCCCGCGCTGGTCGGTCGCCGTCATCGTGTTCGCGCTGTTGTACGTGTTGAATCCTTTCGATATCATAGCCGATTTCATCGCTTTTATCGGATTCCTTGATGATGCGGCCGTGGTCGCCGGCTGCTTGCTTTTGGTGGAAAGAGACCTGAAGGAATACAAGGAATGGAAGATCGGTGGTTCGGGCGGATAAAAGGCAGGCAGGGGCTCCAGCCGGAAAGATAAGTTCAACGTTTGGGAATTCGCATGCCAGGCGCTTTTTATCCGTACCCTGGAGATCACAGGCTTCAGATCAGAACAATCTCGATTAACCCATTCTATCGGCTGATCACGAGTACAATTGATGTGCAATTTAAGGAGAGGCAATAGGCACAATGCTCTTTGCTCATTTTAGTCGAGTTTCGCACAAAATTTTGTGCGAAAAGTTTTTAGAAGCGATCCGTCAGGATAATAAACGATCATACTACCGATTTTCCTGAGTTGTTATTTCATTGCTTGCATGGTACCAGCCGTACGCATGACGGGGAAAAAAAGAATCACAAACAACGCACCTTGGCATCAAGCCCGGTGTAGATATTAATTTCCATTCCGCTTTTTTGAAAAAAAACCGGGGGATTATACTGCTCAAATCATTGAGGGGGAGAAAATGGCAGGGAAGATACAATTCACCTTGAACGGCGAAGCGCAAAAATTTGCCGGGGCTTCAGAATGAGTCCGGCAAGATGTCAAGAATACCAGAACCGTCCCCAATCCTCCTTTTCCATCTTTCCGCAGGGCCAAACCGCTGCGTGCAACATGCACGTCTATTGCAATTTCAATATAGTGATGCTAGATTTTCCTATTGTATAATTGTGATATGGGAGGCCTGAAATGAAAAAATCATTGGTTCCAATTATTTTAACTTTATTTTTGGCTGGATTTCAGCTTCGGACTTCGGCAGAAGACACCAAATTAAGAGTAACGCTGAATGTCAATGCTTATGGACGATCGGTTACTGTATCATTGAATGGTATTGAAATAAGGAAGGTAACCGGAGGTCTTGCCCAGGCAATCCAACTTTACCACGAAAAGCATCCCCTTCTGAAGGATGCTCCTGAAGATTTCAAAGACAATTTTTGCCTCAAACAGGGGGAGAACACGATAAAAATCGTTCATCACCTGAAAAAAGGAGAAATCCCTATGACACTGGATATTTCTATCCAGGCCATCGGCTATTCCGTGCCTCTGTTGCAATACACGCAGAAACCCGAGGTGACAACGGGAGAGACCTCAGGCATTTTTGAACTCTATTCCCAACAACCAGCAGGATTCAAAACCATTATCCTCAAATAGCAACATAAATTATCGGGATCAACTAAAGAAAAGGCAAAAAATTAATTTTCTTTTAATTAAATAACAATCGGTGCCAGGTCTTGCATGATTACTTTCAACTTTCATTCCCATGCTTTTTGCCGTTATGTTGATATACCGTTTCGGAGCAGCTGCTGCGCACAGACCCGGCGGGAAAATATCATGTCAGACCAGATGTCAGAATGAAAGACCAGCGCCAATACCTTAATAATGAAAACGTTGAGGATAAATTGGCTGAACTATTTGCCGCTGCCTGTCTTAGTCGCCGAAGCCGAAGGCGGCGAGCATCTTGAAAAACAGATCGCTGTTTTCGAATATTCCCGTAAAAGTTTCAGCTCCGGGCCCGAAAGCATAAACCGGGACCATGACGCCGCTGTGATAGTCCGTGGAGAACGTGCCCGTCACGGTTCCGGAAGCGATATCACCGCCGAGCAAGTTCCAGCCGCCGGTCTCATGGTCGGCCGTCACGACCACCAAGGTCTCACCGTTATTTGCCGCCCATTGCAATACACTCCCGACCGTTCGGTCAAAATCATGAATTTCGTCCATGAACCGATCCAGCTGGTTGTCGTGTCCCGCGTCATCGATCATGGATCCTTCGATCATCAGGAAAAAGCCCTGCCCGTTCCGGCTTAAAAGTTCGATGGCCTTCATCGACGCCCGGGACAGGGTATCGCCCCGCTCTTTCGGCAGGGGAAGATCGCCGTCGGCCAGCAGGGCGAATACTTTGCCTTTGTTTATTTTTTCCAGTTCTTCAACAGTTCTTGGCAGTTGATATCCTCGGTCGGCAAGTTCTTTTGTCAGGTCCCGCCCATCCGTGCCGTTCCTGAATTTTTTCCAGCCGCCGCCGCAGACAAAATCAACGTCATGGGCGACATACTGCGATGCGATCTCATCCCATTTGTGGCGATCGCTGATCTTGGCAACGAAAACAGAGGGGGTCGCGTCCAGGATATTGCAGGTGACGATCAAGCCGGCGCTGAGGCCATGGCGCTTCGCGATTTCGAGAATGGATGGCTGCGGTTTCCCGAATTCATCCAACCCGACATAGCCCTTATTGGTTTTACGGCCTGTGGCAAAAGCGGTTCCTGCCGCCGCCGAATCGGCTATCAATCGGTTGGCACTGTACGTTTTGACCAGACCCACACAGAGACAATTCTCGATATTCAGGCGGCCCTGATTGGCAGTCCAGGCCGTATACATCGCAGCCAGGCTCATGCCGTCGCCAATCATCAGAATAATGTTTTTAGGTTTATCCTGCTTTGCCGGTGCCGTAATTGTTTCCACCGCATAGGGTCGGGGCATCTGGAATGTCTGGATTCTATGAATGGAGGAGAAACTGCAAGCTGACAGCAAAAAGCAGATACATAGCGAGATTAAAATTCTTTTTTTCATTTCATTTCCATTTTCATTGAAATTATTATTGAATTGTCAGCGGTATTCAGCATAAGCTGGCATTTTAAGCGCAATGGCTAAAAATTTCAATACGGCGAGTCGTGCTGTCTCATTCAACCCAATGCATCTATCCTTGTCAATAAAAAACGATTCTGCTAAAATTTAACCATGGTCTGCAAAAAATGCGGCGCAGCCAACGATGAGATGGAGAGGTTCTGCAAGTTATGCCATGCCGAACTGCCCCTGCCGGCTGAAGGCGGCGCCGAAGAAATCAATCCGTCCTGGGACCTCACCCAGATCTCGAGCCGGAATGTTATGCCGGAAAGCATCATCGACGGGCGCTATAAAATCATCAAAGTACTGGGCCATGGCGGGATGGGCGAAATCTACCTGGCCGAAGACGGCAAGCTGCAGAAAAAAGTTGCCATTAAAAGGATCAGCGGCGATTTCAGCCGCGACCACGACGTGAAAGCGCGCTTCCAGCGCGAAGCCAGGGCGGCCTCGCTGCTGGACCACCCCAACATCTGCGCTATTTACGGGATCGCCCGGGAAAACGACCGCGAATACATCATCATGCAGTACGTGGACGGGGTAACCCTGGGCGAGCTGCAAAAAATGAAATCCCTCAGCTTCGGGAAAATCATCGACATCGCCCTGCAGATCAGCGACGGCATGATCGCGGCGCAGGCGCAGAATATCGTGCACCTGGATATCAAACCGGGCAACATCATGATCGACAGACGCAGCCGGGTCAAAATCCTCGATTTCGGCCTGGCTGAATTCCGCCCCCGCAAAACCGCAGACAGAAAAACCAGGCGTCCCGAATCCGCCCTGAGCGAAAAAAACGTCGCCATGGGCACCATATCCTACATATCCCCGGAACAGATAGATGGCAAGGACCTGGACGGCCGCAGTGATATCTTTTCGTTCGGCGTGGTGCTGGTCGAGTTGCTGGAAAGGGAAAATCCGTTTGCCGACCGCGATCATACCATCACCCTGTATAATATCCTGCACAAGGAGATCAAGCTTAGCCATGATATCCCGGAGGGATTGCAAAAAATCGTCCAGAAAACCCTGCAAAAAAACCGCGACCACCGCTACAACGATTTCCAGGAAATAAAAAATGACCTGGCAAAAGTGCGCGAATCATTGGTCCAAAATCTAATCGGGCGAGCCAAAGCGGACGCCGAGATCAAAGATGCCCGGCAAAAAGCCCACTTTGCCCGGAATCTGAAGGAAATGGTGCAGCATTCCAAGCGGCGGCAAGCCGTCAGGGCAGGGATGCCGGCCGCCGGATCTCAAAAATCCTGGCTGGCTTTGGCCGCCTTGATCGCTTTGGCTGTTCTCCTGGCTCTGATCATGCTGTAAAGCAACTCCCCGCGAGCGTTTGCCTTTCGGTGCATTGCTTTTTTATTTTTTCACATACGTAAAAGTTATTTCAATTCAATCACCGCAAAATCTGAGAAAATTCTACAAAGGGAAAAGCAATTATTTTATTTTCCCTGCCGGTCAGTTATAATGCATCCCATGGAAGTCAGCCCTTATAATGAAACATTTACCGTTCCGGCGACCGAAGGGGAAGATTCCGAATTGAACAAGCTGTGGCTGGTGATCGACGCCATGCAGGAGGCAGCGGGGCGCCACGCCGAGATACTGGGCGTGGGCGTGCGCGACCTGCACGCCAAGGGACTGACCTGGGTGCTGGCCCGCTTCCACGTGCAGTTCAAGACCATCCCTGCAGCGGGCGAAACCATCCATATCGGCACCTGGCCGACCGGGCGGCACCGGCTGTTCGCGGTGCGCGATTTTTTCCTGAAGGATGCCGCCGGCGCCGAGGTTCTGCGCGCCACCAGCGCCTGGGCGTTGATGAACATGGAAAGCAGGCGGCCGGCGCGCCTGGACCCGCACCTGCCCGTGTTCAGCAGCCACCCGCCGCGCATGATTGCCGACGATTTTCCCGCTTTGCCGCCGGTGCAGGAAAGCGACGGACCGGCACGTTTCCGCGCCATCGCCGCCGACATCGACATCAACGACCATGTCAACAACACCGTCTACCTGGACTGGGCCCTGCACGCTGTCCCCGCTGAAATAAACGAACTGGAACCGCTGTCCATGGAAGCCGCCTTCCTGGGCGAAGCCCGCCTGGGCAACGAGGTCCTCTGCCACGGCGAAAGCGCGGTCGCTGACGGCAAAACTATGATCCTGCAGAGCCTGAGGGACGCCGGCAGCCGCCGCGAGCTGACCCGGCTGCGCTGGGTCTTCCAGGCACCCGCCAAGTAATTCTTTTAAGATAGTCAAGGAAGGACCATGGGATTCGTCAAGGATTTCAAGACTTTCGCCCCCTGCGGGATCAGACAAATTAGATCCTTCCACTGCGTGTCCGGATAATTTGTGCTGCCATGTGTGTCAACGTCACGGACATGGCCGTCGGCGAGGGCGAGAAGATATTATAGAATCCTGCCCGCAGTGATTAGTGATTCGTGATCAGTGATTGGTAAAGAAAGAACAATTCAATTTCTTTCTCCTCCTCTTCACTAATCACTACTCACTATTCACTTTTTTTTACTGGTGCCAGGCGCTTTTTCCAAACGAAAAACCCAAAGACCAGGGTGATGACGGCCGCGGCCCCGCCGCCGAACAGCGCGTCATACGCAAGCAAAATGCCGCCTTCGCCATGCATTCCAGGCAAAAACAGGAATACAATGCCCAGGGTCAATCCCATGCAGCCCGCCGCGTTCAAAATCGATAAGGGAATGCCCAGACTGGGTGGACAGCGCTCGGCAAGCATCCGCGTCCCCGAAAGGGACATAAGCAATGCAGCAAATGGCGGCATGGCCAAAATCAAAACCAAAAAACCTTCCCCGCCGCCGGAAGAAAATCCCCCCGCAAAATACCCAATAACCATCAATAGCCCGAACCCGACGGGAACAAGGAAAAACCACAAGAGTTTCTCTGGTGAAAGGCGACAGCTTGTAAAGGCTGAAAAGAAAGGTAAACAAAGGGATAATGCCGAGAAAAGCAAGGCCGGTCAGGAGTTCCTTCTTGTAGCGATCCCACCATGAGCGCTGGCGGCGCGCGCCATGCTTCCGCAGCAGTAAAAAAGAATCCGGGCGCTTATGCATTTCAGCCCGGTCCAATAAAGACCATCCCCGTGGTCCGGAAATATTGGGATCGGCGCCGTTTTCAAGCAATACTTTCATGGTCTCTATATCCTCTAGATAGAACGATCTGCTTAATGGTGTTTCGCCGTTGCCGTTTTTTTGATCAAGGGAGACGCCATGCCTAATGAAAAAGGAAAGCAACTCCCGTTTTCGGGGGTTGCCATTTTCAACCAATCGATGCAGTATGGAATTCCCCCTGTAATCGGGAATGTTTGGATCGGCTTTGTAGCGCAGCAGCAATTCGGCGCTTTTTTCATTGTTCCTGGCATAATAAAGCGGCGTTTGGCCATTAAGGTTGCGGGCGTTCACCGAGGCGCCATTGCGCAGGAGCCATTCCAGCAGCTCGAGGTTGCCGGCCGCTGCGGCATGGTGCGGCAGGGTATCACCGTCATTATCTGCAAGTGCAGGATCGGCGCCGTTTTCAGCCAGGAATTTTACCTGTTTGATATTTCCCTTTTGACAACAGAACAGCAAAGGGGTTTGCCCTTTCTTGTCGCGTTGATTGATGTTTACGCGGAGTTCACTGAGTTTTTGCGCCAGCTCTTCCCAGTCGGCGAAATCAAGATAATGCCAGCGGTTGCGTTTTCTATTGTCTGTTGCTTGCGGATCGGCCCCGAGTTTGAGCAAGGCCAAAGCCTTCTTCGGGTCAGCCGCTAAAAACGGCGTCATTCCGTTTTGATCTCGGTTTTCAAGGTCCACGCCATACTTCAGCAGCAAAGGGATCAATTCGCCGGTCGCATCGAAAATGGGAGTTTGTCCCTTGGCGTCACCAATATTCGGGTTGGCCCCCAGGTTTAACAGCAAGCGGGTGAAACGCAAGACCGATTCAGGGTTTGCTGTATCCAGTCCCGTCCAACCACCGGGGAACTGCTTCAGGCTTGAAAATGCCATGGATGTGCTTTTAGCCATATAAACTGCCAGTTTAATGGGCGTCTCTCCCCTTTCATTTATTTCATTAATATCAACGCCATGCCCAACAAGTGAGCGAATGATATCCATGCGCTTTTGCAGGGAGCTGTTCTTTTTCCCTGGAGACTTCTCAAACATTTGCATTTTTATGGGCCGCACGGATATCACGCGTGGGGTGGCAAGCGTTGATCTCTGAATTGAAACTGGATTTCCGGCTTCATCCCGAGTGCTTGTGACCACGTGCCTGCTTTCTTCTCCGGGTGGCGATTCCGGTTCCGGTATTCTGATCATTTCCGGAGCGATCAGCGCGTGGATGAGAGTATTGCCCCGGCCGTCCCTGGCGTGCCAATTGGCGTTCCCGGCAAGGTAGCCCTGAAAACGTTCCAGGTTGTTGCTCTGAACAGCCAGAAACAAGTCGCGGTCAGTAATCTGTTTGTTTGCGGCACCGGCTATGTTTAGACCACACAATATAAAAAATACGAGAAAACTTAAAACTAATTTTGTCTTTTTCATTGTTCCGGATTTTTTTTCATTTTGTTTTTTTTTCGATCAATAGTTATCAAGTAAGAAATGCATATGACAATGGCGATCGGCCATTCAAAAATAAGGAGAATTCCCCACGCTGCCAGTGCTTCGCCCTCCCAGTATGAAAACCTGTTCAAGAATCCCAGAAAATTACTGAAATTGCTGAAGAACATCACACTGCCATAAAAAACAGCAAGCGGGATGGACAGCGTCTGTTCAATACGCAGCCAGACGGAGAATTTCAGGACCAGCAGTATGTTGGTGACAGGCAAAATGAAAAATGCCATAAAATGCGCGTAATTTTCAGGAAATTTAATGAGCATGGAAAAAAAAGTGAATAGGGAGAATGTTCCGACAAGTAAGTCTAAGTTTATTTCATAAATTTGCTTGAAAAATATTTTGTGAATAAAAAGGGAGACGCCGCCGGCCAAAAAGCCCGCAGAGACGACTCCCAAAGCAAGCAGCATCAAGTAGAAAAGAAAATGTACGAGCGATGCATTCCTGGCCACAGCAAAAAATTCATTGTATCTGGAGGAACCAACAAGAAAAATCGTGATACAAAAAAAAAGAATTTTAATGCCAATGGGCTTCAGCTTGAATAATGACATTTTCTCTCTTTTTTCAAATGACCAAACCCCCATCTTCTATTTTTAATACCGATGATTTCATCATTCCCATCTCTCTCCTCGCCAAAAGCGCAAGGGCAATTGTGGACAACGCGCATCATCGCCCGGGCCCATTATAGCAAATGTTTGCTGCTTTCAGCAATTCCAAGGTCGCATTTCTACAACCTGTAAATCCACTTGCTAATCACGAATTACGAATCCTATCCAGACGGCAATGTCCGAGACCCGCCATGAAGCCGGTATCTCGCGGCCGCCGTTATCCAGGCCGTCCTGGCCGACGCTGTACAGCATCCCGGACTCGGGATTGAACAAATAAGGCTTGCCGCTGAAGGGGTCGCGCTCCGCGGCGGCGGCCAAAAGGCCCTGAAGATCTGCCCGCTTCAAGGTCATGGCCGAACCGGCCTGGAGGCGCGCCATGGCCAACAGCCGGACCAGGTCATAGCGGACCTTGAGGACATGGCTGCGGTAAACGTAATGCTGCAGCACCGGCCAGGTATAAGGCACGGCGGCGCGCACCATCATTTTCCCCAGCGGGTTGCGCAGCCACCACAGCGGGCCGAGGTGCAGCAGGGCCGCCAGCCTGGCAGCCGGGCGCGGGCCGCTCTGCCAGGCTGAGGGCGGCGTTTCCTCCAGCCGCCCGACCTCCTGCCAGAAGGCGCGCAGCGCGGCCGTGCTTTCATTCTTTTTGATGGAAAAAGCGGCCAGGGCATGCGCGGTCGCGAAAAATCCCGGCCCGCTGATGGCCACGAACCTTTCTAATGCGAAAAAACGGGCGGGCTCGCGGAAATAGTCCTTGAGCATGTAGGGATCGACGATCTTGTCCCTTTCGATGCGCTCCAGGGCGTGATTAAAACTCATCCAGTCGAAAGCCCTGGCCGCGGCAGTGCCGAAATCGCTTGCCGGCCGGGCGGGCAAACGCTCCAGCAGGCGCCGCCTGAAAGGCAGCGGGCAGTCGCTGCGGTTGAGCAGCGAGGCCAGTGTGCGCAGCGAGTACTCGACCATGTTTTTGCCGAGGGAATTGACCGTCAAGGTGCGCCCGCCGGCGATCAGTTTCAGCCCCGTATCGAGGGCGGCAAAGAGATCGCTGCCGGCCTTTTCCCAGTCGCCGTCCATGGCAGCCAGGGCGCGTGAAGCGGCGAAAAGCTTGGCCGTATAGACGGCCAGCGAAACGCTGCGGGCAGGAAAGCCCCAGTCCAGGGGGGTGAAGTCGGCAAGGCTTTCTGCCTGCAAGACCTGCCGGTAGCGCCGCAGCGGCACTGCGAAGCGTTGCTGCGCTTCGCTGATGCGGAGGCGGCTTGAAGCGGCAAAAGCGCAGACATCATCCTCCGGCAGCCGGGGAAAATTCAGCTTGGCCCCCTGCCAGTTTTCACGGAAAGAGGCGTTGAGACCCCCCAGCCAGTGGCTGTAACGGGAACGGAAAAGACGGCTCCTGGGCGGGGCCTCGAAAAGTTCCAGCATGCGGGCGCGGAAAGCCGGCGCCGACGGATCGCCATCAACCGGCTCGGCAAAGCCCCAGAGGATAAAAAAACCGTTGTCAGGCTCCAGGGGCGCGGAAAAAAGGAGCGGTCCGGCCAGGGCGGGTTCGGGCCGGGAATCAAACAGGTTCAGGCCGATAAAAAACAGGACGAACGCCGCCATGCCGACAAGCAGCCAGAAAAAAAATCGCTTCATGGCTTGCCGGAACGGCTTCAGTTATCCCCGGCCGCTTGCCGGCGCTTGAGCAGGATCTCTTTTAGCTGCAACAGGTTTTTTACGGCGGCCCCCTTGTAATGGTTGTTGCCCGAGACGAAAACCTTCCTGGCCTGCTCTTTCAAGCGGGCCACGACGTCGGCCAGGCGGCCGAGTTCAGAGGCGCTGTAGCAATAATTATAGCGGGCGTCGCGACCCTGGTCCGAAAACCAGTCCCGGTAGTTGCGCCCGTGCAGCCGCAGATAGGCCGTGTCCCGGCCGGTCACCAGGGCGGTCAGGGGCAGGGACGCCGAAATCTGCGGCTGGTCGATGTTGGCCCAGATCAGGTTGTCTTCCCTAAAAAATGCCAGCACCTCTTCCCCGAGCCAGCTTTGGTGGCGGAACTCCACGGCCAGTGAATATGCGCTGAAATGGCCGGCCAGATCCTGCAGGAAAGCCAGGTTGGCCGGTTCCAGTTTGAATGAATAGGGAAACTGGGCCAGCAGCCCGGCCAGTTTCCCGGCCTCGTTGATGGGCCGCAGGCAGTCGTGGAAAGCTGCGATCATGAGCTTGTCCAGCTTGCGCTCATGGGTGAAGGACTGGTGCAGCTTGATCCAGAAAACGAAGTCCGGGCAGGCCGCGGTCTTGGTGATCCAGCCCCGGGTCAGTGCCGCGGCCGGAACGCGATAGAAACTGGTGTTGACCTCGACAAAATCAAATTCCCGGGCCAGGAAAGCCAGATGGTTGAAACGCGGCGGCAGCGGTTCGGGATATACTTCGCCCCGCCAGTCGGCATAGCTCCAGCCGGCCGGTCCGAAACAAATGTTCTCAGGATTGGCCATCCAGGACTTCCCGCACTTTGGCCAACAGGCTGTTGACCTGATAAGGTTTCTGGATGAAACCAGTAACGCCCAGTGAAATGATCTCGTTGACTTTCTCGTTCTGGCTGTAGCCGGTAGAAAAAAGCACTTTGACCGCAGGATTGATTTTTTTCAGTTCCAACAAGGTTTCGCGACCGCCCAGCCTGGGCATGACCATGTCCAGGATCACCAGATCGCTGCGCGGTTGCTGATTTTTGTATATACGGACGCCTTCCTCACCGTTAGCGGCCAGCTGCACGCGATAGCCAAAGCTGCCGAGCAGTTCTCCAGTCACTTCGCGGATCACTTCCTCGTCGTCGATGACCAGGATCGATTCATGGCCTCCGGATATTTGTTTATCGCTGTCTTGATCGAGAACTTCGGGCTTGCCGCTCAGGGGCAGGTAAACCTTGAAGGTGGAGCCGCTGCCGACTTCGCTGTAGATATTGACAAAACCGCCGTGATTTTTGACTACGCCGTACACCATCGACAACCCCAGGCCCGTGCCTTTGCCTTTTTCCTTGGTGGTGAAAAACGGCTCGAAAACCCGCTGCTTGACGGAATCGTTCATGCCGACCCCGCTATCGCTGACCGCCAACACGGCGAACCAACCCGGCCGCGCATCCAGTTGCTTGTGGACATCCCGATCATCCAAAACGGCCATCGATGACTGGATGGTCATCAGGCCGCCCGCGGGCATGGCGTCGCGGGCATTGACGCAGAGATTGATCAGCACCTGCTGGATCTGGCCGACATCGATTTCAACGGTAGGCAGGCTTTGGTCGAGAACGGTTTCGATCACGATCGATTTATCAAAAGTGCCGGAAATGATTTTCAACGACTCGGAGATCACGCTGTTCAGGTTGGCGGCCTTGAGATTGTATTTGCCGCCGCGGGCGAAGGCCAGCAGCTGGCCGGTCAGTTCGGCCGCCCTTTGGGCGCTCTTTTCAATGGTGTCGACAGGTTTGAAAAACTCATCATCTTCTTTGATGTTGGTTTTCAGCCAGGAAGCGTATCCCAGAATGCCGCCCAGGATATTGTTGAAATCATGGGCAATGCCTCCGGCCAGCAGCCCGATGGATTCCATTTTTTGGGCCTGCAGATACCGCAGTTCAAGTTGTTTTCTTTCCGTGATGTCGCGCATGATGCCGCGGTAGCCAATCACACGGTCGCCTTCATCGTACTCGGCCCGGGCCGTGATCAGCACCACGACTGCTTTGCCGCTTTTCGTCTTTAAATTGACTTCATAATCCTTGACCAAACCTGAAATCATGATGGCGGCCAGGAATTTTTCTCCGTCGTGCGAATTTTCATAAAGATCGCGCAGAAAATTTATGCGCAGAAGCTCCTGGCGGGAGACATAGCCGAACAATTCCACCCCGGCCTGGTTGATGTCGATAAAATTGCCTTTGATATCGGCCATGTATATCACATCCTGCGATTCTTCGAACATGGTGCGGTAGCGCCGCTCCGACTCGGCCAGTGCGCCCGCGGTTTGCTTGTTCCACAGGGCAGCGGCGATATGCTGCGAAACAAATATCAGCAATTCGCGGTCCCTTTCGGAATAGTGAAAATCCTCCTGGTAGCTCTGGATGACCAGAACACCAAAGGTGCGCTCTCCTTTTTTTAAGGGTACGCCCAGCCATTCGCTGGACGGGGCACCGATCAGTTCGATCAACCCATCAGCGGCCAGCTGTTCAACCTGCTGGTCCGAAACCAGCAGCGGCTGGCCGGTTTTCAGAACATATTCGGTCAAGCCCCGGCCCAGTGGTTCGGGCTTGGGCGGCACATCGTATTCATCGAGGAAATAGGGAAAACTGAGCGTTTCTCCGGCCGCATCGATCAAAGCGATGTAAAAATTGCGGGCGTAAAGCAGGCTGGAAATAATGCCATGAATGGCCTTGTACAGCGCGTCCATGTCCTCGGCCTGGCTGGCTTTCTCGGAGATCTGGTATAGGGCCGACTGCATGACCTCGGTCTGGCGGTGGCGGTCGATCTCTTGCTCGAGCCGGTGGTTGGCGAGTTCCAATTCCAGGGTGCGCTTGCGAACCTGGGCTTCCAGCTGATTATGATACATTTTCAGTTCATCCTGCACCCGGCGGTGGTCGACGGCCCGGGCGATATAATCGGCCAGGAAATGCAGGACGTCCAAATCCCTTTTCGAGTAAGCGGTTTTGTTTTCGTAATTCTGCATCACCAGTACGCCGATCACGCAACCGGAAATTTTCAGGGGTACTCCCAGCCAGATCTTGGATGGGGCGCCGACCAGGTCCACCTCGCCGAGACGCTGCAGTTGTCGGTGCTTTTTCTCATCAACCAGCAAGGTCCGGCCGATCCGGCGCACGTAGTCGGTCAGGCTTTTTTTCATTTCAGCAAAGGTAAAATCATTAATGACATCGTATTCGTCCACACAGTAGGGAAAGGTATAAGATTCGGTTTCTGGATGGTACAGGGCCAGATAAAAATTGCGCGTGTCGATGATGGCGGAGAGCTTGTCGCGGATCGTGGCCAGCAATTCGGGCAGGTCCCCGGCCACCGTCACCGCCCGGAGAATTTCCAGCAGGATCGCGTCAAATTTTTTTGCCGGAGCGTTGCTGCGTGTTTTTTTTTGCTTGACCAACTTATGCCTTTGCCGCTGATTTCATCATGTCACTGCGCCTAGATTATACTTTTTTTGATAAAAATGCAAGCGCCAATGGATGGCGGGCAGGCCGCGCCGACACGACAAGTTTCGTCGCCCCCCGGGCATTACAAAATCAATCCAGTGTTGGTATAATATTGTAGCAACAAGGAGGTTCCATGATTGTCAAAGACTATCGCGATGTGCCGGCCGAGCCGGTCACCATGGCCGGAGCCGAGGCCGTGACCATCCGCTGGTTGTTGGGCAAAAAATCGCCGGCCCCCAATTTTTATATGCGCCTGTTCGAAGTCCAGCCCGGCGGTCATTCCCCCTTTCACAACCATGCCATGGAGCACGAGATATTCGTCCTGGAAGGCCGGGGGCGAATCAACGCCCAGGGGGCGCAACATGATGTCGGCCCCGGCAGTTTCGCGCTGGTCGAAGCCAACGAAGAGCACCAGTTCGAAAATACGGGAGAGAACGTCCTGAAATTCCTCTGCATCATCCCCAAGGAGGGATAAGGCTCCAGCTTTTTTTACTCCGTCTTCTCGACGATGATGGTCATTTTGGCGGCCAATGCGGCAATGGCGCCTACGGCGGCCAGTACGGGCAGTAGCGCCGCGCCCACCAGTCCCAGGGTCAAGGGGATCTCGATCAGCGTCTTGCCTTCCTCGTTTTTCAGGATGATGCGCCGGATATTGCCCTCGTGGATCAGTTCCTTAATCTTGTCGACCACCTGACTCCCTTCCAGCTTGAACTCCTCGTGCGGTCCCTTGTTTTTTTCTTCGCCCATGTTCACCTCCGTGATATCCGATAAATAATCAAACTACAGATTACGATGTCCTTGGGCACCACGAAACCTGTCTGGTGATAAGTACGGTTTTTGTCTGCCCCAGGTTCATTATTTTAGCAAAAAAGCGCCGGCAAACCAATGACCCGGACGATTTCTATTTCAGGCCCCGGAGGAAATTTTGTTGACTTAGCGGCCAAAATGAGCGACAATAATCGTTCAAATCAAATCGGAGCCCATACCATGTCGGAAAAAAAAATGGACTGGAAGGATACGTTAAACCTGCCGCGCACCGACTTTCCCATGAAAGCCCAGCTCAGCCAGAAAGAACCCGAGACCCTGAAAAAATGGCAGGCGGCTGGCATTTACGAAGCGATCCTTAAGAACCGCGACCCGCAGCATGCCTACATCCTGCACGACGGCCCGCCCTACGCCAACGGTAACATCCACCTGGGCACGGCCATCAACAAGATACTCAAGGATTTCGTCGTCAAGAGCAAATCCATGGATGGTTACTACAGCCCCTATGTGCCGGGCTGGGACTGTCACGGCCTGCCCATCGAACACAAAGTGGATCAGAATCTGGGCAGCCGCAAAAAAAACATGAGCCAACTCCAGGTGCGCGAGGAGTGCCGGCGCTACGCCGAAAAATTCCTCGACCTGCAGCGCGCCGACTTCCAGCGCCTCGGCGTTTTCGGAGACTGGCAGCACCCCTACACCACTCTCGACCACGGATACGAAGGAACGGTTATCCGCTTTTTCAACTCCTTCGTGCGCAAGGGCAGCGTCTACCGCAAGAAGCGTCCGGTGTACTGGTGCCTCTCCTGCCGAACCGCCCTGGCCGAAGCCGAAGTCGAATACCACGAACACGCTTCGCCCTCGATCACGGTAAAATTCCCGCTGCGCAAGCTGCCGCCGCTGCTTGAAGAATACGCCGGCCGCAGCGTGTCGGTGCTGATCTGGACCACTACGCCCTGGACCATCCCGGCCAACTTGGCTATCGCCGTGCATGCCAATTACGAATACGCCCTTTTCGAGATGAAGGGCCAGCTCTACATCGCCGCCTCCGCCCTGCTGCCGGCCATCGCCGCCCTGAACCAGGACACCTTCCGCAAGCTAAAAGAATTCAAGGGGGCCGAATTGAACGGGCTCAAGGCCCGCCACCCCCTGTACGATCGCGATTCGCTGCTGGTTAACACCGACTACGTGCTCCTCGACCAGGGCACCGGCTGCGTGCACACCGCGCCCGGCCACGGCGAGGACGACTACAATGCCGGCATAGCCCACGGTCTCGACATCTATTCGCCGGTGCTGGCCGATGGACGCTTCGACGACAGTGTCGGTCCCTACCAGGGGATGCAGGTGTTCGAAGCCAATCCGCGCATCGTCGATGACCTGCGCGCCAACGGCAGCCTGCTGCACGACAGTTCCATCAGCCACTCCTACCCCCATTGCTGGCGTTGCAAAAAACCGGTCATCTACCGTGCCACGGCGCAATGGTTTATCGCCATGGACGTGGCGGACCTGCGCGCCAAGGCGCTGGAAGCCATCCAGGCCGTGGTCTGGCTGCCGGGCTGGGGCCAGGAGCGCATAGCGAGCATGATCGCCAACCGCCCCGACTGGTGCATCTCGCGCCAGCGCGACTGGGGCGTGCCCTTGCCGGCCTTTTTCTGTAAACAATGCGAAGAGCCGCTGCTCGATCCGGCCGCCATCGAAAACGTGGAAAAATCCTTTGCCGCCGCCGGCTCCAACTCATGGTACGAGAAGGAGGCAGCCGATTTCGTTCCATCCGGGACCGCCTGTTCCAAATGCGGCGGCCGGGAATTTGAAAAAGGCCGGGACATCCTGGACGTCTGGTTCGAGTCGGGTTCATCGCAGGGCATCCTGCAGAGTCGCGACCGGCATGGCTGGCCGGCGGACATGTACCTGGAAGGCGGCGACCAGTTCCGCGGCTGGTTCCATTCCTCCCTGCTGGTGGGCATCAGCGCCATGGACGCGGCACCCTATCGTACCGTGATCACCCATGGTTGGGTGCTCGACGGCGATGGCCGGGCCATGCACAAGTCGCTGGGCAACGCCATCGAGCCGCAGGACATCATCAAGGACCGCGGCGCCGAAATCCTGCGCTTGTGGTCAGCCATGGTCAACTACCAGGAAGATGTGCGCCTGAGCGAAGAAATGCTCCTGCGCCTGAGCGAAAACTACCGCAAGATCCGCAACACCTGGCGCTTCATGCTCGGCGTGCTCAGCGATTTCAACCCCGAACGCGACGGGGTGCCGCCGCAAGCTCTCGGCGAAACGGACCGCTATATCCTGCACAAACTCCAGGAGCTCAAGTCCCGCGTGCTGCAGGCTTACCGCGATTTCGAGTTCCATGCCATATTCCACGCCATGTTCAATTTCTTCACCGTGGACCTGAGCGCTTTCTACCTGAATATCCAGAAAGACAACCTGTACTGCAACCGCGCCGACTCGCCCGAGCGCCGGGCCGCCCAGCAGACCATTTTCACCCTGCTCAGGGAAACGCTGCTGCTGATGGCGCCGATCCTGTCCTTTACCTGCGAGGAAGCCTGGGCCTTTGTCCCCGCCTATCCCGGCAAGGAGCCGTTCATCCACATGGCCCGTTTCCCGGAAGCCGGCGACGACTTCAGCGAGACCGTCGACCGCGAGAAATGGCAGCGGATCATGGCGCTGCGCGACAGAATATTGAAAGAGATCGAGAGCGCCCGCGCCGGCAAACTCGTCGGCGACTCCCTGGAAGCCGACATCGTCATCGAGGCCGACGGCAGCGACGAGGAACTGCTGCGCAGCCACAACGATCTTTTTAAAACCATCCTGGTCATCGCCGCCCTGACCGTGAAAAAAGGAAAAAAGGGAAAGATCACCGTACGCAAAGCCCAGGGGCGCAAATGCCCGCGCTGCTGGAACTGGATCGCAGCCGCTTCGGCAAGCACCGGCAGCAATGCCGAACTCTGCCCGCGCTGCGCCGAAACCACCAAGGAGAACCCCCAGTGACGATCAAAGGCAAAAAAGTTTATTTGTTCATCATAATGGCCATCATCGCCGTGGACCAGGCCGGCAAATGGCTGGTCACCAGGTATATTTCCCCGTCGACCACCGTGGACGTCATTAAAAACCATTTCCGGCTCTGGTATGTGCGCAACTCGGGGGCGATCTGGGGCTTTTTCTCCAACCACGAAAACAAGCTGGTCCCGATTATCATCACCATCCTGGCCGTCACGGCACTGCTGGTCGTCAGCTTCTTCTTTCTGCACACCGCCAAACGCAACCGCCTCGAATTGACCTCGTACGCCTTTATCCTGGGCGGGGCGCTGGGCAACATCATCGACCGCCTGCGCCTCGGCTACGTGGTCGACTTCCTGGACGTCTACATCAAGTCCTATCACTGGCCGACGTTCAACATCGCCGACAGCTGCATCACTATCGGCGTGCTGCTGCTGGCCGTTTCCATCTGGAGGGGCAAATAATGCATCCGATACTACTCAAGCTCGGGCCGCTGACCATCGCCAGCTATGGTTTCCTGTTCGCCCTGGGAGCCCTGCTGGCCATATTGCTGGCGTTTAAAAGGGCCAAGGCCGAAAATCTTGACCTGAAAATTTTCGCCGATTTCGTCTTCTACATGATGATCATCAGCCTGCTGGGCGCCAAGCTGCTGCTGCTGCTGACCAACCTCGACTACTACCTGAAATACCCGGCCGAAATAAAGTACCTGCTGACCTCGGGCGGCACCTTTTTCGGCGGTTTGATCGCCGGCGCCGTTTTCGCCGTCTGGTACATCCGCCGCTACGCCCTGGGCTTCCGGGTGCTGGGCGACATCGCCGGTCCGTCGCTGGCCCTGGGCCATTTCTTCGGCCGCCTGGGCTGCTTCGCCGCCGGCTGCTGTTGGGGCCGCGAAGCCGGCCATTTTCCCCTGGCCGTCACTTTCAGCAATGCCAAGGCGAATGCCCTGACCGGGGTGCCGCTGCATGTCGCCCTCTATCCCACCCAGCTTTTCGAAGCCCTGCTCAACCTGGTCAATTTCGTGATCCTTTATTTCGCCTACAAAAAAAGGACTTTCAAGGGCCAGACGTTCGCCCTGTACATCCTGAATTATTCCCTGATCCGTTTCACGGTCGAATTTTTCCGCGGCGATTCCGACCGCGGCTACGTCTTCGGCGGCTTGGAAAATTCCTGGAGCAGCCTGAGCGTTCCGCAGCTGATCTGCATCATCGGCTTCATCAGCGCCCTGGTCATGCTGAAAAGCTTCAAGAAACTTAGTGAAAAAGAAAATCTCATTCAAGGCTAGGGACCACTACCCGAGGATCGATCATTTCCTGACCGCGGTCCTTGACACCATGTCCCGCAGCCAGATCGAAAAGCTGATCAAAAACGGCCAGGTCAGCCTCAACGACGTTGTCCTGCTCAGGAAAAACCGCGAAATCATTCCGGACGACCTGGTAACGGTGGAAATCGAAACGCCGGAGGAAACCGCCTACGTCCCCTCGCAAACGTTGGTCAAGTTGTTCGAAGACGAGTGGCTGCTGGTCATCAACAAGCCGGCCGGCCTCGTCGTCCATCCCGGCGCCGGTGAAAAGCAGGAAACCGTCCTGGACATCTTCCGCTACCATTACCCGCAGATCAACGATATGAGCGATCCGGAGCGCCCGGGCATCGTGCACCGGCTGGACAAGGACACATCGGGCGTCCTGATCCTGGCCAAGACCGAGGAGGCGCTGCTGGCAATTCAGGGGCTGTTCCAGAAGCGCGAAATGCAGAAGACTTACCTGGCGCTGGTCAAGGGGCGGATGCGCCACCGCAACGGCACCATCGACCTGCCGCTGGCGCGCAGCCAGAGGAACCGCGCCCGCTTCGAAGTGCCCCGGGAAGAACGCCCCGACCAGCGCGAAGCCGTCACCGACTTTTCCGTCATTCGCTATTTCGAAAAATTCACCTTCGTGCGCCTGATGCCGCACACCGGCCGCACCCACCAGCTGCGCGTGCACCTGGCCCATTTCGGCAACCCGGTCCTGGGCGACATCCTCTACGGGAACCGCAAGGATCCGGGCTTCCAGCGCCAGGCCCTTCATGCTTTCCGCATCGAGTTCACCCACCCCTTCACGGGCGATCCGGTCCAGGTAACCTCGCCGCTGCCGAAAGACCTCAGGCAATTCATCGTGGAAAATTACAAGACGGAAAAGGTTTATAGCGAATAAACATTCGCCCAGGCCTCATAAAAATTGCGGCGACCTCTTTGGAGCGGTTGTTAATACACCCCTGCATTCAAAACATATGTTTGTACCCGCTTTTTCCAGGAATCCAGTGAATATTTATTGACATTCAGCCTGAAATGACGCAAAATAGCGACTTGGAAGATAGTGATTTTTAAAAAAGTGCGATCCCACGGGCGCGCCGCCCGGCAAAGAGGAACATGCGAAAGATAACCTTCAGCAAAAGCTACCGCATACTGGGCCTGGAAATCAAATTCGTCGACGCCCTGCTTATTGCCGCCATCCTGATCTTCAACGTCATGGCGGCCGTTTTTTACCACCGGGTCAGCGGCTGGGTCAACCTCATCCTCAAAAATTTCATCATCCTCGCGGTTTACATCACCCTGACCTGGCTGACCGGCAAAGCCCGCACGCGCCTCGTTTATTTCCTGCTGCGCGCCGGTGCCGTGCAGCTCCTGTTCGTGCACCTGTTCGACGTGGCTCACAAGTTCCAGCTGGTCTTGTGGCACACCTGGAACGACCCGGCCATCCTCAATCTGGAGCATGCGATCTTCGGCTTCCAGCCAACCGTATGGCTGCAGCAGTTCGTCAGTCCGGCGCTGACCGAATGGATGATGTTCACCTACGTGATCTACGTGCCCATCTATCCAATCCTGGGCGCCATCATCTATTTCAAGTTCGGCCGCGAGCACCTGGAGGACTACCTGGTGACGCTAGCCTTGACCAACCTGGTCTGCGATCTCGGCTTCATCCTTTTCCCCGTGGCCGGACCGCTGCACGTGATCCGCGAGCAGTTCACGGTGCCGCTGCAAGGCGGCTGGTTCACGGCCATCGCCGAGTACATCCGCCACAACATCCATGCCATCGGCGGCACCATTCCCAGCCCCCATTGCGCCATCGCCACCGTCATGTGGGTCATGGCCTGGCGCTACCAACGCTGGCTTTCTTATGTTCTGGCTCCGATTATCATTTCGCTGTACGCGTCGACCGTTTACGGCCGCTTCCACTACATCAGCGACACGGTCATCGGCATCCTGGCCGCGGTCGCCGTGCTGGCCGTGATCCCGGCACTGACCCGGACCTGGAACCGCATCGGCGCCAAGGAAGCCGTCGGGACCGCACCGGCCATGGAGCCCAGCCGGGAAGCAGAGTAGCGCCCCGGCCTGTTTTCTATTTATAAACGTTTTTCCGATGCCCGACCCGCACCACAAGGATAAGCAATCTCTTATCTTCAATCTTGGCGATGATGCGGAAATCGCCCACTCGGTATTTCCAAAGCTCGCCGAATTTCTTGCCTTTCAGCGCTTCGCCGATGGAGCGCGGGTCGGCCAATTTATGCAGCCGCTCCTTCAGGAATGAGGTGATTCTCCTGGCGACCGGTTTGTCGAGCTTGGCGAGATCTTTTTTGGCCCCTTCATCGATTTCAATCGACCAGGCCAAGATCGCGCTCCACTTCGTCTATGGAAAAAGTCCGGCTTTTCCCGGCATAATAGCTGCCCAACCTTTTTTCGGCCAAGTAGATGTCTTCCAGCTCATCGAGGTACTCCAGTATCGCCTCGCGGACATAATAGGTCTTGGTCCGACCGGTGGCTTTGGCTAGGTCGGCCAGTCTTTTTTCAACTTCATCGGGAAGCCTGATAGCCAGCATGGTAATCATCTCCTGCTATACATGTATATCATTTCGTTGACATAGTAATGTAAAATTCCGTTTTTGTCAACAATCCGTGAAAAAAATCGATTGAATGCCTGGTAGATGAAATTTGATTTTATATCCTGTAACGTAAACTCTACCATACGCCTCCCAGGCTATGCAAGTTGACCTACTTCCGCATTATTGATACATTGATCCTATGAAACTGATGATCATTGCGGCCGCGATCATTTCAGGGATCGTGGGCCTCCATGCGTTGGCGCTCTGGATGGAGAGAAAAGGCTGGATCTATTACAAGCACAACAAGCCGAGCCGCAGCCGCCTGGGGACCGCTTTTTTGGAAGTCCAGTCCATTCTTGAGCCGAATAAAAAGCACATCATCCAGATAAAAAAAGACGAGAAGCGGGCCACTGAAGAATCAGGTGATAAGCCTGGCGAACCCGATTCGCAAAACCAATAGCCACCGAGGACGGCGGATGATTTTTTGGCAGGAGATTGATCTTCTTTTGGGAGGGTTTCAAATCCTCCCGCAATTTTTGTAGGTGCGAAGATCATTCACCTTTTTAATAACCTGCCTTGGTAGGGAACGCAGCTCTGCGTTCCCTACTCTTTGCAATTTCCGCCTGCGCCTGTTTTGCGGTATAATGACCGCTTTGGTAATAAATGAAACCCCGAAAAACTACCTTGGACCTGCGCCTGGCCGATATTCCCGAACAGGGCCGTTTGCGATTCCATTTCTCGGGGATCGTGCAGGGGGTGGGCTTTCGGCCCTTCCTCTACCGCGCGGCTGAAAAATTCGCCCTGACGGGGTTCGTCAAGAACACCAGCGCCGGCGTGACCCTGGAAGTCGAGGGCGACCGGCTACCCGAGTTCGTCCGCCATATCACGCACAACGCCCCGCCCTTGAGCTGCATCGAGACCCTGCGCCTCGAAGCCATTGCGGTCCGGAATGCAAAAAAATTCGTCATCCTGGAAAGCGAGGCCCGCGGCCCCAACAATGTCATGATATCGCCCGACATCGCCCTGTGTCCAAACTGCCGGAAGGAAATGGCCGATGCGAACGACCGCCGCCACGCCTACCCGTTCACCAACTGCACCGACTGCGGACCCCGGTTTACCATCATTGAGGACCTGCCCTACGACCGGCCGCTGACCACGATGAAGGGCTTCACCATGTGCCCCGATTGCCGGCGCGAATATGAATCACCGTCCGACCGCCGTTACCACGCCCAGCCCGTCTCCTGTCCGCGCTGCGGACCGGGATTGACCCTGCTGATCAAGGGCAAGTCCCAGCGCGGCGACCCCCTGGCCGGGGCATTGAAAATCCTGAAAAGCAACCGCGTCCTGGCCGTCAAGGGAGTCGGCGGCTATCACCTCGCCTGCCGCGCGGCCAGTTCCCGGGCCGTAACCCGTTTGCGCGCTTTAAAAAAAAGGACCGCCAAGCCTTTCGCCTTGATGGCGACCATGGACATGATCCGCCAATCATGCCGGGTATCGCCGCTTGAAAAAGAACTTCTGAACAGCCCGGCCGCCCCCATCGTATTGCTGAAAGCGCTGCCGGGGAATACGCTGCTGCCCCGGGTCGCCCCGGGCCAGAACCGCCTCGGTTTCATGCTGCCCTACTCTCCGCTGCACAGGCTGCTGCTCGAAAAGGCCGGGGAGCCGTTGCTGATGACCAGCGCCAACCTGGCCGAGGAACCGCTCATTTTCAGGGACGATGTCCGGGAGCTGGGCAAGCTGAGCGACGCCATCCTGGCCCACGACCGGCCGATCCATGTTTTTTGCGACGACTCGGTCCTTCAGGCATATAATAAGGATATATACATTATAAGACGCAGCCGCGGCTACGTGCCGCTGTCCATCAACCTGCCTTTCACAAGCCCCGAACCCGTGCTGGCTCTGGGCGGCATGCTCAAGACCACTTTCACCCTGCTGCACGGCAATCGGGCCCTGGTCAGCCAGCACATCGGCGACACCGGAACGACAGCGGCCCTGGCCGCCGAAAAGCGAGCCATCGGTCATTTCCTTAAACTTTTCGCCCTGCGCCCCCGACGCCTTGTCGTGGATGCCCATCCCGCTTATGCCAACCGCCTGCTGGCCGCCGATTTTCCCGGCGCCGCCATCATCGAGGTCCAGCATCACCGTGCCCACATTGCCTCGCTGCTGGCCGAAAAAGGCGAAATGGACCGCGTCCTGGGCATCGCCCTGGACGGCACCGGCTACGGTGACGATCACACGGTCTGGGGCGGAGAATTTTTCATCGGTGATCTGGGCGGCCTGGAGCGCGTCGGCCATTTACTGCCCCTTTTTCTGCCCGGCGGTGACGCGGCGGCCCGCGAACCATGGCGCATGGCCCTGTCGCTGCTGCTGGCCATTCCCGGCGCTGAAAAGAAAGCCGAGCGTCTGGCCGCACCATTCGCCGGCAAGGGCATCCAGGTTTCGGAAGCCATCACCCGGCGCCGCGGCGGCGTCATGACCAGCAGCTGCGGCCGCCTCTTCGACGGCGTTGCCGCGCTGCTCGGGCTGGGCGACACCAATCAATTCGAAGGACAACTGCCCATGCGTCTCCAGGCCGAGGCTGAAAAGTCCCGGCCGCAAAAAGCAACCTACCCTTACCGCGTGGAAGACATAAACGGCATGCGCGTGTTGAACATGCTGCCGGCCATCGAAGCGCTGCTGGCCGATAAAGGGAGCCGTGCCGAAAAAGCATATCGCTTCCACCTGGCCCTGGCGCATGGATTGCTGGCCATGGCCATGGCATTGACCCCAGCTTCAGGAATTAGTAAAATAGCCCTGAGTGGCGGTGTATGGCAAAATCTGCTTTTACTGCAAATGAGCCGGAAACTGCTCGAAAAAAATGGCTTTAGGGTCCTGCATCATACCCGGGTCCCGTCCAACGACGGCGGCATATCGCTGGGGCAGGCCGCCCTGGCTGCCGTGAAACATCTTGAAGGAGTTTTAATTATGTGCCTGGCCGTACCGATGAAAGTGATCGAAATTAAGAATCGACATGGCCGTGGTGGAGAGCGCCGGCCTGCGCCGTGAAGTCGGCATCATGCTGCTGGACAGGGTCAAGCTCAATGACTGGGTCCTGATCCACGCCGGTTTCGCCATATCCAAGCTGACCAAAAAGCAGGCGCGCGAAACGCTGGCCATCTTCGACGAGGGACAGTTCTTTGGCTGATAAAAATTCGCTGCCCGCTGCTGGCCGAACGCCTGCGCCGTTTTCCGGCCCGCCCGGGAACCAAGATCATGGAGGTTTGCGGCACCCATACCGTGGCCATCCACCGCTTCGGTTTGCAGCGTCTGCTTCCCGGCCCGGTCAAGCTTGTATCCGGGCCGGGATGCCCTGTTTGCGTCACCCCCGACCGTTATATCGATGAGGCCGTGGCCCTGGCCCGGCAGGGCGTGACGGTCGCCAGTTTCGGCGACATGCTGCGCGTCCCCGGCAGCCGCTCGTCCCTGGAAAAGGAACGCGCCGCCGGCGCGGACATCCGCGCCGTTTATTCGCCGCTCGACGCCCTGCAGATCGCCGCCGACAGCGGCCGGGAAACTGTTTTCCTGGCCGTCGGTTTTGAGACCACGGCGCCGACCATCGCCGCCGCGGCCATGAAAGCCCTGGAAAAAAAGATCGCCAATTTTTCCCTGCTTACCGCCCTGCGCCTGGTGCCTCCGGCATTGCAGGCCTTGATCGCGGCCGACACCCGCCTGTCGGGTTTCCTGCTGCCGGGTCACGTTTCGGCCATTATCGGCAAACAGGCTTATGATTTTTTGATTCCCCAGGGCCTGCCCGGTGTAATCAGCGGCTTCACGGCCGAGGATATCATGTCGTCCCTACTGCTGCTGCTGCAAATGCATCATGAAGGTATAAGTAATGTAATCAACAATTACCCGCGCGTGGTGCGTGACGGCGGCAACGAAAAATCGCGGCGACTGCTGGCCGACATGTTCGAGCCGGCCGACGCCGAGTGGCGCGGGCTGGGCTCGATCCCCCTCAGTGGCCTGGAGCTGAAGCCCGCCTATGCGGGAATGGACAGCCGCCGCCGCTTCACCATCCGCGCCGAAAGCGACCCCCCGCGCACCGACTGCCGCTGCGGCGACGTGCTGCGCGGCCTGATCGATCCCCCCGCCTGTCCCCTGTTCAACAAGGCCTGCCGCCCCGACCGGCCGCTGGGCCCGTGCATGGTGTCGAGCGAAGGCAGCTGCAGTGCCTGGGTGACCTATGGATAAGGTCTTGCTGGCCCACGGCGGTGGCGGCAGCCAGAGCGCCGAGCTGACCCGGCGCGTGTTCCAGCGTTTTTTGCGCGATCCGCTGCTCATGGAAATGGACGACGCCGCCCGACTGCCCGGCCAGGTCTTCAGCACCGATAGCTTCGTAGTCAAGCCGCTGTTCTTCCCGGGCGGCGACATCGGCCGCCTGGCCGTCTGCGGCACGGTCAATGACCTGGCGGTGATGGGCGCCGAACCGCTGTACCTGTCCATCGCCTTCATCATCGAAGAGGGTTTTCCCATCATGTCCCTGGAAAAGATCCTGGCTTCCATCGCCCGCGCCTGCCGCGAGAGCGGTGCGCGCATCGTCTGCGCTGATACCAAGGTGGTGGAAAGGGGCAAGGCCGACGGCATCTTCATCACGACATCTGGTATCGGCCGCCCGGCCTTTGCCAAGCCGGTCCAAGCTGTGCGCGTCCGCCCCGGCGACGCGCTCATCATCAACGGCGCCATCGGCCTGCATGGCGTCTCGGTACTGACGGCGCGCGGCGAATTCGGTTTGCGTGGAAAAATCCGCAGCGACGTCGCCCCGCTATGGGGGCTGATCAAAAAATTCCGTCGGCTGGATATTCCTTTCATGCGCGACCCGACCCGCGGCGGCATCGCCCAAACCCTGAACGAACTGGCTCAGGGGAAACGATTCGGCGTGCGCCTCTTTGAAAATGAATTGCCAATCCCGCAAAAAGTGACCGCGGTCTGCGATGTGCTCGGCTTCGACCCGCTGCATGTAGCCAACGAGGGCAAAGTGGTCATGGTCGTGGGCCACCGCGATGCGGCCAGGGCGTTGAAAATCATGCGCAGCCATCCGTTGGGAAAGGGCGCCCGCCTGATCGGCGAAATCACCAGGGAAAATCCCGGCCGCGTGACCATGGCCACTCAGGCCGGCAGCGAACGCATCGTCATGGCCCCGGTCGGGGAAATCCTGCCCCGCATTTGCTGATGCACGAAGGAGCCATCGCCGCCGCCCTGATCCAGAACATCCTGGAATTGCCGGAACGGGAAGAATTCAGCGCGCTGAAAACCGTAACCGTACTCATCGGCCGCATGCACCAGGTCATCCCCTCGGTGCTGCAGAACCATTTCCGTATTCTCAGGAAAGAATATCCGCCCCTGGCCAAAACGAAACTGGTCATCGAGATCGTGCCGGTGGCCATCACCTGCCGCGCCTGCGGCCAGGTGACCGTCCTCGAGCAGGCCGCCTTCGCCTGCGCGTCCTGCAATTCCACCAGTATTGAAATATCCGGAGGTAGGGAAATGCACCTGAAAGAGATCGAAGGCACCAAAGCCAATTAAAAAGAATGTAGGGGAGGGTTTGAAACCCTCCCGTACATAAGCCAATGTTATAGTATAAAATATTAAAAGGAGAAAAATGAAGGCATTGCCACTCAATGGTAAATTCCCAAATCAGACCCTGCTTCTATTGTCCCGCCTTACCCAATCCATGTCCATTTTTTGCAATCGCAAAAATAATTTTAAATTTGTTGAAAAGTGATAGCGAATATGCTATCATTCAAATATGACTAAAAGCTTGCTTGACAACCCTAAAAACGTGCACTTCGATGAGCTGCTGAATCTGTGCCGGCGGCTTTTTGGCGAGCCCAGGGTGCGCGGCAGCCATCATATCTTCAAGACGCCGTGGCCGGGGGAGCCATTTGTCAATCTACAGCGCGACGGCAAGATGGCCAAGCCGTACCAGGTCAGGGACGTCAGGAAGGCGATCGAAAAATTGGAGGCTAAACATGGAAAATAAAGTGGAACGATATACCTACCGCATCGAGTGGTCCGAGGAAGACGATGCTTTCGTGGCCCGCTGCGTGGAATTCCCCGGTCTCGGCGCCCACGGCCGTTCTCAGGAGGAAGCCCTGCGCCAGATCAAGGTGGCGGTGGCCGGGGCATTGAAATGGCTGCAGGATGAGAAGCGCGAGGCGCCCGAACCGTTGGGCTCGAAGAAATTCCGCGGCCATCTGACCCTGCGCGTGCCACCCGAAGTGCACCGCGAACTGGCCATCAAGGCGGCCGAGGAGAACGTATCGATCAACCAGCTCATCCTTTCGAAAATTATTTAAACGCTGTAGATGCTTTGGGGGCTTCCCTTTTACCTTCAATATTTTACTCAACCGGATGAGTGAATTGTTCTTCAAGGCAAATTTGGTTTCCTGGCCCATCTTTCAGCTCAGTTGTCCTTGCTGGCCGTGAAGACCGCCCCGGCAAGGCGATAGCCAGTCATGATCATATCTGAGCTCAAAGGATCACAAATAGTATTTTGGGATGCCGTGTTGTCTACCGAATTTTATTCAAAGTTTATGTTCTTGTTGTGAGCAGTGTACATCGCCCTGATAAGTCGGGTGCCGGTCGTGTTCAAGTCAGACTTCTGAGGATCACAGATAGTCATCTGAGCCGGCATGTTGTCAGGGTTGTTAGTATAGCTCGCATACTCAAACCACTCCTCTAATGCAATACGCTCTAGTCCTATTACATAGTTCAGTCCTAGCTTGTCTGAGTTGACTCCAATCCAGAACTCAGTGAAGCTCTTGTATCCGTCTCCTCCTTCGCAGAACCTGTAGCCGTACTTGTGCTTGGTCCCGCCGGTGGCTGAGATGCTTCCTACCTTGAAAGCATAAGCCAAAGCAGTGTTAAGCTGATTTGCTGCGTGATCCCAGACGCTCTGAGGGCCGCCCTGGCCGTCTGCGTCAAACCTGAACCACTGAGAGTCTCTTCCCGGAGGTATCTCTACACCTCCGTTCTGCGCGAACATCTTGTCGTAAAGATCGTTCCTTCCATTGTCCATGTTGTCAAAGAAGTAAGCACACAACGTAGTGTTGGAAGCAGGAGTCGTGAAGTTCACGCTCTTGTCCTTGCCGAAGCCAAGCCACTCACCAAGCGTATTAGCGCTTCCTTCAACTCTCATCACTATGTATTTGTCGTATACTCCTGAGATGCTCAGGTCAGACGATGTGAAAGTCTTGCTTGTGCCAGGCAGAGCTGAGAAAGTGACAGTCCTCTGGACGTCAGGCTCCATCGTGTTGAAGATTTTGACTGTATAGTTCAGAGGGGTAGGCTGGGGCTCTTCATTGTCTTTTTTCTTGGTCAGGAAATAGATCCCCATGCCCACTGCCGCAACGCCCACCAGTAGCAGCAGGACCGGGAACTTCTTGTGCTTCTTGACAATGGGCGTTCCCGCCTTCTCCTGGAACTGAGGCGTACTGGATTCCATGGCCCAGGCTATGCCTACGCCAATGAACGCGACCACCACAGAGAAGCCAGGGACGGACTGTGAAAAAGTGAATTTGTTCGATTTTGAAGCTGACCTGAAAGGAAACTGATGTTTAAGCGAACCAATCATTTTCACATTTTCATAGTCCGTCCCTAGTTCCTCGGCGTGAATGATCAACCCAGCCAGCGATCAGGTCACGAACTCGAGGAAATTGTCGCGGTTGACGGTCTCCAGGCTGGCGTTGGCGTAGGCATCGAGCCAGGCCTTGGCCGGCTTGGCCTTTTTATTCCCCCACTTGAACTCGTAGCCAAACAATTTTCCCTCCCTCTCCTCAACCAGGTCGATCTCCTTGCGGTCGTAGGTACGCCAAAAATAGATATTGGCGGCGGGTCCTGCGTACTGCCTCTTTTTCATGCGCTCGCAAAACAGGAAGTTCTCCCAGAGCATGCCGGCGTCGTCACGGAATGGGAGAGAATTGAAATTGTTGACCAGGGCGTTGCGGATGCCGTTGTCCAGGAAGTAGTAACGAGCGCTCTTGCTTATCTCCTTGCGCAGGTTGCGCGAGAAGCCGCGGACCTTTTTAATGATGAAGGACTTCTCGAGCAGATCGAGGTAGCGCTCCACGGTCTGCTTGGCCAGCCCCAGGGCGTTGCTCAGTTCGTTCAGCGAAACCTCCCTGCCGATCTGGAAGGCGAGCAGGCGCAGCAAATCGGACAGTTTGTCGGCGTTGCGAATGTTCTCGAGTTCCAGAATGTCGCGGAACAGGTAGGAGTCGCGCAGGGAGACCAAGCAGCTGATCCGCTCGTCGCGGTTGACGGCGGTCAGGCATTCGGGGTAGGTGCCGAAAACCAGGTAGTCCTCGAGCGACTCCAGGACATGCATATTGCCAAACTGGGTCGCTACCTCCAGCATGGCGACGGGGAAAAGCATCAAGGCGCGCTGGCGCCCGGTCAGCGGCTCGCCAAGCTGGCTGGAGAGCTGGAATGAGGAAGAACCGCTGGCGATAACGCAGGCATCGGGGAGGTGGTCGACGATGATCTTCAGCCCCGTGCCCGCGTCGGAGAGTTTCTGCGCCTCATCGAAAACGAGCAGATCGTAGCCGGAAAAGGCCTTCTTGATCTGCTCGACCCGCTGTGACCTGAAAAGCTCACGCAATACCGCGTCCTCGCCCACCCCTTTGTAGACCTTTCCCTTGTAATCCCGCAGAAAGCGCTCGATGAGGGAAGTTTTGCCGACCCGGCGCGGGCCATAGACAACCAGCACCTTCCCTTTTTGAAGCGATTTGCCGAGTTCAGCCTGGTAGAAACGTTCGTACCACATGATTGCCTCCAGGATTCAATTTCTCCACAACAATATTGCTATATTCATGATAATTTGTCAACTTATGTTGCCGTATTTAATTAATTATTGCCTTTTTTTAGCGGGAAGCCTGGCTTCTGCCATGATAACAGCCAGCAAAAGAACCAAAGGTATAATGATAAATAACGCTTTCTTCATGAAAACCCACCTCGCTCCTGTGAGGATAATAATAATAAGAGTATATAAAAGTTACGAAAAATTATGCCGAGAAAAGAAACTTAAAATAATTTTTCTTCCTTATGGCTCTTTACAAGCCCTTACTTATTGACAAGGAGGAACTTCATGCACATCAAATCATCGATTTTGTTGTCCTCAGTCACGACATTCACTCTGTTGTTTGAATGAGTGAAGAACTCAAGTCCCTCCTCTAAAGCAATCCAATACTTCTATGAATTTGACGGGCATTTGTCTGTGTTCACGCTAATCCACTTGCCAACAATATCGTGCCAGCCGAATCCTCCGTAATCATAGTATCCGTATCTTAAGTCTCCTGTTGTGCCAGGCACTAGGATGATTTTTCCATACTCGATGCCGTTCTTAGTCAAGCCAGACCTAAGCCTTGCAAAGGCATCATTCCAAGGCTCCTGAGGCCCTTCCTGGTTCCAATCTAATCTGTAGCAGTTCCAAATCCTCTTATCATGCCGACCGTCCCATAAGTCTCCGTATAGGCTGGCTGCTGGTCCGTCGTTCAAAAGGAACAAGTCATAGTTGGTGTTGCTGTTAGGCGCTGTGAATGTCACGCTTGATGTGTCAGAGGATGTGACGTAACTGCCAAGATCCGCTCCACTGTGAGCATTCCTAAGGATGAGATAGTCTTTTACTACTCCTGTGACTGCCAGCTGGTTGAAGGTTATGGTGACGCTTGAGCCTGCCTTTACTGTCAGCTTGTAATCGTCTTTGAGCAGCGTCTTGGTGTGGTTGAAGACGTCCAGGTTCAGAGTCACGTCCTGAGCCGGCTCTTCTTTCTTTTTCGCAGTCAGGAAATAGATGCCGGCTCCCAGCGCCGCCGTCCCCAGCAGAACGACCAGCCAGGGAAACTTTTTAGCTTTCTTGACCACCGGCGTCCCCGCCTTCTCCTGGAACTGCGGCGTGCCCTGTTCCATGGCCCAGTTACGCCCACTCCGATGAACGCGACCAATATTACGATAGCAATTATTTTTCTTAAACTATGAACAGTCATGGCCCCTCCAAAAGACATTATTATATGCGATATGCAGATAAAAATGAAGATAAAAGCCAATAAGATTTATCCCAGGACTTATATCCCCCCGTCCCCTGCGGGGACACCCCCCTTGGGTAAGGGGGGTAAAAAGCAAGAAAGACCTTTAGCTCTCCTTAGCTCCCCCCTTACTGAAGGGGGGATGAAGGGGGGATCTGAACTCCGTTCGGCTTTTTTAAGGTCACGGCACGCTGCGCTGCCGCCAGAATTCCTGCTTTATCAAACAAGTTCCCTGAGGAACGGCAGCGCCGGGCAAACGCGGATTCCTGCGCGGGACAGAAAGTCTTTTTTGCCTACGGCACTGATCTGCAGCGCCTCCACTTCAGGAAATCTTTTTTTCAGATAGCCCAGGGCGGGAGCAACCGTCGCATCGTCCCATTTTACCTCGATGAAACGCAGCGGTTTGCGGTTTTCGCAAATGACAAAGTCCACTTCACGGCCGTCGACATCGCGGAAATACCTGAGTTCCACATCACGTCCGTGGGCATCCTGCTGAAAGTGCACCCATTTGAGCAGATGGGAGGCCACCAGGTTCTCAAATCGTTGCGGCAGTTCGGGAACCTGGCTCCAGTCGTAATGGTAATGCTTGGCTTCCTTCTTCACGGCCCGGATGGCCGGGGCGCCGAAGGGAGCGAGGCGGAACATGAAATAAAGCCGCTCTAAAACCAGATAGCCAGCGGCTCACCGTTTTATGGCTTACCTTCAGGTCTTCGCGCAGGGCGTTGATGGAAAGCGGGGATCCGACCAACTCCGGCAAGCGCAAGGCCAGCAGTTCCAGGTTGCCAAGATCGAGAATATGTTCCAGAGAAACGACCTCCTCGCGAATGACCCGGCTGCGATAGGATCGCGACCAGCGGCGCGCCGCCGTCTGCGAGCCGGACAAATACGGTTCCGGAAATCCGCCCAGGGTCAGCAGGTCGAGCAATTCCTGCGGCTGCTGCAATTTGAGCTCTGCCGCCGAAAACGGATGCAGCCGTAAAAAATGGTAGCGGCCCTGCAGCGAATCGCCGCCGAAACGATAGATATCGAGGCGGGCACTGCCGACAACCAGGATATGCAGCTTCCGCTCCGGCTCATCCACCAGCCCTTTCAAATAATTTCGCCAGGAACGGTATTTGTGTATCTCGTCAAGGACGAGCCCTCCCGCAGCCGGCAATTCCCGGCGCAGGATGGTTTCACGGTGAGCGGGCACATCCCAGTTGAGATAGAGCCCGGCTTTGCCGGCAATCTGCCGCGCCATGGTCGTCTTGCCGACCTGGCGGGGACCGGCCACAAAAACCATTTTTCGAAGCAAGTCGGCGCGCACTTGTGCGGCCAGGTAGCGTGTTTTCATGAATACTAAAATACTACTTTTTTAACCACCTGTCAAATTTACTCGCGAGTTTTTTTGCCTGTTGGTGAAATATGCAGCATGTCGCCCCTACCCTTTTATTTTACCTCATACCGTCAACCGTACACCGTAAACCAAGCCTCTTATTGCATCCCCGGCCTTTCCTTCAAAATCTCGAACCAGCGGTCCAGCCCGTCTCCCTCGTGCGCCGAAATTTCAATGATGGTGCAGGCCGGGTTGACCTGCTGGATGTTCTGGCGCAGCTTTTCCAGCGAAAAATGCTTCAAGGGCAGCAGGTCGGTCTTGGTAATCACACACACGGGCGAAACCTGGAAGGCCAGCGGGTATTTCAGCGGTTTGTCTTCGCCCTCGGTAACGCTGATCAGCAGGACGTTGAGGTGGGCGCCGACATCGAACTCGGCCGGGCAAACCAGGTTGCCGATATTTTCCACGAACAGGACATCCATGCCCTCCGTTCCCAGTTCGTCGATCGCAGTCTTGATCCAGGCCGCTTCCAGGTGGCAATCGCCACCGAAAGGGCCGGTGTTGATCTGAAAGGCCTGGATGCCGAGTGCCTGCAGGCGCTCAGCATCGAG
Organism: Candidatus Aminicenantota bacterium; assembly: GCA_963770755.1. Taxonomy (GTDB): domain Bacteria; phylum Acidobacteriota; class Aminicenantia; order UBA2199; family UBA2199; genus UBA2199. Next base: position 823,929 of record CAVYQZ010000006.1, on the reverse strand, counting down.
GGTGGTCTGGATGTCGCCCTCGATGACCTTGATTCTTTTGCCCAGTTTTTTGACCGTGGCCTCGATCAGGCTGGTCTTGCCAGAACCGGGCGAGCTCATCAAATTGATGAAAAATATTTTTTTTCCCTTGAGCTCCCTGCGGATTCCGTCGGCGATGGCGTCGTTGGCCTTGAGCAGCTTCTGCATAACATTGATCTTGATGTTTTCCATAAACGTTTTATACCCCAATTTATATTGATTTGCAAACAGTTTTTATTTTGCAGATTCAATCAAGACCATGGTTTTAGACATGAAATACATAATTTTTTTTAAAACCTTGACAAACGATTTTTATTTTATATAATAAATTTTAAAAAATCATGACAAACAACATACAAACAATCATTCTTTTAACGATTTTTGTGCCCATTGTCGGTTCCCTGACCATCCCCCTGGCCGGCCTAATCTCTAAAAAAGCCCGATCGTTCTGGTCGGTGCTGCTTGCCCTGGCCACCTCCTCCTTCTCCCTGCTGCTGATTCCGTTCGCCCTGAAAGGCGGTGAACTCACCTTCCGCAAGACCATGGCCCTGGGCCTCGACTTCATCCTGGTCGCGGACGGGTTGTCCGTGTTCATGGCCATCGTCTCGTCTTTCATCGGCGCCCTAATCGTCATCTACTCCCTGGGGTATATTGGTCACGATGAAAACCAGAACGAATATTACCTGATCGTTTTGCTTTTCATCGGCTCGATGATGGGCCTGGTCTTTTCAGCGAACCTGATCTTCATGTACTTGTTCTGGGAGATCGCCGCCATCGCCTGCTGGCGCCTGATCGGGTTCTACCGCATCAAGGAGTTCGTACTCAAGGCCGACAAGGCCTTCCTGATGACGTTCTTCGGCGCGGTGTTCATGCTGCTGGGCTTCATCATGATCTTCAACCAGACCGGCACCTTCGACATCACCGCCATGCGCGGCGCCCTGATCCCGGGCACGGCCGTGCTGCTCATCCTGCTGGGCATGTTCTCCAAGTCAGCCACCGTGCCGCTGCATACCTGGCTGCCCGACGCCGGCGTGGCACCGACCCCGGTCACCGCCATCCTGCACGCGGCAGTGCTGGTCAAGATCGGCGTGTACGCCTACGCGCGGCTGTTCTGCTACACCTTCAAGCTCCCGGACGGCTGGTACGAGGCCATCCCGATCATCGTCGTAATTTCAATCCTGGTTTCGGCCGCGGCGGCCTCCGTGGAAAACGACTTGAAACGGCTGCTCGCCTACTCCACGGTCAGCCAGATCGGCTATATTTTTCTGGGTCTATCCGTGCTCAACCCGGTCGGCGTCGCCGGCTCACTGCTGTTCATCCTGATGCACGGACTGGCCAAGGCCGGCCTTTTCCTCTGCGCCGGCATCGTCATCCACGCCACCCACGAGCGCGATATGCGCCGGATGGGCGGCCTGTTCAAGACCATGCCCTGGACGGCCGTGGCCTTTATTTTCTGCGCTTTTTCGGTCATCGGCATTCCGCCCTTCGGCGGCTTCTTTTCCAAGTTCATGGTCATCGCCGGCACCGTGCAGGCGGGCCAAATCTGGGTGGCGGCCGGAGCCCTGTTCGGCGCCGTACTGACCATGTTCTACCTTTTCAAAGCATTCAGCCTGGTTTTCCTGGGCGAGCAAAAATCGGACCACAAGGAAGGAACGCGCTCCATGGTTTTCGTGGTCGTACTGCTGGCGATCCTCTCGCTGCTGGCCGGATTCTTCGTGGCCTACCCCATGAAACTGGTTAATGTTGCCACGAGCGAAATCTTAAGGTGGATACCATGAACCCGCAAAACCTTTTAATTCCAATTTTTCTGCCTTTGCTGCTGGCCTTGTTCTCATTTCTCCTGCCGCTGCGCGTCAAGTGGCTGCGCGAAACCGTCTCGGTACTGGGCGCGGCCCTGTTCGCCTATATTACCCTTGATTTTTTCGGCCAGAAGGAGATTTTTTTCACTTTGCCCTGGCTGGGTCACGGCATCGATTTTGAACTGCGCCTCTACCAGTTCAGCCAGTTTATCCTGCTGGCCGTGGGCGTCGTTGTCTTCCTGATCACACTCTATTCAACGGTCAGGATGGGCGACCATCCCCGCCGCCGCGAGTACTACGGCTACGTGTTCCTGACCGCCGCCTTTGCCAGCGGCGCCGTTTTGGCCGACAACTTCGTACCGCTGGTCTTTTTCTGGGAAGGCCTGCTGATCACGTTGTACGCGCTGATCAACCTCGGCGGCAAGAACGCCCACCGCACTGCGGTCAAGAGCTTCATCATCGGCGGTTTCTGCGATTTCTGCATGATCCTGGGCATTGCCATCCTCTGGTGGCAGACAGGCACTCTGAGGATGTCAGACCTGGCGGTGGTTCCCCACGGCTTGACCGCCCTTAGCTTCTACCTGATGCTGATCGGCGCCATCGGCAAAGCCGGGGCCATGCCTTTCCATACCTGGATCCCCGATGCCGCCATCGACGCCCCGGTCTCGGTCATGGCTTTCATCCCCGGCGCGCTGGAAAAGCTGCTGGGCATTTACCTGCTGGTGCGCATCGCCGTTGATTTCTACAAAATTGAAATCAACAGTCCGTTCTCCATCACCATGATGGTCATCGGCGCGGCCACCATCGTGCTGGCCGTGTTCATGGCTCTGATCCAGAAAGATTTGAAAAAACTCCTTTCCTACCACGCCGTGTCTCAGGTCGGCTACATGATCCTGGGCATCGGCACCGCTTTGCCCATCGGCATCATCGGCGGCGTCTTTCACATGATCAACAATGTCATCTATAAAAGCGGCCTCTTCATGGCGGCCGGTGCCGTGGAACAGCAAACCGGAACCACCGAGCTGAAAAAACTCGGCGGCTTGTACCGGGTCATGCCCATGACCGCCCTGGGTTTTCTCGTATGCGCGGCGGCCATTTCGGGCATCTGGCCGCTCAACGGTTTCGTATCCAAAGAACTGGTCTTTCACGGTTCATTTGAAACCGGCTATACCATCTTCACCATCGCGGCCTGGCTCGGAGCGATCCTGACCTTCGCTTCATTTTTAAAAGCCGGGCACTCGGTGTTTTTTGGTCCGCGCAACCCGGAACTCCCGCAGGTCCGGGAGAGTAAAAGCCCCATTTACCTGCCGATCCTGGCCTTGGCCGCCTTGTGCATCGTGTTCGGCATCTTTAACTGGATCCCGCTGAAATTCTTCCTGGAACCCATCATGAACGGCCACCTGGCGGTTGGCGAAACCCTGCATCTATCCGCCCACGCCCTGGCCCTGTTCAACCCCATCGCCATGATCTCCATGGGCTGCCTGCTGCTTGCCCTGGGCCTGCACGTCTACGGCTTCAAGCGCGGCGGCAACAAGGCCTACATGGTTTCCGAGCCGATCCACCACCTGCCCGTCCTGCACACCCTATACGACTGGGCCGAGGCCCGCGTCTTCGACCTGTATGAGCAGGGCATCAAGTTCCTGCAGGCCATGTCCGATTTTCTGTTCAAATTCGTGGACCGGCCCATCGACTTTTTCTATGAAAAAATCGTGGTCGCGGTCGGCCGGACTTGCACCGGCGTCCTGAAAGCCGCCCATAATGGATTCTACGCCAACTACCTGGCCTGGACCATCGGCGGGCTGGTGCTCATCGTCTGGGCCATCAGTGTCTTAGTAAGTTAAAGCAAATTAACATGGAAAAAAAACAAAATAATTTGCTTTCTAAGTTACTTATCCTGCGTAGCAGGGTTAATTAGGTAAGGGAGGAGCAATGATCTTCATTTTCATCATCGTACCCCTGGTGTTGGCCAGCCTGCTGCCCCTGCTGGGCAAAATTTCCAAGCGCTTCCTGCCCGACCTGCTGGCAAACGCGACCATGCTTTTTCTCGTGGTCTTTTCGGTCGTGTACGCCAAGCCGCTGATCGCCAAGGGCGGCGTCATCCAGCAGGCGTTCTGGTTCGGCTCGCCGCTCAATATCCGCCTGCTGGTCGACGGCTTCAGCCTGTTCATGCTGTTCACCATCTCGCTGGTCAGCCTGGCCGTCACCCTGTATTCCATCGACTACATGGAACACTATGGAGCCAAGGCCAATTATTACGCCCTGCTGCTGCTGATGATCGCCGGCATGAACGGCCTGGTGCTGGCTACCGACCTCTTCAATATTTACATGTTCCTGGAAGTCGCCGCCGTAGCTTCTTACGCCCTGGTGGCCTTCGGACTGGGCCATGATGAACTCGAAGCCTCGTTCAAATACCTGATGCTCTCGGTCGTGGCTTCGGCATTCATCCTCCTTTCCATCGCCATTCTCTTCGGCCTGACCGGCGGCACCGGCTTCGGCGCCGTGGCCTCCGGACTGAAGATGCTGAACGTCAAGACCGCGGTCGGTTTTTGCAGCGCCCTGTTCCTGATGGGATTCGGCCTGAAAGCGGCCATCGTTCCATTTCATTCATGGCTGCCCGACGCGCACCCTTCGGCCCCGGCCCCGATCTCGGCCATGTTGTCGGGCGTATTGATCAAAGTGTCCGGCGTTTACGCCATGATGCGCATATTCCTGAACGTCTTCGGACTGACGCCGGCGTTGACCAGCGTACTGAGCGTGTTGGGAATTGTTTCCATATTCGTCGGCGCCCTGGCCGCCCTCGGCCAGAAAGACATCAAGCGCATGCTGGCCTATTCATCGATCAGCCAGATCGGTTATGTCGTTCTGGGCTTTGCCATCGGCACGCCGCTGGGCATTCTCGGCGGCCTGTTTCACCTTTTCAACCACGCCCTGTTCAAGTCGCTGCTCTTTTTGAACGCCGGCGCCATTGAACAATCGACCGGGACCCGCAATTTGGATCAAATGGGCGGCCTGGCCAAGCGCATGCCCCTGACAGCAGGCACCAGCGCCGTGGCATCCTTGTCCATCGCCGGCGTACCGCCGTTGAACGGCTTCTGGAGCAAGCTGCTGATCATCATCGCCCTGGTTCAGGCCCGCATGCACGTGCTGGCCTTCCTGGCCGTCCTGGGCAGCGTGGTCACCCTGTGGTATTACCTGGTCCTGCAGCGTCATGCTTTCTTCGGCAAGTTGAATGAAAACTGGAAAGCGGTCAAGGAAGCGCCTTTCTGGATGTCGGCTGCGACGTTGACCCTGGCCCTGCTGTGCATCGTGACCGGCCTGGTTTTCCCCTACATTATCAAATCCTGGCTGCAACCGGCGACCGATATTTTGAGCGGCGGGGTCGGCGTAGCCCTTAATTTTCTCGGATTTTAGGAGAATCGCATGCACCTTTTTCTCTTGATTGGCTTGGTCGTTTTTTCCATCCTGTCCGTCCTGGTCCGCGACCTGCTCAAGGCCGCCATCAGCCTGGCAGTGGCCAGCATTTTCCTGGCCCTGGTCTTTTTCAGGATGACCGCCGTTTATGCCGGTGTGTTTGAAGTCTCGGTGGTCGCCGGACTGATCACCGTCCTTTTCATCACCGCCATCGCCCTGACCCGCAGCGACGAACAGGTAGCCGAAAGCAAAACCCACAAGTTCATTTTCCCGCTATTTTTCCTGGCGCTGCTGGCCATCGACATCCTGGTCATGAAAAACCTGCTGGGCCGCATCCCGGCCGTCACCAGCCCCGAGACGGGGACTTTTTCTGAAGTCATGTGGAAAGAACGCAGCTTTGACCTGATCGGCCAGATCGGGGTCATTTTCGCCGGCGTGCTGGCCGTGCTGGCCCTGTTCCGTTCGAGGAGCAAACATGAATAATCTCTGGATATTGAATATGGGTGCCGCGGCCATGCTGATCGGCATCGGCATTTACTGCCTGCTGACCATGAAAAATCTGGTCAAACTCCTGATCGGTGTGGAAATCATCGCCAAGGGCGTCACCCTGGCCTTGATCGCCACCGGCTTGGCCAAAAACAACATCATGCTCGCCCAGAGCCTGGTCATTTCGGTCATCGTCGTCGATGTCGCGGTCCTGGCCACGGCACTGGCCATTATCATCGGCATCAACCGTCACACCAAAAGCCTGGATGTCAGGAAACTGACCAAACTAAAGGGATAAACCATGATCACAAAATTATTGGAAATGCTCTTGTCGCCGCCGCTGGCCTTCCTGTTCTTCCTGGCCGTTTTTTACCTGATTTATTTTCTGGCCGGCCGCATAGCCCCCAAAGTCAACGCCGTCGGCGGCAAACTGAAAACCTACCACTGCGGTGAGGACATCCCCGGCGGCAAACCCCAGTTCGGCTATAAACTTTTCTTTTTCATCGCCCTGTTCTTTACCATGATGCACGTGGCGGCGCTGGTCGTGGCCACACTGCCGACAGGTCCGACCGCTTTTCTGGGACTGTTCTACCTGGGCATGATCTTCCTGGCCGTCCTGGCATTAATCACAAGGAATCAACATGATTGAAAGATTAGTTCACTGGTCACGGGTCAAATCCCCGTGGGTTTTGCATCTCAATGCCGGAGGCGGCTGCAACGGCTGTGATATCGAGATCCTGGCCGCGCTCATGCCGCGCTTCGACCTGGAGCGCTTCGGAGTCCTGCTCAAGGCCACGCCGCGTCATGCCGATGTCATGATCTGCACGGGCGCCATCACCCTGCAGAACCGCGACCGGGTGCTGCGCGTATACGAGCAAGTGCCCGAACCGAAATTCGTCGTGGCCGCGGGCGCCTGCGCCATGGCCGGCTGCGTCTATCGAGGGGCATACCATTCCCTGGTCGGCATTGATCAGCTCATTCCGGTCAATGCCTATGTCCCCGGCTGCCCCTTCCGGCCAACCGCACTGATCGACGCCGTGGTTAAATTGCTTAATTCCGTCAAATGAGGTATTCATGAACAGCGAAGCGATTTTTGAGAAAATAAACGGGGAAATTAAAGAAAAGATCCTTGAGGCAGCCATGACTGCCCCACGGCGCATCAGCATCAAGGTGGAACGCGGGCAGTTGCTGTCGGTCCTGGCCTACCTCAAAGACCAGCTGCAATTTTCCCATCTGGCCACCATCAGCGGCGTCGACCTGGGTGAAAACTTCGAGGTGATCTACCACCTCTCCAATGACACCACAACCATCCTCCTGCGCCTTCTGACCCCGCGCACGGAGCCCCGCATCCCCAGCGTCTGTCAGGTCATTCCCGGCGCCAATCTCTATGAACGGGAATTGCAGGACATGTTCGGGCTCGTGGTCGACAACATCCCCGATCCGCGGCGGCTGCTCCTTTGCGATGACTGGCCACAAGGACAGTATCCATTGCGCAAAGACTGGAAATTCAATCGCCCGGCAGAAATCATCCCCGGAGGTAAATAATGGAATTCAAGGTTTCCCTGGGCCCGCAGCACCCCGCCCTGCACGAAGCCGTCAGCCTGCGCATGACCCTGGACGGCGAGATCATCCGCGACGCCGACCTGAAGCTGGGGTACAGCCACCGCGGCATCGAAAAATTGGCTGAAGAAAGGACGTTCACCCAGAATATTTATTTGACCGAACGCATCTGCGGCATTTGTTCGCACTCCCATACCACCTGCTTTGTCCAGGGAGTCGAGCAGTTGATGGAACTCATCCCGGCGCGGCGCGGGCTTTACATCCGCACCCTGATCGCCGAGCTGGAAAGGGTGCACAGCCACCTGCTCTGGCTGGGTGTGGCCGGGCAGGAAGCCGGTTTCGAATCATTTTTCATGTACACCTGGCGCGACCGCGAGGTGGTCATGGACATTCTGGACTGGATCACCGGCAACCGCGTTCATTACGCCATGAACACTTTCGGCGGCGTGCGCCGCGATATCGACGAACTGCAGAAAAAAAAGATCCTCGATTCTTTGGACCTGTTGACCAAGAGGACCGAATATTACTTGAGCATCGGCGCCAACGAACCCACTTTCGTCGGCAGGCTCGCCGGCGTCGGCATGCTCAGCAAAGAGCAAGCCATCGCCCTCTGCGCCGTCGGCCCCACCTTGCGGGCATCGGGAGTGCCCATGGACGTGCGCAAGGACGATCCCTACGCCGTTTACAACGAGATACCTTTCGAGGTTTGCACGGCCGACAGCTGCGACGTTCTGGGACGGGCCGTGGTGCGGGTCAAGGAATTGATCCAGTCCTATAAAATCATCGAATTCCTGCTGAAAAACCTGCCGGAGGGCCCATTCAAGGTCAAGGCGCCACGCAAGGTCAAGCCCAACGAGGTGTATTCCCGCTACGAGGCCCCGCGCGGCGAGAACGTGCACTATATCAAGAGCAACGGCTCGGACAAACCGGAACGGTTGAAGGTCCGCGCTCCCACGCTGGCCAACTACCCGGCCACCATTGCCATGCTCAAAAACGGCTTCATCGCCGACATTCCGCTGATCTTTGCCGCCATTGATCCCTGCATCTGCTGCGCCGAGCGCCTGGTCCAATTGGACAACCCGCGCAGCGGCGAAAGCAAGGTCCTCAGCTTCAGTCAGTTGCGGACCATGGCGAACAACCATTATAAAAAAGTCAATTTAAGGAAAAAGGAAGCAGTATGGCCATTTTAAAGCCCATCCTCTACATCTTGGTTTATCCGGGTCTGATCTTTCTGCTGGTTTATTCCACTTTTTGCGAGTGGTTCGACCGCAAGCTTTACGCTCGCATGCAGAACCGCATCGGCCCCCTGCACACCGGCCGCTCCGGCATTCTGCAGCCGGTCGCCGACATCATCAAACTGTTCGCCAAGGAAGACATCGTGCCGGAAAAAGCCGACAAGCATATGTTCGCAGCGCTGCCGGTATTCGCCCTGGCCATCATTTGCACCGCCGCCCTCTACCTGCCGGTATGGCACTACAGCGAAGCTCCCTCGTTCATCTCCTTTCCCGGCGACCTGATCGTGGTGGCCTACCTGCTGACCCTGCCGACACTGATCTTCTTCCTGGCCGGCTGGCATTCGAACAACTACTTCTCGGCCATCGGCGGTGTGCGCGTGCTGACCATGCTGTTCGGCTACGAGATTCCGCTGCTGCTGGCCCTGCTCAGCCCGGCCGTGTTGGCCGGTTCCTGGCGCATCCTGGAAATCGCCCTGTTTTTTCAAAATAAGCCGCTGCTGATGCTGGTCAATATCATCGGCTTTTTCATCGCCCTGATCGCGCTGCAAGCCAAGCTGGAACGGGTGCCCTTCGACATCCCCCACGCCGAAACCGAGATCGTCGGCGGCCAGCTCACCGAATATTCGGGCAAGAAGCTGGCTTTTTTCCGGCTGCTGGGCGATATCGAAATGGTCGTCGGCGCCGGTTTGATTTCCGCCGTCTTCTTGGGCGGCTTCCCGGGCGGACTGCTGCCGGGACTGGCCTGGTTTATCGTCAAAACGTGCTTTGTCATCTTCCTGCTGTCCGCCATGCGCGCCGCCACGTCGCGCATCCGCATCGACCAGATGATCAATTTCTCCTGGCGCTGGCTGGCGCCGCTGGCCGTTTTGCAGCTTTTTATCGTCATCATCATCAAGGGAATGGTATCATGAACAATAAAATAGTCCCTTTTTTACCGGAACTGCTGCGTCATCTTTTTAAAAAACCGGCCACGGTTAAATATCCTTTTGAAAAGGAAGCCGTGCCCAAAGACTTTCGCGGCAACGTGGTCTGCGACGCGCCCAAGTGCATCGGCTGCATGATCTGCGTAAACGACTGCCCGGCTGAAGCCATCGACATTATCCGCATTTCCGAGACTGAAAAAAAATTCAAAATGATCCTGCACAACGACCGCTGCATCCACTGCGCCCAGTGCGTCGACTCCTGCCCGACCAAGGCTTACCACATGGACGCGGAATATGAGACCGCCGCATTCAGTCGCCACGATTTGAAAATCGAATACACGTAAGCCCGACCATCGCCGTTAGTAACTTAAAGCAAATAAGTACCTTAAGGCAAATCAACATGATTTGCTTTCTAAGGTACTTATCCTGCCAGCAGGGTTAACTTGGTAAAAAAACAAGATAATTTGCTTTCTAAGTTACTGATCCTGCGAAGCAGGGTCAGAAAATCAGCCTGCTCCGTATCCGCAATTATTACGAAAAAGCCATTTCCCTGCAGCGATGATTTTCAGCGCAAATTGGTGGAACAGCTGCGCGGTGCTGAAAAAATTTTTGTCCTGGGCATCGGTATGAACTGGAAGAGCGACGACCGTCTGGGCGTCGCCCTGGCGCGTTCCCTGGCCAAAAAACTGGCGGAGGAACCCGACATCCGCATTGTCAGCGGTGGCGAAGCCCCGGAAAATTTCACCGGCGTCATCCGCGCCTTCCTCCCCAGCCACGTGATTTTGCTCGACGCCGTTGATCATGGCCTGGCTCCCGGGACGGCCTTCCTGGCCGACGAACAATCCATTGCCGTCGGCGACATGACCAGCCATCACCTGCCGTTGAAGCTGCTGATACGTTTCCTGGGTGCGTCCATCCCCTGCCAAGTCATCCTGGTCGGAGTGCAGCCGCAAAACCTCCTTCCGGGAAACAGGCTTTCGGCGCCGGTGAAAAAGACTCTGCCACTTCTAAGCGAATTTCTGGCCTGCGCCTTGAAAACACGGGGACTGAATAAGGATCGGTGGGTTACGGTGAAACGAAGCCGAAGGTCATGCTCACGGTGAAAATAATCGGCCGCGGCACCCCGTTGACGATGTAGGGCTCGTACAGCCATTGCCGGACTGCGGCCAGTGCCGCCTCGTTGAATATGGAGTTGCCGCTGATGACCCGGGCCCGGTTGACGCGGCCGTAAATGTCGGTCGTGGCTTCGACGACAACGATCGCCTGGATGCGTGCGGTATAGGCCTCATGCGGGTATTCCGGCTTCACTTGCCGGATCAGCTTCGGGATATGTCCGCCGCTGACGAAAACCGGCGGCTCTTCGGGCAGGGTTCCGCCCAGAACACCGCCCAGTACACCGCCGACGACCCCGCCTTCGACCCCGCCGATGACCCCGCCGGGAACCCCCCAGGGGACACCGCCCTCGACGCCGAAATCACCGCTATCTTCCTCTTCGATCGTTTCCGGAACTTCGATCGGGGCGATCAACTTGCCCGTATAGACCCGCTGTTCTTCCTTTTTTTTCGCGCTCGCGCCGGTTTTGGTCCCGCCGGATCCCTTGCCCCGGCCATATGGCGGCGGCGGCGGCGGCGGCGGTGTGGGCGTGGGCGGAGCCATGATCAGCACGTTGGTCATCTGCACCTGGGGCAAGTCGCTTTCGGCCAGCAGCAGCGGCACAACGACCAGGGCCGCGATGGCCAGAACGTGGGCCAGCAGCGAAACAGGAATAAGCAGCCATTTTCGCGTACGGGCATTCCTGTCTTGCGCTTCGATCAGCGTTTCATCCAGCATCACAAACCTCACCAATCCTATGGATAATTATTTTCATATAATAGCATAGGATAACTCATTTCAAGTTGAAAATCCAGATCCCGAACATCAAAAGCTTTCCCCTGCTATCGAAATCGAAATGATTGAAAACACATCCACTGAAGTGGCAGATAAATTATGTCCATCTGATCAGTTGGACAATTGACATGACTCTTCTCTCTTTACCTAAATAGAGGGTTGCGAATTCCCCCCTTCTCTTCCCAAGAGAAGGGATTGGGGGATGATTTTTTTCAGGTGGCTTACGGCGATACGACGACGAAGCGTGCCAGTTTAGTCGTGTTTCCGCTCCGTTCAGTCGGACAGCTGGATTGGGGAGACCCCGGCGTCTACGTCGACAGACAGGATGACCGCGTTTTCGGATATTTCGAATTTCTGGACTTTTTCCTTGATAATCAGGGTGCGGACGGATTTCCCCGCGGCCGTGGTGACCGTGATACGGACGGGAAATACAAAGTCGCTGTTCGTTTGGCTGAAGGTGATCTCGGCTTCCTGGCCGTTGATCGCTACCTGAAAGCAGACTTCGGGCAACAGCCTGGAGTAGACCCAGCCGTTGAAGAACTTCTGCAAGTACGGCTCGTCCTGGCTGAAATGCCGGATAAAGCGGGCCGAGACCAGGCTCTGATATTTGAAATCATCCAGCACCTGGCGCAACCGCTTCAGCAGTTCATCTTCACCCAGCATCTCCTTGAGCATCAGGAATACCAGCGCCGACTTGTTGTAAATGACGCTTTGGTAGGTGTTGAGGTCATTGCTGAGATTGGCGATGCGCCGGCCATAAATGAGCGGTCCGTCGTCACTGCTGCGCAGAAGCCATCTTTTGATGCTGGCGATCGCTCGGTTGAACTGGTTTTCAGAAACGCTGTTCTGCAGGAAAAGCAATGTGGAAAATTGCGCCAGCCCCTCGGTGATCCATTGGTCCTGGTAGGATTTCCAGGAAATGACCCCGCCCCACCATTGGTGAGCCAGCTCATGGATCAGGTTGTCGCGGTTGACATCGCCGAACACCACCGGGCTTTCGTTGCGAATGCGCCGGGTCACGCTCAATTCGTCGTCAAAGAAGCCGCTTTCCATGAGATTGAAGATCACGAAACCCTGGTTGCTCAGTCCACCATATTCCTGGCGGCGACGCAGCAGCAGGTTCAATTCCTTGATCTCCAGCATGCCGTATTTTTCCAGCAGGAAATTAAAATAGTCGCGGATGGCGTCGACCTGAAAATAGTCCGTCACTTTCAGTTTGGCCGCGCCGTAAACCCGGATCGGCACCCGGGCGGGGATGGAAAGCAGGGGAACGAAATTTCCACAGACCAGCGACATGCCTTTGCTGCCCGGGCTCTCAAAAACGAATTCGCTGCGTTCGTCCATTTTTTTATGCGAGCGCAGTTCGCCCGAGGCCAGGCAGTTCAACGGCAACGGCAGTGAGATCCTGAGCCGGTTTTTAAAAAAATGGTGCCCCGGGTTCGGATAGAAATCCTGGTCGCGGCTTAAAATGAAGTAGTGCTCTTTCTGGCCGCGCGACAAGTTGCTCATATTGATGCGGGTCATCTCGCCGGCATCTTCGCTGGCGTTGATATTGCCGGCATAATAGAAACTGAACTTGTTCAGTTCCTGGCCCAGGAGAAAATAAATGCCGTCGCGGTTGAAAAGCTGGAGCTCGTGCTGCTGGGATTTGCCGTAGCCCTTGACTACCAGCCCGGGGTCGAGGCTGACCGTTTTCAAGCTCGAAGGCTCCTTGAAATTCAGGACCGCGGTCGCGGAAAGGAACTGCATCTGGGGATTATAAAAAAGATTCAGCTGCAGGTTTTCCAGTTCGTCGACCCCCTGCGTGGTGAATTTGAGCCCCTTGATGGCATTATAATTCAGGTAGAACCTGTTTTCAGGAAACATCACCAAACTGGTGTCGGGAGAAGCGGCGCTGTTGAAAATATAGCGGTAAAACGATTTGCCGGGTCGGCGGTTAAAAAGGGCCGCGTTGAATTCCGCGGTAAAGGGAAAATACCACAGCTCATTAAAATAAGGAATATGCATGCCCCACTTCTGCTTGAAAATTTCATAGAGGCTTTTCGCTTCATTGTCGGCAAGCTCGCGGACCGTTGTCGGCGGCGGCAGCGCATCCATGAAGTCCGGATGGCTGCATATAAACACTCCGGCCTGGGCTTCCTTGATGAAGGTGTCGCTGCGGATCTGTTTGAGCAGGGTCAATCGTTCTTCCTCCGATTCGGGCCTGATCTTGAATTCCCATTCACCGCTGAAAATCCAGAGGCAGCCCAGGGGCAAGCCCCGATAGATGGTCCCTTTTTTAAAAAGAATTTCAGCATCGCCCATGCGCATGGCGAGGTTGGCGACGTCATAGCGGGAAAAAGAATCGACGAAATGGAGCGGCTTGAGGTTGCGTTTCAAGAGCAAGTCCCGATACATGCCATTTTCCACTTCATAACTGATCTCGCCGATTTCGGCGAACTCCTGGAAGCGGGCAAAGTACATCAGGTTATCCTTGCGCAGCAGCATAAAACCTACTCCCTGGCAATCCTTGAAATAGACGGCCAGCTGCAGGTGCGATTGATCGCTGAACAGTGCGGCCAGTGCCGGCCAGTCCTTTTTCTGAATCACCGTTTCCAGGGTTTCCGCGTCAAGGGCTGTATGCAAACCGCACAGAATCAGCAGGCAAAAGAGCAAATATTTTCTCATGTCAAGAATTATAACTTATTAACTTTAATTAATAAATACAATACATTTAAATTTGTCAATTCACATAAAATAAAGCGCCAAATTCTCCCTGGACGAACTCGTTTTCATGATCGTGATCCATGGCTTTGGCAGGGAAAAAGGCTGAATATTCTGTTTTTTGAATTAATATTCAATAATTTGAATTATTAGCGGCATTAAATTAATATTGCCTGATTTTAACGAATTTCGCGTCCAGGCAATTCAGGCAGAGTCTTTTCCAGTCAGGCTTTTAGGACAATGGTCCGGTTTCAGGCTGATTTTATTACACGATGCTGCTTTGGCACGATTATTGCTTAAAGATTGATGTTTTGTCTAAAAATAAAAAAGGAGGACAAACAGAATGAAATTTGTCAGAAGCTTCGCCCTGCTGACGATCAGCGTGCTCCTGCTCGCAGGAATGCTGACCGCCCAGCAAACGACTGCCAAGATCTTTGGCACCGTGCAGCTTGAAGACGGTTCATTGGTTCCCGGCGTCAATGTCGAAGCCACCAGCCCCAAACTGGTCGGCAAGGCATCCACGGTTACCGATGAAAACGGCGCCTTCAGGCTGGTCAACCTCACCCCTGGTATCTACAAGGTGGTATTCACCCTGCAAGGTTTCCAGACCGTGATCCAGAACAATGTCCAGCTCGTTGCAGAGCAGACCGCCAACCTCAAGATTGAGATCAAGCTCGGCAACATCGAAGAAGCCATCACCATCACCGGCACGACGGCCCTGATCGACGTCAAGAGCACTTCCAAAGGCATGACCCTGACCAAGGAAATGTTCGACGTTCTGCCCAAGGGCCGCAACTTTGACGGCCTGGTGGCGGTCATCCCCGGCGCGGTCAACGAAAACTTCCTCGGTGGTATTTCCATCGACGGTTCGTCCGGCGGTGAAAACATGTTCTACGTCGACGGCCAGAATACCAACTCGGTGTTCGGCGGCCAGGGCGCGCAGAATGCGGCCTTTGACTTCGTCGACGAAGTTCAGATCAAGGCCTCGGGCTACCAGGCTGAATTCGGCGGTTCGCTGGGCGGCGTGATCAACGTCGTGACCCGTTCCGGCGGCAACGAATTCCACGGCGATGTCGTGGGTTACTATTCGGGCAGCGCCCTGCGCGGCACCGAACGCGACACCGCGCAGCTGGATCCTTTTACCAGCGCTTCCGTTTTTCAGCAGTTCAACTACACCACCGACAGAGACCAGGCCGACAAGGACTGGCGCCTGGAAGGCGGCTTCGGTATCGGCGGCTACATCGTCAAGGACAAACTGTGGTTCTACGCCAACGCCCTGCCGGTTCTCCGCTCCACCAAACGCCTGTCTGTTTTCAACTTCTCGACCGATCCGACCCACGTGGCGTCGGACATCCCGAACAACGTTTTCAACCGTTATGAATACAAGCAGACCAGCACCGATTACAACTTCCAGTTGAAACTCTCCAGCCAGCCCGCCAAGAACCTGCGCATCTCCGCCAGCTTCGTCAACAACGCCAATGTCTGGGACGGCGGACTGCCCAACCGCAACGGCAGTTCTTCCGACGAATACGACTGGACTAAGCTCGGCTACAGCTTCCCCAACTACAGCGTCAGCGGCAACGTCGACGTGACCATGGGCAACAACTTCATGCTCAGCGCCCGTTTGGGCTATTTCTTCCAGGCCGCCAAGAACCAGATGGACCCGTCCCTGGAAAACACCAGCAGAGCCCCGCTGTACCAGTTCCTGAACAGCAACTACGACACCGTCGGCGTGCTCGAGGCAAACCAGCGCGGCACCGGCTGGCAGAGCCTGCCCGGCGCGGCCATGACCTATCCGCACGAGATCGACGAAGAGAGCAACCTCTCCGGCGGCATCGACCTGACCTACTTCCTCAACCTGGCCGGCGAACACGCCTGGAAGGCCGGCTTCGCCTACACCAAGGCCTCGGTCAACAAGAACACCCTGTTCAACGCCCCTTATGTCCGCCTCAGCTGGTACGGGACATACGGCTACCTCGACATCCGCGGCGGTGCACACTCCCGCTACAGCGCCGAGTTCGGCACCCAGTACGGTGAGTGGGGCCAGGCCGATTCCAACCGCCTGGCCCTCTACCTGCAGGACAGCTGGACCATCGCCAACAAGCTCACCTTGAACTTCGGTGTGCGTCTCGAGCAGGAAAACGTCCCCAGCTTCAACGACGACCTCGAGGGCTTCGCCGATTACGTTGGCCAGGACGTCATGAAATTCAGCCTGACTGACAAGATCTCGCCCCGCCTCGGCTTCGTTTTTGACGTGATGGGCGATTCCAGCCTCAAGGTCTACGGCTCCTACGGCATCTACAACGACGTCATGGAGCTCGACATGGCCCTCGGTTCATTCGGCGGCATGCGCTGGATCAGTGACATCAATTACCTGGATCCTCCCTATGTCAACGAATGGATGAACGTCGGCCGCCTGCTGCCCGACGGCACTCGCGACTACTCCATGCTGAGATTGCGCGGCGCTTACGACTACCGCTACCAGTCCTGGGGGTATGTGGATCCCAACCTCAAGCCCATGGCCCAGAGCGAATTGACCTTCGGTGTTGAAAAGAAGATCGGCGACGATCTCTCGCTCTCCGTCCGCGGCACCTGGAGAAACCTGATCCGCACCATCGACGACGTCGGCGTTCAGGTCCTCAATGACACCGGCGGTTTCGATGAAGTCTATTATATCGCTAACCCCGGCTTCGGCTGGGCGGCCCCGGTCTCCGAGGGCGGCAAATTCAGCGATGATTTCTGGCCCACCCCCAAAGCCCAGAGAGATTACAAAGCCTTGAACCTCTCCCTGGAAAAGAGAATGACCAACAACTGGATGGGCGGCGTCAACTTGACCCTCAGCCGCCTGTACGGCAATTACACCGGCATCGTCAGCGCCGACGAGGTCAACACCATGGGCACCGGCTTCGGCCGCCCCGACGGCAACGTGACCCGTTACTTTGACGTCTGGTGGATGTCCTATACCCAGGACGGTATGGAAACCAAGAACAACGGCCTGCTGGCCACCGACCGGCCCATGGTGCTCAAGGCCTACGGCTCCTACGCCTTCCCGTTCGGCCTCACCGTGGGCGGCGTCTTCAACTTCATGAACGGCACCCCCAAATCAACCGAATGGTACGTGGACCGCGCTGACGGCTATTATCCCCTTGGCCGCGGCGACCTGGGCCGCACGCCCAATATCTGGTTCCTGAACCTCTACGCCGAATACAACCTCAAGCTCGGCAAGAACACCCTGCAGATCAGCCTCAACGTGGACAACGCCACCAACAACGACACCGCGGTCTGGTACTGGACGCGCATCAACATCACCTCCCCCTACATCTGGTGGGATTACTTCACCGACGACAACGTCACCCTGATCAAGAACGGCTACGACTTCCGCGAATGGGAAGGTCCCTATCCGCAAGCCGTTGGCACCTGGGTGCGTGATGCCCGCTTCGACAAGGCCCTTGGCTTCCAGCCTCCGGTCACCGCACGCTTGGGCGTCAAGTTCATCTTCTAATTGCGTTAACTGCAACTGAAACTCGGGTACGGTAAACCGTACCTAACATAGAGCCCGCCCCGGGCCGTCCCGGGGCGGGTTTTTTTTTGGCCGTTTTATGGACGCCCACCGTTTTTCGCAATTCAATAAATTGACTTTTTAAAAGTTTTTTGAATAAAGCAGCGGGAATTTTGATTTTTCACGTTTGAAATCCAATAGTGAAAACTTGAATGGGTAGGTTTCCAGTCTGTGTCTTGACTCCCAAACCATTTACAGCAAAGGTTTTCCAGTTAAGAGACTGAATCCACATTAGCTTTGCCCTCCCCTATCAGCTTTTTGGCATGATTATTGCTCGAAGATTGATGTTTTGTCTAAAAATCAAAAAAAGGAGGACAAACAAAATGAAATTTGTCAGAAGCTTCGCCCTGCTGACGATCAGTGTGCTCCTGCTCGCAGGTATGCTGACCGCCCAGCAAACGACTGCCAAGATCTTTGGCATCGTGCAGCTTGAAGACGGTTCATTGGTTCCCGGCGTCAATGTCGAAGCCACCAGCCCCAAGCTGGTCGGCAAGGCAACCACGGTTTCCGATGAAAACGGCGCCTTCAGGCTGGTCAACCTCACCCCCGGTACCTACAAGGTGATATTCACCCTGCAGGGTTTCCAGACCGTGATCCGGGACAATGTCCAGCTCGTCGCTGAGCAGACCGCCAACCTCAAGGTTGAGATCAAGCTCGGCAACATCGAAGAAGCCATCACCATCACCGGCACGACGGCTCTGATCGACGTCAAGAGCACTTCCAAAGGCATGACCCTGACCAAGGAAATGTTCGACGTTTTGCCCAAGGGCCGCAACTTTGACGGCCTGGTGGCGGTCATCCCCGGCGCGGTCAACGAAAACTTCCTCGGCGGCCTTTCGATCGACGGTTCGTCCGGCGGCGAAAACATGTTCTACGTCGACGGCCAGAACACCAACTCGGTGTACGGCGGCCAGGGCGCGCAGAATGCGGCCTTCGACTTCGTCGACGAAGTTCAGATCAAGGCCTCGGGCTACCAGGCTGAATTCGGCGGTTCGCTGGGCGGCGTGATCAACGTCGTGACCCGTTCCGGCGGCAACGAATTCCACGGCGATGTCGTGGGTTACTATTCGGGCAGCGCCCTGCGCGGCACCGAACGCGACACCGCGCAGCTGGATCCCTACACCAGCGCTTCCGTTTTTCAGCAGTTCAACTACACCACCGACAGAGACCAGGCGCCCAAAGATTGGGTCCTGGAAGGCGGCTTCGGCATTGGCGGCTACATCGTCAAGGATAAACTGTGGTTCTACGCCAACGCCCTGCCGGTTTTCCGCTCCACCAAACGCCTGGCTGTTTTCGACTTCTCGACCGATCCGAACCACGTGGCGTCGGACGTCCCGAACGGCGTTTTCAACCGCTATGAATACAAGCAGACCAGCACCGATTACAACTTCCAGTTGAAACTCTCCAGCCAGCCTGCCAAGAACCTGCGCCTCTCCGCCAGCTTCGTCAACAACGCCAACGTGTGGGACGGCGGACTGCCCAACCGCAACGGCAGTTCTTCCGACCAATACGATTGGAGCAAGCTCGGCTACAGCTTCCCCAACTACAGCGTCAGCGGCAACGTCGATATGACCATGGGCAACAACTTCATGGCCAGCGCCCGCCTGGGTTATTTTTTCATGGGCCTCAAAAACAACCTGGATGAGTCCGAGGCCAACACCAGCAGAGCCCCGCTGTACCAATTTCTGAACAGCAACTACACCACCGTCGGCGTTCTCGAGGCAAACCAGCGCGGTACCGGCTGGTTGAGCCAGTCCTTCCAGGCCATGACCTATCCGCACGAGATCGACGAAGAGAGCAACCTCTCTGCCGGCATCGACCTGACCTACTTCCTCAACCTGGCCGGTGAACATGCCTGGAAGGCCGGCTTCGCCTACACCAAGGCCTCGGTCAACAAGAACACCCTGTTCAACGCCCCGCTGGTCCGTCTCAGTTGGTACGACACCTACGGCTATATCGACGTCCGCGGCGGTTTTCACTCACGCTACAGCGCCGAGTTCGGCACCCAGTTCGGTGAGTTCGGCCAGGCCGACTCCAACCGCCTGGCCCTCTACCTGCAGGACAGCTGGACCATCGCCAACAAGCTCACCTTGAACTTCGGCGTGCGTCTCGAGCAGGAAAACGTCCCCAGCTTCAACGACGACCTCGAGGGCTTCGCCGATTACGTTGGCCAGGACGTCATGAAATTCAGCCTGACTGACAAGATCTCGCCCCGCCTCGGCTTCGTTTTTGACGTGATGGGCGATTCCAGCCTCAAGGTCTACGGCTCCTACGGCATCTACAACGACGTCATGGAGCTCGACATGGCCCTCGGTTCATTCGGCGGCATGCGCTGGATCAGTGACATCAATTACCTGGATCCTGACTATGTCAACGAATGGATGAACATCGGCCGCCTGCTGCCCGACGGCACTCGCGACTACTCCATGCTGAGATTGCGCGGCGCTTACGACTACCGCTACCAGTCCTGGGGCTATGTGGATCCCAACCTCAAGCCCATGGCCCAGAGCGAACTGACCTTCGGTGTTGAAAAGAAGATCGGCGACGATCTCTCGCTCTCCGTCCGCGGCACCTGGAGAAACCTGATCCGCACCATCGACGACGTCGGTGTCCAGGTTCTCAACGACACCGGCGGATTCGATGAAGTTTATTATATCGCTAACCCCGGCTTCGGCTGGGCGGCCCCGGTCTCCGAGGGCGGCAAATTCAGCGATGATTTCTGGCCCACCCCCAAAGCCCAGAGAGATTACAAAGCCTTGAACCTCTCCCTGGAAAAGAGAATGACCAACAACTGGATGGGCGGCGTCAACTTGACCCTCAGCCGCCTGTACGGCAATTACACCGGCATCGTCAGCGCCGACGAGGTCAACACCATGGGCACCGGCTTCGGCCGCCCCGACGGCAACGTGACCCGTTACTTTGACGTCTGGTGGATGTCCTATACCCAGGACGGTACGGAAACCAAGAACAACGGCCTGCTGGCCACCGACCGTCCCATGGTGCTCAAGGCCTACGGCTCCTACGCCTTCCCGTTCGGCCTCACCGTGGGCGGCGTATTCAACTTCCTGAACGGCACGCCCAAATCAACCGAGTGGTACGTGGACCGCGCTGACGGCTATTACCCCCTGGGCCGCGGCGACCTGGGCCGCACGCCCAATATCTGGTTCCTCAACCTCTACGCCGAATACAACCTCAAGATCGGCAAGAACACCCTGCAGATCAGCCTCAACGTGGACAACGCCACCAACAACGACACCCCGGTATGGTACTGGACGCGCATCAACATCACCTCCCCCTACATCTGGTGGGATTACTTCACCGACGACAACGTCACCCTGATCAAGAACGGCTACGACTTCCGCGAATGGGAAGGTCCCTATCCGCAAGCCGTTGGCACCTGGGTGCGTGATGCCCGCTTCGACAAGGCCCTTGGCTTCCAGGCTCCGATCACTGCGCGCTTGGGCGTCAAGTTCATCTTTTAATTGCGTTAGCTGCAACTGAAACTCGGGTACGGTAAACCGTACCTAACATAGAGCCCGCCCCGGGCCTTCCCGGGGCGGGTTTTTTTTTGGCCCCGGCTTGTGCTACAATTCAGTCACGATGAACATTAAAAATATCCTTGTTTTGCTTGTTGTCCTGCTGCTCGTCGCGGCGGCCGTCTTTTTTCTGACCCGTCCTGCGGCTAGGACTGCGACGGCGCCGTTTAACGTGCTGGTCATCAGCATCGATACCATGCGTGCCGACCGCCTGGGCTGCTACGGTGATCATCAAGCCAAGACCCCCGCCCTCGACGATCTGGCCGCCAAGGGTGTTCTATTTGAAAATTGCTATTCCCCGGTGCCTCTGACCTTGCCCGCCCATTGTTCCATTTTCAACGGCCGCTGGCCCATGGCCCACGGCGTGCGCAACAATGGTTCGTATCAATTGGGCGCTGAAGAAGTGACCCTGGCTGAAAAACTCAAGCCGGCCGGGTACGACACCGCCGCCCTGGTCGCCGCTTACGTACTGAAAGGCAAATTCGGCCTTGACCAGGGGTTCAATCTGTACGACGACCACCTCGGCTATGAAGCCAAGGCGGGAAATATCGACGCCGAAATAACAGCCGAGCGCGTTTATGCCAAGTTCAAGGATTGGCTGGGACACCGGGGGGACAAGCCGTTCTTCCTCTGGGTCCATTTTTACGATCCGCACAAGCCCTATGCCCCGCCCGCGGACTACCTGCAGGCGTCTGCCGGCGACGCCTATCGCGGCGAAGTGGCTTACGTTGACTTCCATGTCGGACGCATGATCGCTGACTTAACGGAACGCCGCTTTCTTGAGCGAACCCTGGTGGTGATCGCCGGCGACCATGGCGAAGCTTTCGGCGAACACCGGGAACACGGCCACGGCATCTTTTGCTACGATGAGAGCGTCAAGGTGCCGCTGATCTTTTTCAGCCCGGCCCTGCTGAAAAAACCCGCCCGCATCACAGCGCGGGTCAGCCTGGTGGACATCATGCCGACCGTACTGGAAATGCTCGCTGTCGACGGGGACAATAACTGCCAGGGCATGAGTTTGCTGACGGCCATGACCGGTGCCGGAACAACAGCGGACCGACCCATTTACCTGGAAAGCATGTATGGTTGCGAGCTTAACAATTGGGCGCCGCTGACCGGCTTGTTGAAAGATCATTTTAAATACATTTCCCTGCCCCAGGCCGAATTATACGACCTGCAGAACGACCCCGCCGAAAAAGTCAATCTCTTTTATAAAAACAACCGCCTGGCCAGGCAAATGGACCGCGAATTGGCCCAGTGGGTCGGTTCGCAGCAGGCCGGGAGCACAAAAGATAGCCGGACTGCCCTGCAGGCGGACGACAAGAAAAAACTTGCCGCCCTTGGCTATATTTCAAGTTTTGCCGCGGCCGGGCGGGCCGGGACCGATCCCAAAATCGGCATCGGCTATCAAATCCGTTTCAGTGAGCTGATCGCTGCTCTGGACCGCGGTGAAACCGCCCGCGTCGAAGCGGAAGCCCTGCACCTGCGCGACGAAACCGCGGCGCTGAAGCTGCCTTTGCCTTATATTTTACTCAATTATGTCTATGAAAGAAAACAACAATGGGACAAACTGGAAGCCAACCTGCGCCGGGCCAGCGAAATTTTCAGCGACAACCCGGCCCAGACGTTAAAGTTTCAAAGAAACTTGCTGGAATTCTATTTCAGCAACGGCAATGTCAGCGCAGCCGAACCACTGGCAGCGGCCATGCTCCGTCTGGACCCGGAAATGACACGGGTATTGGAAATTCTCGGCGAAATCAACGAAAAACGCCGCGATTGGCCGGCAGCGTTAAATTGGTATATTCAGGCCAAAAAAAGTGAAAGCGGAAACGCGCGTCTTGCTAAAAAGGTGATTAAAATGCTCACGCAAACCGGCGCCAAGCGGACCGCGTTGGCTGAAAGCGAAGCCCTGCTTGAAACTGAAGGCGGAGCCAACGACACGGACTTGCTATTTACAGCCGCCATGCTGGCGATTGAAGCGGGGGAAGGCGCGCGCAGCGAAAACCATATGCTGCGGCTGATCCAGATCGAACCCACGGCACAGCACTGGTTTGACTACGCCCTGGTCACCGGCCGCAACGGCAATTACGACGAGGCGGCCACGCGTATGGAAACCGCGCTGGCCATGACGCCCAACAATCTCAACGCCGAAAGGCGCCAGGCCGCCGCCAAAGCATTGCAGGTTTGGAAGGCTCGCCGGCGCTGAAGTCCCCGCGTCGACAGCACCGCTATTTTTTCATATTTTTCAGGGAATCAATGACTGCCTGAGCGACCGGAGCCTGGTCGGATTTCGGATCGACCTGCAAGAATTTGCTGAAACTTTCGATGGCCTTGTCATAGTCGGCCTTGTTCAGGTAGGCATAGCCGAGTTTCAGGAAAGGTAAGCCCCAATCGGGTTTGACCTGGGTAGCCAGGAGATAGTAGGCAATGGCATCGTCGACTTTCTGGTTGTTAAAATAAATTTCAGCGACATTGTAGGCCAGCAATTCATCCTTGGGGTTGAGATCCAGTGATTTTTTAAAATATTCCTGGGCTTTCTTGAGGTCGCTCTGGCGCAAGTATGTCTCGCCGATGGATGCCTGGGCCTTGGATTGAATAACGGTGTCGGATGCCGCGATGGCTTTTTCAATCGCCGCTTCGTACTGCAGGATGGCGTTTTGATAATCCTGCATTTCGCGGTAGGAATCGCCGATGTTCAAATAAATATGGTAGATGGCCGGGTTGTCCACGGAGAATTGGGTGAAAACCGCCAGGGCCTCCTGGTATTTTCTCTCATTGAACAAGGCATTACCCTGTTCGAGCTGGCTGACGGCCGCATCGTCCTTGAGACGGGCTTTCTTTTCCAGGTCCACGATCAGCACGAAATCGACCGGAGGGTTGCGGTTCAGTTGAGAAACTGTGACCTGCTGGGTGGCCGGAAGGAAACCGTCCGCCAGGACCATCATATTGGCCCGCCCGGTTCCCAAACCGATTATGGCCCACACGCCCTTGTCGTTGGTGGTCATTTCGAATTTTTTGCCGCTATTCTCAAACTCCAGGGTAATGGTCGCGTTGGCCACGGGATTGCCTTCTTGGTCCTTTACCGATCCTTTCAATCGCCCCCGCCCCTGCCCGGCCTGGGCGTATAGGGAAACCGCTAAGAAAACAATCACAATCAGGTTAACCAGTAATTTTTTTTTCATGATGATCTCCTTAATTTATAAAACAATCTTGAACTTGAATTCTTGCTTGCCGACAACCTTGGAAACCATGTCCACCATGTCAATTTCCAGGCTGTAATCGCCGGGTTCCAGTCTAATCTCCTTGCGCTCGGTTTCAACGCCCTTGGCATCCTTGGTAATCTCGGTATACGCCAGGGAGATCGGCTGGCTGATGATGAAGTTTTTGACCGTCGTCGGGCCGAGCTTACGCAGCTCCTTACCGTCCTTTAAAAACCTGTAAGTGATCTGCAAATTAAAGGCGTTGCTGTCGTCTGGCTTGGCCCCGAGGATGAAATAGAACAGGTCCAGATTTTCGCCGGCCTTGAATTCATTGTTCAGACTGGGGAACAATACCAGGGTGTTGTAGACAAATGAATTTTTGTGGATGATGATCCGTGTTTCGGGAGCTGCCATTTGCTGCAACCCGGTGATCGAAAAGACCGGTGTGGTATCCAGCTTGTTCTGCAGCTGCGTCATGTCGGGCAGCACGACCTCATGGTAACTGACGCTGATCTTGGCAAAGTCAGGGGTGCTGACGGCCAAGGCCAGCAAGTAGCTACCGGCCGGATAGATTTCGGCGGCGATGGAATAAAAGGGGGCGTCTTCAGGCTGGAAATTCGCCTTGTTTTCCTCCACACTGAAAGGGATATAGCGTTCACGCTCGACGGTGCCCGGAACACCGTTTTCCATCCGGTACAGGCGTGTAAAAACATGAAACTTGGCGCACAGGATATCCGGGGATTCCAACGCAGCGGCCAGGTTCAAATCCGCGTTTTTTATCTTGAAAATAAAGATCGGATAAATTTGGTTCTGCTGCGCCGGCAGGTAAAGGGTGCGTAAATAATTCAGGGGAATGTCATTGCGATTCAGGCGCTGCTGCAGGTTGGCATTGATGACGGCCGCAACCTGGGGAGCAATGTACACCGGAGTGCCGGCGGCTCTCCTGGAATCGGTCTGGCCGGCTTTGCTGGCAGAAAGCGGCAGAGCACACAGCAGCACTACGCTAAAAATAAAAATAACGGTTTTTTTATAGTTCATTCGGTTCTCCTTGTTCTAGGTTGAATTTAATTTTTTTACTAACTTGGCTTTTATCGGTGTCATTTTCAATGGTCACCAGGGCGGAATATTTTCCCGGTGGCAACTCGAGCGGCAGCTGGATGATCAGGTTTTTAGCCAGCGTTTCCAAGGCGTCGGTTTGCAGGGAAATCGGGTACACTTTTTCCTTTTGCAGGATTGTTTCATTTTTAGCACCGGAGATCAATACCGCGATCTTGAGCGAAGTGGCAATGGTACCGCTTTGAGCGGATTTTTCGATCATACTCATCTTTTCATAAGGAATTTCGACGATCAATTTTACCGGGCCCGCGCCTGCTTTTTCAATTTTGGCCTCAAAGTCGAAGACCACCTGATTCGGAACCAGGATCTCGGGTTTCAAGCGCATTTGCGAACTGGTGATGACGCTGATTTGCTGGACGCTCAAGGGTTCCAGTTTGTAGACGCCGGTGAAAGTATAATCGATGAAAATAATGGTGAAATATTTGTAGTACCATATTTCCATCGGCCGGTCATAAAAGGTGTAGCCGCTGGGGTAGGTGTTGCGGCGTTCTGGATCGCCAAGCAGAATGTAGGCCCGACCGCGGTCGGTCAGCCAGCCGGAACTGCCTTCGCGAAAAAGACGGTTGGCTTTATCGATCCGTTCATAATATTCATCGCGAAATTCATTTTCGTCCGTGCTGGGGGAAGGATCGCGTTTTTTCCAGAATTCCTCGATGAACTTTTTGCGTTCCTCGGTGCCAAGGCTGGGAAATATCTTTTTTTCTTCCTTGGTGATGATATAGCGAACCTCGGATAAAAACTGCTGGTCGGAAACGGGCAGCGAGCGCACCGCTCTGCTGGACAGCGAACAGCCGGCCAGCGTCTGCAGCAGAAAAAGAACCAGCAAACTCCAACGCCCTGTCTTCATTTTTTTTCTCCTTTCATGGCCGTAAGCCGCTCTTTCACATTTTCCTGTTTGGGATCGATCTTCAAAGATTTCTCCCAGACCTGGATGGCCTCCGCCGTATGGCCCATGGCCAGGAAGCATTCGCCCAGAGCGTTCAATATTTTGGGACTGCCGCCAAAATGGGCGATGTGCTGGTTGTAATAATCGCTGGCTTCGCTGTATTGGCGCAGGGCTTGGGATGCCTGGGCGAGGATCAGAAGGAATTCTTTCTTTCCCTGGTTTTGGAACGACAGCAAGGCGATCGCTTTGGCCTGCTGGTAATCATTTGTTTCCATAAGGATGCGGCAAAAATCCATGGCGAAACCCGGAATCTGCGGAGCCATGTGATATGCTTTTTCGAGCAGTGTCCGGGCTTGCGGAAATTCCTTCAAGTTGAAGTACTGGTTTCCCATGTCATTCCAGTATTGCGGAGCGGTCACCGAAGGCAGGGGGACCGACATGACCCAGGGACGGGGCAAAACCGACATGGGGGTAATATAAAACAAACTTTCCTCGCTGTCCAGCGGCTTCCCCTGGGGTGAGAGCAAGGTGACGCGCATAACGTAATTCGCCGCCCTGAGATCAGCCAGGAGAAATCTTTCAATGATATCCGGCAATCCGGGATATTCGCCGATTTTTTTCACTCGTGACAAAACGCTGACATTATCCTTTAAAATATCGAATTGCAGAGAACCCTGGCTCTTCAATTCATTGCTCAGCGCCGGCAGCTGAAAAAACAGGAAAAGGGTGTCGCCGGAGATAAAATCATTGCGCGGCGAGGGCACCAACTGCCGGCCGCCGATCAGGAACGGCTTGCTTTGGCCCCGATAACTGGAATTTTCGATCATACGATTGGCCAGCAGCAGAGAATCGATGCCGGCGAGCGGATTAGCCGGGACCTCAACAGGGCTTTCCACGGAAGTGAATTCGCGGGAAACCGTATTTTTCAGCAAGATGGTCAATCTGTATTTTCCGGGAATCAACGGGAACATGCCCTGGAAGCTGAACAGCTTGTCCTTGATTCTTTCCATCTGAGCTTCAGTCAGTTCGACGGGAATCGATTTATTGAATTGAAAGACATTGCGGTTCTGCATGTCGGTCACATTGCCATAGATTTCCAATGTGGTATAAAACTTGTCCTTGTACTGCTCGACAGTCAATTTTTTTGGTTCGATCAGGTAATGGACGAAATAACAACCGGCAGCCGGGTGGCGCACCACCGTGACCACTTTGGAGCTTTCAATGAAATTGGCCGTGTACTCCATTTCCACTATATCCTTGTAGCGCAGCATTTGTTCCGCATAACGAGTGTTGACCTTTTTTATGGGTGCCATAGGAATTTTGCTGGTAATGAGCATTTCGGACGACATCGAGGGAGAATAGCCCGAACTCTCGCCGGGGATCAGGCTCAAAGAAAGCTCAGCGATACCGGGCTCGATGTTCATCAGGTCATAATAGGCGGATCCATAGTCGGTCATATCGCCCGTGTAATCGGCTATCAAGTACTGCGGACCAAAACGGACGGGCGAATACAGCTCATAGTCGCCGGTAAAATCCCTTTTAAAGAAAAGGACATTGAAGGCATTGGGCAGTCCAAATTCCATCATGCCCTGGTAGTACCAGATCACGATATTGCGCAGCTCGGTCTTGTTCTCGATCCGGTCTATCGACTTGGGTTCGCCCAACACGATATAAATCCGTCCCTGGTCGGATTTCCAGCCCGGAGCCGGGGATTCCTTGCCGAACCAGTTGTTTGCATAGGAAATGCGGCGGTAATGCTCGATCTGGAATTCATTTTCAGGAGTGTTGGGATTGGGATCCCGATGCTGCCAGAATGCTTTAATGAAAGCTTCGCGTTCCAGGTCCGTTTCCAGCTGCAGAAAGACTTCCCTTTCCTTTTCAGCGATGATGTAGACAACCTCTTCCGTGAGCCAAGTCTGGTAGCGGGCCGGGAGTTTTTTTATGAGTTCCTTTTCCTTGATCGCTGGCAGCAAGAGGCTCAGAGTCAAAACAGCGCACAGGCAAAGCATTTTTTTCATTGGTTCCTCGCAACGGGCCTATATTAATTGTTTATTATAACATTCACAATTTCCTTTGGCAAGCAATCAGCGCTCTGAATCCACGGTTGCCGATGTGCAACTAAAACTGATATTCAGTTCACTTATCGGCACTTTCCATGTCTTCGCAATAAACCGCGCCGGAAAATGTTATAATAAATAGAAAATATTAACTACTTTTGGAGGCCGGAACAATGACTGAATCCCGGGACCGTCTCAGAAAAAATGCAACGCTCTTCATCATTATGGCATGTATACTGCTTTTCTCGAGCTGCCGCAGCCTGGACACCATGAGCAGTAAATGGCTTTCCGTTCCCCTGCAGGATGACGGCCGCATGGAAGATTTCAGCAAAAGCATCACCAGTCAGCTCTACGAAAATGGCATGCTGGTCGGAGTGGGCAATGATGAAGAATACATGTATATTTTTTTCTCTCCCGATATCCGCCATATCGAACGTCCGCCCAGCCTCGCCAGCCTGACATTGTGGCTGGATGACAACGGAAAAAAAACGAGGGAATACGGCTTCATTTATTCCCGGGCCTGTTTCCGCGAAAGTATCCAGGGTGGCCGAGCGGCACGGGAGCATGAGCCGCCGGAAAAAAAGGACGCACCGCGGGGAAAACCGCCCATGCTCAGCGAACCCCTGCTGCAGCTCATCGACCGGCCCAACAAAAAACAGATATTTCTCAATCCCAACGGCAGCCAAGGCCTGCAAGTTCATTTTTCGTCCGATTGGGGCGATTGTGTTTATTCCTGGCGCATTCCGTTGATTGATGAAAACAAAGAAAATATGATCGGTTTGAACGCCAAACCCGGGTACGCCGTTGGCATCGGCTTGCTCTGGGAAATAAAACCGTTGCTTGCTTTGCACAAAGCCGACGGTCATTCCGGCGCTGGTTTTGATGCGGAGGGAGCAGCTCGCCCCGGCCGCGGCATAGGCAATGGAAATCCGCGGCCGGGAAGTGACTTCAACGAGCCGCCCGGCAGTAGAAAAATCTGGCTGAAAATTATACTGGCGCGTAAATAAAACGCTACTTTTCCAGCAGCCTGGTAAAAAACTTGTTGATCTTGACCAAAATCTGCAGCAGGGTGGCCAGAATTTCATACAAAATTGAAATGAACAGCGCGTAGATGGGCACAAAAATAAAATAAGCCAACGGATAGATGAGCAGTCCGTGGAAGGCATCCAGCGGGAAAAATTCGATTTGCAGCGGCAGGGTGAAAAAATTTAGACCGTAGTATTTCAAGATGGGGTAGATGGCCAGCAGAGTCCAGAAAACCAGGATGGCGAAGCAAATGAATCCCTTGACATAGTGGCAGAAATAATCGATGCCCGCGTTTTCGTTCTCGGTAATTTCGAGACCATACTTGCCATAGGCGATGATCTTGCGAAAATAGCGATAGGGATATAAAAAGAAAGACTCGGCCAGTTTGACAATGCCGACAGCCACGGGGTTCTGGCTGGCAGCCAGGAAATTGACCAGTATCGAAACAAACGAAAAAATGGCCGTGATGATGAACCAATTCTGATAGAAAGTTTCGGGCTGGGCCAGCACGGCCAGGCCGATGAGGATCAGCGGCAGGGCGCCAAGCCAGCGCCAGGGCAGTTTGAGGAGCTTATCCCATTTCGGCGTGGCTTTGCCCAGCAGCTTCTGCAACAGCACCCAGCCGCAGAGCGGTACGAGCAGCAAGACCACATTGAGCAGCAAGGCCACCAGCAGGCCTCCGGTTGAAAACACGCCCAGGCGCGCATAATTTTCCCAGGCATTGCTGTCCACGCCGATCTTGGTCAAAGCTGAAAAAGCCTGGATGATCTGGGCCAGGCTGATGAACCCCAAGGCCAGGAAGGCAAAAGCGATGAAGAGGCGGAGGGTGTTCTTCATGCCGACGAAAACGGCATCCATGATCTGCGCTTCGGCGGCCAGGAAGTAGAGTACCAGCCCGAGAAAAAGAAAAAGAATGAAAAACGGATTGACCAGGATATTGAAGGAAAAATAATCCACGCGGCCACCCGGAGCGAACATCAGGTCCATCTGCTGGAAAAGCCAATGCAGGACAAGCAGCAACACCGGGACAAACGGCAGCCACTTGCTTTTTTCAGCCGTCATGGCCCGGTTTTTCAACAGCGGAGACATCAGGAAATAAGCACCGGTCAATGCTCCCAGATAAACCAGGAAATAAGAAATGGTGCTGACCCTGAATGGCTCGCTGAAAGCGGAGAAAAAATTTACCCATAATCCGATGAAGGCAATCAACCATAAAACCAGGTAAAGCTTCACATAATCGGCACGTTTGTTCAGATAAACACTCATAAGACCCTCCTGTTGCCTTGATTATAAAAAAATAGGATTTTTTTGTCAAAAAGTCCGGCAGTCCAAGCGGGGAAATTTCCGGCACAACCAGCGGTCGACCAGGGTGAAAATAGTGAAGGTAATGGCATAGGCCCCGATAACATCGATGGTGTAATGCAAGTGCGAAAAAAAGACCACCAGCAGGCAAAATATCTGCAAAACCAGGAATATCCGGGATTCCGTCTTGCCCAAGCGGCGTGAGAACAAGTAAAGCAAAAAAGTGGTGGCGATGTGGCCGGAAAAAAACATGTCTTTGGTCAGGTAAATACCAGCCGTGTCGCCGACCAGGGCCTGGTATGGATTGACCAGCCGCCACCAGGCCGGCCACAGGTCGAATGGCTGCAGGGCGTTGATATCGGGACGGTGGGTCGGACCCAAGCCGGTCAGGGGAATCATCAAGCCGCGGCTAATGGAAATAATACCGTCGATAATGATAAAACGGATAAAAAGGCGGCGATCACGGTAAAGAAGATAAAGGGCCGCCGGAAAATAGCAGGCAATCCAGAAATAGTAATTCCAGCGGGCCACCCAGGGCAGGCGCGGCACGACGGACAGCAGCAAATCGGGAAGGTGCGGCGCCGGCCGCAATTCGTTGATCAGTACCGGGATCAGCATCAGGCTGTGGCACAGGTAACGGAACAGGATGGCGGCCGCCAGGTAAGCGAAAAAAATACGCCAGGGATATTCGTCGCATCCCGGCCGCAGACGTTTCTCCAGTGGCTCCGTGTTCATCGCGCATCAAGACATGTAAAATATTTTTTTTTCAACGGCAATGCGAATGACCGTCGCCATCATCATCAAAAAGCGCCGGAGACGATCGTGCTCCGGCATGACGGCGGCAATGATGGTTATTTCTTTGTGGCCGTCCAGGTCCCCTGGGCACCCGAATCAAGCACGAAAGTGCCGCTCATAGTCGTTTTGCTGTCAAATTGGCCGGTATATTGTTCGGTATAATAAGTGTCGTAGAACACAACTTCAGATTTATTGACGACCGAAAATTCGCCTTGAGTCATCACGCCGCCTTGATCACGGACATAGGTGCCCATGACCTTGCTGCGGCTGTCATAAGCGGTGAATCGCCACACGCTGTCAAAACTTTCATTGCCCCCGGTGATAAAGTCGTTGTGAAAATCCCAGTCTCCGGTGATATCGTACTTGTCCTTGGAAACCAGGATGACCAGAAGGAAGACGGCGGCCGCCACGGCGGCAATACCGATGAGAACGGGCAGGATTTTTCTGGGCGAGGCCTGGTAGCCCACCTGCTGCTCTTTTTCAATATAGCTCTGAGTTTGCTGAACATTTCCCGCAGTTCCTTGATCCGGGTCCAATACCTGGCCCGCCGGCACAGGTTGCGCATAAACCGGCAGCAAGGTCATAAAAGCCATGGTCACGCATACGGCAATCATTTTCTTATATCTTTTAATCATGTTGGTTATCCTCCTTGGTCCCTATTCTTATAGTATTTTTTATCCAAAAAGTCAATGTCCGGGTGAGTTTTCCTGCGCTTGCAAATCGGCCGTTGACAAACCGCTTAATTGATACCATAATGGTGTTGTTTGTTCACGCTAACTAACAGGAGTGCGCATGGAATATGTCACATCCCGGCAAAAGGAAATCATCGCCGCCTTCGTGTACCGCCATTTTAAAAGCAAATCCTACCTGCTCAGCGCCATGGTGGAGAATTTTGCCGATATTTCCATCCAGGCCATGGGTAAAACCACTGCCGCCCGAACATGTTTTCACTGTGATCATGGGATCGCTGCGCCTGCTGGTCCTGCAATGGCAGACCGGAAACTGCGGTTTCGAACTGCCAGCGGCCGCTGAAAAATTATGGCAATCGCTGGAAATAATGCTGTTCAATAAAAAAGGAGATTCGCATGAAAAGAAAAATTATTCGCATTGACCACGAAACATGCAACGGTTGCGGCGTGTGCCTGCCCAATTGCCCAGAAGGAGCGCTGCAGCTGATCGACGGCAAGGCCCGTCTGGTGTCCGATCTCTTCTGCGACGGTCTCGGGGCTTGTCTCGGCACCTGCCCGCTGGGCGCCATCCACGTTGAGGAAAGGGAGGCGGAGGCCTATGACGAGAGCCAGGTCATGGCCAACATCGTCCCCCAGGGTAAAAATGTCATCCGCGCCCACTTGGCGCACCTGGCCGCCCATAACGAAAAAGCTTTCCTTGAAAAGGCGCAGCAGTACCTGGCAGATCACAACATTCCCTTGCCGGGGCAGAGCCAAATTCCGCCCTGCAGCTCCCCGCAAACGACATCAGCCTCAGCGGAGGCCCACGGCTGTCCCGGGTCGCGCCAGCAAGACCGGCGCGGCAGCGCCGCACCACCTGCCGTCGCAGGCACACCGCCGGACCCATCCCCCTCGGAACTGAAAACCTGGCCGGTACAATTGCAGCTGCTCAATCCCCAGGCCTCTTTTTTCGACAACGCCGACCTGCTGATCGCGGCCGATTGCGTTCCCTTCGCCTATGGCGCCTTTCACAATGACTTTGTCAAGAACAAAATTCCTGTCGTCTTCTGTCCCAAGCTGGACCATACCATCGAACAGTACCTGGACAAGCTGACAGCGATTTTCACCCTGCACCCGATCCGTTCCCTGCACGTGGTGCACATGGAAGTTCCCTGCTGTTCTGGCACGTTGGTCCTGGTGCGCCGGGCCCTGGCCCAGTCAGGCAGACAAATACCGCTGCACGAATACAAGATCTCGCTGCAAGGGCAGTTGCTTGAAAAAAACTAAAAGGAGAAAATCATGAACATGTTTTGCTATCAATGCGAACAAACCAGCAATAGCCAGGCGTGCACCCGCGCCGGTGTTTGCGGCAAGAGCCCTGAAGTAGCCCTGCTGCAGGACCTGCTGCTGAATGAACTTAAGGGCATCGGCGTTCTGGGCCAGCGCTTGCGCGAACTGGGCTATGCCGACGGGCGCACCGATCTTTTCGTGATCGAAGCCCTGTTCACCACCGTGACCAACGTCGACTTCGACCCCCAGCGCCTCAAGGACTGGATCGACCGTTCTTACAAGATCAAGACAACCCTGAAAGATAAATTTCATGAACTCTATTTAAAAAAGAACGGACAAACTTTTTCCGGGCAGCTTGTGGAAGCGGTGGAATTCATTCCGGCCGGGACCATGGCCGGGCTGCTCAAACAGGGCGCCATGGCCGGCATCATGGCCAACCCGCAATTGAATCCCGATATTCGCAGCCTGCGCGAACTGCTGCTTTACGGGCTGAAGGGCATGGCCGCCTACGCCGACCATGCCGGCATCCTTGGAGAAACCGATGAAGTTGTTTCCGCATTTTTCTACAAGGCCCTGGCGGCGCTGGTTGATGAAGGTTTGGGCGCAGCCGACCTGGTGGAGCTGAACATGGAACTGGGCCTGGTCAACCTGCGTTGCATGGAGATGCTGGACAAGGCCAACACCGGACGTTTCGGCCATCCCGCCCCTACCCCGGTAGCGCTGGGAGTGAAAAAAGGACCGGCCATCCTGATCTCGGGGCACGATCTCCTTGATTTGGATGAATTGCTGCACCAGACCGAAAGACGAGGCGTGCAGATATACACACACGGCGAAATGCTCCCGGCTCACGGCTACCCAAACCTGAAGAAATTCAGCCACCTGGCCGGCAATTACGGCGGCGCCTGGCAGGATCAACAGAAAGAGTTCGAGCGCTTTCCCGGCGCCATACTCATGACCACAAACTGCATCCAGAAGCCGAAAGCATCCTATATGGACAGGATATTCACAACCGGGCTGGTGGCCTGGCCCGGAGTGGCCCACATCTCCGAGCGCAGGGATTTTTCGCTCCTGATCGCCAAAGCCATTGAGCTGGGAGGTTTCCCTGCCGACGAACCGGGAAAGACGATCACTGTCGGATTCGGCCACCAGGCAGTACTCGGCGCCGCCGCCCAAGTGGTCGCCGCGGTCAAGGCCGGAAAGATCAGGCATTTTTTCCTGATCGGCGGCTGCGATGGCGCTAAGTCTGGACGGAACTATTACACCGAGTTCGCTGAAAAAGTTCCGGCCGACTGCCTCATCCTCACTTTGGCCTGCGGCAAGTTTCGCTTCAACAAGCTCGAATTCGGGACACTCGAGGGCCTGCCGCGGCTGCTGGACATCGGCCAGTGCAACGACTCCTATTCTGCCATCCGCATCGCCCAAGCCCTTGCCGAAGCTTTCGGGGTTGGAGTCAATGATCTGCCGCTGTCGCTCATCCTTTCCTGGTATGAACAGAAGGCGGTCGTAGTGCTGCTCACCCTGCTGGCACTAGGCTTGCGCAACATCCGGCTGGGGCCGACATTGCCGGCATTCATCACGCCAAACGTCCTGAAAATTCTCGTGGAAAAATTCGCCATCAGACCCATCGGCACGGCCGATGAAGATATTCGCCTCTGCCTGCAGGGCGAAAAATAATCAAGGGGAATCCATGCCAGAAATAATGAATTTGCAAGAGCTTGCGGCCTACCAGAAAGGGGCCATTGTCAGCAAGACCATCGTCGAAAAGGAGGCCGGTACGGTGACCATGTTCGCCTTTGACCAGGACCAGGCTCTGAGCGAGCACACGGCTCCTTTTGACGCCCTGGTCCAGGTCATCGACGGCCGGGCCGAGATCCGCATCGCCGGCGTCCCCCACCTGGTCAGCGAAGGCGACATGCTGGTCATGCCCGCGAACCAGTCCCACGCCCTGAAAGCGCTCACGCCTTTCAAAATGCTGCTGACCATGATCCGTTCGCAAAACACCCCGTAGTGGAACATCGGTGATTGGCTATATTGCTTGGTTAATTTACATTGCCCTTGCATTGGAAACGCCTTCAATCTATAATGTATGCATGCATCCGCAGCCAATGGAGCCAAAACATGGATAGAATTTACCTGGACAACAATGCCACGACCATCGTCGACCCGCGGGTCAAGGAAGCCATGGAGCCGTTTTTCTGCCAACAGTACGGCAACCCCAATTCGTTGCACAGTTTCGGCACCGAGATCCACCCGGCCATGCGCCTGGCCATGGACCGTCTATACTCGGGCATCGGCGCCGGCGACGATGATGACATCATCGTTACCAGCTGCGCCTGCGAGGGCAACAACCACGTGCTCAAGGGCATTTATTACGACCTGATCCGAAACGGACAAAAAAACGAAATCATCACCACCCAGGTGGAACATCCCTGCGTACGCAACTGTTGTACTTTTTTGGAAAGTCTGGGGGTTACTATCACCTACCTGCCGGTCAATGCCGACGGCATTGTTGACGGTGACACATTGCGCCGCCACATCCATCCCGATAAAACCGCTCTGGTATCGATTATGTGGGCCAACAACGAAACCGGGTTGATCTTCCCCATCGCCGAACTGGCAGATGTCTGCCGTGAAAACGGCGTACTATTCCATACTGACGCCGTGCAGGCCATCGGCAAGGTGCCGGTCGACGTATCCCGAGTAGCGGTCGATTTTCTTACCTTCAGCGCCCACAAGTTCCACGGCCCCAAGGGTGCCGGCGGCCTCTTTATCCGCAAGGGTCTTAAACTGACGCCGTTGATCCATGGCGGCGAGCAGATGGGCGGCATGCGGGCCGGGACGGTCAACGTCCCCTATCTGATCGGCATGGGCCTGGCCATGGAAATGGCGGTGGACAACCTGGCTTACGAAGACAGTTCCATTCGCGGCCTGCGCAACAAGCTCGAGGACGCCATTCTGACCATTCCGGACACCATGGTAGTCGGGAAACTCTCCTTGCGCACGCCCAATACAATCCTGGCCAGCTTTCGCGGCATCGAGGGCGAGGCAATGATCTGGGACCTCAATCAAAACGGCGTGGCCGCTTCCACCGGCAGCGCCTGTGCTTCAGAATCGCTGGAGCCCAATCCAACTTTTGTAGCTATGGGTATCAGTGACGAATTGGCCCATACCGGTATTCGCTTCAGCCTGTCCCGTTTCAGCAGGGCCGAAGAGATCGACCGGGCCGCGGCGGTGATCCGCCAGTCGGCAGAAAGACTGCGCACGATTTCATCGACATACAATACAGGCAAATAACTGATGAACCCAAGCGAGGAAAAATGGCAAAAAACGATTTGATCGGTGGTTCCCTCTGGGAACAATATTCAGCCAAGGTCAGCGAGCGTATGAACGATCCCCGCTACCGTGGCGAGATCAGCGAGGCGGAAGCAAAAGCCCTGGGCGCGAAGCTGATCGTGGCCGATTGGGGCGCCGAGTCCTGCGGCGACGCGGTGCGGCTGTACTGGGCGGTGGATCCAAAAACCGACCGCATTCTGCAGGCGAAATTCAAGAGTTTCGGCTGCGGCACGGCCATCGCTTCATCCGACGTGATGGCGGAGCTGTCCATAGGCAAAACCGTGGACGAAGCCCTGAAAATAACCAATATTGAAGTCGAACATAATTTACGCGACAACGACGGGACTCCGGCCATTCCCCCGCAGAAAATGCACTGCAGCGTCATGGCCTACGATGTGATCAAGAAAGCTGCCTCTTTGTACAAGGGCGTGGACATGGCCAGCCTGGCCGAAGAGGAGATCGTCTGTGAGTGCGCCCGTGTATCCTTGCGGACCATCAAGGACGTCATCCGCATCAACGACCTGAAGACAGTCGAAGAAATCACCCAGTACACCAAGGCCGGGGCATTTTGCAAGTCCTGCCTGCGCCCGGGCGGTCATGAAAAACGAAACTTTTACCTGGTGGACATCCTGCGCGACACCCGGGCCGAGATGGACAAGGAAAAACTAAGTGCCATGGCCGAGCCCCAGGATTTTACGGCCATGAACCTGATCCAGAAGCACCGGGCCATCGAGAACGTGCTGGATGAAAAGATCAGGCCGGCCCTGGCCGCCGACGGCGGCAGCATGGAAGTCGTGGACATCCGTGAAGCCGAGAATGCGATCAACGTCTACATCCGCTACCTGGGGGCCTGTAAAGGCTGCATCAGCAGCACCAAGGGCACGCTGCAGTTCATCGAAAACATCCTGCGCAAGGAACTGGCCCAAAACATCAAAGTACTCCCTGTATAATGGCTCTGGGGCGGTAAAAACCTGCTTTTTTCAGGCCGATGAGCAACTTGTCCTACGCACAACGGCCAATGAAAACTTGGTCCATTGATTGCCATGGGGAAAATATTGACTAAACCCAGAATTTATGTTATAAAAAGAAACTGTCCATTAAAGGAGATGACCATGTTTGCCATACTTGAAACCGGCGGGAAGCAGTATAAAGTAGCCGAAGGTGATATTTTGGAAGTGGAATTGCTGCCCGAAAAACTAGTTAAAAAAAATATAGCCAGCCTGGATACCGTTTTACTGCTGCAGGACGACAAGAAGCTGCATATCGGCAGTCCTTTCGTTAAGAACGCCAAGGTCAAGGCGAAAATCCTCGAGGAAATCAAGGGTGATAAAATTCACATCTATAAAATGAAGTCCAAGAAAGGCTACCGCAAATCGCAGGGACACCGGCAGAAACTTCATAAGATTCAAATAGAAAAGATCGAAATCAAGGCCAGCGCCAAGGTCAAGGAGACTGAATAATGGCACATAAAAAATCAGGCGGCAGCGCTAAAAATGGCCGCGAAAGCACTTCCAAAAGACTTGGCGTCAAGAAATACGGCGGCGAAGCGATCAACGCCGGAGCCATTATCATCAGGCAGAGGGGGACGCGCATCAAGCCCGGAAAAAATGTCGGCTTGGGCAAGGACGACACCCTTTTTGCCCTGTCCACCGGCAAGGTGCGTTTTGTCACCAAGGCCGGGCGCAAATTCGTCGAGGTCGATCCCAATTAATTTTTTCGACCTTCCGCCTCAATCCCATACAGCCAACGACAGATTCTAAATCCTCATGTTCATCGACCGAACCAAT
Source organism: Candidatus Aminicenantota bacterium (assembly GCA_963770755.1). Lineage (GTDB taxonomy): Bacteria > Acidobacteriota > Aminicenantia > UBA2199 > UBA2199 > UBA2199. The sequence continues at coordinate 785,352 of CAVYQZ010000006.1, read as the reverse complement.
GTTTCATTTCAGGCCGGGAACGGCGGCAACGGCTGCTTGAGTTTCCGGCGTGAAAAATTCATCCCCCGTGGCGGCCCGGACGGCGGTGACGGCGGCCATGGCGGCAGTATCATCCTGGTCAGCAGCCCGGTTTGCCAATCCCTCGGCGATTTTAAATACAAGAGGCTGATCAGGGCCGAAAACGGCGGCCAGGGCAGCAGCAAAAAGAAGACCGGGAAAGATGGAGCTGATATCATTCTTCGGGTTCCGGCCGGAACCGTGGTCAAGACATTCCCCGATGAAAAAGTGATCTTTGATTTCGAACGCATCGGGTTGCAATTCGTTCTGGCCAAGGGCGGCAAGGGCGGCCGCGGCAATATCCATTTCAAATCTTCGGTCAACCAGGCGCCGCGCCGCTCTGAAAATGGCGAGAAAGGCGAAAACATTCAAGTCATCCTGGAATTAAAGCTCATCGCTTTCGCCGGATTGGTCGGATTTCCCAACGCCGGAAAATCGACTCTGATTTCTAAAATAAGTTCCGCCAAACCCAAGGTTGCCGATTACGCCTTCACTACCCTGACCCCCAATCTGGGGGTGGTCGATTTTAACCAGCGCCGCTTGGTTGTGGCCGATATTCCAGGGATATTGGAAGGCGCCCACCAGGGAGAAGGCATGGGGTTGAATTTTTTAAAGCATATCGAGCGAACGCAAGTCCTGATTTTCATTATCGACGTGGCCCCGTTCAGCCCGCTGCCGCCCCTGAGGAATTTTCAGGTCCTGGAAAAAGAACTGACCCTGTACCACCCCATGTTGCTGAAAAAGAAGCTCATGGTCGTAGCCAACAAAATTGACTTGGCGGCGGAAAACAGGACCGGGATTGAGGACTTGCATGATTTTTGCCGCAAGGGTAAAATCCCCTACGTGGAAATATCGGCATTAAAAGGAATCAACCTGAACCAATTAAAAAAAATGTTGTTTGCCTTCAATGAGCCAGAGTAAAATCGGTTTGCTGGGCGGAACCTTCAACCCCATACATCGGGGCCATATCGATTTGGGGCTGAAAATAAAAGCAGCTTTCGGCCTGGAAAAAGTCCTGTACATTCTCTCTGCCCAGCCGCCTCATAAAAAAATGCAGCCGCTGGCCGCGGCGGAAATCAGGCTGGCCATGCTGAAAGAAGCACTGCGCCCCCACCCGGGGTTGCTGCCTTGCGACCTGGAACTGCAACGGCCGGGAGCCTCATGGACCATTGATACCATCCGCCAGTTGAAAAAAGAGCATCCGGCCGATCAATTTTTTTTTATCAGCGGCAGCGAGGGGTTTTTAAAAATCAGGACCTGGAAAGAATACCGACAGCTGTTCAGGGAAGTTTTTTTCATCATTGTCATTCGCCAAAACAGCCACCAGGCCCGGATCGAACGCTTGCTGCGCAGCGAAAGCATACCGATCGGCCACCAGCCTGAAAATTCGTCGCAGCCGCCGACCGCCTTCCTGTATTCCTATGCTTCCGCCTATCTTTCGCTTTCAGCCACGGCCGTCAGAAACGGCGCCGCCCGCGGCCTGGACATATCATCATGGGTTGAAAAAAACGTCCAAACCATTATGGAGGAAAACAAATTATATGAAGATTGAGGAATTCAAACTGATCCAAGCTGATTTACAAAAACGCCGTATTCCCGGTGAAATCAAGAAAACAGTGCAGGTCCTGCTGGATAAAAAAGCTGAAAAAATAACGGTCTTAAAACTGAAAGGGATCAGTGAAATGACCGATTACCTGGTCATTTGCTCAGGCAATTCCTCACGCCAGAACAACGCCCTGGCCGATGCCTTGCAGGAAACCTTGAAAAAGGAACTCAACCTGCAGCCTTTGGGCGTTGAAGGCAATGGCTTGTCCGAATGGATACTGGTCGACTATGTCGATTTCGTTATCAACATTTTTTCCGCCGACTGGCGGAAGAAATATTCCCTGGAAAAACTCTGGATGGATGCCAAACGATACGATTTTTCCCCTGATTTCTAATCTGACCGATCAGAAATCACTGGCCATCAAGGAAACGATCGCCAATATCGCTCCATTGCCGACCGCGGTCCTGTTTTACGGCGAAACCGGAACCGGCAAGGATTTTTGGGCACAAGTCACGGCCGCTCTGAGCCCCTTCCAGCCGCTGCTCAACCTGGGCTGCGGCGACGTTCCCGAAACGCTGCTGGAAAGCGAATGGTTCGGCTTCGAAAAGGGAGCTTTCACCGGGGCCGACCATGATTTTTCCGGAAAATGGAAAACCGCCGAAAATGGAACTATTTTTCTGAATAATATCGATCTGTTGAGCTTGAATATGCAGGCCAAACTGCTGCGCGTGCTTGAAAGGAAAAGATTTTTCAGGCTGGGTTCCAATCAGGAAACTGATATCGCGGCCCGATTTATTTTTTCCGCGGACAGCTCCATTACGGATAAAGTGCAGCACGGCGAATTTCGCTCCGACCTGTATTTCCGCATTGCGGCCGTCAGCATTTTTATCCCGCCCTTGCGTGAGCGCAAGAACGACATCCGGCCGCTGCTGGAATATTTCTGCCGACAACATCACGTGGACATGCATCTCGCCCCCGATATTATGCAAAAGCTGCTGGATTATCCATGGCCGGGCAATATCCGCGAATTGGAAAACTTCATCTTCGGACTATCCGTACGCCAATGCGCACTGAACGAAAAAGAGGCCCGCTTATTGCTTGACCAGCCCCACAACATTTTGCAGACGATCCAAGCCAATGAACGGTCGCTGGCTGAAATTGAAAAAGAATACATCACGTATTTACTTCGCAAATACAAAAACAAGAGCCGCGTGGCGCGCATTTTGAAAGTATCGCGCAAATCCCTTTATAACAAGCTGAAAATGTATGAAAACCATTGAACTGCTTTGCAGCGGCGAACTGAAATTCAAGAGTTTGCAGGAGCTTGAAAAAAAGTATTTACAAAACATTAATTATTTTGTAAAATTCAGCATAAAAAAAATTAAGGAGATCAAACAAAAAGAGGAAAATTTCGTGAGAGAAAAAGAAACGACCGCTTTCCTGGAAGAAATCAAGGCCAAAGATTATGTGATTGCACTGGACCAACGAGGGGAAAAAATGGACTCGCTGCAATTCGCCAAAGTACTGGAACAAAAAATATCCTACCACCCCGGGCGACTGGTTTTTGTAATCGGCGGCTATGCCGGCTTCACCGACCTGCTGCGGCGGCGCTGCAACCAAGTATTCTCATTTTCGGACCTGACCTTTTCTCATGATATCTTCCGCATCGTTTTTCTGGAACAAATTTACCGGGCATTGACCATTATGCATGGGATCAGATATCATCGATAGGAGAAAAAAATGAAAAAAGACAGCAATATCAAAATAAGAAAGAGATTGGAAACGTTGCGCGCCGAGATTTTAAAAGTCATAGACTGGCGCGACACAACCAACAGCGGCGGCGGAACCATGGACGAAATCGATCAAGCCAATGAGCTGATCGAAAAAGAAATGGGATTTCTCATGTCATCCAACATGATTAATAATTTAAAGGAAGTGGGAGACGCGCTGGATCGAATCGATAAAAATGAATACGGAAAATGCCAGCACTGCGGGACTGAAATTTCGCCCAAACGTCTGGACGTGCTGCCTTTCGCCAGGTTTTGCGTTCCTTGCAAGGAAAGCATGGAAAACAACAGCGAGCCCGGCTAAGCCGGATAAGAACCTTAGATAGCAAATTCAAAATTTGCTATAAGGTTCTTATGAAACCCACTTATATTTCGAATTCCACCCCGAGCCGCAAGCTGCGCGGTAGTTGCAGTTCATTGGCCAGGCGCCGTGACTCGTCGGAAAAAACATTTTCCGACAATTCCAGGCCGAAATCCAGCAGATTGAACAACGACAGCTCCAGTCGGCCCTTCTTGCCGAACAGGGTGAACTCGTAGCTAAGCCTGAAATTAAAATCCCAGATGCAGTCCTCTCTGGGACCGCCCTTGACGCCATGTTCATCTTCGCCCTGGATGGTCTGGTAGGTAATGATCCATTGATCATTTTTCTTGAAAGCATCGAAAAAAGCAAAGGGGTTGCCGTCGCGGTATTTTATACTGGCGCTCAAAAAAAAGCGCTTGGACAAGTAATAGCCGAAAAATATCTTGCCGATAAAGGCCCGGTCGCCATCGACGCGGCCGTAGCCGTTGATCCAGGAATTCGGAAAAGCCTGGCTCTCGGAAATAATGCCGATATCATTGGCGGTCGGTCCATTGCCGAAAGCCGTATAGCCCATGCCCATGTGGGCCAGGAATGAAAACGAAAAAAACCAGCGCCCCGGCTTCTGGCCGGCCACGTGTAGAAGCAGCTGGGCATAGAAGGGATCCTTATCAAAAACGGCGTTTCCCAGTTCAAAGCCATTGAACGGTCGATCAAAAAAGTAATACTCCTGGCCGGAGACATCTTCAAAATGACCATATTCTTCGGCAAAAAATGTCCACAACGGTCGGTGTATTTTTTTGTAGAGACCCTTGATGTGCAAATTGAAATTGGCCGAAAGCGGCGTGCTAAACTGGATCAGGATGCGCTCCCGTTGCGGCGGTCGTAAATCGGGCGAAAGCGAATGGCTGGGTCCGCCGATCTCCCCATAGACAGAGCTTTTTTCTCCAGCCTGGAACAACCCGTCGCCGTTGTTGTCCTGCCAGTAATAAACCGTGGCGCCGGGGCGTTGATCTTCCAAAAAATCACTGAAGTTGGCGCGCAGTTCATAGGGTAAAATTCCATAGGATAATGAAAGCAGGGTTTTTTCTCCGGCCGACCAGGCAATGCCGAGTTCGCCACCGGGCTGAAAAAAAGAACAATTGCCGCGTGCCGATTCAAAGCTAAACCCTTGATACTGGTAAAACAGCCGGGCATTGAGTTTGACTTTCTCAAGCAGGTGCACGGTTAAAAGTGTTCCGCCCGAGCCTTGGAGCTTCTGGTTGTGATAGGCGCCGCCTCCATGCCACTCGATCACCTGGTAAGGCTGGGCGGCGAAATACAGGGCGTTGCTCGCCCCGCTTTGCTCGGCTGCATTCAGAAACACGGCCGTCAGGTCCAGGTAAGGCTCCACTTCGATTTTCTTTCCCAGCCATGTGAAATCATAATTCTGGTCGAAGGTCAAAGCCACGCTGTCCGCCTGGAATTTGCCCCATTTCTCAAATGGAAAGAGCCCTTGCCCATCAATATCCTGCAAATCCTTTCCGGCATCCACGGCAAACGGCGTCCGTCTTTCCCATTCGAACTGCCAGGAAAATTTCAAATTAAACGGCCGACCCTGCCATTCAAGCCCTGCAAACAAGGTTTTCTTGTCCAGAACATAGGTTTCCTGGGGGTAGCGGCCGTCTTCGGCAAAGAGCCGGTCCCGCTGGTTGCTGTTCGCCGCCAGAGAAAAATTCAGCGTCCCCCGGGCGTATATCCTTTGCCAACGCGATAAAAGCTGCAGCAGAGTGCCGTTTTCGGCAAACTGGGCGTCACGGACATTGAAATCATTGAAACGGCGATCGAGGTTGAAATAGCTTAAAGCCAGCAAGAAGGAAGATTGAGGGGATTTCGTTTCCCAAGAGTAATCCAGCGCCTGATTTCCGGAAATTTGCCGGCGGCTGCTGTACAAATTATCGGCCCTGAGGCTGGCATGGTTGCCGATTGCCAGTTTTCCTAACGATGTATAGCCTCCCATATTGGCAAAAACAGTGGAAGCCATCAGTCTGGAGCGGGAAACGCTCGGCGCCGGCAGGTTAAAATGAAATCCGTATTGGCGCTGCAGCGGGGTTTCGCTTTGCAAAACCATGGAGCCGATGGCTAGAAGGGGTAATTGGAAAGCCGGAGCGCCGTCATCCAGGGCCGAGTTAATGGAAAAACCGCTGAAATACCAGTTGAACTGGGTGAAAGAATCACCCTCGAAATACACTTTGGGGAAATCGAGCTGAGCGAAACCGTTGCTTTCCTCGATTCCGGACGTGGTGTCCGGGGCCAGGTTTTCGAAAAAATTCTGGTAAAAATAACCGCCCGGCAGCCGTTGCAGCATGAAATCCGAAATGATGAATTCACTGCCGTCATTCGCTTCCTGGCCGCTAAGTGTCCAGCCTGCTGAAAAAAGCAGGACAATACAAAAAATGATGCGGGCGCCGCAGTGTTTCATTTTAAAAATATACCATTAAATCAACGGTTCGTAAATCCCACAAATTTACTAAATGAACTGTTTTTCTGGCTATATGAAAACTCACCCCCCACCCCCTCTCTTTGTTGAATAGAGGGGGACTTCGCAAGCAATTCAATGCCAACCATGTAATAATCTCAAAATGAAAATGGAAACCACAGGGATGAGTTTCTTTAGTAATGACTTGTTTATTGGAACAGGTAGCTCACGGACAGGCCCAGGCCGCCGGCCGTTACGGAGGGTGCAATCTGCAGGTGCCGGTTGCGATTGCGGACCACCATCCGGCCGATGACATAGCCCAGTACCGCCCCCACGAATACATCGGAAAACCAGTGCGTGTCCTCGGTCAGCCGCGAAAGGCCGACAATCGTGGCCAGTCCGTAGCAGGCCAGCGGCACCCAGAAGTGGTTTTTATAATTTTCAGCGATTACCGTGGCCAGGCCCCAGGCCGAGATGGTATGCCCGGAAAGGAAAGAATCATAGCGGGCAAAAGAGCCTTCTCTGTAACGATTGAAAAAAGCCCCGGGACCGAACCAGTAATCCTGGCCATCCTCCGCCGAGGGCCGCTGCCGCCCGGCCAGGTGCTTGACGACCTGAGCCAGAAGGCCGGTATGCATCATAGTCTCCAAAGCCATCAGGCCCGTGTCCCTGGCTTTTTTATCCTTGAAGGCCAGGCCGCTGAGCACAAACAGCCCGGCAATGCCGCAATCGATACCCCAATCGCCGAGGAAGCTCGCCTTGGGGCTGATCGTGTCCACCCAGGGATGGTTATTCTGATAATTTTTAAAACCTTTATATATCGCTTCGTCATTGGCGATTAAAACTCCGGTGCCGGCCAGGATCGCCACAAAGAGCAAGGAACCCTTCAAGTCAAGGTTGAAAGGAGCCGTCCACATCTCGACATCATCCTTGATAAAGTGGGTGAAATATGATTCTTTTTTTTCCTTGGCCGGGGGAATTGCCTCGCTTACCTTCTCCGCCTCCGTTTTTACAGCAGCCGCTCCCAGAAGGAGCTGGCCGGAAAAACAACACAATATCAGCAGGCTCACAAACAAGTTTTTATTGCGCGTCAAATTCATGTCTCCGGAAAACAAGCAAGAATGACTTTGAGAGTTTTCATTCTACAATATCCGCATGCATAAGTAAACCCAGGCCGGATGAAACTCTGACGGCCTGTTTGGGCAAATTCACCCGGACAGCTTGACAAAATAACGATTATCCCTTATAAGATAGAAACATATGCCGAAGTGGTGGAATTGGTAGACACGCCAGTTTCAGGTACTGGTGGGCATTACGCCTGCGGGGGTTCGAGTCCCCCCTTCGGCATAGTCACACTTTGATTTCAGCAAATGCTTCAAGGCGCTGAAATCAACTAGTGTGACTATACCAACACTGGATGTTTTTGGCGGCTCGATGAATGGCCAAAAACATAGTGTTGGTATCAAATTATCCGACTACGAAGTAGGCGGATCTAATTTGTTTGTCCGCCACTATGGAAATTAAATTGTCACCAACAAACAATCAACCATGAAAAAAGGAAGAGTGGCAGTCCTCTTGTCTGGAAGAGGCAGTAATATGGAAGCCATGGTCCGGGCTTCACGGAAGGCAGACGCCAATTTTTCAATCCGCCTGATCATCAGCGACCAGGAAAATGCTTTGGGGCTGAGAAAAGCCGCCACCTTCAACATTCCCGCTTATTGCCTGCCGCTGATAAATTTCAAGGATAAAAGCGCGCAGGAACGGGAAATTTGCGCCATCCTGGAGCGTGAAGGGATCGAACTGGTTTGCCTGGCAGGCTACATGCGCCTGATCGGACCGGAGTTGCTTGAAAAATTCCCCGGGCGCATCATGAACATCCATCCTTCCCTGCTGCCTTCATGCCCCGGCCTGCATGCCCAGCGACAAGCCCTGCGTCAGGGACTGAAGATCAGCGGCTGCACCGTTCATTTCGTCGATTCGGGCCTGGACAGCGGACCGATCATCGCCCAACAGGCGGTCCGCATCCGCGAAGATGACGACGAAGACTCGCTCAGTTCGAGGATACTGATCCAGGAGCACCGCTTGTATCCAATGGCTATCCGGCATTATTTTGCCGGCCATTTGCAAATCCGGGACCAAAGAGTTATCATTGCAGACAGATGAAACTGAAAACAGCGTCTTGCCTGTTCCTATTGCTGGCCACCGTTCTAAGCGCGGCCGATTTCAGCATGGAAAAGGCCATAAAAATCGAACAATTTCTGAAGCGCATCGCCGTCCGCCGCCAGCCGTCGCTATTCCTGAAAAAAGTCACTTTCAGCGAGAGTGAACTGAACTCCTACCTGAACCTGCTCTACACAAAAAAATACGCTCCCGAAGTCACATTCATCGATCTGCGCCTGCACGACAAGGACGAAGTCAACGGCGCCGTCAAGGTCAAGCTCAGCGGTGCAAAATATTCGGCAGTGCCCCAGTTTTTGCGCGATATCGAGGTCAGCTTCCAGGGAAAATTCGAATGCAGCAATTACCATATGCGTTATCTTTTCAGGGAACTGGTGATTAACGGCAGCCGTTATTCTCCTGAAATTCTCGACGAGGCATATGGCGTAGCCCAGTTAAACGCCAAGACCAAGAAATCCATTTTCGACTGGTTCAGCTTGCTGCCCGGACTGAAAAAAATCCAGTGCTCTGAAAAAACAATTTATTTTTACTATTGAGCATATCCACGGACACCCCGATTGAAAAAATCAAGGGCATCGGCCCCAGTTACAGTCGAATACTGACCCGGCGCGGCATCCACAATGCCGGAGACCTGCTGTTGCTTTTCCCCGATGCCTATCTGGATTTTTCTTCAGTGACGGAACAACCTGTTCCTGACGAGGAAAGGCTGTACGCTTTTCGCATCGGCAGCATTCACTTGAGCCGGAATTTTAAAAAACGGATTTCCCTGCTTACCATAAAGGGAAAAATCGGCTCCCTGCCGGTCTGTCTGGTCTTTTTCAACCAGCCCTACCTGCGGCAGTCCCTGAAGGGCGAAAAACAGTTATATGTCTTCGGCCGGATTGAAAGCCGCGCCGGTGCCTGGCAAATGGTCAATCCGCAGCTGGCTCCGGGAAACAGGCCGGGACAGATTGTTACCCGCTACAAGCCGCTGGCTGTGCTCAAGGGGGGGAATCTGCGCAAGATCATCGCCGGCATACTCGCCGCCTGGCGAGATGAACGTGAGACTTTGCCGGAAATGGTCATGCGCCGCCATGGCTTTCCAAACCGGGCCATTGCGTTGCGCGCCATTCATCAGCCCCAGGACATGAATTTGCCCTTTATCGAAAAAATGAAAGCTCGCTTCATATATAGTGAATTTCTTTTATTTCAGCTGGAATTGCAATTTGTCCGCAATTATTTTAGCGGTCGGCGCCGAATCCATCGTTATTGTTTCAATAACGATATCCGCCTGGCCATCAATCAACGCTTGCCATTTGCCCTCAGCGAGGAACAGATCATCGCTTTCAGTGAGATTGTCAATGATCTGAGCGGCCCGCGAACCATGCAGCGCCTGCTTCAAGGGGAAGTGGGCAGCGGCAAAACCATCGTGGCCTTTCTGGCCCTGCTGCTGGCCAAACAAAACGGATACCAGGGAGCTTTCCTGGCCCCAACCGCCATCCTAGCGGATCAGCATTACCAAAACGCCAGGGCTTTCTTCGACACTGACGATATCGCCCTGTTGACCGGCGACGGCTCGTCCGAAACCAGGAAAGAAATCGAAAAACGCCTGCGCTCGGGTGCGATTTCCTTGGTTTTCGGCACCCACGCCCTGATTGGCAAAAATATCACGTTCAAGAAATTGTCCCTGGTGGTCATCGACGAACAGCACCGCTTCGGCGTGGCCCAGCGGGCCGCCTTGTTTTTTAAAAGCCGTTCCGCCGACCTGCTGGTCACCACGGCGACTCCCATTCCCCGCACGATGCTGTTGGCGCTCTATAACGACCTGGCTGTTTCCAGCCTGAAAAACCCCTTGGCCGGGCGCCGGCCTGTCTTTACCCGCATCATCAGCACCGAAGGCCGCCGTGCTTTCTACCAGCAATTGCGCCGTAAAATTGACCAAGGGGGTCGCGGCTATATCATTATGCCGCTGATCGAAAAATCAGAAGACAGTCCCGATCTGTGCTCCCTGCAGGAAGAAGCGGCCGCTTTCAAGAACCTCTGGCCCGATATTCCCCTGGCCATGCTTTCCGGAAAAACAAAGACCGACCAAAAAAATCGCATATTGCAGCGGTTCCGCCAGGGCCGCATCCGCCTGCTGCTGGCCACCACCGTGGTCGAAGTGGGCATCGATGTGCCCGAAGCCACGTTCATGGTTGTTGAAAATGCCGACCGCTACGGATTGGCGCAACTGCACCAATTGCGTGGCCGCGTGGGCCGGGGGCCGCAACAATCCTATTGTTACCTGATTGCGTCGCCCCGTCCCACGGAAAATGGAAAATTGCGGCTGCAAGCCATCGCCGCCAATGATAACGGTTTCAAGATCGCTGAAATGGATTTGCGGCTGCGTGGCGGCGGATTAATCGCCGGCTTGGAGCAGGCCGGGGCGCTTGATTTCAAGCTGGCCGATATCAAAAAAGACTACCCGCTTTTTAAAACCGCACGAACAGACGCAGGCCTGCTTTTAAAAAATAAGGAATTGCAGAACGATGATGTCAGAAATTATTTGTCGGCGTTAGCCAAAAAAACCGGGGAACTCAGCTTCAGTTGAACCCGGGAAACGGGGGATTCTTTTTTCTCACTCTGCCAGATCGGCGCTGATCTGATGATAAATGATTGCGGCCGGTTTTTGTTCCTGGCGCAGTTTTTCCTTGATCCCGGCAAATGCCGCAATCATTTGCTCGCGCCAAGCCTGATCGTTGAGAATTTTTTTTGTTTCCAAATAAATGAGACTGGCCCGGCAATTATCCTGGATCAATTCGGCCACCACCCGGCGGCCGGCCAGGATATTGACGATGGAATACAAGGATATCTTGACAAAACGCTTTCCCAGCAGATAAGACAGGCGGTTGACCCGGTAAATCACCACCAGGGGAACTCCGAGCAGGGCCGCCTCCAAATTGGCCGTCCCACACGTACTGATGACGGCGTCAGCGGCATTGAGCAGGTTGAATCCCTGGTTCTGACTCAACAGCTGAACCTGCGGGTCGGCCACAGCCGCGCTCAAAGAAGCATCATCAATATTCTGTGCTTGCTGAAGAAAAATCTTCAACTTGAATTCCTTTTTCAACAAGCGCACCGCGGCCATGATTTCCGGAAGCAAAGAACGGACTTCCGACTCACGGCTGCCCGGCAACAATGCCAGCAATATTTCATCGGCAGCCACTCCCAGGCGACGGCGGAATTGATCGCGGGGTTCGCTGACCTGCACGGCATCCAGGAGCGGATGGCCGGTATAGGTGAAGGTCACTCTTTCCTTCTGGTAAATCGGTATTTCAAAAGGAAATATAATGAACAGTCGGCTTACCCAGCGGCGGATCTGCTCGACCCGGGTGTACCTCCAGGCCCAAACCGTCGGGCTGATGTAATAGTAAACCGGGATGCCCGCCCGGCGCAAACGGCGGGCCAGGCGCAGATTGAAGTCCGGATAATCGATCAGCAGTGCGGCAGCGGTTCGGCGCGCCAGCGCTTGCCGGAAGAGAAGTTTCATCGCCCGCCTGATGCGGAATAAATGGGCGACGACTTCGACGATACCCACCACGGCCAAGCTGCGATTGGGCACCACGATTTCCATCCCGTTGTTTTGCAACCGTTCGCCGCCGACGCCCCAAAAGTGGACATCGGCCTTGTTTTCGGTAAATTCCCGCATCACCTGCAAGGCATAAGTCTCGGCTGAATTTTCGGCCGCCACCAGCAGGATGTTTTTCATCAACGGCCTACATACTGCAACTCGGGCATTTCTTCATTTTCTTTGCCGCCGAAGTAAAATGCCCACTCGTTGTATTTTTTTTTGCCGCGGTATTCACGGAACCCGGTTTCCGGAGAGGTGGAGCAAACTCCAATCAGTACGGCCCGGCCGAAATAGGCCCTGGCCTGGTCGGCCGGCACAACCAGCAGCTTGCCCGTGGCCGTGGAGCTATCCTGAAATACCATATCCCAGCGACCATCATCCGTCATCGGATCCTTGTACAATCGGCGCAGAAATTTTTCCAGATGCAGGATCTGCAAATTTTGCGCGTACAGGTTGTTGTGCTTTTTCAGGTAAAGGCCGATAGCCGTGACGTACTGGCGGCCGCGAAAAATCAGTTCTTCCTCGGCCTCGCGCTGCATGGCGGTCTGCCACAGCGGTACGGCCATGAGCATAAAAACAGTCAGCACGGCAATGGCGATGATCAAGATGATCATGACGTAACCCCCGTTCCGGGGAGGACCGAACGGCCTCCCGCCGCAGACGCGCAGGGAATGGGCTTTCATGGATGTCGCCTGCCGCTCACCAATCGCTGTAAACCGTGCCGTCCAGGGCCTTGGCCTGGGAAAGGCTTTTGACATCGATGACTCCTTCCAGCGCTTCGGGGTCAAATTCCTCTCCTTCCAGCGGTTCGGCGGTAATGGTTTGCCATTGTTGGCTGCGGCCGATGGGATCATAGGGAACGTTGCGCAAATAGCGTGAAGACACCAGGTCATCCAGGCTGGCCGGGTATTTTTTCTTGTCCGCATAATACTTGTTGATGGCATCGCGAATCTGGAAAAGGTTTTCCTTTAAAACCGCTTCCTTGGCCCGCAGAACCGAATACTTGTATTGCGGAATAAGGATCACCACCAGGATGCCGATCATGCTGACCACGATCAGCATCTCGATCAGGGTAAAACCTTTTTTTGTCATGGTTTTATTATATCAAAAAATTAGCACAATTTCTCGCCTCCGGGAAAACAGTGACTCATTTCCGGATGCCGGGCAATAATTCAGCTTTTTTTCTGCCGCCAGGCCTCGAACAGGATGATGGCCGCCGCGGCCGAGACATTAAGCGATTCCACTGAGCGGGCGTGGGGAATGGCCAGCAGTTGGTCGGCGTTTTTTTTCAACAGCGGCGATACCCCCTTGCTTTCATTGCCGAAAATCACGGCTGTTTTGCTTGTAAAATCAAAATCAAAAAAATTCATCTGCGCCCGCTGATCGGCCGCGACCACCCAGAAGCCGTTTTTTTTCAGTTTTTCGCCATCCAGGGTCAGGTTGCGCGACTGGACCAGACGCACCTTGCCCAGGGTCCCGGCAGAAGTTTTCCAGACCGTATCATTGACCGGGGCCGAATGGCGGATGGAAATCACGATGCCGTCCACGTCGACGGCGGCGGCGCTGCGAATCATCGCGCCCAAATTTCCGGTATCCTCGATGCCGTCCAAAATGACAATCAATCCGGTTTTCACATTGGTCAGCACCTCTTCGAGACTGAAAAAACGCACGGGTGCAATCTCGGCGCATACCCCCTGGTTCTTGCCCCCGGCCTTGCGCTCGACAGCTTCAGCCGGAACAAACTGGAAAATAATCCCCCGCTCCCGGCACATGCTCAGCACCGAAGCGATTTTCGCATCATGGCGGGAGCGGCTGATCAGGACCTTATTGATCGGCAAACCGTCCCGCAGGGCTTCGATCAAGGCGTTCAAGGAGGTTACAAGAGCCATTAGCGGTGATCCATGGAGTCTTGGGCGCAGTAAACTACGCCCATGCCGCCCTGGCCGGTTTCACAATTGATCGTGTATTTCCAGATTTTTTTCAAGGTTGCCATGCAGGTAAATTTTAATGCAAGGCGTCATAAAATGCAATCTTTTTATTTGCCGCCGGCGCCGGTCAACCGAGCGCTGCGCGGAGCAATCAGAGTATTTTAAAGCGCAGGACGGTCTTGCCCATTTCAATCGCTTCGCCGCTGCTTAAATTCGCCTGCTCGGCGACGGTCACCCCATTGATCTTGGTCGGGTTTTTCGTTGTTTCGTTGACAATGGAAAAGTGGCCTTTGCCGGGGTCAAAATACAACGTGGCCTGAGCCTTGGAAACCGTGTTGTCTGTTAAAACAACATCGTTGACCCTCGCTCCTGAACGACCGATGGCATTGGTGTTTTTACAAATAGTGAAAACCGTGCCCTTGTCGAAGCCTTGTTCCACCTGCAATTCGGCAAGGGGATTCTGTAACAGTTGCGTTTCATCGCCTTGGGGAACAGGCGTGGGAATGGCCACAGTGGGAATAGAGCCTTCCCCTTTGGGAGTTTCAGACTCGGTTCCAGGCTTGCCGACCGTTTCCGGTTTGGATTGAGCAGGAACATTTTTTTTGAACTTAAGCAGCAGAATGACAAAAACAACAATCAGGATCACCAGGAGAGCACCCAAGCCGATGAGCAGGTTGCGGGTTGACGTGGAAAATTCTCCGGCATCGGTCCTTTCCACTTCCTTGATCAGCGGTACATTGCCGAATTCTGGCACCTGCAACACCAGGCCGGTCACTCTAAAAGCATGGCCGACGGGAGGCAGATCCATGGTGCGGATGGTTATGGAGTTGGAACAACTGTCATCCAGGAATGTATAGGTGCCGCGGGGAGTGCCGGCCGGGTCGGCATTGACATTCTGGACTTCACCGACCAGGGTTACTTTCATATTCCAAAATTGAGATGGATTGATTAAAATATCATTGATCAATACTTCCTCGGCCCGGGCGTTCACGCCGAAGAACAGGGCCATGAAAAACAAAACCATGGCTGGGTGGAAGGTTCTTTTTTTCATGTTTCCTCCTCGAAAATAACGTGAAAATTATAGCAAAGGAGTTTTTTTATTGCAATGAATAAACCGCTGACTATTGATTTTGGCGGGAAATTAAACTATATATATGTTGAAAAACAGATTGCTGTATGGGCCAGACTGTTTTTTTCAGGTCTGGAGAAGGTTATGAAAAGCACGATTGATCCGCAATTGATTTACGATGTGTTTCTGCGCTTCGGTTTCCCGATCATGCGCATCGATCAGTTTGACCGCGGTAATTTTGCCAAGATCAGGGCCGAGTTGAAATATGAGCGGTTGAATGTCGACTCCTTGTTGGAAATCACCACCAGGCTCAAATCGATGGAAAAAAGTGAAAACATGGAAATCCACATCATCAATATCGACATGATTCATAAAACCATGCGCTTGGACATCTTAACCAAGGAAGAAGAGGATACGGTTGCACTGCCCTGAAGCGGTAAACAAGCGCTCGCTGCCGTCGCCCTTTGGCTCAGGCGCAGAAGTCAAAGAAAGAATAATCAGGGTGCTATGGAAGTGAATACCCTTTTTCTGCAACAGATGCTCGAAGAAGTCGATGAAGGCATATATTTCACCGATCCGCAACGGTCGATAACTTTTTGGAATAAAAGCGCTGAAAGGATCAGCGGCTATGGCAAAAACGAGGTTCTGGGCACAAAATGTTCCGACAATATCTTGATTCATATCAACGAGCAGGGGCAGTCACTCTGCACCGGACTTTGCCCTCTGGCCAAAACCATCATGGACAGGGAACCCAGCCAGAACGACATCTTCCTGCACCATAAGGATGGCCACCGCATACCGGTGCGTGTGCGTGTTTTCCCGATCCTGGATGAAAACCAGCAGATGATCGGTGCCGCCGAATTGTTCGTGGACAGCTCGCAAAAGCTTGACCTGCAGACACGCTTGGCAGAACTGCAACAAATGGCCATGATCGACCATTTGACCGGCGTCGCCAACCGCCTCATCATGGAAAAATACATGCAGTCGCGACTGGAAGAATTAAATAGATTCAGCTGGCCTTTCGGGATCATTTTTTTCGATATTGACAATTTCAAGGCGCTGAATGACCTGAATTCGCACCGTGTCGGAGACAAAGTTTTAAAAATGACTGCCCAATCACTGCAAGCCAACATCAGGTCCATCGACCAGGTCGGCCGCTGGGGCGGTGAGGAATTCATTGTTATTTTGCGCAATGCCAATATGGAAACCTTGAATAAAATCGCCGAAAAACTTCGCCTCTTGGTGGAAAAATCGGTTTTTTGGGAAAAGGATAAACCGATTTTGGTCACTTTGTCGGGTGGGGCTACTTTAGCCAGGCCGCAAGACACCTTGCAGTCATTGGTTGAACGTGCCGACATATTAATGTACCGCAGCAAGACAGCCGGCAAAAATTCAATCAGTTTCGGCTGAAATTCACGTTTGCTTGTCCAACGCAAATTAACCGGCTCACGAGTCCAAAACTTGGCGGATTTTCTCGAGCAAGGCCGTCGGATGCAAGGGTTTTAAAAGCAGGTGCATCCCCGGTTCCAGGATGCCCTTGCGGGCGATGATATCGCTGGTATAACCGCTCATGAACAATGTTTTTATGTTAGGTTGCAATTTTACGATGCCGGCCCGGGTTTCCTTGCCGTTCTTCTTGGGCATGATCAGGTCGCACAGGAGCAAGCGCACCTGGTCACGATGCGCCTCGAACATCGCCAGTGCTTCCAACCCGTCGGCGGCTTCCAGCACCGTGTAGCCGAATTCCTCCAATATGGCCCGGGTCGCATGACGGACTGCGGCGTCATCTTCAACCAGCAGAATGGTTTCCGTACCCCTGGGAATTTTCAACTTCTTCCTGCGCTTGTCCTTGCGGACGGTCAAAGATTTCAGGGGCAGGTAAATGTGAAACGTGGTGCTCCGCCCCGCTTCGCTTTCCAGCTTGATAAAGCCTTGATGATTTTTGATAATGCCGTAGACGATGGCCAGTCCCAACCCGGTTCCCTTGCCGACTTCCTTGGTGGTGTAGAAAGGTTCGAACAAATGACTCTGGATTTCATTGTCCATGCCGATTCCGGTATCGGATAGCGAAATGACGGCATAAGAGCCATTGGGGATGTTTCCCTGCCCCTCAGCTAAAACTTTAGACCGGGTGGAGATGATCAGTTTGCCGCCACAGGGCATGGCGTCCCGGGAGTTGGTCGCCAGGTTCATCAGCACCTGTTCGATCTGGCGGATATCGGCATCGACCACAAGGATTTCGTCCGCCAGGTTAAGTTTGAAATCGATATCTTCGCCAATCAAGCGCGCCAGAACTTGGTGAAATCCGAATATCGTGTCATTGATATCGACCGGCTGTAAATCAATGGCCTGTTTACGGCTGAAGGACAGCAGACTGTGGGTAAGGCTGGCAGCCCGTTCGGTGGAAGCGAGGATGCGCTCCAGATATTCCTTCAATTTCTTGTCCAGAGCGGGCAGCATCTGCATCAGCGAAGCATAGCCGACAATGGAGGACAGTATGTTGTTGAAATCATGGGCGATCCCACCGGCCAGAATGCCGACCGCTTCCATTTTCTGCGCTTGGCGCAGCTGTTCTTCCAGATCCTTGCGATCGGCAATATCACGGACGATGGCCAACAGATGGACGTCCGCACCCAGGTAGAACTTGTTCAAGCTGACCTCGGCCATGAAAGGAGTTCCATCCGCCTTGCGGTGCAGCCATTCGAAGAACTGGGGGATGCCGCCATATGCGGCACTGATTTTCTCAAGAGCTTTTTCATGCGAATCGCGGCCATCGGGCTGTCGGGCGGGAGAAAAACGATCGGGAGAAACGCCGATGATCTGCTCGCGCCGGCAGTTGAACATTTCCAGTGTTTTGGAGTTGCAGTCAAAAAAGCGGTCCTCTTTCATCACGAAAATGGCGTCACTGGCCGATTCGAACAGGGTTCGATAGCGGTGTTCGCTCTTCTGCAGCGCCTCTTCAGTGTTTTTGCGCTCCGAGATGTCCATCAGAGTACCGACCGACGCCGGCTTGCCTTCGTAGACAATACCCTGCCCCCAGACCAGAGCATTGAAAGTCGATCCATCCTTGCGCAGGGCCTTGATTTCATATGGCTTGCCGCGAACCCCGGCCTCCCGGCTGAGCAGGATGCGGCGGACCATGTCCCGGTGTTCGGGGACAACCAGGGCCTCCGCCGGGCTCAAACCGATCATCTCCTCGGGTTCATATCCATGCAGCCTGGCCATTTCCGGATTGACGAATTTGAAGAGCAAATCCTGGATGATATATATCCCGATGGGCGCCACATTCATGGTCTGGCGGTACTTTTCTTCGCTTTCCAGCAGCGCCTTTTCCGCCCGCATGCGGATGCTGATATCCCGAAAACTCCACACCCGGCCGACCGGCCGAGAGGCAATGAGCTGCGGGCGGGAATAGCGTTCGAAACATCGGCCATCCTTGAAATGCAGCACGTCAAAACTCTCCAGATCGGGAGTGTCGTACAGGGCCTGCACTTTGGCCATGAAAGCCTGTGGGACCAGCAGCTGCTCCAGGACAAAATTCAGCGCCTGGGCATCGTCGCGCGTCGCCATGACGGTGGCGGGGATGCGCCACATCTGGACGAAGCGGTGATTGAAATCAGCGATCTTGCCGGCATGGTCAATGACCAGGATGCCGTCGGCCGTCGATTCGATCGTCGCCTTCTGCAATGAAATGATTTGTTCTTTTTCCGTTTCCGCCATTTGTTTTTCATGCAATTGCTGCTTGGCCGTTTGCAGCGACTCATGGATCGACCGGGTGGCCAGGTTCTGCAGGAGGAACACGACAGCCAGATACAGGGTATTGATCAACCAGAAGCGGACGGGATCCGATGACCTGCCGGGCGACGCCAGGGCAATGAAAAGGGTCGCGGCACTGCAGAGGACGGCGCCGATCAGGCCGACCCACCGGCCCAGCAACATGCCGGCGATAAAAACAACGATAAAATATCCCCAGGCCGCCCGGGCACCCAGGCCGCTGGCGGTCCATGAAAAAATAGTGATGAGCAGCCACAGACTCGCCACCAGCAGGAACGCCGCCCAGCGTACATGGCCGCGCCGGGCAATTTCAAGCAAGATGAAGCTGACGGCAATGGTCGCCAACAGCAACAGCACCATGCGCAAACCAGTTGCCGGAGCGATGGCGATCTGCACGATCTGCAGAAACGTTGCGGAAATAATGAAAGCCCGAACGATAGAAAATATCTGTCTGGCTGCCAGGGTTTGGTCCGGATCGTTGAAAATCGGAGGGGTGAATAGTTTTGACCTTGACCGGGAAATAGTATCCTTCATCGGCCCTATCATAGAATATATCGGACATAAATTCAATATTTTGTTAGAAATCGTCCCTGAACGTTTTTTTTTTGCAATTCAGGTTGATTTTCCTTATAATTATTTCGTCCCTAAAATGGCAGGCGAACATCGCCTGCCAAAACGAGGTCTGAAAAAATGAATTGTCGCTGCAGCAGTCCAAGCGTTTGTTTTATTGAAAGCAAATGAATTATCCCATTCATCAATCCTGGCTGGCGTTGCTGGAAAACATCGACCTGGGCATCATCGCTTTTTTGGCCAGGGAAAAGCGGATCGTATTTCAAAATCGGGCCATGCAAAACATCATCGCCAACGGCGCGGCAAACGATTTTTCCCAGCTTGAAAAAATTTTTCTGTCCGACCCGGAGGCGCTTTCAGCCGTTAAACCCAGCCAGCATAAGCTGGAGTTGGCCGCCAAAACCATCGGCTTCACCATTTACCCGCAAGCCAGCGGCTTGCATTGGATTTTAGCCAGCGAAATTACGGAAAAAACCTATGCCCAGAAAATAGCTGAAAACACCAAGCTGATCGACATGCTCGACTATACCTTCTTCAACCTGACCCATGAACTGGGCAACCCGGTCAATTCCATTAAAATGACCCTGGAAGTACTGATCAACAACTTCAGCAAATACAGCGAAGCGACCCGGCGCGAATATCTGGACAATCTGCACGGTGAAGTCAACCGTCTGGAGGAATTACTGAAATCGATCAAGTCCATCAATATGTACGAGCAATTGACCGTGCGCAGCACCGATATCCGGGTGCTGCTGGATAATCTGCTGCAATTGCTCGGGCCTGAAATTGAAAAAAAGCATATCGCCGTCAGCGTGGCATGCCTGCAGCCGCAGTTATACTGCCAGAGCGATCCCCGGGCCTTGCACCAAGTGCTGCTGCAAATACTGGGCAACGCCCTGACCGCCATGGCGGAAAGCAAAAACCCGAGCCTGGATATCCGCATCGAAGCATCCGCTCCGCTGGTTCACATCATCATCAAGGACAACGGCTGCGGCATCGCCGACAATAAAAAAAAGGAGCTCTTTCTGACTTTTTTCACCACCAAACCCCGTGGCATCGGGTTGGGATTGACCATCGCCAAAAAATTACTGACGCAAATGAACGGGATCATAGAAATCACCAGCCAGCACCGTCTGGGAACGGAAGTGCGCATTACCCTTCCCGAGGCATCCGCCAATGAATGCTGAAAAATCGAAACACTTTGTTCTGATCATCGATGATGACCGCCTGCTCTGCGAGATGACACGCGAATTTTTAGCCAGTGATACAATGGAAGTCATGATCGCCCATAGTGGCAAGGAGGGATTGGATATCTGCGCCCGCCACCATGTCGATGTCATTCTGCTCGACCAAAGACTTCCTGACGGCGAAGGCAGCGCTTTATGCCCGCAAATCATCAATTCTTCGGAAACAGCCAAGATTATTTTCATCACCGCTTATCCCAGTTTTAAAAATGCCCTGCAAGCCATTGGAAACGGGGCTTTTTCCTACCTGACCAAGCCATTTGATTTAAAGGAACTGAAGCTGGCCGTCGATAAATGCCTGCGCATCAATGAATTGGAAAAAGCCGAAGAGAGCATCCATTACCAGAATGACCGCAGCTCCAACAGTACTGCTTTGATCGGCGCCGCCGGTAGCCTGGCTCGGATCTCAGAGCTGGTTCACACATCGGCCGGGACCCAGGCGCCGGTTTTGCTCACCGGTGAAACCGGTACCGGCAAAAGCCTGCTGGCCAGGCTCATCCACCAGCAAAGCCAGCGCCGCGGCCCTTTCATGGCTATCAATTGCGCCGCCCTGCCGGAGAACCTCATTGAAAGCGAGCTGTTCGGGTATGAAAAAGGTGCATTTTCAGGGGCCCACACCGTAAAAAAAGGATTGCTGGAAATTGCCGAAAACGGTTCCATCCTGCTCGATGAAATCGGCGAAATGGGCTTTCATTTACAAGCCAAGTTGCTGGGCATGCTCGACGAGATGCAAATCCGCCGCATCGGCGGAGTCGTCTCCCACCCGGTCCAGGTGCGGATTATGGCTGCTACCAATATTCCCCTGGAAGACAAGATAAAAAATCGTGAGTTTCGCGAGGACCTGTATTACCGTCTGAACGTTATCCGCATCCACCTGCCGCCGCTCAGGGATAGGAAAGAAGACATTCCGCTGTTGGCCGCTTCTTTTCTGCGGGAAATGGCCCCACAGCGAAGATTGCAAGTGAGCGAACAGGATATCAAGACGATGTTTAACTATCTCTGGCCGGGAAATGTGCGTGAACTGCGCAATGTCATCGAAAGGGCGATTATCCATACCCAAGGCAGCGAGAGTCTCCAGCTGACAAATATGGTCCCCGCTGCGGGTCCCGAACGCATGCTTCCCTTCAATATCTCAACGGATGAAACCATTCTGCCGCTGGCAGAAATCGAAAGCCGTTACCTTGCCTTTGCATTAAAGAAATTTAATAATAATTACAGTAAAACCGCCAAAGCCCTGGGCATCTCTCTCAATACGTTGAAAAAGAAAGTTCCCAAGAATTGATTGCCGCCGACCTGTCATTTTTTGACAGGATGGCAACTTTTGACAATCAATAATTGCTAATCACGATTTTTATCCCTGCCAAATCCAATCTGCAGGCTCCTGTTTGCCATTTTCAATTTGGCAGCATAATTGCATAATGAAAAACGTGAAGCAAGCCAAAACAGAAATCAGGAACATCTTGATTGTCGATGATGAAAAGCTTTTCATAAAAAGCATCGCCGACGGCTTGAAAGCATATGAGAAAAAACATCACTTCAAAATGCTGTCAGCGAAAAACGGTTTGGAAGCGCTTGAAGTTTTTAAAACCCACGACATTGCCCTGCTGATCACCGACCTGCGCATGCCCGAAATGGATGGCATCACCCTGATCGCGCATGTGCATAACGAATTTCCCAAAGTGCCCATCATCGTCATGACCGCATTCGGATCGCCGCAGATTGAAAAACAGGTCAAAAAAATGGGCATCCTGCACTACCTGGAAAAACCGATCGGCTTTGACGAGCTGCGCGACCATATCCTGCATGAATTGAACCGCAAGAAAAAAAGCCGCATCGAAGGCGTCACTCTGGCCTCATTCCTGCAGCTCATCTGGATGGAAAAAATGACTTGCACATTGGCGGTGAAAAGTAAGGAAAAATCAGGCACGTTAAGCATTTATAGCGGCGAATTGAAAAATGCTCAAAGTGAAAATCATACGGGACTCGAGGCGGCGCTGGAAATTCTGGACTGGGAAAACGTCACCATCGAACTGGATGAAAATTTCACCCCGGACGGTGAAACAATCAGAGTTTCCATCGAAGAACTGCTGATGGAAAGTTTCCGCCGCAAAGATGAGCGCAGCGTGGAACCGGTAATCGAATATGAACCCCTGAACAATGCAGATCAAATAAATATTTTTGAAAAGGAGGATGACATGAACGTTTCAAAACTTAACAAATCCATCGAGACATTGAAGGAGAGTATGGGTGGAGCATTGATGGCGGCCGACATTTTCGGCGTCGTCGACATGCAGTCGGTGGCGGGCTTCAATTCCAATCCGGCTGCCTGCGCCCTTTTTGGCCAGATCATCACCTCGACCAACCTGGCTCTAAAGGAGTCGGGATTTCCTGTCCTTGGCAAGTATTGCCTATTCGACTTGGTTGATGCAAAAATGGTAGTGCTGATCCCCATGGGCGACTTTATATGGGGCATGCTCATTGACAGCAAAAAGGCCCAGCTCGGACTCCTGCTGAACATTGCATTACCCAAGGCCATCGCCGCATTCGAGGATGCCATCACCAGCAACTGATCGATAAAAAGGAGACAAAACAATGGGCGAAAAATTAGCTAAGATTTACAAAATTGTCGAGGATAAGGGGGGCAATAGCGGCCGGATAAAATTGGCATCAGCCACGGGTCTACCCAAAAAAGATGCCGAGGAAATGAAGGACAAACCCGAGGTCGTTGAAAAGTTTAAAAACATTGCCAGCGAAATTCTCGGCATCAACATCGACGAATTTTTGCAATAACCGCAACGGCGGCTGCCAGGGGAATCGACCGGCACGACCTTGGCTGCAAGCAGAAGCCATTGAACTTGCCTGGCCGAGGCGGAGTTCACCTGGAAAAAGATGAACTTTGCGCTATTTTTCTGGTTTGCGATTGAACCATGCACATGAAGAGCGTCAACCCATGCTAAATGCAAAACAGGCATCAAGTCGTATTTTGATTGTCAAGGTCAAAGGCAAGCCGGGAATGCGCGTGGCCACTGAATTGCACAAGCTGGCCCGGACCCAGCATTTCGAAATCATGACTGCGGCCGGCAAGTCAAAACTCAGGCACATGCTGGAGACCCTTTCCATTTGCGCCGTCGTCATCGATGTGGGCCGCGAAATCGGCGATACACTGACCATCCTGCGCATCCTGGAAGGGTTCCCGGCCATTCCCCTCTTCATTTTCAACAGTTTCATACTGCCCCGAATCGAGGAAAAAGCCAGGGAATATAACCAAATCCATTATTTTGAAAACCACAATGATTTTAACAAGTTCATCACCGAGATCGTGGCTGCCGTGAATAGAAAAAAACAAGGCGCTATCCAAGGTATCTCCTTGTCCGCTTTTTTGCAATTGATGAACAGTGAAAAATGGAGCGGCCAGGTTACGGTCAAAGCCGGAAACGATCAGGGTAATTTGTATCTGCAAAATGGCCGCCTGGTCAACGCGATCACAGGTGAACTGACAGGCCGCGTCGCTTGGGAGAAAATGGCAGCCTGGGAAAAAATCAGCGTTGAAACTCTGGCCGTCCGTGTTCAAGCCAAGCTTGCAGCATCCATTCTGCCGGCACCGTCCCCGGCCTTCAACCAACCCGTTCCTGCTCTGCCAACTAAAATCTCCAAGCAGTCCGATTCTGGAAACATTGAGATGCTGCATCTCATCCGTCCAAACAGAAAGATTATCTTGAATTTAAAGAAACTCAATCTGGCGGTAGCGGAAATTCGGGACATTTTATCAACGGCACTTCTGCGAACCGACATTTTCCTTGTCGAGGACGGGCGTTCACTGGCCGGCTGGAATTCCTATCCACTGGCTTGCTCCCGGTTTGCCGCCATCACCAAATCCTTGATCCATTCCCTGCAAATCAGCGGTTTTCCCCGGTTGGGAGCCTATTACCTGCTGGACCTGGACAACAATCAACTTTTACTTATTGCCATAAAAAATGAACTGCAATGGGGATTTCTGCTCAAGGGAACCAAAGAGCGTTTGGGACTACTGCTGAATATTGTTCTGCCCAAGGCCATCCAAGCTCTCGGGGAATCACATTCCATCCAAAATAGCGCCTAGGAGAAGCAATGGGAAAAATTTTACTGCGAATCTATCAAATTGTCGAAGATAAAGGCGGCCTCCAGGGCCGATTGACCCTGGCCAGTAAAACGAAAATTTCCCGGCAGCAGGCGGCTGCCATCCGTGACAAGGCCTCCATCGTCAAGCAATTCAAGAACGTGGCCCGCGAAATCCTGCAGCTCGAGATCGAAGACCTGCTCAAATAAGCAGCGGCTATCCGTTAAGCCCTCCTTCCCCAAAAGATAGTGCGGTGGCCCCCCACGCCAGAAATGGGGGGGGGCCGCCCTTTCTCCCTTTCCCCGCACGGCAGCCTATTCATTTATGTTATAATAGCAAATCCTCAAAAATTGATCCGGGAGGACAGATTAACTATCTATGAAAACATTGATGAGCGCATCTTCCATTAATTTTGTACTCCCCGACTGAATTGAAGGAAGCTCTGCATGCGCAAGGAAAAATATTTCACCATGGACACCATCAGCGCCACGGCAGCGTCAATAGCCCGGAAATTGCCGGTTAACCGTCATGCCGCCGCTTTTTCCCCGGCCAAATCCGCTTTGCTGATCATTGACATGCAGCGTTACTTTTTATGTTCCGACAGCCACGCATTTATGCCGGCCGCAACGGCCATCATCGTTAAGATAAACGCCCTCATCAACGCCTTCGAAAAGGCCGGACGCCCTGTTTTTTTCACCCGTCACGGCAACAATAAGCAGGATGGCGGCCAAATGGCCGCTTGGTGGGGTGAACTCCTGAGCCGTGACCATCCCCTTGGCCATATTGAAGACACCCTTAATTTTCATGACCAACCGGTGGTGGCAAAAACCCAGTATGACGCTTTTTTTAAAACCGATCTGGAAGCACGATTGCGGCAGAACCACGTCCAGCAACTGGTCATTACGGGCGTTGCGACGCACCTGTGCTGTGAGAGTACGGCCCGCTCGGCCTTCATGCGCGGTTTTTCGGTTTTTATTGCCGTCGATGGAACGGCCACCTGGAACCGGGAACTGCACTGCGCCAGCCTGCGCGCATTGGCCCACGGTTGCGCCGTTCCTTTTTTAACCGGCGATATGATTTCCTTATTCGCGGAGCCTTCATGTTGATCCCGGTTGTCATCATCGGCGCCGGTCCGGCCGGCATCATGGCCGCCATACAGCTCAAGCGCAGCGGCATCGACTTTCAGCTGTTTGAAAAAAACAGAATCGGCGGCTTACTGCATGAGGCAAACCGGGTGGAGAATTTTCCCGGCATCGCCAGGGGCGTAGCGGGGAAAACCCTGGCCGCCAGGTTGAAACGGCAATTGAGTGTCGCCGGCATCAAAATAATCAAAGACGAGGTAAGAAAACTGGAATACCGTGACGGTCAATTCATGATTCATGCCAAAAAAATGGCCATGAAGGCCGCCAAAATCATTCTGGCCTGTGGTACCCGGCCCCTCCCGGTCGGGCCTCCCCTGGACCGGTTGCCGCCGTGTGGACGCATTTTCAGCAGTGTTCTTCCCCTGCTGAAATGCACTCAAAAAACCATTGTCATCATCGGTGGCGGCGATGCGGCGTTCGACTATGCACTAAACCTGGCCGGGAAAAACCAGGTCCATATCGTGTTCCGTTCCGGCAGACCCTGTGCGCTGCCGTTGCTGCTGGATCGCTGCCGGAGCCATCCCCATATCACCATTCATGAAAATTCACCTTTGCTGAATGTCCGGACCGGGATCGAAGCTGATGGAATCGTTCTTGAAGCAGGGAATCAAGAAATTTTCTGCCAGATGTTGCTGACCGCCGTCGGTCGGGAGCCGGCCCTGTACTTTCTGGAACCTGATCTGGCTATGGCCAGGGCCGGTCTGCAGGCGCAAAAAAAACTCTTCATAGTCGGGGATACCGCCAATGGCCGGTTCAGGCAGGCCGTTATAGCGGCCGCCGACGGCCTGCGAGCCGCAATGGAAATCAATGCCGGAAAGTAATATGAAAGTGGTTGCCGGTACTGGCCGGGATGATCTGGCCCGGGTCTATATCGCTCAAAACAGCACCGGGCAATATATCGAATTCGTTGAATCCCTGCAGCCGCCTTGGCCACGGGGGAAAAAATGGGTGCTGATCGTCTCCTGTCTCTTCGGCTGTCCGTATCGCTGCCGTTTGTGCGATGCCGGCGGTGACTATCATGGTCGCTTAAGCCGGGAAGAAATTGAATTCCAGATTGATTACCTGATCAACAAGCGTTTTCCCGGCGGCACTATCCCCTGCGAAAAATTCAAGATCCAATTCGCCCGCATGGGCGAGCCGGCCTTGAATGAGGCTGTCCTTGACGCCATCGCCGCACTGCCTTCACGCCTGCAAGCCCCGGGATTGATCCTGTCGCTTTCGACCATCGCCCCGGCCGGATGCGAGAATTTTTTCCAGCGCTTGCTGGAACTTAAAAACGATTTCCGCCGCGGCACCTTCCAGTTCCAGTTCTCCCTTCATACCAGCGATGAAGAAAAACGTCGCCAGCTCATTCCGGCCCAAACCTGGAGCTTTGCCGAGATGGCCGACTACGGGTGCCGTTTTTATCGCCCCGGCGACCGCAAAATCACCCTGAATTTCGCCCTGGCCCAGGGCTTCCCACTGGAAGCGAAAAAGTTGGCGGCCTGTTTCGACCCCGCTTTTTTCCTGATCAAGATCACCCCGGTCAACCCCACGGTAAGCGCTTTGGCCAACGGCCTGCGCCCGGTTTTCGACAAGGACCGCCATGACCAGGACGTGGTCGGCGAATTGCGCCAGGCCGGGTACGAGGTGCTCGTTTCCATAGGCGAAGCCGAAGAAAATGCGATTGGCAGCAACTGCGGACAGTTCATTCGCTCCTATCTTGCCAGCAGGAAGGATCCTTTGCTGGAAAGAAGTTATTCCTATGGACTCGAACCCCTGGTCCGGGGCCAATGATTTTTCAGATTTTTTCGGCCGATCCGGCTTGCCCGGATGCGCTCAACCCCGGCCCTTGCCGGCGAGGCCCGTTTTTTCGGCCACGGCAGGACGTGGGGCCGGCAGCAAACGGGCTGGCGGGCCCAACCCCTTCGTGGCAACCATTTCTTGTTGCTGAGACAAAGGCTGGCAGATCTGCTCGCAGTATTTTTGGAAACCTTCCATGGCATGCTCGGGCAGCGGGGCCACGCTGGGCGACTGCAGGCGCAGGGGATTAAGGAAGCGGCCGTTCTTCACCAGGCCGTAATGAACGTGCGGCCCGGTGGATAACCCGGTGCTGCCCACGGCGCCGATGACCTGTCCCTGCTCGACGCGCTGGCCGCCATGCAAGCCGGCGGCAAAACGCTGCAGGTGATAGTAATGGCTGGCGAAGCCGTTGGCATGGCGGATAGTGACGAAGTTGCCGCGGCTATGGTCGCGGCCGCGAGCGGACACCACACCGGAAGCCGTGGCCCGCACCGGGGTACCCGCAGGGGCAGCGAAATCGGTGCCATTGTGCCGCGCCGAAAAGCCGAGGACCGGGTGCCGGCGCATGCCGAAGCGCGAGGTGACCCGGATGAACGGCAGCGGGCAGCGCAGGAACTGGCGCTTGGTGGAGCGGCCATCGGGCAAGTAATAGCCGATGGAACCCGACGGCGACGGGTAGCGCACGATGCGGATCGTCCTGCCGTTGTTGACCATTTCAGCGGCCAGGATGTCGCCGTAGCCGGCCAGCTTGCCGTTCAGGTACTTCTTGTCCACGACGGCCGAAATCGTGTCGCCGGGCTGGATGTCGCGGTTGAAATCGACATCGTATTCAAAGATCCGTGAGAGCGGCTCGAATAATTCCAGTTTCTCACCGCTGGCTTCGGTCGATTCGTAAAGGGAATTCTCGATCGTAATGCGAGCCACCTGGCGCCGGACCTGGTAGGGAACAGCCATGACCCGTCCGCTGAACTTTCCCTGGACGTCACGCTCAGCTTCCAGGTAGGTGTTGCGGTCGATCGAGTAGATGAAATTGCGCAGTTTCCCGTCTTCGAAAAACAGGGTCAGCATCCGGCCGCTGCGGATGCTGGCCAGGTCGTAAGTCGGCCGCAGGTCGGCAATGAGCCGGGCCGCTTCCTGGGCCATGACCCCGGCCCCTTCGAGCACCCCGGCAAAAAAGTCCCCGGAACCAATGCGTACCTTCATTTCAACGGCTTCGGCCAGTTTCAGGTCCTTATAAACAGGTGCCTCGGCGACCACTTCGGGACGGGAGGGGGAATGCCAGAAGAACATGGCGCCCACACCGACGACCGTTAGGAGAAATATCACTCTGCGTATTTTATGGCGCGGCAGAAGATTCGGGCGCGAAAGCATGCGGACATTGTACTCCAATCGGGTGATGAAGGCAACTGTTCCGGTTGCAATCCGTTCGCTACTGTCTTAAAATGGCGTCAAACAAAATCAATCGTAATGGAAAACCAGGAGGTGCACATGACCCACGACAACGAGATCGGCAGTAAATTTGAGCGCATGCTGATAGGACTTCTGGCCGTGATCACGGGCATTTTGCTGATCTATTTGGCCATCCAGGGCCCGCTCTTCCTGGGCAACATCCATTACAAGTCCGCGCCCGTTATCGACAACCAGATCATCGGCCAGGATATGGTGAACCTCTTCCTGCTGAGCCTGATCTCGATCATTGGTGGCATTGCCCTGTGGCTGCGCAAAGCAGTGGCCAAGTATTTACTGCTGCTGACACCGCTCTATCTCATTTACTTCGTCCTGAGCTACACTATCGGCTGGGAGTGGAGCTCCCCCGTCTATGCCGGCAACAGTGAGAAATATTTCTTCCATTTTCTTTTCATCCTGGTCGCGGCCCTGATGGTCATGGTCTATTCGCTCTCGGTCTTTCCCAAAGATCGCGTTGCCAGCTTTAAAAAAAAGGGGCTCGCCCTCTATTCAACGCTGCTGGTATTCTTCCTGCTGATTTTTGCCGCCATGTGGATGAAGGAAGTCTTCGAAGTGATGGCCACGGGCACGACCCGCGGCTACGACATCGCCCCGGCCGCCTTCTGGCTGGTGCGCGTCTTCGACCTGGGCTTCACCATCCCGCTGGGCTTGCTCAGCGTCTACCTGCTCTGGGTCCGGCCGGCCTCGTCTTTCCCCATCCAGTTCATGTTCTACGGCTTCTTCTGCACCATGGTAGTTGCGGTCAACGCCATGGGAATCATCATGTGGCTGAAAAAGGATCCGACCTTCCTGTTCCGCGACCTGGCCGTTTTCCTGATCCTGGGCGTAATCGTATTCGTGGGCTTCTTCTATATATTAAGTAATTTTAAAAAATTGTAAGATAATGAATTATTTCCCCCCACAGAACACACATGAGGAAAATCCATTTTGCTTTTGGAATAATCTTCTTTAAAATAAAGGCATGAAACAGATCAATTTTCCCATCCAAAACATGTCCAAGCTGAAAACACGTTGCTGTGTTTTTAGCCTGCTTTCCTGTTTTTTCCTGGATGCCATAGCCGCGACAGGCGCGGAAATGGGCTTGGCCAACGCGCCCATCGAACACAGGAAAGTGAAGATCGCCAGCCAAGCCGAGATCATCGACTTCGAGCAAGCAGACGAAAGGCTTGACGGAGCGTTGTCCGACAGATTCGAGCAGGAGTACGAGAGCATCCTTTTTATCACGGGCAGCCTGGACCTTGAGGGGGATTTCCTCGAAGCGATCGCCGAGATCAATGACGATGAACCCGAACTCATCGTCATCGACGGCGACCTCGACGTGAAGGGGCGCATCGCCCTCTATGATTCAACGCCGGGACTGTTCGTCACCGGGACAACCCGCGCGCAGACGCTAGAGGGGGGCGAGTGCGAAATCTTTATCCAGGACGGTACTTTCGAATTCCTGGTCTACGGAGAAAGCGACGAGGGCGTCCTCGCAGCCGGGAAGGTGGGGACCCGCTGGGTCATCAATTCGGGCCACGACCTGCGCATCAAGGCCAAGGACGCCGTCTGGATCGACAATGAAGGCGATTCCGAAGATTACAACTTCAACAGCGAGAACATTGAGGATTTTTTTGTCGAGGAAGTGCTGGACGGAAAACAGATCGACGTCGAGGCCTTCCTGGAGCGGCTCATGGACGGGGAGTCCGTCCTGAAGCGTCTGGATGAGGATGATTGACAAGTTGATATTGCAGGTGGTAATACAGCATTGGAAAATTCCAGGAGGCAAACGAAATGAACAGAAGTGCATTCAGATTTTTCGCATTGAGCATTGTTTTTTTAGCCGTTACTGTCACCTTTTATGAAAGCAGTGGCATTACATTGGGGAAATACCTGATCTTTGTCGTCAACGGCTTCGCGGCCGGAGCGATGTTGACAAGGGGAATTATGACTTTAAGGAATAATAAAGACCGTTGACTTTTCAGATAATTCTCCTCAAAATAAGCCTAATGGAACAAATAGATAATCACATCTTTAAGGAGGAGTCACCATGCGATTGAACCGTTTACGTAAAATGGCGCCATGGCTTGTGATGTTGCTGCTGTGTGCCGCCTTGGCCATGCCGGCCTTGACCGAGGACTGCAGCTCGGTGAGGGAAAAGTACGAGGGCAAGACGTTCGCCCTGCAGCACAACCTGCGCTTCGATGACGACGATGCCCGCTGGGCAAACTTCATCGGGGCCACGGATTATCTGGACGTGGGGACCAAGGTCACTGTGACCCAGTTCAAGCCCAACGAGATATCCCTGGCCGCCGAAGCAAAGGGCATGACAATCAAGCTTGACCTGAAAAAAGCGACGCCGTCCTGCGCCGTGATCCTGGAGCATCTGCTGGGCCCGGCCGCTCCCTCGCTGAAGGGATTTTCAGCCACGGATCTCAAGGGGATAAAGGAAGGGAAAATAATCGCCGGCATGTCCCGGCGCGCCTTGTTCATTGCCGTCGGCTATCCCCCCTATTCCTACAAGCCCCCCTTCCGGGGCGACTCCGCGGTCAACCACGATCCACAAGCGGACGAACTGGTGTACATGAAGGGCACCTGGGATTTCGTGACGGTGAAATTAAAGGACAACAAGGTCATTGCCATAGAGGATTGAGCGGGACGTTCGCAGATCGTTGGGAATATATGGGATTGAATCCCATCAGGATAAAAGGATAATCCCCTTGCGGGATATTTCAAACCATCCGATCAGGTCCTCCTGAGCGGATATGGTTTGTATATCCCCTTGCGGGATATTTCAAACCATCCGGTTATGTCCTCAGGTACCTCCTGAGCGGATATGGTTTGTATATCCCCTTGCGGGATATTTCAAACCATCCGGTTATGTCCTCATAAGCGGATATGGTTTGTATATCCCCTTGCGGGATATTTCAAACCATCCGATCAGGTCCTCCTGAGCGGATATGGTTTGTATATCCCCTTGCGGGATATATTAAACCATATGGAATAGCGCTCTCCCCAATTCCAGGAGAAGGCAGGAACACCGGTCGTTAAAAAACCTCATAATGCAAAATAAAAACATTATTCGAATTGGGAAAACTTTATCAGGACGTCCGCCGGCGGCTTAAGCAAAGAAGTCAAGTACCGTGAGAGATTACATTGTACCCTTTCACATTTTTTAAAATCAAGCGTTCGCCTGAAGATGTGCAGAAGGAAATTGTGATATGATTGGATCATGAGAAATATCAATTGCACCTTTACTGGTCCATTTCAAAGAGACAAACGATGAAAACAAGACTCAATGTACTCATCCTGGCCTTTGCAGCCGTTTCATGTTTTGCGAATACCTCCATACCGAGCAAAAAGAAAGCTCCGGACCCGCATTTGAGCCTGGAAAGGATTTTCGAGAGTCAGGAATTTACTCCGGAACATTTCGGTCCTGCCCGCTGGATGAAGGACGGTTCATCCTACACGACATTGGAAAGTTCGGGGAGTGTTAAGGGTGCGAAAGACATCATCCTTTACAGCGCAGTCACTGGCAAAAGAAAAATTCTTGTTCCCGCTCATAAGCTTATTCCTAAGGACGCCGCAACCCCCCTGACCATCGAGGACTATAATTGGTCAACGGATGGGAAGCTTCTGATTGTCTTCACTAACAGCAAGCGAGTGTGGAGGCGGAACACCAAGGGTGATTTCTGGATCCTGGACCTGGTTTCCGGAAAGTTCAAGAAGCTTGGGGCGGATTTCGAATTATCGACTCTGCAGTTTGCCAAAATATCCCCTTCGGGACAGCAAGCGGCTTATGTCCAAAAAAATGACCTCTATAGCGAGGACATCGCCAGCGGAAAAATCGTGCGACTGACCTTTGACGGTTCCGCGACCATGATCAACGGCACCGGCGACTGGGTATATGAAGAAGAACTGGACATCCGGGACGGGTTCAGATGGAGTCCGGACGGGAAGTTCATCTCCTTCTGGCAATTTGACAGTTCGGGGATCAAGGATTACTTCCTGATCAACAATACGGACTCCCGCTATCCCGGCGTCATATCCATCAAATACCCCAAAGTCGGCGAGATGAATTCGGCCTGCCGGGTCGGCATTGTCGACGCCTTGGGCAGCCCCGTGGTCTGGCTTAGGGTTGCGGGTGATGCACGTAACAACTACATTGCCCGCATGTTCTGGACTGAGGACTCCCAAGAGCTCGTCATCGAGCACCTCAACCGTCTGCAGAACACCAATCAGGTCCTGTGCGGCAATGTTTTGACGGGAAATGTCCGGCCGGTCTTTGTTGACCGCGATGAAGCCTGGGTTGATGTTGTAAATGATTTCCGCTGGCTGAAAAACGGCAGCGATTTCACCTGGCTGAGCGAGCGGGATGGATGGCGGCATGTCTACATCGTCTCCCGAGCCGATGGTCGCGCCCGGCTGGTGACGCCCGGCGCTTTCGACGTAATCAGCGTGGAAATAATCGATGTCCAAGGCGGCTGGTTGTATTACATGGCTTCTCCCGACAACCCCACCCAGCGCTATCTTTTCCGAACCAGGCTGGACGGCCAAGGAAAAGCCGAAAGACTAACACCTTATAACCAGCCCGGTAGCCACTCGTACCAGGTATCTCCCAACTGTGCATGGGCTATTCATAGCTATTCGACATTCGATTCGCCTGCGGTTACCGATCTGGTGCGACTTCCCCAACATACTTCCGTCAGGATACTTGCGTCCAACCAAGAGCTCATTGAGACGATCCGCGCCCTCGAACGCAAGCCAACGGAATTTTTCCGCGTGGACATCGGCAACGGCATCCTTCTCGACGGCTGGAGTATCATGCCTCCGGATTTCGATCCCGCAAAGACCTATCCTCTTCTTATCCATATATATGGCGAACCGGCCGGCCAGACCGTCCTCGACCGCTGGGGAAAAAAAACCTATCTCTGGCATCTTATGCTGGCCCAGAAGGGTTACATAGTCATGAGCATCGACCCGCGCGGCACGCCGGCTCCGCGCGGCCGTGAATGGCGGAAGTGCATCTACCGCAAAGTGGGCATCATTGCCCCGGCCGACCATGCTGCAGCAGTTAAGGCGCTCATGGTTCAAAAGCCATATCTGGATGCCTCGCGTGTCGGAATCTGGGGTTGGAGCGGCGGCGGCCAGATGACCCTCAATGCCATGTTCAAGTATCCCGATCTCTACAAAACCGGCATGGCCGTGGCCTTTGTCAGCGATCAGCGTCTCTATGACACGATCTACCAGGAACGATTCATGGGGCTGCCCAAGGACAACGAGGAAGGCTACAGGGAGGGTTCACCCATCAACTTCGCCAAGGATCTCACGGGTAACCTGCTCATCGTCCACGGCACCGGTGATGACAACGTTCACTACCAGAACTTCGAACAACTGGTCAACGAGCTCATTGCCAACAATAAACTGTTCACCATGATGGCCTACCCCAACCGTTCACACGGTATCGATGAAGGAAAGGGAACAACGCTCCACCTTTACGAAACACTCACCAATTTCCTGAACCTGCATATGCCTCCGGGACCCAGAACAACGAAGTGATCTCCATGCGAATCAGTTTTTTTTGTTTGACTTATACTTTGAAATTCCATTAAAATACCTTCATGACCAACTTGATTTTTCCACTGGTTTCCCAGCAAGCAGAGCATGTTATTTTTAAGTAGTGAAGAAATAGCTCGGCTGGCCGACCGCAGTGAATTAATCACTGTGGTAGAGGCGGCTTTTCGTATCCAAGCTTCCGGTGATTTTCAGATGCCAGTTAGAACCCAGGTAGAATACAAAGGCAAAACATTGCTCTCCATGCCCTGTTTTACCGACTCTTGCTTCGGTGCCAAACTTGTTTCAATTGTACCTGAAAATCTACAAAAGAAATTGCCGCCATTATTTGGCATTGTCGTTTTGGACGATGGCGAAACGGGAGAGCCTCTGGCATTACTGAACGGGGCAAAAATCACCGCTTTGCGCACGGCGGCCGTCGGCGCCCTGAGCATCAAATATTTGGCCGCAACCGCTGTCTCCCGCCTCGGCGTTATCGGGGCCGGCGTGCAGGGTTACAACCAAACCATGTTCGCCTGCAGCGTGCGCCAATTCACCGATGTTTATCTATACGATCATAATGAAAAAGCACTCCATATTCTTGGCGAAAAATTGACCGCTGAACTGCCCGGCGTCACAATCATAAGCGCAGAATCGGCATTGGCCGTTCTCCGGCAATCCGAAGTTGTCATTACCGCAACCAATACCGAACAGCCCCTTTTCCCGAACGACCGCGCTTTGTTTCAAAACAGGCATTTCGTTGGAATCGGTTCCTATAAGCCGGAGATGCGGGAATATCCGGAAGCCCTGTTCAGAAACCTCAAATATCTATTGCTCGACACAGAACATGCACTGCAGGAAACGGGTGACGTTGTCACGCCGCTCGAAAAGGGCTGGATTGCGGAAAAACAGATTATGCCATTTAACCTGGTCATTAGTGGAAAGATCGTCGATGTGGTCAATGAATACAACGTGACTTTTTTCAAATCAGTTGGCATGGCCCTCTTTGATATCGTTATTGCTGATTTTATCTACAACAAAGCCAGGAAAAAAAGCTGCGGCTTTGAGATAAATCTGTAATTCCTGTGCTTAGCACAAATTGTGTCGCCAGTTGGTTACTGCTTGGTGGTATGGCATACTGCAAACATGAAAAAAAAGTATCTGAGCATTTTTAATGATGTCATCGGACCGGTCATGCGCGGTCCATCAAGCTCCCATTGTGCCGGTTCATTGCGCATTGGCCGCATGCTGAGAAACCTGCTAAATGATGTTATCCATGAAGTGCTCATCGAGTATGACCCCAAAGGTTCGCTGGTGACAACCCATGAAAGTCAAGGTACGGACATGGGATTATACAGTGGATTTCTGGATTATGATACTGACGATGAAAGGATATTGAAGTACAAGGAGGAGATAAAGAAAGCCGGGATTAAAATCCGGGTCAACCATGTTGGCTATGGGGCCGAACACCCCAATACCTATAGGATCACCCTCAAGAACAACAAATGCACCCATCAGGTGACAGCCTTGTCTCTTGGCGGCGGCATGATCGAGATTGTCGAAATTGACGGAGCCGTAGTCAGCATGCAGGGCGATTTTTGGGAAACACTGGTCTTCGTGCCGGCCGCTGAAGAACATTTGGTTGGTGAATTTGCCGCCTGGCTGGAAGCGGAAGAGATATCGCTGAAAAACTGCCGCCAGCCCTTCATTCATATCTCAACCACAAAACCCATCGATACTATGGCCATGAACAAAATTAAAAGTCATGCTTCGGTAGCTCGTGTTGTTGTCTTAAAACCGGTTTTGCCGGTAATATCACGCCGGGACATCCAAGTCCCTTTTCGCAACTGTGGGGAAATGATCCGTTTCAATAAGGATAAAAACCTGCAGCTTTGGGAATTGGCCGTGGCTTATGAAATGGCGCGCGGAAACATTTCGGCTGCGGAAGTTTTTGAAAAAATGGCGGTGATTGTACGCATCATGGCTGATTCCATAGATAACGGTTTGCGGGGAACCGAGTATGCGGACAGGATACTGCCGGCCCAATCTTTGTTGTTTAAAGAAAAAATGATCCAAGGGAAATTACTAGATGATCCGGTTTTGAACCGAATCATTCTCTACGTGTCAGCGGTAATGGAAATGAAGAGTTCGCTGGGAGTGATTGTGGCGGCGCCAACAGCCGGAGCCTGCGGTACTTTGCCGGGCACAATTATTGGAGCCGGCCGCTTATTGGCAGCGACGGAAGGAGAAATCATCAAGGCCATGCTGGCCGCGGGATTGATCGGTGTGTTCATCGCCGATCAATCGACCTTTGCCGCTGAGGACGCAGGCTGCCAGGCCGAATGCGGTTCGGCTTCGGGAATGGCCGCGGCGGGCCTGGTTCACCTGGCCGGAGGAAATTTGCAGCAGGCGCTGGCAGCGGCATCGCTGGCTTTGCAAAACTCGTTTGGCATGACCTGCGACCCGATCGCCAACCGTGTCGAGGCGCCATGCCTGGGCAAAAACGTCATGGCCGCGGCCAATGCCCTGGCATGCGCCAATATGGCAGTCGCCGGTTACCAGCATCTGATCCCTTTGGACGAGGTTCTGCAGGCATTTGACCAGGTCGGCAGAAGCTTGCCCCGCGAGCTTCGCTGCACCGCTTTGGGTGGACTATCGTTGACAAAAACCGCTCAAAAAATCCAGGACTCATTGTTGCAAAAATAACACAAGCTTGAAATTTGTTTTTCCGTTTGTTTGGCTTTTATTTTTAAATTGCTAAGATTGCCTTTGCCGGCAATGATTCACGCTCGCCAATAAATAAATACGGCGGAGGGGGTGGGATGTACGAGCGGCCCGCTGAGGCCGCTCGCCGCAAGCGGCGCTCTCACTTCGTTCGAGCGTACTAATTCGGGTTACTCACCCGAATTAGTCGAATACTGCCACTATGCTTTCCGCGTTTTTAAAATGCGGAAAGCATCTAGTAGTAGTATATTCGCACTGAATGATTTCCCAGACTTGCTGACATTTGGGAAATCATAGTACGAATACCCACAAAAAAAATTCGGAGGGGCAGGGATTCGAACCCTGGGTGGGGGTTACCCCCCACAACGATTTTCGAGACCGTCCCGTTCAACCGCTCCGGCACCCCTCCGCGCTTTGAAAAAATCGCTCAACATGGCCGAAGCGGGCTGCGCGAGCAAGCCGCCCTCGACCGCGATGCGGTGATTGAATATATGCTTCACGTTGTCAAATACGCCGCTGGAAAAGATGCCGTTCTTGGCATCGGCCGCGCCATAGTGCAGCCTGGCGATCCGGGCATGGACCATGGCGCTGTAGCACATCAAACACGGTTCAAGCGTGACATACAGCTCGCAGCCGTTCAGGCGGTAGGCGGCGACTTTTTTCCCCGCCCGACGCAGGGCCATGATCTCGGCATGGGCGCTGGGATCGTTCTTTGCGATCGGAGCGTTGTAGCCGCGGCCGATGACCCGCCCTTCCCTGACCAGCACTGCGCCCACCGGCACTTCGCCGCATTTCTCGGCCCTGACGGCCAGCTGCAGCGCTTTTTTCATAAAGAAAATCGGGTCTTTTTTCATGGCTTTGGTTAGAGCCTTATAGCAAATTCTAAAATTTGTCAGCTTTTTAGAACAAATTTTGAATTTGTTATCTAAGGCTTCTATCCCCCTTGCAGGGACTTCGCAGCTCTGCTGGGCCGGAAAGAAAAAACGCACCTGGAGGGAGTCGAACCCCCAACCTTTTGATCCGTAGTCAAAAGCTCTATCCATTGAGCTACAGGTGCATTGGCAAGATATATTACCATAAAAAATCGGATTGGGCAAGAATGAAAGGGGTTTGATGTTTGATATTCAATATTGCTGGCAAGCACTTTCCAAATGTTAAAAAAAACTCCCCCCCAACCCCCTCTCTTGCGAAAAGAGGGGGGTTAGGGGTGAGTTTTTATAAAAGCATTTTTTTCGCCTCAACCATCTTCCGCCACCCTTGCCAAACTTTTCCATCTCATTTACAATGCTATCAGATGCCAGCAGCCGCGATTAAACGATTTATCGGCAGATTCCTCGCCCGCCACCAGGACAAACTCTGGTGGTTCCACAGTTCCTATTCCCTGCTGCTGGGGATCGGTGTCATGTGGCTGGGCACAAAAAATTTCACATACCTGCGCCTGGCCGTTTTTCACATCGCCTTTATCTGGCTAAGCAGTTTGTCTCTGCCTTTGTTGATGAAACTGCGGAGCATTCCGGAACAATGGAAACGCCGCATCCGCCTGCTGATCAATTATTTCCAACGCAATTTCTACCAACAGCTGCTTTTCTTCATTTTACCCATTTATTATTTGAGCGCCACCTGGGGTGCGGCCAACATGGGTTTCGTGCTGCTGCTGGCCTTTTCGGCACTGCTGGCCACCATGGACATCATCTATGACCGTTACCTGACCGTAAAGAAGTGGCTGCCGGCGGTGTTTTTCGCCTTCAATATTTTCGCCTGCATTAATGTCATGCTGCCCGTGGTTTGGAATTTCCGAAATTTCTTCGCCCTGCGCTTGAGCGCCCTGTTGGCCCTGGTCGGATTCGCTACCTTCATCTTAGCCCAGCGCGAAGTGACACATCGCGACCGGCTGCGCAGCATACTGGCCGCGGCACTGCTGTTGGCCGGAATCAGCGAGCTCGGCCGGCCGTTAATCCCGCCGGCGCCGCTGCGACTGCTGCAAAGCAGCTTCAACCTGGGCTGGGACGCTGAGAACAACCAACTCGGTAAACCATTGAGAGAACTCCCTGATCGCGGTCCGATCAAAATTTTCGCCCTGAGCGCCATCGGAGCTCCGCTCGGCTTGCAGGACCGGGTCAGCCACCACTGGTACCTGGACGGACAGCTGGTTTACACCTCGCCTTTGATCAGGCTTAGTGGCGGCCGTAAAGACGGATTCCGACTGTGGACTTTCTATACCTTGAAAAATATCCAAACCGATTCGGTTCTGCGCGTGGATGTGCGCACCGCGGCCGGTCAGTTAATCGGTCGCGCCCGGCTGCGCGGAACCCGCCGCAGTGTCTTGCCGTTTCACTGCGGACAGACGAATCAGATCCGCCGTGAAGCGCGCCGGATGATTCGTGCTGCGGTTGACCGGCACATAGTTTTTTGCTACCATGAATCCCCATGAAGAATAAAATATCCGTTCA
Organism: Candidatus Aminicenantota bacterium; assembly: GCA_963770755.1. Classification (GTDB taxonomy): domain Bacteria; phylum Acidobacteriota; class Aminicenantia; order UBA2199; family UBA2199; genus UBA2199. The sequence goes on along the minus strand of CAVYQZ010000006.1, from coordinate 745,661 downwards.
TTTATTGGTGTTGTTTTTCGCCGCAATTTTTCTGCGGGCGCAGTTTCCGGGCGGAACGGAGGTCAGACCGCTGATTACCCCCCGCGTCGATGCCGAACAAGGTTTTATCGACTTGGCCTTCCAGGTCGCCTCCGGCTACCATATCACCGACCTGAAGAATAATTTTTTCGCCATCGAGCTTGAAAAAAACGCCTGGCTGACCATCGAGAGAGTCGTATTCCCGGAAGGGTCCGCCTATGGCGAAGAAAAAGTTTTTTCGGGAAAATTCAACGTCCGCGTCCATATGAAACCCCTGGCGCCCTTCCCTGCCCCATTGACCCTTAAATTCAACGTTTCTTACCAGATCTGCCAGGAATTCCCGCAGGAACTCTGCTACCCGCCCGACCAGAGTCCGGTTGAAGTCACTGTCGGACACGGATTTCATTGCCGATTCGGCCCCTTGGTTGCGGCCGGCGGCGACGCCACTGTCTTCGCGGCTGGAAAAGTTGATCCGCGGCCAATTGGAACATACCTCCGTCCTGCTTTTCATACTGGTCTTTGCCGCTGGTTTCCTGGCCAGCCTGACCCCCTGCGTTTACCCGGTGATTCCCATCATCATGGGTTACGTGGGCGGCCGCAGCGGCGGGCGCAAGCTGAAGGGATTCACCCTCTCGCTGTTTTTCGTTCTCGGCCTCTCTCTGGTCTATTCGCTGCTGGGAGTGATCGCCGCCAAGACCGGATCGCTGATCGGCATTTCCTTACAGAATCCCTACGTGGTCATCGTCATCGCCGCCATCTTCATCGTCATGGGCCTGAGCTTGGCCGGCCTGTTTTCCATCCCGGTGCCGGCCTGGATTTCGTCCAAGGCGTCGGCCGGTCATAAAAACGATATCCTGGGTTCGCTGCTGGTCGGCGGCGTGTCAGCCATCATCGCCGCTCCCTGCGTCGGCCCGGTGCTCATTGCCCTGCTCTCCTGGATCAGCCAGTCGGGAAATGTTTTCCTGGGCTTTTGGCTGACCATGACTTTTTCCCTGGGCATGAGCGTCATTTTCCTTCTTGCCGGCACATTTTCCGGGGTTATTTCGGCCCTGCCCCGCGGCGGCGTCTGGATGAGCGCGGTCAAATACTTCTTCGCCGCGCTGCTGATCGCCGGCGGCATCTATTTCCTGAGCAATATCATCAGTTCCTGGCTGACACTGACGATTTGGGGCGTTTTTCTGATCACCCTGGCCGTGGGTCTCGGCCTGTTTCGCCCGCAGCCGGAACCCACCATGATCCATACCCTGGCCAAAACACTGGTGGTCTTGATCTTTTTATGCGGGGCCATCCTGTTCTATCAAGGCCTTTCGGGACGTTTCTTCCCGACCGCAGCACCCACGCCGGCGGCCGCCGTAAAATCACTGCCCTGGCTCGATGATCTGTCATTGGCCAAAGAAAAAGCCCGGGTTGAAAACAAAATGTTGATGATCGACGCCTGGGCCGAATGGTGCGCGGCCTGCCGGGAATTGGATGAAAAAACATTCAGCCGGACCGATGTCCAGGAACGTCTGCACAATTATATCCTGGTCAAACTCGACTTGACCCGAACCAACACCGGCAATGAGCGCTTGCAAAAAGAACTGTCCATTATCGGGATGCCGACGGTCATTTTCCTCGACGCCGGCGGAAATGAAACAGGCCGTTTCTCGGGATTTCTCGATGGCAGCCGATTCCTCAGCCTGCTCGACGGCCTGAAAGGTCAATAAGGTTCTAAAAACGCAGGCCCAGGTTGGCTGCCAGGCGCACGCCGCCCAGCAATCGCGAACCACCCAAACTGTTCGCGGTTTCAGCCAATGTCATGTTGGCTCCGGAAAATGAAAGCGCCACTCCCAAGAAGATTTTCCTGGCGATAAAATAACGCGCAGCGGCTCCCAGCTGCAAGCCTGGAGTAAAATCACTAACCGTTTCGCCCATGGCTTTTTCCCTGAATGCGGCCAGGATCAGGGCGGCAAAAAAATCGAATTGCAGGCGGCGGCTGCGGCGGGTTTCCCAACCAACCCCGAGCGCCAGGAAATGCTGGCTGCCGCTGGCTTCATCCAGTAGAACCGGGATGGTGTAACTTGAGGCAAAAAAACTGTATCCCAGCCATACATAGAAACCTTTGTAAAAATTAAATCCGGCTTTCAGTTCCGGACTGAATTGCATGGTACCGTAAAAATCCCTGTAGCTGCTGTCGACAGGATACACGGCCGCGGCCCCGGCGCTGACAAAAAACTTGTCTCCGCCAAATGCCGGCACCGAGAAACAGATAATCAAACCAACGATGATAACATTTTTTTTCATGCTGACCCCTTAAATGCTTTGTTCATTGGAAGTCGCGATCACTTCACCCTGGGCATTGCAGGCCCTGATCTGGTAGCTGTAGATGGTTCCACTTTCAAGATATTTGTCATAATACGTATATGCATGGTTCTGAAGTTCACTGGCCGCGACCTCCTTGACCATCTGGAAGGCGGCGCCGGCACGACTGCGGTATATACCGTACGTGGCGGCAATAACTCCGGAACCAGGGTCATAGTCGGCACTGAAGTACACCTGGGCGAAATCTTTTTTCATCACCCAGAGGTTGGCCTGTTGGCGGAATACCGCCAGGGTCAGCAGCAAATTCTGTGACAGTGATCGGTCCAGATTCAAACGGGCGCTGGTTTTTACTTTTCCGCTCAGGGCATCCAAATGGTCGGCACCGGCATAAATCCGCGCGATAAGCTTGGTCAGGGTATCAGCTGGATATTGCGCGGCCAGCAGGCCCATGGCGCCGCACACATGAGGCGAGGCCATGGACGTGCCATCCATAAAATCATAATTTGAAAGTGTAACAATGACGGTCACCGAATGAATACCTTGGGATTTTTCCAGCAGACCGTCTTCCTGCGCCAGGGCGATGACCGGAATCCAATATCCGGCCTCACCCAGGGTGCCGGAAAAATTTCCGGACTCGTTGTTGAAAATCACCGCGGCAACGGCGCCGGCGTTCTGGGCATTGATGGTTTTCTCCTTAAAGGTGTTATCACCCCGCTCGATCAGGGCAATGTTGCCGCTGACTACAGCCGGAAAATAACTGCCGTCCAGGCCTTTGCCGCAATCAACCAACAGTCGGGTCAGACCACCGGGGGGAGTGTAGCCTGAAAATTCCAGGGGGATCACCGTGTAATAATCTGCTCCTGAAGTCAGTGACGCCTCGAGCCCCAGTCCGGCGGGAACCGTTGACAGGATGCCCTCGCCGGGAGCGGCGATATCCACCGAATTTACTCCGTAATTCGAAAAACTGGCAAGCTGGTCGCCCGCATCGGTGGCGGCTACGGCAATAACATTGGGCAGATCATAGCCCGCCGGATAGAAAGGGCTGGCATCATTATCCGTACCGTTATTGCCGGCGGCGCAAACCAGGGCAATGCCCAGGTCACCGGCTTCGGCAATAGCGTCTTTCACCAACTGGTTGGAACCGCTGCCGCCGAAAGAGGCGTTGATGGCCACCAGGTTGACCCCAAAGTCCTGTTTCATGAGCATCGCGTACTCGAGGGCTTCAATGGAATCGGAATCGTATATGTACATGTCGGGCCGGAAACATTTCAATGCCATGACCTTGACATTCCAGTTGATGCCGCAAACCCCGATGCCATTGTCACCGGTCGCGGCCATGGTCCCGGCCACATGGGTACCGTGAGAGTCGATATCCATGGGATCGCTGTCCGGGTTGCCATCGTTATCAGCGGCAAAATCATAGCCATGAATATCGTCAATAAAACCATTGCCGTCGTCATCGATTCCGTTGGCGGCAATCTCCCCGGAATTAATCCACATGTTGGCGGCCAGGTCTTCATGATGATAATCGACGCCGGTATCCATCACCGCCAGCACCACCCCGGAAGAACCCGTGTTTTTTTCCCAACCGTCCGGGGCGCTGATTTTGCTCATTCCCCACAGATAGCTGAGCTTGGGATCGTTGGGTAGTCGCTGCAAACGGCGACGATAATTGGGCGACGCAGCTTCCACCTCGGGTAAACTGCGCCAGTCTCCTAGCAGTTGCTCGGTGGAGCGCTGCCCGGAGGCGATTAAAAAATAGGCGCTTTGCCGCTTTTGTGACAAAATCGAGAACTCCTTGATTACATTCGCCGCCAACGCCGAGGCCAGAACAGAGGCCTCAGTCACACTCAACCTTTTTTTGAATTTGACCAGCACTTCGCCTTCTCTATAAGCAGCCGCAGGGGTTGCCTGGGGCAGCATGGCGTTTGCAGGACGCGTCGGCAATTGGTCCGTCGATTTTTTAACCATGGCTGCCGGAGACTCCGGCATCCCGCCCAGAAATATTGAAAAAAGCAAAAACGCCAAGCCATACCGCTTCCAGTTTATTTTCATGCGCGCCTCCCCACAAAAGCATCATAGCTGTCAAAAGCAAGGGTAGCAATCTTTTTCCCAAATGTCAATCGCGCTACGGGGGGAAATGTGAGCTCCTTCAGAGACAAATCATATCCGCTCATGAGACATGACCGAATGGTTTGTACTGTATTTACCATTCGCTGTTTTCGCGGTATAATTGCAGCATGATTCTAACCATATTCGGTTACCCCAAGACCGGTAAAACACTGCTTTTCAACCTGCTCACCGAAAAGCAGGAAAAAATATCCAAGTTTTCCACATCCGGCAATGAGTTTCACAAAGCCATCGTCGATGTCCCCGATCCACGCCTGCAGCAACTGGCCGCTTTTTTCGAGACACCGCCGGTGTTCGCCAAGATCGAATTCCTCGATGCCGGCGCCATTTCCCTGGGCGAAGTGAAAAATTCCACCTTCATCGACTTGCTGCGCCGCGCCGACGGCCTGGTGCACCTGGTCCGCGCTTTTCAGGATCCTGAAATTCTGCACCCGTTGGAAACGATCGACCCGGCCCGCGACATGGCCGCCATGGAAGACGAGCTGAAAACCATCGATTTTCTCACCATTGAAAAAAGACTGGAAAGACTTGAAGTGGATGTCAAAAAATTAAAGGTCAAGGAATTGCTGGAAGAGTTGGCATTGCTTAAAAAACTGCTGGTTTTCCTGGAAGGGGGCAAACCTTTGCGTGAATATCCGTTCACTGAAAAGGAAGACCTGCTGGTGCGCGGCTTCAAGTTCCTTTCAGCCAAGCCCTTGCTCAACCTGATCAATGCCGACGAAAACACGATTAAAACCTATGGCGGCCTGTGCCGACCAGTGGAACATCATCGAACCACAGCTCTGTTTGCGGCCAAAATCGAACAGGAACTGCTGGAACTTAGCGTGGATGAAAGGCCGGTTTTTCAGCGTGAATACGGCCTGCCGGACTACCGCTACATCCGCGACGAATTCATTAAAACCAGTTACGGGCTGATGAACCTGATTTCGTTCTTCACCGTAGGCAAGGACGAAACCAAGGCCTGGACCATCGAAAACGGCTCCAGCGCGTTCATTGCTTCGGGCAAGATCCACAGCGACATCCAGAAAGGCTTCATCCGCGCCGAAGTCATCGGTTGGCGGGATTTTTTGGACTGCCATGGCTTTGCCAAGGCCAAGGAAAAGGGATTGCTGCGCCTGGAAGGCAAGGAATACGTCGTGAAGGACGGCGAGATCGTCCATTTCAGGTTCAATACTTAAGAAGTGTTAGTGATAGTGTTGGTGTTAGTAAACTGCAATTGAACGAACCAATATTATTTCAGCTATTCTCTGGCTAACACTATCACTAACACTAACACTGGATCATCAGCTGCCCAGGTATTTGACCACCATCAGGGTGACGTCGTCGAAAAAACCCTGGCGCCGGCAATGAGACTTCAGGTCTTCGATCAAGGCCGCTTGCATGGCAGCGGCCGGCAAATTCCGCCGCAAAACAGCGGCCGCACTCAGCCGGGCCAGCGAATACTCCTCACCGTCCTCATTTTCAGCTTCAACCACACCGTCCGTATACAGGATCAGCGTATCACCGGGCTGCAGAATAAACCGGGAAACGGGATATTCAACATCGGCGAACATACCGACCACCGTGCTCCCCGCCTCCAATGGCAGAAACTCCAGACCTCGTAAAACCAGAGGCTGTGGGTGGCCGGCATTGATATAACTGAGTGTTGCCGTCGCGCAGTCCAGCTTGGCGGTAAAGGAGGTGACGTACAAATTCGCCTCGGTGGTCTCAGCGATCAGCCGGTTCAGGTGGGTGACGGTCGACGCGATGTCACCGCAGCGGCGCAACTGAAAAACAAAATTACTGCGAAAAATGGCCATCAACAGGGAAGCGGGAACACCATGCCCCGACACATCGTTCACGCTGAAAACGATTTCCCGCTCATTCAGAGGCAGGATTTCGTAATAATCACCGCCCACCTTGGAGCTGGGGATATTCAAGAAAGCAATATCCAGTCCTGGAAAAACCTGCGGCTGCTGCAGCAGGAAGGACTGCTGGATTTCCCGGGCAATCTGCAGCTCTTTTTCTATTTTTTCCTTGGCCAGCATCTGCCGGTAAAGCCGGATTTTTTCCAGAGAAATAGCGATAAACGCGGCCAGTCCGCGAAAAAGAGCGGCCGATTCATCGGAGATCATTCTTTCACTCTGAATGTCCAGGTATCCCAATACCGCTCCCTCCGCACGTAACGGAAAACGGCCGCCGATATTGGCGATCGTGGTTCCCAGGCATTCCGCGGCCTGTTTTTCCCGGCTGCTGCTGGCGAGCAGGTTATATTCCATGTTTTCACTGGCGACAAACACACAGGCAGCCGAAGGCTGTATCTCGGCGCAGATGATTTCCTTGATGGCTGTCAATATGCCGCTGATATCGACAGAAGCCGATATTTTTTTGCCCAGTTCGATCAACCTTTCCTTGGACTGTGTCTCACGGGTGATGGCGCGGAACAGAACAGCGTTATGCAGCGGAATGGCCAAAAAACCGGCCATCTGTTGGAGCACCTGCAAATCATCACGGCTGAATTTCCCCCGTTTTTTATTCACCGCTTCCAGCACACCCAACACCTTGTCTTCCAGGAGCACCGGCACCCCCAGCAGGGCGCAGGTTTTAAAAAGAGTTTTGCGATCAACCATGCTGGTATAGCGAGGATCATGCTGGCAATCGTTGATCCGCACACCCTGCCGCTGTTCGGCAATCCAGCCGGCCACTCCCTGTCCTTTCTTCAGAATGATCTGCTTCAAATCCTTTTCTTTTTCCCCGGTGGCCGTTTCAAAAGACAATTCTTCCTTTTCCGCATCGTAAATGAAAATGGAAGCCTCTTCACTGCCCATGTATGCCTTGATACTGGCCGTTATTTTTTCCAGCAGGACGCCGAGACGCACCTCGGAATACAAGTCAAGAACTTCTTCCCTGAAACGATTGATGCGGTCTGCCATGGCTCCTTCCTGGCAATAACTATAACCAAGGGAGAAATGAAAGTCAACGGGCTGATAAAGAAACGAAGTGAAACCCTCTCCCCTCCTCCAGCGTCTAAAGGGGTAGGAAAATCAATCGCATCACATGGGACGGCATGCAGCAGCCTCGATGAGAAAGAAATGCTTTTTTCTATCGGCCATCGTTCATGCATTTTGCATTATCCTGATTAGCCGGATAAATTTCCCTATAAAAATAGCGCTCACCTTTCCTTCCGTCATTAACGTTGCGCTCCGGCAACCGGAAAGCACCCTGACAGAAACACTTCCGCTCCCCAATTTCCCGGGAAGGAGACGCCATGACCAGGTTCAGCCTTTGCCTCCCGGTTCTGACTCACCTGGCGACAACCCATCATTCATCGCCGCCATGTCAACAGGTCGGCTGCCGGCCGGAGGCAGACAACGTGGTGATTTTAAATTCTCGGCCATTGGCCAACTTAAGCTGAAATCAACATCGGCATCAACCTTCAGCCTGACCGTGCCGATGGGTGGACCATTCGCGGCACCCACTTTCACAGCAACGCCCAAAACTGCAAAGTGGTTTCTGCCCGGAGAATATGCAGCCGCTGACTACCATCTCGAAATCCAGTTCAACGAATCCAGCCATACTGACGATGAACAACCCGTCCGGATGCCCTTTTCCCCGCACAACAAAGAAGCCACCCTCTGGTCGCAACGCATTCTGACGCGCATCGAACGCAATTGGATTATTCCAACCGTGACCAGAATCGGATATAGCGGCCAGGTGGAAATTACGCTGACTATCGATCGCAGCGGCGAGCTACTGTCTCTGAGCGTGGCGAAGTCCTCCGCCCATGAGACATTGGAGCAGGCGGCACTCCATGCACTGAAAGCCAGCCTGCCGTTTCCACCATTTCCAGAGAGCATCAGCACCAAGACATTCGTTTTTCAGTTCGTATTCACCTACAATGCCTAAATTGATTTTTCTTCTATACTTGCTGTCAGTCGCGCTTCAGGGAGCGATCGGCATGGATTTCCCCGATCCAATCCGCGATATCATCCTCAATGTCAGTCTGCTGCAAAACAATCCCGCTCTGTTGGCGGCTGATACGATCGGTATCATCGTTGAAGCCGGGAGGGAAACCGATTTCAAACTGAGCGCGCAAGATGAAATCATCGCTTGTGGAAAACTGCGTAGCGGGAACAACATGCTGCTGCTCACCTGGCCGGGAATGTTCGCCAAGACCCAAACCCTGCCGTTCATGCTGGAATCACAAGCCGGTACCCAGGTTCTGCAAAAGACAATCCTGATCACCGTCTCGGTCGCGGACAACAGGGAGCAGGTTGGAGCACCCAGGCAAACTCTTGCTGCGGAATTCACCATTCACATGTATATGGCCGGCCAACTGATCGGATTTCGCAAAAAAACCATGATCGAACTGGTAAAACTGACAACCGGTACAGTCCGTGCCGTGGAGGATCCAGCCCTAAGAGGGTCGGCCATCCGCAGCGTTCCCTCAAGCCAGTCTATCTCCATTCTGGGGCTGGCCATGGGCATGGCCAAGTACCTGGCTGAAAAAAAATTAGCAGCGGCAAAAAAGGTGACAATGGTCGATGCCCAAAAACGCAAAATATCGGTTGTGATCTCCAAAAGTGATAAAAATGGAGAAAAAAGGACCATTCGGGCTATGATCGAACTGCAGACGAAATGATCCGCTTGAAACGATTGCACTGAACCACAGGCAGCCCTTTCAGCATTTAAACAAAAAAAATTTATTTTTTTGGAACTTAGTACTATGTTATAACGTATACTTGTTATGAACAAGAACATGGCAGAAGAAATCGACAACAAGGTCACCCAGTTGCGCAAGGGTATCCTCGAGCTGGCCATCATGGCCGCCCTGTATCACCAGACCCATTATGGCTATTCATTGGTCCGCAATCTGGCCGGAACAGGCCCGGTGGAACTCAAGGAGGGCACAATTTACCCGATCCTGGCTCGCCTGGCCCGGGAAGGGCTGGTGCACTCCGAGTGGACGGAGTCCAGCCAGGGACCGCCGCGCAAATACTATTCATTGACCGTTAACGGACGCTCCGTGTTTGAATCCCTGCAAAGCGAATTCCGGAGCCTGGTAAAATTGGTCGAAAACGCCAGCAGTAATACGGCTGAAGAAGCAATGAGAAAAAAATCAAAAAAAGTCATCATAAGGAGAAATAAGGATGAATAACCATTTCCCGCAGCCAGCGGAAAAGATTGTCACCGACTATTTGGAAAAAATGAGGGTCCAACTGAAGGGCATGAATGAGAACGACCAGAAAGAGGTCCTGGCCGAAATCCGCTCCCATATATACGAATCCTTCCATGCCGAAAATGAAGGCGACGATATCGACCGCATCCTGCGGACATTGAACAGGCTGGGAGAACCCGCCGAAGTCGCCGCCAACCGCGTCGGTGAAAGCGTGACGCGTCTCGGACGGCAGAAAAAATCGCTGCTCTATATCATCGCCGGCTTTTTGATCATCTTTTTCGCCGCCCCCCTGGGCATGGGCGGCTTGGGAGTGATCGCCGGCCTATTGGCTGCCTTGATGGGTTTGCTGATCGCTTATTTTGCCACGGCCGTGTGCTTCGTGGTCAGCGGTTTTGTCTGCGCCCTGTTCGGCCTGGTCACCATCATCTCTCCCGACGTATTCATGGAAATCAATCGCTGGGCCGGAGAAACCATCTTCCAGTTCGGCCCCTTCCAAAACCATCCGCAGATAGCCGGCGTGATCACATTGATCATCGCCATGATGCTGGCCGCCCTGGGCCTGCTCATGCTCTGGTCGGGCAAACATATCTGGCGCGGTTTGCGCTATACGTTCAATCTGATGCTAACCAGGATCCGTAAAATATTTTCCGGCCACCAAAAAAAGGCATCGTTCGATTCCCAACCCTGACTTTTCATAGTCCGGATTGCTTGCTAAGAGCAATCGCGTTATAATTTCAATGTCGGGGACTCGATGTGTGGGTGTCCTTGCCAGGAGATCCAATGAAACGACGTGAATTTATTTTACGCACCGGAATGGCCGGTCTGGCATTCGCTGCATCCTGCAGCCGCAGTCATGACGATGAAGAAATGCAAAAACCCTATATCGTCGCCGCCGGACGCTGTACGACCTATGAGCCGCAGTCATTGCGCCAGGCCGTGTCCGACCTGGTCGACCGGCTCGGAGTATTGAATGGCCTGCATTCAGGTGACCGGGTACTGCTGAAAGTGAACCTCACCGGTGGTGCCGCCGCCGCCAGCAATTACATGAATCTGCGGAACATTATTCCCTGGGAGACTTACTGGACCCACAGTGAAGTGATCCGCATCATGGCCGAACTCTATCGCGACGCCGGCGCCAGCCATATCTGGGTGGCCGACGCACTGTTCGGCTCCGACAGTTACGCCATGGGCGGCTACCGCGAAAAACTGGCTCCCCTGACCGAATTGATCGACCTCGACCAGCCGGGACCGTCTGGCAGCTTCGTCTCCCTGCCCGTACCGGATTCGCTGCGCTATCCTTCTTTTTGGTTGCGGGAAGAAGTGGCCGAATGCGATCACCTGGCCGCCATCGGCAAAATGAAATGCCATCAGAATTGCGGTGTCACCCTGGGTTTAAAAGGTCATATCGGTTTGGTGCCGCTCAGCCATTACCGGTCGCAGCCCGAAGACGCCAGCCGAACCCTTCTGCATGGTTCGCCTTCCGAGTCCGGCCAGATACTACCGCAAGGAATCGTTGACCTCAACCAGACGCGTCCGATCGATTTCTCGCTGATCGACGGCATCCTGACCGCCGAGGGCGGTGAAGGTCCCTGGATCAATACGTTCAAGGCCGTGCAGCCCGGATTACTCGTGGCCGGCACCGACCCCGTGGCAACCGATGCCGTGGCCTGCAGCCTCATGGGCTTTGATCCCCAGGCAGCTGATTTCACTACTCCCTTTGACAACAGCTGCAACCATATTCGCCTGGCTGGAAGCCACGGTTTGGGCCAAAGCCATCTGGCCGACATCACCTACTCCGGTCCACCATTGGAAACACTGCGCTTTCCCTTCAAACCCTGCAATCCCGCTTGAAGAACATCCGCTCAGCGCAAACTGCCAAGTCGGGCTTCCTGCCTGCTGATTTCCGCCTGCACTTTATTCGCCGCGGCGGCTTTCCGCCAATCTTCCGCGGAAGTCGCCAGGTTGATCCCCATCCAATCGCCCAGCTTTTGTAAAACCGCGGCCCTTTCGCTCAGGTCGGCGATTTTAACCCTGTGGTTGGCACCGGGCTGGATAATGCGCAGGGCATTGGTTTTTCCGCTCAATTCATGCGCCGCGACAGTATAAGGATCATTGGCGCCATAGATGTAGATTATATTGTTGCCGTAATTCTGCAGCCAGGAATTCACGTCGATCATGACCGCGGGGTTGAAATCCAGGGCAACGCCCACCGGAGCAAAAACGCGGTAAGTCGGCGCAGGTACAGCGAAGAGCAGATCCCGAAGATGGTCATAGATATACGGGCAATAGCCCAATTCGGTGAATGCCTGGTAAAAAAACGGTTCGTAGTATGAGATATATGTTTGCGCGTAATAACTGAATCCGGAAATGGTTTCAAGATGGTCGAAAAGGATTTCAGCTGTGGCATCGGCAGCCGGGATATGGGACACATCGCCATCGCCATATTGCCAGAAAGCAAAAATATATTCGACCACGGCAAACTCCAGTGTGGCTTCGGCTCCGAAGGGAAAGAAAAAGTTTTGGCTCAAAGCATAATTTTCCAGCAAGGGCAGCAGGGCCTGGCGGTTGGCGAGCAGCCGACGTTGAAATTCCATAATTTTCTCCCTGGCTTCCCTGGTGCCCACCTGTTCCAGAAGGAATAGACGGAAACGCGGATCTTCAACTCCGAACATGACCGGTGCCACATAGGCCACGGTGGCAGCCACGTCGGCGGGGAAAAAACGCCGGTGATACAGAGCTGTCATGCCGCCTTTGGAAGCGCCTTCATTGAGCCAATTCCCGGGATACAAAGACTTGAACATTTGCACGAGGCGATGGTGGTCATTGGCCGCCTGCCAGATGGTCAAATACTGCCAGTCAAGCAGATCGGGCCTGGCATTGGGGAAAAAGCGGTGGGTCACCACAATCTGGTTGGCGTCCATGAGAATGGCCAATTCATCCAGGGAATTCCTGGCGACACCGTAGCCCCGCGTACTCAGTACCATCGGCCGGTCAGCAGCCAGGTGGGAAAGATATATCCGCTGGTAAAATTTCCCGCCTGAAGGATTGTTGTGATCCACGGGTTGGCCGACGTCGATTTGGAATGCCTGCGGATATCCTTGTGGGGGAGCTATTTCAGTCACAAGCACATCGGGTAGCTTCTGAAGTTTTTGCAGCAATGTTTCTTCTGCACTGCCGGAATCGCGGTTGCAGGAAACAACCGTAAAAAGAACCAACAACAGCCATAGGAACTTTTTTAACATGGTTCACTCCCTGGATGATTCCCATTATAATATAAATCAGCTTTTCTTTATAAGTGGTTCTGAAAACCGCCATCGACCTGTCCCTGCACCTTCTGGAACACAGAAAATTCCAGCGTGGGCAGTGACTATTGGCCGTTTTTTCGAAGGAGAAAATGCTGGCCGGTTGGTAGGCAACCGGAATGAATTTATTGAGGATACGTTTTAGGTGCGACTGGCATTCCAGGTTCCGCTTATGTTGATGCCATTGGACCAGGTGCCACTCATGCTGAACAGCGTCCCGGTGAATATGAAACTTTCCCAGTTGTCATAGGTGATGGTGAGGCTGTTCTGGGCGCCATCCCAAGTTCCGGAAAGGTCGCGGCTGTCGCTGAAGGTGCCGCCAATGAGGTCGGTCCCGGAAAACGTAACGTCAAAGGAAGTGAGCAATGCACCCACCGAGCTGTACATGCTAACGGTCCAGGTATCGCGAATATCGACCAGGTGCACTTCCATGGCCGCATGGGTATACATTCTAATGCTGCCTGTGGCTTCCATGCGCGAACCTTCATAAATGACTTCGACCGTATTCAGGGAATTATCGGGTATGTATGCGTACTCGATCAGGGTCAGATCTTTATATGAATACTGCCCACTGTCCGGAGTGCCCTGAATGCCTTCATCTATGGTCACCGTCAATTCATAGTCGGGGATCCCAAAGAAACCGCAGCTCAGCAGCGGTATGATCAGCATGCAGGCAGACAAGGCCCGGGAAACCGCTCGCTTGGAATTTTTTTTCATTTTCATGCGCGTGATACCTCTTTATTTAAATCATATATTCTATTATATTATAAAATGGAGCGGACGCAAGGTTTTACGGCGAATTTTCTTTTTTTTACTGCCGGGGAAACTCTGGCCACGGGAGATGCGTCTTAAAAACGATGGTTCTGCAAGAAAAACGCGATAAAAATGGTGTATAATATAAATCTTATGAAAAAAGTCCTTGCGGGGACAGGCGATAATTATGAAAACGAAGGTTAAAAGGCAGATCATTTTATTGTCTATCTTGCTGCATATCCTGTTCCTGGTGTTCTGGGATAGCACGATCAAGATAGACACATCCCTCCTGCAGCCGCAGCCGCTTCCGGCCACAAGCGCCCCGTTGGTCTTTGATCTGGCGCAGCCCGATCTGCCGCATGAAGTGATTGCCACCCCGGCCGACGCAAAAACAACCAAGGAGCCGAAAAAAGCCGATTTTTTATCGGATAAAAATGCGCTGGCCCGCAACCAGGAACCCGCCCCGGCGCAGCACCTGGGTGATGATCCCTATGCGCGTGGTGATTTTGTCTCTCATGACCTGCCGCCGCGACCTGCCAGTCCGGAACAGAAAACCGCCGCCGCGCCATCAAGGGAAAAGCCATTGGATCCGGAAAAGAATCCATTGGAAAATAGTCAAGAAACATCAAGCGAAGAAACAACTGAATCCTCCACCCCGCAAAACACAAGGACTACGGGTGTCAGCAGAACCCCTTTCCAAATGCTCATACCGGGAGTACCGCATGACCAGCGCTATTCACAGGTGCCTGACTCGGGCGGGCTGTCGTTCAATACCTACAACTGGGATTTCGCCCCTTACATGCTTGAACTGAAGGAGCGCATCAGCCGCAATATCTTTCCGCCGCTGGCTTTTTCACGACTGGGCATGATCGACGGTGATACACTGCTGCGCTTCAAGATATATCCCAATGGCGAACTGCGCGACCTGGAGCTGCTTGCCTACCAAGGGCACCGCTCGCTGATGGAAACCAGTACGCTGGCGGTCAAAGTATCGGCCCCTTTCCGGAAATTACCCAGCAATTTCCCCGAACCTTACCTGGAAGTAACGGCTAAATTTTCCTTTTTTATCAAAAACAAGCGAGGCTGAAAATGAAAAACGTATGGGATTTCCTGGCCAAGGGCGGCATCATCATGATTCCCCTTTTTTTGTGCTCGATTACCGCTTTAGCCATCATCATTGAAAAGTTTATCGCGCTGCGCCGCCGCAAAGTCATTGTGCCTGAAGTAGTCAGCGTTCTGGAAAATGTCAAGGGCGCCAGCGACCTGGGCCTGGCCGTTTCCATTTGTGAAAAGCACAACGGCCCTTTTGCAAATATCATCCGCCTCAGCCTGGAAAACCATGGGCTGCCCCGCGAAGATATCAAGGAAACCCTGCTGGACCAGGGGCGCCAGGAGATACACCAGCTTGAAAAAGGCCTGGGCATGCTTGAAACTATCGCCGGCGTTTCGCCGCTGCTGGGATTGCTGGGTACGGTTCTCGGCATCCTGAAGGTATTCAAGGTCATCTCGGTCATGGGCGTCGGCCAGGCCACTGCTCTGGCCGGAGGCATTTCCGAAGCCCTGATCACCACCATTGCCGGCCTGTTTATCGGCATCCCGGCCCTGGTGGCCACCAATTACTTCACCAGCAGGGCCGAAGCTTTGGTGCTGGAGATCGAGAAATACTCCAATCGCCTGCTGAACAAGATCTGCTCTTTCCAATCCGGCCCGGGAAAGTGACGCATGCAGATGCAAACCAGATACCGCCGCAAAATGGTCATCAACATCACATCGCTGATCGACGTTATATTCATGCTCCTTTTGTTTTTCATGATCACATCCACCTTTTTAGAGCAGCCGGGGATCAAGCTCGAGTTGCCGACAGCCAAGACATCCGCCCATAGCGAACCGCAAGAATTTGTACTCACCGTCGATAAAAAAGGCGAGCTGTTCCTGAACCAACAGTCGTTGACACTGGCTGAACTCGAGTCAGAAATCCGCAAAGTCCTGCCGCAGATGAAGGATGGCGCCCTGGTTTTAAAGGCCGATCAGGAAATTTCCCATGGCCTGGTCGTGAGGGTCATGGACTTGGCCAAACGCGGCGGCGTCAAGAAACTGATCATTGGAACCAAGCCGGAGAAGTAGTTCCAGTACGAACTATCGTGATTCGTAATTTGTGATTAGTGATTGGGAAGAAAAGACGTCAGATGATAAAATAGGTGATTGGTGATAGGTAATGGGTGATAGGTGATAGGAGATGAAAGAAACAGCTTATTTTTCCCCACCTATTACCCATAACCCCTAACCTCTTCCCCAATGCCTATCGCCCATCACCCATAGCCTCTAGCCTCTTGACTCTTCCTATTGACTACTTTTTTTGACACCCTGCCATTGACATGATAAAATAAAGCAGGGTATTCAACCGAAAAAAATAATGAAAAAATTGGCAGTAAATCATATTAGAAAATCATTTCGTGAAAGGATGGTTGTAGACGAAGTGACCATGGAAGTGCAGCCAGGAGAAATCATCGGCCTGCTGGGACCCAATGGCGCCGGAAAAACCACCACCTTTCTGATGATCCTGGGGATTCACCGCCCAGACAGCGGTGAAATTCGCCTCAACGGCCGCGATATCACCCAAATCCCTGTTTACAACCGCGCCCGCCTGGGTATCAGTTTTTTACCCCAAGAGCCTTCGATTCTCAGGGGCCTGACCGTCAGGGAAAATATCCAGGCCATTGCCCAAATGACCAATCACATGCAGCCGCGAGCCATAGATGAAATTTTAAACGATCTTGGCCTGGCCCCCATTCATGACCGCAAAGCCTATATGCTTTCCGGCGGAGAGCGGCGGCGCCTGGAAATTGCCCGCTCCCTCATCCTGACTCCCGATTTTCTTCTGCTCGATGAGCCGTTTGCCGGCATCGATCCGATGCAAATCTTTGAGCTGCAAGAATTGATCAAGACTTTCAAGAGCCGAGGCATGGGCATTATCATCACGGACCACAACGTCCGCGAGATATTGAAAATCACCGACCGTTCGTATATCATTCACTGCGGCCAAGTAATTTTTGAAGGCCAATCGGAGCAACTGATCGCCGATAAAAGGGTCAAGAAGGAATACCTAGGAGAGGAATTCAGGTGGAATTAAATGGCCATTAAACTCCAACTCAAGGGCTCACAGCAGTTGACCATCACTCCGGTGATGCATTATTTTATTCAACTGCTGACCAACAACCACATGGAATTGGTCGAGACACTGCAGAACGAAGTGGAAGCCAATCCCATGCTTGAAATTGAGACGACTGAAAAAGTCGCCCCGGAACCCGACCCAAACGATTTCCAGGAGCGAATGGAAAGGGCCGATGCTTCATTCATGACTCCCTATGAGGAACAAGGCTTTCTTAGGAAAAATCCGGACGATATCGATAAAAACAAGGCACTGGAAGCCATGACCCCTTCAACAATCAGCCTGGCCGATCATTTGCTTGAGCAGGCCATGGCCACTTTCAGCAGTGAATCCGAGTTTGAAATCAGTCGCCAGATCATTTACAACCTGGATCGGGACGGTTATTTGAAGATTGAAATCGAATCCATCGCCTCCCTGCTGCAGACCACTCCCGATGAAATCGAACGCCTGCGCCAGTTGATCACCCGATTCGATCCGCCTGGATGCGCCAGTAAATCACTTCAGGAGTGCCTGTTGGCTCAAGTCAACGAAAACGAAGCAACCGAAAATTTGCGCCGGCTGATTCAAAATCATTTGCAAGATATCTCACGCTCCAATTATGACAGCATCAGCCACCAGATGGGAATCACCATGGAGGAACTGCTGCCGTTGATCGCCCGCCTGAAACGGCTTAATCCCAGACCGGCCGATGCCTTTAACCTGGAAGAGATAGAATACGCCCAAGTAGACTTGATGCTCATTAAAGAAAACAATGAGTACCGGGTTGTTTACCTGGAAGAGGGTATCCCGAGGCTTACACTATCACAATATTATCAAGAGATGCTGGATAAAACCAAAGATAAAAAAACAGTTTCTTACCTGAAAAACCGCTATCGCGACGCGCAGTTTTTTATTGAAAGCATCGAATTGCGCAAGAAGACCATCCTGCGTATAGCCGAATTTCTGGTCAAAGCTCAGAAAGATTTTCTCAATTTCGGTGATAAATGGAAGAAGCCTTTGACGATGAAAGACGTGGCCAGGGAAATCAATCTCAATGAATCCACCATTTCGCGAGCTGTCAGCAACAAGTTCATGAATTCGGAAAAAGGATTAATTCCCTTGAAAATCTTTTTCAGTTACGGACTTAAAGGCGATTTTGGTTTTTCGCACTCCGTCAGCACCATCAAGGACAAGATCCAGGAATTAATTAAAGCCGAGCCACCTGAAAAGCCTCTGGCCGATGATGAAATTGCCGCCAAACTGGCCGGGCTCGGCATCCGTATAGCCAGGCGTACGGCGCGCAATTACCGGGAAGAACTGAAAATTCCCAGTTCATTCGTCAGGAAAAAAGAAAATAAAATAAAAAGGAGTGAAAAATGAGCATTAACTTTTCAACAAAAAACATCAAAATACCAGGAGCTTTGAAAGCATACATTGAAAAACACTTGCATGATATCGAAAAAATCTCCGGAGCCATCATCGACGCCGAAGTGATCATCCATGAGGAAAAACTCTCATTTAAAGTGGAAATGAATTTAAAAACTCGTCTGAATTCATTTTACGCCGAAGACCGCAATAAATTATTGAAACAGGCAGTACGCAACACGCTGGCCACACTGAGAAACCAAGCCAAGAAAAACAAGGAAAAACTCAAGGAAGAAAAGAAAAGAACCAGAGACAAAGGCTTCTTTAAACGCACCCTGGGATTTATGACCGGGGAAAAGAACGAAGCCCCCGAAGGGGACGAGACCTTGGAATTGGCAAAATCCAGTAAAATTCTTATTTCCGAAAATTATTCGCTTAAACCGATCTCAGTCGAAGAAGCCGTTTTTTTTCTCCAAGAAAGCGGAGAAAATGGCTACATGTTTGTCAATTCTGAAACCAATCGCCTGGCCACTGTCTTTTTTAGCAAAAACGGGAGCATATCCCTGATCGAGCCTAACCTTTAATCAGGCTGATTATTAATGGCCATCGAAATCAAGGGAATTCAAATAAGGCAAATCCTGGAATTGAACCCTCTCAAAATCTTTAAAATTCATAATGAAAAATGGCTGAGCAATGCCGTCAGCCATCCACGGCCCCAGCGTCCCGGCTTGGGCTTGACCGGGTACCTGAAGCACATCCAAACCGGACGCATCCAGATATTCGGGAAAACAGAAATAGGCTACCTGCTCAATTTAAAGGAAGTTGATAAAAACAAATGCCTGAAAAATTACTTGTCATTGAAACTGCCCGGAATCATCATATCGGAGAACATCCCTTTTGAGCAAGACTGGATCGCCATGGCGTCCCATTTCCATACTCCGATCCTGATTTCAGAATTGCATACCGCACCATTGATTTCCCGCCTCAACGCTTTTCTTTACCAATATTTTTCAAAAAAAATTAAATTGAACGGAGTCCTGATGGACATCATGGGCCAAGGCGTAATGCTCACCGGAGTTTCCGGAATAGGCAAGAGCGAAACCGCCCTGGAATTGGTCAACAAAGGCTATCAACTGATTGCCGACGACATTACTGAATTTTACATCGATTCCAACGACGACCTGGTGGGACGCTCAAATCCGATCATCAAGAACTTGATGGAAGTACGCGGCCTGGGCATTATCAACATTCATGACATATTCGGTGCTTCGGCCGTTCTCGAAGAAAAAAAATTAAACTTGGTGATCAATCTGGAAAAATGGGACGCCAAGAAAAAATACGATCGCCTGGGGGAAGATAACTTCTATTTCAAAATTTTGGGCCTGGATATCCCGCTGATTACGCTGCCCGTGGCGCCGGGACGGAATCTGTCCACCATCATCGAAGTCGCAGTACGCAATTTCCTGGCCAAGAAAAGCGGAATAAAAACATATCTTGAGAAAATAAAAGAAAACCCGGACGAAAATATAATCCTTCCCCATGATTCGAGGTGACCAAAAATGATCAAAAGTTTAATCATCACCCATGGCAATCTGGGCCATGAATTGATCCAAGTAACCGAAAAAATATTAGAGCAGAAGCTGGATATCAAGGCCATTGCTTTTGACTGGCAAGGTGACGGCAGCGACATGATCGCTCAACTGGAGAAATTCATCGCCGCCAATAAAGGGCACAAGATTGTAATTTTTACCGATATGTTCGGAGGTTCGCCATCAAATATCGCGACCCGCTTTATCAACAAGAACGTGGAAGTATTGACGGGAATCAATCTCCCGGGCCTGCTCAAATTCTTTTGTTGTGAAGGAAAGAGCGATAAATTCATGGAAACGATCAAGACCGTTGAACAGGGAGCCATGGAAGGCATCAATATCATCAGCGAATACTTAGGAGAAAAAAAATGATTGAAAAGACACAGATAATCATTAACAAACTGGGTTTACATGCCAGGGCTGCCGCCAAATTATCGCATCTGGCCAATATGTTCAATGCCAATATATTTCTAATCTATAATGAAGACAAGGTCAACGCAAAAAGTCTGCTCGGCATCCTGACCCTGGCCGCCTCGGTGGGCAACGAAATCATCCTGCAGGCCAGCGGCGATGATGAGCAGGAAGCCATTACAGCCATCAGTGACCTTTTCAATCGTAAGTTCGACGAAGAAAGTTAGATGATCCGCATCAAGGGCAAAGCCGTCTCGCCCGGAATTGTCATGGGCAAAGCCATGCTCTACAATTCCACTCGAGACGTTATCCGCTCCGAAAAAATAAGCGAAAAGGCCGTTGAAAAAGAAATTTGGCGGTTGGATAATGCGGTCAAAAAAACCCAGGCACAGCTAAAAAAAATCAATCGAGATCTGCAGAAGGTCATGGGTCGGGACTCGGCATTGATCATCGAAACCCAGTATATGTTGCTTAAAGACAGTCACCTTCTAGATGAAATTAAAACAAAAATTAAAAATAATCTGTTCAATGCCGAATGGGCTATCAAGGAAACTGAAAAAAAGTACTTGCAGATCTTCAATTCCATTCCGGACCTTTCTTTTAAAACCAAGAGCAACGACATTTCCGATGTACTGAGCCGCCTGGTCGAAAATTTAAAAAAAGGGGGGAAATTTTCACTGGCTTCGCAGTCCGGCCAGGTGATCCTGGTCGCCGACGATATCACACCTTCCGAAGCCGCCAAGTTGATGAGCAACAACAACCTGCTGGGCCTGGTTTTAAACAAAGGCGGGGAAACATCGCACACGGTCATCCTGGCCAGGACCATGGGCATTCCCGCCATCATGGACACAGTCAACGCCACCGATGCCATCGCCAATGGCGATCAATTGGCATTGGATAGTATCAGTGGCGAAGTGATCGTGCAGCCAACCCCGGCGGTGATCGCTGAAATTTCGGTGAAAAGTGAAAAATACCAAATATACCGGGAACAGCTTAAAACGCTCAGCCAACTGCCTGAATTGACCCGCGACCATCATCAGTTTCACCTTTACGCCAACATTGAACTTCCGTTTGAAAGCGAAATCGTCCAGGCATACGGAGCCAAAGGCATCGGGCTTTTTCGCACCGAATTCATGTACCTGGATTTCAAGATGAGTATTTCTGAAGATGAGCAGTATTTGATCTATAAAAACATTGCCCAGAATATATTCCCCCATCCACTGGTTATCCGCACCTATGACATTGGTCGTGACAAATCCGACGTCTCGCTGATGAACCGTGAAGAAAATCCGTCACTGGGATTAATGGCTGTGCGTATGTTTTTAAAAAATAGAGAACCGTTTAAAATCCAAATTAAAGCCATTCAGCGGGCCAACATCAGCGGCAATATCAAGATCTTGTTTCCAATGATCACCGAAATTGAAGAAATCCATGCCATCAGGACCATTATGGCCGAAACCAGGGAAGAACTACTGAGTGAAGGGACATACCCCAAAAAAGATGTCCCGGTCGGCATCATGCTCGAAATTCCGGCCTCCGTGCGCTTGATCAAGCATCTCAAAGACGACATTGATTTTTTTT
Organism: Candidatus Aminicenantota bacterium; assembly: GCA_963770755.1. Classification (GTDB taxonomy): domain Bacteria; phylum Acidobacteriota; class Aminicenantia; order UBA2199; family UBA2199; genus UBA2199. The sequence continues at coordinate 723,905 of CAVYQZ010000006.1, read as the reverse complement.
CAATCGGCACCAATGACCTGATTCAATACCTTTTAGCCGTTGACCGTAATAATAGCGAAGTATCTTATCTCTTCAGCCCCTTCCACCCGGCCGTTATCCATATCCTGAAAGAGATACGCCAGGAAACGACCAAGATCGGCAAGGAAGTCACCATTTGCGGGGAAATGGCCGGCAAGTGCTTCCAGGCGCTGATGCTGCTGGGCCTTGGTTTCACCAATTTTTCCATGAACGCCATGGCCATCGCCGAAATAAAAAGGGTTTTCACCCAGATCCATTACTCCCATTTAAAAAAAATTGTCGGCCAATTGGATCGATTCAGCTCGCGTTCTGAAATTGAGGAATACCTCACCGAGTCTTTGCTGAAATTATACCCCGATCTCCTGATCCGCCAGCGTTTGTTCTAGGGATTACAGTGCTTCGTATGCGTGACGCGTAACGAGTAACAAGTGACGTGAGATAAAAAAAGATTTGCAATTTCCACATTCTCAATGGCCAAGAATATTTAAAAATTGGCCGCAATTTCTACTATCTCATCCAGAGCTCTTCTCTTTCGTGTTACACGTCACACGTTACTTGTCACGAATTGCCTGGACTATTCCACGTACTTTAAAAACACTTCCCTTACTTTACCCATCAGCTGGGTGATATTTTCCTTCGTATATCCCACCACCGGGATGGGTTTCTCAATGACAAAATCGATCCGGCCGGGACGGATCAGCCGGCTATGACTGCGGTTGATGCGCTGGGCGCCCATCTGAATCAGGGGCAGGATGTCCAGGCCGGTTTCCAGCGCCAACAGGAAGCCGCCTTTCTTGAATGTCCCAAGCAAGCCGCTGCGCGTGCGCGTCCCTTCTGGAAACACGGCGCAAGACATCGCGCTGTCCTTGCGGATCAGGGCGGCGGCGCGGCGCAGGGATTCCATGGCCTTGATGCCGCTTTTGCGATTGATGGGGATCTGGCCCATGCGCCGAATCACCCAGCCGTAAACCGGCCAGTCAAAATGGCTTTCATCCTCAAGGCCGCGGGCTTTGCCCGGATAGCTGCGATAGAAAACAAAACCGTCAAAAAAATTGACATGGTTCATCATGATAATATACTGCCGGCCGGCTTGATAATTTTCACGCCCCTTGAGCGTAATACGGATGCCGCAGATCCAGACGACGGAACGGCAAAGGCCCTTGACGCAAGCTTCAAAAAGCCTGCCGCTGCGGAATATCCCGATCAGCAGTATGCCCAAAACACCGAAAAAAAACCAGATGAAGGCCACGAACCAGATCAACGTAGAAAGGGCGGCGGCAGCGGCTTTCTTCATGCCAGGACAATCAGTTCCTTGGGCAGTACTTTCAGAGACAACGGCGTCAGACCCAGCAGTTCGCCATCGGCCATCAACAGCTCCTGGGGGCAGCTGTCGATGACGATCTCGGAAGCGCGGTGGGTCTTGACCTTTTCATGGCCGATGTGCGTGCCCTTGAAGACCTTGGCAAAGATATTCAGAATATCACGGCGGTTGACGCCCTGAAAAATAACCATGTCGACCTGGCCGTCCCGGGTGTCGGCCATGGGGGCGATCTTCATGCTGCCGCCGGTGTATTTGGAATTGGATATGACCAGGGCGCTGTTGGCGATCTCCATTTTTACGCCATCGACGGTAATCTGCATACGGTTGCGCATGCCCTTGGCCAGGCGCAGCAGTACAGCCAGGCTGTAGCCCAGGGAACCGAATCGCTTCAATTTCTCGTTGGTCAGCTTGAGAATGTCCGCGATCAAGCCGATTCCCAAAATATTCAGGTAATACTGCCGGACTTCCCGGCCTTCACGCTGATAAGAAATTTCCACCAGGTCGACAGGGCGGCTCCGGCCGCTTAATATATTCTCCACGGCCCGGCGCCAGGAAATCTCGCCGAAGTCCCGCAGAAAGGAATTGCCGGTGCCGGCCGGAATCATGCCGAGTTCCAACGGTTGGCGCGGCCGCCCGTCGGCGTAAAACCCGTTGACGACTTCAAAAGGGGTGCCGTCGCCGCCCAGGGTCAATATCCTTCTATATCCCTGGTTGACCGCTTCGCGGCCGATCTGGAAAGCGTGACCGGCATATTCAGAAATCCTGGTCTCCAGGTTTTTAATACTCTGGCCCAGTAGTTCGCGGACAGGGTCAATAATTTTAAGCCCCTTGCCTTTGCCGGCGTGAGGATTCAGAACGAGCAGGGTTTTGCAGTCACGATCCATGCGCTACTTATAACACAGAGCGCACCCGAAGGCAACTTGAGGGCTTGGACGCGAATAGCGAACCCGGCACCCCGTGCGCAGTATCAGCTTCGGAAACGGGGTTCAGGACGTGGCTTTTTCCAGTCGCCTCATGATCGAAAAAATAAAGGCCGCCGACAGCAGGCAGCAGACGACGAAGATGGCCCAGAGTTGCCAGAGCTCGATCTTTTCCCAGAAATACCCGCCCACGAAAAGCAGCTTGTTGCCGGTGGCGGTAGCCAGCAGCCAGCCCCCCTGCATCAAACCCTGGAAGCGGGGCGGCGACACCTTGGAGGCGAACGAAATGCCCATCGGGCTGAGGAACAATTCGGCGATGGTCAGAATCAGGTAGCTGCTGATAAGCCAGGAAGGAGAGACGCGCCCCCATTCGGTCATGTTGGCGCTGGCGAGCAGCTTGGGCGCCACCAGGTGCAGTGAACCGACCAGCATGATGACGAAGCCGATGGCGGCAATGACCATGCCGATGCCGATCTTCCTGGGTGTCGACGGCTCGCTGTTGCGGTTGCGCAGCCAGGTGAAAAGGGCCATGACCGGAAACGTGAGAACGACAATGAACAACGGGTTGAACGACTGGAATATCTCCGGAGCGATGGGATTCATGATCTGATAGCCGGAAACAATATAATAGGTCAAGGCGCCCAATCCCAGGAACATGGCCAGGCCGATGGCCTTGTGGGCGGGTTTCTTCTTGAAGATGAGCAGGACCAGGCCTGCGATGCAGCCGATAAGGGCCAGCATGGAGTCGAGGTTGAAGAAGATGTTGAAGATCGGGCCGACTTCCTTCACCGTATAGTCGCGGGCGAAAAAGGTCTGGGTCAGGCCATTCTGGTGAAAAGACATCCAGAAGAAAACGACTACGCCGAACACCAGCACCAAGGCCACCACTTTCGGTTTCTCCTCATGGGTCGAGGTCTTGAAGATGAAGGCGATGAAGCCGAAGAAGAGGCCCATCGCCATGCCCAGGGCGAATTGGCCGAAAGCGAAGTGAAACACGGCCGCCGTGACAGCGATCAACGTAACGCCGATCAGGATGCTGGGCAGGTTGGCGATCTGCTGGTAGCCCGAATTTCTGTCTCTTTTTTCAGTGACGATCTTGGCCCTGGTGGGCAGCTGCTTGTTGAAGATGACATAGACCAGCAGCGATATGACCATTGCTCCCGCCGCCAGGGCAAAGGCATAGTTGTAACCCTTGGAAAAAGCGGCGATGTAGTTCGCGGCAAATTCCCTGAGCTGGTCGGCACCGGCAACGGCCATGCTCGACACCTTGGAGGCCAGGCTCTCCAGGTTGGCGATCGAGGCACCGTCGGTCATGCGTCCATCCAAATAAGCGTGGCACATGGCCGGCAGGCTGCCGTCGTGGACGAAGCCCTGCGTTTTCAGGAACCAGTTGCGAATGCCGTTGGCGGCGAAGGGGGCAAAAAAAGCGCCGACATTGATGCCCATGTAAAAGATCATGAACGCCGTGTCGCGCACCTTCGAATACTTGGGATCGTCATACATCTGGCCGACCACGGCCTGCAGATTACCCTTGAACAGTCCGTTGCCGAAGGCGATGACGAACAAGCCGATCAGGGTGATGTGCAGAGGCATGCCCGGGATGGCGAGGACCCCGTAGCCGGTAAACATGATGACGATGCCGCAAAGGATCACCAGCTTGTACTTGTTGGTGCTGTCGGCGAGTATGCCGCCAAAGAGCGCCAGGGCGTAGATGGCATAATAGAACCAGCTGTAGTAGCCGCTGGCCGCCTCGGCGGAGAGGTTGTACTTGGCCTGCAGGAACAAGACCAGGATGGCCATCATGGTATAGAAGCCGAAACGCTCCCCCATGTTGGAGAAAAAAGCGACGATCAGGCCGCGCGGATGTCCTTTGAACATGTTTTCCCTCGTTGCTGGCATAGATTAAGCCGGGCTTTTTGCCAGAAATCATTTTAGGCGAACGAATGGCAAAATGTCAATAGAAAAATCGTTACGAAAGTCTTACCCTGAAACCTGGCTGGGATCATGCGTTCTTGTATGCTATACTCGGGATAGGTGATCGGACGGAGGAAAAAATGGTTCAGACCGGTGTATTCAAGGGCTTTTCGAAAAAAACCATCAATTTTTTTCGCGACTTGGCCGCGAACAACAATCGCGAATGGTTCGCCGAACAGCGAAGCAATTATGAAGAAAATGTTCTGCGGCCGGCCAGAGCCTTTGTCATGGCCATGGGCGAGCGCTTGCGGCGGCTGACCCCTGCCATAAATGCCACCCCCCGCCCGGACGGTTCATTGTTCCGCATTTATCGCGACACACGTTTCAGCCAGGACAAATCGCCCTATAAAACCCATATGGGGATTTTTTTCTGGGAGGGAAAAGGCCCGCGCATGGAGTGCTCGGGGTATTATTTCCACCTGGAACCGCCCCGGCTGATGATAGGAGGAGGTTTGTACATGTTCCCCCGGCCGCTGCTCGAGCGTTTCCGCAAGGCGGCGCTCGACCCCGAATACGGAGATAAACTGGCTGCGGCCATCAAGAAAATAACCGCTCACCCGGGCATCAGCCTGGGCGGCAAACATTACAAGCGTCTGCCGCCGGGAACGGACCCCGCCCATCCCAATGCCGGGGTATTGCTTCATAACGGCCTTTATTCTGGTTGGGAAACGGACATTCCAGCCGAATTTTTTTCGGCCGCATTGATCAACTATTGCTTTGACAAGTTTCGCCCACTGGAGCCGTTACATCGCTGGCTCAACGACCTGATCAACGGCAAATTCGATTTTTAATTCCGGCGCTCATCCAGCACTTGCTTTCTCAACTGGCCGCAAGCTGCAACAGGCAACGATCAAACAACAGCGGAAGAATCCTCGCAAAGGGAAATGTGCGGCAGTTTCGTGTGCAAGATGACACGCCGGCCATTGCCGGCTTCGGCTTCGATTTCGACGGCAACGGCATCGGCAAGAGAAAAATAATCCCGGCTCAGGTACTGGGCCCATTCCACGGCCACGATTCCGGCTCCGATATATTCATCGACCGGATTTTCCAATTCGGCCGGCATCAGTCCCAGGCGATACAGGTCGAAATGGAACAGGTCGTACTTGCCGCTGTAAAGATTCATCAGCACATAAGAGGGGCTGACCACTTCTTCAGAAGGAATGCCCAAGGCCGAAGCCAGGCCCTTGATAAAAATGGTCTTGCCCGCACCCAGTTCACCGCTAACCAATACGATTTCGTTCCCCTGCAACTGGAGTCCCAGCTGCCGGCCGAAGGCCATAGTTTTTTCAGGAGCCGAGGAAAGGAGAGTGAAATTCATTTATGTTCAGGATACTTTCAGGGATGAATGCGCTGATGTCACTGGCGGTCAGACCCATTTCTCCACAACAGCGAGCGGCCAGGTCTCCAGCATAACCATGCAGAAAAACAGCGGCTGCCAAGATAATTTCCATGGGTTGCAACGGATGGAATTGGGCTATCAGTCCGGCAATGATGCCGCTAAGGACATCACCGCTGCCGGCCGTGGCCATTCCGGGGTTGCCGGTCTGGTTGATCCAGACCCGGCCTGTAGGTGTTGCTGTCAACGTGTACTGCCCCTTTAAAACCAGGTAAAGGCCGTACTTCATGGCGAACTCCCTGGCCAGGGTCAAACGATCTTGCTGAATTTCCTTGATGGTTTTATCCATCAGCCGGGCAAACTCACCGGGATGCGGCGTTAATACTAGCGGCCGCGCACTGCGGGTCGGCAGCAGCCGGGTCTGGCCCTGCAATACATTAAGGGCATCGGCGTCCAGGATGAGCGGCTGATGAGATTCTCTCAGCAACAGCGAGACGGTTTTCAGAGTGGATAGGCGGTTGCCCATGCCCGGTCCGGCCACGATGCAGGAAAAATCGTTCAAGCGCCCGGAAAATTCTTCGCATTTTTCGTAGAGCAGGGTCATGATTTCAGGATGGGCCAGAACAAAAAGATCACGATTACGCAGCGAAACAGCAGCGGTACAGAGGCCTGCCCCGGTCTTTAAAGCGGCATAAGCAGCCAGGATGCCTGCCCCGGGCTTCTCTTCGGAACCGGCAACGACCAGTGCGTGTCCGAAAATCCCTTTATGCGCATCCGCTTTGCGCCGGACCAGCAGGTTTTTGAAATCAGCCGGTTCAGTCAGGCGGATATAGTGTGCTTCATCATTTTCCAGATCAGCGGGTATACCGATATCCAAAACGCGAATCCTGCCGCAGGCGGAACTGCCACCAGGAGCGAGGTGCGCCCATTTCAGGCTGTGCAAAGCGGCAGTAATCCGGGCATGGATATGACTGCCGGCATCGGCAGCAAAGCGGTCGCTCAACCCCGAAGGAAGGTCCACAGCGGCCACGGAAATTCCCGAAGCGTTGACGGCGTCGAAAACCTCGGCGAACAATCCCGTCTTTACGGGCTCCCTCAAGCCGGTGCCGAATACGGCGTCGACCAGAAACGTTTCATCCGCATCGCATTCGGCCAGGATTTTTTTCAGTTTCACGGCGGAAAGGACAATCTGGATATCGTCATGCTGGACCTGAACGAGATCATAATTAGCCTTGGTGTCGTGGCTGAGCTGATCGGGCGCGGCCAGCAGGAGGAAACGCACGTTATAGCCCCTTTCCAGCAACAAACGTCCGATAGCCAAGCCGTCTCCGCCGTTATTGCCCTTGCCCGAAAGCACAAGGCAGGCTGGATATCGGTTCAGGGGAAACTCAACCGCAAAATCAGCCGCGGCCGCCAAAGCGGCATTTTCCATTAATACCAATGACGGGATGCCCGCTTCCTTGATCGCCAGGCAATCAAGCTCTTGCATCCAAGCACTGAGCAGGACTTTCATTACTCCTCTTTCTTTTTCTTGCCTTTCTTTACCTTGGTGGAATCTTTTTTCGTGTCTTTCTTGACTATTTCATCCAGTTGACTGGCAAAGATTCCGCTGAAACCGCCTTCATCCTTATAACGCACTTCACTGCCCTTGGCCGGTTCCTTCTTATCTTCATTTGCTTCAATTTCAGACGCTATTTCGTTTATATCCGCCTGCAAGATCTGTTTTTTGATTTCATCGAGTTCAATCTTTTCTTCAAGTATTTTTTTCTGTCCCTTGCGGACCGCCTTCACCGGTTTTTCAATATCAACTTTTTTCTTCAGCTTTTTACCGGTTTCGGGCTTGCCGGAAACGGCACCCAGGGGGACATTGTTCTTGTCAAAAGTCTGGTCTTCTTTTAGAAATGGCTTTTTAGAACCACTACGGGCACGACTTTCAGCGGCAACGCCCTGCGTCCTTTCGCTGCTGATGAAAGCAGTTTCATGGCGGCGCCGGGCTTCCTTTTCATGGAGTAGCTTTTCTTTCTGCCACATCTCTTCTTCACGCTTTTTTCGCCGCTCTTCGCGTATCAATCGTATCTCTTCCTTGATTTTCAGTTCTTCATCCAGCTGGTGCTTGCGCGAATCTTCACGCTTGCGTTTTATTTCCTCAATCAGTCCCTGCCGGCGATACTTCTCTTCTTCCTGTATTTCCATCACGGCATCGGAATCCAGGTAAAAAACTCCAGCTAACTTTTCGGCCGGCACGAATTCCGGATTGCTCAAGATAATTTCTTCAACCAGCTTGAGATCAACCGGAGCGATCAGATCCAGAATATGGTAAAGCCGCAGGATGTGGATTTCGTAATTTTTCTCCCGGCCGCCGAATTCCAGAAATATCTTATGGATCAATTTATTGAAGGTTTCAATTTTGCGGAACTCCTCCAAGCGTTCGTCCAGGGTATGAAAGACATCGGCCTCCAGGAATATGGACTTGTTGACGCAAACCTGCGACGCGACTTTATCGGCACTGACCACGAATATTTTTTTCTCGGTGTCATAGACGATCTGATCCGTTATGGTGCCCTTCTTGGTGGTTTTAATGGAAAACAGGAATTCATCCGCCGCGACTTGCTCGAAAACCAAGGTCATTCCCTGCAGGGCCTTGTAGCTCTCAAAAATCCGTTCGAACCCCAGCAGCATATTTTCATCCTGGTAGTAATACAACGTGTGTTTTTTATGGGAAAACGTATCCAACGCTTCGATTTCGATGGCGGAACCGAAATGATACAAATTGCTTTTCAGGCGCACCGCCCCGGAAGCGATTTCCCTTTGGGTCAGAAAGTAGCGGGTGTCGCCTTCACTGAAGATGGACTCTTCAAGTTTTTTTCTGCGCTGTAACAGGTTCTTTTTGTTTTCAAAACTGAGGCTGTTTAAAAAAGGGTTGGCTTCACCGATCAACGCGTTTTTCCTGATGTGATAAAGCACGGACAGCAGGTGCCATTTTCCCCAGCCGCGGCTATTGGTCTGCTGTAAATCGATTTTATACTGGGTGGTCATCAAGTAATTCAGGGCAAAACAATTTGCCGCAAATCCAGGATCATCGGGCGGAACCTTGACGAAATTTTCGACAAAAAACTCAGTGCTCTCCGAAGCCTGTCTGGTTTTAAGAAATTCCTTGATTTGCGAGAATATTTCCGGTACCAACGGCTTCAGATTTTCTTTAAGTATCACCTTGTCACTAATAAAGGCAATGCTGTTTTCCTTGTTCAACACAGTAACCAGTTTTTTTCGCAGAATGACAAAATCACGCTCGATCAAGGGTGATTGGGTGCAGCGCGGGTCCAGATCGGCAGCGAGATATTCGCTTTCCTGGCCTGCTTTTTGGGCTTTATGGGGCAGCAATAATTCGATTTTCTGCCTTTTCAGATACTCCGTATACTTGCGGAATTCCGAAGTGCCGCCATAACTCAGGAGGATTTCATCCCGGCCTGAGCGGCTGCGCACCTCTTCGACCTTCAATATGATGCCATGCTCCACCTGAGTGTATTTTTTATTGCCGATCGGCAGCTGGCCTGGATACTCCTTGAAAATGAGATCCCCAACCATGTACTCACAATTGGGGGTATAAACTTTAACCCGGTTTTTCCGGCGGTCTTGGGTTTTAAAAAGGGCCAGCTGATATAGGAGGTCACTGAATTCCAACGGCTCGAACTTTCCCTTGAGATATGATTTGATAAAATCAATATCTTCCTTGCCGATATCCAAATTGTTTTCTAATTGCTTATCCACTCTACTGCATCTCCCCTGACAAATTTTCAATTACAACCGGGGTTGGCGTTCCCCGGACAATTTTCGTGCCCGAGCGGTCGGCCAAAGCGGCTTTCAATTTTTCAGCCGATGTGATCAACACCTCCCGGCCGCCGCCACGAATGTAATCAATGGCCGCGGTTATTTTCGGTCCCATCGAACCCGGAGGAAACTGTCCCTGCTCAAGCATCTTTTGGGCTTTTTCCACATCCATGCAGGCAATCGGTTGGGCATCGGGTCGACCGAAATTTTCCATTACCCGATCGACCCCGGTCAAAATGATGAAAAGGTCGGCCCGGGCTTCCCTGGCGATCAGGGCCGAGGCATGGTCCTTGTCAATGACCGCTTCGACGCCCTCAATCAATCCGGAAGAATTGATGAAAACCGGGATACCGCCACCGCCGGCAGCGATGACGATGATGCCCTTTTCCACCATGGCACGAATAGCACGCTTGGGAATGATATCAATGGGCAGGGGCGAGGGCACGATGCGCCGGAAACCGCGGCCCGCATCCTCCACCATCTGCCACTTGTTTTCCTTCTTCAGCTGCCCGGCCCGGAAGCTGTTGTAAAATGGACCGATAGGCTTGGTGGGCTTTTGAAAAGCCTTGTCTTCACGGTCCACCACCACCTGGGTCAGCACCGTGGTCACTTCCTTGTCGATGGAGCGCTTGCGCAACTCATTCAGAATGGCCCGCTCCAGCATATAGCCCATGCTACCCTCGGTCATGGCGTCGCAGACATCCAGGGGCAAGGCTGGGATCGTTGTGGCCGCGGCTTCCATTTGCAAAAGAATATTACCCACTTGCGGGCCGTTGCCATGGACGATGATCAGTTCATAGCCTTTTTTGACGATTTCCACCATCAGCTGCGCCGCTTTTTGGGCATTACGGTATTGTTCCTTGGCCGTTCCTTTTTCCCCGGCCGCCAGCATGGCGTTACCTCCAAAAGCAATCAAAGCCAGTTTATTCTTCATATTCTCTCTACCCAATTTAAGTTGGGCACCCGCTCCCCTCAGAGCGGTCCCTCTTTTGCCAGCAGTGGCTATATACCTACTTCTTCTTGAATTTTTTCTGGAGAATTTCTTCCAGGTTCGGCCGGCCTATTTCCTGCAGGTCATAGCCAACGCGCACAGTGGGTTTTTTAAACTTGACGATCCGGCCCAGGTCGATGGGCGTAGCAATGATGATCAGGTCGCACGGCACCTTGTTGATCGTGGCTTCCAGGTCCTTCATCTGCTTGGCGCCATAGCCCATGGCCGGCAGCAGCGTACCGATATCGGGATATTTCTTGAAGGTATCCGCGATGGTGCCCACGGCCCATTCACGCGGGTCGACCAGTTCGGTCGCACCGAATTTCTCGGCAGCCATGACCCCGGCACCATACTGCATTTCACCGTGGGTCAAGGTCGGGCCGTCTTCGATGACCAGTGCCCGTTTGCCGCGGATTTTATCGCCGTCCTTGACTTGCAGCGGGGACGCGGCATCGATCACGATGGCTCCGGGGTTGAGTTCGCGGATATTTTCCCTGACTTCCAGAATATTTTCCAAATCGGCGGTATCGATTTTGTTGATCACGATCACATCGGCCCGGCGGAAATTGACTTCGCCGGGATAATATTCACGCTCGTGCCCGGCCCGGTGCGGATCAACCACGACAATTTCCAGGTCCGATTTATAAAACGGGAAATCATTGTTGCCGCCGTCCCAGAGGATGATGTCGGCAACTTTTTCAGCTTCGCGCAGGATGGCTTCATAATCGACCCCGGCAAAGACAATGACCCCGTTTTCAATATGGGGTTCGTATTCTTCCATTTCCTCGATGGTACATTTATGCTTGAGCAAGTCGGCCTTGGTGACGAATTTCTGCACTTTCTGTTTCACCAGGTCACCATAGGGCATGGGGTGGCGGATGGCGGCCACTTTAAAACCCATGGCAATCAAAATCTGGCTGACCCGGCGCGTGGTCTGGCTTTTTCCGCAACCGGTGCGCACAGCGCAGACCGAAACCACGGGTTTGCTGCTCTGGACCATGGTGTCATCGGGTCCAAGCAGGATGAAATTAGCCCCGGCAGCCATGACTTCAGAGGCCTTGTCCATGATATACGTGTGGCGGACATCGCTGTAGGCAAAATAGACATCCTGGATAGCGAGTTTTTTGATCAGATTCAGCAACTCTGTTTCAGGATAAATGGGAATACCTTTGGGATACATTTTTCCAGCCAGTTCCTGGGGATACTTGCGGCCGGCGATATCGGGAATTTGCGTGGCCGTGAAGGCTTTCACTTGAATATCCTTGTTGTTTCTGAAAAAAGTGTTGAAATTATGAAAATCTCTTCCGGCAGCACCCATAATCAAAGCGTTTCGCATCCAATCCTCCTGTTGATTCAGTTATTTTCAAGCAGCGGAAATGAAGTATAAGTATAATCAATATTGGCCCAGATGTCAATGATTTCAGGGCCTATTTGAGGATGTTTCTGAGGAAATTCCCCCTCTCCTTGACTGGAAAACGCCAATTTCATATACTGCATGCATGAATGACAAAAAAATGACCGCCGCGGGCGAGCACATCCTGGTCACTGGCGGAGCCGGCTACATCGGCTCGCACGTGGTACGCGATCTCGGCGAACACGGTTACCGACCAATAGTTTTCGACAACCTCTCATCTGGAAAAGCCGAAGCTGTGCTCTATGGCGAACTGGTCCACGGCGATATCGCCGACCGTGAAAGGCTGGGCAAAATCATGCGCCAGTACTCCATCCGCAGCGTCATGCACTTTGCCGCTTTCATCCAGGTAGGCGAATCGGTCCTCCAACCCCTGAAATACTACGAAAACAACTCGTTCAACTGCCTGCGCCTGATCAAGGCTTGCCTGGAGAACGGAGTGGAGAACTTCATCTTCTCCTCTAGCGCGGCCGTCTACGGCATGCCCGAAAAGGTCCCCGTGGACGAAACAGCCCCGCTCCTGCCCATCAATCCCTATGGCGGTTCCAAGCTGGTCAGCGAAATGCTGCTGCGTGACGTTGCCGCCGCCAATCCCGGTTTCCGTTATGTCGCTCTACGCTACTTCAACGCCGCCGGTGCCGACCGCCAGGCGCGGATCGGCCAGGATTACCGCCAACCTACCCACCTGCTGACCCGGGCACTAAAAACCGCCCTGGGGCAGTATCCAAAACTGGAAGTGTTCGGAACCGACTATCCAACCCCCGACGGAACGGCCATTCGCGACTACATCCACGTCGATGACCTGGCCGTCGCCCATCTTCTGGCGCTCGAATTCCTGAAGACGGAAAAACAGAGCCGGGTATTCAACTGCGGTTATGGAATCGGCCACTCGGTGCTCGACGTGGTGGCTGCAGCCAAAAAGGTCAGCGGCATCGACTTTCCCGTAGTCCATAACGCCCGCCGTCCCGGCGACCCGGCCGCCCTGATCGCCGATGCCGGACTCATCCACCGCGAACTGGACTGGAGGCCGGATGTGCCCCATCTGGACGATATCGTGGCCAGCGCCTGGAACTGGGAAAAGAAACTGGCGGCGTCCCGAAAACATTGAAAATAAAATTTTTTTTCATCTTCTGGCTGGCCGCTCTGGCATTGCTGGCCGTTAAATACCCTCCCGGCTTGCACTGGCGGGAGATCAACCGCGGCCACTTTTTAGTGATCTTTCCCGGCGAGCGCTGGCAGCAGGCCGAAGCCGTGTTGAGCAGTGCCGAAAAGACTTATGCGAAACTGGCCGCTTTCTGGCGCGACCAACCGGCGGGCCGGATACGCATCGTCCTTGACGACAGCAGCGATGAAAGCAACGGCTTCGCCACTTTTTTTCCATTCCACCTGGTCGGCATTAATCTCCACGAACCAGCACCCGATTCAACGCTGTCCTGCAGCCGCGCTTGGCTGGACCTGGTCCTGGCCCACGAATTGACCCATATTTTTACTATGAATGCCGCAGCAGAGCCGTTTCGCATTCTGCGTCGGGTTTACGGCAGCCTGCCGCTGCTTTACCCGGCCATCCAACTCCCCCCCTGGGTCATCGAGGGATTGGCTGTCTGGGGCGAATCCAAGCTTACCGGCGACGGCCGCTTGAATCACCCGCCCTACCATTTAATGCTGGCCGTGGCCCGTCAGGATAACCTTTTCCCGGACTGGAGCCCCATATCCGGCTTACCGTCCGCCTGGCCGGGGCCATCGGCCAAATATCTTTTTGGTGGCGGATTCATCGAGTTTTTAGCCGCGAAATACGGCACGGAAAGCCTCAGGCAATATTTAGAGCAATCGACCGGCCGCCTGGTCATTTTCAGCAGCAGCCGTGATTTCGAAAACACATTCGGAAAACCACTGGCGACATTATGGGACGAATACCGAAATAATCCGCCCACCACGAAGCGTCCGCAAGCACGCAAACCCGTTCACGAACCGCTCATGCAAAAAGGATTTTTAAACCAATATCCTTGCTGCCTGGATGAGAAAAGACTGGCCGTGTACCATCGCGACTATCGCGGCCGGGGAACGATTGATGTACTGGACATGAAAAGCGGCCGGATGGAATCCTTGTTCAAAATGGATGGGGTTAACGGCCTTAGCTTCGCAGCTGAAGTAAACTCCATATTCCTTTCCGCCACGGAATATTTCCACAGTTTCAGCCAATATTCAGATTTGTACCAGTTCGACATAAAAAAACGACACGGGCAGAGGCTGTCGTACGGCCAGCGCCTTTCACAGCCGGTTAAGAAAGTTGCTGCTGACGAAATATACTGCGTTCAGCGCCGCATGGGGCGCTTTTTTCTGGCCCTTTTCAATACGCGCACGCGAAAAGTAAAAACGCTCTCGCACGCCTTTACCGGGATAGCGCAGTTAAGCCTTTCGCCTGACCAAAGCCTCATCGCCGCGTCGGTCAAAAAGGAGGATCAGCCCTGGGGGATCGGTGTTTTTTCAACCTCGGGAGAACTGCTTGCCCTGCTCACTGCCGCCGGCGCCGACTGCCGGCAACCCGCCTGGCAAAGCAACCATAAACTCTATTTTATACGGGCCGATGCGCATCATACGCAGCTGGCTTCCGCCTCCCCGCTTGGAAACGATGGTTTTGTCTGCAGCGATCCGCGCCTGGCGGGATTGCAGCAATTTTCCCTGGACCCGGACTCTGAATACATTTATTTCACTTATTTCAGCGGCCGCGGTCTGGAAATCGCCCAAGTCGACCTGGCCGGGTTATTGTTTTCCCCCGGTGAATTTAGTGCGGACGCCGGCCTGGCGGAAACGGCGGCAGTGGCTCCGAAGGTTGCCTCCCGGCCCTACCGCTTCTGGCGCGATGTGTTGCCGCGCTATTGGGCCACCAGCGCCCGAATGGGCGGTGATGAATTCCAGGCGGGCATCCTGACCGGCGGCCAGGATGCGTTGGGCATCCACAGCTTCAGCCTGGAAGGTTATTACGGATTTTCCAGCCACCGGGCCAATGTGCTGTGTCGTTATACCTATGACGGGCTCCTGCCGACTCTGACTTTTTCCTATTACGACAGCTCCGATTTTTACCGCGATGGCGATACGGGTGCCAGCCGGCGCAGCCAGGAGCTGAAGCTGGAGTCGCACTGGCCGCTGCGTATCCGCAAACGTTCACAATGGGTCGCCTACGCTGACATGCACAGAGAACGCCGTACCGTCATTCATGACTCGGGTCTCCACGAAGATTACGGTAGTTATACCGGTTTTCGTCTGGGGATCGCTTTCAATTCCAGTCGCGAATACTACGACTCCATTTCACCGGCGGACGGGATGAGTGGCAGCCTGCAATACTCGATGCAACCGGCTGGGTTGGGCAATGAATTCGCCAGTCGCAGCCTCCAGGCCGACTGGCGGCACTACATCTCCGTTTTTCGGCCAGGCGTGCTGGCCTGGCGCCTGGCCATGGCCAAGAGTTGGAACGCGGGTGAGAATTTTTACTCGTTGGGCGGCCGCGAAGGCGAAGGCGGCAGCAGCCTGGGCCACAACCATCCTTTCGACCTGCTGCGCGGATTGCCGGCTTACAGCCAGCAGGGTGACAGCGGCTTCCTGTTTAACCTGGAATACCGCCTGCCCCTTTTCAAGATTGAAAAAGCCATCCTGCCTGCCGTCAGCCTGGACCGGGTCTACCTCAACGTGTTTTTCGACATGGGCCGCCTGTGGCAAGGGAACCATCCATGGCCCAGCGTCTATAGTGTCGGTGGCGAAGCCATGCTACGCCTGGCCTTCGGCGGCTCTACGGCCTTCGACCTGGCTTTTGGCGCTGCCTACGGCTTCGGTCCCGAGCGCGGTCTATACTTCTATACCCGCCTGGGCCGCAGCTTTTAGAAAAAAAACTGCTTTAATCTATTTATATTGGAAGTATTTCGCGGCCAGCACTTTTTCAAAACAGTCATGTGTGCTGTCTTTTTCTGACAATTTGAGCTGCGACTTGTCAAGCAGCCAGTCGATTGCCAAAAACGGATCCTCATAGCAAATCCCGGCTTCGTGAGCCGGGGAATAATAATTGTCACACTTGTAGGCAAAGATCGCTTCGGCGCTCAAAACAACATAACCGTGGGCGAAGCCCGGTGGAATCCACATTTGCCTTTTGTTTTCAGCGTTTAACTTCCTGGCCACATGCTTGCCGTACCATGGAGATCCCCAGCGAATGTCCACCGCAACATCCAGCACTTCGCCGCGGAGCACCCTGACCAATTTTCCCTGGCTCATGGGCGGTTTTTGAAAATGAAGGCCCCTGAGAACTCCAAACGTTGAAAACGACTCGTTTTCCTGAACGAAGTTCACCGGGCCGATCTCTTGCGTAAATTTGTCATGGCGATAGGATTCGCTGAAATAACCTCTCAGATCACCGATGATCCGCGGTTCAATGGTCTTCACATCGGGGATTTCACAGGCTGTTATTTTCATGATTTCACTTTATTTTCTGATCCCGAGCCTGGCCAGGTCATATTTTTTATCCTGGATGATCCGCCACCAGGTTTCATGATCGATATACCAGTTGACGGTTTTTAACAGGCCCGATTGATAACCATGGTTCGGCTTCCAGCCCAGCTCATTTTTTATTTTTGAAAAATCGATGGCATAACGGTAATCATGACCTGGGCGATCACTGACAAACGTAATCAAGTCTTGATAAGCTTTGCCATCGACTCTGGGTTTGAGATCATCCATGATTGCGCAGATGTTTTTGACCACATCGATATTTTTAAGTTCATTGCCGCCGCCGATATTGTACGACTCGCCGATCCGGCCGGTATCCAGGACCTGCCACAGGGCCTGGCAGTGGTCGGCGACATAAAGCCAATCGCGGATATTGGCTCCCCGGCCGTAAACGGGCAGCGGCTTTTCATGGAGGCAGTTGATGATCATCAGCGGGATCAGTTTTTCGGGAAACTGGTAGGGGCCGTAGTTGTTTGAACAATTGGTCAGCAGAACCGGCAGGCCGAACGTTTTATGCCAGGCATGGAGCAAGTGGTCGGAAGCCGCTTTTGAAGCGGCATAAGGTGAATTGGGACGGTAGGGAGTCGTTTCACTGAACAATCCCGTTTCCGCCAATGTGCCGAAAACTTCATCGGTGGAGATATGCAAGAACCTGAATTTTTCCCTTTCAGCCGCCGCGGCGGATTGCCAATAAGCCAGGGCCTCTTCCAAAAGAGCCGCAGTCCCTTTGATGTTGGTGTCGATGAAAACCAGCGGTGCGTCAATGGACCTGTCCACGTGGCTTTCGGCGGCAAAATTGACGATGGCTTGCGGTTTGAACCGCGCCAAGGTATCATGCAACAGCTGCCTGTCGTTGATATCGCCCTTGACAAAAAAGTACCTTTGTCCATGCCATTTTTCCCGGATCTGCTGAAGATTATCCTCGTTCCCGGCATAGGTCAGATTGTCATAATTAATAACCTTTCCTGAAAAACCGGGTTGATTGAATACATGGTGAATGAAATTACTACCTATAAAACCGGCACCGCCGGTGATGAGCAGAGTGTTTTTTTTCATGTTATTTAAACAGAAATATACCGCAGCTGCAAAGCAAAGTCAATTTGCGCTTTCAGTTCCAAACCGAGACATCGAGCAAATTTTCTTGACAGCCGTCGCGGTTTGCCTTACATTAACTTTCGTATATGGAAATGACAGATAAAAAAGAGGGAAACAAGCGCCTGTGGCTGCGTATCGGCGCCGCCATCCTGGCCGTGGCATTGGTGGGCGGGCTGTTGTTCTGGCTGACCTTACCCGACGTGGCCTGGCTGATCAAGGAGAATCCGCAGGAAACGGCGATGATGAAATTCCGCAGTGAACAGGCCAGGCAGAACGGGCGCAAAGCGCGCCGGCACTGGAAGCGCGTGCCCCTGTCCCGCATCTCCCCTTTTCTCATCCAGGCGGTGCTGATCGCCGAGGACGACAAATTTTTTGAACACGAAGGCTTTGACTGGGCTTCCATGCGCCAGGCACTGGAAGCCAATATCGAGAAAAAACGCGTCCGCCGCGGCGGCTCGACCATCACCCAGCAGCTGGCCAAGAACATTTTCCTGAACCCCGGACAAAACGTCTGGCGCAAGCTGCGCGAAGCGGCCATCGCCTGGAAGCTGGAAAGGGCACTGAGCAAGAAACGCATCCTGGAACTCTACATGAACCTGATCGAATGGGGCGATGACATCTATGGTGCCGAGGCTGCCGCCAAAATTTATTTTCAGTGCCCGGCCGTGGCCCTTTCCCTTTCCCAGGCCATCCGCCTGGCTTCGGTCCTGCCCAATCCCCACCGCTTTTCAGCCTTGGGCACGGCCAATGCGCGCATGAACCGCAAAAGGAAAATCATCGCCAAGCGCATGCTGCGCCGGCACTGGATCCGGCAGGAGACCTTCGACCAGGCGCTGGCGGAGATGGAGCTGAAATAGCTCGGTGAAAAGTAAAAAGTGAATAGTGAAAAGTAACAGAAAGGATCGGTCTAGTGCTGATTCTTCCAACTTTTCACATTTCACCTTTCACTTTTCACTTATTTCGTTTCACTCCGGGTACAGCTCCTTCCACCACTCCCCCTGCCCCTTCAGCCAGCGATCGAACCAGGCCATGATGGTCTGCAGCCAGCGAATGCGCTGCGCCGGAGTGAGGATGAAGTGCTGCTGCTCGGGAAAGGTGACCAGCGCCACTTCCTTGCCCAACAATTTCAGGGCGGCGAACATCTGGTAGCTTTCGCCGGGAGGCACATTGTTATCGTCTTCGCCATGGAGGAGGAGCAGCGGATTTTTAATCCGTTCAGCCATAAACAGCGGGCTTTTACCGACATAGATATCCTTGCGGTTCCAGGGGAAACTGTTCGCCGAAGCCACGCCGCTGTAGCTGTAGCCCCAATCGCCCGCCCCCCAATATGAGGAAAGGGCGCTGATGCCGGCATGGGAGACCAGGGCGGCGAACAGTTCGCTCTTGCTGGCCAGGACCTGGGTCATAAAGCCGCCATAGGAGGCGCCGATGGCGCCGACGCGGCGATTGTCGATATAGGGATGCGTCCGCAACAGTTCCTCCACGCCGCGGATAATCTCGGCCGAGGTGATTTCGCCCCAGTCGTTGACATGGATGCTGGAAAATTCCTGTCCGTAACCGATGGCGCCGCTGGGCTGGAGGACGCAGACAATGTAGCCGTTGGCCGCATACCAGTCCTTGGGATAGCGCCCGCCGAAATTGCGGCCGACCGGGCTGGTTCCGCCATAGAAGTTGACGATGCAGGGATAGAGGCGGGAGGGGTTAAAGCCCGGCGGAAAACAAATGTAGCCGCCGAGGGTCTTGCCCTCTTGGGTCTTGAAAGTCCAGTTTTCCGTTTTGCCGAAACGGACATCGGCGAATAGGCTTTGATTATAATCCTTGAGCACCCGGGGATACCCCGAATCTGGGTTCAGCAAAAAAAGTTTTTGCGGCACGCCCAGGCCGGAAGCGGAATAGACAGCTTTTTTTCCCATGGAGTAGCTGACGCTTTCCACGGCGTCCACCGCGGTCTCCAGGCGGTGGAATTTCTTTTCGTCCGGGGTGCAACGGTATAGGCGCGCATGGTCGCTGTCAGTCACTTTGAAATAAATGCTGCCGCCCGGGTGCCAGAATGCTGAGCCGATGGACGGCGCGAACATGCGGCTCAGCGCTTCGGCCTTGCGGTTTTTCAAGTCAAATAAATAGGCCTGCCCATCAAAGTCATTGGCCACCACCCCGGCAGGCAGGGTACTGCCCAAACCGGCAAAAGCCGACGGGCCGCCCAGCAACAGCAGTTTTTTGCCGTCAGGCGACCAAAGAAAATCCTCGATCCAGGGATCGGTGAGGATATTTTCCCGCCGGCCGTCAGCCAATGAATAGAGCACCAGAGTGTATTTGTGATAGGGGCGGACCTGGACATCTTCACTGTACGCAGCCAACAGCATCATGCGACCGTCGGGACTGATGCGAACCTGGCTGAAATTGTCGCTGGAGTTGGCCAGCGGCTGGCGAACACCGGATTCGGGAAAGAACAGGGTCAGCGCCTGGCGTTGTTCAGGGAAGCGCGTCCGGTCGTCGAGGTACTTGACATAATGGAACGCCTTGTCCTTTTCAGCTTCAACCGCGGTGGCATAAACCAGGAAAGAATTGTCCGGGGCCCACCAGCAGGATGAAAAGTTTTTGATGCCGGCCAGGATGGTCCGACAAACATGGCGGTCCAGGTCAAAGACGCACAAATCGGTCAGTTCCTTATTGCTGCGGCTGAAGGAAAAACTCCGGGAATCTTTCAACCACTGAAAATTGCTGATCGCGCCGAAACCCTGCGACGTAAACACCCGGTTGCCTTTCTGTGTCTCCAGGATCTCCAGCCATTTGACGGCCTCGCTCTCTCCGAACAGGCGCTGGCTCAGGGACACCGCAACCATGCTCCCGTCAGGAGCCAGGAAAACATCATTGATGTTCACCGTGTTCAGCACGTCCTCCATGCCGCTGCGGCGGTCCGGAGCAAGAGAAAGAGCGACCGGGTCGGCAGGGAACGCCGGCATGTTGGTCAAGCTGGCCTGCAGCGAATGGTTTATGCCGGCCCCGGCAGGCAAAATTCCCTTGAGTAGCAGCAGGTGTTTGCCATTGGCCACGGTCAGCAGGTAATTGTTTTTCCCCGTATCCTTCCCGTTGGAGGCGGACTGGGGCAGAACCGTTCCATCCAGAAAAACCCGAAACGGAAAATCGGCATTCACGGCCAGCTCGGTTTGCAGCCAGCGCTGGCTTTCCAGGTAAACGGCGAGATAAATCGCCTGCCTGCCGGCAGTGCCGCTGAAGCGCGCCGGCCCCGTTTGCCAGTAGCACTGCCGCCGCGTGCTCCATTGCACCGGCGACCCGGCCATGGGGCGAAGGCGAGCGGGCGCCAGGAAATCATAATCCAAAACCGCGGTTTCGCCCGCAGGCAAGGCAGCACCGTCAGCAAGAATTTCAGCCGGTCCCAGGACCAGCCATTGGTTGACCTTCTGGACATGCGCTTGCGAAAATAACGGCGGCGATGCCAGCAACAACGCCACAATGCATGAAAAAGTTCGTACTTTCATGGTTGCTCCTTTGAAATTTTATTCAATGAGGATAAACTTTTTCTCCAACCGGAACGGCGATGTCGAGGAAATTTTCCAGCGGCGGCAGCGGGCAGTTGTAAGCTGGCGAATAATTGCACAGCGGGTTGTAGCAGCGGTTGAAATCAAGGATGAATTCATCCCCGTTTGGTTCCGGCACATCGATGAAGCGGCCGACTTCGTAGGATTCCCGGCCGTTGGTCGCGTCTTTGAAGGGGATGAAAAGGTATTCGGAGTCGGGTCCATCCAGGCTTGATTTCAAAGCGCACAGAACCAGGTCCTTGCCCAGCAGCTGGAAACGGACCCGCGCATAGCGGTAGAAGGTTTTTTCCAGGTTGCGGGTGGTAATGATTTTGACCTCCCGTTTTTCGGGGAATTTCTCCAAGCGGGCCTGGACCCGGTAGCGGGCGTCAGGCGGAAAATAGTGCAGGTGTTCAAAGGCAACCTGTTGCGGCCGTTGCGGGTCAAAAACAATCAGGGCCAGGGTATCGGTTCCGGGATAGACGGCCAGGGTAAAACGATCGGCCCTGAAAAGGGCTCCCGCCGGCAGCACATCATGGTTCTGGGCAATGGCAGCTTCGCCCAAGCGGCAGGTGACGTCCGGGGCAGCATCACTCCAGTACCACTTTCCCTCTCTGGAAAATACCGCGAAAACCGCTCCGGCTCCGGCCTGGGGCCGGGTCGCTACAATCCCGTCAATGATCGTGATGAAAGTTTTTTCCGGAGTGCTGATGGTCAGGCGCACGCTCCCGGCCATGGGTGATATGGCCGAGGTCTTGAACTCAATATTCTTTTGTTCCCGCTCCTTGATCAGTTCCTGCTGCCAGGCTTCGCTCCCGTCCGGAGCTGATTGCGTCCACAGATGCTGCCCGGCCAGAGCAATCAACAGCGCCAGGCCCGAAAACAGTAAAGCCGCGCTTTTTACAATCCGTTTATTTATGTCCATTTTTTCTCCTTATCCTTTCGCCGCTACGGTCAGCAGGTCGAACAGCACGCCACTGGCCGTATCATAGAGCGTGGGCTTCTCCTGGCTGATCATGATCGGTCCCAGCATGTCGGTCTCGATACGCAGGCAGGACCCCTTGCCGCTCACCGCTGCGAAAGCCTCGCCCAAGGTCATTTCTTCCAGGCCGACACTCGCCCGCACCTTGCCATGATCCAGCCAGCCTCGGCAAATCAGCTTCAGGCAACAGCCCCTGTCCCGGGCCTGTCCGGCCTCGCTCGCCGTCAGGCCGACAATGCCCCGGCGTTCGACCTGCAAGGGAGTCATCCCGGCGTCCATGAACACGTTGGCCAGGATCGCCGTCTTGGCCGCCGCGTCCCAGCCTTCCAAATCCAGGCTGGGATCGGCTTCGGCGAAACCGAGGTGCTGGGCCGTCTTGACGGCTTGCTCCATGGTTTCCCCCTGTTCCAGGCGGGAAATGACGAAATTAGTCGTGGTGTTGAGGATGCCGGAAAAGCCGGCAACCCGGCAGCCGGGCAGGATGCGCGGCAGACCGAAAATCGGGGCCCCGTCCATGACCGCGCTCTCGAAAAGAAAATGCACCTGGTTTTTTTCAGCCAGGTCTTTGAGCTCGCAATAGGCGAAAGCCGCCGGCCCCTTGTTGGCCGTGACCGCATGGCGGCCGCGCTCCAGGGCGGCGTGCACGTGGGAAATGGCCGGTTCTCCGCGGCGGGCAATGTCCAGGGCCGATAATTCGACCAGCACGTCGTAGTCCAGCGTTTGCAGGGCATGAAGAACAGTCATTGGTGCTTTCGGGAACGCGCCATTTTCTTCATATTGCGCCAATGCCTTCCCCAGATCGATCCCGGCAGAATTGACCAGCGCCCCGTGCTTCCCCGTAAAAATGGCCAGCGGCTCCAGCTCCAGGCCCGACAAGCCGGGAAATTTTTCACGTTCCCCGGTCAGCATGGCGGCCATTTTCCGGGCCACGTTGCCGAAACCGACCATGACGGCGCGCAAGGGACGCGTGTGTTTTTTTTTCATATGGCCATTGTAACGATTTCCCGGCCTGAAGTAAATCGGCGGAATGATATTCGGAGTGCAACCAACCATCACAAACATAAGTCCTGAATGTCTGCTTTGAAGCCAGACTCAGTTGTCCGATATTTCATAGAACTCTTATAACCTTCATTTAACATTAAATGTAATAATGAAAAACCTGATACCCGATCAATGAGTGCACAATTTTGTGCATGGCAACTATTTTTTGTTGACAGGAGAGAATAAATATATTATATTATTTGTGAGCTACATTGTAGCTACATTCAAAGGATAAGGTGAATAAAATGTCCGACAGTGTGGTTCGTTCCCGGATTGATCCGGTTGTGAAATTGGAAGCGGATAGAATCCTTCGTTCAATGGGCATTACCCTAAGTGATGGGATCCGCCTTTTTCTCTTCCAGGTGATTGCGGAAAAGGCCTTGCCTTTCAAAGTGAAAACTCCCAATAAACAAACTATCGCGGCTCTTGAAGCGGCCCGGCGTGGTAAGGTTGAAACCGTTACTTTGAGCGGGTTGAAGCGGAAATGGAAAAAAGCTGAATGCGGGAAATAGTTCAGACTTCCAGGTTCAAGAGCGATTTAAAAAAGTTGGCCCGTTCCGGTCGGTATGACATGGATGAATTGCTCGCTGCGATCGAAATGCTGGCATGCGGCAAACCTTTGCCCGAAAAATTCAAGGATCATCCCCTTTCCGGAGAATGGCAGGATCACAGGGATTGCCACATCCGCCCTGATTGGTTGCTGATTTACCGCCTGGAACCGGATCGCCTGATCCTGGTCCGCTCCGGCAGCCATGCGGCGCTGTACAAGTAAACGCTGGCAAGAAGCCGAATGAAGGAATATCAGACAAGGGAAAAACATTGGCGGTCCGGTTCTACTTGACATTTCAAATTTACTAGTATATACATTGTTTATACATCAAGGAGAAAAATATGCGTGCCACGATCCAGAAATGGGGAAACAGCTTGGCCTTGCGCATACCCAAGGTCTTCAGCAAGGAATTGGGTATTGAGGAAGCCACTGCGGTAGAAATGCGTGTCGATAATTCTGCTCTGATCGTCAAGACCAAAAAGACCAAGAAAATTGCGTTAAAAGAACTGTTGGCCCTGATAAATGATAAAAATTGCCATGAAGCCATAGAGACCGATCCGGCTATCGGCAAAGAGGTCTGGTGAAACCGGTTTATATCCCACGCCGGGGTGATGCTATTTGGCTGAATTTCAATCCACAATCGGGGCATGAACAGGCGGGGCGCCGCCCGGCCCTGGTGCTCTCGCCCGAAAAGTACAATCGCAAAACCGGCCTGGCCATCTTTTGCCCGATCACCAGCCAGGTCAAGGGCTACCCGTTCGAGGTGAAACTACCGGCGGGTTTGCCTGTCAACGGTGTGGTCCTGGCCGATCAGGTCAAGAGCCTCGACTGGCAGGTGCGGGACGCGGCGTTGATCAAAAAACTGCCGATGCAGATCGTAAACGAAACAACCGATCTTTTAATTACTTTGTTCGGGCGGTAAAATTCATTCTACTAACCGAGCAGAACACGATCCATGGAGGAGTATAATTAATGAAAGTAAAATATGCTCACAAATTAATCGACAATGAGAAGGAGATAAAGGACATTCCCCTTGCTACATTCGCGGAAAAGGACATCAATGAGGAGGTGCTGAAACTGCTGAAGAGTAATGAGTCATTTCGGCGTTCGCAGGTCTTCGGCGATGCCCGGCTTGGCAAGCCTATCGAGTACGAAAAGCTGGTGTTAATTGATGCCGGGGGCGAGAAAGTATTCGAATATTTTAATAAAGGCATTCACTATATGATGCAAAACAGTGAGAGTGCGAGGCAGGTATTCCAGGTGTTCACTTTTTTCATGGTCAGGGAAAGAAAAAAGTGAAGCCGAAACGCCAATCTGCTCAAATTCCCCCTGCTTTTGATTTCCCCGAGGACGGCTTTGTCAATGGACCAGAAAACCAGGCCGAAGAAGCGTTGATGGATTCCCTTATGCAATTTGGCCGCCCCCTGATCACAAAAAGTTTAGATGATCCGGATATGGCCTTTTGCCAGGGCTACAGAGCTGCGGCCAGGAAAGGAGGCGAAGGCATAGACAAAAATCTTTGGATCGATTTGCTGGACTGGCTGTTGTTCGATCACGTCCTTGATGAAGATGAAAGAACAATCTCCGAGCTGTACCTGTATCGCAAGAAACTCTTTCTCCCCGGGGTGCAAAAAATGGTCCTGGCCATGATGTGCAAGGCGGAAATGGACCTTTTCGAGATCCGTGCCGTTTACCCCGGTCGCGGCTTTACCTTGAAACGTCTGGAAGACGGAAGCGAGTTTCAGGTGGTTGATATGATTGCGAGCCGGCAGCTTTCCCGCTGGGGGATTCTTGCCTGCCGCCTTTGGCTGCTGGACGGCGTGCACCGTCTTTCCGGAGCTACATATATATTCACGCCGGATAAAAGACCGCTGCTGGAAAAGACAGCACGGAAGTTGGCCAAGGCCAGCGCCAAGGATGCTCAAGTGAGGCGCGAACGCTTTTCTCCGCAGATGTGCCAGTTGTGGATCGATCCCTTGATCCACCCGGTGCAGCCCAGGTTCCGCAACCGGGACGGCGATCCGCTCCATTTTTGCCGGGCGGTATTTCACCTGGCTGACCGCGAGGTTGTTCGCAAGGCCTTGCTTGAGCAACGTGAATTGGAAATCCGCGAGGGAAGCGATGGCACCCTCACATGGAACTCGTTGGAACGGGATGGTTCCGGAGGCCAAACGATCATGGGGACGTTCCGGCTGCTGGACGGAGAATTGCATTTCGAAGCCAATTCACGTAAGCGCTTCCAACGTGGAATGAAAGTCCTGGAAGAGACATTGGGTGATGCGATTCAATTGCAGGAGGAAGAGCGGATCCCCCTAAAAGAAATGCTCAGGCGTAAGCCGCAGGTCCCTCCTGAGTCGGTGAATATTCCGAAGGAAGTTCAGGATGAGGCCATCCTTAATTTCAAGCGCAAACATATGGAAAACTGGCCGGGAATGGGTTTGCCGGTGCTTGGCGGCAAAACCCCGCGCCAGGCCGTGCGTTCCCATGCGGGGCGGAAGGCCGTGGCGCAACTGCTGAAAGATTTCGAAGTTCATGAGCAGGAGAACCGCCTCAGGGGAGAAACCGCCCTTGACCTGGCGTTCCTATGGTACGAGTTGGGCCTCAAGCCTGAAGATTATTGAAGGATATCAATGAAAGACCGGATACGGTTCTCTGCGCCCTCACGCCCCGGCGCTCTCAGCAATGTAATCGCTAAAGTCACGAAGTCAACCTTTGTAACCAATAAAATCGAAATCGACGGAAGCAAGCATATTCACTGAAGCTCTTCTCAATAAGTGCTAAAAAAAGATAAAAACATATTTCCGCCTACTTGACTCGTACCTTCTAATGGGCGTCCCCCTTCCCCCATTCTCATAGAGCTCCAAAAATGCTAGAGTCACAAAGTCAAGCACCGACCCCATTTTCCTTATGCTTCGAGATTTGCCAACCATTCCCCGGCTCTGACAATCCGGATTCCGTCAGATTCTGTATCGTGTCTCGCGTTATGGACCAGCTGTACGGCCTTGGCCGCAAGGTGTCTTTCTTTAAAATAGCGTAAATGCGGGCTTATCCCGGTTGTGGACAGTTTTACTTCGATAAAATGAGTGATAACGTTTTTATCGGCAATGGCAAAATCCATTTCCCTTTTGTCTTTTGTCCTGACATAATACAGGTCCGTATCTGCTCCTTTCGTGTCCTGCAGGTAATGAGAATTTTTTAAAAGGCATACAGCCACTGTATTTTCAAGTTTTATGCCCTCATCCCCGTCAACGAAACCGCTATCATAAAAATATATCTTCGGTTCTTTCAGAATAGATCGGGCGATATTTTTATGGAACGGCTTGATGACAAAAATTATGTTAAGGCTTTCAAGAATACTGATGTATTTACGGACCGTGTTTACAGCAACCTGCAAATCTTCGGCCAACGCCGTAAATGAAACCGGTGAGCCAATCCGTTTCCTCAGCATTTCCAGAAGCAGCCGGATAACCCGTATCTCGTTTATCCGGCTATAATCCATGATATCTTCCCGGACGATGTCGGTAAAATATTGTTTTCTCCAGCGAGCCGCTTCTGCTTCCGATCCGGACAGGAATGGCTCGGGAAAACCACCGAGTTTATTAAGCAGATTTACAGCTTCATATGGTTTTATGGTTCCGGCAAGTTCGCGGACGGATAAAGGGTGAAGCCGGTATGAGAAATACCTGCCGGCCAGCGAATCTCCCGTCTGCCTGAATGTCTCGAGCCTGGCGCTACCGGTAACCAGGAATGTTTGCTGAGGGCTTCTGGTGTCAAAAGTGCCTTTCAAATAATTTTTCCAGCCTTTCATTTTATGTATTTCATCCAGCACAATCAATTCATTATTTATCGCCCACTCTCTTTTGCGAATGATAACCGTGTCGTCAATATCATCATTATTAAGGTAGATGGAGTTTTTGAATTTTTCCTGAATATTTTTTGCGAGATATGTTTTTCCTACCTGCCTCGGGCCGGTTAAAAAAACCATTTTTTTCTTCAGGTCACTTAATATATGGTCATACAAATATCTTTTCATACTGAAATTATACAAGTCTTTGCACAAAAGTCAAGACTTTTATGCAATCCACTGCAAAATAGTCGTATCGCCATTTCAGAATCACCATGAATTTATCAGCCTTAAAAAAGATCTGGGCGATAATGATTTCTGGAACCTGGAGACCGAACCCCTATGGCTTCCCTTTTTACGATAAGCTGCAACGCTGCCTGGACAAGTACGAAGAGATTTGAGGCATATGGCACAGTACGTTGGGTAGGGGAACGGCGCGCCGTGCCCTTACACGCGCTCCACGATCATGATTTTTTCCTCGGTCAGACCGTCCGATTCACAAGCCAACCCATGAAGAAATGTAAGACCTGGCATCAATTCTCCACAGGTCTTTTCCATAGCCATATCGATCTTTTCGAGCAAAGTCACAAAGTCAAGCACCGACCCCATTTCCTTTCCAGCCATAGCGGCGCTATTGGTAAGACGATCCCGGATCGGCGTTGATGTTGATGCCGCATTTCTTGGCTTCGGTGTAAAACTTGGCCAGGGTGCCGACACGGAAAGTATAATCCGGGGCTTTCTGCTGGCCTTCGATTTCCAGGCTGTCCTCGGTAACGACCTCGCGGTACTGCGGCGCAACCATGGCCGCATTGCGCATATCCCAGCCCAGGGCTTCAAAAAAGGGATCGATCAAACTCTGGCGCACATGGGCTTCCTTGACGCCCGCTGCAAAAAAAGCCTGGCGGTTGGTGGCAAAGTATTTACAAAGTTTGACTATCTCTTCTCGTCCCTGATCAAAGGTTTTGCTCATGGTGATTTGTTTAAGATTTAACCTATTGAGGGTTTATTGTCAAGGCGTGAATACATCCCCCAAGATCTTTCATCTCAAAGCTGGTGGAAAACTCCCGATGACAGATGAATGAAGCTTCTACTGGGACCTGCACCAATAGGTTTTATTACTCATTTGAGATTTAAAAACAAAGAAGGGTAGCCACTGGGGAACTGCTCCAACACCTGAAATTGCCTTGGGCGCGATAACCGCGCCCCTACCCCGTCCTCTTTCCTTTTGCCTTTTGCATTGTGCCTGTGTCTTTGCCTTACCGTCCACCGTACACCGTTTACCGTTCGCCAAGTCTTTCTTTTAATCACCGCATAAATTTGCTATAATAATAACGAAAATGGCTAAATCGACCGACAATACGATACTTCACAAACCATCATGATCTTCGCCAATCCCATCGCCCTTTTTCTCCTGTTGCTGCTCATCCCTTTCACCCTGCTGGTCATCTGGAATTACCGCAAAAAGCAACGACTGCTGCGCGAGTTCGTTTCGGAAACGGCGGCGGCCCGGATCGTCGTTCGCGGCGGCCGCGAGATCGATTTTTTCAAATCGGCCCTGCTGCTGCTGGCATTTTGCTTTTTTATCCTGGCCCTGGCCCGGCCGCAATGGGGGGAACGTTTCGAAAGCCTGGATATTCGCGGCCTGGAAATCGTATTTCTGCTGGACTCCTCCGCTTCCATGAACGCCGAGGACCTGCAGCCCAACCGCCTGGAGGTGGCCAAGAACCTGATCGCGACCATTGTCGACACCCTGAAGACCGACCTGGTCAGCCTGGTGAATTTCGCCGCCGTGGCCTACGTGCAATGCCCGCTGACCATCGATTACGAAGCTTTCAAGCTCATGGCCTTGGCATCGCAAGTCAGCCCGGCCGAAGAGCAGGGAACCGATTTTGCCAAGGGGTTTACCCTGGCCTTGAGTTTATTCAAAAAAAGCCGGGGCAGCCAGAAACTGCTGGTTTTGATCACCGATGGCGAAGATCTGGAAAACAACTGGCCCGACGCGCTCAAAGAGCTGCAAAAGCAAAAAATCACTATTTTCACCGTCGGCGTCGGCATCCCCGCCGGGGCGCCGATCCCGATCCTGGATCAAAACGGCAAAACCAGCGGCTGGAAAAAGGATGCCCAGGGCAATATCGTCAAATCCCGGCTCGATGAAGGCACTCTGATTAAAATCGCCTCAACCTGCCAGGGACAATATTACCGGTTGAGCAGCGGGGCCGGGATCAAACCATTCATCGGCATGCTGAAAAATTATGAAAGAAAATTACTGGCCCAAAAAGTAAAGAGTAAAAAAATCGAACGTTTTCAATACCCCTTGCTGCTGGCCGTCATGCTGCTGGTTTTTGAAATGGCCCTCAGCGACAGGAAAATAACATGGCGAAAAAAGCAATCCTGATTTTGCTGATTCCCCTGCTGCTCGGCTGGCACTGGTTCGAACCCGCCGCCCGCAAAAATCAGAAGGGGATCCAGGCTTACCGGGAAGGCAAATTCGCGGAAGCGCTGCAGGTTTTTCTTTCTGCCAAGGGCGTGAAACCCGACGCGCCCGAATTGAAAAACAATACCGCGGCAGCCTTATATGAATTGAAAAAATACAAAGAAGCCGTGGATGAATTTTCCCGGCTTGACCCCAGCCGCCTGCACCTGGGCAAGGCCGATTTTTATTACAACCTGGGCAACAGCTATTTCCGCCTGGGCCAATTTCCCCAAGCTTTGGAAAACTTCAAAAAAAGCCTGCTGCTGAATCCGGATGACAACGACGGCAAAAATAATTTTGAACTGACGCTGAAAAAAATTCAGGAACAAAATCAAAAACCCAAGCAAAATCAGGATCAAAAGCAGCAGTCCCAGGATCAAAATGACCCTCAGAACGACCCGCAACAGCAGAAGCAAAAATACAAAGCCATGATGCAGTTTCTCAACCAGAATGAAAAACAGCAGCTGGAAAAGAAAAAACGAAAAATAGCTGTCGCCAAAAATGAGAAAGACTGGTAAAGCGATTGTTCATACGGTCTGGATAATGTTGTTGGCCGCTCCCCTGCTCCTGCCCGCACTCGAGGCTGAAGTCAGGGCCACCATCAACGCCGAGAAGATCGGTCTCGATGACACGCTGATCTACACCTTGACCTTTAAAAACATCACCAACCCCGTCCAGCCCGACCTGAGCCAATGGGAAGATTTCAAGACCCTGCAGACATCGCGCAGTACGGAATTTCAGTTCATCAACGGCGCCAGCAGGTCTTCCACCAGCTTCAGCTATTATCTGATGCCGGTGCGCACCGGCAAGCTGACACTGCCATCCGTACACTACAGCCATGAAGGACGAGATTACCAGACCCAGCCATTGACGGTGGAAGTGCTCAAAGGCTCCCTCACACCCCGTCAGGATCCCCAGACAAGCCAACCTTCAGCCAGCGTCGATGATTTCTTCGCTGCGCCTTTCCGGAACAATCAGCCGCAAACGGTGGATGCCCGACTGCAGGCAGTAATATCCAAGACCGGCTGCTTCAAGGACGAGCAATTGCTTTTTCGTATCCTGCTCTATACCCGGAATCGCATTGAAGCGGTGAACATGGTTTCCAGCCCTTCCTTCGCCGGTTTTTGGCAGGAATGGTTTCCCGTTCCGCAAACCATCAATGCCCGCAGCGAAAATGTCAACGGCGTCATATACCAGGTCTACGAAATCCGTAAAGCGGCTCTGTTCCCGAGCGAAAGCGGAACCCTGACCATTCCCGCCCTGCAGTTTGAACTGCAGCTGGCCGATCCGGGCTCAATGTTTTTCGGCACCAAACCCGTGCGCCGTTCCACCCAGCCGATCAAGGTCCAGGCCAGCGAACTCCCGGCCTCGGCCGCCGGACTACCGGTCGGTCAATTCAGTTTTTCGGTAAGCTGCCCGCAGACCCGGGCCGACAGCAACGATATCGTCACCCTGCAAATCGAGATCAGCGGCAGCGGCAACAGCAAAACAATCATTCCACCCGCATTCCAGAATGACGATTTTATCCATGTGTACCCGGCCAAGATTTCCCAGGAAAACACATACAATCCCCTGGCTTTGAAAGGGACCGTACGCGTCGAGGTTCCGGTCGCCTTCAACAAATCTGGCGACGTCACCTTTCCGTCCCTGGAATTCAAGTATTTCAATCCGGAAAGCCGCAGCCTGGTCAGCCTGCGCAGCCAGCCGCTGTTCATGCAAGTCAGCGGCAAAAAGCTGAAACAGGATAAATCCATGACCATGCCCCAAAGCGCCATTGTCCAAAAAGGCGAGGACATCGATTATATTAAAGGCGGCCCCATTCACGACCAATCCAGATATTTCTATCGCCAGCATTGGTATCGTTGGACGATCGCTTTATTTTTCGTCATCAACCTCCTCTTCCTGCTAAAAATCAGTCTTTGGCAACGCTACATCATCGGCAGCCCGATGCTGAAAAACCGGCAAATTCTCGTTTTGACCCTGCGCCGCCTGACGCGGATTCAGCGCTACGAAGAGATCGCTGCGATACTGGAATACTACTGCAAGGAAAAAAGCGGCCTGGGTTTCGCTGAACTCAGCAACCGGAAAATAAACGAATGGTTCAGTCAGCGCCGGATTCCGGCCGGCTGCATTGAAAAATTCCTGTTCATCAAATCCCAGGCCGAGCTGGACAAGTTTTCCCCGCTCAAAAAAACCCAGGCCGAATTGAATCGCGACCTGCAGGCACTGCAATCCCTGTTGAAGGAAATCGATAAAAAATTGAAATGAAACATAAAAAAATTATCCTGCTTTTTATTTTACTGCTGGGACTGGCCGCCACCGGCAGCGCCGCCGGGAAAGATGATTTTTTAATCGCCAACCGCCACTATGAAGCCGGCCGCTACGCAGAGGCGTTGAAAACCTACCAGCAGATCAACCGGCAGCTGACCAATTGGAAAGTGCTCTATAACATCGGCAACTGCTATTTCAAACTGGACCAGTCGTTGGCCGCCAAAATTTATTATCTCCGCGCCCGCAAGTATCAACCTCTGGATCCATCCATTGCCAGGAACATAGCCGTTGTCAATAAAAGCTTCAAGGACTCCATTGCCGTGCAGACACCCGACTTCATCTCCCGGACCATCCAGATTCTGCAAGCCAAAATGAGCTTGAATATGCTGAGCCTGCTCCTGCTGGCCGCCATCCTGCTGCTGAACATATTCCTGTTTTTGCTTTTGAAAAAAGGCAGGCATAAAAAACTCATCTACGGCTTGGCATTTTCGCTGCTCCTGAGTCTGGTCTTGAGCGCGTATCACGCCGGCCGCGTTTCAAGCCTCGGGCAAACGTCCATGGCCGTGGTCAGCGCAGCGAACTCCATTTTGCGCAGCGGCCCGGGAGAAAGCAATACCGAACTGTTCACCGTCAATCCCGGACTGGAAGTGAAAATTATTGATCGCAACCGGGACTGGGTACAAGTTTTGGCTTCCCCTCAGGTCGCCGGCTGGATCGAGCTGAAGAGCCTGACTCTGATTTGAAAAAAACAGGTCTGTATATCCATTTCCCTTTTTGCCGCCGAACCTGCTTTTATTGTCATTTTTTCAAAAGAAAGTATGCCCGGAATCTGGTTGATCTGTATATCAAATATCTGCTCAAAGAAATCAGGCTGCGCAAAGACCATGAACTTGTCCTGGATACGGTTTATATAGGCGGCGGCTCACCCTCACTGCTCAACCCCCGCCAATTACGATTTGTTTTAAACGCCGTCGCCCGCCATTTCCACCTTGCGAGCAGCGCCGAGATCACGCTGGAAGCCAACCCGGAAGATATCAGCAAACAACAATTAAAATCGCTCCGAGATCTTGGTGTAAACCGCCTGAGCATCGGCGTGCAGTCATTCCAGGAACAAGACCTGCGTTTCCTGCAAAGGACACATAGCGCTGCCCAGGGGATCCAGGCGATCACGCTGGCCCGGGAGGCTGGCTTCACCAACATCAGCATCGATCTGATCATCGGCCTGGAGACACAAACAGCGAAAAGCATGGGATTGAATTTCCACACTATCGAAAAATTAAAACCAGCACATATTTCGGTCTATATCCTCGAAGGCGTGCCTCGCCCTCAGAACGATGACCGTGACGCCAAGTTCTACTTTCAAGCCAGGCAAAACCTTTTAACTGTGGGGTATCAACACTACGAAGTCTCCAATTACTGCCTGCCCGGAAAAGCTTCGCGCCACAACCTGAAATACTGGCAAAATCAACCTTACAGCGCTTTAGGGCCATCGGCCGCCGGTTTTCTCGCTGGACGGGATTACAAAAATTTTCCGGATTTGAATAAATATTACGCCGCCCTGGACAAAGGGATTCTGCCCGAGAAAAAGACCACTCCCCTCCAACCCCAACTCCGTCGTATCATCACCGGCTTACGCCTGCTCGGCGGCATTCCCTCTTCAATATTCAAACCTTTTGCTGTTCCCACTGATTTTTTACTGGCCGAAGGTTTCCTGGTCCATCGTGGCCCGAACATCGCCGTCCCGCCCGAAAAAATCCTGCTCTTGAACGAAATTTTGGGCTATTTCCTTTAAAATTCAATAAAATAAATCAAAATAAATTATTTGATCAAGATCTTTCCGAGTTCGGTTTTCACTTCAGGAATTTTATTGGCCAGCACGTCCCAGATGATGTCTTCATCGATGCCAAAATAATGGTGGATAAGGATATCACGCAAACCGGCCAGTTTGCGCCATTCCACGTTGGGATATTTCTCCTTAATATTTTCCGGCAGTTTTTTTGCCGCTTCTCCAATGATCTCCAAATTGCGCATGACGGCATCCATGGTTTTTTGATCGGTAAAAAAAGCCTTGCGGTTTAATCCGTGAATATATATTTCAATTCGTTCAATGCAAATCATGATGTCGTGTAGAAAAAGCTGCCAATTACGTTCAGGCATGTACAGCCTCGGCAAGAATTGTTTTTTTCAGTTCTGGCCGTAGCGAGTCCTTAAGCACCAAATCTACTTTCATTTTGAAATAGTCCTCAAAATAAAATTTTAGGTTCATATAATTATCAAAGGTTTTATATCCTGGCTTCAATCCAACCAATAGGTCCAAGTCACTACCTGATTTTTGGCCACCTCTGACCCAAGAGCCAAACAAAGCAATCTCTTGGACCCCGAATTTTTCGGCTAAGAACTCCTTCCTCTCACGCAGAAAATCAATCAATGCCGATCGCGTTAGCCCTTGCGCCATCTTTGCCATGTTAAAATTGTAGCATTTTTTGCAGACATTGGCAAAAATCAGATTTCCTTTAAATTCTACTTCAGCACTGCATCAGCCGGGCGGGGCTGGCTGCGATCGCTGCAATCGGCCACCAGGCGCAGGTAGTCGGCCGATGGTTTACCGATAAAAATTCCGACTTCCTTGGGCTTGGCGGCCAAAGGTCCGGCATATTCATGGGCCCAGCGTATCTCGCCATCCAGAAATATCGATTCATTGCCGACAGCCAGGGCGATTCGAACCCTGCGTAAGAGAGATGGACGCTGAATGGTCTGGATGCCGATGCCGTGCTGGGAAACATCCTGAGTAAAAGCCGGGTGCATTTCCTCGCCGCATTTGCAGATTACCAGTTTGCGAAAAGGAACGCGCTTTTCATCTCTTTTTTTTAGCATAATATCCTCGCTGTTCCTAACCCAGCAGAGCTGCGAAGTCACCTGCAAGGAGGATAAGAGCCTTAGATAACAAATTCACAATTTGTTCTAAAAAACTAACAAATTCAAAATTTGTTCTAAAAAACTAACAAATTTTAGAATTTGTTATAAAGCTCTAACCAATAATATATTTAAAAAAGAGAAAAATTCAACTTTTTCAGAGTGTTTTGTCTATTTCCAAATCCCGGCCTTCGATAAAAGCCGGTTTGGCGATACCGAAAGCGGCCAATACCGTCGGCGATATATCAATCAGTTCCGGGTCTTTTTCAGCAATCTTGTGGTTACAAAAGAATACGCCGGGAATCTGGTCGCGTGTAAACGCATGATCGCCGCTCCACATGCGCAGGTTGTCGGAAAACAGTTCCGTACCGACATAATTGACCGCGGATTCCCAGGACACGCGATAACCGACGGCATAGCCGATGACAATGTCGGGAGCATTGACCGTATAGGGACCGCGATAAATTTCTTCCCGTATGAATGCTGCTTTGATAGCGTTTTTCTTAAATTTTTCGTCGACCACGTTCAGCAGTTTTTGCTTAATTTCTTTTTTCAAAGCTTCGGCATCGGCTCCGGGATTGACTATGCCGTTGATCTCGCGGCCTTTGAGATTGAGAAAAATCCCGTTCAAACCCTGGCCGAATGCACGCGACTTGCTCCAGTCCACATCCGCATACCACTTGGCGCTGGTTTTTTTTCCGGCTTGGAGCACCAGATAGCCTTCGCGGTACAACCAGGAGTTCAGGTTAAAACCGCGGTTGAAGGCGTTGAAACCATGGTCGGAAACAATCATCAGCAAGTCATTCTTGGCCATTTTTTCAAAAAGCCGCCCCAAAAAATCGTCCATGCGCCGGTAACTTTCCAAAATGGCCCCGCACACTTCCGGTTCTTGACTTGGCCGTGGGGCCGGTGAGCCGGAATCGGGCAGGTAACGCCAGAACATGTGCTGGATGCGATCGGTGGTTTCAAAGACCTGGACCAGCAGGCCATCCTTGATTTTATCCAGAGTGTTGAAAAAAATCTTTTCCCTCTCCTCCTGGGTGCGATAAACCTGGGCGATGAAGTTTCGCTCGGACAGGACGCGTTCGTTCAGCGACCAGGTGTCCTCGGCCATGCCCAGCGTGGCATAAGAACCAAGCAATTTGGCCAGGTAAACCGAAAAAATCTTGGGATAAGAAACCGGCATGGACGGTTTTTCGGGATCGATATTGATCGGGGAAAGATACAGTTTCAAAGGCTGCACATCTTCCAGCACCCATTGGGCAATGCCAGCGACACGGATCAGCCCGGCTTTGAATTCCAATTTGATCCAAGGGGACAACTGGTTTTGCCGGAGGTTGATTTTTTCCCTGCCGACAGTGATTTCTACGCTTTTGTTTTCCCTATCCAGAACCAGGACAAAGGGGATCTCCAAGGGAGGGTTGCCCTTGAGAAAGGGATGACCCGGGCCCTTGATCCGGCCACTGAAGCGGTTTTCTTCCAGCCGCTGCAGAGTTTCATGGACGCCGTCGGAGATGTCGAAAGCCTCGCTTCGGCTTTCCGAAAAAAAACTGAAACTGCCCTGGGTTCCGCGCAAGTCGGGTGTTCCCAAACCTGAAAGCATGGATCCGTAAAATTTCTCGGGAGGAAACGTGAAGGGCACGCGCAGCACCGACGCGTAAATACCTTTGCTGCTGACAATCTTCCAGAAACTTTGACTTTTCCTTTTCAATTCGATCTTTGGACTGGAGAGGGGAATCAGCCAGCGGCCAATCCTCAAGTTACGGCGCGGGGGAATGATATCAGAACCGGCCATTTTGGGCATATATGTGTTGCGGTCATTGGTAAGAAAATCAAAAATATTATGCTTGCCGGGATTGACACCGGTGGTGAACGTAGACCAAGCCACCGGCGAAATCGGGGGTTCGGTGCTCCACAACGGGGCAAAAGTTCCTTCGACAGCCAATTTTTCAAAATTGAGAAATTTCTGGCCCTGCTCCCTGAACTGGTTGAATAGGTTGAAATCCATGCCGTCAAAGCCAACGACCAGGACCCGCTTGAATTTGGCTTTTTTCAAATTTCTGGAGCGCTTGATTAAACGCAGCAAGGCGCGCAGCGGGAATGTCAAAAAATTAAAGATGGCCAGGAAGAAAGCCGCAAAAATAAAAAAGAAAGAACCCACGAAAGCGAAACCGGCCCCGGGTCCAACGTAACAAAACAGAGGCAGGAATGAAAATATGATAAAAAAAAGAAAAACCCGTGTTTTTTTCATGAGTAATTTTAACATAGTCCCCTTTCAAAAAAAAGTGGCGTAAACCTTAAATAAAGTTAAAAATATAATTTTTAGTGTTGATTTTTCCCCGAAAAGCGTTATAATTTAAATTAAAATCCGACGACATAAGAGGAAGAAATGAAAGTTCTGGTAATTAACAGCGGCAGTTCTTCAATCAAATTCCAATTGATCAGCATGGGAAAACAGCTGGTTTTAGCCAAGGGCCTGTTGGAAAGAATAGCCATCAAAGGCTCGATCCTGAACTACTATCGTGGCGAACATAAAATGGTCATCAGCCAAGATATTGCCAATCATGAAGAAGGCATCAACTTGATCGTGAAGTGTCTTACCGACACCGATACCGGAGTGATCCGTGAAAAAAAAGAAATATTCGCCGTCGGCCACCGGGTAGTCCACGCCGGTGAGAAATTCAACGGCACCGTGCCGATCACGACCGCCGTGCTGGACGCCTTGAAAGAATGCATTCCCCTGGCGCCCCTGCACAACCCGCCCAACATTATCGGCATAGAGGCTTGTCAGAAGATTCTGCCTGGTATTCCCATGGCCGGCACCTTCGATACAGCATTTCACCAAACCATGCCTGAAAAAGCCTATATTTATCCAATCCCCTACGAATGTTATCGCAAGTCAAAAATCCGCCGTTACGGCTTTCATGGTACATCACATTACTATGTCGCTAAGGAAGGTGCCAAGGCCTTAGGCAGGGACCTCCAGGACTTGAAAATCATCACCTGCCACCTTGGAAACGGCTCATCCATGGCAGCCATTCAAAACGGCATTTCCATCGACACGACCATGGGTTTTACGCCGTTGGAAGGATTAGTTATGGGCACACGCTGCGGCGATATTGACCCGGCCATACCCATGTACCTGCAGCGCAGCGAAGGCATGACCTTCGAGCAGGTCGATGCCATGCTGAACCGTAAAAGCGGTATCCTGGGTATTTCTGAAGTTTCATCCGATATGCGCGATATCAATCAAAAAGCCGCCGAAGGCCATCACCAATCCAAGCTGGCCCTGGAAATTTTCGCCTACCGCATCAAAAAATATATCGGTGCTTACATGGCCGCCATGAACGGCGCGGACTTAATAATTTTTACCGCCGGCATCGGCGAGCGCGGCTGCCTGGAAAGGCAAATGGTCCTGGAAAACATGGAATATCTGGGTATCATCCTTGACAGCCAGGCCAACGAGAAGGCTTTCGGCAAATTCGGAATTATCACGGCCCCCCAATCAAAGATCTGCGTCATGGTCATCCCGACCAACGAAGAACTGGAAATCGCCGAACAAACCATGAAAGTCATCTCGGTAAACGCCTCATAAACAGAGCATCGCCCCACGATAATTTCCTGAACTACGCATCGTTTTAAAGGTGCACCCGATTTGCTACGGTCATGATATATTGTTATAATTAATATAATGAAAAGGTTTTTGTGTATTGTTTTCCTGTTACTGGTGCTGCGCTCTCCCCGGGCAGCCAATATCCCTGCCTACGGGGAAAACCCATACCAGCAGGGATTTTCAGAAACAACGGCTCCCGAAAATTCGGATCGCTTTATGGATAGCGAAGATGATATTTTCTCCACCACCTATGAACGCGAGCTGCTTTCACGACGAATCTTTAAAAAGTCCCTGCCGCCGCTATCCCGGAAAGAAATCATCATCTGGTCTTTCAAGACTTCTAAAAGCAATACTTTTTTATGATCAGAAAGTATCCCTGGCACTTCATCTTCGCCCTGTTCATCCTTATCAGTTTGACCAATATTTTTCAAAAATTGAAATGGAGCTCGGCTTCCGATGGAATTGTCTGGGAAAATTCGGACAAAGGAGTGATATGCATCACGTCCATACAAAATAGTCCGATCAAGCCGGGGGACATCCTCCTGGCGGTCAACAAATATACCATCACTAACAAAATCGATCTGTTGCGTTCGATAGATGAAAGGAACTACTGCCGCTACGAAATCGAAAGCCAGGGCATACTGAAAAATTTTGGCGTCGATATCCACCCGGTTTTCACTCCCTTTTCTTATTATATCCTGGTTTTCGTCGGCATATTGGCCATATTGCTGACATTGGGCGTACTCAATGTCCATATCAAACAGGAAACTCTTTTCCCGCCGCCGCAGATTTTTTTCATACTCAGCCTGACCCTGTCAGGTTTTTTGATTTTTTCGCCCAGTGGCGATTACGGACTTGGCGATTTTTTTTTCCTGGTTCTCGATACGGTTTGCTATCTCATTTTTCCAGCTGTGCTGCTGCAATATTCGCTACAATATCCGCTCCGGAACAAGTTTTTCAAAAAATTCAGCAGCCGCTTTCGCTACTTGATTATTTACCTTCCCCCCATGTGCATCCTGTTACTCAATATCTACTTTATTTTGCAAAATCTATTCGCCACCGACCCGGAAATCCTGACAACCGTCATCAACCATTTTCGCACTGTTTCGCAAAAATATTTCGCTCTGTATCTGTTTTTATCCTGGGGAACTATCATTTCATCCTCACTGAATCTGATACTTAAAAAAAAGCAGAAACGCTACCTGTTTCCGCTGATCGGCATATCACTGAGTTTCATGTCGCTGCTGCTGCTTACTTTTTCGCCGCAGGCGTCACAATTCCAAGGCGCACCGGTCGCCTTCCTGAGTATGTTTTTTCTGCCCTTTCTGCCTTTAAGCCTGGTCTACTTCCTGACCCAAAGACGATTGACCGACATTGAAAACATCATCAAGAAAACCCTTTCCATCTCTTCGCTGTTTATTTTTATTTTCGGCATTTACCTTTTTCTGGGCTTGAACATAGAGCAAAACAAGCTGCTGGGAATTTTCTGGTCCATCGCCGCCATTTTAATGGCCGGGCTTTTATTCAAACCCCTGGAAAGCACCATCCAGAAAGTATTTGAAAAGGTATTTTACCGTGATACATTCAATTTCAAGCGCAAATTGAAAGAGCTTGAGTCCTCGATCAGCACCCAGAGAGATTTGCATTCGTTGTCCGTCAATTTCCTGGAAATCATCACCCGCGGCTTTCAACTGCAAAACTGCGCCCTGCTGATACACAACAAAAACAACATGTTTTATTTACTGCCGGAACGGACGCGACTGTTTTTATCCCGGCCTTTCCGTGATGCCGTGAGCAAGCAAGAAAACGTTGTTTTCCTGTCCGAACAGGAATTTAAAACCAAATTTCCTCACGACCAGGCGGCACTGCAGCAAAATAAATTCTTCCAGTTCCTGCCATTGCATATCAGCGACAGGCTGGTCGGCATCGTGGCCATGGGCAGAAAAACCGACGGCACCTACCTGACCATTGAAGACCTGGAACTGATGTCCAGTATTTCCGCCCCGCTGGCATTATCGGTGGAAAACGCTTTTTTGTATTCGCGCTTGGAAACCCAGTTGACCGAATTGAACCTGTTGAAAGAATTCAATGAGAACATCATTGAAAACATCAATCTCGGAATCATGGTCGTGTCGCGGCTAAATCAGGTACAGACCTGGAATTACTTCATGGAGGAGCGCTTGCAAATAAAGAGGCAAAAAGCACTCCATAAAAAAGCCGCCCACGTTCTGGGAAGCGAGTTATGGGACAAAATACATGCCGCTCCACCCGGGACCCACACATTGCGCAACCTTAAGGTTTCCCATCAGGAGAACGAACCTATTTATGATGTGTATATTTCTCTTTTAAAAAATGAGAGCGGCAAGATTGCGGGACGGATATTCGTGTTCGAGGACGTCACTGAAAAAATCAACATCCAGCATCAATTGATCACTTCGGAAAAAATGGCTTCCGTGGGCTTGCTGGCGGCCGGCATCGCTCATGAAATCAATACTCCCTTGACCGGCATCTCCTCTTACTGCCAATTTTTACTGGACAACCCGGATGATGCCGATAATCGAGAACTGGTATCGAAAATGCACGACCAGGTGCTGCGGGCGAACAAAATTATCCGTACTCTGCTTGATTTTTCGCGACAGAAAGGTCAGCAGCCCCTCCCCGTTAATTTAAACAAGGTGATCGAAGAAAGTTTTGCCCTGGTTGAACATAAATTAAAAAAGAAAAACATCCACTTGGCGAAGGAATACAATTTCAAAATGAATTTTCATGGATTTTCCACCCGCCTGCAGCAACTCTTCATTAATCTTTTCATTAATGCCATCGATGCCATTGACGATGTCAGTGGTGAAGGGAAAATATCGATCCGGGGAGAAGAAACCAGCGAGCAAATCATCATCAGCTTCAGCGACAACGGCCGCGGCATCAAGGAAAAACTGCTGGAAAAAATATTCGATCCGTTTTTCACCACCAAGGAAATCGGCAAGGGCACCGGGTTGGGACTTTCCATTGTTTACAGTATTGTCAAGGAGCACTTCGGAAATATCGAAGCACGCAGCAAACTCGAACAGGGAACTACATTTACCATCACCTTCCCTCTGCAGAGCCCATTAAGGAGCATCAGCTTATGAAAAGAAAAATAGTCCATCTCGTGGATGATGAAAGCATTATTCACGATATATTCAAGAAAATTTTTGTCGAATCAGAATACCAGTTGCGCATTTCCGAAAACAAGTCCCAAGCCAAAACCAACCACACGCCCGACGTGGACGTGGTGATTATGGACCAGATGATTCCCGGCAGTTCGGGAATGGAAATTTTCAAGGAGTTGAAAAAGGATGACCCCGAAATCAAGGCCATTTTTTTAACCGCTTTTGGAACCATCGAAGCGGCGATCGAAGCCATCAAGCAGGGCGCCCTGGACTATCTGCAAAAACCGTTCAATAACATCGAACTCAAACACAAGGTGGACCGCGTCATCAAGGAGAAAAAGCTGAATCGCGAAAACACGCGGTTGAAAAGAACGCTCAATGACCGGTTTTCCTTCGACAACATCATCGGCCGCAGCCCTCTTTTAAAAAAG
The DNA here is from genome assembly GCA_963770755.1 of Candidatus Aminicenantota bacterium. Taxonomy (GTDB): domain Bacteria; phylum Acidobacteriota; class Aminicenantia; order UBA2199; family UBA2199; genus UBA2199. The sequence continues at coordinate 681,714 of CAVYQZ010000006.1, read as the reverse complement.
ATACTGAATATGGTCGAAAGCGTGGCCGATTCCAATTCAACCATTTTGATCACTGGAGAAAGCGGAACGGGCAAAGAGTTGATCGCCAAAGCCATCCATACCAACTCCAACCGCAAAAATATGCCTTTTTCTCCTTTTAATTCAAGCAACATCCCGGCAACCTTGTTTGAAAGCCTGCTTTTCGGTTATAAAAAGGGCGCCTATACCGGGGCAGCCAGCGATAAAAAAGGAGTTTTCGAGGAGGCCGACGGCGGCACCATTTTTTTCGATGAAATTGCCAACCTGACCCCGGAAACCCAGGCCAAGATCCTGCGCGTCCTTCAGGAAAAGGAAATCCAGCCGTTGGGCAGCAACCAGATCAAAAAAGTGGATGTACGCATTTTGGCGGCCACCAACATCGACCTGATGAGCAAGGTTAAAAGCGGAGAATTCCGTGAAGACCTTTATTACCGGTTGAATATCATTGGCATCCATTTGCCGCCCTTGCGCGACCGCAAGGAAGACATTCCCGTTTTAGCTGAAACGTTCCTGAAGAGGTTCAGCCGCGAAAACAAGAAGCCCGTCAAGGGGATGAACCAGAAATTTTTAAGACACCTGATGGAATACAATTGGCCCGGCAACATCCGCGAACTGCAGAATGCCATGCTGCGGGCGGTGCTGCTCAACCAAGGTGATGTGCTGACTCCGGATGCGCTGCCGCAGGAAATATTAAGTAAAAAAAGCCTGCAGCGCAAAGAAAAGGGCAGCTTCAACGATCAGGTCGATACATTTAAACGCCGGGTCATTATCGAAACCCTCGAGGAAAACAGTTGGATCCAGAAAAAAGCGGCTGAAGATCTTCAGCTCAAACCATCCACCCTTTATGAATTGATCAAAAGATTGGGGATTCAAAAATGAAAGAAATGAAATTGCAAAAATTCCTGCAAGACTGCGGCTTGGCCAGTCGTCGCGATATCCGCCAGTGGATCCATGAAGGCAAATTCAGGGTCAACCACCAGGCCGTGAGCGACCCAAATTTTCTCGTTAAAATCGACCGCGACCAGATCCATTTCGGAAAAAAACTGCTGAAGCTCCGGCTGCAACAAAAAAGTTATTTCATCCTGAACAAGCCGGTGGGCATCGTTTCCACCCTGGACGATCCACAGGGGCGGCCGACCATCACCTCCTTCATCGCCCGCATCAAAGAAAGGGTCTACCCGGTGGGCCGGCTGGATTACTTTTCCGACGGCCTGATGCTGTTGACCAATGACGGCGACCTGGCCAATTTCATTATTTCGGCCCGGAACCATGTACCCAAAACCTACTTGTTGAAAATCAAGGGTGAATTAAGCCCGGCCACGCAGAAGAAATTGGAAAAAGGGGTGTTCCTGGATGGGGAGCGGCTCAATCCCTTCGTGATCGAGCCGGTGAAAACAACCAGCTCCGGGAATTCCTGGCTAAAGGTAATCATTACCGAAGGCAAAAAACATATCCTTCGCGATGCCTTCAAATACTCCGGTCACCCGGTGGAAAAACTCAGGCGCATCGCCATCGGCAATATCCAATTAAAAAAACTGCCGCTGGGCGAATGGCGGGAACTGAAGGATTATGAAATCGACGCCTTCAAAAAGAAATACAACTTCCCGGAATGATCGGAGTGGCGCAGACATTTAGGTGATCTGGTTGTAACAAATCTTGATCCCCCTTCATCCCCCCTTAGTAAGGGGGGTGCCAAAGGCGGGGGGATATGTTATGGGGGCTTTCATTTAGGATATTATAATTTGGAATTTAGAATTTGTTTGAAATTTGATGATTGTGATTTGGAATTTAAGGGCGCGATAACCCTAAAGGACAGACTAACTATATCCACCTCTACCGAGAGTGGATAGTTTGTGCTGCCGCGCCCCTACTCCATTTTTTTTAATATCACACCTAAAATAGTTCTTCTCTCGTCACGCGTTACGCGTCACGGGTTACGAATTCTATTTCGCGATCTTGAATTTGCTTTCCAGGCGGTCTTTTTCCGCCTGCTGGTAGTACGAATAACCGGTGCCGGCCGGGATCAGGCGTCCCATGGTCACGTTTTCCTTGATGCCCAGCAGATGGTCTTCCTTGCCGGCGATGGCGGCATCGGTCAATATACGGGTGGTTTCCTGGAAAGCCGCGGCGGAAATAAAACTGTCGTTGGCCAGCGCCGCCCTTGAAATGGGCAGCAAGGCCGGTTTGGCTTTGGCCGTATGGCCGCCCTCGGCCTGGACGCGGGCATTTTCCTCTTCAAATTTCCATTTTTCAATAATTTGATCGGGAATAAACATAGTATCGCCCACATCTTCAACGCGACGCCATTTGATCATCTGGCGAATTATGATTTCAATATGCTTGTCATTGATTTCCACACCCTGCAAGCGGTAGACATCCTGGATTTCTTTTAACAGGTACTCCGCCAACTTCTGCTCACCCAGGACCGAGAGAATGTCGACCGGATTCAGCGGTCCGTCCATCAAAGGCGTGCCGGCCGTAATTTTCGCGCCGTCTTCAATGATGATGTGGGCGCCGCGCGGGATGCTGTGCTCGTCGGGTTTGATGTTTTTGTCCGAAGAACGGATGATAATTTTGCGGGCACCTTTCAACACCTTGCCATATTCAATGACGCCGTCGATTTGCGCCATTTTAGCAGGGAATTTGGGTTTGCGCGCTTCAAACAATTCGGTAACCCTGGGCAAACCGCCGGTGATGTCCTTGGTTTTAGCGAACTCCGAAGGTATTTTAAACAGGACATCCCCGGCTTTCACTTCATCACCGTCCTTGACCGAAATATGGGCATTGACCGGAAGGTAATACTTCCGCTTCATTTTATTGGTTTCTTTATCGCGGATGGAAATATTGGGCAGCAGCTCATCGCGCAGTTTTTCATTCTTGATGTCGATGACCAGCTGGGTGATCTTGCCGGTTTCCTCGTCACGGGCATTGACAAAGGACACGTTTTCTTCCAGGTCCTTCAGTTCGACGATACCCTCGTCGTTGGTGAGCAATGAATTGGCGAATGGGTCCCATTCCAGCAACAAATCACCTTTTTTTACCGGCTGGTTTTCCTTGACCAGTATCTTGGAACCGTAGGCAACGGGATACATGGCCTTTTCTCTTTTTTTGGAATCCAGGATCTGCACGGAGCCGATGCGGTTCATGGCAATGAAGTCCCCGTTTTTATTCTGGGTGATTTCCAAATTGTTGTATTTGATGATGCCTTCATAGCCGGCCTGCAAATGAGTCTGGCCTTCATGGCGACCGATTCCGCCGATGTGGAACGTGCGCATGGTCAGCTGCGTACCCGGTTCACCGATGGATTGAGCGGCAATAATTCCCACCGCTTCGCCCAATTCGATCTGTTTGCCGGTGGAGAGGTTGCGGCCATAGCACTTGCAGCATACTCCGCTCCTGGTTTCACAGGTCAAAGCGGAGCGGATCTTGGTTTTCATAATACCAGAATCGACGATTTCCTTGCCCTTGTATTCATCGATTTCTTCACCGCTCTTGACAATGATCTTTTCCGGATTGTCCGGAGAATAAATATCCTCCAACGCGACGCGGCCGATCAAACGGTCGATCAGGGGTTCGATCTCCTTGCCGTTTTCAATGATGGCCGACACTTCAATGCCGTTCAAGGTATGGCAGTCTTCTTCCTTGACGATCACTTCGTTTGCGGCATCAACCAGCTTTCGGGTCAAATATCCGGCGTCGGCGGTTTTCAAGGCCGTGTCCGCCAGACCCTTGCGGGCGCCGTGGGTTGAAATGAAGTACTGCAAGACCGACAGGCCTTCCTTGAAGTTGGCCGTGATCGGGGTTTCCAGGATCTCGCCGGACGGCTTGGCCATCAGGCCGCGCATGCCGGCCAGCTGCTTCAATTGGTCCTTGCTGCCGCGGGCGCCGGAATCGGACATGACGAAAATGGGGTTCATGCCTTCGCCCTCATAGCTCATGGTGCGCATTTGGGCGAACATTTTTTCGCGGATATCATCGGTGGCCTTGCTCCAGATTTCGATGATCTTGTTGTGCCGCTCACCGGCCGTTAAATGCCCGGCCTTGTAATTGCGTTCGATTTTTTCCAGTTCCTTTTCAGCCGAAGCAATGATGGACTGCTTTTCCGGTGGCACCAGCAGGTCGGAAATACTGATGGTGAAACCGGCCCGGGTGGCATATTCAAAACCGGCTTCTTTCATCTTATCCAGAGTTTCAACTGTGGGGCCGAAACCATGATTAAGATAAATAAAGTAAATGAGGTTCTGCACACCTTTTTTCTTCATCAGACCATTGATGAACGGAATGCCCTGGGGCAAAAGCTGGTTGAAGATCACCCGCCCGGGAGTGGTTACCAGCAAATGGTTGTCCTCTTTCTTTATTTCAGTGATCGGGCAATTGACGACATCCTGGGGATCAAAGGAATAGGTGTCCACATTCTTGATCGTACCGACATATTTCACCCGGATGCGGGCGTTCAAATCGACTTTGTTTTGTTCGTAAGCCTGCAGCACATCCTTGAATGAAGGAAATATCATGTTCTCGCCGAGCAAATTGCGCTTGGTAAAAGTCAGATAGTAAAAACCAAGGATCATGTCCTGGGTGGGAACAGCCAAGGGTTTGCCATTGGCGGGAGACAGGATGTTGTTTGAGGAGAGCATCAGGATTTTGGCTTCGGCCTGCGCCTCCAGGGAAAGGGGAATATGCACGGCCATCTGGTCACCGTCAAAATCCGCATTGAATGCCGGGCAGACCAGAGGATGTAGGGTAATGGCGTTGCCTTCGACCAGGTGTGGTTTGAAAGCCTGAATGCCCAAGCGGTGCAGCGTGGGAGCGCGATTCAGCAGGACCGTGTGTTCCTTGATCACTTCATCAAGGGCATCCCAGATCTCGTCGCGGTTTTCCTCGACCCAGGTGCGGGCCACTTTCAACGTGGTCACCATGCCCTTCTTTTCCAATTTGTTGTAAATGAAAGGCTTGAAAAGTTCCAAAGCCATTTTCTTCGGGAATGCCGCATTCGTCAAGTTTCAAATGGGGATCGACCACGATCACCGAACGCCCGGAATAATCCACGCGCTTGCCCAGCAGGTTCTGCCGGAACCTGCCCTGTTTGCCTTTCAAAGCGTCGGAGAGCGATTTCAAGGGTCGTTTCTGGGAGCTCATATAACTGCGGCTGCGCTTCTGGTTGTCAAAAAGAGCATCGGCTGATTCCTGCAACATCCGTTTTTCATTTTTTATGATCAATTCCGGAGCCTTCAGATCGAGGAGCCGTTTCAGGCGGTTATTGCGATTGATGACCCGGCGATACAGATCGTTCAGGTCCGATGAGGCGAAACGACCGCCGTCAAGGCGCACCAGGGGGCGGAGATCAGGCGGCATCACCGGCATGACTCCGAGAATCATCCATTCCGGGTGGTTGCCCGACTTTAAAAAATCTTCCATCAACTTCAGCCGCCGGGCCATGTTTTTCTTGCGCTGAAAAGATTTTTCCACCCGAATGCGTGATTTCAGGCTGGTCACCTCTTCCTGCAAGATCCAATGCCAGCAAGAGCTCATGCAGAGCTTCGGCACCCATGCCGGCCCGGAAAGCATCATCGCCGTACCTGGCTATGTGGTCCTGATACTCATCTTCAGAAAGCACTTGCTTGTACTTCAAGGTCGGTACATTTTTAGGATCCAATACGATATAACTTTCAAAATAAACGATATGCTCTAATTCCTTGGAACTGATTTCCAGCAAAACACCGATGCGCGAGGGAATACCCTTGAAAAACCAGATATGGGCCACCTTGGAATTAAGTTCAATATGGGCCATCCTTTCCCGGCGTACCGAAGCCAGGGTGACTTCAACTCCACATTTTTCACAGACAATGCCTTTATATTTCAAGCCTTTGTATTTGCCGCACAGACAACGAAAATCCTGCGTGGGCCCAAAAATTTTCGCGCAGAAAAGCCCGTCACGTTCGGGCTTAAAAGTACGGTAATTTATGGTTTCAGGTTTGGTTACTTCCCCGTAGGACCAGCTGCGAATTATTTCCGGAGAAGCAATGCTCACTTTCACGTGGCTGTAATCCATAATTTTTATTTCTTTACCGTCTTTTTTTAATTTTCGCATCCTTTCTCCTTAAGAAATATTGGCGATATTTTCCTGAACCTTGCTTTCATCGCTGATCTTATCTTTTTTGATCAATTCCATATTCAGCACCAGGCTTTTCAGTTCCTTGACCAAAACATTGAACGATTCAGGTAATCCGGGGTTAAAGTCCATGGTCCCCTTGACGATCGCCGAATATATTTCATTCCGGCCGCTGATGTTATCGGATTTGATGGTCAGCATTTCCTGCAAAATGTAAGCCGCCCCGTATGCTTCAAGGGCCCAGACTTCCATTTCTCCGACCCGCTGGCCGCCGAATTGGGCCTTGCCGCCGAGTGGCTGCTGCGTGATCAGCGAATACGGTCCGGTCGAACGGGCATGGATCTTGTCGTCTACCATGTGTTCAAGTTTCATCATGTACATATAGCCGACCGTGACCTTGCTTTTAAAAGTTTCACCCGAGATACCGTCGTAAAGGACAACCTTGCCGTCCTCGGGCAATCCGGCTTTTTTCATGTATGCCTTGACATCATTTTCAGAGGCTCCGTCAAAAACAGGTGTCTCAAAATAACAGCCCAATTCTTTGCCTGCCCAAGCCAGAATCATTTCATATACCTGGCCGACATTCATTCGCGAGGGAACGCCCAGAGGATTGAGTACGATGTCCACATAGCGGCCGTCTTCAAGAAAGGGCATGTCTTCAACCGGCAATATCTTGGCGACAACGCCCTTGTTGCCATGGCGGCCGGCCATTTTATCACCGACGGAAATTTTACGGTTGACGGCGATGAGCACCTTGACAATCTTGATGATTCCCGGAGAAAACTCGTCCCCCCTGGCCATCTGCTCAATTTTTTCCTGCTTTTCGAGTTTCAGGGCGTCGATATGCAAGCGCACCTTTTTCTCAACCTCGTTGACCAGGTTCTTGGCTTCATCGGTAATGCATTTTTTGACTTCCTTGAGAAACGAAGCGTTCATTTTTTCAAGGTCCTTGACGGAAATGACATGCCCTTTTTCGAATTTCTTTTTTTCAAAGCTAAATTCTTTGACGAGTTTCTCTTTTTTCAGCAATTTGCTGACTTTCTGGAATTTCTCGGCGATCAGGATCTTTTCTTCATCATTGAAATTCCGGTTCAGCTTGGCGGTCTCTATCTGATCGATCTCCGTTGCGCGCTGGTCCTTGTTCAGTCCGCGGCGGGTGAATACCTTGACGTTGATAACGGTCCCTTCGACTCCCGGCGGGCAATACAATGAGGAGTCCTTAATCTCGGAAGCCTGTTCGCCAAAAATCGCCCGCAGCAACTTTTCCTCGGGAGAGAGTTGGGTTTCGCCCTTCGGGGATACTTTGCCGACAAGGATCTCGCCAGGCTTGACCTTGGCACCGATGCGCACGATACCGCTTTCATCAAGATTTTTCATGGCGGCTTCGGACACGCTCGGGATATCGCGGGTGATTTCTTCGGGACCCAACTTGGTTTCACGGGCCTCGATCGTTTCTTCGACGATGTATATGGAATTGAAAGCGGAATTCTTAACCAGTCTTTCACTCAAAATGATGGCGTCTTCGTAATTATAGCCGCGCCAGGGAACAAAGGCAGCGAGAATGTTCCGGCCCATGGCCAATTCGCCCTTGTCTGGAAGCCGGGCCGTCACAAAGAATCTGCCCTTTTTCCACCCGCTCACCAACGCGGACCAGGGGCCGCTGGTTGATGATGGTATTTTGATTGGAGCGCCGGTACTTCTGCAATTCATATAAGTCGGCGCGGATTTCGGAAAAATCAAGGTCAGTGGCGTCATCGGAATCAACGCGGACGATGATGCGCTCGGCATCGGCGTTCATCACCACGCCGGAACGCCGGCAAACGATCACCATGCCGGAATCCTTGATCAGCCGGTACTCCATGCCGGTGCCGACAATACACGCCTCGGGATTGATCAAGGGAACAGCCTGGCGCTGCATGTTGGAGCCCATCAAGGCGCGGTTGGCGTCATCGTTTTCCAAAAACGGGATCAACGCCGCCGAAATAGAAACAATCTGCATGGGAGAAATATCCATGAAATTTACTTCCATGGGGTCAACCAGGATGGTTTCTCCGGCTTTGCGCGCGTCAATTTTTTTGGCGAGCAAGCGGCTTTTTTCATCCAGTTCGGCATTGGCTTGGGCGATGGTATATTCTTCTTCTTCCCAGGCGCTCAAGTAAAAAGGATGGTACTTGATCAGCGGCACTTTTTTACCGGCTTTTTCAAGACGAGCTATTTCAACGTTGACCTCGTCTTCGCGGACAATGTCCTGGAAGGCAAATTTGGAATCCCCGGCATATTCGATGCTGAAATAATTGACCACCTCACCATTTTCGACTTTGCGGTATGGTGTTTCAATGAACCCGTAGTCGTTTACCCGGGCATATGTGGTCAATGAAGAGATCAAGCCGATATTGGGTCCTTCTGGAGTCTCAATAGGGCAAATGCGTCCATAATGGGAGGAATGGACGTCGCGGACTTCAAACCCGGCCCGATCGCGGTTCAAACCTCCCGGGCCCAGCGCCGATATGCGTCGTTTATGGGTGGTTTCAGCCAGGGCGTTGGTTTGATCCATGAACTGTGACAGCTGCGACGTGCCGAAAAATTCCTTCAACGCGGCAAAAACCGGTTTTGTATTGAGAAGTTCACGGGGAAGCATCACGGTAATATCCGGGGCATTGGTTATCCGCTCACGAATAATTTTTTCCAGGCGCATCAACCCGATCCTGAAACCATTTTCCACCAGTTCACCGACCGCACGAATACGGCGGTTGGCCAGATGGTCAATATCATCGACACGCATGATGCCGGTCCGGTCATATTTCAATTTAAGGAAATAGCGGACGATTTGCACCATATCTTCCAGGGTCAGGGTGAAAACCTCCTGGTTGAAGTCCTTCTTAAAACCAAGCTTGATGTTCAATTTCATGCGGCCGACAGAAGAGAGGTCGTAACGCCTGGAATCAAAAATCATATTTTCAAAAAATTTCCGGGAACCCTCCAGGGTGACCGGTTCACCAGGGCGCAGTTTCTTGAATACTTCGATATAGGCATCCCCCTGGTTTTTGGAAACCTTGTCTTCCAACTCACTTTCCGTCTTGATAGCCACCTTGTCGGACAGGTCTACGTCTTTCTTTTTCTTGTCCCTGCGCAGCGTATAGGCCAGCATGGAACCGAATTCTTCTTCCTCGCTCTCCGGGAAAAAGACCGTGAATTCGCATTGCAGCTTGCGTAGTTTCTTGATTTGGGCGGTACCGAGTGATTCATTGAGTTTCAAGACGTTTTCCAGGTCCATGGCCGCATAGATATCTTCAAAAAGTTCAATATCCACCGGAACATATTCGATTCCGAGCTTTTCAAAATCCTTGATATGCTTGATCATCAACTTGGTGCCGGTAGGCAGGACCTCATTGCCCTTGGCATCACAGACCGGAGCCGTAAGCTTGTTATCCTTTAAAAAACGCGAATTCTGAAAATAAAAAATCCCGTTTTGCACCTTGGCCGGAACAATCGTATAGAACCGTTTTAAGATCTCGGCATCATCATCCAGGCCCATGGCCTTTAAAAAAGTCGTGATGTTGATGCGCTTTGTTTTTTTGTCCAAGCGCACCTGCAGCAGGTTCAGTTTTTCTTCCAGCTCGATCCAGGCGCCGCGAGCCGGGATAATCTTGGCTGTATACTCGCCGCGGGATTTTCCGGACATAAAGTATACTCCCGGAGAACGCTGCAATTGGGAAACCACGACTCGTTCGGTGCCATTGATAATGAATGTTCCTTTATCGGTCATAAAGGGAATTTCACCGAAAAAGATCTCCTGCTCCTTGACATCGCGGATGGCTTTTTCGCCTTTCTTGTCTTCACCATAAAGGGCCAAACGCAGTTTTACCTTCAAAGGGATGGAATAATCAAAGCCTTTGTCCAGACATTCTTCAGGGGTGTAATTGATTTTAAGCCGTACGCGATCGCCGCATAACTCGCAGGTTTTGTAAATAACCGTCCCCTTCTCGTGACATTCACTGCAAACCGAATTTAGGCCGGTTTTATTCTCTGCAGATAAAATCCCGCCGCAATGGGTGCAAACCGGCATGGAATTTTCAACTCCCTGCAGGGCCCCGCACTTGCACATCCATTCTCCCAACGAATAGGAAACAAAATCAAGGATCGCGGTTTCCTTGAAATCAGAAATGGGGAAGATGGATTTAAAAGCCGCCTGAATACCGATGTTTTTCCGATTCTCAGGCAGCTGATCGATTTGCAAAAAAGTTTTGTAGGACTTTTTTTGAATTTCCAGCAAATCGGGAACCTCGATGGGACTGTAAATTTTCGAGAAATTTACCCTTTGAATATACTTATTAGTTGATTGCATACCAATCCTTTAATTTTTTTATTTTTCAAAAGTCAATAAAAAAATCATTTACTTAACTTCGATCTCGGCTCCTACATCAGCGAACTTCTTCTTGATGGTTTCAGCTTCTTCCTTGGAGACGCCTTTCTTGACGGAAGCGGGAGCTTTGTCAACAACATCCTTGGCTTCTTTCAGACCCAAATCGGTGACTTCGCGGACCACTTTGATGACATTGATCTTTTTATCACCGACATTCTTCAGGATGACTTCAAAATCAACCTGCTCTTCTGCCTGGGCAGTTTCAGCCGCTGCGGCAGGCGCGGCTGCGCCGGCCGCCATAGCCGCCATTTCCGCCTTGATACCATACCGGCTTTCAAACTCTTTGATATAATCCGCAAGTTCCAGCACCGTCAGATTGTCCAAATGCTTGAAAAACTCTTCCTTTTTAACTTCAGCCATTATATTTGTCCTCCTTTTTCTTTTTTTGCTTGCAAATTTTTAAACAAAACCAGCATGTGTGTCAGCGGCGATGAAAGAGCCGAACCAAAACGCCGCAACGGCAACCCGATGGAAAAAACCAGCTGCGCGAGCATCTGCTCCTTGCCCGGCAATTTGGCCGCTTCAAGGATCTGCAGTGAACTAACCAGTTTTTTTTCAATGAATCCAGACATGATCTTTATTTTTTTACTTTCTTTTTCAAAATCGACCAGAACCTTGGCCGTTTCAATGAATTTTTCATTGCTGTAAGCCACAGCAATCGGGCCATTGAAAAGATCGCGGCCAATATTTATTTTTTCTTTTTCAAAAAATTTGATGGCCAGCCGGTTTTTGACCACTTTGACATTGGCACCCAATTTCTTGATCTGGCCGCGCAGTTTTCCCATTTCGGAAACCTTGAGTCCGCGGTAATCGAAAAGGTACACGCCGCTGCAATTAAAAATATCAGCTAAACCATTGACGGTTTTTTTCTTTTTTTCAAGAATGTGTTCGCTTGCCATAAAATTCTCCTTAAGCTAACTTTCCAATTCCTGGATGTTGATCTTGATCGACGGGCTCATGGTGGAAGAAATAAAAACACTCTTGACGTATTTCCCCTTCAAGGTCGCCGGCCGTACTTTCAGTATCGCACTGATGAATGCCTTGGAATTCTCAACGATTTTTTCACTGTCGAAGGAAGTTTTGGCAACACTGGAATTGATAATGCCGCTTTTATCAACGCGAAACTCCACCCGGCCTTTTTTGATTTCAGTCACGGTTTCCTTGACATTGAAGGTCACGGTTCCCGATTTCGGACTGGGCATCAATCCCTTGGTGCCGAGAGATTTGCCAAGTTTCCCGACGCTTTTCATCATGTCCGGAGTAGAAATGACCACGTCATAGTCAAACCAATTTTCCTTTTGAATTTTTTCGACCATGTCGTCTCCGCCGACAAAATCGGCTCCTGCCTCACTGGCTTCCTTTTGTTTTTCTCCGGTAGCGATAACCAGGACGCGTTTGACCTTACCCGTGCCGAAAGGCAGGACAACAGTGCCGCGCACCATTTGATCCGGATATTTCGGATCGACTGACAGCCGCATCGAGACATCGACGGACTCGTCGAATTTGGAATTTTTTATTTCCTTTAGCAGGGCCACGGCGTCTTTCAGGACATATTCACGTTCCTCTATTTTTTCCTTGGCTTTGAGGTAGGATTTTCCGCGCTTAGACATTTTTTACCTCCAGACCCAGGCTGCGAGCCGAGCCCTCAATGATCTTGACGGCCTGCTGCAGATCAGTGGTATTCAGGTCTTCCAACTTGGTTTTGGCGATTTCTTCCACTTGCTTCCGCGTCACTTTACCGACTTTGTTTTTATTGGGTTCCCCGGAACCCTTCATGATGCCAGCGGCTTTTTTAAGCAGATAGGATGCCGGCGGGGTTTTCATCTTCAGGCTAAATGTTTTGTCGGCATGAACCATGATATCTACGGGAATGATCATGTCATCTTCCAATTTGGCCGTCAGCTTGTTAAATTGATTAACAAACTCCATGATATTCAAACCGTGCTGGCTCAATGCCGGACCAACCGGAGGAGCGGGCGTGGCTTTTCCGGCCGGAAGCTGCAACCTGAATGTTTTTACGACCGCTTTGATTTTTGGGCTTGCCATGGGTATTTCTCCTAAATTTTTTCAACCTGTAAATAATCCAAATCGACTGGGGTAGCCCGGCCAAAAATGGTAACAATTACTTTCAATAGATTTTTCTCTTCGTTGACGGCATCCACGATGCCGTTAAAATTGATAAACGGTCCATCAATGATTTTCACCGCTTCGCCGACTTCAAAATGATACCGAGGCTTGGGAGTTTCCTGCGTGGTCTCAATATGCTTCAAAATAGTGGCCACTTCCTTAGCCGACAAGGGTTTCGGTTTTTTGCCAGCCCCCACAAAACCGGTCACTTTGGGGGTGTTGCGCACAAAATACCAGTTCTTGTCATTCATTTCCATGTTCACCAGGATATATCCGGGGAAGGAACGTTTTTCACTGACTACTTTCTTGCCGCTTTTAATTTCAACAACATTTTCCTTGGGGATAACAATTTCGCCGATCTGGCTTTGCATGGAATACTTGTTGATTTTTTCATTCATGGCCTTAACCACGAATTCTTCAGCTCCGGAAAAAACGTGAATGATATACCAATCCATTGTTTTGCCAGATTCCTATTTGAAAAAATATGCGATCTTGCTGAAGATCTGCGCAAAAATAAAATCAACACCGAAAAGGTAAATTCCGAAAAATAATGAAATAACCAGAACCGCAATCGTTGTTTTGATCAAATCATTTTTTGCGGGCCAGGTGACTTTTTTCAGTTCACCCCTGACATCTCTCAGGTAAGCTCTCATGCGCTTGAATATATTTTTTTCTTTTTCCATGATTTCAATACAGGTCAGAAGGGACTCGAACCCCCAACCCCCGGTTTTGGAGACCGGTGCTCTACCATTGAGCTACTGACCTACTTGACCTCCTTGTGCAGGGTATGCTTGCGGCAACGCGGACAATACTTGTTGAAATTCATCTTCTCGGCCGTATTCTGCTTATTTTTATAGGTGGAATAGTTCTTTTCGGAACAGTCGGAACACTTCATTCCGACTTTGACTCGCTTGTCGCTCTTGGCCATGGCTTACTCGACAATATCGGTAACGCTGCCGGCACCGACCGTCCTGCCGCCTTCACGAATGGCGAACTTCAGCCCTTTCTCCATGGCGATCGGCATGATCAGTTCGATCTCCAGGTTGGCATTGTCCCCGGGCATGACCATCTCTACGCCCTCGGGCAGTTTCACCGATCCGGTCACGTCCGTGGTGCGAAAGAAAAACTGCGGCCGGTATCCCGTCACGAACGGCGTGTGCCGCCCACCCTCTTCCTTGCTCAATACCAATATTTCGGCCTTGAACTTGGTGTGCGGCGTGATCGATCCCGGCTTGGCCAATACCATGCCGCGATCCACGTCCTCTCTGTCCGTGCCGCGCAGCAACACCCCGATGTTGTCGCCCGCCCGCCCCTCGTCCAACAACTTCTTGAACATCTCCACGCCAGTTGCCACGCGCTTCTTCGTTTCCTTGATGCCCAATATGTCAACTTCGTCCCCGACCTTCACGATCCCGCGCTCTACGCGACCCGTCACCACCGTGCCGCGCCCGCTGATCGTGAACACGTCTTCGATCGGCATCAGGAACGGCTTGTCGATCGGCCGCATCGGCAGCTTGATATAGCTGTCCACCGCGTCCATCAGGCTGATGATATTCTTGTTCCACTCGTTTTCCGGGTTGCCGTCGCTTTCCATGCTCTTCAAAGCACTGCCGCGCACCACCGGTATCTCGTCCCCGGGAAACCCGTAGCTCGTCAGCAGCTCGCGAATCTCCAACTCGACCAGGTCCAATATCTCCTTGTCCTCCACCATGTCCACTTTGTTCATGAAAACCACGATCGCCGGCACATTCACCTGCCGCGCCAGCAATATGTGCTCCCGCGTCTGTGGCATCGGACCGTCCGCCGCCGATACTACCAGAATCGCCCCGTCCATCTGCGCCGCCCCCGTGATCATGTTCTTCACGTAGTCCGCGTGCCCCGGACAGTCGATATGCGCGTAATGACGCTTCGTCGTCTCATATTCCACGTGCGCTATCTGGATCGTGATCCCGCGCTCCTTCTCTTCCGGCGCGTTGTCAATACTCCAAAAATCACGGTACTTCACTTTCGCGTTCATCTTGCTCAATACCTTGGTGATCGCCGCCGTCAACGTCGTCTTGCCGTGATCCACGTGCCCGATCGTGCCAATATTCAAATGCTCCTTCGTACGATCAAATTTCTCTTTTGCCATGCTTGCCTCCTAAAAAAAATAATATTTCTTCATAAGTTGCCACCAAATCTAAAGCCCTCGATCAGGGTCGAACTGATGACCTCATCCTTACCAAGGATGCGCTCTGCCAGCTGAGCTACGAGGGCGGCCCACAGCGGGAGACGGGATTCGAACCCGCGGCCTATAGCTTGGAAGGCTATAGCTCTAGCCACTGAGCTACTCCCGCACTCCAAATGGGCAGGGGAGGATTTGAACCTTCGAAGGCTTGCGCCAACGGGTTTACAGCCCGTCCCATTTGACCACTCTGGAACCTGCCCGCACGTACCATCTTCAATTTATCGCAAGCTGGCGAAGGGATTTGAACCCCCGACCGGCTGATTACAAATCAGCTGCTCTACCAGCTGAGCTACGCCAGCATGAAAAAAAAATGAGTATAGCACAACTATACCTGTTTTGTCAATCATTTTTGATCCGATATCCTTCGCAGGGAACCCGATTATAGCTCTTTTTCAATGCGAATGCAAGATATTTGCCAAATTATTTTTAAAATTTCATTGGGCTGCGATATAATGGCTTCAATGAAGCGGATGATCCTTTTTTTTATTGACGGCTGCGGCATGGGACGCCCGGACACCGGCAATCCCTTTTACATGGCCCAAAGCCTCTATCTGCCCTTGTGGCAGGGTGCCGCGATTTTGCCAGACAATACACCCCTGACAGCAATTGACGCTACCTTGGGCATCCCCGGTCCGCCGCAGAGCGCCAGCGGCCAGACGGCCTTGTTTTGCGGAGCCGGAGCCAGTGAGATCGCCAACCGCCACCATAACGGCTATCCCGACGCGTTGCTGCGCAAGATCATCATGAAAAAAAACCTGCTGCTCAGTCTGAAAAAAAAAGGGGCGAACGCCCGTTTCCTCAACGCCTACCCGGTCTTCCACGAATTTTTCAGAGCCGAGCACGTGAGAATCAAAGCCGATGGCCATTTCTGGTTTTCCGAGACTTTCCCGGCCCGGTTTAAAAGGATGATCTCGGTGACCTCCTGCATGCTGCTAGCCAGCGGCCAGAATCCTTTTTCCGAAGCCGATATCCGCCGCGGGCGGTCGCTGTACCAGGATTATTCCAACCGCCAACTGATCGCGCAGGGCCTACAGCTGCCCGAATACTCTCCGCTCCAGGCCGCTGAAATTATTGTCGCCGCGGCAAAGGACTGCGAGTTCATGCTCTATGAATACTTTCAAACCGATATCTACGCCCACCGCCGTTCTTTTAACGATTGCCTGGACCTGATCAAGGGCCTTGACACGCTACTCGGCTCCCTAATTTCACGACTCGACCGCAAGCTGGACACTTTGGTTGTTACCAGCGACCACGGCAACCTGGAAGATTATCATCAGCGCGGTCACAGCCGCAACCCGGTGCCGTTCCTGGCCTGGGGTCGCTACGGCGAATTTCTGCGCGCCAAAGTTAAAAACCTCAGCGACGTCGCCCCGGCGATCCTGGGATTGTTCTGACGTCGACCGCGCCGGGATTGGCAAAAGACATTTTTTCAAATAAAATGGTCGCATGAAAACCGCTGAACCAGCTTTCCCGCCATCCGCCGCCATACGGGCCGTGACCGCTGCCGACCGGGAACGGGTCAAGCGCCTCATCGAGGAGCGCTGGGGCGCTCCGTTTGTAGCCGTGCACGATACGATCTACCATCCCGCAGAACTTCAGGGATTCTTGGCCGCGGACGGAGAAAACATCCGCGGCCTCGTCACCTTCCGCATCGAAGCGGAGGCTTGCGAGATCGTCAGCCTCGACGCATTGCTGCCCCGGGCGGGCATCGGCACCGCGCTGATGGAAGCCGTCGCCAGAGCCGCCCGTGCCGCCGGCTGCCACCGCCTCTGGCTCGTGACCACCAACGACAACCTCGACGCCCTGCGCTTTTACCTGCGCCACGGCTTCCGCCTCGTCGCCGTCCATGCCGGCGCCGTCGACCGCGCCCGCCTCCTCAAGCCAGCCATACCGGAAGTGGGCGACTACGGCATCCCCATGCACGACGAACTCGAGCTCGAAAGGAAACTGACATGCTGAAAGAATTCCAGGAAACTCCGGATACTCAAAGCCATTGAATTCTTGATGGGCCTGCGCTATAAAACAGTCAGGACATCCATGCATGCCACTCGGGCATCATAACGTTCCAGGAGGTAAACATATGAAAGAGATCTTGGTCGATGTCAGAACCCGAGAAGAATTCGTCATGGAACACATCAAAGGTGCGGTCAACATCCCCCACTACGACCTGGAATATTACCGTGAGCTGCTGCTGGACCGCCAGGTTGTTGTCACCTGCAATACCGGCCATCGCTCGGCCATTGCCCAAAAAAAACTTGCTGCCCTGGGAATAACGGCCAAGATCCTCCCTGCCCAGGAGATGGAACTCCAAAAAAAGGTGAAAAAAAACATAGTCTGCGCGCTCAATTACGTCTCTGTCAAACCAGGCCGGGAAGAGGCATTCTTGGCCAAGGCGTCAGGCCTCTGCCGGACCACGGAAGAGATCCCGGGATTTCTCGGTTCCAAGATCTTCAAATTATCGGGTATCTCGGCCGCAGGTTCATACCTGGCCGGCGAATCCAGCCAACTGAACATGACACCACCCTGCTACCTTTTACTAACGTACTGGGAGTCCGAAGCCGCCCATGAACATTCGCACCGGGATCCGCAGTTCGCTGCCATCTTCAATGAACTGCCGGGAGATCTGGTCAGGATGCCCTACGAAGAATTTTATCACGTGTTGAAATAGGCGAAACCATTCACTCCCCGGCATCGAACAAGGCCGGGAACACGGCCACGACCGCTGAGCGGGTTCAATAAGGAAGTATTTCCGCCGGATTCAGCGCTGATATTTTTTTCTTCCGGCCGTAGAAAAAATCGTCCATCAACAGCGCCAGGCGCTGGTTTACGGGGTTGCGCGACACGTAGAAGCGCACCAGGCGGTGCAGCAGCGTGTCGGGCTTGGTGTACGGGCAGGCGCGGATGCAGACGGCGCAGTCGCTGCCGATCTGCTTCCAGAAGGCGTAACAATTTTCTCCGTTGATCGACCAATGGCGGAAACGGCGCGAAAAAGGTTCCTCGCCGCCGGTGATGGCCCGCGTCGGGCAATTATCGGCGCATTTTTTGCATATCCGGCAAAAGCTGGCGGAATGAAACGGCCGCTGGGGCGTGGGGGAAAGCTCGAGCTCGGTGCTGACCGCGGCCAGGCGGACGCAGGGGCCGTAAACCGGGTGCATGAATAATCCCAGCCTGCCCAGTTCGCCCAGTCCGGCGTCGACGGCCAGCGGCACGCACAGGACCTGGTAATTGCCGTCGGTATGGGCCCGGGCGCTGTATCCAAGGCCGCGGATGTACGCGGCGATGATGGACGCGATCTTGGCCGCCTCGACATACTGCCGGGACGATTCCAGGATGGCCGGCAACGAAGGCGCGCGGGCGATCATTTTCCAGTCCATGGCCACGACCACGACCACGGCTGAACCGCGCTGTGCTTCGATCGCCTCTCCCCAGTGCTCGGCGCGGCGCCCGCTGTGGCTGTAAAAATGATATGGGCGCAGGGGGGTGATGCCGACATCGACGGCGCCGTAATAGCGAGCCAGGCTCATGACCGCGGACCTGATCTTGTCCACGGCGGCCATTGAGCGCTGCGGGTCCACTTCTCCGCTGGCGGCATCCCGGGTCCGTTCCAGGTAGGAAAAGGCGGCGGCAAAAACCGGGGAATAGAGCGGATCGTCATACACGTGACCCGGCTGCCCAAGTTCCGGGCGTGCATGGAGCTTCTCGTCCCCCATCCGCAATTGAGGTTTTTGCTGATAATAAGCGGCGGCCAGTTGCGGATGGAATTTGAGCTGGTTGCGCGAAAACATGTGATCGCGCTCATCGAAACGTTCGGCCCGGCTTAAATCGCGCGCAGCGTCATCGGCTGGAAAATGGCTGATCAGAGACACCAGGGCAAACAGGACCAACAGCACCAGGATGGCCGCGTTGCCCGCTTTCAGGAGCGCCTGGTGGTGCAGGACAAGGAGCAAGGCCCAGAAAATGAAATTGGCCGGCAGCAGCAGAATGGCGATCCCCAGCGCCCGCTTCTCCCCTTCGCGCCAGGAAGTGACGGCAAAAAAGAGCAGGGCTCCGGTGCCGGCGAGCAGGCAGAAACAATTAATCCAGAAGATGATCATGAGAACCTATTTCGTTTTTTGAGCACCAAACTGCCGGGCAGCACCGAAAAGACTCAAGGCGTCCGTGAGCGGATAGCGGTTGGCGAACATCGAAACCCGGGTGATGAGCTTGCCCTGCTTGGGCAGACCGAGGACCTCGCGCAGTACGTTGGCGGGAGAATTCGGGTCGAAATCGGCCGCCTCACTGTAGCGGGCATTGAGGAAACTTTGCAGGTAAGCCTTGTGCAAAGGCAATTTTAAATTCATTTTATCGGAATTGCCCCGGCAGCTGGCTAAGCCCAGATCGGCATTCATGTCCCCGATCTTTACCCGCTCCATCATTCCGGCCGCGGAAGTGCCCGGTTCGACATAAAGCAACGGAGCCTGCTTGTTCAAAAAGATAATATTATTGTCTATTTTCACCCACTCGTTGGGATTGTTGCGGCTGTGATCAATCCCGGTCAGCACATTGCAGCCGATCAGGTTGTCGTGAATGTCATAACTGACCATGGTCATAATCCGGATCCCGTAGCCCATGTCGGCGAAATCTTTCAGCCGGCTCCAGGTAAAGAGGATCGTATTGTTGGCAATCTCGACCTGGCCGCTTTTTTCAATGGGCCCCTTGGGGCCTTTCTTGCCGCCGTTGCCGAAAACTTCAATGGCCGCCATGGTATTGGCTATAAAAATATTATTGAGAATTTTTACGCTGCCGCTTTTAAAACCACCCTGGATGGCGAAATGACCGTTCAAAAAAACGCAGTTGCGAATGGTGATATTGCCTTCAATGCGGGCATTGACCTTGCTGGTGAAGCAAAGCAGGGGTTCCTCCACCGTACTTGGTCCGTCAGCCGGTTTTTCCGTAGCCCGTAAAAGCCTGCCCCCCAAGCCGGCAATAGTTCCTTCTTTTGGAGAATAGGCATTCTGTGCCCCGCGGTCCAGGACAAAACCGTCCAGAACAAAAGTGGCTCCGACGGGAACATGGACAATGCTCAACAGCGGTTTTCTGCCGCTGGCACCTGAATGGCGGTCGGGGATAATGGTGGTGGGATATTTTTGCAAATCGCGAATTGAAAAATCGGCCGCGTAGCCGCCGGCCAGTTCGATCGCTTGCGGCACTTCCAGATAGCCCTTGTCGCGCAGGCCGACATAGTTGCCCTGGGCCACACATATGCGGTCGCCGGCTTTGGCCACTTTCAGCGCCGCTTCAATATTTTTAAAGGGGGATTCCCTTGTCCCGGGATTTTGATTATCGCCCCGATCCCTGGCGACAAAAAACTCGGCTCCGTAGGCTGCCGATCCCAGGCCAATTGAAATAAAGATGAAGGTGACGACAATGATTCGCTTTAATTTATTCATAATAACCTCCTTGTCATATGTGCTGCATTTTGAAGAAAATCAGACCGAATGTCAATAGCAGGGAACTCTCTTGGGTGTGAGACAAAATCATAATTTCCCACAATATTGGATTAATTTTTTTTTTGAATCGAATCAACAAACTCACCCCCTCCGGGGACATACTTACACTATGATTTCAACCAACCGTGTGAACTGTTGAAATCATCTAGTGAAAGTATACTATCACTTGATGTTTTCAGCGGTTACCCGAATTGGCTGAAAACATAGTGATGGTAGACTGATCAGATCCGCCCTCTATGAGAGTTGTCTCACTATATGATTTCAACTAATAAAAAGGATAGTTGAAATCAAAGTGAGAGCAACCAGGATAGGCGGATAATCGGTGCTGCCCCCGCGCCCCCTCTCTTTTTTTTAAGAGAGGGGGTGAAGAAGACTTTCCACTCCCCTCTCTTTTTGAAAAGAGAGGGGTCGGGGGTGAGTTTTTATCAAGTTATTCAAAATTCAAATTGTTGTTATTGATATATTGCTACTGCTTTCGACCGCCCTTGACAAAAAGCATATTCCGGGATATAATGACAGCAATTGTGCCCGTGGCCCCCAAGGGGGTTCTACAGGGAAAAAGTGAAATGATGTAAAGGCCTCCGGGCCGCATCCCGCCTCCGAGTCCGGTACTCGATTTGGATGACATTCCTTCATGATTCGCGTAAAGGCGGGCCCAAAATTAAACTAACCCTGCTGCGCAGGATAAGTAACTTAGAAAGCAAATTATCTTGTTTTTTTACCAAGTTAATTTGCTTTAAGTTACTAAGGAATTTGAATGAATATCCATGAAAAAAATGCGTCTGCCCGGCCAATGAACCGGCCGCTGAAAAAAGACTATTCGGCCCACAGCGCTCCCCAACCGTCCCAGGCCATAAACGCCAGCGTGTTTTCGACCCTGCTGCCGGAGCTGAAACAGGCCGTGGCCGAAGAAGGATACAATACACCGACGCCGATCCAGACCCAATCCATCCCCCATTTGCTCAATAACCGTGATCTGATCGGCTGCGCCCAGACCGGCACGGGCAAGACGGCGGCCTTTATCCTGCCCATCCTGCAGTACCTGGCCTTGAACAAACGGCCGGTTGGCCGCGGCCGTGCCCGCGTCCTCATCCTGGCCCCGACCCGTGAGCTGGCCGCGCAGATCGGCGCCAGCACATCTACCTACGGCCGGCACCTGCGCTGCAGCCATACCGTCATCTTCGGCGGTGTCAGCCAGCTCCCTCAGGTCCAGGCACTGAACCGCGGTCTCGACATCCTGGTCGCCACGCCCGGGCGGCTGCTCGACCTCATGCAGCAGGGCCATGTCCGTTTGGACACGATCGAAATTTTCGTCCTCGACGAAGCCGACCGCATGTTGGACATGGGTTTTTTCCCGGACATCAAGAAAGTCATCGCCAAGCTGCCGCTCCGGCGCCAGTCGTTGTTTTTTTCGGCCACCATGGAACCCGAGGTGGTGGCCCTGGCCCGCTCCCTGGTCCATGACGCCGTGCACGTGACCATCGCCCATGAAGCCCCCGCCGTCGAACGCATCGTGCAGCGCGTGATGTTCGTCGACCGGAACAACAAGGACGCCCTGCTCACTTCGCTGCTCGACGATTCGCGCTGGGAGCGCGTCATTGTTTTCACCCAGATGAAGCACATGGCCAACAAGGTGGTCCGGAAACTGTCCGGCGCCGGCATCAGCGCCGCCGCCATCCATGGCAACAAGAGCCAGGGAGCGCGCACCGAAGCCCTGGCCAGCTTCAAGGACGGCCGCGTCCGCGTGCTGGTCGCCACCGACATCGCCGCCCGCGGCCTGGACGTGGACGGCATCTCCCATGTCATCAACTACGACCTGCCCGTGGAGCCCGAAGTCTACATCCACCGCATCGGCCGCACCGCCCGGGCCGGGGCCGGCGGCGACGCCGTGTCGTTCTGTTCGTCCAGCGAACGCGATTATCTGCGCAGCATCGAGAAGCTGATCCGCATCGGGGTTCCGGTTGACACAGCGCACAGATTCCATTCCGAAACCGCCTGCCGGGCCACGGGCACAGACGCTCGTCCAGCTCCCAAAGCGGCGCGAAGCCAGAATAACGGCAATGGTAGCCATGGCCGGCACCAGGACCCGCGCCAAAATGCCGGACCGGCGCGCCAGTCCTATTTCAAATCGGGACGGGGGCTGTACCGCTGAGCTCCCCTTTCAGGGAGAATTTGAAGAAGATTTCTGCTCCCCTTGCATTTTACTGATAAATTGCATATCCTTTTCCCCTGAACGCCGATCGGGGATTTTCGGATCCGACCGAGACGCTTTAGAGACTTATTGCAAATTCTAATGTTTGTTAGCTTTTTAGAGCAAATTTTGAATTTGCTATAAGGCTTTTTCCAGTTCTGCTGGGTTTTAAAAAAAAACAGGAGGAACCTGAACACCATGAAGACTATCACCTGGATTATCGTTATCGGACTGGTTTTGGCGTTTGCGCCGTCCGGCCACGCCTGCACCAACTACCTGATCAGCAAGGGGGCTTCTGCTGACGGCTCAACCATGATTACCTATTCGGCCGACTCGCACTACCTGTACGGGGAACTGAACTTCATCCCGGCCGGCGAGCATATTGAGGGAACCTGGATCGACGTTTTCGACGGCGATTCGAACAAATACCTGGGCAAGATCCGCCAGGTGCGCCGCACCTATTCGGTGGTCGGCTACATGAACGAGTTCCAGGTCGCCCTGGGCGAGACTACCTACGGCGGCCGAGAAGAGCTCATGGATCCCAAGGGCGTGGTCGACTATGGCAACCTGATGAACCTGGCCCTGCAGCGCAGCCGCAGCGCCCGCGAGGCCCTGCAGGTCATGACCTCGCTGGTTGAGGAATACGGCTACGCCTCGAGCGGCGAATCTTTCTCCGTCTCCGACCCCAACGAGGTCTGGATCCTGGAAATGATCTCCAAGGGGCCGGACAAAAAGGGCGCTGTCTGGGTGGCGCGCATGGTCCCCGACGGCTATGTCTGCGGCCACGCCAACCAGGCCCGCATCCACCAGTTCCCGCTGCAAAAAAGGAACAACTTTTTCGACAAGAAGCAGACGACCTTCCACTCCGCCGATGTCATTGCCTTCGCCCGCGAGAAAGGCTACTTCAAGAGCAACGACAGCGACTTCAGTTTCGCCGCAACCTACTGTCCCCCCGATTTCGGCGGCCGACGCTTTTGCGACGCCCGCGTCTGGCAGTTCTTCAGCCGCATCACCCCCGACAGCAAGCAGATGGACGCCTACCTGGATTGGGCCCTGGGCATGAAGCCGGCTAAACCCATGCCGCTGTTCATCAAGCCCGACAAGAAACTGTCACTGCGTAACGTCATGGAACTGATGCGCGACCACTACGAGGGAAGCGTAATGGACATGACTCTGGATATCGGCGCCGGCCCCTTCGTCCTGCCCTATCGCTGGCGGCCCATGACCTGGAAAATTGAAAAAGAAGCCAAGGAAAGCTATTTTTTCGAACGTGCCGTCTCCACCCAGCAGACCGCGTATTCGTTTGTCACCCAATCACGATCCTGGCTGCCCAACCCCATCGGCGGCATATACTGGGTCGGCATGGACGACACCTTCAGCACCGTGTACACCCCCATGTACTGCGGCATCCGCAAAGTGCCGGTCAGTTTCGCCAAGGGGACCGGGACCTTCAACCAGTTCAGCTGGGACTCGGCCTTCTGGGTCTTCAACTTCGTGGCCAACTACGCCTACTCGCGCTACTCCGACATGATCTGGGACATCCAGACCGTACAGCGCGAGCTGGAAGGAAAGTTCCTGGCCGTGCAGCCCGAGTTGGAAGCCGCCGCCGTGGAACTGTTCCGGCGTTCCCCCGAACTGGCGCGCGAGCACCTGACTGCCTACAGCGTCAGCGAGGGCGACGCCGTGGTCCAGCGCTGGAAAAAGCTGGGCGAGTTCCTGATCTGGAAATACCTGGACGGCAATGTGCGCGACAGCCAGGGCAAAGTCACCCATCCGCCCTATCCCAAAGAGTGGTACCAGCGCATCATTACCGAAACCGGCGACCGCTTCCGTGTGCCGGAACCGGAAAAGAAGGAATAGAAACAATATAAAGGGCAATAAAGGGGTAACCGCGAGGGTTACCCCTACCCCATCTTCAGGAATATGGATTTATTGTTTTCAAATAAAAAGGGCGACCCATCGGATCGCCCCTATCCAAATCAACCTTAGTTTATCCTACAGCAACCCGCGTTTTTTCAGCAGCGGCTCGATCCTGGGCTCGCGGCCGCGGAAACGCTTGTAGAGCGTCATGGCGTCCTCGGTGCCCAGCCTGGCCAGGATGTTCTTGCGGAACGAGGCGGCGGTCTTCTGGTCGAATAACGATGTCTCCTTGAAGGCCTCGAAGGCATCGGTGTCCAGCTGCTCGGCCCAGATATAGCTGTAGTAGCCGGCTTCGTAGCCGCCATGGATGTGAGTGAAATAAGTCGAACTCCAGCGCGGCAGGATTTCGGGGATCAGGCCGAGGCCGTCCATGACCTTCCTTTCAAACTGGTTGACATTGACGTTGAGGGCGCTCTCCAGCGAATGCCAGGCCATGTCCAGGAAGCAGGAGGCCAGGAACTCCACCGTCTCGAAGCCTTGGTTGAACAGGCTGCTATTCTTGAGCTTCTCAACCAGCGTCGCGGGGATGACCTCGCCGGTCTGGTAATGTTTGGCGTAGAGTTTGAGCATCTCGGGCTCGAGTACCCAGTGTTCCATGATCTGCGAGGGGAGCTCCACCGAATCCTGGGGCGCAAAATTGGAACGGTAGCGGCTGTCGGTGAACAGCGTGTTCATCGCATGGCCGAATTCGTGGAATGAGGTCGAAACCTCATCGATGCTCAGCAGCGAGGGCGTCCCGGCCATCGGCTTGGTGAAATTGCCAACCAGGGTTGCGAACGGGACGACGCGCTTGCCTTCCTTGTAGAAGGTGCCGCGGAAGCCGCCGGACCAGGCGCCGCCCTGCTTGTTGTCGCGGGGGAAGAAATCCATGTACAGGATGCCCAGCAGGGTGCCGTCGCCTTCCCGGACCTCGGCCACCCGGACGTCGGGATGATAGACCTGGATGTCCTTGCGTTCGACGAATTTGACTCCCCAGAGCTTTTCCGCCAGGGTGAACATGCCCTGCTGAACGTTTTCCAGCTTGAAATAGGGACGCAAGGCCGAGTCGTCGAGGTCATACTTGGCCTTGCGCAGCTTTTCGGCATAATACCACCAGTCCGAAGAGGCAAGCTTGAAGCCGCCCTGTTCCTGGTCGACCAGTTGCTGCATTTCGGCCAATTCGGCCTTGGCCCTGTTCAAGGCGGGCTGCCACAAGCGCTCAAGGAACGAAATGACCTTGGCCGGGGTCTTGGCCATGCGCGTCTCAAGGTAGAAGTCGGCGGGGTTCTTGTAACCCAGGAGTCGGTAGCGCTCCTCGCGCAGCACCAGCAGCTTCTGCAGTACGGCCTTGTTGTCCTTGTCATTGTCGCGGTTGCTGCGCATAAAGAAGCATGCATAAAGAGCCTCGCGCAGATTACGTTTTGTCGAGTACTGCAGGAAGGGAATCCAGCTGGTCTTCTGGGCGGTGAACACCCACTTGCCATCCAGGTTCTTGACCTTGGCCACCTCGGCCGCTTCGGCTACGACGCTGTCGGGGAGGCCGGCCAGGTCATCTTTGTTGTCAATGACAATGTAGGACGAGTTAGTCTCGGCCAGTACGTTGTCGCTGAATTTCAGGACCAGCAACGAGTGCTCCTTGTTGATATCGCGCAGACGAATCTTTTGCTTCTCATCCAGCAGCGCGCCGCTGCGCACAAAGCCGCGGTAAGTGTTCTCCAGGAGATAGCGCTGGACCTCATTGAGCTTCAGCCTGGTACGCTGTTCGTACACTGCCTTGACTCGGGCGAACAACTTGTCGTTAAGGTTGATGTTGTCATTATGGGCGGACAACAGCGGTGAAAGTTCATTGGCAAGATCCTGCATCTGCGGGCTGGTGAGGGCTTCCAGTAGTGAATAAAAAACTGCGGCCACATTACCCAGCAGTTGTCCCGACATATCCAGAGCTACGATAGTATTTTCAAAAGTCGCGGCCTTGCGATTGTTGACGATGGCGTCAATCTCCGCCTGCTGGCGCTTGATCCCTTCCTGCATCGCCGGCAGGTAATGGCCAATCTGGATGCGGTCGAAGGGCGGGGTCTCAAACGGCGTTTTGTAGGGAGTTAAAAATGGATTATCCTGGGACGCCAGGGGCAGGCACAGGACGGCCAGCAGCAAAGCCGGCACGAACTTGGTAAAAATGTTTTTTTTAGTCAAGGCAATATCCTCCTTTTTTGGCTGATTTCAATTCAATTATACGCGCAAATGTTGCTTTTGGCTTAAAAATCAGTATTTTTTTTGAGCTTGAAAAAAAAATCTAAAGAGAGAATAATACGGGATACAACTATCGAGGTGTTGAACCATGAAGGCAGTTTTTTTAAAGGGATCGCCGGCGGCGGGGCAGGACCCGCTCAGCAACCGGGCCGCAGCCGCGGTTATGGCGGCGCTGAAAGCCAGAAACTGGCAGGCCAAGGCCTTCGCTCTGGCTGGAATGGACATCAAACCTTGCCTGGGGTGCTTCTCATGCTGGGTCAAGACTCCAGGGATTTGCGCGATCCGGAACGACGGCCAGGAGCAGATCCTGCGCGCCTGGTCGGAATCCAGCCTGATTTCCTTGCTGACGCCCATCACTTTCGGCGGCTATGCACCCGAGTTAAAAAAAACCCTTGACCGGATTCTTCCCATATTGCTGCCCTTCTTTATAAAGGTCCGCGGCGAAACGCACCACCCGCAGCGCTATCCGCGTTTCCGCCGCCTGCTGGCCATCGGAACGCAAAAACAGGAAGACGCAGACAGCGAAAGCAATTTCCGCCGCCTGGTCCAGCGCAACGCGTTGAACATGGGCGGCATTGAAGCCACAACTCTGGTGTTCAGCGGCGACATGTCCCTGGCGGACATCGAAAAAAAGCTGAGCAGCGAACCCCTACTCCGGGAGGTAACGCCGTGAACGGCAAAAAAGCGCTGCTTCTGGTCGGCAGTCCGCGCGGCACGGCCAGCATGTCCCACGCCCTCGGCAGCCATTTATTGTCCCTGCTCGAGAAGCGCGGCATGGCGACAAAAAAATTGCTGATCTACCCGACTCTGGCCAACGAGAAAAAACTGACTGAACTGCTGGTCGCCGTCGAATCGTGTTCCCTGCTGGTCCTGTCTTTTCCCCTTTACGTCGACCAACTGCCCGCCCCGGTCATCGACCTGCTGCGGCGGATCGCTGAACGCCGCCAGGGGCGTCATGCCGAACCCGACCAGTCTCTCACCGCCATCATTAACTGCGGGTTCCCCGAAACCATTCACTGCAACCCGGCTGGAGAGATCACGCGCATTTTCTCCACGCAAGCCGGCTTCCATTTCCTGGGCTGCCTGGCCATGGGCATGGGCGGCGCCATCGGCAATCGCAAACTGGATCAGGGCGGCGGATTGGTCCGCCATCAGGTCAGAGCTATGGAGCAAGCCGCCGTTTTTTTGGCTGCCGGTGATAAGATTCCGGCCGCGGTCATCCAACTCATGGGCAAAGCCATGATGCCCTACTGGTTTTACAAACTGGCCGGTAACTGGGGTTGGAAATGGGCGGCAAGAAAAAATAAAATCTCCCGCCGTCTCAACAACCGGCCTTATGCCGACGGTTGATTTGCGGCGGGCATAGGCGCACTGCAGAAATGTCTTTTTCGATCACACCATGGGGCAACCGGTCATTTCAGCGAATAAGCTGCAGTACTGGGAAACGATCTTCTCCCACGTATAATTGTCCCGTATGCATTCTCTGGCTTTATCCCGGAATGGATAGAGTCGCTCAGGCCGCGCTTCGGTTTTCCTGATCCACTTGGCCAGCATATCGGTTTCCTTGGAGAAATAGAAGCCGTATTCCCCGTCGAGGAGTATTTCCCGATTGAACACCGTATCCAGCGCACATACCGCGCAGCCGCTGGCCAGGGCCTGCAGCAGGGATGGATTGGTACCGCCGAACTCATGACCGTGCAGATAGACGAAGCAATGCTGATAGAGCGCCGACAATTCCCCGGGATCGGTGACAAAGCCGGTAAAAACCAGGCATCCGTTCGCCTGCCGCTTGAGTGTCTCGGCATACTCATCCATATAAGGGACATCGCCGATAATGACCAGTTTTTTATCTGATTTCGAAGCGACGAATTCCCTGATGATCAGCTTGGCATTGTTGTCAGGGATCAGGCGGCCGACGACCAGGTAGTACCGCCCAGGCTCCAGCTTCCACTTGTTCAACCACTCCAGTGCTGCCGGCAGCGGAAAATTGGCGCCATAGGCGATCATGGCCGAGTCCGCGGCGAATTCGTTCCGGTAAATCGCTTGCATCTCAGTTGAATCGGTGATCACCCGATCGAAAAATCTGGTGGCCATCCTGGAAGACCAATGAAAATAGCGCGCCCCCAGACCTCGCCATTTCGGCCGCAGCCACTCGAGCCCGTCGACATTGATGGCGGTGCGTTTGCGGAACAGACGGGTCAGCAGGCCGAAGGGTCCGTTGGCGGAATTGACGACCAGGATGACATCATATCTGGAAAAACAGGCATGCAGCATCGACTGGAAGGAATGGATGAACTGGCTCAAAATCTTTTTCTCGATGGTCGGTATATAAACCAGACGAATGCCGTTCACCTCTTTTGGTCGGTCACGAAAAAGGTTGCGGTGGCAATAGACCGTGACCCCGATACCCTGCCGTACCAGGCGTTCGGACAATTCTTTAACGAATGTTTCATATCCGCTGTAGACATAGGGGTATCCCCGTGAACCAATGATGGCGATTTTCACCTCAGCACCTCGAGGCAGACCTGCAGCAGTTTGTCGGAACTCTCTTTCGAGGCCTGAAAAAATCTGTTGGGATCATTTTTCTAAAAAATAATTCCCGTCCCGGATAGTCGTTTCCATGGATCTACTTTCAGGGCCGGTGCTTATTTGGGTAACCTGAATTTGGCGTGAAAGCTTCCACCACAGGCCTTTCAACCACGCTTTTCCATGCGATCAATAATAATCGATGAATTCATCATTATATGGCAATTACAAAAAACTGCCTTCCTGGTAAAAAGAAATAACACAAAGGATTTTTTTTGTCAAAAACGCAAGCTGGCGTTGGCGCTCATTTCCGGGTTTTCGAGCACCTGGTCGTTTTGCAGAAAGCCCATTTTTGACCGCATGGAAATCAACAACCGGTTCGCAATGTGCTAAAATAAGCGGATGGAGCGCAGAACTTTTTTAATGATGCTGTCCCCGGTGGGAATTTATACCGGGAAAAGGATTGTACAAGAGCAGAAGAGATTGAGAATTATCGGCTCCTGCCCATTGCCCGGTCGGGCACGTCACGTATGGGTCTCCGTTCCTTTCGCATATGTTTGCGCCTGGGATGCAGGTTTGCAGATAGTAGATATTCGCAATCCCTGGAAGCCCTTGCGCGTGAGCGGCATCGACACTCCCGGTACGGCCAAAAGCGTTTGGGTGGCCGGGCATCTGGCCTATGTCGCCGACGGGAAGGGAGGATTGCGGATCATCGACATCTCATGTGCCAAGTCTCCTTTGCCAATCGGCCATGTGCTCACCCCAGGTTCTGCCCGGGGCATTCAGGTTGCCGGAAATTATGCCTATGTAGCCGATGAGGAAGGCGGCCTGCAAGTGATCGATATTTCACAGCCTTCGGCACCCCGGCTGCTGGGCGGATGCAAAACAAGCGTCAAGGCCAAGTCTGTCGCCCTGTGCGGAAGATATGCCCTGGTCGCGGACAGCTTCGCCGGACTGAAAGTAATCGACGTCAGCCAGCCTGCGGCTCCGGTTTTGGTTGGAGAATGGGACACCCCCTATAACGCCAATTGGGTGGCCTCGGCAAAGGATCGGGCCTTCATTGCTGACGGCATTTCCGGCTTGCAGATCATCGATATGCGGATACCTTCCGATCCGCGCCCGATCACTGCCGTCAAGGTCGATTACGCGGCCGGAGTGTTCATTGCCAGAGGGATTGCCTATGTCGCCTGCCTGAAAACCGGATTGAAAATAGTGGATGTGGGCGAAAAAAAGGCCGCGGCATTGATCATGGCCACGGCCCTACCAGGCAAAGCAGTTGGAGTGTTTGTGCACCGCGCGTTTGCCTTTGTGGCTGCCGACACCGGCGGCTTGCAAATTGTCCGAATCCAACACGATTGAATGGGCAATCCTGGCTTTTACCAAAAGCCGCTTCAGCGTTCCGTGTCGATTGTGGCGAGTTCCGGCGGATTGGCAGGCGATACGACTTGAAAAAATCGCTCGGCCATTTCCTGGATGACGATTTTCGGACGAACTTCAAGTACGATCCGGGGATGGAATCTGAGCCCGATGTCCCTGATGTAGGTAATTTTTTGGAAATGCTCCGAGAGATTTTTTGCCAAGGCATAGCCGAACGAATCCCGGAACATCAGTGCCTCCGGAAACTCGGCTCCGGGACAGATCGTGACTTCTCTCTGCAAATTCTCATCGATCCAGCGGGCGGGCTCGGCAATGATCACCCGCGACGAAAAACGGGGCGTGACTTTCACGGATTGGGGGTCGTAGAGAACATCGGACAGTGACAGCATCGCCGCCATGTCGCCCTTGGGGCCGGCGCCGGGCTCCAGTGAAACAGTGAAATCTTCCAATCCTGGAGGCTGCAGCGGATTAGTGCGGGACAGAACACGAAGTATTTTATCGGCAGCAAGCAAAGCGCCAAAACTGTTCCAATGGGAATCAACCTTGCCGTAAACCGGATATCGCGACCTGGCGGCATGCATGGTTTTTCTGAGATCAACCAGGCGAAATCCCGATGGCAGCGGTTGTCGCTGCAAATAGTCGAGCAACTGGTCCAACCGGGTTGCGGCGCGATGGATCCTGGCCGGCACTTTTTCGGGATAGATCGAGCTTTTGTTCGGGGCGATGACATATAAAAAGCGGATCCCTTGCCGTTCAAGCCAGATGTGCCGCTGCAGCAACACGCGGCGCCAGTGGGCCAACTCGCTTTCAGAAAACGGTTTGTCGGACCTGAAATAACTCATCTCCAGGTTCGGTCCATCCAAGAACAACCAACCATTACGGCCAAGCATAAGCCTTTCCAATGGCGATACTTTAAGCAGTTTGACTTGAAACAGATTGTTCCAATGAATCAATATGTCCCTGCACCCGAAACGCTCATTGGCATAAGCATTCCAATCACTAAAAGGCCTCGGGAGCCGGCTGTTGTTCAAGGCGGTTGAAACTTTCTTGCCGAGATGATCCCGCAGTGTATACTTTTCCGCCGGAGACAAGATGGATTTCAGCACAGGCAAACATAGTACAAAAAGGAAAATAAAGGCGAAAACAGGCTGGCGCTTACACGCCGGCAGGAGTCGAAAATTCCAAGCATGCTGGAGGTTCATTCTCATCAGAAGCGGACGTAGAGAAATGGGGAATATTTGTCCCCGGCCATGACCATCAGTGAAACCAAAAGCAGTGCGAATATCACTGCATTGCCCGCGAACTGGATCAATCCTTCCACGAGTCCGTTTCGCTGCAGCCCTCCTCCCCAGGGGCCCTTGCCGGCAACCAATCGCTTGATAGGCCAGGCACCGATCATCGACGCGGCCAGCGCCAGCACAACCCGGTTGTCTAAATATAATGCAAAGTAATAGGCACGGCCATCGCCGCCCCCCAAACCGGCTAGTGCTTTATAAAACTGCATGGCATGAGAAAAAGAGTCCGAACGAAACAACACCCAACCCAGCATGACCAGCAAGAGCGTCCATACGTTGGCCAGCGGCCACCAGATCTTTTTCAGCCAGCGCCGCAGGAAGGCGTGCTCGATGGAAAGCAGCAAACCATGAAACAGCCCCCAGAGCAGGAATGCATAACCGGAACCATGCCAAATCCCGCAAAGCGCCATAGTAGTGATCATTCCACAGTTGTATATCCAGGTTTCGGACCTGATTCCCAGCAAATGGGCCCGGTGCATGCTTCGCGAAATCGCATAGCTTACCGGAAGGAAAACATAATCACGGAGAAAAGTCGTCAGGGAAATATGCCAGCGTGTCCAAAACTCCCGTATGGACCGGGCGGCATACGGATAAGAAAAATTCTCAGGATAATCGAGGCCGAGCATCAAGCCAAGGCCGATGGCCATGTCCGAATAGCCGGAAAAATCAAAATAAATCTGCAGAGTATAACAGATCAGGCCAAGCCAGCAGACCCCTGCTGTCAGTTGCGCCGTTGGGATGGCAAAAACAGAATCCGCGACACGGACTAAGCTAGAGGCCAGCAACACTTTTTTCCCAAGACCGATGATGAAACGTCTGGCCCCTTGGTTCATTTTTTCGTAATTAAAAGAAATTTCACGAAATTGATCGGCAATACGGTGGTAGCGAACGATGGGACCGGCCCCGATTTGCGGGAACAGGGCAATGGTCAGCCCGACATACAGGGGATTTGTTTCCGGGAGTTTCAGGCCCCGCTGGACATCAATAAGGTACGAAATGGCCTGGAAGGTGAAAAAAGATATCCCCAGGGGCAAATGGGTCGGGACGGAGATCAAGGGCCCCAGTCCCAGTTGCTGCAAAAGAATGTTCAAATGGGTCACTATAAATAGCGAATATTTGAAAAATGCCAGCATACCCAGGTTGAAGACCAGGGCAAATATAAACCAGCCGCGACCTATCTTTTCCCCGCGCTGGATTCCAAGAAGCAAACCGAATATATAATTACCCAGCCAGGAACAGATCAATACCAGTAAATACAGTCCCTCACCCCAGGCATAAAAAACCAGACTGGCCAGAAACAAAAAAACACCGCGCGCCCTGGGCTTCAGCATCATGAACAACAAGAGTGTGATGGGCAGAAAAAAGAAAAGAAAAACAGGAGTATTAAAAGACATTACACTCCCAAGCTAAAAGAATTTCCCGACAAGAAACTCATTTTTTCCCATGCCGGTATTCTAAAAGATAATTATGAAATGTCAATCAACCGGGATTGATTCGTTTTTCCCTTTCCACCGGCTGGCATTCAAGCGGGCCGTATTGGCTTCGATCAACTCCCGGTAAAGATGCAGCAGCTTCTCAATATGATCTTCGGGGTTGAAATGCTTCTCGAGATGCAGTCGGGCTTTTCTCACCAGTTCACGCCCCAATTCGGGATTTTTCAGCAGGAGCATTATTTTGTCACGCAGTTCGGCGCTGCTGCCGGGGGTGAAAAGCATCCCCGTCTCCCGATCGATCACCATCTCGGGGATGCCGCCAATGCGAGCGGCCACTACCGGGATACCCATGGAGAAAGATTCTATGACGGAGAAGGGATTGTTTTCATACCAGGCGGAAGGGATGACAACCATGGCCGCACCGCAAACAATTGGCATCAGCATGGAAAAAGGCTGGTGACCCATGAATCGGATCCTGGCATCCGGAGTCCGGGCCGCCAATTCCTGCAGTTTCTCTTTCCAAGGCCCATCGCCGACGATCAGGCATTCGGCAGGGATGCCTTTCATGGCTTCGATCAGCAGGTGAATTCCCTTTTCTTCGACCAGGCGGCCGAAACAGAGGACCTGCGGCAAATCAGCGGCGGTCGGCGTCGGTCCGCCTTCGAGAGAAACGGCATTGGGGATATAACGACAACGTTTCGTTGAAAAACCCATTGCCGCCATTTTCGCCATCAGAAAACGGCTGGGCGAAATAAACGCATCGATCATTTCATAGTAGCGCTTGTGTACAACCACTTCAACGGCGCAGAGCAGGCTATTCAAGCGGCTGCCCTTGACGCATTTTTTCAGCACACACCAGTAAAAACGGCGGTCGCGGCACTTTTCGCAGACCGCTCCGCGGACAAAAAGCTTATAGGCCGGGCAGACCACTTTGTAATCATGGAGGGTCATGACCACCGGGATGTCGTGTTTTTTCAAAGTGGAGATGATGGTCAGGGAAAGATGGTGATAGATATTGTGCAGATGGGCGATATCCGGCTTTTCGATCCGCAACAGCTCGTCCAATTTCACTTGGGCATCACGGCCGAAAAGGATCCGCTTCACTCCCTGGATTTTTTTCCTCCAGCCACACATTTTCTCGAAATCGACCCGGGAGACGAAGTGGCGGGAATATCGCGATTCGTTGTTCAGGGGATGGGCCATGGAAAAAAATACCACCTCGTGTCCCTGCTCCCGGAGCAGTTTCGCGGTCTGGAAAAAGGCCGTCTCCGTGCCGCCGAACGAGAAGCAATATTTATTAATCAACAGGATCTTCATTTTTTTCCTTGAAAACCGGCAAGTAAAATCGGCAATGTCCGCTCAACCGTTTCCCGCTGTCGTCGGACCAGCTCTCGGATTTTTTCGCGGGCCGGCCCAATCGGACCCATCTTTTCAGCCGCCTTGGCAATCACCCATTCGACTTTCAGATTATCTATGGAGGTGAATGATTTCCCCATTTCCAACAAGCGCATCATCCCTTCACTCTTATGATGATAGCCGATAACGATAACCGGGATTTCAGCCAGCAGCCCCAGGATTGCGGCATGAAATCGGCTGGAAATGATCAGGTCGGTTTTTTTCAGGATGGAAATGATGGCATCGGGAGAATTCCCATCCGTCCTTTGGCGGAGATGAACGTATTCCAATGGAATCGTCGGGACGATTCTCTCAAACAGGCGGCGCGTAATGCGTAGGTCGTCTTCATCCGGACTGGGTCCGCGCGAATGGGAGATCAACAGGATAGAACAGTGAAATCGTTCATAAAGGGCATGACAAATCTCCGCCATCGTTTCCAGATATTTTTCCTGTTTGCTTGTTTTTTCACCGGGATTTCTCACTTCGGAAAATGATGAAGAAATCACGGTCATGGCAATACGCGGCCTGGGAAGCCCGTCGATCTCGGAGGTTGCCGGATCGCTAAGAGTTGAATATGCCCACGCCAGATCGGGGCACAGGGAGATTTTTGCGGCCTTTTCTTGATTCCCGGCAAGCGTCTTCAGGAGCTTGAGAGAAATCTCTTCCCGGGCCAGGACTTTTCCCATCCGCGGATGACCGATCAGGCGACCGACCAAAAAACGGGAGAAGCGATTTCGAAAGGGCCCAAAAGATTGGGGAAAGAGAATCAGCGGCTTGCCCAACGCCAGGGCCAGGCGGATCTGGATGAATATCTGCCAGAAAGTGGGACCGGGGAAATATCGTTGATAGGAAAACAGATAGCCGCCGCCGCAACTGATGGTCAGATCGGATCGCCGTATGGCGGTGGTCAACTTCAGCCATGGACTCCAGGACACACAATCCCGCAGGAGGGCCAGGATTTTTTTTCCTGCTCCGGATGCAGCCGAAACCCGGTAAAAAGGCGCGGCGATCACACGGATTCCCATTGGGGTATAAAAGGCCTCGTCCATTCCCGGAGTGCGGGAAACCAGGGTAATCCGCGCCTTGGAAAAAACCTGACGGATGAGTCGAATCTGAACGAGGATGATCACCGTGTCGCCACTGTTCAGAATGGAATGGCCGTTTAGAATCGTGATGTTCATCGAATATCAGCCGAACCTCAGGCGCAGAATATGCGGAGGGAAAGAACGCCTCAGCCACGATTCATGAATGCGGAAAAAACCATCGACAGCAAAATGATCAGGTCCAGCGGCAGAAGTGATTTCAGACATATTCACTTTTTTCGAAAAGCCAGGCGCCGACAACGACCGACAGCAGGGCGCAGCCGGAGAGTATCCCCAGGTCGAGCATCAGGGGCAGATCCGATTTCCCGAGCAGCGCCGCGCGCAGGCCGTCCACACCATAGGTCAGGGGATTGAAATGCGAGATTATTCTCACCCACTTCGGAAAGTTCGTTAAAGGAAACAACGATCCGGAAAGAAAGAAAATGGGAAAGATTACAAAATTCATGACCATGCTGAAGCCCTGCATATCGCGTATCCGGGAAGCAAAAGAGATCCCCAGCCCGATGAAGGTGCCGGAAATCAGGATCATCAGCAGCAAGGCCGGGAAAATCATGATCCAGCGCTGGGGATGAAATCCCAGGACCAGTGAAATGATGAGAATGGCCAGGGTCTGGAACATGGACGTAGTGATGCCGCCGGCAATGCGGCCAAGAACGATAGAGATGCGGCTCACCGGAGCCACTATGATCTCCTTTAAAAAACCGAATTCCCGGTCCCAGATCACGGTAAGGCCGGAGAAAGTGGAGGAAAAAAGGAGGCTCATCGCCAGAACGCCGGGAGTGAGGAAGCGTGAATAGTCCATTCCCAGCATGCCTGGCATTTTGCTCCCCTTGAAGCCCATGCCCAGAAAAACGAGGAAAAACAGGGGCATCAGCAACGTACCCATCAGCCTGGATTTGGCGCGCAGGAGCCGTTTGATTTCACGCAGCCACATGACATAGATGGCAATAGCCTGGATGGATTTCATGTTTTGCCTGTGCCCGGGTGGCCGACAAAATGAGATCGGGATTCATGGGCCGCTTCCTTTTCCCTGATGCTGCGACCAGTGAAATGAAGAAAAACGTCTTCCAGGCTGGGTTTGCGCAGGTTGACCGATTGGACATCGGCACCGGTCTGCCGGGCGAGGTTCATCAGTTCGGGGATGCGCTTGTCTCCCCTGTCCATGGTCAAACTGAACTGGCCATCGTGTTGCTGGATCGCCTTGATCCAGTCCATGCCCTTCAATGCGCTCAGCAGCGGCTCTTCCCCTGCCGAGATTTCCAGGTTGACCATGTCCCCGCCGAGAGTATCCTTCAGGTGCAAGGGCGTATCCATGGCGATGATCTTTCCCTGGTCGATGATGGCCACGCGATCGCATAGGTAATCGGCCTCTTCCATGTAATGGGTGGTGAGGATGATCGTGACCTGTTTTTCACGGTTGAGCTTGCGGATGTAATCCCAGATATGCCGCCGCGTCTGGGCATCCAGGCCCAGGGTCGGCTCGTCGAGGAACAGGACCTTGGGATGCTGGATTAAGCCGCGGGCGATCTCCAGCCTGCGCTTCATGCCGCCGGAATATTTTTCCATCAGCAGGTCGGCCTTGTCCTGCAGGTCCACCAATTCCAGCACGCGGGCGATCCTCTCGTTCCGCTCTCCCTTGGCCAGGCCGTACATCATGGCATGGAACTGCAGGTTTTCCCTTCCGGTCAGCCGCAAGTCCAGGGCCGGCTCCTGGAAAACGATGCCGATCTGGCGGCGCAGGGCGTCGCGGTCCCCGCTCACGGAAATACCGGCAACCTCGGCATGTCCGGATGTTAATTGGATCAAGGTGGCGAGAATGTTGATGATGGTGGTTTTACCGGCGCCGTTGGGACCCAGAAGACCGAATAACTCGCCTTCGAAAACTTCGAAAGAAATCCGGTCCACAGCCGTAGTTTTGTCGAACTTTTTGACCAGATTATCTACCCTTATGGCCGTATTCATGGGCTTTCATCCTAGCACACTCCTCAGGCCGGCGCAAACCAAAACGGTTACAAATAACCGAGGCTCTTCAACAGTTTTTCCATGTCTTTCTTTTTCCTCGCCTCTTCGCGGCTTTTTCTTTGCGGCATCGAATGCAATAACTTTTTCAGACGCAAAACCATCGTATCAGTCAGGTCCGGATAAAGTTGCGCCAGATCGGTTTTCTCTCCGGGATCATTTTTCAGATCGTATAATTCCTTCTTCTCTGCGGCAGTGATCACCAGCTTGAAATCCCCGGAAAAAAATGCCCTGCTGAACCGCTTGCGGATATCATCCCAAAATTCCGCCAACAGCTCACGCTTTTTCGGCAGCGCAAAAAGATCATCGCCCTGGACAGTGCCGTGAATGGAATCGTCAAGACCAACCAACTTCAGGATGGTAGGGAACAAGTCCACCTGGGAAACGGCCCTGTTGATTTCCCCCGGCGCCAGATGGTGGGGGAACCAAAAAATCAGGGGAATATGCAAACCGGCGTCATGCATGGATGAATGCAGGTGCCCGCCGATCCCTGCTTCGCCAAAAAACTCGCCATGGTCCGAAGTGACTATCACCAGGGTATTGCCAAGCATACCCCGTTTTTTCAGGCGACCCAGAAATAAACCGATCTGATCATCCAGGGCACGAATGTTGCTGTCATAGAAACGCTCAAGCCAACGCCAATCGGCAGCCGTGAGTTGAGGGTACAATTCATTGGCCGCTTTCTTGGTATTGATCGCATCGGTGGTAAATTGCCGCGCCAATTGCACATTCACTTGCCCCTCGGGAAGGGAACGCAAAAATTCATTTATATAAGGCTTTTTCGGCCGATAGGGAAGATGAACATCCATAAAGTTGAAGAACAAAAAAAAAGACTGCTTCCGGAGCCGCGCCTGTTCGACCCACTTGCCGGCGGCAAGCAGGATGTTTTTACTGCTGGAACGGTCGCCCCGCAAGCGGTCCCAGATCCTCGACAGTGCGAGCGAAACTTTATGCTCATTGTCTACCCCCAAAGCGGTCCGGAACCCGCGCATGATCCCATAGCGGGATCCGAGCAAGCGGTTCTCAAAAAATCCGCCGGTGCGGTATCCCTTGTCGGCAAGAATTTGCGCCAGGGTCGGGATGGTCGGTTCCAAAGAAGAGTACATCGAATAGCATCCGTGCGAACGGGGATATAGACCCGTAAAAAGAGAGGAATGGGTCGGGACAGTCCAGTTGGAGGCGGCATAACAATGGCGGAAGAGAACACCTTCATTGGCCAGGCGATCAATAGCGGGAGAGGTCTGTAGCGGATAGCCATAGGCGGACAAATGATCCGGCCGCAATGAATCCACCAGTAACATGATAATATTAGCCGGGCCGTCCCCTTTGTTCCCTGGCGTTTGGGTCGATCCGGTTAGTTCTTGGCGAATGGCAAAAACCCTGGCCAACAGAAATATCGCAACAAAAATCGAGAAGGCAATCCCCGCATGACGCCAACGCCGGCCCATCTCTCCCTGTAAAAGATGACGACCGATCCAGGCCATCACCAATCCGGCAAACCCGGAAGCGACAAGACCCACGCACAACACAATATATGCGGTTCCCGTCCATCCCCCACTGAGATTGCGGAATGTATGGATGTCAAAAAGGTAAACGATGATCTCCGCCATCAATCCACAACTGGAAAGAAATGCAAAGGAAAATATCCCCGGTCTGATTGTAGACAATGGGTGCCGGCGAAAAATCAAAAAATAAAGGAGCGGCGAACATGCCAAACCGGCCATGACGCCAACAAGTCCGTAAAGTGCCAATGCCTTGATTAATAACGACAAATCCACCCAAAAAGTCCCGATCGTAAGCAATAAAAAGAGCGCTTCCAGGTAAGCCATTAAAAGACCGGCCCCGCCCCCCCCCCCAATGCCTCCCATCAAATATTTCCGGAAATGATCCCAACCGAAATCTGATTTCTCTTTCTGTTTCATATGCTTCCTCATTGTTGTGGAAATTTATGATAAATGGTACCGCATGGAAATGTCAATGAAATAATGTCGATGGGTCGGGTAACGATTTGTAAAACCCGAATTGATTCAGTAAAATGAATGCGCCATTATTACAGGAAGTGAAGGGAATGAAAAACAGAAATCTGCTGTTGATTATTCTGGTAGCAACAGTCTGGCGTTTTCTTTTCATCGGCCTTTGGGGTCCGGTGTTATTTCCGGATTCACTGGCCTATGAAAACTTGGCCCAGAACCTTTTGGCCGGTAAAGGCTACATAGACACCAGACCTTTTCAGGTCATGGATGCATCCATGATCCGTACACCGGGCTATCCCCTTTTCCTGGCGGCGGTCCGGGCAATTTTCCCGGGACAGGGATTGGCACTCATCATAATCCAGCAGCTGCTGGGAATCATGACCGTGGGATTTGTCTATATGAATGGAAAACTTTTCTTGGATGAGAAAATGGGATTCATGGCAGGACTGCTCTGCGCCATTCATCCCTGGTTGGCCATCTTCGGAAACATTGTGATGACCGAAACGCTCTTCATGTTTCTTTTTTCGTTCTCGATCCTTGTCTTGACCGCCGGCATGAAAAGAAAATCACCTCCCCGGATACTCCTGGCCGGTTTGCTCTTCGGATTGTCCGCCCTGGTCAGACCGGCATTCATTCTATTGCCGCTGCTCCTGCCCGTTGTTTTCTTTGTCCTGCTGAAAAAAGTCAGGCCGGCACTGAGCTATTCCGCCCTTTTCGGGATATCCGTTTTTTTTGTCTTGCTGCCCTGGATGGCTTGGAATCGTACCCATAAAGGATATACCGGTTTGACGGCCTTTTCCGGCATCAACCTGTTGACCTACGTTCAACCGCCACCCTCATTCTATCGAGAGAATGACCCATTTCAAAAAAGCATCCGTACCTACTACGAAAATGGCAACAGTGAAGTGCCGGCGTTGATGCCCGCCGAGATCAGCCAGAACTTGACTTATAAACAGGTCACTATGCCGCGCACTTACCTGGCGGTGAAATCATTGCGCGAACAGGGGTATACCCAGCCCGATATCGACCGTCGGTTTTCAACTCTGGCCCGATCGTATATCATGCAAAATCCCATTAATTATCTGTGCTTGGCGGGAAAAGGCATGATTAAACTATGGTCGGGATATTCCTTGGAATGGCTGGGCGGGAAATTCGCCAAGCGTTTGGAGCAAAACCGCCGGGATGGCGATCACCTAGTTTGGATAATAAAAATCTCGGCCCGGATTGGGCTGGGGATATTGTTGGTCTTGCTCACGGGCTGGGGCACTTGGGGAATTATTCGGCATGAGCCTTCTCTTTTTGTACTGGTTATGATCATCACCACAATCACCCTGACCTGCGGTTTCTTTACAGCCGCTGATCCGCGCTACCGCCTCCCGGCCGAGCCGTTCATCATGCTCATCATTCTCCATGGAATCAGGAAAAGACCGGCGCCATGAAGATGGATTTTCTTAAAAAACCATTTTTGGTTTTTTCACTGCTCATCAATCCCTTCCGTACCCGGGAAACACTGACAAAGATGCAAAGCCGGAAATTGCAGAGACTGGTGCGCCACGCATATCAGCATTATCCGTACTATCGAGAATTATTTCGCAAATCCGAAATCAGCCCGGATGATATACGCTCCGCGAAGGACCTGCAAAGGATCCCCGTGGCCGGCAAAGAAGAGCTGCGCCAGGCAATCCGGGATTCAACCGGTATTCCGGTTGAAAGCTGTTGGCTGTCGACCAGCGGTTCTTCGGGGATCCCCATGCGCTTTCCGTTTTTACCGCTGGAAAATACACGCATGAACCTGTCATGGCTGCGTCCGCAGCTGGCCCATGGTGTCCGCCCCTGGCACTCGCGCATGGAAATCACTGGTCCGCACAATATAAAAAAACACAAGCGCTGGTATCAGCGTATCGGTTGTTTCCGACTGAGCCAGTTATCCGTGTTTGCCAACGAAGACCAATGGATGGAGGAACTGAATCGCAAGCGCCCCGATGTGCTTTGGGGATACTCTCGAAGCTTGATTAATTTCTCCCGGTTTTTGGTCAAACAAAACAAGCACTACCACCGCCCACGATGGATTTTCGGAGTGTCCGAATTGGTGGATGACCAGGGACGGGAAACGATCCGCCTGGCTTTTGGCAGGGAATTAATCGATCTGTACGGGGCGGTGGAAACCGGCTGTATCGCCTGGCAGTGTCCAAAATGCGGCATGTATCATATGAATGTCGATTCGCTGATCATTGAACTCCTGCCAGGCCGGGAATGCCCCGCTCCAGACTCACCAGCGGCAATCGTGATCTCCAACCTCCACTCCTACGCTTTCCCGATCATTCGCTATGCAATCGGCGACCTCGGAGTGGGATCCGCCC
Organism: Candidatus Aminicenantota bacterium; assembly: GCA_963770755.1. GTDB lineage: Bacteria > Acidobacteriota > Aminicenantia > UBA2199 > UBA2199 > UBA2199. The sequence continues at coordinate 639,497 of CAVYQZ010000006.1, read as the reverse complement.
AAGCGCCCGTTTGCGGACGCCGCCTGCCACTGATGACCATTGTCTCCGGCAGGATGGACGACGCCGTCATACTTCCCAGCGGCAGAAGACTGTCGCCGCTCTTTTTTTTCGCGGTGATGAAAAAAATCCCCGGAATCCGTCATTGGCGGGTAACCCAAGAGAATGGAAAAAGTCTAAACATATCGGTGGTTGCCGCATCCGACACCACGTTTTCCAAGCCTGAAGCGGAGGCGGCCCTTCGAGACTGCATCGCTGAACCTGTACATATCATCCTTGAAATCGTTTCCGCCATCCCCCCCGACCCTTCGGGGAAACAGCGCTCTGTAATAGTCAAATAATTTCAGCAGCGAACCGGAAAGAATTGACCCGACATGGAGTCAGGCTGGCCCTCACAGGCATTTATTTGGAATCCGTTCCTACCAATAATTCACTTCACCTGCAGGTTCTTGAACATGGTCAGCAGTTGGGCGCGGTTCTTGACGCCGAGTTTTTGGTAAATACTGTAGATATGGTTCTTCACCGTGCCCATGGCGATGAAGAGGGCATCTTCGATCTCCTTGTTGCTCTTGCCTTTCAGCAGCAGTAAAACGATCTCCTTCTCACGCTGGGAAATATCGTATTTGTTTAAATACTGTTCCATGGCCGCTTCGGTGCGGATACGTGCGGCCAGTCGCTCGGTACGTGAACGGTTCCATTGGATGAAAATAAAAAACAGCAGAAAGAAAACCGGCACACGGAACCACCAGGTCTGCCACCAGGGGGGGCGCATGGTCATGGCCAAAGCGGCACCCCGTTGATTCCAAACGCCATGGTTATTTGAGCCCTTGACCCGGAAAATATAATTCCCCGGCCGCAGATTGCTGACCGTAACTTCGTTGCGGTTGCCGATATAAATCCAGTCTTCGTTCAATCCTTCGATCTTGTAAGCATACTGATTGCGTCGCGGATCGGCATATGAAAGGGCGGCGAAGGCGAACGAAATGATCGAATCCTTATGGCCCAGCTCAAGCGTTTTCATGCGGCTCAATTCACCGGAGATGGTCTGGTTGCGGCTGAAAATCTCTACTTGGGTTATCACCAACGGCGGCACGTAGGAGTTATCCTTGATGTCTTCCGCGTAAAAGCTAGTCAGTCCGTTGGGACCGCCAAAAAACAGTTCACTGTCCGCGCCCTTGAAATAAGCCATGGGCAAGAACTCGTCAGCTTGCAAGCCGTCGCGGGCGGTATAGTTGCGGAACGATTTTCGCTGCGGGTCGTAGCGACAGAGCCCGCGGCTGGTGCTCATCCACAAGTTGCCTCCCTTATCCTCAAGCATCCCCAGAATGGTATTATTGGGCAGGCCTTCTTCAACGGTCACATGGTTGAATGTTCCCCTGGCCCGGTCGAAAAGGTTCAAGCCGCCGCTATTGGTACCGATCCAGAAGCGGCCCTGGCTGTCTTCCAGGAGACAATAGATGTAGTTGCTGCTCAAACCGGTAGGATCACCGTTAGAACGGCAGTAATTCCTGACGAACTGGCCCATTTCAGGATCGAAAAGGCAGAGCCCGCCCCCATACGTACCAACCCACATCAAGCCTTTCTTGTCCTGGAAAATGGAAGTGATCATGTTGCGGCCGATCAGTGGCACAGTCGGCAGATTGTTGTAGTAAACCTGGAAACCATCCCGGCCGCGGATGAAAAGATTAAGCCCGTCCTCAGTCCCGACCCAAAGTCGATTCGAACGATCCTCGAAAACAGCCATGATCGAGTTATGGCTGAGATCGCCTCCGTTTTCACCTTCGTGATAATAGCCGTTAAAACGGTCCTTGGTGATATCGTAACGGTGAAGACCGCTGTGTGTCCCGATCCAGAGCGTTTGTTCATGATCGATCTGCAGCGCCTGAATGAGCGTTTCCTTCAGTTCCTGAGGATTGCCGGGCAACACCGTGAAGATTTTTCTTTCATCGGAACTACGGTTGAGGCCAAACAAGCCGCTCTTATAAGTGCCGATCCATAGCCAGTTACGGCGGTCCTTGCACACTGAGGAGACCGGGAAACGGAAATCGGCCTTCTCCCTTTCGATCAACTCTGGCCCGCACAACGAGAATTGCCGCGTATGCAGGTCATATTTATAAATGCCGCTGAACGTCCCGGCCCAGAGAACTCCTTCCGGGTCCTGATACAACGAAATGGTAAAGCAATCCCTGAGCAGACGCCGCGGCACGGCGCCGGCTCGGAAATAAATAGCCAGCTGCCCCGGATGCGGAAAAAAATATATTCCCGTTTCGCAGGCGATCCAAACGCCGCCGCGGTCATCACGAATCATGTTCAGAATGCGGCTTCGGTAAAGATGGGGAAGCGTTGAGGTTCCAGCACTCGTTTTGACCTGGAAACTTCCGTCACTCTTGTTAAAACAGACCAACCCGGCCTCGGTTCCCAGCCAGATGTTCTCCACTTCGTCCTCAAAGATCGTGTTGATCTGGTTGCTGCTCCTGGTCATATGGGCAACGACCGACTCGCTGCCGCTCAAGGACCGGCAATCCCCACTGGCTGGATCGTAACGATGGAGACCGTCGCGGGTGCCGACCCACAAGATCCCGGCACGATCCTGGTGCAGGCTGAGGATGGAGCAGGGGCTGTCGATGTTGGCTTTTATTTGGAAATGGGGGATACGCAAAGCCGTTCCGCTTTTGGGATTAAAAAGGTTCAAGCCGTTTTCGGTGCCGACCCAGAGCGAGCCCTTGCCGTCAGGCAGGATGGCCCGGATCGAATTATTGCTCAGGCTGCGCGCATCGCGGACATCGTAACGATAATGGCTGAACTGTTCAAGAACGGAATCGAAGCGATCGAGGCCACCCAAGGTACCGACCCAGAGAGTGCCGTCGCTGTCCTCCAGTAGGCAGCTGACACGGTCATGGCTCAGCCCTTCGTCGTGGCGTCGGCTGTGACGGTATATTTTAAAACCGCAGCCGTCATAGCGGTTCAGCCCATCTTCACTGCCAAACCACATGAAGTGATTCCGATCCTGGAGTATGCAGCTGATTGTGTTCTGGGACAAACCATCTTCAATGGAAATATTCTGAAAGCGGGGATCACCGGAATATCCCGACAATGTCGGGACAACGGCGGTAGCCAGCATCAAAAAATAAAAGCAAATCAAGATTCGTCTGCAGCACATTGAAATATTTTATCCTAAATCACACATTTTTTACAGGAATAAAAGAATTTGCTTGGTTATGGCCACGAATTCAAAAATCCGTATTCTCACGGTAGCAGTTTTCCGGTTTCCAGGAATTGTACTCCCAATTCCCGCCCGTCCACACCAAGATTAAGGGCTTTGATATTGAATGTTGGATGCACCCTGATCTCTAAAAAGCCCTCCTGAGCGAATGGCAAACGGATTTTTTGCAGTCCGTTTTTTGAAAAAGCCGCCCGCTGCAGTAATTCGCCCCGCCAAAAAAAATCGGCCGTCATTTGTTCTTTTTTCAGCCAGTCCGGCGGGGCCTCACAAAAAACAGCCACTTCGCGCGTGGCCGTAGCGGTGAAATATTTCCCGGCCGCCCGCTCTGTCCAGGAAAATGTGCCGCGCTCATTTGTTTCAGGCGGCCAAAATCCATAATCGTAGGCGACACCTTTCTGCCCGGTTAGTTTCAGCGGATGCAGAGGTTGGAAATCCACTGCCTGAAAAACAATAAAAACTGCGATAACGGCCCATAGCAGAGCCGGCTTCACCTTCCTGCCCAGAACGTCCGAATAATCGCTTCTGGCCAAAAATATCCAGAAAAGGAGAAAACACTCGGGGAACCAGAAAAAATTGTTGAACAAGAGGGCAAAGGCAATTGCAGCGGTGATGGAACGCTGCGCGCTTTTTTTTTGCCGCTTCAGCAGTATCGCCAGAAACAAGATAAACAAGAAACCCCCGAGTAAGCCGGTCTCGCTGAAAATAAGGAGGTACTGGTTCAATGGCAGGTCCAAATAGGCATTTTCATTAAAAAGTAAATATTTCAAGTAGAACAAATAATTTCCGGCACCAACGCCACTGATCGGGAAGCGGCCAATCATTTGGGCGCTGGCCTTGAGCATGGACAGGCGGCCGCTGCTCAGCGCATTGGCCGCCACGAACATGTCGTCGGCGTCAGAAATGTGCGCGATCTGGACAAGAGTATGCTGCAGCCGTCTTGTCAATGTCCCGCCAGCGACCAGCAGGGAAACCAACAACAGCAGGACGACCAGCGTCTTGGACCTTAAGCTTGTTTTTTTTGAAAATAGTAGGAAGCCCACGGCCAGCAGGACGAACAGGAATGCCGTCCGGCAGCCGGAAACGAAAATCGCGGCCAGGGCGACCATAAGAAATAAAATTTCGAAGCACCACATTTTAACGCCCGAATGACACGCAGCGCCGGCTGAACGATCCGATCGGTCATCAACCGCAAGACTGTTGTGCCGGGACGATTTCTCCGTCAGCTGCAAGGCCTGGTACAAAAACATGACGCCAGCAAAGAATCCGAAGGCATTGAAATCGGAAAACCCGCCGTTCACCTGCTGCATTTTCAATACCCACCAGCTTTGCGCCAAAAAATCGGGGTTCAGCCATTTTTGCACCATGGCCAACAGGAATGACAGGCAAAATCCGGCTTTAAGGGGAAAGAAAATCTCCTTTGCTTCCAAGCGCCAATGGCGGATGGCGGCGGCCAGGAAAGGCGTCAGGGAAAACAAAGCCAGCGTGATGACCGGAAAAATAACGGCGAAGGAAATCCGCTCACCGCTGGGAGCGACGGGTGTATCGCGCAGGAAAGCCAGAATCGAGACGGTCAAATTGGACCAGCGCAAAAATACAAAAAAAACCGAGATGCCGATGACCAACAGGAAAAAAAGATAAATCCCGTATCCGGGGAAAACGAACTCCGTTTTTTCTTTTTTCAAATGCGAAGCGATCATCATGCCGGAAAGATAAAAAAGCGCGATCCCCATGTAGTTGAAAGGGTAGCCGTTAAAAAAAATATCCGGGGTAGAATTGATCAGGGGCAGCAGGAACAGGAACAGCACCAGCGCTTTCCGGCCGTTCCAAAAGTAAGAGAAGATGCCCAGGGCCAGGAACGAGACCGGCAGGATCACAAAATTCAAGTGTATGACCACAATGAAAAAAAGCAGGGCCAGCGCCGTATAGGCGAAATAGACAAGCAGGTTCTTATTGCCCATCAATGTTTCACACTCCAAGCCCTCACTGTGGCCTTGGCTCAGTACGCCCGCGGATCGCCCTTGAGCATCAGCCAGATGGAAGAAAGGATAATCCTGATATCCAGCGCCATCGACCAGTTTTCTATGTACCAGAGGTCAAACTCCACCCTTTTATTCAGCAAGTCCGGATCGGCTGTTTCGCCACGAAAGCCATTGATCTGTGCCCAGCCGGTGATCCCGGGCTTGATCAAGTGCCGCAGGTGGTAATGGCGGATCGAGTCCTTGACCTCCAAATTCATCGGCGTCGGATGCGGCCGCGGACCGACGACCGACATGTCGCCTTTCAACACGTTGATGAATTGCGGCAGCTCGTCCAGATTGCTGCGGCGCAGGAAGGCGCCCAGCTTGGTGATGCGCTTGTCGAAGCGCGTCGCCTGCTGATATCGGCCATTGGCATCCACGTCACGGCTCTCCTGGATCATGGAACGGAATTTATAGCAAACGATAGGTGTATTCTTTATGCCCCAGCGCTCCTGCTTGAAAAAAACCGGGCCGGGCGAAGACATCTTGATCAGCAAAATCAGCAACGGCCACAACCATGAAAAAACAGCAGCGAACAACAGCAGGGTGAGGCCCAGGTCGCCGCTCCTTTTTAAAAGCCGCCAATGCAGTTGTTCCAGGGGATTGGAGCGGATGGAAATGAGCGGGAAAGAGGCAAAACGAGAGACCCCGAAGCGCAGGCTCATGAATTCGAAGTAATCTGGAATGATCCTGACCTGGATGGGATATTTTTCGCAGACAGCGATGACCTTGCCGATCTTTTTATTGGCCGTATTGGGCAGGGCGATGATCACTTCGTCAATCATCTCGCGCTCCAGCACACTAGCCAACTGATCAAAGCTGCCGAGATGCATATTCTCAAGCCCCGGCGGCGGCTGCTCGGCGACAAAACCTTTGACCCGATAGCCCAAATACGCGTTGGCGGCCACGGTTTTGAAAAAGCTGCAGGCCACATCGCCATGGCCGACGATCAGGATATGGCTTTGATTGTGGCCGTTTTTCTGCAGCCAGGTCAACAGCAAACCCAACAGAATTTTGCCGGCAACCAGAAAAACCAGCATCAGGATGGAAAAAACAAAGACAAAAAATCGGGAAAAAGCCCTGGTCTTGACTACGAACAGGATCGCCATGGCAAAAAAGACCTGGAGCAGGATGTTTTCACCCAACGTGCTCAGCTCATCGATGAAGGCCTTGACGCGGAATTCATCGTAAAGCCCAAAAGTCCTGGCGCCGATATTCCAGGCCAGGCAGAGGAACAGCATGAAATAAATCTCCCAGGCCGCCAGGGAGAAGAAGCCAGAGTCGATACCGGCATGTTTTTTGGCCAGAAACGCGCTTGCCAAAAAAGAAAGGATCAGCAACAAAATATCGATACCGTTTTTCAGATATCTTTCAATTTTTTTTCTGTTTTGCATTCATTGATTTTTCTTGCAATCATACCATTTATTATGTTTCATCACTTTGGCTATCATAAATTAAAATCCAAGCGGAAGCAACCCTTGCGGATGCTTTAATGTCCGTTTCCAACATATTTTACGTTCGCCGCATCGTTTCATGTTTCAGATAAGCTACCGAGTCAGCGATATCGACGAACCATCGTTTTTTTTGGCCAAAACCCGCGGCCAGCGCAAAAAATACTTTCGTTTTTATGAGTTTCCCGGCTTGCTGCCACAGTATTTTTGCCTGATCAAGTGGTAAAAAAATGGCAAATCGTTGAGCAGATACCTTTTCCATAACCGGCGCGGCTCATAGGCGAGTCGCCAAAGCCACTCCAGGCCTTTCTTTTGCATCCAGCGCGGCGCCCGCCTGGCGCGTCCGGACAAAAACATGAAACTGGCCCCGACCTCGATGGCCAGGACAATCCCGCAGGAGCGCTGATGGCGGTCGATCCAGCCGATCCCCTTGGGAAAGCCCAGGGACACGAACAGAATATCGGGTTTTTTCGTCCTGAGCATGGAGCAGATCTTTTCATTTTCCTGAACATCGTTTTCGAAACCGTAATAAGGTGAGTAGGTCCCGGACACGGTCAATCCTGGGAACTGTTTTTGCAGGTTGCCTGCGGCGCATTCCGCCACCCCGGCCGGTGCGCCCAACAGAAATACGGAAAAATTTCTTTTGGCCGCCAGTTCACAGGTTTTCTCCATCAGGTCCGTGCCGTTGATGCGTTCTTGCAATGGCGTTCCCACAAAACGGGCTGCCCAGAGCAGCGGCACGCCATCGGGAACGACCAAGGCGGCCTTGGAGTAAATCTCGGCAATGTCCGGATAGTTACGCTTGACCATCACATGATCTACATTGGCGGTGATGACATGGCTGGGAACGCACTCCAGCACAAGTTTTTCAACCCGGCTCAGGACTTCGTCCATGGTAAGGTTATCTATTCGCGTATGCATGATGGTGACAAATGGAGTGGCAGCGTTAGGATTCATTTTCCAATTGGTTTTTATCTTTTACGGCCGACAGGTAGCGCCGCAAATCTGCAAAAGCCTTTTTTTTTGACCTGAAACGCCACGGCGAAAAAAGTGACTCCGAAAAATAACAAAAGCATAGGGCGAAACGCAATATCCGACGCAGTTTTTTCACCTCCCGCGCCGACCGGTATTTTTGATAAAGGCCGATAATGCTTCTGATATAATGACCGAGACCGGCCAATAAATTCTTGCTGCTGCCGCCACCATGATGGGTAATGGAAACGGCGGGAAAATAATATATCTTGAAACCCGCAGCCTTGACCCGCAGGCACAAATCCACTTCTTCGGCGTATAGGAAAAAGCGTTCATCGAATCGGCCGCAAGTATCAAAAAGCTCTTTATTGATGACCAGGAACGACCCCTGAACATAGTCCGGAGTGCAGAGGGCTGAATGGTCGGTGAAATGGGATATTTTAAAAACCCGGTTCAATCCTGAAACATAGGCGAATATCCTGAGTTTGCCGGGAAAAGCGAACGCGGTGGCTTGCAAAGAGCCATCGGGGTTCACTGTCCGGCAACCCATGATGCCGGCCTCCGGATGCTGCTCCATGAAAGCGACCGCGCCATCCAGCGTGCCGGTGTGAACCCGGGTGTCGGGATTCAAAAAAAGTAAGTAGTGACCCGTCGCCAGTTGCGCCCCCTGGTTGTTGGCGGCGGCAAAGCCGATGTTCACTTGGTTTTTAATCACTCTGACTTCAGGGTAATCATTTTTTATGGTATCCAAACTTTCATCTTCGGATGCGTTGTCTATGACGATCGTTTCATAGACAAATAAAGGTTGATTTTTTTTTATGGAATCAAGGCATTCCTTTAGCAGACCACAGACATTCCAGTTTACAATAATGATACTTAGATTTTTCATTTGCAAGGCGATATTCATTATTGATGTCATTTTGGATATCAATAATAAAGTATTTTTTATGAAGATTCAAGAAAATACTATTTTCATTTTTTGAACATTCCAAGCAGTAATCAACTTTTCGATTGAACTTCAATTCAAAACGATGACTGTAATGGGAAATCATTGCCAGAAAAAGCATGTCTCAGATATAGATTATTTCAGACTGACGCGCCAACTATATTCAAGATTAAACGCAGCATTGAACTTGACCACATCCGCCAAAATCGACGGGAACACAACATTCGGCCTAGCGTATATCCATAAACGTGGGACGCCTTCGGAAGCAAGTTCGACTTTTTTGATGAACAATCCCTTGGCTTCGACATAATGCAATTGAGAGACAGAATCACAGATAACGACATCCACTCGATCTTTTAATTCAGAAAATTTTTCTAGCAGCTGCAGAGTGGATAGGTCATAGAAAGCGTACTTGTCACGGCCAAAATAGTAAAACAAATTAGGTGGTTCGATATTATGATGAATTGCTAGCAAACTGACACTCGTGGAAAGGTATTTGCGAACAAGGTATCCAGCTGCTTTGGTACCGGGATCAGGATCAATACCTCCTCGCTCAATTTGAACTAGAGACGGATCAAATAATTTATCTCGACCAAAAATGCTTTCTGCTGTGCCCCATAATGTCCATAGGCAGCATAGCGATAACAAGACGATAACAAATTTCTTGCGGCTCTTAATAATTTCATTTGAAACTACAAGCATGCCCACAAGTAAAAGGTAAATTCCCATCAGCATGTACCCGCGTACGACAGTAATACCGGGTGGAGCACCAAAAACCAGTGGCGCCAGATAGCATGCGCCGCCAGCAATGAACAGTAAAGAGTGCTTGGTACTCACCCTCCGAAATAGAATACCTGCAACCATTGAAAACAGCAGTAATAAAACAAGACAAATACCAACATCACCCACAAAACCGGGCAAGTGATCAAATAAGTAAAAACCAAGTTGAGATCGCTTTAATAAAGCATGCGCAACTGGTTTGAGATAGAAAGGGATAAATAATAATGGAAACACCCAGACCCACTTCTGAAAAAACAGCATAATTCCTGCATGAAAACGGTTCAAAACCGTACGGTTTTCGCCTGGAGTAAACAAAAACACCGCACATAATAAAAAAGGAATGAAAGGAATGATATATCCATGAGAGATCAGATACAACCCACAAAAAAAAGAGGCAACAATACCTGTCCTTGAAGTAGGAGCATCAAAAAAATTAAGCAGTGACCAGATCGCTAATGTGATGCAGAACACTCCCAAAATTTCGTACCCCCATAAGTAACGAGATTGCATCACGTGAATCGGTAATATTGAAATTAAAATTGCTCCGAACAGACCAATAATCTTTTTACATCCCAAACGACTTAAAAATAGAAAAGTTAAAGGAACCTGTAGAGTCCCAATTAATGCGATCGGAACCCTCCACCAAAACTCAGTAATTGTTATTTCCATTAATGAGAACAAACCAACCGACAGCTTGGTTAATAAACTTATAATGATGCCATAATACTCGTTCACCATCCAAAGATATCCCGGATTGCGAACAATTTTAGCAGCCAGTTCAACATTATCAGAAGAAACAAATGTTGTTCCCAAATATAAAAACCTCAAGGCCAGTCCTATGCCAATTGCAAAAGTTAAAACTAGCCAAAAGTGAGTTGAATAATTATTTTTTAATACTTTCATTTTTTTTCCATAACATCTCATACATGACTGTGATTTCGGTAAGATGCTTTTTCACTTCAAAACAGCTTTCAACTTTTTTTCTTGCCACCTCTCCCAGTTGGCTGGCTGATTCAGGATTCATAAGCAGGTAAAGTACAGCATCGGCCAGTGCATCAACATTCCCCGGTTCGACCAGAATACCGGAAACTCCATCTTGTAAAATTTCCGGAATTCCACCCACACGACTTGCGACAATGACTTTTTTCAATCCTGCCGCTTCGATAATTGTCCTTGGTAAAGAGTCGGGACAAAGGGCCGGGTGTACCACAACATCCAGGGCCTTCATTATCCCGAGAGCATCAGGGCGAAAACCGGTAAAAACAACATTGTTTTTCAGGCCTTTTTCTGCAATTTTAATTACCAATTTATCCAGATAAGCATGGTCCTGCTTTTCAAAAATGGATCCAATGATCAGAATCCGCAGAGAGGGAAGTGTTCTTTTTAAAACTTCTGCCGCCTGAACGAGTATATCAAGGCCTTTGCTCGACTCAATCCGGCCGACCACACCAATTAATGGCGCCGAAGCAGGAATCCCCAGTTCATGCCGTATGGCAACCATCAGAATTCGATCTATGAGAGCAAGATCGACTCCATTGTAAATTACCTGGATTTTTTCATCCAAAAACGGATTCATGTCGCTAACATTATTTTTTGTAGCCCGGGAGACACTGATCATTCGATCAGATAGGAAACCGATCAAGCGGGCCTGCCACGTTGTGACAAAAGGGCTTTTGCCAATATCACGGATATGTGTCACTGACGGGATATTGCATAGCTTGGCTGCCAGGCCGCCAATATAAGACGCGCGCGGCGTGTTGCAATGAACCAGGGATATGCCTTTTCCACGGATGATTTTCTGCAATTTTAAAACAGCCCACCATGCTTTTGGAATTTTCCAAAAGTGAAAATATTCCCCAAATTTGATCAAGTACGGCAAAATTATGGTTTCGATACCAAAGGTTCTGGCTTTATCCTGAAAAGGTCCGGGTTCAGGCAACAGCAAAATTGGCTGGAATTCTTTTTTGTCAAGACCGGTCATCAAACTTAAAAGGCTGAATTCAGCACCACTCATTTTTGCCGTGAGATTAATATACAGGATTTTCTTCAGCATTCTAAATAAAGTTGCAGGTATTGCCTGACCATATCTTCGCAACGGAATTTTTTGGCTTGTTCATGCCCCTTGTTGATGAACACTTTCCGTATTTTATCGTCACTCAACAGTTGCAAGGCCTTCCGCTTCATTGTATCGGAATCATTTTCATCCACCCACGAATCGGCGATGGCGACTTCCCGCAACCCGCCCCGGGCAATGGTCAGATAGGGCAAGCCGGCGGCCATGGCCTCGAGCACCGGCAGACCAAAGCCTTCGATGGCAGGGAAAAAAAGCAGCAATCGCGCCCGACGATACAAGGAGGCCAATGCTTCATCGGAGATATTTTTCAGCCAGACCAACCGGCCCGCGGCCTGCAGGGAAACGATGACTCGCATCTCCGTCGCCGGCAGCGCATCGCTGCCCCCAACCAACACTAGGCGGACATCCATGTTTATAAGCAACTGATCAAATAATTCCAGGACTAGCCGCAAACCTTTTCTGGGATCGAGGCGGCCGACGACAAGGATGAAAGGCGAAGTTGGAAAACCGGCCCTGAAATCGGGCATGGCTTCTGCAGCAAGTCCTGTGCCAAAACGGTCGATATTGATCCCATAATGGATCACCCTGATGCGTTGATCTTCAATGTTGAAAACATTTTGTAGCGCCGTCTTCGAAAATGTCGACCCGCACACGATGCAATCGGCCTGGCGCTGCGAAAAGCGGACCAATTTTATAAATTTACAACGAAAATATTTCGAAAAATATTCTGGGTGTGAGAAGGGCAGAACATCGTGGATAACCAATATTTTTTTCACTGCTTTGGGAAGCAGAAACGGCAAATAATAGATCGACTGCAGCGCGGCGGCGGAAAACCTTGTCGTTTTCAGCGGCAGGTCCACATGATTCCTCAAGATGGCATTGCGAAAAGTTCTGACAAAGCGGACATGTTTGAGTATGGAGAAGTGTTGTTGCCAGTATTCAGGCTGAAAAACAGCAACCGTGAAAGAAAAAGGATCTATCAACTGCGGTTCACTGGTCTCAAGCTTCACCAACCCTTCCAGGTAAGAGTAAATGAATGTCCTACTGCCTTCTTTTTTCTTATCTAGGAAATGGCCATCTAGAAGGACGTTCATTGGCTTGATTCTTTTTTTTCAGCAACCTGTCGCAATAATGAAAATCGTAGCCCAGAAAGTTTTTGCAGCGAATATTTCTCCAAGATTAGTTTTCGTCTGACCATAGCCATTCTTTGCAGTAAAACTTTATCAATGCTATTTGTTCGCACTGTTTCAGCCATAGTCTCACAGCCATCACAGATTTCTTTTATAGGCTCACCGTCGCAACAGTTGCATTGCATAATCTTTTACCTCCTTCCATATCTTCCAAGCTTCGTTAACATGTAAAGCCATGGCTAAAAGCTGATATAAGAAAAACAGCAAGCTTATACCCAAAGGCAACAGCCAGAATCCCAGGCTGTTTTTCAACACTACATAATAGCAGAAAAGGAAGGAGCCGCTGCTAGCCAAAACAATTTTAACACAATGAGTCAATGTTTTCTGTTCGGTAAAAATATTTAATCTCCGCTGCAAGATCGCGAAGCCGATGATCGGATTCAGCATAAAATAAAGCGATGTTGCTATGGCAATACCATAAAAAGAAAAAAGTTTAGCACCCGCAATTTTCAAACCTATGCCGATCGTAAATGAAACCATGGCAAAAATAGTAAAGGTTTTGGTATCACCTGCCGCATAAAACGAGTTAGCCGAAATTGAGCCAAGCATCCCACCAATGATAACTCCGATCAAAGCGATTAAGACCACAGCCGTATGACGGGTATCGACAGCAGTGAATGCGCCTCTTTCCAGCAGAAAGTGGACAATGTTCTGGCTGAACAAGATGATGGATAAGACAACCGGCATGAAGATATAACTCGTGCGTTCGAAAAGCTGTATAAAAACACGACGAAATTGGTCCGGCCCCTGCATATATGTTTGCGACATTTCAGGGAAGCGTGTGGTAATGAAGCCGCGAGTCAAGATTTGGGTGATGGCAGTTGTAATCCTCTGGCCGTAGCCCAAATAGGAAATACTACCGCTAGGTAGGAATGACGCTATCATGCGCTCGACAATGGAATCACTTTTAAAATAAATATTGCCGCAAGTTAGCGGCAGCATGCGTTTGATTAGTTGTCGGAGGCCTTTATCCCGCCAATTCACTTTCCAGGAATAGTGTTTAACGATTCCCGACAATATCAATAGCTGCAGCAAATTATTCAGCACAAAACCCCAGGCGAGAGAATATATTCCCAGCTGTTTTCTCCCTAAAATCAAGAACAGAATTGAGCCCAGGCCAGATAAAATGGTGGCCAGAGTCGGTCGGAAAAATTTTTCTTCGGCATAATGCAAACTGATCAATACACCGATGGCCATGGCCATAGGCAAGCAGCAAAGCTCGATACGCAACATGCCCGCAGACAGATCCTGGAGTTCCGGCTTCATCCCAGGGGCGATCAGGCGAATAGCGATATTTGAGCAAGCTAAAAAAACGATGGCCAGCACAATACCACTAAGGGTAAAAAGATTCAGCAGGTTGTTTTTGAATTGGGTCAGAAATATATCTGAGCCACCCCCTTTAGCCTCAATTAATAGCGGCACTAGGCTGTAGATTAGGGGGCCAATGGTTACAGTTATCAGCACGGTAGGCAAGGCCATGGAAGTCAGGAAAGCATCCATTTCCGGTCGGACCCCAAAAAACAAACCCCATTGCAGGAAATAGCCAAACTGCACAATGACATTGACAATTTCTAAAAATGAAACGAGCAGCGACCTTTTCATCCGTGTGCTGGTATCGGGACTAGGTCGGCGATGATTCGGGGAAATACCAGATAAAGTGCGATAAGTCTATACATAGTTACTTGTTCAGTTTGCCATTGAAAGCTGAAATCCATTTCCCAACAGCCTGAATTGCGATTTCTTAATTTATTATACCATTATAATGGACTTTGCTGAAGACATCTTTGGAATCACGATCACTTGGTCTCATGCTGTGGAGATCATAATTGATTTCCAACCAGACATCCCATATAATATCAGAAATGTTACCCAAACAGACAGCCATAGTCAACCATTTATCTTGGCTACAATCCAGCAAAGTCCGCGAATTCATTTTCCTCTTTGTGCTGTTGATGCCTGTTTTCTTCATCAACGTGAAAGACAGTCATAACTGGGGCGGCGATTTCGCATTATATATTCATCAGGCAATAAATATAGTTGAGGGGAAATCCCAAATCGAAACCGGCTACATTTTGAATGATCAATACTTTTTACCTTCACCAAAAACATACCCAGTGGGCTTCCCGATTTTATTGGCTCCGCTATATTATGTCTTTGGCAACAGCATATTGGCGTTTTCATGTTTCATTTCTTCTGTCCTGTTCCTGCTGGGATTGGTGTTATATCATTTCTTTCGCAGCCATTTCTCACGAACCGTCTCTTGGTGTGCCATTCTGTTGATAGTCTACAACCCCTGGACATTGAGCTTCAAGGGAGAAATTCTGGCCGATCTGCCGTTCATGCTGTTCATGATACTCGCCGTGATCTTTTATTTGCAGCTGGTTCCCAAGCGCCGGACACTGCCAGAAAGCTTGCTGCTGGGGTTTTTGACGGCTTTTTCCATGCTTCTGAAGAGCATCGGCGTTGTGCTGCTGGCAAGTTTGCTGGCCGATGCTATTTTTCAGATGGGAAAAAAACTAATCCGGGGAGAAAAAAAGGCTCTCGCCCATATAGCTCTCGATTTACTAGTTACGACCGGATCCTGCCTTTTATTTTATTCGGCTATCAGCTTCATTTTGATCCCGACCGCAATAGAGCCAATGCCCTATTATCAAAGTTTGTACGATTTCCGCGACCTGGGAAATTTAGCCTTAAACGTTTTTAAGAATTATGCTCTGCAGCTCAAAGGCTTTTTTTATTTGACAGATGGCGTCTGGAAGATCCTTACGCTAGCGACGATCGCGATAGCATCAATCTTGATGGCGATCGGTCTCGTCAGAAAATTCCTGCAAAATCCAGGTATCCTTGAATGGCTGGCCCTGGCATATTCGGCCGTCGTCCTGACTTTCCCGACCGCCAACCAGGGTTTAAGGTACCTGTTTCCCATTTTGCCCATCTATATTTTCTTCATCATTAGCGGAGCGCGATCATGTCATTTGGGCGGCAAAGTCAAAGCAAACCATTTGCTTATTTTGATCGCCATCCTTTGCTGCGTCCACTATCCCAGTGGTATTCAGAAACTGCTTGCCGAACAGGGGAAAACCACTATCGGGCCTCAGGAAAGACAGTCAAAAGAAGTCTTTCAGTATATAAAAGAAAACACTTCCAAAAAAGCGGTTTTTGTTTTTATAAAACCCACAGTGTTATCTTTGTATGCCGAGCGAAACTGCATGGCCAATCGTCGTGATCAGGATGTTGCCGGTATGGCTACCAAATTTGAGCAAGTCGGAGTTGATTATTACTTGACCAATTCAGATCTGGCCAATGGAGCGTTGGATAGGTTCTTAATTAAACACAAGGTGAAAGTCAGATTGATTTGGTCAAATGAGAAATTCAAGTTGTATAAAAAAATCATATGATCGCTCAAATGACGACGTGCCAGATATAACTTAAAGGCTTCTACGACTTCAAGAGAAATGAATCTTTAGTATCCAAAGTCGGTTGTAAATAAAGTCAAATAGCAATTTTGTGAAAGCAACCTTAAGAGTTGCTGAATATCCGGATTATTAATAATTTATTGTGCTTGCACAGCGATGTGAGTGGCTGGGTCATTGCTGACATTGTTCGCCGTATAACCCGCTACCATGACCCGGCCGCTGCCCGCGGTCGCCGTGATCATAATAGTCGCGCCGCTATAGGTATTCGTCCGCAATTCCGTAGCGATGCCGAGCATTTCGTACCCGGCCAGTGTGCGGGGAATGGTCGAACCAATTTGCACCCCGTTATTTCCGATGATCTTCACATCCACCGTTACGCTGTCCACACCTGGATTAAATAAGAGCATTGATGACCGATAAAACGTATCGTTGGAAATATTTGGTATCAGTAAAGACCGCCCCAGTGCTGCTGTATTTGTCTCTATATCGGCCAATGCTGGAAACGTCCGCGAATAGTCCCCATTGAAGGTCCGTGCCGCCGCCTGGATCAAATGGCTCCCGTTCTGGGTGACGAACTCCAGCACTCCGCTTGTACCGAAGTATGTGAACGCACCGCTATCAAGCCCGTCTATGGTTTGCAGGATGTTGCTAAAACTTATGCTAGAGTTGGCCCCGCCACTGTTCGTCCACAAGGTGAACGGCCCGCGCCGGTTGCCTGTGCAGTTATAATAGACCTGCACCGTCGAACTGCCGCTCACGTCGGTGATCTGCACCTCCGATATCCAGGTACCGCTGCCCTGGGCCGGCGCCCAGAACGCATCGGTCAATACCAGCCGACTGGCCGGAGAATTGGCATACCCGGAGCCTGCCTGAACCGCGATATGGCTAGCAGGATCGTTGCTGACATTGTTCGCCGTATAACCCGCTACCATGACCCGGCCGCTGCCCGAGGTCACCGTGATCATAATGGTCGCGCTATTGTAGGTATTCGTCCTCAATTCCGTGGCGATGCCAATCATTTCGTACCCGGCCAGCGTGCGGGGAATGGTCGAGCCAATTTGCGCCCCGTTATTGCCGATGATCTTCACATCCACCGTTACGCTCTCCACACCTGGATTAAATAAGAGCATCGATGACCGATAAAACGTATCGTTGGAAATATTTGGTATCAGCAAAGACCGCCCCAGTGCTGCTGTGTTGGTTGCCACATCGGCCAACGCCGGAAATGTGCGTGAGTAGTCACCGTTAAAGGTCCGCGCTGCCGCCTGGATCAGATGGCCCGCGTCCTGGGTGATGAATTCCAGCACTCCGCTTGTACCGAAGTATGTGAACGCCCCGGCATCCAGTCCGTCGATGGTTTGCAGGATGTTACCAAAGCTTACACTGCGATTTGCCCCGCCGCTGTTCGTCCACAAGGTGAATGGCCCGCGCCGATTGCCTGTGCAGTTGTAATAGACCTGCACCGTCGAACCACCACTCACGTCGGTGATCTGCACGTCCGATATCCAGGTGCCGCTGCCTTGGGCTGGAGCCCAGAAGGCGTCAGTCACTATAAGCCGATTCGCCGGCGAATTAAAATAAGCTCCCGGCACTCCGATTACCACCGTCATCGTCGGCGACCAGGACGATTCAAGGGTGGTGTGCGTAGCGCAACGCACCTTGGCCCGCACCGAGAAGGCACCGGTCGAACTCCAGCTGTGGCTGGCGCTAGTCGTGCCTACGTCCAGCCAACCCGAATCATTGCCGTCGCCCCAGTCAAAGAAGTACTGCACGCTATGGCCGAGGCTCGATGCGCCGCCGCTGCTGCTGTAGGTATAGCTTACGTCGGTGTAGCCGAAGGACGGACCCGATGGCGTGCTCGGTGTTGACACGGTCTCGATCTCGGAAACGATGGTGAAGGTGCCGTCGGTATCATCGCTCAATGTGCCATCCGTGGTCTGGACTGCGCACTTTGTAATTGCTGCCGGCCAGGGCGCTGCCGCTGGTCAGGTTGCCCACCGTCCAGGAATACGTGCCGGTCCCGACGTCCAGGTCCTGGGCGATCGTCCCGATCAGTTCAAGGTTCTGGTACAGCAGCAGCTTGACCGTCCCGGTCACTCCGCTGTTGCTCCAGGTGATGTTCTGGGCGGTGGTGCGCACCCAATTCTCACCGCCATTGGGAGCGGTCAGGGTCAACGATCCGGCGCTATCGGGCATGGTGGCCAATGCCAACCGGCCCGTGCTTTCACGCCAAAGCAGGTAGAGCATGCCGCTCGCCGCCAACATCGAAGGCTGGTGGAAACAGTCCATGCCGGCAGTGGTGGGGATGGTGTACTTGGTCCAGACTCCATCGTCCAGCACCGAAAGATATAGGTTGGTGTAGTTGGTATAGCTGACCCCATCGGCAAAGGCGACCAACACGTGGCCGAGGCTGTCCACGGTCACGGCCGCCCATGAGTCCTCCCCGGTCTGGAGCGGGCCATTGCTTGGCCGGCTAGGTGTCGTCCAGGCACCACTGCTGCCAGAGGCCTTAGTGGAATAGTCGATCGAGACGATAGTGGACGATATGGTACGGTGAACCCTGCCTGTGCTGTCGACAAAAATGTTGCCAGCGCCATTCATCGCCACACCGGCGGCAAGCGGGACGAGGAGGGTGGTTGCATTTTCCAGTCCGGTCCCGGCCGGGGCATAGCGGTAGCGGGCGGCGCCGTTGGCCACCGCAAAGCCCATGTAGTTGCTCCAGGTGGCATGGATGCCGCCCAGGGCATCGAGGGTCATCACCGGGTCCCGCCATTCGGCGCCCAAGTTGTAGCCGGCAACGTCGATCTCCATGTAACCGCTCCAAGAACCTCCGGCCGGTTTGCGCTGGTAGATGAGGTGGGTGGGATCATAGCCATTGGACCCGTCATAGTAGCCGTAGAGAATGTGGAGCGTCTCGTTGTCCTCGACCAAAATGCTGGGCGCGATGCAGCGCTGGACGCCGCTGATGCCGCGCACCGTCTCCTTGGACCACACCCCCTGGGCGTTGCGCCAAGCGTGCTTAAGTGTTTCACCCCAGACAAAGTGCACGGTCTGGCCATCACGACGAACGGCAACCCGTGGCTGCGTCCATAAGGTGCTGACGCCGTCCACGAAAATGTTAACATTGGTATATTCTTTTCCGGTAATGCGGTAGTCGGCGCTGCCGGCGTTGTATACCACGCGGCCATAGTATATATTTCCCTGTTCGGACCAGAGGATGTGAAGGTTGCCATTGCCGTCCGTCAGCAGATCATAGTCACCGTAGCTGTCGGCAATGACGAAGTTACCGCTGGCATCGCGCAACTGGTAAAAGTTGTATTCTTGAGCCTGGAGCCCCACAAAAGCTGCTAGTAGGATCAAGAAAAGACTTGAACGTATTATTAGCCGTCTTAATTCATTTTTTGACATCGTTTTCTCCTTGAAACAACTATTTTAAGAGCACTTTTCATGCCAAGTTCAAAGCCTCTCCTGGGCCAATTATCCCAATTTTAAGGACATTAAATCCCCACAATGGCGATAATTTGTCAATCGGGTGGACAATTAATGTCACTTTTAGGCAGAACCTGGGTGAAAGGCCACGCTCCTGCTCGTCCTTTTGTTTTTCTTGAAGCATAGCCTTTGCTTTTAATCTGGCAGAAAAACGAATGCCTTTCATTGTATTAATTATAAACACAAAACCGGAAACAGTCAACCGCTCGGCATGGCTGGTTGCATTTTATTGATAATTCGGCTTCAATTTTTGCATGGATAAATATCAGGAAAAACCATGATGGTTGATTCTTATTTTTTTATTTACTGCCCCTGCACCGCGACGTGGGCCGCCGGGTCGTTGGAGGTATTGTTTGCCGTCGCTCCGAAGCACATCACGCTCCCCAATCCCGCCGTCGGCTCTACCTTCAGCGTCACGTTGTCGTACGAACTCCCCGGATACGGCACTCCCGCTTCCGCGAACGGGTTGAATGTAGTGAACCCGTATCCCGCCAGCGTCTTACTGAATGCACTTCCGATCTCCCCCCCGTTGCCGCCATGTTGGTCTCGACATCGGCAAAGGCCGGAAATGTCCGCGAGTTGTTGCCACCGAACATCCCGATTGCATATCAGTTTTATTAAACCATTAACCATCTTTTTAAACAAGTTATGATCTGCATAATGGCTGAAAAAACCAAGTGCCACTCGTATCCGTATACGTTTTTTCAACAAGGAGCCGAACCATGATAAAAACCAGTCCCGTGTATTTTTTGCTGCTGGGCAACCTTTTACTGCTGCCATTGTTGATGGTTGCCCAGGAGAAGAAAATGGAAAAAAACATCCCCGATTATTCGCTGCTTGAACGCAAAGAGGTCCCGGTGGAATACACCTGGAAGATCGAGGACCTGTTCCCGTCGCTTGAGGCCTGGCAAGCCGAAAAGGAAGTCGTGGCCGGGCTGATCGCCCAGGTCGATGAAAAAGCCAAGGGCTGGACCGCTTCGGCCCGGGCCATGCTGGCCTTTCTGGACCTGGTCGACCGCATCGACCTGAAGAGCAGCCGCTTGAGCTCGTATGCCAGCCACCAGAGTAATACCGACATGGGCAGTACTGTCTTCCAGGGCATGGAAGGCGACATGCGCTCCATGCTGGTGGGACTGAATTCCAAGCTGTCCTCCATGCAGGCCGATATCCTGGCCCTGGGATCGGAAAAATTCGCGGCTTACCTCGAGGTTGAGCCCGGGCTGGCCATCTATCGCTTCAACATCGAAAGCATCCTGCGCGAGAAGGAGCACATCCTGCCCGGCGATCAGCAGCGCATCGCCTCGCTGACCGGCCTATTTTCCGGAGCCACTGGACGCGCTTCGGGCATGCTTAACGACGTGGAACTGCCGCCGACTGAGATCACGACCAGCGATGGCCAGAAAGTAATCCTCAACTATCCCGCTTACATGCGCCTGCGTGCTTCCAAGAACGCCGCTGATCGCAGCCTGGTCATGAAGGCTTTTTGGAATAACCAGAAAAAATTCGAGAACACCCTGGCCATTCTCCAGGACGGAGCCATCAAACAGCATTGGTTCAACGCCCAGATCCACAACTATCCCGACTGCCTGTCGGCACGCCTGTTCGGAGAGAACATCTCGCCCGCGGTCTATCACCAACTGATCCGCTCGGTGCACGAGTTCCTTCCTGCATTTCAGCGCTACCTGGCCCTGAAGCAAAAAATGCTCGGCCTGCCCAAATTCCGTTATGAAGACGTTTACGCCTCGGCCGTCCAGGCGGTTGACAAAACCTATCCCTTCGACGAGGCCAGGAAACTGATCAGCGACGCATTGAAGCCCCTGGGCAAGGATTATGCGGCCGGCCTGAAGCAGGCCTTCGACAACCGCTGGATGGACCTGTATCCAAACAAGGGCAAGGAAAGCGGCGCCTATTCCGGCGGTGTCTACGGAGTCCATCCATACATCAAGCTCAATTACAATGGGGACTACGATGCCGTTTCCACCCTGACCCATGAGCTCGGCCACGCCATGCATTCGCAATTCTCAAACCTGACCCAGCCTTACGCCACTTCGGATTATACCACTTTCCTGGCCGAGATCGCTTCGACCTTCAACGAGCACCTGCTGCTCCAGCACCTGCTGAAGAACGAGAAGGACGACCTCTTCAAGCTGTACCTCCTCGACAACTACCTGGACGGGTTCCGCACCACCCTGTACCGCCAGACCCAGTTCGCCGAATTCGAACTGGCCATGCACCAGCGCGTGGAACAGGGGCAGACATTGACCGCCGACTGGCTGAACCGGAAGTACCTGGAACTGGCCCGTTTGTATTACGGCCATGACAAGGGCGTCTGCCAGGTCGACGATTACATCGAAGTCGAGTGGGACCGCATTCCCCATTTTTACTTGAATTACTATGTTTTCCAGTACAGCACCGGGCTCATCGCATCCATGGCCCTGAGCGACATGGTGCTCAACGGCGGCAAAAACGAGCAGGCACGCTACCTGGAACTCCTCAAAGCCGGCGGCAGCAATTACCCGCTGGCGATCCTCAAAAAGGCCGGCGTGGACATGACCACGCCCGAACCTTATACTGCGGCGCTGAAACGCTTCGACAAGCTGGTTGGCGAAATGGAAATGATCGTCGCCAAGCTGAAAAAAAAGAAAATATTCTAGTACCAACACTTAGTGTGACTACCCTCCCCCCATAGGTGGCGGGGAGGAGTTCTTCGGAACGAATCCCCGCCGCCGACTTATTAATTCAGTTTTTTAAATAAACCCGACATCTCGTCGATGCAGACTCCACAGATGGCCAGACAGCCAAACCGATCGGCAGGCTACGCTGTGCTCGGAACTCACCCCCAACCCCTCTCTTTCAAAAAGAGAGGGGAGTATTCTGACTCCCCTTCTCTTGCCAAGAGAAGGGGTAGGGGGATGAGTTTTTTCTATTGCAATTTAAGTTTTTTTTCCATAAAATTGACCGTGGAAATGAAAATGCAAACAGTCATCGGTGTAGACCTGGGCGGCACCAATGTCCGCGCCGGAAAAATTGCCGGTCACAAGATGGCGGCCTATCGGGCCCGGGCCATCACCGCCGACGGCAGCCAGGATCAGGTGCTGCAGGAAATCCGCGCCACCATCAGCGCCGTCATAGACTCTCGGGTCACGGCGATCGGCATCGGCGTCCCCAGCCTGGTGGACGTCGATAAAGGCATCGTCTATACGGTGGGGAATATCCCGTCCTGGCAAAAAGTACCGCTCAAAAAAATCCTGGAAAAGTCATTCGGCATCCCGGTTCATGTTAATAACGACGCCAATTGTTTCGCCCTCGGTGAACTCTATTTCGGCGCCGGCCGCGGTTGCCAACACCTGGTTGGCATCATCCTCGGTACGGGACTGGGGGCCGGGATCATCATCAACGGCAAACTTTACTGCGGCCGCAGTTGCGGCGCCGGCGAAATCGGCAAGATCGCTTACCGGGAGCATACCGTTGAATACTACGGCAGCGGCCATTTTTTCCGGCAACAGTACGGCATGGACGGCGCCATACTGTACGAACAGGCCCGTCAGGGAGACGCCCGGGCTCTGGGAATATTTGCCGCTTACGGCGAACATCTCGGTCAGGCGCTGATGATCGCCCTTCATGCCTATGACCCGGAAAAAATCATCCTGGGCGGATCGGTGAGCAAGGCCTGGCCTTTTTTCGAAAAGTCGCTGCGCAGCAAGCTCGAAACTTTCGTTTACCAGCATGCACTGGCCCGGGTAGCTATCCAACCGGCCCGGACTCCAAAAATATCTGTTTTGGGCGCTGCCGCCCTGTGCTATGACGCCGAAAAATAAATGATAAAATGAAACTCAAGGGACTATTGATCACCTGGCTGGCAGCAGTTTCCATACTCCTTTGCGGTACGGAAAAATGCCCGCCTGAAACCGCATCCGGACCCGGACCAGCTTCTTTCCGCGCCGGATTGCGATCGTCGTCTTACGGTCCACAGCACGGTTTCCCAGCTCCCCAATACTGGCTCAGCGCCGCACGCTCCATGGCGTCCCGTTTCGAGCATGCCGTCCCGACGCTGGTCTGGATCGTCGGCACCATGGAGCACGAGCAACGCGCTGCCATGGAAAAAAACTCCAGCAACCGAGTGCGCCTGTCTTTCCCGGCCCCCAATGAAAACAAATTTGCCAACATCGTTTTTACCACGCAAGACGTCAATGAAGCTTATCTCGAGCAATTCGACCGCAACGGTTTCCAGGTCTGGCTGCAAGTGGAGCCGGCCTATGCCGATGTCGAAACTCTGATCGACCTGGTGTTGATGCGCTACGCGCAGCACCGCTGCGTTATCGGTTTCGGCATCGACGTCGAATGGCACCGCTGGAGCCGTAAAAACAGGGCCGGGGTCGGCATCAGCGATGCCCAGGCCGAAGCCTGGAGCAACCAGATACGTAGCTACAATCCCGCTTACAGGTTGTTCATAAAGCACTGGCTTGGATCGAAAATGCCGCCCAGCTATCGCCGTAACCTGGTTTTTATCAATAACAGCCAGCGATTTTCTTCGCTGGCGCACATGCAGCGTATTTTCGAGCAATGGGGCAAAGTCTTTTTTCCGGCGGCCGTCGGCTTCCAATTCGGCTATCCCGCCGACAGGTTCTGGTGGAAACGGCTTGGCGACCCGGCGCTCGATATAGGCAGGGCATTGTTGTCCCGCATTCCCAATACCTCTGACTTGATCTGGGTCGACTTTACCATGGAAGAAATTTGGAGGTCCGACCGTGTCCAGAAAAAGCATCCCGCCATTCGCTGAAATCATGGCCAATTTGCCAAACATGCCCCATGTGCGTTATATTACTGTTTGCGGAGGAGTAAAAAAAGCCTATGAAAAACCTCAAGCCAACGGCCACTATTTATATCCCTGACGATCAGGCTGAAGACGAAGCCCTGGCTCGCATCACCCACCTGGGCGTCGGCGCCCATCCCGATGATTTGGAATTACTGGCCGGCCATGCCATTCTGGAGTGCTATCAAAAACCGGACCGCTCTTTTGCCGGGGTCACCTGCACGGATGGCGCTGACAGTCCGCGCGGCGGCGCAACCGCCAACCGCAGCGCCGACGAGATGAAGGCCATCCGCAGCCAGGAACAGCAGCAGGCGGCCAAAGCAGGAGCCTATGGCGCCTTGATCCAGCTGGACTATCCAAGCCGGGACGTTCAAGACAGCAAAAATCCCGCCCTGGAGCAGGATCTGCTGAGCATCATGGAAGCCTGCCGACCGCAAGCAGTATACAGCCACAACCCGACCGACAAGCATGATACCCACGTCGCCGTGATCGCGACCCTGATCCGGGCCATTCGCTGGATGAATCCGGAGGAACGCCCGAAAAAGCTATACGGCTGCGAAGTCTGGCGCGGACTGGACTGGCTCGATGACAAGGAAAAAATACGCTTGGACCTCCATGGCGCCGAGCCCCTGTTGCCATCGTTGCTGAGGGAATACAGGTCGCAGATAGACGGCGGCAAGCGTTACGATGCGGCATTTCTGGGCCGTTTGCGCGCCAATGCCACTTTCCTGGACCCGAGCGCCGTTGACCAGGCCAAGTTCGTCCTGTTCGCCATGGACCTGACGCCGCTCATCGGTGACAATACCATGGACATTGCCGATTTCGTGGCCGCGCGCATCGAGCGCTTCAAATCCGATGTGCTTGAGCGCATCAGAAAATTCCAGCATTATTGACCAAAGCGATGAAAGATACGCTGCTCAACCTGGTCACGCAGCAGGTCGTAATCGACACCCGTTCGCCCTGGCTGTATATCGGCACCCTGGCCGACGTGCGGCCGGACTGCCTGCTGCTGACCGACGTCGATGTCCATGACAGCAGCCAAACGTCCAGCCCCAAGGAGCGCTACGTGCTCGACTCGAGTAAAACCGGGCTGCACCCCAATCGCCGTTCCGTTTACATCAACCTGGAATACGTGGTCAGCGTATCGCTGCTGAGCGACGTGATCAAATTCTAAAAACAAAGCGGAACGGACAGCCAATCCGAACCGCAAAGAGAATAGTAAAAATACCTGGCCGTTTGTTTTTGCGCTAGGACTTAAGTCATATTTTTTCGGACGAGTCTTTTTTATTGTAACCTTTTTTTTCTCATAACCGTCTAAATACTCAGAGAAAGCAAAAAGCTCGGGAGCGAACATGAAAAAAATACTTTTCCTGATTATCATCATGTTGATGCTGTCCGGGGCGGTTGTGGCCGCCAACAACGGCATCCGCCAGAATATTCGCACCTTGCAGCCGGAGAAGGCATCGGTTCCACCGGTGTTGGACGGCTCTTTGGACGACGAGGTCTGGAAATCGGCCACCATGGTCGACGACATCTGGGTGACTTACAATCCGGTCAACGGCAATGAACTTCCCCAGCGCACCCGAGCCTATTTGGCCTACGACGACCAGAACCTCTATTTCGCCTTCCACTGCCTGGACAGCAACCCCGAGTTGATCAAGACCTCGCTGACCAAGCGCGACGGCATCTTCGAGGACGACTGGGTCGGGTTTTCCATCGACACCGTGGGCGGCAAGAAATACGGTTACGAGTTCTTCGTCAATCCCAGCGGCGCCCAGGCCGATATTTTCCGCACTGGCGATAAGGAGGACTCCTCCACCGACTGGGTATGGCACAGTGCCGGCAAGGTCGTCAGCGACGGCTACATTGTTGAAATCTGTCAGCCGCTGAAGAGTATTCGTTTCGCCAGCGGCAAGGATATCTGCATGGGCATCGTCTTCTGGCGCCGCATCAGCCGTCTGGGCATGAGCGGCTCCTGGCCGCGGCTGATGCCGGGCCAGAGCATTGGCGGCTCACAGGCTGAAATGCGCATCGCCGAACTGCAACGGCCGCTGGTGCTGGAAGCCCTGCCCTCATTGACCTATAGTTCGGGCTGGAACCGCATGTCGCCCTCGTCCTGGTCCGGGGCAGACCAGACCCGTGACTTGGGCTTCGGGCTCAAGTACGGCCTCACCTCATCGATCATCGCCGAGGCCACCGTCAATCCCGACTTCAGTCAGGTGGAAAGCGACGCCATGCAGGTCACGGTCAACCAACGCTACCCGATACTGTATTCGGAAAAACGCCCTTTCTTCATGGAGGCGGGCAACCTGTTCGACCTCGGCGGCGTGGGCGACGGCCTGGGCAATATGGGCAAGCCGGTCCATACTCGATTCATAATCGACCCGCAGTGGGGAGTGCGCCTGACCGGCGAGCAGGGCCAAGTCTCGTTTGCCTTGCTGGCCTCTGCCGACCGATCGCCGGGCAATGCCTGGAATGGCGAAGAGAACCCCGACCTGGGCCGTAAGGCGACCTTCTGGCTCGGCCGTGGCAAGCTGGGCCTGGGCGGCGACAGCTACATCGGCCTGCTGTATAGCGGGCGCGAATTCGGTAGCGAATACAACCGTGCCATGGCCGCCGATTTCTCTTTGCGCTTCCTGAAAAATCACCAGGTCATGGGCAACTATATCCAAACCTATTCCAATCGCCCGGGAGCAGGCGATGAGTTCAAGGGCGGCTACCTGACCGCCGAGTACGGCTTTGGCAAGGACAATACAGTTTTGCTGGCCATGGTCGAAAACGTCGATCCGGGTTTCCAGATGGATACGGCCTATTATCAGCGCAGCGGCATCGCCACCGCCAAGTTCTACATCCAGCAGCGCCTCGTCCCCAACGCCAAAAAAATCCCCTGGCTTTTTAGCGTCACTCCCTCCCTATACGGCGCCTTCATCCACGACAAGGTGACCGGCATGGACGACAAGGAGTTGATGTTCGAAGCCTTCACCAACTTCATTCTCAAGGGCCAGGTCGGCGGCTACATTTACCTGGGGCAGGAGTGCTGGGCCGGCCGCGCTTTCCAGCGCCTCACCAGCCAGTTGAGCGTCAACCTGCAGCCTTTTAAATGGATCAACCTCCATTCCTGCTATGGTTTCGGCAACGCGATCTATTACGATCCGCTTGACCCGTTCCTTGGCGACCGCACCCAGTTCCATGCCAATTTCACCCTCCAGCCTACCAAGAACCTGAACCTGTTCGCCGAGCATTCCATCAGCCGCTTCCACCGCCAGGGAAGCGGGGACCTGGTCTACGACCAGCGCATCTGGCGCAGCCGTCTGACCTACCAGTTCAACTCGAAACTATTTGTCCGCGGTCTGATCCAGTACGACAGCTTCGCCAAGCGGGTTTTGGGCGACTTCCTGGCTTCTTTCACCTATATCCCGGGCACGGTGATTTATCTCGGTTATGGTTCATTGAATGAAAGCCAGGTTTGGTCCGAAAACCGCTGGCAGCGCGACGTGACCGGTGAAAGGTTCTACCAGACACGCCAGAGCTTCTTTTTCAAGGTCAGCTACCGCTACCAGTTCTGAGCTGCCGTGATGAAAATCGGATCCATCGTTCGTGGATCAAAAAGACCAGGCAAATCCCGCCTTGACCTGGAAACCGGAAAGGTCAAGGATGAAATTTTCCGTATCATCGCCATCACTGAAGTAATTTCCATAATAGGCTTGGCTGAACTGGCCCCAGTTTCTTAAATAAACGGCAACGTTCTTTTGCCAGCGTCCATTCCATGAATTTTCAACCAAGTCCTGGGTCGCGTTGCTGTCGCGGAAGAAGCTTTGATCGCGACCGCTGCCTGTTACACGGGCAGCTCGATGCCAGGCATAACCGGCGGTCATGAAAAAGGACAAGCGCCTGGAAAGTTGGCGCCGGAGTTCAGCGTTCACGTCGAGAGCTATCCCGGTAGCTGCGCCCTTCATCTCCAGCAGATAGAATCTCTCCGACCAATAGCCGTCGGTATACAGGTATTTGGTGCGGGTTTCAACGACGCTGCGGCAACGGGCCAGCAGGGGCCCGGCGCTCATCGAGCCGCCCACCTGCCATCCCCTGCCCAGGGGCTTGGTCAAATGGATGCCGACTTGGGGGACCCAGGCCGAGACCCCAAGAAAAAAGTCAGAATAGTCTGCTTCAACTTCGCGGGGGGTGGTCTGGATCGGTCCCTGGGAACGATCATCGATCTGATAGTTGAGCTGGGTGCTTGAAAGCCGGTTTCCCTTGAGATACTCCAAACTCACAAAAAGAGAAAGGGTGTGGGATAAAGCATAGCGCAAGCGGACGCCGCAGGGCAGACCGTTGCGGACTGTTTTTAATCGATCATCCCCGGAACGGCTGACGGAATAGGAGAAATTATTCCCGTACTGGGCGTGCAGGTAATCGTACTGCCCGTTGAAGAAAAAAAGCGGATAGGAATTATGGTAATCGGCCAGCAGATTTAGATCATCTGGCTGCATGGCGATGAAACCGCCATAAATTTCCAGGGTAATGGACAACGGTTTTTTGTCAGCCTGGCCATTTTGGCCCGGCGCGGCAGTCATTACCAGGGTTCCGATGAACAGCAATATAACGGCCGGAAAAAGCAATCTTTTTTTCATTGGCCACCCTCCTGCGGAGTACGGTATTTTTCAAGAATCGTATGCGGCGGAGTTAGATCGACTTTTTTCATCTCCGCGACCGGCTGGGACACGTCACTGCTGGTTGCTTCTGCACTACCCCGATAGAACCAGTTGCGGAAATCAGCGTCAATATCGATCCCGGAATAGTCGTAAAAATAGTCGGCCAGGTCCATGGTGGCAAACGGCGACCAGGTATGGGCCTGGTATACATGGCTCAGGAAATGGGTCATGGCCGCCCTGCCGCCCAGCCGCCGGGCCAGAGTTTCCATGATCTGGGTTCCCTGGTAATACGCCCGGGAGTCGAAACCAACGGCAATCGGCGAGCGGCCGCTGACCATATTCGACTGATACCCATCCTGAATGGGAACCAGGTAAGCGGGATAGGTGCGATCAAACCAGGAGGTGATGGCTTCGTCCCACCAGGAATCGCGGTACGTGCGGGGAATGGCGCTGCAGCCGAAATACATATGAAATACCTCATGACTCAGCGCCGGGATTGATGTCGTGGTGCCGCCAAAGTATTCCATGCCGCCGCCGCTGTTGGTCAGGAAGATGCTCAGGCCGCGGGCCATGGGGAAAGGGGCTATCTCGGCTTGAAGCTGCGGCAGCCAGGAGTCCAGTTCAGCGAAAGCGGCAGCGATCGAGGCGCCACCCACAAAAGCCACGATACGCACAGGGATACCGTCGATCACGCGTTCCTCATACAGCGTATCGGCCGCGGGCGCCAGGACAAACAAGATGCCGTAAGAAGCGACCGGGATTTCGCTGTCGAGCGTCCATTCCTGCAGGGAGGAATTGTCCGTTTGCTCCACCAGTCCCGAGCCGATGCAGCGGTAAGGAACAGCGCTGTCAACCTGCAGCGTGATCAGGTGGCGGATCAGTTCGCAAGGAGAATTGATGGTCGGGAAGATTTCTTCATTGCCGATTCCCTGGATATCATTGACCTGGGTAACGAACATGGGATAACCCGCCTGAAACTGCAGCTGGTAGCCGATGATCAGCAGATGCTCGCCCTGCTCATCCACATCCTGTTGAATCTCGATCGCCTGCTGGCTGGAACCATCGAACTGCCTGATGCGGTAGCCATCGGCGGGATTGCTCCAAACCTGGCCATCCAACTGCAGATATTGTAGCACTTGACCGCGGGCGGCCGGGTTGAAGTGCACCAGGGGGCGATGTTGCCCGGGACGCATGAAAAAACGGATGCGGCTGGTTCCGTCGACCGTGGCGGTAGCGGGGTGGTAGGTCAGTGTCAGGCTGATTTCTGAAATATCGATGCGAAATGTGTCATTCAGCAAAGCCGCTTCGTTGCCGTATGCGTCATCGACCGTTTCATCGACATCCAGCCGGGCTGGATCCTCGCGCGCCGGCTGACAGGCACCGCATAGACCGATCAGGGTCGCGCCGGCAATAACCAGACAGCAGGGCCAAAACCATTTTTTCTTTTTGCTATTCATCGTCGGTTCCCTCCATGATTCATACGCGTGAAATCATGTACTATATATTGAATAAAAAAACATTTTTGAAATAGGAAAAAAGTCACTTTTTTATTCCCTGAAATATCAAGCGCACAACTTTTATCATTCACATGCGTTTCTTGGCAGGGAAATACAACCTAAAGGAAAATCAGGCGAGCTCAGCCTAGGAGAAAATATTGCCGACTAAGCCGGCTGACCATATCCGCCGGCTACCATCACACCAGACAGCAGGGCCAAAACCACTCGAGCTATCGGCTATTCATCGTCGGTTCCCTCCATGATTCATTTGTTGCGTGAACATTCATATACAATATATTGAATAAAAAAACGTTTAATGAAATAGGAAAAAAGTCATTTTTTTAGTTTTTCGGCTAAATGTTTTCAAGCAGTCCAACGCCTTCACGACCGAAGACGGCGACACGCTCTACCACTCCCCCGAAAAACGGCCGGCCATCTGGTAGTCATCCCCATCAGTTTAAACGGATGTAGGGGTTAACGGTCATTAAAACATCGGGGCGTTTGGAAATATTTTAATGCTTAAAATATTTCTGAAGAGTAATATACAAGGGGTTCAATATAGTCACATTAAGGTTTCAGCAAGCTTAGTAATATACTGAAACCATCTAGTGTGACTATACCAACACTAGATGTTTTTGGCAGCTCTCTGAATGGCCAAAAACATAGTGTTAGTACGAGATCATAGGGAATCATATTCGAACCCCTCTATTTGTGGCTTTTACGGTCCATCCCCTATATTACTTTTTCCCTATTGATTGAAAGGAGTTTCTGAGCCATATTACCGTCATGGAAAACATAAATATTCCCGCCGACCTTGACCTCGGCCGGCTAAAAAGAACGGTCTTCCTGCGCTTCGGCATGGCCGGCCCCATGCTGACGGCCATGTTTTTCATCCCAGCCGGCACCTGGAACTACTGGCAGGCCTGGATATACATGGCCGTGCTCCTCATCCTCATGGGCCTGGTGCTGACCTACCTGCTGAAAAACGATCCGCAGCTGTTGGAGCGGCGCATGCGCACCAAAGAAAAAGAGAAAAAACAACAGTCGATCATCCTGCTGTCCTATCCGGTCTTCCTGGCCGCTTTCCTGCTCCCCGGCTTCGACCGCCGCTACGGCTGGTCGAGCGTTCCGCTTTGGCTGGTTCTGGTCGCGGAGTTCATCGTGCTGGCCGGTTACCTCATTTTTTTTCGGGTCCTGAAGGAAAACCGTTTTCTTTCGCGGATCGTTGAAGTGGACCGGGATCAACGGGTCATCGACACCGGCCCCTATGCCGTGGTGCGCCATCCCATGTACGCCGGGATACTGCCGTTGTACCTGTTCAGCCCGCTGGCCCTGGGGTCGTTCTGGGCCCTGATCCCGGCCGCGCCCCTGATACTGGTCATTGTCGCCAGGATTCTCAACGAAGAAAAAGTCCTGGCCCGTGATCTGCCGGGGTACGCGGAGTACAGGCGCCGGGTGAAATACCGCCTGATCCCGGGAATCTGGTAGGCCGGTTCCCGCCGCAGCCCCTTGGCAAGGAATCAGCCACTGAAAATCGCGTGGGATTTTGTCAAGATAATCCGGAAATATAATAAAGGAGAACTATGAACATGAAAAAATGTCTTTTGGCCGCTCTGTGGCGCAACCAGGACGACAGCAGCCAGGATTTTGCCATGTCCTGCCTGGAAAATTTCAGCACCGACGGCAAGCCCCTTTTGAGAAACTGGAATTCTACAACGAGGCCCTCGGCGGCTATTTCCCAGGACAAGGACCAGCCGGTCGACCGCGCCTTGAAAACTGCCCGATGAGAAAATACCATCACCTCGGTATACCGACCGATATTCAGCGCGACGGGGAATACCATATCGAGGCCATGAAGGTCCACGTGGTGCCGTTTGACAGCAACCCCTACGGCATCGAGTGGATGCGCTACGAGGCGGGCAGCCCGATACCCGAACTGGTGCAGAAGGTCCCCCATATCGCCTTCGAAGTGGACGACCTGCAGCGGGAAATCGCCGATCAGCAGATCCTCATCCCGCCCAATTCCCCTTCCCCGGGAGTCACGGTCGCCTTCATTGTTCACCAGGGGGCCCCGGTTGAATTCCTGCAGTATGATCGGGCTGCTGACCGCAAAGCCTGATACGCCACCATGTGATTATTTTCGCTTGGCCCTGATGCGCAGAAGAAATTATTAGCCAAAGTCCGGACGCTGTGACTTTTAGCCTACAAGGTCTCCGCTAAACCCCGGGATTTATTTTAAAAATCACACCTTAGTTCTATGGAATCGGTTGTTTTTCTAAATTAGTATTTATCCAGGTGCCATGATGTTCATTGAATTGACGCAGTTTCAACCGCTAACGGCGGCAGCTTTTTCGGAGCATTGATGTACGAGCGTCGATGGCCGCAAGCCCCAGGCTAAAAAAAACAATGCACAAGAAAAAACGAACACGGGTTCTTGGCCTACAGAACTGCCCGACCGAAGGGCTCGGGCTTTATGAAGTTCATCTGGAGGAACTCGATGTCACCCATCAAATCCTGCATCCCTATAGCGGCGAAAGTTTCCCGCCCCTTGATCTTTACGAGGTCATCATCGTCGGCGGCACGCCGGTAACGGTGAACGAAATCCGCAGTCACAACTTCCTGCTGAAGGAGGGGCGTTTCCTGAAAAGGGCGCTGGAGCGCGGCAAATTCATCCTGGGCATCTGTTTCGGCGCTCAACTGCTGGCCAGACTTCTGGGGGGAACGGTGCGCCGCAACTCGACCATGGAGATTGGTGCCTTTCCCATCCATCTAACGAGGGCGGGACAGAACGATCCGCTTTTCAGGGGGTTCCCGCCAACCTTTCCGGCCTTTCACTGGCACGGCGATACGTTTGCCGTTCCACCCAAAGCCCGCCGGCTGGCCCTGGACCGCAACTGCCCCAACCAGGCTTTCCGTCAGGGGCGCGCCGTGGGACTGCAATTTCATCTGGAGATCACCCCTGCCGAAGCCGAAAGCCGGGCCGACGCCTACAAGGAGGAACTCCGCCAGGTCGGCAAAAGCAAAATCCGTCTTGGCGCCGAATGCCGCGAACAGGAAGCCTCCATGGCCAGGCTTTCCCGCCTCCTGCTTGACAATTTTCTGGCCGAAGTTACAAAATAAAAAGGAGCGCAACCATGAAAAGAGCCATCTTCAGTTCCACTGCCAGCACACATTGGATAGGGATCAATTTGCCAGCAGCAGCCTGGAATACCCCTGCATTTTTTCTTCGCGATCGAATAGACCACAGCCTGTGATATGATAGAAACATGTCCGACACACCACGTTTTCGCAGCATGGGCAAAACCATCGCTGTGATTGTTCTGCTGGCTGGCGGAATCATGTTTCCGGCCCCGCAGCCGTCTCCAGATGATTTGCAGACCATGCTCAAAACCGCCGAGAGATACCTGGACTGGCAGTACTTCACAGAAGCCCAAAGCGCCTACCTGGAAATCCTGCGGCAAAACCCGGATTGCGGCGGCTTGCATGAAACTCTCGGGTACATTCATATGGCACAACAGAATTACGGCAAGGCGATCGGCCATTTCGAAAAAGAGCTTGCCCTGGCGCCGGACAATGAGCTGGCCAGACTGCTCCTGGGAATCACCCATTTTCAAGCTGGCGACACAGGCCCTGCCCGGGTGCTGATCGCACGAGTCGGCGCCAATCGTTCCTCCGTAAAAAAATATCCTCTTTTCAAAAAATTCATGGCGGATAATCCGGGTTTGCTCCCCTATATCAGGGGCATCCTCTACCTTGAGCAAAACGAGTGGCAAAACGCAGAAACGATGATGGCGGAAGCGATCGAACAAAAATACTGCCTGGCGGAAATTTTGGTGCAACTCATCGACCTGTACCTGCGGCAGCAGGATGCCGCTTCGGCCACGGTTGCACTCTCCAGGTTGGCGCGCGAGAATTCCCAACTGGCTGAACAGTTGGGCCCCATCGTCAAAGCACGAGACAGTCAACAAGCTCGTGATTATGCGCATTCACGACCGCTGATCATCCGCTATTTCAAGCAGCCGCTGCCAGTGGTCGTGGATGAATTGAACAAGATGGCCAGGAGTGCCATTGAAAGGGCCGATCCGTCCAGTGCTTTCAAAACCTGGAAGAAAGCATTGTCCGCCGACGACAATCGCTTCGATATTCATTACAACCTGGCACTGATTTACTGCCTCTATAACTTCAAGCAGGAAGCCCTTTTCCATTGCCGGCGCGCCATCGACCTGGGCGATCCGCAATTTCAGGCCTGGGCCTTGAACCTGGCCGGAAACATTCACTTTGAGATGGGGGAATTTGACCAGGCCCGCAGTTATTATCAGCAGGCGATCCATCTTGATCCCAAATACCTGAAGTGCCGCAACAATCTCGGAGCCGCCTACTGGAAGCTGGACGATTTGGCAAATGCCGAACAGGAATGGCGCAGGGTCATTCAGAACTCAGGGAAAGGCGAAAAAGAACAAGCGATCCGGGAGTTGAATGAAGAGGAAAAGATCAAAGTCATCGTCGATGTGAAAGAAAGTGACGAGATCATCGAAGCCAGTAAATCGCTGGCCAGATTGTATATCGAGCAGAAACGTGCGGCCGAGGCCATGCCGCTCCTCCAAAAAGTGCTGCAGTTTATCCCTTCCGACGCCGAAGCTCATTTCGAACTGGGCAAAATATACATGCAGCTGGACAAGCCGGCCCAGGCCCTGCCGCACCTTAAGGCGGCGCTGAAAAACGGGACGGCAAATGAATTTGAAGCCGTCGCTCTTTGCGCCAAGCTTGAAAAGATGATTAAGGTTTCGTGCCAACCTTGAAAAAGACCAGGGAATTATTCATTCTCAACTGGCCAACGCCTGAAAAAAAGCCCAGACCCATAGGCTGACTTTTTCCGGGAACTGAGAAAACCTTCCATCACAAGTAAGGATACTTATAGAACTTTTGTCCTGAATTCAAAAAAATGACTTTTTCCCCATTACTTCGGGAGACTTTTGACGTTATATAAAGTGGCGAAAAGTGATTACTGTCACGAGGTGATAAAAATGAAACACACAACGCAAAACGCAAATGCCGAACTCAGGCGAGGGGAATTCTCAGCTATTTCCGATTTTGTACAAACTTCAACCTTGGAACAGATGCGGCCGCGAATCACCCATTCCGACTGGCCCGTTACGGCCGGCGAGAAAGCCTTGACCAGAGCCTGCGCAGCGCTGGTCGACGCCTACCTGGACATCAATCTGAACACAAGAAGTATTCCCCTGAAAGAATTCATGGACGATCTCGAAAAAAACATCCTGCTCGCCTGCTTGCGCCTGACCCAGGGCAGCCAGCGGAACGCCGCGACCTTGTTGGGCCTCAAGCCCACCGCCCTGTTCGAGAAAATGCGCAAGCACGGCATCAACGGCCGGCGCATCAAACTGTCTGAAAAGCTTTTGGCTGCAAAACCCCGGGAAATTGCATAAACCCCATTCCCTTCTTGCCAAAATGCCCGGTCAATTGGTATTGAAGTAATTACAAGTAATGCAGGTCGGTCCACTAATATCAACAATTTACAGGCAATGCTCTATTATGAAAAGGCATTGCTGCTCGATCCCGGCAATGCCAATGTCCTGAAAAGGCTGAGTAAAATCAAGGGGGAAAAATAGAATTTTTAAAATTTTCTTTGTTCATTTATGAACAATCAATGTACAAATTCGAACAATCCACTCACGCTGAGCTTTGCAAAAAACGGGAATTCCCATAAAAATGATTTGGCAATTCTTATGCATACATCGATTGTAAAAGAAGGTTCGCGATTGAGGCATGCATGATTTCTAAGGCAGTGATGACGACGCTGGTCGCCACGTACAATTATTATAATAATTCAATTAAATAGACAAGAGGAGAAATGATGAAACGCATATCATTCGGCATTGTTTTGGGCTTGATGTTGTCTTCATGCTTCCTGCCGGCCGCGACGGAAAACATTCCGGTGCGCGTGCAGCGGGTGAACGAGCATGTCACATTCTTTACTACCGGCCAATACGTTCCACCGGCCACCATGACGGTGCTGACCACACCGGAAGGCCTGATCGTGATCGACACCCTGCTGTCGCCGTCTCTGGCCAAACAGGCCATGCAGCAGGTAAAAAAAGAACTGGGCCGGAACGATGTCATTTTGGTGATCAACACCCATGACCATATGGACCACACCGGCGGCAACCAGGTTTTTAAAGGCGTGGAGATCATCGGCCACGAGAATGCGGCTCCGGCCATGAAGATCTCTGCCGACGGGATGCCCGCCAACCTACGGAGGATGTATTTCCAAATCAGTCAACGGGAGAGGCAATTGCAGGCGCTCGCCCCCGACGATCCGCAAACCCGTTCCCTGGTCGAAGCGAACCGGATTGACCGCCTGATCATAGACGACATGCAAAAACGTTTCGTCTCGACACCACCAACGAAAACCTTCACCGACAAGCTGATCCTCCAGGTGGGTGGGCTGGAACTGCGTTTCTATTATTTTGGCCGCTCCCACACCGAGAGCGCGATTGTCATCCATGTACCAAAACTCGGCCTCCTGTTCACCGGCGACCTTTTCCACACCGACTTCATCAGCGTCACGGCCGCTCCCTGGCCGCTCGATATTCCGCGCTGGCTGACGGTTCTGGATGAGGTGCTCAAGACCCGCACCGGAGTCAAAACGGCCATCGGCGGCCACACGCTCGTCCATTCCCGGGAGTGGCTGGACGCACAGCAGCGCTATATTAAAGAACTCTGGGCCTCCGTGACCCGGGCCAAGAAAGAAGACATATCGTTGGCAGCATTCAGCGCGAGTATGCCCCTCGAGCCCGCTTTCTCCTTTCTGGCCCCATTTTTCGACCTGAAAACCAAGCGCAACATCGATCGGCACCAGGAGAACACCCAAGCCTACTGGCGAGTGGGATTGCAGCCGGCCGCAGCGGAGATCGAACGGGTCATGCTCCAGTCCGGTCCAGACACGGCTCATGCCCGTTTCCGTGAGCTCCTGGATGCGGGTGAGCGGAAATTCTTCATCGACGAGGCGGCGTTCAACGCCCTGGGCTACCGATTCCTTCAGCAGCAGGGAAAGCTGGCTGAAGCCATGAC
Organism: Candidatus Aminicenantota bacterium; assembly: GCA_963770755.1. Taxonomy (GTDB): domain Bacteria; phylum Acidobacteriota; class Aminicenantia; order UBA2199; family UBA2199; genus UBA2199. Next base: position 601,894 of record CAVYQZ010000006.1, on the reverse strand, counting down.
CGTATTCAAAATGAACAGCGAAGCGTTTCCCAGGTCATGGAACGCCTGGGACAGCCTGGGCGAAGCCCTGCTGGCGCAGGGCGAATTCGACAGGGCCGAAGCCTGCTACCACAAGTCCCTGGAATTTAATGCCGGCAGCCAGAGCGGCCAGGACGCCATCAACCGCATTCGCCAGGATTATAAAAAAGAAACAAGGAAAACAACGAAATTCGCTCCCGGGGAAAAAACCGGGCTGAAAGGATCCTACTTCGGCCAGACACCGCCCGGTATGGAACCGATGGCTTTCGCCCCGGGCATTGTTTCCACGTCCGGTAATTTCGAATTCTCCATCGCCTTCAGCCCTGACGGCAAGGAGCTCTATTTTACCCGGCGAAAAACATCCGGAGGACCGAATACGATGATGGTCTGCCGCTGGGAGAAATACGGCTGGACGGCCCCCGAAGAAGCCTCTTTCTGCAAAGGTTTTGCCAGCAACGAACCGCACATCACTCCGGACGGGAAAAAACTCTATTTCGGCTGCATGCGTCCGCGACCGGGCGCAGAAAGGGCCGAATACGGAATCTGGATAAACGAGAGGACGGCAACCGGATGGGGCGAGCCCCGCTACCATGGCCCGGGCATGTACGTGTCTTCGACCCGCCAAGGCGACCTGTACATGACCGATATTAGCAACGCCGCCGGCGGCGGCCTCGTCAGGTACCCGTTGCTGCCGAATGGCGGATACGGAGCGGCTCAAAAGCTTCCCGGTGCCGTCAATGAGCCTGTCAGGGCGGCGCATTCCTTTATCGCTCCGGACGAGAGTTACATCGTTTTCGACGCAAACTCCCGCCCGGGAGGACAGGGAGGCGAAGGCGACCTGTACGTCGTGTTTCGCAATGGCGACGGTACCTGGAGCGACGCCGTCAACCTGGGCGATACGATCAATACCGCGGGCACCAACTTCTGCCCCATGGTCAGCCCCGACGGCAAGTATCTGTTCTACTCCGCCGGCCGCGACATATACTGGGTGAGCAGCGAGGTCATCCACCGGCTACGGCCGGGACGAAAGTCTCCTGATCGAAATTAAAGACAATATGAGGAAATGAAAGAAAGGCATAACCCGATGAGCTTCGTCACCGCTATGCGCGCCATTTCTATCTTCTCGGTCAATCTCGTACTGTTCACGATAGCGCCAGCGGCCCAGGAACAAGGCGCCACGTGGCAGGCGGAATTCATCGACCTGGTTATCACCCTGGATCCGGAGCGTGGAGTGATGCGCAGCGATGCCGGAATACTGCTAAAAAATCTTGGCGCTGGCAATGAAGAAATCCTCCTGTCCCTCAACCACCAGCTTCAGGTGGACTCCGTCAAAGACGAATCCGGGCGGCTCCTGACTCACAGGCAAAGCGGAGATAGCCTCTCCGTTCATCTGCCGGAGCCGTATTCCACATCGAAAATGCATTTCATCCATGTGCGCTACCGTGGCTCCTTTCATGAACGCCTCCCCGAGCTTGACCTGCTCAACGCCTGGATCGGCCCCAAAATCGCCTATGCCTTCCACAGCAGCCGCTGGTACCCGCTGGTGCCGGGAGGTACCCGCCGCAGCCGTGGGCGGATCACCTATCTTGTCCCAGAAAAGTGGACCGTAGCCAGCTCCGGCAGGATGACGGAAACGGAGATTCTTCCCGCTGCCAAGCGCTACACCTTCACTGTCGCTACTCCGCTGGAATTTTCTTTTGCAGCCGCGGAGTTCGTTCATCATCGCGAAAAGATTAACGGCCTGGAATTGGGTATTTTCTTTCTCAAGGGCGACCGGGAAAAAATCGATTTTTACCTAACACACTGCACCAAGCTGATCAGTTATTTCAAAGAGTTCTACGGATTCTTTCCCTATGAAAGATACAATCTGGTCGAGCTGCCCCAGAACCTGCTGGGCAAGACCGGTGCCGCGAGCTATGAAGGCTTGACTTTTTTCCCGGCCAAGGTTTTGCCAAAACGTTTTTTTTACACCCCGGTCTTCGCCCATGAAATCGGACATTGCTGGTGGGGAAACTGCGTTCGCGGCGCCGAAGGCCCGGTCATCAACGAAGGTTTGGCGCAGATCTCGATGGGACTCTACCTCGAGCAAGCCCTCGGCAGCAAATTCTTCTGGAACCTGCTGAAAAATGGCGCTCCGGAGTACCTCTTTCTCCATTCGGCACGACTTTTTTTTCAAGCCCTGAAATCATCCAAGATCAAAGGCGAATCCCTGGAATCCCTGTTGCTGCGCGGCGAAGACCTGGAACTGGGGATCCCGACCGAAGGCAAGTTCACCACCCTGCACATGCTGGCCAGCAGCAAGGGATTTTTCGTCTACGCCATGCTGCGTGAACTGATCGGCAAGGAGGCTTTCCGGCAGGGCCTGCGCGGGGCACTGGAGCACTTTGCCTGGCAGACCATGACCCTCGAGGATCTTCGCGACCAATTTGAAAAAGCCAGCGGCCGCGATCTGAAGTGGTTTTTTGATCAGTGGTTTATGCGCAGGGGCGCACCGGAATTCGCCATCGACTGCTGGTTTGCTCCGCGCGGCAAGAACTGGCTGGTGCAAGTCATGATCACCCAGCTGCGCGACGTCTACCGGGTCAAAGCTGAAATCGGATTTAATCGGGGCGCTTTTAGGGACATCCGCACCGTTGAGATCAAGAGCCGGGAAACAAAATTTTCATTCCTCCTTGCCTTCAAGCCCCAGAGCGTCCAATTTGACCCGGATTATAAAATACTGCGCTGGACTGAACAATTTTAACTTGCGATGCGTAAGGAGTGACGATATGAGTATTATGAAAAAGATCACGCTGGCCTTGTGGCTGGCTTTTTTTGGGGTGGCTTTGACGGCGGCGAATGAAAGGACCGTGGTCGAAAAAACCATTCGCGACAACATCGGCTGGGCGTTGACCAAGGACCGGATGCTGTCCGAGAGCACGATGGTTCACGACGAGCGCCTGTTTGTTTTCAATCCCGATTCGGAAATCACCATCGGCTGGAAGCAGTTTGTCAAGGGCTTCGATTTCTGGATGGACCCGCGTTTCAAGGCCACGGGCCTAGATATCCGCGACGTGCGCATCGATTTCTCCCCTGGCGGCGACGCCGCGTGGTGGTCGTGCATCCTCGACGACCTGTACGAGTGGGACGGCCGGCCCGGAGCTTGGAAGGACACGCGCTGGAGCGGCGTGATGGAGAAGGTCAAAGAGAGCTGGCGGATCGTGCAAATGCACTTCTCCTTCGCTTCCGATAAGGTCCTCGCCGAAGCCAAAGCCCGCTTGCAAACCCGGGGAGCGGACGCACTCCAGGCCGCCCGCGAGTATATCGAGGGCTGGTACGACGGCGATGCCGCCCGGGTGGAAAAAGTTCTGCATCCGCAGTTTGTGCGCCGGATCGCGGCCGTGACCGTAGCCGGTGACGACTTCTTCTGGCAGCAGGACCGGGCCAGGTTCCTTGAGGCGGTGGAACACGGCGGCGACAAGGCCACACCGTGCGATCAACGACAAATTCACCTGGCTGTACGCGACCTGGCCCGGACCACGGCCAGCGTGCGCGTGGACTCGGCCTACTACGTCGAACATCTCAGCCTGGTCAAGATGCGTGACCAATGGCAGATTGTCAACATCCTGTGGGAGAATGTACCCAATGACAAGAAGGAAGCGGCGATTGACTTCAACATTCTGGCGGACTATGCCGGCATTTATCGAAATGAAAGAGGCAACGAATGGACAGTGACCGTCGAGGGGAAGCGCATTTTCCTTCATCAGGGGAATTACCCCAAGATCGAATTTTTCCCCGAATCGGAAACGGCTTTTTTCACCAAGGGGTACAAGTCCGCAGTGACCTTCGTCCGCAATGCCGCCGGTGACGTGGTGCAATTGATCAAGCATCTCAACTACCGCGACTTTGCATTTAGTAAAATCAAATAATTCCGGGGGTGAACATATGAATGACAACAAAATCAGTTATCAGACCATAGACTGGTCATCGATACCGCGCAGTGAGCATCCGGGCGACACCAGTACATCGTATTGGCGAACGCTCCAGTTGTCCGGATTGCGCATCCGCATGGTCGAGTATTCCCCGGGCTACCTGGCCGACCATTGGTGCCGGAAAGGCCATATCGTGCACTGCCTGGAGGGCGAATTCATCAATGAGCAGGAAGACGGCCGGCAGACCGTCTTGAACAAAGGGATGACCTACGTCGTCTCCGACGGGGCGAGTTCGCATCGCTCGCGCACCGAGCATGGCGCGACGCTGCTGATCATCGACGGCGATTTTTTAAAAATCAGCGACAAAACTTGAAAATAAATTGAAAAGCGGCAGCGGCCGCTTTTCAAGATTAGCATAAGGAGGCAACCCATGCGCACAATGACAATGATTTCAATTGTTACTATTTTTACAGTGATTGCATTCCCCACTATCCTGGGCGCCGGCAACGTGAGTGAAAATATTAAAATTAGCGAAGTGAAAAAGCAGAATATCGAAAAAGCGCGGACGCGGCTGGGAGATAAAATTTTGCAAAGCGCCGAGGCGGTGATCGCCCGCCATGTCGAGGCCATCGGCGGCGAAGCGGCCCTGCGCTCCATCAAGACCCTTCGGCTCAAGGGACGGGCCGTCAGTCTGGGGGGAGAACGGCCACTGCTGCGCATTCACAAACAGCCGGGCCTGATCCGCCAGCAAACCCCGGGCGCCCGGGGCTACATGGTAGGCGACGGTCAAAGCCTGTGGTTCGTCAGCGGCTCCGGCAAGCAGCTCATGAGCCAGCCGTGGACCAAGGGATTGATCTATGACCGCATCGACGGCAATTTTATCGACTATGCACAGAGAGGCATCCGCTACGAATTCATCGGCCTGGAAGCATTCGAATTCGAACCGAGTGTGGTCTATCACCTGAAGAGAACGTTTGCCGACGGCTACTGCGAGGAGCTTTACTTCGACTCGGATTCGGGCCTGCTGCGCATGATCAAGTACCAAGGCTACGACGACTCCTGCCGCTATTTTCTGGAATACCGCGATGTCGGCGGCATTCTTTTCTCCCACCTGAACATGCGCGTTTTCGACCGACTGACCCCACCCCATGTGTTCGTGATCGATGAGGTCAAGGTGAACGAGACTTATGAGGACAGCTTTTTTGCAAAAAAATAAATAAAAAATTAAAAGAAAGGAGAAATTACATGTTCAAAAAAACTTTTTTTCTGGCAGTATTGATTTCGGTCCTCGCGGCTCTGCCGATTGAGGCAGAATCCATTGAAGGACTGCCCCTGCACGTGCAGAAGATCGAGCCCGGCGTCGTCCGTGTCTGGGTCGGCGACCACATTTCGTCGACCGCTGTTTGCGCCATCGCCACCAAGAAGGGGATCGTGGTGATCGACAGCACCGACATCCCCAAGCTGGACCAGGCTTTCAGGAAAGTGATCGCCAGGGAGCTTGGGCGCAGCGATTTCAAATACCTGATCAACACCCACGGTCACAGCGATCATACCAACGGCAACGGCGTGTATGCCGATTGCGAAATCATCGCCCATGAAACCGTCCCGGCCATGATGCGGGAGAATTTCAGCAATCATTTCCGGTCGATCGGTTGGGTCAAGGAAAATATTCAACGGCAGAATGAGCAGATCGCGTCCGGTAAATTGAACGAAGAACAAAAGACGGCCGCCGGAGAGCAACTGATCATCAGCACCATGAAAAGCGAATTCCTTAACTCAGACAGCAAGCCCTCGTTCCCCAATAAGACCTTCAAGGACAAGCTGGTCCTGGACTGCGGCGACGTCACTTTCGAGCTGTTCCAGAGCGGCGGCACCCACACACGGAGCGACATTTTCATCCTGGTCCCGCAAAAAGGCATCCTGTTCACCGGCGACATGATGGCCGACAAATGGCTGACCGACACACCCGGCTGCCTGGCCACCTTTGCCATCCGCACCGGTGAAATCGCGGACTATCCCGTGCTGGTGAAGAACTGGCAGGCACTGATCGCACGCCAAAACGAGATCCGGTACTATATCCCCGGACACTGGAACGGCGAGCTCTCCTTTGCGGGGTTCAAGGCCCGTTTCGAGTATATGAAGACCCTGCTTGACAGTGTCGAGGCTTTGGCCAAGGCGGGCGGCGATTTTACTCAATTCTGCACAGACTATACCCTGAAAAATAAATTTCCCCACCTGGTCGGCAGCCCGGGCATCACCAACCAGGGCCACCAGATGTCCATCCAGCACCTTTACCAAATCTATTCCGGCAAGATCTCGCTGAGCTCCGCCCTGCAGGGTTCGTTCGGCGGCGACGCGTTCACCGAAAAATTCGCCGAGCTGAGAGCGGACCTGCTGAAGAACAAAACCAAGTATTTCTACACCGAGGGCGACTTGACCGGCCTGGGATACTTCTTGCTGCAGCAACTGAAAAAGGTCGACGACGCCATCGCCATGTTCGAGCTCTACGTGGAGCTTTTCCCGCAGTCATGGAACGCCTACGACAGCCTGGCCGAGGGTTACTACACGAAGGGCAACAAGCAGAAAGCGCTGGCACTCTACCGTAAGTCACTGGAACTGAACCCCAACAACGACAACGGAAAAAAGTTAATCGAGCGCATCGAGAACGAGCTGAAAAATTAAGGACCGCCCGACCCTTATGACCCGGGCAATTTGGGATGCTCATTATGTCCGGGACAAGGGCAGGAGTGCCAAGCAGTTAACAAACAAAAATAATAGAAAGGAGATCTTTCATGGAAAAAATCAAACAGCTTATTAAGCAGCGGAAATGGGCCAACGGCAGGCTGATCAAGTACAACTCCAGGGTTTTCAAGGTCATCCGGGAGTTGGAGCAGGTGACTTTCTGCGACGGCGCCCTGCCGAAAAAGGTCAAAGAACTGATCGCCGTAGGCATCAGCGTGGTCAACAACTGCGAGTCCTGCATGCAATGGCATATCGCCGAGGCCGTGAAAGACGGGGCCACGGAAAAGGAGATACTGGAAGCCGTGGAGGTCGCCTTCGAGATGGGCATCAGTCCTGCAGTGGTCAACGGCCGCTTCGCCCTGGAAGTCATGGAAGATCTCTTCAAGGGCGTTCCCGAAAGCGGTAAAGTGCGGCAATAGAGAAAGAACCGATACTCTTTTCAAGTAAAATATAATTTACAAACAATATGGCCATGGAAAATCGTGCGCTGGAGGTGGAGATGAAAACATTGTGCGGTGCCCGTAAATACTTTTTTTTGTTTTTTATTGCTTTTCTGACCTTGGTGGACGTTCAAACAATTTGCGCCTTGAAAAACCACCACTCCCTGGCCCAGGGCGGTTCCGGGAAAACCGCGGCGATCGTCACATTCGTTTCAAACCATGAGCAGGAGAGGGCGGTAAAGGCCCTGATCAAGAGCATCAGGGAACTGGGCCGAACCTACAGCTCCAGTGAAATCTACGTGGTGACAACCGATGCAGAGGAACTCCCCTGCGCGTCACTGATACAGGACAACGTGGAAATTGTACCGCTGCAGATGGAGAAAGCTCTCCTGAGTTACCCATTGGTTTTGAAGGCCTTCGCCGCGGCTCAGGTCGAAAAAAAAATCGCGCGCGGCATCGACACGCTGATATGGCTCGATCCGGGCGTAATTGTACTGAACTCACTCGCCGATCTCGACCTGGATGAACGGTATGATGCCGCCCTACGGCCGGTCACCCTGGCCAACACCATCGGCATTGCCCCGCAAAGCGAGCCCGACGGCTACTGGAAGCCGCTATACGAAGCGACGGGCCTGGACTACAGGAAACTTCCTGTCTTGAAAACCATTGCCGACCAAGTCGAAATCCAGCCCTACTACAATTGCGAGGTGTTCTCCTTCAATCCCAAACTTGGGATCGCTATGGAGTGGGCCCGTTTGCTGGGCCGTTTTTTAAAAGACGATCGATTTCAAAAAAAAGAATGCCAGGCCTTCCTGAAAAAACTTTTCCTGCACCAGGCGGTTCTGAGCGCCGTTCTCAGTTCGAGAATCAAGTCGGAGCGGATCAGGGCCCTGCCGCTGACCAGCGGCTATCCATTCAACCAGCACGAAAAACTCCCGGCCGAGAAAAAGACCGCGACGCTGAATGCCCTGTCGGTGGTAATCTTCGACTATGCCTGGGATAAAAACCCGGCCTGGATGAATAAAGTCAGGATCGAGGAGCCGCTCAGGGAGTGTCTTGTCGGCCTGTATCGGCAATATCTTGAGATCGCCCCGAAAATCTACCGAATCGAGGGCAGCTGCAATTCGTACCTGGTTGTCAGCGAAGCGGGCAGCGTCCTGATCGATCCCGCCGGGGCGGCCGGTGCCCCGGAATTTTTTAAAAAAATCATCGAAAAATTCCCATTACAGGCCATCTTAATGACCCATGCCCACCCGGACCACTCCGATGACATCGATCGCTGGAAAGGTGAAATGGAAATTCCGGTCGTTGCCCAGAGGGAATTCAACCGTTATTTCGAATACGTCGGCGAACTGCGGGGATTTTTTGCCAGGAGGAACGCCATCTGGGCCGGAAAACTGCCGGCCGCCGACCAGCTGCAGCAGCCAAAAGACCAGGCCAGGCCGACGGTTTATTTCAGCGAGGAGTATGAGCTGGTTTTGGGCGGCCTGCATTTTAAAATGCTTCACCGGCCGGGAGAAACTCCGGACCATGCCGTCATTTGCATCCCGGAACTGAAAGCCGTCTTCGTGGGCGACAACTACTATGAGTATTTCATCAACAATTCTACGTTTCGCGGCACCATGATTCGCCCTGTACTGGGATACATCCGGGCACTGGATACCGCCTTGGCCTTCGACCCGGAGTATTTCCTGATGGGGCACGGCTCGCCTATTGTCTCCGGGAAGGAGGTGAAACAAACGGTTGGTAATTTCCGCGACGCCCTGAAGTATGTCTACGACGAGACCATCCAAGGCATCAATGCCGGAAAAGACCTTTATACCCTGATGCGCGAGATCAAGCTCCCGGCAAAGTACAACATCCCCCAATATTACGGCAAGGTGGAGTGGACGGTGCGAGGCATCTGGCAGGAATATGTGGGCTGGTTTGACGAAAATCCAGCCACGATGTACGATTTGCCTGCTTCATGCATTGATGCGGATCTCGTGGAACTGGCAGGCTCGGAAGCGATCGTAAAAAAGGCGGAAGAGCATTTTAATAAAAAGGAATACGTACAGGTTTTGCATTTAACGGACGTGCTCCTGCATTTCGACCCAAATCATCAATCGGCAAACGAAATCAGGATCAAAGCCTTGCAAGCGTTGCAAGCGGGATCACGCAATTTCATTGAAGGCATTTGGTTGAGGCACGGAATCAGAAGCGCCGAAAGCAATATCCATTGAATAAGAGAGGTTATTTCATGCGACTCAATTCTATTTTCGGAAAAATCAGCGGCAACAAATTTTTTTCTTTTTGGCAATTCGTCATTCTATTGATATTCATCGGCTTTATTCAGAACTGCAGACCTGCGGCAGCAGAAAAAATAAAGCAACGGCAAAATTCTTTTAAATTCATGGAAAACATCAGCTATAAAACCGGTTACGATCTCAGCGAATATGAAAAAGAGAGATGCAAGCTCGATCTCTATCTCCCTCAAGGGAAAAAGGATTTTCCGCTAATGGTCTGGTTTCACGGGGGAAGCCTGCAGCGCGGCGACAAGAACGACAGCCCGACGAAGGCCCTGGCTGAAAGATTTGCCGGCCAAGGAGTCGCGGTGGGAGTCGTCAATTACAGGCTGTCGCCAAAGGTCAAATATCCATCCTACATTGATGACGCGGCTGCAGCCGTAGCCTGGGCAATGAATCACATTTCAGAACACGGTGGAAATCCTGGAGCTGTTTTCATTGGCGGCCATTCTGCCGGCGGCTATCTCTCCTTGATGCTAGCGCTGCAACCGGCCTATTTGGCAGGATACGGGATCGACCATATCTCGATCGCCGGGATCATTTCCATCGGCGGACAGACATTTACCCATTACGCCATCAGGGAGGAAAGAGGCCTGCCCAATCCCGAAACCACTCCGCTTATCGATGAAGGGGCTCCCTGTTTCCACGCCCGCAAGAGCGCCCCGCCGATTCTTGCGGTTTGGTCAGACGGAGACTCTCCCGATCGCAAAGCGGAGAATCGCTACCTTGAGGCTATCCTGAACAAGGTCGGAAACAATGGAATCTATACCAAAGAAATAGAAAACCGCAATCACTGGACATTGATTACAAAAATTCCCCAAAAGGACGATCCTCTCAATAAAGAGATCCTGATGTTTATCAATAAGATCGGAACGGCAAAAAACATCAAAAAAAACAAATCGTGATTAAAAGAACAAAGAAAAATCAATGGAGGTGCATTATGAATAAAATTTCAATTGTTTGCCTGGCAATCATCTTTTCAGCGCTGAATATCGCGTTGCAAGCGGGTGCGGCGGCGGAAAGCAATTACGCCATCGTCTTTTACTCCGGAAGAGGAGACAATCAAGACATTTTCATTCTTCATCCCGGCTCAACAGAGCCCCTGAACCTGACAAGGCATCCGGCCAGGGATATCTGCCCGGCCGCGGCGCCCGATGGAAAAAGAATTGCGTTTTTAAGCGACCGCAACGGCAACATGGACATCTTCGGCATGAAGGTCGACGGCAGCGACATCCGCCAACTCACTTTCACGCCCGAACCCAAAGAGCACCCCGAGTTCAGCCCGGACGGGAAACGCATCATCTTTGTCAGGGACTTCGAACAAAAAACCGAGATCTGGATCATGGAGGCGGATGGAACGAAGCCGCGACGCCTGACCAGCAATGAAGCCCGCGACGAGCGGCCGAACATTTCCCCGGATGGAAAATCCGTCCTGTTCATGTCCAACCGCGATGGCAATTACGAGATCTACACCATGGCCCTGGATGGCAGCCGGCAGACGCGGATCACGAACACCCCGTATTGGGAGATCTTTCCGGTCTGGTCGCCGAACGGCAGGGAGATCGCCTATGCGCGGAAGTTCAAGGCCGAGGGCCGCATGCAGGGAATGATCTGTGTAATGAATGCCGACGGCAGCAACGACCGGCCGGTTACCAAGGTGGAAACCCGGGACGAGAATCCCATGTGGTCCCCCGACGGCCGCTTCATCGTCTTCCAGAGCGTCCGCGACGGCAACTTCGAGGTCTACCAGGTGGGGCGCGACGGCAGCCACCCACTGCGCCTGACCGACGATCCGGCCTGGGACGGCTGGGCCTGCTATGTGCCCTGCACAGTCAAGTAAGACAAGTCGGTTTTCATGCAGAGCATAAGAAATAGTATTTCCAGGATCATTTTGACAGCCACATTTTCCTTGTCGGTGATTTTTCTCACTGCCCTGCCCGATGCATCCGGCCAAAAGAGAGTTACCAACAGCGTCGATCCCGGTCTTTTCATGATCGACGGTCATACTCACGACCTTGTCGCCCGCAAAGGTTCCGAGCCGAACCAGGGCGGCCTGCGCCAGCTGCGCAATGCCGGCATCCATGGCGTTGTCCTGGTTTTCCCCCTGAATCCGCTGACCGCGGGCGGCCTGGCAGAGCACATCGCCCATGAAAAGGAATTCGTCCTGCGGCAAGCCGAGCGGCAAGGCGTGGCCGTACGGTTCTTGGGGGAATTCTCCATGGAGATGGAAGGCGCTCCCCCGGCGCTGCAGGTCCTCCCGGCTCTGGAATTCTTCGCCGACTTCCTTGATCCGGACTCCGGGATACTGGACCAGCTGCGACAAATGGGCATCCGCTCCATCACGCTGGGGGGAAAGAGCCGCCTGTTCGTGCGCCAAAATGACCGGCAGCTGCTGAGCCCGTTTGGCGGCAGAGTCATCGCCAGGATGAATGACCTGGATATAGCACCGGACATCACCCATCTGAACGAAGCGCTACAACTGGAGGTGATACGGGCTTCGCTAAAGCCGGTCATTGCATCCCATTCCAATCTGCGCTCGGTGGCGGCCTGCCCGCGCAACCTGAGCGATGCCGTTGCCAGCGAGCTGGTCAAAAAAGGAGGGCTTATCCTCCTTACCTTCGACAGGGGATACCTTTGGGCCGGGGAACCAAAACGAAAACAGGACGGTATCACAGCCCTGTTGACCCATCTGGAATACGCGGTCAAGAATTTCGGGGTCGAGCATGTCGGCATCGGCAGCGACTACGGCGGATCCGGCCGCAATGCCCCTCAGGAGCTCTATACCGCCGAATGCTTCAAAGCGGTCGCTAAAGAACTGGTCCGCAAACGATACTCCCCAGAGGATGTCAGGAAGATACTGGGGGGAAACCTGGTTCAATTCTTCTCATCTCCTGAAAAAATCGGAGAACAAAAATGAAAACCCCAGTAATTATTGGTAGCTTACTTCTGATGGTGGCAATAACCGTTCACGCCCAGGAGATCTTCGATGCGGTCCGGAAAGGAGACCTCGAAAAAGTGAAAGAGTTGGTTGAAAACAACCTCCAACTGATAAAAGTGAAAGGGAACAATGACTTTACGCCGCTTCTGTTTGCTGCGAACAATAACAAAGGTGATATCGCTGAATTTTTGATTTCAAAGGGTGCCGATATTGATGAGGTTTTTCTGGCCGATTATTATGGTAATACGCCAATAACATTTGCCATAAAAAATGGCAGCTTGAAGATGGTGAAGATACTCCACGAAAAAGGCGCCAACATCCAATATCGGACGAACCTCGGAGAAAATTATCTGCATTTTGCTGCGGCGCAAAACAAAGTTGATATTGCAGAGTATCTGATCCATTGCGGAATAGACATAAATTCAACAAAAAATGGCGGTCTCACCCCTCTGCATATTGCTGCTATCACCGGCAGTTCAGACGTGGTGAAACTGCTTGTACAAAAAGGTGCGAACCTTGATCTGAAGAGCAAAGATGGCGGCACACCTCTTCATTTTGCCGATGCGGCACGCAATGATGAAATAGCGGAATTATTGCGGCAGAGCGGAGCAAAAGACAAACCAAGAATATTTCCGGAATACAAAGGCAAATATCTCGGACAGAAAGCGCCCGGGGAAGTTCCTGAACCATTCGTTCCCGAACTCTTCCGGGACATCTATCGGTCATACAGCGCCCCGGCCTTTTCACCCGATGGCAAAGAGGTTTTCTGGTATGGGTATTTCATGCCGGGTATCGGGTACAGCAGGATATGGTGGATGAGGGAGGAAGGTGGGAAATGGAGTGCTCCCGAGTTGGCGCCTTTTTCAGACTTCGAATCATGGGGCCCCGCTTTTTCTCACGATGGACAAAAGCTTTACTTTGCCTCTAGGAGGCCATTAGGTAAAAAAACCAGGACCGACAGCGATATCTGGTATATTGAAAAACTGGCTGGCAAATGGAGCGGGCCGAAACACCCCGGTTCTCCGCCCAATAAAGAAGACTTCAACGAAATGCTTCCGTCTCCGGCAAGAGATGGGACGCTCTACTACAAGGCTTTTGGCCCGGGGACAGAAGGCACACTGATGTATAAATCAAAATTCAATAATGGGCATTATGAGGAACCTCAGCGCTTGGATGGTTTTTTTGATTCGGACAAAAAAGATGAATGCCGGGATAAAGAGAGCATCATCTTCTTTTCGTATGGTGGGCCGAGATATTGTGAAATTTCCATTTGTTTTCATAAGCCCGATGGCCGATGGACCCGGCCTGTATATATGGGCGACAAGATCCACCAGGGGCAGGGATCTTCGGATGGCAAGATCAGCCCGGACGGCAAATACTTCTTTTTTGTCCAGAATATCTCGCCTTACTGGGTAGATGCCTCCTTTATAGAAGACCTCCGTAATCAAGCGCTGAAAAAGGACAAGTAAAAAGCCATTCGAGGAAATTAAATGAAAAAATCAACTTTTAATCCGGAATAAGATCATGAATAAACGATATGGATTATTGTTCACTGCGGCACTGCTTTTCATTGTTTTGAATTCGCTGCCCGTCAGAGCGGCAGATACACCGCAAACCATCGATATCCAGGAAAAGATCATTTTGGGCGGGGTCAAGCAAGCGATCATGATAAGGGGGGCGGATGCCTCCAATCCAGTATTGCTTTTTTTGCACGGAGGACCCGGATTTCCGGAAATGCCATTCGTACATATCGACTCGAAAGATTTGGAAAAATATTTCATCGTAGTGAACTGGGACCAGCGAGGATGCGGCAAATCGGTTCACCCGGAAATTGCCATCGAGACGGTCACGCTTGAGCAGATTTTATCCGATGCCAATGAATTGGTCGAATATTTGAAAACGCGGTTTCAAAAAAAGAAGATTTTCCTCATTGGCCACTCATGGGGAAGCATCCTGGGAATCTATTCTGCATACAATCATCCGGAAAATTTTCATGCCTACATAGGGATGGGACAAGTGGCGAATTCACTGAGAGGAGAAGAAATCTCGTATCAATTTGCCTTGGACAAAACAAAGGCGGCCAATGATTCCGGTTCCATGGAAAAACTCAGGGGCATCGGACATCCCCCTTTCGAGAATTACGAGCAACAAAGCGTGCAGAGAATGATCCTTGCCAAGCACGGTGGAGTCTTCGCCAGGATCACCTATCAGGATGTTTTAAATGGAATCATGGCTTCCCCGAACTACACTCAGACTGAAAAAGCATCCTTGATGAAAGCATTCATCCAGGTCAACAATCAGTTGTGGCGCCAAGTGATGACGATAAATTTTTTTGATGCCGTGAAGGAACTGAAAATCCCGATTTTCTTTTTTCTCGGCAAGCACGATTACAACTGTCCTTTCGAAATCGCCGAAAAGTATCTCGATGGAGTACGAGCCCCGGTCAAGGAGGTCGTTTGGTTCGAAAATTCCGGCCATTGGCCGAATCTTGAAGAACCGGCACTCTACCAGGAAAAATTAATCGCGATAAAAAAGAAAGTACTGGGGCTCGAAAACGCCCCCAAGAACAATTCTCAGAAAAAAACTCCAGTAAAAAATGGCGCGGAGGCCGAGGAGGAATCCGCAGATCTCGGTAACGATATCCATCCCCTGAAGAACTATATCTTCTACCTTCACGGGCGGATCATTGAGGATCAGGGACCGGATGCCGTCAGCCCGGAATATGGCCGTTACCTCTACCGGGACATCCTTCAGGCCCTGGCAAAAAGCGGGGCGGAAGTGATCAGCGAGCCACGTCCCCGGGGAACGGATGCCCTGGAATATGCCCGCAAAATCGCCAGTCAGATCACATGCCTTTTGCGGGCCGGGATCCCGGCCGGCCGGATACTGGTGATCGGCGCCTCCAAGGGTGCCGGGATCGCCGTGCTGCTCTCACACATTCTAAGGAATACCGAGCTGAAATTCGTATTGCTGGCGATCTGCAACAAGGAAATGGCCGCATACTGGAAAAAGAACAATGTCCGTCTCTGGGGGGAAATTCTCTATATCTACGACAGCAAAGATCACATCGCAGGCAGCTGCAAGCCGTTTCCCGACATGCTGAAAGGTCCGGGGCTCAAAGAATATCGGGAACTGGAATTAACAATGGGCCTGGGCCACGGTGTTCTCTACGCACCGCACCGGGAATGGCTTGAGCCCGCCCTGCAATGGCTGGAACGAAAATGAGGATTTTTTCGTACAAACTGATGATGGATCTTTTCCCCCGCTATGAAACGCAAGCCAGGGAAAAGCATGAAAGCAAAGGAGACAATATAATGAAACGCACGATCAAGAAATGTCGGGGTTTTCGAGCATTCCTGACACTCCTGCTTCTGGTCGTTGTAAACGGCTTCGCCTGGTCCGCCACTCGCTTTTGCCTTACCTATTCCAAGGCGTTGCAGGCGGCTCCCATCAGCGGCAGGGCGCTATTGGTGTTGAGCGCCGACCCGGCCGTCGATCCCGATATCCCGAATCCCTTTCGCCCTTTCATCACTTTCGGCATGGACTTTACAAACTGGAAATCGGGAGAAACGATAATCATGACCGAGCAGAACAGTGAGAGTTACATGGACTCGATCGCTCAGTTAAAGGGGAAGTACTCGCTCAGGGCGGTCATCGATACGGACCTGCAAAGCAGCATTCTCCAGAAGCAGGGGACGCTCTACAGCGACAAGCTCATATTCGAGGTCAATGAAAACGGGGAAACTATCGTGGACGTCAGGATAAATAATATCGTGAACGGCGGGGAGTTTAAGGATACAGAGACCGTCCAGCTCCTGAAAGTGAAAAGTGATCTGTTAAGCGCTTTCTATCGGGAATCCACCTTCATCGAGGCCGCGGTGATCCTGCCGGATACCTATGCGCAGAATCCCGGCAAGCAATACCCTGTCGTTTTCGTTTTTCCCGGCTGGGGATCGACGCACATGGCGGTCACCCGGGACGATTTCCAGCAGAAGAGATACGGCATGTCCGGCTATGGCCAGGAGAAGATTTTTGTTTTCCTGAACCAGGATTGCCGCTTCGGCTTCCATGTTTTCGCCGATTCGGAAAACAACGGCCCGCGCGCCACATCCTTTGTAAAGGAATTCATCCCTTTTCTTGAAGAAAAATACAGGGTGGCGAGGCAAGCATGCGGGCGTTTCCTGGTCGGGCAATCCTCGGGCGGCTGGGCGGCGTTGTGGCTGCAGATCAACTTCCCCGACGTCTTTGGCATGGTTTGGGCCGGTTCGCCGGACCCGGTCGATTTCAGGGATTTCGTCGGCCACGACCTCTACGACAAGAAGGCAAATCTCCTCTATGACAGCCAGGGCCGGCTGACAAAAGCCACACGCAGCGAGGAGCATCCATTCACGAAAAAAGAGTGGCTGGAGATGGAGGCTGTCCTGGGCGACGGCGGTCAATACCAATCGTTCGAGGCCGTTTTCGGAGCCAGAGGCCGCGAAGGCAGACCCCAACCGCTCTTTGACCGGAAAACGGGAGAGATCGATCAACTGGCCCTGGAGCACTGGAAAAAATATGATATCAATCTGATCTTGCAGAAAAATGACGGAACGCTGAGAGAAAAACTTGCCGGCAGGATCCATATCGTCGTGGCTGGCAATGACCCGTTCTTTCTCGACGGTTCCGTGAGATTGTTGAAAGACGCATTGGCACGGCTGAGGTTCAACGTCGATATTGAGATCCTTGAAAGCGGAGAGCACAATACCTGGAGTGAGGATATCCGCAAAAAAATGCACGAGAAAATGGATGAGCTTTATCTGCCGCAGGCAGGCAAAAAGGAGAAATTATGAAATTAAAAAAGTGGATCGGCTGGATGACCTGCATGCTGCTCTGGGCCGCCATCGCTCCGGCTCAGGAAATATTCAAAGCAATCTTCAGGAGCGAAATACCGCGGGTGACCGCCATCCTGGAAGCCGAACCCTTGCTGATCAACGCCAGAAACAACAACGGCCAGACCCCGCTGCTTTTCGCGGTGGCGGTCCGCAATCATGAGATCGCGAAATTCCTTCTGGAAAAGGGTTCCCTGGTGAACTGCGGCGACAACCACCTGCGCGCGCCGATCCACTACGCCAACTGGAACAATGACATGAAAATGATCGAGCTTCTGCTGGAATATGGCACCGTGATCGATACCCGGGCTATCGGCGGCGCCACACCCCTGATCCACTCCTCGCTCGCCAACCAATTCGCGATGAGCCGCTTCCTGATCGAAAAGGGCGCCGACATCCACATCCAGTGCAATTCATTGACCACGCCCCTCTACTTCGCGGTCCTGAACAACAACCTGGAGTACCTTGATTATCTCATCCAGGCCGGGGCGGAAATCGACGTTCCGGATTTTCTCGGCCGAACCCCGCTTCGTATCGCCGTGAGAGACGGAAACAGGGAAGCCGCGGAAAAACTCCTGCAGCATGGTGCGAATCCTTTCATCCGGGATGCTTTTCTTGAAAGGTCGCTCCTTCATCTTGCCGCCATCGCGGGGCATGAAGAAATGATCGGGTTCCTCCTGCAAAAAGGATTGGCGATCAACAAAAAGGACAAGAGCGAACGCACTCCGCTCGATTACGCCTACCGTTACGGCAATCGGGCAGCGGCGAAACGGCTTGCAGATCACGGGGCCCGGGCGGGGCACAGCAAAGATGGTTCCGCCAGCACCGAGCGCGGGCAAGTCGAGGCAAAGCCCGGCGCGGCGCGGGTCGTCAAGCTGCAGAACGGAAGCTGGGCAGTGATCACGAAAAGCAGTGTTCTTGTTCTCGGCTATTCCGAGATCGGCTCCGCAGCCAGAGACGCATCCTTGCTGAACGGGCACATCACAGCGGAGATCTTCGCGAAAAACAGGAACGTCTTCTCTATCGATCCCGATTATCATCCCGTCAAGGAGCGCTATTCCCTGACCGGAACCAATCCCCTGCTGGCCATCCCGCAGGCCAGGGAACAGATCACCTTCGTATTCAACAGCAGCAACCGTGAGAAATACGGCCAGTACGAATTGAAAAAAGTTCACTTCCCCGAACCCGGAGAGACCCTGATCCTTGATGATCTCCATCTCACGGTGGTTCCCTCCTACGAGCGAAACCTCTGCTACCTGATGGAGATCGAGGGCCTGACCATGGCCTGGATTACAGGTATCTGCGATAACTACCTGGCCTATAAACGCGATGCGGCCCTTATAAAAACTCTTCATGAAAACAAGGTCGAACCGGACATCCTGTTCCTTGGCAGTCCGGCCGGGATCGGCCCGGAGATTGCTCACGGCATCAGGGAAACATTCCTGGAAGCTTCCGTGCTGGGCGCCAAGGCCGTCTTTGTTTTCGGTCACGAAGCTTTGGAAAGAAAGGTTTTTAACCAACTTAAAAGAAAAAAAGCGGATACCACCGTTTTCATGACCGCCGCTAATCCGGGTGACAGCTTCCAACTATGACAGTAGTACATCCTGAATTTGGCCGGGCGCATTCCGGTCATCGTTTCAGAACATCGCTCCTGGCCGATCATGGTGAAAAGCCGACAGGATCACGTCATGATGAAAAATGATTTGCCCAACAACGATTTCCTTGAATCTTTATTTCAATTTCCGCCGTCTTAATAACCTGGAAGTGGAAACTCCGCTGCGGGACGGCATGACGCCGGCATGGCCCGTCCCAGTTCGTTTCCTCTCTGGTCTAGAAATAAATCGATCTAAAAAAAAGGAGCTATCATGATGTCACAAACAAAGAAGCAAATGAGATTGGCGATGCCGCTGGCCGTGTTCGCCGCCCTGATCCTGGTCTTTGCTGGAAGCGGGATGGCCCAGACGGCTGCCCCGGATCTCACCCATGCCGACAAACTCTACTTTCAGGGGCAATTCGCTGAAGCGGCCCGGATGTATGCCCGGGTCGCCAAAAAGGATCCCGCTGCCTACGGGGCTGTCCTCAGGCTGGGGCGGATTTCCTTGCTCGGCAATAAGCTCGAAGACGCTGAAATGTGGCTGAAGAAAGCCATGGCGTTGAAAGCACAGGAAAAAGAGCCCCAGGCCCTGATGGGTGAAGTGCTCTACCGCCGCAACGAATATTTCCTGGCCGCTCCCTATTTCGAGGCCATCGGCCAAAAGGCCAAAGCCGAGAAATTGAGAGCCTTCCAGGGCAAGACCCCTTTCCTGATCGAAAGCGGCCCGGATGTCTCAGCCCTGGCATTCATCCAGACCGACCCCCTGCCCATCATCAAGGTCACGGTCAACGGCCATGAGGGCAGGTTCCTGATCGATACCGGGGGTTGGGAGCTTCATGTCCTGCCGGCCTTCGCCGAAAAATGCGGCCTGAAACCCCTGGCGCAGAAGCAGACCGGGGTGTATGCCGGCGGCCACCAGGCCGTTTCCTCCAGCTCCGTGGCCGATCGCGTCATGCTGGGTGAATTTTCACTGCGCCATGTGCCCGTCGTGCTTCCCGAAAGAGCGAACAGCCCATTCCCGATTGATGGCATCGTCGGCACCGTCGTGCTCTATCGCTTCCTGTTCACCCTGGATTACCCGGGCGGCCGGTTGATCCTGCGCCGCAATACGCCCGCAATATCCAAAACGGTCCAGGCCGAGTCGGAAAAGACAGGAGCGTTCCGCATTCCATTCTGGTTGGCCGGCGACCATTTCATTTTCGCCCGGGGAACGGCCAACGGCGCCGGACCTTATTTGTTCCTCGTCGACAGCGGCATGGCCGGCGGCGGCTTCTCCTGCCACGAGTACGTGGTCAAGGAGGCGAAAATTGAACTGCCCAAAGAAGGATTCCAGGGCATGGGCGGCGGCGGGCCGATCACCGTCTATCCCTTCACGGTCGATCTGACCCTGGGCGAAGCCCGCCACGACGAAGTCCGGGGCATGTACGGGGCACTCCCTCCGGGCTTCGAGGATCGTCAGGGATTCCGCACCGGAGGGCTCATTTCCCACGGCTTCTTCCGGCCATTCGCAGTAACCTTCGATTTTCAGACCATGACCTTGTATCTGCAGGAACCCGTTCCAGCCGATGGAAGTGAAAAAAAGTAGGTTATAAGGAATAAAAAATATCCAGATATGGGAACTTGCGGTCGGCAATGATCAGTTACATAAATTGCCGATATTTGAAATGGAGTGTCAGGAGGAAAAATGAAACGATCACAGTACATTATTTTGATCATTGTTCTATTTACAGCAGGTCAGATCGCGTTTACAGATGGATTTTCCAAGCTTTCCGGCCCCTACCTCGGCCAGAAGCCGCCGGGGACAACGCCGGAAGTGTTCGCACCGGGACTGGTATCAATAGAAAATTCAAATGAGTATTTTTGCCTGTTTTGGGATCACGGCAAACACCTGGTATTTTTAAGGGATGGTTCAGGATATATTGAATCGATGGTTGACGGAACGCATTGGACGGAATTGAAGAACAGCGGAATTTCTTTAATGGAGCCCTGCAATTCTCCATTAGAAAAAAAAATTTTTTACAATGTTTTTAAAAAGGATGAAAAAACGAACAATTACATAGCTGAAATCTGGACTTTGCAAAACAAAGGGAATGCCTGGAGCAAACCGGAATATTCGGGAATAAACGGCATGGGACCTGCCGTCGACCTGGAAGGAAATCTGTATTATAGTACAAGCAAGGACGGACTTATGTGCATTGGAGTTTCCTATATGCGCAATGGAAAATACACCGATAAGATGATTCTACCGCCGCCGATTTATTCCGAAAAGGAATTGATTCATCCGTGTGTGGCACCTGACGGCTCCTGGATGATTTTCAATACTGAAAATCAAAAATACTACGAGCAGGGTTGCGGTCTATATGTCAGTTTCAAAAAAAATGACGGAACCTGGACCGTGCCCCAAAATATGAGATCGCGAATACACATAGAAGGAGGCCCTCTCGTGCGTGTTTCTTCCGATGGAAAGTATCTGTTTTACACTCAGGATGGCGACATTTACTGGGTCTCGACCCGAATCATCGAAGCCTTGCGGCCCAAAAAATGACTTTCCGGGGAAATATAACCATTCGCTTCAGCATGTTTTTTTGGCATGCTGGCTGTTTTTATGCTCGCACTCAGTTCTGAGATTATCAATAAAATAAAACCGGACAAATGGAGCTCGGTCGAGGAGGCACGATGAAAAATGAAAAGAGCATTTATTTTGGCTTTATTCTGATCCTGTTTGTGTTCGCCGGATCGGGATTCTGCCTGGCCCAGCAGGATGGAGAGGATGTCGTTATCGGGAAATACCGGGTGCTTCATTCAAAAATATTAAATGAGGACCGCGAGCTCCTGATTCACCTCCCCCGGGGATATGAAGGTGCGAAACAACATTATCCGGTCATGTATATGCTGTACGGCGACCATGTGACGACTTACTTTGCGGAGGCGGTTTCGATTCTGGATACACTGGGACCCACCGGAAGAATCCCCGATTGCATCCTGGTTGGCATCATGAATACCGACCGCTACCGGGACCTGCTTCCTCTGGCTCCGGACGGAAAGCCGACAGGGATCGAGGATTTTACCCGCTTTCTGGTTGAGGAGGCCTTCCCGTTCATCGAGGGAAACTATCGCACCAAGGATTACCGGATCCTGGTCGGGCCCCAGGCAGGGGCCAATTTCGGCTTGGCTACGCTTTTTGAGCATCCGGATCTATTCGCCGCCTTTATCCTCAACCATCCCTTCCGCTGGCGGGGAGGGAGAGACGTGATCATGAGCAAAGCGGAGGCTTTTCTCAAGCAGAATTCGGCATTCAGGAAATTCCTCTTCATCACTTATGACAACTCGGACCCGTTGGCCGTGGAAGGGATAGGGTATATCAAGAGGTTTTCGGCCATGACGGAGACCCGGAATCCGCAGGGCTTTTCCCTGGTATTAAATTATATCGAGAAGAATGATGAATTTCTCCAGCGTCTCGGATTGCGAGAAGGCATGAAAAAGCTCTTTGAAGCGTATCCCTTCCCAGAGAACCGGGGCGTGGAACAGCTTGAAGATATTCTTGCATTTTACCGGGAATTGTCCCAAAAATTCGGTTTTGCAGTGGATCCTCCCGAGCATGTTCTAACGGTACAGGGGGACGGCCTGCTGCAACGGGGGAAAGCCAGGGAAGTCATCGAAATACTGAAGTACACCATGGAGCAGTATCCGCGTGCCGCGAACAGCTATTTCCGGATGGCCAACATGCTCAGGAGAGGCGGAAACCTGGAAGAGGCCAGGGAATACCTGCAGAAAGCGATGGAGATGATTCCACATGATAACGGTATGATCCGCTCGCAACTCGCCGCACTGGAAAAAAGGATCGCCGAATCCGCCGCCTTTCAGGTCGAAAAATGATCCGCTCGGCGGGGATCGATCAGGGCATCCAGAAGCTCCGGGAATTGAAGGCCATGCCTCAAGCTCCGTTCTACTTTGCTGAAGAGGAGTTCAACGAACTGGGTTATCGATTGATGCAAACCGGAAACCTGAACGGTGCCATTAAAATATTCGATTCAACGTGGAACTATTTCCGGCTTCGGCCAACGTGTACGACAGCCTGGGCGAAAGCTACATGGTCGCCGGCGACAAGGAAATGGCCGTCCGCAACTACGAAAAGTCGCTGGAATTGGATGACAGCAATCAAAATGCCAAGGACATGCTGATACGATTGCGGCAGAACTGACGACTCACACAGGATCTGGATAGCATGGAAAAATGAATACGTTGCGTGTGATCAATCGCGAAAAATGGTGGGCCTGGCTGCAGGCCAACGGCGAAAAGGAAAAAGAGATTTGGCTGGTTTTCAACAAGAAAGAAACGGGCAAAAAATGCCTGGCCTACGACGAGGCGGTCGAGGAAGCCTTGTGCTTCGGCTGGATCGACAGCATTATCAAGCGCATCGACGAGAAGACCTACGCCCGGAAATTCACACCGCGCAACCGCGGCAGCAAGTGGTCGGGCCTGAACATCGCTCGGGCGAAGAAGATGGTCACCGCCGGGCGCATGACTCCAGCCGGATCCGTTCTCATCGATCCCGGCCTACTTCGCAGCAAGCGGGTACCACGCCCGGCGTCACCGACCGGCGATCCTCCGATTCCCGCTTTTATCAGCAAAGGCCTGGCCGCCGACGAAAAAGCCCGGGCTTTTTTTGAGAGCCTGGCCCCCTCCTATCGCCGCCTGTATATCGATTGGGTAGCCAGTGCCAAGAAAGAAGAGACCCGCCGGAAAAGACTGGCCGAGATGCTGGCCACCCTGCGCTCCGGGCGCAAGCTGGGCTTGAAATAATCCCGGCCTGGCCCACGACATCGCCAGACTGTTCCAGCTGCCCATCGAGAAGATTTTCCTGTTCAACGAGCGGAGCTGAAAAAAAATTTGGAGCTGACACGCTATTGTTTTAATTCTTCCATTCATGTATAATCAAATTTCTGAATTCGAGGATAATAAAATAAATTATTCGGCGTGAAACACTGCGCCGGACAGCACGGTCGTCCGTATCTGCCTGGGCGCCGACTTTAGAAGAAAAATTCACATCAAGAGGAACCGGTTTCGGCTCCCCAAAGGAGACATCATGTCAACCACTCGAAAGGTATTCCTGAAAGGTACGGGGATTGCGCTGGGGATCTTGCTGTTGTTTTCGCTGGCGGTTAACGCCCAGACCATCTACGTCACCCCAAGCGGGGCGGGAACTCACTCCGGCAGCAGCTGGGCCAATGCCATGGGGAACACGGAGTTCACCACCTCACTCCAAACTGCGGATCACATAGAGTTTTGGGTGAAAGCAGGTACGTACAAACCCACCACAAACACGAGCGACCGCAGCGGCACCTTCAAGATAGGCTCTGGCGTGGTTCTCTTCGGCGGATTTGCCGGAACCGAGATGACCCTAGACGAGCGCAACCCGGCATTGAACGTCACCATATTGAGCGGGGACATTAATAACGACGGCAGCATTGATGGCAACAGCTACCACGTGGTCACCGGCGCCTGTGGCTTGGGCGGCGCCCGCTTCGACGGCTTCACCGTCACCGGCGGCAACGCCGACGGCACGGGCACGGAAAGGCTCGGCGGCGGGATGTACAATTACAATTGCTTCCTCCTCCAGGTGAATAACTGCACCTTTTCCGGCAACTACACCTCCCTGTCCAACTTTGCTTGCGGCGGTGGGATGTACAACGGGGGCTCAAGCACCGTCTCATCAAGCTACATCATAGTGACCAACTGCACTTTTTCCAACAACAAGTCCTATAGTGGCGGCGGGATGTACAGCACTTACAGCTTAATCGGGGCTGTCAACTGCACCTTCTCTGACAACTGGGCAGACTGCTATGGCGGTGGGGTGCAAAATGTAAATACCGCAGACTCCGTTTTTGCTAACTGTACTTTTTCAGGCAATTCGAATCCCGCAGGTGGAGGCGTCTATTTCGGCGGCGGGATGGCCAATATACAAGCCAAGATTACGATGGCCAACTGCACATTTTCAGGCAACCGCGCGGATGTCGGCAAAGGTATGTACAATAACGGTTTGCCATCAACGCCGACAGCAGTGACCATGACCAACTGCATTTTCTGGGACCCCTACAACAACAGCCGCGAAATATATAACAGTGATAGTACGGCGGACTTCACCTACTGCCTGGTCCGGGGATGGGATGGCGGAACAGGCAATATCAACCCCGACGACCCAGGACTCGGCCCATTGGCCGACAATGGCGGGCCCACAAAGACCCACGCCCTCCTTCCCGGCAGCCCGGCTCTCAATTCCGGAGACCCGGCCAGCACCCTCACCACTGATCAGCGCGGAATGGTCCGGCCCCAGGCGGGCGGTTTCGACATGGGGGCTTTTGAACTTGGAACCTCCGCCATTTCGGGCAACGCCGGAATTGCCGGGGCTGTCCTTTCCTATACTGATGGGACGGCGAAAACCGCCAGCGCCGATGGCTCTGGCAACTACTCCTTTTCCGTCTCCGACAACTGGTCGGGAACGGTGATACCGCTATCGGTCGGCTATTCCTTCACTCCGGCCTCTCGCTCCTACGCCCACCTAGTGACCAACCAGATCAATCAGAACTACACTGCCACGCCAACCACCTACAACATCTCGGGGACGATCAAATTGGGGGGCAGTCCCCTTTCCGGAGTCGTGTTGAACGGCCTGCCCGGCACTCCGACTCCGACGACGGACACTTTGGGCCAGTACAGCGTCAACGTGGGTCGCAGTTGGTCCGGCACGGTGACGCCGGTGCTTACCGGCTATACTTTCAGCCCGGCAACGCAGGTCTACACCATCGTGGTCGCAAACCAGATAACCGACTACGCCGCCACGCCGGTCAATTACACCATCAGCGGCACAGTGACCGACGGCACCAATCCCATTCAGGGCGTGACCATCACCTTCAGCCACAACAATCAAACCGTGACCACGGCCGCCAACGGCACCTATTCCTACGCCGTGCCCTACCAAACAACCACGACATTGACTCCCAGCCACCCCGGCTACGGCGGTTGGACTCCGGCCTCACGCGCCATCACCACCATCACCGCCAACCAGCCCAACCAGGATTTTTCCGCCACCATCAACCACTATACCATCACGGCCACAGCGGGCACGGGTGGTGCGATCACCCCCAGCGGGGCGGTGGACGTGGCCTACGCGGGGAGCCAAGACTTCGCCATCAGCCCCGACCCCCATTACCGCATCAACGATGTGCTGGTCGACGGAACCTCGGTGGGCGCGGTCTCGAACTACAGTTTTACCAATGTCGAGAGCACTCATATGATCGCGGCATCGTTCGCCATCATCCAGTATACCGTCACGGCAAGCGTCGATGGAGGGCACGGTACGGCCAGCCCGGCGCTGCAGAGCGTCAATTCCGGGGAGACGGCGCTCATCCGCCTTGTTCCCGAAACGGGCTACAAGCTGGGCTACCTGAGCGACAACGGCAGCATCGTCAATCCAGTGTCGGAATACCGCATCTATGATATCGGCTCCGACCACCTGGTGGTCGCGCGCTTCGAGAACGGCCCGCCGCTGGTGGAGATCACCGAGCCTGAGGATGGGGCGTTGGTGACCGGGGTAGTTGAGGTGAAGGCACGGATCGAAGACGACGGCAAGATTCAAGGGGCCGAGCTCTACGTCGACGGGGTACGCCGCCAGGCGGCGGTCGCCCACAAGGACGTGACCGATGACCCGGATACCGCGGCGAAGGCAGCGCTGGAACCCGCGACCTGGCAGCTTTCGACAACGGAAATGTGCCTGGAGTTCGGGCCGGGGCCGCTGCTCATCAACAGTGACAACATCCTGTGGCGCCTCGACGAATCGGGCGCCATTTTGCCGGCGCTGGCTCCCGTGAGGAAAGTGTCTCATGTACAGCGGCTGCTGCAAACGGACGCCCTGCTGTTTGTCTTTGCCGAGCCCTGCCCCGATTCCGCGGGAGCACGGAGCTGGGTCCATCTGTTGAACCGGGCGAGCGGTACGCTGCAGGCACTGGTCCCGGAGAGTTTTGCCGCGCCGCTGCTCCTGGCCAACAACCCGGTTTTCCAGGAGGACGAACAAGGCGGGATCTGGTTCGTCAAGTCGATGCAGAACGGTTTGCAGGCAGAGCTTTGGCGATGGAACAAACAAAACGGCCCTGAACGGATCGGCACGGTGCCTTTCGTCCCCCTGAGCTGGCAGCTTCTGTCTACTACGGAAGCCATGTTCCAGGAGGGGACTCTAAATGGCGCGCGGCGCTGGCTGCTGCGCGGCAACGAACTTCGCGCGGTCGATGATCATGCGGCCCTCCTTGCCGGCAATCGCCAGGTTGCGGGCAGTGCTGCAGTCGCAGCGGCGTTGCCCGAAGACGGATTCAGCGCCCGCTTCGGCAGCCGGAGCTTTGCTTTGTCCGGCAACAGCGTGCGGGTCAGTGACGTTCAACTGGGGACGATCATGGAGGTTTCCGCCGGATCATGGGAACCTTACCAGGTATCGGTTGCGGGCGGAGACAGCTTCCTGATCCTGGGGCGCGACCCGCTGAGGAAGATGACCGGCCTGCTGCGGCTGGGATGGGACGAGGCGGGCGCCAGGGTCCAGGAGCTGGCGGAGTTCGCCGCCGACCCCGCCGGCGCGGCTGAGCTGGAGGCCGAGGCAGGATCCGCTGCGGCAGACTCGCCGAGGATGAGACCGATCGGCATGGCCGACAGCGGCGAGTGGACGTTTGTCTGGGACAGCGGACTCGATCAGGCGGGGACGCACACGCTGAGAGTGGTGGCTAGCGACGACGCCGGGGCGACCGGCATGGACGAAGTCCGGGTGAACCTGGCCAAGATCCAGCTGACCCTGAGTGCCTTGAGGAAGACGGTGCGTTCATGGAGCTTCGTGCGCTACTACGGCCAGATCGAGCTGGCGGTGGCGAGCGAGAATTCTCCATCCCTGCGCTTCAGGCTGATGCGCCGGACGGGAAGCGGCAGCTACGCGCAACTGCAGGAGTTCGGGGAGAACGAGCTGCAAAACGGGGCCTGGAGCTTCCAGGACAAGTACCTTGAAAAGGACCTGCTTTACACCTACGTGGTCGAGGCGCTCGACCCCTCGGGCCGGGTGCTGGGCCGCAGCAGCGAGTTGACGATTTAAAAAGGAGAACCTGATGAAAAGAATCATGTCGAAAATAACGATAACGGGAGTCATGCTGCTTATTTGCGCCGCCGCCTACGGGTTCAATGGAGGAAAGGTGGAGGCAGGGGCCAGCGGCGGCCTGTTCATGAGCTCGGACGCCGCGTTCAAGGAAATTTACGGCAAGTCGCTGTTCGTACCCGAACTCTGGTTCTCATATAATATTTCGGAGAAAGTCTGTCTCTGGGCCGAGGCCGGATTTCTCTCGAAAGAGGGAACCATTGAGGAAGTCGACGAAAAGGCAAAGGTGAAGAGCTGGCAGACGGGGCTGGGCTTGGGATACAGGATCGATCTGGGCGAGAAGATCCGCTTGACGCTGGGCGCCGGCGCCGCCTGGTACTGGTTCAAGGAAGAGGCGATGGCATTGAGCAACTCGGGGGGCGCCCTGGGGTTGAAGATCAAGGCCTGCCTGGATTACGCGGTCGGCAAGCGCCTGTTCCTGCGCCTGGCGCCGGGATTCTCCGCAGTAAAGAAAGATGCTGAGGACATGGACCTGAAGCTGGGAGGGCTGCAATTGACGGCCGGTCTGGGATATATTTTTTAATTGTCTTGAATTCATTGGGAGCAAATTCGGAATAATTCTGTTTCGACGGAAAGTAGACCCGGGGTTTCAAATCTTTCCCCTATCATGTACAATCATCCCGCAATGGATCGTTGACCTGGAAGCGGGGTAAACATGAAGACAAAGAAGGATCACAAGAAGGCGTCAGCCAGGAGAAGGTCGACGAAATGCGCCGCCAGGGCCTGGTGTCCGACGTATTTATCTGCAGCAGCAACGCCGTCAGCGCCGGCTGGCTGAAATGCTTGCCACACTGCGTGCCAAGCGCAAGCTGGGTTTGAAATAGAACGGCCATGACCATCAATGCCGATCTTAACAACGGGGAGATAAAATGCGAAAGTTAAAAAACTGGGGCATGATGTTGGCCGTGCTGCTCCTGGCGAACCATGAAACAGGCGTGGGCCGGGAAAAAACGGAACGACCGGTCGCCGATGTTTTCGAGGTCATGGACAAGGTCGCTGAGCTGAGCGTGCGTCCACTTTGGCCCGGTTTCGCCATCAATAAAATTCCGGTGGCGGTTTTTGACGGTTTGCATACCTATTTATTCAATGCCAGTGAAAAGCCCGACGGATTTTCCCCCCTGCCAAAAAAAACGGGGGTGTTCTTTTTTGCCGGGCAGCATGCGAACGTTCGCGGTAACTCCGTGACACGATTGGCTGACCACTGGACGGCCACCAGCGTGCTGAGCGATCACTCGCGCCGCAGCGGAGAAAAATACAACATCCGCGACATGGCAGGGATCATCATTCACGAGCAATTCCACATTTTTCAAAGGAACCAGCACCCCGATTGGCGGCAGAATGACGGGCTGCTTTTATTTTATCCCGCCGAAACCAGCGAGACGCTCATGCTCAGAAGGATTGAGAAGGAAGCATTCAAACGGGCGGTCAGCGCCACCAGCAAAGACCACACGGCGGGGTGGGCCAAAGAAGCTCTGCGTTACCGTGAACAAAGATTACGCGGGCTGGCGACGGTCTTCGGGCGTTATGAAAAAGAATTGCAGAGGACCGAGGGACTTTCGGATTACATCGAGAAAACAGCCCGCGCCACGGACCCGCTCAATGCGTCATCAATCACCAATCTCATTGCCCCGGCCGGGATCCGGGACCTGGGCTATGTAGAAGGCCGCTGGATCGCCATGATCCTGGACAGGCTGGAGCCCGATTGGAAACTCGCCATGGAAAGCGACGATACCCGGTATCTGGAAGACATATTAGTCGCGGCGGCCGGCAAATTCAGCACTGGGATCGACGGCTTCACCGAAAAAGAGACCCTTGAAATCAAATCGGCGGCGGCGGCTGATTTCAGGGCCTGGGAGCGCGCAAAAAATCAACAGCTTGAAAATTTCCGGCAACAACCCGGCTTGAAGGTTGAGATTGTTTCTCCGGCCAACCCGCTGCGCATCAGGATATTCGAGCCCCTGGAAATTGAAACACTGCCTGGACGAGGCGTGTATCACAAAAAAATACTTTCGGCCGCAAATGACAGGAGCAGTTTGAAAATTCTCGATCAGCCCTGCATCACATATTTTGACGACTCGTTCCGGGTGGTCAAGCTTATCGTGAATGGCTTGGACGCCGTCCCGGAAATCGATGAGGAGGGAAATACACTCAGCCTGACTTCCAAAAACGTCACACTGCAAATTCATTATGCCAAAATCGTTCGCGGGCTCGACCGCATCTTTCTGGAACTGTAACAAAAACTTTGGTATTGCCTGTCCCAGACAGTTTTTTATAGATGTGAAGGAATTTCAAGAACAAGGAAAGTTTTATGGTAATCATGTTTCCTGTGTCAAATCGCGTTGAAATCGGTTACAATCCCAATTACAAGAACGTCATGATAGAAGCGGGTGAAGTATGACAGCCAACCAAGACCACAAAAAAGCCTGCAGCAGGCTGCAAGGCGAGGGAATCATCAAGAATCTGAAAAAAAGGGGCATGGACGGCCTCTTCTGCGAGACTTCCGCCCAGGCGGTGGAATCGATCTGCGGCATGATCCCGGCCGGCTCCCTGGTCGGCATGGGCGGTTCGGAAACCATCTTGGAAACGGGACTGATCGATGCCCTGCGCCGGCTGGACATCCATTTGCTCGACCGCTACAAGGAAGGGACCAGCAGGGAAGAAATCGACGCCATGCGCCGCCAGGGCTTGCTTTCCGATGTGTTCATCTGCAGCAGCAACGCGGTCAGCGCTGACGGCAAGCTGGTCAACGTGGACGGCACCGGCAATCGCGTGGCGGCATTGATCTATGGGCCGAAAAAAGTAATCGTCATCACCGGGATGAATAAAATCGCTCCCGACCTGGACGCGGCCATCGCCCGGGTCAAGAACCAGGCCGCTCCGGCCAACAGCCTGCGCGTCAATGTCGAGACGCCCTGCTCCAAGACCGGATTCTGCCAGGACCCGCACTGCCATCCGCCGCACCGCATCTGCTGCCAGCTCGTGGTCACCGAAGCCAGCATGACTCCCGGCCGCATCACCGTGGTCCTGGTCAACGAAAACCTGGGGTATTAATATCGGGACATGACCAAAAACCGCGAAATCCGCATCAGGGAAATGACAACGGCGGACATCGATTTCGCCACCGCTTTGACCCGTGCCGCCGGTTGGTCCAGTGAAAGTATGGATGTGTTCAGCGCCTTTCTGGAAAATGACCCCCGGGGCTGTTTCATCGCCGAAGCGGGCAGCGAAAGGGCCGGGGTCTGCGTGGCCACGAAATACGTGACGAACGGTTTCATCGGCGAGCTGATCGTCAGCAATACCATGCGCGTCCTGGGTGTCGGTCCAATGCTGTTTCAGAAGGCGCTGGACCACCTGCTGGCGGGCCAGATGGAAAGCATCTACCTGGACGGCGACTTGAACGCCGTCTCCTATTACGAAAGCATGGGCTTCAGAAAGATCTGCCGCTCGCTGCGTTTCCGGGGAAAGATCAAGGGGAAGAAGCATGCATACGTCCGCCGCCTGCGTCCCGACGATATCGAACCCCTGTGCGCCATGGATCGCGAACTGTTCGGCGACGACCGCGGCTTTTTCCTGCGCCGGCGTGCGGAAAGTTTTCCGGAACTCTGCCTGGTCTCGGAAAAGGAGGGGCAGCTCAGCGGCTGGATCATGGCCCGTCCGGGAGACGGGCTGCTGGCGGTCGGTCCCTGGGCCGCCCTGAACGGGCAAGAAGATGCCGCGTCGTTGCTCGAACAGCTGGCCAATGAAAACGGCACCGCGGTATTCCGCATCGGTGTGCTGGAAAAGAACCTGACCGCGGCATGGCTGCTGCGTTCTCTGCCCGGACTGCAGGAAACCATCCATTCCTGGTTCATGGTCAAAGGCGAATCGGAGCGCCTGGGCAACCACCCGGCGCTGTTTGCCATCGGCTCCGGCGCCAAGGGCTGAAAAGATGGATCACAGCCTCATGCCGGACATCGCCGTACTATCCGATATCCACGGCAATCGCTGGGCCCTGGAAGCGGTGTTGGACGATATCCACCGCCGCGATATCCGCATGATGGTCAACCTCGGCGACAGCCTGTACGGGCCGCTGGACCCGGCAGGAACGGCGCAGATCCTGATGGAACTGGACATGCCGACCTTACGCGGCAACGAAGACCGTATCCTGCTTGAGGAACCGGGTCGGCACCCCGATTCCCCTTCCCTGCCCTTCGTCCAGTCGCGACTGAATCCGGAACATGCACGCTGGCTGCAGACACTACCCCTGACCGCCGTCGTCCAAGAGGATTTTTTCCTTTGCCACGGCAGTCCTGAAAAAGACACGGAGTATCTCCTGCGCGAAGTCACCGCCCTGGGGCCCCGGGTGCTGAGCAGCCAGGAAGTGGAGGCCAAATTGAAAATGGTCGTCCAGTCGATCATTTTATGCGGTCATGATCATCTCCCGGCTTTCATGCGTTTTCCCGACGGCCGTCATGTCATCAATCCGGGGAGCGTCGGACTGCCGGCCTACCGCGACCACCTGCCCTTCCCGCATGCCATGGCGGCAGGATCGCCGCACGCCCGCTATGCCTTGGTCAGACGCAGCAGTTCGGGATTGATCGTCGAGCATATTTCGCTTCCTTATGACTGGCAGGGCGCAGCCGAAACGGCCGCCCGGAACGGCCGCCCCGACTGGGCCGGATTTCTCGCCACGGGCCGGGCGTCATGACAAGTGGAACCAGGACCTGCGAAAAAGGAAACTTTTTTCAATAAAAAAACGTCTTAATTGTATATCAAGAGCGAGGAGAACAATGAAAAAACTATTTTTATTGATTTTAATCCTTTTATCATTGACTTTCATTGTCCCGGCCCAGGGCCAGGCGCAAAAAATGAATGGCGCCGAAAAGAAAGCCGTGGTGGAAGCGGTGGTGAGCGTGTTGCAGAAGCAATATGTTTTTCCAGAAACGGCCAAAAAAATGGGCGACCTGATCCGAAAAAACCTGAAAACGGGGAAATACCAGGCCATGGATGACCCGCGGGCCTTCGCCGCCAAACTGACCGAGGACCTGCGCTCAATCAGCCATGACCGGCACCTGGGTGTGCGCTACGCACCGGAGCGCATTCTGGAAATGAAAACCCCGGACGAAGCTAAAAAGAATGCGGCCCGGGAATTCCAAAAAAAACTGGCGCGCCTTGACAACTACGGCTTCAAAGAAATCAAGATACTGGACGGCAACATCGGCTATTTGAAATTCAATCAGTTCAGTGATGCCCAGGAGGGTTTCCAGGTCGCGGTGGGCGCCATGGCCTTCCTGGCCAACTGCGACGCCCTGATCATCGACCTGCGCGAGAACGGCGGCGGCAGCCCCGAGATGATCCAGCTCCTGTCAAGTTATTTTTTTGACGGCGAGCCCCGGCATTTGAATTCATTCTATTACCGCCTGGATGAAAAGACCGAACAATACTGGACCCAGCCCTACGTGCCCGGCCGCAAATTAGCCGAGACCGACCTGTACGTACTGACCAGCAGCTTTACATTTTCCGGGGCGGAAGAATTCACCTACAACCTGAAGAACATGAAGCGGGCCACCATTATCGGCGAAACCACCGGCGGCGGCGCCCACCCCGTTCGCATGGAGATCCTCAACGACAACTTCGCCATCGGCGTGCCCTATGCCCGGGCCGTCAATCCCATCAGCAAGACCAACTGGGAGGGGAACGGCATCGAGCCCGATATCAAGGTTCCGGCTGACCAGGCATTGAAAAAGGCCCAGGTTATGGCTTTGGAAAAATTGCTGGCCGGGGGAAAAGACGATCGCATCAAGCCAACTTATCAGTGGGCATTGGATGGGCTTGCGGCCGAATTGAATCCCGTCTCACCCAGCGAAGATATTTTGAAATCCTATGTCGGGGACTACGGCTCCCGAAAAATTACATGGGAGAACGGCAGCCTGATCTATCAGAGGGCGAAGGGCCCCAAAAGGAAGATGATTCCCATCAGCGAGGATTATTTCCGCTTCGAGGATATCCGCTATTTCCGGCTGAAAATCATCATGAAGGACGGGCGGGTGACCGGCCTTGAGGGACACTACGTCGACGGTACCGTCGGCGCCGATCCCCGGACAAACTAGTTTTATGGACCAGCAAATTTCAATCATATTGGTCCGCCAATAAAAATTCCCCAGCCTGACGTGCATCGGCGGCGGCAGTTTCGCCCATGACCATGCGGTCGCGCGAGTCCGGAGAATAAACATTCGGGTTGCACGGCTCCGGGCCCTGGGATACAATATATACCCAAACGCATGAACATAGAAATTCTCAACACCATGTTGGCCATCCTGCTGCCGATCGCATTGGGCTATTTGTTGAAACTGGGCCGGCTGTTCCAGGAAAATGAGATAGCCGCCTTGCGCAAATTCGTCATGCGCGTGGCCCTGCCCTTTCTGATTTTTCAGAACCTGTACCGCGCCGATGTCGAGAGCCTGCAGCAGGCGCTGCCTATTGTGCTGTCATTTATCCTGATGACCGCATTGTACACTCTGGCCGCCGGGCTCCTTTCACCGCTGATCGCGGACAATGAAAAACAGAAACTGACATTCGCTTTTTCAGTATTCGCCGGCAATTATGCTTTTTTGGGATGGGGAGTCATCGTCGCTTTTTTCGGTGGCCAGGCCCTGACCCGGGCCGTGTTTTTCTCCATGTTCTTCTGGCCGGTGTTCCTGACCTGCGGTTTTTTTCTGCGCCGCCGCTTCGAAAACAGCACGGACAATGCGGAGAAGCCGGGTTTTCTGAAGATCCTGGTCCGTCATGCCGGCGTCCCCATCACCGCAGCCGTCAGCGCCCTGGCCTTGAACATCAGCCGCGTGCATTTGCCCGGAGTCCTCACCCACTTCATTTCACAATTCGCCGTACTGGCCATCCCCATGATCCTGTTCGCCATCGGCCAGAACCTGCGCTTATTCATGCCCGTCGCCAGGCTGCGCCTGGTGTTGACCGCTTCATTATTCCGACTGGCCGGAGGCTTCGCCCTGGGTTTAGCGGTCGTGTTCCTGCTGCGCCTGATCTTTAACCTGGATACGTTGAGCCGTCAGGTGATCCTGCTGCAGGCGGTCATGCCCACAGCCACCATGTCCACTTTTTTTAGTGAATATGTCCCCATTGATGAAGAGCTGCTTTCCGGGATCATCGCCGTTTCCACCCTGCTCTCTTTCTTCACTTTACCGCTCTGGGTCATGGTTATCCGCGTCATGGTCCGGCAGTAGAAAAACTTATTCCGGACAATCGTTTTTTTCCCGCGGACGCGGGTTGAAAAGGCGAACGAATCCCGAAAACTATTTCCCGGTATTATCCTTTTCTTCTGATTTCTTGGCCTGGCTTTGGGAACTGGCGACGCCGTTGTCGCTTCCGGTGCCTGGGCCGCCCGGTTGCGTGGGACCCAGGGGAACGGTTCCAGACCCCGGCTTGGCGGAACGGTAGGCATCGCCGTGGGATTGCCGGCGTTCCCGGTCCGAGGAAATATTCAATTCCGGACAAATCACCGCATTCCTGGAGCTCGAATAGAGGATGCTGTTTCCGCGCATGCGGGCCCAGCGGCTGTCCGGATTCCAATCGCGTCCAAACGAGCGATTCGACTCACTGCCAGTCATGACATTTCCTTTGGCGGTCAGCTTCGGACCATGAGTCGGCGACTTGGAAAGGCTTTCTGAGCCGTTATTCGGGGCGACTTCTCCAGCCCCCTGGTCAGGAAGACCCGTTGCGGGCAATACTGCCGGCAAAGGTATTTTTATTGCTTCCAATCCGGATGTCTCCCGGCCGGCATGCAATCGTTCGGCAACGAGGTTAATGGGGGATTTTTTAAGCCGTTCAAATATTCTCCGCAAATCGCGCGGCAACTCGTTCAAGGGCGGTTTTCTAAAATGTTCGTGGAATTGGCGATAATAATTTTCACGCCAGGCGCCATTGCCATACCGGTAGTAGATGTTATAAAGATCAAATCCTCCATAAACATACAAGAAATAGTAATCGAAACTCGGAAAAAAACATCCGTTTTGAGCAAAGAATTCGAAGATTCCCGAATGGAACCAATCGCCGGGCACCCATGTCCAGCCACGCTTCAGCCATACCCAGGTGCCCATATGGGCCGGCACCCAGGCCCAGGCCTCCCGGGGAACCAGAAACAGCCGGCCGTTGATCCGCACATAGTCCGCATCAAAAAATGGGCGGTCAAAACGAGCGAATTGGTCGCTGTCGGGTTTCCAGACATAGCCGAAGATTTCGTCGTAGATCCATTCTCCGAAGAAAGGCGACCATTTCATCGCCCAGTATTGCAACGCGCTGTTGCCGAATTCCAATTTCGGCGGCAACTTGTTTATCCCGGAATGCAGCTCCTTGAAATGGCGGTCCACATATTCATTCCAGGCCACGAATTCAAGGTTTCTTTTTTCATTGCTGATTTCCAGGGAATTGTCGGCACTGATGACGTAAGCCTGTCCGGATCTGACTACGACTTTTTTCAATTCCCGGTTGTCGGCACCGTACAGGACCTCGAATTTGCCTGCATCGGAAAAAAGGGCCGTACCGAGACCGTCATTGAAGCGGATCGTGGCCGCGGTTCGGCTTTCAAGCTTGACCGCCGCGTTCGCCGTGATGACTTGGAACATTTCCTCGCTGTACGTCTGGGGCAGGGTATACATTTGCCCCTGCAGCAGGTGCAGGGTGCTGACTTTCCAGCGCGAGGTCAGGGATGGCGCCTGCATGGTGCTCACGCTCAGGCGGGAATTTTTATCGAGCCGAATGACCGTGCCGTTGTCAAACTGCAGCTCACAGCGCCCGTTGTCGCCGGTAACAATCGTATCACCAGGGACCAGGGGCAGATTCACCACCGCTTCATGCTCCGCCTGATCAGAATGGATGACTACAGCCTGATCTTCAACAAAAGACACATGGCCGTAGTTGGATTCGTTGTCTGCCGCCAAGCCCGGAAATTTCAGGGCCAGCAAAGCCAGCAATAATAAAGTAAGTTCAAAAACCCGTTTTGATTTCATTGTTCCTTCCTTTGACGTTTCCATCTTTTATTATATACCCACATGCAAATGGAAGCATTTACAATGCCAAAAGACTAAGGGTAAAATGTCCTGGAATCAGTACAAATTGCATTCGAAAAGTGTCAGAGCAGGACATCTTTAGCCGAAAATTGCCTAAATGGGCCCGAAAGGGGCCAGATCGAGTCTTTCGCCAAAATGGAGTGTAAAAACTTTTTTTTCGGTAGTATATAATCAAATCCCAGACCAATTTAGGTGCAAGAAGGTCGCCTACAATTTTCACATTTTTTATTGTTGACAATAAAATTATTTTATTCTATACTCCCGCTCTGACTCCGAGCCGAACGGGCTAAAGCGTTCCACCGCCAGGTCCGCCGGCCGTTAGAGCCTTGCAGGGGGCTTCGCAGCTCTGCTGGGCCAGGGTGTGACTGGAAACGGTCATGCCTTCCAACCTTGAAAAGGAGGATTTTGTGAACAGGTGCTTTTATTTACCATCCCCCAGAACAAATCTCCTTTTTTTAGCGATAAAAAAAACGGAGGTTCGCATATTATGAAGAAAAGAAACGCACTGGTTCTGTTCCTGCTCGTATGCGCTTTTTCCAGCTTCGCCGAGGATAAAGACGCTGAAAAAAAAGAAAAGTCAAAAGAAGTGGTCTTGCCGATGATCACCGAATCGGTGACTGTGGAAGCAAAAGTGCCAAAAGACCTGCCCTATGCCGCCACCACGGAATTGAAAAGCATTGACTTTGAACTCTTCAAACCCAAAGACCTGACCGAAGTCCTGGCCACGGCCCCGGGAACTTATATTTCCAGCGGCGCCAAGAGCGAATGGGGTGTCAAACTGCGCGGCTTGGGCACCAACCGCATCACGCTGCTCTACGACGGAATTCCGGTTTATGAGCCCTATTACAACTCCTTTGACGTCAAGGCCTTCAGCGCCGACCAGGTGGATTCCATTAAAGTGGTCAAAGGCGCTTCATCCATCCTCTATGGACCCAACACCATGGGCGGCATCGTCGACGTGCTCAGCAAGCGCCCCGCCAGCGACCAGTTCATGCTGCGCCTGGACTATGGCTCGCGCGAAACCTACGGCATCTACGCCAACGGCGCCCTGCGCGGCAAAAAATTTTTATTCACCGGCTCCGCTTTCCGCGAAGCTTCCGACGGCTTTAACTGGGTGAACAACGGCGGGACCGAACCGCGCCTGAACAGCAATTACGAGCGTTTCAACGTGGGCGGGAAATTGTATTTCTATCCCGGCGGCAGCGCCGAGCTTATGGCCGAAGTCAATTATTACAATTCAGAATACGGCATCCCCACGGCCACGGAGTTTTACAAGAAGCAGTACTGGCGCTTCAAGGACTGGCAGCGGCTGATGGCCAACCTGGGCGGCAGCTTCCCCATCCTGGACGGCGGCTACGTCAAGGCACGCCTGTATTACGTCAAGCATTACAACGTGCTCAACGCCTACAAGAATGCCCAGTTCGACGTACTGCAGTGGGAATCGACCTATGACAACTACGCCGTGGGGGCGTTCATCCTGGGCATGGTGCCCTTGGGTGAAAAGAACCAGCTGCAGGCCAGCATCACCTACCGCGATGACGATGTCAGCACCCAATCCGATATCAACACGCCCTGGGAGCATTATAAACACAAGATATTCTCATTCGGTCTGGAAGATCATTTTCGCATCAGCGAGAAGGTCGAACTAATGGCCGGGGCTAGTTTGGACCACCTGAACAAACAGAACGGTGAAAACAAAACCACACTCAATCCCATTCTGGGTGTAAAATTCAATCCCCGGGAGTGGATCGACCTGCACCTGACCCTTTCGCAGAAGTCCCACTTTCCCACGATGAAGAACCTGTACAGCATGCCCGAGAACGGCGGCAACCCCGACCTGCGCGATGAGATCGGCACCAACCTGGAAGCGGGCTTCACCTACGACCGCGGCTGGTTCGTCAGCGGTTCCGTCTTTCAGAACAACATCCGCGACATGATCGAAAGCCGCATCAACGTGGACTTCATCAAGCAGAACATCAATGTCGCCAGGGCCAAGATCCAGGGCTTTGAACTGGAAGCCCGCAAGGCCTTCGGCCTCTTTTCTTTTGCCGCCAGCTATACCTACCTCGACACGCGCAACGAGGAGAGCGGCGACCGGTTGGACCTCATCCCAACTTCGCAGTTGAACGCCTCACTGCGCTTCCACCGCTCTGACCTGTTCTCGCTCACCTTCTGGGGCGTCTATGCCTCCGATTCTATTTACCACTCCAATACCGGCATCGTTACCGTCGATCCGTACACCATCGTCAACGCCGCCCTCGAGCGCGGCTTCGGAAAATTCAGCATCTACCTGAAGGTGGAAAACCTGTCAAACAACGAATACTGGACCGAACCCGGCTGGCCCATGAAAGCCCGCACCATTACCTTGGGCACGTGTTTTTTCCTAAATAAGAAATCTCGGCTATAATGAATTTTACTGATTAAAAGGAGAATTGAATCCATGAAAAAATTATGCTTGCTTGTTCTAGTGACGCTTATGTCAGTCCCGATTTGCTTCAGCCAGGAAAATAATGATTTTTATGACAACACTCCAGAAAAAATCCTGCCTGGCACATTGAAGATCGAGGTGCGCGGCGAAGTGGCCAACCCCGGCTTCGTCGACCTTGGAACTCTGCCGCGGCACTCGCTCATCATCCGCGAAGCGCGCTTGAAAGAAGGAGCCGTCGCCTTTATCGGCTCGTACCGCTATGACGGTTATTCCCTCTTCGACATCCTGAAGGAAAAGTTCGTCGCCAAAAAGAACCAGGCCGAGTTCCGATCCATCATCGACCTGTTGGTGGCCGTCGAAAACCAACAGGGCGAAAGCGTCATTCTCAGCTGGGGGGAAATTTATTATCCCGCCGCACTGCACCGCATCCTGATCGCCGATCGCGTGGCCCCGATCATTCCCAGCCTGACCAAGGAGAATTGGCCCCTGGCGGACAAAATGAAACTGGTCTGCGGCAACGACCTGATCAGCGAGCGCAACATCGAGGCACCGATTCGCATTACCGTTTTTTCGGCGCCACGCAGTTTTCCCGGCAAAAAAGGGCAGAAACCTCTTTTTGCCCCGAACTTCCAAGTGGTCCGGTTAAACAGCCAGGCCGTCGCCTTCGATTCGGCGCACCCGGGTGGTGAATCCCGAGTATTCCCCGCCGTATTCTACGGACGCGGCAAAGGTTTCCACGGCATCCAGTATTTCAACGGCCGCCCGCTCAAGGATGCGTTGAAGGACTTTTTTACTCTGGATAGCGAAACACTGCGCCGGGGCTACCTGGTGGCGGCATCCATCGACGGTTATCGCATCGCCATGAGTTGCAGCGAACTGTTCAACCGCAACGACCAGACCGAATTCCTGCTGATCGACCGCGGCGATGGAAGCGAAGGCGGCCGTTTTGCCATTTTCCCGGCCCCGGATTTCTTTTCCGACCGCGCCGTCAAAGCAGTCAATATCATTCATTTTCTGAACTATTGAACGCAAAAACAAATGTTGAAATAAAAGGATAATTTTTCTATAATCGCACCTTAGAGGTGAACCATGGCCAATCAGATGCAGATGTTACTAGCCGTTTGCGGCTATTTTATTTTCTTGATCTTATGGGGTCTGTATCAGGGACGCAAAGTGAAAAACAACTGCGACTACGCCATTGCCGGCCGCAGTTTGCCCGGTTGGGCGGCCGCCCTGTCCGAAAGGGCCACCGGCGAATCCTCCTGGGCCCTGCTGGGACTCCCCGGCATGGCCTATGCCACCGGCCTGACCGAAATCTGGACCGCCCTCGGCTGCGTGGCCGGCATCATCACCGCTTGGGCCGGGTTGGCCTGGCGCCTGCGCGATGAAGCTGAAAAATACCAGGTAAACACCTTCAGCGAATACATTGCCAAAAAGCACGGTGAGCTCGGTAAGTGGATCCGTGTCACCAGCAGCCTGACGATCGTTTTTTTCTTTTTCTTTTATGTCGGCGCCCAATTCCTGGGTGGTGGCAAAACCCTGTTCACCCTCTTCGAGATCCCGGAAAAATGGGGCATGCTGGTCACAGCGCTGGTCATCATCCCCTATGCCATCTACGGCGGGTTCCGCAGTGTCGTCTATACAGACTGCATCCAGGCCATTTTGATGATCGTCACACTGGTCATCACTCCGATCGTTGGCATCCTGTTTATTGCCAAGGCTCCCGGCATGTTCGCCCATTCCATTCCCCAGGCCTTGGCCAACGCCGGGCCGCGCTACCTGTCCCTCACCGGTGCCGCTTCGGGGTTTGCCGCCGGAGTGATGATCATGGCCGCCTTTTCCTGGTTCTTCGGCTACCTGGGCGGCCAACCGCAACTCAGCATGCGCTTCATGGCCATCAAGGATGCAGCCCAGGCCAAGAAAGCGCGGAACATCGGCATCGCCTGGACACTGGTGGCTTATATCGGCGCACTGGCTGTCGGCTGGATCGGCATTGCCATCTTCGGTCCGGGCGGCCTGCCGGACCAGGAGCATGTACTACCCGCCGTCCTGCTGAAGCTTTTCCCTCCTGCACTCGCCGCTGTCCTGATCAGCGGTGCCATTGCCGCCATGATCTCCACCGCCGACTCGTTGCTGGTCCTGTCAGCATCGGAACTCTCGGAAAACCTGATCAAGCCGTTATCGAAAAAAGACGACCCGGCTGACTGCCTCAGGCGTTCGCGGCTCATTACTGCCATGCTAGCTGTCGTGGCCCTGGCATTAGCCTACCTCTTCCCCACCCGGCTCATCTTCACCATAGTGGGCTATGTCTGGGCCGGTATCGGCGGCACGTTTTCCATCGTTATTCTTTTCTCCCTGTTTTGGAAGCGCTACCACGGCCGGGCCGTAATCGCCACCATCATCAGCGGCCTCCTGTTCACGGTCCTGTGGAGCGTCACGGGCATGAACGCCAAAATTACCTCGCGGCTGCTCACTTTTTTCGTGGCCGCTGCTGTGGCCATTATCACTACTTTCATTTTTCCCAAGAAAAGCAGACCCGCAGCGGAGATTTAAATGGACCCGGACTGAATGCGGTGTTTGCTTTTGGCCCACATTTGATAAATTTACAATTTTAAGTT
Source organism: Candidatus Aminicenantota bacterium (assembly GCA_963770755.1). Lineage (GTDB taxonomy): Bacteria > Acidobacteriota > Aminicenantia > UBA2199 > UBA2199 > UBA2199. The sequence goes on along the minus strand of CAVYQZ010000006.1, from coordinate 559,806 downwards.
ATAAATCAGTATTGAACAATAAACATTCATGGCAAAAAGACGATTATTTCAACTGGCTTTGTTGGCATGGCTTGTGGCTGTCAGCCAAATTTCTCTATTGGCACTCGACCCGAATCTGGGGTTGGACGAATACGCTGTCGAGCACTATTCCACTGAAAATGGATTGCCGCAAAGCTCGGTTCTGGCCATGGTACAAACCCGCGACGGTTATCTCTGGCTGGGAACATATGGGGGACTAGCCCGTTTCGATGGACTGAACTTCACGGTTTTTGATAGAAGCAACACCCCGGAAATGGAGAGCAACGGCATCAAGGCTTTGGCCGAGGACCGCGAGGGCGGCCTATGGGTGGGAACCACGTCCGGATTGCTGCGTTACCAAAGGGGTCGTTTCGAGCGTTTCGACAGTCGCCAGGGATTGCGCAGTCATTTCATCCTCTGTCTTCTCCTGGACCGTTCAGGAACTCTCTGGATCGGCACCACCGGCGGATTGTACCGCTGGGCCGGCAACCGTTTTCAAGCTTTCACCCGCGCAGACGGATTGTCGGCCGACTATATCACCTCACTGGCGGACGACGGTGCCAATGGAATCTGGATCGGTACCGGCCAGGGGCTCAACCATTTCCAAAGCGGGAAATTTCGCTTGTTTAATGAAAGCAGCGGTTTGCTTCACAATGACATCCGTGCCCTGCACCTCGATGCACAGGGAACCTTGTGGATCGGCACCAGCGGCGGCGGACTGCTCAGTTTCCGCGCCGGTTTTTTCGAACGCCGGCAAAAAGGGCTTTCATCGGACGATATCCGGACTGTGTACCGGGACCGCCACGGCGTGCTTTGGATCGGCACCAACCAGGAGCCGCTCAACTGTTTGAAGGACGGCCAGGTCTCGGTGATGGGTCAACGCCTGGCCGGAGTGATGTCGGCCCGGGTCATACTGGAAGACCGCGAAGGCAGCATCTGGGTCGGCACCCGTGACGGTCTCATCCAGCTGAAAGATGAAAAATTCATTCTCTACGGCATGCGCAACGGCCTACCCGTAGACCCGGTGCGAGCGGTATTTGAAGACCGTCAGGGCAGCATCTGGATCGGCACCGTGGGCGGCGGCCTGGTCAGGTTCAAAAATGGGAATTGGAAAATATACTCGCGGGAACATGGTCTGCTCAGCGACCACGTCTGGTCCATCGCCCAGAGCCGTGACGATTCACTCTGGGTGGGAACCTATGGCGGCGGACTGTCTCGCATGGCGGCCGGGAAAAAAAACGAGTCCTTTAGTCGCGTCACCGGAGTATCCAGCGATATCATTCGTGCAATTCATTGTGACAGCCGCGACCGGATATGGGTGGGTACCAACGGCGGTGGGCTCGATTGTCTTGAAAAAGGCAGGATTAAAAATTTCACTACCGCGCATGGCCTGCCCAGCAACTATATTTACGCCCTGGGCGAGGACAGAAAAAATCGCATTTGGGTGGGGGCCTACAACGGCGGGCTGGCCGTGCTGGAAGAAGGACGTTTCCGCAGACTGGCCACCACCGATTACATTGCCGAACAACCCATATGGGTGATCCATACTGACCGGGATGGTGATATCTGGGTCGGCACCGACCATGCCGGCCTGATTTGGATTCATGATGAACAGATTGTCCGTTTTTCAAGCCGCGACGGCCTTTACAGCGACCAGGCCTTCCAAATCCTGGAAGACAATCGCGGCCGCTTGTGGATGAATTGCAACAAGGGAATCTACAATGTCTTAAAAAAGGAATTAATCGCATTTGCGGCCGGAACATTGTCGCGCATTCCATGCATTTCTTTCGGCAAAGCTGAAGGCATCAAGGTGACCGAGAGCAGCGGACCGGCCCAGCCCGCCGGATGCATCGACCGTCGGGGCCGGATCTGGTTTCCAACCATCCGCGGCCTCTCCATGTTCGAACCGGACCGCCAGCGCATCAATCAAGTCGAACCTTCGCTGGTCATTGAAAAGGTCATCATCAATGACCGCCTCATGCCGGCTTCAGGAACGGTGACCGCTCCGCCCGGAAAGGGCAATATCGAAATCGATTATACAGCGATCAGTTTTTTACTGGTCGACAAAATACGCTTCGCCTACCGCCTCGAGGGATTCGAGGCGGATTGGATCCAGGCCGGCAACCGCCGCTCCGCATTTTATACCAACCTGCCGCCCGGTTCATACATCTTCCGGGTTATTGCCGGCAACGGCGACGGTGTGTGGAACCGCAGCGGTGCGTCCGTTAGTTTCATATTAAAACCATATTTCACCCAGACAACCTTTTTTAAATGGCTGGTGGTCTTGGCGACCCTGTTGTTTATAGGCGGTTTTTTTCTCCTGGTCCTGCACCGTGCCAAAGTACGCGAACGCAAGCTGGAGAATCTGGTAGCTGAACGCACCGTGCAATTGCAGCGACTGGCCCGCTACGACGGGCTTACCGACCTGGCCAACCACCGCACCTTTTACGAGATATTTCAAAAAGAATGGGCCATAGCCGGACGTGAAAAAAAACCGCTGTCGCTGATCGCCGCCGACATCGATTTTTTCAAGCCATACAATGACTCACTCGGCCATCTCGAAGGCGACGATTGCCTGAGGAAAATCGCCCAAGCCATCAGCGCCCAGGTCAAGCGACCGGCCGACCTGGCCGCCCGCACCGGCGGCGACGAATTCTTCCTGCTGCTGCCGGCAACGGAAAATGAAGGAGCGCTGGCTATCGCCGATAGCATCGAATCGGCCATTGCCGCACTGGCCATCCCCCATCCCGCCTCGCCAATCGCGGCCGTAGTTACGGTCAGCCTGGGCGTGGCCACGACAATCCCCGCCCCCGGTATCGAATCCAACCAGTTCATCGCTCGTGCCGACCAGGATCTTTACCGGAAGAAACAGCCGGGGCGCAGCAGCCACGACCATCATTGAAACTCGCCTTTTTATCGGATTTTTCCGACGAATCATCACAGCGGCCGCTGTTTTTCCAGAACCGAAAAGCTAAAATCGCAGCGTGAAAACCGTTCCTGATCCGGGTTGGGATTGGACCGCAATAATGCCTCGATGCAGGCGCATGACCTGCCGCGAAAAGCTCAAGCCGATGCCGGAGCCTTCTTTTTTAGTGGAAAAGAAGGGGATGAAAACTTTTTCCTTGGCCTCGGAGGTGATTCCCGGCCCGTTGTCGCGGACCTCGATAACTACGCGTCCGCGTTCATTCATCCAGGAAGAGAGATGAATACTCGGATTTTCGCAGCCGCCCAGTGCTTCTATGGCATTGAGCAGCAAATTGATCAACACCTGCTCGGTGAGATCGGGATCGGCGGTCATTTCCAGAGAGTCCGGTTCCACGCTGGCCTTGAAGACGATGCCCTGACGTGACAGTTTCGCTTGCATCAGTTTCTCCACCCGCTGAAACATCTCGCTGATTGGAAATATTTCAAATTGCGGCTTGGGAATCAATGCGACACTACGGTAGGCATGAACAAAACGCATCAACCCCTGGCTGCGGCGGTCGATTGTCTGCAAGGCCTCGGCCACATCCTGGTTGCAGGTTGAGTCGACGCTGTTATTTTCACTTTGAGAAACTTGCAACATGGAAGAAGCTGTGGCGGCCAGAGAAGAGATGGGGGTCAGCGAATTCATGATCTCATGGGTCAGCACCCGGGTCAGGCTCTGCCAGGCTTCCGCTTCCTTTTCTTCCAATTCAACCTGAATGTTTTGAAGCGAAACCAGCTTGTAAAGCCGATTATGCAACTTAAATTCGGTGGAATACAATGCCAACTGCAGGATCTCGTCGGATTGCTCCAGTTTCAGGAGGGTTTTTTCTCCAGGACGCAAGCGTTGGATTTCAGCGGTCAGAGGCTGGAACAAAGGCGGCAAATCACGGATATGACGCAAATGGGAAACACGGAGCAGGCGTTTAGCCACATTATTCAGCAGATCGACCGAGCCATCATCGCGCAGCGAGAGCAGGCCGACCCCGATATGCTGGACCACGGTCAGCAGGTACCGATACTGTTCTTCTTTCTCGGAGCGTGCATGTTGGAATTGACCGCTGATTTCACGGAAAACGGCGTTCAAATCGGCAAACGATCCGCCCAACCCTTCAATTCCCGGTGAAAGCGAAAAATCATGATAGCGCACCGCCTGCAGGAACCTGGCCAAACCGCGATTGGAACGGTCAATATACTGAAAGAGCGAAAATAGCGAATACACAAAAACCATTGCCGCCAACAGTGCCGGGAGTCCCGGTTTTGAACCTCGCAGCAGATAAAAGAAAAATCCCGCCGCCCCAACGAGTAAAGCTACCCGCCAGCCGACCTGAAAGCGGAAGCTGCGGCTGATTTTCATAGTCGGCTAAAGCACCGTTCGGAATCACAATCCATATTTTTCCAAGCGCCGGTACAATGCGGCGCGGGTCAAGCCCAACTCCTTTGCCGCCTGGCTGATATTCCCCTGGGACTTGCTCAAGGCCCGGCGAATAATGGCTTCCTCGGCCAGTTCAAGGTTTAAATCCTTCAAAGCCACGTCCTCGGTGCTTTCCGCAGTTTGCGAAAATGAAAAATCACCGGGTTGAAGCACGGGAGCGTCGCTCAAAATCACGGCCCGCTCCAGAGCATGCTTGAGCTCACGGACATTCCCAGGCCAGTGGTAAGTGGCCAATTTTTTCAATGCGGCATCGCTGATACTTTTCGACGCTTTCTGGTACTTGCGGCAGACCTGTCCGGTAAAATGTTCGGCCAGCGGCTTCAAGTCATCGTTACGTTCGCGCAGCGGCGGCAGATGAATCTCAACCGTATTAATGCGGTACAGCAGGTCCTGGCGGAATTGCTTGCGGTTGACCAATTCAGCAATGGGCATGTTGGTAGCGCAGATCAAACGGATATCGACATGGATTGCGGTATTCGAGCCCAAGCGGGTAATTTGCCGGGTTTCCAATACGCGCAGCAGTTTAGCCTGCAAGCCCAGGGGCAGGTTGCCTACTTCATCCAAAAAAAGCGTCCCGCCCGAAGCCAATTCGATGCGCCCAATCCGGTCGTTGCGGGCGTCGGTAAAAGAACCCTTGACATGGCCAAAAAGTTCGCTTTCGAATAGCGTTTCGCTGATACCGCCCATATCGACGGCCATGAAAATTTCCCCGGCCCGCTCCGAGTGCCGGTGCAAGGCCCGGGCAACCAGTTCCTTGCCGGTGCCGTTTTCACCGATGATCAACACATTGGCATCGGTAGCCGCCACTTTGGTGATCGTTTGGAATACCTTTTGCATTCCGGCGGAAGTGCCGACAAAATCATGAAAAGGCTGGTCCAGGTCGGCGCTGAGCTGCTGCTGGCGACGGCGCAAATTTTCCGCTTCAAACCGGGATGCACGCAGGTTCATGGCGGCAGAAACCGTGGCCAGCAATTTTTCATTCTGCCACGGTTTGAGGACAAAATCACTGGCCCCTTCTTTGATGGCGCGAACGGCCAAGCTGACATCACCATAGGCCGTGATTAAAATCACCACAGCCTGGGGATCAATGGACAGAATTTTTTCCAACCAGAAAAAACCTTCCTGGCCGCTGCTGACATCGCGTTCAAAATTCATGTCCAGCAGGATGACATCAAATGTTTCTTTGTCCAGCAACTGCGGGATCATGGCCGGGTTTTTTTCAGCATGCACTGATTCCACGTGCTGTTTGAGAAAGAGTGTGGCCGCCTGCAAGACGTCGGCGTCATCATCCACGATCAATAGTTTTCCAAAATTCTTTTTCATCGTTGTCCATTTCATAAAAAGTTTTCAGCAATTTCCTTGCCATTATAGCATAGTGCCAAAAAAAACCCATCCAGCAAGGAAAACCGGCCGCCCGCGGCCGAGCACTTCCCCGGCCCACTGTCCGGAAACGGACAGTGTTTGTTCTGCCAGCGGACAACTCGCGTGCGCTCTTTATCAATAGTTTTGTGCGAAGCAAAAAACAAGAAAATCAGCCTGGTATGCCATGAATAAATGGCTGCTGAATTTTGTTTATCGAATTGATTTAACAATTTGGCTTTTTTTACTTGCTGGTTTTTTAGTGCTTATCATCGCGTTGCTTACGGTAAGTTTTCAGGCAATAAAAGCGGCAATGGCCAATCCGGTTGACAGCCTGAAATATGAGTGATAGCGAAAATTGATGTCAACTGAAAAGGATCCGGGCGCGTCTAACTAATTTGAGACAAGGAAAAAACAAGAATCATAGAGGCAATAAAAATGTTCAAAAACTATTTTAAAACTGCTTTCCGGAATCTTATCAAGAACAAATCGTATGCATTCATCAGCATATTCGGCCTGGCGATCGGCATGGCGGTTTGTATTTTGCTTTTATTGTATGTCAAAAATGAATTGAGCTATGACCGCTTTAATAAAAACGCGGATCATATTTACCGCTTGTGCCAACCCCAGCATCCCTATCAGGCGCCGCAAGCGGCAAAGTTGCTGGCCGATAATTTTCCGGAAATCAAAGATTATGCGCGAATTCTTGTCAGAGGAAAAACTATTGTTCAGTATAAAGATAAAAGATATTTAGAAAAAGAACAGGCATTCGCCTGTGCTGACGCCAGCCTGTTTCGCATCTTCTCTTTTAAATTCAAGCAGGGCGATCCTGAAACAGCTTTGCAACAGCCATCCACCATGGTCATCTCTGAAAATATCGCCGGCAAGTATTTCGGCAATGAAAATCCAATTGGTCAGGTCGTCAAACTGGATAATGAGTTGGACGTCACCATTACCGGAGTAATGGAAAACATGCCGCAAAACTCCCATTTCCGTTATGAAATGGTTGTCAGTCTGACCGACGCCGAAACACTGTTCGGAAAAGAATCGATGAACAACTGGGGATGGCAGAATTTCCTGGTCTATTTCCTCATGCAAGACCGATTTTCCCAACCGGCCTTTGAAAAAAAATGCAGCGAACTGATATACAAACACAGAAATCACGAACCGCATAGTCCTGTCGATAAATTTACAATACAAAACCTGAAAGATATTCACCTCTACTCCTCTCATTTTTTAGGTGACATTCAACCGCAAAACAGTATCACCTATGTGCTGATTTTTTCAGCGATTGGTGTTCTCATTTTACTCATTGGCTGCTTCAACTATATCAATCTATTAACCGCCAATGCCACGACACGGGCAAAAGAGATCGCTATCAGAAAAGTAGCAGGCGCGTCACGCCAGGACCTTGCCCGGCAATTTATCGGCGAATCATTCGTCGTACTGTTCATAGCCTTGGCCATGGCATTTATTCTTGTTTCTATGTGTTTGTCTGTTTTTAATACACTTTCAGGAAAAGAACTGACATTTGCCGCGTTGATGCAATGGAGTACAATTCTGGAAATTCTTGCCATGGTCATCGTCACCGGTTTTCTGGCAGGCGCTTATCCGGCTTTTTTCCTTGCCAAATTTCAGCCGGCAAAAACGCTGAAAGCAGGCGCGACCACAGGTAAAGGCAAATTTAATTTCAGAAAATTGCTTGTCGGAGCTCAATTCACCATCGTCATTATTCTTATTTGCAGCGCCCTTTTCATGATGAGTCAAATCCATTTCCTGCAAAATAATAAATTGGGCTTTGACAAGGAATATACACTATTGGCAGAAGTTAATCATCCTGATGATGATATTGTGAAATATAATGCCATGAAGCAGGCGCTCCTTAAGGAGGAGGTAGTCAAAAGTGTCTCCATGGCCTCACGCGTTCCTTCTGATTCGCTTAATAACTTTGGAACATTGTTGCCTGCCGGACAAACCAAACCGATCACATTGCCGTTTGTTCACGTGCATTACGATTATTTTGAGACATTGGGCATAACCGCTTCACAAGGCCGTCTTTTCTCAAGTAAATTTAAAACCGATGTCGATGATGCGATTATTTTGAATAAAACTGCCGTGAAAACATTAGAGATACAGGGAAATCCGCTCGGGCAATCTATGAATTGCAGTTGGCCCAAATCGAAAAGAAAAGTCATCGGCGTTGTTGATGATTTTCACTTTGAAGCGCTTTATGAAAAAATTCGTCCCACCGTGTTTGTTATCGATTATAACCAGTGTTACCAGCTCATGATCAAAGTGAATTCCGCAAATGCCAAAAACACCATCAACAAACTTGCAGCGATCTGCAATAATTTTTATGCGGATGGGGTGTTTGAATTTCATTTTTTGGATAGTCAGCTTGAATCTCTCTATCAAAAGGATAAAAATACTTTCCAATTGATGGGTTATTTTGCGGCACTGGCAATTCTTATTGCCAGCATGGGGCTTTTCGGCCTGGGACTGATTATGATGAAAAGCCGGACAAAGGAGATCGGCGTTCGAAAAGTGCTTGGGGCATCCATCTGGCAAATATTGGTATTGTTTGCAAAAGATTTTAGCAGATGGGTGCTTATTGCCAATATCATCGCCTGGCCCGTGGCCTTCTATGCTATGAATAAATGGCTGCAAAATTTTGCCTACAGGATAGAACTGACGATATGGCCGTTTCTGCTGTCAGGTTTTTTTGCACTACTGATTGCCTTGCTGACAGTGAGTTTTCAAGCCATGAAAGCGGCACTCGCCAATCCGATTGAAAGCCTGCGCTATGAATAAAAAACAGCATGGTTCTCATGACTCAAGGCGAGCGCCGTTACTCCAAAAAATCCCCCTGAAGCAAGAAATGATCGTCCTCCCGAAAACTCATCTTGTCCCTATGTCCGAAAATGAACAGCGGTTGTTTCGCCAGCGGACAGCGCACGATCTCTTTTCTATAGAAAATAACTGGAAACAGCAAGGTCGAGATGGTCTTTATCAAGCCCTGACTCGCTTTCCGGCTTTGCGTCGCTTGTTTCCATAAACTTGGCACAATAGTTGCATCCGGATAACCTGAGGTAAACCATGAGCATGGATCAAATCATTAAAAAGAAGAAATGGCCGGCACGGCGGATCATCACCTACGTGGCCGCCGGAGCGTTCATTCTACTCATTCTCAACTTGCTGATCTTTCAGAGTCATCGCTCCACCCTCAACGTCGAGAGCGATAAACTGACGGTTTCCAATGTTCAGCGCGGCCTTTTTCAAGAATTCATTCCGGTCATGGGCGAAGTGCTGCCCGTGCAAACAATATTCTTGGACGTCGAGGAAGGCGGACTGGTGGAAACGATTTACATCGAGGCCGGTTCTGCGGTAAAAAAGGGAGATAAAATACTCAAGCTTTCCAATACCTCGCTGCTGATGGACATCATGTACCGTGAGGCTGAGCTTTTCCAGCAGATCAACAACCTGCGCAACACGCGCCTGCTCTTCGAGCAAAGCCGCCTGGTGCTGGAGCGGGACCTGGCCGATTTTAATTTTCAAGTAGAGAAACAAAAGCGAAAATTTGAAAGCTACCAGTCACTGTATGATGAAAAGCTTGTCTCCCGCCACGATTTTGAAGACACGCGCGACGAATACGAAATGGTCAAAAACAAGCGCCGGCTGGCGGCCGAATCGCAGGAAAAAGAACTGGACTTTCGCCAGCAGCAGATCGTGCAGCTGGGAGACGCGGTCAAGCGCATGGAGGATAACCTGAATGTGGCCAAGGGCAAACTGGACAACCTGACCCTGCGCGCCCCGATCACCGGTATCCTGACCTCTTTGCAGGCGGAACCCGGGCAATCCAAATCACCGGGCGAACGGCTGGGACAGATCGACGCCCCCGAAGGCTACAAGGCACGGGCTTCGATCGATGAATTTTACATCGATCGCATCCAGAAGGGCAAACCCGGACAGTTCGAGCTTTCAGGCAACACCTACCGCATGGTGGTCAGCCGCGTCTATCCGGAGGTCCAGGACGGCAAGTTTGTGGTTGATTTCGAATTTCCCGGCCGCCAGGCACCGGGGATCCGCCGCGGCCAGACCCTGCACATCCGCCTGGAACTGAGCGATGTCGCCGAAGCCCTGCTGTTGCCCCGCGGCGGCTTTTTCCAAAAAACCGGCGGCAACTGGGTTTTTATACTCGAAGCGGATGGCAAGACCGCGGTTAAGAGAGACGTCCGCCTGGGGCGGCAAAATCCCGACGCCTTCGAAGTACTGAGCGGGTTGAAGTCCGGCGACCGGGTGATTACCTCCAGCTACGACAACTTCGGCGATAACGAACGGCTGGTCTTGGAATAGACCATGAACAATAAAAAATAGGAGATTAAAAATGATCCAAACCAAGAACTTAAAAAAAATCTACACCACGGAAGAGGTCGAGACATCGGCACTGAACCAGATCAACCTGACGGTCAAGGAAGGTGAGTTCGTAGCCATCATGGGACCCTCGGGCTGCGGGAAATCGACCTTGCTCAACATTCTGGGGCTACTGGACAATCCCAGCGAAGGAGAATATCACTTCGTGGGCCACGAGGTTTCCAAGTACTCGGAGCGGCAGCGTGCCCATCTGCGCAAGGCCAATATCGGCTTCGTTTTCCAGAGTTTCAACCTCATCGATGAATTGACCGTTTTTGAGAACATCGAGCTGCCATTGCTCTACCTGAAAGTCGGCAGCAGTGAACGGAAAAAAAAGGTGCTTGAGGTCATGGAGCGCATGCAGCTGATCCCGCGCAAGAACCACTTTCCCCAGCAGTTGTCCGGCGGCCAGCAGCAGCGTGTCGCCGTGGCCAGGGCCCTGGTAGCCCGGCCGAAGTTGATCCTGGCCGATGAACCGACCGGCAACCTCGATTCGGCCAACGGTGACGAAGTCATGAACCTGCTTTCGCAGCTGCACGGCGACGGAACAACCATCGTTATGGTCACCCACTCGCCGGCTTATTCGGAATTCGCCCAGCGCGTGGTGCACCTGTTCGACGGCCATATCGTCACCGAGAATTTCAATCAGAAATTCCATGTTTGAGCGAAAAAAGGCGGCTGGAAACCGGCACACGATTAAATTCAGGAGAATGACATGAACCAACACATTTTAAAAAAATCCGTCCTTGATCTCGCTGCCTTGGAAAACGACATCCAATTCCGCCTGAAACGGAGTAAAACCAGACTACTGATTTCCCATGTTTTTTTCTTCATACTGACGGTATCCTTTATTTTTTTTGTGCTTTGATTAGGATTTCGAGGTAAGCGATGATTAAAAACTATTTTAAAGCAGCTTTGCGCAATATGCGCCTGCATAAGGGCTTGTCGTTCATTACCATTTTCGGCTTCGCGGCCGGGCTCGCCTGCTGCATCCTGATCACCCTCTTCACCATCGACCAGCTGGGTTTCGACCGCCATTATGCTAAAGCCGACCATATTTACCGCATCGGCATAATCGGTTCCTTGAACAGCAAGACCTTCATAGGCCCGGTATCGTGTGCGCCCCTGGCCGAAGCCATGAAGCGGGAGATCCCGGAAGTGGAGGCCATCGCCCGTTTCACCGGCGGCAGCCGCGGCGCCCCGGTTGTGCGCTACAAAGACAAGGTTTTCAGCGAAGAGCGCTTTTTCTGGGCCGACCCTACTTTTTTCGATGTTTTCAGCGCGCCATTCATCAAGGGCGATCCACGCACAGCCCTGAGCCAAGTGAACAGCGTAGTGTTGACCCGCTCCATGGCCAAAAAATATTTTGGTTCCGAGGACCCCATCGGCAAGACCATTAATACCGACAACCGCCGCGACCTCGTGGTCACCGGAGTTGTCTCCGATGTGCCGCGCCAATCCCATTTCCATTACGACTTTCTCGGCTCGCTGGCCGTGTTTGAAAACAGCCGCAGCACGTCCTGGATCGGCAACAATTTCTACACTTATCTGGTGCTGCGCCCGGGCGCCTCGGCAAAGGCCGTTGAGGAAAAACTCCAGGAACTCGTTCGCCTCCATGCCGGCCCGCAATTTCAGATGATGTTCGGCGTCAGTTGGGACCAACTACTGAAGAGCGGTGCCAAATACAGCTATTTCCTGCAGGCGCTTACCGATATCCACTTGCGTTCGCATTTCGAGTATGAAATCGAAGCCAACGGCGACATTTCAACCGTGTATCTTTTTTCCCTGGTCGCTTTCGGCGTATTTCTGCTGGCTTGCGTCAATTTCATCAACCTGACTACGGCCCGCGCCGCCACCCGGGCCCGCGAGATCGGCATCCGCAAAGCCATCGGCTCGGGCCGCGGCCAGTTGATCAGGCAATTCCTCTTCGAATCCTCCCTGACCAGCTTCCTGGCCATCGTCCTGGCTTTGGTCCTGGCTATCCTGCTCCGTCCGTTCTTTAACCGACTGGCCGGCGCCAATGCCGAGATCATGGTGCAGGGCAATCCCTGGCTGCTGCCGATCCTGCTGGCGTTGCTTATCCTGAGCGGCCTGGTGGCCGGTGCCTACCCGGCATTTTATCTTTCCTCGTTCCGGCCGGCGCAGGTTCTGAAAGGGCAGCTGGGGGGGATCAAGGGAAAATCATTCGTGCGCAGCCTGCTGGTAGTCTTCCAGTTCACCCTGTCGATCGCACTGATCATCGGCACCCTGGTCATCAACCGCCAATTGCATTACATGCAAAACAAAAAGCTGGGTTTCAGCAAGGAACAGGTGCTGGTCGTCAAAAAGACCGATGACCTGGGTAAGCAGGTTCAGGCCTTCAAACAGGAACTGCTCGCCAATCCCGATGTCATGGCCGTCAGCACGGCGCAAAACCTAATGGGCGATTTGACCTTCGGTGACAATGTCTATACCGTGCCCGGAGTCAGCGGCGTGGGCCAATATATCCTCTGGACGATGTATGCCGATGAAGGCTTTATGCGCACCTACGATATCCAGATGGCATCCGGCCGCTTCTTCGAAAAGGACCGCCAGAGCGACCTCCAGGGCGTGGTCCTCAACGAGACCGCGGTGAAGGTCATGGGCCTGACCGACCCGGTTGGCAAGGAACTCGTCCAGATGATCAACCAGCAAGGCAAGCAAAGCAAGATCACCATCCTGGGCGTGATGAAGAATTTCCACTTTCAGTCCCTGCACGAAGAGATCCGTCCGCTGGTCTTCCACTGGCTTGGGCCCGAAGGCTTCGGTAAAACAGTCTCGGTCCGCTTCCGCCCGGTCGCTATTCCGGCCCTGCTCAAAACCATCGAAAGCACCTGGAAACGTCTCGCCAAAGGGCAGGCGTTCGAATACGAATTCTTCGACGAACGTTTCGCCGCCATTTATAATTCCGAGCGGAATACGGCCCGGCTGCTCACAGCATTCTCCCTGCTGGCCATCGCCATCGCCTGCCTGGGACTGCTCGGCCTGGCAACCTTCGCCACCCAGCAGCGCACCAAGGAGATCGGTATCCGCAAGGTGCTCGGCGCCTCGGTGCTGAACCTCAGCCGCCTGCTCTCCAACGAATTCCTCAAGCTGGTGCTGCTGGCCAACCTGATTGCCTGGCCCCTGGCCTACTTTGCCATAAACCGCTGGCTGCGCAATTTCGCCTATCGCGCCCCCCTGGGATTGGAACTGTTCCTGTTCTCCGGAGTGCTGGCGTTATGCGTCGCCATGCTGACCGTGAGCTACCAATCGATCCGCGCCGCCCGCGCCAACCCGGTGAACAGCCTGAGAAATGAATGATTCGAGGTGAAGTATGTTCAAAAACTACCTGAAGGTCGCCTGGCGGAATATTGTCCGTCACAAGGGTTATTCCTTTATCAACATCTTAGGCCTGGCCGTGGGCATGGCCGCCTGCCTGCTGATCCTGTCGTTCATCAAAGACGAGCTGAGCTACGACCGTTACAACCAGCATTTTGACCGTATCTTTCGCGTAACCGCCCACATCCGCTTTGGTGGCCAGGAGGGCAACATCGGTACAACGCCGCCGCCGCTGGCGGCGACCTGCCGCCAGGAATTCCCAGAGGTGGAAAGCGCAGCGCGCATCTATAAGCAGGGCAGCTTCATCGTCCAGCACGGCGAGCGGAGTTACACCGAATCTCACTTGATATTTGCCGACGCCTCGATATTCCAGGTCTTCACCTTGCCGCTGCAACACGGCAATCCGCAGACCGCGCTGAGCGCACCGCGCACGATCATGCTCAGCGAGACTGCGTCAGGCAAATATTTCGGCGCCGTCAACCCCCTCGGCCAGACCCTGCGTCTGGACAATGAAGAAAATTATTTAGTCAGCGGTGTTTTTCGCGACATCCCGGCCAACTCGCATTTTCACTGCGACCTGATCGCTTCGCTGGAATCCATTGAGCAGAGCCGCCAGGTGCGCTGGGACAACAATAATTATTTCACCTACCTGCTGCTGCGCCCAGGCAGCAACCCGGCAGCCCTGCGAGCCAAGTTTCCGGGCTTCGTCCGCAAGCATGTCGGCCCCTGGATCCAACAGATCCTCGGCAGCTCCATCGAGGAAGTATTCGCCTCCGGTACCCGCCTGGAATACTATCTGCAGCCGTTGCGCGATATCCATTTACGTTCGCAATTGCTGAGCGAAATCGAGATCAACGGCGATATCCGCATGATCTATCTTTTTTCCGCTATCGCCCTGTTAATCCTGGTCATCGCCACCATTAATTTCATCAACTTGTCCACGGCACGTTCGGCCAGCAGGTCCAGAGAGGCGGGAATCCGCAAGGTGTTGGGGGCGGAGCGTAGGCAACTGGTGCGCCAATTCCTTGCCGACTCGCTGCTGTTGAGCGGCTTGGCCATTGCCCTGGCACTGCTGCTTACCAACATCGCCTTGCCCTGGTTCAACAACCTCACCACCAAAAGGATCAGTTTGACGGGAGCCGGGATTGGTTTTTTGGCCGTCTCCGCGACACTGATGACCTTGCTGGTCGGATTGCTGGCCGGGCTCTACCCGGCCTGGCGGCTGGCTGCGGCCCGGCCGGCGGAAGTACTGAAGGGCAAACTGGCTTCCGGCATCCGCTCCGGCCGGCTGCGTATCACCTTGGTGGTCTTCCAATTCGCCATTTCCATGGTTTTAATCATCAGCACCTTGGTGATATTCCGTCAGCTCCATTTCATCCAGAATAAAAAACTGGGCTTTAACAAGGACCAGGTGCTGGTATTACAGAACGCTTATTTGCTGGAAAAACAGAGCAACGCTTTTAAAAATGAGATGCTGAAACACCCCGCCGTTATCAGCGGGACGGTATCGGGATTTCTCCCCGTCCGTCCAGCCGACCGCAGTGATAGCGGCCTATTCCCCAAAGAAAACATCCAGAGTGCCAGCGTTGTCCTGGCCCAGAATTGGAAAGTCGATACCGACTACATCAAGACCATGGGTATGAAGATCGCGGCTGGCCGTGATTTCGTCAAGGATGCCCCTGCCGACAACACGACCGTGATCATCAACCAAGCTGCGGCCCGCCAGTTCGGATGGCCGGAACCACTGGGCCGGCAGATCAGCTTTCCTCAGGACGGCAGTAGCGGTCAAACCACATACACCGACCTGACCGTTGTCGGCGTGGTTGAGGATTTTCATTTCGAATCCCTGCACAGCCCCATCGGCCCGCTGGTGATGTCTATAGGTGAAAACCGCAGCCGTATATCTTTCCGCATCCAGGCCCAGAACACAACCGCTGTACTTGCCGAATTGAAACATCAATGGCAGCGTTTTGCCCCCGGGCAGCCATTTGAGTACAGTTTTATGGATGAGAGTTTTGCCGAATTGTATCGCTCCGAACAGCGATTGGCAACGATCTTCAGTGTTTTTGCCGGTCTGGCCATCTTTATCGCCTGCCTGGGCCTGCTGGCCCTGGCCTCGTTCCTAGCCGAACGACGCACCAAGGAAATCGGCATCCGCAAAGTCCTGGGCGCGAGTATCCCGGAAATCACGCTTCTGCTCTCGCATGAATTCGTCAAATGGGTGGGGATCGCCGCCCTGATCGCCTGGCCTTTGGCTTATTTCGCCATGCACCGATGGCTCCAGGGCTTTGCCTACCGCACAGGCATCGGCATCGGCTTGTTTTTGTTTTCGAGCCTGCTAACCCTGCTGATCGCCATATTGACAGTCAGTTTCCAATCCATCCGCGCCGCCCGCGCCAACCCGGTGAACAGCCTGAGAAATGAATAAAGAAAACCGAGGCGGGGAAGAAAACATCAATTTTTCCCTGCTTTTGTTTTCATCTTTTAATTCGCGTTTCAGTCAAATAATAAGGTGAGCCATGATTAAAAACTTGATCAAACAAACGTTCAGAGGATTGCGACGCGACAAGTTCCATTCGCTGATCAATATTTTCGGCCTGGGTCTGGGCATCGCCTGCTGCATCATCGGCCTGTTGTTCGTGCAAAGTGAGCTGGGCTTTGATCGAAGCCACGCCAAGCATGAGCGCATTTTCCATTACGGTGTGGAGATGACCATCGGGGGCGTGACCAGTATCCAGAGCAGCTGCAACCCGGGTGCCGGGCCGCTGCTGAAGGATTTCATCCCCGAGATCGAATCGTTCGTCCGCATCGGCTACCTGGGCGAAATACTGGTCAAGGACAAGGACCGCGCTTTCAGTGAAGAAAATATCCTTTGGGCCGATCCCAGCATTTTCAGCGTTTTCAGCCATACGTTTATACATGGAAATCAAAGGGGCGCCTTGGAGCGGGATAACACCATGGTGCTGACCCGGTCCCTGGCCGGGAAAATTTTCGGATCCAAAAATCCACTCGGCGAAGTGTTGGAAATAGAAAACCAGGGACCGTTCGAGGTCACCGCCATGGTGGCCGATCCTCCCGACAACGACCAGCTGCAGTTTTCCGCCCTGCTCTCCTACTCCACCCAGTTCAAGGGCCTCAACCAGGCTGAGCTTTTCCAGCCTTCAAAACTGTCCGGGGGCATGGGCGACGAGCTTTATTTTCTGTTCGCCCCGGGATTCACAGCCGCCGATTTCGACCGCAAGGCCAGGCTTTTCTACGAGAAATACCAGGCAGCCAGCGATAGCATCCATTACCGGTCGCTGGTCGAACCCCTGACCTCTATCCACTTGCGCTCCATCATCAATATCCAGCAGGCCGAAGCGAATTCCCGTTTTTTGCTCTGGTTCTGCGCCATCGTGCTGCTGATTTTATTTCTGGCCGGCGTGAATTACGTCAATCTGACCACCTCCCGGGCCGGCAAACGCGCCAAGGAGATCGGCGTCAAAAAAGTCTGCGGCTCGAACCATGGGCAACTACTTCGCCATCTGTTGACCGAGTCGCTGTTTTTCGTTTTTTTGGCCCTGCTGGCCGGAATCGTTTTGGCCCAGGGCATTCTATCCCTGACTCCACTGAACCAGGTGATCGGAAAAAAACTGGCGGTGGACCTACTGGCAAACCCGTTTTTACTACTGGGCTTGCTGGCCGTTTGGCTCCTGGTCGGCTTGCTGGCCGGGCTCTATCCGGCATTCTACCTGGCGCGCATTTCTCCGATTAAGACGCTGACTTCGCGGTCGGGAGGCCAACGCACGGGACAATTCATCCGCCAGGGTCTGCTGCTGGTGCAATTCATCATCGCCATCGGCGCCATCGCCCTGACCCTGCTGATGAACCGCCAGCTTGACTTCATCAAAAGCAAGGACCTGGGTTTCACCAAAGACCCGGTAGTCCTGGTTAACATCGGGAGTGCCGATTTACGCAAACGCAGCGAGGCCTATAAAAATGAAATCCTGCGCCTGCATGGCGTTGCGGCAGCTTCGTTTTCCGACTCCGTGCCGGGAAACGGCTACACCGGCTATGCGTTTGGTTGGGAGAGCAACAGCGGCGAGATGGAGGGACACGCCTTCGCTTCCCTGCAGGCCGACAAGGACTATTTCGCGACCATGGGCATAGCCATTATGACCGGCCGCAATTTTTCCAGATTGGCCAACGCCCAGGACATGCAGAACGGCACCATGGAGTTCATCGTCACGGAAAACCTGGTCAAGGCCATGGGCTGGAATGACGCCATCGGCAAGCGCTGCCGGATGGGGACCGTGGTCGGCGTGGCGCGCAATTTTCATTACAGCTCGCTGCACCGCGATGTCCGGCCCACGTTTATCGTTCAGCCGCGGGAGGCACCGCAATACCTCAACGTGCGCCTGCGCGGCGGCCGCATCCAGGAATCCCTGGAAGCGCTGCGCTCCAAATGGACAGCCTTCGCCCCCGGCATTCCCTTCGCCTATTCATTCCTCGATCAGCGGCTGGCGCGCTACTACGAGCAGGATCAGAAACAGGAAAAACTGGCAACCATTTTTTCAAGCCTCTGCCTGTTGATCTCCTTCCTGGGGCTGTTCGCCCTTGCCTCATTCCACATCGAGCAGCGGACCAAGGAGATCGGCATCCGCAAAGCCATCGGCGCTTCTTCCGGCGGCGTCGCACTGCTGCTGACCCGGAAATTTCTCTTCTGGGTGGCGCTGGCCAATGTGTTTGCCTGGCCGTTGACCTATTGGGCCATGAAGCAATGGCTGCAGAATTTCGCCTACCGCACCACGATCGGGGTCGACATTTTCCTGGTTTCCACGACGCTGGCCCTGCTGCTCACCCTGTTGACCGTCGGGCTCCAGGCCGCCCGCGCCGCCCGCGCCAACCCGGTGGACAGCCTGAGATATGAATAATCGAGGTAAAACATGTTCAAAAACTATTTAAAAATCGCCTGGCGCAACATCGCCCGCCAGAAGGGTTATTCCTTCATCAACATTTTCGGCCTGGCCGTGGGAATCGCCTGCTGCCTGCTGATCGCCATTTGGGTGCAAAACGAGTTGAGTTTCGACCTCTTCAACGAAAAGGCGGACCGCATCCATCGCGTCTACCAACAATTCACCATGAACGGCCAGACGCGGACGGCACCCATCACCAGCGCCCCATTGGCGCCGGAGCTGAGCCGGTCTTTTCCCGAAGTGGAACAGACGGCCAGGATCCTCTCCCTAGGCAGCACCACCGTCCAGTACGACGCAAAGGAATTTCGCGAACAGCGCATCGCCTACGCCGATGCATCGTTTTTTTCCATTTTCACCCTGCCGCTGCTCGCGGGCGATCCGCGTTCGGCGCTGGCGGCTCCCTATTCCGTGGTGCTTAGCGAAAAAATCGCCCGCAAGTACTTCGGAATGGAACAGCCCATCGGCAAAATGCTGAAGTTCAGCGACGGCCGCTCCTATACCGTTACCGGCGTCATGAACGACATTCCCGGCAATTTTCACCTGGCGTCCCAAATTCTCTGCTCCTATTCCACCTGGATTGCGGAGAACAAGAGCGAAGCGGAAAGATGGGGCAGCATCAGCACTTTCACCTATGTACTGCTGGCGCCCGGGACCGATACCCACTCTTTTTTGGAGAAGGTCAACCGCCTAAGCGACGAAAAGTTCGGCAATGACCTGAAGAAGATCGGCGGCAGTGCGCAAGTCTATTTGCAGCCACTGAAAGAGATCCACCTGCAATCGAACTTCGAATTCGATATCGCCAACACCGGCGATATCCTGACCGTGTACCTTTTTTCCGGGATCGCCCTTTTCATCCTCCTCATCGCCTGCATCAATTTCATCAACCTCAGCACCGCCCGCTACGCCAACCGCGCCCTGGAAGTGGGATTGAAAAAAACGCTGGGAGCCACGCGCGGCTCGCTGGTCCGGCAATTTTTCGCCGAAACCTTCCTGGTCACTTTCCTGGCCGTGCTCCTGGCCGGCCTGTTCGGCAGCCTGGCCCTGCCGTGGCTCAATGCCGTCAGCGGCCAGGAATTCAGCCGCGCCATTTTCCTGCAGCCGGTCTTCCTGCTGGGGCTGGCTCTGTTCACCGCCGTGGTCGGCACCCTGGCCGGGAGTTATCCGGCCCTCTATCTGTCTTCTTTCCATCCCGTCCAGACCCTGAAGGGTAAACTCAAGGCCGGCGCCGCCAGCACCGCTTTCCGCCGCGTCCTGGTGGTGTGCCAATTCGCCATATCCATCATCCTGATCATCGGCACGTTCACCATTCTCAAGCAGCTGCACTACATGAAAAACAAGAAGCTGGGATTCCACAAGGAGCAGGTGATCGTGGTCACGCTTCCCCAGGACGGGAATGCTTCAGCCCCGACGGTCAGGAATGAACTCGCTTCCGTTCCCGGCATCGTCGGGGCCTCGCTGTCCGCCGACGTGCCCGGCCTCAATTTCAGCATGACCAATTTCATCCCCGAAGGCCGAACCGAAAAGGAAGCGCTGATGATGCAGACCATGGCGGTCGACGACCGGTTCCTGCCTACGCTGGGCATAGAGATCGCCAGAGGCCGGAATTTCTCTACGGCCATGAAATCCGATCCCGGCGAAGCCGTTCTGATCAACGAGACCGCGGCAGCGCGCCTGGGTTGGGACGATCCCGTAGGCAAGACGATCTCGCGGCGGGGCCGGGGAGCAAACGGCGAGCGCATCGCCATAAAGACCACGATCATAGGCATCGTAAAAGACTTCCATTCCCGTTCGCTACATCAGAAGATCGAGCCGCTGGTCCTGAGCAATGCTGCGGATACGTTCCAGGTGGTCTCGCTGCGCTTCGCCGGCGTCGGCGTGGCGGAGATCATGGCCAAGCTGAAGGAAAAGTGGCGGCAGCTGTTCCCTACGGCGGCCTTTGACTCGTTCTTTCTGGACGAATCCTTCGCCGCCTTGTACCAAAATGAAGAGCGTCTCGAAAAAATCCTCACCTCCTTCGCCGTGATGGCCATCCTGATCTCCTGCCTCGGGCTGTTCGGGCTGGCGGCCTACATGACCGAAAAGCGGACCAAGGAGGTCGGGATCCGCAAGGTGCTCGGAGCTTCAACGTGGCGGATCGTGATGCTGCTTTCCAACGAATTCAGCAAGTGGGTCCTGGCCGCCAATATCATCGCCTGGCCGCTGGCCTACTATTTCCTGAACCGCTGGCTGCAGACCTTTGCCTTCCGCACCACGATCGGATTCGGCGTTTTCTTCTTTTCCGGCCTTGTCGCCCTGGCTATCGCCCTGCTCACCGTAAGCTATCAATCCATCAAAACTGCCCGCGCCAACCCGGTCGACAGCCTGAGATATGAGTAAAGATGCAGAACGCAAAGCGCATAGAGCATAGAGAAAAGAAAGAAGTTGCTAAGCGCAAAGCGTATGGCGTAAAGCAAATGGATTTGATATGAGCCATAAAAATAATATCCTCTTCACTCTGCGCTATGCGATTACTGGAAGTGTCCTGTGTTTAAAAACTATTTGAAAATCACCTGGCGCAATATCGTCCGCCACAAAGGATATTCTTTTCTCAATATTTTCGGCTTGGCCGTGGGCATCGCCTGCTGCGCCCTGATGATGCTCTGGATCAGCCATGAGAGGAGTTTCGACCGTTTTCATGTTAATCGTGATGCAATCTATCGCGTGATCAAAGAGACATCTAACAACGGTCAGAAGATGCTTGACGCCCGGACTCCTTATCCTCTCGGTCCGGCGATTCGCGGAAAAGTACCCGAGATCATCAATTACTGCCGCTATCAGGGTTTTGAAAGTCAGAGCCTCAAATACGGTAATAAGCGCATCACCTTGGCCAGCAACTTTGCAACGGCAGACCCCTCCTTTTTCGAGATGTTTACGTTCCCATTCATTCAGGGCGATCCCAAAACCGCCCTGGCGAGGCCCCATTCGATCGTCCTTACCAAGAGTACGGCCCGCATACTTTTCGGAGATGAGGCACCGCTGGGTAAGATCCTGACTTATCCCGGCGGTTGGGGCGATTTCAAGGTCACGGGGGTAATGCGGGACATTCCGGAGAATTCCCACATCCAGTTCGATTGCATTGTCCCGATCAAGGACATCGCTCCCGGAAAGGAAGTCGGGGACAACGATTGGAAATCACTGTTTTTTTATTCTTATGTGCAACTCGCTCCCCAAAGCATCTTTGAAGCGGCCGCGCCTAAAATCGTCGCTATTCTGAATGAAAACATTCCGAATTTGAAGGCCGGCATTCTTCTCCAGCCATTGAAGGATGTTCATCTGAAGTCGAATTTCGAATGGGACATGGACAACTTCGCCCAGGGAAGCCAATCGACCCTTACCATTTTTACTCTGGCCGCCATCGGCGTCCTCCTTTTGGCCATGATCAATTTCATGAACCTGTCAACCGCGCGCTCGGCCAACCGGGCCAAGGAGGTCGGCCTGCGCAAGGTCAACGGCGCCCGGCGGACCGAGATCGTGGGACAGTTCCTCGGCGAATCGGTGCTAATGGCTTTTCTCGGCCTGTTCCTTGCTCTGGTCCTGGTTTTTATAGGCCTGCCGTTCTTTAACGAACTGGTGGGGAAAAAGATTGCTTTCACTTCCCTGTTCGATCCCTTGCTTATCCTGGGCCTCTTGTGCATCACGCTGCTGACGGGCCTTGTATCCGGCAGCTACCCGTCGTTCTTCTTGTCGGCGTTCCAGCCGGCCCGGGTGTTCAAAGGCGGGGCTGTTTCGGGCGGCCGGGGCCAGGCCGCCATGCGTAAGTGCCTCGTCGTTTTCCAATTCGCTTTGACCCTCTTCCTGGTGATGGGGTCGGCGGTCGTCAACCGGCAGTTGAAATTCATCCGCGATAAAAACCTGGGGATGGATACCCACAACGTCGTCACTTTTTTCATGCCATTGGAAGACAATCCGAGCACAATCAGCGCCTTCCTGGCCAATCCCAATATACTGGACATCACCCGGTCCGATCCGCCCCAGATGGAACAGCGCGGCATGTCAGGCGTTACCTGGGAAGGGAAAAATCCGGGTGATGAATCCCAGTTCTTTCCCGTCACCGTCGACGCCGATTATCTGCAAACCTTCCGCATCGGCCTGGCAGAAGGGAGATTTTTTTCCCGCAAGTTCCCCTCCGATGCGACCGAGTCCCTAGTCCTCAACGAAACAGCAGTTCGCAGGATGGGATTTACCTCACCGATCGGGAAAAGGGTCACGATCGAAGGAAGCGCGTACACCGTGATCGGGGTGGTCAAGGATTTCCATCAGAGTTCCCTGCACCGGCCCATCGAACCGATGATAATTCGGGCGCCCAGATTCCATTACTTTATGTGTGCCCGGATCAACCTGACAAACATCAAGGAAACCATCGCGTTTCTCGAGGCAACCACAAAGAAATTTGAACCCAGGCTGGCTGAAATGCCTTTCAAATATGAGTTCCTTGACGACCGCATCGACGGGTTCTACAGCTCGGAACGGAAAGTGGAAGCCGTTCTCGGCCTGTTCACCGCCATTGCCCTGGTCATCGCCTGTCTCGGCCTGTTCGGGCTGAGCTCATTCATTGCCGAGAAACGGACCAAGGAGATCGGCATCCGCAAAGTCCTGGGCGCGACCGTTTCGGAAATTATAGTTTTACTTTCGCACGAATTCGTCAAATGGGTGACTATTGCCGCCCTGATTGCCTGGCCCTTGGCTTATTTTGCCATGAGCCGCTGGCTGCAGGGCTTCGCCTATCGCACCGGCATCGGTATCGGATTGTTCTTCCTTTCCAGCCTGCTGGCTTTGCTGATCGCCATATTGACAGTGAGTTTCCAGGCCATCCGCACCGCCCGCGCCAACCCGGTCGACAGCCTGCGCTATGAATAGAGGAGACCAGAGACCATAAGCGAAAGCTTAAAATCAAATGAGGTGAAGCATGTTTAAAAATTATTTCAAGGTGGCTTTCAGAAACTTGTCGCGCACCAAGGGCTACACCCTGATCACTCTTTCGGGCCTGGCCATCGGCATTGCCGCCTGCCTGCTGGCCTTCCTTTATATCCAGGACGAATTGAGTTACGACCGCTTTAATGAAAAGTCCGAACGCATTTTCCGTATCGCTACACGTATGGTTCGTGAGGGCACAGAAGTAAATATCGTCGGCGCCGGCGCCCCGACGGCGAGGACCATGATCGATGAATTCCCGGAGGTCGAAAATGCCGTGCGCTTCCGTGAAGAAGGCAGTATCAAGGTCACGGTTGGTGCGACCGTCTTCCGGGAAGGAAAGATAATCTACAGCGATCCTTCTTTTTTCGACGTGTTTTCGGTACCGCTGCTCAAAGGCAACCGCAAGTCGGTGCTGACGGCGCCACGGACCGTCGTGCTCAGCCAGACAACGGCCGAAAAATATTTTGGCGCGGCCGATCCCGTCGGCAGAACCTTGCGCATCGATGACAAGGATGATTGGCAGGTCGGCGGCGTTTTCGCCGATATTCCGCGAACATCGCATTTTCACTTCGACCTGATCGTCTCGTTTTCCACCCTGGACCTGGCCAGCGATCCATCCATGAATGCCTGGATGAGTTTCAATTTCCAGACCTACCTGCTGCTGCGACCGGACGCATCGGCCTCCGACCTGGAAGCCAAATTGCCGCTGCTGTTCGCGACCCACCTGGCTCCGGAGATCAAGCAATTCATGGGCATTTCTCTGGAAGATTTCATGGTCAAGGCCAAAATGAAACTGGATTATTCCCTGCAGCCGCTGTCCGTCATCCACCTTCATTCCAATTATGACGGCGGCGAATTCGAACCCAACGGGGATATCAAGTATATCTACCTTTTCTCGGCTGTTTCCCTCTTTATCCTGATCCTCGCGATCATCAATTTCATCAACCTTTCCACCGCCCGTTCCGTGTCCCGCGCCAGGGAAGTAGGGCTGCGCAAGGTCCTGGGCTCGTTCCGCCTGGACTTAATCAAGCAATTCCTGACCGAATCACTGGTTTTGTGCTTGCTGGCCCTGGCCATTGCCTGCCTGCTGACGGCGATCGTGCTGCCGCTTTTCAACAGCTTGACCGCCAAGGAACTGGCGCTTTCGGCGCTGGCGAATCCTGCGGCCATTGCCGCCGCTTTGGCACTGACACTGCTGGTGACGATATTGGCCGGGGCATATCCCGCTTTCCTGCTCTCGGCGTTCCGGCCGGCAGCCATCCTGCGCGGCCATGCCTGGAGCGGGACCGGAAAGGGCCGGCTGCGCCGCGGGCTGGTCATTTTCCAGTTCGCCGTTTCGGCGGTGATGATCATCGGCACCCTCGTCGTTTTCCGGCAATTGCATTACATCCAGAACAAGAAACTCGGCTTCGATAAGGAGCAGGTATTGATCCTGCGTCATAGCCAACTTCTGGGGAACCATGCCGAAACATTGAAGCAGGAAATGGTGAAGGTTCCCCAGGTGGTCAGCGCCACCCTCTCCAGCTTCCTCCCCGTCCCCTCAGCTCGTGCCAGGACTCCGATCGCCCGCAGCGACAATCCCAATCCCAGGCAGGCCTTCCCGATTTCATTCTGGCGGATCGACGAAGATTACATCGCCACGCTGGGCATGAAGATCGTCGCCGGGCGCAATTTCTCGGCCCAGCTCAGCGGCGATGGTCAGGCGGTGATCATCAATCAGGCCGCCGTGCGCCATTTCGGCCTGGAAAAGCCCCTGGGACAAACGCTGATCATGATGGATATGGATGCGGAGAAGCCGGGGGCCATGGTCCAGGTTCCCTGCACGATCATCGGTGTGGTCGAGGATTTTCATTTTGAATCGCTGCGCGAAGCCATCGCGCCGCTGGTGTTGCGCCGCGGGCAAAGCCGGGGCAACCTGGTCATGCGCCTGAAACCCGGCCATATCGCCGCGGTCATCAAGACATTGGAGAACAAGTGGACAAGCCTGCTGCCCGGCGAACCCTTTGAGTATGCATTCCTGGACGAAAGCCTCAATCTGCTGTATGAATCCGAAATGAGAATCGGCCGCATCTTTGCCATCTTTGCAGCGCTGGCCGTTTTCATCGGCTGCCTGGGCCTTTTCGGACTGGCTTCTTTTTCAGCAGCGAAAAGAACAAAGGAGATCGGCATCCGCAAGGTTCTCGGGGCGACCATTCATGAAATGGCCCTTATGCTGGTCCGGGATTACGTCATGCTGGTAATCCTGGCCAACATCATCGCCTGGCCCGTCGCCTTTTACCTGATGCGGAACTGGCTGCAGAATTTCGCGTACCGCACTTCAATGAACATCACCATATTCCTATTCTCCGGACTGCTGGGATTGGCCATCGCCCTGCTGACGGTCAGCTTTCAAGCCGTCCGCGCCGCCCGCGCCAACCCGGTCGACAGCCTGCGCTATGAATGAAATATCTGAAAATATTTTGTTCCCAGCTGCACTAAAAAAACAACAACCAGGGAGAGACCAATGAAAAAAATACTCGTATGGATCTTTCTATGCCTGATCATTATTTTTCACCTTTCCGGGAAAACGATAAAATCCCCCCTGTGGGGTGATCTGACTCCCGGGCTGCACCCGGTCGGCTTCAAGCTGATGACGGCAACCGACCAGTCCCGGGTTTTCCATTCCAATCCCCAATTCCGTGGTTTGCCGTCCGGCGCCGAAACGGCCCGCCAGATCCGCATCTATCTGTGGTATCCCAGTAAAAACTCCACCCGGGAAACGTTGCGCCTCGAGACCTTTATGCGTATGGCCGCCGGAGATTTTGACCTGCTCCCGGCCGGGAAGACTGCGGAGAACGGATCCCTGCTGCTGACGGTTCAACTGCAAAAAGGCGTGCCGGCGGAGAAACTCCAGCAACTGCTGCTCCATCCGACCGCCGCCGTCGAAAACGCGGAACCGCTCAATGGGCGTTTTCCCCTGATCGTCATCGGCCAGGGGCTTTATTATGAATCCCCACTGACCCAGCTTGTCCTTGCCGAGTACCTGGCCAGTCACGGTTATGTCGTGGCCACCTGCCCGCTGCTGGGTACGTATTGCCGCCTAGTCAACCTGAATATGGTTGATCTGGAAACCCAGGTCCGGGACATGGAATTCGTCATATCCCAGGTCCGCACCCTGCCATTTGTAGACCGCAGGCAATTGGCGTTGGTCGGCTACGATCTGGGCGGCATGGCCGGCCTGCTGCTCTGCATGCGCAACCCGGAAATTGCCGCTTTTCTCAGCCTGGACAGTGGAATTCTTAAACCGCATTTTTCGGGATTGCCCCAGGTTTCCCCGCATTATCAGGAGGCCCGCTTCGTCATTCCCTGGATGCATATGACCCAGGCCCGTTTCGTCAGCACCAGCGAAACTCAGGCAAAAACCCTGTGGCACAGAAAACTTTACGGCGACAGCTACCTGTTGCCCTTGAACACCTCCAGTCATGGGGATTTCACCTCCTATGCCATGTGGGGCATGGAAAATCCTGTGAACGGATACTGGGGACCGCCCCAAAAAAACTCGGCGCTGATCCATGAAACCCTGTGCCGCTACAGTTTAAATTTTTTTGACGCCTATGTAAAAAAGGACCCGCAGGCGCTCGCATTCCTGGATCCTGAAAACAAGGAAAAGAGCCTTGGGGAAGTCCTGCCCGTGCTGCAGCACCGGCAAGGAAAACCTGCCCCGCTTTTAGCCGACGACTTTTACGATGACATCATTCGTCATGGAACCCTTGCGGCCCTGCCCCAGCTCAAGCAGAAGGGGATATCGAGCCAGGATACCGGGACCATCGATGAAAAATCGCTCAACTGGATGGGCTATCACTTCCTTTACTGGTGGGGACGCGAAAACGAGGCCCTGGAACTTTTTCAATTTGTCTGCGACCTGTTCCCTGGTTCGGCCAATGCCTGTGACAGCCTGGGGGAAGCATATCTGGTTCTCGGCAACAGGGAAAAGGCCGTGGAATGCTATCGGAAAGTGCTGGAATTGGATCCGCAAAATAAGGCGGCCATGGATATGCTCCAACGCCTGGGCGAAAAATAGGTGTCCGCCAACGGACAGTGATGGTTCAAATATGAACATGTGGGAAAGGCAAAAAACCGAATTCGGCGGATTCAAGCCGGAAAAGCTTCTACCAGCAAGTATTTCGGCATGATCGTATTCTAATTATTTGGCATCATTTTTGCTTAATATACAGTGGATTTGGTATTCAAAAAATGCCCGGGAGGCAAAACATGAGCTTGAAAGATATTTTGCAGAAGTTGGTCAGCGAAAAGACTCAGGTCCTGCTCGCCGACAGCCAGAGCGAATGGCAGGCGGAGGTCCTGTTGGAAAATCTGTCCGAAACGCGCCTCAAGACCAGCGCCCATATGCAGCCCGGACTCTATATCGCCGAAATCAACGAGGCCGGCTATCTCGGCCGCGTGCTGTACAAACTCAAAACCCTGGAAAATCAAGCATAATAAACAGAGAATATCGGAGGTCAAAATGAAAGAAGTCGTTTTACAGATCCCGACCATGGAATCCGAACAAAATATTGAAATCGAAGTCAGGATCAACGGCAGAAAAAAAACCATGCATTACCGGGTGGAAATCGTCAATTGGGAAAACATCGATCCCAGCTCGGAAGAAAAAGTACGGGTGCTGCGAAAGGTCATCCGCGAGCATGACCGCGACTGGCAGCTGGTGACCATCGGTTCCCCGACGGAAAACAATATCCCGGTCATGTTCCGCCGAATTGATGCTGATGAAGTGGGGCCCCTGAACTGAAGATGACAAACCGGCCGGATCCGGCAAGAGCGAAATAAGGAGAATGAGTCATGATTAAATTGCGGGACATAACCAAGTTTTACAGCAGCGGCTTCGTCAAGACGTTTGTGCTCAGAAATATCGACCTGGACGTGCACGAAGGGGAATTTTTGACCATCATGGGCCCATCCGGAGCCGGAAAATCGACCTTGCTCTATATCATCGGCATGCTCGACGATGCCTCGGAGGGGCAATATTTTTTTTATGACCAGGCAATCCACTCTCTGGATGAAAAAAAACGCACCCGCATCCATCAGCAGCACATTGGTTTCGTTTTTCAAAGCTACCACCTGATCGATGAGCTGACAGTCTACGAAAACCTGGAAACGCCGCTGCTTTACAAAAAAGTCAAGGCCGACGAACGCAAAAGCCTGGTGGCCGACACCTTGGACCGCTTTCACATCGTGGCCAAGAAAGACCTTTTTCCCAGTCAATTGTCCGGAGGGCAACAGCAGCTGGTAGCCGTGGCCCGGGCCGTGATCATCAACCCGAAATTAATCCTGGCCGACGAACCGACGGGCAACCTCAATTCCAAACAGGGCGAGGAAATCATGGAGTTGTTTAAAAAGCTCAACCAGGAAGGAACCACCATCATCCAGGTCACCCACTCGGAAAAGAATGCCTCCTATTCAGATCGGGTCATCCACCTGTTGGATGGTTGGATGGAGGACAAGGAAAAATGGCAAGGCGCTGCTCGAAAACCGGCGGCCGCGAAAACAAGCCAATAGAAGGAATCTCATGAAAAAGATACTGATTATTTTATTATTGCTCATTGCTCTGTGGAGCACGCTCGCTTTCGCCGCCGAAGAAAAAATATTGTCGCTGCAGGAATGCCTGGCCATCGCCCTGAAAAACAATATTGCCCTGGGCATCAAGGTCGTTCAGGTCGAAGGCCAGGAAGGTTTGCTCAAACAGGCAAAAGAAAAATTTCTGCCCAAACTGACTTTCCAGCTCGCTAAGGCCAAAACCAACTCTCCATCATATTCATGGATCGAAGCCGAAGGCGCCATCAGCGTCGACAGACAGCAAATTTCCGGGCAGCTCAATCAAGCGCTTTGGCTGGGCGGCAACCTGTCACTCAGCATCGACACCAGCCAGTATGAAAGCAACCAGCGTTTTCAAACCATCAATCCCCGTTACGAGGGATCGATAAACTTCACACTGGTTCAGCCCCTGCTGCGCGGTATGGGAGACCGCATCAGCCGCATGAACATCATCATCGCCGCCAACAACCGCAATATCTCGGCCAATGAATTGAAGTCAACCCTGCTGGACACCGTTTACCAAGTCGAGGAGCTATATTGGAACCTGGTTTTTGCCGAACGCAACCTGGAAGCAAAATCGCAAGCCCTGAAGTTGGCAGAGGATCTTTTAAGCAAGAATATAAGAATGGCTGAACTGGGGGTCATTGCTGAAATTGAGATCCTGAGCGCCGAAGCTGAAACGGCCAGCCGCCGCGCCGAAATCCTGGAGGCCCGGGCCCTGCTGGATAATAGCCGCGACGAATTGTGCTCCACCATTAACCTGGGGGCTGAAAACGGAGGATCGGACATGATAATCCGTCCGGGTGACGCTCCGCGCCGCGATGAAAGGAAGGTGGCTGCCCAGGATATTTTACGCCAGGCACTGATTAACCGGCCGGATTACATGAATACCGCCATCAGTCTTAGAAGCCGGAATTTGGAACTGGGATACGCCAGGAACCAGTTGCTGCCGGCATTGAATCTTAACTTCCAGTACTGGAGCCCGGGATTGGCCGGGACCCAGATACTGTATCGTGACAACAATCCCCTGACCGATGAGGTGATCGGCGTCATCCCGGGTGCAGTGTCCGACGCCTTTAAAAATGCCATGGAGTTCAACTATAAAAACTGGGCCATCTACCTTTCACTGGATATCCCGCTGCATACGCTCCTGACACGCGGAGCGTACAGCGCGGCCAAAATGGAGCAGCGCGAAGCCCAGTTGAGCCGCCTCGAAGCAGAACGTCAAATCGCTCTGGAGGTTTCCACCGTTGCCCGTTCCGTGGCTGCAAGTTTTCAGCGCATCCAGGCCACCCAATCGGCCCGTGAACTTGCTGAAAAGAAACTGGTAGCCGAGGAAAAACGCCAGGCCGCCGGCTTGAGCACCAGCTACATGGTTCTGCAGTTCCAGCGCGATTTCACCCAGGCCGTGAGTACCGAACTGCGTGCCCTGTGCGACTACAACCTGGCCCTGGCCCGCCTGGAAAGAACGGCGGGAACCGGCCTGGAAGCCAAACATATTGAATTTCAAAAAAATCAGTCCATGGCCAGCCAATAATATTATCCGGAACGGGAGAACGATTTATTTCATGGCCATGACCAGCAGCGTAATGTCATCGTGCTGCACCGGCTGATTGGAGAAGGCCTTAACTTCTGCCACGATCAACTTGGTCAGAGCTTCGGCATCGGTATCCGGATTGGATTGGATGACACTGCGCAAACGCTCATAGCCGAATTCGTTGCCGATCAGGTTCTTGGCCTCGGAGATGCCGTCGGTAATAAAAACGATCATGTCGCCGGTGCGCAGCGTGATGTTTATTTCCGCAAGTTTATCACTGAAGAGAGGTTCGTCGGCAGCGCCTAAAACCAATCCAGGCGGTCTATAGGTCTCTATGCGACCGCCGGAACTCAGGAAAAAAGGCATGTGCCCGGCCCGGGCTACGCGCAGGACCATGGCCTGCGGGTCAATCAGTCCATAGGTGGCGGACACGAAACGGTTTTTTTCCAGGCTTTTTCGCAAAACACGGTTGGCCTTGGCCAGCAGTGTTCCCGGATCATGAATAACCCCGGCCAGGGACTCAAAAACGCCCTTCAATTCCGCCATGATGAAAGCGGCGGCCAAGCCCTTCCCCGATACGTCGGCAATGATAAACCCCAGGCGCCGGTCGTCCAGAAGGAAAAAATCATAGTAATCGCCGCCCACTTCATAGGCCGGTGAGAAGTACACGGCGATATCGGCGCACGCGATCCGCGGCAGGGACTGGGGCAACAATCGGCGCTGCATCACCCGGGCGACATCCAGCTCCTTGAGCAACCGTTCCTTTTCCAGGCGCGTCTCCAGCATGCGCGCGTTTTCCAGGGCCATGGCCGCGGAATTGGCAAAAGCCTCGACCGTACGGATATCATCCTCTTCAAAGACCGAATCTTTCTTGATGGCCAGGAACAAATATCCGGTGGCCCGGTTTTTTACCCGCAAGGGAGCGATGGCCAGAGAGCTGAATGAAAAATTCAAGACATCATTTTGAATATGGATCTTCAATTTTTTGTCTCGGAAAATCTTTACGGCCCGGCTATCGAGCGCCGCTCCGCCCAACAGCGCCAGGCTGAGTTCGCGCGCCTCGCGGATGCTGATGTTAAAGGCGGCCGGAACACTGAAATCATCGTTATCATTGATCAGCAGCCAGGAATAATCACCGTGACAAAGCCCGGCCGTAACGCTGGTGACCTTTTCAGCCAATTCCTTGAACTCCATGGCCCCGGTTATCGACTGGCTCATATCAACCAGCGAAGCAAATTCTTCGGCTTTGCGGTCGTAGGCATCCGCCGTGGGCAGGTGGAAAAGGGTGGCGATCAAAATGACCCCGCCATAGCACGTTCCATATAGCAAGACCAGTTTTCCTGCCTGAAAAAGTCCGGGGGACAAACCGACGATAATCCGGGCTCCGCCATAGCGATTAAAAACGAAGATGGTGGCGGCCAGGAAAATCCCCATGGACAAGCCGGCCAACGCGATCAATTTTTTTTTTTGTTTTTTTACCAGGAAGGCGATCCATTTGACCCGGAATGAATTCAACACCAGAAGGCAAATGGACATGCTCATGAAAAATGGCAGGGCCCCGGCGGCGACGAGCGGGGCGAAATAGGCCAGGATGAAACAAGCCAGCATGGCCTTGAAATACCAGCCGGGCTGGCGTACTGTTTTTAATAAAAACAATTCCCTTAACCCCGAAACGATCAGACCCAGGATGGCGGACAATAAAATCAATAAAAAACCGGAGGCCAAAAAAACAACAATTCCACCTTCGCTCGGATCAAATAACTTGAAGACGCGGGCGTCCCAGGCAGCAAAAAGCATCAGGATCAGCAGGGCCAGCATGGTGATCATCAAAACAATGGACAACGGCCTGTCTTTTATTTTTTTGAAGAAAGCACTGCCCGCCCAGGTCCATACCGCCAGGGATGAAAAAAGCAATGCTTCTCCAAGCAGACGGATCCAAACAGGTTCCAAGCCGGTTGCCATGCCCCGGAAAATCAGATTGACAACAGCCAGGATCAGGGCAATCGCCAGCCTTGTTTTTTGGTCTGCCTTGAGCGAAAATTTATTTTTCACCTGGACAAAATACCATAGTTCCCGATAAAATAAAAGCAGGCCGGCCGCGCAGCTTCAACAAAACGCGCGGTCGTGCCTGCTTTTTTTAAAAACCTGGCTCTGGACGACCCTATTCTTTCTTTTCCTGACTGCGGGCAATGGCATAATAAATGATCATGGCCAAGCCAGCCATGGAGAAAACCGCACCAGCCGTAATTTCGCCGCGAATCCCGGCCGGAACCCAGCTTTGGATTGCGAAAGCGAACAGAAAGGCCAGACCTACGGCGATCAGTACCAATCCCCATTTCAATGACGAAGCCGAATCATTCAGCAGTCGGGGTTGAAACAGGAGTTTGATCTTCTCGTCGACCATGCCTTTTTCGATCAGTTTGGCGCGGATACGGTTTTCCGAAACCACCTTGACCAACTCGAGGACAAAATAACCGATTACCGTCAATACCAGTACCGGAACCATTTCTTCCATGTTACACCTCCATGCAATTTTTCGGGCGGCTGCAACCGCCTCTGTTCAATCAGACAATCAGCAGAGAAGAATGTTGCATGAAAAATAAATATTTTCGCTGCAACATTCTCTATATTAAAACGTTAGCCTATAATAGGGATGAAAAACGGAAATCTGGCCAATTCTTATCTGACAAGCACGAACATGTACGAAGTAAATATGGA
Source organism: Candidatus Aminicenantota bacterium (assembly GCA_963770755.1). GTDB lineage: Bacteria > Acidobacteriota > Aminicenantia > UBA2199 > UBA2199 > UBA2199. The sequence goes on along the minus strand of CAVYQZ010000006.1, from coordinate 526,529 downwards.
AACCAGTTTACTGATCAGCCGGGTCCAGGCCGGAGACCGCCAGGCCTTCCATGCCTTCATCAAAAAATACCAGCGTCTGGTGGCCGCCATCGTTTTTCGCATGGTATACAATGACGCGGACCGGGAAGAACTGAGCCAGGAGATTTTTTTGAAAATATTTGCCCATATCCACAAATTTCAGGGAGCGGCAAAAATTACCAGCTGGATCGGCCGCATTGCCAGCAATACCTGCATTAACCATTTGCGCAAGAAACGTCTGCCCTTGTTCGACGATATCTCCGGTCCAGGCCAAACCATGGAAAATGTCGCCGGCAACAGCCCGACTCCCGAATACCTGAGTGAGCAGGCAAACGGCAACCTGAACCTGCAGCGGGAGATTGACCGCCTGCCGGCCCATTACCGGCTCATCCTGACCCTTTTCCATTTTTCGGAAATGAATTACGACGAAATCGGCCAGGCATTGAAAATGCCAGCAGGAACGGTCAAGAGCCATCTTTTTCGGGCCCGGCAAAAATTAAGGGAGCGGCTGCTGCCGGCCGCCCAGGAGGGAGCATGAACAGCCAACATTTGCGTGATGATCAGATCCAGGAGATCCTGGACGACATGGTGCTGGGAGCGGTCCAGCCCCTTCCCGAGCATGTAAAAGCCTGCGCCTCCTGCCGCAAACGATTCGAACAGTACCGACAGCTTTATACCGGACTGGCCACCGATCCAGGCTTCGTCCTACCGCCGGCATTCGCCGACTCCGTGCTGCTCAGAATCCCATCCCCGCACCCGGCTTTTTGGACACGACCGTCCGTATGGATCCCGATGGCGGCCGGCGCGTTGATGCTGGTTTTGGCCGGGTTGCCCATGTTTGTAAACATGAAGCCGCTGACCGTCCAAATCAGCCGCCATGCCGCGGCCATGGCCGTCGCTTTCCAACCGCTGCTGAGCCAATTTCAGCAATTGTTCGCCAAGCTGAACGGCTATGCCCATGTGTTCATTCTGGGCGGACTCGGCCTGCTCAGCGCCGCTTTTTTTGATCGTATCCTGCAGAGGCAAGCCTGGCGCCGCAGCCGCTACGGATGAATTAACAAATATATAGATAGATGGGGGGGGTTGATCATCATCATCCTTTACGGTGTTTAACATCTTGACTTCTCCGAGTGAAATTTTTGATTTTTCTAGACTGAAACATGAATCGTTAGCGCACCTCAATCCCTACCGAATTGGAATTCATGTTGCCGGTCCACAAATCGCGCAACAGCACCTTGTTCCTTTGAGGATCAGAATCAAGCTGCCAAAATCGGTCCCGCTCGCCCCTTTCGTAATGAAAGACCAGCTGATACCGTCCGGGTTGTTTGAGATCGAAAATCCGACCCGTACCGATGTATTTGTCCGGATACTCCTCGGGAACGCCTAAGCTGTTCCGAGTATCTGCATCGAGCGGTTCGTTTCGCTCCCGTTCGCCAAACACCAGCCGAAACCGGTTGTCAATCCAGGCGGTCAATCTTATGTGAAATTGTCCGTTTGCTGAAATGTTGTGGGAAGTGCCAGTGAAGTAATTCACTTTAGGTGAGAAGAAAATATAGCCACCACACCATGAAATTTCATGGCCGGCACTATCCAGGATCACGATTTGATCACCTAAAAAGACGTCATCGATCAGGATCTGAAAGGACTTGGCACCGCCATTGAAAAATGTGACGGTGAAATGAATCTCTTCACCCCTGGCGTAGATTGCCTTGTCGGTGGCCAGCCTGATACACAGGCTATTGACGATCTCATTGTGAGAGCCATTAGCTCCATGATAGAATTGTTGGTTGTCGGAAACGGCCAGCGTCACTCCCAACCCATTGAAAACCAAGAATATCAAAGCAACGCAAATATGGCGGTTATCTCTCATAGCATTGCTCCAATAATAGCTGCTTACAGGAAAATTGATTTTCCTTACAATATATTTTAAGGGAATATATTCAAAATTGCAATTAACGAATGTGAATTATTTGTAAATATTTCCGCTACGTCGCTTGACTTCTATTCTGAAATAAATCAAACGCCGAGTATGATGTTCCTTTGCGCCGAATCATATTCAGACGATTTTTTTGGTTGTGCAAATTTGCTTAAAGCCAAATTTGTTAAAATTTGTTATTTCACCTTTTCAAACAGCTTGGATGATCCTACTCCGCAGCTGATGATCGACCTCATCGCAGTCTCTACGGAAACATCAATTATCCGGACATCCTCTTCTTTCAAATGACATAAAAGCCCGGTTGTGGGATTGAGCGCAGAGGGGAAAAAGACTGTAACCCTTCCGTCCGGGTGCTCATCGGTAACAAAACCGGTCATAAGTGTATCGTTGCCGAATATTTTTGCCAGAACTACTTTGGAGAAAGGTTTCTTTTCCTGACCCACAAGTTGTTTTAATGTCTCCTTAAATAATGAATAACCGGGAGCAATTTTAAGGATATGATTATCGATCTTAGCAAACAAATATCTCCCTATTCTTGTCTTTACAATCAACCCGATCACAAAACAGACCATGATTATCAGAACCACGGAGATTATATCCGCAATAAACTTCTGCATATGAGGTTGTTTCATGATCAACATGGTCAGGGGTTCTATCATTCCCGAAACAATATTAAATATCCACCTTACAAGAAAAAAAGTAAGAACTATGGGAAGGATAACAAGTAACCCTCCGAAAAGAGTTGTTTTAATAAAATTTCTGATTTTTTTCATTTTAGTTTCCCCTTAAATTATTTTTCCAGAACCTGCCGCGGATCTTGGTTGAAAAAATCCTGCAATACCTGATACAGCTCAGGATGAGCGGCCTGCAGCGGCCAAGGCTTTTCGAAAAATATCTCGCAGGCCACGGCAAAAAACTCGGCTTCATTGAGGGCGGCATAGTCCGGCAGGATCGAACCATGCTCCAGATGTCGGCGCCATTCCGATGTCCAGAAATCAGACCAGGAATCATCGCGCCCGCGCCGGGAACGCAGTAAAAATCCACCACCGCCTCGTCTTTGTTCACGATCAAAAAAATGGGCCAGCTCATGGATCAGCACATTGCGCCCGGCACCCGGTTCAGCAAACCCCTGATGCATGTTTGCTTCGGCAATCAACAGCGGCCCACGCTCCGGCGCCTGGCCGGCGATATTTCCTTTTTCAACCTGATAGTTGCCGTCAAAACTGGAACCCGGATAAACCGTGATCCCGTCGGGAAGAGGCGGTTCCCAACCAGGCCGGCCGTGCAACATCGATGCCACGCCGGCACCGATCAGCAAACGGGTCTGCCAGGCGACATCCCTGCCGCCGATGGCGATAATCGGGTTGTCGCTGAGAAAAAGAACGATGTCGCGTTCAAACCTCTTTTTTCCTTCATCACCCAGACCTAGGTAATAGCGGGAACGGGCAGTTAGAAAATCACGCCAGGAAGCCGGGATGGGAGCGGCGGCCGCCCGCCGACGCCGCAGTGGTTTCCGTAAAACAGACGGCAGATAGATGGCCAACAGCAGCGGGATCATGAGTAACACCAGCACCTGACCTGACATGATAAAAACCAGCACTCCGATCATGGGGATCAGCAGCGTGTAAAACACAACGAAAGCCGAATCTATTTTGCTAATGAGTTGCATCAGCCGAAGATCAGCGGACCCGCCCGCGGGCCAGGGAGAAAAAGACACCTGCGCCGCAAAGAATGGAAAAAATGACAAAGGACACCTTGACGCTTTCCAGAAAAAGCGGATAGCTGGCCGGGGTAATTTGCGCCTTGCCGATAAACAGGGAAAAGACCAGGGTGGCGATGCCCATGCTCAGCATTTGCCCGACCATGCGCATGGTGCTCAAAGTCGCCGCAGCCACGCCGTAATATTTTTTTTCTACCGCACCCATGACGGCGTTGGTGTTGGGCGAGGAGAACAGGGCGAACCCGAACCCTACAAGGACCAGGCCGGCCAAGATGACTCCGAGGCCGGTTTGGCGGTTCAGCCAAATAAACATAAAAAGACCGGCGGCGGAAATCCCCATGCCCAGAGAGGCTACCAGCCTTGGTTCCAAGCTGTCGGAAAGCCGTCCCGCTACGGGGGAAAAAACAGCCATGACAATGGGCTGGGCGATCAGGATCAGTCCGGCTTTACCCGGAGGCAGGCCCTTGATGTACTGCAGGTAAAGGCTCAATAAAAACGTCAGGGCAAAGGTGGCGCTATAGTTTATCAAAGCGGCCAGGTTGGAAAAAACGAAAACCGGATTGCCCTTGATCAGGCCGACCGGGAATATGGGATATCGGATCCTGATTTCCAATACCAATAGAAATGGCAGCGCCGCCAAGGCGAACAGGATCAGCGCCATACCTCCGAGACTTGGCAACAGCGTAAATCCGAACATGAACGCAGTCAGTATCAGGCAGTAAACCAGCGATCCGGGCCAATCAAACGCTTCGCCCCTTGATTCCCTCCATTCCTGCGGCATCTTCAGCCGGACAGCAGCCAGGATCAGGAATCCCAGAGGTACGACAGCCAAAAACAGCGAACGCCAGCCCAGGTGCTGGGTCAGTAAACCACCGACAAACGGTCCCAACGACAAGCCGCTGTAGGTGGCGGCCACATTGATGCCCAGGACCCAGCCGCGCCGCTGCGGCGGAAAAACCGATGTCAATATGGCGATGCCGGTGCCGAAAATCATGGCCGAGCCGATACCCTGCAAAACCCGGGCGCAAATGAACAGCGTCGCCGTCGGCGCCACGGCGGCCAGGAGCGCCGCACCGGTAAAAATCGCGGTTCCCCAGCTGAATATTGTCTTGCGCCCCACGATGTCGGCCATGCGGCCGAAGGGCAAAACGAATATGGCTGTTGCCAGGAGATAACTGCTCGCCACCCAACTGAGCAAGATGGCGTCCATGACAAAATCCCTGGCAATGGCCGGCATGGCAATGTTCACCGCCGAGCCCATCATCGGCGTCAGCAAGGAACTCAAGGTAGTAACCAGCAAGGCTGCCCGTTGCAGTGATCTGTCTTCTTCCATATTGGCTCCTCATCGGTCCGGTCCTGTCGGCGGGATGCCGCCCGCGGCGACTCTCAGGCGGGCATCGAAAAAAAGATTTTATCCCGCCCGCCGGCTTCTGTCAATCAGCAAAACTGTCCGCACCCAATGAGCAAATGGGAGTTGACAAAGCCGTTCCCCGAAATTAGAATCACACACTGGAGTGCATCATGATAAAAATCACTTCTATGCATGCCCTGGCGTGTGTTTTTCTCCTTCACGCTGCACTGGCGCTTCCGGCCAGCAGCCGGTAGGATATTCTGCAATTGGCCGACAAGCTGGCCCAATAGGCCGACTATGCCTGCCGAAGTGATCCAATCCTACCCTGAAGGCAATCCGCTGCAGTAAACAGCATGAGAAATGAGCTGGGAATGAAATATTTCATTTGTTTTCATTCTTATGAAGATTTATATAACAAATATACTAAAAATTGTATTATAATAAAGACATCACTCCAAGAATAATCAAGGAGGCGTTATGAAAACTGTCGCCATGGGTTTAATGGCCACCATGTTTTTTGCAGCCGGCGTGGAAGCAACGCCCATGATAAAAGAACCGGCCCGCATCATGCGCGTCATCACCGGCGACACCTTGACCATTCTTTACCAGGGCAAGTGGGAGGAGATCAAGCTGCTGGGGATCGATATGCCTGAAACCGCGATGAACGACCGAGTTTATGAAAATGCCCTGAAAAATTCCACTACGCCGGCCATTGTCATCAACCGCGGCTTGGCCGGCCGGGAGTTCGTTAAAAAATACCTGCAGTACGGCAGCCAGATATGGATCGAATTCGACGTGCAAAAGCGGGATCGTTTCTCGCGCCTCCTGGGCTACGTGTACCTGAGCGACGGGCGCATGCTCAATGAAATTATTTTGCGCGCCGGCTTGAGCGAAGCACAACTGATCCCCCCCAACCTGAAATACCAGCAGCACTTTCAGGAAATAGCCCGCCTGGCCCTGAAGGAAAGACGCAAACCAAAGACCGGCAAATCCAATGCCGCTGTTTTAAAATAGTCCCAATTCACTTTTAAACAATTCGTGCAATTTTCGGCGCACAGTGTCAAAATTCATTTTTTTGACCCGGGGATGGATGCGGTTGCTCAGAATGATCCATTGTCTTTGCGTTTCCGCTTCTAACCACAGCGACGTGCCGGTGAAGCCATTATGGCCGATGGCTTTCTGGGACAAGGCGCTGCCCCCGGAAGTCGGACGTGACGAATTCAACTTGAAACCGATCGAGCGGTGCGTCACGCTCCAGGGCGTGCGGTTTTGCCAGAAAAGGTTGATGGATTCGGGCTGGAGCAAGGTCGCGGTGGCGGGAAAAAATTCACGGCCGATTATATGCAAATCATGGGCGTTGGAAAACAAGCCCGCGTTCCCGGCACTGCCGCCGCTGTAGAAGGAATTGGCGTCATGCACTTCACCGCGCAGTAGCGTGGTCCGCCAGGCGAAACCGGCCGCCGCCCGCGCATGCTCGTTTCGGCACAGTTTCCTTTTCATAACCGTTGCCGATCTCGGTCGGCGCGCAGCGCCTTTTCTCCGCGGCCGGAACCAGAAAGAACGTGTTCCGCAATTTGAGCGGTCTGAAAATTATCGCTTCCGCCATTTGCTTGAATTCGAGACCGGCTGTTTTTTCCAGCAGGAGGCGCAACAGGATATAACCGACATCGGAATAGATCACGTGCGCACCCGAAGCGGCGATTTTTTTCAAAGCCGCGATCTGGACCAGGTCACTGAGCGGCCGATACAAATAGAATGGATGCCAGGGCGGCAAACCGGCACTGTGCGTAAGCAGCTGCTCCAGGGTGACGGGCAGGGGAAAACCCGGGAAAAATCGCCTGACTTCGTCTCCCATGCGCCACTGTTTTTTTTCCAGCAGGTAAACGGCTAAAAAAGCGGTGATCAGGGGCTTGGTCAGTGATGCCAGGTCGTACAACGCGCCAGCAGCCAGCGGCTCCGCTTCAGGCCAAACAGCTTGGTTGCCGAATTCGCGCTCCAAGAGAACATGGCCGCTGTCAGCGACCAGGATAGAAAGACCGGGAAGTACTTTTTTTTCAATCTGGCTGCGGATGTACTGTTCAAGCATCCAGAACCGGCACGATGGCAGCGGAGATTTCCAGGGCCAGCTGCAGCGCGGCCCGGCCGTCACGGCCGCTGACATTGCAGTGGGCGCCGTTGGCAATGGATTGATAGAAATTCTGCCACAGATAGTACAGAGGTTCAACGTTGGGAATTTGCGGGATGTTTTCCCTGATCTGGCCGCCCTGCAGCTGAATCGTTTTCACGCTGCGATCCTTATAGTCCGCGGACATGTAGAGATCTTTCTGAAAAATTCGCAATTTGCGGGTCCGGCCCTGCGAGACGCGACTGGCGGTCAGATTGGCCACCAGTCCCGAATTGAATTCCAGGCGGACATTGGCGATATCTATTTGACTGGAAATAACCGGTACGCCGCAGGCGCGGATCTCCTTGATGCCGCTGCGGTCCCATTGCAATATGATATCCAGGTCGTGAATCATCAAGTCGAGAATGACATCGATATCCAGCGAGCGCGGAGAAAATGAACCCAAACGCTGAATCTCGATAAAACGCGGCTTTTCGACCAGACCTTGAATATACTCAACCGCCGGGTTGAACCTTTCCAAGTGCCCGACAGCCAGGACCCGCTGTTTTTGATCGCTGACATCAATCAGCCGATCAGCCTCGTCAATGGTTTTGCAAATCGGTTTTTCAACCAGGACATGCTTGCCATTTTCCAAAAAAAAACGGCACACCTTAAAATGCTCCACGGTCGGCGTTGATACCATGACCGCGTCCACGAGCGGCAGAGCTTGTCGGAAATCGGTCAATTTTTCAATGGCCAGATCCTGGCAAGCCCGGTCCAGGTTGGCCGGGTCCAGGTCCACCGCGCAGGTAATTTGAAATTGCGGAATTGAACGCAGCACGCGCAGATGATTGCTCCCCATGGCTCCGGTTCCGATGACACCTATTTTCATTTTTTCCCCATTAAGAGAATTTTGGCTTTCTGGGCCAGGGCGATCACCTGCGGCTGATCCAGCATCAGTGTCTTGTCCGCTTCCAGCACGAAAGCCGCCGCCCGGTGCGTATGTAAAAGGTTCATGGTCGACAAACCGACTACCGGCACATCGAAGCGCATATCGTGGTTTGGCCGGCTCACCTTGATCACGACCAGACCGGGACCGGCAATTGCCGCCGCCCGCTCAATGGTGCGATCCGTGCCCTCCATCGCCTCAACGGCCACCACGGCGCGATTTTTGACGCATATGGTCTGTCCGATATCCAAAGCCGCGATCCCCCAGGCTTTTTCCCAACCGAATTCCATTTCCCGCGCCAGGTTTTTGCCGATTTTGCATCGTGGCGTATAGTTTTTTGCCGCCACCAGATAATCCCTTAAAAAAAAGGTGGAATCGATGATTTCAATACCGGCGCCCGAAAAATAATCAGCCAACGTGGCCAGCAACGAAGTAGTTGTTTTATCCTTGACCTTGGCCAGGAAACGAATAAATTGGCCGTCCGCTTTCCATATGGAAAATATCGCGGCATGGCTTACTCGCCCGACCATCAGGGCCTGATGTACGTCGTGCTTCCTGAAAAAGCGGATGACAGCGCCCAACTGGCCGATTGAAAACTCAGCCCAGGCATCGGATTCGGCAGCCAATTCGGGAACGGCCAGATTCTTGATGGCAGCAACAATGATTTTTTTTCCTTGCCGGCGTGCGGCGCGGACGGCCAGCAACGGCAGTTGAGACTCCCCGGCGATAAATCCGACTGTGTCAGCCATCCTGGCGGAAATTCTTTAAAATTCCCCTTTTGGTCTTACTGATGAAATCGATGATCACCTGGCTTTCAGGACTATCGGCATGGTCGGTGGATATTTGCTTGACAGCCTGGGTGGTGTTCAAATCCGAACGGTAGATGATGTGAAATATGTCCTTGACGTTTTCAATAAACTCGCGACTGAAGCCGTTGCGCATCATGCCGATGGCGTTCGGCCCGTAAAAGCTGAATGATTCACGAGTCTGGGCTACTTTGGCGAATGGCAGGACATCCTGGCAAACCACGCTGTAACCGCCGATATAGGCATTGCGGCCGATGCGCACAAATTGGTGGACGGCACAAAAGCCGCTGAGCACGGCATAGTCACCGATCTCCACATGCCCGGCCAGCGTGGCATTGTTGCTCAGGATGATGTGGCTGCCGATTTGGCAGTCGTGGGCGACATGGGCATAGGCCATCAGGTAGTTGTCGTTGCCCAGGCGCGTATGACTGCCGCCCTTGATGGTACCGCGATTGATAGTGGTAAATTCACGGATGATGTTGCGATCACCCACATGGACAAACGTCTCCTCGCCCTTGTACGTCACGTCCTGGGGGTCCGTGCCCAGGGAAGAAAAGGGGAAGATCAGGCAATCCTCGCCGATCAGTGTGTTCTGGTCAATGGTGGCATGGTGCTTGACCACGGTGCGGTCGCCAATGCGTACGCCGGCGCCGATGACCGCGTAAGCGTCTACGCGGACATCTTTCCCCAGTTGCGCTTTCGGACTGATGCTGGCGGTTGGATGGATCGCCTTGGCGCTCACTCGGTCACCATGCACATCAGGACGGCATCGACGGCCAGCTGACCGTCGACGAAAGCCTTGCCCTCGATCACGGCAAATTTTCCGCGGTCCCGCAATACCAGCGCTTCCATATCCAGCCGGTCACCGGGAACAATGGGCTTTTTAAAACGGGCTTTCTCAATACCGGCAAAATATGCATAAACTTTCTGATTGATGAACCTCTGCATCAGCAGTACGGCACCCAACTGGGCCATCGCTTCAATCACCAGCACCCCGGGCATCACCGGATTGCCGGGAAAATGGCCCATGAAAAACTCTTCATTGCCAGTGACATTTTTATAACCTTTGATCGATTTTTCACCGTTGATTTCCGTCACCCGGTCCACCAGTAAAAAAGGATAGCGGTGCGGCAGGATTTTTTTTATATCTTCAACTGTTAAAATCCGATTCATTTTTTGACGGCGCTGGCAACCTGGGCATCATATGCCTTGATGACTTCATCGGTTATATCAATCGTGGGATCAAAGTAGGTCACGCCGGCCGTATTCAGGTCAAAAACCACTGAAAAGCTCCCGGCCTTGGCGATCTTTTCAATAATGGGCATCAATTCACGCTGCAGGTTCTCAAATTCCTTTTGCTGCGTAGCCATGCTTTCTTTCTGGGCATCTTCGGCGAAACGCTTGATTTCAATGCGCTTATTTTGCAAATCCATGCCTTTTTTATCCCGGGTTTCCTGGTTCAAGGCAGGCGAAAGAAGTTCTTTTTCCAGAGCATCGATATCCTTCTGCAAGGTTTCATATTTTTTTTGCTTGGAAACATTGAGCGTACGCAGCCTTTCGATGACTTGCTTGCCCTTGACCGAATTCTGCAGAACGGCCTGGGGATTGATGATGCCGATTTTCACTTCCGCATAAATAAAAGCGGTCAAGGTCAACAGCGTAAAAATCACAACTAAACTCTTTTTCATGTAAATCTCCTTTTTATTATTAATAAAATGATGGTCCGACGGCAAAGCGGAAAACAAAATGCGAAGCACCCGCTTCTATCAGGCGGTGGTTATAGGCAAAAATCAGACGAAATGGGACATTCAACATCGGCACAAATACTTTCAGTTCCAAACCGGCCGACTGGTAAACATCCTTGAGATTGATCGAAGCATCACTATCGTAGGTGTTACCGACATCATAAAAAAAGACAAAAGAAAACTGCTGCGCCACCGGAATGGCATACTCCAAGTTGAAATAAAGCGACTTATTGCCGCCGATGACCGCGCCGTTCGCATTGCGCGGGCTGATCGTGTAAATCTCGAAACCGCGAATGGAGCGCTCACCGCCCAGGAAGTACTTTTCATAGAACGGAAGTACCTTGTCCCCGAAGGGCTGGATGCCCTCATAAACCGCGTGCAAGCCAAAAACATGATTGCTCCACAAAGGCAAAAATTTTATCACTTCCAATTTCACCTTGTGTGAATAGATGTCGCCGCCCAGGAATCCTCCGGTATAGCGATAACTGGCCAGGAACTTGCTGCCGGCAGACGGGAATACCGGCGAATCGACCGTCGAGTAATAGATGGTCGGAGAGAAAGCAGAAATAAGCCTCTTGCCTTCGGAATAATAAGAGGAATAAAAAGCATTCAGCCCATAATTCTCATTGACATCACTGATGGCGATATTTTCCCAGCTGTAAACCATTGAGGCGCCCCAGAATTTCCAGAAACGGGCGGCCGCGGAGACATTGAAGCCTTCCCCTTCACGAGTATACAGATTGGGGTAACGATAATAGGTTTTGGAAACATCGATGCCGAAACTGGCCTTGGTATTGAACAAGTAAGGCTCAGTAAAAGCAAACTGGTAGGTTCTGGCGATGGTGCCCTGCTGCAAGTTCAATGCAAAGGTCTCGCCCATGCCCAGGAAGTTTTGTGTGGAATAGCCCAGCGCCAGGAACCAGCCTTCATAACCGCTGTAACCGACGTTGAAATTGATCATTTGCCGGTTCACTTCCCTGACGTCGGCCGTGATGTTGATTTTTTGAGGATCCTGAGGGTCCGGTTTGATTTCCGGCATTTTCTCGATGGTGACCAGCCCCAATTGCTTCATCCTTTTTATGGAATCTTCCAAGGCATTGATGTTCAATCTCCGGCCCTCGCGTAAAAACCATTCACGGCGGATAACATGGTCTTTGGTGAAGGTATTGCCGGTAAATTCAAGTTTTCCCAGGTAAACCACCTCATTTTCCTGGATATTGATGGTCAGGTCGGCGATTTTCTTGACCGGATCCAAATTCTCGCGAGGAGCCACCTGGGCGTAGAAATACCCCAGGCTTCCATAAAACTTCTGGATGGCCTCGATAGATTCGTTTCTTTTTTTTATGTCGAAAATCTTGCCTTTTTGCAGGGATATCATTTTCTTCAAAAACTCGCCTTTAATTATTTTATTACCTTCAATGGAGAGGTTTCCGGTCAGATAACGAGGTCCCATTTCAACCGGGATGCTGAGCACGAGCATTTTTTGAACCTGGCCTAAAACAGTCTTCTGGGTTACCCAACTCAGTTCGGGGCTTCCGACCTTGGCTTCCAAATAACCTTTTTGTTGAAGCCGCAAGCGGACTTCCTCCAGGTCCTCATTGATTTTTTCCTTGTTGTAAACATCCTTGCTCAAGATGGAGGAAATCAAGGAATGGGGCTGATTATTTTTCAAACCCCGGCTCAAAAAACCCGGAGACAGCAATTTCTTGTCCAAACCGGGGAAAACCGCATTGTGAATCCTGGTTTTGGGGCCCGAATCAACCTGGATGGTCAGAGCGATTTGACCGTTATCGATTTTTTCATCAATGGTGACACTGGCCTGGTTGAAGCCTTTTTCCAGCAGCATGTCGGTAATGATTTTCTTGGCCCTGTGAATTTTGGCCGGGCTGTAATAGGAAAACGGCTGGATCGAGATATTGTTATCCATTAGTTTCTGGTTGATATCGCTCTCTTTGACTTTCTTGTTCTTTTTGAAAGCCACGGACGATATCAAGGGATTTTCCGACAAGATAAAACGTACGATTTTTCCTTTTTCACCATTAATGGATTCGATGCGGATATTCTCAAAAAATCCCGTTTCCCACAAGACTTTAAAATCCTCTTTCAATTTATCTTCATCAAAAATGCCGCCGGGACGGGATTTTATGTAAAATTGAACCGTTTCACGGGAAATTTTTTTGTTGCCCTCAATTTGGATTTCTTCAATAACTTCGGCACTGAGAAATTGCGTGCCTAACAATAGTAGAACCAACCACGACAGCTTTCTAAGCATGGCAACCTCGCAAAAAATGGACTGAATGTAAGTTTATAACACATTTCCTCATAAAATTCAATGTCCTTTTATATAAGAAGACGCTGAATTGCCGGCAAAAGATTCTGCGATTTTTTATTGACAGCTAAAAGCAACTATGATATAAAAAATTATGCGGAGGTAATGGAAATGCCTATTTACGAATATCGATGTTTAAAATGCGGGAAAACTTTCGAAGTCCTGCAGAGCATCGCGGCGCATCCCATTGCCAAATGCATCTATTGCCAGGGAAAAACAAAAAAAATGGTTTCCCTGAGCTCATTCCAGTTCAAGGGCAACGGCTGGTACATCACCGATTATAAAAAAAGCGGCGTGGAAGGTAAAACAAAAAAAGAAACCCGGCCAAAAACTGAGAATAAAAAGACAGAAAATGCAAAAATTAATTAGCCTTTCCATCTCTCCCCCCTTAATATAACCATAACTCCCACCAAAAAAAACACCCCCCCCGCTACATGGGGGGGGCCCGCCTTTCCCCTGGCATACGGCGAACGGCAGACGGTAGAAGGCAACAAAAAATGCAATGGCATGATTTAGTTCATCATCTTGCGTTTGCCGTACGCCGTCCACCGTACACTGTCAACCAAGTTCGTCTTTGGTTTTCTCTAATATGATGGTCACCGGCCCCTGGTTGAGCGAATGCACATCCATCATGGCCCCGAAAATACCCGTGGCTACGGGCACGGCGGCAGTCAGCAAGCCGTTGAAGCGCGAATAAAGTTCCTCGGCCCGCAGCGGCTCTTCGGCATTGGCAAAATCCGGGCGACGACCTTTTTTAATATGGGCCGCCAGCGTGAACTGAGATATGGAAAGAATTTCGCCATGAACATCCTGGATACTGAGGTTCATCTTGCCGGCGCTGTCGGCAAAAACCCTCAAGCCAAGGATCTTATCGGCCATGAAATTGATTTCTTTTTCTCCGTCTCCCTTCTCAATGCCCACCAACAACAGCAGGCCGCTGCCGATGCGGCCGACCGTTGTGCCGCCGACTTCGACATGAGCCCGGGAAACCCTTTGCAGCACAACACGCATGGAGTCACTCCGTGTTCCAGCCGGAATCCGCAGCCAGCTCTTGTTTCTCTCCCCTCCAGGCGCTGCCGGGGTCCAAGGCCTGCCAGAGCAAAGGCGAGTCAGGGTCGGTGAGCAGGATCTCGTTGCCGGCGCCGGGTTTAACTTTTACGACCCAGGCGGATGGCTTGGAGAGCAGATAGCTGCTTCGACATATCAGCCAGGCCCGGCAGAACACAGGGCCGGGCTCCAGGACCAGGCGGACGATCTCCAGGCGGAATTTTCCCCAGGAGATATGGTTGACGAAATTCAGCAACGCCGGCAACGGCGCCGTCAGGACGATGACCAGCGTCCGGACGGCCATGGGCTTCGACATGGGGATGGGCGGATTGAAAAAAAGACCTTCCCAGGGAAAACGGTCGGAGCGAGCCGCAAGCATTCCTTTGCGGATCTCGGGCAGCTGGGCGGTCAGCCAACCGGCTGCCACTTTCCGTTCCGTCAATCGCAGCCCGGGCCCCATGGTTTCACCCGGCCGGGCGGAAAATAAAAACCGCGCCCCGACGATCTTGTCCTTTCCGGCCTGCTGACGCAGCCACACGGACAACAACTGCGACCAGAGTGCATCATCCTCCAGCTGCGGCAATTCCCGGCCAAGGGAGGTGGCGCCATGCCGGAAAAGTTCATCTTCTGCTTTATCGGGAAAAACGAATCTCGAAACGGTGATGGCATAATCCTTCAGCTTCCGCTCCACGTCGCTTCGCTCACTGCGCAAGCGGCCAAGCTCCAGGACGGTCGGGTACCAATCCAAAACAACCCAAGCCGCCAAAACGGCCAGGGCGGACAGGATGTACAACAAAGTGCGCCCCAGCCTGGAAGTTTTCATGGCCATTCCGCCTGGCCGCTGACGGCAAAGGCATGCAAGCCCTTTCCGGCTGCGACCCGGTCCGCCACGGAAAATGACGCCTGGGTGACTCCGGGCAAGTTTTTCAGTTTCCCAATAAAAACAGCGAACTGCTGCCGCGCCTTCTCCGGGCCAGCGGCCGCGACCCCGACCCGCAGCTCGAAGCTGAGGTCATGCAACCCCGGCTCTACCTGCAGCTCGAGCAGCTGCAGCGGCCGGATGATGCCGTTGAGGCGGAGGATGAGATCGGCAGTGGCATAGGAAACAGACGCTGGATAGGCAAGGTAAAACTGGGTCTCATAAAAACGGGCGCGCTGGGCCTTGATCTGATCGAGCGGCCTGGCGTTGACCATCGCGGTAAAACGGTCATTCGTTTGACGGATTTCTTGGCGGCGCTGTTTTTTTTCAATATGCAGCAGCAGCGAAATGGCGACCAGGACAATGAAAAAAAAGAAAGGCCATAGCGGCCAGCGGCGGCGGGTTTGCGAGTGTTTGTCCCGATGGGTCATGCCGGATGCTCAGCCGGGGACAATCTTCAAATGGACACGGCGCCGGCGCGGGCCGTCGAATTCACAAAAAAAAATGCCCTGCCAGGTGCCCAGCAATGGTTGCCCGTTCTCAATGATCAAGGCTTCGGAAGCCGATACCAGACTGGACAGGATATGCGCCGGCGAATTGCCTTCGTTGTGGCGGAAATAATCCTGGTTGGAAAGGCGGCGTTTGAAAAACTCCCCGATATCATGTTTGACGGCCGGATCGGCATTTTCGTTGATGGTCACCCCGGCCGTGGTATGGGGAGTGAAAATCAGCAGCATGCCTTCCTGGCAGCGGCAGGCGCGGACGAAGTCGCGGACCTGCTCGGTAATATCGATGAATTCCATGTCCTGTTGGCTCTGGATGTCGATGGTTCGTGTATGACTCATGATTTTACCGCCAATTCCTTTTCATTGAAAACCAATGCCTGGAAAGTTTCGATCTGCACTCCTTTTTTCCATTCGTCCCCGGCCAATCCGGCCTTGAGGCAGCCAAAGGAAATATACTGCTGCAAATCCCAACCCTGCTCCAGCGGCACCTGGGGCAGCAGCAAACCGCGCCGGAAATCCTTGGAAATAATGATCCCGTCGCGGCCAACCTGCACCTGTTCATGATTGGCAACTTTTTGGGGAACGGTCAAAACGGATATTTCAATATCGATTTCAGGCAGCTCGACGGCTGTAACCGATGGGAAGCGGGGATCTTCAGTGGACGCGGCAATGGCATTGTCCACCACGGCTTCCCAGAGTGGTTTATGGGGCAGCGGGTAACCGATGCAGCCGCGCAATTCACCCAGGCGATGCAAGGTCACAAAGACTCCCCGCTTTTCGGCAAAAACGGGGTTGCTTTGGGGAGGATAATCCTTTTTAGCCGTGGCCAGATAGCTGATGATCGTGTTCCGGGCCAGAACCAAAAGTTCACTTTGCTCTTGTCGGTTTAAATCGGCCATGCATCCTCCTTGTCCTCTAAAAGCGGCACCAAGACGGCTTTTCGTTTTTTTTCGGAAAATTCACAGCCGCGTACCTCGATGTGATCTTGGCCAATCAGCAGGACCAGGTCATGGAAAAACCAATCGAGGGCGAAGGGCCGGCGCCGGCAGAAAAAAACTCCCTGCAGTCGCTGCTGGTAGCTTGCGCAGACGGAACGGTAAACAGTTTCTCCGTTTTCCCGCCTGAAATCCAGCGGCAGCAGTTGCTCGATGATGATGAACCGGCCGATCATGCCGCCCAGTAAAAACCCGGCCCCTTTGTAGCCGCTTGAACGCAGAACGGATATTTCATGCAGCACCGCCGGCGTCAATTGCACTTTCATGGCTTATTTTTATCACACAATGGTAGGCAAAACAATATCCGCTGCGCCGAGGACACATGCTCACTGAAAGCCGGGAAGATTTTCGCAACTAAAAAACTGCCAGGGAACACTTTGTTTTTCATATTTATATTGGGTTCTAAAAAGTTGAATATTTGCCCGCAAAGGGCTATAATAAATCAATGAAAATAAAGAAAAACGAGCCCTCTTCCCGCAAGATCGACCGTTCATTCAATAAAGCGATGAGCTTTTCCGCTGCCAAGCAGTGGGATATCCTACAGCAAATTTCATTGACCCCGGAACAGCGACAGAAGGCGGCCAAGGAATTGAAAGAGCGGGTTTTCGGCAAGCATGCCCCCGATATCCGCGCTTCACATCCTGGCAGATGAAAGCCACGCATTTTTCAAAAGACGCGCAGGAGTTCCTCGCATTGCTGTCCATTCACCTGGTACGCTATGTCATCGTCGGTGGCGAAGCTGTCATTTACTATGGCCATGCCAGGCTGACCGGCGACATGGATATTTTTTACGATTCTGCTCCTGAAAATTCCCGACGCCTCTATAACGCCTTGGATGACTTTTGGCATGGGAATATCCCCGGAATCGGATCGCCAGAAGATCTATCTGCAAAAAACCTGATCATCCAATTCGGGCTTTCTCCCAACCGGATCGACCTGCTCAGCCAGATCTCGGCCGTATCGTTTGCCCAGGCCTGGAAAGATAAAGTTGTCGAGAAGATCAAAATAGGCAAAAATGAACATCCTGTTTATTTTATCGGTTTGAAGCAGCTTATTAAAAACAAGGCAGCCGTCAAGCGCCATCGCGACTGCGAAGACCTGGAGTTTTTATATCCGTTGCAAAAAAAGTCTCATTGAGTTTTTTTTATTTGCGGATTGGTTTCTCCATGTATTAATTTTAGCAATCGGGCGACAAACATGCAAAATCAATAAAAAGGGCAAACGCGAGCAGCACCAATCATCCGCCAACTTTGGTTGTTCACACTATAATTTCGGCCAATTCTGTAAATCGTCGAAATTATTTAGTGAGACAATCCCCAAAGGGGGCGGATATGATTGGTCTGTCCCCGAAGGGGGGTTTGCCCCTACACCTTCCCTTTACCCTGTACCCTAAACCCTATACCCTATTTTTGTGCTTTTGATTTGGAATTTGAATCCTGATGGCGGGATTTGACCTCACCCCCGCACTCCCCGCATTGCGGGGTGGCATTGCCAGATGCCTCGTAAAACCTCGGCATGGCAGTGCGTACCTCTCCTAATAAGCAAGGGGGCAAGGTAAAATACATGGCATCCATGTTATTTCTCTTTGTTTGGATCATTGGAATTTGGTGTTTTTCTTCATGTAAGGGCGGTTCGCGAACCGCCCCTACATCTGGAAATTGCCTAAATCGCGGGCGGGTCACAGACACCGCCCCTACATCCGGAAATTGCCTTTTCTTACTTTTACCCCCATGCGGGGGCAGCGAAAAAAGGGGCGCGACGACCGCGCCCCTACGGCTTCAATTTGCCTTTATTTCGGTCATTGGAATTTGGAGTTTGGTGCTTATTTGTAATTTGGTGCTTGTGATTTGGAATTTTATACTATGGGCGGGTCACCCACCTTCGGTGGCAGACAAATCAAATCTGCTAAGGTCGGCAGATGATTTGTGCTGAGACACCGCCCCTACATCCGGAAATTGCCGGGTTTGATGAATCAAACCCCTACAATTGCCTTTTTCAATACGTTTATTTCTTTGTCGCTCAACGGATACGCAGACGACGTGCAGAACATCCTTCCCAACCGGGAGAGGAGCATCGGGGTCAGGTCTCAATTATAAAGATTGCTAATTGATTTTACTCAGATAATAATTTGAGGGACTCGGGACAGTGCCCCCATTCTTCCTCTGGCCCTGTTTTGGCTCATCTCGCTGCTCAACGGCTGGTTCCGTCTTTCACCCTGGCCGGGCGGCGGCCCGGGCCCGGGAAAACCAAAACTGTAACTGATCCGTACTTGAACAGGGATGAAAAAAAACATATCGCGAAAATCGAGGTGAAGGCAAAATGAAAAAACTCGCTCTGGTCTTTCTCGCCGTGTCCATCCTGTCGGCGCCGGGCCGCGCCCAGGTCAAGAAAACGGAAGCGGAGGCGTTGCCGGTCGCTGCGGGCCCCTACCTCGGTCAGACGCCGCCGGGAACAACGCCGGAAATTTTTGCGCCGGGGATCATCTCCACACCGGAACATGAATACGGCATTTCCTTTTCAAGGGATTTGCGGGAAATTTATCTGAAAAGGATAATCGACGGCCAAGGCAAAAACCTTATTTTCTGTTATGAGAACGGGCAGTGGCGGGAGCCGAAAGAAGTTCGCTTCCATGAAGAAGGGAGATATGGTGAAGTCCATTTAACTCCAGATGGAAAATATCTCCTGGCCAATCAGATCACTGCCGGGGCAGCCGGGAATCTTGAAAGCACGATTGTCAGATTTGTCAGGGAAAGCGGCATCTGGACCAATCCGCTTACGGTCGGCCCCGGCATGAGGGCGACCAGCACGGAAAAAGGCGACATTTACGTCACCGTGGTGTTGGATTACAAAACAAGCCTGGGAGCGATCGGCCGCTACAGGTTTTTCAATGGAAATTATGAAAAGGTCCAAATACTGAAGGGCGACATCAACCTCGACAATATCAACAGTTCACATCCGTTTATCGCGCCCGACGAGAGTTACTTGATTTTTGGTTCAAAAAGAGGCGACGACGCCTCGGGTTGCCTTTATGTCGCATTCAAATGGAAAGATGACGACTGGAGCCGGCCGGTTCCTCTATCCAAGAGACTGGATCCAAGTAAAAATACCAATCACTGGATTGCCGCTGTCAGCCCCGACGGCAAGTATCTTTTTTATAACGCCGGCAGTGATATCTACTGGATTTCGGCAAAAATCATCGAAGACCTGCGCAGGGAAGCGCTGCAAAATGATGATCAAAAATCGAGGAGAAAGTAAAATGAAAAAACTCATTGCCATTAGCGGTTTGCTGCTGGTGGTGGCAATGGTTGCTGAGGCGCGGCAAACGGGATTTGCCGTACAGGATAACATCAAAAAGGTCAAAGAACGTCTTGGCGACACGCTGCTCATCAGCGCCGACGCCGTCGTCGCCAGGCACGTGGAAGCCATCGGGGGCCGGGACGCGGTCCTGGCGGTCAGGACACTGATGATCAGGGGAAGAAACACTCGTTTCGGCCAGGGGGATAATTCCCTCTACCGCTACTATGCGCAGCCCGACTTTTTCAAGCAGGCGCGGACTCCCGGGGCGGACAGCTTCTACGTCAGCAATGGGAAAAAAACCTGGTCCGTCTCCCCCGCGGGTCGCAAGGAGCTGTCCGAGTGGTGGGCGATCTCCCTGAAACATTTCAGGATCGACGGCAATTTCATCGACTATCAACGCCGCGGCATCACATATGAATATCGCGGGCTGGCGGGATTTGCCACGGAACCCTTCGTGTATTACCACCTGGTCCGCACATTCGCCGACGGGTTCAGGGAAGACCTGTACTTTGACGTGGAAACCGGCCTGCTCCACGCCGTCTGGACGACAAGCTCACCCATAAAAGACTCGCCTAAGGTCTTCTATGATTACAGGGAAATCGGCGGCGTGCTGTTTCCCCACGCCTGGATGAGGGTGCACGATCGGGCCGCTCCCCCCCACTTGTTCATCGTGGAGGAGATCAGGGTCAACGAGGATTTCGCGAAGGATCTCTTCGATCAGGCAGCGGAGTGATTGAGAATCTCTGGTATCAGGTCTCCAGGTTCCAGAAATAGAGCAGGGTCATGATGGCCGGGCCGCCTGCTACGCGAAACGGCAACCAACAGGCAGTCCCTGCGAGACCTGAACTATTTACCAGCGGGTGTTTCGCTTTTAAGGTTCTCCGGTTTTTTCATGATACTCTCGGCCGTATAGGAACTGAGCAAAAACGGATAAGGACTTTCCGATGACACAGCCGGGTAGCTGGTTGCCTTTTCTTCCTTCGGAAAAATGGCCAGGGTAAAATCCTTGTGCCCTTTCAACAGTACTGTGTAAATGGGATCCTTGAAATCTTCTTTGGTTTTGCCGGCAATGAATGATTCGCAGTTCAACTGGCTGGTTTGATCGATGATGCCGTTCAATTCACCAAGATTTCCCGGCGCACCGTCGGCCATGAGCCACGATTCCTCTGTTTTTGGAGGTGCTGCCTGGTCCTGCGCTTTCTCTTCATTTGGCTTTACATCGACCGGTTTAACATTCTTGCTGAAAAGAAATTTCTCTGCGCCGCTGCTGATCTCAATGGCCGCGATTTCGTTCTTGTCGAACTTCAGCACGGTTTTGTCGCGCACGTCGTCGATTTTCCGGTCAAAATCGTCGCGGAAGGATTTCATGGCATGAAATACCCGGGGATCATTGACCAGTTTCACATAGGTGTGGTTATAGGTCGAAGCGGCGTTGCCGACTGAAAATTCCCGCAGCAGCTTCTTGCTTTGATAGGCCTTGACGATGATTTCATTGTCCTTATCGAGACCGTAGGGGTAATAGTTCTTGGATTCGGAGACCAGGGCGGTGAGGCGCAGATCAACAATGGCGCCCACCATGGTTTTAATCTTGGCCGGATCGGATAAAAAACCCTGGGGCTGGATCAACCATTGACTGTCCTTTTTTTCCAGGCGGATCGTCGCTCCGGCCTTGGCGATTTCGATCCGGCCGATGTCGCCCTCGGTAATGGCCGGCAGGCGCGGCAGTTGATAATTCATGCGGTCGGGATCACGCAGTGCCAGATAAAGCAGCAAGGCAACGATCACGATGCCGAGGATGATATATTCGGTTTTGGGTTTGACAAATTTCATGTTACCTCCTTGGGAAACGACCTATTTCCTGAACAGTAGCTGTATCCTTTTCTGGCGTTTCTTGCGTTTGATCCAGATAAAAACGCCGGCCAGGACCACCAGGATGGGCAAACCGACAATGTTGAAGGTCTTGACCAAAGTCTTGGTACCGCCCTTGGTTTCGCCCATGAGATTAAGCCGCTGCCGCTTGCTGCGCATGACGGCGACATCTTCGCGGTTGTTCAGGAAATCCAGCAAATTCATCAAGAACAGGGCGTTGGGAGATTCACCGGCCGCATCCAGCAAATTGTTTTTCAGGATTTCCGAGGTGCCGATCAGAAAAATCTTGCCCGCCTTGCCTTTGGCGATCACCGTGCCGGCGCTTTTTATCTTGGACAGGTCAATGGCCTGCCCGGTTTTAACCTTGGCTGGCGCCCCGGGCTCCGCCATGGCTGCGTTCGGGCCAACGGTCTCGGTCTTGTCGGCTCCGGGGCTGACGTCTTCAGTCTTCAACGGTTTTTCCGGGATGGGCTTGCCGGCAAAATAACTGGGGAAATCGCCGGACAAAATATAGGCCAGCGGATAAACCTTTTGCTGGTCCCCGGGATGCGGTTTTTGGATAAAATAGGGATTCAGGTTGATCTGGCCGCTCGTTTCCCAGGCCTTGTTTGAAGACGAGAACAGCATCCGGGCGCTGAGCCCGAATTCCTTGATCCTGGCCGGATCGATTTCCAGCGGCGATATTTTGAGCATGATCAGGCGCTCGACATTTTTCATGAAATCGAAGTGATCGTCGATATAGGGCGGCGCAATCAGCGGCGCGAAATAGATAGGCTGTTCGCCGCCGCCGTATTCCGGATCAACTCTCTGCTTGTAACAGTTTTCATCCAGGACGAACGATTTCTGGCTGCGGATGCCGTAATGACTGAGCAGTTTTTCAAGGCCGGTGTTTAACGGCAGGTAAAGCGGACCCTGGCTGGAGTTGTAATAGGACTGGCTGCGATCGGGAACGATCTCATTGAAGGAATCCAGCAGGATGGCCAGTGACTTCCCCTGCATCAGGAATTGATCGATTTGAAAAAGGGCGTAGTCTGAAAATTCCTCTTTGGGGCCGGCGATAATCAGGCAATTCAGATTGGCCGGGATTTTTTCGTCCTTCAGGGCCAGGGGCTTCAGGGAGTAACTCGTGGAAACCAGGCTGTTGAAATTTTGCAGGTTCTGTTCCTGGAGCTGATTGACTGCGGCCATGCCGCCCTGCAGCGGCGGATTGCCGAAATCGCTCAGGTAAGCGATACTTTCATTGATGTCCAGCATGTTTTCGATGCCGTCACCGATGGCTTTTTCCATTGTTTCCATTGTTTCCAACTGATACTGGTCACCGATCAAAGGCAGTCTCAGCACGCGGATCAGGGGGATTGATACTGATTTCCGGCTGTTTTGTATCACGATCCCGGCCACGCCGAAGCCCCCGGGAATTTCTTTGCCCTGCCGATCCATTTGTCCTTCCCATTGGATCTGAAACAGGTTGAGTTTTTTTAGGTCCGTCATTATGGCCGGTTCTTTGGTCGGATCCTGGTAGGTAAAAGCCAGTTTGCCGTAATTTTTTTTGTTCAATTCGCTGACCAGTGTTTCAAATTTGGCCGGCATGTCGGCCAGGCCGCTGATGTTGACGTAGGGGGCGATGATGTTCAGGGAAGAAGACAGGACCAGCTTGATTTGGATCTTTTCAGGCAAGCGCAGCAGGGCGCTGATCTTGTTGTTCATTTTCTGGATCATGGTCGTGATCTTGTATTCCAGGCCTTCGGTACTGGTGATGGTCGGGATCCGTTCCACCATGTCGCCATAGATCAGGGCCATGCCCATGTAGGCTTTTTGGAACTTCACCTCGTCTTTCTCGATTTTCTGGATCTGCACCGGGTAAATGCCGTAATTGTTGGCCAGCTGCTTATTCTCGTTGACCGCCGGGGCCGCTTCTTCATCCTCGGCGCTGACGTTATGGAAGCGGTAATTGAAAAAATGGTTGGCGGCGATGGCATATTCCTTGAGCAGGTCCTCCAAATAGCGCTCCGTGTTGTTATGGGGGGCGGGGAGGTTCCTGGTAAAAAACACGTGCATGGTCAGGGGTTCGGACAAGGTCGATACTGCTTTTTTACTGATGCTTGAAATCGAATACAAGCGGTCCCCGGTCAGGTCGCTGCGCACGAACAGGGTGGCCCCGACCAGGTTCAGAAGCACGATCACGGCCACATACATCAGGAACTTATACAAACTGTTTTTTTGTTTATTCTTCATGTTCATCCCTCACTTTTTTCCCTGCATGACCAGGTTGGTGGCGTATAAAGCCACAAAACTCGAGCTGGCAAAATAGAGAAGATCGCGCGAATCGATGATGCCCTTGGCGATATTCTGAAAATGAAAATCGGCGCCGATGTATTCCAGGACTCCGAGCAGGGATTCGGGCAGAAAAAAAAGCATCTTGTCGATCAGGGTCAGGGCAAAGCAGATGCTCATGCCGATGATAAAGGCGATGATCTGGTTGCGGGTCAGCGCCGAGGCCAACAGGCCGATGGCGGCAAATAAACTGCCAAGGAACAGGGCGCCGATATAGCCGCCGATGACCGGTCCGGGGTCCAGTTTGCCCAGCAGGGCGATGGTGACGGTATAGGAAAGTGTCGGCAGCAGCATGATCGCTACGAAGGTCACGGCGGCCAGAAATTTTCCGATGATGACTTCGCTGAAAGTCACGGGCAGGGTCATCAGGACTTCATAAGAGCCGACAGAGATCTCCTCTGAAAACAGGCGCATGGTCACGGCCGGAATGATGAAGGAAAAGATGATGGGCAGCAGGTTGAAGAAATTTCTCAGGCTGGACTGGTTGTAAAGGAAAAAGGTCGAGAAGAAAAACCAGCCGGTGATCAGCAGGAAGATGGCCATGACGATATAGGCGATCGGCGCGATGAAATAACTTTTCAATTCCTTGGTGAGAATATAGCGGATATTTTTCATTTTAGTTCTCCTGGGTCAATTCTCTGAAGATATTTTCAAGCGACCGGGACTGCTGAACAAATTCGAGCAGCTGCCAATCCTGCGCCTTGATGACCGCGTAAATCGGGCCGCGGATATCCTCCCCGGTGTTGCAGTTCACGTTCACGGTCAGTATGCCGTCGCCGCTGGCGGTTTCCTCCACGCTGGCCACGCCGGCAACCCGGGCCAACACGTCCTTGACCGCGGCAAAATCGGCGTTGCGGAAAGCCAGACTGATCACCGCCTCCTTGCCCAGCGACTGCTTCAGTTCCTCGATGAGGCTGTCGGCCACGATTCTGCCCTTGTTGATGATGACCACGCGGTCGCAGGTGGCTTCGGCTTCGCTAAGGATGTGAGTGGAAAGGATGATCGTCTTTTCCTTGCCGATCTTCTTGATGATTTCGCGGATTTCGATGATCTGGTTGGGATCGAGCCCGGATGTGGGTTCGTCCAGAACCAGGATTTCCGGATCGCCCATCATGGCTTGGGCCAACCCCACCCGTTGTTTGTAGCCCTTGGAGAGCTCGCCGATCGGCTGGTGCATGACTTCGCGGATGGAACAGGTCGCAGCCAGCTGGTCGATGCGCTGCAGCTTCGTTTCCTTGTCGAGCTGCCTGATGTCGGCCACATAGTGCAGGTAGTCATACACAATCATGTCGGGGTACAGCGGCGCGTTCTCGGGCAGGTAACCCATCATTTTCTTGATTTCAAGCGGATGGTCCTGGATATTGAAGTCCTTGACCTGGATGGTGCCGGCGCTGGGATTCAGGTAGCAGGTCAGGATGCGCATGAAGGTCGTCTTGCCGGCTCCGTTGGGGCCGAGCAGTCCCAAAATTTCACCCTTGTTGATCTCAAAGCCGATGTCGTTCACGGCGCAAATTTCGCCGTAATGCTTGGTCAGGTTTTCAACCTTGATCATTGCCCAACTCCTTGTTTTCGATTTTTCTTTTTTGGTTCATACTAAGAAAAAATAAGAATGATTTAGAGAAAATAATACCAAAGCAGGCCGCTACTTGTCAAGATTACGCAGCGAAGAAGAATTGAGGAAGAGTTTTTTATAAAAATCGTGATGTATCTACAAACATTAGAATAATCTGTCTATATCCCATATCCTTCTCACATTGCCGAACAAAGAAACTATCATTCCTCATCCCCGCGATTGTCCGATTTTGGTTTTAAGTGCTTTTGTTTGTTCGCTGACGGCAGATAGTTCTCGGATGTAACGACGCTTTTGCCTGTTTTTGATTCCAATTCCAATCGGGCTTTTTTGGCAATTTTTCCGCCTTTCTTTCCGGCTTCGGCATTATCAGGCATTCCCGTGGCATTGACGCTCTCGGCAATCTGGCGGGTGGAAAGTTCGGCAAGAGCGGTAAAAATCAATTCCGCTTCGCTCATATGGTCACGCAAATTCTGCGTTTTAAGACCTTTGATATCCTTATGTTTTTTAACCGAAACACCGCTCCATTCCCGATGAATGATATTGGTGAGAAAAGCAAATTCGTCCTCTTTGGTTATCTCGTGGTCCTTCCAGTAATCAGTAAGTTTATGGCGGGTTTCCTGCCCCATCATCCTTTGTTGAATCCACTTTTCACTTCTGCCGTGCTGTTGCCAGTATTCACGGGCGCGATCGAGTGAGCGCGCTGGGTCGCTCATATCCTGCAGGCGTTCATAGCCCACCTTTGCCAGCCATTGCTTAAATGGTTCTGCTTTGGGAGATGGTATGGACTGTATAATCCTTAAAAGTCCTTCTACATTAGCCGTATCGGTTTCCCGCATTTTTCCGTCAGGAGCCTTCATTTTCAATTGTCGACAGATTGTCGACAGTTCAAGTCCATCCTCGCCTTTGACACGAATTTTCATTTTAAACCAATAATCGCGAGGGTTTACACTGGCAGTCAAAGCGGCGACAACATCAACTACAGAGAAATACCAGGCTTCTTTCTGTTCATCAAAGTGACGACGGATTTTGTAGTTTTCAAAAACTGCTAACGCATTTTCAGTCATTGCTAGCCTCATCTCCCCTTTACGCAAATGAAAACCATCATAAGAAATAGGGAGAAAATTGTCAAATTTGCATAACGTAAGGGCGCGGTTATCGCGCCCATGTTCATTTCTTCCCCGATTGTCGTGCCCTGATTCGAAATGGGCGGGAAAACCCTAAAGGACAGACAAATTAGATCCGTCAGGATAGGCGGATAATTTGTGCTGCCCGCCCCTACCGGACAAATCATATCCGTTACGATTTAGCCAGTTTGTCCTTGATTTTTTGCCAGAAGGCCAGTCGCTGCTGGATGTTCTTTTCGAAGCCCATGTCATTGGGCTGGAAGAACCCCCTTTCTTTCAGCCCGTCGGGCAGGGTTTCGAGCAGCGAGGTTTTTTCAGGCCGGTCGTGGGCGTAGATGTAATCCTTGCCGGCGCCCTTGTTGGCGGCGATGAAATTGTCGGGATTGATGATCTGCAGCGGCACCGGCAGCATCTTGTATTTCTCGGCGAGCTGCTTCATGCGGGCGTCGGTCACGTAGAGGGAATTGCTCTTGGGAGCCGCGGCCAAGTATACCACGACTTCGGTCAAAAACAGGTCGCCTTCGGGCGAACCCAGGAACTCGTATGCCTGCTTGGCGTTGAGGCAGATGCGCAGGGCGTCGGGATCGGCCAGGCCGATATCCTCCACGGTCATGCGCAGCAGGCGGCGCAGGATATAGAGAGGGTCCTCGCCCCCTTCCAGCATGCGGTAAAGCCAGAACAGGGCGGCATCGACATCGGAATTGCGCACGCTCTTGTGCAGGGCTGAAATATACTGGTAGCGGTCATCACCCGTGCGGTCGTAGCCTGCGACCTTATTCTGGATGGTGTCGAGCACGGCGGCGTCGTCGACCGGCTTCTCCAGGTCGGCCGTCTGGAAGATGATCTCCACCAGGTTGAGAAGCCGCCGGCTGTCGCCGTTGCTGTAGCCGATCACCATCGTCTCGGCCGCGGCGGTGAAGCGCAGCGAAGCGCCGCCGTGAGCGGTGATGAATGCCAGCGCCCGGGCCAGAATGTGCTTCAGGTGCTCCTCCTTCAACGGGAACAATTCAAGTATCTTCAGGCGCGAGAGCAGGGCGCGGTTGATCTTGTAGGCCGGGTTCTCGGTGGTGGTTCCCAGCAGGATGATATCGCCGCGCTCCACGTAGGGCAAAAAAGCGTCCTGGACATTACGGTTGAAATGGTGAATTTCGTCAACGAACAAAACCAGCGGTTTGCCGTTCTCCCGGCGCACGGACAGCGATTTTTCCATCAGCTTCTTGATTTCGGCTATCCCCGACACCGTGGCCGAAAACTCGGCGGCCGGGTACCCGGTTTCCCTGACCAGGATACGGGCCAGCGTGGTTTTTCCAGTTCCGGGCGGGCCCCAAAAAATCAGCGATGACAGGTTTTTGCTCTGGATCAGGGCGCGGATGATTTTGCGCCCCGCGGTCAGGTGCTCCTGGCCTTCAAAATCGGCAAGCTGTTCCGGCCTCAGTTTGTCCGCCAGGGGGAAAAAATCACGGTTCATGAACAACCATCTAAATGATCGGGGTCATGTCTGGGTACTGAGCATCATCGCCGCCAGCAAGGGGATCATGATCTCGTGATGGCCCACAAAATAGAAACCCTTACCGCCTTGGGCCACCGGCCGCTTGAAGACATTTTCAAAGGGGCGGTAATGGCGGTTGAAATCAAATACCGCCGTATAGAAATTTTCCAGCGTGAATCCCTGCGCCGAGCAAAAAGCCACGGTTTTTAGAAATACCTCGGGCAAAATGACCGCCGAACCGACATTCAGGTATACTCCTCCCTGGCTGATTTCCGACACAATGGATGCCAGGAGCTGAAAATCCCTTTCGGCCAGGGCGCCGGTGATCTCACCGGCAAACATCGGGTGGAAATGGATGAAATCGGTGCCGATAGCCGGATGAATGGTTACCGGAATATTCAGCTTGTAGGCGTTAAATAAAATACTTTGCTCCAGGTTGGGCAGCTTGGCCTGGATCAGATAGTAGCCCACGGCTTCGCCGGCACCCATATTCTGGCCCAGGCCCTCCTTTAGGGCCCGATTCAAGAACAGACCGGTTTCCTCCGTGTTGCCGTAGTTTCCCCGCAGCAGGTTGCCGGCTACGTGCTCCGAGGTTTTGCCGGCCAGGGCGATTTCAAAATCATGGATCATCAAGGCGCCGTTGGCGGCGATCGCCGATATCCAGCCCCGCTGCATCAAATCGATGATCAGCGGGCTCAAGCCCAGTTTCACCACGTGCGCTCCCAGGCCCCAGATGATCGGCTTGTTTTTTTTCCTGGCTCTGCCCAGCAGCGTGGTGAATTCACGGAGATCTCTGGCGGCAAGAAAAGGCGGCAGGGAATCGATAAACGCATTGAAGTCGGCGCCGGGGAGATACGGCTTGGGGAAATCGTTTAAATCGACCAGCGATTGGCGGTCTGTAATGGAAATGGTTTTCAGTTTTTTTTTATTTAACGGCCGGTATTTCGGGTAAGGCACGACTAATCCTTGAGCGAACGACTGTAGCGCATGATATATTCAGCGCCGCTGTACAAAGTCAGGAAAATCGCGATATAAAGCATTACCGTGCCGAGGATGAAGAAATAATCGGCAAAAGGCATTTTTCGGTACAGGATCAAGATGGAAATGGCCACGATCTGAAAGGTGGTCTTCATTTTAGCGGGAATGGATGCCGAAAACGAGGCATGGTTGATCAAAAAATAAAAACGGAAGGCGGAAATGAAGATTTCACGCAAAATAATCAGCGCCGCCGCCCAGGTTTCAACTTCCTGCAAATACACCAGGGCGATCAAGGCTGCCGAAACCAGGAGTTTGTCGGCCAGTGGATCGAGAAACTTGCCCAGGGCACTGACCTGATTGAATTTTCTGGCGATATAGCCATCGATGGAATCGGTTATCGCGGCAATAACAAAAATTGAAAAAGCGATGATCTCCTTGTTTTGCATTTCGGTCAGCAAAATGATCAAAACGAATGGCACCATGATGATGCGAATAACAGTAATCATGTTGGCTGTTGTCATCTTCATCCTGCCCTATTGTATAATTTATCCAATAAAAATGCAATCGCGGCTTCATCCAGCTTCGCTGGACAAGAATCTTAGTATAAAAATAATCGGCGTTAGGAAACGCCGAAATTTTTATAAAGCTTCTTGCAAGCCAAGCGGCTCGGCGGCACCGGCCCCCTGACGGATCAGAACGGGCACCGAGTCGCTGAAGTCCACGATGGTCGACGGCAAATTGGCCAGGATGCCGGCATCCAGAATCAATTCAATATCATGCCTGTACATTTCGGCAATGGCGGCCGGATCGGTATAGAAATCATCCTCTCCCTGCGGCACCGAGGTAGACAGCAGCGGATGGCCCAGTTCGCGCACCAGACCAAGGGCGACGGCGGAATCGGGAATGCGCACGCCGACTGTCGCTCGTTTTTGCAACAGTAACTTGGGAGCCTCTTTGCTGGCCCGCAGAATGAACGTGTACTTGCCCGGCGTAACGCGGCGCATGACGCGGTAGGCGCTGGTAGGCATGTGAGCCCACTCGGCCACGGCCGTCAGGTCCGAGCAGATAAAACTGAGCAACTTCTGCCGTGACGTTTTTTTCAGCTTATAGATGCGTTCCATGGCCGCCTTGTTGTACAAGTCCGCGCCGAGACCGTAAATGGTATCGGTGGGATAGACGATCAGGCCTCCCGTTTGGATGATATGGACGGCATGAAGGAGCAAGCGCTTGTGGGGATGGTCCGGGTTGATTTTTTGGATCTCCACCGCCATGGCTGTCCCCTGTTGCAGGCAATGACGCCTATTTTAATTCGCTCAGTTTCTTGTAGTATTCACGCTTGCCCTTCTTGAAGGCCGCGGCCTGCGCATACAAGCCATCGGCGATGGCGGGGAACTGCAGCTTGAGGGTGGCGAAGCGGATCTCCTTGGCCAGGAAGTCCTGCATGTCCAGGGTCGGGTCCTTGCTCTCGTAAATAAAGGGGTTCTTGCCCTCGGCGGCCAGCGCGGGGTTGTAGCGATACAACGGCCAGTAGCCGGCCTGCACGGCTTTCTTGGTCTCTTCACTGGAAAAACCCATATCGATGCCGTGCATGATGCAGGGAGAATAGGCGATGACGATGGAGGGCCCGGGGTAGGCCTCGGCCTCCAGGAAAGCCTTGACCACCTGGTTCATATTGGCGCCGAGAGCCACCGAGGCCACATAAACATAACCGTAGCTCATGAACATCAGCCCCAGGTCCTTCTTGCCGGTGCGCTTGCCCGCCGAAGCGAACTGGGCCACCGCCGACAACGACGTGGCTTTGGAGGCCTGGCCGCCGGTGTTGGAATAGACCTCGGTGTCGAGCACCAGCACATTGACGTTCTTGCCGGTAGCCAGCACGTGGTCCAGGCCGCCGTAGCCGATATCGTAGGCCCAGCCGTCGCCGCCGATGCACCAGACCGACTTGTCAAGCAGGTAGTCCTGGAGTTCGATCACCTTGCGCAATTCGGCCTGTTTCCCGGCCGCTGCCGCCTTGAGGGCGCCCGGCAACAGGTTCCTGACGACATTGGCCGCCGCCTGCGCCTCGTCGCCAGTCTGGGTCCAGAACTCAAGGCACTTTTTCAGGGCCGCGGCCAGCTTGGCATCCACATGGGTCTCCAGCAGGTGGTCAATGGCGGCGCGCAACAGCTTGCGGTTGGCGTCGACGGCCAGGCGCATGCCCAGGCCGTACTCGGCGTTGTCCTCGAATAGCGAGTTGGCCCAAGCCGGGCCGCGGCCGTCCTTGCCCACGCAGTAGGGGGTAGTGGGAAAGGTGCCGCTGTAGATCGATGAGCAGCCGGTGGCGTTGGCCACGAGCATGCGCTCACCGAAGAGTTGGGAGACCAGCTTGACGTACGGCGTTTCGCCGCAACCGGCGCAGGCGCCCGAGAACTCGAACATGGGCTTGCGGAACTGCACTCCCTTGAACATGGCGATCGTGGTGCCGTCCATGATGTTGTCGGGCAGGTCTTCGAAGAACGCGAAGTTCTCGTCCTCGCCTGCCTTGCGCTCATCCTCGATGGGGCTGAATTCCAGGGCCTTGGTTTTGGCCGGGCAGACATGGACGCAGTTGCCGCAGCCGGTGCAGTCCTCGATATAGACCTGCACTTTGTATTGCAGGTCCCTGGTGTTCTTGGTGATCGACTTGACTGTCTCGAAAGACGCCGGCTTGTTGGCCAGCTGCGCCGGCTCGATCTGCTTGGCGCGGATGGCGGCGTGCGGACAGACCAGCGAGCACTGGTTGCACTGGATGCAGTTGGCGCTCAGCCAGTGCGGCACCTGGGGAGCGATGCCGCGTTTTTCCAGTTTGGCGGTGGCCGTCGGCGCCTTGCCGTCCAGGGGCATCTGCGATACCGGGATGTCATCGCCTCGCAGGTGCATCATCTTGTCGATGACGGTATGGGCGAACTCGGAAGCGTTGTCGGGAATCAGCTTGGGAACCGGCGCCGAATGCTGGATATCCGTGGCCGCTGCCGGCACCTTGATCTGCTGCAGGGCGGCGCTGGTGCGATCGACCGCGTCCCAGTTCATCTTGACGATCTTCTCGCCCTTCTTCTCGTAGGATTTCTTGATCGAGTCCTTGATCAGCTGGATAGCTTCAGCGCCGGGGAGCACGCCGGAGATCTTGAAGAAAGCCACCTGCATCACGGTGTTGATGCGCTTGCCCAGGCCGACCGCCTCGGATATTTTCAAGGCATCGATATTGAAAAACTTGACTTTCTTTTTGATGATGGTTTCCTGCATGTCGCGGGTCAGGTGGTCGAAGACCTCCTCGTTGCCCCACTCGGAATTGAGCAGGAAGGTGCCGCCCTCCTTGATGCCCTTGAGCACGTCGTAACGGCCGATATAAGCCGGGTTGTGCAGGGCGATGAAGTCGGCCGAAGTCGAAAGGTAGGGGGCACGGATGGGACTCTTGCCGAAGCGCAGGTAGGAAATGGTGATGCCGCCCGATTTTTTCGAATCATATGAAAAATATCCCTGCGCGTACATTTCCGTATGGTCGCCGATGATCTTGATCGAGTTCTTGTTGGCGCCCACGGTGCCGTCCGAGCCCAGGCCCCAGAAGATGCAGCTGATGGTATCGCTCTTTTCGATGGAGAAATCGGCGTCGAAGGGCAGCGAGCGCTTGGTGACGTCGTCGGTGATGCCCACGGTGAAGTCATGCGTGCAGGCGCCGTCGAGGTGGTCAAAGACCGCCTGGACCATGGCCGGTGTGAATTCCTTGGAACTCAATCCATAGCGGCCGCCGATGATGGTCAAGCCGCGGTTGGCCAGGGCCGTAGCCACATCCATGTACAGGGGTTCGCCCAGGGCGCCCGGCTCCTTGGTACGGTCGAGCACGGCGATCTTCTGCACCGATTTGGGCAGGGCGCTCACCAGTGCATCCAGGGAGAATGGCCGGTAGAGGCGGACCTTGATCAGGCCGAGCTTGGCCCCTTTTTTATTCAGGTGTTCCACGGTCTCCTCAATGGTTTCGCAAGCCGAACCCATGGCGATGATGATCTTTTCCGCCTGGGGATCTCCCACGTAATCGAACAGGTGATAGGGGCGGCCGATTTGCTTGGAAACGATGTCCATGTATTTCTGAACGATGGCCGGGAGCTTCTCGTAATAAAGGTTGACGGTCTCTCGGCCCTGGAAGTACACGTCGGGGGTCTGCTGGCCGACCTTGAGCACCGGGCGGTCGGGGGTCAGGGCACGAGCGCGGAAATCCTCCACGAATTTCATGTCCAGCAGGCCGGCCATGGTCTCGTAGTCGATCATGTCCACTTTCTGGATCTCGTGCGAGGTGCGGAAGCCGTCGAAAAAATTAAGAAAGGGGACCCAGGATTCGAGCGTGGCCAGGTGCGAGACCACGGCCAGGTCCATGGTCTCCTGGACCGATCCGGCGGCCACCAGGGCGAAGCCGGTGTTGCGTACCGACATGACGTCGGAATGGTCGCCGAATATGGAAAGTGACTGGCAGGCCAGCGAGCGGGCCGAGACGTGAAACACGGTGGGCAGCATTTCTCCGGCAATCTTGTGCATGTTGGGAATCATCAGCAGCAGGCCCTGCGACGCAGTGAAGGTCGTGGTCATCGATCCGGCCGTCAGAGCCCCGTGCACGGCTCCGGAAGCGCCACCCTCGGACTGCAGCTCAATGACATCCACTTCCTGACCAAAGATATTCTTGCGCCCGACCGCCGCCCAGGAGTCGGCCATTTCGCCCATATTGGACGATGGCGTAATGGGATAGATGGCCGCCACGTCGCTGAAAGCGTAGGCCACATGGGCCGCAGCGGTGTTGCCGTCAATCGTTGCTTTTTTGTTGCTCATGATGTTTTCTCCTTGATAAGCGGAAAAGAACAGGAAGGATGAAGAGTGGATCTGCCGGACATTGATTCCTGTGGCTTTTCCGGAAATTAAATAAAAAAAATGTTACCATATTGACCCAAGGCTGTCAAATTGAAAAAGGATAATATATAGAAAGTATATCTGGCTCAGGCACGATGTTTTAATAAAATCAAATGGCCCGAATAAAAAAAGCTTGACAAGCGATCGGATATCGGCTAAGATGTTTCTGCAAATAGAAACATCCATGCAAAAATCGAACAAGATCACCTGGGTTTTGGACGCCAACCGTGATGCCGGAACCATAACCCGCCGCCATTGGCGGGTGCTCCCCGCCGCCTAAAAAAACCACCCGTCTTTTTTTATTCCCGAAAACAAAAAACAATCCATGGAGGTGGATCATGAGCGTGAAGATTTTTTTGAATGAACGAGATATGCCCCGGCAATGGTACAATCTGGCGGCGGACCTGCCGACCCCGCTGCAGCCGTTCCTGGGACCGGACGGCAACCCGATCAAGCCCGAGCAATTGAGCGCCGTTTTCCCGATGAACCTGATCGAGCAGGAAGTCAGTCCGAAGCGCTGGATCGACATTCCCGAAGAAATACTGTCCATCCTGCTGCGCTGGAGGCCGACCCCGCTGCAGCGGGCCGAATTATTGGAAAAGGCGCTGGGCACCCCGGCGCGCATTTACTTCAAGAACGAAAGCGTTTCGCCCGCCGGCAGCCACAAACCCAACACCGCCGTTCCCCAAGCCTGGTACAACAAGCAGGCGGGCATCACCAGGCTCTGCACCGAAACCGGGGCCGGGCAGTGGGGCAGCGCCCTCTCGTTCGCCTGCTCGCTTCTGGGCCTGGAGTGCAAGGTATACATGGTGCGCGTCAGCTTCGACCAGAAACCCTACCGCAAAGCCATGATGGAAACCTGGGGCGCCACCTGCGTGCCCAGTCCCAGTGACCAGACCAACGCCGGCCGCGCCATCCTGGCCCAAAACCCAGGCTCTCCGGGCAGCCTGGGCATCGCCATCAGCGAAGCCATCGAGGAGGCGGTCAGCGACGCCAGCGGCAAATCCCGCTATTCACTGGGCAGCGTGCTCAACCACGTCATGCTCCACCAAACCATCATCGGCCTGGAAACCCAAAAGCAGCTGAAAATAGCGGGTGAAAAGAAAGTCGATACCGTGATCGGCTGCGTCGGCGGCGGCTCCAATTTCGCCGGCCTCTCCTTCCCATTCATCCTTGATAAAATCAACGGTGCCGATATCGACATCATCCCGGTCGAACCAGCCTCCTGCCCGACCCTGACCCGCGCCCCCTTTATTTATGATCACGGCGACACGGCGCGCATGACACCGCTGCTGCCCATGCACTCGCTGGGCCACGCCTTCATTCCGCCCGCCATCCACGCCGGCGGCCTGCGCTATCACGGCATGTCGCCGCTGGTCTCGCAGACCGTTCTGGAAGGGCTGACCGCGCCGCGAGCGATTAACCAGCTCGAGTGCTACGAGGCGGCGATAAAGTTCGCCCGCTGCGAAGGGATGATCGTCGCCCCCGAAACCAGCCATGCCCTGGCCGCCGTCATCCAGGAAGCCAACAAAGCCAGGGAAGAAGGCAAGGAAAAAGTCATCCTGTTCAACCTGAGCGGCCATGGCCTGCTCGACCTCAACGGTTACACGGATTTCCTCCAGGGCAAACTGACCAACCACAAGCTCAGTGCGGAAGCGCTGCAGGAAAGCCTGGCCGTAACCGCGGAGCTGCCCAAGCCGAAGCTGGAGTGCAGCGGCCGCTGGAATTGATTAAAGTAGTTATAGGCAAGGCGGCTGCTGCCGGGGCCTGTTTGGAGAAAACTCGGTGGCAGCCGCCGATGCCGAGAACACTGAAGCACCCGGCCTGTTTTTTCAATTTTGCCCTTCCCAGTATTCGTACTCGTCAATTTTATCCAAATACAGGCCGTCAAAGCCGGCGGCGACGATGATGTCGGTATACTGGAATATGATCGATTGCCAGCCGGCCTGCCAGTAGGCGACCGCGTAATTGCCTTCCCATTCGGGATTTTCCTCACCCAACCAGACGGGATTGCCCTCTTTCCAGCCCGACTGCCAGTACCAGCGATAATCCTCGGCCTCGCCGATGCTCATGTAGGCCAGCACCATGCGACGCCGGCCGTCAGGCTTGGTTTTAAGAGTGTTGACCTGGGCCGCGGTCAGCGCCTGGTCCTCGAAATAGGCATCGATGATGACCAGGTCGTAATAGGTGGCAGCGACGGCATTCACCAACGCCGCCGCGCTGGAATAATTCTGGGGATTGATCAGGTAAAGAAAATGCTTCACATCACTCCATTGCTGGCAATCGTGGCTGTCGGCCACGGTCGGGTTGTGCCCGTTCTGGACAATGGCGTCGAGCTCGCGAACGGCGCAATAGCCCACAAAACCATTGGCGGCGCAGCGGGCGTAGCTGTTGTCGACATAGGAGCGGTTGGTGCAGTAATCTGTGACCAACACCAGTTTGCCGGCACTCACTTGGGGACTGAGGTAGGCCAGAAAGTAGTCGGTCTCGGCGCTGGGAGTCGGAGTATTATCACCGTCGTAGCCGTAAAAAACATCCTCGTTGCCCGACCCGTTGATCGTATCCAGGTAGCTTGAGTCGGCCGTCAATTCGCAGCCGTTCTGTGGGAAAACGCCGAACATGGAGCCGGCGCTGCTGCGGGCACGGCCGGCGATAGCCTGGACGAAGGCGCGCATCTGGGCGCGATAGTCGCTGTCTTCCGGCGCCTCCGGTCCGTCATTGGTTTTGCAGGACTGCAAAAACATGAACAGGATAAGGATTAAAAAAAGATATTTGATCTCAAGACGGACAGAAAAATCAATCTTCCCCATAAACTCATCTTAGCACAAGAAGCGGTCAATAGTAATCCAAATATGATCTTTTTTGGGCGGATTCCGGCCGAACGTTGCGCCCCATTGACAATTCACAAGGATTTGTCAGACAATGTTCGTTTGCCCCCTGAAACGGCCGCAAAGGAGGAGAGATGTTCCAAACCGGGATCCACATTTTCTTGCAGTCACTGGCCTCCGACAGCCTTACCTGGCTGATCAGGAAGATCACCGCCAGCGGTTATTACAGCTCGGTCGCCGCCCTGGTCACCATCGTCATGCTGGGCATCAACCTGCGCAAGGGATTCTTGATGTTCCAGCTCTTTGCCTGGACCGGCGTGGCCAGCGAACTCTGCAAGGCGCTTTTCTCGCTACCGCGGCCTTTTTTCATCGACGGCCGCGTCCTGAACCTGGAGCCGACCTGGCGCGCTGTCAGCGCCCTCCAGGCCCAGGGAGCGCCAACGTTTTTCTCCCTGCCGCCGCAGGCGGCCATCGACACCTATCGCCTCCAAGACCTTTCCTTCGGTTTCCCGTCGGGGCACGTCTCGGGCAGCATCGCCATGTGGGGCGGCCTGGCGGTCCTTTTCCGCCGTCGCTGGCTGAACTGGCTGGCCCCGCTCTTCATCTCTCTCGTCGCTTTCAGCCGCCTGTACCTGGGCGTCCACTTTCTGGCCGACATCCTCGGCGGCGCCCTGCTGGGCGGGCTGATGCTGTTCGCGGCGACCCGTCTGGTCGGCCGTGCCAAAGGCCGGCGGCGGTTTTTTACTGCGGCCGGGCTCAGCGGCAGTTCGCTGCTGCCGTTGATTTTTTATATACTGGCCATGTTCGTCCTGCCCCTGCTGCTGGTGATTTTTTCAATGATCCCCGCCCATTTCGCCGGTTTTTTCGTCGGCCTGAATGCCGCCTTCGCGCTGCTCCTGAGGCAAGGGCTGCCCGAGGACAGCGGCTCGCTGCCGGTCCGGGCCGCCCGGGTGCTGATCGGCACCGCCATGTTCCTGCTGCTCAATTGGGCGTTCCAGCAGGGCCTGGCCCGACTGGATATTCTCTCCGGCTCCTGGCCGCGGTTTTTCTCAACTGGGCTGGGTTGTTTTCTGACCCTGTGGCTTTCCGTGCGCCTGTGCCTGCGCCTGGGGCTTTATCGTAAAAAAGTATCCGCCGCTTGACTGCCCCGCTCGCACCGGATGCCGGGCAGTATCATTGACATTTACCGGCGCGTTATCTAATATGAACTCATAACGACCATGAGAAAAATAGCAGCGTTTTTCCCCCTGATCTTCTGCCTGGCAGCATTCACGGCCGTCAACAATAACATCAACGGTCTGAGAAGGGAACTCGCGCAAGCCGCTGGGCCGGCGCGCAGCGAAGTCGCGCGCCGGCTTGTCGCCGCCCTCAGCGCCGAGGGGGACAGCTGCCAGAAGCGCAGTGAAAACAAGGAATCGCTGGTCCCCTACCTGGAAGCGCTCACCCTTCAGGAAAAAGTGCTCCGCGAACCCCCTGCGGCCCATCTGCTAAACAGGATCGGGCTGGCCGAGCTCATCCTGGGTGACTACGACAAGGCCCTCGATCACCTGCTGCGGGCCTTGGCCAGTGCCGAAAAAAACAGCGAGCGCACCTATATCACCAGCAGTTCATACTTGATCGGTTACGTTCACCGCGATCTGCGCAATTTCAGCCTGTCCCTGAACTACTT
This sequence comes from Candidatus Aminicenantota bacterium, assembly GCA_963770755.1. GTDB lineage: Bacteria > Acidobacteriota > Aminicenantia > UBA2199 > UBA2199 > UBA2199. The sequence continues at coordinate 488,035 of CAVYQZ010000006.1, read as the reverse complement.
CAACGCGGCCCATGAATCGGCGCTGTCAGCGGGCGACCAGTACTATGCCATCATGGCGCTCAACGAAATCGGCAACGTGCACGTTTACCAGGAACAGTACGCCAAGGCGTTGCCCTACAAGGAGCAATCGCTGCAACTGGCCCGAAAATTCGCCAATCACAAACTCCTGGCCAGCTGCCTGCACGACATGGGGCACTTGCACCTGATGCAGGACCGGGCGGCCCAAGCGCTCCCCTATTTCCAGGAAGCTCTGGCCATCAGCCGCGAGGTTGGCGGCGACCGCGAAATCATCATTATCCTGATAAACACCGCCGATGCCAACCGCCGCCTGGGGCGTTTCAAGGCCGGATTGGCCTGTCTCGACGAAGCGCTGCCCTTGACTGAAAAATCGGGCCTGGCTAAACTCCTTTCCGACATCCTGGAAACATATTCCTACATCCATGAAGGCATGAAGAACTACCCGCAGGCCCTGGCCTATCAGCGCCGCTACCAGGAATTGCGCGAGCGCCTCTTCAACGAGGAAAAGGTCAAGCAGACCACCGAAATGCAGACCCGCTACGAAGTGGAGAAAAAGCAGCGCGAAAACGAGCTGTTGAAGCGAGAGAAGCTGATCGCCGCCCTGGCCCTGGACAAGCAGCGCAACCAGCGCAATTTCCTCTTTTTTCTGGCACTGCTGGTCATGCTCCTGGCCGGCGTTCTCTACAGTCGTTTTCGCATCAAGGCCCGGGCCAACGTCAAGCTGGAGGAGGCCCATACCCGCATCGTCAGCCAGCAGGCCCAGCTGGAAGAGGCATACCGGAGCATGGAAAACCTGGCCCGCCACGACCAGTTGACCGGTCTGCCCAACCGCCGCGTGGCCATGGAAGAAATCGACCGCGAAGAAAAGCGCTTCCAGCGCCACCGCAACCCCTTCGCCCTGATCATGACCGATATCGATGACTTCAAGGTCATCAACGATACACTGGGCCACGATGCCGGCGATTACGTGCTGCGATCGCTGGCGGCATTGTTCTCCCGGTCGCTGCGCGCCCAGGACATGGTGTTCCGCTGGGGCGGGGACGAATTCCTGTTCCTGCTGCCCGAAACCGCCATGGACGGGGCGCAGGTTTTCATGGCCGCGGTCAAGGACAAGGTTCGCGGCACTGATTTCGTTTTCAACGGTCAGCGAATGCGAATCGCGGCCAGCATGGGAGCCGAAGTTTTTGCCAGCGGACTTACCATCGATGCATGTCTGCGCAATGCCGACCAGGAAATGTACCACAGCCGGCGGCAGGGATGATGGCCGCCTTTCCACAAATCCCCAATTTCGCCCTGAAGAAATGTTTGGGCAGCGGCGGCGCCGCTGAAGTTTTCCTGGCCGTCGACCTGAAGCGTTCGCGGCTAGTGGCCATCAAAGTCCTGAGCCAATCCCGCTTCGGCAACACCATTGCCGTCAGGCGCTTCATCAAGGAATCCCAGACCATCTCGCGGCTGCACCACCCGAACATCATCCGCATCATCGGCGCCGGCAAAGCCAACGACCGCCATTACATGGTCATGGAGTTTCTGCCCGAAAGCCTGAAACAGCGCATCCGCGTACGCAAGCCCATCGGCTTGCAGGAATCACTGACCATCGTCAACCAGATCGCTTCTGCCCTGTTCTATGCCCACGGCAAGGGCTTCATCCATCGCGACGTCAAGCCCGACAACATCATGTTCCGCGCTGACGGCACGCCGGTAATACTGGATTTCGGCATCGCCCGAGTCCTGGAAGCCACCAGCAAGATCACCCGCTCGGGCACCAGCCTGGGCACGCCGCGCTACATGAGCCCGGAGCAGCTCAAAGCCAAGCGCGTTGACGGCCGCAGCGACATATACAGCCTGGGGGTGGTCCTGTACGAAATGATCAGCGGTGTGCCGCCGTTCAAGGGCAGCCAGACCATGTCCGTGGTGCTAAAGCACATCACCGAACCCGTACCTAAGCTGCCCGAAGCCGTGCGCGTCTGCCAGCCACTGATCGAGCGCATGATGGCCAAGGAGCGCGAGGACCGCATCGCCAGCGAAGCGGAGTGGCGGGAACTGATCAAACCGCTGCTCAAACCCATCAAGCTGCCCCGGGTGGCGCGCGAAAACCTGGCCGGCCTGCCGTCGGTCAAGGAACGGGAAAAGACCCGCCTGAGCATCAGCAAGGGCGACAGCGTCACCGTGCAGAGCCGGCCAACCCAATTACGGCGCAGACCCAGGGACAAAAGAAAAAACCGGCGCCTTTATCTCCTGAACCTGCTGCTGATCCTGGCCATCGTGGCCTGGATCTTTTTCAACTACGAGCGCATTCCCGGCCTGGCCCTGTCCCTGTGGCGCACAATCACGGATTCGATTTCTTCACTCTTGGCCAAAATTTAGCCTGACACATCCATTCGTTTTGCCTTGATTTAAAGAAAATTTTTATTTTATTTTTGGTGGTTTCTGGCAATAGGGGCAGAAATGGGCCGAGCGGCCGGCAATGCGAATTTTTTCGATCGCTGTTCCGCAAATGAAACACGGCTGGCCGGCGCGCCCGTAGACGTTGAGATGCTCCTGGTTTTCACCGCTTTCATCAGCGAGGGTGCGGTAATCGCGCAGCGTCGTGCCGCTGCGAGCGATGGCGCAGCGGAGCACATCCGGCACCACGCGGCACAACTTCCGCTGCTGCCCGCGGCTGAGCCGGGTGGCGGGAGTCAACGGGTGGATCCGGGCCGCGAACAATGACTCGTCGGCGTAAATGTTGCCGATCCCGGCCAGGACGCTTTGATCAAGCAAGACGGTCTTGATCGGCCGCCGTGTGCTCAAGCCCGACAGCGCCCTCAGGACGGACGCCGCCTCCAGCGGCTCGGGGCCCAGTCCGGGACAGGATTGGCTTTGGCAGGGCCACAGACGCATGCGTCCGAACTTGCGGGCGTCGACGAAATACAGTACTGAGCCGTCCCGGAAATGGAATTCGACGCGGGCGTGTTTTTTGCCGGAGTCATCGAGTTTTTGCAGCAGCTTGCCGGTCATGCGCAAATGGACGGTGAAAAATGTTTTGTCATGCAGTTTAAAACCGATGAACTTGCCGCGCCGGGAAACTGCGTCGATGGTCTTCCCGGCCAGCCGGCGCCGGAATTCTTTGGCCTGCCCCTGGATGGAGCGTTCCCACAGTACACGCACGCCGGCGATGGTTTTTCCCGTCACCTGGCGGCGCAGCTCACAGACGATGGTCTCAACTTCGGGCAGTTCGGGCATTTGCGCGCAGTATAGAACGGTGCAGGCTTAGCTGTCAATTACGTGGCAGTAGAAAAAATTGTCAATCGGGCGCTGCCTTAATACACGAAATTTAAAATCCTGAAGCAATCTTTCCCACAACTTTTTTTCAGTTAGATTTTTCAATTCTCTCAGGCAAATCCATATTAAATCCCACCATCAATCTCAAATTTACCGAAAATCCCGCCTTGAACGCCCGGGGGTTATCTGCTACAATTCCATATCCATGAAAGACAAAATCCTGATCCTCGACTTCGGCTCACAATACACCCAATTGATCGCCCGCCGAGTCCGCGAAATGGGCGTTTTCTCGGAAATCCAGCCCTACAACTACGATGTAAAAAAGATCTCGGCTGAGCCTCCGGCCGCGATCATCCTCTCGGGCGGGCCGGCCAGCATCACTGCCAAGGGAGCGCCCATGGTCGCGCCCGATCTCTTCAGTCTGCGCATCCCCATCCTGGGCATCTGCTACGGCATGCAGCTAATCACCCAGTGCCTGGGCGGAAAAGTGGAACGCTCGACGCGGCGAGAATACGGCAAAGCCGAGCTGCGGATCGGCGCCGTTTCGCCGCTTTTTGAAAATATCAAGCCGCGCAGCACGGTATGGATGAGCCACGGAGACTCGGTGGCCGCACTGGCGCCGGGCTACAAGATCACCGCCCGCTCCGGCGACGGCGCCATCGCCGCCATCGAAAACCGCAAGGACAATATCTACGCCGTGCAATTCCATCCCGAAGTGGTACACAGCCAGGAAGGCAAAAAGATCCTGGCCAACTTCCTTTTAAACGTCGCCGGCGCCGCCAGGACCTGGAGCATGAAAAATTTCGTCGCCAACGAAATCGCGCAACTGCGGCGGCAGTGCCTGAACAAGCGCGTGGTGCTGGGCGTGAGCGGCGGCGTCGATTCGACCACCCTGGCCGTGCTGCTGGTCAAGGCACTGGGGGAAAATGTTACCTCCATTTTCGTCAACAACGGCCTGCTGCGCCTGAATGAAGAAAAAGAAGTGCTGGACAACCTGCGCCGGCGCCTGGGTTTGCCGGTCACTTATATCAATGCCAGCCGCCGCTTTTTAAAAAACCTGGCCGGCGTCTCCTCCCCCGAAAAAAAACGCAAGATCATCGGCAAGACCTTCATCGACGTTTTTTACAAGGGCCTGCCCGATTTCGATTTCCTGGTCCAGGGCACCCTGTATCCTGACGTGATCGAGAGTAACCCGGTCCAGGGTCCCTCGCAAACCATCAAAACCCACCACAACCGGGTCAAGGAAGTGCAGCGCCTGGAAAAGCAGGGCCGCATCATCGAGCCGTTCAAGTTCCTGTTCAAGGACGAGGTCCGCGCCGTAGCCCGGCTGCTGAAGATTCCCGGCGAAATCATCCAGCGCCATCCCTTTCCCGGACCGGGACTGGCCGTGCGCATCCTGGGCACCATCACCCCGAAAAAACTGGCCGTTTTAAAGGCCGCCGATGATATTTTTATCAGTGAACTGAAAGCCAGCGGCTGGTACGAAAAGACCTGGCAGGCTTTCGCCGTGCTGCTGCCGGTGCGCAGCGTCGGTGTCATGGGCGACGAACGGGCCTACGGTCAGGTCATCGCCCTGCGGGCCGTAACCAGCACCGACGGCATGACCGCCAACTGGGCCGCGCTGCCTTCCGCCGTGCTGGACGCCGCGGCCAACCGCATCGTGCGCCGGATCCCCCAGATCAACCGCGTGGTCTACGACATCACCTCCAAGCCTCCGGCCACCATCGAATGGGAATGAAAAGCTTTATCCACCTGCATCTGCATTCGGAATACAGCCTGCTCGATTCGACCCTGAAGATCGACGACCTGCTGAAAAAGGCCCTCGCCTTCCAGATGCCAGCCGTGGCCCTGACCGACCACGGATCCATCCTCGGGGCGGTCAATTTCTATAAAAAAGCGCTGCAGAGCGAGATCAAGCCCATCATCGGCTCGGAACTGTACCTGGCGCCGCGCTCGCGTTTCGACAAGCCCAACCGCCGCGAAGACGAACTCAATTACTTCCACCTGCTGGTGCTGGTGCGAAACGAACAGGGCTACCGCAACCTGTGCGAACTGATCACCGCCTCTTTTCTTGAGGGTTTTTACCGCAAGCCGCGCATCGACAAGGAACTGCTGGAAAAACACAAGGACGGCCTGCTGGTCATGTCAGCCTGCATCCAGGGTGAAGTGCCCTACCACCTGCTGCGCGGCCACGAGGAAAAGGCGGCGGCCGCGGCCCGCTGGTACCAGGAAACATTCAAGGATAATTTTTTCCTGGAAGTCCAGAACCACGGCATGGAGGAACAACTGCAGGTTTTGCCGCAGCTGACCGACCTGGCCCGCACGCTTTCGATTCCGCTGGTAGCCAGCAACGACGTCCATTACCTGACCCAGGAAGACGCCGACGCCCGGGAAATTTTAATCTGCCTGCAGACCAACGATGTGATCAGCAACCCCGATCGGGCGATGAAAATGGAAAGCGACCAGCTGTATTTCAAATCCAGCGAAGAGATGGCATCCCTGTTCGCCGCCATCCCCGATTGCCTGGACAACACCTTTGAAATCGCCTCGCGCTGCAATTTTGAATTCAAGCTTAAAAAATATTTCCTGCCCAGCTTCCAGGTGCCGGGCCGATTCGTCATTGACGATTATTTCGAAAAAATCTGCCTGGAGGGTTTCGAACGCATCACGCACCAGTACCTGGCCAAGGCCAAGCACTTGAAGCACAGCCACGATGAATACGAAAAGCGGCTGCAGTACGAGATCGAAAAGATCAGAGAAATGGGCTTTCCAGGATATTTCCTGATCGTCTGGGACATCATCCGCTTCGCCAAGGAAAGCGCCATCCCGGTCGGGCCGGGGCGCGGCTCGGTGGTCGGCAGCCTGGTTGCCTTCGTCATGGGTATTACCAACATCGATCCACTGGAATACGATCTGATCTTTGAACGCTTTCTCAATCCCGAGCGTGTCAGCCTGCCGGACATCGACATCGATTTTGACGGCGAACGCCGCGACGAAGTGATCGCCTACATCCGTTCCAAGTACGGTGAAGACAACGTGGCCCAGATCGTCACGTTCGGGCGCATGAAAGCCAAACTGGCCATCCGCGACATCGGTCGCGTTATGGAGATCAAGCTGTCCGAGGTCAACCGCCTGGCCAAAATGATCCCGGAAGGCCCCAAGGTGGAGTTGAAGGACGTCATCGAAAGAAATCCCGAGCTGCAACGCGAGATCAAGCACAACCCGCAAACAGTCAAACTGATCAACTATGCCTTGAAGCTGGAAAACAACATCCGCCACACGTCCATGCACGCCGCCGGCGTGGTGATCGCTCCCAAGAAACTGACCGAATACATGCCGCTGTACAAGACCAAGGACGATATCACCACTCATTTCGAAAAAGACGAAGTGGAAAACATCGGACTGTTAAAAATGGACATCCTGGGCTTGAAAACACTGACCATTATCAAGAACATCATCCGCGAAGTCCGCGAGGACCAGGACGTCAGCATCGACTTGGAAAACATCAACCTGCTGGACGGCAAGACATTCAAGGTTTTTCAAAAGGCCGATACCGACGGCATTTTCCAGTTTGAAAGTTCGGGCATGCGCGATTACCTGAAAAAAACCAAGCCGGCCAAGATCGAGGACCTGATCGTGCTCAACGCCCTGTACCGCCCGGGGCCCCTGCAATCGGGCATGGCCGACATCTACGTCAATCGCAAGATGGGCCGCGAAAAAGTGACCTACATCTTCCCCGACCTTGAGGATATTTTGAAGGACACCTACGGCATCATCGTTTTCCAGGAACAGGTCATGCAGATCTCGGTGCGCATCGCCGGCTTTTCCATGAGTGAAGCCGATGAACTGCGCAAGATCATGGGCAAAAAGGAAGTCAGCAAGATGCCCGCCCAGGAAAAAAGATTCATCGAGCGCAGCATCAAACGCGGCTATGATAAGAAAAAAGTCGAGCAGCTCTTCGGGCAAATGAAAACCTTCGCCGAGTACGGATTCAACAAGTCCCATTCCACGGCCTATGCCTACCTGGCCTACCAGACCGCGTATTTGAAGGCCCACTACCCGGTCCATTTCATGTCGGCGCATCTCAGCTCCGAATCGGAAAAAACATCGACCTCGTCAAAGATCATCCAGTACATTTCGGAAAGTAAAAAAATGGGTATCCATATTCTGCCGCCGGACATCAACAAGAGCCGTGAAACCTTTCATGTCGAATCGGCCGGCTCTATCCGTTTCGGGCTGATCGGCCTGAAAAACGTCGGCAGCAACGCCCTGGCCATCATGCTCAAGGCTCGCCGGCAAGGCGGCGAATTCAAAAATTTCAACGATTTCGTCGTGCGCGTCGATCTGAGCAAGGTCAACAAAACCGTCTTGGAGAGCCTGATCAAGGCCGGCGCTTTCGATTGTTTCGGCCTGAAAAGACGCACCTTGTTTGAAAGCGTCGGCGACATCATTAAAAGGGCCGCCCTTATCGAAAAAAATCGCGTTAAAAACCAGAAAAATCTCTTCAAGGAGGCGATCATCGACTCCTATATCCCGGAAGAATACATGAAATTGGAGGAATGGTCGGAAGGCGAGATGATCAAAGGTGAAAAGGAAATCGCCGGCATTTATGTCACCCACAACCCGCTGGAAAAATTCAGCAGCGAGATCAGCAAGGTATCCAACTCCACCATCCTGGCCATCCAGAACAAGGAATTCAAGGGAGAGATCATCAAGCTGGGCGGCGTGGTCACCGAGTTTACCCCGCGCACTTCGAAAAAAGGCGACGCCTACGGCGAGATTTTTTTCGAAGATTTGAGCGGCCGCATCAAGGTACTCTGCTTCAAGGACCGCTGGGCAGCGCTGGAAAAAAACCTGCGCCTGGACATACCCTATTTCCTGGAGGGCCGGATTCCTGAAAACGAAGAAGCCAACATCTACCTGGAAAGTTTGCAGGAACTCGAAGCCATGCTCAAGAAAAAAGCCCGCAAGATCGTCATAACCATCAGCTATGACCAGATCGACGAAACGTTCAATGATAAACTGCAGCAAAAACTGGAAAAAAACCGCGATTCAGTTCCGTACATGATCGTGATCAACCACGCCGACAATGCCCGCGTCGTAATCAACTCCGAGAGCGGGCAGGGAATCCGGGCCACGGCCTCGATGAAAAAAGACATCGAAAAATTGACCGGCCAGAATTCCGTGGAAATTCTATTTTGAGCCATGAACGATAAACCGGAAAATGACCATGGCACCCAGGCCGGGCAGCGCATCCGCTTCCTGGAAAATGAACTCGAAAAATTCAGCGACCTGGTGCGCACCTTCGACCCCCCGCCCGGAGAACTGCCGGAGGTGCCCTGGATAGACGTTTACGGCGAATCGCTGCCGCGCAACGGCCGGGCCGGCGGCGACCATATCATCTACATCGATTTCAAGAAACGCTATAAAATGGAAAAACTGATCCGCCAGGCGCCGGAAATCCTGAAGAAAAAATTACGCGCCACCGCCGCCCGGGCCGGCATCGTTGTCCTCGACGTCGAGGGCCACGATTTCAGTTCGGCTTTCATTGCCGCCGTGTTTCACCAGGCATTCCTGCTCGGCGTTTCCTACGAATTGCAGTTTTTCGGCGAAATCACCACCAGTCTCCTGGAAAACATCAACACCCGCTTCTTTAATTCCTCGGGAATTTCCAAGACCCTGACTATGGTCTACGGTGAGATTTCCGCCAACGGCACCTTCCGTTTCATTTCTGCCGCCCATCCGCCGCCCATGGTATTTTCCAACGAATTCAACCGCCTGGTTTCCATCAGCGAAGAGCGGCTGATATCGTTCCCCCAGATCGGCACCATGCCTTCTCCGGGCAACAGCGAGATCACCGTGCCGCTGCTGGGGATCAAGGAAAAATACACGGTGAACGAGATCAACCTGATGGGCCAAGGCGACATCCTAATCCTGTATACCGACGGCCTGAGCGATCACCGTGCCGCCGACGGCCGTAAATATTTTCCCGGACGCCTGGAGGAAAAACTCAGGGAATGCAAGCAACTTCCGGCGCAGGATATATTCCGCCATATCCGGGACGACCTGCTCGCCTTCAATGACCGGCCCGATGACGACGTGACCTTTGTGATTATCAAAAAAATATGATGGGCGCTGCCGGGGCGCCCGCCAGGAGGAAACCATGAGCGTAAACACCATGTTCGGCAGCGACAATCATGCCGGTATCCATCCGGTCATCCTGGCCGCCATCGCCGCCGCCAACCGCGGTCCGGCTGTGGCCTACGGCGCCGACAATCACAGCACCCGGGCCGTCGAAAAGTTCAAGGAACACTTCGGCAGCGGCATCGACGTCTATTTCGTTTTCAACGGCACCGGGGCCAATGTGATCGCCTTGAAAACCCTGACCCGGCCTTTCAATGCCGTGATCTGTTCCGAGCACGCCCATATCAACGCCGACGAGTGCGGCGCCCCGGAAAATTTCCTGGGCTGCAAACTGTTGACCGTGCATTGCCCCGACGGCAAGCTCAGCGTCAACGACATCGGCCGCCACCTGCAGGGGCGCCTCGACCAGCACCGCGTCCAACCCGCGGTTGTTTCCATTACCCAGTCCAGCGAACTGGGAACGGTTTACTCGGCAGCGGAAGTGCGGGCCATCGCCGATTTTTGCCACGATCACGACCTGGTCCTGCACATGGACGGCGCCCGCATCGCCAACGCCGCCGCCGGTCTGAACCTGGGACTGGGCGATATGACGGCCGCGGCCGGGGTCGACATCCTCTCTTTCGGCGGCACCAAGAACGGCCTGCTGCTGGGCGAGGCCGTGGTCTGCTTCCGCCCGGAGCTGAGCCGCAACACCGTTTTCATCCGCAAGCAATCCATGCAATTGGCCAGCAAGATGCGCTTCATTGCCGCCCAGTTCACGGCCCTGCTCAGCGACGACCTGTGGCTGGAAAACGCGGCCCATGCCAACCGCATGGCTCAGTTGCTGACAGCACAAATCAAGGACATCCCGGACCTGGAAATCGTACAAAAGGTCCAGGCCAACGCCGTCTTCGCGTCCCTGCCGCGACCGGCCATCGACAAATTATTGAAAAAATATTTCTTCTACATCTGGGACGAGGACAAGAATGAAGTGCGCTGGATGACCTCCTTCAGTACCACGGAAGAAGATATCTCAAAATTCGCTGCCGCCATCCGCGAGAGCTGCGGCTAGCGAAGACAGAAGTCAAATAACAGATTTCCACGACCATGTCAGCGGATTTCCCTGGTCAGGATCTTGTATAATGTCGGCACCACGACCAGTGATAGGACCGAAGATGTGATCAGGCCCCCGATCATGACCAGGCTCATGGGAGCGAAAAGGGTCCCGCCCTGCAGGGCCAGGGGGATCAGGCCCAGGACAGTAGTTGCCGTAGTCAGGAAGATCGGAACAAAGCGGGTCTTGGCCGCTTCGACCACGGCGGCGTGCACCTTCATGCCCTCATTTTTCACCAGCTGGTTGGAATAATCGACCAAGATGATGGAGCATTTGATCACGATCCCGAAAAGGGTGGTCAGCCCGACAAAGGCGACAAAGGAAAATGTATAACCGAATATCAACAGGGCCAGGATGGAGCCGACCACGGCCAGCGGGATGGCGGCAAAAACGATCAAAGGCTGGGAAATCGACTTGAATTGAAGCACCAGCAGAGCGAATATCGCCATCAGGGCCAGGAGCGCCGCCTTGCCCATGCCGCCGAAAGAGTCTTCGCGGCTCTCCCGTTCTCCGGCCACATGGTATTGGTAGCCCACAGGCCAATACAGCTTGTCCAATTCACGCTCGATGGCCGTGGTCACCCGCTCTACATTGAACCCGGGCAGGACATCGGCGGTAATCGAAGCGCTCCGCTCGAAATTGTAGTGGCTGATCTCTTTGGCGGCAGCGGCGAATTCTAGCCGGGCGACCTGTTTCAAGGGGATGGCGGCACCGCTCAGGGAAGGAACCATGATGCGGTCGAAATCGTCTAAGGAGAAGGAACGATCCACTGGCAGCCGCACCGTGATATTGTATTCCTTGCCTTCCTCGCTGCGGAATCGCGACACGGCAATTCCGGCCACACAGGCGCGGATGGTGGTACCGATATCGGCGGGAGAGATCCCCAGCATGCCGGCCTTGTCGCGGTTGATGCGAACGGCTAAGTCCGTGGCCGGCTCCGCTTGGGGGTTTTTTATGTTCATGGTGCCGGGAACGGCGCTGAAGATTTTTTCCGCCTTAGCGGCCAGATCGGTCAATACGTGCATCTTTTCACCAAGAATCTTGATCTCGATCGGCGCCTGGAGCGGAGGCCCCAATTCGATCTCCTTGACCTCGATCTTTACTCCGGGATACGCGGCAAAACGTTGTCGCAATCCTTTGATCATGCTTGACATGAAGCGGGGATCATTTTTCTTCAATTCCACGAAGATCTGCGCGAAGGACAAATCATATTCAGGACTATGAATACTGAAATGTATCTGGGGATTGCCCCTGCCGACATTGCTGGCGTAGGTGTGGATTTCCTTGATTTCATCCAGGATTTTTTCCACATCCCGGGTGGCCCGGTCGGTTTTATCCAGGCTGGAGCCTTGAGGAAGATTGATATTGATCATGAATTGCGGCTTTTCCGCCTTGGGAAAATAACTGACTCCCAGGAAGGGGACGAGCCCCAGGCTGCAGATAAAAATCGCCACGGCGATCAGCAGTACCCGCTTCGGGCGCTGCAGGGCTTTGTCCAGGAATCGTCCGAATTTCATTTCGATCCAGCTGTCCATCCCCTTTTGAAAACGGCTAGCCTTTTCCTTTCCGCCCGACGGCATAAAACGGCTGGCCAGGAAGGGGGTCAGGGTCAGGGCCAGCAACAACGACACCATCAGGGTGAAGATGACGATCAACGGCATGCTGCGGATGTATTCGCCGGTTTCGTCCTGCATCATGACCAACGGCAGGAAGGCAAATACCGTGGTCAGGGTCGAGCTGATGATCGGCCAGGCGATCTGGACCGTACCGGCGACGGCGGCGCTGATGCGATCAACACCACTGCGCAGGAAGCGGGAAATATTCTGGGTGACCACAATGGCATCATCGACGATCATGCCCAGGGCAATGACCAGGCCGGTGATCGACATCTGCTCCAGGCCGTAGCCGCAAAGGTAGATCAGGGCGATGCCGATGAAAATGGAGAGGGGGATGACGGTCATGACGATCCCCGCGGCCCATAAACCCTCGCCGATCAGGATGATCAGACCGACCAGAACCAGGCCCTCGAAGAGGTTCCTGAAAAAATTGTTCAGTCGATAGCGGACGCTCTGCGACTGGTCGAAAGCGGTATAGAGTTTCATGGCCGGCGGCAGTTTCCGGGAAAAATCATCGACGATCTTGTTGATCTCCTTCGTGACGGTAAAAATATTCGTCCCTTCTTTCTGGTTGATGGTCAGGAACACAGCCCGGCGGCCGTTAACTCGAGCCAGGTATTCGTTTTCCTGGTCAGCGAAGCGGACTTCGGCCACATCCTTCAGGTAAAGGAGATGATCGGGATAAACCTGGATAATGGTATTCCTGATCTGCTCCAGATGGCGGTAGGAACCCCCGGTTTTGATGCTGAAGCGCCTGGATCCCAGGTTGATATTTCCCCCGGGAATATTCAGGTTGCTGGCCTGAATGGCCCCCAGGACCTGCTTGAATGGGACATTGTATCCGGACAGCTTTTCCAGGTCCAGTTCAATGCTTACTTCGCGGTCCGGGACGGCCCACTTCCTGACCCGTTTGACCCCGGGGACCCGGCGCAGCATCTTTTCCAGAACTTCCAATTCATCATTCAGGCGGGAAAAGCTTTCCTGCTCCGAGAGCAGGGCCAGCTGGGTGATGATGACGAAATCAGAAAGATTCCAGCGGGTGATGTCCAGCCGCATGATATCGACGGGAAGCTGATCGCGGATACTGCCGATCTTCTGGGTAATTTTTGAGAATGTTTCATCCATGTCGGTGCCTGACAGAAATTCGATGTTGATCGAGGCCAGGCCATTGCCGCTGAAAGAATCGATCTTTTTTATATTGTCCAGTTCGTTCAGTTTTTCTTCAACGGGATCGACGACCAGCTGTTCCATATCGGCAGGACCGGCCCCGGGATAGAGAACCACCACTGCCGCTCCCCTTGGCGAGACCTGGGGATCCTCGGAGCGGGGCATGGTGACAAAGGCAATGATGCCGAAAACGAAACAGAGGACGATGACGATCAGGGTGAACTGATAGTAACGGATGGCCAGTTGCGGGAGTTTCATGGGGCCGCCTACAAACCCTTGCCGCCCTGGAGGCGGACAGGACTGCCATCACTCAGAAAGGTGGCTCCGTCGGTGATGACCTCGGCGTTCTCCGGCAGGCCTGACACGGCGAGATATCTTCCCCGCAGTTCCCTGATCAGTACTTCCTGTTTCCGGGCCTGGCCGGCCCGGCGGTCCAGGAGATAGATGATCGCTCTCAAGCCGTCGCCCTCCACCATCGCTTCCACGGGGATCACTGAATAGCTTGCTTTTGCGGATGTACGGATATCGGCCTGGGCGAAATATCCGGCTTTCAGTTGCTTGTTATCCATTTTCAGGGTCAATTCGATCTCGAAGGTGCTTGTCAGCGGACTGGCGGCCGCGGCAATCTGGGCCACTTCCGCTTGCACAGCGATTCCCGGCAGGGCATCGATCCGTACCGAGGCTCCATCGCCGATGCGCAAGCGGGCCACGTCCAGGTCGGTCACAGCGGAGCGCAGGATCCAGCGATTGCTGCTGGAGGCAAAGACAAAAACCGGCATTCCCGGTCCCACCATCTCTTTTGCTTCGCACAAGCGCTTGAGAATCCTGCCGTCGGCCGGCGCTTCAATCCGCGAGTGCTTTTTGTTGAACCTGGCAATTTCGAGGTTGGATTCGGCCACACTGTAGGCTGTCTTGACATTCTGCAGCATTTCCATGGTGGCCGCCTTGCTTTGATAAAGGTTGTCTACCCTCTGCAGATCGCGGGCCGCCTTGTCGAATCCCTGCCGGGCCTGATCGACATAGGCCTGGACCTCGGCAGGATCGAGCGCCGCCAGCAATTGCCCGCGAGATACTTTCTGGCCCTCATCCACGGAAATCCGGCCGATGATGCCGCCGTTTTTGAAAGCCAGATTCACTTGCGTCTTGGGAAACACCCGGCCGGCCAGATGAATCGGCAGGGGCTCATGCAGGATCCGCACTACGGCTGTCTTGACCAGTATCGTTTCCTGCTCATTGCCATTGTTCTTTGGCCCACGGCAACTCCATGATAAAGCGATGGCTGCGGCAAGAAAACAATATAAACTGCGTTTCATATTCATTCTCCTTGTTTAGAACGGATAGAGGGCTGCCGCCCATTCCAGCTGGGCCTCTTTGATATGCAGGTCGAAAGCGGCGATGAGAGAAGCCGAACGGGCGGCGGTGAATTCATTGCGGGCCTGAATATACTCGATTTGCGGGACCATCTGCTGTTCATACTTCTTGGCGATGATGGCAAAAGAAGCTTCGGCGCTGCGCCGGGTCTCGCCGGCCGCGGCTAAAACCTGGCGGGCTACCTGCAATGAGTGGGTCGCGTCCTGCAGCTGCAAGCGGATGCGGGTTTCGGTTTCCTGGCCTTGCTTTTCCAGGATCTTTTTTTCCAGCAATGCCTGCTTTTTCCGGGCATCGTCCTGGAAACCGTTGAAAAGATTCCAGCTCAGTACCAGGGCCGCCATCCAGTAGTCATCATTTTTTGTAAAGCGATACGTCTCTCCTTGAAACCCGTAATCGACGACAGCCGTAATCCCGGGCAGCCACGTGCTTTGACTCAACTTGACATGATTGGCTGCGGCGGCCGCGGCATGCTGCAATTGCCGGATTTCCTCGCGCTGACGCAGGGAGCGGGCTTCCAATTCGGCGCTTTCCGGAACGGCGGGAAACAGCGGGGAAAACTTTTCTTGAACAGCGATCGGCGCAGTCAGGGGCCGGTTCAGCAGGAAGTTAAAATAGGAGCGACTCAAGGTGACATTTTTATCTGCTTCCAGCCGCTGTTGGTCCAGCCTGCTCAATTCGGCCTGGGAACGGAATACCACTTCTTCAGTAACCTTCTGATTGTCAAAAAGCGCCCAGCTGACTCGGACATTCTCGACCAGCAACAAGCGCGTTTCATCCAGCAATTCTTTCACTTTGGTTGTTTTGAGGTGGTTGAAATAGGCGGTTTTAATCTCCGCCACCAGTTGCCGGGCCAAGGCGCGATAGCCGGCATTTTCCACCCGGCTCAATTCCGCCTTGATCCTTTTATTAAAGATAAGCGCGGGATGAAAGAGCGGCTGGATGAGGCGCAAGCGGGTGTCTTGCTCCCTGGGCCGGTAAAAAGGAAAGACGATGTTATCCAGGTTGCCGGGGAAGGCAGGCTGCAACCCGTTACTCTGCAGCAATTGGTTCAAGGTCTGGTGGATCGGATTCATCAGATCACCCAGGGGAAAATCAATGGTGCGTCCGCCGCCGGCGGCCGAATAACGGGCTTCCACTCCGAGAGAAGGCAAGAACATGCCCCTGGCTTCGCGCAGCGCTTGCCGGCTTTTCTCGAAGGAAAATTCTTTTTGCTGCAGGGCCAGGTTGCCCGCCAACCCCTCTTGAATATATTGTTCTAAAATGGTTTGGCTATGCAGCCCGCCAAAACAAATAAAAAGCAAGGTGAGAAAACATGAAAACTTCTTCATGTCTTCGCTCCGCTTCCCTTTGGCGGCGTGATCGCCTGGCGGACCAATTCGAACTGAAATGCCATCAATTCCTTGGCGGATATGCCCATGAGTTTTTCGAAAATCTCGTTTTTGACTGCGGTCATTTTCAGGACGCCGGTTAGCTGGGCCCACAAAAGGATGGTCAGCTTCTGGGGGTGCAGATCGGCACGGATGGAGCCATCGCCGATCCCGTCGCGAATGAGTTCGGCAATCAGGGTAAAAATTTGATTGCTCACCTCTTCACAACATCTGACCCCTTCATATTCCATGTGCTTTTCCCATTCGACTTCCAGCACTTCGCGGTGCATCATGGCATTGAAGTAGAGGGGATAATCGAAACAAAAGTCATAATAGGCCTGACCGATGGCGAGCAGGTTATCGATGCCGGTTTCCTTTTTCCTGATCGTCTTTTCAAAGCTTTTTTTCAGCAAGCGCAAACCGCGGCAGACCACGGCATGATAGAGATCGGTTTTGTTTTTAAAATACAGGTATATCGTGCCTTTGCCCAATTCGGCGATAACCGCCACATCATCCATGGTCATGCCCTCGAATCCTTTGACCTGGATGATCTTTTCCGCCGCATTGACGATGTTTTCACGGCGCAATTTTTTCTCACGTTCCTTGCGTTCATTTATGCCCATGCTACCTCCTGAATTAGCGACATTTTCTGGGGTCTTCCCATTTAGTGACCATTAGTCAGTTATAATTATAATTCAACTTCTTTGATTTTTCAACAAAATAAATTAAAAATACTTAAAAAAGCAGCTTTTCCCGGAAGCGTTTTCGCTTGCACCGTCAATACACCTGGCGAAGTGATCCTCGGCTGCCAATAAATTAATCTGCGCAAAATTTACTGATCTAAAAGCCATCTCCATTACAACCTGGTCCGGAAGACTCACCCATTGATTATTCTTTCATTCCCAAATCCAATTCCCTATTCAGTGGGGCTCTGAGTTTTTTGGGCCGGACATTTTCCAAAACAATTTTTTGACAACTGTTGAATCTGGCCAGTTGGCCAAGGGCTCGGCCAAGTTCCGGGAGCAAGCCGGCCGCACCATGAAATTCGGGATCGATAACCAGCTGGCGCACATAAAACGTCCTGGTCTTGCGCTCGGCCTTGGGGTCGAGGCGGCCGATGATGTTCTCTGTGAACAGGATGGGCAGGACATAGTAGCCGTGGCGCCTCTTGTTTTTCGGAACGTAACATTCCAGGGTATAGTTGAAACCAAAACGCTCTTTTAGGCGGGATCGCGAGATGAGCAGATTGTCGAAAGGATTGAGCAAAAGGACTCGGGGCGATTTGCGCCGCAGACGGCTCGCACCTTCCAGTATCTTTGGCAGCGCGTAAGCCAGGCCGGACTGGCCGTCAACAGTCAGGCGCACGATTTCCGCTCCGGCCAGCATCTCCTGGAGAGCCGCGTTGACCATATCCTTGTCACCGATGCGGATATAGTCGCGAATCTCTTTCTCGCCGGCCACGCCCAGGGCGTTGAGGGCGCGGCGCACGATGAAGCGGCCCAGCTCTCCCTGAGTGGGAATGCAAGTATCGGTTTCAGCGGGCAGGACGCGCTCGGTCAGGTCGTAGACGCGCTCGAAGCCGCGCCGTTCGCGCACCATCAGCTCGCCGCGCCAGAAAAGCATTTCCAACGCCGCCTTGGCCGGTTTCCAGTTCCACCACGGTTCCTTTCTTCTGCCTGCAGGGTTTTCAAAATTACGCGCCGCCAGCGGCCCCTCGGCGCGGATGCGCTCCAGTACCGGTTCGAGGTAGTCACCGTATTTTTCCCCCCAGCCCCGGTACCAGGAGCCTTTGGGATCGAGGAAACTGCGCATCATGGGCAGGTAGAAACGGTAGTCCGCCATAGGCAAATAAGACGCCGCGTGCCCCCAGTATTCGAAAATACTGCGCTCGACGGCCAGCGCCTGGTGCAGGTGCTGCGGGTGGTACCCCGGCAGCCGCGTCCACAAGCTATGGTGGTGCGCCCGTTCGATCACCGCGATGGTATCGATCTGCACATAGCCCAGATGCCCGATCGCCCGGGCAACTCCCTGCTGGCCTGGTGCCATGGGCGTGCGCCCATCCAGCAGCAGGGTGTGCAGCACCAGACGCCGGGCTGTCTTTTGTGAAATGGAGCCGGTCATT
Source organism: Candidatus Aminicenantota bacterium (assembly GCA_963770755.1). Taxonomy (GTDB): domain Bacteria; phylum Acidobacteriota; class Aminicenantia; order UBA2199; family UBA2199; genus UBA2199. The sequence continues at coordinate 469,876 of CAVYQZ010000006.1, read as the reverse complement.
GCCGATACGGAGATGGCTGGTCCTCCCCGTGTGTTTTCATGTCTGCGACGGGCCGTCCGACTGCAGACATAACAAAGGCCCGCTGTCATGGCGAAGGTCGGAGGCGCTCAGCGGTTTCTCCAGGTCACGGCGGGTCAGTTCCATGATGGTAGCCCGGTCCCGGCCCTCCTGTTTCGATCGATACAGCGCCTCGTCGGCCTTGATGAAGAGCTTTGCAGCCAGGGATTCATGCGAGCCGGTCAGCGCCTCGATCCAGGCGGCTCCGAAACTGCAGGTGACGGCCACCCGCGCCGCATCGGTTTGAAATCGCAGTCCGCGAATGCCGTTTTGCAGCCTTTCCAGGATGGCGGCAATCCGCTTCGGGTTTTCCAGGTTGCCCAGGATGATCACGAACTCGTCGCCGCCGTAGCGGGCCAGCACGTCGCTGGGGCGGAGGCCTTCCTGCAGGGTCGCGGCAATTTTTCGCAACACATCGTCGCCCATGAAATGGCCGATGCTGTCGTTGACCTGCTTGAAGTTGTCGACATCGCAGATCGCCAGGTAAACCGGTTTGCGGTGGCGGATCAATTCGTCGATGGCCGCTTGCAGCTGGATATCCGCATAACTGCGCGAGAACGTGCCCGTCATCTGGTCATGGATCAGCTCCTTGTAGAAGCGGTTGCGCTCGATATAGAGCGCGTTGATGTGGTCGATCAGGATCCAGGAAATCGAGAGCACCATCAGGAACGAACCGATCCAGGACAGCGGCGGCAGGTCCAGCAACTGGATGCCGGTCAGGTCGTCGAAAATACCGCTGACCATCCAGGCCATGTTGGTTACCAGCAGGATCATGATGGCGCGCCGGCCCAGCAAACGGTCGTAGATGAAGCGCCGGTAGATGCGAATCAGCACCGCCAGACCGTACATGGATATGACGATCACGTAAACGCCCCATAGCTGAAAGCCCCGTCCGAATACGAGGCCGGTGTAGTAGCTCGAGGTCCGGTAGGCCTGCTTGAGCAGGAAAGCGGGGTGGCTGGGCAAGGCAATCAAGGCGAACAAGGTGCTAATGCCGTAAAAGACCCCGAGCAGGCGGCGTCCCGGCTGATCAAAGAAATTTTTGTAAAAATGAACGGCGATCGGCACGAGGAACGTGGCCGATATGATGGTTATGCGGTTGACGAGGTTGCGCCAATCGAGATCGTCACCGGCATTCAGCAGCGCCGCGAACGAGAAGAGAAAAACGGAGTTGACCGTCGCCAGCACGGCGAAAATCCGGTAGTAGCCGAGGCGGTCCTTGCTTTCCAACCTCCGCACCGCCGTGTAGAGCATGAGAAAAAAAACGGCGATGAACAGGTTCAGTGAACCGCTGATCAGCATGAGAATGGAAAAGGCGGAGATCATCACCGCCCTCCGTTCCAGCCGGCGGTCGCAGGCAAAGAAAAATCAACCCTGGCCATGAGCCGATTATATACGGGAATAATAAAAAATCAAATGAGACTCGGGGCCGAGGCAATCGGCCGGACTATGAACATATGAAAATGACCAGTTGAGCCGGACCCCAATTACTTGTTAGTCTTCTCCAAAATTGAATAAATTCGTTTTGTCAGACTCCATCGCCAATTCCTTTTCGTTATTCTAAAATTTCACTCGTCATCGCGCTTGAATAAAACGCATAAACATCATACAATTTTTCGCGGGATGTAACTCAAGATAAAGTCACCGGCCTTGTTTTAACGGAGATGCAACCATGAACAGACTCACTAAAGCGGCAATCACGCTCGGACTGCTTGGACTGGCATGGACGACAGGCTGCCAGCGGGATAGCGCTGCCGACGATCGGCTCATTCCGGAAGGCCGTTACCGCGAGGATGTATTCAGCGCGGTGAACGTCAGCTCAGGGCTCGCTTACGGCAGCGCGGTCGACAACGCCGGCCGTGTACACACGCTGCTCCTGGACCTGTACGAACCGGTCGACGACACGGTCAGCCGCCGGGCCGCTATCGTCTGGATCCATGGCGGTGCTTTCGTCAGCGGCAGCCGGACAGCGGCCCCGCTGGTCGAACTGGCGACGCGCTTCGCCAAGAAAGGGTATCTCACCGTCTCCATCGATTACCGGCTGGCCACTCCCGAGCAGTTCGAGCTCGACCCCTGGCCGGCCATGCGCGATGCCATGTTCGATGCCAAGGCCGCTGTGCGCTGGCTGCGCGCCAACGCGGACCGCTACCGGATCGACAGCGAACGCATCGCCGTGGGCGGCGGCTCGGCCGGAGCTTATACCGCCCTGCACAGCGCCTACGTCGAGGAGGAGGGCGACAGCGGCAATGCCGGCTTTTCCTCGCAGGTCGGCGCGGTGGTCGATTTATGGGGCGGCTTGGAAGACGTCAGCGCCATGGAAAGGGGCGAGGCGCCGCTGATCATCATCCACGGCACTCTGGATCCGGTCGTGCCCTTCGTTCTGGCCCTGCAACTGGCAGCCCGGGCCCAGGCCGTGGGCGTGCCCTATGAACTTCATCCGCTGGCAGGCACGGGGCATTCGCCCTGGCAGTTCATGGAACAGTTCATCACCTGGAGCACAGCGTTTCTCTACCAGCATCTGATCAGCTAATTCCGTCCCTGAGTTTTTGCGCTGCCACCGAGCGAACTTTTTCTCGCCAGCTGCCGTATATTCATATTAGGGAGGTTCTTCATGAAAAAAACGATCAAATATATTCCCGTCGGCCTATTCCTGACACTATCCCTGGTTTCTTTCGGGCAGACCAGCGATGCGGCGAAATCCATTCAGACCAAGATGGATATCGGCGGTTATGCGCTTTATATCAATATGGCCGGGGCTGGAAGCCCCACCGTTATTTTTGAAGCCGGCAGCCCGGGTACCAGCTCCAATTGGAACCTGGTGCAGCCTGAAATTTCGAAAGTAACCACAACCTTTTCATATGACCGGGCCGGGCTGGGACAAAGCGATAAAAGAAATATAGCCAGCACCTGCCAAACCCAAGTGCACGAATTGCACGCACTTTTAAAAAAAGCCGCTGCCAGGGAACCTTATATTTTTGTGGCCAACTCGTACGGCGCCTATCTGGCAAAGTTATTCACCGCCACCTATCCCCAGGAGGTCGCGGGCATCGTTTTTGTCGATGGCACCCATGAAAAGTACTCGGAATACCTGCGTGACAATCTTGCTCCCGAGCAATTGGAACTGTTTAAAAAAATGACAGCTTCCAACCCCGACGGAAATTTTGAAGAATTTATGACCAGCACCCGCCAGGTAAAGGAGGCGGAAAAGCAAAATGCCTTGAGAAAAAAGCCGGTGATCGTGCTGACATCCGACCATCAAATCCTGACCAGACAATACGCCAATTCGCCGATGAGCGGTGCCATTGCTCAATGGCCGACTTGGCAACGGGACCTGGTCGCCCTCTCCGATCACAGCAAGCAATATGTGATTAAAGGCAGCGGCCATCTGATCCAACGGGATAAACCCCAAATCGTGATCAACGCCATCAAAAAGATGATCGATTATGATTTGCAGGATCGCCCATTGCCAAAATATAAAATTGCAAAAATGGCCCCGGAAAAATTAGAACGCTTTGCCGGAAAATATCTGTTCGCGGCAAATGATATATTGACCATCACCAAAGAGAACGGGCACCTGGTTGCCGACATCCCCTACCTGATGCAAACGGAAATGGTCCCGATTTCAGAGAACGAGATCATCACGGCAGATACGGATGTCGCCGCCACCATTATTAAACTTGTGGAATCGGGAATCGTCATCAAGAACAGGTATTCAACGGAAGAGAAGCGGGCCAAGAGAGTGGATGACCAATATCTGACTCCCGATCAATGCCTATTTTCCGAAAAAATAGACGCCGCGATCAGCGCATACCGGGAAATGAGAATATCCGACCCCGGCAACAGCGCCGTCGCCGAAAGCCGCTTGAACGGTCTGGGCTACAATTTGCTGAGCGCGGGCAAGATCGAGGCTGCGCTGGCCGTATTCAAATTGAATGTCGATTTTTATCCCCAGTCGGCGAACAGCTTTGACAGTTATGCCGAAGCCCTGTTGAAAAGCGGCCATCGGGCGCAAGCCGTGGAAAACTACAAAAAGTCCGTGGTCCTCAACCCGGACAATCAAAATGCGATCAATGTTCTGGCCAAACTCGAAGCCGAAGACAAGGAAACAAAATAGTATCCGCCCTTCAGCGCATTAGCTTTGTGATTTAAAAACTTGAAGGCATCTTTTTTCCATCAATCCTGCCGTTCAATCTCATCAACTTTAATCCAGAAAGTCCGAGAAATTCGAGTTGCTCCCACTCGCTGATGCCGATGTTTTACCCGACAGTCTAAAGATTTTTTATCTCACTTGGATTTTGTAAAAATAATTTGCTATAATTAAAGTCGATGATGAAAAAACGCATCGTGCCCATAAATATTTTTGCGCACCGGACCCGGCCTGCAAGGCCGGCATCATGTAGCCGGGCGCCAAGGCAGGAATAACTTGGAAGAACTCCGGCACAACCTGCCCGTTCTGCTGCTGCACAACATGAATCCCGAATGGACGGCGGAAGAGCGGCTGGAAAGCGAGCAGGATGTTGCGACGCTCGGCCAGGCCGTGAACGAGCTGGGGCATCCCCTCGAGGTCGTTGCCCTTGAGGACGAACACCTGGGCGAGCGCCTGCGCGCCTTTGATCCCCAAGATCATATCGTTTTCAACTGGTGCGAGGAGCTCCCCGGCATTCCCCACAGCGAGCCGCAGGTCGCCGCGCGGCTAGAGCAGCTGGGTTTCGTTTTCACCGGTTCTTCAGGCGTCGCGTTGGCGTTGTCCCAGGACAAGCCCCGGGTCAAGCGTCTCCTCGAAGCGGCGCATATTCCCACGCCGCGCTGGCAGGTTTTCACGGATCCCGTGGTCGGGACATGGAACATTTTCCCGGCCATTGTCAAGGCCGCCCACGAGCACTGCAGCATCGGCATCGCCGCCGAATCCATCGTCACCTCGGCGGCCGAACTTGAAAACCGCATCGCCTACATCCTGGCCACGCACCAGCAACCCGCCCTGGTCGAGGAATTCATCAACGGCAGGGAATTCCACCACGCGGCCTGGGGCAACGGCCGGGTTTCCGTGCTGCCGGCGGCGGAAATGGATTACGGCGACCTGACCGACATCCGCGACCGGCTGTTTACCTACGACGCCAAGTACGTTCGCGACTCCCGGCTCTACCAGAAAATAGAGCTGTGCATGCCGGCAGAGCTGGACCCGCCGGCCCTGGCCGAGCTCAAGCGTATCGTCCTGGCCACCTATCGGGCCGCCGGCTGCCGGGACTACGGACGCATCGATCTCCGTTATCTCAACGGGGTTTTCTACGTCATCGACGTCAATCCCAATCCCGACATCAACCCGCTGACCTCGATGACCTACGCCGCGGCCGAAGTCGGCTACTCCTACGGCGAAATGGGCAGCCGCATCATCAATCTGGCAGCCGCCCGCCACCCGGTTTTCCGAAAATCGTAGGAACGGTACCCGGTCCTTTATGATTACCCTTTTGCGTCATTGCTTTACTTGACTTAGTCAGGGTTGATCACTAAAATCAGTTCGTCATAAAACAAACAATTTTTTTCAAGGAAGGAGGAACGATGACCATATCCAAAGCAATCGGGAAAGTGATGCTTTTGTGGTTGGCATGCATGATCGTCACCGGCGCCAGGGGGCAAAGCGGGGATGAAGCCATCACCAAGGATGATATCATCGCCAAGTCCTGGAAAGCCTTGTTCGGCGAAAGGCATGACAAGGACATTCAATCCATCTACTTTGAAGGTTATTTTCACGGCAGTACGGTGCCGAACCGGACCACCATAAAACGCCCGAATCTCTTCAGAAATGAGGTGAAGTCGGGGGTCCTTGTTTTTGACGGCCAGCGCGCCGCCTGGGTCAAGAGAGAACCCGACGAGGCTGGAAATCCCCGCAACCCCGAACTGATCACGCCCTCGGACTGGAAGCATTTCGAGGTGGATATCGCCCTGGCCTTTCCGGCCTTTTTCGACCATCCTGCGGAATTCAGGGGAGTGGAAAAAGTGAACGGCTGCGATGCGTACAAACTTGCCGTCCACCTTCCCCTGGGCGGGAACGTGACCTACTTCATCAACAGCCAAAGCTTCCTGGTCACAAGAAGGCTTGTCGACTGGGATGGAGATCCCAAGGAGGCGCTGTGGGAGAATCTGGTGGATGGCTATATAGACTATGACGGCATCCTTTTTCCCGATGGATATATTTTCCAGGGCCGCGAGGGAAAAGAGAAGGGGCTTTACAAGAACGTCCGCTTCAACATCAACCCCGAAGACGGATTGTTCAAAATTCCGGAAACACTGAAATAGGAGACTGGAATCCCGGCTATCGCCTGTTTTTTCTTTTGTGCCGCTGACCGCAATGGGGGCAGATATCGCTGTGTACGGTGAGCAGTTTGCCGCATGACGGGCAGGAGTAGCGCTTAATCTCGCGTCTCAGGAAGGACGGCATGCCCCGCTTGCGGATATATTCCAGGTTTTCCACGAAACTGTAGTTGTGCGCACGAACATAGCGCGCCTCGACCAGCAGCAAACTCGCACAGGGAAACTCGGCGCATTGAAAGCAAAAATCGATCTCCTGTTTGGCCAACTTGCGGCACAGTCCCTTTTTATGGACGCAGCCCCGACCGCGCGGCCGGCAGCCCGGGCATCCCGGCTTGGACGGGTCGAGGACCCAGCTGCAAAGGTTGCAGTTCATACCACATGGGGCCACCAGCTCGCGCTTCATGGCCACGGCGCCTGACTTGATAACTTTTGCTTTCATCTACCTGATTATGGCATTTCATGCCAGCGGATTTCAAGCTGCCTATTCTTTCCATGTGGTCTTTCTGAGCGCGCTGCTAATGGAGAAGAAAAAGTAAGGGCAACCCACGGTTTGTTTCGAGACCGGATGCAGCGGCCTGCTTATCGCTGCTTGGGCCATTTTCTGATTATGTCGAGGCCTTTGGCCAATATCGGCTCACGCCCTTTGTAAATATCTCTTCGCGTTGTCCTGACTTCAACGTCCGGCGCCACGCCAATGTGCACATATTCCGATCCGTCGGGCAGATAGGCCCGGAACGTGGACACTTCAAAATTGCCGCCGCCCGGCAGCGGGAAGCTCAGGGGATTTCCGGCACTGCCGGCGGTTCGTTCGCCCACCAAGCGGGCGCGACCGGCAAACTTGAGTCCAATGGCGAAATCTTCCGCCGTGCTGGCGGTGGCAATCCCGGTCAACACCACGATGGGCCCCAGGTATCGTTTCCCTTGGCGGGGCGCGGCGCTGGCTTTGCTTTCCAGGAGCTCGGTTTTTTTGCCCCAGGCACGGTAGGCCCCGATGTATTGCGGATACTTCATGGTTGGCAAACTCACCTTTTTATCGATCAGGCAGGCGATCATTTTCCTGGCAACCGCGCTGCTGCCGCCGCTATTGTAGCGCAGATCGATGACCATCCCTTTTACAGCACCCAGGTCCAGACCGTCGATCATGGCCGTGAACTTATCATCAATACCCTCAATGCCAAAACTGGGAATGCGTACATAGAGAATGCCTTTGGCCATGTTTCTGACTTCGAGGTTACGCTCGATCACGTTCCAGCGCATGAACTGCGGGGCAAAGGGGATGCGGGAAGCAAAGAGGTTGCGGGTCAGGGATACGGTGCGCAGGCGGCCATTCACGTCCTTGACTTTTAAATCCAATGGGCTGTTTTTCGCGCCGAAAAAGAGAAAAACCCCCCAAACCTGATTGCTGTGCTCCGAACCTTCGCTGTAGTAGCGGTAGATTTTATCCTGAAAATAGGTTTTGATGGGCGTTCCTTTTTCCGCTGCCACTATCTCCAAACCGGGATAAATATTTTGCTTTTTGATCTCTTCGGTGTCACCCACCGCCACAATGATCACGTTGTCTTCGATGATTTTGACTTCGAGCGGCAGGGTGTCTTCCGTGGGCATGAAGGGGAACCAGGGCGGGCGGACAGACGTGTGACCGTCTTTTAAAAGCACGGCAAATTCCATCAGCAGGCGATAATACTCGACCGTATCCGTGACGGCGATGACGCGGGGCAGGTACGCTTCCACCGCGTCGTCCCAGTTCAAATCGGGCAGTTGATCAAACCAGGGGAAGTTGTACTTGGCTTCGGACCAGACGGTCATCAGGCCCATGATGCGCTGTTCGGTGCTTAACGAAACGGTGTCGGTGACTTGAGTTGTCTGCTCCCGGGCCAATACGTACCCATGGACCAGGAAACACAGGGCGAAAACTGTCCATAAAACGAGCACGGCTCTTTTTGTTCTCACGTTGTGATCTCCATATGTGCCGCAGGCGCTATCGCCAGCGATTCTATTTGTTAGAGTTATACTGTTCACACTGATTACAATAACGTTTTCCGGGGAATCAAAGTTCCCTGCCCAGTTTTTTTATGAAGTCCCCGGGGCCTGGTCGCGATTTAAGATTTAACTGACGAATAGCTTATATAAGACCAGGCCTTTTATAATTACTTTTTAAAAAAGCCCCCCAATTTCTAGACGGTTTTGGCTCAAGCAAAGCCTTTGAAATGCTTGTTTGAGGGACAGTATTCATTCAGGCATTTTTTGCAGACAAAATTGAATATTTCAATGCCGGCCACAATGAACAGCAGCCAATATAAAGCGAATATTTCAACTTTCCTGAACAGCCAATATTGAGGTATCAAAATGATCAAAGCTATTTCTGCAGCCAGAACCATGAATCCTGCCTTGGTGAAAGGTCTTGGCGATATGTTGGGAAACAGTGTTTTCGCAATAAAGCCGGGTATCAGATGCCCGCACGATTCACGACTGGGACATATCGCGCAGAAGCCCTTGATGACATTCAGCGCGATGGCCGATAATATGATCACATAGGCGGACGCAGCCAACCAGGACTGCTGCCACATGGCACCGATGGATAAGACGACCGCAAGGCCGGCAAGTGATAAGCTGAGCAAGCCATGGACATTGACTTTCATCATGTACTCCTTTAACCCGAGCGCTTCAACGACAGGCGATAGCGCTGCAGCAGCTCCGCGGTTTGTTCCCGGCAGATCGGCGCCGCTTCTCCCGCAACCGCTTTCCATTCTTGCCCCCAGTATTTTTTATTCCGGCTTGGCGAACATGGATATATCCTAGCAGATAGGATGTAATAAAAAAAGATCTGGCACCCGTATCCGCTTACAATTCAATGTACATTGACGAGACGCGAGCCCGGAGACTCCTTGATATTTCGACATAAGTTCTTTAAAATCATCCAGAGGAAATTGATTTTCCCGCAGGAACTATGAAAAACCGAAATATACTATCGTTAACCATTTTGCTTGTCATCTCGATCACGCTGTCTCCTGTTGCTTATAGTCAAAAAGCCGATCCAAAGAAAAGAGGAGTCAGAACGATTTATCTGATCCGCCACGGTCAATATGACCAATCGGATGAACGGGATGAATTCACCGGCAGAGGACTGGTTCCGCTCGGCGTCGCCCAGGCCAGATTGCTCGCCGCCAGATTGAAATCCATGCCGATCGAATTCACGTCGCTTGTCAGCAGTACGATGAGCCGCGCCAGGCAGACTGCCGTGGTCATTCACCACGAATTTCCCAGACTGGAATTGAAGCAAAATAAATTGATCTGTGAATGCACGCCTCCAACCTGGAGGCAAGATGTTATGATGGAGGGGACCGCGACAGAAAAAGAGGATTGCGTTACAAACATCGAACAGTTTTTCAAAGAATTTTTTGTCCCCTCGCCCGACGCAGGTGACAGGAATGATATCATCGTCTGCCATGGAAATGTCATCCGCTATTTTGTAGCAAAAGTATTGCAGGTGAATACAATGTCGTGGCTGCAGATGAGCATATCCAATTGCAGTCTGACGATCATTCGCATAAAAGCGGATGGAACCATGAAGCTGGATGCATTCGGCGATTATGGGCACATGCCCGAAAACATGAGGACTTACACTGGCGGCGACGATGAAGCCAAAGCGCTGACCATTCCATCCGAATCAAATAAACCTTGAAATAAGCGAAGCCCCCGAAAGGGGCACCGTCCCCAATTTTCTCACACCGTGATTACCACATTTCCCTTTCTGCTCCCCTGTTCGACATAGCGGTGAGCCTCGGCAGCCTGCTCCAAGGAATAGCGCCTGTCAATGATCGTTTTAATCTTTCCGGCCTCAATAAGTTCTTTGACAGAAATTAAATCTTCCGTACTTCCGGGCGCAAGCACGCATAGCACCCTCTTGCCGCCTATTATTGAGGTCCATAGCATTTGCCCAAGCTCCCTCGTCTTGAAGCTGGCCCGGAGATAGCGCCCTTTTTTCGACAGCGAATTTTTGCAGCGGGAAAACGAACTCTTGCCCAGGATGTCGAAAATAAGGTCATAGGTCTCGCCGCTTTTGGTAAAATCCTCTTTGCTGTAATCGATGACTTTGTCCGCTCCCAGGGATTTTACATATTCCAATCCCGGCGTGCCGCATACCCCGGTTACTTCCGCCCCATAGTGCCTGGCCAGCTGGACCGCGACCGAACCCATGCCGCCGCTGGCCCCGTTAACCAAAACCTTTTGTCCCGGCCGGATATTCTGTTTTCTCAGCAAATACAACGCCATGATCGCCCCGTAGGGAACGACGGCGGCTTCCTCACAGGTCATGTTGGCCGGTTTCGTGGCCACGACCCCATTTTCAGGCATGCACAGATACTCGGCATATGCGCCCATGTTCTGGCCGAGATAGCCGAAAACCGGGTCGCCTGCTTTAAATCGTTTTACATCTTTTCCGACCGATTCGATTTCCCCGGCGAACTCGCTCCCCAGCACGGTCATCCTTGGCTTGCCGATGCCGAAATACAACTTCGTGATGAGCCAGAAGAGGAAAGGCATATTGAATTTTCTCGGCGAGACCGCCTTGAAATCCCGCGCCAGGAGATCCCCGTAATTTACCGATGTCGCAACTATCCGTATCCGTATCTCATTGCCCTTGGGAATTGGCTTTTCCACCTCTTTAAGCTGAAGAACATCAGGCGGCCCGTATTCTGTGTAAACTATCGCTTTCATGAGTGTTTCTCCTCTTTTGCATCGATATAGTATATCCGTTTATCACCGTCGCTGCCATGTGCTCCACTTTGGAACATCCCCTGATGTCCCTGGATTATGCCTTGGTGCCGATGCGGAAACTGCACCGTGAACCGCCGCGCAGGACCGATTCCTCGATCTCGACGGTGACCGGCCTGCCCATCACGGTGGAAAAAGCGGCCTGCGTCCAACCGCGGGAACAGTCGCAGAAATCGGCCGTGGTCCGGCCCATTTTCACCAGCGGGCAGGCACAGGGGGCGGGCTTGCCGACTGTTCGCAGGATGCCGGTTTTTTCATCGTACTCGGCGTGTTCGACCCAGGCCGTCTTGATTTTTTCGAGGAAGCCCGGAAGATCGCCGCGGTACTTGTTGAAAAACGGGCCGTAGTCCTGGGCGCATTGGCTCCCCAGCCCCTGTAGGATCTTGCCGCGGCTGGCGTCGTCGAGCTGCTCCTCCATGACGGACAGCAGCCTAGCGAAGCGTTCGCGGGCCCCTTCAAGCTGCTGCTTCAGCATCTCCGGATCAACCGGGGCAGCCGCTGCCGTTACGGCCGTATCGTCGGCCCGGGCCGCCAGCGGGACCAGCAGGCCCAGCACGCCGCAACCGCAAATGCCGACGCCGCACGTTTTGAAAAAGTCATTCCGTTTCATTTTGCACTCCAAGTTTCAACATTTAATAAGTCACTGCCAGAATGGCCCGACGCCAGGCATGATACGACGATTTCCGGCCGGTGTCTATAATGAAAGCGCATGATTCGTAAAAATCACGCGAATTCCCGATCCCCGAACACGGGCCTGCCCCCAATGTCCTCGCCCCGCCGTCATCTTCTTGAACGACAACATGTAAAAATTGACAAACCGTTTCGTTGTGATAAAATGGCCGCACATGGTTCTTGTAACAAACTAGAAATTCGCATGGCCCGGCCGCCTCATTGAAGTGAGGACAACCCTCTCACCCAATAACGGAATGGAGCGTGCGGTTTCTCCAATCAAAAACAATTCCTGGTGAATAAAACAAGTGGTTCCATGCCCACACAAAAAAGGAGACAAAACAATGGATTTTCAAGAACAAATGGATTTCATTCACGAGATATTTCCCGCGTCGCTGCCGCGCCTGGGGGCCGGGGATGACGCCTCGACGAAAAAGGCGCTGGCCATGTTGCTCGACAAAGGATCATCCGCCCGTAACGATTTTCGTTCCCGGAAAACAAGGGTGCTGGATATCGGCTGCGGCAACGGAGGGCAGACGATCCAACTGGCCAGGGAGATCAACGGGACGATCCTGGCCGTGGACAACCACCAGCCTAACCTGGACGAGCTGCAGCGCCGGGCCGACACTGCCGGCGTTGCCGAAAAAATTCAGACCCGCCTGAAAGACATGCATGACCTGGGAGCGGAGGAGGGTGTGTTCGACCTGGCCTGGTGCGAGGGCGCCATCTTCGTCATGGGTTTCGAAGCCGGCCTTGCCGCCTGGCGTTCCCTGCTGGCGACGGGTGGACTGCTGGCGGTCAGCGACATAGCCTGGTTCCGGCCCGACGCGCCGGATGAATGCCGTGATTTCTTTGCCGAGGCATATCCCGCCATGACCGATGTGGACACCAACCTGGCAACGATCCGCAGTTGCGGCTATAAAATAATCGGCCACTTCCCCTTGCCCGAATCGGCCTGGTGGGATGAGTTTTACAATCCGCTCACTGATCACTTGCCGGCGCTGCGGGCGAAGCACGCCGCGCATGCGGAAAAGCGGGAGATGCTCGCCGCCATCCAGACGGAGATCGATCTTTACCGCAAGTATGCCGCTTATTACGGAAACGTTTTTTATTTGATGCAGCGCAGTTGAAAACAGGTCGGGTCGTCTGTCGGTTCAGTTTCCCGGCAGGCGGCCCGGCCGCTTCTGCTTAAGCAGCGGGGAAAGTATTATTCAATTGGCGCAAGAGCCATTCACATGTGCTTTTTTTACAGGTCCATTTTTAAATACGCTGTGCACGATCACTCCCGCCAATACCAGCATGGCGCCAAAAAATTCCTTTACACTTAAAACTTCGTGGATAATAAAATATCCGAAAACGGCCGCAAATAGAGGTTCCAACGAAAATATAATGGTGACTTTTAATGCAGAAACATATTTCATTACCCACACGGTTATAAAATAACAAAATAAGGTTCCAATCAGTCCCAAATAAGCCAAAGAACCCCACGCCTTTGCACTGATGCTTAGCGGATCATGATCGGTAAAGATGAATGCGATCAGACCCACCATGGCCGCGGCAAAAAATTGCCAAGTGACCATGGTAATGACATCTGATTTTTTTACAAATTGACCGGCCAATACCACATGAAATGCATAGGAAACAGGAGTAATAATTGTGAACAGATCACCTGCATTTATTTTCGTTTCAAAATCGTAAGTTAAAAGGAATAAACCTGCAAAAACTATGATAACGGCAACCATGTCAATTTTTAAGAGTTTCGTTTTAAACAAAAAAAACAAAATGAAAGGGACCAGAATAACTGCAGAGCTGGTAATAAATGCGCTATGGCCTGTACTGGTATATTTCAAGCCGATGGTTTGTGAAGCATAGGTAATGGCCATCAGGGTTCCCATAACCGACCCGTAAAAAAAAGCCTTCCGGTTCCAAAGTTTTTTTCGATCATTAAAAAACTGGAAAATAAATATGGCTGCACATGCCAGGCCCGACCTGATAAATACAATTAAGAACTCATTCACGGTCGATACGGTATCTTTTACAATCAGAAATGTCGATCCCCAAACAATGGTAACCAGAATCAGCCAGAATGTGTACATGGAATGAAAATACGGCTCAGGTCGGCCTCAACCGTTTTGATCAATAAATGATAGTGGCTCGCTATCACAACGTATAAATGACAGAGTCGATGAAAACGATGGGTGTTCTGCTGAAGGAATTCAATACGCATCGGTCCAGTCATGACTTTATTCTATTATAGAAAAAGCAATAATGAAAGATCTGACCTCGATGTCCGCAACGGCCCTACCAGTGCCGGCTGTCGGGGCCCAGTCCATCCGGCTCGGGGATCTCGGTACGCCGGCTCCCACGCCCGTTCAGCCGCTCCACTTCCCGCCGGATCGCCAGGGCGGTGATGGCCGCCGCGGTGACGTCCGCCACCGGCCCGGCCAGCCACACGCCGTCGATCTTCAGCGCCAGCGGCAGCAGCAGCACCAGGGGAATGAGCAGGATCACTTGGCGGAGAAGGTTCAGGAACATGGCAATCCGGGCCTTGCCGATGGCCTGGAAAAAATTGGAGCTGACAACCTGGAAGCCCACCACAGGAAAGGCGGCCAGCAGGATGCGCATGCCGCGCACGCCGATCTCGAGCAGCCGGGGATCGCTTTGGTTGAAAAGCCCGATGATGGCCGCCGGGAACGTCTGCACCGCCAGGAACCCGGCCGTGGTGATGGCGGTGGCGGCGATGAGCGCGATCTTCAGGGTGCGCTTGACCCGCTGGTACTGCCGGGCCCCGTAGTTAAAGCCGATGATGGGCTGGGCGGCCATGTTGATGGCAATCACGCAGAAGACCACCATCATGCCGGCGCCGTTGATGATGCCCATGGCGCCGACGGCCAGGTCGCCGCCGTAGCGGATCAGCTGGATGTTGAAGAGGGCGTGGATGACGCTGCCGGCCAGCTGCATGGCAAAGGGCGCCATGCCGATGGCGAGGATGCCGCGCACGATGCGGCCCTCCAACCGGAAGTTCCGCCGCCGCAGCCGCAGCAGGCTCCGTCTGCCGGTGAAATGGGCCAGTACCCAAATGCTGGTAGCGGCCATGGAGATCACCGTGGCCAGGGCGGCGCCGGCCACCCCCAGCTTGAGGACGAAGATGAAGACCGGGTCCAGCACGATGTTCATCAGGGCGCCGAGGACCATGGTGGTCATGGCCGTCCGGGCGTGGCCCTGGGCGCGGATCAGGTTGTTCAGGCCGAAGCCGATGCCCTGGAAGACATTGCCCAGCAGGATGATGGTAATGTACTGCCGGGCAAAGCCCAGCGTTTGCGGCCCGGCGCCGAACAGCGACAGGGCGCCGTCGCGCAGCAGCAGCCCAAGGATGGTGATGGCCAGGGAGATACCCACCAGCATGATGAAGGCGTGGCCGAGGATCTTCTCGGCCTCGGCGCGGTTGCCTTCGCCCAGGCGGATGGATACCAGCGAGGCCGAGCCCATGCCCACCAACATGCCGAAGGCCATGGCGATGATCATGATGGGGAAGGTCACGGTCAGGCCGGAGAGGGCCAGCGCCCCGACCCCGCGGCCAATGTAGATCCGGTCAACCAGATTGTAGAGAGTATTGGCCAGCACGCCGATGATGGCGGGGACGAAGTATTTCCAGAGTAGTTTTCCGACCGGGGCCTGCCCCAGTTCCTTGCTATTGTCCAATCTGATCGCTCCGGGAAGTTCCGGCGGTCCGTGCCGGCGATAAAGACGATTTTAAGCTTAAGTTTGATTATACTCCAAAAACGGGCCCGGGGGAAGCCGGCGGTCGTTCCCGGCCGTCACCGCCCGTCAGGGCGTTCCCCATGCCGCCGAAATACTGTATCATTGAAGCCTTGAAGCCGCCAAACCTAAAACAGGAGAATAAAATGAGGGACAGTTTGAAGATAATATTGATGGTTTTTCTTATGAGTATGATATGTACCATCCATGCGGCTCAAGCTCAGATTGCGTACAGGGTAACGGAAAAAGACCTTATCCCGGAAGGAATAACTTACTCACGAGCGACACATTCGTTCTATATCAGCAGTCTGCATAAGAATAAGATAGTACAAATCGATGCGGAAACAGGAAAATTCAGGGATTTTATCGCTTCCGGTCTTTTGCCGATGCGATTTCTCGGGATGATCATCGATCGGGACAGAAAACACCTGTGGGCATGCGGCAATATCAATAAGGACGGTAAGCAGCATTCAACGGTTGCAAAGTTCGATCTGAAGACCGGAAAGCTTATCAACTCGTTCCTGCACATGGATACGATAGAGAATATATATAATGATCTTGTTCAGGATAAAGACGGCAATATTTACTTCACCAATACTGCATTACAGACAGTTCATATCATCGCTAAGGATGATGAAACCGCTAGAGTCTTTTTCGACAGCCCCGCGATACTGCATCCGAACGGCATTACGATCTCGCCGGACAGTAAATACCTGTATATTGCCTCAAATGACAATGGGATCATGATTCTGGATATAAAAAAGAAGCGGATCGTAAACAAGCCTGATAACCGGTTCGATTCAAAAGGGCTCGATGGGCTGAAATATTACAAAAACAATCTTATCGGCCTTCAGAACGAGGTAAAATCGAGAAGCGATGTCAAGCTGGCAAGGTATTTTCTTGATGAAACCGGCACAGAAATCATCTCCATGAAAATCATGGACCAGAACAATTCGAATTTTGATATCCCGACCACGTTTGTCATGGACGGCGACAATCTGTATCTTCTGGCGAACAGCCAGATGGCCAACTTTGATTTTTCCACCAATAAAATACGGAGCCATGACGCACTGGATGATGTGCTGATTTTAAAATACAAATTAGAATAGTCGTCGTAAAAAGACCGGGAGACCTGGGACGGACTATGAAAAAGTGAAAATGATTGTTTCAAGTTGCCATGGATCATTTTATATCCGGCAAGTTCGCGGCCTGGATGGGAAACTCAGATAGAAATTTTTTGCAGTAATTAACTCAGCCGAGCCATGCATGCAAAAAAAATTCAACCCTAGGGTTCCATCCCGGTCTGCTCCAAAATCGAACAAATTCACTTTTTCACAGTCCGTCCCTGAGCTTCCTCGTACCTTCTAATGGGCGTCCCCAGTCTTCCTCCACCTGAAGAACTGATAATTACATTTTCGCCGTCAATATATTCTTTTTCATTCCATTGCAAGAAAATCTCTTTATGCGGGGCCTGACCCCGAAGGAATGCTTTTTTAAACCGGGTTATTTCCCGGAAAGGGGCGGAATGTGGTCGCCGTTCCGGGCCGGTTGCCGAATGGAGGTGGCGCTGGAAAGGCGCGTGGCCCTG
This sequence comes from Candidatus Aminicenantota bacterium, assembly GCA_963770755.1. Lineage (GTDB taxonomy): Bacteria > Acidobacteriota > Aminicenantia > UBA2199 > UBA2199 > UBA2199. Next base: position 452,721 of record CAVYQZ010000006.1, on the reverse strand, counting down.
AAACTTCCAGTGTTGCCCCCCCCTCCCCAAGTACCACTTAGGGTATCTTCGTCGGTGAATGTTGCCGTATGCAAGGCAAAGCTTGAATTTTCAGCAATCGTGACGGTTTTACCAACAACGGTATAGGTCGAGGAGAGAGCATATGGGCTGGTCACAGTGCCGCTTTCCTTTGTTCCCGTAAATATCAGGTTCCCTGTGAACCACACGGTCCCGTCCGTTTCCAGGTAATCAAATCTCCAGGTTCCCCGAATATCATAATCCTTTTTAAGCACCACCAGGAACAGAACAACGGCGGTCACGGCGACAACGCCCGCGCCGATCAAAATCCAGGGCAGGATGCTTTTTTTCTTGGCCGGGGCGGCTTTGTGCGCGATGGCTTCGAAATAATCCGGCCCTTGTTCGGTGCCGGCCAGGCTGGCTTTTTCCGCCGTGCCGGCGGCACTGACGGGCATGGTCGAAACCTGCATCAGCCACATGAACGCGCAAACCACCAGAATAGCGATCCATTTTTGTTGTTTTTTGATCATTTCTTTCCTCCCTCGCGAAATAAATATACACTTTGATTTTGACCGATGTCAATAGCAGACGACCGATCGATTAAATTTTCGTTGGCCTCTCATGGAAGGAACTAGGGACGTGGGAAGCATCGGGGTCAGGTCTCAAAAATAAACTTTCGAGGAGCGGGACCGGGCTTTTGCTATACTGGTTTTCCGGCGAGAGCAATGGGCAGCACTTTCTCCACCAGGACCTTGCAGAACAGCTCCCGTTCCTCGGAATTGACCATGTGCGCCGAATTTTCAAACCAGACCAACTCCTTGGCCGGAGCCTTGAGCACGGCGAAATACCTGGCGGATATCTCCGAGGGGACTTCGCGGTCGAACCGGCCCTCCAGGAAAAAGACCGGCACCTTCATTTCCGGCACGCTTTGGAACAGGTCGACCGTGAACAGTTGCGGCCAGAGAAGCCGCATCGAACCCAACACCCCCCTGAAGACGTTGACGCGGTCGGCCAGGTTGTACTCGCGCGAGAACAGCACGTTACCCAGGACGATGCCGACGGCGCCGAACCGGTTGCCGTGGACCTCGCCGCCGAAGCGCGCCACCCAGCTTCTTTCGCTGATCGTGCTGGCCCGCCAGTCGCCCCGGTACGGCGGCGGCCCCATTTTCTCCAGGGCCCTGACGGCGCGCCGGGCATTCCTCTTTTTGGCCTGGTCCAGCGTCCACCGATAGGATGCGAGCTCGCCTTCTTCCATGTTGGCGACCTGGCCGATGCCGACATAGCAGTGATAGAGCTCCGGGTACCTGGCGACGGTCAGGGCGCCGATGGCGCTGCCCCACGAGTGCCCGGCCAGGACGATTTGTTCCTTGGCGAATTTTTTCATCAGGTAGAGGGTCAGTTCCCTGGTATCCTCGATGAACTGCTCGATGTTCATTTTGCCGGCGTCGGCGATGGCGGCGTACGACTTACCGGCGCCGCGCTGGTCCCAGTTCACCACGGTGAAAAATTGCTCGAGTCGTTTCGTGTTGCGCCGGTTCGAGGTCAGCTGCGACGTCCCGGGCCCGCCGTGCAGGAACAGGATGACCGGGTTGTCGGTGTTTTCGGACCGTTCGAGGACCCACTGGCCGCTGCCACCGAGGGTCACCTTCTCAAGCAAGGCGATGCTCTTGGCCGGATCAACCTTCCCTTTCAGGCGGATCCGCGGCGTGCCGGCCGGAATGAGAAAACGCAGGACGACCAGGACAACAACGACGATGGCAATGATAAGCACGGCGGTTCGCCTCCTTTTTTTTTCTTACAAGGCGACATTCTGCAAGGGAACTCGGAAAATGTCAACCGGCAGGCCGGGGCGACGCGCACGGCAGCCCCGGGCCTTCGATGGCGCGGACGAAAAGCGCCGCTCTCTGGCTGCACGATGCACGGCAGCGATTGCTTCCTGAGCGCCTTTTCGTTAAAATGTTTTTTCAAGGCGTTGGCACGACCAAAGGAGATCCAGCCATGCAAAAATATCACGACTTGCGCCGAAAGGAACAAGAGATCCGCGAGACCTCCGAGCTGAAGGCCATCCTGGCAAAAACGCAGTATGTCACCGTGGCCATGTGCAAAGACAACGAGCCCTACCTGGTCACCCTCAGCCACGGCTACGACGAGGAACGGAACGCCATCTATTTCCATTGCGCCTTCGAGGGAAAGAAGATTGATATCCTGAAGGCCAACGACCGCGTCTGGGGCCAGGCGCTGGTCGACCGCGGCTACGTGCAGGGGAAATGCGACCACCTGTTCTCCACCGTCCAGTTCGGCGGCCGGGTGAGCTTTGTCGAAGACGCGCAAGAGAAGCGCCATGCCCTGGCCGTGATGATCGGCCGGCTGGAACAGGAATCCGAAAAGGTCATGTCCTCCCAGGTCAGCGACACCTCCGTCGCCAAGGTGTGCATCGGTCGCATCGACATCGATTCCTTCAGCGGCAAGCGATCGGAGAAGGCGCCCACAGCGACCTGAACCAAAATTTAAATTACAAATCACAAGCACCAAATATCAAACAAATCACAAATTTCAATTCCCCACTGACCCAAACGAAGGACAAATCACTCCAAAGGAACGTTTGCCGGATCCTTTTGCATTCCCCAGGCCATGGTCAGGATACCGACCGGGAACAGCACCAGACCGCCGGGCATGGTCAGGCGCATGAGGGCCGGGCTATCGAAGAGTAAACCGGCGAAGGCCATGATGGAAAGGAGGGCCGACAGGACGTAGAAAGCGGCAATGAGCCCCGGCAGCCTCTGGCCGCGCAGGACTTCGAAGAAAAGGGCAATGGCGGCGATGCCCCAGAAGCAGTAGCCCATTTGGTTTATGAAATACGCAACCGACGCCGGCGAGGCGAAATACCAGGCTTTGGCGAGCCCCATCTCCCCGGCCGCAAGAAAACGGGGCAGCAGGACGGCCTGAGAGGCGTAGGAAACGCTGTTCAATACAACATAGGCGGTGAGAAAGACCATCCCGAAGCGCCTGGAAACATTATCGGTTCTTTGCAGCTTGTTCAATTGCGCCAGCATCAGGTAAACGATGGCCGGGGCGATCAGCAAGGCCAGTAAAAACTGCATTTTGAAAAAAAACGAGTGGCCGGCCACCCATTGCAGCTGCTGCCCGATGTCGCCCGTCGGCCCAGTGACGGCCATCATCAGCGGCCAGGCCGTCAACACGACGGTGAACAAAGCCCCGCTGACGATCAGGTTTCTTTTTGCATTCATGGAATTTCGACCTCCTTGAAGACGCCGTCCTTGCTTCTATATCATTTTTCCCCACCGTGCTCAAGCCCCCCGTGAACCACCCCGGCCTGAACGTCCCGGAGATGGTATTCATCAACAAGCGCGGGGTCTTCAAGGGAGGGCGCTCGTTCGGCGAGGTGTTCACGGCGGAACGGGCAGACCTACGTATCCATCAAAGGCAATTGTAGGGGTTTGATTCATCAAACCCGGCGATTCGGCACGTAGGGGCGGGTTTTAAGCCCGCCCGGAAAATATTGCGATATTCCCGAATGTCGGATCGCGGTTGTCGCGGCCCGGCCGGCCAACAGGCTTCAGGCGGGGTCCGGCCCGATTTTTTCCCTTGCAAAAAATCCTTTAACCTGTTACCTTTTTTTTTGCGCCGACTGAAAAGCAAGTACGACTTTTCCAAATTACGGCAGAAGGAACATTCGCAATGGCCATGGCAGCGACGCCGCATCGGCAATCTGTTTTCTACCGCCACCCCCGCCTGTACGACCTCGGCATCCATTTTCTTTATTTGAACAGGCTGAAGATCGTGAAAGAAATCGTGGGCCGCGGCATGCGTGTTTTTGAACCGGCCTGCGGCTTCGGGCGCATGAAGAAATACCTCTACCCGGATTGCACCTACGCGGGCATTGACCTGAATGAAAAATTCGTCCGCTTCGGGCGCCAGAAAAACCGCGACCTCCGCGTCGGCGATATCCTCACAGAGAAAAACTATCGCCCGGCCGACGTCGTCCTGCTCTGCGACATTCTGCACCACCTGCACATGACCGACATCCACCACCTGGTCCAGATCGCCGGTAAATTCGCTAAAAAAATCGTCATCATCGAACCGACCTTCGTCGCCCTGGCCGCCAAAAAAAACATATTTTCGCGCCTGCTCGGAAAATTGATGACGCGCGTGGATTCCGACGGCTTCAATGAAATCACACACTGGATGTCCCGGGAGGAATATAACGATCTCTTCATTTCACTGAATGCCGTCATCCCGGTTCTGCGCACGACCATCCGCCATCACTATTACCACGACTTCGTGGAGATCGTGCTGGCCTGATTTTCAGCGCCGCTCAGATTTGTATCTTTTTCTCTCCATTGCCATTGATCAACGTATAAAATAGCGTCAAGTAGTCTCGCAAATGCCGGGTCAGCAGGAAATTTTCGCGCACGAATTCGCGGCCGGTTTTCCCCATTTCCTGCATTTTTTGACGGCGGTGCAGGAGAAAACGGATGCGATGGGCGGCCCCTTCGGGAGTGTTCACCAGGTAGCCCGTGTGGTGGTTGATGACCTGGATGCGGATTCCGCCCACGTCGCCGCCGATAACGGGCTTGCCTTTCCAGAGCCCCTCGGTGACCGTCAGGCCGAATCCTTCCTTGGTGGATTTCTGGATGATGATGTCCGCCAGTTGCTGCAGCGCGTTGATGACGCGGTGTGAATCCGAAGGCAGCAGCAGCACGTGAATATCGGGATCCTGGTCCGTCTGCAGCATGACTTCATCCAGCACCTGCTGGCCTTCGGGATCATCGGTCGCGCCGCCGCCCACCAGCACCAGCTGAACCGGAATGGCCTTGCGAATGTAGTGGTAGGCCTGGATGACCCCCAGCGGGTCTTTGAAGCGGTCAAAGCGCGAAACCTGGACCAGCAAGGGCCGGTCGGGGTCCAGGCCGTATTGGCTGCGGATGGCATCCAGGTAGCTTGGGTCCAGATCTATGTTTTTTTCACTCAGGGGGTTGATGCTGGGAGCGACGATATACTGGGGATGAGGAAGCACCTGGGCGAACTGCGCCATGGAAAAGATACTGGCGTCATAGTTTTTTACGAATGTTTTCAATTTGCGCCAGACGGGTTGAAAGGGGTGGCTGATGTCGATATGCGCCCGCCAGATCCATTTACCCTTACGCTTGGCGCACATGTCCAGCAGGGCGGCCGGCTGCGGGTCATGGATGACGACGATATCCGAATTTTCCAGCGCGTCGCCAAGGTGTTCGAAATTGCTTCGATTCACTTCCCGGTAAATGTCCCATTGCTTTTCGCTGATTTGCGCCGGGAAACCCTGCAAACCGTTGTGAATGGCTTTGGTGATATTGAAAAAATCAGGGGTGCCGTGGATAGCTTCCCAACTGGCGCTGACGCCCAGATCGTTCATCAGCGGCACCATCCAGTCGAGAATTTCCGCCACGCCGCCGCCGGCCTTGGTGGAATTGACATGCAGGATCCGTATGCCGGCCATTTTTTCCGCCAAGCGTTGCAATTGCTGAACGACCGGGCGGCCGACGATCGGCTCATAGCGCTGTAGCGAGATGCTCATTGGCCACCTTCCAGCTTGACCAGGGATAGCTTGAGTTCACGGCGGATTTCGTTGAGCGTGTAAAACGGAAAATCGATGGCATTGAACGCATTCTGGTAATGCTCCCAGTCGCCATCCAGGCTCGTCAGCCAGGCGGAAAAATCATCGACGCCCAGGGGCGGCCGGTGGCGGGCTTCCAGGAAATGAAAATAGATGCTGCCGTTGGTCATGCGGCTGATCGCCTCAGCCAGGTCGTCCGGGCGCCGTACCCTCTCGCCCGTGTCAAAAACCATGGTGGTCGCTTCCATGAAATAAAACTCATGGCCCACATGCGCGGAGGGGATGTAGGGCGTTTCGCTCAAACGCTCATCGATGATATCCAAAACCCAGGTCCTCAGGTCTTCAAATGAATGAAAAGAATAGGGATCGATCAGTCCCAGGCGTTCGGCCAGAATCGAGTCGTCGATTTTCAGCTTCACCCAGACGGCGAAATCATTGCGATAGTCGGGATAATCGAAAGACGGCACCAGGGGCGTTTCGCAAAAATGGTGATAGAGAACATTCTGGCTGCACGAGGATATGCGGTCCCGGAGTTCGCGAAGATTGAGCGCCGGCGGCAATCCGCTCATCTTGGTCAGCAGCACGCAATCCATGATTGTAAATTCATTCATCTTCCACCGTCCAGCGACAAATTACATATTTGAAAAAACAAACTTGCCTGCGAAATATCATCCTGAATTGAGCAAGGACACATCGCACATTATTCATTATAATGAAATTTTTAATAAATTCAAATGGTTTGTCACAAAACAGCGGTTAGGCAACAGCCTGACTTCGATTATCGCGAAACCTCTATTTCCAGGCCTGGTGCAGTCCTCCAGCTTGGGCGTCATGGGCAAACCGCAGAGAGGGGCTAGGGATGGCAATTCAATTTGCAGTCGATTTTATACCTTATGTCCACACTCATGACAGAACTTGTCACCGGGCTTCAACGGCTTGCCGCACTTCGGGCAGAATTTCATCGTCGGCATTAGAACCGTCTGCCAGCGGGACTCCGGAGGCGGCGGCGTAACCTGCGACATTTTTTTTGCCTCTGCCTCCTTCGCCGCGGAATCCCTGCTTATCTGCAGCGCCCCGGCCAACCGGGCATGTAAATACAGCTCGATCATGGGGGCGGATGAGTTCTGTAAAATGACGCTGCCGCCATCTTCCCCTGATACTTCCAGGGAACAAAATGCTCCCATGCCACGAAGACCGATCATGGTCGTTTCCGACACGGCACCATCCATGATCCCGCAAACCGACAGTTTGATGGCAGCCAGGGGAGCGCTAAACGATGAACATAGCTCCTCGCCCAGCAATGTAAGCGCAATGCCGCCCGCTACCGCCTCCGCGAACTTCGGCGCCAGGCCCTGCCCCCCCCGGTTAAATGTCGCCCGGGGCACATCCAGATTCCCGGGATAAAGATCCTTCACCAGCGGGGTGAGCCAGCGCAGGTCGGAACTATTGATGCTGCGGCGGAACGCGGCATAAATCTCCTCCACGGCAAACGGCCGGCTCGCCCCGGGCTTGCGATCAATCAGCGAAAGCAGCGTCCTTTCCCGCCAGCAATCCACCAGGCCCAGGAGCGCGCAAAAATCAGCCTCGGCCAGTTCGGCGTTAAAGTCCAGCCGGGACAGGGGAATGTCCAGCATCAACCTCAGCAGGGCTTCGGCGACAATGTCTTTTTCCTGCACTTGCCTGAAATTGTGCAGGCCGTCTTTGTCGATCCAATGCCTGACCATGATCTGGCCCGTCTTGTCCGCATAGCTGCGCATCACAACAACCCCGGGCGCTGAGATGATCCTGGCGCTGACAGAAGCGGAGGCTGCGCAGACAGTCCGGAGCAAAGGCAGGGAGCGCACATCCAACCCCGCTCCTTTCCGGCCGCTGGGTTCTTCGGCATAGAACGGCGACAAGACGGAAGGCGTTATCCGTTCATCGACAACGAACGCCAGGACCTGATTTATGTCAACCTTCAAAATCTCTTGCATCAACTTTCCTCCGTGTGACATCAATGGCTGCCTTTATTCTTTAATGGCATCTTTAAGCCGCTCCACGTTGTCCCTGACGATCCTGTCTATCTCGCTGATCGGCGGCAACTGGTCGCTGGATATCTCGCCGTCCCTGGTAAGCATGAGCTTCTGCATCAGGTCCCTGAACTCCGGGTTCGGCGTAACACCCGCCTTTCTCGCCATGGGCAAGAATGTCCTGTTGTTGGTCTTTACCAATTCACGGGCCATGTCGCGCCTGTCGGATTCGCTCACGGCCCCCTTGTGGCGGGCAATATCATCGAGGTGCTGTGTTTTTGTTTTCATGACTTCTCCCAGGGAATCGGCATTCTCCCTGGTCATTACAGCCCCGGATACCCGGTCCTTCGGCGCCTTCAGCGCTTCCTCTCTTCGATTGGAACTCCAGTGGTCCCCGGTCTTTTCATGGTCTTTAAATACGAGCTTGCCGTCGACCAGCTTGCCGTCCCTTGACTTGATCCCGAGTTCGTTGGGATCTGCGGCAAACTTCTCGGGGCTCTCGTTCATGATTTTGTGCCCCATCTGGTCGGCATCCGTGCCCAGCGGCTGCAATACATCATCGGACGCCTGCTTCAAGGCGTCGCTGGCAAGCTTCCTTGTCTCACTATCGGGCAGCACGTTGCCCTGGTTGTCCTTCAACGTCCAGTAGCCGTCGGTATCGGCGCCGCCCGCCTTGCCCGTGAGGCGGACTTCCGGGCTGTAGCCCTGGTCGTGCAGAATCTGGGCCTGCCTCTCGACGACCCGGTCCGATGTGAACTGGTTTGTTTTGGATATCACCTCGGCCGTATCCGGATGCAGCTGCTTCTGGACGACATTGAAAGTGGAGGGATCGGAATTCCTGACCCGGATCAACTCGGCCTGCCGATGGTCAAGATCAAGATCAGGAATATCGGACACCCGGTTCAGTTGCTGCATCATCTCGGTCTCGTTTTCGAAGGATTTGCGCGTCTGCTCGAACGACTCCCGGCGCATGGTACCCAGCGATTTTTTGCCGACATCCGGCGTGGTATCGGGTGTGGAATCGGCCTGCGGCTCCGGGACCTTATCATGGGCACCGGTCTTCGAACTTGTTGCCCAGTCTTTCGCCTTCCCGAAATCATCCTTCAATGAGTCCTTGGCATCGAGAGCATCAAGCGACGAATCGACCGCCGCCCCGATATTCCCCTCTAAAAGATTATCGGCCGCCTTCCCGGCATGGTCCAGGACATTATACTTGTTGTTGGCCGTCTCGAAGTTGGCTTTGCCGATGCGTGCGGCTAGCAACTCATCCGTTATGCCGTACTCGGCATACGCACCCTTGAGCGCTTGGTAATTGCCGCTGGCATACCCTTGCGTGTAGTTGTCGGAAACGGCCAGCACGGCTGATTCGGCGGCAGCGGCGATACCGCCTTTATCATAACCGTCGACAGCGGCATAGGCACCCTGCTGCCAGCCGACGATCTTTTGTCCGGTGCCCGTCGGGTCAAACCTGGCCAGCACCCGGTTGACCCGCGTCGCGTTGTCGCGTATTTGGACCACGACTTCGGTCTTCCTGCCAATTTCAGCGGAGACGCTGTTTTGGAAATCAGCGTCGGCCATGTTGGCGATCTGGCCGGAAGCGTACATCTGCTTCTTCAATCCGGAATACATCTCCCTCGCCGTCTCGGGGTCGATCTGGTAACCGTTGGGCCCGGCCCGGGCATGGCGGTTGACAAAATCAAGGCACCAGGTCGTTTCTGCAGCCGTCCCGAAATTTTCTGCCAGTCGGGTGCTCAGATCGACAAATCTTCGCGTCTCGCGCATATCATCAATCGTCCTCTGCGAGTCCGTCCAGGCCCGGCCCAGGTCCCGGGCCACGGCATCGGGCCGCGCGTTGATTCCGGCGTTCACCCTGTCGATCAGCCGCCCGGTGGCCAGGCCGCGCTGGTATTCCGCGGGGTTGACCCAACCGTAGTTCTCGCTCCAAATCTCGCCATTGGCGCTGATATCACCCTCATAATGCAGCGCCTGGATAGGCAAAGGAGACGGCGCTGGAGCTGGCGCTGTCTGCCGGCTCGAGGTGAAGATCACATCTACGGCATCCCGGATATCGGAAGGGCTGACTCCCATCCCGAGACTGAACAGGAATGAGCCGATGACCATGATAACGCCCGCCGCCGCCGCGGCTCCGGCCTCCTGGCCGGGGGTTACGGGAGAACCCGGATACTGTGCTCCATCGCTGCTTTCAGGCGGCATTGTTGCAGGCCCTACCCCGTTGACGTTGGCATCGCCGGGCTCGGCCTCCCCAGCCCCGGGCTCGCCGCCCGATTCGCCGTCCGTGCCGGAAAGCGGCGGAGCTCCGGCATCTTCCTTCTGCCCGATGAATTTCTGCGATGACTGCAGCTCCCCCACCGGCAGTTTGAACTCGGCCCCCCATGAATAGAGGTTGGGCTCCTGATCGCGTTTTTTCCAGCCGCCGCCATAGATGGTCTTGGTTATTGCCCCTTTGCCTTCTCCGAGCTTCTGCGAGGTCGATTCCCGGCCCAATATCGTGTGTTCGGTCATCTGGACCGTGATCTTCAGGATCCCGTCCGAGCCGGCCTCGCCGCTGACCGTCCCCTTGTAGTATACCTGCAAGAATTCCGCGTCGTTGGATGCAGCGCATCCTTGATTCGAGTTGCGCATTCGGGATTCATAGGTGCCGGACAAATGTCCCTTGTCGTACGTCGCCACGATTTCCGTTTTTACTTTATTGATAAATACGCCGCCCCCCTTGCATGGATAGCGGTATGTCCAGACTCCTCCAGCTGTCACCCGGCTCCCGCGGAACTGGAGAACCGTCTGGGAAGACTGGTAGGCTGTTAACTCCTTGCGGCCTTCCTGTTTGTTCCAAGACCACCCCTTGTGCGCCCGCACATCGAAATTCTTCGGCAGGAGCAGCAGGACGTCCTCGGCCGCGGCAGCGGCGAACAAGACGAGCACGACAGCGCAGAGGAGCCGGATGCGGGAGATAACCGGATTCGCCTTCATGGCCGCACCCGCTGCCGCCTCAAGACCATCTCCCGGGCCGAGAAGTAGCGCCGGATCAGCCCCAGCGAGTTGCCGACCGTCAGCCCCATGCCGAAAAAGCTGAACAGGGCGGCCGAGTAGGGGGTGCGATGGAAAACTCAGGGGTCGCGTCTCAACAATGAACATAACTTACTTCCTTTTTATCAATCTTTTCGCAGCTGCCTCTCGGCAAGACACGCAATCAAGCGCTTCCATAACTTACTTGACGCTTTCTTTTTTTCTATCTCTTCGGCAAACCGCCGGCTCATAGCTGAAACCGCGGCATAATCCATTTTCATGATTATACCGATTTCCCTCAGGTTCCCTTCCGTATACATCCGCAGTCCATGAACAAGCAGTTTGCGATAAACATTCCCACGCCGCTGACGGTGAAGCGTGGAGAAAGCCAGCCTTTTGACCCCGGCGGGATTCCTGCAGAACCATAGCAGCTGGTCAAGGGATTGAGTTCGGCCATGACCGAATCAACCGTCATTATGAACAAAGCCAAGAAGATGACCGGCAGCCAACGCCGTCCTGACTGAAAGATCATAGTTTCATACCGCGCTTCATTTCAGCCATCCGCCTTCATTTGAAAATACCTGGCTATATACGAGCCGCTGCTGCCGACGACAAGGCCGGTCCCGAAAATCAGCAGCAGCATGGACACGGTCTGGGTCCGGCCGGTTATTATGATCAGTGACTGGTTCATCACGAATATCGCGCCCCAGACGGCGAGATACCAGATATTGCCGGCGCGCTTGACCGCCACCCCTTCGCGAAACAGCGGCGTGACCAACGACCAGCCCACCCCGACGCCCAGGCCGATCGTGAACCCCAGGAGCCATATAACTACACTGAGGCTGGCCTTGAGAAAAAGCGCATAGACCAGCAGACTGGCGCCGCTCATGGCGATGGAAACAGCCAGCGCCTTGGGCCTGATCTCGCGGCTCTTCCTGAAGGTAAGCAAAACGACGATGATCGAGCCGATGGTCAGTGCGATGCCCAGAAGCGACACCATCTTGAAAAACAGCTTCATGCTGATGCCCATCAGGATGACTGCGACAATCAGCAGCCCGCTGGCCATAAACACGTACGGCATCCAGCCGGATGATCTCCACGCCTTTCCCCGGGGCTGTGGAACAGGGCTAATTATTCTTTTATCGTCCTGCAGCATGACTGTATCCCCAGGCGTCAAATTTTTCACGCACCTATTTTATTGACGCCTCATGAAAAAGTCAAATAAAATAAAAAGATAGAAAGATAGTGCTGCCAGGTCTTTCATTTTTCTTTTTTTTCATGCCATCTGCCTTCTGACTTCCGACATCTGACATCCATTATTTCGAAACTTCAATTTCCATACCATTCGGATGTGAAGCGATCATGATCCCGCCGGAGCGGGCGGTTGACAGCCAGCGGACGCCTCGTTGTTTCAGACGTGCAACGACCCCGGCGTGCGGGAAGCCGTAGGCGCTGTAGGCCGGGGCCGAAATCACCGCCAATCGTGGTTTGACCCAATCCAGGAATGGGGCGCTGGAAGAGGTGCGGGAACCGTGGTGCGGGACCTTCAAGACCGCCGCCGCCAGTCCGCTGCCGCGCAATTCGCCCAACTCGGACTCGGCTTCCTTTTCGATGTCGCCGCTGAAGAGAAAAGAGGTGCGCTGATCGGCCACGCGCAAAACCATGGAATGGTTGTTGGCGGAGCGCGAGGCGTCGATGAAGCGCTCCGGGAAAAGGCAGGCGATCGAGCCGGCGCCGACGGTGTGAACGAAGCCGCGCTGGATTTTTCTGACCAATGTTTTGCCGGGTGTGGCGGCCAGCAGCTGCAGGTAAAACTCATCTTCGCAGGCAGCGGAAGACAGCCACAACTCCTCGGGATTGAGGATGGCGATGATCTCGGCCATGCCGCGGGCGTGGTCGGGATGGTAGTGGCTGACCGCGGCCCAGCGCACCTTGATTTTTTTTCGCAGCAGGAAGGGCAATACCAGGCGCCGGCCGGCCTGGAAGTCGGAAAAACCGGCGCCGCCGCCGTCAATGAGCAGGGCATCGCCGTCGGGGAAAACCACGACTTCCGCATCGCCGTGGCCGACATCGAGAAAATACACTTCCAGTCGCCCCGGCCGATAAGTTGGCGGCGGCAGCGAAACGGCGACCAGCAGCGCCGCCAGCAAGAAGCCGGCCAGGATTTTCCATTTGCCCTTGGGCCGCTCCAGGGACAGGGAATAGAAGAGCAGGCCGACGGCCGCCACCAGCCACAGCGGCGGCGCCGGGCGGAAGATGTTCATGGCGCCGTGTCCGAAAAACCAGCCGCTGACGGCAAAAAAAACGTCCAGCAGAACTTTGGCCGGGAGCAGAGCTACGCGGGCGATGTCGAAGGGCAGCCAGGCCAGCGGCAGCAGCAATGCCCCACACACGGTGATGGCTCCGGTCAGGGGCACCAGCAGCAAACCGCTGACAAAACCGGAAAAGGCGAAGCGTTGAAAGAAATAGAGCGACAGGGGCAAGGCCAGAATGGAAGCCGAAAAATTGGCCGTCAGCAATTCGGCCGCCATGCGGGGCCAGCGCTTCAACAGCGGCAGGAAAATTTGCCGCCCGCACACCAGGGCCGCGGTCAGGGCGAAAGTCAAAATAAAACCGGGGTCCAGGAACTGGGCCGGGTTTAAAGCCAGCAGCAGCAGGCCGCAGAAAGAAATGATGTTGGACAGGCGGACGTCCATGAAATATGCCCGGGCGGCAAAGAGCAGCAAGGCCATGCACACTGCCCGCTGGGCCGAGATGTCAAACCCCGACAGCACCAGGAACAAGAGCAGCAGCGACGCCGTGATCAGGTAGCGGACCTTCAACGAAACATGGAGCCAGCGGCAGACAAGCAGCGAGAACAGGGCCAGCATGCCGATATTGGCCCCGGAAATGGCCAGCAGGTGAAACACGCCGCTGCCGATCAGCTCCTCCCGGGTCTCGGTTTCGAGGCGACCGCGATCGCCGAGTACCGTGGCCTCCAGGAAAACCCCGCCGGGCTGCAGGCGGCCGTTTTTCAGGTACTGCCCCTCGATCCTGGCGCGGATGGCCTCGCGCCAGGCGCCGATCCAACGCCAGAAAACAGGACCCCGGGAGAGGATGCGCACCAGCTGCACGGACTTGGTGTAACCATTCAGATGGAGCTGTTTGGTGAGGAGATATTTTTCGTAAGGATTGGGGAAAAAATTCACGTTCAGCTGCCGCGGCTGAATCCGGGCCGCCACCTCGAGCTGGTCGCCGCGATTGAATCGCCGGCAGTCGCCCCGGCACTGGATGGCGACGTTCAACGAACGGGTGATGCTCCGGCCCTGCCAGGCGAACGAGCGCGCCCGCAGCAGCAGGCGCGAATCATCGTTGCCGATCTCCGGGTAGGCCATGAGCGTGCCGCGGATGGTGATGTACTCGCCCGGCGGCCAGGTGAGGTCCCGGTCGCGCTCGAAAGCGTCCTTTTGCCTTAAAAATGAGCCGCAGAACAACAAGGTCAGCGCCAGGACGATGATGACATAAGCCGCCCGGTATTTTTTGAAATAAAATAAAATCAGGAAAGCGATAAAAACCGTTACGGCCAGCGGCGTGAAAATAAAAGGATTGAGCGCCCGGCCGTCCACCATAAAAAGGGCGGCCAGCACCGATATGAAAACAGGACTGAAAATATCGCGCATGGTGAATCATACCGATTTGGAAAAAACATAGCAATAGTTGAAATGGCGAGCGATTGGGTATATTATTTTCATGGCTGGAATTAACGGACAGCCGGAAATAAATGAAAAGAAGAGATTTTATAAACAGCGGCGGTGCGATACTGGCTGCGGCGCCGTTCATGAATTTCGGGGCGGGCAAACCCATGGGGAAAAAGATGCTGGTTCTGGGCTTCGACGGCATGGACCCGGGCATCGTCAACCGCCTGATGGGCCAAGGCCAACTGCCCAACCTGCAGCGCCTCGGTGCGCAGGGCGTGTTCACCATGATGCGTTCCACCATCCCGCCGCAAAGCCCGGTGGCCTGGGGCAGCTTCATCAGCGGCGCCGATCCCGGCGTGTTCGGCATTTTTGACTTCCTGCACCGCGATCCCGAAACCTATACCCCGGAATTTTCCCAAAGCGAAACCCTGCCTTCGCGGCTGCTGGTCTCACTGGGCGATTACCGCATCCCGCTCAAACCGGGAAAAGTCATATTGAAGCGCGAGGGCCGGGCCTTCTGGGACTACCTGGAAGAGCGCGGCATCGAAGCCACGATCGTCAAGGTCCCCACCAACTACCCGCCCTCGGCCAGCAACCAGCGCACGCTGGGCGGCATGGGCACTCCGGACATCCAGGGCACTTACGGCATATACACGCTCTACACGTCCGATGAAAACGAGTCACAGAAAGATATTCCCGCCGCCAATATCTATTACGCCTATATCGATGAGAACCATGTCATGGAAGGCCAGATCGACGGTCCCAAGAACGACCTGCTCAAGGAAGGGGAAGCCATCGTCGTGCCCTTCAAGGTCTATGTCGACAACCAACACAAGACGGCGCGCATCGACGTGCAGGGCAAGGAAATCCTCATCGCCGAGAAGGAGTATTCCGACTGGGTGGAGATCGAATTTTCGCTGATCAACCACCTGGCCGGCATCAGCGGCATGGTCAAGTTTTACCTGATGGAAATGGGCGAGGGATTCCGCCTCTATATTTCACCGGTCCACCTCAACCCGCGCCACCCCGCCGTGCCCATCAGCACCCCATCCGGCTACAGCCGCGAGCTGGCCGAGCGGGTCGGCCTTTTCCATACCATCGGCCTGCCGGCCGATACCAAGGCCCTGAGCACCGGCACCTTTTCCATGGAAAATTTCATCACCCAGTCGCTGTCGGTCTTCGAGGAAAGCCGCCGCCTGTTCGACTACGAGCTGCAGCGCTTCAACGGACTCAAGGAGGGGATGCTCTTTTTCTATTTTTCCTCCCTGGACCAAGGCCAGCACATGTTCTGGGCGCTCAATGACAAGGAACATCCCTATTACCACCCCGAGGTCAGCCGTGAATTCGCCTTTATTACCGACGAGATGTACCGCAAGTTCGACAGGATCCTGGGTAAAACCATGAAAAACATCGGGCCGGACATCCCGGTCCTGGTCATGTCCGACCACGGCTTCGGTCCCTTCCGCCGCGAGGTGCATATCAACACCTGGCTGGCCCGGGAAGGGTATTTGAAGCTGAACGGCGCCGAAATAGACGAGGGCGTTTCTATCCTGGAATACGCCGATTGGCCGGCTTCCAGGGCCTACGCCCTGGGCCTGAACGGCCTGTACCTGAATCTCCAGGGTCGTGAAAAAGAAGGGTGCGTCGGCCCCGGCGAGCGGCGCCGGCTGCTCGAAGAGCTCAAGGGCAAGCTGGAAACGCTCGTCGATCCCCAAAACGGCCGCAAGGTCATTTCCTGCGCTTACATATCCGAGGACAATTTCTCGAAAGACTTTTTCGACCGAGCCCCGGACATCATCCTGGGTTTTGACCGCGGCTACCGCATCAGCGACGAATCGGCATTGGGCTCGCTCAGCCGCGACGTGGTCGGCGACAACCTGAACTGGTGGTCGGGCGACCATTGCGTGGATCCCAGGAAAGTCCCGGCCACCTTCCTGGCCAATTTCAAGATCCAGCGTCCGTTGCCCGACATGCGCGATATCGCCCCCACCATTTTAAAATATTTCGGCATCGCCACTCCGGCGGCCATGACCGGGAAACCCCTGATTTAGGAGCCAAACATGTCAAGCAAAGTCAAACTCAGCAAGGAAGCCGGTCAGAAGGCCGACGAGATCATCGCCTTTCACGGCTATTCTTCCCTGGACGAACTGGTCGAGGACCTGATCAGCAAGGAATACGAGAAAATCAAAAGCGGCGACGACAAGGAAGAGCTGGCCAACAAACTGAGCGGCCTGGGTTATATTTCCTGAATGGCCCAGAAGATCAACTACGCACTGACCCGGGGCTGCGGCCTGCTGCTCTGGCCTTTTCAAAAGCTCCCCCCATTTTGGGGCATTCTTTTTCTCAGCCTGCTGACGTCGCTGTTCGTCCTGGCCGTCTACCGCGCCGTTTCCAACCCTGCCCAGGTCAAACGTACCAAGAACCTGATCAAGGCCCACATCCTGGCCATCCGCCTGTACCGCGATTCCTGGCGGGTGATCGTCGTCTCTTTTTTTAAAAGTCTGTACTACACGGGCAAGTATTTCGCCTTGAACCTGCGTCCCCTGCTGCTGGCACTGCCGCTGCTTTTCCTGCTGTTCGTGCAGATGGATATCCGCTACGGCATGCGCCCTTTCCGCGTCGGTGAAGACATCGTGGTCAAGGCCGGCTTCGGCCGCGATCTCGGCGCGCTGAACATTGAGCTGCAGCCTGACCGCCATTTCCAGGCCAGGATGGCTCCGGTCTTCATCAACGCCCTGCGCGAAGTAAACTGGAAACTGCGGGCCGTGGAAAACGGCACCACCGCCGTCTCCGTCACCGTGAACGGCGCCACGGTCCGGAAAAACCTGCTGATCGGCTCCGGGCTGCCGGCCCTGTCCAATCAAAAAATGGCGACCTCAGCCTGGGCGCACTTCATTTATCCGGTTGAAAAACTGCTGGCGCCGTCGGAGGCACTGGAAACCATTTCGTTGCGCTACCCGCCCCGGCGCATCGGTTTTCTCGGCCTGCACGGCCACTGGCTTTATTTTTACCTGATCTTGACCACGATCATCGCCCTGGCCTTGAAAAAAAGGTTCGGGGTGGAGTTCTGAGCCCCGCCGGGACGCGCCTCCGATCGGGAGCGCTGGCGCAACTTTTCCCCGTGAATTCCCGTACTAAGCTTTTTTAGGTAAAACAAGGAGCAATAATGAAAAAAATACTCTATGGCGCCATGATCGCCCTGCTCGTCCTGCCGCAGCTTGCCGACCCGGAGCAGAAAGCGACGCAGCCCGATATCTTTAAAAACCTGCAGCAGGTGGAAAAAACGGAAGCGGCCCCTTCACGCCTGCAGCCCGGATACGACAGCATCACCGCCAAAAGCTTGATGACCATGCTGGCTTTTCTGTCTTCAGACCACCTCGAAGGACGGGAGATCGGCACCCGCGGCTATGATACGGCCGCCGAATACGCGCAGTCGCTCCTGGCCCTCTGGGGACTCGAGGCGGGCGGCGACACCCCGAAAGCGTCCGGTGCCCGGATGCGACCGATGGGCGCCGAAAGGCCGGCGGCCGCTCCCACGCGCAGTTATCTGCAGGAATTCGAGCTCAAGGAAGTACTGGAAAGCTCGGCCAGTGCCACGCTGGAGATTATCCGCCCCGGCAACGCCCGGCGCGCCCAGTCGTTTGTACAGGGGATCGATTTTATCTTCACCTCCAGCTTTCCCGTCGAGATCAGCGCCCCGCTGGTATTCGCCGGATACGGCATCAGCGAAAAAAGCATCGGCTACGACGATCTGGCGTCCATCCGCGTCCAGGACAAGATCGTCATGATCTTCACGGAAGCCCCGGGCAAGAACGACAGCGCCTCCCCCTTCCAGAAAAAAGGCATCAGGGAAAAATATTACCCGGCCAGGCCCAGCCGCCGGGGCGGTCCCGATTACGACAAGGCCGCCGAGATCATCCGGCGCGGCGCCCTGGCCGTGCTGATCGTCAAGAATTCGCTCGCCGAAAACGGCGACATCCAGCGCGACATTATCGCCCAGCAGCAGGTCCGCGACGACAAGCCCATCCTCCCGGACAGCCGCAAGCGACTGCTCCTCCCGGGCGGCAAGGCGCTGCCCTGGGAAGGCCGCAACATCGTGCGCATCTCCCGCGACATGGCCAACGCCATCCTGGCGGCCGGCGCTGAAACGGTCGAAAGCCTGCAAAACAAGATCACCGCCAAGTACAAGCCCCACTCCATCCATCTGCCCGGCGCCAGCCTGCAGTTCCGCAACCAGGTCCGTTACCAGCTGATCAAAAGCGCCAACGTCCTCGCGGTCATCGAGGGCAGCGATGCGCAATTGAAGAAACAAGCCGTGGTCATCGGCGCTCACCTGGACCATTTGGGCCGCCGTGGCGATTATATCTACAATGGCGCCGAGGACAATGGTTCGGGCGCCAGCAGCGTCCTGGCCATCGCCCGCGCTCTGACCCTCAACCCGGAGAAACCCAAGCGCAGCGTGGTCTTCTGCCTTTGGACCGGCGAGGAGGAAGGGCTGCTCGGTTCCCGCTACTACGTGGAACATCCGCTGTTTCCGCTGGCCGACACCATCGCCTACATTAACCTGGACATGGTCGCCCAGCCCTGGACCGAGATGGGACTGCGGCGCATGCTGCGCATGCTGAATGTCGGGGACGGCGAAGCGCTGCTGAAGAAAATCAAGCCGGAAAACTTCCTGCCCCTTTCCCATGCCTATGGTGCCGGTGATCTCAAAAACGCCCTGCAGGAAGCCAACCGCCATGTCGGCTTTGATATTCTCTACCGCGAATCGCCCAGAACCCTGGACGCCATGATGGGCGGCAGCGACCACACCGCTTTCGCCATGGCCGGCAAACCCTGGGTTTTCTTCATGACCGGCATGAGCGACGTCTACCATACCCCGGCCGACAGCATGGAAAAGTTCAGCGGCGCCACCATGGAAAAAGTAAGTCGCCTGATTTATCTGGCGGCCTGGCTGCTGGCTGACAAATAGAAATAAAAATTACTTGCTGACCCGTTCGATGTAGGAGCCGTCGCGGGTGTCGACCTTGATGACGCTGCCCGGCTCGATGAACGGCGGCACCGTCACCTCGAGGCCGCCCTCGAGCTTGGCCGGCTTGTAAGACGCCTGTACCGTGGAGCCTTTCATGTTCTTTTCGGTTTCGACGACCTCGAACTCCATGGACAGGGGTGGGATAATGTTGATCGGCTTGCCCTGGAAAAACTCCATCTGGTAAGTTTCGTTTTCCTTCAAGTAGTGAACGTTGTCGCCGATGAACTCCGCGTCCAGGCCGATCTGGTCGTAGGTCGTCGTGTCCATGAAAATATAGTGGGTCCCGTCGTGGTAGGAATACGTGACTTCCTTGGTATCGAGGGTCACCTTTTCCACCCGGTCGGAAGAACCGAATCGGAACGGGGAACGGACATTGCTCTCCAGGTCGCGCATCTTGACGTGAATGGTCGACTTGTAGCGCCCGGGCGTCACGTGGTCCATTTCCTCGACGCGGTACAGTTTATTCTCCATGAGGATAATCATTCCCCTTCTAATCTGGGTGGCGTTAATCATAAATACCTCCGCTGATGAGTTCGTTTATTTGCGCGCGCTCCAGGCTGCGGGCATAGAAAACCGTGTCTTGATCGTGATACATGAAAAAATATCCGGCGGGCGAATCCCCGGCCAGAAACGGCCGCCCGCGGCTCTGGCCGTCGCGAAAAGAAAGCTTGAATTTTTTTTCAAGAAAACTCCGCCAGGCGGCGGCGAAGCGGGCACCATCCGCGGGCGAATCCCAGCGGGATTTCCAAAGCAGCAGGGCCGAAGCACCCTGGCCGTAAATGGTATAAAAATCACCGCCCCAGCCCGATGCCGCCGCGCCCACGTCGGAACCGGCGGCCAGCAGCACATTCAAATAATATTCGCCAATGACCCCCGAATGGAACAGCGTCACGGCGGCGGGGCGGTAACCGACATGCACGGCCAGCGGCCTTTCCTTTTTCAGATATTTTTCCGGATGCAGGACCTGTTCGGAAGACTGCGGCGGATAATGCAGTACCTGGTTCAATCCCGGCCATTTCTTTTTTTTTAAAATTTCCCGGCTGAATTTCAATCCTTCCAGGTACGGCATCAGCAGCTGGTACTTGATGACCGCCGGCGCTTCGCTCAGCGACGTCGTCCCGAGCGCGGCCGAAAAACTCAGCAGGTTCTCGGCGCTGTAGGCCTCGCCGATCAAATCGGGATCAAACCCAAGTTGGAGGATCATGACCAAAGTGGCGTCGCCTTCGACCGCCGCCAGGGCGGCCAGTTTGCGGTCATCGTAATCGGAATAATCCCCCAGCACCCGGTCCAGGTGGAAATGCTGGTCCTGGATGGCATGGCGGAACTCGTGCACCAGGGCCAACGCATTGAGCATATCCAGGGAGCGGTATTCATCCACAGCCAGCAATTCCTTGGTTTTTTCATTGTACATGCCGCCGACATTTTCCAGGATGATCTTTTTTCGCAGGGGCTTCAGAGGAATTCGCCTGTCGGTGAAACCCATCAGGTACAGGAATTCACTTTCCTTGGCCGCCAGGGCTTCGGAATAATCACGGTCGAAGAGATGTTCAATGTATTTTTTCATCTGCGAACGGTCCAGGTAACGCACCGGGACATCCGTGGTGAAATCGAGCTTGCCGATTTTGACGACCGCTTTTTTAAGCTCGGTGATGGAAGCGCCCTGGGCGCATAAAAAAAGACCCTGCAAAAAAATAACGGCCACGAAAATAAATCGCTGAACTTTCATCAGTTATTTTATAACACATTCGAGGGTGGCCTGACAAGGGCCGGGGACAGGCCGGGATGGGGGCAGGGACCGGCAAACCCGTCAGCTTACGGCAAAATAAATTGTGCTGAAGGATCTGGGTTCAGTTGGTCGCCAGCGAGACAATCAATTGTTTGCCGTCCTTTTTCGAAGGACTGGCCAGCATAATCAGGGTCAGAGTCTGTTTGCCCTTGGAAAAGAGCACGGTCTGGGACATGGAGTTGGACTGGTTCGCCTCATTCATCATTTTATTTACGTCCACAAAGCCGCCGCCGATGCCTCCCAATCCGCTCTGCCAGCCGGTCGCCTGCAGCTTTTCTTCATAGAATGACTTGACCTCGGTCCAGGTGACGCCGGCAGGCAGCTGCCAGGCGCGCTGCTCAATCTTGCCCCCGGCATGGGCCGCCTGGCGCACGGCGGCATCGGTTTTTTCATTCTGGCTCAGGGTATCACCGACCGCGTTCGTTCCGGCCTTGAGTTCTACGGCGCCGGGGAAAACCGGGATATCGGTCATGGCAGCCGGTTTTCCGCCGCAGGACAACAGGACCGCGATGAGCAGGCAAACCGGGAAAAAGAAAAACACCGTTTTTGTTTTTTTCATTTGGCTATCTCCTTGGCTGTGAAAGCCCCGGCCAGCGATTCGGCGTTACCGGAACCTTTCACATTCCTCTGATCCGGATTTTATACGCTGGAATAAAAATGGTCAATATCAAATCAAGTCCATAATAAAAGCGTCCGGATAATGATATCCCCGCCCGATCCAGCCTCTCGCCGCTTATTTGATGCGGCCGATGGCAGCAAAAGGCCAATAACGGAAAAAGGCTTTGCCGAAGATGTATTTTTGCGGCACCAGGCCGAAGCTGCGCGAATCCAGGCTGACGCGGCGGTTGTCGCCCATGACAAAAAACTTGCCGTGCGGAATGAGCAAGGCCTTCATGTCGTCGGGCGAGCGGGTGGTCTCGGGGTCGGCCCCGGGCAACGGATGCTTGAGCAACTTGTCGTTGATGTACACATCGCCGGAGCGGATTTCGATGATTTCCCCGGGCAGCCCGATGATGCGCTTGACCAGCGACTGGTCGGGTTCGTCCGGCTTGAACAATACCACGATATCGAAGCGGTGCAGGTTTTTCCTGTTGATCGCCAGCTTGGTAATCAGGATGCGCTCCTGGTCGCGGAGCAGCGGCATCATGGAATCTCCCTCGACCTTGTAGGCGGAAACCACATAATTGATCAGGAAAAAGGATATCAGCGCCGCCAGCAGGATGTCGATGACCACGTATTTCAAGAAATGCTTGAGTCCCTTAGCTGTCATGATGTGCGCATTCTATGCGAAAGACCCCTTCAAAGTCAAGCCGCCATCCATAAAATCACCTTTCAAGGTGATAACTGACGGGGTTGGCTTTTCAATGCTGGATGGCGGCCTGGGCGCGGATCAGGTCGTGAAGGGTGATGATGCCCTTGACCGCCTTCGTTTCCCGGTCCACGACAATCAGCACGTAGGCGGAGGATTCCAGGAACTTCTTGCCGATGTCGCGCACCGTTTGCTCGGGATAGCAGAATGCTGCCTTGTGGGTTTCCGGGGCGCCGCCGGTCAGCACCGCCTGCTGCATCTGCTGCCGGGTCACAATGCCCTTGACGCGATCGTTGCCGAGCAAGGGAAAACTGTTGAAAGGGAAGCGCTCCAATTTCTCGCTCAATTCTTCCGTGGCGAGACTTTTCAGCATGACCGGCGCCGGGTTGGCGATCGCCGAGACCGGCAGGTTCTGCCAACTGTTCAAATCGACCGGCGGATGGATCTTGTGAAGCTCATGGCCGTCCTGGACGAGCAATGCATCATAGAAATTCAGCTTGCCGGCCAGGCGGGCCACAGCCTGGCTGATGATCGTTCCCAGCAGCAAACCGGGAATCAGTGAGAACTGGTGCGTCATTTCGAAAACGATCAGGATCGATGTCAACGGCGCCCGGACGGTCGCACCCAGGCAGGCACTCATGCCGACGACGGCCAGCACGATCTGGTCGGCAGGCGTCAACGGGATCCACAAGCTCGCCAGCCCGCCCAGGAAATAACCGCTCATGCCGCCGACGAAAAGCAAGGGCGCGAAAATGCCGCCGCAGCCGCCGAAACTGTAGCCGATAATCATGGCCAGCAGTTTAGCGACGATCAGGACGCCGGCGATCTTCCATTCAAAGTTATTGTTCAGGGCACTGGAGAGATCCTGGTAGCCCAAGCCGAAGACACCGATCTTGCCGCTGGCCAGGAACACAGCACAACCGATGACCCAGGTCGCCAGGCCGCCAAAAATGGGGAGCAGCCAGGCCGGAATGCGTTTTTGCCTTTTCAGCCGCAGCCGCCAGCGCAACGTGGCCCGTTGAAACACGACTCCCGCCAGCGAAGCGACCAACGCAACCAGGGGAACAATCAGATAGTGCAGCCAGGAGACGTTCTCGATGGGGGGCAGAGAAAATGCCGGTTGGCGGCCAAGCAAGGCGTAGACCACGAAGGCTCCGATCACCGAGGAAAGGACAACCCGGCCGAGGTAGCGGTTGTTCAGATCGCCGACAATTTCTTCAATGACAAAAGCGATCGCCGCCAACGGCGCGTTGAAAGCAGCGGCCAATCCGGCCGAAGCTCCGATAACCGCTGCGCCCCTGCGGCCGCGTTTCGGAGTCCCGAAAATGCTGCCCGCATTGGCGGCGACGCCGCTGCCGATGAACACCGACGGCCCTTCGCGGCCGAGGCTGTTGCCGCCGCCGATGCTCAAAATGCCAGCCACGAACTTGATTACCACGGGTTTCAGCTTCACGTGACCCAGTTCTTTCCAATAGGCGCTTTTAACTTGCGGAATCCCGCTTCCAGCCGCATCGGGGCTGAACACGTTCAGCAGAAAACCGACCAGGCCCGACGTGGAAACGATGACCAGGAAGCTGGCCAATACAAAAAACATCGGTGATCGGCCGGCGAAGGTTATGAAAGTTTTTTCAAACAGCAGATTGGTCAAGAATAAAAATAAAACTGCGGACAATCCGGCCAACAGACTCAGAAATCCGGTTTGGATCGCCAGGCTGACATTTTCAGGGATGCTTTTGGGAAATTTAAAGCCGGTGAATTTCCTGAATGTTTCTTTCAACAGTCATTCTCCTATCTTTGCTTAACGACTGGGGGGAATTCCATTGCCCGTCAATTTCATTTTATCCCAAACTCATCGCCAGCGCAACAGGATTCTTTGCCAAAAATCCCGGACGGAACTATTGACCGCCGGACGATTTCATTTTATAATAGCAGCGCTGGGCGATTAACTCAGCGGCTAGAGTGCTACCTTCACACGGTAGAAGTCAGAGGTTCAAATCCTCTATCGCCCATTTTTCAACCATGAAGCCATCGCTGTTCCAGCCCAAACGATTCGTCACCCCCCGCTCCCTGGTCCTGGTCCCCTATTTCAGCCAAGGCTCCCTTTTCGCTTCCCTGCAAAAGCAATCCCGGCGCCGGCAGGATTTTCTCCATTCGTCCATGCTGTGGCTCGAGAACATGGCGGTTATCAGCGGCTTCATCGGTTACCCGCACCTGCTGACGCTTCTGCAGATGATCGACGGCCTGGCGGACAAGGAAATATATTTCCTGGGTTCGGCGGGAGCGCTCAGTCCGCACTGGCAGGAACCGACAGTGCTCCAGGTTCATCACATTCACTCCAGTTCGATCTTCAACAGGTTTTCCAAGAAAAACGGCTACGCGCTCACACCGTTCACCGGCACCCCTTTCCCCCTTGCCAGCGGGGTCAGCGTGGACATCATCCAGCGCGAAACCCCGTCCTGGCTGGCCGCGCAACGCTTAAATAAAATCGATTTCGTGGAAATGGAATTGTTCCCCCTGCGCTGGTTCCTGCGCAAACCGTTTCATGCCCTGGTCGTGCTCAGCGATCGGGTCGAGGCAACAGGAATCAGGCCCTTCCCCGAGAAAAAAAGATTCCACAGTGAATTCAATCGCGCTTTCCGCTACATCATGAGGACTATCGACCATGAAAAAGATCATCCTGACCCAGCCCTACTGCGCTGAAGCCGCCGAGCGCCTGCAGCGCGAATTCCGCCTGGTGATCGCCGCGGATGAGGGAACCGACCTGCGCGATTCATTGCAGTGCCACCCCGATGCCGAGGGACTCATCAGTTTTCTATCCGACCCCATCGACCGCGACGTCATCGGCAGCTTGAAAGAACTGAAGGTCATCGCCAATTACGCCGTGGGTTATAACAACATCGATATCGGCTGCGCCCTGGAAAAAAACATACTGGTCACCCACACACCCGACGTGTTGACCGGGGCCACGGCCGACCTGGCCATGGCGCTGATCCTGGCCGTCGCCCGGCGCCTGGTCGAAGGCGACGCCATGGTTCGCGCCGGGCGCTTCAGCGGCTGGGGGGCGAACCTGCTCCTGGGCAAGGAATTGCACGGCGCCAGCCTGGGCGTCGTCGGCATGGGCCGTATCGGCCTGGCCACCGCCCTGCGCGCCCGCGCCTTCGGCATGGAAATATTATATTATTCACGCAGCGCCAAGCCGGCCCTGGAAAAGAAATACGGTTTCGTCCGCGTCACCTTCCTGGAGCTGATCCGCAGCGCCGACGTCGTCTCGCTGCACCTGCCCTACTCGCCCGGCATGCACCACCTGTTCAACCGCGACGTGTTCGCGCTGATGAAAAAAGACGCCATCTTCATCAATACCGCCCGCGGACCGCTGATGGACGAAACGGCCCTGGCCGATGCGCTCGAAAATCACCAGCTCTTCGGCGCCGGCCTCGACGTCTATGAGCATGAGCCAGCCGTCAACGCGAAATTGAAGGAACTGAGAAATGCCGTGCTGCTGCCGCATGTCGGCAGCGCCACCGACCGGACGCGGCGGGCCATGGCCATGATGACCGTCCAGTCCGTGCGCCGGGCGCTGGCCGGCAGGAAGCCGCCGCACCTGGTCCCGGAGTGGAAAGAGCGCTTTAAAACAAGGGTTTAGGGTCTAGGATTCAGCGTACAGGGAAGAGAATCGAGCTATAGAGAAACTCGACACTTCCTCAACAGTAGAGTTCGTTCGATTTTCTTGCCGTATGCCGAGTTCCACCCATCTTTCTCTCTTTCCTCGTCACGCGTCACGTGTTACGCGTCACGATAGTACATCGCCATCTTCCCGGTGCTGGCAAAATTCCGCTCGTTGGCTTATAATCTATTCATGTCCAAATCGGCGAAGATCGGCCAGAATTTCCTGCACGACAAGAATATCGCCGCCAAAATCATCAACGTCTTCCTGCCGCAATCGGGACCGGTGCTGGAGATCGGTGCCGGGCCGGGAATCCTGAGCGGGCTGCTGCTGGAAAAAATTCTGCCCGGCCGGCTCACACTGGTGGAGATCGACCCCCTCCTGGCCCGGAAGTTGCGCGAGCGATTCGGAGATGAACCGCGCATCCTGGAAAAAAGCATTCTGGAAGTCGATCTGGCCGCCATGTTTCCAGTTGGCCCGGTCGGCGTCATCGGCAACCTGCCTTACCATATTTCCAAGGCGCTGATCGACTGGATCATCGCCCAGCGTGCCATGATCGGCCAGGCGGTGCTGATGCTGCAAAAGGACTTCATCGACAAGCTGCTGTCGGCTTCAGGCAAAAAAAAATACAACGCCCAATCGGTCGCCTTCCAGACACTTTTCCAAGTGCGCCGCTGCTTTCATGTGCCGGCGGGTGCTTTTACTCCGGCTCCCAAGGTCATCTCCACCGTGCTGGCCGTGCGCCCGGCCGATTCGCCCCTGCAGACACAGGGCGACGAATTCTATCACTTCGTCAGGCAGTGCTTCGGTGAGCGCCGCAAAACCCTGTGGAATAACCTGTCTGCTTATTTTGCAAAACAAACCCTGTCTGTGGCCGCCGCGGTCTGTGCCATCCAGGACCATGCGCGCGCCGAGCAGTTGCCGGCGGACAGTTTTTCAAAATTGTTCGATGTCTTGAAAAAATCAACGGCGGAGCATTGAAATGAAAGCCTGCAAACTTGGCGTCGCCGTTATCCTGCTGGGCTGGCTGAGCGGCGCACAACTGGCGGCGGAGAGCGAACTCAGGCAGCAATTCAGCGCCTGGTTCTCGCTGAATGACGACACACCGTCGACGCCCCGCTTCAGCCTGCGCTACCAGCCGACCCTCTCCCTGGCCAAAACCCTGGGCGCAGCATGGAAAATCGACAGCGAGATTTCCCTGGACATGGCCGCTGCGGCTTCCGCCCCGGCATGGCGCGACCTGGATGTGACCGGCAAGATCAAACTCTACCGCCTGTGGCTGCGTCTCTCTTCCGCTCAATTCGAAGCCCGGCTGGGATTGCAGAAGCTCAATTTCGGATCGGCGACGGTATTCCGCCCCCTGATGTGGTTCGATGCGCTAGATCCGCGCGACCCGTTGCAGATCACCGACGGCGTCTACCGGTCTGCTGCTGCGCTATTATTTTAAAAACAATGCCAATATCTGGCTCTGGGGGCTTTACGGCAATCCGGACACCAAGGGTTGGGAAACACAGCCCACGGCCGGAAAAACCCCGGAATTCGGCGGCCGTTTCCAGGCGCCGCTGTTCTCGGGCGAAGCCGGACTGACCGTTCATCAGCGTCGACTGGACCCCGGCAGCGATGCCTCCACTTTCCGGCCGACCGAAAAGCGCTTCGCCCTGGACGGAAAATGGGACCTGGGAATCGGCCTATGGTCGGAGGCGTCATTCGTCCACCAGGATGATCCGGCGTCCCCCTTCTCATGGCAGCGTTCACTGGCCCTGGGCGTCGATTATACCTTCAAGCTGGGTAACGGCCTCTACCTGCTGGCCGAACAATTTTATTCGCAAAGCGCGCAATCCTTATGCGCTGACGGCAGCAACGAAATATCTTTTTCCGTCCTGCTGGCCCGCTACCCCCTGGGCCTGCTGGACAACCTGGGTGCGGTGATCTACTTTGACTGGGGACAAAGCCAGTTGTACAGTTTTGCCAGCTGGCAGCGGACCTATGACAACTGGCAGTTCCACCTGATGCTGTTCTGGAATCCGCGCCAAACGCAGCTTGTGCGGGCGCAATCGGGAAACAACCTGTTTGGCGGCAAGGGTTTCCAATTGATGGCAGTATGGAATATATGATACAATTTAACCATTGAGAGATGCGCATGGAACAAATGACTCGCTATAATAAAAAAGAGGTGCCACATGTTTGAAGGAAACCTGATCCAAACGGAAAAACTGGTCAAGATTTATCCCATGGGATCGTCACAGATCACGGCCCTGGACCAGGTCAGCCTGGCTTTTCGGACCGCTGAATTCGCCGGGCTGGTCGGCCCGAGCGGTTCGGGAAAAACCACCCTGCTGAACATCATCGGCTCCCTGGATACGCCCACTTCCGGCAGCGTCGAAGTGTTGGGGAAAAGGATCGAGAATCTTTCCCATCGCGAAGCGGCCGCATTGCGTAATCGTTCCATCGGCTTCATTTTTCAAACCTACAATCTCCTGCCGGTTTACACGGCTTATGAAAATGTGGAATTCCCGCTGTTGCTGCTCAAACTTCCGGCCGCGCAGCGGAAGAAAATGGTCATGGATTCCTTGGACTGGGTTGGGCTTGCCGACCGGGCCGGTTCGCGGCCGTCGCAGCTGTCTGGCGGCGAAAGCCAGCGCGTGGCCATTGCCCGGGCCATCGTCAAAAAACCGGAACTTGTTCTGGCCGATGAGCCGACCGCGAATCTTGATGCGAAAAATTCACACCACATCATGAAAACCATGGCGCATTTGAATGAGAGCCTTAAGACGACATTCATCTTCGCCACCCACGATGAAAAAGTCATGCGCTATCTAAAAAGAAAAATCTCGTTGGATGACGGCCGGGTCGAAAAGGATGAAATCATTAAACCAGAGGCGGGAAAATGATCATTGCTAAACTTGCCTTTAAAAATATTTACGGAGCCGGCCTGCGCACCTGGTTGAACGCGATCGCCCTCTCGTTTTCATTCGTGGCCATTATATTTTTGCAGGGGCTATACAACGGCATGAACGACCAAGTCGAAAAAGCAACGGTGGAGGCCCAATACGCCGGCGGACAATACTGGCAAAATGACTATGACCCGTACGATCCCTTGACCCTGAACGATGCCCACGGAAGAATCCCGGACGATCTGGCAAAATTGATCGCGGCGAAAAAAGCGACGCCGATCCTGATCCGCCAGGCAACGATCTACCCCAATGGCCGCTTTCAAAACGTCTTTCTGAAAGGAATTGTTCCGGAGCAGAACATTTTATCCATCCCGGCTTCCGTACTGACGGACGATAAGGAATCCATTCCGGCTTTGATCGGCAGCCGCATGGCAAAAAGTACCGGCCTGAAAGTCGGCGATTATATTACCATTCGCTGGCGGGACACCAACGGCACCTTCGATGCCAATGAAATAAAAATAGCGGCCGTGATGAAAACCGATGTTTCGGATATCGACAACGGCCAGTTCTGGATCCCCATCGAAAAAATGCGGGAAATGACGGCCATGCCCGATGAAGCAACGATCATTGTCCTGGAAAAAGGCTCGAGTTTCAACGCCGAGGTCGATCATTGGCAACACAAGGACCTGGATTTTTTGCTGAAGGATTTAAGGGCGCTCGTCCTGACAAAATCAATCGGCGGCAGCATTTTTTATATCGTCCTGTTGTTATTGGCCATGCTGGCCATTTTTGACACGCAAGTACTGTCCATCTTTCGAAGAAGAAAGGAAATGGGCACCTTGATGGCTTTGGGCATGACGCGTTCAAAGATCATTCAGCTGTTTACCCTGGAAGGCGCCATACACGCTGTTTTGGCGGCATTTGTCGCGGCGGCATACGGGCTGCCCTTGCTCATTCATGTGGCCAGAACCGGCTATGGTTTGCCGGAAGCAGCGGATAGTTTCGGTTATGCCATGGGGAGCAGACTTTTCCCGACCTTCACTGCCGGCCTGGTCATCGCCACCACATTGCTGGTTTTAATCGTGACGACGATTGTCAGTTACCTGCCGACCCGGAAAATCGCCAAACTTGAGCCGACCGATGCCCTGAGAGGAAAATTGACATGATTAAATTTTTATTGAAAGGTTTGATGCGCGACCGCTCACGGTCATTCTTTCCGGTGTTGACCGTTTTTATCGGCGTTTTTCTGGCTGTCTTTATATATTCATTCATGAACGGTGTCATGGCGGACATGGTCAAGTCCACGGCCCATTACCAAACCGGGCACGTGCGAATCATGACCCAGGCCTATGCCAAGGAAGCCAATCAAAATCCCAACGACCTGGCATTCATCGGCGTTGCCAAGTTGCTTCATGCGTTGAATGAAAAATATCCCGAAATGATCTGGACGCCGCGCATCAAATTCGGCGGATTGCTGGATATCCCTGATGAAAAAGGGGAAACGAAAACCCAGGGTCCGGTCAGCGGCATGGCATTGAATCTGTTTTCCAATTCCAGTTTTGAAATCAAACTGCTCAAGGTGAAAGAAGCTATCATGCGCGGACGCATGCCGAAAGAGGCCGGCGAAATTTTGATCGGTGATGAATTCGCCAAAAAATTACAGGTTTCTCCCGGTGATACGGCCACATTGATCAGCTCAACCATGTACGGCAGCATGGCCATGACAAATTTTAAAATTGCGGGCACAGTTCAGTTCGGGGTCGCGGCCATGGATCGTGGCGCTATTTTCGCGGATATTTCCGATATTCAAATTGCCCTGGATATGCATGATACGGCCAGTGAAATACTGGGATTCTTCCCGGATGACATCTACCACGATAAACAGGCCCCGATCATGGCAGCGGCATTCAATAAAGAATTCAAGGACAGCGACAACCCATTTTCGCCGCAGATGGGAACCCTGCCGGACGAAAGCGGACTAACAGAGTATCTCGGTCTGATTGATTCAATGTCCATCATTATTATCACGATATTCGTTGTTGCCATGTCGATTGTTTTATGGAATGCCGGCCTGATGGGCAGCCTGCGCCGCTACGGTGAAATCGGCGTCAGGATGGCCATTGGCGAAGCCAGAGGCCACATTTATAAAACCATGATCCTGGAATCCGTGTCGATCGGCATCTTCGGTTCCGTTTTGGGAACCCTCGCCGGCGTGGCTGTCGCCTATTTGATGCAGATTTATGGGCTCAACTTCGGTTTTCTCTTCAAGAATTCAGCGTTGATGATATCGAGCGTGTATCGTGCCCAGGTAACTTTCGGCAGCTTCATCATCGGCTTCGCGCCGGGAATCATTTCAACTGTGCTGGGAACAGCCATTGCCGGAATCGGCATTTATAAAAGACAAACATCGCAGCTGTTCAAGGAGCTTGAAGTATGAAAAATATAATTATAACTTGGTTGTTGCTTTTGCCGGCCCTGCTCTTTTCCCAAGCACCGTCGGCGCAAGAGATAATAAAGAGAGTGGATAAAAACATCTTGTCGGACAGCAAGATCGTCGTGTCCAAAATGATCATACACGGCCGACGCGGTGAAAGAACTGTGGAAGCCAAGTCATGGCAGAGAAATATCGACCAGTCATTTACGGAATATCTCGCCCCGGCTCGGGAAAAAGGAACCAAGATGTTGAAACTGGGCGATCAGCTTTGGACCTATTCACCGGCTACGGACAGGATTATTTTAATCAGCGGACACATGCTGCGCCAATCGGTGTTGGGTTCGGATTTATCCTACGAAGACATGATGGAGGATCCGTTCCTGCAAAACATGTATGAAGCGAAAATCGTAGGTTCCGACACGGTCTCAAACCGTCCGGTATGGATATTGGAGCTGAAGGCGAAAGTCAGGGAAATAGCCTACGATACAAGAAAAATCTGGGTGGACCAGGAACGTTTCATCATACTGAAAGAAAATCTTTATGCGAAAAGCGGTACGCTGCTCAAGCAAATCACACTCGGTGAGGTGATGCAGATTGAAGGAAGATGGATTCCAAAAACCGCATTATACAAGGATGTATTAAAAGAAGGAACTGGAACCGAGTTGCTCATCGAGTCGATCGCCTTCAACGAAAATATCCCCGACACCGTTTTTTCAAAAGCGTCGCTGCGGAAGTAATGAGAATGGACAGCGTCTACCCCTTTCCCCCAAACACCTAGTAAAAATCGTTGCCGGCGGTGAAGTCGTAATCTTCGATTTGCCGGGACAGATCTTGCAGAGCTTCATGACTGCCCAGGATGGTGAGCTCGTCCCCGATTTCCAGCCTGGTTTTCCCATGGGGAATCAAACGATCGCCGCGGCGCCGGATCGAAAGAAACAAGAGGTCGGCACCTAGCTGCAGATCCTGGAGCCGCTGCCCGCCCAGGGCGGGATTGCTCAACACCAGCATGCGGACCTGCTGGTCTTCGCGCGTCGACGAGAGCAAGTTGAACAAATCGAAATTGGTAGCCATCAGCGCCAGCAGGGTCGGCTGAAACAGGGCCGGAGTGAATGTCTGGATGTTTAAATCCCTGAATTTCGGCAGATGGACCGGGTCATTGACCAGGGCGATGATATGGCTGATTTTCAGATCGACCGCGGCCCTGGAAAAACGGAGGTTGCGGCTGTCGGAAGTGTCCATGACCAGAAAGGAATGGACTTCCGCCAGGTCGATCTGCAGCGCAGCCAGGTTTTCGTCTTCTATTTTGGCGGCGGGGAAATTTGCTTTTTCAGCGGCCGCCTGTTGAAGATCATCCCCGGCCAGGAAATAAGCCGCGCTGCCGCGCAAGGTCAACTCGCGGGCCACCTGCAGGGCCGTGTCGTTGACCCCGAGAATCAGGACCCGGTGCTCCGGATGGGTGCGCCGGGAAGGAATCAGGTGGTTGAAAAGGATCGGAGACAGGGTGGACGTCAGGGCGGCAACCAGGATGAAAGCGGCGTTGGTCGATTCATTGATGATCCCCAGACTGGTGCCAATGCCGGAAGCGGCGATGATCAGGGACAGCCTTGCCGAAAGCAGGAAACCTCCCGCAAAGGTTTGCCGCCAATTGAAAGACAGCCTCAGGAACAAACCCGACAAGATCTTGATCAGCAATGCTGAGGCCAGGAGCAGCAGAGTCAGGAGCCATGTGTTCTTGTTTCTGAGCAAGGTGCGCAGGTTGAAGCCGATGCCGACGGTGATAAAAAAGAGAGGCACAAAAAAACCAAAGCCGATGGCATCCAGGCGCTGCCGGGTTTGCTCGTCGGCGGGCTTGTCCAGCAAAGAAAGAACGGCGCCGGCCAGGAAAGCCCCCAAGATCATTTCGGTGCCAAGGAATTTGGCCAGGATGACGAAGGTGAGCATCAGGGCCATCGCCCCCTGAATTTTGACCTGGGACGTGGTGCGCGACAGTTCGGAAATGACTTTTTCCAATTTGAGCCGGCGTATGTGGACAGCGCCCAGGCGGTAGGCCAGGAGTGCCACCACGAAGAGTATGCCGACAAACAGTATTTTCAATGACAGGCCATGGGCGATCACCGCCACATAGATGGTGATCAGGAACATGGTGACAAAATCAGCCAGCAGGGCGGAGAGGATGATGGTCTGGCCCAAGGGAGTCGGAGACAACCCCTTTTCCTTCAAAACCGGGACCACGACTCCCAATGACGTGGTGGACAGGATCAGTGCAATCATCAAAGGATCACGGGCAATTCCCAAACGGACCAGAAACATGCCGGTGGCGCCGGCCAGGAGCAGGGTGAGAAAAAAAGACAGGACGGCAATCCGTTTCGGATGGTAGCGCCGTGCATCCGGCAGCGCCTGCGTGATCAGGGAGAAATCGATTTCAAGCCCGGAGAGGAACATCAGCAGGGCCAGGCCGATTTCAGCGAAAAAATCCAGGGTCATGTCGCGACCGATGAGATTGAAAGCCGAAGGCCCGATGAGGATGCCTACGAGGATTTCCCCCACCACCAGCGGCATCCAGCGCACCCGCGAGAGAAGAAGGGGAACGATGAAAGCCAGCAGCAAAACCAGCAGCAAAGGCAAAAACTTCAGGCTCTGTTCCATTCACGCCCACCCGGATGGCTTGGTTTAACGGTGCATAGTGACACAAGCGAAAAAATTGCCGTGTTGGCGATTTTAAATATCCTGGGGTTCAACGGTCTCGAACAACTCCCAAACAGCCTGGATGGAGTCAGCCGTAAATAGTTGTTTGAGCAGCTTTTTTTCCTTCACTAATTTTGATAATTCGGCCAGTACCTTCAGATATTCCCCCACCTTGCCGATGGGCGTAATCACAACGAATATCAGCCGCACCGGCTTATGATTTTCTTTGCAGCAGTTTACCGCGGCGAGCGGCCGGGCCAGGGCAATGACAATCCTTTCCAAGGATTTCAGCCTGGCATGGGGAATGGCGACCCCATTCCCCAAGGAAGTACATCCTTGGGTTTCGCGGTCGTTGATCTCTTCCAGCAGATAGGATTCATCCTCGATGATCCGGTTCTCTTTCATGCGCCTGACGATCTCGGCGACGGCTGCTTCCTTGGAAGGTACCGGCAAATCCAAACAGATCAGTTTCTGGTCCAGGTAGTCGACCAGTCTCATTGTGGCTGCGCCTTCATTTCACATGACCGGCCGTAACATGTGCTTTGATTTGCTTGGTTCATGCAATAACTTTGCCTTGGATTGAAAAATTTATTATACCTGAAAATCAAGCAAACTGCAACTCCAGCCTTTGGGTCACGGCCATGGTTGACAGAATATGCCGATTCACTTAGAATTCAACCATGGAAACCAAGGACATTGCCGACGTGCAACTGAAGGAACTGATCGACACGATCCATCGCGATGGCGTGGACAAGGTCCGCCAGGAGAGCGAAGCGCTGCTCAGGCAGGCCAAGGCCCAGGCCGACGAGATCGTGGCCGCCGCCCGGGCCCAGGCCGATGCCCTGCTGGCCGCCGCCCGTCGTGAACAGGAACAACTGGAACATTCCGGCGGGGAGTCGCTCAAGCAAGCATCCAGGGACCTCCTGCTGGGGGTGAGGAAGCAGCTCGAGGTCCTGTTTTCCGCACTGCTGAAGGAAAAAACCCGGGAGGCCCTCAATGACAGGGAGATCACCCTGGCCATCGCCGCCATGATCACGAACTGGAAACCTGAATATCAGGATAAGATCGAGATCCTTCTGCCCCGGGAGCAGTTCGACTCGCTGGCCGGTGCGCTGCGTCAAGCCTTGGCCGGGAAGATCGCGGCGGGCGTCGAAATCAAGGCGGCCGCGGAACTTGCGCACGGGTTTCGTGTGGCCGAAAAAGACGGACATGCCTATTATGACTTTTCAGCCGAGAGTATCGCCGAGAGCCTGTCCCTGTTTCTTAACCCGGCCATGGCCAAGATCGTCTCGGACGCCCTGCGGCAGGACGGGTGAACTTGACCCAATACTACTATCTCGTGGCCTCGCTGCCCCTGCTCTTTTTCGACGAGCCCCCTCCATTCAGCAGCCGCACCTGGCTTGAACTGTGCCGGGAGCAGGTGGCCGAAGACGATCATGCCCTTCTCTCACGTATATCCTTTGATGCGCTCCGCCCCCATGCCAACGATCATGCCCTATGGCGATCCTATGCCGCATGGGAGACGGCGCTGCGCAATGAACTGATCTTGCAGCGCGCCCAGCGCCGGGGCATCAGCCCGGACCCGTTCCTGCGCGAGGCACCGTTTTACTCGGGGTTGCCCGCCCTGGTCAAGGAAACGCTGGACGCCGGGACGCCCATGGCGGTCGAGGTCGCCCTGGACCGCAGGCGCTGGTCCTCTCTCGAGGAATTCGAAACCGCCACCCAGTTCGACCTGGGGCGCCTGATCGTCTATCGCCTGAAGTTGCTGCTCCTGGAACGAAAAAGCCATTTCCAGCACGAACCGGGCCGCGAGGCGTTCGCGCAGGAATACACCCAGGTCCTGGACATAGCGGCCGCCTGGATGAGCGCCGCCAGCCCGCTATTGGATACGGAGAAGCGAAATGACTGAAGGAAAGGTCGTCGGAGTCAATGGCAACATGGTCACTGTCGAGGTCGAAGGCAATGTTTCGATGAACGAAGTTGCCTACGTGGCCAGCGGTGGTAAAAAGCTCAAGGCGGAGATCATCCGCATCCGTGGCAGCCGGGCCGAAATGCAGGTCTTCGAGATGTCCCGGGGCATCGGTATCGGGGACAAGGTCGAGTTCACGGCGGACCTCCTCTCGGTGCGCCTGGGTCCCGGCCTGCTGGCGCAAATCTACGACGGCCTGCAGAACCCGCTCCCGGAACTGGCCGCCCAATGCGGATTCTTTCTCGAGCGCGGCGTTTACCTCAGCCCCCTGGACGAGAAAAAAGAGTGGCCTTTCACCCCGGAGGCCAAGGCCGGGGATACGGTCGCGGCCGCCGACACGCTGGGAACCGTTCCCGAAGGCATATTCCGGCACCGCATCATGGTCCCTTTCTTCCTAGGCGGACAACTCAAGGTTGTCAGCATTGCCGCGGCCGGCAATTACCGCATCAACGACACGATCGCCGAGCTCGAAGACGAAAATGGCAAGCGATTCCCGGTCAGCATGTGCTTCAACTGGCCGGTCAAACGTCCGATCACCTGCTACCGCGAACGGTTGCGGCCCGGCGAGCCCATGGTCACCAAGATCCGCATCATCGACACGTTCATTCCCATCGCCCGCGGCGGCACCTACTGCATCCCCGGGCCGTTCGGGGCCGGCAAGACGGTCCTGCAGCAGGTAACGAGCCGCAACGCCGAGATCGACATCGTCATCATCGCCGCCTGCGGCGAACGGGCCGGCGAGGTGGTCGAGACCCTCAAGGAATTCCCCAAGCTGCCCGACCCCCGAACGGGTCGCACCCTGATGGAGCGCACCATCATCATCTGCAACACCAGTTCCATGCCGGTCGCCGCCCGCGAGGCATCGGTCTATACCGCGGTCACCCTGGCCGAATACTACCGGCAAATGGGCCTGCACGTCCTGCTGCTGGCCGATTCGACATCGCGCTGGGCCCAGGCCCTGCGCGAGATGTCGGGCCGCCTGGAGGAGATCCCCGGTGAAGAGGCCTTCCCCGCCTACCTGGAATCGGTCATCGCCAGCTTCTACGAGCGGGCCGGCCTGGTGCGCCTGCGCGACAACAGCAGCGGATCGGTCACCATCGGCGGCACGGTCAGCCCGGCCGGCGGCAACTTCGACGAGCCGGTGACCAAATCGACGCTCAAAGTGGTCGGCGCCTTTCACGGCCTTTCCCGCGAGCGCTCCGATGCCCGCAAGTATCCCGCCATTCACCCCCTGGAGAGCTGGAGCAAGTACCCGGGACTGATTGACGAGAGCGCCACTGAATACGCCCGGGACATTCTCTTCAGGAGCAACGAGGTCAACCAGATGATGAAGGTCGTCGGCGAGGAAGGCACATCCCTGGAGGATTACCTGCTCTTCCTCAAGGGCGATTTCATCGACTCGGTCTACCTGCAGCAGGACTCCTACGACCCTGTTGACGCCGCGGTATCGACCGAGAGGCAGCGACATGTCTTTCGCCTGCTTTTTTCGGTCCTGGTCTCCCGCTTCGATTTCGCCGGCAAGGAGACCGCCCGGGGATTCTTCAACCAGCTGCGCCAGAAGTTTCTCGACTACAACGGCACCGCCTGGAAAAGCGCAGAATTCAACGACTTGGAGAGTGGAATCACCGCTTTCCTGGCAACCCAGCAGGTCGGGGTAGAAGCAGGCGGCAATAAAATCCTGGAAAAGCTTGCCAGCGGGGAATAAAAGGAAAACAGCATGAAAAAGGTCTACAGCAGGATCGAAGCCATCGCCGGCAACGTGATCACCGTCAGCGCCGGCGACGTCCAATACGGAGAGTTGGCCACGGTCAGCTCCGCCCACGGTTCCTCTCTGGCCGAGGTCATCCGGCTGCACGAAAACAAGGTGTCGCTGCAGGTGTTCGCGGGCAGCCGGGGAATCTCGACCGGGGACAAGGTGCGCTTTCTCGGGCACCCCATGCAGGTCTCCTTCTCCAAGAACCTGCTCGGGCGGATATTCGACGGCGGCGGCAAGCCGCGCGACAAGGGACCGGAACTAGGCGAGAACATGATCGAGATCGGCGGCCCGGCCGTCAACCCGGCCATGCGCATCATCCCCCGGAACATGATTCGCACCGGCATCCCCATGATCGACCTGTTCAACTCCCTGGTGGAGTCCCAGAAACTGCCCATCTTTTCGGTGTCGGGCGAGCCGTACAACCCGCTGCTGGCCCGCATCGCCATGCAGGCCGAAGTCGACCTGATCATCCTCGGCGGCATGGGACTCAAGTACGACGATTACCTTTTTTTCAAGGAGACCCTGGAGCGGGGCGGCGCCCTGAGCCGGGCCGTCTTCTTTGTCCACACCGCCGCCGATCCCACGGTGGAGTGCCTGCTGGTCCCCGACATTTCCCTGGCCGTTGCCGAAGGCTTCGCCCTGCAGGGCAAGAAGGTATTGGTACTGCTGACCGACATGACCAACTTCGCCGACGCCCTCAAGGAGATCGCCATCACCATGGAGCAGGTACCGTCGAACCGCGGCTATCCCGGCGACCTGTACAGCCAGCTCGCCGCCCGCTACGAGAAAGCGGTCGATTTTTCCGGGGCGGGATCGATCACCATCCTGGGCGTGACCACCATGCCCGGCGATGACGTTACCCACCCGGTGCCGGACAATACCGGCTACATCACCGAGGGCCAGTATTACCTGAAAAACGGCCGCATCGAGCCCTTCGGCTCGCTCTCCCGGCTAAAGCAGCTGGTCAACAAGAACACCCGTCCCGATCACCGCGCCCTGATGGACAGTATGATCACCCTCTACGCCGCCTACAAGGAGTCGCTGGAAAAGAAGTCGATGGGCTTCAAAATGACCGACTGGGACCAGAAACTGCTGAAATACGGCGTGATCTTCGAACAGAGGATGATGGACCTGTCGGTGAACATCCCTCTGGAAGCCGCGCTGGACAACGGCTGGCAGATCCTCGCCTCCTGTTTTTCCCCTGAAGAGACCCGGCTGCGCAGCGAACTGATCAGGAAATTCTGGCCCTCCCCGGAGGGCGGCGCAGATTGAACATGCCCGCGATAAAGCTGACCAAGAACGAGCTGAAGAGTCAGAAGGACGCCCTGAAGCGTTTCCGCCGCTATCTGCCGACCCTGGTCCTCAAGAAACAGCAGCTGCAGATGGTCATCCGCCAGCTGGAGGGCCGGCTGGCCGTTGAAGTTGGGAAGCGCAGGGAGCGGATCGACGGCGCCATGTCATGGTTGGACCTCTTTGCCGAGCCGTTCCCCTTCCAGGACTGGCTGAAAGTCAAAAACGTGGCAACGGAATCCGCCAACATCGCCGGCGTGGAGATCCCGGTCTTTAAATCCATGGATTTCACGACCACTGCCCACGACTTGTTCATGACCCCGCCCTGGGTCGACGAGGCCCTCTCCCTGTTCGCCGGTCTCGCACGTCTCGATGTCGAGACCGGCATGCTGCACAGACAGATCGACCTGCTGCAAACCGAATTGCGGGTAACCAGCCAGCGGGTGAACCTCTTTGAAAAGGTCAAGATCCCCCAGGCGATCGAAAGCATCCGCAAGATCCAGATATTCCTCGGTGACCAGCAGACCGCCGCCGTGGTCATAGGCAAAACGGCCAAGAGAAACCTGTTGCGCCGGGAGGAAGCCTCATGATCGTCGCCATGAAAAAGGCCACGGTGATCACCCGGCGGCAGGAGAAGCAGGATGCCCTGAACAAGCTGCGCCATCTCGGCGTTTTGCACCTCAGCGCCATCCCCGCCCAGGTCGCCTCGGCCCAGGAATGGCAGGAGAAAAAAAATCTTCTCGAAAAGGCCATGATCCTGATCTCTCCCGTCCCGGAAGCCGGAGGAAAAAGCGCAGCAGTCCCCTCAGCGAGGACCTTCAAGACACACGAACTGGAGACCGCCATGGAAACGGCCCGCTCCATAGTGGACAAGCATGCCGCCCTGCATCTGCTCAACGAAGAGTCTGCCAACCTGGAAAACGAAATGATCCGCCTTCATGACTGGCAAGGAATATCGCTTGCCGACCTGCGGGCAATCCAGGAACAGGGATACGAGATCCGCTTTTGCGAAATCCCGCCCAAAATGCTCGCACAACTCCATGGCGATCTCAAGGTTTTTGTTTTCAAACGCAGCAAAACGCTGCTATGGGTCGCCCTGGTCGCAAAAGAAGGCACCGCCTTCGATCATGAATTCAAGCCGCTGCATGTACCCCGGCGCGGCCTTGCCGAGCTGGAAAAACTGCAGGCAGAAAACCGGTCCGATCGGCAGCGGCTGCGCCTGGAATTGGACAGGCTGGAGGCCGCGAGCGGCGATCTGGAGCGTGCGGTTCATGCCACCGCCATGGAGATCGAGCTGGCCGAAGCGGCGGCGGCCATGGGCCATACCGAGGCCCTTTCCTACCTGGCCGGGTTTTTGCCGGCCGATCAGGTTCCAGGATTGAAGCAATCCTGCCGGGACAACAATTGGGCGCTGCTGGTCCAGGAGCCGGCCGCTGACGATGACGTTCCCACCGTCATCCGCAACAAACGCTGGGTCGACATCATCAGCCCGGTCTTTCAATTGCTGGGCACGGTTCCCGGCTACCGGGAGATCGATATCAGTTTTTTCTTTCTCATCTTTTTCGCGTTCTTCTTCGCCGTGATCATCGGCGATGCCGGTTACGGTCTGGTGCTGCTGTCGGGAACCCTGTTTTTTACCTGGCGCCAGCGCCGTAAAAAACAGAAGATCCCCAACGCACTCCTGCTGATGATGCTGATGAGCCTGAGCACCGTCCTCTGGGGCGCGCTGACCGGGACCTGGTTCGGATCGGCGACCCTGGCCTCATTGCCTTGGCTCTCGTGGATGACCATTCCCGCCATCTCGAGCTTCGACCCGCGCAGCAGCGAAACCATCAAGTTCATCTGTTTCATCACCGGCACCATCCACATCGCCATCGCCCACCTGTGGAATTTTTTCCGCCAGGCCAGGCAAAAGCCCTTCATCCGTTCGCTGGCGCAATTGGGCTGGCTCTCCCTGGTGCTCGGCCTCTATTACCTGGTACTCAGCCTGGTCCTCGGCAAAGAACGCTTTCCGCTGCCTTTGGTCGCGACCTGGCTGATCGGGACGGGGCTGGCCATGATCATCGTTTTTTCGAGCCAGGAAGGCCGTTTTTTCCACGGCATCGCCATGGGAGCAGCCAACCTGCTGAGCACATTCCTGAGCGGCATCGGCGCCTTTTCGGACATCATATCTTACATCCGCCTCTTCGCCGTCGGCCTGGCCACGATCGAGATCGCCAAAAGCTTCAACGCCATGGCCGCGAACATGGCCAACGGCGTTGTGGGCATCATCCTGGCATCCATCGTCTTGCTGCTGGGCCATACGCTCAATCTGGCCATGGGGGCCCTGTCCGTCGTGGTCCACGGCGTGCGCCTGAACATGCTGGAGTTTTCCGGCCACCTGGGCATGGAATGGACGGGCCGGCCATACAAACCATTCAAGGAGTAAAAGATGAATTTCAATTTGATCGGAATCGGAGCTGCGCTGGCACTTGCCGCCATCGGCTCGGCCCTGGGGGCCGGGGCCGCCGGCATGGCCGCGATCGGCGCCTGGAAAAAATGCTTCGCCCTCAACAAACCCGCTCCCTTCATGCTGGTGGCTTTCGTCGGCGCGCCGCTGACCCAGACCATTTACGGCTTCATCCTGATGAACACACTGAAAAGCGCGGCCGCCAGGATCGATCCCGGGCTGCTCCTGGGCGTGGGCGTGCTCGGCGGCATGGCCATCGGCTTTTCGGCCTGGCTGCAGGGCAAGGCGGGCGCCTGTGCCTCGGACGCCCTGGCCGAAACCGGCAAGGGCTTCGGCAACTACATCATGGTCCTGGGCCTGATCGAAACCGTGGCCCTGTTCGTCATGGTCTTCATGATGGGCGTGGTCGGATAAGCAAAGGGTGTAGGGTACAGGGTAGTCACACTATGGTTTCAGCAAGTTGGGATATGCTGAAACCATCCAGTGTGACTATATCAACACGAGATAGGTTTCGTATAGACCGTAGGGCAACGAAACCAATCGTGTTGATATTCAGGGGTCAGGGTCTATGGTCTAGGGTTGAGGAAAAGACAAACAGGCAATTCATTATCATCTTTTCTCTTTTCTTAACCTTCAACCTTACACCTTGCGCCTTACGCCGAGTTCATTTTTTACTTTGTTATAGTGGAGAGAAAAAAATATGTTAATCACAGCGCAGGATATTTTCGCTAACTTGGAGGAAGTACGCCGGCAAACACCACTGGTGCACAACATCACCAATTACGTGGTCATGAACCTGACCGCCAACGCATTACTGGCCGTGGGCGCCTCGCCGGTCATGGCCCACGCACCCGAAGAAGTCGAGGACATGGTCAACATCGCCTCGGCCCTGGTGATCAACATCGGAACTTTGAGCAAGCCCTGGGTTGCGTCCATGACCAAAGCGGTTCTGCAGGCCAAAAAGAAAGGAATTCCCATCATCTACGATCCCGTGGGCGCCGGCGCCACACCGTACCGCACGCGAACCATCCATGAACTGATCCAGGCCGCGGCACCGACCATCCTGCGCGGCAACGCCTCGGAGATCATGGCCTGCGCCGGCGCCACCGCAAAAACCAGAGGCGTTGACAGTTCATCAACCTCGGAACATGCACTGGACAGCGCCCGCTGGCTGAATGAAGAATATGGCTGCGTGGTCTGCGTCAGCGGCGCGACCGACCATATCATCGATAAAAAGAATGCAGCCATGATCAAGAACGGTCACGCCATGATGCCAAAAATCACCGGCCTGGGCTGCACGGCCACGGCCCTGTGCGGGGCGTTCGCCGCCGTCAATCCCGATTATTTTGCTGCGACCACCGCCGCCATGGCCGTGATGGGCATGGCCGGCGAGATGGCCGCGGAAAAGACCAAGGGGCCGGCCAGCCTGCAGGTGGAATTCCTGGACGCATTGTTCAATATGAAAGGCGAAGATATTAAAAAGCGATTGAAGATAGGCTGAACGTCATTAAGACAGGATTAAATTTTTATTTTCAAAGAGGGGGACCGGGCTTGCCCCTGCGGGGGATAAAAAACCGTCCCTATAAACAATTTCATCCCCCCATCCCCCCTTGGTAAGGGGGGTGAAGAATTGAAATACAATATCAGTAAATAAATAATTTTATTAACCGAAAGCTTTCTTTCCATAACCCCATTTACTAAGGGGGGTGCCGCAGGCGGGGGGATCATTATAACGTTTTGCATGGGTTTAGCGCGGCCGAACGCTAGTGGATTGGCTTGTTAAAAAAAAATCGCATTCACTGCCGCCACCTTGGCCGCGGTATCGATTTGAAACTCGCGCACCATGGCCGGGTACTTGGCCCCGGCCGCTTTCACCCTGGCCATGTTTTCCAGGTTGACGCCGCCGATGGCGACCAGTGGCAGGGAAACTTCGGCGGCAATGCGTTGCAAGCCATCCAGCCCGACCACCGGGTATCCTTCCTTGGTCGGCGTAGCGAATATCGCCCCGACGCCCAGGTAGTCGGCGCCCTGGTGCTCGGCCTCGAGGGCCTCGGCCAGGGAAGAGCAGGACACCCCCACCAGCATATGCTGAGGCAGCAATGAGCGGGCCTCGCTGATGGGAAGGTCATCCTGGCCCAGGTGCACGCCGTCGGCTTCGCTCAGAATGGCGATATCGAGCTGGTCGTTGACAACAAAGAGCGTGCCGCTTTCCCGGCAGACGGCGCGGATGCGCCGCGCCGTCTCCAGCCGCTGCGCCGCCGGCGCGTCTTTTTCACGGTACTGGACCATGCGGGCGCCGCCGCGGCAGGCTTCGCGGGCGATCTGCAGGTGGTCGCTGCTGGTGACGACATAAGCGCCGCCGGGCAGGTTACGAAAACGCAGCCGCTTGCGCAGCGGGGTCGCCGCCTTCGCGATGATGCGCGCGTGGCTCTGAAAGGCCGGCTCAGGCAGCTCAGCTAGTGTGAAATAAGCCGCGGCCGCAGCGTCATCACCGGCAAGAAGCTCTCCGTCCAGGACCCGGACGCGATAGCCCGCCACCAGCACTTCGCCGGCGAACGGGTTCCGGCCCATCTCCAGTGCGATCAGTTCGCACACCCGGCCTTGGAGTCCGGTCTCCTCCCTAAACTCACGCAGGGCGCACTGCTCGGGGGTTTCCCCCAACTCCTGGAAGCCTCCGGGCAGACACCACTTGCCCTTTCCCGGCTCCTGGCCGCGCTGCACCAGCAGCAGTTCGCCGTGCTCGTTGAAAGTGACGACGGCTGTGGCCGGAACCGGATTGTCGTAGTGCACGACCCGGCAGGCCGGACAGAAATCACGCTCCCGGTTTTCCAGTCTCTTTTTTTGCAGTTTGCCCCCGCAGTATGGACAGAAATATTTAACCATATTAGTCGCTCACCGGTCTATCTATATCCTAAAAGCTCGGGACCGTCTTAAAAATCAGTTTAAGCCAAAAATAGGCAAAAGACAAGGCAAGGTTTACAAAAAAATATGGATATAATATAATTAAATAGTTATTTTTCCGAAAAAAGAATAATATAAGTTGTCGGGGTTCAAAATGATTTGGGTTGATATTGTACTAACACTATGTTTTTGGTCATTCAGAAAGACGCCAAAAACATCTTGTGTTAGTATAGTCACACTATATGGTTTCAGCAGATTATTAAGCTTGCTGAAACCATACTGTGACTACATTGAACCCCTGCTTGCTTTGAGGAGGGTGTCATGCGCACGAATGACCTGGAATTGGAAAATTTACTCGAGTTAATGAAAAGATACGAACTGACGGAACTGACCATTCAGGAAGGGCGTCAAACCGTTACCTT
The DNA here is from genome assembly GCA_963770755.1 of Candidatus Aminicenantota bacterium. Lineage (GTDB taxonomy): Bacteria > Acidobacteriota > Aminicenantia > UBA2199 > UBA2199 > UBA2199. The sequence goes on along the minus strand of CAVYQZ010000006.1, from coordinate 407,809 downwards.
GAAGCGAAACATGCCGCAACATTCCTACATGTCGCAATCATTGCCGGGCATCGACTCCATCACGCCGCCGCCGCCGCCCCTCGAACCCCAGCCGGTCGCTGCCGACCCCGGGTTGCCCAATCCCGAGGGCTGGCATGAGGTCAAAGCCCCGCTGGTGGGCACATTTTACCGCGCCCCGTCTCCCGATGCCGAGCCTTTCGTCGAGGAAGGGGACTCAGTGCAGGTCAATGAAAAGCTCTGCATCGTCGAAGCCATGAAAATCATGAACGAGATCGAGAGTCCGGTGTCGGGGATCGTGCGCGAGGTTTGCGCACAAAACGGCAAACCCATCGAGTTCGGACAGGTCCTGTTCCGTATTGAGGTCGCCCGCGGCAAAAAATGAAGTTCAAGATACTGATCGCCAATCGCGGTGAGATCGCCGTGCGCATCATTCGCGCCGCCCACGAATTGGGACTGGAGACCGTGGCCGTCTATTCGGAAGCCGACCGCGATGCCTTGTTCGTCCGCTACGCCGACCAGGCCGTCTGCATCGGCCCGGCGCCGCTGGCCGAAAGCTACCTGTTCTATCAGAATATCCTGGCCGCGGCCAAGTCAACCGGAGCCGACGCCATCCACCCCGGCTACGGTTTTCTTTCCGAAAATGCCAGTTTTGCCGAAGCCTGCCGGGTGCTGAACATTGTTTTTATCGGCCCGAAGCCGATGGCCATCCGCAAAATGGGCGACAAGGCCATGGCCAAGAAGATCATGCGCAAAGCGGGCGTTCCGGTCGTACCCGGATCGGAAGGTGTCCTGACTTCTTCAAGCGAGGCGAAATCGTTGGCCGATGACATCGGTTACCCGGTCATCATCAAGGCGTCCGCCGGGGGCGGCGGCCGCGGCATGCGCATCGTGGCTGAAAAAAAAGAGCTGGAGAACGCCTTTAATTCGGCCTCCAATGAGGCCCAAAAGGCTTTCGGCGACGCCAGCGTCTACCTGGAAAAATTCGTCGAGGACCCGAAACACATCGAGATCCAGGTCCTGGGGGACAAACACGGCCATGCCGTCCACTTCTTCGAGCGCGACTGCTCGGTCCAGCGTCGCCATCAGAAATTGCTCGAAGAGGCCCCGTCACCGGTCCTGGACGAGGCGACGCGATCGGCCATGAGCGCTATCGCCGTTAAGGCGGCGCAATCGGTGCGCTACGATTCGGTCGGCACCATCGAGTTCATCTATGACATCAGCAAAAAAGCATTCTATTTCATCGAAATGAACACGCGCATCCAGGTCGAGCATCCCGTAACGGAAATGATCACCCAGACCGACCTGATCAAGCACCAGATACTGGTGGCCACCGGCGAACCGCTGTCACTGACCCAGAAGCACATTCATAAATCGGGGCACGCCATCGAGTGCCGCATCAATGCCGAGGACCCGGAAAATAATTTTATGCCGCAGTCCGGCACATTAAGCCAGTATATTGTCCCCGGCGGTCCCGGCGTCCGCGTCGATTCAGGCGTCTATCCGGGATACGCCATCCCCCCCTACTATGATTCCATGATCGCCAAACTGATCGTTTGGAGCGACAACCGCAAGGACGCCGTGGCCCGCATGAAAAGGGCCCTGCGCGAGTTCGTTGTCGAAGGCGTTACCACCACGATACCCTTTCACTTGCAGATCCTGCAGAACAAGAATTTTTTGAGCGGTGCCTACACCACCGGCTTCATCGCCAATATGCAGCCAGCCAAGGGAGATCACTGATGTTTTCCAAGCTGTTCGTCAAATGCCCGCAGTGCAATACCACCCATTTCTATTCCTTTTTCAAACTCGCCAGCTTCGTCTGTTCACGCTGTGGCCATCATTTCCGCCTGGATGCGCCGACCTGGCTCAAGCAGCTATGCGACCGTGGCTCGTTCCAGGAAATGGATAAAAACCTGCAAAGCCTCGACCCCCTCGGCTTCCCGAAGTATGAAGCGAAGCTGAAGCAGTCCGTTCTCAGTACCGGAGCCAATGAAGCCGTGATGACGGGAGTCGCCAAAATCGAAGGCTGCCCCGCCGCCCTGGCGTTGATGGAGCCCAATTTCATCATGGCCTCCATGGGCTCCGTGGTCGGCGAAAAAATAGCGCGCCTGCTCGAATACGCGGCCTTGAACAAATTGCCCGTGCTGATGGTCATTTCCTCCGGCGGCGCACGCATGCAGGAGGGGATCCTGTCATTGATGCAGATGGCCAAGACCGCCGCCTCCATCCGCCGCCTCCATAAGAGCCGCATGCCGCTGATCACGGTGCTGACCGATCCGACCACCGGCGGCGTGACCGCTTCCTACGCCATGCTGGGCGATATCATCGTCGCCGAGACCGGAGCGCTGATCGGTTTCGCCGGACCGCGGGTCATCCAGCAGACCATCGGCCAGAAACTGCCTGAAGGGTTTCAGCGCGCCGAGTTTCTGCTCGAGCACGGCATGCTCGATATCGTCGTACCCAGGAAAAACCTGAAAAAGACCCTGGTTTCCATTTTAAAAATTCACCGCAAACGGCCTTACACGCAAAGGCCGCAGTATTTCAGCTAAGCGAGCGATGGTGCAGAAATGAAAGAATCGGATTTGATTATGAGGTCAGCCCTGGACACCGTGCGCCTGGCGCGACATGGCAAGCGGCCAACGACCCGCGACTATATCGACGCCCTGATCGACGATTTCGTCGAGCTGCACGGCGACCGGCGCTTCGCCGATGACCCGGCAATGGTCGCCGGCATCGGTTTTCTGGACGGGATGCCGGTGACCATCCTGGGGCAGCAGAAGGGAAAGAACGTAAAAGACAACATCCGCCGCAACTTCGGCATGGCCCACCCCGAAGGCTACCGCAAAGCACTGCGTCTGATGCAGCAAGCGGAACGCTTCGGGCGACCGGTAATCACCCTGATCGACACCCCGGGAGCTTACCCGGGCATCGGCGCCGAAGAGCGCGGCCAGGCCGAGGCCATCGCCGTCAACCTCTATGAGATGTCCGGCTTGCGAGTACCGATCATTGCCTGCGTGACCGGGGAGGGCGGATCGGGCGGAGCGCTGGGCATTGCCGTCGCCGACCGCGTGTTCATGCTTTCCAATGCCATCTACTCGGTCATTTCGCCCGAAGGCTGTGCGTCCATTCTCTGGAAGGACACGAGCCGGACCGCCGAGGCCGCGGAAGCGTTACGGCTCACCGCCCGGGACTTGAAAGAACTCAAGGTGATTGACGACATCATTCCCGAGCCCGACCCCGGCTCCCATGAATTTCCCGCTGAAACGGCGCGACGCTTGAAAAAAATGCTGCTGCAGGCCTTGCATGAGCTTCTCGCCCTCGACCCGGAAACCCTGTTGCAGCAGCGCTACATGAAATTCCGCAGCATGGGGGTTTTCAGCGGCGCCGCCAAAGTTTCTCTTTGAAATTGCTCGCCGAGATCGTTCGCCTGTGTGCCGACTGCGGCACCTGCCAGTCGGCCTGCCCGGTCTACCAAGCCGAATTGAGCGAACCCAATTCGCCGCGCGGCAAGGTCAACCTGATCAAGGCCGTCGATGACGGCCGCCTGGAGGCCAACAACCGCAACCGCGGCCTGCTCTACCAGTGCCTGGTCTGCGGTGGTTGCGAGAGTGCTTGCCCCAACGGCGTCGAGTTCACCTCGCTGATGATCACATACCGCAACCGCATCTCCGGCGGCAGCCGCATCCCCTGGTTCAAGCGAACAATCCTGTTTTTTTACCAGGGATTCGTTCTGCGCAAATTCCTTTGGCTGCCCCGGTTGCTGGCCCGCACGCCCTTGAAGAAAAAGGTTTTCCTGCCCGCTTTCCAGAACACGAATCTGAAAAATATCCGCAGCCATGACCGCAATAATAATTATGACATCCTGCTCTTTCCCGGCTGCGTGCTGACTTATTTCTATTCAAAAAAGATCGTTGAAATCAAGGCCTTGCTTGAAAAACAAGGATTTTTCGTAGCTTATCCGCCCGGGCTGCCATGCTGCGGTTTTCCTTATCTTTCACAAGGGTGGAATGACAAATTCGTCAGTCTCAAGAAAAAAAACCTGGAAATATTCAGCGCTTACAAATACAAATTCCTGGTCGTCCCCTGTTCAACCGGCGTGCTGGCCTTCAGGAAATATTACAGTCTGCCCGGAAAGGAAGTATATGAATTGAGCGAATTTCTTTTCAAATTCTGTCCCGACGCCGCTGTCGACCCGGGTTTCGTCAAGCCATTCCAGGGTTCCTTCACCTACCACGAGCCCTGCCACAACCTCCAGTCGCTGAAACTGCAAAAAGAAGCGCGCCACTTCCTGGAGCAGTTCGGCAGGCGCTATAAAAATGACGATAAGCCCCTTTGCTGCGGCTTTGGAGGCATCTTCAAGGTTGGTTTTCCCGCCACCTCTAAAAGGATCCTATCAAAAAAAACAAGCCGCTTAAACGAGATCGACGCCCAGGCCGTGGTCACCTCCTGCCCCGGCTGCTACATGCAGCTGAAAGAGAGTTTATCCATCCCCGTTTATTTTTTCAGCGATATTTTTAAAAATCAGTAGGGGCGACCCGCTGGGTCGCCCTGTTTTTGTCATAATCAATTCAGGGCGACCCAGCGGGTCGCCCCTACAACCTGCGGCCGCCATTGGGAATTTGACAATTATTTCCCAATTCATTACTATTCGGGACAAGGAGCCCGCATGATCGTCGAACTGGAAAAATTGACCATAAAATGCCTTCTGGAAAGGACTTTCGAATTATACGGCAGCCTGCCCTCAATCGCCACGGTCGAGGAGCAGCCCATCGTTTACCTGCAGCTCAAGCAGCAGATCCAGGATGCCGCCGGCGCCCTGACCGCACGCGGCATCAAAAAGGGCGACCGGGTGGCCATGATGGGCGAAAACTGCCCCAACTGGGTGATCGCCTACCTGGCCGTCACCTCGATGGGCGCCGTGGCCGTACCTATCCTGACCGGCTTTCCGGATAGCGATACCCGCCACATCCTGCGCAATTCCGAAGCCCAGGGCATCTTTATTGAGCCGAAACAACGCCAGAAACTGGAGGGCATGGACAGTTCGACCCTGAAATTCATCTGCGACCTCGAGAGCATGGAGTTCACCGATCTGCAAAAGGCCCCCAGCGGTTTCATCAGCAAAACGCTGGCCTTGTTCAAGCGCGGCCGGGGAAAGAGCGCCGCTGACAGCGACGGGCAGGCCGATGTGCCCGGGCCTGAAGCCGAAGACCTGGCGGTGATCATATACACATCCGGCACCACCGGCCATTCCAAGGGGGTCATGCTCAGCCAGCGCAACATTGTCTTTGACGTGGTCAACGGCATCGAACGCTTCCCGATTAATGCCGACGACCGTTTCCTTTCCATTCTGCCGCTAGCCCATACCTTCGAAGCCACCGGCGGCATGCTCTGCCCGATCGCCATCGGGGCCAGCATTTATTACATGCGCGGCCTGCCCACGCCGCAGAAGCTCCTGGCGGCCATGGAAACGGTGAAGCCGACGGCCGTATTGACCGTGCCGCTGGTCATCGACAAGATCTTCCGCAAAAAGATTCTGCCCCAAATCCATGGCAAAATCATCATCAACAAGCTTTATCCACTGGCCTTTTTCCGCAAAAAACTGCACCAGGTGGCCGGCCGCAAGCTGATTAAGTCCTTCGGCAACAAGCTGCGCTTCTTCATGTTCGGAGGCGCCTCGCTGAACGAGGACGTGGAGGTCTTTCTGCGCGACGCCGGCATCAGCTATTCCACCGGCTACGGCATGACCGAAACCGCGCCGATCATGACCATCAACCCCTTCGGCCAGGTCAAGGCCGGATCCTGCGGCAAGCCGATCCCGGGCATCGAAATGGCAATCCATGAAAAGGACTCCCATAGCGGCATCGGCGAGATCATCGTCCGCGGTCCGATCGTCATGTCCGGTTACTACAACAATCCCGACGCCACGGCCGAGGTTTTTACAGAAGGCGGCTGGCTGAAGACCGGTGACCTGGGATACTTCGACAACGAAGGCTACCTGTTCATCAAGGGGCGCTGCAAGAACGTTATCATCGGTCCGTCGGGAGAGAACATCTACCCGGAAGCCATCGAGCAGAAGATCCTGCAGGAGCCCTATTTCCAGGAAGCCGTGGTTTTCGAGGAGAAGGGCCGGCTGCTGGTCAAGGCCTACCTGGACTACGACGTTTTGGACAGCGAGTTCGAGCGCAACAAGCTCAACGACGCCGAAGCCGGCAAATTGACCGAAGACATCCTGGAGCAGGCCCGCCGGCGCATCAACACCCAATTGCCGGCTTTTGCCCAGATCAGTAAAATATTTGAACATCCCGAACCCTTTGAAAAGACACCGACCAACAAGGTCAAACGCTACCTGTACGTCTCCGGCGGCAAATAAAAGGTCCGACAAGGCCCATATCGGCAAACTCGAAGCATTCCAGCCCGGCTGAAACCTTAATCCAGGCGCCTGATCTTTTCCCTGCCCTTCAGCCGCGAGAGCAGTCGCGTCACCGTGACTTTTTCCAGGGGATGGACCAGCTTGGGCGCGATCTCGAATAGCGGTACCAGCACGAACCCGCGTTCGCACAGCCGCAGGTGGGGTATGGTCAACCCGGGCGTGTTGATGACCAAGTCCCCGGCCAACAGGATGTCGATATCGATCAATCGGTCCCGGTAATGGGAGTTTTCCGGATCGCGCCCTTGTGCCGCCTCGTATTCCTTGCAGCGCGCCAGAAGCTCCAGCGGCGTCAGCCGAGACTCCAGCGTCATGACCATGTTCAGGAACAGACCGGCCGACGGCATGCCAACCGGTGATGTTTCATATAAGGCCGATTTCTTGATCACCCAACCGCAACTCTGCAAAAAGACGATGGCCGCTTCGAGCTGGGAGCGGCGGTCGCCCAGGTTGGATCCCAGGCCGAGATGATACACCCTGGGCAGCCCGGGAGTCCGGAGCGGCATTTTTTTTTGGCGGAAATCGTTTTTATTTTCAAGGGCTTTAACCATTTTCACATTGCGGATGCCATGATAATCGAATCGCCGCCCAAAAGCAAGCCGGCAGGCCGCGGACAAGCGCAAATTGAAATCCGGGATGTTTTTTGGTAGAATTCGATTATGCGAAACGTGTTTTTACCTGTGCGGAATGCCGTCGGCGGATTACCCGGTATCGAATCCATGTGAGTGGTCTGAATCACGCTCCGGAAAAGAAATGAAAACACACCCCAACGTCCTGATGTTGGTCGTGGATTGCCTGCGTTCGGACCGGATTTTTGACCCCCAGCGCACCTGCAAAACCCCCTGCTTGGACAAACTGGTGGCCCGCGGCACGGCATTTAACAATGTGTTCGTGGAAAACAGCGTCACCGCCCCTTCTTTCACCTCGATCTTCACCGGCCGCTATGCCGGGAATCACGGCGTCGTCGGCATGGTCGGAGTGAAGCTCGGCGACGGCATCCCGACCATGGCGGAACTATTCTCGGCCAACGGTTACCACACGTACGGTGAAGCGACCGGTCCGCTCAATCCACTCCTGGGCATCAGCCGCGGCTTCGGCCATTACCATTTCCGCAGCCAGCATGAATACTGCTTCGGCGAATGGGGAGACATGCTGCTGGACCGTTTCAGGCGCCATGAATTCGTCGAGCCTTTTTTCGTGATGGTTCATTTTTGGGAAGCCCATGTTCCCTTTCAGGTGCAGGCGGGATTCAATTCTCCCGAATTCGGGGCCCTGCCCTACGACCGGGCCATTTCAGGGCTCGACGCCTTCATCGGCAAAATATTGGCACACATCAGCGACGACACGCTGGTCATTCTGACAGGCGACCATGGCGAATGCATCGGCGAGATGCCGCCATCCGATTCACTGCTGTCCTATTTTTTAGCCAAATTGCGCCTGCCGCCGCTGGGAAAAATCCGCAAACGCGAATCCATTGAAAACGCCATCGATTTGATGGCCCAGGAACCCATACTGCATCAATTTGCGTCCGAAGTGGACCGCCTATCCCGGACCGGCCAAAATAAGATCGGCCTGGCCAAGCGCTGCAAGCTTTTGCTCAACCTGATCCGCATCGGGGCCAAGCGCTACTCGATCCAGGCACGCTGCGGATTGAAAGAGGGTTTTTTCGCCAACTTAAAACAAAAGTTGAATGACCACCTGCTGCTTTCCGCCATAGCGCGCGGTGACAACGCGGCGGCGCAAATGCAACTGATTCGCAACTCCCTGGCCGAACATATTCTGCATCACGGCTACCATGTGTACGATTACCTGCAAAACGTGCCGTTGATCATGAGTCTTCCCGGTCTGTTCCCGGGCGGCCGACGCATCACGGCAGAACTGCGGCACATCGATTTGCTGCCGACATTGATCGATGCCCTGCAGCTTGAGTCTCCCGACGGCAGCATTTTCGACGGTGCAAGTTTTTTATCCTATATCCATAACGGCGGCGGCACCGACCGCCCCGTTTACCTGGAAGCCCGCGGCGGGGCCCAGGCAGAAAAAGTTTTCCTGGTCCGCGGCATGCGCTGCAGCGGCAGGGGCGTCGCCTTCGCCCCCTATGAGGACGGCCGCGCACCAGTCGAATTTTTCGGATCCGCCCCAGACGCGCTCCTGCCATCCGCTGCCGCTCGTGACCTGATGGATGAGGCCAACCGCATCGCCGCCACCTTCAGTCCATCAGCCGGCCGGGAGCTGAGCGCGGACGAAAATGCGGAAATGTGCGAAAAGCTCAAGAGCCTCGGTTACATGTGACCCGGTCCGTTAAAACGTCCGGGTTTCATGCGCTTGGATCGTCGCTTTCATCTGCCACGACAGAAACGATGGACGGCTGCATGTCGGGATTCTGCTCCGGCCGGAAAATCGCTTCGATCCATTCCCGGTATTTCCTGATCACTTGGTGATAGATGATCTTGAGGGAAGGAGTCAGGCAGCCATTGTCCACGGTCAGTGCCTCGGGGATAATGACAAATTTTTTTATCCTGAGGTAGTGGGGATCCAGCTCACGGTTGCCGACGGCGATCTCGCGGAGAAATAATGACTGAATTTCCTTGTCACGGGCAAGTTCCCAGTCGACGGGCAACTCCTTGCCGTTCTTGGCGGCCCAGTCCCTCAGGCGGCGAAAATTGGGAAACACCAGCGCGGCCACGAAATCTTCCGTGGATCCCACGACCACGGCCTGGCTGATCCATTGCGAGACGGCAGTCAATTCGTTTTCAACATGGATGGAAGACACTTTTTCCCCGTTGGCCAGCTTGAAGACCCCGTCGCAGCGAAACATCAGTTTTAAGCCGTGGTCGGTGAGATCGCCCAGATCGCCGGTGTGAAACCAACCGGATGCATCGATGGCCAGGGCCGTCTTTTCGGGGTCCTTGTAGTAGCCTTTCATGACGTTGGGACCTTTGACCAGAATCTCATTTTCTTCGGTAATCAGAATCTCGCAACCGGGGATGGGGTCGCCCACGTACGAATGGATGCGTTTTTGCCCGAGCGACGTCATGGTTACAGTCGGAGATGTTTCGGTTAATCCCCAACCCTCCAGGATTGGAATGTTCTGGGCGCTGATGTACGCCCCGACGTCCTTGGGCAGTGGTGCTCCGGCCGTGTAGACAAATTCGAGGCCGGGATGAAAGAGCATCTGCTTTATTTCCGGATTGATTTTGGCTTCGGTGACCAGCGCCCGGAAAATTTTGGGAACGCTGAAAAAATGGCTGGGCTTGACCATGCCCCAGTTGATGATCAGGCGGTCGACATCCTTGCCCAGTGAATCTTCAAGATGAATAACGGCGCCATGATACAGGGCGGTGAAGCGTTCAAAAAGCCCGCCGTAGGAATGGTGCCAAGGCAAATAGGATAAAAAGCGCGAAGCGAAAGGGATTTTCCAATTCACCGCATGGGCCGGGCGCTGGGACATGATGTTGCGGTGAGTGAGCATGACGCCCTTGGGAGGGCCAGTAGTGCCCGAGGTGAAATGGATGAAGCACACGTCTTCCTGGACCACATCGTTGACCCGGCGTTTGAAGTTCTCGACGGGGCTTGGACGTCAGGCATTGGTCGAAATCATTGTATGCGGAAGGTTGGCGTGTGACAATGGTTTTGATGGCCGGACAGGAGGCGCAGGCTTCGAATTTTTCCAGGCGCTCATCGCCATCAATGAAAACGGCATTGGGCTCGACACGGTTCAGGATGTAATCGAGGTTGGTTACATTATAGCCGGCATAGACCGGCACCGATATGGCTCCCATGGAAGTTACCGCCGCCTCCCACACCAGCATGGAGTAGCTGTTGGGGCTGAAAACGGCGGCCCGCTCACCCTTTCTGATTCCCCGCTCCCATAAAAAATTGCCGAGCCCCGCGATATCCTCCAGAAACTGCTGCCAGGAAACCGTATGGTATCCTCCCCCTTCGCGCCAGGCGAACAGGGCATGGCCGGGCCAGGAGCCGGCCCGCTCGAGGATCATGGTTCCAATCGTTCCGGTGTTGCTTTCAAGCAGGATGGGGGAATTCCTGTATTTGCCGTTCATGGCGAACCTTTGTCCCGGCGGCTTTCCTCGGCATAAAGGGCCGCGCCCCAAGCCACCAGAAACTGCGGATCAGGCAAAACCGCGACTTCGATTTGGGGGCCGAGGATCGCCTTGAAAACTTCAGCCAGCACCGCATGATGGGCGATGACTCCCGCCGCACAGAAAAAGCGGCGATTCCATACTGCCGATCCCCCGGATCCTTTCAACGATCGCGGCATACAACCCGCGGATGAGCTTGGGCATGGGTATTTTTTTCTTGATGCAATCCAGGATCTCGGTACTGGCAAAAACGGTGCAAAAACTGTTCAAAGGATAGAAATCTTTCTCGCTGCAGGCGATGTCATTCATCCTGCCGGCGTCAATGCCCATACGTTGGGCGATGAATTCCAGGTAGCTGCCAGTCCCGGCGGCGCACGGCCGGTTCAATGCATATTCAACCAGCCTGCCGTTTTTCATCTTGAGTATTTTACTGTCCTGGCCGCCGACATCCACGATAGTTCCGGTGCGAATACCCATGAAAAGCACCGCCCTGGCCAATGACGAGATTTCGGTTTTTTTTACCAGGCCCGGCCATTGATTCCTGCCGTAGCCGGTAACCCCCAAGGGCAGCGTCCCGGCCTCGACCCCAGCCAGCAGCGAAGAAACCGATTCGGAAAAATCATAGCCTGTTTTTTGCACCCCCCGAGAGACAATCGTGCCATCCCGGTTCAATCTGACCGCCTTGACGTACGATGAACCGATATCCAGACCGATCACGGCCGCATCATCCAAGCTGCTCAATGAATGCCTCAAAGCGAAGGGTGAATTCCGCCTCGGAAAAATGCCTCAAGTCGACCAGGTCGCCATAAAAGGTGAGGGTGGGAATGCCGGCTTGGGAAACGAGTTTGCCCGGGATGCCATATCGACTGTTCGTGTTGGCCGAACAGGTTTTGGCGTCATGAAAAAGCATGGCGTCAATCGAAAATTTTCGACACATATCCTGAAGGTAGTCAAATTTGACCTGCTGGGAACGGGCGATGAAGATGCGTCCGTAGGCATCGACGCTGGATCGGAGCGGATCGGAGCCATCGAAAGCAAATGCCCATGAATGGCAATAGGTCGAGGCGATCATGCGGACATTGTGTCTGGCGAACAAATCCGCCAAGAACCTGAGCTTGCCCCAGATCGGCATGCCCTCCCAATAAAACCGGTAGTCTTCTTTAAACGCCCCGGCTTCTGCGGACGCGACTTCGCTCAACAGATCGCGATAAAAAATCAGCGCATTTTTATCTCCACGCAGCACAACCACCGGAGCCATCAGGATGATATGCTCGATAAAATCATGCAAAGCCGGACGAGCCCGGTTCGTTTCGAGGAATTCCTGCCAGAGCCTGCAGGCCTGCCCGGAAAGGTCCACGGTCGCTGCGAATCTTTCGGGATCAAAGCGCCGGCCGGAAACCCCTTCCAAAGCAACAACCAGTTTTTTCCAGGCGGATTCCAGATAATTGAGCAAAGGTTCGTCCACGTCGTCGATGTCCCGGGGGGTTTCAATCCCGACCAACGGTACGTGGTATTTGTCCGCATAGAAAGCGAACCATTCTTTCACGTCGCGGCATTGGCTGGTATTGTATACCAGCACATCGGGAGCAGGCACCCGGTCCAGGCCGTGTGCGGCCAGGGGAGTTTCCCCGAGCAGGAAAGCGCCGACGTCACTGGTGAGATAAGAACAGATCTCCGGGGAAAAACCGGCTCGACCCGCTTCGGGAATGAAACGGCTGCCGAGTCTTTTGGCGCCGATCAGGGCGCCATGGTTTTCAGGAAAATAGACCTGGTAGCCGAACGAACGCAGCAGTTCCACCGGTCCAACCGACGTGCACCAGGCCAGTGGAGATTCCCGGCGTCCCAGACTCCGATAATAAGTGGATAGCAGTTCTTTCAGCTGATGATGGGATTTGGGGACCACGCTCATTTTTTATATGAACGGCCATTGCTCAACATGTTCAGCCGTTCCTTGGTCTTGACCAGCGCCGTGAAGGCGGCATTCAAGGGGGCCGGGATGGCCAACTTTTTTGCGTATTCCACGATCTTGCCGTTGATATGGTCGATCTCGGTGGGATCTCCGTTTTCCAGATCGTTGAGCATCGAGGGTTTGTGATGGCCCGCCTGGAACAGAAAGTTCAGGCATTGATCATGAAAGCCGCTCCCGAAATCATGACCGACGGCCTGCCCCACCTGAATGGATTCGCGCAGCAGGGCCTCCACCAGATTGTGCGTGGCATCGCTATTCATTACTTCGGCCATGGTCGCCCCCAGGACAGCGGCAATCGGCGCCAATACGGCGTTGAGGATGCTTTTTTCCCAAACATGTTTTTCAATATCCGGAACGGCATCGGTTTCCAGGGCCGAGCTTCTCATCATCTGGGCGAACTCCTCGGCGTGGCCGCAGTTGGTTTTCCCGCAAAAGCAGCCCATATAATTCGGTTTTTGAAAAAAATTCATCCGGATAATGCCGGCGGAAACGACACTGCCGCCATAATAAAGAGCCATGCGCAGGATGCGGTCCCGGGGGAACAGGTCGACAGCCTGATCCTCGATATCGATGCCATTCTGGGCCAGGACAATTTTAAACGAGCCGGGTATTTTTTTCAGCGTCAGCAGGACCTGCCGCAAATTCGGCGTTTTTACAGCGATCACGGCATAAGCCACATCGGTCTTCGACAATCCGCCAAGATGGGTGGCCATTTCCTTGAATCGAGCATTCAGCGAAACCAGGTTTTCGATGCGCAAGCCGTCTTGACGGATGGCATCGGCATGTTTTTCCCAGGTGTCGATCCCGTAAAGCACATGGCCGCTGGCGGCCAGGTGCGCGGCAATGATTCCGCCGCACGGCCCAAGCCCGATGACAAGTATTTTTTTCTTTTCCATAATTTGATTCTAGTCCACGGCCATTATAGCGAACTTGGCGATGTAAATCCAGACCTCGGCATGGAATATTCCGCAAGGGCCTACTCGGCCTTTCACGCGAAATTCCTCTTTTCGCGGATGGGAACGCCGGGGGAACCGGCGGCAGGCAAGGGCGGGGTGCTGGCTGGCGCTATTATTTCGCTCCAGCGATCCGTTTGTTCGATCTGGCAAATCGGATAAAATTGGTCAGGCTGCCCAAAAACCGCCGCCAGCTGTCGGGAGATTTCCAGATCATGGTCACATAGCCCCACAGCACCGCCGGGCGTTTGAAATGGGTCTTGTAGAATTTGATAAACAATTCTTCCAGCCTTTCGCGAGTCATGCCGGCAGGCACGAATACAAAATGCATGCAATCCATATCGGCAATGTTCTCATTAAACTCGCCCAATTCGTGAATATGCTCATAAAGGGGTGATCCCGGAAACGGCGTGAACTTGGCCAGGTTGAAATCGTCGATGGGCAATGAAAACACATAGTTCATGCTGTTTTTTATGGTTTCTTCGCTCTCTCCCGGCAAGCCCATCATCAAAAGGCCCTTGACCCGGATCCGCGCTTTCTTGATGTCGCGGATGGTCTGGGCCAGCAGTTTCAAATTCACATTCTGCCGATGCTGCTTCAGCAATGGCTCGTCTCCGCTTTCAATGCCCAGGCTGATCATCCAGCAGCCGGCGTTCTTCATCAGTTTCAGCAATTCCGGGTTCACGTGCTCGGCGCGCACGGCGCAGTTGAAGGTCATATTCAGGGGATGCTCAATCATCATCCGGCAGAATGCTTCGACTCGCTTGAAGTTGAACGTGAACAGATCGTCATAAAAATTGATATGGCGAATGCCGAATCGTTCCTTCAGGTATTTCAAATGGCGGTACAAGTATTCCGCGGAATTGAAGCGAAAGCTTCTCCGGAAAACGGAACGGTCGCAGTAACTGCAGGCGTACGGGCAGCCCCGGCTGGAGATGCAGCTGGCATTCGGGGTCCGCGGGTAGTTGAAGAGCGGCAGCGTGTATGCTTGCGGGTAGCCCTCCAGTTTTTCATAGGCGGGAAAAGGCAGCTCGTCCAGGGCGATGGCGCTTTGCCGGAAACCGCTGAAGCGCACCTGCTCATTCCGGTCGCGGTATACCAGGCCGGCGATGCTCCCGGGGTCCCTTCCGTCCAGGTTGACCAGTTCCGCCAGCGTCTCCTCGCCTTCACCGATCACCGCGTAGTCAACCACCTCATCCCCTTCCAGTATATTTTCCCGCAAGGCGGATATGTGTGGGCCGCCAAAAACGGTCTTGATCCAGGGGTATTTTTCTTTGGCCATCGTGGCGATGCGGATCGCGTCGAGGTAGCCGGACGTGGTGCAGCTCAGGCCTAGAAGCCCAGGTCGGGTTTCGCCGATGCGGGCGATGATCTTGCTGTCCGAATCGGGATGAGCGAAGCAGTCGATGACATCGGCGCCGATCCCCTTCTGTTCAAGGTACGCCGCGATACTGGCCAATCCGAGCGGCGGCATGATATTGGCACGGCGCGAGATGTCGCCCTGCGCATGGGCCTTGTTGTAGCCCAGGGGATGGACCAGCAGGACCCGCTTGTTTTCAGGCTCAGACATTTCTTTTTCTCTTGCTCGGGAAGCGGATCAGCCTGTCCCAGAGGATGCCCTTGAATCCGAAATTCTTCACGATGGCGATTTTCGAACTGCATTCTTCAGGCGGGAAGATGCGGTCGCGGCGCCCGCGAAAGCCTTCGACCAGCAGGCAATTCATCCGCTCGTAATCGATGGCCGGCGAAATATAGTACTTGGGTTTGAGCAACGGGTCCGAGGCATCGATGCGCCCCTCGGCGATCATCTGGCGATGAATGATGGTACCGGGGTAAATCCGAATTCCGGAAAATCCCAGTACCACGCAGTATTTGAGTTTTTCAAAATTGGCCAGGGATTCAACGATCGTCGCCTCGTTTTCATTGGGACCGCCGAAAATGATGTAGTGACAGCAGGGGATCTCGTTTTCCACGCAGGCTTCATTAAAATAAAAAACGCGTTCATAGGTGAATTCTTTTCCCATTCCCGCCAGGGTGCGATCGCAGCCGGCATCGGTGCCGAGTTCCACGGCATAAAGCCCGGAACGCTTCATCATAATCAATTCCTGCACCGTGCTGTTGCGGGGAGTGAAAAAGCCCGCCCAGCGGATATGGACTTGACGGCGGATGATTTCCTCAACCAAATCGAGATGATAGCCTTGTACATCATTGAAGACGCTGTCGGTAAAGAAAAAATCCCGGGCATTGAAATCGCGTTTCATTCTTTCGATATCATCGACGACGGCCCGGGGATCACGCGGACGAAACTCGTAGCCCTCGATGGTTGGGTACGTGCAGTAGTTGCAATGGTACGGGCAGCCGCGTTTCGTCTGCAGCCCGATGACGCTGCTGGCATTGATATAGTAGTCGACCAGTTCTTTTTCGAACAGTGGCGATACCATCTCGCGGCCGCGCAGAGGAGTGTCCGCGGTCGACAAGATCCGCTCCGTGCCTTCCCCTTTTTCCAATTTGGCGATCAGTTCGCCCAGGGCGCGCTCACCTTCGCCGCGCACACCGTAGTCGGCGCCAATATAGGCCAGGATCTTTTCGGGCATGATGGAAAAAGCGGAACCGCCGACGATGACCGGTACCCGGGTATGCTGGTGAACGATTTCCACCAGGTGCTTGTAATTGTCCAGGTACCACTCCACATCCGACGTGAGCGAATCGATATTGTCGATGTTGCGCATCGACAGGCAGACAAAATCAGGATCAAATTCTTCCAGACTGGAAACCAGCTTGGATTCGAACTGCCCTGAGGCCAGACAGTCGAATTGACGCACATGGTGCCCTTTTTCCACCAGGGCGGCTGAACAGACCGCCATGCCCAGCGGGTAGACCGGGTACGGTTCAATCCGGGAATTGGCGGATATGAAAAAAATGCGGCTCATCGATCGGTTTTGGGCGCGGAACTTCCACTGGCGGCCGCGAGTTGTCTGTTTTTGATTTCAGCTCTTTCCCGTTTCATTACTTGCCAAAACAGATTGCCCATTTTTAGCTCCTGCGACAAGGGGGCGTAAAAAGTGTCCCAGGCATAGTAATACATTTCCTGCAGCTGGTCCGGAGTCATCCGCAGCGGTTGAAAAACCACACGGTCGCAGGTGTAGTCTTCGAAGCGTTCGCTTATAATCCGACCCTCGGCCTGCAGCTTGGCGCGGATGGGTGAATGGGCAAACGGGGTCATGATGGTGAATTCGGCAAGGTCGACATCGATTTCCAGCAGAAAATCCACCAGCTTTTTAATAGCGTCCACATCATGTTCGTCCACACCGAGGATGACGGTAGCCTCGACCCGGATGCCATGATCATGGTAGCGTTGGATACGCTGACGGATTTTTGCCGACGTGTTGAAAACAGCTTGATACACATACCAACAACCGGCCTGGTAGGCCAAGTCCAGGAGGTGATCATCCTCTTCAATGGGGTGGCTGACCCATTTTTTACCCAGTGGAATCATGGCCCGGAAAAGATTTTCCTCCCACTGGTGGTCCTGCGCCAGGGAGTTATCCACGATGAACAACCGTTCATTGTCGATGGATTCAATTTCTTCCAGCACCCGATCGAGCGGCCGTGGCCTGAAGACACTTCCGCCCAGATAGCCGGTGCAGCAGGGAAAGCATTTGAATCGGCAGCCGCGCGACGCATGCACCAGATCAAGCATTTTAATCTTGCGGTACACATAGGCATCCTTGTCCAGGATGCTGCGCCGGGCCGTACCTACCAGGTTGATATCGGGATGTTGGCTCATGTAATTGTAAACAGGTTTTAATTTTCCCCTCTGGTGGTCATTCAGAACTTCCTGCATCCGGCCCTCGACTTCACCGAGAAAAACACTGGTCACATGAGGGCGGACCTGCTCATCGTGGAGCATCACCGCGATGCCGCCGGCCAGGACCGGGATGCCCCGGCTTCTGTATGCCGCGGCGATGCGGAAGGCTTCCGGCAATTGGGCCGTCAGCATGATTGACAGACAGACCAGATCGGGAGAATCGTCGAGCTTCAATTCGTTGACATTGGCATCGACAAATTCAATTTCAACCTCGGCGGGCACGGCCGCGGCAAATACGATCGGTCCGTGCGGGGGCAGATTGAATCTCGTTTGTCTCTCCAGTTTGCGCCAAAACGGGTAAATCAGTTTCCATTTCATGTTAAACCTTCGTCTCCGCTCATATTTTATCGACCATCATCTTGAGAGCCCGCAGCACGTCAAAAATATCCGTGACGACCGCGCCGTCGCCCATGCAGAGCCGTTGCCGGCGATCGACGGCCATTTCCAGCTGAAAGGCCCGGCCGATCTTTTTTTTGTCAAGGACCAGCACGACGGCAATATTTTCCTTCGTGGCCATGTGCGGCGGCGGCACTTCCAGCCAGCCAACCAGCATCGCATCCACCTCGTCTTCAGCCAGCAGCCACGCGGCTTGGCTCAGCGCAGCCAGGCCGCGCCCGCTGTCGGAATCCAGGCAGTAGGTCGGCCCGGTCAAGCCAAATTGCAGCGCACATTCTCCGATCATGATATTTGGCAGGGTATAGGAAAACAAATTCGGACTGGCGTACTGCCCATTCCCGGCAGCGGTTTCATAAAAGGCGAGATCAGTCGCGAAAGAGCCGTACTGCCCCGCTACAATAAACCCGATCCGGTGTTGATTGGCAGCGCTCAGACCGGCATCATGCAACGCCAGGCCGGCGGCGGCACAGCCGAGCCGCGTATAGTGATCAAAACGGCCGAATCTGGAAGACTTTTTAACCAATACCGATTCAAGTGGCGGCGATTGGAACAGATGGTCGACTCTTGTCTGCTGCCAGCCGGAATGCGAGGCGGCACACATGTTTTCCTTCACGATCGAGGCTCCGGTTACAACCATCTTCATTGCCCTTTCATCCTGATCACACACTTTCCAAAATCAGCGCGGCATTGACGCCGCCAAAACCCGAATTGCTCGTCAGCATTCTTCTGGTTTTGAGCGTTTGCCGTTCACAGGAGACACGGCCTTCTGCCCGTGCTTCGGCTTGACGCAAACCGGCCGTAGGGGGCACGATGCCGTACTGCAGAACCCGGGCGCAAACCAGGGCCTCAATGCCGCCCGCGGCGCCGAGAGTATGCCCCAGCGCCCCCTTGATAGAAAACAGCGGAAAAAGCCTGTCTCCGAAGATCGCGTCCGTCGCGCTGAGTTCCATGGCATCATTATACACGGTTCCGGTACCGTGGGTGCAAAACGCACCGATATCAGCAGGCAAGACCTTGGCTTTTTTCATGGCCATGCGGATGGCCGCGATCAAGCCGCTGCCGTCCCGGGCCGGAGCCGAAATGTGGGTTGCATCATTGCCTGCTCCCCAGCCGGAAAGCCGAGCCAACGGGGTCCGCTTCGCCTCTTGGCTGTATCGATCTCCGGCCAAAAGCAAGCATACCGCGCCGTCGCCCAGCATCAGGCCGTTGCGCTCAATATCAAATGGACGGCAGGCGCTGTTGGCAAGCGAAAGCAGGGAATGGAAGCCGGTCAGGGTGAAGCGCGACACGATATCGGCCGCGGCGATCAGAACAGAGCCGCTCCGGCCCGAGGCAATCAGGTCGGCGCCTATGGCCATGGCCAGCGTGGATGACGCGCAGGCGGCGTTCACTTCTATCAATTCGATCTCGTTGCCGGCATAGCCAAGCATTTGCCGCAGCCACGTGCTGTAATGCCTGGGCAGATAGGGAAAGGCACCGGCTGGTTTTTGCGGACAGGCCTGCTGTTCGATGTATTCGGCGTTTCCTTTTGCCCCGGCCCAAATGATCGTGTCCACAGCGGGGAAGTCGGCGAATCCGGGAAGAATCCGCCGCAAGAGCGCCTGGGTCAAGTTTTCCCCCTCATAGCGCCCGGCGGGCAGGCGGTCGATGCAAGCCGCGGTGCGAAAGGAAAGCTGGCTGGAATCATAACGGTCAATGGGACCGGATTTGCTGGCGCCGGCGGACAGGGCATCGAACAGGGTCCCAGCCGACGAGCCCAAGGCCGTTTCGGCGCCGCCGCTGATAAGATAAACGTTAGCCATGGGGTTGGCTCAATTCACCACGCCGCCATTTCTCCCTGAGCTGTTGAAAATATTCCGGCCAAACCAGCAGCAGGTTGTTTTGGCTATCGAGCAGCAACTGCACGGTGTTGCCCCTGGCCATGACCAGCCCGTCATTTTCGCGAGTAATGAGGTAAGAATGATTCAGGCGCACGGCTTCGCTCCAGTGCAAGCTGGCCTCTATCCGGAACGTGTCCCCCGGAAGCAAAGAATGCCCATACTCAATCTCAAAATTCACCACCGGCGCCTTGACGCCTTCGCGGTAGAAATCACGGTAATCCAGTCCATAGGCCCTGCCTACCGCGCAGCGCCCGTCCTCGAAATACTCCGCATAGCGGCCATGCCACACCACACCCATCAAATCTACTTCCTGGAAGCGGACCGTGCGCAACGCGGCCGCTTTCAGGGGCTGGGGCGCATCCGGACCGCCGTAGAAGTTTTTTAAAACATCATGACGCTTTCTCATGATTTCGTTCTCCCGGAGAATGGTTTCGTCCCGATCATGAACTTGGCGGCGAGCTGGCCCAAGCTTTTCATGGTCAGCGAGTACCATTCCTCTTCGTCGTTCTCGCGGTCTATTCTTTTTAAACTGACTTCGATTTTCTCATCGGGCAGGATCGGAGCTGCGAACTTTGCCCTTTTTATGGAACACAGTTCCAGTTCCCGCTGTTGGCTTATTTCGGCCAACAGCCAGCCGGAATAAATGCCCAGGACCGCTGCCAACACCGGATAGCCCGGAAAATGCCCTGAAAAACCAACAAAATCACGACAGAAAGCCAGCGAGAATTCAAACTCGCCATCGGCTTTGGCGGCCATGGCGACAATGCTGTCAATGATCCCCTTGCCGATCGGATCCTTCTCCCTGGAGAAAAAAGCACTCGACCCGGAACCGGCACCCGTCATTTCGAGGGTCGTGCCCGAAAGCTGCGGCTTGGGAATCCAATCGGAGGATTCATACAAGGTCAGTTCGATCCCGGCTTTAAGTTCGCTTCCTTTATGCACCTCGCCTTGTATCCTTTTGATGTCCTGCATGTCGAAGGTTTTCCAGGCTGTGAAGGTCAGCTCATCGCCGGCATGAACCGGTCCAGTGAAGGTCACGTTGTCAATGCCAACCAGGTAGCCGTGCAGTTCATCCGCCGGTAGTCCTTTGTCAAACGTGTACTGGGCGCCGCACAGTTGGGCAAGCATTTCGATCAGGGCCACGGGTGCCAAAACCGCATCCACCGCCACAAAGATATTGTCGCGAGGCACAATGAACGACAGCTTGACCTTATCGCCATCTTTGTAAGCCATGCCGTCGATGAGCAGCATGTGATCCTTATGCGGGACCTGCTCCCGGACCGAGAAACGGATGTCTTTTTTCTCTGCTGCTTGTTTTTTCATTGGCAATTCTTTTTTTCGGTTTGCATCTCAATGATTCCTGTACACTTCGCTCCGGAAAAGGTCTTCAACCCTTTGCCGGAGGTTTTTTACCGCAGTATAATCCCTGCCCTCGGCCCACAGCGGGGAAAAAAAACGAAGCCGCACCCGGCAGGGGCTCAACAAGCGTGATTTGTATCCGCCCAGATACTCGGTTCCCTCAATGCCCACCGGAACGATCGGCACATTGTTTTCGGCTGCGATGCGAAACGCCCCCTTGCTCAAGGGCTGCAATTGCCCGTTGCGCGAGCGGTGGCCTTCGGGGAAAAACAGCATGCAATTGCCGGCCTGGATCACCTGGGCCGCTTGCTGCAATGTGTCCGGCCAGGAGGTTTTTTCCACATCCATGTATTTAGCGATACGCATGAAGATATTAAGGAACGGTATCTTGAATGGCCAGGAGCGAATGGCGATGACGGTGGAGTATCCGGGCAGAAATCCGCAGAAGAACACATCCAGGGCCGAAAAATGGTTCATCACGTACACGCAGGGGTCGAATTTTTTCACCGCTTCCAGGTTTTCGATGCGCACCCGTACCAGCGGCCAAGAAAGCCTGATAACCAGGCGGCCGTACAATTCAATGAAACGCCTCGCAGCCAACTGCAGCCGCCCCGGTTTCCAGGCGCGATAATAAAAGTAATTCGGCAACAGTACCACTGCAGCGATCACCAAGGTGAAGGTGCAGTACCAGATGAAGAATATGATGTTCATGAAAAGTAAAAGTGACTGAAAAATAAAATTCCTTTCAGCGTCGCCCTTGCCTGCAGCCGCAGTTGACATCTTTAGCTGTTCATTTTAGAGACATCCACTTCACCTGATGCGATTTTTTCTTCGATCAGCAGGCACAGGTCCTTGATGGTGCGAATGGCACGGAGCTTTTCCTCGTCAACGGTTCGTTCGATCTTAAATTTAAATTTCGATTGCATCTCGATCACCAAGTCGACCATATCCAGGCTGTCCAGCCCCAATTCATCGAAAATGGTGGCTTCAAGGCGAATATCCTTGGCTTCAAGTTCGAAGAGTTCGACAAATATGCCGACCACGAATTCATAAATTTTTTCTTGGTTCATTTTATATAGTCCTTGATAATTAGTACGGCATTTACGCCGCCAAAGGCAAAGCTGTTTTTTACGAAACAGGTCACTTTTTTTTCCAATCCCGCGGCCGGAACATGCGACAGGAGCGGCAGAGCGGGGTCAGGGGTTTCGAGGTTGAGCGTCGGCACCAGGCGCCCGCTGCGCATCATTTCCAAAGAGGCGATGGTTTCCAGCGCGCCGCTGGCCGCCAGGGTGTGCCCCATGTGGCCTTTTAGGGAGCTGACCGGAACCTGAAGGCCGGAGAATACTTCGGCGATGGCCGCCGCTTCCGATATGTCGCCGGCGACCGTGGCGGTGGCATGAGCGTTGACATAGTCGACCTGCCGGGGTTCCACTCCAGCATCCGCCAGGGCACGGCGCAGGCACAACACGATGCTCTCCTTGCTGGACTGGGACATGGACGTGGGATCGAGGTTGGTGTTATAGCCGACGATTTCGCCGAACACCACGGCGCCGCGGCGGCAAGCACTTTCCTCGGTCTCCAGGATCAACGCTCCGGCGCCGGCGCCGCAGACTGTTCCGTCGCGGTTGGCATCGAATGGGCGCGGGGTTTGGGTCGGATGGTCATTGTACTTCCATGACGCCGCCTGCAGCAAATCGAAGATCGAAACAACCATGGGATGCATCTCTTCTGCTCCGCCGCAGATCATGATCTCCTGGCGGCCCTGTTTCAGTTGCTCATAACCGATGCCCAGGGCCTGGGTGGATGAGGCGCAAGTGGAATTGACCGAATAATTCACCCCTTTGATGCCCAGGGCATGGGCGACATTGGCCGAGCAGGTATGGCTCATGATCTTGAAAAAACTGCTGGCTTGGGGCACGGCTTGCGGCGAATCGTCCAGATATACCCGGAAAGTCTCTTCCAGGGCGGCGGCGCTTCCCAGCGATGAGGAAAAAACAACCCCCAATTCCTCGGAGCCGACCTTCTCCTGGGGAACGGCGGCATGGAGCAGCGCGTCAGCGGCGGCCCGGTAAGCGAGTTCAGCCAATGGTCCCATATTGCGGCGGTGTTTGCGCGGGATCTGGTTGGCGTCCGGCATTTCCGCCAACGGAGCGGCTACGAAGCAATTCCCGTTGGCCGACTTCCCTTCCAGCTGCGCTTTGATGTTCACCACGCAGGAACGGCCGGCAAATAATCCCGTCACCATCTTCTCCGTGCCGATCCCGTAGGGCGAAACGGCGCCATAACCTGTGATCAATACTCGGTTTTTTTTCATAGTGTTATATTCCCCGTAATGCGGTTGCAAGCCAAATAAGCAGACACGAGCACGCCGAAGATACCGGGAGCGGTGATGCTTTGGCCGGCCAGGAAAAGTCCCCTCATCGGCCCGATGGTGGATATGCCCATGCGGTTCAGCGAACACTTGACCCCATAGATCGACCCGTCCCAAGTGGCATTGAGCCTGTCAAAATGACACGGCGTCATTGTATCGATAATCCGATACTTGCCTTTCAATTCAGGGAACGTCCCCTCAAGCCTGGCGGCCATGTCGTCTTTCACCCGCTGCAGATATGTCGCGGCAACAGGGGGATTGCCTCCGACGTGAAGGCGCTCGGCGTTGCCGCATTGGCCTTCTAAACGTTCAGGGCAGTCCGGGTAGTCTTCATTGTCCCATGCCGACATCAGCACCGTCATTTGCCGCTCAGCGGGAGATGCGTTACGGTTGCCTGAAAAATCGGGAAGCAGCGTCAGGTGAGGCTTGGGCCGGCCATTTATCGACTTTATATATATATGGCGATTATTGACAAATTTTCCGGCAACGTCCCGGTCAACAGCCAGGTGGAACACGCACACGGCCTGGGTATCATTGTAATCGCTGATATGGTGTAAAAAAAGACTATGGGCGGAACTGTCCGGGATCAGGCACAGCAGCCTCTTGGGATGAATGGTGCTGATACAGGCATCGGCTTCCAAAACACTCTCACTGCCGTCCGCAAGTGAGCGTATGCGTACCCCGGTGAAATGCCGGTGCTCTTCACAAAGGATGTGTACGGCTTCCGTATCCGTAAGAATCCGGACGCCGGCCCGGCGAACCTGTTCTTCAAGCGCTGCGACAAGGGCGCCGCCGCCTTTGTGGAACGTCTGGGCTGAGTAAAAATAGGCGCCAACCCCAAGCAGGTGAGAAAGCAGTGAACACTCCTTGGCAGACAATCCGAGCAGCATCTGTGAATAAGCGCCCAGGAAGTCGATCAAACTCTCTTCGCCATGATGTTCTTTCAGGAAATCATGCAATGAGACGCTGGCCAGATCGGGCATGCCTTTATAAAAAAAGCTTTCAATGCTGAAAAAGCTGAATTCGCGGAAAGTTTTTTCAAGCAGTTCAAAATAATGTTGCAGTGCTTCCCCGCTGTCCGGGAAAGCCTTTTCCAGGACCGGCTTGACCCGTGCCAGTCCCACGGGCATGACAATGTCCGTGCTGGTTATTCCGGAAAAAACGTCAAAACCGTCGTCATTGACATTGATGGGGGTCAATTTTTCGGCAATGCCCAGTTGTTCAAAGCAACGGCACAAAGCTCCGCCCGGATAATATCCGCCCAGGTAATGAAAACCATGGTTGATCTCGAAGCCTTCCTGGTCGTAATTGCGCAGCAGCGGAGCCACCTGACCGCTGCGTTCCAGAAGCGTTACGCCCATACCCTCCCGTGCGAGCAGCAAGGATGAAACCAAGCCGCTGAAACCGGCGCCGACAACAATAACTGAGTTAACATTCTTTCTTCTGATTGTTCTATTCCCCGTACTTATCAATCGTTCTATGCTAACTGTACACCCCACCGTTTACGGAGAACACCTGGCCGGTAATGTATGCCGCTCCTGCTGAGCAGAGGAAGCCGACCAAGGGAGCTACTTCTTCCGGATTGCCGAACCGTCCTAAGGGGATACGGGGCAAAATCTGATCGACAGGCATATCTTTTGTCATTTCGGTAGTAATGAACCCGGGAGCAACGACGTTAACAAGTATATTGCGCCGGGCTACTTCCAAAGCCAGCGCCTTGCTGGCCCCGATCAGCCCCGCTTTGGCTGCCGAGTAATTCACCTGCCCGGGAACACCGGACAACCCTGAAGTGGAAGATATCGTGATAATGCGCCCCTGGCGCCGACGCATCATGCGTTGAACGACCGGCCGGGTCACATTATAGAAACCATTCAAGGCCACTTCAATGACGATCCGCCACTCATCCTTGCTCATCAGAGCGAATATGGTATCGCGGGAAATACCCGCATTATTGACCAGAACGTCCGGGCAGCAAACATCCAGGCGCTCATTCAGAGCAGCCGACGCTTGGGCTTCATCCGCGACATCAAACTGCAGCAATTCGCAGGTCCTGCCAAGTTGCCTTACCTCGACGGCCACGCTTTCGGCAGGTTGTGTGTTTTTTTGAAAGTTTAACCAGATATCGTAGCCGTCAGCGGCAAGCTGCCTTACAATAGCAGCACCAATACCCCGGCTGCCACCTGTTATCAGCGCCAATTTTCCGTTATTCCCGCAATTTTTCTTGTTCATGATAATACGGCCAAAAATATACTATATTAACTATATATTGTCAATCCATTTTTCCCCCATTTTTTCATAATCCATACTCCATGGCATAAGCAAGCGCAGTTGGTTTGGCAAGGAATGGGAGCATGGGCGGGATGGTATTGAGCAAAGATTTTCTGGCTCTGCGTTTCCAGCGGAACAGGAACATTCTTGTCACCCCGGCAAAAAAGTTCTTTACGCCCTGCAACAGCCGGTAATAAACGAACTTTGGTTGATGCTTCTTTTTGTTCTTTTTCATGCGCGCACGGATTTCCGGCTGTAAAACCCCGGTTAAAAATCTGCTGCTGGCGGGACACTGGGCCAATTAGGCGGTGGCGTTCCGATCGCTATGAAAACAGCGGCCAATACCGCCCTGCTAATATTGAACGAACGGCTTCCATCCAACGGATTGATTCTGAAAAATGTGATGGATGGGAAAACAACCTGAAATCTGTCTGCCTCCAGCAGATCCACTGCACCGGAATCCGCATGAAAGGCCTGCTCATGCTCGGACTGCCGGCGAAAGCGAGGAAAGCATTCAACGCATAGACAAGCTGATTATTTGAAAATGGGTAGCCACCGGGGAACTTGCTTGCAATAGTTAAGATACTCTTCACCAAACCGCCTCTCCAACTGAGGTTCCTCGTATTGAACAACAATCAAGTGCCCGGCCCTGATCCAGGCAAAAAGCCAGACGAATAAAAATACTGAACCAAAATTAAGTGCTTCACCAAATAGGGTTAGAATAATGGATAACATCATAGGGTTGCGACCGTAACGATATACCCCCTTTCGGAGCACCGATGCTGGTGGTGAGGTGACGAATGGCGTACCTTTGCCAGCAAATTTAATAACCAACCCACACCAGATAGCAAGCACTGCACCGCTAAACATAAACGCTCGCCCTGCAAAGGTAATTATATTAACTCCAAAGCCATGCACGAGTGAATTGACTTCAAGGCCTAACAGAAATTGAGGTATGATATACAGCACAGAAAATGGACCAATAAAGATATACAACATGTTGTCTATCGGTTTGGTTAGTAAAGAAAGGGTGGACGGCGTTTTTTCCATTGATCGACTCCTTTTTAAATTTTTACTTTCAATTGTTCATATTTTGTTGAAATAGCACTGACAGGTGCAAAAACAGAGCAGTACAAGCTAAAAAAAAGCAAGGTCAACATGGTTTTTTGCTGTGGCCAAAGGACGCAACATCCCCCGGACACAATAGGAAAATCATAGCATCACTATGCTGAGGTCTTCCAAAGTATCCAGTAATGCTATCTCCATAATGGAATCTTAAGGAACTTTTATTGAAATTACAATAAGCTATACGAGTCCAGAATATATTGGACTTTTTGTTATTTGTCCGTAACGAATCGATATAATAGCGCAAAGGTGGTTTTTTGTTAAGCGAGCGGTGGGGTTTTTCGGTGTTGAACCAGATAAGGTATTCCATCAAGTTATGGTTGAACTCTGTTTGGATATGTTTGACCAGATATATCTGAACTTCTGCATCCCTCAGCACGGGCTTTGTTTTTCGCGATCCGGGAACCATTAAGACATGCCCGCTTCTGGCGCAAAAGTGATATAATACACGGATGAAAAAAGCCCGCTGACGGCAGCCGTAAAAAAAAACATGAAAGACAGTTGTCAAAACTTCTACGATCGCAACGCCCAGACATTCGATGCCGAACAGGAAAAATTCACTTTCGTGCGCCTCCCGGAAAAAAAAATCGTGCTGGAAACACTGGACGCCATTTTGCAGCCCACACAATCCGTGCTGGAGATCGGTGCGGGCACTGGGCGCTTCACGATGCTGATCGCGCCGCGGGTCAGGCACGTCACGGCCGTTGATATTTCCGGGAACATGCTTGGCCAGCTTGCCGATAAAATGAAAAAAGAACAACTGGGGAATATCCGCCTGATCCATGGTGATTTCATCCGCATCAATTTTTCGGAGCGCTTCGACCTCATCGTCGGTTTCTCCGCCATCGAATACATCAAAGACAAAGAAGCGTTGTTCAGAAAAATGGCGGAGCTGCTGAAACCCGGCGGCCGGCTGTTGTTTACCACCCCCCATCATACGTTTATCCGCTGGTGGGGCCGGCTCGGCAACTACTTCAGACAGAGGACCTTCATGACGGCGTACAGTAAAAAAAACATGGCTCGCTTGCTCGAGAAAAACGGTCTCAGAATCGTGGAGATGCGCGCTCTGTGTTTGAAGACATTTTTCAGCAAAGGAGTGCTTCTATTTATCCATGCGTCAAAATAAATTTCATGCCTGGGTGAATGCGGAAGTGAAAAAGAAACTGGACCAGCAGCCATTTTCAAGCCTGCCGCTTAAAATGCGCTGCGGAATTTTCTTGCTGGCCGGCTCTTATCTGGGCAGTTACATCCTGCCGCCGCTTGCCATCCTGATCGCCGGTTCCCGTCACCAACTGGTTGCCGGTTTGGTCGGCGGGGCCTTCTTCTATGCCCTAAGCTGGGGGATCGGAATGTTGGGCCTGATTCTTGCCGGCAAGGATTCTTTGAAATACCCGGTTTATTTTTTTGCCAAGGCCCTAAAACATCTTTTCCCCAGATATTTCAACGCCAATGCCGGTGAGATGAAAAAGGTTTCAAAGTTTGCCATGGTGAATATCGCAACGCTGCTGCTTTTGGCCGTTTTTGCGGCAGGAGCTGTTTGCAATTTTTCCATTTACTGGCTTGTGGGCGGCGGCTTTGTGATCCTGATCCATCAGGCTCTTTATATCCGCGGCATGTTTTCGCATAAATCCGATTATTTTTTCAAGCTCATGCGGGGTCGCGAGTATTTCAAGACCGGCCGGGGTATTTTATTCAGGTTCGATGACGGGCCTGACCCCGTTTACACGCCGCGCATCCTCGAAATACTCAAGGCGGAATCGCTCCGTGCCATGTTCGCCGTGACCGGGGAAAATGCCGAAAAATACCCGGAAATTTTGCGGCAAATTCAAAGGGAAAACCATATTATCGGCAACCACACCTATTCCCACCCCTATCATTTTCTCCTGCTGGGCTACAAAAGAGTCCGCGAGGAAATCCACCGGACGAACGAGATCATCAGGAACATCACCGGCCATGAACCGGAGTTCTTCTGCCCACCGATTGGCCAGAAAAACTTTGTGATCGGCAGGGCGATCCGCAGCCTCAACCTCAAACCGATCATGTGGGACATCCATACCGGCGACACGTGGTTCTCCACGAAAAAGATCATGAAAAAGATCAAAAAAAAAATCACCCCCCACGCCATCATCCTTTTCCATGACGGGGTCCTCCCCTGGAGCAAGAACAGCCGCGAGTGCACCGTCGAGGCACTGCAGGCCGCCATCCGCTTTTTGAAGCAGAGCGGACAAATCTGAGCGCGGCGTTTATTTCTTGAACGGGACGAACATCACCAGATAGACTCCCCAGCGGGATTGGTAACGCTCCAAAGGCCCGGCCAAAGCATAGGTGATCCTGCCTTGGATATAAGAGCCCCAGGGGCCAATGGTGCCGAAATCCAGTTCCATACCCTGGAAGTCGGTGAACTTGTCAACGCCCTGGAATTCACGGCCGCGGGCAAAGTTATAGTAGGTGTCAAGGCGGATGACATCAAAAACCGTGAAACCAACGTTCAAGCTCACCACGCCGACGCTTTCCAGGGCGATGGCGCTGCTGCCGACTCCGCGTATTTTGGGAACCGCCAGCATCGACGGCTGGTAGCTTGAAAAACGGTCCAGGTGCAGGCCGGAAAAATATGAGATCTCAGCACCCATTCTGGTAAAACTGCCGATGAAGAAACTCTTGCCCAAAGAAGCGGAATATTTGCCATAGCTTTTCTGCAGGTTCTCGAAACGGTCCGGCCAACCCCAATTTCGCCAACCCAGGCGTTGATAAAAGGACCCCGACAGCACCAAGCGGTAGCCGCTGCGCGAATAATCCAGATCCAGGTTGGGATTGAGGGTCAAGCCGTTGCGGGGCAGGATGAAATCATCGGCCGTTTCCTTCTGGGCAAGGAAGAGTTCGTATGTCAGATAACTGGAAAGTGAAACAGACAGATCCTTGATCGGACGCCAGCTGCCGCGGAGTCCGAAACTTCCGGAAAACATGCGGGTCGCTTCTTCCTTAATTTCCACTCCAGCCCGGTAAGGAATGTCATTCCTGGGCATGGCGGAGATGGCCAGATCGCTTCCCAGTGTGACGTTGCCCTTGAGTTGTTTTGAAACATTGAGTGCCAGCAGCGGGACGACTAAAAAGGCCGACAGCTGCGCGCGTGTTTTTAAAAAATCGTAGTCAATGGTCGAGGCACCGACGAAGGGAATGGGGAAATTGGCCGTGTCGTCATACAAGGCGCCGCAGACCAGGGACCAAATGCGTGTATCGACTTTTTCCCTGACCCGGCGCGTGCCGTCCTTTTCGAGCTTGAATTCCCGTAAGCCATCCCTGGTTTCGGTGAACATCGGCGACTTGCCGGCCATGGACTGCTGGAGCCGTGCGGCAAATTCCCCGGAATTGAGCAGAATGTCGTTGAAGCGATAGCGCCGCTCAAGCATGAATTCCCTTCCGGCGGCCAGTACTTTTTGTTCCACCTCGCTCTTGCGTAGAAGGTTAAATTGAGCGTCGTCGGGGCCGGCGACCAGTTCGAAATGCTGCAGTTCCTGGTTGCTGAGAATACTGCCGGAACAATTGTTCTGCACCAGGAAAACCTGCACTTTCCGGAACGTGTCGCAATCGAGCCAAATTTTTCCGCTATACAAGGCCTGCACCATTTTGGGGCGCGGGCGAAAGGACAGCACATAGCACTCATGGCCGTCAATGGTTTCATTTTTTTCCAGGCGGTAGACATAGCTTTCCACCAGTTTCAATTCCAACGGCTGGGTAGTCACCTGCTCCGGTTCAAGCTGCGGCAAGGGAAACGTGCTTTTCCCGGGCAGTTTAATGCCGTTCAGGTACTGGGCCGTCTGCTCCCAGTACTGGGTGCCATCCATGTGCCAGAAATAGGCGAAGTGCAGCGAGACATCAAAGCTGGCGCCCACACCAGGCGGTTCAAAGTGCATGTCCATTTCCGCGTTGGCCGTATAATTCTTGATCATTTGTTTTTGCCGGGAATCATAGCGCTGCCAGCGCGCAACGATTTCTTCCAGGCTCAGAGCGGCCTTGGCGTTGACGGCAACGAGCTCGTCGATGCTGTCATCACGCTTTTGTGATTTTTCCGCCACCAGCAGAATGTATTTTTTTTGCCAGGACACGTGGGCAGAAGCAACCGGCTGCTGAGGAGAAGCCGGCAAGTCCAACGGGTCGAAGCGGGTCAGGCGGAAGCTGTCGCCTTCAGGCGTGGCCAGGCTCAAGCGGCGCGGCTGGGCCAACGAACCGTCCAGACGGGCCAGTATCGTGGCCCGATTCAGTGAAATATCGGTAAAAACCATCTGCGCCGCCAGCATGATTCCGGACGCGCTCAATTTAAAAAAAGGAGAATTGTCTTCGATTTTGAACAGGTTGCCCGTGAAATGCCGTTGCAATCCGTCAACCATCTTCATCAGGGCATCCATGCTTCCAGGCTGAGGTTTTTCGACGATGAACAGCTCCCAGGTCGCTTGCGAAAATGCAAAAAACGCATCCAGGTAGTCCCGGCGGCTGTCAGCGCCCGGCGTTTCCGTTACCAGCAATGCAAGCGGGCGTTCGTTGCGCATGCGTGCCAACTGCTGCCCCAGCGGCTGCCATTCATCCCGGTTGGTCACCAGGACGCGGTCGACATATGCCGGGATCTGTTTGTTCATGGCCACGGTGATCTGGCCCGCAACCGCGACCAGCATGTCATCACGCCTGGCTTTGAGCGCTGTGGAAATCGACAGCGCTGCCAAGCGCGCCAGTTCGCCGGAGCAGCCGCGGTCCGCCTCCAGGATAACGCCAAAACACGCGAAATCCATTTGAGCGACCACCTCGTCGACCAAGCGGGCGACCCCCGGCTCGACGCCGTCAACGGGGAGGTCCGCGCCGGGCGGGAACACTTTCAGACGCAGCCAGACACGGTCTGCCGGAAGAGAAAACCCGGCCATGGCCTGGATAATTTCACGGCAGCCGGCAAAATCCAGGGAACGTCCCGGCCTGAATTCAATCTCCGGCAGCACGAATTCCCTCAACCGGCCATGGGTCGAGGCCGCATCCTGAAGCTCGGCCGCGTAATTGTTCCGCGACAGCGCCAGGGCGATTCCGGGCATTTTGATTTCATCAGCCATGAGCGCGGTTTTGGCCCCGATCAGGAATATCAGTACGGCAACAAGCCAGCGTGCTTGCTTCATGCTTTCACCTCGCTCTGTTTTTTTTGCAAACGCATGTACACAAAAGAAGACAGCGAAACCGCCAGCCAGCCGCAAAACGTGCTGGCGATGGTAGTGATACCGAACGCCCTCAGCACCGGGTGTTTGGCGACGAGCAATGCGCCGAATCCGATCATGGTGCTGAACCAGGATAGGGTCATGGCCAGCGGCAAGGCACCGAAAATCCCGCGCCGGATCGAATCGGTAATATAAATACTGTAGTCAATGATGACACCGAAGATGATGATGCTGATCATGCAGCTGGAGGCATCAATCTTGATCCCCAGCCAGCCGAGCAGGCCCAACGTCCACACGGCGGCCAGGACCAGGGGCAGGATGATGGCCAGGCAGCGACGGACATCGCGCAAGAATGCCAGTAAAAAAACAGTGATCAGCATCAGGATGAGCACGCTGAGCTTGAACAGTCCGTTAATGAACAGGCGCATGGTCTTGTTGCGGATTACGCCCAAATCGGCGACAATCAAATCCGGGTTCCAGCGACGCAAATGCTCCATCAAGGCTTCCATGTCGCCGCTTTCCGAAGGATTTATTCTTGTCAGTACATATGTTTTCCCATCCTCGGCACGAAGATACTCGCCGACCAGTTCTTGCAGGCTGGCCGGCAAATCAGCGAGGCCCAGCGGCTGCGCGGCGCCGTGGTTTAGACGCAGCAGATAAGATTGAAACACCGGGAAGGAGACACCGCTGTCATCCGCCGCTTTTTTCAATGCCGCAGCCAGGATGCCTTTTTTGCCGCCATCCCAGAATTTCCTCCAGCGCTCAAGGTTGGCCGCTTGCCGGGAACGGGGCGGCAAAATAGGGGCGATGGAGGAAATGTCCTTGAGCGAACCATCCCGACCCATTCGCTCAAGCTCCAGGGCAAGGTCGCGGTTAAGTTGCAAGGCACTTTGCAAATCATTGCCGACGGCCACGACATATATGGTTTTCTGGTCCATGGGAAGGACTTTGCCCATCTCTTTGATATCACGCTGAAAATCCCTGCTCACCGCGTTGAAGTTTTGCAGGTCGTCTTCGACTGCCAACCGGCTGAGACCTGGAACAAGCAGCACGGACAGCAAAAAAATCAATATGGAGCTCACGGCGGGAGTCAGCCCGAGCAGCTTGCGCTGCACCCTGCCGATATCCATGCCGGTGTTCCTCACTTTTTCCAACCCGAACCATGAGATCAACAGAGGCAGGAAATACAAAGCAAAAACAGCCGAGCCGATGATGGCGTAAGTCGCCATTTCGCCAAGCTGGCGCAAGATGGTAATTCGGGAAAGCATCAATGCGGCAAAGGCGATTACGCTCGTGGCCACGGCCATAAACAGGGGATGGCGGATCACGCCGGCCGCCTGCTTGGCGTTTCCGGATTCGCGGCCGTAGCAAATGATATAGATGCCATAATCATCGGTGATGCCGAGCAAAATCGAAGCCATACCCACGGCCATGATGGAAATGGTGCTGTTGGTCAGCGAGACCAGGAACAAGGCCAGGGCGAAACCGAAGATCGAAGGCATGGCCAGGACCAGCACACTGCGAACCTGACGCAACGTCAGCCAGAGCCAGAAAAATATCAGCGTCAGGGAGATGAAAAAAATTCGCATCACGTCCACGCGAATGATTTGTGAGTTTTCGACACTAAAACGCTGACCCGACATCCAGGCCAAGTCAATGCCAACGTGATGCTCGCGGATGGAAGCGAAAATCCGCTCGACCTGCTGCACCAATCCCCGTGCCTGCGCGACATCGGCGATTTCAGCAGCGGGTTCGGCGATCAGCAAAATCGAGCCCAGGTCCTCGCTGAACAGCCGGCCCTGGTGCAGGGTCACCTTTTCCTGGCTCTGAGACAGGTCCTGCAGCGCTTGAAAACGGTCTCCGCAAAGTTCCAGGGGATCATCAACCACAACCCGCAGCATCCCCGGGGCCGGACTGTTCAGCAATTGCTTTTTAATCGCAGCAAAACGTTCGCTGAGCCAGTCGCTGTTCAACCTCAAGAGAACTTTTCGCTGCATGGCTTGATCAAAAAAAATCTCCGGATGGGCCAGGTAAAAATCGACCGCTTCCATCGGGTCGATATCCATGCGATATAGTACCCGCGGAAAGAACTTGCCATTGTTTTTTTGCGCTTGGATTAATCGGGCCGCCAGTTCATCGGCCGCTTGCAGGAGTTTTTCCTCAGCGACGTCGGCACGTGCTTTCTTGAGCAGAAAGAAGGCCTTGTTGTCGGGGCGAAAAATCCTGACTAATTCCCGGTAGTTTTTAAAATCCGCCGATTGCGGCAGGATATCGAAGATGTTCTCATTCTCATTCAGGCGACTGCGGGAAATCGTTGACAAGCCGATAACAGCAAGCAACACGCCAACCAAACCGATTCGTTTCCACACCATGTTATCTTTCCGAAAAAACCTGTTTTTCAATCGGCCGCATGTCCATCCTGAGCAATTCCACCCTCATTTCATATCCCCAGCACTTGTTCTTCAGCGTGAATTTGCCTGGAACCGGGTGGGGCCAGCCATCCATGGTCCGGAAAGAACTGATCTCGATCTCTGAAAAAACACGGTCGTTCTCAAAGAGCAGCAGCTCGACCCGGCCCGGGTCTGCCATTCTTTTGTCGACGCCCGGCAGCGGACCTTTCACCTTCATGGTAAGCCTTTCGTTATCGCCGCCATCCGCAGCAGGCGAAGCGGAAGGCACTGTGGCAAAGAGGCAGGCCAATTCGCGCATGATGCCGCGCGTGAGCGGCGCCCGCGGGACGCGGCCGGGATTTTTTAGAACATACGTTTTGCCGGCACAGGCGAGCAGGTCGAACATTTCACCGCCAACCTCCATCAAAGCTATCCCACGCAAGCAACCGCCGCTGACGGCCAGGTAACCGATGAAATCGAAACTCCGGCCACGCACGCTCAGGCGTACGCGCTGCACCAGGCGATAGGACTCCGGGAAGTTCAGCACCTCGGTCCTGTCAAGGGGTTGAAACAGGCCCGTCTCCAGCCGATAACGGTGGCTGGCGCAGGCTGAACATGCAGCCAAGCAGGCAAAGAGAAGCACCCTTTGCCAGCCGGGCAGCCTGATGGTCATTGCGGTTCCCCGTTTTTTTCCAGCTGCGGCTGCTTCAAGTTGAACAGGTCGGCGGCAAGCTCGGTATCGACCTGCTGATCGATAAAACGAATCATGGTGTAATCATTCTCATTCTCCCAAAGGCACACCGAATTCACCATAAAGCTTTCTTTGCTAATCTCGAACTCAAGCCGCGAAAATATTTTCGCCATCCCTTTGTTTTCAGGGATCATGACCAGCTTGTAGCCGGTGCTGGGATATAGCACAAGCCGGAAACCTTCCGCGGCAGACAGCAGATTGCCTCGCTGCCAGTTCATGATCTGGGTGAGAACTTCGGCCAGAACTTTCTGGGACCCGGTCTCGACCCTGACCGGGCGCCCGGCGATGACATCGAATTTTTCTACCGCGCCGTTTTCCAGCAAAATGGTCAGCGAGCCATATGGCTTGGTGAATTCCCAGCGGATCCGGCCAGGCTGCTGATAGTAGAGAAACCCTTCCGAGCGCAAAACGTCATCGAACATCTCCAGCCGGTGCTCCTGCACGAATCTGGCTCTGATGCTCCTGTTGAGCGCAACTTTTTTCGACATCCCTTGTAAAATTTTCTTGGTCTCACTTTCGGAATATTGCCTTGGTGTTTCGGTTGCGGCAAAAAGCAAACCCGCAATTATGGCTGAAAGCATGCAGAGAACAGAGAGTTGTTTCATTTTTTTATACCTCGGGACATTTTACTGTTGTCCAAAAATAACACAATATCAAAATAGAAGTCAAGGGCAGCAAAGGCTTGCAGACAGGAAATATCGGTTTGCCGGATCAGGTGATGTCTCGATTTGGAAGGGTGTGCACAGGCAGAAGTTTGGCAGTCAATTTGACGGTAACCTCGAGGAGGTACTGCCCTCCGAGTGCGGACTGCGGACAAGGTCCTCCGCATCTGCACACAACGCGGCGTCGGTCACCGCATCGCAGACATCCTCGACAAAGAAGGCGCCATACCGGCTCAGCCTGATGGCCCTCTCATCCGGCTCGAGACAACCGCATTCTTCTAGGTAAGCGAGCAGTGTCTTGAACACCTTTCGCGCATCCTTCCCAAACCGCTTGTGAAAGGCGCTTACGTCAATGCCGTTCCGGAGCTGCAGTCCGAGAAAGAGGGCGCGGAACATTACTTCCCGGGAGGTCAGGGGAATATACCGGCCCACCGGGGGGATCCCCTTTTCGATGAGCCGGGCGTAGCTGGCCAGGTCCTCATGCTTGTCGTAGCAGATTGTGGCCGTATACGAACGGGCCCGCACTCCAAAGGCGATGATCGGCATCTCGTATAGCCAGTGATAGCGGTACTCCCACTGCGACCCGTTGCTGTAGGTCCCGTTCTGTTCATACCCGTTGCTCTCCAGCCACTGGTGCGTGAGCAGGACCATTTCAAAGAGCTCGTCCTTCCCGACCATCAGTTCCGGCCGCTGGCACAAGAGTGAAACGACCAGCGGATTGACGATCTCGTGCCGGATGTATTCCACCGCATCCGTTCTCATCGAGGCGAGCGTTGCCAGATCGTGCTGGACACTATGGATGGTCTGCCCCGGAAGGCCGGTCATCATGTCCAGATTGACCGCCACTCCGGCATCCCTCGCACGATCGATGATGGCGGCGATCTGCGCGGCATCGTTTCTCCGGTTGCAGAGGGCAAGCACTTCCGGATCGAAGCTCTGGCACCCCATGCTGATCCGGGTGACCCCGATCCCCGCCAGCTCGGCGACCCTACCGCCGGCAAGGGTCTCGGGATGGGCCTCGACAGTGATCCCGCATCCTGCGGCGAGCGGGACGCGCGAGGTGATTGCATCGATGATCGCTTTCAAAGCTCGAGTGGGAAACGTCGTCGGCGTCCCTCCGCCAAAGTAGATCCCGCGCACCTTTTTTCCTGCAAAGATCCCATGGTCGGCGAAGAGCCCTATCTCCTTCAACAGGTTGCGCACGTAGTCGTCCTGCACCGCCTTGTTCGCCGGGTAGGGGAAGGAATTGCAGAAAAGGCACTCGCTGAAACAGAACGGGAGATGGACGTAAAGCAGGATATCCTCACCTGGGATGCTGTCCCTCAACTGTTCGAGAAACCCGGAGACTTGCGAGGGGGGCAACGGCCTGAAGCGGTGGGGGATGAAAAGGTCCGGCTGGTTCTTGGTATAGTCGCCGGGATCGTGGAAGAGGTCCTGCCTGATTTTTGTTAGCGTCGCGTTCATTATGGGATGTTAAAGAAAATAGTTTGAAATTGCAATAGATGGAGAATGGGGGAAATTAAATTCCAAGTTCCGCATAAGCGATTCTGCCCAGGCCGGTCACAGCCGCGATCGCGACCTGCTTGAGCAGATTGCCCCCGCTCACGGGGTGTTTGTAGCTTTTTTTATCGCTATCCGAAATTACCGGGACGGGAAAGACAACTTGATTTTTTATCGAAAGCGCGGCTATAGCCAGTTCAAATCCCATGCCGGAAAAGAGGGAGCCGTAAAGAGGACTATAAGCTGCGCATGGGGTTTGGCCCGCCCAGAGGCGGCGATAGGTTGCAAATTCATCGGCCTGGCCGTCGGCGGCGAAAAAAAACAAGTCGCACTCAGCCGCACGCTTGAGCGCCGATTCGACATCCAGGCATGGAGCGAGATGGCGCAACTTGCAATAACCCTGACCGCTGTTTTCCAGTATGAAGGCCACGCACCCTTCTCCGGGGACATACGAACATTCTTTGCTAAAAGGCCTGATCGGGCCGTGCGCCCCTTTCCGGGTTGCACTGTATTGTTGAAGGGCGGATATTTCTTCGGTCAAAATGACCAGGACCCTGTGAACCACACGGTTGGCTATCCAGCTGAAGGCGCTGGCGAAAGACGCGGCGGCCGTATGATGGAAAGCGCTGATGGTGCGCGTCGGACCGCGGATGCCAAGCGTGAGGGCCACCTGGGCGGCGGCAGTGCTGTGGACCGAATTGGTGAATAAAAAGGATGAGGCGCAATTGTCGCCGCCGTCCATGATGCCGTCCAGGAAGGAGAACGAGCTGCTCTGCGGTCCCAGGGCGCTGCCGAGCACAATGCCCGTCTCGCTCTTAAACCTGGAATCGGCCTCAACGCCGGCGTCCTTGACGGCCAGGCAGGCAGCCAGTACCGCCATGCCGGTGAAATGGTCCATGCGCCGCGACTGTTTGGCCGACACGAACTCGTCCAGACCCTGCACGGCCACCCGGTAGTTATCGACAGGAATGCCTTTTTCCAGGGCCGCCAAAAGCGCCGCAACCCCCTGGCCGCATGCCATGACCGGCCCGATTCCCGAAATATTAACTTGAGTCATTTGCCGAGCTTGAGTAATAAGGCGGAATTGTTCCCCCCGAAAGCCAGAGAAGTGGAGAGGGCATAATATCCACTGACATTGGTCAGGGAACGGGTGGGAGTGATGACGCAGGCCGGATCCGGTTCGCTAAAACCGACCGTGACGGGAATTTCCCCGCTGAGCAGAGCCTGGGCAATAAAAATGGCTTCGATCGCCCCGGCAGCTCCCAGGGTATGCCCAGTGTATCCTTTACTGCCGAATACCGTCACTTGGGGGCCGAAGACGCGGGCGAATGTGCTGCCTTCCACTTGGTCATTGGCCGTAGTGGCGGTGCCATGGGCATTGATAAAACTGACTTCTTCGGGAGCGATTCGGCCCAGGGCGCTGCGGATAGCTTGCTCCAGTCCCACACCCTGAGGATGAGGTGCTGTCGGGTGATAGGCATCGCCGCAGGTTCCGTAGCCTGTAACCTCGACCAAGGCTTTTGCGCCGCGAGCGCGGGCATGAGCACTGCTTTCCATGATCACGACACCGGCTCCTTCACCCAGATTCAAGCCGTCGCGTTTCAGGTCGAACGGCCGGCAAGGCGATTCGGACGTGTTGAGCAAGGAAGAGAATCCCAGGTACGGAATGCGGGACAGTTCGTCTGTGCCGCCGGCAATGGCCATGTCACAAAGCCCGTCAGCAATCCATTCTCTGGCCTGACCAATGGCATCAACGCCGGACGTGCAGGCATTGTTGATGGTCGACACCGGCCCATGAAGGTCCAGGGCGGCACGGACATATTGGGACGGATTATTGGCCAGGAAGCGGTCGATGGCCATTAATTCCGGCTGTTTGCCTTGCCGAAATTCCCTATAGAATTGTTCATTGTTCAAGGTACAGCCGACTGTAGTCCCGGCACACACACCAACCCTTTGACCGCGCAGATCCTCGCCGTTGAGGCCAGCCTGGGCGAGCGCTTCGGCCAGTGCCGTCAAAAAAAAAAGCACACACCGTGTTATTTCATTATCTGCACCGGCCAGGGCGACCACTCCATTTTTACGAACGGCCGGCGCAACAAACACGGGGCTGAGCCTTTTGATATCGGCTTTAAGCCCGGATGGACTGCTGGGATAAAAGTGGCCGGCAGTCATTTCCCCCCAGACACCGGCCAAATCATCACCGGCGGCACAAATACAGCCCATGCCGGAAATGACCGAATCGCTATCGCTCATGAAGCAGAAAGGTTATCGTTGATAAAATCCGCTAAGACATTAATTGAGGCGAAGGCTTTAAGGGCCGTATCCCTGTCCCCAATTTCAATATGAAATTTCTTTTGAATCATGACCACGAGTTCCACCGCGTCCAGCGAGTCAAGCCCCAAGGTGGAATTATCACCGAATAGAGGGCTGTCATCGTTAATCTGCTCAGGAGTCACATTGACCAGTTTCAGCTCACTGATGATCATTTCTTTCAATTGGCTTTTAATGTCCACGAAATTGCCTCCTATCGATTTTTCAATTACTTTTCCATAAATCAAAAAAATTATACCACATAAACGGATACTGCTCCACATATTCTTCCAATATCCGTACGTACCATTTAAGCATGAGCGACCTGGCTTCGCCTCTATTCATGTCGCGCAGCTCCCCGGTGATTCTTTTGATCCTGGTCTCGAAAATGAAATGCTGCTTGGCCACCCGCCGGGTCAGGAACACCACCAGGTCGCTGCCGGTAGTCAAGCTCAGGTGATGCGGCATCAATGGAAACAGAGCCTCTTCACCCAAAAAACAGGCCTTTTCCCCTACCCCCTCTCCATAGACCCGGTCACCCATGACCGCCACCAGATTGCCGCGCAGCAATGCCGTGCTCAACTCCGGTAGGCCGCCGAGAAAACCATCGGGCGAGACGATGACAAGTTCCATATTGGTTTTACTGAACTCGTCAAGGCCCATGGTCTGCGAGTGATATTCGCGGCGGATATTGACGTAGGTGTTCCGGCCAAAGTAATCCAACGTCGAGATGGCCTGTTGCCAGACGCCGGCGTGGCTGGTGAGCAGAACGATGCCCCGGCCTTCTTTGGCCAGCGCTTTCACTTCGTCGGCGCCGATGAAATCGAATCGAAAGGTATCCATTCCCAGGATGCCAATTGCCGCCTGGTCGATGAGACACAGACCGAAATTGTAATAATACCTGTAGGTATACCACCAGCGCTTCCACAACGAACTGCCCGGGAAGCGGTGACGGAGATAATGCGAGGCGATCCGGTAGGCACTGGGCCGGCAAAGGATATAATAGGCGATCACGAACACCAGGATCACGTAAGCGAACTTCACGCCGAAATGGGCGATCGACCAGCGGAAAATCTTGTAACCGGCTTTGTTGCCGTAGCTTTTCTTGTTTTCGCTCACCGCTGCTCCTCTCGGGGTCGGCGCCCTGCGACCGAACGGTGGAGGTTTTTCCCGTGGAGTTTGCGGTGGGGAACCGGGAGCAGCCTGCGCAAAACCAGCAAGGCATAGATCACGGAAATGCGAAGATTGTCCTGCAGCGGCCTGAAATGCGAAACCCGCTCCTGCCCCTGGAAATAGCGCACGGAAACATCGACCCAGTCGAATTCAAGTCCCGCCCAGGCGGCCCTGGCCAGAACTTCCACTTCGAATTCATAGCGCCGACCATGGAATGTCATGCCCGCGAGCGGGGCGACCGGGTAAGCCCTGAAGCCGCTTTGCGAATCGGGGGTCTTTTTCCCCGAAACGATCCGGGTCCACAGATTAGACCAGGCGCGCCCGAAGCGGCTTTTCCCCGGAACATCGATGTCGAAATGACGCTTGCCAATGATGAGCCGGTCGGGGAATGCCCTGATCTTTTCAATAAAACGTGGAATGTCGCGCGGATCGTGCTGGCCGTCGGCATCGATGGTGATGAGATGGCTGAAATTATTTTTTTTGGCCCATCTAAAAGCCGCACGGATCACCACGCCTTTGCCGCGGTTGCGCGGAAAATCGATGCGGCTGACGGGCAGGTCGCCCAAGCTCAGGGAGGTGCCATCGGTCGAACCGTCGTTGATCACCAACACGGGCAAGCCCAGGTCCATGATGCCCCGGACCACCGCGCTAACG
Source organism: Candidatus Aminicenantota bacterium (assembly GCA_963770755.1). Taxonomy (GTDB): domain Bacteria; phylum Acidobacteriota; class Aminicenantia; order UBA2199; family UBA2199; genus UBA2199. Next base: position 366,467 of record CAVYQZ010000006.1, on the reverse strand, counting down.
GTCCGCGCGTTGTTGAAGACCGGAACCGCCACGATGCAGGACGGTTTATTTTCGGTTGGTACATCATTCATATTTTTTATTTTTAAAGGTTTATATAGTTAGCATAAATAAAAATCTTTGTCAAAAATTTCACTACTGGAAAAAAAACATTAACAATTGACAAATAAAAACAATAGAATATAATTTTATCCAGTAAATTAAATTGGGAGTAAACATGATCAAAAACCAACAAAAATGGATCGCTTTACTGGTGGTTTGCACATTCGTGTGGCTGATGCAGATTTCCGTCATGCCCGTCGCCGCGGCCGGTACAACGGAACAGGTCAGTTCCGCCCGCACCGAACAAGAGCCGGACTATTTAGAATCCGTGAGCCATAAACCCAACCAGGCCAAGAAAAAAAGCATGTTGCCCTTTATCCTGATCGGCGCGGGTCTCCTCGCAGTGACCACTGCCGTCGTGCTCCTGCTTCTTCTGAAAAAAGATAATAACAGTGAGAGTGATCTTCCCGGCGGTACAGGCGAGGTGAAAGTCACTCTGCAATGGACCAATTGCGCCGACTTGGACCTTTGGGTCACTGACCCCTGCGGGAACATGATCTATTACGGTTCACCATACGCCACATGCAATGGGAAATCCGGCCAATTGGATGTGGATTCCAATGCTGGGTGTTCTTCACTAAACTGCTCAAACCCGGCCGAAAACATATATTGGGTCACAGCTCCAAGCGGCTACTATACGGTCCAAGTCGATTATTACACGCCCTGCAGCGGCACAGGCTCGACTTCTTACATATTAACAACCATTGTAAACGGAACAAGAAAAACCTACTCAGGCACTATAAGCCCTTATACAACCAAAACAGTGATATCCTTCACCAAATGATCAACAACTGAAATAACCAGCTACTGGCTATAGCCAAATTTTTTAGTCTGAATCTGCTCATGCATGGAAAAAGGCAGAACTGGAATAGGAATATTTCCATTTACTATTTCACTCAAACCCTCTTTTTTTTACCTTGCCGTCCATGATGTCCCGAAGCCTTCGGAATTCCACTTTTCTGGTTTCACGCAAGATCAAAAGACTCGCGTTGGCCGCGGCTTTCACCGCCATCGGCATGCCGCCGCCGTATTCCGCCCAGTGCCCGCCCAGGTACAAATTTTTTACCGGCGTGACGTAGTGGGCCAGTTTGTTTTTGATATTTTTGTCCGTAGGACTTGCACCCATGATGCTGCCATTGCGATTTCGCGTATATCTCCAGTAGGTGATCGGTGTGGCAATTTCCAGCACCTCCATGTGCTCCCTTATTTTAATATCCAGCGCGTGCTCCACCCTTTCAATCAAGATATCGGCAAACTGCTGTTTGAACTTTCTATAGGCTTGGCCGCGTTCAAGATTTTCATCTGTTCGCCAGAAATTTTCATAATCGAAGCGCGCCGCGCAATGGATCGTCAGCGTCGATTTGCCTTCTGGGGCAAGCGTCTTATCCCCTGCCGAAGGTACCAGCACGGTGAGCGAATCTTTACGCGGATCACCGGCGGAATGATCTTTCCTCGTCATATTGTCAATGGTTATACTGATCAGTTCCTCTCCGACACCGATGACCGACGCGTCGCAATCCAAGCCAATAAACAGCGATACGCTTGAACTATACAGATCGGCTTCTTTCAATTTGGCGAGCAATTCATTTGGCACCGTCCCGGCCGGCAGCATCCTTTCATAAAGGTTTTCAATGTCGCAGGCCGCGATGATGGCGCGGCAGTAAATGCGCCGGCCACTGGCCAACGACACTCCGATCGCTTTTTTATTTTCAACAAGTATTTTTTCAACCCGGCGGTTCAGTACTATTTGCGATGATGAGTTTGTTATTTTTTTGCATAGCCAGTTGATAAAAGCCTCCACGCCGCCTTGGGGCGGTGACTGGAAGTCGCCCATATAGGCCCAGCAGATCGGCATGATGATGGCCATGAATTTTTCTTCGGAACAGAAAATTTTTTTGATTGCGCCACCTTTAAAATATTTATTCAGGCCTTTTTCCGCTGAAATTCTTAATATTTTCCAGACGGGGATCACCCAGCGGAGCATTTTAATCCCGAATACTACTTTTTTATGAATGGGCATGGTTTCAACTGCGCGCATCCGCTTCTGCATTATGTTAAAGTGCTCGCCATGTTTTTTGCAGTCGGCAAAAAATTTTGTTATGCCTTCGCTTTCATCAGGGAAATCTTTAATCAGTTGATCCCTGAACTTGTTCGGGTCTGCGCTCAGGAGGTAGTCGAAGGATTCGCTTTTGTACCTGCGGATGCGGTTCATTCTGCTACAGCGGGGGTAATCCTCATCAATAAATCCGAATACATTGGTGATGAAACCGCCTTCATTGCAGTTGTTGAGCCATTGGATCGAACTGTCGAAGCGGAAGCCGCTTCTTTTGAAGCCCATGAAATAGCCGCCCGGCCTGGCCTGCTCCTCCACCGTCAATACATTCAGCCCAGCCTTGGCCAGAATGGCTGAGGCTGTCAAGCCGGCGATTCCGGCGCCAATGACAATCACATCGCAATCGGCAGGGGTTGGGAAAAGGCTATTCAATTTCAAACAACAGATGGTTGGCCAGGATGTTGTCGCCCTCCTGCACGCCGAGGGTCTTGATGATCCCGGACTTGGGGGCGCGGATCTCGTTTTCCATCTTCATGGCTTCATGAATCAGAACGATGTCGTTTTCCTCGACCCGGCTCTTTTGCTGGAAATAGACCTTCTTGATGTAACCGGGAATAAAGCTCCGGACCACACCGGACTTGGAGGCGCTGATCGGCTTTTCCTTGTACAGGAACAGGCGGTCGATCTTGAGCAGCGAGGCCGAATAAAACTCCTCGTCGACGTAGATACCCTCGGGGTAGCCGTTCTCGTCGCGGATGAACTCCACCTGGTGCAGCTTGTTGTCGACGAAGAACGAGAGCACCTCCTCGTCCTTCACCTCGCCGATCAGGATTTCGAAGCGGCGGTTGTCGAGCTTGATTTCGGTCGGCGAATGGAAGGTCGCGCTGTTGGCGATCTCGGCTTCCACGACTTTTTTATCCAAGTGAAACTTGTACTTCATCAGTCACCTCAGTAGGGGCTTAAGAGCCGCTTGAGCAACCCGGGCTGCTTCATCTTTTCCAGTTTGGCCTTGTAGTCTTTTTTGCGGTTGTCGATATGGAAATCCGCGGCCAGCAGGGCGGCCGCGACCAGCGCCTGCTCCTCGGTGTTTTTCAGCTTGCTGAAGTCGTACTTCAGGTGCAGGAAGTCGATAATGGTCTTGCCGCTGCGCAGGTCCTCGTTTTCCAGCAGGTGCTTGAAAAAAACCAGGTTGGTGCGGATGCCGCGAATGATGATGTTGTCCAGGAAAATGCGCATGTCGTTGATGGCGTTCGGACGTTCGACCGCGTAGGTCAGGATCTTGCCGATGAATGGATCGTACATCGGGGTCACCCGCGCCCCGGTGTACAGGGTGGTCTTGAAGACGTTGCGGATGGTCGAGTAGTGGAAAAAATGGTTGATCTGGCCGGTGGAGGGCATGAAGTTGTTATAGGGATCTTCGGCCATCAAGGAGATCAGCAGCACGTGGTGCCGGGGTTTGACGATCCTCACCCCGTGCACGTCGTGCAGCAGTTCGCCGCGCGAAATGACCACCTGCTTCTTCAGGAAATTCGAGGTCAGGTGCACCTCGGAAATCAGGGTGTTGATCTGGAAGGTCGGGTTGATCTCAGAAAAAAGGCATTCGTTGTTTTCGACGATGAACTCGGCATAGCCCAGCCCCACGTAATTGATCTTCCTGAGCAGTTTCTGCGTGCGTTCGTAGAGGCAGGCGCGCAGGGGCTCATCCACGTTCGGCGAAGGCGATTCCTGGAATATCTTTTGAAAACGCCGCTGGATCGATGATTCAATTTCGGGCAGGAACAGGATGTTGCCCTTGACATCGCGGAAAAACGGGATCTCGATATGGTGGGCGTAGGGCCGGAATTCCTCATAAAATATACCGCTGCGGGAATTCTTTTCCCGCTTGAGCAAGTTGGCCATCTGCTCCTGGGCGTCGCGACGGTAGTCGGCTACGCGGATGCCTTGGCCGCCGGAGCCTTTTAACGGCTTGATGATGATCGGATAATTGCAGTCGCCGTTGTCGGCTTCAAAATCAAGGGGGCTCTTGATCAATTCGGAAAATTTCAGGACCGGCAGTCCCAGGGCAGCCGCCGTCTCACGCAGTTTGATCTTATCTTCCACTAGGGCCAAAATTTCACTGTCCGGACCGATAAAGCGAATGCCGCTTTCCTTGCATAAACGGGCGAATTGCGAATTTTCAGCCAGAAAACCATAGCCCGGATGAAGGTAATCGGCATGCACTTCGCGGGCTTTTTCGATGATGGCTTCCATATCCAGGTAACTGTCTTCCAGGCGCGAGGAATAAAATTTGAAGCTGCGGTCGGCCAGCTTGACCGGCAGGCTCAGTGAATCTTCAGGCGAATGCATGAGCAGCGTCTCCATGCCCATGCTGTTGAGTGAATTGATGATATCCAGGGCAATGACCCCCCGGGTTGGAATCAGGACTTTCTCTTTCATGGCCGCTCCTTACAAAGGAATATTATCGTGCTTTTTCGGAGGCAGCTTCTGGGACTTGTTAACCAGCGCTTCCAAATTCCGGATCAGAAAAGGCCGCGTTTCGACCGGCAGGATGATGTCATCCACATAGCCATATGCCGCCGGTTCCTTGGGATTGGCGAATTTTTCCTTGTACTCCGTAATCAGCCGTTCACGGATGGTTTCGGGCTCCACGGCTTCGGAAATGTCTTTTTTGAAAATAATGTTGATCGCTCCCTGCGGGCCCATTACGGCGATCTCAGCCGTGGGCCAGGCGCAGACGACGTCGGCGCCCAGATGTTTGGAGCTCATGACGATGTAGGCCCCGCCGTAAGCTTTGCGCGTAATCACCGTGAGCTTGGGCACCGTGGCCTCGGAATAGGCATAAAGCATTTTGGCGCCATGCTTGATGATTCCCAGCTGCTCCTGGTCCCGTCCCGGGAGAAATCCCGGCACGTCGACGAGGCTGACCAGCGGAATGCTGAAAGCGTCGCAAAAACGGATGAAGCGCGCCCCCTTCACTGAGGCCTGGACATCGAGAGTTCCGGCAAAAATCCCCGGGTTGTTGGCGACGATGCCGACCGTTTTACCGCCCAGCCGGGCAAAACCGACCACCAGATTCTGGGCATAGCCCTTATGGACTTCAAGAAACTTTTGATGGTCCACCAGCAGTGTAATCAATTCTTTCACGTCATAAGGCTTGTTGGGATTGACCGGAACGATTTCATTCAGCTTGTCATCCATGCGGTCAAAAGGATCATCGGTCGCAGCGAGCGGCGGAGGCTCCATGTTGGATGACGGCAGGTAACTGAGCAACTCTTTGACCATATCGAGAGTGTCTTTTTCATCACGACCGACAAAATGACAAACCCCGGAAATCGTAGCATGGCTCTCCGCTCCGCCCAGAGCTTCAAAGGTCACTTCTTCCTTGTTTACGGCCCGGATAACTTCGGGACCGGTGACAAACATGTAGCTGGATTTGTCGACCATGAACACAAAGTCGGTGATTCCAGGAGAATATACGGCACCTCCGGCGCAGGGTCCCATGATGACCGAAATCTGGGGAATGACACCGGACGAAATGGAATTGCGATAAAAAATATCGCCATAGCCGGCCAGGCTGTTGATGCCTTCCTGGATACGGGCGCCGCCCGAATCATTGATGCCGATGATCGGCGCCCCGGCCTTCAAGGCCAGATCCTGGACATTGACGATCTTGCGGGAATGCATTTCCCCTAACGAACCGCCGAGAACGGTAAAATCCTGGGAATAGACATAAACCACCCGGTCATTGATTTTTCCGAAACCGGTGATCACGCCGTCGCCGAGGAATCTCTTTCTTTCCAGCCCGAAATTTCCCGAATGGTGCATGACATATCCCTGCAATTCTACAAACGTGTTGGGGTCGAACAGGTATTCAATACGGTCCCTGGCCGTCATCAGCCCGCGAGCCCGGCGTTGGGCCAATTTTTCGAGTCCGCCGCCCGCATCTTTTTCTTCACGCAATTTGAGAAGTTCTTTGATTTTGGCTTTCATTTCATTCACCTGGAAGTCGATTGTATAATTAATTACGGAAAAAATCAAATTTCACGGCTTTTTTGCTGATAAAATTGAGGGAATTACGCACCAATGCCATGCACACGCATCTTGGCCGTCATCCTTGTGCAAAGAGGAAATAAAATCGTCCCGATAATTGTAAAAAGCGGGAATTTATGGTAAAAACAAAGCAATGAAACACATACTATTCCTGGTCAATCCGGTCAATCATAACGGCGATTTCATCTATTTGATCAAAAACGCTTCAGTTGTGGTCAAATTGGTCTTACTCCTGCTGTTGACTTTTTCAATCATATCCTGGGCAGTCATTATTTTCAAAATCATGGAATACCGACGCGCCAGGAAAAACAGCCAGCGCTTTTTGGAATTCTTTAAAAAAAACAAGAATTTCAGCGAAATCAATGCCAACCAATCACTCTACGGCAACAATCCCCTGGGTGAAATTTTCCGCTATGGCTACCGGGAAATTTCCCTGCAGTCAGGCCGCGGTCAGGCATTGGAAAAGCTGGACCTGGAAAGTGTGCACCGGGCCCTGCTCAGGGCATCCAATTCTGAAATCACCCGCTTTGAACGGTTGAACGGGTTTCTGGCCACCTGTGCCTCGGCGACGCCGTTTATCGGGCTATTCGGAACCGTGTGGGGCATCATGAGTTCATTCCAGCAGATCGGCATCCAGATGAATGCCAACCTAGCCACCGTGGCGCCGGGCATCGCCGAAGCCCTGATCGCAACCGCTTTGGGGCTTTTCGCCGCCATTCCGGCGGTCATCTTTTACAACTTGCTGCTCAACAAACTCAAAGTTCTGATCGCCATGATGGAAGATTTCGTCCTGGAATTCCTGAATCTGAGTGAAAAGCTGAACCGATGAAAGTTCACACACCGCAAAGGCTTACCAGCAACCTGGCTGAAATCAACATTACGCCCCTGGTCGATGTCATGCTGGTGTTGCTGATCATCTTCATGGTCACGGCGCCGATGATGCAGTCGGGCATTTCGGTTAAACTGCCGTCGGCTGAATCTCGAAACAATCCAAGCCAGGATGGTCTGGTTATAACCCTGACCAAGGATCGTTACATCTACATGAACGATCAAATCGTCAATCTCTATTTTTTGGAATCACGCCTGAAAAATTTTTTCTTTAACCGTGAAAAAAAAGTCGTTTTTCTAAAAGCCGATAAAAGCCTGACCTACGGATACATTATCGAGGTAATGGATATCATCAAAATCGCTGGTGTGGATACGGTCGGGATGATCGTCGAACCAAAGCCGCGTCAATGAAATTTAAAGCCACTTTGCTCATTTCCCTCGGCATGCACCTGTCCCTGGCGGCACTTTTTATCATCCAGCCAGCACAAAAGGCCAGCGGCATGACCTACTATGTCGACTTGATCAATCTCGGCAGCGGTGGCAGCGGTGGCGGCGGCGGCAGTGGAGGCGGCGGCAGTGGAGGCAGCGGCGGCGGAGCAGGCGGAAACAAGGCAAATCCTTTATCAGCGCCTGGAAATCCCGAGGCGGCCTACATCGAGGAAAAAAACAACAGTGTCAAAAACCTGACGGTTGAAAAAAAATTTCAGTCTGCACTGCGCTATCCGGACCGTGAAGGCCGGAAAAAAGCCGAACCGGAAAAGATGATTTCCGTCATCCGCAAAGACCGACCTCCGGTTAAAGGCGAAATAACGACGCAGCGCCACAACGTGGAAAACGGACTGAAAACGGGAATTTCAAGCGGCAGCGGTGATGGCGATGGCAGCGGCGACGGATATGGCAGCGGCGGAAGCGGCTCCGGGATCGGTGGTTACTTTCCCTATGCCTATTACGTCGACCTGTTGCGCAGCCGGATTTCGTCTTCGTGGTACAGCTCGCTGGTGGCTCCGGGATTGAAGGGAAAATATGTTGCCGCGGTGTACTTTATTGTCCGTCGCGACGGAAAGATCAGCGATCTGCGCATAGAAAATTCCAGCGGCATCACGTCGCTCGATTTATCCGCCCGGCGGGCCATCGAGAACGCCGCACCGTTTGCGCCGCTGCCTGCCGATTTCCCTTCACAATACCTGGTCGTCCATTTTGAATTCGAGTGGGAGAAATAATGAAAAGCATGAAAACTGCCCTGGCCGCTTTCTTTTTTTTAATTAGCATGTCCCTTGCCGGCCAGGAGGAAATCACGATTCGCATCAGAGAGGGCATGCCCATGATCCCGGTGGCCATGCCTGATTTTCAACTCACGAACAAGTCCCTGCCGGGCAATGAAATTATCAGCACGATCTATGAAACCCTGTGGAAAGACCTTGAATTTTCCCGGGTCTTTAAAATGGTGCCGCGTGAACATTACAGCTACATCTCCCGATTCAATGCCAACGCCATTAATTTCAAGGATTGGGCATCAATCCAGGCGAATATTCTCATATCCGGCCAGTTGGAAATAGCCGCCGATGAACGCATTATTTTTTCATTTAAAGTATACGAAGTGAACGGTGCCCGCTTCATTTTCGGCAGAAATTACGGTGGTAAAAAAGAACTCAGTCGCACGATAGCCCACAAAGCCGCCGATGAAATGATGAAGCATTTCGGCGAAAAACCGCTGTTTACGTCCAAAATCGTTTATGTTTCCGAAACAGGCAATGACCGGGATATTTATATCATGGACTATGACGGTTTTCGACCGACGCGCATTACTTTCAGCAACGCCCTGGACATGCTGCCTTCGTGGAGCAGCAACAATGAAAAAATACTGTATACCTCCTACCGCAATCTGACTCCCGAGCTCTTCATGTTCGACATGTATTCGGGAAAAACCGAATTGCTTTCCAGCGGCGGCAGCAACTACGCGGCCGACTGGTCCCCGGTATCCGACCAGATTGTTTTCACATCCACGAAAAGCGGCAATGCCGAAATTTACTTGAAGGACATGAAGACCGGCAGGGAAAAAAAGCTGACCTTCAATCCCGCCATCGACACGTCGCCCTGCTGGAGCCCCAACGGCCGGGAGATCGCTTTTACATCCCAGCGCAACGGCACGCCGCAAATTTACATTATGGACGCCGAAGGCAGCAACACCCGGCGCATCACCATGGAAGGCACCTACCACGACTCGTCGGCCTGGTCTCCGGACGGCATGAGACTGGCTTTCGTTTCACGCATCGACAACCGCTTTGACATCTACGTGTATAACCTGAAAAGCAATGAGCTGAGCAAGATGACCGAAAACTCCGGCCGCAACGAAAATCCCTCCTGGTCGCCCGACGGCCGCCACCTGGTCTTTTCCTCGAACCGCAGCGGCCGCTACCAGCTTTACCTGGTCGACTACGACGGCCGCAATGTCCGCCAGATCACTTCCGGCAGCGAGAACAAGATGCCGAAATGGCAGAAACTGCCAAAGTAAATTTTTTGATAAATTTGACAAAAAAATATTAATATATTATATAATAGCAGATTCAAATTTAGGAGGACCCATGAAAAAATTATTATTTGTACTGGTTGCTTTATCGCTGATTCTGCTGTTCAATAGCTGCGGAAAAAAGGCCGCGAAAGTCGCTCCTGCGCAGGGACCAGTAGTGGAAAAAGTCGAAGAACCGATGACTCAGGTTGAAAAACCGGTGTTGAGCGAAGAAGAAATTTTCCAGCAGAAAAGCATCGAAGCTCTAAATAAAGACAAGACGATGAAAAAAATCAATTTTGATTTTGACCAGTACCAGATCCGGGAAGACATGAAGCCCATCCTGCAGGACAACGCTGACTGGATGCTTAAATTTTCGACCGTGCAAATCTTGATTGAAGGTCATTGCGACGAAAGGGGCACCATCGAATACAACATCGCCCTGGGTGAAAAAAGAGCCGAGGCGGCCAGAAATTACATCGCTTCCCTCGGCGTGAATGCCGCCAAAATCAAAATCGTCTCCTATGGTAAAAGCAAACCCCTGGTTCAGGGTGTGGACGAAGATTCTTATTTCCAGAACCGCCGGGCTGAATTTGTCATAACCAAAAAGTAGTTTTCATGAAACCATCGGTTATACCTACGCTGTTGGCACTGCTGCTGCTCGGTTCTCCCCTGCCCGCGGTAAAAAAAGATACCCGCTTAATTTTGGATGAAATTCAAAAGCTGGCCGATACCGTTGCGGCTCTCGACAATAAAATCAACATCATGGCGACCGAATTGGCTGGATTGAAAAGAAAATCGGACATCAGCGAAGAACGAATCGGCGCCATGTCCCGCAACCAGGCCGATATGAGCCAAAGCAGGGAAAACTTGCTGCTCAGCATGCAGTTTTTCAAGGAAGAACTAAATGACATTAAAAATTCCCTGAACAGACTGAACGACCGGATAATGAATATTCCCGCCACGACTATGGGCGGTGTCGCGAACAGCGCCGTCACTATCCCGAGCAGCGACAGAACCAATGAAACATCGCTGAACCAAGATCCATCCAGCATATATTACGCCGCGTATTCAGATTACATCAAGGAAAATTTTGATCTGGCCATCGAAGGATTCAGGCAGTTCATTCGAAATTACCCGGAAAGCGGTCTGGCCGATAATTCCTTGTATTGGATCGGCGAATGTTATTACGCCAAAAAAAAATACCAGGATGCCATCAACATCTTCAATGAATTGCTGAGCAAGTACAAGGACGGCGATAAAGCTCCGGCCGCCTTTTTAAAAAAAGGTTACGCATTGCTGGAGATGGGCCGGCAAAGTGAAGGCATCGGCATTCTTAAAGAGTTGATTTCCCGTTTTCCTTTGTCCGAGGAATCGTCCCTGGCCCAACAAAAAATAAAGGAGTTCAGCGAATAACATGAGCCAAGTCCGCAGCTTAAACCGAGTCATCCTGGTCGGCCGGGTGGGAAAAACCCCAGAAATTACCGTAGTGGCCAGTACCAGCAGGCAACTTGCCAAGTTCAGCCTGGCCACCAACGAAGGATACTACGACCAGGGCAGCAGCGCCTGGAAGGACCTGCCGACCGAATGGCACAATATTGTCGCCTGGGGACCGCTGGCCCAAAAAGTCGAAAAAAGTCTGGGCAAAGGGGACATGGTATTGGTCGAGGGCAAGATACACACACGCAAATGGCAGGATAAAAACGGGCAGGACAGGTGGAATACCGATATTCAAGCTGAAAACATCATTGTTCTGGACCGCCGCAAAGATCAGGCCGCCGGAAGCGGTTCTTCCTATCCTCCAGGGAAAAGCAGCCGAAATCAATTCCCCAACCATGGCGACCCCGACACACCGACCATTGCCAGCACCCAGGATGGAGAAAATGCCGTTTACGAGGAAGAGGACCCATTCTGATGGCTTTTGTCAATTACAACAATAAGGAAATCACGACCAAAATTGTTTACTACGGACCGGCCTTAAGCGGCAAGACCACCTGTCTGCGCTATATTTTTAACTGCGAAGAAATTGAAAACAAGGGTAAATTGATCACCCTGGATACCGACGGCGACCGCACCCTGTTTTTCGATTTTCTGCCCCTCGAGATCGGAAAACTGGGGAGTTATTCCATTAAGATCCAGCTATACACGGTTCCCGGCCAGGTCGCCTACGATACCACCAGGAAGCTGGTCCTACAAGGAGCTGACGGTGTGGTTTTTGTTGCCGACTCCCAAATGGTTATGCGCGAACAAAACATTGAAAGCTTTGCCAATTTAAAGAAAAACTTGAAGCTCAACAACCTGCAATTTGAAAAAATCCCGATGGTTTTTCATTTCAATAAAAGAGATTTGAAGGAAATCCTGCCTGTCAACTCCCTGAATAAAGATCTCAATCCCGACAATAAATCTTTTTTTCCCACCGTGGCAACCAGCGGCGAGAATGTTCTGGAAGGTTTATACGCCATCATCAAGCTGGTCATTATTTATCTGAAAAACCAGTTGTCTATTTTTCAAAAAGATAAAACGATCATGTTTTCCCGGGAGGAAATAACTTCTTCCACGCCCAAAACGAAAGACAATAAAGTGCTTGAAAGCGAGCCAGGCGCGGAAAAGGGTCCCGGAGACACCGACAAGGAAGAAATATTCGAACTATCCTCACCCATGGTTGATGCTGAAGATTCGTTTAAGCCGGCTGCTAACGATGACATTTTCGACCTGGACGATGCCCAGGAAATAAAAAACGATGAAGCGGATAGCGAAATTCTGGAAATGAATTTTGAAAATGAAGAATATAAAGATACCGATGCCGTCAATGTTTCCGGGATGATGACGGATGATGAAAATACAGGCGACCGATCCCTGAACGCCCAAGGGAAAATAAAGAGCATCGATGTGCCGATTGCGCTGGATATTTCCAAAGACCCAGACAACGTCCAGATCAGTATCAACCTTCGTCTCACCATTAAAAAAAAATAAATTGAACGCATGAAAAAAGCAACCCAGCAGAGCTGGATAAGAGCCTTAGATAGCAAATTCAAAATTTGTTCTAAAAAGTCAATCCAGCAGAACTGGATAAAAGCCTTAGATAACAAATTTTCTTTGCTAAAAGCGCAGAAAATTTATTATAAGGCTCTAACAAATTTTAGAATTTGCTATAAGGCTCTAACCCGGCTGCTGCTGATTCTTTTTTTATATCCTTGCTTCTGCTTTCCCCAATCCAGCGCCGAATCCCTGGTCCAGGAGGCCGCCGACACCGTGCAGGTGTTTTTTAAAAACAAGGCCGCCATGCGGGTGGCTGTGGTGCAATTTGAAAATTATTCAGAATTGACCGATCTGGCCATGCAAAAGATTTATCAATTGTTGGCCGCACGTCTGGAAAACAATCAAAGCATTCAAGTTTCCGACCTGCTGCTCAATTTTGCCCACGGCCGGGGCGAGTTTAATTTGAGCAAGGTAAACGAGCTTGACTACCTGATCTATCTGAAATTAATTCAAAATAAAAGCAAAACCGGTCTCGGTATGGCTATTTTTTCCCGCTGGCAGGACAAGCTGGTCTCTATAAAGTATGCCGAAAAAAATATCAGCCAAAGCGAAATGGAATTGCTGAATGTTAATAATTTTGCATTTTCCGAAATGGGATTTTCCAAACTGGCTGAATTTGAAAGCAAAATAAATTTACTGGATGTTCAAAGCGCTTGCGGCCCGGATGGGGTCCTACGTTATTTTTTCTACTATCCTGATGAAATCATCATTTACCTGGCCAGGGGAGATCGCCTGGAGAAGCAATCATCATTCATCCTCACATGGACCCGGCCGTTCTACCCGGTATTGCATTTCCAGGGCAAGCTCCTCATATTCACGTTTAATCAGGAGCTGGTCATGACGGTGGGCGGTAATTTTTCCCCCCATGCCCAGGTTTTAATTTTTCGCAACAACCAATGGCTGCAAACCGCCAAAATAGGTTTTGTCCCCTTCAAGCAACTCATTTTCAACCAGAACCTTTACTTGGTCGGGGCCATGTATGATGAAGGCAAAAATTATTTCAAGGATAAAATTTATTTCATGCCTTTCACCGACCCCGCTGTTAATTCGGGAATAGTTGAAAAAAAAATCTTTCCCGCCTATGACATGGATTTTTCAATTCAGGACGGTCAACTGCAGGGCATCCACGTAATCGACAGGAATTATCATTACCACCTGCTGACCGCCGATTTTAGCGAAGAGACTCCGGAACAGAACAAAAAAGGTGCCAGCCTGGCTGCCAGCAATGGCCAATGGCTTGCTATCAGCGATTATTCCCGGCAAACAGACCAAATATTTTTTTATGATATCAAGACCGGCGGTCAGCGGCCGGCATATACGGGAAAGATTCCTGGTGAAATCGAGTTCATCAGCGCCGGGATCTGGAAAACAATCAATGGGTTCTGGGTTTGCAGTCGATTGGCGCAGGATAGTTATGCCAGGTCCATCGTGCAATTCTGGGGAAAGCGTCATGATTAAGCAAAAACCACTGGCCCAACCTGGCCGGATAAGAACCTTGGAAAATAAATTATCCGTAAAAAGAATTCAGATAATTTATTTTAAGGTTCTAACCCTGCTTGGACGGATAAGAACCTTGGAAAATAAATTATCCGTAAAAAGAATTCAGATAATTTATTTTAAGGTTCTAACCCTGCCGCTGGCATTTTTGCTCGTCTTTGCCATTAAGCCTGACTATGGCGGGGAAATAAGCATTAAGCTGAATGAGCCCACATCATTTACCCTGAACACCGCCAATTATTCCAATTTGATTCTCTATTCCCTGATTTACGAGAATTTCTTTTATTTGCAAAAAAATGGCGCGATGTCCACCCATATTTTTAAAGATTACCATGTCGATGCAGGCAGCAAAACACTGATCCTGACCATCAAGGATAATCTCAGTTTTTCCAACGGCAAACCCTTAACCGCCAAAAACATCCAGCTATCCCTGAAAATGTTCTTGGCGTCGAATCTTTTCTCAGCCAGCCAGTTGAACAAACTGATTAAAAATATCCGGGTTGCTGCGAATCAAGTTTTAATTGAATTGCTGGCGGACAATCCCGATATCATCACCATGATGACCGTTCCCGAGCTGGTGGTGTTGGCTGAAAACGAACAGTCTTTTTCCGGGCCCTTTTATCCCGCCCAATGGGAAAAAAACAAGCTCTTGACACTCCAGGCCAATCCATTTTATGCGGGGGGCAGAACCTACCTGGATGCAGTCAAGATCACGTTTACCGACGAATCGATTCCAGATGTTTTTCTATCCAGTCCAAAAGCATTCAGGACAAATTTTCAGGAATTCGATTCGGGAATATACCAGAATGTTTATCTTTGTTTTCTTCAGGGTGATGTCGGCCAAAACACCAAAATCGCCCTGTTTACATTATTGAAAAAATTCAACGAGGCTACGGGATTCAAGTACAAGGAACTGCATACGTTGACCAGCGATGAAGAATCGCCGGTTTCCATCCAGATTAAAACCATTTCCCGGCAAAGAACAGCTTCCATTCTCAAGTCTTCCGACATCAAACTGTATATACTGGCTTCGCTTTCCTACCTGGAAAAAGACCTGACCGCTTTTCTGAAAAACAGCAACTTGAAAATTGAAACGCTCTTCATCGATGACAGCCAGATGATGAATTTCTTGAATTCGACCGCCGTCAAATACGTCCTGATTGATAAAATTTTTCAAGTCAAGGTTCCCGTTGAAGAAAAAATCAGCCGCATCCTCAAGGAATCGAGTTTCAATCAGTTTAACGTCAAGTATTTGCGCATGCTCGGCGAACTGGACGAAGTCAAATACAGCAACTCCCAGGAGCTGTTGATGGAACAGGTCGCCCGCATCAGCGAAACCATCATCAACGACGGATTTATTTTCCCCCTGTTCCAAAAAAATTATTCGCTGTACGTCCGCAATGCGTGCCAGGCAATGGAAATCGATTATTATGGGAGACCTCTTTTCCAAAAGGCACACATCAACAATGATTAAAAAAACTGTTTTCCTGACCTTTTGCCTGCTGCTGGCAGCCAATGCGTCGGCGCTGGAAGTGGGCGTCATCGCCGGTTCCGTCAGCCAGCCTGCAAGTTTTTTCTATGGCGTCTCAGCCGGTTTCGGGATCATCGTGCCCACGATCAAGATTGAGATTGAAGGTTACCGGCTCGACGATTTGGCGCTGAACAACCTGAGCGCGGCCGTCAAAGTCCGGCCCAAATTCGGCAAGTTCGCGCCCTTTGTTCTCCTGGGCGCCGGCGGCAGATTCGAAAAATTGGACTTTCACTTCAGCGAATATAGCTTCTATACCATGATGGGCTGCGGTTTGCATATTTTATTTTCCTCGATCGTTTCCCTGCGTGTCGACCTGCGCTTGCTCCGTTTTTCCGGCATCACCGACACGCGCATCGGCGGCGGGATTTTCATTCATTTGTAATTTTTTTTATCCGTCATTTTTTTGAAATTAAAGTTTGTAAATATTATAATATCTTTCTATATGGTGGCAATTAAATTATCCCTGGGAGCATGCGGATGAAAAAAATTATCCTTGCCCTAACCGTCGTGACGTTGTCGATCTCCTGTTTTCAAAAAAGTGAAATAAAAACCGAACCGCCGGTCAAGGACAAGCTGTACCTAATGGGCATCGCCATGCTGCGCCTGAACTGGGCGAGCGTGCATGGCAACGAGATCCGCTTCCGCTACAGCGACCTGGGATTGCCGGCCGATTTTTCGACTCGGGAAAGGGCCTCGTTCATGGTCGACGGCACGATGAATCACGGCGAATACGCCATCAGCGGTCACCTGGACTACGATCCCGAAAACCGCATCACCGAACCGGCGCTCGATTTCCTGATCACCGTGGGCAATGAACGGGAATATCTTTCCCTGGGCGACCAGAGACTGGGCGTATTCCTGGATTCGGTGTTTTCCCGATATTATCACCCTTTTCGCGGCGGCATCGTGGGCAAGAAGAGCAAACATGCCGGCTTGGAAATTTTGGCCGGCGTCAGCCGCGGCGAAGCCGGCATCGAAGAATTCCCCTCCGATGCCGGGGTGGGCCCGTATTACCTGAACGAATCGCCGATCCTGCGCGGCAGCGAAAACGTCCAGCTGGTGACCAAAAGTGCCGGCAACCCCAACCTGGAGATCAGCCACCTGCCCATGGTCCGCAACCGGGATTATTATATCGATTATGACCGGGGCGCCCTTATTTTCAACAGTCCGCTCTTCGCCTTCGACACGCTGGGTAATCCCGTCTGGGTGCGGGTCAGCTACCAGTTCGAATCACTGATCGGACGTTTTACCCGCGATGTTCTCGGCGTCAGGGTCTTTGCCGCGCCCTGGGAGTTCATCAAGTTCAATCTGTCATATATCGCCGATGCCGACGCCGGCTTGAGCCTGGGAAAAGCCTGGGACAACCGCCGCGGCATTTTCACCCTCGGCGTCAACGTCGATTCGCGGCCGCTGACCTTTTTCGGAGAATTCTCCATGGGTTCCGAACCGCAGCAAAAAGACCAGAACGGATTTTTCGGAGGCGGCATCCTCAATTTTTCCAAGCAGCTCCGCCTTTTCTTCAACGCCTGGTCGATCAATGCCGATTTCCCGCTCTTTGCCAACCAGCAGTTGAAATACGGCTACGGCCTGTACCAGATTTTCCCGGCCTATGCCGAAAGAAACATTTTTCTTTCTCCATTCCAGTTTACCCGCAACATCGGCGCCGAGTTGTATCCCTTTTCCCTTGCCAGCCTGGCGGCCGACGAAAGGGAATATCATGCCTTCCTGGAATGGGAGAGCAAACAACTGGTGTTATCCGGCGGCTGGGGCGAAAAAAAAATATTGGCCAATGACCTGCTCAGCCGCACGCTTTACCTGTCAACTTTTTTGAACAAAGAAAAAACCAAGGCCTGGGCAAAAATCGAACTCGACAGCGATTTTGACAATTCCCGGACCGTCAAGGATACCGAGATCAAAGATTTCCTCCTGGGCGGGCGGCAACGCCTGTGGAAAGGGACCAAGGGTGCGGCTTTTTTTCAGGTTGACTACAGCGGCCAGACCTTCAACGACAGGCTCGATCTTGTCCGCGACACCATCGGCCACTCGGCTTCGTTCTTGCTGGAGTACCTGACCGGCAGTGAAGGCGTCTTTGTGAGTTATCAAAAGGAACTTCTGGACGAGAGAAACGGCGATCGCATCCTCGACGCCGACATCTACGAAGCGGGCATCCGCCGCCATATCAGCAAAATTTTCTTCATCGACTCCCGTTTCCGCCGCGAAGTCAGTACCCGGGACGATATGGCCATGGAAAACAATATCGTCTCACTGGGAGGCGGCATCGAAACCCCGCGCTTCCGGGCCATGGGCCGGTATGAATTCCAATTGAACCAGAACAACGGCCGCGAGGGACGCCGCCGCCTATGGTCCCTTTTCCTGTTCGGTTCGCCGCTGAAGGATATGAGCCTGAGCCTCAATTACTACAAGCAGATCGGCCGGGACAGCGACACGTTTTCCCTGCAGGAAAGATCAGAAGAGCAGCTGAACTTCAGACTGCTGTGGCGGGTCAAACAATGGCTTTCGCTGTATTCCCAGTGGCGCTATGATACCAATTTCGAACTGTACCCCCCCTATGACGGCATCAAAAGCAATTCCCTGGCCTCGGTCCAGGGCCTCAAGATCACTTTTTCACGCAAACTCGAATTCCTGGCCAACTACAAACTGCTCCGCATTTGGGGGCCGATCGAAAATCGCAAGGAAACATTGGCCGCCGAAGCCGGATATCTGGTGCAACGCCATATCCGCCTTGGACTGGGATGTGAGATTATCGATTACCTGGATCGCCAGGTCATCGACGCCGATTACCGCTCCACGGTCGGCTATTTTAAATTGGTCGTTCTTTATTAAGCGAAGAGGAGAACAACATGAAAACAACCTCCCTGAAAAAAATATGGATCTTGCTGGCCGTTTCCCTGGCAGCGGCTGCTTTGCTTCACGGTGTGGATGCACGTCAGAATCCGGTCATCGCCACTTACTGTGACGGCAGCACGCTGTCCATTTACCCCTATAGTTTCGTCGTTCGTGATGACAATTCCAGTTTCAATTGTTATGAGGTCCAGATCACACCATCGGGAGAGGGGGTGCGCTTCGGCTTCGAAGATGCCGGCGACTATGACTATAATGATGTTATTGTCGATCTCTGGCTGACCGGGAACAACAGCGCAGCACCGGTGGCACACGTCCGCTTCATTTCCAAGGATGCCGCCTATTCCCATACCATCCATCTGGTCTTCAACGGCAATGACCTGGCGCTGTTCAAAGCGGAAGAAACTTCTCCGGGAACTGTTTTTGACATTCCTTTGCCGGTCCGGCCCTGCCCCGATTTCATCCTGACTGCCGCCCCGTCCTCCCAGAGCACTCCGGCCGGCGGCACGCTCCAATTCCAGGTCCTGGCCGAAAGCAGCAACGGGTTCAATCAACCCCTTACACTCAGCCTCAGCGGGGCCCCGGCCGGCCTCAGCCATTCTTTCCAGCCCAATCCATTGAATCCCGGATCGCAATCGCGTACTGACGATTACAACCGAATCGCAAACAGCCCCGGGAAATTATCCGCTGACCATCACCGCTATTGGCGGAGGAATCACCCATACAGCGACAGTCACCGTCGAAGTCAAAGCCGTTCATTCCCGGTTTTTTGGAAAAATCATTTTCCCCGGCCCAAGCCTATCCCGGCCAAGAGATCGATATGATGCTGTTGCTGAAGAACAATTCGGAAAACATTTTCCTCGATATCGCTTTGTTCGATGAACTGCCCGCCGGCCTGCTTTACCTGGATGACGACGCTTCCCCGAAAGCCGTACGTTCGGGGAAGAAAATCTCCTGGTTTTTTCACCGAGCTCGAGGCGGGCGGCCAAATAAATATCCATGTCAAACTGAAGATCGCTGATAGCTGTCCCCCGGGAGAGATCCGCAATCAGGCTTATTTCCAGCATTCCCTGCTGTCGGAATTCCTGCCTTCGAATCAAGCGGTCGTGAAAATTGCGGGATTCAGTCCTGATTTAATAAAAACCGTCAGTCGCAGCCAGGCCCGCCCGGGAGAACTGTTGGATTACAAGATCACTATCACCAACCTGGCAACGCAACCCATTCCGGCCGCCAGCCTGGAAGATACGCTGGCCGAAGAGCTGGAATTCATTTCCCAGCAAAGCGGCCTCGCTTTCCAGCAACAGGGAAACACGTTGCGCTGGAGCGGCGACATTCCCGCAAGCAATGAGACCAGTGTCTCCTTCCAGGCGCGAATTCGCAGTGACGTGGTCGCCGGTACGCACCTCGCCAACAGCGCCAGCCTGGAAAGCATTGTCCTGGCCGAGACGCTATTGTCCAATACAGTGAACACCACGGTGGTCAGCGAACCCATCGTCACCTCGCAGGTGCGCTTCAGTAAAAAGGCAAGCACCCCGCAAAGCGAAGTGGGCCGGATCATCCGTTTCCGCCTGCTCATGGAAAACCATTCGCCGTCATACCTGCTCGCACCCCGGCTGGAAGACACCCTGCCCCAGGGCTTTGAATATGTCCCCGGATCAAGCGAGTGCGACGGCATGAAACTGGCTGATCCCCGGAGCCGCAGCCGCTTGGACTGGCAGATCCCCGCCATCCGTCCGGGCCAGACATCCATCCTGAGTTTCCAGGTGGTTATCGGCGCCGACGTCCGCCGCGGCCGCAACGTCAACCGCGCGATTTTCAATGCCCAGGACCAGTCGGGGCAGAACCTGCAACTGGAAGCTGAGGAATTTGTCAACATCTCTTCCGCAACCATTGTTTTTTACAGCGCCGTGGAAGGCAGCGTTTTCCTGGACCGGGACGGAAATGAGTTCTACTCAACGGCCGATACTCCCTTGAGCGGAATCGAAGTTCGCCTCTCCAACGGTCAGCGCTCGCTGACCGACACCAACGGCCGCTATTCCTTCCAGAGTTTGTTCCCCGGCGATTACGCCCTGGGCCTCAACCGGGCCACGCTGCCAGTAAAATACCGTGTGGTTTTCCCTACTACCAAGGCGGTCACCCTTTTTGACGGCCTGACCGACACCGTTGATTTCGCCGTCACTTTCCAGGGCGATGACGAAACACCGACCTGCCGCCTGCAAGGCCGCGTATTTTTTGACAAGGTCCGCAACCAGGTTTTCGATGACGGAGAGCCGCTGTTGACCGAATTCATGGTCCTTTTCGACGACAGCCTGCAAACAGACCGGCAAAGACGGCTCATTCGTCTTTTCCAAGCTGCCGCCAGGAAAGCACATCCTTGCCATCACCTACAACGGCCAAACCGTTCGCCGCGAAGTGACCCTGCCGCCCGGCAAACCACGCTGGATATTCCCTTGCCGTTCAGCGGCATTGTCATCACCGTACAAGGGGAGAAGTAAAATGAACGCCAAAAAAAATCGCATCCTGCAACCGGCTCTGATCCTGCTCCTCATGCTGCTGGCCGCGTTTCTGCCGGCGCAGAACACCAACGTCAGCGGTGACAGCACCATCAACCAGTGCGAAACCAAGACGTACACCATCAGCGTTTTGAACAATTCCGGCAGCCCGCTGACCGCCATGATCGTCACGGCAAAGCTGGGCAATCTGACCGGTTTTTCATATGTCAGCAGCACCGCCTCTATCAATGTGAACGGCGGGGGCGCGTTCTGCACAATGAACCCAAACCTTTCAGGCACGGATCTGATCTGGGATATCGATGCGGTCTGTCCGGGCAGTCCTTTCACCCTCGCCAACGGCGAGACGTTGAACGTCGCCTTTGACCTGGCCACCGATTGCGCGGCGGTATCGGGTTCCCTGAACGTGCGCATCGACTACGAGATCGGCGGCACACCCATGTTCGACGAAACCGGCGCCCTGAGCATCCAGGTCCTGCCCGGCGGCGTAACCATCAAGAAAACGCCCAACGTCATCCCCCAAGAGATCGGCCAGGACGTCACCTGGACATTGACCGTCGAGAATACCGGTTTCGGCACCATTAAAAACGTGGCTCGTGACCGATGTGCTGGGCGCCGGCCTGGCATATGTCTCATCTAGCCCCGGTCGGTGTCAACGGCGGCCAGACCACGACCTGGGGCGCCAGCGAAATCCCCGGCTTTGCCTCCATGGATCCCGGCGAGAAGATCACCATCGACGTCACGGCCACCGTCACTGCCTGCGAAATGCTGGAGAACAATGCCGACGCGCGCTGGGGCTGCGACCTGGTGAGCGACTGCTACAACACGGCCGACACCGTCCCGCCCTCCACGGCCACCGCCTCGGTGCGAGCGCATCGTCAAAACGCCGCTCATTCAATATGCCCCCCCCAACGTCACCTTTACGTATTGCGAGGATTATGCGGATGTTTCCTTCACCATAACCAACAGCGGCGACGGCAGGGCCCATGATGTGTGGCTGTACGTCGATTTCGGCAGCCTGACCGTCCGCAATCATCGCGCCGGTGCCATTTATAATAATATTGACAAGCGCTTTGAACTGACCAATCCGTTGACGGCAGCGCCCGGTCCCGGCAATACCTATGATCTTAATTTTCGTTTGAATTATAGTGCCTGGTGCGGCGCCAGTTTTCCTTCCGGGAACTTGATATGGCAGACCGTATATAAGGACGATTGTGACAATGATTTTTTCCCGCCGGTTCAGCTCAGTACGCTGAATTCACCGGCCGGTGTGCCCAGCCTTTCGGTGGGCAAAACCGGCGCGCCGGCCGCCGTGCAGATCGGCTCGCAGATCACCTATGTCATCACTTCAGCCTATTCAGGGCCGCTCAGTTGCGGCAGCGGCACCACCAGCCCGGTTACCGTCATCGACACCCTGCCTGCCGGTTTCACGATAATCGATGCCGGCCGGCGGCGACACATCGGTCCCCGGCGGCGGCACCGGCTGGACCATCACCTGGACCTATACCCCCCTTTCAGCGCTGAACACCATCATTACTCCAGGTGCCTGACCGGACCCAATGTGAAACCTATTGTTTTACGACCTTCACCAATACGATCCAGGCCAGCGCTACCGATTGCTGCGGCTGCCCCTTGAGCGCCTCCGCCTCCCAGACCACGGCCATCGAGTGCGAGGAGCTGGTCGATTCGGAAAAGACCGCGGTTCCCGGCACCGGCATCCGCTGCGACACCATCCAGTATACCAATACCTATACTTTTGCCGACAACGCCGCCCTGGACGAGGTGGACCTATCAGAATTGATTTTCCGGGAAGATGCCGACAATGAGCAGGAATACGATCCCGGCTCCCTGGCAGGTCACACCTGAGCGGCAACGGCGATCATCACCGCCTGCGCCCTGGCGGGATTGACCGACACCACCCCCGGCGCCGGCGGGAATATCACCATCAATTTCAGCAACTGCAGCACGTATGGTTCGGTCCGCAACAGGACGCTGACCATTACCTACCGGTTGACCGTAACCGAAGACACGGTCGGCGCCTGCAGCGGCGCCACGTTTTATTCCTGGTCGCAACTCGACATGAATTTCGCAAGCGGCTCCGAGTGCCTGCCCGACGGCATCATCTACGAAACCACCACGGTCAGCGTGGACCCCCCGGCCATGTCGCTGGCGATCAGCGGCCTGGGACAGATCATCGACAAGTGCCAGACGCAGACCATCACCATGACCCTGACCCAGACCTCCGGCGACGGCAACGCCCAAAGATGTGCGGCTGGTCCTCTCCGGTTTGAATTACTACGTGGTCGAACCCGGCCGCCACCGTGTGCAGCGGCGACGTGGCGCCGACCTCCTGCACCCCGGCCATGTCGGGAGACGATTATGTCTGGTATTTCGCCGATGGCTTCAGCGGCTTCCGGGCAGCAGGCGGTCATCCAGCTGGACGTGCAGAAACGCTGCAGCGGCGGCGGCGACCTGTCGGCCACCGCCTACTTTGACGACAACTGCAACGATGACGGCACCTATGACGACACCTGCTCCGTCAACGCCACCGAGACGCCGGCCTTGCTGCTCAACGGCGACCTGCTGATCGAGAAAAATCCCGAAGTCTATTACGCCACCACCAACACGGTGGAATGGAAGATCTACCTGACCAACCGCGGCAGCGGCTCGGCCTACAACGTCTGGCTGGACGACGTGCTGGGCGCCGGGCTCGATTATGCGAGCGCCGTGGTCAGCGACATGACCGGGGTGACGGTCACCGCCGACCAGGACCACCGGCGAGCACCCATTAACGGCTGCACCATCGCCATCGCGGAAATGACCGCCGGCCAGCGCCGCGAGATCACATTCCGGGCCACTGCTGATCGACTGCAACAACCTGACCAACAATGTCTCCAGTTCCTGGGGCTGCGGCGGCATCGACGTGCCAGACCGTGGTCAGCGACAGCTCCACGGTCGCCATCCCGCGTCCGCTGCTGCTCAACACCAACGTGGTCACCACCCCGGCCGACGCCTGTTCCAGCCCCGGCGGCACGATCACCCTGAAGAATGCCGGCCAGACCACCTGCTACAATCTCGCAGGTCACCGAAACGCTGCCGGCCGGGTTGACCTATGTCTCCGGCACCACCCGCTGGCGCCTGAACGGCGGCGCCTGGAACGGCCCCAATGCCGCTTACGATCCCAGCCCCACCACCTCGCCGCTGCAATGGACCAGCACCGCAAATCGCCGGACTGGCCACCGCAAACCCGGGAGACGTGTTCGAAGATCGAATACAACCTGGCCGCCGAATGTCCCTTCAACGGCGGCAATATCACCCTGTCCACCCAATATGAGAACCCCTGCGGCCAGGTGTTCACCAATGCCGACAGTATATTTACCGTGGCCTTCCGGGCGCCGCAGGTCACGGTCACCAAGACCCGGGCCAATGAGCCCATCGACTGTGGCCAATTGATCGAATGGACCATCACCGTGAGCAACACCAGCGGCTACACCCTGCCGATCATCTGGGTGGAGGACACCCTGGACGCGGCATACACATACGACTCCTCGGTCGGCGACCCGCCCTATACTTCCGACAACGGCACCAACACGGGCCAGATTGTGACCTGGGAATTGCGCAACGTGAACCATGGCGACACTGTCACCCTGACCCTGCGCGCCACATCCGATTCGTCGCCCTGCAGTCCGAACCTGGACAACACCGTGCGCGCCTGGTGGGGCTGCGGCGCCGCCGACGGCAATTCCGATTACCAAGCCCGGGTCGATCCCGCCGGACAACGGCCTCTGTCTCAGCCAGCGTTCGGTCGTCACGCGTGCGCACCGAAACCCGGCAGCCGTCGGTCGGTTTCTTGAACATCGCGGTCAATCCGCTCAGCCTGAACTCTTGCGATGACGCCACCGAGCTGACCGTCACCATCAGCAATCCCGGCCCCACCGACGCCAGCAACGTCGACCTGGTGATCACCCTGCCCGCCGGCCTCACCTACATCGACGGTAGTTCCGCGGTCACTTGCGGAGGCGTACTGACCGACCCGGCGCCTGACCCCACGGTCATCGGCAACCAGCTGATCTTTTACAATACGTCAAGCAAGGTCAGCAACCTGTGTGATCTGATCCAGGCAGCGGGCGGCAACGACACCGTGATCCTAGCCTTTTCCGTACGCTCGAGCTGCTACGTCACCACCGACCTGGATTTCAATCTCTATTACTATGACTGCTGCGACGACACGCAGTACAACACACCTGCCAGCCAGCAGATCACTGCCCTGTATCCCGCCCTCACCGTCAGCAAGACCCCGGTCAACAGCCAGGTCGACTGCAGCGCCAACCAGACCTGGACCATCACCGTCACCAACAACGGCACCGGCAACGCCGAAGTGATCCGGGTGGTCGATACCCTGGGCAACTGGCTGGATTATGCCGGGAGCTTTACCGAAGACCAGCCTGGAACCATTACTCCGTCCCTCATTGGCGGCAATCCCCAGGTGGTGGGCTGGGAATTTAACGACTTGGGACCCGGGGCCACGGCCACGTTCACATTGGAAACTACTCTGAACCCCGACGGTTTACCCAACCAGGCTGACTGCACCGCCGCACTCCGGCAGAACAACGTGATCGCCCAATGGGCCTGCGGGACCACCGGGGACGCCATGGATGACAATCCCAACACCTTCACCTATGATTGTACCCACAGCCCAGGATCTTCAGCTCCCGTCACCACGCTGCAAATGCCTGACCTTCACATCACCGCCATTACTCCCGGCATTGCCTGTACCACCGGGGATGGGGTTTTCAGCGCTTCGCTGAGCGTGACCGTGCAGAACCAGGGTACGACCCCCACCTTGACCGGTTTTACCGTCAGCGTCACCGACGGCACCTGGACCGGAACGGGCAGCACCGGCGTGTTAGCTGCCGGCGCCTCGGTCACCGTGACGATTGCCACCTCGGGCTGGGCCATCAATTGTCATGGTTGCACCCCCTATACACTGGATGCAATAGTGGACAGCACTACGGCCGTCTGCGAATGCAACGAAGCCAACAATACCTCTACCCTAAGTTACACTCCTCCGCTACCGGACCTGAAAGTGAACTCCATCACGCCGACCTGCACCGCCGATGGTCGTTTGCGGGTGCGGGTAAATATCAGTAACGTCGGCTGCGCCAATAGTACCGCCCTATTTGTTCTCCATCTGGTTGATGACCAGGGCCATTCCGCAAACATCAACGTCAACAGCCTGAATGCCGGTGCCAGTACAAATATTGATTTTACCAACTGGGTCTCCAGTTGTTCTCCCGCCACCATCAATTTCACTGCCACCGTAGACTCAACCAACACCAACTGTGAATGCGCTGCGGACAACAGTTTAACCTATACCTATAACAATACTCTCCCCAACCTGGCGATCTCCACCATCACTCCCTCCACATCATGTGCCAATGATGGCAGTATCAGCGGCACTATTTCCGTGCAAGTCAGCAACGCAGGAAATGGTCCCGTGACCAGCGATTTCCGTATCACCGTGACCGATGGCCAGGGGTGGACTGTGACGCCTTGGTATAACGCCACTCTGGGCGGGACACTGCCTCTCGTTGCCGGCGGCAATGCCACTGTCACCATCCCCTGGACCCGTGGTTTTACCACCGCACCTTATACCTGCAGCTTTCCCACCATTACCGTCACCTTGGATACTACCAGCGTGATTTGCGAATGCAGCAATGCCAGCAACGCCGTGACCAGCAGTTATAACATGACTTATCCCAATCTGCGGATTACGTCTGTCACCCCTGTTTGCACAAGTGATGGCACCTATTCAGTGGCCGTGGTGGTAAACAACAATGGCTGCGACACTGCCACCAACGCCGTGGTCCGGCTCAGTGACAACGACGGACAGACCGCGGACCAGACCGTTACCCTGGCCGCCGGCGCCTCACAGACCCTGACCTATGCCCCATGGCCGGCAGACGGCAGCCCCGCGGCGCTGATATTCACCGCTTCGATCGATCCCGCTGCGGCCATCTGCGAGCTCTCAAGCGCGGACAATAGCGCCGATAACACATTTAACAGGCCGAACCTGAACCTGGTATCCATCAGCCCATCGTGCACTGCCGACGATACCTTCCAGGTCAGCCTGGTCATCGGGAACAACGGATCTTCGGCCATCAGTAATGATTTTATCGTGCGCCTGGCCGACAACGACGGCCACAGCGTGGACCAGAACTTCACCGCCATCGGCGGCACGTTGCCCTTGAATAACGGCACCCAACAGACCGTTGTGTTTAGTAACTGGACCGTGGACTGCAATCCCACTACCATTAATTTCAGCGGCGCGTTGGATCCCACCAACCAGGTTTGTGAGAGCAACAGCGGCGATAATACCAATACCGGCACGATCACGGTATTCGATCTGCAGGCGGTATCCGTCACCGCCGCGGCGGTTTGCAGCAGCGACGGCACCATAACCGGCACCATGGCGGTGACCGTGGCCAACACCGGCGGCAATGCCATCAACAGCGATTTCAGGATACTGGTGAACGATGGCCAGGGATGGACTTCTGAACTCTGGTACCAGGCCGACCTGGGCGGTACGCTGCCCCTGGCTGTGGGCGTCAATGATACGGTCACCTTCAACTGGACCCGCTCGTTCCCCGCCACTCCTTATGTCTGCAGCTTCCCTGCCATCACCGTGACCGTGGACTCCCAGGGCGACATCTGCGAATGCACCCACAGCAACAACACCCATAGCGGCACTTATAACCTTGTTTTCCCCGATCTGACCATTACGGCCGTGGCCAACACCATCATCTGCTTGAGTGACGGCAGCCTGACCGGCACTACCGTTTCGGTAGCCAACAACGGCTGTGCGGCCGCCAACAGCGTGGTGGTGCGGCTGATTTCCGACTGCGGACTGAATTTTTCGGATCAGACCGTCGATCTGGCTGCCGGCGAGAACCGCGACGTATTTTTCGCCTTCAGCACCGGCATCACCGGCTGCACATGCAACTTCTCGGCCAGCATAGACCCGGATAACGCCATTTGTGAACTTGACGGCGGCAACAATACCAACGCCAGCATCCTGCCCCTGGCCATCCCTGATATCGAAGTGGGGGGAGAAAACCTGAATGTGGCTTGCAGCAACGACGGGAGCATAACGGTCGGCGGCACCGTTAGCCTGGTTAATAATGGCTGCGGACCAGCCTTGACCGATGCCATCGGCATGCGTTTCACCCTCTATAGTGAAAGCGACTGCCACGGCAAGGTCCTTGACCAATGGACTCAGATTTTTTCCGGGGTGAACATCGACGCCGCGGGCGGCAGCCAGAGCTTCAGTGTGCAGGCTCATGAAATAATCGGCAACATCTGCTCTCTTACGCCCGGCTGCCGGCTTTCCGTGCGTATCGAAGCCGATTATGACCAGCGCATCTGCGAGTGGGATGGTACGGACAATGCCCACTGCGCCAACCTTGACCTCGCTTGTCTCGATCTCGCTTTTTCCGATGTTTTCTGGCAGTGCGATCCTGCCGGCGCCATCACCTGGAACCTGCTGGTGTCCAACTCCGGCAACAGCGTTGCCGACAATGTCTTGATCCGCATCTACGACAATGTACCGAGCTTGATTTATGAACAGCGGGTTTCTATCGCGGCCGGAGCGACGGTCACACTGACATTCACCAGTGCCGCCTACCCGGTGGCCCGGGACCACGAATTCCGACTGGTCATCGACGAAAACAACGAAATCTGCGAATGCGACGGTCAAAACAACCTCCGGCTCGTCACAGTCAATTGCCCGTTCACGGGCGAACCGCGCCTGGAAATCAAGAAGACCTGCCCGCCCGCCCAGCAGCCTGGGGGGATATTCCGTTTTGAGATCGAAGTGCGCAACAGCGGCGAAGGCAGCATCGACGATGTCGAGATCGAGGATGTCCTCCCGGCCCCGCTGCAGTACGTCAGCGGTTCTTCTGCCCTGGACGGAAAAGCCATCGCCGATCCCAGCGGTACGACCGTCCTGACCTGGAAGATCGGCAACATGGCGTCCGGCTCATCCCATATCCTGGTCTACAGCCTGATCGCTCCGGCCGACGCCGATCCCGGGCGCTATTGCAACCAAGCCCAAGCCTGGGGCACGGCGCTGGACGGCAGGCGCAGCGAATCAGAAAAAACGACCTGCTGCATCATCCTGCGCCGCGAGGCCGGAGGGTGCTGCCTGATCATCGATGAACGGCCCATGGGCTTTGTCCAGTATCCCGAACTGGCGATGGCGTATATCGAACCGTATTTCCATACTGAAAAAGCCATGTTTGCCTCCTATGCCGCCCTGCACCTGTGGGAGAACATCGGTTTTGAAAAGGGCAGCCTGCCCGATTTTGTCCGGGAAAGGCTGAAGAACTACGCCCTGTCCAATGTCGAGGAGTTGTATTTCCGATCCGGTTTGGGTCTGACGCTGCCCAACGGCAGTTTGTGGTTGTCCTACGCCGGCGATTATCCCCAAAAGGAAACCGGCCGTTGGAAAGAAAAAAACACCATACGCAGCATGACCCCCGCCCAGGTGGCATTCGAGCTGCTGGCCTTGAACAAGGCCGCGGCCCGGGAAGAAAAAGCAAAAAGTAAAGACATGTTGAATGATCTGATCACCAAAAAATTGGAGTTCATGGCCCCCCATGTCCCCAGTCTGCCCAAGAGCTGGAAATTCGCCGACGGCCGAGCCGTTCGTCAAAAAGAAAAAGCGGACTTGTATGACCTGGCGTCACTGTACTTTTCCCTAACGGAGCTGGGCAAGGCCGGCTGGAAGGAAGCCGCGATGCTCGGTCCGCAACTCCGGAGGGAATTGACCTCCCTGGACAATGAAAAATTCGACAACCTGAACTTGCGCGAGGAGTTCCTGTTCATCCTGGCCCTAAAGGAGAATGGCGAGGCCGAACGGGCGGCGAAAAAAATCAGTGCCTTCGAACAGCTTTTCCGGGATGGCAAATGCACTCCCGCCAATCTGCCCGCTTACGCCATGGCCGTATATGCGGATTTCAAGGCCGGCGGAACCATTTCCAAAACATTATTTGCGGAAATGAAAAGCAAATTCTACTCGGGCGACATCGGGCTGTTCGCCGAACCCCAGGCCGATTTCAAACAGAAGATCGATCTGGAAAGTCTGGCACCGCTGATCCTGGCCTTCGAGAGTCAGATGCCGGCTGAAAAAGACCTGTTCGCCACGACCCTGTACCGCACCATCGAGGAAACCGGCCTGTTCCTGAAAAAAACGAATCTGCAGGTGCAAAGACCGCCGTTGAACCTGATCAAGAATTATCCCTTCACCCAGGAAATGCTGCCCCTGCTGACGTTCATCAAGTCCTACGATGACATGGCCCCCGTATTCAGCGAGACGGCCATGGTGCAGTCCCCGCACACCGCCCCAGCGACGGAGAACCTGCTCCCGGTGACTTATAGCAAAGTATATGCCACGCAATATGAAACCGACACCGCGCAGATCGGATTGCTTTCATTCTCACTGCAGCAACTCGGCAAGGATCTGAATGCAAGCACAGAGCGTGTCCTGCGCGAACAAGGTCGCAGTCTGGACCATTCCGGCAAAAAATACGTTCGTCTGCTGTTGGCAAGCCATGCGGGCCTGGACTGGCAGGGAGATGTTTTCCTGTCGACGGCAAAGCTGGCAGTCAAGGGCGCCAATCCGACGGACATGAACCTCGAGCCATTGGACAGCAAGAATGTTTTTTCCACAGACGTCCTGGCCAACAAACTGGTCGCCGAAAAAATCTTCCTGGAAAATCCCGGCCAGAATCGCATACGCCTGGAGACCGTCAAAAAAATGCAAAACAAGCTGGTCAGCCAATTCAAGACGGTCGGATTCATCCCCACCACATTCACGGCCTTCAAAAAGAATGAAGCCGGAGAATTGGTCGTGCTGCCCGACCGGGAAAAAGCCGATAAAATGACGGTCGCCAAGCTGCAATACGCGCTTCCCGATATTTCTTGGCAACAGATTCTGGATAAAGAAACCACTGTATTGAAAGCCCAGGACATGCTCTTTCTTTCACTGGCTCCGCAAAAACTGCAACTCTTTTTTGAAAAAGAACTCCGCCAGTTCCTCTCGGTCCGCGCCGATGATTTTGCCGAGATTGCAGCCCAGGTCCTCGCCCGCAAGATCTTGGGACTGGACACAGTCAAGGCTCTGAAGAAACTGGCCGATATTTGGGACCATGAAACCGACTTGCCCCTCAGCTCCCGCATGGAAACCATGAACCGCGGCCAGGTGTACCATTACGAACCCTGGCAGGTCCTTATTTATCTTATGGCCACCAAAGACAATGCCGATTTTCAATTCAAGCGCACACTGGATTATTTCACTTATCTTCTAGAAAGCGAATGGGGTATGAACTGGAGCGAAGACTATGACGCGCTGCCGGCTGCCGAATACTGGCTGGTCAAGGAATCCCCCCGGGAATATCCCGAACCGGGCGACCTACTGAATTTCAACGTGCGCGTGGAAAATCGCTGTCCGAACGGCTTGGCCAGCGCCGGCGACCTCCCCTCCCTGTTCATCAAGGCTGATTTCACACCCAGCCTGGTTTTTGCCGGGACAGAATTGCCACCCGATCTGAACTTGTTCAAGCCTTTTTCCTGGGGCTACCAGAACCTGGAGAAGGATTCTTATTTGCAATATACCTACCAAGTGCTCATTCCGCGAGAATTCACGGAAAATTGTTTGCAGGGCAATATCTGGGTCAGGGGCTACACCGGATACCAGCCCTTTGGCCCCGACTCGGCTTCGGGGGAGTATTGCGAAAACTTTGCCCAGACCAAAAGGCTGCAATTGCTTCCCCAGGACCTGATACCCGGATTGGTCTTTGCCGACCTCAACCTCAACGGCCGCAAGGATACCGGCGAGACCGGCATCGCCGCCATCCGCTTCAAGGACAATCGCGGCCGCATCTTCCGCAGCAATGCCGAGGGCAGGTTCACTGTCCCGGCCGGCCAGGAGAATGTGGCCGTGCAGATCGATTTCCGCTCTATCCCGGAAGACCTGGTACTGATCTCCCCGCCTACACAACTGACCAACCGTACCCAGCGCCGGGAGTTGACCTATGCCCTTGTTCCCTGTCGCCGGTTGCAAGGATTTGTCTACCAGGATAGCAACCAGAACGGCTTTCATGATGAAGGCGAACCGAGGCTGGCAGGCATCATGCTCAAAGCCGGTGACAAGGAATGCAGCAGCGGGATCAACGGAGAATTTATCATGAACAACTTGCCGGACCTCTGGCGGGAGCTATTGGAAGTAGACAAAAACCAGAATCTTTATTCGGGGTCATTGGCCCTGGTTAAAATCCATATCACCAGCAAAGAACCAAAGTTGTAAGCAGCTTGCCGGGAACAGTCAAAGCATCCGGCTGTTAGTTATGGAGCGGGAAAGTTGACTTTTCGTCAATTTTGCGCTATAAATATGCTTTTCCAGGCAAGATTTCTATAGAAAAGCTGCTTTTTCATATAAGAGCCTTATAATAAATTTTTTGCGCTTTCAAAAAAGAAAATTTGTTATCTAAGGCTCTTATCCAGCTCTGCTGGGTCAGGAGGTCGCGATGAATATATACGTTTGCCTCAAGCAAGTTCCCGATACCGAGGCCAGTATTCTGGTCAAGGACGGTAAATCCATCAACGAGGCTGCCATCAAATGGATCGTCAGCCCCTATGACGAATACGCCATCGAGGAAGCGCTGAAACTGAAGGAAAAAATTCCCGGGTCCACGGTAACCGCCGTATGCCTGGGCCCGGAACGGGTGCACAACGCCCTGCGCACGGCCTTGGCCATGGGCGCCGACCAGGCAATCCATATCGAAAGCAATGGCTATCTGGACGACCAGAATACAGCCCGGGCCCTGGCCGAAACCATCAAAGCCGACAGCGAGTATGGTGTTATATTCACCGGCAAGCAAGCCATAGACAATGACTCCTATCAGATCCACATCCTGCTGGCTGAAAATCTGGGCGTTCCGGCCGCCACCAACGTCACCGCCTTCACCGTAGAAGGCCAGCTGGTGAAAGTCCAGAGGGAAATTGATGAAGGGGCCAAGGAAATGATCGAAATGTCCGTCCCCTGCGTGGTCGCGGCCGCCAAAGGATTGAACACTCCCCGCTACGCTTCAATGATGGGCATCATGAAAGCGAAGAAAATTGAAATAAAGAAAATTACTCTCGATGAAATCGGCATCAACGAAAGCCAGAACAAGATCCATCTGCTCAAGCTCTCGGCTCCGGCAGAAAAACCCCAGGGGCGGATTATCCCCGGCGAAGCGGCCGACGCGGTCAGGGAATTGGTCCGGCTGCTGCGCGAAGAAGCCAAGGTAATTTAGGAGACAATCATGGCCAACATCGGATTATACATCGAATTAAAAGAAGGCGTTTTCAAGAAATCAAACCGCGAACTGCTCAGCCTGGCCAGAAAAAGCGGCCAGAATGTCCATGCCGTAATTTTCTGCACCGATCTGCAACCGTATTTGCCCGAACTGCGGGGAATCCAGACCGTCATCCAGGTTCAGGGAGCCGATCTCACCTACCAACCGGACCGCTATGCCCAAACCCTGGCCGCTATCATCAGCGCATTCAAATTAACGGCGTTTTGCGGCATTTTTTCCGCCCGGGGCAAAGACCTGTTTCCGCGCCTGGCCGCCAAGGCCAAGGCCAGCCTGGTCAACGACTGCCTGGCCGTTGATCTGGGCGCCCGCAAAGCCGTCAAACCGGTGTATTCGGGGAAGCTGCTGGCCGAATACCAGGTTGACGACGAGACAGCCTTGTTCACCATCAGGCCCAATGTCATCGCCGTGGAGGAATCCGCAGCCGATGCTCAACCCGAAATCAAATCCTTCCAGCTCGACGCGGCCGCTGAGAAAACAAAAATCGCACAGGTGGTGAAAAGCACGGCCAAAAAAGTCGATTTGACCGAGGCCGAAGCCATTGTTTCTGGCGGCCGCGCCATGAAAAACAAGGAGAATTTCGCCATCCTGGAAGACCTGGCCGCCGTGCTCAAAGCCGGGGTCGGCGCTTCGCGCGCGGCGGTTGACGCGGAATACGCTTCGGCCGACATGCAAGTCGGTCAAACCGGAAAAGTCGTCAATCCCAAGCTGTATATCGCCTGCGGGATATCGGGAGCCATTCAGCATTTTGTGGGCATGAAAACATCAAAAATCATCGTCGCCATCAACAAAGACCCGGAGGCGCCCATCTTCAAGAAAGCCGACTACGGCATTGTCGGCGACTTGTTTGTCATCGTGCCGATGCTGAAAGACGAATTAAAAAAGTTACTGTAAGCGGGAAAATAATTTTAAACTAGCGGCGCCGGCTTTGGCGCAGATATTTTTCATAATCTATCTTCAAGCGTTTGTTTTCCTCTTCAAGATGCCGGACCTGTCCGCGCAGGGTCCTTAATTCCAACAGCCAGTGCAGAAGCTGGTTGTCCATTTTTTTTCGCGATAACTTCACCTTGATCAGCAATATTTCAATATAGTCATCCAGTTTCATCTGCTTGCTCCGATTGCAGCATCACTATGCCGAGGCTCGGCGAGGCATCGAGTGATGCTGTTTATCAATTAATTATAAAACTTTTAGCGGCACTTTACAAATTCCCGGCAGAATCAGCCTGGCAGCGGCAAAATCCGCATGGCGGTCTTAATTTGACACTCAGGTGCAATTCGGCTAAAATGGCTTTTTTAACCCAGCTGCGCTGGATAAGGAGCATAAATGGCCAAAAAAGTATTGATTACAGGCATTACCGGGCAGGATGGTTCCTATTTGGCCGATTTCCTGCTTGAAAAAGGTTATGATGTATATGGCATGGTCCGACGTTCCAGCATGGAAAAATTTGACCGTATCGAACATATCAAGGACCGCATCCATATCAGGCAGGCCGATCTACTGGACCAGTATTCCATCAGCAAGATCATCGAAGAGGTCCAGCCTAAAGAAGTCTATAATCTGGCTGCGATGAGCTTTGTTCCCACCTCATGGGACCAGCCGGTGCTGACGGCTGAATTCACGGCCATCGGTGTTACGCGCATGCTGGAAGCCATCCGCGCCGTCAATCCGCGCATCCGTTTCTACCAGGCCTCTTCATCGGAAATGTTCGGCAAGGTGAAAGAGATCCCGCAGACGGAACTGACCTCGTTCCATCCACGCAGCCCTTACGGCGTAGCCAAGGTCTACGGCCATTGGATCACGGTCAACTACCGGGAAAGCTACGACCTGTTTGCTGCATCGGGCATTCTATTCAACCACGAATCGCCGCGCCGCGGCATTGAGTTTGTCACCCGCAAAGTCACTTACAATGCGGCCAAGATCAAGCTGGGATTGAGCAAGGAACTGCGCATGGGCAATCTGGACGCCAAAAGGGACTGGGGCTATGCTCTGGATTACGTGAAGGCCATGTGGATGATGTTGCAGCAGGATGAAGCGGATGATTTTGTCATCGCCAGCGGTGAAACCCATTCGGTCAAGGAATTGGTCCAAATCGCATTTTCCCATGTCGGCCTCGATTATAGGGATTTTGTAGTTATGGACAAAAAATTCATCCGGCCGGCCGAAGTCGACCTGCTCAGCGGCGACTACAGCAAGGCAAAAAAAATACTGGGCTGGGAACCGAAGGTAAAATTCGCTGATCTGATCAAAATGATGGTCGACGCCGATTTGGCCGTAGTCAAAAAGGAATACAATTTATGAATTATAAAGAAGAGCGACCCTGGGGCTGGTTCGAGATTCTTTTCGAAGCAGCGCAATTGAAGATCAAACGCATCATGGTCAAGCCCGGAAAAAGGCTCTCCCTGCAAAGCCATGAGCGCCGGGCTGAAAACTGGGTGATCGTCCAGGGACAGGCCTTGTTTACCCTGGACGAACAGACATTCAACCTCGTACCCAGGCAAGCGGTCTTCATTCCGGAAAAAGCCAAGCACCGTATTGAAAATCCGGGCCGGGAAAACCTGGTTTTCATCGAAGTTCAAACCGGAACCTATCTCGGTGAAGACGACATCACCCGTTTTCAGGACGATTACGACCGCTGTTAATCGTTTAGCCTTCATTCCCGGAAAAAACCAAATAGAGGAACACTCATGTTGCAGAAAGAAAAAGAAATAGCCTTGCGGTCGGTCAGCGACGCCATGGTCATGGCCGGGGCCATCCAATCTGAAATGACCGGACGCGATACCCTGACCAAGACCGACCGCAGCCCGGTGACCATTGCCGACTTTGCCGTCCAGGCCTTGATCTGCAAAACCTTGAGCAGCCATTTTCCCAGCCTGCCCATCGTCGGTGAAGAGGATTCGCTGGCCCTCCGCAAACCGGAAAACCGTGAACTATTCAGCAAAATCTCCCATTACCTGAAAAAAAACGATTCGCACATTGAAGAAAAAGAAGTATACAACTTCATCGACCTGGGCAGAGCCGAAGCCAATGAAACGTTTTGGACTCTGGACCCCATTGACGGAACCAAGGGATTCCTGCGCGGCGAACAATTCGCCATTGCCCTGGCGCTGATCCATAAAGGTCGGGTCAGTCTGGGTATCCTGGGCTGCCCAAAACTGCACTCCGTTTCCGGCGGCACCCTTTTCTGGGCCATTCCCGGCCATGGGTGCTGGAGAATTTCTCACCGGGGCGGCCGTGCTGAATCCATCCGCACATCAGCCAGAACGGATCCGCAACAGATGAAATTCGTGGAAAGCTACGAGTCCGCACACAGCGATAAGGATACCCAGCTCGAGATTTCGCGGCGGCTGAATATATCCAGTCCTCCCGAGCAGATGGACAGCCAGGTCAAGTACGGCATCGTGGCAGCGGGCGCTGCCGAGATCTACCTGCGCATACCCCATCCAGCCAGTCCCGACTACCGCGAGAAGATCTGGGATCACGCCGCCGGCAGCGTGATCGTCGAAGAGGCCGGGGGCCGGGTCAGCGACATTGACGGGAAAAAACTGGATTTTTCCGTTGGCAAGACCCTGGCCGCCAACCGCGGCATCCTGGCCAGCAACGGCAACATTCACCAAAGGGTACTGGATATCATCGCGGAACTGGGCGGACGGAAATAACTATCATCCAGGCATCAAGGGCGACCGCCGGTCGCCCCTACATCAAAAATCAATATTGTCTGGATTATTTTCATCATCATGCCAATTTGCAGGATTGGAAACAATATATTCACCGATACGATCTAATTCAGATTCATTACGAATAATTCGTTCATAGTAATTGCGTTGCCAGATAACTGTTCCAGGTGCCTGGCGAAATTCGTTCACCAACTTGGTTGAACGGGTTTTGAATGCCCCCAGAATTCGCCCCAATGGCTTTATTCTTCGTGTAGGGGCGGTTCGGGAACCGCCCTTAATTCGATCAATCAACACCAATCCATGCAAATGATTCGGCATGATCACATGATCCACTAATTCTAAATAAGGATATTGTTTTTCTAACCAACACCATGTAGCCTCAATTATTAAACCCCAATCATTTAAACGCATTTTCCCATTAACCAATTCACCGAAAATCGATTCTCGCTCCCAAGAACACATCGTCACAAAATAAACTCCGTGCCGGGAATAATCATATCCTTTCAGACGAATTGACCTTCGGTGATGGATCTCGGGATTAAATTTCATTTCTCATTAATTCAAGATGGGCGGTTCCCGAACCGCCCCTACAAAAAAAATCATTTAAAACCTATCTGTCAACCGCGGGATATTTCAACCCCTTCTCATGATAGCGGTTCTTTGTCTCCCAATAGTGCAAAACGCTGTACTCCCCTTCCATCATGAATCCAACCACTTTTACCCCTGCTTTCTTAGAAGCTTGCAGCACGTCTATGATTTTTCCCCAAGATACTTCTGCATCTGCAAAAACTTGTACTTTTTTTGATTGCAATTCATCCATCTTATCCGCGATTAAATCTTGCATTTTTGATAAATCTTCTACTTCTCGGCCAATATAAATTTTCCCCGTTTTTTTTATTAGTACACGTGCTGCATAGGAAGGCTCATAATGAGCATATTTTATTTCAGGTGTTTTTGCAAACGATGGCTGCCCAAAAGAATCATAAATCGTAAGCAACGGAATCCACAAAGTAATTGTAATAATCAGCAAAATATTGCTCAAAGGAATAATGTCCGGCAGATATTTCATTTGCCGCAAATACTTGGTTGCATCGATCCTGTTCATCCGATCTCTTTCCCCTTTTCCTAACCAATCCCATTATGGTAAATGGAAGATAAATTGTCAAATTGATTTTTTTATGTAGGGGCGATTCGCGAATCGCCCTTCTTTTTACAAATTCCCCAAGCCCAGCGCCCATTCCGCCTTGTCGGTATTCGCGGGCCGGTATGTTTCAAACTGCTGGAGTAATTGCTCGGGATGTTCGGCGCTCAAAATCATGGAGCGATGCGCCGCGTCCAGGAACCCTTCATCCACAACCCGGTCGATAAAAGCAAGCAGCGGGGAAAAGTAGCCGGCCACATTGAGCAGGCCGCAGGGCTTATGATGCATGCCCAATTGCGCCCAGGTCAATATTTCGAATAATTCTTCCAGGGTGCCCAACCCGCCCGGCAAGGTCATGAAGCCATCGGCCAGTTCGGCCATCAGCGCCTTGCGCTCGTGCATGGATTCCACCACGCGCAGGTCGCTGAGTTCGTTGAAGGCCACCTTCCTTTCATGCAGTTTTCTGGGAATCACGCCGATAACCTCACCGTTGTTTTCCAGGGCGGCCCGGGCCAGTTGGCCCATCATGCCGACCCGGCCGCCGCCGAACACCAGGCCGATCTTACGCTGGGCGAGCAGAGTTCCCAGCTGCCGCGCCGCCCCGACATATTCGGGCCTGACTCCCGGGCTCGAACCGCAAAAGACGCATATTCTTTTCATGTGTATTCCCTATTAGTTCAAGATGTCGTCCATGATCCCGCAGGCGGTTTCCAGGTCGGGGGTTCCCTGGGGCATGTGGCTGCCGGGGCCGAAAGCATTGCGCGTCCATTCGAACAGCATGGGCCCGTTGACCGGGTCGTTGGCGCAGTTGTTGGCCTTGAAGTATTCTTTCAGCAGCCAGGCCGTACGCGGGAAAATATGAAAATGGAGCCGCGGCTCGATCTCGCAAAAAGACAGGACATAGACCCGCTCGGGCTTGACCGCCTTTTCAATTGCAACTGCGGCACGTGTGAGCATCTCTCCGAGGAGCTTTGCGGTTTCGGGCGGCAATTGTGCCAAACTGGTCTCCGGGCCTTTCAGCCGCAATATCAAATAACCGGGTATGGGACAATCTTTGCATTGCTCCAAAATGAACATCTCGTCTTCAAAGATCATTGTCCCTGTTGATTTCCCCATACTTACATATTTCTCCTTCAGACATATCATGTCAATAATCGACCAAAATTATTATGAGAATCAGGCCGCCCAGAAAATCCTGCAGCGTTCACTCACTGAGCGACGCCGCCACTTCGGCGATTACCTGCCCGGCCTGTACCGCAAACTCCGGCGCGAAGACGAAGCCGAGAACAACTTTGTCTCCGGTCTTGAGCGGGATAACGTATACCTCGACCCGCGCCGGTTTGGGGATCGACTTTTCTGAAACCTCACCCAGTACCTTGCGGGCGAGAAAAGTCCGTTCTACCGGCGTACCCGCTCTTGACGTCGCCAGGAACACAGTCTTGACATATTCTAGCAGCTCCGCGTCCGCCATACCACCTGCACCCACCGCGTCTGCGGGGAAGCGAACCGCCGTGATGCTCATCTTCTCAACTCCGGATTTGGCGTCTTTGGGGTGGACAATGAGCAAAGCGTCGAGTCCGGCCGACCCGGGCGCCGAGAACTCGAGGGTGGAAACAAAGGTAAGGTCATGGATCTTGGTTATCTGGCCGGAAACGGCGAAGCCGGTCACGGCGGTAAGCATCAAGGCGAGAGAAATTGCTACGATCTTCATGGTGTGTCTCCTTTAGTTCTTGGATAAATTAACAGAATGCGGCACGGAGGGTTACTCCTCGTGGCACTCGAGCGCGTCGCGCTCAAGCAACCCGGCGGTAGTGCGGGTCTTGCCCACGAAGCGGGTTAGCAGCCAGGCGGCCGAGGACTCGTTGACCAGACCGATCGCCTCAACCCAGTCACCCTTGACGACAAAGCCCTGACGCTGCGCGGACGGAAGTAGCCCGACGACAAAGAAATGCGCTTTCGATGCTATTACCTGGCAGCGAAAAGCCGGTTTCCAGGAGTCCTTTGTAAAGGTGTCGCCCGGCCAATTGGCGCCGCAGAACGAGGCGATCCCGGCACTGGTCTGCATTGTCACCTTGCCGTTCTTGGTCGTGAAAGTGACGGTCCCCTGCTCGTCGACGTACTCCCACTTCCCGTTGCCGACGAAGCCGGCGACTCCGATGCCATCGCAGATGTGCGCGGTCGCGCCAAACACCGCCGAGTAGGAGAAAGACAGCGTATCGCCGGCGCGCATCAGCGCAAGGGGCCCGTGCTGGCCATACCAGACTCCGGTCGGGTCGAAGCCGCGATCATCAGGGACAGATCCCGGGGTTTGGGCCGATGCGGCCGTAGCGCTAAGGAAAGCAAGCAGGATCAACAGAATTGAGCAAATTCGTTTGAGCACTGGTGACTGTTTTTCCATATTGGCATTTTAAGGATCATGATCTGCAATGTCAACAAACCTCAGCTTCACACACCGCGGAATATGACGGCTTCGCGGTTGAACCAGCGGACGCAGAAGATCAAGCCCAGCGCCGCCAGAGCAGAAAGGGTCAGAAAAACCTCGGCCATCAGCGCCTTGCGCTCGTGCCTGGAGCCCACTTGCCGTGCCGCTTGGGCATATTCGGGTTTGGCGCCCGGGCTCGACCCGCAGAAAACGCATATTCTTTTCATGGGCATTCTTCTTTATTCAAAAACTTGCGTAGTCAACGATCGGCCGCGATTTTTTGCAGAAAATCATTCCGCCTCCACCCCGGCCAGCTTGAGGATATCGGCGGGGACTTCGGGCTCACCCTCGAAAAATGACTTTTTGTCCACTCCTTTCGACCAGGCCCAGCGGTGCAGGCAAGAAATACCGCCGCGGCCAGTGAACGTGTCGGAAAGCTCGAAGGCTTTATCTTTCAAAACTTTATCAATGGAAATGAACCGATATCCGCGGTTTTTCAACATGGCGATGAGATCATCAAGGTGATCGGCATTCAGTTTGTTGGCATGGATCAGCATGATCTGCGGCATTTCACGGTCGAGGAGCTTGAGCGATTGAGCCTCGAAGTAAGCGAGTTTCCGCTCCATGTAATCCAGGTAGGAATCCGCGATCAGGAACTTCGCATGACGATCTTGGGCCATGATTGCCTTATGGTAGGCTGCGGCGTAGATCCATTCCCCGTTGTCGAATGTAACCGGAGCCACTGTGAGGCCGAGTTCTGCGAGCAGTTTGTCAACCTCTCCCCTGATTTCAAGGGTTCTGCCGGTATGAAGGCATGGATGGCGGAAATACCTGACCGATCGCACTTCGGGGGCCATCTTTTCTTCAAGCAACTTGAGTCCGTCGCGGACATCGGCCTTGAACGCCTCGACGCTCACCTGGTGAAGACTTGAATGTCTGGCCGTGTGATTGCCGAGTTCCATCCCGGCGGCGATCCAGATTTTAAGAATTCGTTCAGTCGCTTTCGGGTCATCGGGAAATGCACGCCCGGCATTGACGAAAGCCAGCGCCTGAATGTTATGCTTTTTCAGGATACGGACAATTTTACGGCTGACCTGAATCGCGTTGGCGGCCTTGTCGCCGCCCGTTTTCACGCCGGGTAGGTCGTCAATTGTGATCGCCATTTCACGGATGACGGGTTTGCTTTCAGGAACCGCCGGCATCACCAAGACGACCATTAGAATTAAGATCAAGGCCAGCAAGCGAACCTTAGCCATTGTCTATCTCCTAACTACAACATTAAACTTTTCAGTAGAAAAAACGCTGACACATAAAACTTACACGCCGCGGAAGATGACTGTTTCCCGTTTGAACCATTGGGCGCAGAAAACCAATCCCAGCGCCGCCAGGGCGAATAGCACCAGGAAAACCTCGGCCATCAGCAGCGGCGCAATCGTGCCGCCGATGATCTCCTTGGTGGCCAGCGAGATGTTCAGAATGGGGATCAGGGCGGTCAGCGCGTTCAGCTTGATGCCGGGGAATATGCCGATCAGGACCGGGACGATGATCAGGATGTTCAGGGGGGCGATGATGCTCTGGGCTTCCTTGTACGATTTGGCAAAAACCGAGACCGAAAGCAGGATGGCGGCGAAAAAGGCGCAGAGCGGGATGATCATTGAAAACAACAGCAGCAGCGATTTCCATTCGATTATCTTGAGCACACCGCTGAGAACCTCCGGGGGGATCGCCTTGCTCTGGCGGAATATCAGGTAGAGCCAGAGCACCGACGACAGGGCGGTGAATATGCCGGAGGCGGTGACCACCAGGAATTTTCCCAGCACGATCTGCAGGCGCGTGGCCGGTGAGACCAGCAACGTCTCCATGGTGCCCCGTTCCTTTTCGCCGGCCGCCAGGTCGATAGCCGGGGCCATGGCACCCAAGAAACAGAAGATAACGAAAAAATAGGGAAACATGCCGCCCAGTCTCTGCCCGATCTTTTCGCGAATCGAGGAGACGTCGCGGTCATCGATGCGCAGCGGTTCCACAAAATCAACGGGCAGGTTCTTTTTATTGAGACGCTGAATGAGGAGCTGACGCCCATATGCCTTCAGCACTCCATGGATGCGCTCCAGCGCTCTTTCATTTTCCGAAGTCGAGGCTTTATAATAAATGGGCACCTCACTCGTACCCTCGCGGTCGAGATTTTCAGAGAAATCATCGGGGAAGGAAATGGCAAAATCAAGCCGGCCGTCGTTTACGGCTTGGTTGATTTCGGCCCGGGCTACTTGCGTATCTATGATAACCCGGTCTCCAGACTGCAGTGTTTCAAGGAATTTCGGCAGCGGTACGGCGGAAAAAACGGCCACCCGCAACTTCTTTTCCTGGGCCCGTTTTTCCATGTCCATGCCCAGGCGCATGGACAGATTGAAGATCAGGAAAATAACAAAGAAGGGCATGACGATCATGAAAAAAAGGGTGCGCCGGTCGCGCAGCATGTCCCGCAATTCTTTTTTGAAGACAATGGCCAACAGTTTCATTTTACGCCTCCTCGACACGGCGGATAAATTCATCTTCGAGTGATTTCGTTTTCATCGCCCCAACAAAGGCCTGGTAGGTGTCATTAAAAAGCAGGCGGCCGCGATGAATGATGGCCAAATCGTCGCTGAGCAGGTTTACCTCGCCCATAATATGGGTGGAAAAAATCACGGTTTTGCCGTCCGTTCGGCACTGGCGGATCAATTGCAGAATGCTCTTGGCGGTGATGACATCCAGACCGACCGTCGGCTCATCGAAAATCAGCACCTGTGGATCATGAATCATGGTGCGGGCAATCGAAACTTTCTGCTTCATTCCCGATGAGAGCTTGCCGATCCGCCGGCCCGCGAACTCCTCAATACCAAGCAGGCTGAAAAGTTCCGTTTTGCGCTTTTCCAGGGATGCCGGTTCCATGCCGTGCAAACGGCCATAATATTCGATCATTTCCAGTGGAGTCAGCCGTTCATAAAGCCCGGTGGACCCGGTCATGAACCCGATATGCCGGCGCACCTTTCCGGCTTCCCTGACCGTATCGAAACCGGCCACGGTAATACGGCCGGAACTCGGCCTCAGCATGGTGGCGATCATGCGCAGAGCCGTTGTTTTGCCGGCACCATTGGGGCCAAGCAGGGAAAAAATACGGCCGGGTTTGCAGCTGAAACTGATGCCGGCCACAGCATTCACCTTGCTGCCCCCGGTCCGCGCGGCATTTTCCTTTTTCTGCTCCTTGCTTAAGCGGAACGATTTGACTACATTTTCAGCTACAATCATAATGGTTTTCTCCTCTTGCCTGGTCAAGCAAGAGTGTAGCGAGGTTTTTCCGAGCTGTCAAGGTTTCGCATGGCGTCAAAGTTAACTTGACAAAAACAGAATAATCATAAAAAATAGTTCCATAAAAAAGGAGGACTATTAAACATGATCAAAAAACAACAAAAATGGATCGCGCTGCTAGTCACGCTGACGTTTATCTGGCTGTTGCAGATTTCGGCCATGCCGCTGACCGCGAATGAAATAACCGAACAGATCTCTGCCGCCCATGCTGAACAAGGTCCGGACTATTACGAAGCCGTCGGTCAGAAAACGGCCACGGCCAAGAAGAAAAGCATTCTGCCCGTCGTCCTGATCGGCGTGGGCCTTTTGGGCGTGACCGCCGCCGTCCTATTCCTGTTTGTCTTGAACAAGTACGACATCACCGGAACGTGGGATATCGTATTCACCTATGGCATGGGCACCGAGGAGTTCACGGCCTCGTTCATCGGGACCAAGAAAAGCGGGACTTGGTCGTTCGTTGAGGATCACATTTATAATGGAACCTATACCGTGGATGGCAAGAAATTCACTACCACTATAGCCGCTTCGGCTATGGCCACGCAATTCTTTGGCGAATTTACCGACAAGGATACCATGAGCGGCACGTGGGTGATCTTTGGCAACACATGGAACTGGACGGCCAAGCGCCATGACGCTGCCGCCTCGGTGAAGCCGACACCAGCGCAGGCAAAGCCGTTTTTTAAATAACCGGAAATAGAAAAGCTAATTACATACTTTTTTTCGCGATCATTGCGGCTGCATATGCAGCCATAATGAGCAATGGCAACAGAACCAAAACACTGCCCGTCTCCAGGTCCCGGGCCGGCATGCTGAAAAAATCCAGTCAATTCAGCTGCTTATTTTCTTTGCCAAAGGCAGCGAATATCCTGCGGAAATGA
The DNA here is from genome assembly GCA_963770755.1 of Candidatus Aminicenantota bacterium. GTDB lineage: Bacteria > Acidobacteriota > Aminicenantia > UBA2199 > UBA2199 > UBA2199. The sequence continues at coordinate 321,615 of CAVYQZ010000006.1, read as the reverse complement.
CGAAACCGCCAGTCCGGCTTTTTCCGGATTGCTGAATGTCCCTCTGGATGGTGGTTAAGCCCATTTGCAGGCGGCCTTCCACAACGACCCGGCCCGGTCCCAAGGGGACTGAAGCCCCGGCGCCTCCGGTCAGGCCGATATTGGTATCCTTGAGGCTATCCTTGATATCGGTATCGGCGGTCATATCGATATTCAAAGGCTGGGTGGAGGGGGGGATAATCACGGGCATGGCTCCATTTTTATCCAGGTAAAGCAGACTTTTTCCCTCGGTCAAGGCCCTGGCCCGGACCAGGAAACCAATGTAGGGACCGACATTGACAAAGAACTGGATTTTTTTCCCGAAGCTGCAGCCGTACCAGCAGCGGGATCTCGATGTAATCCAGGATGGACTCATTGCGGAAACTGGCATAGAGGGCCATATCGGGAGGAATCGGCAGTCCTTCGGGAAGGAGCGTGGGCATAATGATCTGGAACCCCCCGCGCACGCCGCCCTGCGAAGAATAATTGAGTTCCGCGCCAAGGGAGAGCTGGGGCGCCAATCCCAGGTCGATGCCAATCCCGAAAAATAGACCCTGGCGAGATTCGAACCCTTCAGTCAGAGGATCGCCCTCTTCACCATGGATGCTCGGAATATTGATCCCGCCATGGGCGTCGATCCTGAATTCGCCTGCACGGACAAATCCACTTGTACCGATTAGAAGACAAATGATAACAGCGAGATGAAGAATGTGCTTCCAATTCATTTACAACCTCCTCTTTTCAATCCCGACAATCGATTTTCCCCAACGGGTCGATAAAAAAATGCTACTATTTCAAATGCCCAGTTTATCCAATGGATACTTCATTGTCAATCAGCAAAATTAAATTTAAAATAAAATAAAGGAACTTCAGTTAAGAGCGTGGGGCAATTTTTACACATGCGTTTCTTTCTGTCTCTCAGTTTGGTGCACCAAAAGGCCGAAGCGACGAATTTCAGCCAACAGTTCCTGCAGATCGCTCAGATTGGTAAATGGATTCATCAATGTTAAGCGCAGGTAGGTTTCACCGGCAATAGTGGTCTGTACCATGTAGAAGCGGCCATGAACTACAAGTCGGCGACGCAATTCGGAGTTGTATTTCCCCCATTGGCCTGCCGGCACCTGGCCGGGCTGATGGCGGAAGCAGACAATATTGGCCTGCGGTTCGATGGCTAGTTTGAAATCGGGTTCATCTTTAAGGGCAGCGGCAAAATCGCGAGCCAGGTCATAGGTCCGGGTAATATACTCCGAGAATATTCCTTCACCGATAGTTTTGAGCAGCATCATGACTTTCAGACCCAGCATTTTCTTGGTGCATTCAATGGTATTTCGGGCAATGTCCTGCCAGGGTATTTGCTGCTGCTCAGGAAGGAGGTAGTTCGCTTTTTGTGAAAAGATGCGGTTTAAAACAGTTCCATCACGAAACAGAACCGCCGTGGCCAGAGCCGGGCAGAGCATCATCTTGTGAAAATCGATGACCAGCGAATCGGCTTCAGCCAGACCCTGAACCAAGTGACGATACTTGGCTGAAAAACAGGCCGCTCCGCCATGGGCGGCATCGACGTGGAACCAGAGGTTGTTTTTTCGGGCAAATTCACCAATTTCCGGCAGCGGATCGTAGGTTCCGGTGGAAGTGGAACAGGCATTGGCTACGATGGCAATTACCTGTTTTCCGTTTGCCTGTGCATTCAGCAATATTGATTCCAGCAATTCGGATCGTACCTCTAAACGTTCATTGACCGGCAGCTTGATCAGCCCCTGGCTGCCGAGCCCCATGATCTTCAGAGCCCGGGCCACGCTGTAATGGGATTCTTCCGAAACCATTACGGCCATGGGTGGGCCTTTATGTGCCCCTTCTTCCCAAGCGTCGCAGCCGCCACGCTCCTGGCGGGCGGCCAAAAGCCCGGTCAGGTTGCCCAGACTTCCCCCCGAGGTGAGGATGCCGTCTGACGCTGGCGGCATACCCAGACGCTGAGACAGCCAAGCCAACACGGCTTTCTCTATCGCCGTCCCGGCCGGTCCAACTTCATAGATCGCCATGCTGTTGTTTAACAGCGCCGAAAATAATTCGGCCAGAGCAGTTATCGGCGCCGGCGGCGCCACCTGGTGGCCGCAGTTGCGCGGATGGTGCAGGTGGATCGATTGCTGCAGAAGCTTTTCGGTGAGTTCGGTAAAAGAGATAGGCAGAGGATCGGCCAGGAGCTGTTGCCATTCCTGCCGCAAATCAGCCGGCTCACGCCAGGGCATTACCGGCATATCGGCGCGCTGTAATACCTGCTGCAAGTAATCGGCCAGCTTGTCTACCAGCTGGTGCCCTTGCTGCCGAAAATGCTCACTGTCAAAAGCCTGATGCAAAAAAGAAGTCATGGTTATTTCTAAACAAACTCTATGGATTGTCTCATATTTTTATCATAGCAAGTTTTTGGATTTTTGCAATCACTTCCCGATTTTTTGGAGAGCTTTCAAAACCCCTTTTCGCTACTTTTTATTGCGGGTAATTCGTTCCAGTATTTGCCTGAATTTCAGCGAGGTAAGGAACCCCCAGGCAATGCCACCGGCAAAGCCTACAGTATGGACGGCATTAGCTACATGGGGGATTATGCCCACCAGGCAGGCCAGGTACCAGATGATCATCATGACAATGGTGTTTTTATGCAGCCCGAGACCGGAACCGGGGTCATATTTTCCTTTCATCCAGATGTATCCCACCAAGCCATAATTCACTCCCGACATACCGCCAAACAAAGGATTGCCAAAAAAATATTGGGCCAGGTTGCTGGAGGCAGATATAACAGCGATGAAAAATATCAGAAAAAAACTGCCTTGGCGTTGCTCCACCAGGCTGCCCAGATCGAGCAACCACATCATATTAAAGAGGATATGCATAAAGCCAAAATGGATAAACATGGGGGTAAAGAGCCGCCACAACTCACCATTTTGCAGTGACTCCCACAAGGAAACCCAGACAATGCTTTGATCCGGCAAAACCCGGGTACTACTGATTAAGAACGGTCGCAGGTAAAACAGATCTTCGCCAAGCTTGGAAAAGATAAAAATTACTCCGCAAATAAAAATCAACAGCAGGGTCACGGTACCGCGGGAAACGGTAGTAGAACGATTAAGAATTGTAGTACGGGCATCGAGAATGGTAGCGGATTGTTTCGCTTTTTTTTCATATTCCTTTTTTCGCCGTTCGCCTTCCTTGGCTGCCTGTTTAAAACGCTCTGCCTGGGGCTCGGCCAGATATTCCTGCAGCAACTCCTTGGCTCGGGGCAAATCGTTTTCTTCACGAATCCATAATTCCTGAGCACTTCCATCTCCAGCCATAAGGGTATTGGCAATATCCTGGCTGGATAGGAAGTCACTACAGGCTTCAGCCTGCTTTGCTTGCTCAAAAAGCCATATCTGTCTCATGTCTATTCATTATGAAAGGAAAGTAATGACATCGCGGGGATGGTTAAAAATTATCCCGGCGCCGGCGGCTTGTAATTCCGCTGCACTGCGGAAACCCCAAGTCACCCCGCCGGCAAACATTCGGGCCGCATGGGCGGTTTTCATATCAACATCGGTGTCTCCAAGATAGAGAAAGCTTTCCGGAGCAATAGCCAGTTTTTTGGCAATGGCTATAGCACCACTAGGGTCCGGTTTTTGGGCGATCCCCGGGAGCACTCCACGCACCTGAGCGAATTTGAATTGCGGAAAAAAGTGAGCCACCATGGCTTTACAAAAATCGTCGCCCTTATTCGAAAGGACGGCCAGGGCTATGCCCTTTTTCACCAGGAAGGCCAATAGCTCTTTTATTCCTGGATATGGTGGACTGTGGTGTAGCCAGAGACGATTATAGTGCCAGCGGTAATCAGAGACAAGCTTTTTGAAAACTTCGCCATCCGCTTGTTGCGGGCTAATGGCACACTCGACCATTTCTTCGATGCCGTTACCGACCATGGTCGCATATGCGGATGTGGGGTGGGTGGGCCAGCCCTGTTCACTCAATACCGCATTCATGGCCAGGGCAATCCCTTCCAGGCTGTCAAGCAGCGTTCCATCCAGGTCGAATAGGACGGCAGAATATTTCATGACTCACCTGATAGCGGCGGAAACAGTTTGGGCGGTTTGCGGTGCCTGGTTCCCTGCTCATAAGCATAGGCAATTCTGATCAGAGTAGGTTCGGAAAACATGCGGCCAATGAATTGCAGACCAGCCGGCAAATTTTCCGAGGTGAAGCCCATGGGAACGGTAAAGGCCGGCTGGCCGGTATGGGGAGCGATCAGCTGACTGTTGTCGCCTTTGTAACCGCTGAAATCTCCCACTTTGGCCGGAGGATAGTTCCAGGTCGGATAAATAATAGCATCGAGTTTCAGGTTATCCATAACCCTTTCGATGGCCTCGCGAAAGGCTATTCTTTTCGGATCGCTGTAAACGTCCAGACAAGGAGAATCTGGTTTTTCATCGCGACCCGTATTTTCGGCGAAATACCGAAGATCGTCTTTGATATAACCGGCGTACTTTCCGCTGGCGATTATTTCAGCAAAGTTCTTGACAGGAGCATCCCGGCCAAAAGCCGCCAAGTAGTCATTTATATCGGACTTAAAGGTTGAGCACCATTGGTTGGCACTTACAGCAGCGAAATCAGGGATATTGACGGGATCAACAATTTCACCTCCCAGAGCGCGAATATCCAAGATTGCTTTTTCGAAAAGAGCCTTAATCTGCGGATGGACATCCCTTTCACTTAAAATTCGCAGTACGCCCACTCTTGCTCCCTGCAACCCATCAGCCACGAGAAACTGTCGGTAGTTTTCAGGAACTTTGCCCAGACAATGTACGGTAAGTGGATCGCGCGGATCATATCCGGCAATAACCTCCAGAATACGCGTGGCATCGGCAACGGTTCTGGCCATGGGGCCGCCCACATCATTGCGCATGTACAGCGGCACAATGCCGTACCGGCTGGTTAAGCCCAACGTTGATCTGAGACCGACCAAAGCGGTGTGCGCCGACGGTCCGCGTATCGAATTGCCGGTATCAGAGCCAAGGCCGGCAGCCCCGAAATTGGCAGCGACAGCTGCGGCCGTGCCACCGCTGGAACCGGCCGGAACATAGGCCAGGTTGTATGGATTCAGGGTTTCGCCGGCAATCGAGCTGATAGTCACCTTGGGACTGAAAGCCCATTCGGCCATATTGGATTTAGCTAGAACAATGGCCCCGGCCGCCTTGATTTTTTCTACCTGCCAGGCATCCTGTTTGGGGATGAATCCTTTCATGGCCAGTGATCCGGCGCTGGTTTGCAGACCGATGGTATTGAAGTTGTCTTTCACGATTATCGGAATTCCGTGCAGCAGTCTTAATTTTTTTGTTGTGCGAAATTCTTTATCCAGCTCTCTGGCAATGTCAAGAGCATCCGCATTGATGACAACAATGGCATTCAGTTTGCTGGGCTGGTCATAAACTGCAATCCTTTTTAAGTAAGCGCGTACCAATTGCTCACAGGTGAAAGCCCCGCTCCGATAGCCCAGGTGAATATCGGCAATCGTCAGTTCTGCGGGATCGAAATTGACCGGGATTAAATGTTGCGCTTTATAGCAGCAGCCCATTTGCCATAATGTGAATACAATCGCAAACATGGGTGCAACAACTATTTTTATTTTAGTACGCATCCGACCTCCAGGGAAACAATCCGGCGCGCTTTTTCTCGGCACTCGAAATGTTTTTCGCAGCGCGAGCCAACGGTGATTAATGTCTTAATTAATAAAAACGGCAAATCCCAGTGCATTTTTTATTTAATAGTCAAGACATCCGCCGCCTTGTTTTTCTTCCGCAAGCAAAATTTTTACAAAAGATCTTTTTTGGTAAAAATCGACAGGAAACGGTAGCCACTGGCTTCAATCATCTGCCTGCCGCCTTCTTCGCGGTCCAGCACCGCCATGATGACTTCGACCTTGCCGCCCTGGGCTTCCACCTGCCGGGCTCCCTTGATGATGGAACCGCCCGATGTGATGACATCGTCAAAGAGTGCCACCCGGTCGCCGGGATGAAAATTGCCTTCAATCATCTTGTGCGTACCGTGAGCTTTTTCCTCCTTGCGGATGATAAAAGCAGGAAGGGGGCGGTTTTCCAGATGGCTGAGAACGGCAATCGCCGCGACGATGGGATCGGCACCTATGGAATAACCGCCAACCGAGTCCAATCGGAATTCGTCCAGCATCTGCAGGAAAATCCTGGCGCACAAGGTCGCACCTTCGGGGTCCAGCGTGGTCATGCGGGCGTCACAGTAAAAATTACTGGTTTTGCCCGAGGCCAGAGTGAATTCCCGCCCGGATACGACCGATTTCTTCAGCAATATTTCCCGCAGGAGGTTTTTCAAAGGAGCTTTCCCCTGAAATCACCAGGGAGAACTTTTATAAAATATGGAGAAAATTCACGGATAGAACTTTCAAGAAATTCAAGATTTTCAGGACTAAAATCCTCACCCGACTCATGCAGGGAAACTCCTTTGCGGGAAAGTTCAATGACACCGAATTTGACATCGTCCTGGCGCAGGATCGTGCTCATCATTTTCCATATCTTCCTGACTTTCTCACCAGGCCCCTTGATGTATTCAAAAAGATGCAAATGTTTCATTTGATTGAAATTATTTTCGATCATGCCGCGGTTCATTTTAAAAACCCGGGCCGCGAAAGCATCGGGTGAAGAAATCGGGATCATGCCGGCATTGACCAGATGTTCGGGGGCGGCAAAGGATAAAATCATATTGTCCTTATCGGTGAGCAAGATGGCCACTTCATCGGATTGCAGTTCGAAGTTATCACAATAAAACTTGACGATATCGTCGACAACCGACTTGAAAGCAGTGTCCGCATGACCGGCACTGGTAACCATTTTCAGTTTTTCAATCAATAAATTTATGTCCTTCATATTTGCTCCCGCAGCTATGATAGTATTTTTCCAGGGAAAAAACAAGGGGAAGCTTGATTTTCGCTATCTTTATTGGAACGGAAAAATTCCTTTTTGGGAAATAACGCATCGCCGCCGGAAAATGTTTTCCAGTTCCAACTCGCCGGTAACGATGCATTCGGATAATGTCACCCCGGCGCCCAGCCGCGTGTTATCCCAGAGCACCGATTTTTCGACCCGAGCCAACGGTGAGATCACCACGTTTTCAGAAAGCGAATTTGAGTGCTGGGCATGGACATGCGCCAGGAATGCGTAATTGGCCTGCAGATAGGATGCCGGAGTTCCGATGTCAAGCCAAATGCCGTCATAAAAAACAGTTTTAAAATGCAAATGCCGGCTGTGGATGCTGTTGAAAAAATTCTCATCATCAATTTTCTCAAGCGCTCTTTTTTTGAATAAAGCCACTCCGGCATACATCACTCCGCCAGCTGAACCCGGCCGGGAAACATCCCTGAAAACATCGCCCTCGCAGCACAAGCCGGAATACGTGCCGGATGGGTCGGAACGCACCAGCAGGACGCCGTCCACGTCCGGACCGGAAAGTTTTTCAAGCAACATGACCAGCGGTATTTCCAGAAAGGTATCTCCATTGACCACCAAAAGCCAGTCGGAAAAAAATGGCAGCGCCTGGCACAAAACCATGCTGCCGCTCAATTCTTTTTCATGAATAAAATCAATCCCGCCCTCATGGCTGGCGGCTTGCACGACCTGCTCGCCCAAGTGGTGCGTATTGATAAACCCTTCCAGGCCATGCTGAACCTGCAGTTGCTTCAACAACAGCCGCAGCAAGGGGACACCGTTCAAAGGAAAAACCGCTTTGGCTTTGATCAGGGAAAGGGGAACGGCCCTTTTGCCGTAGCCGCCGGCCAATATGAAAAACTTCACTTGGCGAACACCATATGCCCGCGACCCCCGGAACGAATGAAGAGCCGGTGATAGGAATCTGTAATATAATCGGCCGCAGAAAATCCCAGACATGCAGCCACGGCATCGATGCCTTCAGGGTTAGCTTCAAGCTCAATAAAATTTCCAATCGGTGTTTCGTCAATCATGATATGGGTTTGCCATGCCGTGAATACTTCCCGGTATTTTTCATAAATAAAAAACGGTTGAAAACCTATGGCCAGGATTATTTTCTCCATGCAGGCAAAATCAGAGATCTGCACCTCGGTTTCCTCCCTGATCTTGTAAATGGAATTTTCCTGAGCCGGCATTTTCATGGTCAGGACGGATTGCTTGCCCTGCTGGCGCAGGCGCAGGAGTATGCCTTGTTTTTTCAAATCTCCTTGACGGGTATCGAAAACAACGTTTCTTTCAAAAACCCGCGCGCTGGCCAAAGCAGCAGGCAGAAGCCTGATTTTTTGACGCCAGGGTTCGACGAGTTGCACTTTTATTTTAACTTCGATTTCCAACCGTTTTTCAGTATTCACGGTAACGAACAAAATCCAGCAAGTGTTTCATGGATTCCCGGTATGGAGAAGGAGGAAAAGATTCTAAAAACACAGCACACTTCCGATAGTAACGGTCTATTATTTTTAACGACTGTTCTTTGATCTTGAACTTCTCACAGCCAGCTAACAACGATTGCGCCCGGGCAATTTTGAAGTTTTGCATCAACGGCAACTGGCCGTGCCGCAACAGCAGGATGTAAGGCAAAGTCACTTTTCCTTCTTTTAAATCCTGGAAGCGGTCCTTGCCGGCATGGTCGGAAAAAATATCCAGTAAATCATCGCTGATTTGAAAGATCATGCCGAAATCACGGCCAAAATTATGAAAATCAACGACCGGAAGAACGGATCCGGCTTTCATTTGTGCCACCAGGCCGGCAATGCCGGCAAACATGGAGGATGTTTTTTTGCGAATGATCGCGTAATATGTCCCGGTCCGGATCTGATAATTGAAATTATTTTCAAATTCCAGGATTTGTCCTTCTATCATTTGCCTGGAGACTTCGAGCAACACATCCAAAGTCGGGTTTCGCCGCTCATATGCCAACATATGCAGCGAGTTGATAAACAGGTAGTCTCCCCAGAGGACTGAGAGATTATTGCCGAAATGATGGTTGGGAGTTTTCTCACCCCGCCGGCGGCTGGAATTATCCACGATATCATCATGGATCAGGCTTGACAAATGGAGCATCTCAATGGCCGCGGCCAAGCGTGGCAAATTATCGCCCCGGAGACGGTTCATCCCGGCCAGTAGAAAAAAAAATGCCGCCCGTATTTTTTTGCCCTTGCCGACCGGTGTGCGGCGCTGCAACTCGGCGATTAAGCGGACACCGCCGCCGATCTGCCTGGACAAAACCTTTTCCATTGATCTGAGTGAAGGCAGAATGGGTTTCTGTACTTTAATATAATCCATATGAAGCGGGCTTATTCTAACATCACCTTCCATATAGTTCAAACCAATGTCATTCTGCCGCATTAAAAAGTTTGCCGGAATTACGGACTAATAAAGTTATCTCAGCCAGCCCGGAGGAACACCAGCCTTTCTGGCTTTTTCAAAAAATGCCTCCAGCTGCGCTTCCGATTGGCTTAAAAACAGTTTTTTTTGTTCGGTTTGATTGGTAATCTGGGCAATTTGCGTCCTGATGGCATCTTGCTCAGCCGGGATATTTTTAACATAGAAATCCGACCACAACTTGTTCAACTGGTCTTGTTCACGGTTGATGCCTTCTTTGAGTTGCGCGATCCTTGTTTCCAGATCGGCCTTTTGCTTTTTCCAAAAATCAGGCTGCTTATCCAAGGGAGTTCCCATCTCCTTGTCGGCAACCGCTGAAACCTCTTCCTCCGGCGTCGTCGTTTCGGATTCCATTTGTACGAACCCGTAGCTTTTACCGCCGATGCCGACCGTGTTCAAGTTGCTGTCGTTGACGGCTTGCTTGGACTTGCCGATTTTTTTTCTCCTCTCTTCTTCTTGCTTTTTTAGAGCGACCAAATCAATCATTCCCTTGCCGAAAACCGGCGAAAGCCCTGACAAAGAAAAGCAAATCAACAAAACCCACGCGGGAAATTTCATTTTCCACTCACTTCGATTTTTACCAGCCGATTTTTCAGACGCTCCACTTCACTGCTGTTGTCAAAGTTTGCTTCCTTTTCTCCGTAGAAAAAAGTTTCTACGTGGGCCCCATCCACTCCATACTGGGAAATTAAAATATTCTTGATTGCTTCCACACGTTCCTTGGCTAAACGCAAATTATATTCTTCACTGCCGATGCTGCAGGTATAGCCGCGCAAGGTAAGCAAATATTCCGACCTGGCATTGATGAATTCCCTGATGGCCGCAAAATCGCCGCTGTGATCGCCCTTGGGTTGCCTGCTGTCAAAATCAAAAAACACATCCACGGCCAGTGTATCGTCTTTTTGCTCGGCTTCCGGCGCAGCGTCCATGTCCGTTTTTTCGGCTTGCAGGGTTTCGACAATCGGAATATTTTCATCCCCCTCGGCCCTGGCCGCAATCGCATCGGCTTCTTTCGCGGTAGGCAGCAGCAAGACTTGATCGGTGATCTGGATGTCAGAATTGGCATCAAGTATTTTCACGGTGGAATTGGTGTTTTCGGCGTGGATAACAATACCCAATCCGATGATCAACGGTGGCAGATCACGCTTTAAAACCCGGTAGATCAAAAGGGAGCTCCCCTTGGCAACCACTCCCTGTCCCAGGTCCACAGTAATATATAAGGAAGTGGAGGATATGGATGCCGGCGATTCGGACGTCAAATCAAGGTATATGATATTGCCGTTGACCGGATTCTCCGGAATACGGGCGAGCATATAATCGATTTTTTTTGCAAAAAGAGTTTTTTCCGGTTTGAAGGGAACGGCAACATCGCCGAAATGAACCGGGTGACAGCCGCCTTTTAATTGAATGATAGACTGGTTTTCATAGATATTAGTAATTTCAGCCAGTGATTCTTTCAAGTAATAATGTCCCAGGCTTCCAATACGCCTGCCTGGGCTGATGATCTGGAGTACGTCCCCTACTTTGAGTCCATCATTCGAACCTTTATCAATAAAAAGATTGTCGTAATCCAAAAAACTTTTGCGCTCGTCATCTCTCTGATACGCGGCCACAACCTTGATATCCTGCGGCATGTTGTCTTTGATAAAATAAGAACAATTCAGGTCTGTGTCCGAAATCAGCAGTGATTCATCCAAGTATACGTATGCTTTATTAAGTTTATAAATTTTTTTGGGCTCATTCACCGCCATCGTCAGGGCCAAAGCAAAAAATATAAAAATGACAAAAAAAAGTGCTTTTTTCATTTTATTCTCTCCTGTGTGCTCGTCATTGCCGTGTCCGGGCTTTTTTCCCATTATAGTATATTTAATAAATCAAAAATAAATAATTGTCAAGTTATTGCCGCTGAATGGCCCGAAAATCAAAAAAACGGTAAATTCAGGTCACATTCCCATCAACTTCATGCTGAAATAAGAAAACGAGATAAAAACAAGGCTTTTAAACAGAAAATACAAAACCATGATCGTGATGGTTTTTTTCAGGTTTATCTTGGCAAAGTGCGCAATACCCAAAGTCAATGCCAGAAGATACCAAATCGAAAAGAAATCAAATTGAGAAAGAACGATATACGGAATGCTCCTGAAATCCAAAGCTGGAAAGAACATGGTCAGGCCGGTTTCGATAAACATGGTTTTCTTGAGTGAAATCAGGGTGCCTTTCAATATCCCGCCCCAAAACAAATCCAGCAATGACGCGTACACAAACCCAGAAAAATAATTGCTGAAAGTACCTTCGGCACCGGCCACCTTGAAAAACAGGTACACAAAAAAAGCGCCGACCACCATCATCAGTGCCAGTATGGGTATCTGGGTTAATGCACTAAAAAGACGCTGGGCGGGAGTAAATTTATCCAGATTATCAAGCTGTTCTTCGCTCAACTTGCTGGCCATTTCCGAATTACGCATGAGTTTCGCTCCCTCCACCTTGGTAACCGGGTAGGATATGTAGGTCACTACGGCCGTGGTCAACAAGATGAGGATGAAAATCGCCAGCCAGCGCTTTTTTTCCATAACGTTACCAATCGTGGGGCCGGGATTGCTGATAACGCCCTTAAAATCATTGAATAATTCGTTCATTTTGCCTCCCATAATATCTCATCCTTAGCAATATGGCTGCCGCAAAGATTGGCATGCTGCTTTCCATCCTTGTTGCAGAAGTGAGTTATAGCATCAAACCGCGATGGATTCAATGGTCTCAGGCCGGCGCAATGCATTTAAAAAATTTCCTCCGTTGTCGTGCCGGTTTTTTTCCGGTATAAATGAATTACACTCCGAGTAAAATTAAATAAAATTAGAAGATGTTGGGAATAGATAGAACCCACAAGCTTTTTTAGTCCTCATGTAAATTGCGCTGTTTTAATTTTATTTAATAATTTTTAATAAAAACCGTTGCTATTCGGGACTAATTGTGTTACTAATCTAAATGATGACTAAAAAAAAGATTGGCCGGCCATTATCGGGAAAAGCGCCTTCGCGTGCGGCCCTAGTCAAGCAATATGTAAAGGAAGGACTATCCGTCCGGGCCATTGCTGAAGCTTCCGGCTGTTCAAAGGACATGATACACCGGGCCTTGAAGCAGTATGAGATTCCCGCAAGGTCAAACGCCGGAGCAAACGTCAAGCGCTCAAAGCTCTGGAATATCAGTTTACAGGTCATTGAAAACGAAGTGGAAGCAAAGGGCCTGCGCGGCGCGGCCCTGACTTTCGGGGTAGATCATAGTGCCCTTTTCAATCATTTGAAGGCGAGACAAGTTGAAGGAAAATAGGAATGGTGAGGCAGTGTCGCATAACTCTAGTTATGTAAACCAGTCAAGAGTAAGGGCCTTAGCGGCAGAGAGTGAAATATGATCGTTTATTTGAAGCAACGCAAGGGCAAAAAAGGAACTTCACTTTTCCTGAAATGGTGGGCCGGTGGAAAATGGCAATACGAATTCCTGAAACTCCGCATACATGGAGATAAAATCAGGGACAGGGAAACCAAGCGTCTGGCAGAGAAACTCCGGGCGAACAGGGAGGAAGAACTGGAGAGCATGGAGCGCGGCACGGCTCCGACATACAAGCGCAAGGTGCCGTTTATTCAACACTTCGAATCAATAAGCCGTGGTAATCCCACCTGGCACGCAGCGCTTAAACATCTGCGGCCCTTCCCTGGGGGAAATATACCAATTGGAAATATCAATGAAGCCTGGGCGCGCCGGCTGCGGGATTTTCTGCTTGAACGCGTTTCCGCGAATTCCGCTCACCTTTATTTTGTTATCGTAAAACAAGCAATAAACAGAGCCGTGCAAGAGCGGATCATTCCCAGGAACCCGGCAAAAGGGATTGAGCCTATAAAACGAACTGAAACCGAAATCGAATACTTGACCCAGGAGGAACTGCAAACCCTGGCCGACACCCCTTGCCATGACCCAGAAGTAAAGCGCGCGTTTCTGTTTTGCTGCTATACCGGGTTGCGGTTTTCAGATATGCGGTCACTGAAATGGGAAAACATCGATGACGGCAAGTTGAAATTCAGGCAAAAGAAAACCGGCGGCTTTGAGTATTTGCCATTGCCGGAGCCGGCGCGAAAATTGCTATTTGAAAATCAATTAAACATTCCTTTTGTTTTCAAAATTAAAAGCCCTCAAATGGCTAATTTGCTTTTGAAACAATGGGCCGCTGCTGCGGGGATCAGGAAGCGTTTGCATTTCCACGTTTCGCGGCATACCGCGGCAACCAGGCTGCTTGAATCCGGCGCTGATCTTTACGTTGTAAGTAAGATACTTGGCCACAAGAGCATAAGCACAACGCAGCGCTACGCGAAAGTTACCGGGGCCAAAATGGCCGAAGCGCTGAATCGGCTGCCGGGAATCAAGACCAGTGAGAGCTGACCCCATGCCGGCCAAGAGAAACGCGTCAGGAGGGCCACCACAGCCCGATCTTTTTGATATTGCCCCAGAGGACAATGACAAGCAGGGAAGTTTGACTATTACCACTCCCCGATAAATTATTTTTATTACGCTGAAAAGTCTATAAATAACGATTGTCAAACAAAATAAAATAAAATGATAAAAACATGTTGACACTCAAGAAAGTAGGTATGTTATGGAGCCTGGCTCCGGCTAATGACTGCCCTCAATAGTGAATAGAAAATTAAATCCACTATTGGAGGACAGTATAATGAATGATGAATTCCTGACCGTCAAAGAAGCGGCGGCATATCTCAAACGATCCCCCGGAAACATTTATAACCTGGTTTGCGCCGGGGATCTTAAACACTACAAACCAAATGGTAAACTGCTACTTTTTAAAAGAGCCGATTTACAAGCATGGATTGAGCGCGGCGCCGTTTCAAGCAACGCTGAAATAGAAGCGCAAGCTGCTGCCCGCTCCTGACCCTGGGGGCGGCCATGAAAAACGAAGCTAGGGGGCGCTCCCCTATGCCCTGCCGCGGTGTTGAATGAGCATGGGATGGGTTGCCCTGGATCGGCTGAATATTCAAGAGCATTATTTATATTTTGGAAGTCGATTTTCCCCATTTCATGCTTATGTAGACATGCTACTTTTAGCAAATCATACAGATAGTTCATTTCAAAAACGCGGGATCACTATTAATGTCAAGCGAGGACAACTCGCCCGGTCCCTAGTCGAATTGGCCGACCGTTGGGGGTGGAATTGGCGCACAGTAAAAAAATTTATTTTGGAATTAAAAAAACACAACGAAGTGCAGAGCAAACCTTATCCAGAAAAAAATCCCATAACTACGATCATTGCATTACTTAACTACGATTATTATATTAAGGAATTCGATCATACTACACAGCAAAATGCAGAGCCAATTACACAGCAAAGTGCAGAGCAAAATACACATATACAACAATGTATTACACTTTCAAACAATTCAAATAAAGATGATATGAAGATGGGATGCGAAATAAATCCGCATCATGTTTCTGAAAATAGCAAATCCAAAATCCCTTTGAAGCCGGAAGAAAAAGAACTCGTTAAAGATATTCTCACTTGGGCGTATGATCCTGAAAATAATTTCATGATCCGAAAAGCCAAGAAAGAAACTGCTGAGCAAATCGAAAATACCGTCCGAAGATATGGCTTTGATGAACTTCAAGCAATTTTTGATTATTGCTCTTCGGAACGTTATCCCTGGGATAAAGGCGTTGCGGAAAATGAAGGCGAAAATGTCAGCGCCTATTCTGAATTCTGGGAACGGGTCAAGGGATTGAAATGATGTCTCTCCCCCTACTTGGAATCAATGCTTTTGCTAATAAAAAATACTGCACTATTATCTTGCATAATTGCGAAAGCAAGCCGGGCAAATGCTTTCTGGGAAATAGTAACAAAAAAAGCAACAAATCAGGAGAGAAACAAGGTGAAATGCCCGGAATAGATCACGCTGTTATACAACGGCAAAACAGCGGGGGCTGCCTGCCTGTTATACTGGAAATAACAGGGGGAACGCGCGCGCGCGCGGGAAAAACAATGCTTAAAATGAATATGGCATTTGCGGCATTTCCTTACACTATAAAAAAGGGGTTCCTATGCTAAGTTTTGCTAAGGTTTAAAAACAGTTTTCTACATTATAAAAAAGGACTTCCCCTGCTAGTAAATGCTAGTATTAGCAGGGTATTTAAGCGGGCCGGCGCAGCAGTTTAAAAAACTAAAAATAACTGATATTCCCCAGGGATTCCCTGTTGAAAAATGTTGACATTTGTTGACTTTCAAACTATAGTTTTCTGTAGTAGTTTTATGCTTAAAAAAAAGCATATTCCCCCCTGGAGGGTTTATCGTTTTAAATAACGGTGGAAAACGGAAAATAACGGTTTTAATAACCGAAAAAAACCGATATTCACCCCGAAGGTTTACCACTAAAATAGTGGTAAATAGTGGCAATTCCAGGGATCCCTTTGTTAGTAAAAGTTAGTTTTGAAAGTAAGGTTTTATAAGGTAGGGGCCTGCCATAAAATATGGCTAAATATGGCTGTTTTAGGCAAAGCTCCCCAGGGGCTCAAAGGTTTTAAAAACCTGAAAAAACCTAAAATTTAAACTTGTTAAAACTTGACATTTAAAACATATTAAATATTGTAACTGAAATGCTAACAAATGCTAACATTTGATATGCTTAAAAAAAACGAAAATAAGCATATTTCACCCTAAAAAGTAAAAAAAAATCAATTTCAAAATCTGTTTTTTATACCTAGAAAGTGCGGAGGTAATTAAAACATGAAAAAAAAAGCAGATTTTGATTATAAGCAAAGGTCGAGGGAAAACCGAAAAAGAAGGCTTAGCAGGAAATCTTGCATTGCTTCTCCCAAACCTGCCTGTTATGTAGGGAGAAAAAAGGTAAACAGACCACTGAACAGGCCTCCTAGAAAATAAAGGGAAACACAAGCGGATTCAGCATATAGCAAGATGCATACTTGCGAAAATCATTCATTTCGCTTAATATTATTCAAGATGGAAAACATACTATACTATGGCGATAATCTGGATATTTTAAAACGCTATGTGAAAGACGAATCGGTCGACCTTGTTTATCTTGACCCGCCTTTTAATTCAAATGCGACATACAATGTACTTTTTAAAGAAAAAAACGGGAGCGAAGCGGCAAGTCAGATTCGGGCTTTCGATGATACTTGGACTTGGAGCCAGGATGACGAAGCGGTTTTTACCGAAATACAAATCGCCGGAGGCCGTGTTGCTGATTGTCTTGGAGCTTTTCGAATGTTTCTTGGCCCATGCGATATGCTGGCCTATTTGGTCATGATGGCCCCGCGATTGGTAGAATTATACCGCGTTCTGAAACCAACAGGCAGCATTTATCTTCACTGTGACCCATCTGCAAGTCACTATCTAAAAATGCTGATGGATGCTATTTTTGGACCAAACAATTTTCTGAACGAAATCATCTGGCAAAAAATTCGTGTTGCTAAAGCCCAGAGTGCCCATTTCCCTAAACTTCAGGATGTCATTCTTTTCTATGGCAAATCTTCAGAAGTCAAATTCTGGCCACAGTACTTAGCCGAGGATGAAGCATATACAAGCAAATATTATACAAATATAGAATCTACTACAGGCCGGCGTTACCAATTGATTAGTTTCATTCAAGGAGGACAGGGGCCAGCAAGAAAGTTCGGCGACCGTACAATTTCCCCACCACCCGGAAAACATTGGATATGGACACAAGAGCGTATAGATGAAGCCATGGCCAAAGGTTTACTTGTATTCACGGACCCAGATAAACCAAGATTGAAAAAATATCTTGAAGAATATCGGGGTCGCAATGTCGGAACCATCTGGACTGATATATACCCCGTGAATGCTGTAGCCGCTGAGCGTCTCGGGTATCCTACCCAGAAACCAGTTGCTCTCTTGGAAAGAATAATCAATAGTTCCTGCCCTGAAGGTGGAATTGTCCTTGACCCCTTTTGCGGTTGTGGAACAACGATTGCCGCCGCGCAAAAACTTGGCCGTTCTTGGATTGGTATTGACATTACACATCTTGCAATCACTTTGATTAAAGCGCGTCTTAAAGATTCTTTTGGCGCGGAGGCTACCTTCAAGGTCCTTGGCGAACCTGTAAGCGTTCCTGACGCTGAACGGCTTGCTGAATCTGACCCATATCAATTTCAATGGTGGGCGCTAGGCCTGGTAGGAGCGCGGCCTGTCGAACAAAAAAAAGGCGCTGATAAAGGCATTGATGGGCGGATTATTTTTCAGGGAGACAAGCCAGGAGTTTTTGAATCTGTTATTCTTTCAGTTAAAGCAGGTAAGACCGGAGCTGCACACGTGCGTGATCTAATAGGAGTTCTTGAACGGGAAAAGGCTTCAATTGGGACTCTTATTTCAATGCAAGAGACCACAGCTCCCATGAGAACTGAAGCTATAACGGCGGGTTTCTATCTTTCTGAAATTTGGGGAAAACAATATCCGAAAGTTCAACTTTTAACTATTGCTGACATAATGGCAGGGAAACAAATTGAAATGCCGCCAATTCGACAAGTAAATAAAACTTTTAAAAAAGCTCCAAAAGTAGAAGAAATACATAAAAAACAAAAGAACCTTTTTTAGATTATGACAGAAGCTATTTTTTCAATGAAATGAGAGTTTCTAGGTATGGGAAAAGGAAGAAAGGGTAATTAACTTTTTTTCGGAAAATGTAAATTGACTTTATTTTTTACTAAATTTAGTTCCTAAGAAAATGCCGAGCATCGCAGCAAGTTCTGCCACTACTAGCCACAAGCCTTCTTTCATACCTTTGTTGAGGGCATGAAACGTAATACCCAGGATACCTGCCGCAAGTAAGAAGCCAAAAATACTTTGCATAATGCTGACTACATTCTGAGTTTTTATTCCTTTTGCCGAGGCTTTATTAATCTCTTCTGCCATTGTTATTATCCGATCTCCAGCACCTGGAACTGCGTCTTCATATTCCTGGAACTGTGAGGCGGGAGGGAGGGGGCCTTCAAAAGAAGACGAGGTAAACACCAAGCTAAGAAGTTTAAGTTTATCTTTTTCGGGGATAGAAAGATTTTCGATTAATTCAACTTTCTGTTTATTATCTTTAGCGCAAGAGTTATCTTTTTTTCTTCACGGATTGCGACAGCGTCTTTATTATCAGATTTAGTTGGATTAGGATTTACTTTTTTATCGCTGTCCATACTGTGTCATCGCCTCCCTTAAATTATGACCAACAGTTTCCCAAGATTTGCGGATACGAATCGCATTTAATCGTTGCACATCGCGAGATTTTATTTCATTGATTTCGACAGATGAGAAAATGTCTAGCAATTTAGAAAAATATCTGAGGGTAGACCTTCTTTCGGCTATTTCAATCAGGCAACGTGCGACAATTTCCTTTTCTCTTTTTCTTTCTATGAAACCCATTTTTCACCTCTATAGTATTATACGATAAAAAATAAATAAAATACATGTCAAGGGGTAATTGACATTTTTTTTAAAGACTTTTAATAGCTCTTACTGCCCCAAAGTTGACCGAGAGCTGAAAGCTGAAGGCAAAAAACCATATATTATCCATGCACCCGGCAGCGCCCCGGCATTGACAATTTTTCCATTTATGAAATAATATATCCGAAATGAGAAGACAAACCGTTGCTAATTCGTTGTTAAAATATGCATAATACCTATAAAGCATGATTAATATTTTTTCCGGTATAATGGAAACTCGAACTGCGTTCAAGGAAGAGCAATGAATTACAACTTCACGGAAATCGAAGCCAAATGGCAGAAAATCTGGAAGGAAAAAAAGACTTTCCGGGTTGCTTTGGAAGGGCAGCGGAAAAAGTTCTATTGCCTGGAAATGTTTCCCTATCCTTCCGGTTCCGGCCTCCATGTCGGACATCTCAAGAACTACGTGCCGACCGACGCCTTTTGTCGATACAAGAGCATGCAGGGTTTCAATGTGTTGCACCCCATGGGTTGGGACGCTTTTGGCCAGCCGGCCGAGAACGAAGCCATGCGGCGCGGCCGCAATCCGCGTGAAATGGTGCCCGAATACGCCGCTTCTTACCGCAGCACGTTGATCAGGGCCGGATGCTCCTATGACTGGGAGCGCGAAATCAACTCCAGCGATCCCGAATACTACAAGTGGACACAGTGGATATTCTTGCTGCTCCACCGCAAGGGACTGGCTTACCGCTCAACCGCGCCGATCAACTGGTGCCCTTCCTGTAAAACCGGTCTGGCCAATGAGGAGGTCAAGGACAACCGCTGCTGGCGATGCGACACCGTGGTAGAGAAAAAGCCAATGCCGCAATGGTTCTTCCGCATCACGGCGTATGCCGACCGCTTGCTGGCCGACTTGGAAAAACTCGATTGGTCCCAGGGAATGAAGGAGATGCAGCGCGACTGGATCGGACGCAGCGAAGGGGCCGAAGTCGATTTTGCCGTGGCCGGCAACGATGTGAAGATCCGTGTCTTTACCACCCGGCCGGATACCCTGTTCGGAGCCACCTTCATCGTACTGGCCCCGGAACATCCGCTGGTAGCGCAACTCACTACGGCCAAGCAGCAGCGTAAGGTGGATGCCTATGTAAAAAAAGCCCAGGGTGAATCGGAGATCGACCGCCTGAATGCCACGCGCAGCAAAACCGGTGTTTTCACGGGCACCACCGCCATCAATCCCGTCAACGGTGAAAGTATCCCGGTCTGGATCGCCGATTACGTGCTGATGGGCTACGGCACCGGCGCCATCATGTGCGTGCCCGGCCACGATGACCGTGACTTTGAATTCGCCAGGAAATTCAAGCTGCCCATCCTGCAGGTGGTCAGTCGTGACGGCACAACTTATGATCTGGAAGCCGCCGAAACCCTGGAAGGCATCGCAGTCAATTCCGGCGACTGGAGCGGTTTGCCCACGGCCGAATTCAAGAAGGCCATCGGCCGCTGGCTGGAGGAAAAAGGCATCGGCCGGCCGACGGTCAACTACCGGCTGCGCGACTGGCTGATTTCGCGTCAGCGCTACTGGGGAGCGCCGATCCCCATCGTGCACTGCCCGGCCTGCGGTGAAGTGCGGGTTCCGGAAGAACAGCTGCCGGTCCTGTTGCCCGACGTGGAGAACTACCACCCATCCGGCACCGGCGAATCACCGCTGGCCGCCATCCCCGCTTTCGTCCATACAACTTGCCCGGCCTGCCACGGCCCGGCCCGGCGCGAGACCGACACCATGGGCGGCTACGCCTGCTCGGCATGGTATTTCCTGCGTTTTGCCGATCCCGGCAACGACACGGCCTTTGCCGCCCGCTCAGCCCTCGATTACTGGCTGCCGGTGGACGTCTATACCGGAGGCATCGAACATGCCCGTTCGCACCTGCTCTATGCCCGCTTCTGGACCAAGGTGCTGTTCGACCAGGGGCTGCTGGGATTTGAAGAGCCCTTCCGCATCCTGCGCAATCAGGGCTCGCTGCTGGCCTTCACCCCCGGGCGCCGGCCGCGGTCGCAGGAGGAAAAAGGCGGCAGCGACGAGAAAATCGTCGACTGGATCGTGCTCAAGCACGACGAACGCGATCAGGTCCCCGCCGATCAGGTCGTATGGCGCTGGGCGCGCATGTCCAAATCGAAAGGCAACGTCGTGACCCCGGACGACATGACCGAGCGCTACGGTGCCGATTCGCTCCGTGTCTACGAAATGTTCGTGGCGCCCTTCGAGGACGACGTGCACTGGAGCGAAGAAGGTATCCAGGGGTCTCATCGCTTCGTCGCCCGCGTGTGGCGCTGGCTGCAGGCCGCACTCGCTCTCTACCGCCCGGACTGGCACGAAACCCTGACCATGCAGGAAACGGAGACGGAACGCCGCGTGCGCCGCAAGCTGCACCAGACCGTGCAAAAGGTGGGCGCGCAAATCGAGACCTTCCAGTTCAACACGGCCGTGGCCGCCATCATGGAACTGCTGAACGAGATGTACGCCTGCGCGCCGCTGGATCGGGAGGAACTGGCACCAGGACCGAATCCGGCCGTCGTTTCCGAACTGGCAGAGACCCTGACCCTGCTGATGGCTCCCTTTGCCCCGCACCTGGCCGAGGAGGTCTGGCAGCAGCTGGGCTGCAGCGAAAGCATCTACCGGGCGCCGTGGCCCCCATTCGATCCGGCCGTGGCCGCGGCCGAAGCGGTCAACGTCATGATCCAGGTGAACGGCAAAATCAAAGACAAGGTCCGTGTTGCCCTCGACTGCGACGAGGAAACGGTGAAGCAGGAAGCCATGCAAAGCGAAAAAATCAAGCAATTGCTCTCCGGGCGCCAGATCATAAAAATGATCTTCATCAAGAACAAGATGCTCAGCATCGTCTGCAAATGATAGTCCCTTATAGCAAATTCTCATCTATATTCAAAAAGAGAATTTGCTATCCAAGGGACTTATATCACAAAGCAATGTTAGTCCCTTATAGCAAATTCTCATCTATATTCAAAAAGAGAATTTGCTATCCAAGGGACTTATATTGCGAAGCAATGAAACACGTCGCATGGCTGCTGCTGCTCTCCCTGCTGACCATCCAGTGCGGCTATCGCCCGGCGGGTCGGGGCCGAAACCTTCCGGCTGCCGCGAAAACGGTCGCCATTGCCAAATTTAAAAATGACACATCGAACCTACTGGCGGAACGCTTCGTAAGCGACGCGATCACCGAGGCGTTCATCAGGAGAAGCCGCTTGCGTCTGAGCCAGGCCATGAACCAAGCCGACCTGCTCCTTGAAGGCGGCATCAGCGCTTTCGAAACCGCTCCCATTGCCTATAGCGCCCGCGGCGCCGTCACATCGTATAGCCTGCGCATAACCGTCCATATCCGCCTGATCGACATGAAAAAAAATGAATTGTTCTATGAAGGAAACGGGTTGGTTTTTCGCGATACCTATGAAACGGACGCCGGCGATTTCTTTTCCCAGGAACCCGGAGTCCTGGACAAGATCGCCGCCAAGTTCGCATCCAGTATTGTCATAGCCATCCTCGATGATTTTTAATGCCCGAAACCACTTTTTTCAATTTCATCAACCGCATTCGCAGCGAAAAAACTTCTCCCCCCATTCTCATCCTTCATGGTTTCAATGAATACTTGGGTGAGCATGTCATTGCCGAGATCAGCCTTATTTTGGGCCAGGAAAAAAGTGAGTTTAATTTCAAGAGATATTATTTCGACCTGGAAGATGAAAACAGCTGGGAAGATATTTTTGACGAGGCCAACAGCTCCAGCTTTTTCCTCAGCGCCAATAAAATCATCACCGTCGCCATCCGCAGCGAAAAGAAATTAAGCTTGAATGCCGCCGCCAAGGCAGCTATCAGCCGCTATATCGCGAAACCCAATCCCGATGCCACCCTGATCGTTTATGTCTCCCTGGATGTCAGTCGCGACGAATACAAACAGTTGAAAAAAAGCAAGATCGAAAGCCTGCTGAAATGCTTTCCAGCCGGCGCAGCCTGTGACCATCGACCTGGACAAGACTCCGGATGCTGAAATAAGAAACTACGTCAAGCAATACTTGAAGGAAAGAAAAATCACCATCACGGTCAGTGCCATGGAAAAAATTCAGGAAATCAAGGGCGATGCGTTCGCTTCCATCATCCAGCAGCTGCCCAAGCTGGAAGCAGCCGCCGCGCAAAGCCTGAACATCGACATTGAGGAAGTGGATGAACTGATTACCGGCATCAACTCCCATTCCATCTGGGACCTGACCGAAGCCATTGAAAGAGAGGATCCCAGCGCCTATCTGGACATTTTGAAATACCTGTTCATCAACGGCATCAAGCCGACCTTTATCATCGGCACCCTGATCTCGTATTATCATAAGATTTATACGGCCAAGTTCCTGATGAAGCACCGGTTTTCGATCCCGGACATCGGCAAAGTATTGCAGCAGCCTTCCTTCATCCTGAACAAGTTCATCGCCCTGGTCAGGAATTTTTCCGATTACAAGATCCAGGAAGTGCTCAAGCTGATCTACAAGCTCGACTATGAATCCAAGACCAGCGGCGAAGATTCGGCCCGCATCTCTTTGCAAAATTTCATCTTTCAGGTGAAATTTCTAAAAAAATAACCGCTTCAATCTGTGAATGAATTTAATTTATTTGTTGCAATATTGAATATTATAGAATATAATATATTCAGGAGGCGATTATGCATAAAACCATAACCATTCGGCTTGCTGAATCCAGATACAAAATTATCAAAAGCCTTGCCGACCAGGAAAACCGTCCGATTTCCAATTTCATCGAAACCGCTACGTTGCGCTATATAGAATCTACGGAGTACGCTGATGAGTTTGAAATGGCCGAAATCCGGCAAAACAAGGAATTGAACGAAAGTCTGAAAAGAGGACTTGCCGATGCAAAAGCAAAACGCGGCAGGTTTGTTTGATGTACCGCTTGTTCCTAACGGAGGAATTCGATCGATGCTTGGGAAAAATATCCAAGTCCGCCAGGGAAGGGATAGAAAAGAAATTTATCACATACGTGGGGCCGCAACTCAAGCAGGAACCCCATTTCGGTCTGAACATCAAGAAATTAAGAGGCTACGATCCGGAGACTTGGAGATATCGAATTGGCAGGTTCCGCGTTTTTTATCTCATCGATGAGAAGGATCGCACAGTCAAAGTACTCTCAATTGAACAGCGGAAAGATGCTTATTAAGGAAAACCTTAGGGGTCTCCAGGTTCCAGAAAATACCATTGCCTCCTAAATCTTACTCGGTGCTTGACTTTGTCAGCGGCGCATGAGGGTCTCGAAATGACGGTTTTTGCTATCCTTCTCATTCTGCCGCGGCAAACAAATCGGCAAGCAGGCGTTGAGATTCCCGCAGTCCGGATTCGCCAAAGACAACCGATTTGGTTTTGCCGAGCTGGTACTTTTGCATGATTGGACCGGCTTGAAGTACCGGGGAATTATTGAAATACCGATCTTTTCCGATTTGCATTACCTATCCATGTTGCGCTGGCGGCGGATGCCAAAGCCTTAAAACCTGATATGACGCCGCCTACTCCTTGATAACCACCGACGCCTCTCGGTCGAAGGGACTGGTGCGCAGCGCGAAAGAGAAAAGGTAGGGATAGTTGACCTTCAGGTGGCGCATATACGACAACCATTCGCCTATCAGGCTGGCGTAAACTCTCCTGATATCCCCCTCCAAATGGGCCAGATCCGCGGGAGGCGACACGCCCGGGTCGTCGCGAAACTCCAGTTCCTCGGCTATGTGGAATACCTTCCATAACAAACCGGTAAAGGCGTCGTGTTCCAGCAGGTTCGAGTTCTCCAGCAAACGCAGCAGGAAGCCCTGCTTCTCCCGGAAGAAATCCTTCAGCTCACGGAGTGAAGCGACATCCACGGAGAGATCGAACGTGCGCCCTGCGAGGTTGGCCGCCGCCCTCTTGAAGTCCTTATCGGTCCAATCTTTGCCGATTTTGAAGTCGGCGCGGGTTTGCTCGCGTTCAGGGTCGAAGCGGGTCAACCGGGCTAACAGCCTGGAGCCGACCTCGCTGAAGAATATCCCGATAACCATATTGAGTTTTTCGAGCAACGCACGTTTATCGCGTATTTCGAGCATACCATGGATTATCAGAGTTATGATCAACACGTGCATCGGTAAAAACGCGATATGGGCCACCACGTCCTGAAAAATATGCACCGGTTCTTCGCGGAATAGCGCATAGTAAAAAATATACAAGATTACCGAGGTTAAGATAAGCACCAGAGCGGTCCGCAGTTGCCAGCCGATTTTCTTCATATATCGTTTCCTTTGTAATTGTCACATTTTTATAGTCTATTTCTTATATTTGGTGCCTATTCTTTAACTGCTTTTCGGGTCAACAGATACGTGCCGAGGTCTGGTTTTTGGGGAAATGTCTTCGGTCTTTCACTGCTGGATGAAAACTGGATTTCCAGTTGGCCGTTATCCAGAAATCTAAATATCCCGAACATGGTGGTCCACTCCGAACCAGCCCCGCCACATTGATCTAAGCACAGGTCGATGGCGCATGGGTCCTGCTTTTCATTTATCTTATACGGGCCTTTGACCGAATAGCTGCTATTATTCTTGTCCGTTTCAATCCGTTCGTACGTCCCGTTGTCATTAAAAATCAGTGTTCCTTTTGTCCTGGCTTGGTTGGGGGCGATTGACCAATGTCCGATAATGGTTTGTCCGACACGTTCATCAGCCGCCTGGACCGTATTTCCGAAAATTAGCAAACATCCGCCCAACATCAGCAGAACGATCATGGATCTTGACATAGATGGACCTCCTAAATATTTGTTGCCGACTTTCATTCGCAATCGCCAATCCGCCGGCAACCATCTCGACTTATAGGAAAATTATAGCATCACTATAACGAGGTCTTCCGAGTTATCCAGTGATGCTATTACCAACAATGAGATTTTAAGGGAATTTTATTGAAATTGCAATTGACGGATGTGCGAGAGGCAAAAGAGACGGACTGTAGTATTTAAAACGAACAAGAACATAAAACATAATATCGCGCATTTAATATTAATTTAATTTTCTCTTGCCGGGGCAATCACAGCTCAATACCCAGAGAGTATTGTATTTCAGTAATCGCACCCTGGTTTACCTTGAATATAAACCCTTTTTTCTTTTTAAAGAAAGTCCCTCGGACAAAGATCCATTCATTTCCCTTCTGAATTATCGCCTTTGCATTTTGATCTGACAAAGAGCTGATCTTATAAATACTATCCAGAGCCTCCTGAAGGGATTCAGCATCTTTCTGGGAATTCAACCTGAAATCATTTTTTATAATACTTTTCAGATTGGGCATCGGTTTACTGGTTTCTGTTCCTTCCGGTTCCACAAAGGTATCACCGATCTGAGCCAGTATGAATTTACCCATGCCGAACCTGGAACCATCGCCGCTTTCCCTGAATAAATCAACGAGGTAAACGGTGGCGGCAAACACTTTCCTCGCCCCGGACGACTCCACCCGGGTCGCGTCAACTCCGATCATTCCGGCAATCGCCTTCTGAATCGTTGCTTTTTCTTTTTCACTGATATTTCCGGCGTATACAACTCCGGATAGCCATAGCATTGAAATCAATGCGGCCGATAAAATTTTCTTCATTGCTTACCTCCTGATCCAGTTTGCCTGTTAATTTAAAACCCGGCAAAACACAAACACCACGGAAAAACCATTTTCCCCATGTTTACATTTTGAGGATAATTATTTGCAATGTCAATCATGTTCACATTTTATAGTCCGTACTTTTTATTGTTCGCCTTGATCCACTCGCCATGGCAAGCACGGTCGCCGCTTTACTTTCCCCATAGCTCCAGCAGGTAGGGCTTGCGGATCTCGAAGATGCGGGCCTGCTCCTCGACCACGGCCTCGGCCTCGGCATTGGAGCGGTCGCCAACGCGGCGGATGAAGGAGGCCACGCGGGCGAAGTAGAGCGGCGACAGGACCTCAATGACCTGTTTCTTGGCCATCGGTCGTTGGTGGTAGGTGGCCGCGAATTCAAAGAGGATGCGCGCCCAGAGGTCTGTGCTAAGCTGGAAGATACTGCGGCCAGTGTCCACGCACGCCTCGAGTTCGGCATACGTTTCAGGCTTCAAGATCGATTTCCAGGCGCCGTTCAGGGTGGGCCATGAAACAAAGAAGTGCTCTACCAAGCGGTCGTAATCGATGGGAAAGGCCTCCGGCTCCTCATTCCCGGGCTCGCCCCAGACTTCAACGGCCGCGCTTGCTCCGGAGCGGGTCCAGAATGCGTCGGTCTCCTCCATCAAGGCGAAGAGGGTGCCGACCACCTGTCGGAACATCGGCTCCAGGCTGGCGGCCGGGTCCTTGGCATCATGGACCTTGACGCCAAGGTGGGTTTGGCACATGGACACCTGGCGGGTCAGGGCATTGACGGTCAGCCAGATGTCAATACCGAAACGCGCTACGTCGGTTTCCCAGATGGGCAGGTCTTCAAGCTCACTGGCCAACCGCCCGGAGAAGGCGAACTCGCCGCCAATGGGTTGGCGCACCCGCTTGCCATACAGGCAGCGCAGCATGTTGTAGGTGACGTTGTTGGTGATGGTACCGTCAAACTTGTAGCGACTGTAGAGCGGGGCGACGAATTCGTATCCGCCCTTGACCACCGGCCCGAGGAGCCTCTCGACCCACAAGGGCTTCACCGAGCGCAGATCGGAATCGAGCAGGGCCAAGGCCGTGACCCCGAGCTCCCGGGCGGCGGCGAAGATCATGCGCACCGCCGATCCCTTGCCCGGCAGGCCGCGATATATGCCCACTACGCCCGGGAATTCGTGCTTCTTCATCTCGGCCAGGGCCAGCTCGCGGGTATCATCAAGGGTGGAGCCGCCGTCGGCAATGATCAGCACCCCCCTGCTTTCCGGAAAGTGCTCACGCAGACCGGCGGCGGCCGCGGCCACCACGTGGGCGATGGTGGCCGCGTTGTTGAAACAGGGAATGCCGATCAGCAGGTCGGCCTTGCCGATCCGGCCGATCAATTCGCGCGTGATGTTTCGCAGGGGCGTTAAATTGTTCATTTCACTTCTCCGAGGTTTTCGCTAAAAAGAAATCGTACCATGGATTTGAGCATAATGCCAACCCCGGTTTGCGGACCGAGTAAGCCGCTGATCGGGATCAAGCGGCACAATGAAAACATGTCAGACCCGGGACATCTGCCGAGAGGGCAGATAAACTCAAAACAATTTTGGGATAAAAAGCATACTTTTCAACCCGTTATTCATCACCCAGCAGAGCTGGGTAAGAGTCTTAGATAGCAAATTCTTATCCGATTTTTTCCGGGTTGGAATTTGCTATACGGCTCTAATTTCTCCGCTGCCGCAACGTGATAGCGATACCGCCGCCGGAGATCAGCAGGATCATACCGGCCGAGAAAATGGATTTATAATTCCGCAGCAGTGAAAAACGGATGATGGCCAGAACCGATAGAATGGCCAGCACCAAATATATCCCGAAGAGCACCCGACGCGCCAATCGGTTGGCTTCGGGAGTGTCTTTGACAAATCGTTTGTTAAACCAGAGCAATCCCGTAAAACCGAGCAGTCCGAGTGCGCAAAAAATCAGAAAGAACAGGGTGGGATTGCCGGGCTTGGCGATCTGCGTATAGAGCGAAGCACCAATGGAGCTGCCGAAAAGAGAGCCGATCACGCCGTAGAGAAAGGAGTAGCCCATATAAACCGCCTTGCGGTCCTGGGGAGCGATCATTCCGATATAGGAATAATACTTGGGATGGGCCGTCATCTCGCCGATGGCGAAGACAAAAAGGCCCAAAATGAAAATCCAGGGGCTGCGGCTGAAGGCGAAAAAGAGAAAACTCAGAGAGCCGATCAGCATGCCGGTGCACATGGTCGGAATGGCCTTCCGGTTCTTGACCAGGCGGCTGACAAAGATCTGCAACAGGATAATCGTTCCGGCCGAAATGGTTGTTGCCAGTTCTTCAGTAAAGGTAAAGCCGGGGATGAATTGCCGCACGAACTCATTGACCGGTGTAGTATTGATAAAATCGCGCAGATACCAGAGGATGGTGCCGAAATTCTGAAAATAGAGGATCCAAAAGATGGAGTAGATAAAGATCATCAGCATGAAGCGCGCATCACCAAGGACGATCAGGGCGTTTTTAAAAGTGGTTTTCAGCGAGGCGCCCTTGCCGGGCAGCTGCGGGTCCTTGAAGAAAAAGAGCGCCGGTATCAGCATCACGGCAGTATAGAGCGCCGAGGCCATGAAAACTTTGTTCCAGGCAAAGGCCTTGGAGCCGCGAAGAATATTCACCACGATCGGCGCCAGAAAAGCCCCCAGATTGATCATCCAGTAGTAGATACCGAAGCCGAAACCCGAATTGGCCTCGCTGGTGCTGTGAGCAATGGTCCCCGAGATAATGGGTTTGAAAAGACCGGCCCCGAAGGCCATGAACAATAGGGCGGCAAAGATCAGGCCATAGGTATGAAAAGTACCGGTAATAAAATAGCCGCAGGAAAGCAGACAGAAAGACAAAATCAGCATGCGTCGGTAGCCGAATTTTTCAGCCAAGGCTCCGCCCAGGATCGGAACGATGTAGACAACAGCGTAAACGATGGCCTGCAAAAATCCCACGGCGTCTTCACTGAAACCGGGCCCGCCGTTTATCAATGACGTGGTCAGGTAGATGGCCAGAACGGAGTTCATGCCGTAGTAAGCCCCGCGCTCAAAGAGCTCCATGATATTGGCGATCCAGAATACTCTTGGGAAAGCCAACGCTTTTTTAGGGTTGCTGTTGCTCATCTTACACTCCATGCTCCGGAAAACCGGAGAGCAGATTTTAACTTTTAAGAATAAAAGTGTAAAGCATTAGGGGAAATGGGGTCGGTAGGGGAAATGTGGGGTCGGGGGGAAATGGGGTCGGTGCTTGACTTTGTGACTTTGCTCGAAAAGATCGATATGGCTATGGAAAAGACCTGTGGAGAATTGATGCCAGGTCTTACATTTCTTCATGGGTTGGCTTGTGAATCGGACGGTCTGACCGAGGAAAAAATCATGATCGTGGAGAGCGTGTAAGGGTGCCCCTACCCAACGTATTGTGCCATATGCCTCAAATCTCTTCGTACTTGTCCAGGCAGCGTTGCAGCTTATCGTAAAAGCGGTCCAGCTTGGCTTGGATCTTCTTGTCCGCGCAGTGATTGGCCGCGGCCGCGACATTTCCCAGGAGTTCATCGATATCAAGCAGCGTCAGCGGCACGACGAATCCATTTCCTTCGCACTCGGCCAAGTTGGCGAAATCGGGATCATAGAGTGTCTCATCACAAACGAGCGTGCGCTCGACCGGGGTCAAGCGGAAGCGAATCGCTGCGCCTTCAGGAATTTTCTTTTTCATGGCTGCCTCGGTTTATTTCTCATTCATGCTGTTTACTCTTTATGTTTCTTTTTTAAAAGGTGCCCCCGACCCCAGTGATCTTTTCCTTCCCGAGGGTCCATTTCTCATTTGGCTGCCAATTTTTCTTAAATGATTTCACATCCTGGGAGACGATGGCCGAGAGGAGTGGTTTAAAAAAAACAATGAGGCATTCGCCTACTTCGGAAAAATTCAGAGGAATATTTGTTAAATTGTTTCTCTTTATAAATGCCAGCCATTGAGCCGCTTTGTTTTTATAAAATTCTGTTGTGAGCGCCAGGGGTAATTCAGGAAACAGAGCCGTGCCCCGTTGTTTGCAGGTGGCTTGGATAGCCCTGATTACGACACTTCCTTTTAAAGAGAATGTCCCAGCAATCACCCAAAGATCGTAAAAATCCTTCAGGCGACTGTTTTCCTGCCCGCGACTGACCATGGCTTCGAATTTCTCGGCGATCACTGTTTCAACCGGATAGGCCCTGACCGTCAATTCCCTGTCTTTTAAAACTGATGGAAATTTTATCATTTTGATCCCGGGTGTGATTTTATCGCCGAAACCGACATCAATTTGCAGAATGCTGCGCGCTTTACCCAATTGCATTGCGATGTGAACCTTGACTCCCGGATAATTCGTTTCTTCCATGATCGCTTCGGTTGTAATCGATTCCGAAACGAAAACGAGCCCGTCCTCCTGCTCGCTATTTGTCGCGCAAATTTCTTTGAAAATCCTTTTTAAATTTTCGGGATCGTTCGTCTCAAAACCGAGAAGATCGAGGTCCCGCGTTGAGCGGAACCATTCGCCTTTCCAGGCATAAAAAAGCATGGCGCCTTTTAAAACAAAACTTTCTTTATAGCGGGAGCGGTCAAGCCGGTGTAAAAAACGTTCCACGGCATAACGGGTTAAAAGAAAATTAAAATCAATATTGTTTTCAGTGTGAACATTTAACAGCCGTTGTTTAACCGAAGCAGCCATGTCGCGGATATCTCTTTTTGTCATCAACTGATCGCCTGAATGTAGGGCTTGATGATGGAGATGACCCGGCAGGCTTCGGCCGTGCGCAGGATTTCGTCCCGACTGGTTCTTTTTTGTTGCAATGATCCTTTCAATGCTTCCAGGGCGATATCCATGCCGATCTTGTTTCGATAACGAAAACAATCGACCACGGTCCGGGCCGGGCCGGTGATTTTCATTGGCGAGCCCTCGACTTCCATTGTTTCGATTCCGTAGGTCATGCATTTTTTTGAAAAGCGGACCACACGGATGGGAAGGCCGGTGGCCTTGGGCAACCGGGATTTGCGATCGATGGCGATCCAGACCTGATGGGGTTCCTGGGTGCCGATCTCGTGCAGGCGTAGCGCCGAAAGCAGGCAGACGACACCATTGGGGATCGCCTTGATGGCCGCTGCCAGGGTATAATGCTCGCCCGGTTCGGCGTCCGCCCAACGGTAAATGCCGCGAGCCACGCGCTTGGCCTCTCCGCGCCGGATTAGTCCCTGAAGTTTTCCCCGTGTCAAACCTGTTGATTCCAAATCACGGGCACGAAAAAAAATCTCTTTTTCTTTTTTTTTCATGTTTCAACTATAAAACAAAATGTCGGCACTTGCAACAACTAGCCGACGTTTTGCATAATTATGGGCATTGGTCAGAAAACTGGGGTCGGTGCCCCCTTTGGGGACATCCTTTCACTATAGTCACACTATGGTTTCAGCAATTTCCCCAGCTGCTGAAACCATCTAGTGTGACTATACCAACTCTAGATTTTTTTGACGACTTACAAAAATTGTCAAAAACATAGTGTTGGTATGATTTCAACCAGTCCTTAAGTGTTGAAATTATCTAGTGAAAGTATACCATCACTAGATATTTTTGGTGACTCATAAAAATTACCAAAAACATAGTGATGGTAAACAAATCAGATCCGTCAGGATAGGCGGATGATTTGTGTTGCTTGACTTTGTGACTCTAACATTTTTGGAACTCTAGGGCGCATGTCGCCAGGTTCCTGAAATCATATCGGCCTAAGAAGCGGGTATTTTTCCTCTTCATTAAATCAGGATCAGGCATATTTAATGTGATTATTATCACTTTATTTATTGGGTTTTAATCACATTATTTATCTTTTTTCTGTTGATTTTTTTTATTTCCCTGTGCTATGGTTTACAAATCGGAAAGGAGATAACTCATGAAAAAAACTAGCCGGCTAATTGTTCTGGGATTGATACTGCTTTCTTTATTCATGCCATCCTGTAAAAAAGCGAAAAAACCACAGGCACAGGACTGGTATCGTTATATCAGCGCCTACACGTCCGGTTCGATATCCCGGAGAGCACCGATCCGCGTTCTTTTCGTGGGCAACGTCGGCAAGGAAGGCCAGGACCCGGCCCAGCTTGAGGAATATCTGGAATTCAGTCCGGCCGTTTCCGGAAAGACCGAATGGAAGTCGCCCCGGGAACTCGTTTTTACACCGGCTGCGGAATTGCAGCCCGGCGCCACGTACAAGGCGGTCCTGAACGTCCGTAAATTCATGGATCTGCCGAAAGCGTATGCCCGTTTTGAGTTCAGTTTTTCGGTCATCCTGGAAAACATTGAAATTCAGCTGCAAGGGCTCACGCCTTTAGACGAGACGTCACCCAACCAGTTTTCACTGCGGGGCACATTGACCACGCGCGACAGCGAAAGCGGGGACAGGATCAGGAAGATACTGACCGCCGAGCAAGAGGGAAAAACCCTCAACATATCCTGGGCGCATGATTCGGAAAACCGGGACCACGAATTCATCATCAAGACTATCCAACGCCAGGAACAGCCGAGTGCGGTTAAAATCTACTGGGACGGCTCGACCATCGGCGTCGACAAGAAGGGGTCGCGCACGATTGCCGTTCCTTCGCTGGGGCAATTCGATCTGCTGAACGTGGAAGCGATCACGGATCCTTCCCAGAGCATCCTGCTGCGCTTCTCCGATCCGTTGAAAAAAAGCCAGAACCTGCAGGGCTTGATCACCATGGATGGCCATTCACCCAGTTTCGAAATAGAAAGCAATGTCATCCGCGTATACTCCACCCGGAGTTTCGCCGACTCGCTGGAGATCACCATCAACCCGGGCATCCGCAATTACAACGACCGGCGCCTTAACACCCGGATCAGCCGCAACGTCCTGTTTCAGAAAATCGCGCCGCAAGCCCGTTTCGTTGGCCGCGGCGTCATTCTGCCGGAAAAGGATACATTGACCATTCCCTTTGAAACGGTAAGCCTCAAATCGATTCAGGTGACTGCCTTTCAAATTTTCAGCAACAACATGGCTCAATTTTTCCAGCTGAACAATCTTTCGGGCAATGAGAACCTTTCCATGGTCGGCCGCTTCCTCTGGCGCAAGACCGTGCCCCTGTCAAACAAGGCGGAGGAAACGGCCAACTGGCGCCGTTACAGCCTGGACGTAACCCAGCTGTTGAAAGACAATCCCGGCAGCCTGTTCCGCATCATCCTCTCATTCAACCGCGGCAACTCCACCTATGCCTGTGCCGACGGAGACAGCACGCCGGCAACCGAACCGCCGTTCCGCAACCAGGATGATACGTCTTTCCGGGAAGGTTCTTACTGGGATTACGCTGAAGAATATTACGGCGAGGAAGAAAATTCACGAAGCTGGGATGAACGCAACAATCCCTGCAAGGACGCATACTACGACCAGCGCTACAACAGCCGTCTGTTCCCGGCCAAAAATTTTCTGGCCTCCAATATCGGCTTGATCGCCAAGCTCGAAGAGAACCTGACCCTGCATACCGTAAGCACCGACATCCGCACCGGCCAGCCCGTTTCCGCTGTCGAGATCCGGGCCTACAATTTCCAAAACCAGCTCCTGGCTGAAGGCAGGAGCGACGATTCGGGATTTCTTACAATGAAACCGGCAACCAAACCTTTTTTCATTGAAGCCCGGCTGGGCAAAGAAAAAGGCTACTTGCGGCTCAACCAGGACGGATTGCTGGCGACCAGCCATTTTGACGTGGGTGGAGAAAAAGTGGTCAAGGGGATCCGAGGCGCCATTTACGGCGAACGCGGCGTGTGGCGCCCCGGCGACACGCTTTATCTCACCTTTGTGCTGTTTGACCGCGACCGGGTCCTGCCCCAGGGACACCCGGTCACGTTGGAATTGTTCAATCCCAAGGGTCAGTTGATACAGACCGTTAAACCGCAAAAATCCCTGGATGCCTTTTACAGTTTCCGCGTCCAAACCGACGAAGCGGCATTGACCGGGACATGGAAAGCCCGCGTGCGGATCGGCGGCATGGCTTTCGAACAAAAGTTGAAAATAGAAACGGTGGTGCCCAACCGCCTGAAAATCACCTACAGCCCGGGTGCGGAGAAGCTTCTGGCTGGACAACCCAGCACGGGCACCATCAGCAGCCAATGGCTGCACGGGGCCACTGCAGCCAGGCTGAAATTCGATGTCAACGCCAGGTTTTCCCCGCGCCCCACCCGCTTCGCCCGCTGGCAGGATTTTGTTTTTGACGATCCGGCCCGGGAAATCACGTCCCTGGAGCAGGTCGTGGCCAGCGGCGAACTGGATGAAAAGGGGGAAGCGACTTTCCCGGTCCAACTGCAAATCGAAGCGGCGGCCCCGGGCATGATGGATGCCACGTTCCTCTCCCGCGTTTTCGAGGCCGGCGGTGACTTCTCCAGCGATTCGCTTACCCTGCCATTTCATCCCTACACGAGCTATGTCGGCATTAAAACACCGAAAGGCGACGAAGCACGCGGTATGCTCCTGACCGACCAGGATCATGTCCTGCAGATAGTCACCGTGGATCCGGACGGCAAGCCCGTTTCCCGGGCCAAACTGGAAGTGAGCCTTTACAAGGTGGAATGGAAATGGTGGTGGGATAAAAGCGGCGATTCTCTGGCCCAATACGCCTCGAATACGAGTCACAAGCGGCTGCTGCAGGGAATGGTTTCGACCAAAGATGGTTTGGGGCAGTGGAAATTCCAGGTCAAGTACCCTTCCTGGGGCCGCTACCTGATCCGTGTCGTAGACCCCCTGAGCGGCCATGCCACGGGCAAGGTCGTTTTTATTGATTGGCCCGGCTGGGCCGGACGCGCCCGCGATGATAAGGGCGCCGGTGCAACCCGGCTCAACTTCACAGCCGACAAGGAACGCTACCAGGTCGGAGAAAAAGCCGTTATATTTCTTCCTACCGCTCCCCAGGGGCAGGCCCTGGTTTCCCTTGAAAACGGTTCCTCCATTTTAAAACAGATGTGGGTGAGCACCAAGGAAGGCGAGAATCGTTTTGAAATCGAACTTAATGAAAAAATGACTCCCAACATCTATGTGCATGTCACGCTACTGCAGCCCCATTCCGGCAAAAAGAGCGATACGCCCATTCGCCTTTACGGCGTCATCCCCATATTGGTGGATAATCCCCGGACCAAACTGGAACCGCAGATCAAAATGGCCGACCAATTGAAGCCGCTGGAAGAATTCAAGGTCAACGTCAAGGAAAAGGACGGCCGGGCCATGACCTATACCCTGGCCGTAGTCGATGAAGGGCTTCTGGGTCTTACCCGCTACTCGGCACCGAATCTGCGCAAGCAATTCTACAATCGTGAGGCCCTGGGCATTCTGACTTGGGATCTTTTTGATGATGTGGCTGAAGCATACGGTGCCGAACTTTCCCGCCTGCTGGCCCTGGGCGGTGATGAGCAAGGCGAGGCCAAAGACAAGGAGAAGAAACCGCGCCGTTTCCCGCCTGTGGTCCTTTTCGAGGGGCCCTTCGCGCTGGAACAGGGTAAAAGCGCGGAGCACGACCTGAAAATGCCCCAATACGTGGGCGCCGTCAGGGTGATGGTGGTCGCCGGCCGGGATGGCGCTTTTGGTCTGGCGGAAAAAACCGTAACAGTGAAACAGGACCTGATGATCCTGCCGACCATGCCCCGGGTCATCAGGCCCGATGAGGTTTTCGATTTGCCGGTTTCCGTGTTTGTTTCCAATCCGAACATTCGCAGCGTGCAGCTGTTCGTGGAAACCAGCGAGTTGTTCCTGACGACCCCGCCAACCGCCAAGACCGTCAAGTTCTCCGCCCCCGGCGATGAAATCGTGTCTTTCAGAATCAACACCGTGTCGGCCACGGGATACGGTTCCGTACGCATCAAGGCGGTCAGCGGATCGCACCGGGCCGAAAGCAATATCCATATCCCGGTGCTGGCCGCCAATCCCAGAATCGTGGAATCATCGCATTGGGAAATCCCGCCGGGGCAGTCCAGGGAAATCCAGGTCCAGGCCATCGGTATCAAGGGCACCAACGATGTTTCTCTGGAAGCATCGGCGCTGCCGCCCTTTCAACTGCAAAAAAGGCTGCAGTTCCTGATCAATTACCCCCACGGCTGCCTGGAGCAGACCCTATCCATCGCCTTCCCCCAACTTTATTTGAATCTGCTGCTCAAGCTCACTCCGGAAGAACAGAAACGGGTAGAAAAACATATCAACACGGCCATTGAAAAACTGCGTTCTTTTCAGAACGCGAACGGTGGTTTTTCCTACTGGCCAGGCCAGAACGACATTCATCATTGGACCAGCTCCTATGCCGGCTATTTCCTGCTGGAAACGTCGCGCCTGGGATTTCATATTCCCGCCCAGACTCTCGAATTATGGAAAAAACACCAGAAATTACTGGCCAATGCCTGGACCGAAGGTGACGCCCAGAGCCGTCTCATCCAGGCTTTCCGGCTTTATACGCTGTCCCTGGCCAAGAATCCGGACCTGGGTGCCATGAACCGGCTGAGGGAGACCCGGGGGCTTGATAGTGCAGCGGCATTTCTGCTGGCCGGAGCCTTTCAGGCCAGCGGCCAAACCGATGCGGCCGAAGACCTGTTGAAAAATTGTCAATGGAGCACGAATAATTATCGCGATGACCACACTACCTTCGGGTCAGCCCTGCGCGACAAAGCCATCATGATACGCACCCTGGTGCAGATGGGCAAGGCCGACCGCGCCAAAAAAATGGTCGAAGAGATAGCCAGGGAATTGAGCCGCGACACCTGGTATTCGACCCAGGAAACCGCTTACGCGCTAATGGCCATAGCCAGTTATTACGGCGGTTCGCCAGCCAATCCTTTCCACTTTTCAATTGCCTGGGACAGGAAAAACGCTGAGGAAATTACGGCCACCGTGCCATTTTTTCAAAAACATTATTCGCCCTTCAGCGCCGGCGAAAGGAAACTGAAAGTGAGCAATCCCGGCCAGAACCCGCTGTTCCTGACCGTCTACAAATACGGAATTCCGCCGGCTGGCAGCGAAAAAGCCGCTGAGAGCAACATCCGCCTGCATATCGAGTATCGGGACATGGCGGGAGAGCCGCTGGCAGTCGAGCGCCTGACCCAGGGAAGCGATTTCCAGGTGAGAATCAGCGTCAGCAATCTCAGCCAGAGCAACCTGAGCAATCTGGCCCTGACCCACATAGTGCCCGCCGGCTGCCAGATCGCCAATCCGCGCCTGCAGCTCGAAGACGAGCCAGCCCGGGGCTATTACGACTATCAGGATGTCCGTGATGACCGCGTCTATACCTACTTTGCCCTGAACGGCGGCGCGAAAAAGATTTTCACGGTCGTCCTCAACGCCTCCTACAGCGGCAAATTTTACTTACCGGGCATCTCCCTGGAATCCATGTATGATCCGGCCGTGCACGCCAACAGCACGGGGCTATGGTTGGAGATCGTCCGCTGAAACGGCGGCTGCGCAAATATAAAAAACGTCTGCTGATCCTGGGCGCCGGGCTGGCTGCCTTTTTTCTGCTCTTCTGGTTTTCACTGCCCGGGCGGTTATTCAACGACCCGATTTCACCGGTGCTGCTGGCGGCGAACGGCAGGCTGCTGGACGCACGCCTGGCCGCTGACGAGCAATGGCGCTTCCCGCGGCTGAAATCTGTTCCGGACCGCTATTTCCAGGTGCTGCTGCAGTATGAGGACCGGCGCTTTTTCCATCATCCCGGCATCGATCTGCTGGCGATCAGCCGCGCCATGGTGCAGAATATCCGTCGACGGCGCATCGTCAGCGGCGGCAGCACCATTTCCATGCAGGTGATCCGCATTGCACGCAAGAACCGCGGCCGCACTTACCCGGAAAAGTTTCGCGAGATATTTCTGGCCTTGCGTATGGAGCTATCCTTTTCAAAAAAAGAAATATTGACGTTGTACGCGGCTAACGCCCCGTTCGGCGGGAACATCGTGGGCATTGATGCCGCTTCCTGGTTCTATTTCGGCCGCAGCGCCGAATCGCTGAGCTGGGCCGAAGCGGCCTTTCTGGCCGTCATTCCCAATGAGCCCGGCCTCATCTCCAGCACCCGGGGCAGGTCGCTTCTGCAAAAAAAAAGAAACCGCTTGCTGCAGCGTCTATTGAAGCGCCGATACCTTTCCAAACTTGAATATTCACTGGCACTGGCGGAAAGTATCCCCCGTGGTCCCCGGGCCGTGCCGCGACTGGCATCACACTTGCTGGTCACCCTGGCCGCACAAAAACCCGGGCAGCGCCTGTTCCAAACCACAATCAAAGCTCGCCTGCAGGAAACACTGCTGCAAATAATCCACAGCGAAGGCGACAAACTGCTGGCTAAAAACATCCGCAACCTTGCCGCCCTGATCATTGACAACCGGCAGGGAGCTGTGGCGGCTTATGCAGGCAACATTTCCCGTGACCGCTCGGCCAAGCACGGCCAGGATATCGACTTGATCCAAAGCCCGCGCAGCACCGGCAGCATTCTCAAACCATTTTTATACGCCGCCATGCTGCACGAGGGAGGACTGACGCCGCGAACCCTGGTTGCCGATACACCGGTTCATTTCAGCGGTTATATCCCCGAGAATTTCGACCGCCGTTTTCGCGGCGCCGTGCCGGCACGCGATGCCCTGGCCTGGTCGCTCAATATTCCGGCCATCCGCATGCTGCAGCAATTCGGTATTCCCCGTTTTTATAATCTCCTGAAAAAATGGGGCATGACCACTCTCACGCGACCACCGGGCGGCTATGGCTTGACCTTGATTCTGGGCGGCGCCGAAGGGACCTTGTACCAGATTACCGGCATGTACGCCGGACTGCTCCAACTGGCCATGGCCGATGCGGGTAGACGGAGCGAGGTCCGCCTGCTGGCCGATGAAGACCCCCAACCCTTGCGCATGCGCGAGCTGGGGCCGGCCGCCGCTTTTCTTACCCTGCAAGCCCTGACCGAGGTGAATCGGCCCGAAGAGGAAGGCTTCTGGAGGCAATTCAATTCCTCGAAATGGGTGGCCTGGAAAACAGGCACCAGCTTCGGCCTCAGAGACGCCTGGTCGATTGGCGTAACCCCTGCGTTTACCGTTGGGGTGTGGGCAGGAAACGCCGATGGTGAGGGCAATCCCAACCTGACCGGACTTTCCAGTTCCGCGCCGGTTCTTTTTGACATCCTGCAGACCCTGGATACCGGGGGCGCCGTCCCCCCACCCAATCTCTGGCTGCGAGAAATATCCGTATGCCGCGATTCAGGATTTCTGGCTACCGATCTGTGTCCGACCACGACCGTGAGCATGCCGCGTGAAAGTCATTTCAGCCAGGGCTGCCCCTATCACCAGCTGGTGCACCTGGATGGCAACCGGCGTTTCCGGGTCGATTCGCGCTGCGAATCCATCGAGCGCATGGTCCATGTTCCCTGGTTTATCCTGCCGCCGCTGCCCGAATACTATTACCGCCGCTATCACCCGGAATACCGCGCCTTGCCTCCGTACCGGCAGGATTGCGCAGCTTTCGTCCAGGCCGAGAGCGGCCAACAGGCCATGAGCCTGGTTTATCCCGAGGTGAACAGCGCCGTTTATATTCCCGTGGACCTCGACGGCAAACCGGGCCGGGCGGTTTTCGAAGTCGTTCACCGCCGCCCGGAAACGACCATCTACTGGCACATTGACGACAATTTCCTGACCGCCACCCGCCAGTTCCACCAGATCACCGTCAACCCCGGACCGGGAAAACATCTGCTGGTGCTGATCGACGAGGAGGGCCGGCGCCTGGAGCGCCGCTTCACGGTCCTCAACCGCAAGCGCTGATATTCCTTAGTACCTTAAAACAAATTAGCTTGTTAAAAAAACAAGTTAATTTGTTTTCTACCCAGCCAAGCTGGATAAGAGCATTAGATAGCAAATTCTATAATTTGTTAGAGTATTAAAACAAATTTTGAATTTGCTATAATGCTCTTAAGTTACTTATCCTCCCTTGCAGGTGACTTCGCAGCGCAGTTGGGTTATTCATCTTTGAGTGAGAAGGTTACCGTGACCGTAAAAATCACGGACATGGCTTTGCCATTCTTGAGATAGGGTTCATAAACCCATTGCTTTACTGCAGCCATGGCAGCGTCAGCCAGAAGCGTGTCGGGCGACTTGATTATCCGTCCAGTGGCCACTAAACCTTTTTTATCAATGGTGGCTTCCAATATCACAACACCCTCGATCTTTTTTTTCAGTGCCTCTTTGGGATAAACCGGCCTCACTTTTTTAATCAGTCGAGGAAATGGACCGGCCGAAATACGGAGCAGGGCGTTTTGATCATTTTTTGCCTCCGGTTCGTCATTCAATTTGAAGGCGACCGTAACCGGAAAAATCACGGCTTTGGCCTGGCCATTGACGATATATGGCTCATAAACCCATTGTTTGACTGCCGTGACCGCAGCGTCGTTTAAAAAAGGATGCCCCGAAAGCACTTCGACCTGTTTCACCCGGCCATTGATATCGGTTTCGACATTCATCGTTACTACTCCCTGAACTCTTGCAACCGTATCTATAATTGGATAAATCGGTTTAACTTCTTTGATTTTCTTGGGTTTTTGGCTGGCCGATAGCTGCAGTACGTCCCTGTTGATTTTATCATCGCGCCCCTGCACGCAGAAGGCGATGAAATAGCTGTTTTCCCGAGCGTCGCGGAAGCCCAGCATGGCCACCTCGCCATCGGGAAGGACGATCTCGGTGTCGAGCAGTATATTTTTTATATTGTTCTTGTTGTTTTCCTCAACCACACCGACCTTGAAATTCACCACCCCGGGTTTGGGCAGCGGGGTCAGGACCAGGGCGATCTCCCGGCCATCGATCTGCACGATCTGCATGACCGATGGCTCGCCGCCCGATTTCCACACCAGGTCGCCTTCGGCCAGCAGGGAGATCCCGGGCACGTTGAATGTTTTTTGCAGCTCGGCTTTCAGGTCGGCGGTGGAAAATGGGACCAGCAGGTTGCGCTGGACCATGGACTTGAGATAGAACGAAGTGGTCACACCCGCCTCGCCTTTCCCTGCCGCGGCGGGGCCGAAAAAATTAAGCTTGATATTCAGGGTCGTTTCTGACCAGACCGGCAAAACTATGGCCAGCACCAAAATCGCTATAATAATCACTGTTTTTTTCAAAATAAACCTCCTGATGTTAATTTTCTATTTTCTCGAACCAGACAATCGTCATCCCGGGCTGCCGGGGTTTGAAAATAATCGGGCGGGCCGGCTCGCCGCCAATCTTCGCCTTGAGCACGGTAAAGACGCAAGCGTCATCAACAGCTTCATTCACAAATACCTGACCTTCCGGAAGAATCGAGGGTGGGAACAGCCGGGAAACGGCGACGACCCCAAAAAAGAATACTGCCGCCAGGAAAACACCGAAAGCATAGCGCCAGTCCAGGCGCAGCGTTCGTGTTTCAGGGCGGGCCAGAGGCACAGGCCACAATGGAGACTCGGTCTGCAGCGCGGAAGCCGTTGTCCCCATGGAGCGGATCGCTTCATCATCAAGAATACGGTCCCGGCATAGAGGACAATGGTCGAGGTGGCGCTCCAGTAAAAACGCCCGCCAGAAAGACAAGGGCAAAACCTTATACCCGAATCGGACCCATTTGCAACGCACAGGTCACCTCCTTTTTCAACTTGCTGCGGGCGTTGAACAGGTGCACGCGCGCAGTATTTTCAGAGCACTCCAATACGGCGGCAATCTCGCGGGCACTGAAATCTTCGAACACGGCCAAAGAAATCGCTGTCCGTTCGCGACCGGACAGCTTCTGCAGCAGTCGTTCCGTGCTGCTGTTATCAACAAGGGCTCGATTGCCCGATTCCCCTCGCCCGCGCCATTCCTGAACATAATTTTGCCAAAAACGCCGGAACGTCTTGCGCGCCCGCAGCCGGTTCAGGCACCTTTTGGCACCAATGCCAAGCAACCATTTGCTGAAACTTCGTTCGGCATCGAAGCGCTCCAAATTTTGAAACGCCTGCAGCAAGGCATCCTGGGCGGCATCACGGGCCTCATCGCGATCGCCCATCAAATTCCAGCACAAGGCCAGCAGTTTTTTTTCATGGCACAAGGCCAACTCGCCGAAAGCGGCCTGGTCACCCCGCTTGGCGTCGCTGATCAATTCGACTTCAGTCATGCATGCCCCTGTTCACATATAGTATACTCGGCAGACAGGCAAAACATTTATTGATTTTTAAAATTCAGGAAAATTCGTGCCCAATTGTTTTATTCATAAAGATCAAGTGCCAGCTGTTTCTTCTTTTTTAAGGTTTTCCAGGTCCTGTAAAGTCATCAGGATTTCCCGCTGGTTTCGGCTGTTGGAGGCCGAGATCACGCCTTTTTCCTGCAATTGATCGATTAGCCTTCCGGCCCGGGCATAACCGACGCTCATCCTTCTCTGTAAATATGAGGCCGAAGCCTGGCCGGTGGAGATGATGGTTTCGGCAGCTTCAAAAAATAATTCGTCCAATTCCTGGCCCTCAATCTTTTCGTCCTTCTTGGCGCTGGGCTTGATGACCTGGGTGTTGAATTCAGGCTTGGCCTGCT
Organism: Candidatus Aminicenantota bacterium; assembly: GCA_963770755.1. Classification (GTDB taxonomy): domain Bacteria; phylum Acidobacteriota; class Aminicenantia; order UBA2199; family UBA2199; genus UBA2199. The sequence continues at coordinate 278,479 of CAVYQZ010000006.1, read as the reverse complement.
TGGCAAGATAATTGACCACGCGCACGGTTTCCGGTTCGGAAACATAGGCCGAATGCAATCGGATCAATGTGGCGGTCTTGGGTGGCAGAAAAAGCATGTCGCCGTTACCCAGCAGTTTTTCGGCTCCTATCTGGTCGATAATAGTCCGCGAATCGTGCTTGGATGGAACGGCCAGGGCGATGCGAGACGGGAAATTGTTCTTGATGGTGCCGGTAATGACATCGACCGAAGGACGTTGAGTGGCCAGGATCAGATGAATGCCGATAGCCCTGGCTTTTTGGGCCAGGCGGGCGATATCGTCCTCGATTTCTCTGGCCGAGACCATCATCAGATCGGCCAATTCGTCAATGATGATCACAATATAGGGAATCTTTTCCTTGTCTTCAAGGTTTTCCAGTTCTTCGTCCTCGGCCTGCAGCAGCATTTCCAGTTTCTTGTTGTACTGCTCGATATTCCGCACCTGCAGGATGGCCAGCTTTTTGTAACGGTTTTCCATTTCAAACACCGCCCAATCCAGCGCGTTTTTAGCCAGCTTGGGATTGACCACAACCGGTGTGAGCAGATGGGGAAGGCTGTTGTAAATAGCCAACTCGATCCGCTTGGGATCGATGAGTATGAACTTGACGACTTGCGGCGATGCCTTGTACAGGATACTGAGGATGATCGAATGAATGGTCACGCTCTTGCCGCTGCCGGTTGCCCCGGCGATCAGTAAATGGGGCATGTCCTTCAAATCAGAGATAAAAATATCACCACTGGTGGTTTTACCCAGAGCCAATGTCAACGGCGAAACCGAATTCTGGTAATACGGGGTTTCCAGCAATTCACGCAAATGGATGAGTTCCCGTTTATTATTGGGGATTTCAATGCCGATAGCTTTCTTGCCCAGAATTCTTTCAATACGCACGTATTGGGCTTTGACCACCAGCGCCAGATCTTCGGTCAGGCTGGACACATCCTTGACCTTGACGCCGGCATCCGGAACGAATTCAAATGTAGTGATAACCGGACCGGGCGTATATTCAATGATTTCGCCATTAATCCTGAATTCCTGAAGCCTTTGCGATAATTCCTGCTTTTTTTCATCCAGTTCGTCAATGTCAATTTGACTTTTCTGACTGGAGGCATCGAGATAAGTCAGGGGCGGAGGCTTGTACTGGGGATCCGGCGCGAATTCACCTTTCAATTCAGGGAACAAGGCAGTTTCTTCGGGGAATTTGCTGGGCTGTTTGATCACAGCCTTTCTTTCCAGGCGGTGAGGGATTTCCCTTTCCCGCTCCCTTTCCTTGAGCAGCTGCTTGCCCTGAAAAACAAAATTTCCTTCGGTTACATACTTTTGCTGGACCTTCTGGCGGCTTTTATTTCTTTGCATGTTCTCAACCCGTTTTTTTATAAAAACGGCCAGCAGGACGGCAAATTTTTTTGAAACATCCCATAGAAATATGAATATTTTTTTTATCGATATTTTGGCGATCAGCACCAATGAAACAGCCAGCAGACAAAAGAAGAGCAGCCCCGCAAAAAAACCTTTGATTTGAGCGCTGAACAAGTTGTTGAGCAGCAGGCCGACGATGCCCCCCGAACGAACCGGTTGGCCGGCTACAAAGAACCACGGCCACATGTTGGCTAGAAACGCCGAGGCCGAAACAAGCAGCAAAAAGAAACCGATGCCCTTGCTGACCGCATTGGCGATCCTGCGGTTGAAAAGAAAATACGCGGTCAAAAAAAAGGCGATTAAAATAAAGAGCACGGATACCATGCCGAAAAGATTGAATAAAAATGCCGCCAGTTCGGCTCCCACCCGGCCGCCGAAATTATGGACCACCCGGCCGTGGGTCGAATGGAAATAGCTGGGATCCAGGGGGGTAAAACTAATCAGGCTGAATATCAAAAAAAATGACCCGAACAGGGAAAAAATGGCAAATACTTCGTTCTTAAGCGACAGTTCGCTGCCTTCCGAATTCTCTTTTTTCGCCTTTGCCATTGGCAAAAAGTATAGCGATTCGCTCAGATAATGTCAAGTTGACGCAGTTCTAAATACTTTCCAGAAATAGAAAACCTCAATAATTATTCATTCATATTTTTCTTAATTTTGTCCCAGCGCAAAATAATTTGTTAATCCCTTGACATTTGATTTTTTCAGAATTACAATAACCATGGTGATAATCGGAATGATTTGTACATTATATCATGACTAATTTAAGGCACATTAAGAAATATCATGTTTAAAAGAACACTTATCTTGAGCCAAAGCGAAAAGGAATCCTGCTTTTTATGGGGACCGCGACAAACCGGAAAAAGCACCCTGCTAAAAACACTTTTCCCAGATGCTAAATATTACGATCTTCTTCTGGCTGACCTGTACCGCAGTTTCGTCACCTATCCCGAGCGGCTGCGCCAGGAATGTGAGGCAATCGAATTGAACGGCTTGAACCAAAAGCAACCGATCGTCATTGACGAAGTGCAAAAAATCCCTGGCCTTCTCGATGAGGTCCACTGGCTGATCGAAAACCGCGGCCTGCGGTTCATCCTCTGCGGCTCCAGCCCCCGTAAACTGAAAAGGAGCCATGCCAACCTGCTGGGAGGGAGGGCCATTCGCTATGAACTTATGCCGCTGACCTCCCAGGAGATTCCCGATTTTTCCCTGCAGAAGGCCTTGAACCATGGTTTACTGCCCAGGCACTACCTGAACGCGCAGCCTGGTAAACTCCTTGAGGCCTATGTCGGCGATTACCTGCAAGAGGAAATCGCCGTCGAGGCCGTAACGCGCAACATCCCGGCCTTCAGCCGATTTTTGGAGATCGCGGCCCTATCCAACGGCGAGATGATCAATTTTTTGAACATCGCCAGCGATTGCGGCGTCAGCGCCCATACCGTCAAGGGATATTTCCAGATCCTGGAGGACACCCTGATCGGGCGTTTCCTGCCAGCCTTTCGCCGCAGGGTGAAGCGCCGCCTCATTCAGGCCCCCAGATTTTTCTTTTTTGACACGGGCATCGTTTCATGGCTTACGCGCCGCGGGCCGGTCCAGCCGGGATCCGAGTTGTTCGGCCGCGCCTTTGAGCATTTCCTGATGATGGAGGTTTTTGCCTGGAAAGCATATTCGGGGAGCAATCCCGATATCGCCTATTGGCGAACGGCTTCACAACTTGAGGTAGACTTGATTTTGGGCGACGGTCAGGTTGCCGTGGAAATCAAATCGACTATGGCGGCCACCGACCATCATCTCAAAGGACTGCGGGCATTCCGCCAAGAGCACGAAGCCCGCTGCTACCTGGTTTCATTGGATCCCCGCCCGCGCCTGACCACAGACGGCATCCACATTCTGCCTTGGCGTGATTTCCTCGACAAATTATGGAACAACAAAATCATTTGATGAATAAAAAATCAAAAAAATACTGCCTATGCTGTTTTTCCTTATAGTTGAAAATTTGTTTTTATTGGGGAAAATCAAAGAATTTTAAGGCCATACAGTTTCAATTGCTTGTCCAGGATGCGGAAATCGGGGAATTCGCTGCGGATCAGTGCCTTGAAAACCGGACCGTGGTTGCGAACCTTGAGGTGGGCCAGTTCGTGAAAAACGATAAAAGCAATCAATTCTTCAGGCAGCGCCTGCAGCCTGGTGTTCAAAGTGATCTTGGCATTGGTGCTGCAACTCCCCCACTTGCTCTTCATTTTCCGGAAGCCAATGCCCGCAGGTTGTACGCCCAGCACCGCGGCATAACGTCGGCTCCAATCGCGTACCAGCCGGAGGAAATCCTCATTTGAACGCTGGATCAGGGCCAATTGCCCAGCCAGAAGCAGCTGCTGCCTGAACCATTCGTGCTTTTCCAATATCCATTTTTTATGCTGGTCAATGATCGGCAGCGGGTCCACGAGCCTGGGCAGCACGACCCGCAACTGACCGCCATGAAAAACGAGGCGTATCCTGCGGCTGTTGCGGCGCACCACCTGGCAGGTAATGCCATTAAAATTAAGGGTTTCCATGTCCGCTTCCCGGTCCAGCTCAGACTAATTCGTAGCTGTCCCCATAGTTGACAATCTCCACCTGGGGAACACCGATGCCCAGGAGTTCGCGCTTCAGGTTGTCAAGCGCCTCATCCTCGCCGTGCACCAGAAAAACTTTCTTCAAGCGCTTCAGGTCATGGCGTTTGAGCCAATCACAGGTTTCAGCGTAGTCGGCATGGGCGGAAAAGGCATTCAGGGTGGCGATCTCGGCATTGACCTTGTAAGAACGGCCAAAAATCTTGATGGTGCGGGCCCGTTCCACCAAGCGCCGCCCCAGGGTATGCTCAGCCATGAAGCCGACGATGGCCACGATATTGGCCGGATTCTCAATATGCTGCCTCAGGTGGTGCAAGATGCGTCCCGATTCGGCCATGCCGCTGGCCGAAATGATGATGGCCGGGCCGGCAACATTGTTGATCTCCTTCGACTCCTGGGTGGAAACCACATAATGGATGTTGTCAAAGCCAAAAGGGTCGATATGGGCCGTGGTGAAACGGGAAAGCATCTCGTCGTCGAAACATTCGGGATGTATTTTAAAAATGGCGGTGGCGTTAACGGCCATGGGCGAATCAATGAATATGGGCAGAACCGGGATCTTCTTTTCCTGTTGCAGGACATGGATCAGGTAGATGATCTCCTGGGTGCGTTCGATGGTAAAGGCCGGGATGATGATCTTGCCGCGCCGTGAGCTGGCTCTGCCGATGATCTGAGCCAGTTCCTCCTGGGCCATGCCGATCGATTTATGCAGCCGGTTGCCGTAGGTTCCTTCCAAAACAAGATAATCCATGGCCGGCATGATCTCGGGGTCCCTGATGATCGGCAGGCCGTTGCGGCCGAGGTCGCCGCTGAAGCCGACGCGCAGACGGTCGCCAATGACCAGGTGTGCCATGGCGGCGCCCAGAATGTGGCCGGCATCGTAAAATTCGGCCGCCACGCCATCCATGGGACGGAACAGGCGGTGGTAATCGCTGGTGACGAAATGCCTCAGGGGTTGGACGGCTTCCTCGGCGCTGTACAGCGGTTCATAGGCGGTGAGTTTTCTTTCGGGGTGCTTGGCGGCCTGAACCTGAATGTATTCAAAATCCTTTTGCTGGATGTGGGCGCTGTCGAGCAGAATGATCTGGGTGATATCGCGGGTGGCCGACGTGGAGTGGATGTTACCGTTAAATCCCTTTTTGACCACGATGGGTAGGGCACCCGAATGGTCGAAATGGGCGTGGGTCAACACAATGGCCGAAACAGCCCGCGCATCAAACGGCAGCTTCCGGTTCTTGTTGTAGGATTCTTCACGCCGTCCCTGGAACATGCCGCAGTCAATTTGAAGCAGCCGGCCGTCAATATCCAGGAAATGCTTGGAACCCGTGACTTCCCGGCAGGCGCCGTGAGAAAAATATTTTATTGCCATTTTTCCTTATACATTTTTTATGAAAAAAAAGCAAGCCTGCCGGTGGGCAGGCAAACGGGCTTTTCCTGGAAGCTTTTTACTGCGGGCCGATGCGCAAAAAGAACCAGCTCTGTGGAGCAAGCCAATTGCGGATAAAGCGATTCATTTGATCACGCGTAACCGCCCCCAGGCGCGCAGCAAAATTTCCCGCCAGGCGATAAGAAAGCCCCATGCCTTCCATGAAAGCCAAGGTCGCGGCGCGACGTTCGCGCGTCTCATTTTCACGCCAGAAATCAGCCTGCGCATAAACCTTACTGGCTGACAATTCAGCTTCGCTGATGCCGTTTTCATAAACCTCGTGCAGGATATGCAGGAGACTCTTTTCGGCTTCATCGGCGCGCTGATACCCGGTTTTCAGATAAATATTTAAAAGCATTGCCTCTTTCTGTGGCAGCACGTCGGCGTTGACGCCATAGGTTAGGTCGCATTGATCACGAAGCGGCCATAATTTGCAGCCGATCCCCTTTCCCAACCAGGTCTGCAGCAATTGGACCACCAATAAATTTTCCTCACTGAGTTCAGGCAACAGGGCCGCGCAGGCAAGATGTGTTTGCGAGGACTGGCGTGAAACGGACATTGACGTTCGTGCCGCCTTGCCTGCCGGCATCGGCAGGGACAACCATTTTTGTCCGGCTGGCAGTCTGCCTAAAAAATCTGTCAGCAGCGGTTTAAGCGACGCGTCATTCATGTCGCTGATGATCACCGCCACCATATTGGCAGCGACAAAATGGCTGTCGAAAAAGGCCTGAATATCTTTTTTGGATATCGCTGCCAAAGACAGCTTGTCACCAAACAGCCTGCCGCCATAACCGCCGTCACCGAAAAAATTACTGGCCGTGAGCGTGCGCATCAATTCGTTCGGTTCGTCGGTCGCCCTCTTTTGCAAGTGCAGCATCTGCGCCTTGATGCCGTCGATACGCAGGCTTGAAAAAAGCGGCTCGAGAAACATGGCGGTCAAGATCTCCAGTGTCGGTTGCAAATGTCGGCTCAGGGCACGAATCGTGATCAGCGAATAATCTTCACCCACATGGAGCGAAAAAGAAGATCCGAAATCAACCAATTGCCTTAATTTCGTCTGGTCGGGAATTTCCAGGGCCAGGCGCATGGTCAGGTAGGCCAGACCACTCCTGGCGGCAGGATCATCGCGGCTGCCGCCGCGGATGAAGAGCTGCACAACGGAGTTTGCGGCGGCATCGTCATTCTGCAAAATCACGGTCAAACCGTTTTCCAAAATAAAACGATGCGGTTCGCGCCCAAGCTGCCACGGGCCACCCTGCGCCCGCACGTCAACAGCCAAAGTAAATATGCCCAGGAAACAAAACAGAGTCAATTTTCCAGATTTCATGGCGATCTTTTTTTCAGCGGCACAATGGCCAGGGCCGCCAGTTTTTTCCCGCTCAAGTACTTGGCGGCGACGCGGCGCAAGTCGGATGATTCGATCTTCTCGACATTTTCCAGGTAGCTGCCGCTGATCGGATTGCGATTAAGTAAAAGAAAACGGGCACTGGCATTGCTCAGATTGAGCGCCGATTCGGCAAAGCTCCCGGAATCGTAAGTCATTTGGTTCTTGGCGCTTTGCAGGTAATCCATAACATAAGACTGCTGAAGCACCAGATAATCCTCCTTGGCGAATTTGAACGAAGTGATCCGGCTCAAAAACCTGGCGATTTCGTTTTTAGCGCTGGAGATATCCTTTTCCTGAAGAATCATATGCAAGATGACCATGCCGCCATGGGCCATGGGAGAATAGCTCATATCCAGTTGATCGACCAACCGCCTGTCACCGCCCAGGACCGCGTAAAAAAGCGGATTCAAGCCGCGGCCGAGAACATAGGTCAGCAGGCTCATGGCCAGTCGGTGTTCGTGATTGTAATCGGGAGCCCACCAGCCGAGGAACAAGTGGCTCTCATTCAAATCAAGCTCCAGCTGCTGATCTGTATTCTTTTGCAAACGTTCGACCGGAGGAATATCCACCGTGACATTTTCGCTTTTTTGGAGCAGACCCCATACCTCGCGCACCTGTTTTTCCATGTCGGCCAGGGAAAAATCGCCGATGACCGACAGGGCGCAGCGCCCGGGAACCAGATAGGGCTTGGCAAAAGTCTGCAAGCCTTCAATGCTGGCCTTGCGGATGGCGCTTTCCTCACCCAGGGGCGATCGACCGTACGGGTGCCCGGCAAAAAGCAGCTGCAAGAGGAGCAGGCGGCCGAGGAAATTGGGGTTGTCGCGCAGCTGCTTGATTTCTTCGAGAATGGCGTGTTTTTCCCGCTCCAATCGCCGTGCATCCAGACTCTGGGTAAAGACGGTCTGGCGCAGGTCGTCCAGTACCCAGGCGCTGTCGACAGCCGGGCAGGACACCTCGAATGTCATCAGGTCATGGTCCGTATGGGCATTGGCGGCAATGCCGTGGCTGCGGAATTCGGTTTGGCGTGCGCCGCCTGCTTCCCCGGCACTGGATCCGAAAAGCAGCAAGTGTTCAAGCAAATGGGTATAGCCGCTCTGTCCTTCCGCTTCATCCTTGATGCCCAGATTTATGGCCAGGGTGATGCCCGTGACCGGAAGATCGTGTTTTTCCTGCAGTAGCACCTGCAGGCCGTTATCCAGAGTGAAATAAGTGAAAATCGGGTCCGTGCTTGCGGCCGCCGGCGCCATGCCCGGCCATGCCAGTAAAAAGGCCATCACGGTGATGGCAAAGCAAATAAGCTTCCTGCGCAGAAACATATTATTCATTGTAGCAGAAATAAATAAAAAATTCATTCACCCCCCATCCGGGCATCTTCACTTTTGCGTGCACACGTGCTATAAATTCCAGATGCCCTTTTGTCTGAAGAATTTTCGGGGAAAGAGGACGGGGGCATGGACTCAAGGAGGAAAACATGAGTAGCAGCAAAATCCGAACTTTTTCCGTTATTTTATTGAGCTCGTTTATCCTGCTTCCCTGCCTTTCAATGGCAACGGAGCTGCCGCAAGCTTCCGGACCAATGCGGCCCGTCGCCACCTACTCCATCGTGGCCTACGACCCGGCCAGCGGCCAGATGGGTGTGGCCGTCCAGTCACACTGGTTTTCGGTGGGCTCGATCGTTACCTGGGCCGAGGCCGGCACCGGCGCCATCGCCACCCAGTCTTTCGTTGAGCCCGCCTACGGTCCGCTGGGACTACAGCTGCTGCGGGCTGGCAAAAACGCCGGGGAAACATTAAAAGCCCTGCTGGCCATCGACCCGCACGCAGGAGTCAGGCAAGTGGCCATGGTGGACGCCATGGGCAACGTGGCGGTTCATACCGGAAATAAATGCATTGCCGAAGCGGGCCATCAGCAAGGCAAATACTATTCCTGCCAGGCCAACATGATGGAAAAAAATACCGTTTGGGCGGCCATGGCCGCGGCCTTTGAATCCGCTCCCGGCGAATTGGTCGACCGCCTGCTGGCGGCCTTGCTGGCCGCTGAAAAGGAGGGCGGCGATATTCGCGGCCGCCAATCGGCGGCCATCCTGGTGGTCAACAACAAAGCCTCCGGCACGCCATGGAAAAACCGCGTCTTTGACCTGCGCATCGAGGACCATCCCCAACCCCTGCAGGAGCTACAGCGACTGGTCACCATCGCCAAGGCCTACAACCACATGAACCGGGGCGACGATCTGATGACCGAAAACAACGTCGAGGGCGCCTTGGCCGAATACAGCGCCGCCATGGCCATCTATCCCGGAAACCCGGAAATGATTTTCTGGCCCGCGGTCACCATGGCCGCGTCGGGGCAGGTGGAAGCAAGCCTGCCGCTTTTTAAAAAGGTCTTCGCCAGGGACCGGAGCTGGGCCGAACTACTTAAGCGCCTGCCGGCCGTCGGCCAGTTCCCCGACGATCCCGAACTGCTGGCAAAAATACTCACCCAACTGCCAAAAAACAAAGGCAAGAAATAGGCAAGTCAGAGCAATCAGATCAAGTTACGAAAAAAACCATTCATATAAACCAAGAGACCGGCGCCGATATTGAAACAAGCATGAACGGTTATTGCCGGAATCAGGCTATCCGTTTTTTCCCTGTAGAATCCTGCAATTAATCCCAATAATGTTCCGAAAATCACTATATTAATCACGGTCAAAACACCGGCTCCGGTCGTGAGCAGCATCATGTGCATCAATCCGAAAAATACGGCCCCCACGCAGACCGGCGCACTGATAAAAAGATTGCGTACTTTCAATCCCTTGCCTTTCAATGAATGCAGGTATCCCTGGATCAGGCCCCTGGTCAGTACCTCTTCACAAATGCTCGCCCATATCCATACATAAATGATCTTTTCGAGCAAAGTGAAATTTTTTGTCGGACCCACCCATGGCGAATCGGTTAGCAGATTGGCAATCAAGGCTGATAAAAAACCCAACAGCAAACTAATCATAATGATCCCGATCCATGGAAACCTGGCACGTAAATTAAATCCGTAGCCTTGAAAATTGTCTTTATTGAAAAGCATAATTAGCAGAACTGACAGGATGAACATTAATGTATGGGGGAGTGTCTTGGATATTCCGGGAAAATCAAGAGACACTTGTGTTTTAGTCAAAATGACCATCGTCAGCATCCCCGAAAAGACCAACACAACGGCACCAATGAAAATACCCTGCAATACCTTGACAGTTGATCGCAACATAATAGTCACCTACCTTGTTTAATTACTATTGGCTATTCCAATTCAAATTTCGTATTTTTTCTCAACTCGGCAATGATCTCCGTCGACACCCAGTAGATATCCGCCTTGGACATATAAAACAGATATTTGCCGTCCGGGGACAGAGAGGGACAAATATCATTCCACTGGGTGTTGACGGTACCGCCCAGGCTATAGGCGTCGCTCCAAGCGCCGTTTTTCAGTTTGAAGCAAACGTACAAATCGGCATTTTCCGGATCTTCCGTTCTCTTGGAGTCGAATATGATGAAACTTTCATCCGCAGCAATGCATGGATGGGCCCCGGGTACCGGCGAATTCACACCTCCGGCCGGGTATTCTTTTGCGCCGTACTTCCCATTATCATATTTATACACGCAGATCCGATCTGGATTGCCGGGAACGTCGGTCACATAGAGTTTGCCGCTGCGGCTGACCGAATTGAACATGCCGGGCACGCATACCTCGGGTTCGCCGAACTCCATGCCGTTTTTGCTCATGCGCCAGATGTTGGTCATGGGCGCCTGTTTTTTCTGATCGGCCGGAGTGAATCTGGTATAGAAAAACGTTTTGCCATCGGCAGAAACAAAGGGTTCGTATCCGGGGAATTTTTTAAAATGTTCAAATTCTTCCGGCCGGGTCCAGCCGGTATCCATCCACCTGGAGCAAAGAAGCCGTCCACCCTGGTCGCTCTGCCTGACAAAGTAAAATTCTTTGCCATCAGCAGACCACGTACAGCCGATTTCAAGATATTCCTTTGTTGATACCACGCCGGGTGCGAATACTTGGGGAGTGATTCCCGGCGGCTGCAGGCCGAGATAAGGACCGGTCAGAACCGGGAAATCGCTTTGGCAAAATGCAAACGCGTTCAACAAACAAATTGCAATTATCATGATCAACCTTTTCATGTTATTCCCCTCATTATTCCATTGTTTTTAATTTTTCTAAATTATCCCGGGCATTGACGTTTTCCGGATTCAATTCGAGTGATTTTTCATAATTTTTGATGGCCAATTCTGTTTGCCCGTTTTTCATATAGGCCTCGGCCAGGCTGTCAAACGCATTGGCGGATTGCGGAAATTTTTTAACATTCAAAGCGAAAACCAAGATCGCCGCTTCTGTTTTTTCGGAATTCAGGAGTTCGTATGCATAGCCGTTAATGGATGCTTCATCAAAATAAAGGCTCTTATCCTTGCTTCCAAGCTTACAAACCATGGCTATGGCTGATTCAAGGGAGGTTTTTTCTGCTTCTGTTTTAATCACTTTCGAAGCCAGTTTTTTATGCTGCAGAAAAAATCCACGAACATGGGTTTTATGTTGCGGTCTGATCCAGTCATCGCCATGTTCCTTATAAACCTGAATCTCCTTTACAAAAGAAAATTCTTCTTCAAGGGAACAAAGACTCTGAATTGTCTGCAGATCTTCCCCCTCTGCTTCCAGAGTTTTCACCCGATTCCAGAGTTTCTCAATATAGTTCAAATGGACCAATGCTCTCCCCCTTGTCCAGACTTCTCCGGTCCCGCAAAGAATTCTTTTAATGGGAGTTTTTCCGTTTAAAACCAGATTCAACGATTCAATCCACCGGGGCACATCCAGAGTGTTCGAACTATTGTTCGAGCTCGGTGCCAAATGTTGGGAATGAAAGATAAATCCCGGTATAATAGCAGTTTCCTCCTCCGGGACCAGTATCAGGGTCATTCCGTCCAGCCCGGCTTGCCCAAAATAAATCAAGTGTAAATTTAAATCGCCCAATTCCAAAATCAATTTATCTTTATAAACTTTATTGGGCAATAGCAGAGAAAATCCGTTTTCCAATTCATCGGCTCGATTTTTGCAAGTGCTCAACCATCTCTTTTCATTTTTCTCCGCTTCTGAACCGGGCGCATGGGTGGGTAAACGTTTTCTGGAAACATCCTCTTTCCAGCGCCACATTTTGATTAATTCTTTGATTTCAATGTCCACTTGCGGCTGTTTGAATTTACTCAGAAAGGACTCATGACTGATAATGGGAATATCGCTATAAACAGAATTCCCGCCTATTAAATCAAGTCGGTCAACCGTATTTATATTATAGATGAAATCATCTCTTTTCAGGATTGTAACCCATTGCTTCCTGAATCGCTCTGCGGTGACACTTGACCAGAAACTATTTAAAACCACCATTCCTTTCTTGGATAAAATAATGTCTTGCGACTCGCCATTACTTGCATCCACCAGGCTCATGATCCGCTCAGAATGTTTTACAATCTTAAATTGAGCGTGACAGGGTTTAATGAAAAATGTGAGGATGAGCAAGCTAAATAAACATACGCCGAACAATGAATTTTTTTTCATAATTATATCTCCCATACTAAATTTTATTTTGAAACAGTGCATTCTAATAAAATCGTTAAAGATATTTACGAATCGCTATTTCTCCTGCTTCGCGTAGCACCGATAATTGCCATCTATCCAGGAATCTGTTTTTAAAAAACTCAGGAAATGATCGTAGCTTTCGAAGTCTTTTAACAACCGGCCTTTCTTGGCCTCATCCAGGCTCTTGCCGTTTTTAATGGCGGCCCTAACGATCAAAGACGTGGTCGTCAACATATTAAAATATTCTTCAAGTCCATGATGGTCAAGTTCTTTGCCGTGGCCGCCGATAAAAACGGTTTCAGCAGGAAATATTTCCAGAATTTTCCCGATGAATTCCAGATAGCCATCAACGTTTTTGCCAATTGACGGAAAATTCTGACTTAAAAGCAAGTCCCCCATATGGACCACGCCCGCCTTGGTGAAGTAAGTCAACAAATCTGTTTCGGAGTGTATCCCCGGGCAGGGAATCAGTAAAATCTTGTCCTGGTTATAATTGAGCGTATAAAACTTGCTGAAATAACCGCCGTATCGTTTGGAACAGTCGCCTGTCGAATCGGATAGAATGCCCCGGGTCGTCAGTTCGGCAAGGGTTTTGAATTCAATTAATTTTGTTTTTTCACCGGCAATCTTGTTGCCGGCAACGTGATCCCAATGGGTATGGCTGTTAATGATGAATTCAATTTCACCCTTGGCAATTTTTCCGATTTCTTCCTTTAATTTCTTTACCGCCCGCTTGCTCGATCCCGTGTCAATAAGCAGGATGCCATCCGGGCCGGCCTGGATGCAAATATTGGCCATCAGGGTGATCGGAAAGTATAATCTGTAAATGCCCGGAACCGGTCTGGAAATAGTCGCATCGGGAATTTTTGATTCTTTTGCGCCTTTTTCTCTAAGCATGACTGCCATTTCATCTTTTTCCCTCTCGATGGCGATATCCAGCGGCGTCTCACCGTCTTTATTTTCGACATTGAGCTTTGCGCCTTTGGCTATGATGGCCAAAGCAAATTCTTTTTGATTGCTCAGTGTGGCCATGTGCAGAGGGGTATTGCCCTTGTCATCGATTTGATTTATATCAGCGCCTTCTTTTGCCAATTTTTCCAATAATGAAATATGACCGCAGCCGGCTGCCTGAAATAAGTTCGCTTTTACCCCTTTTTTTGTAAAAACATCAATGATATCTTTATTGCCTCTCATGGCCGCCCAATCCATCGGTGTGTATCCCCGATTGTCTTTCACATTATATTCCGCATCATTATCCAGAAGCAGCTTCACTATGTCTGCATGCCCCCGGTATGCAGCCCCAAATAAAGCGGGGCGACCTGCATAATCCTTGTCATTGATGTTTGCCCCATTGGCGATAAGAAATTCAACCAGCTTTTGATGTCCACCCTCAGTGGCATGGCACAGCGGAGTCGCACCTCTTTCATTCTTTGCATTGATCAAATCCGGCTTCGCAGCAAGGATTTCCTTGACCTTATCAACATCTCCGTTTTTTGAAGCTTCAAAAATATCCTGCGAAAATACTTGTGTCGCAGATACAATGCATAACAAAGAAATGAAGATGGTAAACATTTTTTTCATTTTGAATCCTCCACTTATTTCAATTCTTTAGGCTTTAGTACTTCGATGATTTTTGCGGAAACCCAGTAAATTCCGGAAACACCGTCCCGCTTGGACCGATAAAACAGATATTTCCCATCCAGGCTGACCATGGGTAAAACATCCGTACCGGGAGTATTGATCCTTGGCCCCATGTTAATAGGTTCCGTCCATGTCCCGTCCGATCTTTTAAATCCTATATACAGGTCGATCTGCCCGATTGAATTTGGCAACAGTTTTGAGGAAAAAATGATATAGCCGCCATCGGGAGCGATATAGGGATGTCCCCCCTTGTAATCGGGATGACAAATTTCAACCAATTTTTCATGGGGCTGGTATTTACCCTCTTGATACATGGACCTGCACAATCCATCGCTTCCACCAAAATAAATATTCCGATTTTCATCCAGGGTGAACTGCCAATACAATCCCGTTCCAGCCAAATTGAATTCCACGGCTTTGGGTTCCGAAAGAGTATCATTCTCTTTTTCAAAATACATTATTTGATTTTTCCGGCGCTGCCCTTCACCCTGGGAAATGGAAGCCATGAAATAAATTCTCTTGCCGTCCGTTGAATAAACCGGAGTGTCGCCAAGTTTCAGCAGTTTCTCGGGAAGTGTCCAAAAACCATTCTTGACTGTCGCGTACCATACCGTACAATCGTCCGTATAGCCTTTTTCCGTTTCATTCCATTCCGTCCAAACCGCTTCCTTGCCATCAGGAGAGAACACCACCGAGCTGTGCCCGCCCACAAAATTTGACACAATGCCGGGAGCAAATAATTCAGGTATATCACCCGGTTTTTTCTGCCCGAAGTATTTTCCTTTTATTCCAGTAGAAGAAACAAGTTTTTGATCGGTACCCTTGGATTTCAAAAATTCAACAATATCTTTTTGCTCCTCCCTAACAGCAATTTGATAGGGGGTTTCGCCAAGGACAGTTTTTGCATTCATCGTTGCCCCACTGTCAACCAACATTTCAACCACAGACAATCTCGCGTACTTGGCGGCATAATGCAGCGGAGAGTAACCAAAAATATCCTTGCCGTTGACAGCGATTCCCTTGTTCAACAAATCACCGGCAATTTTATCAGACCCGCCTTTGGCTGCGATGTGAAGCAGAGACATGCCCATGGGGCATAAATTGGCTATGTCGCCTCCGTCGGCAATGATTTTCTGGTACAAATTCCACAATTTTTTGTTTATGGAATACACCATCAAGTTGGTTCCCATTTCTCCTTGGGTGGCGATTTGGGCTTTTTTTGCAATCAAATAATCTACGATGTCTTCATATCCCCGCCAGGCTGCCAAAGACAATGGCGTATCTCCAAACATATCCACCGCATTGATGTTGGCGCCGTTTTCAACCAGAATCCTGATCACATCGATGCCGCCCCTTTCTCTGGCAGCAATTAAAAGTGGCGTTCGTTGATATGAATCGCGGATCTCAAGCGGTGCTCCCAGTTCAACAAGCAGCCTGACAATATCACCATGTCCGGCCATGGCCGCATAGAACAGGGGGGTGACGCCAATATCCACCCTGGCTTTATGTGCCAGCAATAATTTTGCGGCTTCCAGATCCCCCCGGAATGCGATACTATCCAGTGCGGTGTTATTGTCGGTATCCGTCGCATTCACATCTGCCCCTTTCGTGACAAGGTATTTCAGGAGTTCATATTTCATTTTCTGCGCAGCCCACATCAAAGGAGTCATGCCATTGCTGTCTTTCAAATCAACAAATTGACTGTCAATTTCAACCAATGATTTTACTTTTTCCAGATCACCGTTTTTTACCGCGTCATGGATTTCAGCGGCACTTAATGCACTGAAAAGAAACAAACTGATCAGTAAAAAGACTGTTTTTGTTGATTTCATGATTTTCTCCTTCTTAGTTTTTCACTACACGAAAACCGATGTTATAATGGCGGGCATCGCCCTCTATACGTAAGGCAGGAAGTCGAATGCTGCTTGCGCGATTGTCAAACGAATTTCCGCGCAGGCACCGTCTTTTGACCGGATCGGGAATTGCTTTCGCCGCCTTCAGGCCAGTCGGCACACCATTCCCACAAGTTGCCGCTCATATCGTACAGGCCCAGTTCGTTGGCTTTTTTCCCGCCCACAGGCTGGGTTCTGTCGCCGGAATTCCCTTCCGACCAGCACACCTTATCCCAGTTGTTGCTGCCGCTGTATAAGTAGCCTTTGCTTTTATTGCCGCCGATCGCGGCATATTCCCATTCGGCTTCGGTGGGCAAGCGGATACTCGTTCCACTCTTTTTGCTCAGCCAGCGACAGAAACCCATGGCGTCATCGTACGACACCTTTAAAACAGGCCTGCGCCCTCGTCCCCAGCCGTTATCGTCCGGCATCGCCGCTCCCGAATCTTTGCAGTAAGCGTCAAATTGGTCGAAGGTTACTTCCGTTGCGCTCATCTGGAAACTGTCGATGGTGACCTGGCGTGCCGAACTGCCGCTGCCCATAATAAAAGTGCCCCCCTCAACCTCAATCCATTGTATTCCGAGATCCCGGGAATGAATCGTTATCCCAACAAGCAGAAATTGAGCCATCCATAAAATTGTTTTTATTTTTTTCATTTTTATCTCATTCTATTTTGAATTTTTTGCTTTTAACTCTTCAATAATATTCGTCGAGACCCAATAGATATCGTTGTCCCGGTTAAAGAACAGGTGTTTCCCGTCAGGCGAAACCGTGGCGATGCCCTCGTAGCCTGCGCTGTTTATGGGGGGAGCGAACGCCACGGCCTCGGTCCAGCCACCATCGCTTTTTTTAAAACTGACATACAAATCGGAATTCTTGGCAGCCCCGGCATCAAAAATCAAATAGCTTCCATCGGCAGCGATAAATGGATGGGAAGCGCCGAAATATTTGCTTTTATTGATTTCCACGGGCAGGAATTCGGGCTGTGCATATTCTCCGTTGATGAATCGCGATCTGTAAATCCCGTAGCCGTCCTTGAAACTTCCGGTAAAGTACAGGGTGTTGTCCAACGTGGAAGTAACCGACATGATCCATCCCTGATTGATCGGTCCGGGAACATATCTGGCTTCGCTCCAGGTTCCATTCTCCCTTGGCGAATACCATATGCCGCCTTCCCGGATTGTGCCGGCAGGATTCGGCCGCTGTGATTTGAAAATGACCTTTTTGTAGTCCGGTGTGATAAATGCTTCATACTCGATCGTGTCCCGGGCAAAGGAAGGCAGTTCCGGTTCAGTCCATACATTGTTAATTTTCTTCATGTGCATGATCCTGTTTTCCATCCCTTTAATAGACGCTCGGTAACTGAAAAAGAGCTCCCTCAGGTCCGGAGAAAAAGAAATGGCCGCTTCCCAGCCTTTTTCCGTTGAGACCCTACCGGGAGCAAACACTTCCGGCGTGGCCCCGGGCGGGGTCTGGCCAAGATACGGTCCTTTCATAACAGGGGAATCTGTTTGCCCGGCATTGCCATATGCAAGTGAACTTTGCAATAAGATTGCCGCCAAAACCAATAATATTTTTATCATTTCTCACATATCCCTTTAATTTTTTTTCAGCCGTTATTCTTTAATTTTTCCAGCATTTTTTGTGCGTTGATGTTTCCGGAATTCAGCTCCAACGATTTTTCATAATTTTTGATAGCCAAATCTTTTTGTCCGTTTTTTAAATATGCTTCACCCAGGCTGTCGTAGGCATTAGCATCATCTTTAAAAAGTTTGACATTTAAAATAAAACAGGCTATTGCATAATCCAATTCTCCTTCATTTATCAAATCATATCCTGCATTATTTAGAATTCGAGAATTAGAAATCGTATAGTTATTATCGTTCAGTAGGTTATTAATATTTTGAATAACATATTCAGAGCCCATCTTTTTCATCCAGGAATAAAGCTCTATTTCTACTGGAAGTTTTGGCAACATATAATCATTACCAAATACAATTGCTTCAATCATTGGATAGATTCTCCTGCTATTCGAATAATTTGATAGAAGGATGATCGTATATTTTTCATTAAGATAATAATAATACAGGGTCTCAAAACCTGGTTGGCCACCTCGGTGACCGATAACCGTACCCTTACAATCAGCATAAATACAGCCGCTAAGAACATCCCACAAAAACGCGTATGGACCCAAATCATCACTTAAATAAGGTGTGAACATCATTTCTTTATATTCTTTTTTCAATAATTTATCATTATGTATAGCCCGAATGAATTTAAAAAGATCAGTTACCGTAGTTCGCAATCCGGTTGCAGAGGTTGGAGGACAAACCCGTAAGGATGTTTCAAAAAATCCACCAGTGATTTTTCTAATATATCCCGAGGCACGTTTTGTTATTACCTCTTCAGGCATTATACTGGCTGTATTTGTCATATTCAAAGGAATAAAAATATTTTGTCTTAAAAACTCAGCATATTTTAAACCAGACACTTTTTCAATAATTGCTCCCAATACTATCACTCCGGAGTTGGAATAACTAAATTTAGTACCGGGTTCAAATAACAATTTCTCTTTATATACAAATAAGTTCAGGAAATCTTCAAAGCCTCTTATATTGTGCATTCTTTCACTGTATTCCCTTGTGTAATGCCCTAATCCTGATGTATGCGTAAGCAAATGAAAAATTGTTATTTTATCACCAAATGGGAAATCAGGAAGGTATTTAGTGACCGGGTCATTAACGGAAATCAATCCTTTCTGAACTAGCAACATTATAGAAGTGGATGTAAATGGTTTTGTTCCGGATGCAATGTTAAATTTAGTATCCAGTGTATTCTGAATATGAAAATCTTTATTAGCTTCACCTGCAGCTTTCATGTACAAAATTTTGTCTTCTTTAGCAACTAAAACGCACCCGGAAAACATATCCAATTCAACTGCTTTGTCTATGACTTCATCAAGCTTTTCGGTTAATTTGTCTTGAGCATAAATTTGAGGAAACAGAAAAAGCAATGTTAAAGTAAAAATTAAATTCTTTTTAAGTGTTTTCATGTTGTTTGTATTTACCTCCATTGGTTTTAATTTTTTAATTTATTTATCATTTCTTTTGCATTCTCATTATCAGGATTTAACGTCAAGGATTTTTCATAATTTTTTATTGCCATTTCTTTCTGCCCGTTTTTCATATACGCTTCAGCCAGGCTGTCGTAGGCATTCGAAGATGATGGAAAAATCTCGACGACATGCTTAAAAACAGTCATGGCAGCGTCCAACTTGTTCTCATATAAAAAACCATAGCCGACTGTATTCAACTGCCGTTCAGAGACCAAGCTGATCCGAGCAGTTTGGGTCATGGATTCAAGATATGCCATTGCCGCAGACACTCCTTTTGAGTACACTATGTCAAAAAAAGGATTGTCAATATTTCTTTCAATATCCCACAAGTCTTCCACACCATACTGGGATCTGTAGGAACCGCAATGAACAATAATCAGATTTTTCTGAGGCGAGATATAAATATTTTGTCCCATGTCGCCGCCGACAGAAAGGCTAATGGTTGCATCCGGGTTCACAAATCCCTTCCAATGATATTTATAGTATGTATTCCTAAGCCATCCCGGCGGATAATAATTCAATTGATCCGTCTGGATATCTTCGCGAGTAGATTCCATCACCCATGCTTCGGGAATAACCCGTCTTCCATTCCAAGTGCCCCGGTTAAGATATAGTCTGCCATACTTCGCGTAATCAATGGGCCTGGCATACAGGCCGCAAGATTTCTTTTCAAATCCACTTTTCTTGCTGTCCAGAAGCCATAAGGCAGGATATTCCATTTCGCAAGGTTTCCAGATCTTTTCTTCAAGGTATGCGGATACCGATTTTCCGATCGCTCTCTCCAGGATCAAGCCCAGCAACTCCGCGTTGTAGTCGGTGTAATTGAATTGTTTGCCGGGGGCACTATGAATATCAAGACGTTTAAGAATATATTTTCTCAATTGCGGATGACCGAATGTGATCGATTTGCCATCCCATGGCAACGGGATCCCGTTGATGGTTGATTTTTGCCTGTCGATCCCGGAACACATCATCAAAAGATGTTTCAATGTAACTTATGCGAAGTCTGGGTCACGTTCTTTTAATTCGGGCAAATAATTTGTAATGGGCTCGTCCACGCTTTTAATGTAGCCTTCATCCATCGCGATACCAATAAGCGAATTTACGAACGACTTGGTCATGGACATGGCCATGGACAAATCATTTCGCCGGAATCCATTGAAATACTTTTCGTAAATGATCGTATCGTTTTTTACCACAATCAAAGCGGTTGTATGCGTTTTTTCAATATATTCCTCGAAGGTTGTCAGTCCAAGAATTCTGATCTTATCGTTAAATAACGTTTCAATGTAGTTTTCTTCCAACTTTTTCTTAAAATGATAAACGTTGTCCGGTTTATTGATTTTGCATGAAGGAAATACTTGCCAGTCCCCGTTTCCCGGAGCACGCAAATGCGTGAAATAGCCAATAATATATTTCGGGCCATACGCGATCATTAAGTAGGCAAAGAATAGAACGATGCCGATTGCAGCTGACACGGCAATTCTTTTAAATATTTTCATTTAAAATCTCTTGATTTTAACTCTTCAATAGTTCTGGCCGAGACCCAATAAATATCGCCATTTCCGTTTACGTGCCGATGGAAAAAAAGGTACTGGCCGTCGGGGGAAACGCTGGCCGCAAACTCGGTTTTCGTGGAATTGATTTCCGGGCCCATGTTCACCGCCCGGGTCCATGAGCCGTCCGCCTTGCGAAAGCTGACGAACAACTCCGGTTTGCCCATGCCGCTGGGCTGCGAATCCATAATCATGAAGCTCTCATCCGGGGCGATGAACGGATGGGCCGGCCTGATTGAATTAATTTCTTCGGGCAGATACTCCATTTCCGCGTACTTTCCCGAACGATATTCGCAACGAAAAACACCACGCTGGCCATTAAACACCCCGGAAAAGTACATGTTCCCGTTCTTGGCTGTAGAGACCATCATGCAGTACTTCCGGTTCGCCGGACGCAAGAAGTAATGCGCCTCGTTCCAGGCTTGGCCGGTCTTTTCGGAAACCCAAAGATTTCCGTCAAAGCCGGCGTTCTGCGGCTTCGGCCGTTCTGAATAAAAAATCACTTTTTCCCCATCGGGACAAATAACCGGAATAAATTCAAACACGTCCCTGGCAAAGGAAGCCCGAGCAGGCCGGCTCCACCGTCCGTTGAGCCACCGTGTACAATAAATCCTGTTTTCGGATCCCCCGTAGTCAGGGCGCCGGGTAAAGAAATATTCTTTCCCGTCCGGAGAAAAAGTACCTGCGAATTCGAACTCGGCCGTCGAGACGATCCCGGGTGCAAATATTCCCGGTGTCATTCCCGGGGGTTTCTGGCCAAGGTATGGGCCATTCAGAACCGGAAAAACCTCTGGATTTGCTTGCTTGATCCGTGCCTGACATAGCGCAAATAGAATCAACAAACCGAATAAAATAACTGCATGCTTTTTCATTTTCTCACTCCCCTGATTATCACAATAATTTTATTTAATTTCTATTCATTCGCAGACAATCCATGCAGTTTTTTCAACATGTCTTCGGCATTTTTATTTTCCGGGTTCAGCACCAACGATTTTTCGTAATTTATGATTGCCAGGTCATCCTGGCCGTTTTTCATGTACGCTTCGCCGAGCGAATCGAAGGTGTTGGCGTTAGCCGGATATATTTCCGTATTAAGCTTGAAAATTGCTATGGCATCAACGAAGTTTTTTTTACCCAAATAGAAGTAACCGAGATTGTTTAATTGATTGACAGAAAAATCATAGTTATTGGTCTTTTTATTTTTTAGCGCATGATACGTGGCCAAAGATTTTTTAAGGCCTTTTTTTTCAATCATGTCATGCATTTTTATCAGGATGGGGATTTTGGGCAA
This sequence comes from Candidatus Aminicenantota bacterium, assembly GCA_963770755.1. Taxonomy (GTDB): domain Bacteria; phylum Acidobacteriota; class Aminicenantia; order UBA2199; family UBA2199; genus UBA2199. The sequence goes on along the minus strand of CAVYQZ010000006.1, from coordinate 256,520 downwards.
TTCGCACGATTCACCTTTAAGAATTTTCAGCAAGGCCTCGTGAACCGCATAGACGGGGGCATTTGCCCCCATTTGCCCCTTATTGCATAAAATGACAATGCAAATTTTCTTGTTCAATTCTCGATAGAAGACGGCGCTGAATCCGTTAAAGCCCCCATCATGCCAGACAATGTTTTCGGAATTATTTTTTCTCAACAACCAGCCGAACCCATAACCCCAGGTGGAATCGCTTAATGTACGTGACGATTTTCCGTTGTTAAGCAAGCCGGAAGCAAATGCGTCATTCAATGTTTCTTGCGACACAAGTTTTTCAGTATACAGTCCCTGGTCCCATCTAAACAGGTCTTCCACCGTGGAAAAAATCCCTCCGGGTCCGTTCGTGAATATGTTGAAATCATTTTTTTCATTGAATATATCATAGCCTATGGCGCGAGGCGTCGCTTGGCTCGCATTTTTATCTATGGCAAACGAATTTTCCATTTTCAAGGGATCGAAAACAAAACGCTTCATAAATTCGGGAAAAGACAGCCCGGATACTTTTTCAACAACCATGGCCAGCAGGATATAGCCGTAATTACTGTAAGAATATTTTTCGCCGGGCATGAAGTCAAATACCTTGTGTTTGGTCATTCCGTCAAACACATCCTGGTTTGTAATTCCATCACGCAAACCGCCGTTGACTTTCAGTTCGGGAAAATCAATGCCTCTTTTCAATCCGGACGTGTGAGTCAGAAGCTGCCGCAGCGTGATCATTTCAGAATTCTCAATTTGAGGAAAAAATTGTGCGAGCTTGTCCTTGTAAGCAAGCTGCTTCCGTTCCTTGAGTATCATGATCGCCATGGCGGTGAATTGTTTGGCAACGGAGCCGATACAAAAAACAGAATGTAATTTTAGTTTTTCTCCGTTTTCAAGGTTCGCGAAGCCAAAAGCTTTCTGGTATAAGATCTCCCCTTTATTCGCCACCAGTACGGCTCCGTTAAACATATCATTATCGGCAAGATAGCGCATCAGGGCTTGAATGTTTTTTTCCTTTTTTTGGGCATCGTCACCGCTTGCATGACAGCAAAGAGCAAGGAATGCGAGGAACAAGAGAATTCTAATGCGAACCAAGTTTTTGCCCATTACTCCACCTCGTTATTCCCTCAATTTGCATTCTTCTACAATTCCCGCATCGACCCAGTAAATATCCCCTTGAGATGTTTATTATTCCTTTTTTTGAATATGCTCCGCTGCAGTTTTTTCGGATAATTTCTTTCGCCTTCCGCTGAGTCCATGTTTGCGCATTTTTTCGAATAGGGCGGTAGGCTTGAGGCTTAACATCACAGCGGCTTTTTTCTGGCTGCCGTTGGTTTGATGCAGAGAAGCAAGCAGTATTTTTTTTTCAAAATTATCCATGAATTCTTTCAGGGGTATTTGCCTGAAATTCAGATTGGCGGCCAGATAGGCGATGACCAACGATTCATGAATCTGCGCCAGTGATTTCTTGGTTTGCGGATCAGGCAGATTCACGATCACATGAATGATGAATTCATAATTTTTTGATACGCCGGGTCGCTCACATTACATCATTCATTCAAAACGCACCGTCAGGTAGCGGATCCCGCCCGAACGGCATATTTTCACAGGGACCCGGTCGGCGGGGGTGACATCCATCAGCAGCCGTCGCAGGTCCAGCGGTTCACGCAACGCGGTGTTGTTGAACTCGAGGATAATATCCCCGACCAGCAGGCCGGCTTTTTCCGCGCTCGAACCCGGGGCAACCTGGGTCACCAGTTGGGACTGGGCATTTGCCTGCCATTCAAAAAACAATCTCTTCAGCAGTTCATCCGGGGCATCTCCAGTCGCCAGGGCCCTCGTGCCCACCCCCAACCGCACCCGGACAGCTGTTTCGCCAGGCGGGAGCGCCTTCCTGCCGATCACGGTCAGGGTTTGAAAATCAAGGACGATTTTATCCACCCGGTTGGCGCGGTCGCGGAAGAACCTGATCCGCCATGGCTCAAAGCGATCATAAAAGGTGTCGGGGGCGATGGGATAAATCTCATCCTGAGCATAATCCTCGAGCATGAGCTTGTTTCCATCCCGGAAAACCTTGACCTTGAATCCGTCTCCCATGTCATACTCACCGGTGTATTCAGCATATCTTTCCGGAGGAATTGGGCAGCGGCTGGGACGGACAAAGTTCAGATCGACCGGTTTTTTGTTCGCCCTGTCCCGGGCTTGTACATCGGCCCCTAGTTTGATTAGGATTTCTCGCAGCAGCGGTTGACCGCTGCGATACGCCAAGTGCAACGGTGTCCATCCTTCCTCGGTTTGCGCCTGGATGTCGGCGCCATGGGCGATCAGCGCTCGGGCCGTATTGGCGCAGCCGCGTTGAACGGTCAGCGCCAGCGGCGTATTGCCCCAGATGTTTTTGACGTTCGGATCAACGCCTTTGGCTGTCAGCCGTACAATGATCTCGGCGTTGTCGTGATTGGCGGCGCAATGCAACGTCGTGGCGCCGTCACTGCCGGTCAGCATCGGATCGGCGCCCTCATCAAGAAGGCAGGCCGCTGTCTGCCATTGCGCCCGGATCAGGGACCAATGGAGCGGCGTATAACCAAGTGAATCCTTTGCATTCAACTGCTTGTTGTCGAGAGCCAATATTTTTTTTATCTGCTCCAGATTCCCCGCTTTGGCCGCTTCATGGATGGACGAATCCGGAGTCGCCGCCAGCACAGCGCAACAAATCGCCGCTGCCAGTAAAATTATTATGTTTTTTTTCATGTGTTGATCTTTTCGAACAGATAACCGCACCCGTGTTCAATCCTGTTTCAGTTGATAGGCAACCAGTGAATTTCCTAAAAATGTAGGGAACAGCAACAGGCCCTTTTTCGAGTCAAAAGCAAAATCGGCCAGATTGGTGCCGATCACAGTGGTATCGAGTATCTTTTCGGAAATCCCGTCTTTGCCGATTCGATACAGGCGGCCTTCATTATGCGACAAGAGTATGTTGCCTCGACCATCCACGGCAATGCCATCGATGATGCCGGAGCGGAATCGGGTCACAGTCCGTACCTGCTTGGATGCGACAACCACGGCTTTCAAGGAGCGGTCGCCGTTGTTGCCGACCAGGAGTTCATTCTCCAGCAGGCAAAGACCATTGGGATTGACTATCTCACCCCCCTGCAGCCAAACCTCGGCTGTTTCGCCCATCACGCGAAAAATGGCATGGGCTGCCGAATCGGAGATGTATAGTGTCCCGGCCGGGTCAATGGCAATATCATTTGGGAAAATGGCACCGGGCAGATCGATGCGGCTGAGGATTTTTTTATTTTTGATATCAATGACGGCGACCGCACGGCGCTCGACGGCAAAGAGCCGGTCCTGGTGAACGGCCAATCCGGTCGGATTAAACAGCCCTTCCAGCCAACGCGGTTCGACAATCTTCCCGTCAGCGGAAATACGGGCGATGGTCTGCCGGCCTTCGGCCTGGCTGCGGTGGTACCCGTCGTAATTGGACACATAAAAAACATGGCTCCGGCTGTCCCAGGCCGCCGATTCGGGCACGGCGAATGTTTTCGCCGTTTCCCAGGCTTTCGTCAAGTCTTTGCTTTGAACCACGGCGGCGGCATCCTGAACTAGAAATCCCCAGCCGCCCATCACTTCGGCGACCATCAGCAACAGTTCGTTTTTACCCTTTTGCAGAGGCAGGAAAAGAGAATCTGCGGGACCGACCACCCCCAGGAAGGAACTCTCACGGGAGCGGTAGGCGCTGTTCCCCGAAAATAAGGGACGGCCGTTCAGAAAAACAGTGACCAGGTCACTGTAACCGAAATTGTACTTTTTTAGGCATTTCGAATCCGAGTGGATCATCGCACGCGCCAGCACCGTTTCCGGTTCAGGTCCCTGACGCCGGAGATTCCGGGAGAAATCAACCATGCCGTTGGCCGTGCATTGTATCGGCCGCCATTGCAACTGTTTCAGGATAGCCGCATCCGGATATCTGTCCATATCAATCTGGTTATACCTGAACGATTGCGACATCTGCCAATCACGGATCATGCCCGGAGGATTGTCGGCCGGCGGGACGGAAGCAAAATGAAGCCCTGGGTCCGTGCCCATGCGAAAATTGGAAAAAAATGTAGCCCCATCCATCCCGGTCATCAGCCCGATAGTCCCGGCGCTTTTTCCCCAAGCAAGTTCGTTAACCTCGAGCACGGGCTGGGTGGATTCTCCCAGAAATACCCTGGCCTGCGTCCCCAGGACTTCAATTTTTAGGGTTACCCAGTCCCCCTTGGGAATGTTCGCACTGGAAGTCACGCCATCGCCGTTATACAACTGCCAGCTGTCCGCACCGTTAAAGGCAGGCAGATACTGCACGGCGTCGCCGTAAAAAGGGGCGCGATGAGGCCGGAGATAAACGCGCTCATAGTTCTCTTCATCGTGAACGCGAAACAGGACCCCGGGGTAGGCGCGACGGTCGGCAAGCATATAGATGTCGACCTCGATGATACCGTCACTGAACTGGCATCCTTTCAGAAAAGCACTGCCGACAAGGCAGGTCCGGCCGAATTTTTCTACGATACGTGCATTTTTCAATTCCCATTGCTCGGCTGAAAAATCTCTTTTTTCGACCTGGGCTGTCATTGTTTGCATGCCTGCCGTTAATCCCAGAAAGATCGCCAGCATCCAAACCGTTTTAATTTTCATCATGGGTTTTGCCTCCTTTTCTATATAAAGTCAATTCGCTGTTACATTAAAACCCCGGCTGCAGCGGGCAGGCTGCCGCCGGTCCGTGTGTTCCTTGCCTCAAAAAACTAATTTCATCACTAGCCATTAAATAAAGACCGGTAGACCGGCTTCCAAGGTATCTGATTGTAATACGGTGAGTATTCATGAAGAGACCGTTTTTTCATCCCAATGGCGATATGCCATTCCCAATGGTCAAAAACGATTGATTATTTGACTGATTTTCGGACATCGTCTGCAAAAAGTCGCAAAAAATCCATTATTTCAGTATCTCCTTCAGCGCCGGATATCGGTAGCGGCTGACCGGCAAAACTGTTCCATCTTTCAGCTGCAGACGGTATCGGCTCTCCCCGGAATGCTGATAGCAGTCAAAATGATGGATGTTCACCATATAGGAACGATGGACTCGGATGAAGTCGGCGGATAAAACATGCTCGAGCTGGTTTAAATGCTTGTCCAGGAGCACTTTTCGTCCATCGCCAAGATAGGCCTCGACAAAAATCCTGATCGCCTTGAAAAAAACGACATCGTCCACGGCCAGCAGGCGGTTTTCTTTGCCCAGGCGGTAAACCAGGTATTTCATTTGGGAAGGGGCGGAACTTTTATCCAGATAGCGGTCAAAGGCCTTTTGCAGCCGTTCGATCGTGAACGGTTTGGGAACAAAATCAATGACTCCGTATTCAAATGCGCTGACCGCTTTTTCAGTATGGGCGGAAATGATAATGCTCTGAAACGGCATGGCCAGCGCCTGTTTTAAAAGATCGTAACCATCAGTGCCGCTGAGGTTCAAATCGAGCAGGCAGAGGTCAATCTTGTTTTTTCGCAGAAAAAGCCGGGCCTCTTCCAGGGAATAAACCGCATCAATGCGGCGAATACTCCCCTTGAGCAGCAAACGGGTGCACCGTTCAATATACTCGGCGATGGGCGGTTCATCCTCGACAATTAATATCCTCATGCATCCCCTTTTTCAATTTGCACAAACCACTTGCCCCGGCTCAAGCCATAATCAAGGCGCCATTTCCCGTTGTACGCTTCATCCAGCCTGGCCCGGACATACTTCATGCCCATGCCTTCTTCAACTTTCACCCCTTCTTCCTTGAGCATTTCAGCCAGGTTCGAGCCGTCGTTTTCAAGACGATATACAATTTTATGCCCCTCTCTTTTGCAAGCAAATCGAAAAATCCCGTTTTCCCTTGGCTTGAACGCATGGGTCAAACCATTTTCAATCAGTGTATGCAGGATCATGGGCGGAATGGAAAAAGCGCTCGGCTCTCCTTCTACCTTTAACGTATAGCGGGCATCCCGACGAAATCCCATCACCTCGAGATGAAGGCGACATAAATTCAATTCATCCTGCAATGGAATTTCCAATGCCGCCGCGATACGGTTGATAAGCCGGAATTCTCCGGCCAGGGCATCGATCATTTTTTCGGCCTTGCTGCTGTCTCGGCCCAGGAACGATTTGATCGACAACAGGGTATTCATGATGAAATGAGGCTGGATCGATTTTTTCAGCAGTTCCGCCTCAAGTCTTTGCGAACGCAGGCGCAGGGCATCTAGAGCGCGGAATTGCTCCCTCATTTTCACGGTAACCGAACCCATCAAGGCGACCAGAAAAATGGAACTGGGCATCAGGGAAACAAAAGGCTTTTCAGTACTATTGAATGAGAAAAAAGGCAGTAGCGGCACCAGCGCAGCCGCCAGCCAATTGCCAAAAAAGACTCCGTACCCGATTAGCGCCGGTCCACTGCCGATTATTCTCCGCCGGAATTGCCGTAGAATCAATGCCAATATGATAAAAGCCACCGCGAAATCCAGCTGCCAGAAATTCCAATGGAATATGAACAGGATAAAAACCTGCAGCAGTGAAATAACGAACAATATCCAGGAAAGTGTTTTTCGGCGCGGAATCTCCAGGTGCCAGATAATGAAAAGATTGAGAGGCAGAAAAGAAAAATTATTGGCGGAAAACAGAACCGGATTCAGCCGATAAAAAAGAGATACATTCAGAATGTCCGTGCGCAGTAAGTAAGCCCAAAAATTGTCCATTATCTGGAAAATCGTAAAAACGCTGAAGAATATAGCAGGGAAATATCGCCATCCTCCCAAGAACAAAAAGAGAGAGAACAGGGTCGCAGTCAAAAAAAGTCCCATATAGAGAAGGTTTTCTTCTTTTTTTTTGCTGAGTCTTTCGGTCAGGGTTGAGTTATAGCCGAAGATAATCCTGAATTCATGAGCCTTTTTCCGGATATGAAAATTGGATACACGCAGCGCAAGCTGGTGCAGGCCCACGGTGGCTTTGTTACCGGGAAGACGAATGAACCCGCGCACTTTTCCCGGGATCTCTTCGAGGCGATCCTTGCCCAAGCGGCCGTTCGCGGTTATCAACTCACCGTCCCAGAAAACTTCAAAGGCCGATGGGATTTTGAAAAAAAACAATGCCAAATGGTCCGTTTCGTCTTTTCCCCCCCGCAAGGTTATGGAGGTCCGTAACCAGAAACGGCCACGCGGTCCACTCCCCGATCCATCCGGCGGGACTTTCCAGAAAATAACCGGGCTCCAGGAGGACTCTGCTCCGGAATCAGCATTCCATGGCGGCAGATCTCCAGCACGGATTTCCCAGTTTCCCAATGAGATGATGTTTTTTTCAGAAAGGTCGAAAGGTACTGCAGCTGAAACGTCGGCAGGGCAGAGAAAGGGTAAAAAATACAAAAAAAGAAACAAATATTTCATCAACATTCTTCAATTACCAAAAGACGCCAAATATCAAATTAAATGTAATCAATGGGGCAAACCGGTTTTCGGTCCGGCAGCGTCATGATTCGGCGCTAAAAAGCCTTTTCTATGTCGCCCATCAACCGGATACGGATTATGGCCCTGACTTTCCCGGAGCGGTCCAGGAAGTGAAAGGGATAGAGGTCGCCAAGCTGAAAGCTGAGAGCCCGGGTCACCAGAAAGGCATTGGGAATAGTCGGAAATGTGATCTTTTGCCCGCCTCCCTCCTTGGCGGTGATGACCGGCGCATAGGTGCCGAGGAAGATTTTGGTCCCGAAATCGGAATACAACAGGATGGTCACCGGCTCCAAGATTCCGGCATCTTCGATTATGGCGCGGATATCGGTCAGGCGCACGTAGGCCTCGGTATAGTTGGGCCTGCCCTTGCTGATCATCACCCCGGCGCGGACGCGCATTTTTTTAAACCGTTTCCAGGCTTGATCGTTCTCGATTGTTTGCGAATGCAGACAAATCGCTGCCAGACCGGCGATGACCAGTCCCGCAAAAACTATTTTCAAACCTTTTCTTTTCATATGACCTCCATAATGAACTTCTCCTTCCTTGTGTACGGATATCGGAAAGATTTGTTTCCCGGTCCGACCGCTTCTTAATTTAATTGACGAAGTTCTGTCGATAAAATTCCCAGCCGTCGCGGATCGTTTGTTCAACCGGAATATACTTGTGGCCGAACTCGCGTCGGCTCTTGCTGTTGTCATAATAGGCGAACCAACCGCTCAGCCTTCCGTACGCTGCCGTCAACAACGGCCTCTTGCCGCTGAAACGGCTGGCAATCTCCAATATGCCGCCGGCGGCGGTTATCAGCGCCGCCGGCACCATGAAGGGATAGGCCTTGCGTCCGCAGCAGCGGCTGACTTGACGGATCACTTCCGCATAGGGCAGATTGGCGCCAATAACCAGGTATTTCTCGCCCGCCCGGCCTCCGGTCAGCGCTTTGCGTATAATGGCCGTCAGGTCGCGTACATCGACCACCGCCAAGCCGCCGCGGAACGAGCCCAAGAGGGGGCCATAGTAAATGGAGCGATAAAGCCGGTTGTGCGGAGTTTGCACAGCATGATCGCCGGGTCCCATGATCGAAGCCGGATTGAGGATTACCGCTTCCAAGCCGCGCTTCTGCACGGCCGCTTCGACCACCAACTGTCCGTCACGCTTGGAAGTCATGTAGGGCAGGCTGTCGGGCCAGTTGAAAGGCGTCTCTTCGTCAGCCGGAGTGCCATCGCGATGAAAACCGATAGCGCCCACCGAGCTGATATGCACCAATCGCTTCACTTTTTCCGCCAGGCAAGCCTCGACCACGCAGCGTACCCCCTCGCGGTTGACCCGCTCAAGGAGTTGGCGGTCGCGCTGCCAATAGGAAATAAGGCCGGCCAGGTGGATGACATGACTGTGCCCGGCAATCGCGGCTCTGACTGCCGCCGCATCGGCGATATCGCCGAAAATGATATCCACGCCGAGACCAGACCAGCTTGGCGGGATGCGGTCGCCAGGCAAGACCAGGGCGGTCAGGTTCTCACTGCCATGATCGCGTACCAACTCTGGCATGAGCACCGCACCAACAAAGCCTGTGGCTCCGGTAACTAGGATTCTCACCTGGCATCCTCCAACACCCGCGGCCGGTGGCAGCGCCTGTAAAGGAATACATCGTTGCCAATGCCAACCAGGGCGTGCATGAACACAGTATACAATATGGAACCGGAAAACCAGGCCACCAGTCCGAAAATGAATCCGGCGCCGCAAGCGGCCCAGATCTCTGATTCGGGATGGCCGAAATGATGTATGGTCGAGATGATGGTTTGCAGCGCCAATGCCGGGAACAGTCCAAGCGCCGGTACCAGCATGAGAAAAAGCAGGCCGCGATAGAGAAATTCCCAGGGCAGGTAATACAAAAACAGGTAGGCTGCCTCGTACGCAACAAAGTTGCCGGGGGTCCGGCAGGCCGCCTTGGCAAAGGGATATTGTTCACGCAGCGCGGGGTCGCGCGAACCGATGAAGGCGGCGGCAAGGCAGAGCGGAATGGCGATCACAGACAGCATCAACCCCCGCCCGGCCCGGCCGCTGGACAGACCGAGCAAGCGCAAAAAGGCTGCCGGGTCAGCAGCAGAAAGCAGGATCAGGGCCAGAGGAAGTACAAGGAAGAAGAGGAAGAACAAAGCAAAGTAAAGCAGAAAAGCACGCAACTCGCTGCGGCCGCGCCGCAGGTTGCGATGGTGGAACACGGTCACCATGAGGGTGAAAGCCAATGCCAAGTAGGGGTAGAGCAGCGCCCGGGTCACTCCGGGATCAAGTGATGTGTCCATTCTTCCTTTCCCGCTTGTACCAGGCCACAATCTCATCGAACTGCAGCTCGGTGCGGTCATCGGGCTGGTAGCCGAGGTCATGGACCGTTTGCGAAATGTCGTAGGTGGTCTCGGTGGTGATGCGCCGCACCCGGTAGTAGTTAATGAGAGGGGGAAAACTCGGGCGGATCCAATGGATCACGCGCAGCACGGCTGCCACAACATATGCAATCCACGCCGGCACCCGCAAGCGCTGCCGGTAATGCATCCGTCGCTGCAGTCCCGAGAAGAACTCTTTCCAGGTCGGCAGGGCGCCGTTGGTCACGGTATAGGCGCGGCCCTCGATGCCAGGTTGAATCAGGGCCAGCAGCGAGGCCTGGCACAGGTTATCAATATAGCAGAAGCCGAAACGGCATTTGCCGCTACCGACGATCAAGGGCAGCTTAAGCTCACAGCCGCGCAGCATCTGGGCGCATGATATCCGGTCATAGGGCCCGTAAACATCCCCCGGGCGCAGGATCACTACCGGCAAGCCGTGCTCTTGCCATTGCTGCCTGAGAAATTCCTCCGTCTTGACCTTGAAACGGGTATAGGCCAGAAACATGGCCGATTCTCCCGGCCGCTGCTCTGAGATTCCCTGGCCGTTGTAGCCGAGAACCAGGGCCGTGGAGATATACAGCAGTCGCTGCGGCGGCTGAGGCAGGGCGCGCAGCTTGGCGACCAGGTTGACAGCCAGCAGGTAGATATTGTCGCGGCAAGTGGATTCGTCTGCATGGTCGGAGACGATCGAGGCCGAATGGATGACATGGGTAATTCCGGCCGGAATAGTAAACGAAGCGGGGTCACGCAAGTCGCCGGTATAAAGATGTACGGGCAGCCCCTCCAGGTTATGCAGGTCGGATGTGGGCCGGACCAAACCGTGCACTTCCCAGCCCCTGGCCAGGAGATACCGGCACAGGCTCGAACCGATGAAGCCATTGGCCCCGGTAATGAACACTTTCATGCCGTTTCCCGGGTGCCGCGCCGGGCCAGGCGGTTCCAGCCTCGCACCAGGAGCGGAGCCAGTCCGATCACCAGGAGTCCGGCCGCAATGCCGATCACCGAATCGCTGACATAGTGATATCGTCCATACACCGTGGAAATGTAGATCCCGAGAATCACCGGAGTCAGCAGCCAAAAAACCAGCCGCCGGTAGCGATGTGCCATCAGCCACATCACGGTGGCAATCGCGCAGTGCGGACTGGGCAGATTGCCGCCAACCAGGTGGACATCCCTGCGGATGAATTCACCCATGGCCGTGAACAGCCAGCCTTTGAGCGGCACGCTAAACTCACTGGCCATATGATTGAGTGGCCCGGCCACCGGGTAGACAAGGAAACCCAAAAAACAGACCACATTGGCCAGGGTCAACGTAAACAAATAATCCTCGAGTGATTTTTCCCCCCAACGCAGGAAGATCAGTCCGCCCAGCGCCGGGTAAATGACCAGGTAAATCACGTAGCAGAACATCATCCATTCGGTCAACCCGGGGCTGACAAAACGCTGCAGCCATAATGTCGGCTGCACGCCAAACACGGTATTTTCCAATCTCAGGATTGCCGGGTCTTGCCAGTTGTGCACGAAGATCAATTGCAGGGGATGGACAATCAAGTATATCGGAACCAATATCAGTTGGACCGAACCCATACGCAGCAGCGCCCGCAAAGGCGGTAGGGAGATATGCCGCTGCCAGGCCAGCGAGGCAGCGTAAAACAAACTCCAGAGGCCGAGGCGCAGCAGCAGCGTCCACGGATCATGGATACGCGGGGCAAAAACGATGATCAAGCCGGCAAAAAACAGCACCGCTCCAAACACCAACGCGTCCATGGCCTGGAGCGCCAATCCGGGCAGGGGCAGCGTGCGCCCGTAGAGTTCGGCAAACTGACTGCGCTTCCGTTCCAACTTGGAAAAATCCATATCAGTTACTCTCCGCTCGCCGGGCGGCGAATGTTTGCTTCACCACCTCATCCAGATCCATTTCAGGAATCATATCGAGTTCCCTGGCAATGGCCTCAGAAGCATATACCCAGTCAAAATTCCGTGCGGAAATTAAATGTTCCCGAGCTATAGGCGACGCCTGTTTGCGCCAGCGAGCAATCTGCTCGGCCACGGCCGCGGCCACATACAGGACCGGGAAAGGCAGCGGCAGAAAAAAACCGCGTATACCGGCGCCACGTGCTATCATGTCGGTGATATGGCGCCAGGAAACTGGCTTGCCGTCGGTAACAAAATAGGTGCGGCCGATGGCGCGGTCGTCTGCGGCCGCCTGGAGCAGCATCCGTACCAGGTCCCAGACGCCGATCACGCTGGTGCGCGAATCCTTGCGGCCGATCAGCGGTTTGATGTGCCGTCGCAGCAGCCCGATCGATTCTTCGAGTTCCTTTTGGCGCGGCCCGATTACATTCGACGGGCGGATAATCACCCAGGGCAGGCGCTTCCCGGCAGCGCGTACCATAAACTCAGCCTCCAGTTTGCTGCGGCCGTAGTCGGAAATAGGACGGCATTCGTCGTTTTCGGTCAGCGTGCAGCCGCGCGGACTGGGTCCGGCCGCGGCAATACTGGATACATGGACCAGGCGGCGCAGCGTGGGGTTGCAGGTCAGACATGCCTCGACCAGGTTTTTCGTGCCCGTGGAATTGATGTCAAAGTAGGTCTGCCGGTCGGGGGCGGAAATCGCTCCAGCCAGGTGAAAGACATAATCGACTCCGGTCACCGCAGCGCGTAGCGAGCCGCGATCCAGGCAGTCGCCCTCGACCAGACGCACCGGCAGGGTGGAAAGGAAATCACGCCGGCTGCCGGAGCGAACCAGGCAGGCTACGTCGTGCCCCGCGGTAGCCAGGGTCGCGGCCAGGTGGGAGCCGATGAAACCGCTGGCCCCGGTAACCAGGCAACGAGAACTGTCGGCAAGATTTTGTCGGCTCATTGTCGTACCAGACTCAGAATCGGTGTCATCCAGGCCATCAGTCTGCTGAAGTAGTGGAATCAAAAGGGCAGGAAGTTGAGCAAGCTGGAAACAATGCGTGTCCAAGGACCACAGGCCCCAAATCAGGAATACTGTCTTGCCCGCGGTTTAGCGTAAAACCATGCGCATTTTCAGGAAGAGCAATTTTTTCCATTCGTTGATTTTATAGAAAAAATGATGAAATTGCAATGATCGGCAGAAAAAAGTCGGCTATTTGCTGGAAAATTGCGATTAACTGAAGAGCCTCATACAGCTCGGCCATGTCAAATGGCTTGGACGAGGCACTGCATGGCGAGCAGGCTTACGAAATGTGATTCTCATGGGCGGGGGCAAGTATCCCCCCGCCCTTTTTCCTTTTTATTATGATATACTGGATATATGCGACTGCTTCGAGCGGACGACTCCAGGAGAGAGTATGAAAAAACTTGCACGATTACTGCTCGTCTTTTTGTTAGTCACAATGCCGTCGATAGCGGGCACGGTCTCCGGACAGATTGACTTGGTCAGCCGCTACATCTGGCGGGGATTCGATCTGCTGCCCGACAACCATGCGGCCGTCCAACCTTCTCTCACCGTCGATCTAGGCGAGAGCGGACTTTCACTCAACATTTGGAGCAGCTTCGCCCTGGCGCAGCGCGACACGTTCAGGTATTCCGATGAGATCGACTTGACCCTTTCCTATACCTTTAAAGTGGCGGAGGGCTGGGAGTTGAGCGCCGGTTTCATCCACTATGGCTTCTGGTTCGCAAACGATTTCAGGTTCAAAGACAATACCTCCCAGGAGGTGTACGCCACAATATCCACGACTGCTTTGTCTTTATCCCCGCGACTCTCCATCTATTACGACTTCAATCTGGGCAGCGGCATCTATGTCTGCCTCAGCGGCAGCCAAGTGCTGATGGTGAGTGAAAAAGTGAACGTCGAGTTTGGCGGGCTCATCGGCTTCAACAGCAAACAGTTCATCGACAAAACAGGATTCTCTGACATCGACTTCTACGTCAAGCTGCCTTTGACTTTGGGCAAGCTGACACTGACCCCCTCGCTCAATGTGATGGTCCCGCTGCTGGATGAGGTCAACGAGGAGACGGAAATCTGGTTCGGCTTCTCCGCGGCCATCTGAACAGCAGCAGGTCCGGTCGCAACTCCTGCCTGTGCGCCTCAAAAACTGGTTGGCTAAAATTTTTAACATCAACCGTGAAGGCGGCTATCTGCCGTATTTCATGGTCAGGTAAATGCTGATGGCATTGATGGCGGCCGGGGTGACGCCGGGAACGAGCGCCGCATCGCCCAGGGTCGCCGGGCCTGGCCCGAAGCAGCTTCTGTTTTATTTCAGTGCTTAGGCCATCAACGCGCATGAAATCCAGATCGGCCGGGATGACCACCTTGTGCATTTTTTGCATCCTGGCGACTTCCTGTTTCTGGATTTCAATGTAGCCTTCATATTTGACGCAGGCCTCGATATAGGAGACATCGGTCAGGGTCTTTTTCTTGAGCAGCGGTTTTTTATGAAGCTCTTCCAGCTTTTCAAAAGTCATTTCGGGCATTTTCAGCAGTTTGAAATAAGTTTCAGTCTTGGCATTCCAGAGTCCCTTGATTTTACCGAGCTTGCCGATAAGGCTTCGGCGTCGTTCCAGTTTGCGCATTTCTCGGTTGAAATCGGCCTGGCTGATCAACCCCAACCTGAGGCCGTGCCCGCCCAGGCGTTCAAAAACGTTGTCTTCACGCAGCTGCAGGCGATACTCGGCCCGCGCCGTAAACAAGCGGTATGGTTCATCGACACCGATGCGAACAATATCATCGACCATAACGCCGATATAGGCTTCGTCACGACTCAATATGAACGGTGCCTCGCCCCGGGCCTTGAGCACGGCGTTGATCCCGGCCATGAGGCCTTGGGCCGCGGCTTCCTCGTAACCGGACGTGCCGTTGACCTGGCCGGCAAAAAACAAGTTTTCAATTTCACGCGCTTCCAAATTGCTTCGCAACTGGGTGGGCTGGATGGCATCGTATTCAATGGCATATGCCGGTCTCATCATCCGCGCTTGGTCCAGTCCCGGAATGGCCCGCAGTATTTTATTCTGAACTTCGACCGGCAAGCTCGAAGACAAGCCGTTGACATATATTTCCTTGTTGCGCAAGCCTTCCGGTTCCAGGTAAAAATGATGCCTGTCCTTGTCGGCGAACTTGACAATCTTGTCTTCGATCGACGGGCAATAACGGGGGCCTATGCCCTGGATTTTTCCCGAAAATAAAGGCGATAAATGCAAATGATCACGCACGATCATTCCAACCGCCGGGGTCGTATGGCCCAGATAACAAAGAACCCGGTTCTTCACTTTGCCTTTGGTAAACATTGAAAATGGCATAGGCGGCTCATCACCCGGCTGGGGACTGAATTTTTTCCAATCAATGCTGTCCGCATGCAAACGCATCGGGGTTCCGGTCTTCAAGCGCAATATTTTAAAACCCAGGGCAGCGATATTTTCAGCCAACTGCAGGGACGGCGGCTCATTGGCCCGGCCGGCGGCATAGGTGGTCGCACCGATATATATGCGCCCGGCCAAAAAGGTTCCCGCGCAAATGATCACGGCATCGGCAGCAAGGGTTTCTCCTTCCAGCAGCCTGACGCCGTAGGCCCGGCCATTGGCGACGACGATTTCACTGGCAATGCCCTGATATATTCTGAGCCGCGGCACCGTTTCCAAAAAACTTTTCAAATAATTTCGATAGGCAATCTTGTCGTTCTGGGTGCGGGTAGCGCGCACAGCCGGTCCCTTGCTGCGATTGAGAACTTTGAAATGGATGCCTGTGGCATCTGCGGAACGGGGCATGATTCCGCCCAAAACATCGATTTCCTTAACCAGGTGACCCTTGGCGATGCCGCCAATGGACGGATTGCAGGACATTTGGGCCAGGGTCTCCAAATGCATGGTCAACAGGGTGGTTTCAGCTCCCATGCGGGCAGCGGCATAGGCGGCTTCAATACCTGCATGCCCGGCTCCGACGACGATGATTTTCATTTGCCGATGCAGAATTTCGCAAAAATACCCTGAAGGATCTCGGTGGAGCTGACGGCGCCGGTCAATTCACCGATCAACCGTAGGCCCTGGCGCACTTCTTCGGCAATCATTTCTGTTTGGGCCGGGCACTGAGTCTGCCATTGCTCAATGTGACGCAAATTCTGTAAAAGTTTAGCCAGCAAGGTTTTCTGCCTGAGATTGACGACCATATCACATGCCGGTTCAGCGATCTGCCGCCATAATTTTTTCAAAAAATCGATGATCGGTTCAAGGTTTTCCCCGTTTTTGGCTGAAACCAGGTGCATAATTTCATCAGGAAAAGCGCGGCGGATATTTTCAATCGCCGCCGGCGGCGCCAGATCTTTTTTATTGGCCAGCAGGATCCGTTTCTTCTCCCGGATCAGGCTATAAATCTCATGATCGCCGGCTTGCAGAGCTTGCGACGCATCGACCATGAAAATTACCGCATCAGCCTGGGCGATTTTATCCCGGCTGCGGCGCATGCCCTGATTTTCAATATCGTCCCCCGAAACCTCGCGTATGCCTGCCATATCGGTGATTCTGAACGGCAAGCCGTCTACATGCAGCTTTTCCTGGATATAATCACGGGTCGTACCGGGCAAAGGAGAAATGATCGAGCGTTCCTTCATCAGCAGGGCGTTGAACAACGAGGATTTACCCACATTGACCCGGCCGGCAATGACAAGCTGCATGCCCTGATCGAGGGTCTCGTTGAACCGGCTTTGACCCAGGATTTTTTCCAAATCATTGATCGTGGCCGACAAGCCGGGATCGATGGCAACGGTTTCCAACCGCTGGTCCTCGGCAAATTCAATATCGGTCTCAATAGCCATGGCCATTTCCAGGAGCCGGGCACGGATCGAGCCGACCATTTGGGAAAGCCGGCCTTCCAGATTGCCGAATTCCATCAAGGCAAAGACCCGCGAATTGGCGCGAATCAAATCGTTGACCGCTTCGGCCTGGAGCAGGTCCATCTTGCCGTTGCGAAAAGCCCGGTAGGTGAATTCGCCGGGCAGGGCCGGCCGGGCCCCGAGACGGCAGGTCAAATCAATCACCGCTTCAATGATGGCCAAATTGGAATGAAGCGAGATTTCAGCCATGTCCTCGCCGCTGTAGGTGCGCGGCGCCTTAAAAACCGTCACCAGGCATTCATCGATACGCCGACCCCGGGATTGAATGAACCCATGATAGCTTTTTCGCCCTTGCCATGTCCCGGGCAACGGCTCGAATAATGCGCGGACAATGGCATGGCTTTTACTTCCGGAAAGTCTGATCACGGCGATGCCCGCCTGGCCCGGCGGAGTCGCCAAGGCTACGATCGTTTCATCATCCATGCGGTTTTTTTCTGATGGTTATAACCTTCAGAAAATTATCGCCGTCGCTTTTGGATTCCAGATCCTCGTATTTATTGATGGTCATGTGGATGATCCGCCGCTCAAAAGGGTTCAATTCCGGCAATTCGACAGCTTGGCCGTTTCGACGGATCTGGCGTGCATGGCGGTGGGCCAGAGTGCTTAATTCGGCTTCTTTTTTTTTACGGTAATTTTCACACTCGCAGAAAATCTTTTTGCCGATCTGATCTGCAAAGAGACGGTTGAGCAAATATTGCACGGCATTAAGCAGGTTGCCATTCTGGTACAGCATCAGTTTATAATCTTCGCCGCTGAAATTAACGCGCAGGAAATCCGGGTTGCTTTCAAACTTGAACTGCAAATCCAGTTTCATGCTCTGGGTCAGCAAGGTGACAAAGTCTTCAAGTCCTTTTTGGTCACTGCCATCCGAACTCCAGGCCTCAATATATATTTCCCGTTGCTTGTGGCCGAAATACTTGGTTTTTTCAGTAATGATGCGATATTTCAGTTTTTCTTCAGGAATAGCAAAGGCTTCAGCCGCCTGGCGAATGGCATCCTGCAGAGAATTTGCGACAAATTCCTTTTTGTCCGTCATTTCTCTTTGGCTCCTTTTTTTCTTTTTAAAAGCTTCATTTCCCTTGCTTCCTCTTTCTTCTCTTTATGAATTTTCTTGTTGATGATGTATTGCTGACCGATCTGTAGCACGTTGGACATGCACCAATAAAGGTTCAGGCCGCTGGGGAAAGAAGCGAACATGATGGTCATGACAAATGGCATGATATACATCAGTTTTCTTTGGGTATCGTCACCGCCCGATGGTTGCATGCGCTGCTGGATAAGCTGGGTTATGCCCATCAGGATGGGCAGCACGTAATACGGATCCTTTTTCGAAAGATCCGTGATCCACAGTATCCACGGCTCATGACGTACATTGATGGAGACCGAGAGCAAGCGGAAAAATCCCCACAGAAGCGGCAGCTGCAGCAAGATTGGCAAGCAGCCACCGGCCGGATTGACCTTCTCCTGCTTATACAAATCCATGATCTCCATGTTCATCAGCTTGCGCTGTTCCATATCCTTGGTGTTCTTGTACTTTTTCTTTATCGCTTTCATCTTGGGCTGCAGATTCTGCATCTTGGCCATGGACACGCTGGAAGAATAAGTCAACGGGAACAAGACCAGCTTCAGGAACAGCGTGAAAAGTATCAGAGCCCATCCATAATTTGGGATCAGGCCATGGATGAAATTGATGCCCTTGAGCATAATCTTGGCAATAGCACCAAACCAGCCGTATTCAATGATTTTGTTCAGATCGGGATACTCTTTTTCAACGGCGGCCAATATTTTTTCATCCTTGGGACCGATAAAAATCGACGTCGGATTGGTGACCACCATAAAGGAATACAATTTGCTTTTATTCTGCGCCAGCGGCTGCTTGATCACCTGGTAGGCCAGCTTGGATTTCAGCAGATCGGTCTTAAAAACAGCGGCGAAATAAGTGGTCTCATAGGCCGCCCAGTAGAAGCCAGATCCCATTTCGCCCGAAGCCTTCTCGTAGGTCCGGCCTTCCTGGGGCATGGTTTTCTGCTTGACAAAGTCGACCGATTCCAGCTTGTCGTTGCGGTAGGCAGCGATTTTGAGATTCATCATCATGGCCCGGTCGCGGCTGTCATTGTTTTCCAGATCGGGTCCAAAAATCACCGGCAGCGAATCCACCACCCTTCCGTTTTTACTGACCTGGAACTCCAGGCGAATGACATAACTGTTTTCGCTGAAAATAAATTTTTTGCGGGCAATCAAGTTCTGGACCGGATCGGCATATTCAAATACAATCTCACTACTCTTGCGGTCGCCTACTTTTATCGATTCATCGCCGCGATAGAGAAACAATGCCTTGTTCAGGATCCCGGAAAAATCGTCTTTTTCCGAATAGAAATAAAAAGGATAAAACTTTGATTCTTTGGCACTGTGCGATATCAGGTCCATGGGCTTGCCGGCGTCATCCTTGTATTTTTTCAAGATCAGCGAGGTCAGGCCGGCGCCGCGATTGGTGAATGTGGCGCTGAAAAATGCGTTATCCACGGTAACCTGCATTTCACTTGTGGCCGACAGGCTATCGGACACCGTCTGCAGCGGCTGTTCACTTTCCGTGACTGGGGTTTCGGGCTGGTTCAGTATGGAACCGATGTCAGGGGTTACCGTGCTCTCGGCTTCCACCGCGGCTTCGCTCTTTTGTTCCTGAACGGCAACAGGCATGACGGATCGTTCCTGAACCGCGGGCTTGGGCATGAAAAAGTATTGATAGACCAGCAACACCGTCACCGACAACACAATGGCCAGAATTAGTTTTTTTGTATCCATTGGACATTCACCTCGTTTTTTTCGGGCACCGGATCATAACCGCCGGCATGAAATGGATGGCATTTGAGTATTCTTTTTGCGCCCAGATAAATACCCCGTCCAGTGCCGTGTTTTTCAATTGCCCCGTACGTATAATCGGAACAGGTGGGGAAAAACCGGCAATGATTGCCCAGCAGCGGGGACAGGGTTTTTTTATAGAGCCTGATCAATAAAAGAAACGCTTTTTTCATGAGTTACCTGTATTTGATCTTGATCAAGGCATCCAAGAACAGGCTTTCCGCCTGCATGGCACTGCGGCGATCAAACTTTTTTTTCACGGAAATCCACAGGTCGTAGGAATCCTCGAGCAAAAAACGATTCAATCTGAAACATTCTTTCATTTTTCTTTTTATAAAATTTCTTTGAACTGCGTTCCCGATTTTCCGGTTAACGGAAATGGCGAACCGGCTGCCCGGAAGGTTGTTTTTCAAAAAATATAAAAAAAAAATCATTCTTTACTTTTTGGGCATGTCTCAGCAAATGCACGAATTCATTTTCTTTCGTGATCCGCTGGAAATTTCTAAACGCAAAAGACATGAATCAGGCGCTGAGATTCTTTCTTCCCTTTCTTCTTCTACGATTAATAATTTCACGGCCACCCTTGGTTTCCATGCGCGCCCGGAAACCATGGTTTTTCTTTCTTTTTAAATTGTTCGGTTGAAATGTTCGTTTCACCAGACCACTCCTTACTCACATTTGAAATTAAAGCATATCATAGTAAAAAAAACAGTCTTTGTCAAGGCAGCCTCCCCCTAGCCTTTCACTTTCGGCCGAAATCATTTATAATCGTATGCGGAGGTCATCATGAAATATCCCGATATCCTGGAACGTTTTTTAAGTTATGTGGTTATTGATACGCAATCGAGCGAGACGTCCGAAACTTTTCCCTCGACCGAAAAGCAAAAGGATCTGGCTGCCAAGCTCAAGCCCGAACTCGAAGCACTGGGCATGAAGGATGTCCAGGTCACCGACTGGGGTTACGTGCTGGCGGGACTGGATACCAACCAAAAGCACAAGGTCCCGACCATTGCCCTGATCGCCCACCTGGACACATCGCCAGCCGTGTCGGGAACGGCGGTGCAGCCCAAGCTCCACAAGAACTACCAGGGCCAGGACCTGGTACTGTCCGAGAGTGAAAACATCGTCCTGAAAACCAGCGAGAACCCTTATTTATTGGAAAAAACCGGCAAGACCATCATCACCACCTCGGGGAACACGCTGCTGGGCGCCGACAATAAGGCCGGCATCGCCGCCATCATGGACACCCTGACCCAGCTGCACACCCATCCGGAACTGCCGCGGCCGAACATAAAGATCGTTTTTACGCCGGATGAAGAGACGGGCCGGGGCGTCGAACACATTACGGCCGCCGAGATCGGGGCCGAATTCGGCTACACGGTCGATGGCGAAAAAGTGGGTGAAGTCGAAGACGAAACGTTCTGCGCCGATTCGCTGGAAATAAAAATATCCGGGATCAACGTTCACCCGGGTTTCGCCAAGAACAAAATGGTCAATGCCATCAAGATCGCCGCCCGCATCATCGAACGGCTCCCCCAGCAAACCCTGTCACCCGAAACTACCGAAGACCGCGAAGGCTACGTCCATCCCCACCACCTCAGCGGCAACGAGGAAGAGGCCACCATCAAATTCCTGATCCGTGACTTCACCGAGCCAGGATTGAAGGAATATGAAGCACTGCTGAAAAAAATCGCCGAAGATGCCACCAGCGAATTCCCCGGGGCGAAAAGCGAGGTGAAGGTCACGGAATCCTACCGCAACATGAAAGTGGTCCTCGACCAATACCCCGACGTGCTGGCCAAGGCCGAAAAAGCCGTGGCCATGGCCGGCCTGACGCCCAAGCGCGCCAGCATCCGCGGCGGCACCGACGGCGCCCGACTCTGTTTTATGGGTCTGCCCACCCCCAACATCTTCACCGGCGGCAACAACTTCCATTCCAAATATGAATGGATCGCCCTGGAAGACATGCAGAAAACTTCGGAAACACTGGTGCACCTGCTCAAGCTCTGGGCCGAATAAATTCTGGATGCGGTCTGAATAGGCTCAGAATAGACCGCTGATGTTGCCCGCGGCATCAATGTCGATGGTTTCGGCCGCGGGGTTGCGGGGCAATCCGGGCATGAGCATGATCTCGCCGCAAACCGCCACCACGAAACCGGCCCCGGCCGCCAGGAAGACCCGATCCACGTCCACGTCGAAATTTTGCGGCCGGCCCAGGGCCTTGGGATCATCGGAAAGCGAATTGGGGGTTTTGGCGATGATCACATGCAGCTTGTCATAACCGAGATTATTGAGCAGTTCAATGTCCTTGCGGGCCTGGCGGGTGTAGTTGATGCGGGCGGCACCGTACATCTGGACGGCGATGGTCTCGATCTTGCGGGAGATGGGCCAGCCCGGCTTATAGATGGGCTGGACGCGGGCGCCGGAACTTGCGGCCTGCTCGACTTCCCGGGCCAGGTCCTGGCAGCCTTCCCCGCCCTTGTTGAAAGGGTCGCAGACGAAGGCCTTGACCTTCCGGGAAGCGACATGCTTCACGATGAGCGCCAGCTCTTCGGCGTCGTTGTCGGAGAAATAATTTACGGCCACGAGCAGGGGCACGGCATAGGCCTTCATGTTCTCGATGTGCTTGTCCAGGTTGTCAAATCCCTTGACCAGGGCCTCCAGGTTCTTTTCGGCGAGGCTGTCCTTGCCGGCGCCACCGTGATATTTCAAAGCCCGCAGGGTAGTGACCAGCACCACCGCATCCACGTTGAATTTTCCGGTCTGGCAGACGAAATTCAGGAATTTTTCACCGCCCAGTTCCGAGGCGAATCCGGCTTCGGTGACCGTGATTTCGGCAAGGGCGTGGGCCAGGCGTATGGCCTGGATGGAATTGGTGCCGTGGGCGATGTTGGCGAAAGGGCCGCCATGGATGATGGCCGGCGTGCCTTCCGAAGTTTGCACCAGGTTGGGCTTGATGGCGTCCTTCAGCAGCAGGGCCATCGAACCCACCGCCTTCAGGTCGGCGGCCGTGATGGGTTTGTTTTTGGAGGTATAGCCGACGACCATCCTGGCCAGCCGGTCCTTTAAATCCTGGAAATCTTCGGCCAGGCACAGTACGGCCATGATCTCCGAGGCCACCGAGATGTTGAAGGCGTCTTCGCGGGCAAAACCGTTTTGCCGGCCGCCCAATCCGATGACGATCTCGCGCAGGGCGCGGTCGTTCATGTCGATCACCCGGCGCCAGGCGATGCGCCTGGTGTCGATGGCCAGACGGTTGCCATGCTGAATATGGTTGTCGATCATTGCCGCCAGCAGGTTGTTGGCCGTGGTGACGGCATGAATATCCCCGGTGAAGTGCAGGTCGATCTCATCGGAAGGCAATACTTGGGAAGCGCCGCCGCCGGTCGCCCCGCCTTTCATGCCGAAGACCGGGCCCAGGGAGGGTTCGCGTAGCGTGACGATGGATTTCACCCCGATGCGGTTCAGTGCCATGGAGAGCCCGATGGCGGTGGTAGTCTTGCCCTCTCCGGCCGGGGTCGGGGTGGTGGCGGTCACCAGCACTTGCCGGCCGCAGCTCTCGCATTGGTCCAGACGCCGGGCCAGCGATGGTTCGATTTTAGCTTTGTAGGGGCCATAGTAATAGAGTTCTTCTTCAGCAATTCCGAACCTGACAGCCACCTCTTTGATCGGCAACATGTTATCGGCCATGGTCATTCTCCTTTTTTTATTACCGCGTCAGCGGTCATGGCAAAGAAAGCAAGCGCCCTGGCATATTTCAGGCCGGGAGCTCGATAATGAATCGGGCGCCGTGGGGCTGGTTGTCCACGACCGAAATCAAACCGTTGTGCTCTTCCATGATATTATGGGCAATGGCCAGGCCCAGGCCGGTCCCAGAACTCTTTTTGGAAAAGTATGGCAGGAAAACTTTCTGCTTGTCTTCATCGCTGATGCCGGGCCCGTTATCGGCGATTTCGACGGTAATGAACTTGCTTTCGCTGTTATAGTGGGTGGAAATTTCAATTTCACCCTCCTTGCCGCTGATCTCCAGAGCATTATCCAGAATATTGACAAAGACCCTCTTGATTTGTTCGACATCGAGCTTGACCAACGTCGGCAGTTCCACATCCAACTTGACCTTGAACTGGACATTCTGATAAATCGACGTGTAGACAGCAAGCATTTTTTCCAGAATTTCATTAATATCACCCTGGGTAAATTTAATTTCGGGCAAGCGGGCGAAATTGGCGAATTCCTCAGCCAATCGCTTGATTGAATCGAATTCCTGGGAAATTATATGCAAGCTATCCTCAACAATGGCCCGAAATTTTTCGGGCGACTGATCCATGCTGCGCAAAATTCTTTGCGATGAAATTTGAATGGGGGTCAACGGATTCTTGATTTCATGGGCGATGCGCTTGGCCACTTCACGCCAAACCAGCATGCGCTGGGCCTTGATCAATTCGGTCAAGTCGGTAAACACGACCAGCAGACCTGAAAAACGATTATTGATCGGGTTGCGCAATTGGGTGATTTTTACGGCCAGATTGATGATCCGGCCCTGCAGTTTGATATCAATTTCTTTTTCGATCAGCTTGAAGCGCGTCTCGAAGGCCTTGCTTATCAATTGATGAATGTCCTTGTAAACGGTTTCGGAAATCACCTGGGTAAAATTCTTCCTGAAAACAGCCTCCACCTCCAGCGACAGCATGCGGGCCGCTTCGGGGTTCAGGGCAATGATTTCGCCTTTTGAATTCAAGGCCATGACTCCGGAGGTGATGTTCTTCATAATAGTTTCAATGATGCTGCGCCGGTGGCGCAGTTCGATGGTGCGCCGGTTCAATTTGTCCCGGTTTTCTTTCAGATCAAAAGCCATGCGGTTAAATTCATTGATCAGCGTATTGAATTCATCCTTGGCCGCATAGTCAATGCGCACATCCAAGTTTCCCTTGGCGATTTCGGCGGTCGCCGATATCAACTTCTCAATCGGCACCGTAATGCCCTTGGCCAGATAAAAACCAAGCCAGGAGGCGGAAAAAATAATCAGGATAGTAATGAATAAAAACAGCAGCATATAGGTGTTTTTTACCGGATCACGCAAAACCCTCATCTGACTGTGCTTGTTGACCATAGCCTCCAGAATGCCGAGACTGCGCGTATAGCTCTCAGGAAAATACTTGCCGGTGATGATCAGCATTTTATCACCCTGCTCGATATCAAAAGCGACCCCGTTGCGGATCAACTCGCCATTTTTCAGAGTGTCAATCTTGGTGAATCCGGCGCCTCCCAGGCCGCTGTAAACGACATTCAAGGGCAGGTTTTTATATTCCTGCATGGGGATGCGCGGATTAAAAATAGCGAAAATTTCGTTTCGGTTCCTGTAAATATTGACCACGTCAAGCTTGTATTCCAGCATTTTCTCTTTAAGCCGGTTCTGCAGGAAAATTTTATTGTCATCGGTATACATCCGCTTCTGCTGGATCATAACGGCGATGATTCCGGAAAAATGCTCGAGGTCTTCGGTTATTTTACTATAGTAGTTGGTTTTGACATCATCAACATTTTTCATGATGTTCTCGACCGGAGTTTTGAACCACTGCTCAATGCTTTGCGAAATGACGTCGGTGGCGAAAAAAAACAGCAGCAGGGTGGGAACGATGGAAAAAGCGATGAAAAAAAAGACCAGGCGGTTTTTAAAACTGTGCACGGCGCCGCCCTGGTTTTTTTCATAGTACATCTTTAAAATATTTCGGGCCAGGATGAAAAGAAAAGTCAGACCGAAAAGGATGATAATGATCCACAATCCGAAAATCAGGGTGTTGCTTTTTAAAAACTGCGGCGAAAAATTCTTGCTCTCCTCAAAATAAATGCGGATGATCACGAAAGCGATAAAAAACAGGACCATGGCTGTCACGATCAGACGCACGCCTTTGATGTTTTTATTTTTCATTCTCCAAATCCTCGCCGCCGGGGAAACGGCAGCCCTGTCCCAGATAATTTAACACGATCGCCAATAAAGGTCAATTGACATATGTCGCGAAAAATGATATTGCTTTATTCTTGCGCCTGTAGCTCAAAGGATAGAGCATGGGATTCCTAATCCCAGGGTTGGATGTTCGAGTCATCTCAGGCGCAATACCAATGAGGTAAAATGAAAAAAAAAGAAAAAGAACACTTGAAGGCCGATCCTTTTGTCCATTTTTTCGAACAAGTTCTCGCATTTTTCAAAAATAACCGCCGCTTGATCTTCGCCTTGACGGGAATCGCGCTGCTGCTGGTCATCATCATATTGGCCATATTTTTTCTTACCGGCCTCAGTACGGCCAGTGAAAACAAAGTTTACGCCAGCGCCTTCAGCATCCGCACCGACACGGCCTTGAGCATCGATCAAAAGATCGGCAAGCTGCAGAAATTAAAACTGAAGAAAGGCATTTCCAGCGCCGGCAATCTTTTCATTGCCGCCTTGTATTATGAAAAAGGGGACCTGGCCAATGCCGAGAAAGCCCTGCGGCAATTCCCCGGCAGCCGCATCGCCATCATCAACGACCAGAAAAAAACGCTCGAAGCCCAGGTGCTGGCCGACAGCGGCAAAAGCCAGGAAGCCATCGATCTGCTCAAACGGATGCTCGAAGACAAGAAAACCAAAATGGGCAAGGAGTTGATCATCCTGATGCTGGCCAAAATTCAAACCAGAAGCCTCCGTCAGGAAGAAGCCGTTGGAAGCCTGAAAAGGATCATCAGCGAATTTCCCAACACCCCCAGCGCCCAGGAAGCTCAAACTCTGCTGAGTGCCGGCAAAGCAGACGCACAGTAGCCTTTTCTTACTAAAAAAACCTCGCTAAGAGAATCTCTGTTTGGTAAATGGTCTTTACCAACGCTATGTTTTTGGCAATTTCGATAAACCGCCAAAAACATCCAGTGTTGGTATACTTCAGATCATTCCGAACCGTCAGGTGAGGGATTGATTTGTATGTCCCCAAGGGGGATAGTCACACTAGTTGGTTTCAGCGAATTACAGAACTTACTGAAACCAAAGTGTGACTATTTACAGCATGGATGAAGCATGGCATAATGCTGCCATGCATGACGAAAGCGGACGCATCGAGGAAACCCGCTGGTTGGGAAAAGATTACTACCAATTGAAAATCCTCGTCCCGAAAATCGCCCTGGAGGCAAGGCCGGGAAATTTTGTCATGGTCCGCGTATCGCCTTCCCTGGATCCGTTGCTGCGCCGTCCCTTCGGCATCCTGCAAAGCGAACCACCTTACATTTGGCTATACTTTCAGGTCAACGGCCGCGGCACGGCTCTGCTGAAGGACCATCAAAGCGGCGATCACCTGAATATCCTCGGCCCGCTGGGCAATTCTTTCCCGGAATTACCGGGCAAGAAAATACTCCTCATCGCCGGCGGTCGGGGCATCGTTCCCCTTTTTAATTATGCCAAAACGTATGCTGCGCAGCAGTCGCTGGTATTGCTCTACGGTGGCCGCCGCGCCGTTGATCTGCAATTGCTGAAAGAAATCAGCGCCATTCCGCTTGAAAAAACTTACATTTTCAGCGAAGACGGCAGCCAGGGTCAAAAAGGACTGCTGACTTCCGGCCTGAAAAAAATAATCACTGAACAACACCCGGATGCGACCATGGCCTGCGGCCCGGAAGCCATGCTGGCCGTGTTGGCCGGAATGCTCAAGTCAAGGAACATGGAAAATTACGTTTCCCTGGAAGCGATCATGGGCTGCGGTTTCGGAGTCTGCCACAGCTGCGCGATCGCCGCCGAAGACGGCCGATACCGGAAAGTATGCGACGAGGGACCGGTGTTCCCCCTGGAAGAGATCCAATGGCCGATCTGAGCGTCGACCTGGGTTTTTGCACTCTGAAGAATCCGCTTATCCCGGCTTCGGGCACCTTCGGCTACGGCGAGGAATTCACTCCGTTTTTCAATTTGGATATCCTGGGCGCCCTGGTTTTAAAGGGCATATATAAAAATGCCCGCCCGGGCAACCCGCCGCCGCGCCTCTGCGAAACCCCGGCCGGCTTGCTCAATTCCATCGGCCTGGCAGGCCCGGGGGCCGACAAACTGCAGGAGATCATCCGCCGCCTTAGCGCCCGAACCACTACTCCGATTATCGTCAATGTCTGCGGCCAGGACGACCGGGAGTTCGTGGAAGTTGCCGAAATCTTCGCCGCCATGCCCGAAGTCTCCATGCTGGAGCTGAACATCTCATGCCCCAACGTCAAAAAAGGCGGCGCCTGCCCGGCCCAGGACGATCAACATACTTACCGCCTGGTCAAGCGCATCAAGGAGCATGTCCACAAGCCATTGATCGTCAAGCTTTCACCCAACACTGCTGATATCGCCGTTATCGCGCGCGCGGCTCAGGAAGCCGGCGCCGACGCCCTGTCCCTGGTCAACACGTTCCTGGGACTCGCCGTGAACCTGGAAAAGCGGCGGCCGCTGTTTGCCAACACCCTGGCCGGATTATCCGGTCCGGCCATCAAGCCTTTGGCCTTGAAACTGGTCTGGGAAGTCTGCCGCCAAGTCCAGATCCCGGTCATCGGCATGGGCGGAATTACCTCAGGAAAGGATGTTCTGGAATATATTCTGGTCGGCGCTTCAGCCGTTCAAATCGGCACCGTCAACTTCTACGAACCGGCCGCCGCCGTGCGCATCCTAGCCGAACTTGAACAGGAAATGACAAATTTGCATATAAATAGTCTTGGCGAAATCAGGGGCAAACTGGTTATCTAGATCGATTCATTTTCATAGCGCCGCTTGGAGTGATGGTTCAGGTGATCATGTCTTTCAATTGCACTTCGGGATGGTGGTAGCGTTCGTAAGCCGCTGTCTTTTTACCGTATTGGATCGATTCCTGCGGACACCATTGGATGCAGGCCAGACATTGTTCGCAGCGATGCTGCCAAACCGGCTTGCCCGCTTCCAGAACGATATTTTTTGCCGGGCAGACCTTGACGCAGATGCCGCAGGCATTGCATCTGTCGTCGCACCAGAAGCCCTTGTCCATTGTTTTGACCTGCTTGAAAGTCATTTTATAAATGGCGGTGAACAGAATGCGCTGCCAGGCCGGTCCCCTTTCGATCACTCCCGATTTCCGCTCGCCGATAAAGGCCCCGACCTCATTAATTTTTTCGCGCCCGAGCCGGAACAAATTGTTGCGTCGTTTTTCCGTTCCCGGTCCCCCCCAGGGGATGTAATTGCTGGGTAGGGCAATGCTGAACCCGGCGGCAAGCTTCACTCCGCGCCTGGAAAGGAGCCCGCGCAGTTGGATCAATGTGCGTGATACCTGACCGGCGTTAACCGCCAGTGCAAAATAATACACGTCAGGTTTGAGCGTCAGCTTTTCCAGGAATTCCAGTACCGGACCCGGTATGCCCCACATGTGCACAGGGAAGACAAAACCCACGGCATCGGCATCTCCGGCCGCAAAAGGGTCCGCGGCCTTCAGCGGCCGCAGCGCTGCGCCATCCAGTTTTTCAGCCAGCAGCCGTGCCGACCATAACGAATTGCCTGTTCCGGTATAATAAAAAATAACGGTTTTCATTTTTAGCCTCGATCAATGGTTATTTTAGGTGAAAATTCCAAAAAAGACAATAAAAATAAATTCAAACAGAACCCCTCTGCCGCCGCAAACGTAGAATAACAGTGGACAGCCTTAAAAAACCGGAGGAACCCATGAGAATTATCCGTATTTTTTATATGCTGCTGATCCTGCTCCTGGCCCTGCAACTGGGAGCGAGCGGTCCGAAAAACAATAAAAACCTAACCCAGGAAATCGACGCCGTCATGAGCAAGATATACAAGCCCGGCGAACCCGGAGCCGCGGTGATTGTCCGTCGCGATGGACATACCATTTTCCGCAAGGGCTACGGCCTGGCTGATATCGAACTCGGGGTCAAGATAGAGCCCGACATGATCTTCCGCCTGGGATCGATAACCAAGCAGTTTACCGCGACAGCCATCCTGATGCTGGCGGAGCAAGGGAAACTGTCCCTGCAGGACGAAATCAGCAAATATCTCCCGCCATTCACGAGCGGCGATAAAAAAGTGACCATCGAACATCTGCTGACCCACACTTCGGGGATCAAGAGCTACACCAACATGGAGGAATGGCTGCAGATGTGGCGCAAGGACATGACTCCGCAGGAGATCATCGACATGTCCAAGGACAAGCCGTTCGAGTTCACCCCCGGCGAGCGCTGGAGCTACAACAACACCGGTTACGTCATGCTGGGCGCCATCATCGAGAAAGTAACCGGAAAGAGCTATGAGGCCTTTGTCGAAGATAAAATCTTTGCTCCATTGGCAATGAAACATTCATATTATGACCGCACGGAACAAGTCATTCCCCGCCGTGTGGCCGGCTACCAGAAAGACAACGATGGCTTCGTCAACGCCCCCTACTTAAGCATGACCCAACCCTATGCCGCCGGCTCGCTGCTTTCTTCGGTCGACGATCTGACCGTGTGGAACGACGCCGTTTTTTCCGGGAAACTGCTGAAAAAAGAGTGGCTGGACAAGGCTTTCTCTCCATATCATCTGGCCAATGGTGAATCGTCCGGCTACGGTTACGGTTGGTTCATCTCCGATTTCAGGGGTCACCGTTGCATTGAGCACGGGGGCGGCATAAACGGTTTTACTTCCTATGCATTGGCCCTGCCCGATGACCGCGTCTATGTGGCCGTCCTGACCAACAGCGCCATCGCTGACCGCATGCCGGAACCGCGGGCGTTGCGCATTGCCGAACTGGTCCTGGACCTGCCCGCAGCCGAACGCAAGACAATGATATTGACGAGCGATGAATTGGATACCCTGACCGGCGTATACGAGAACCAGGACAGCGAAGCACGCATGATCACCCGCCAAGGGGAGAAGCTCTTTTCCCAGCGCGCCGGAGGCGCCAGACACGAAATTCTAGCTGCCTCTGTCAGTGAATTCTTCTTTGCCGATACGCCGACGATGATCCGCTTCAGCCGGGACGAGGCTGGTAAAGTCATCGGCCTGCGCGTCCAGGCGCGTATCGGCCCGGCCGAGATCTACAGACGCAGCGCCAAGCCTTTGCCGGTCGACCGCAAAGAGATCGCCCTGGCCCCTGAACTCCTCATGCGCTATATCGGTGAATACGAACTGATGCCCGGGTTTTCAATCGTAGTAACCATTGAGGACGGCCACCTGATGGGACAAGCCACAGGCCAAACCAAAGTTGAGCTCTTCGCCGAATCCAAAAAGGATTTCTTTCTTAAGGTGGTTGACGCACAATTGGTATTCGACATCGATGCCGGCGGGCATGTCACCGGTTTGACGTTTTTTCAGGGCGGACAAAAACTTCCCGGGAAAAAGATCAAATAACCGCTTTAATCCTGCCGCGATTACTGGGCTACTGCCGTTCCAGAACCGCTTTTTTCAGTCCCTCGGTCACGCGAACGCCTCTGGACTCGGCCTGATTAAGGTATTCCAGAGCTTGGGCCATGTTGCCCTGGACATAAAAAATATTGATCAAGTTGTTGTAAGCGTTGGCATGCTTTGGCTCGGCCTGAATCGCAGCCTGATAAAACGCCTGCGCTTCATTCAAACGCTTCATCTTAAAGAGAATATTGCCATGCGTGTAATGATATTCGGCCGGGACTTCCAGGACCTCGGGGATCGGATTGCGCAAACGGGTATCCAGTGTGTCGCGGGTTTGTTTATCCCGGTTGATCGCGTCCTCCAGCTTCTGTCTTTCCTCGTCTTCCATGGGGTTCATCAGCTGCCTCGTCAGGTCGCTGATATGTTTATCCACAAAGTCCCTTTCTTCCCGTAAAAGTTTAAGATACTCCAGGTAGGAATACTCGTAGAAGCGGCTGAATTTCTTAAAATTCGCTTTGGCGGTTTCAATCGCCCGCAAGGCCGGCTCCAACTGACCTTGACGGTAATCAAGCTCAGCCATGAGCAGGTAGGCATCGGCATAACCCGGGAATATCTGCAAAGAAATATCGACCTCATTCCGAGCTTTCTCCAGTTTCCCTTTATTCAAGAATTCTCCGCCCTTGAGAAAGTGTTCCTTGGCACGTTTGTAATTTCGAATTGATTCTTTTTCCTGCTGGTTAAAACCCTGTTGCGCCGGCAGAGATAAAAACAGCGCCAGTAACAACCACGCCGCTATCAAGCCGCGACCTAAGAAACACTTGGCATTTTCAATCTTTTTTTTCATCCTGTTTCCTCCCTGCATGCAGGTCAATCCTTGATTTTGCCCGCCCGACCATTCTGATATAATATTTCCGGATTGTCAACACGGCCCGGAAGGGGATCCCATTTGTGCAACACATGGCCGCTGTGAGTTCAATCCATTCACGCTGCACTGCAGATCATATTGGCCCATGTAAAAATCATCCTGACTGGAATTTGCCCGCCGGGCGGTTTTGCGCTACAATTGGATTTCATCGAGGTGAAGACATGAGCTGGATCACGATCAAGGAAATTTTTGCCGACCCGACGCCGCTGCTGGAAACCGAGCTGGAAGTCCGCGGCTGGATACGCACCCAACGCATATCGAAAAATTTTGCTTTCATCGAACTGAATGACGGCTCATGTTTCAAAAACCTGCAGGTCGTTTATGGAGAAGAGCTGGCCAATTTCAGCGAAGCGACTAAATTCCCGCTCGGTTCAGCCCTGAAAGTTGCAGGAAAACTGATGGCTTCGCCGTCGGCGGGTCAGCCATTCGAACTGAAAGCGGAAACCATCGAAGCGATCGGTCTTTCAAGTCTGGAATACCCGCTGCAAAAGAAGCGCCATTCATTCGAATACCTGCGCACCATCCCCCATTTGCGTCCGCGCACCAACACCTTCATGGCCGTGTTCAGGGTACGCAGCCTGCTGGCATATGCCATCCACAAGTTTTTTCATGAAAATGGTTTTATTTATGTGCATACTCCGATCATTACCGGAAGTGATTGCGAGGGCGCCGGGCAAATGTTCCGCGTGACCACCCTGGATATGCAGAATCCGCCCCTGAACGAACAAAAAAAGATCGATTTCAGCCAGGATTTTTTCGGAAAGGAAACCAACCTGACCGTCAGCGGCCAACTCAATGTCGAGGGATTTTGCCTGGCCTTCAACCGTGTGTATACCTTTGGCCCGACTTTCCGCGCCGAAAATTCCAATACCCAGCGCCACGCGTCGGAATTCTGGATGATTGAACCCGAGATCGCCTTCGCCGATCTTAGCGACAACATGCACCTGGCCGAGGACATGATGAAATACGTCATCCGCTTTGTCCTGGAGCAAGCGCCGCAGGAGATGGAGTTTTTCAACCGCTTCATCGACACCGGCCTGCTGCAGCGGCTGCAGCTGGTCCTCGAATCCGAGTTCGAACACATCAGTTACAGCCGGGCCGTCGAAATCCTGGAAAAATCGGGGACGTCTTTTAATTTCCCGATCACCTGGGGCAACGATCTGCAAACCGAACATGAACGCTACCTGACCGAAAAAGTATTCAAAAAACCGGTTTTCGTGACCGACTATCCCAAGGCGATCAAGGCTTTCTACATGCGCCTGAACGACGACAACCGCACCGTGGCCGCCATGGACCTGTTGGTTCCCGAAGTCGGTGAAATCATCGGCGGCAGCCAGCGCGAAGAAAGACACGATGTGCTCAAAGCGCGGATCGCGGCAATGGGGCTCAAGGAATCGGATTACGAGTGGTACTTGAACTTGCGCAAATTCGGCGGTGCCCCCCACGCCGGTTTCGGGCTTGGTTTTGAAAGGGCGGTCATGTACCTGACCGGCATGGAAAACATCCGCGACGTCATTC
Organism: Candidatus Aminicenantota bacterium; assembly: GCA_963770755.1. Taxonomy (GTDB): domain Bacteria; phylum Acidobacteriota; class Aminicenantia; order UBA2199; family UBA2199; genus UBA2199. Next base: position 223,127 of record CAVYQZ010000006.1, on the reverse strand, counting down.
CCTTTCCGCGCACGCCCAAGAGCGCGGAATACTAATTACAATTTAAGGAGCAGCCATGAAAAAAATGTTCTTACTTTTTCTATGCTTCGGCGTAATGAATTTTTTCGGATTGCGGGCGGCCACTGATCAGAAAAACAAGGTTCAATACGAAAAAAAGTACACCGACCCGGTTTTGAAGGCTATGGATGAGGCACGGGAAAAAGAACAGCAAGACCGTGATGAAGAAACGGATAAAATCAAAAAAAAGCAGCTGGAAGAAAAGGACAAGGCCAAGGCCCAGGCCAAGAGCCTGTTGTCCGATATGAGCGGTGTCTTTCCACCGCGTTCCAAGTCTGTTTTCAAGACTTGTTTCCATTTCCCGCCCGTGGCCCAGTACAATACCAACACCTGCTGGAGTTTCGCCGGCACTTCTTATTACGAGTCCGAGATTTTTCGCTTGTCGGGAAAGAAAATCAAGCTGGCCGAAATGTGGACCGTCTATCATGAATACCTGGAAAAAGTCAGGCGCTTTGTCCGTGAGCGCGGGGATTCGCTGGTCGCCGAAGGCGGCGAAGGCAATGCCCTGAACCGCATCTGGAAGATGGTCGGCATTGTTCCCGGAGACGTGTTTCCCGGAATCCGGGCGGCTGAACAAAAACATGACCACGTGCGGCTGATCGATGAGCTCCACGCCTATCTTGATTGGGTCAAAACCAACAGCCTGTGGGATGAACAGGATGTACTCGCCCATGTGACCGTTATTTTAAACAAGCACCTGGGAACTCCGCCGCAGAAATTCATTTTCAACGGCAAGGAAATGACGCCGTTGGAATTCCTGCATAACGAAACCCCGCTCAATATGGACGACTACACCGACGTCATGTCGACCAGTTTTTTCCCTTTCTATACGTATCAGGAATTCACAGTTCCGGACAACTGGTGGCACAGCAAGGAATATCTCAACCTGCCGTTGAGCGAGTGGTACGGCCTGATCGTCAAGGCCGTTAAGTCCGGCTACAGCGTGGCCATCGGCGGCGATGTTTCCGAACCGGGCAAGCTGGGTTTCCAGGACGTCTGCTTCATCCCCTCTTTTGATATCCCCCAGTCTTATATCAATCAGGACGCCCGCGAATACCGCATTGACAATAAAACAACTGAAGATGACCACGGCATCCATCTGGTCGGCTATAACCATTATAAGGGTCAGGACTGGTTTTTGATCAAGGATTCGGGGCGCTCGGCGCGCTGGGGCAGGTACGAAGGCTATTACTTTTTTCGCGGCGACTACATCAAGCTCAAGATGCTGACCTTCACCGTGCACAAGGACATCCTGAAAAACATTCTGCCGAAAGTGAAATAACCAGGCGACTTTTTTCGTCCAAAGCTTTAATTGTTGCCGTAGACCTTGATGCGGCCGTACATCGACAGCACGACGCGGTACACCTTTTTGCGCATTTCCAGGGTGATGGTGCATAGGGGTGAAGCGTTGCCCAGCGGCGAAAAAACCGGCCGGCTGTTGGCCTGGATCGAAAGCTTTCTGCTGAGCTCGAAGCGGCGGGTTACCTGCCAACCCTGGCCGTTGTCGACACTAAGGCTAAGGCAGCCGGGGACAACTTCGACCCGCACCGACTGGTTTTCCTGGATAGCCTGATAACGGGCCGTGCTCAGCGCGGCGCTCACCGTGCGCAAGCCGTTATGGATCTCCAGGCGGATGAAAAACGACTGCAGCCCCGGAACCACGGTTATGAGCAAGAAAGCGAACAAAGCGACCGTCACCAGCAATTCAACCACCGTCAATCCCTTTTTATTCATCGCCGCCTTCCGTGATGAAATGGACCCGAAAATTTTGCAGGCATTTGAAATTTTTAAAATCCAGCTGTGCCGGAAAATCGAATGCACCGTCCATGGCCCGGACTTGCAGGCGCCCCGAATTCTGGATATCTCCGGCAATCAGGCTGCCGGAGAGCTTCAGCAATCCGTCGCCATGAACAACTTTTCCCGCGGCCAACACATGGGCCTCGATCGTGCTGCCGGATCCCGGAGCCAGAACGATATCGGCATTGAGCTCGTCATTGCTGATGAAATCCTTGTTGCTGGTCATCAACAGCAGGTGGGCAAATTTGGTTTTTTGCAAACCCAGGTTTTCTCCAACCAGCCCCGTATTGACCCTCATTTGCCCGGAAGCCAGCACCTGGATGCGCGAGTCGTCCGCAAAGGCGGCGTTCCCTGACTGGACGATCGCACATATATTGCCATGGACAAATATTTTCTCGGCAAACCGGCAGCCGTTCGCCTCTTCATGGCCAACCCATAACATGGATTCCAGGCCCGGCCGGTAACTAAGTTCCGACAAGCGGGCATCCTGCCCGAAAACAATTGACTGCAGGCCTGCTACAGCTCGAAATTCAAGCAACTGCAGGTCCCCCTCAACAAAAATCGTTTCGATCTGTCCAGCAGACAGTGTTAAATAAATTCCGGTTGGAATGGCCGCGTCGGAAGGTTCCAGGTTGAATTTCTCCCTGATCTGCCGCCAATCCGGGAATGGACCGGACAGTTTCATGGCTGCGGCCAGCAGGCTGCGGCATTCTCCGGAAACGGCCGGTTTGCCCGGCAAGTTTATTAACTGACCCGTCCATTCAACCCCTTTTCCGGCAAGGTAGGCGGCCTGCGTTTCGCTGATATCTTTATGCACCAGCAGGGAAAACTCACTGAGGGGAATATCCCCCGTCAGCAACTCGACGGAAGCTTGTCCGCCATATGCCAAGCGGCTCTTTTCGCTGCCGGCGGTCAGAAGGTTAAAGATCCTGATCTTGTTAAAACCGCCGCCCGCAGTCAGCGTTTGCCAGCTGAAATGGTTTTTGACCTGCACACCGTTTTCACTTAAGTCAGGAAAGTTCAGGCTGTTGAAAAAATCGGTTTCCGGAGCGGCATAGTGATTCATGTCGCTGTCGCCCAGTTGCTGCCGATACCGATGCAGCTGCAATAAAATGGCCTGTTCCAGCACTGTGCAAATCTGCCATTTGCCTCGCCTGGCGGCGATTATTTTATTGTGCAGCAGCGAGTGCGTCAGCAGGGCCAGCCCGGAAAAAGACAGCAGCATTACGAAAAGAACCGCAATGACGATGTTGCCCCTGCGCTTCATGGCTACACCAGATTGAGCAGAAAGATATAGCCGCGGATCTGCTCTTTTTTATTGACTTCAATGCGATATAAAACCGAGTTGGCATCCGGGAAAAATGTCACGTAAAAATCAGTGACCTCCTCTAAAAGGGGTTGAAAATTCCCCTTGTCGCTCTTTCTCTTCAAAACGTGCTGGGCGGGATAGAATCTATATTCCACTTTTTTCAATGCCAGCACCGGGCTGTTTCCGGGAAAATCATGCTGCAGCGGATTTTTTAAGGCCACGACGCCGCCAATAAAATCACTGACTTCATTGAATTCCCAAACCTGCCCTAGCGGGTCGTAAATCAAAACAATTTTGTCTTTTTTAAAAAATTCGTTCTTGGCAATTTTTAAAAATCTGCTGCCCTTGCAGGGCATTTTCCAGAAGCGCTTCATCGGCCAATCCGTAGGTCACCTTGAAACCACCCGGCGAGCTTTCGAACCAGGGCATGTCGAAAGTTTTTCCGGCTTCCTGCAAGCGCATGCCGCATTTGTTCAGGTCGGATTTAATGGTATCCACGGTATGAAATATCGCTTCCAACCTTTCCTGGTTGCTGGTGATTTTTTTGGCAAACCGTCCGGTTTCTGCAGCGTGGGCAATGATCACCGTTAAAACCCCCAGGCCTAAAGACAGGGAAATCAGCATTTCCAAAATTCCAAAGCCTTTAATCATTTTTCACCTCCTGGATGAAGTTTGATTTGTAAAAAACAGTGCTCACGGAAGCATGGGCTGCGGCCGCCAACAGCGTGATTCGCTTTAATCCGGCTGCGACCGCTTCGACCTGCCAGGTTACGAGAAACTCTCGGCTTTTCTGCCGGTGATCGCCCTCCGCAAGTTCAAGCGCGGGAAAAGGCCGGGAAGACAAGTAATGCTTGTAATAATCACCGGTTTCCGTCAGACGGAAACGCAAGACTGACTGACGTAACTGCTGGAGGGCAAAACTCATGACCCGGGCGCTGAACAGAATGGCCAGCAACAGCAGCGTCAATGCAACCAGCGTTTCAATCAATGTGAAGCCTTTGTTCATTTTTTCCTCCTGGTTCAGTAAAAGTGATTCATATTCTCTGCCAAGTGCGGCAATGAATGGAAAACCGCGGCCAATCAAGTTTTCCAGCTTTGTTCCATGCTGGCCGAGGTAAACTTTTATTTACAAGGGCAGAAAAAATGTAAAGATTTATTTACTTGTCGCTCAAAGCAAAAAAAATAGTCTAAGGTTGTTTTATCTATTGATATGGGTCGTTTGCATTGTTTCCCGACCGACCCTTTCCACTTGGCAGCAAAGCTGATTACCCCGTGGCAGGAGGTCAACATGACAAAAACCAAAAAACTTCTCACCCTGCTGGTCATCCTGGCGATGGTCGCAGTTTCCACTGTGTCGCTCGATGCGGCCGAAAAACAAGCGGCCGCGAGCGGAGACAAGCGGGTCAACATCAACACCGCCAATGCCGGGCAATTGGAAAAGCTTCCGCAAGTCGGACCCAAGATGGCCCTGCGGATCCTGGAGTTCAGAAAAAGCAACGGCAATTTCAAACGCCCCCAGGACCTGATGAAGGTTAAAGGCATCGGCGAAAAGATATTTGCCAAGCTGCAGCCGCTGATCACCATTTAAAAAAAACGGGGGGGCGCAAGCCCCCCTCAAAAAAGGAGGAAATCATGGAAGAAAAACTCAAGGAACTCAATATGCTTCTGCTCTACCTGACCGGCTGGGAAGAGGACTCGCGCAATAATCCCGGCGAAAAGGTCTTCTGCACCTGGAACGGCTATAGTTTCAAAATACTGAATCAACTTCACGATGAAAAAATGATCGTCCAAATTAAGGACAAAAAACTGGTCCTTATAACCGAATCGGGCAAACAACTGGCCGAGAAACTCAAAGCCCAATATCTCCCCTAAGCCCCTTTTTGTTCCCTTCTCTCCGGAGGCGCGGCGGATTCTGTATCCGGACCGCGCCTTTTTTTTAAATAGATTTTGTTTTTCAATTGAGCGCACAGGAAAAATCCGAGGTGGTCGCAAAATGCGACCACCTCGTTAAACTTAAATATGCAAAATCATTGCCCTACGCATTTACGGAACAAGGAAAATAGGTTGGAACATGACCGGCTCCGGCCGATTTTAAATCCCGTTGCGACCCTTGAGCAAGCCCTCCAGGAAGGCCAGCACGTTGACCCCCAATTGCCGGGTACGGTAGCCGCCTTCCTGGATCACCAGCTTGGGCAGACGCATGGCGCCGACCATGACGCCATTGGCATGGAAGTCGGCTGCCTTCAGGCTCCAGGTGCCGGTCGGATCGCCCTTGGCCGTATCCGCTCCGAAAGGGATCACGAGGAATTCAGGCCGGAAATCGGCCACACGCTTCAGAGCTTTTTTCAGGGCCATGCGATATTCAACTCCACTGAGAATTTCCGGCAATGGGATGTTGAGGTTGTATCCCAGTCCGCTTCCCAAACCCCTTTCCTTGCGGAAACCGCTAAAGTACGGATAAGCAAACGAGGGGTCCCCGTGAATCGAAACGGTCAGGACGTCCTTGCGCCGGTAGAAAATCTCCTGGGTGCCGTTGCCGTGATGATAATCCAGGTCCAGGATGGCGACCCGGCTAAATCTGGACAGGTATTGGGCGGCCACGGCGGCAGAGTTGAAATAGCAAAAACCACCGAAGACCCGACTTTCAGCATGATGGCCGGGGGGGCGTACCAGCGCATAGGCCAACGGTTCGCCTTGCAGTAGCAAGTCAACTCCGGTCAGTGCACAGTCCACAGCCTGGCGGGCCGCCTGATAGGTGTAGCGGCTCAACGGGGTGAAAGTGTCGATGCAATAGTAGCCGGCTGTCACCCAGAACTCTTTGGGAGGACGGTCGGGGTGTCGGATGGGAAACACATAGGGGTATAAGGAAGTCCCGGGATCAATTTCCCTGCTGACTTTTTTTATGAAACCCACGAGATGGCCGCTGTGAACATCGCGGATAAATTTTTCCGGGTATGGCTCAGTCGGAACACGGACGAAGAAGTCTGTTTTATCGATCTCCACCAGAATGGAAGCGATGCGCACCGGAGACTCCACGTAACCGCGTTCCCTGACGTGGTGGACGTGATGGCCTTCGCTGACCACCAGCATGATGCGGCTGGTTTTCATCCGCAGTGTCGTTCCGACGCTCGGAGGATTCTTCTTTGAATAACGCGGCGGCCGGATACGGACCGGATCGTCACCGATTGAATTTACCACCATCTGGATGTACTCGGGAGGACAGTAATTGCTATATAGGCGCTGCAGAATGGCCTTCACGATCACTTGCGCCGTATCGCGGGCCAGGGGTGCGCCGCGGCCCAGATCATCGAAGACCAGATAGGGTGGACAAAGATCACCCTCCTTGACCGGCATTTCGTATTTGGTTCCCTGGATGGGCCGGGCGCCGAATTTTTCGTAGAATTTCAAGCGGGCCTTGTTCTCCTTGATCAGTTTGGGCAATCGGCAAATAGTTTCATCATCCGGAAGACATTCGAAAAACAGGCCGACGGCCCCCATTTCTTCGGCCTCCTCACGGAGGCGTTCGTAAATGGCGCTGCCGATGCCGCTGGCCAGAATGCCTTTGCGGGTGGCAATGAAATCCAGGAAGGCGAATTTAAGATCCGCGGCGGCCAGCAGTATGGCGAATCCCTTAACCTTGCCTTTTTCGTCTTCGGCAACAAAGAGAATTGCTTGGAACTTATATTTGAGGGGGTTTTCTATCCTGGCGGTTATTTCATGAATCTTTTCCGGCTTCACGGCTGTAAAATGGCTGCGCAGAATGGCCAGCGCCTGGTCCAGCGCTTTCCGATTGCCGGGCGTGTGAAGATCGTATATTTTTCGGATACGGAACATGGTAATTCTCCCGAACCATTCTACGACAATTTCGAAATGTTGTCACCTCGGGCAGCCGTCGGGAGACCGGGATATGGACCCGACAAGATCCAGGGGGGAGTTTAATTGCCATGGGATTGTTAAAAACATACTGGCCGGTAGCTCACTGATTTACTTGATCCGTCTTGCCCCGAGGACTATTAAAAAATTGCCTTGTTTTGTATAATGCAAATTATGGAAACATCATGACAGTAGCGAATATATACATCGTATTCTCCCTGTTGGTTCTTTTGCTCATCACCGGGATGTTCCTGCTGGGCAGCCGCTATAAAAGGGTCAAAACGCTCTCGCCATTGGCCGGGCTCGCATCGGCATTCATTGTGGCGGGAATCTTTTTCGGCAACAGCAGGATACTTGGCTTCAGTTTGCTGGGTGTCGGGATCATCCTGGCAGTCAGCGATATCATTGTCAAATCGCGAAGCGGCGGCAAAAGCGAAAAAACCTTTGCGCCGCGTGATCGTAACCATAATGGACATCGGTAAAATTTATCAAAAAAGTATTGAACACATGAGTTAGTGGAGAAAAAAGTGACAGGACAACATAAACAGTTTCCAGTTATCCATGCCGGACGGGGCGAAAAAATCACCAAGCCGACATGGGCGTTCATGGTGATTGCCGGCATATTATGCGCCTGGATGACGGTGGATTTTTCCTGGGCCCAGGTCTTGGAGCAAAAAATCTGGCCGCAACCAGGCCGGGGACTTTGGTACTGGATCAATCCACAAACCGGCTTCATCCCCGAACAGATCAACGCCGCCTTCAAAAATGCCATTCATGAAGAGATGGCTTTTCTGGATCCCGGATTCAGCCGTACCGTTTTTTTTGCCAAGGACATCCGCATCACGAAGGGCAAAACCAGCGAAAGAAAAAAGTATAAAGACCAGCCCGCAAAAGCTGACGACATCCGGATCGAAACGGAATGGCGTACAGGATACCTGAATCAATACCGGGGCTCGTCATTCTGTTTTATACCGTTGAATTCCGTACGCAGCGTGGACCTGCGTTTTTGGCCCGATTTGCGGACACATTTTCCCAAGGCGCCCGAAGGCCTGAATTGGAACGTGAACATGCATGCCGGATCGCGGTACGACTTTTTTTTCAGAACCGAAGATTCGGCCCGTAATTTCATCAATGCCTTGGCATCCGCCCTCCGGCAGAGGGGTATTCACATCACATTTTCCAGGTTCGGGCTGATGTGGGACAACGTGACACCGGCCCAGGCCGCGGATTCGGGAATAGCTCGCGCTGAAAGCGTCTTGATCACCATGGTAGCCATCGCCGGACCCGCCGACCGCGCCGGCATCAGTCCTTTGGACATCGTTCTTGAATGCAACGGCAACAAGGTTAAAAACTTTTCCCATTTTTCCCTGCTGCTGGACGGCCTGTCTCCCGGTTCCCATGCATCGTTGCTCCTGCTACGGCGCCTGAAGGACCCGAACCGCTATCCGGATCAAAATGAATGGAAAACGTTGACAGTGGAAATGGAACCCCGCTGATCATGGCGGCCCAAATCGGGCAAAGGAGAAGACTGCGACCGCTCACAGCGTTTGACTCAACATAAAAAGGCGCTGTGGCTTCTCAATAAAGGAAATTTACAAACAGGCGGAGTTGTGCTATCTTGGTAGCGGCCGGCAGGCCCGGCTTGGACGAAATCATGAGTATTGTCTATCTGAATAAAATCGAATTGCACGGCTTTAAATCGTTTCCGGAGAAAACCGTCATCAAGTTTCACCAGGGCATTACGGCCTTGATCGGCCCCAACGGCTGCGGCAAAAGCAACCTGGTCGACGCCATTTTATGGGTACTGGGAGAACAGCGCATCAAGAACCTGCGCGGCGAAAACAATGAAGACCTGATCTTTACCGGCAGCTCCTCAAAAAAACCGCTGGGCATGACCGAGGTCGGAGCCTATTTCGTCAATCAGGATTCGGAAACTTATATTGCCCGGCGGTTTTTCCGTTCCGGTGAAGGCAAATACATCCTGAATGAAAAATTCTGCCGCAACAAGGATATCCAGGACACTCTGTTCGATCTGGGCATCGGTGAACGCAACTATTTCATCTTCGAACAGGGCAGCGTCGAGAAAATGATTAATCTCAAACCCAGCGAGAGGCGCATCCTGATAGAAGAAGCAGCGGGCATTGCCCAGTACCTGGAAAGAAAAAAGGAAACAACCGGCAAATTGATCATCGCCCAGCAAAATCTGGATAGTTTGGAGTTGGTCTTGCAGGAAAAGAACAACCGGCTGCGGGAGTTGAAAAACCAGGTCCATTTCGCCCGCCGTTATCGTGAAATCAAGAATTCCAAAAACGATTACCTGAAAGCCCTGTTGAAAAAAAAGTACCTGTCCTTCAAGGAAGACTTTGACCGCCAAGGCGGAAAAATCGTTGAATTTTTGAACGGTGAAGCGGCGTTGGTCAAGGAAATCGCCGCTTTCGACAAGAACCTGCTCGATCTGGAAACGAAACGCTGGAATCTGGATCAAAACCTTAAAAAAAATCAACAGCTGATTTTCGATCACAACAATGCCATTTTAAACGGCAACAAGGAAATCGAAAAATCCCAGCAGCGCCAGGAGTTCCTGAAGCAGAGAATCGTGGAGTTGCAGAAATTGATGGCGGAAAGCCAAACCGAGATAATGGAGATCGGCAGCCAGGACAAAACCCTGGCTGCGGAAATGGCCGGCTATGACAGGCAATTATCCGAGCAGGATGGCTGCAACCATGGATTGGAACTGGCAATCGCCGATCTCAATAAAAACGTCGCCGATCGAAATGTTCAGGATGGGCATCTTAAAAAATCGATGTTCAATCTGCAGGTGGAGATCTCCCGCAACCGCAACGAATCCGCCCAACTGGAAAAAAACCTGATGCGCCTTGAAGCGGATATCGGCAACCGCGAGCATATCATCCGGGAACTTGAGACCCAGAGCCAGAATCCGGAGATCACCCAGATCGAAAAAATGGTCGCGGCACTGGCCGAAGACCTGCGTTTACGGGAGCAGGAAGCTGACGTCGCCGCCGCGGAATTTAAAAATACGCAGGCTGCCAACGAAACAGCGGAAAAGCAACTGCGCGATGCCATGAATGAGATCAGCAATCTCGGTCGCCAGAAAGAAAAATACCTGGAAATCAAACAAAAAATCACCGGGAAGCAAGGCAAACCGTTGGCGGACAAAAACAGCGATTTTCTGCAGGAACTCCTGGTGGCCCCAAAAAATTTGCACGCTGTCTTGGAAAGTTTTTATTTTGATGAGCTGGACGCACCGATTATCGCGGACAGCCAAGCAGCCTTGCAGCCGGACCTACGCAAGGCCTTTCTAAAGCGTTCCGCCGCCGCAAAATTGCCCGAAGCCATTCGCCAGGAAGCCGGGTTCAGGGATTATGTAAAAAACCTTTTCGAGTTGGAAGATAAGAAGATAAAAACATTTTTCCGGGATGGCGTTCTGGTGGACACCCTGAAGAACGGTTTGGCTATTTTCTCTAAATACGGAGTGGACATTGTTACCGAACAGGGTGAAGTCATCGGAGCCAACGGGGTGCTGATCAAAAACCGTGAGCGGGGAATACTGGAAGTGCTGGATGAGATCAAGGCAATCGATAAAAAAATCATCGCGCTCAACGGAGAGCTGGCGGGAATGAGAGCGAACCTTGAACAGATTTCCAGAGAGAAAAGAGAAAAAGCCGGGCGGCTGGAAAAGGCTGAAGCCGCATGGCACGAACATAAAGAGCAAAGCATTTCACTGCACTCACGTCTGGAAGCGTTGAAAAAAAATCGTGACCTGGGCCTGAACCGCATCAAGAGCACCGGCAGCGAAATCGAGGGGCTGCGTGCCGAGATGGAAAAACTCAGGGAGCGCCTCAACGGACTTGAGCAAAACAAGGCCGCCCTGGACAAACAGAATGAAAAGCTGGAAAGGGAAAAAGAAGAATTCGGCCGGGAAAGCGGGAAGCTGCTCCAGCAGATCAATGAAAAGGAAAAGGAAAAAATCCATCACGACAATACCTTGAACCTGATCCGTGAAAAAATGAATTCACGAAAAAATTCGCTGCAGGAAATACAGGTCCGGCTGGAAAAACGGCGGCAGCAAATTCACGGCGCCGAGGGAGAAACCAAACGCCTGGAAAAAGAAATAGCCCAATGCGTGACCAAGATCAAGGAGACCAAAGCCGGCGGCAAGGGCTTGGAAAAGGAAAAAAGCGATCTGGAAAAATCACTGAAAAATGAAGAATTGACTCTGGACAAGGTAAACGGACAAGCCAAGAAAATTTCCACCGACCTGACGGCGAGAAGAGATGCCCTGGAAGCCTGGCGTGAAAATAAAAAAGAAAGTGAGATCAGTTTGGCGGCAATAAAAAAGGACCTCTTCCAGCTGGAAGAAATCGCCAACCAGGAATTGGGCATGGAACTGAAGGACATCGAGGCCGATGCCACCCTATTGCAGGGGGAAATCGCCGAACTCGACACCCAATTGAACGACATGGTCAACAAACTGAACCGTATGCGCGAAAGCGACCGTCTGAATTTTTCAGCCGAAGCGGAATATGATATATTGGAAAAGGATTTCAATTTCCTGCAGACGCAAAAAGATGATATTGTCAAATCCATTCTCGATATGAATGCAGCCATAGCCCGCATCGACGATGAGTCGCGCTCCAGTTTTCTCAAGGCTTTTGAAGCCATCAAGGATAATTTCGTCAGGAATTTCAAGATCCTTTTCGAAGGCGGCGAGGGGGAGCTGCTGCTGACCGACAACAACAATGTGCTGGAAACCGGCCTTGAAATCCAGGTCCAACCTCCGGGCAAAAGGCTGCAAAGCATGCGCTTGCTTTCCGGGGGAGAAAAAACACTGACTTCACTGGCCTTCCTTTTTGCCCTTTTTGAATATAAACCGTCGCCTTTTTGCGTTTTTGACGAAGTGGACGCTTCGCTTGATGAAGCCAATATTCAAAGGTTTTTAAAATTCCTGCACCAACTGAAGAAAAAAACCCAATTCGTCATTATCACCCATAACTTCAAGACCATGGAGGAAGCCGATTATATTTACGGCATCAGCATGGATGAACCAGGCATTTCGAAATTGTATTCCATGAAGATGAATTGAGGCCGTCATGATCGAACATGGCTACATCCAGGTCTATACCGGCAACGGCAAGGGCAAAACAACCGCCGCGCTGGGTTTGGCCCTGCGGGCGGCCGGCCGGGGCATGAGAACATACATCGCACAGTTTTTAAAAAAAGGGGAATATGGCGAGTTGCTGGCGGTCAAGCGTTTTATGCCGGAATTGATTACCATCGAGCAGTTCGGGTTGCCCGAATTTCATCATCAGGAAAACGGAGTCCGCAGTATTGAAAGGGAAGCGGCCGAAGCCGGCCTGGACGCGGCCAGGAAAGCCATGACCGGCGGCGCATACCGGATACTGGTTCTTGATGAGATCAATACACTGCTCCATTTCAAAATCATTGCCGTGAAACCGGTGCTGCAGCTTTTGGCTGAAAAGCCCCGGGCGCTGGAAATGATCCTGACCGGACGCTACGCTCCAACAGAAGTCTTGGCGCAAGCGGACTTGATCACCGACATGCAGGAAATACGCCACTATTACCAGAAAAAAGTCCCGGCCCGAACCGGGATCGAAAAGTAATTTTTCACTTGACTTTTCATTTTAATAGGCATATAAATTTTATAAGACTAGCGAATTCTTTAGATTGAGGAGGAATTTACAATGAAAAAACTGTTTCTGTTCGGGCTGATTTTTTGTTTTATGCTTTCCGTCCCGGCTGTTGAAAAGGTAACCCGCTTGGGGCAGCATCCTTTTTATAAAGACAAGGATATCCAGCCCGAAGACCTGAAGGTCATCGCGGTGGAAAAAGCGGGTGACGTCAAAATGGGGTTTGAGGAAGCCGGAAACGGTGAATTGGTTTTCGCTTTTCTGGAACAAATCCAGCAAGCTGATATCCAGATGACCGAATTGAATCCGGGCGACACATTGGAGTGGATGCTTTTTAAGGAAGGCCGTAAAGTCAAAGTAAAGAAAGACGTTATTTTTGAGGGGAAAAAGCCGGTTCCGGCCTATACGTTTACCATTTTCCGGGACGGTAAAGCGTATGAATTCATCGTACCCCTGATCTGCGGAAATATTTCATTGAAAAATACCCAGGAAATCCCGCCGCCGATTTGCGCCCTGACCGTAACGCCGGCCGAAGTGGAAGTGGGCAAACCGGTGACCATTGACATGTGCGCTTCGCAGAACGTCATAAAATCCGTTGTGGAAATCAAGGATGCTGCCGGCGCAGTCGTAAACACCTTCGAGTTGACTGCTGAAAACTGCTCAACCGAGATCAGCATAGACCAAGTCGGCGAGTATTCGGTGGTAGGCATTGGCGAGGGTCAATACGCCATAAAATCCGCCCCCTGTGAAATGATGCTCAAGGTGTTGGAACCAGCGGTTGCACTCATCGTTCCGGTCGCAAAAAGAAATCCGCTACACTTCCTGATCGAGGGCGGCCCCGGTTTCCTGAAGGGAACCTATACGGGCATGATCTGGGCCCGGGCCGGCGTTTTATTCAACATTGCGGTTGACAGGCTGGATTTCATCCTCACATTGGGCGGCGGCGTCCCGGTCAAGGGCGAGCCCTGGAAATCTTTTTTCATGGGCAATGCCCTGTTGAACTTGCATGCCGGTCCGGCTTATTTGGGCGCTGGGTTGGGCTTCAGCACCAAGGAACGGGTGGGGCGCAAGGGCGGCATCGACCTGGTCGGCGAAGTCGGGATCAATATTTTCGAGGTTAAATCCTCAACCGCTTCGATTTTCGGCGAACTGCGCACACCGGTAATCACTGCGGATCGTGATTTTGAACATCATCACAAGCTGCTGTTAGGATTCCGCTATATCTTTTAATACACGAATTCTCCACTGATCAACAGTGGCAATAAAAAGGGCCAAGGTTAAAAACTTGGCCCTTTTCATTTTTTTTTATTAATTGATTTATCCGCCGGGTTCAGCTTTATTTGACAAAATGTTTTTTTTCCCCTTATAATGCAAAGCAGGAGAGATCAGAATGAACAAAAAATTGATACTGATGGGCTTGCTGCTGATTACCTTTCTGCTTTCGGCGCAAAGCCAGGATATCCATCTTGGGGCAATGAACTTTCCCCGGGCCTATATCCATGCCGGTACGGAATACCCCCAGGGATTTTATGAGGTCGTTTTGACTTTCAAAGATGCAGTCCCATTTTTTAACGTGTATAATTCCAAACAGGAGCTGCTGTTTGAAGAACTGGCCATAGTTAAAACGAATCCCCGCCGGGGAAGGAAATTCACGTATCGTTTGAAAAAAGAATTTTTGAAGGGGGACGAATACTTTCGCATTATGGTTGTCCAGCCCGATCAACGGTTGATGGGCTATTTCCTGCTTAAAAAGTAGACCGCGCCAACGGGATACCGTCAGCGTTTATTCTTCATCGCTCGCTTCTTCGGTTTTAAAATAATTGTAAATTTTCTGGTGTTCCTCGTCGTTGCAGAATTCAAGAGGTTCCGTGCCCGGCAAAAAAGCTTCACTGAATGGATAAAGGCAGTCGGGAGTCACCAGTTTTCCGGTGTACTTGTCAATTGTGATCATGTAGACACCGGAGGGAATGCGAAATTTATTGGTTTCCGGATATTTGCTTAAATAATTTTTCATGAAATCGACAAAAATCGGCGCGGCCGTATACGAGCCGGTTTCTTCGTTGCCCAGACTTTTTTTCTGATCAAATCCCACCCAGACACCGACGGTCAATGTAGGCGAAAAACCGATGAACCAGGCGTCGGAGAAATCATTGGTCGTGCCGGTTTTTCCTCCGATGGGCGCCGGTAGAGCCCGCGCCCTCCAACCAGTTCCCGACTGCACCACTCCTTGCAGCAGGTAATTCATGATGAAAGCGGTTTCTTTTTCGATGACCTGCTTGCGATCGGGAATGTTTTCTTCGACTATGTTATTATTCAGATCGCTGATGCTGCGGATAAAATAGGAATTGACCCTGATGCCGTAATTGGGGAAAACGGTGAACGCTTCGACCATTTCCTTGAGCGATACTTCAAAGGCGCCAAGTGCCATGGACATGTAAGGTTTGAGATCGGAAGTGATGCCGAATTTCTTGGCATATTGCAATCCTACGGCCGGAGTTATAGCCTCCAGAATTCGGGCCGTAATCACGTTCCGGGATTGCTCCAAGCCACGGCGCAAAGTCAGCGGACCTTTGAAATCCTCCAGATGATTCCGGGGTTCCCACAGTTCTCCCGTCCATTCGTCCACGAAAGAAAAGGGTTCATCCTGGATAATGGTGGCCGCCGAGAAGCCGTGTTCCAGTGCCGCCGTATAGATGATCGGCTTGAAGGTCGAGCCGGTTTGGCGCATGGCCTGAATGGCGCGGTTGAATTTGCTTTTTTGGAAAGCGTAACCGCCGACCATGGCCTTGATTTCGCCGGTTTTATTATCCACGACCAAAATGGCTCCGTCGACTTCAGGTTCCTGTTCCAGGCTCAGTTCCAGTTTCTTTTTTGCCATGTCGGCTGCCAATATCCTGAACATGGCAACATCGCCGACTTTGAAGAGTCGCGTCAGAGCCCTTTTTGTCCATCTGGCCGCCGCCGACTTCATCTCTCCCCGGAAAGCGGCGATGCGCACGATCACTTTGGTTCTGCCTACCTCCATGACCACGCCTTCGACAATGTGGTTAGGCTCGATTTTGATGTTTTCCCAGGCCGACAACTGGAATTTCGAGACATCCAGTTTGTTTTCAATCAGGTTGAACAATTTGTCACGACTGCGCCAGCCGCGGCGCTTGTCCAAAGCCCGCAGCCCTTCCTTGAGCGCATCTTCAGCCCAACGCTGCATCTCACCGTTCAGGGTGGTAAACACCTTCAGGCCGCCTTTATAAAGAAGGTTGTCACCGTATTTGCTTTCCAGGTATTTGCGCGTATCCTCGGTGAAGTAGTCGGCTATAGATTCACTACCCGCATCAAAGGGTTTTTCCGGCAGCTTGATGGCCAAGGCTTGCTGGTATTCATTTTTGTTGATGGCATTCAGCAGCAGCATTTTGAGCAATATGGAATTCCGACGTTTAAGCGTGTTTTCCGGCCGTTTGAAAATCGCATATAATCCATTGGGATTGGGAATGATTCCGGCAATCAATGCGGCTTCGGCCAGATTGACATCCTTTACAGCTTTACCGAAATAATAATGGGCGGCGGCTTCGACGCCATAGATGCTGCCACCCAAAAAAATCTTGTTGCAATAGAAGGTCAATATCTGATCTTTGGTATATTTTTTTTCAATCTGGATCGCCAGCAACATTTCTTTCAGTTTGCGGCTGAGGGTGAATTCCGGAGTCAGGAAAAGGCCTCGGGCCAGCTGCTGAGTGATGGAACTGCCTCCGCCCCATTTCTTTCGCAGCAAAACGCCGCCGACGGCGCGGACGAAGCCGCGAAAATTAATTCCCCAATGACCATAAAATTGGTTGTCTTCGGCGCAGACGAGCGCTTTTTTGAGGATTTCAGGAATATCAGCGCTTTTGACGATGACCCGTTTTTCAATGGCAAAATCCTTGATTGCCGAATTTTGATCGTCAAAGACGGTGGTCATCACCACGGGCTTGATGTCTTCCAGATTCCTTATTTGCGGAAAACCCTTCTGATAGACGAGAATCAATCCCAGTAAAATCCCCAACAGTATGATTATCAGAATGCTGCCGACAACAAAAATTACTTTCAAATGTTTTAAAATAAATTGCTTCATGAGCAATTATAGTATACCATATATACGGACACAAAAAAACGCCGGACGCCTTTGCTGCGGTTGATTTTTCCGGCTTATTTTTTTATACTGTGCTACAGGTGGTTATATGATCAAGGGCATTGGCGTGGACCTGGTCGAAATCGGTCGCATACGCAAACTGCTGGAGCAGGACAACGGATTTGTCGAAAGGGTTTTCACGGCACGGGAAATCAGTTATTGTGAAAGCAAGCATTTCAAAGCCCAGCATTACGCGGCCCGTTTCACAGCCAAAGAAGCTTTTTTTAAAGCACTGGGCACCGGGTTTCGTGACGGCATGAGCTGGCAGGACGTTGAAGTGGAAAATGATGAGCTCGGCAAACCTCAGCTCCAGCTGGCGGCGGCAGCGCTGAAAAAATTTAAAAATAAAAAATTAAAAAACGTGCTCCTGTCTCTTTCCCATACCAAGGATATGGCGGTTGCCCTGGTCGTTATCGAATAGAATTTTTTGATTAAAGAATCAGCGTCCAGATGCCGTGGTTTTTACTTCAGCTTGATCAGGTCCGAAGTGACCATGCCGTAGATGATGCGTGCCGTATCGAAGATATTGACCGCACATTCTTTGGAAATCTGGTTGATGTTCTTTTTGCCGTCGATTTTGGCAATAATCACCCATTCCATGGTTGAAAGGGAAATTTTGCGGCGTTCCTGACGGTCGATGTCGCTGAATTCGGGAATAGCATCGATAGAGCCGATTTTTTTGCGCAGCAGCTTCCATTCGTCGATGCGGCGCGCCGATTCCATCAGCAAAGAAGTTATCGGCCGCTGAATACTGGTGGGAGTATCCAATACCCCTTCTTCAAAAACAAATTCGCCTTCATTCCAGGAGATCAGGGTGAAAATAGCATCTTCACCTTTGAAAGAATCAGCTTCGGCATGGACTATTTCACCTTTTTTCAGGTAAATCATTCCCTGCTGTCCGCTCGGGCGCGTCAGAATGAAGCGGCCGCTTTGATTGGAATTGGAAACAAGCTGAATGATGTCTGCCAGATTGATTGAAGTTAGCGATCCTTTTAAGCTCATTTATCTCTCTTAATTAAATATTAATATTATAGTTTTTTCCGGTATTTGTCAATTGTTTTGAAAAATAGAAATAAAAATGATTGCCAGCGTACTGTTTACTCCGCGGCCGTTTTTTTTTATAATTGCCCCATGGATTACAAGAAGCGGATGGAAGAAATTGCCGCTGAATTGCTCAAACACCAGTATTTGTATTACGTTCAAGCCCGTCCCGAAATCAGCGATGAAGAATACGACCGCTTGTTTGACGAGCTGGTACGCCTGGAAAAGAGATCTCCCCAATACGTCAGTATCAATTCACCCAGCCGCAGGGTGGGTTCCGACCTGGACAATACTTTTCCAGAAAAAACGCATCGCGTGCCCGTGCTTAGCCTGGACAAGCTTTACCAGCCTGAAGAACTCGGGCAATGGCTGCTAAAAACCACGGCCGCGGCCGGGAGCAACATCGGATTCACCATCGAGGAAAAAATTGACGGCGCATCCATCGTCCTCTACTATGACCGGGGAGAATTGCAATACGCCCTGACCCGGGGCAACGGTTTACTGGGCAACGATGTCAGCGCCAACGTGCGCACCATCAGCCAGGTCCCCCTGCGCATCGCTGAATCCTCGCCATTGGCCGTACGCGGCGAAATTTATATTACGCGCCCGGATTTTGAACGTTTCAATTCAGGGATGGCTGAAAAATACGCCAATCCGCGCAACCTGGCAGCTGGGTCACTGCGCAACCTCAAATCGGCTTTGACTGCCAGGGTGCCCTTGAATATTTTTGTTTATGAAGGTTTTTTTCAGAATGAATCCATCCGCGACCACCTGGAAATTCTTCAACGGTTGGCGCAATTGGGATTTCGTGTCAATCCGCGTCTGGGATATTTTTCCGACGAAGACGACAAGCGGCTGCGTGCGCGTCGGATGTTTCCCGAAATCACAACCTTGCCCTTAACATCAGTGGAGGAATACCTGCGCCGGCAAGCATCCACCCGCGGGGAATTGCCGTATGATATTGACGGTCTGGTGATCAAGGTGGTGGAAATGAACATTCGTCAGGAGCTCGGAACCACCGCTCACCACCCGCGCTGGGCCATGGCTTACAAGTTCGACTCCCCGCAGGGCCGGACCATCTTGCTTGACATTCAAGTCCAGGTGGGGCGCAACGGCCGTGTTACTCCGGTGGCGCTGTTAAAACCGGTGGCCCTTTCCGGCAGTACGGTCACGCGGGCCACGCTGCATAACCAGGATTACATCGACATGCTGGAGTTGGGCATTGGCGATGAGATCAGCATTTCCAAGCGTGGAGACGTCATTCCGGCCGTCGATGACGTGCTGGAAAAAAGTGATACCCATCCTTCTATATATAAAATTCCAAAGTGTTGCCCTTTCTGCTCAACGCCATTGGTCAAAGAGGGTGCCCATCATTTCTGTAAAAATGAAGTCTGCCCCGAGCGGCGCCGGCGTGGCCTCAATTATTTTTGCGCCAAGGAACAGATGGACATCGAAGCTCTGGGGGAAAAGACCATCGCTTTGCTGTTTGCCAGAGGTTGGGTGCGAAGCATCCCCGATATTTACAGCTTTGATTATGCCATGTTGGCCGGGGAAGAAGGCTTCAAGGAAAAAAAAATCGCCCGCATCCGCGCCGGCGTAGCCGCGAGCAAATCCAGGCCTTTTGCCAGGGTTCTGGCCGCCCTTGGCTTTGACGGCGTAGCCAGCGCCGCGGCCAGCGCCTTGATCGCCCATGGCTTTGATTCCATGGACAAGATCATCGCCGCCGCTAAAAAAAATGATTGGGAAATTTTCGCTGCCATCGAAGGTATTGGCGAAACCACGGGGCGGCTGCTGGTCGGTCATTTCAGCAAGCCCGAGAACCTGCAGCTAATCTCCCGCCTGAAGGAAATGGGATTGAAATTCGCAACTGAAAAGGGAGCTGCCCGCCGAATTAATGATGCTTTTGCCGGCCAAACCTGGGTCATTACCGGTTCTTTGACCAAATTCATCCCCCGCTCGCTGGCGGCCGAGGAGATCGAAAAACGTGGGGGCCGGGTGCTGGAAAATGTAAGCGCCCGGACAACACATCTGTTGAGCGGTGCCAATCCCGGCTCCAAATTGGCCCGAGCCGAAAAAAACCATGTAAAAATCATCAGCGAGAATGACTTTTTGCGTCTATTGCGTTAGAAGTGATTTTAAGGAATTTTTTATGAAAAACGATTTTTTTAGCGGATTGACGGTAACCGATCTGAGTCATACGATTTCACCCACCATGCCCTATTTCCCTGGTACGGAACCCCCTGTTTTTTTCAAGCCTTTCACATTGGCCAGCCACGGGTTTGCCGAGCAGCGAATTACCATGCTGACTCACAGCGGAACGCACATGGATGCGCCGGCCCATTTACTCGAGGCTGGACCGACTCTGGAGCAACTGGGCTTGCCCCACTTTATCGGCGTTGCCGCGACACTGGATTTGTCAGCCTTGCCGGGTCAACCCATCGCCGTTAACGATCTGCTTCCTTTCCGAAAACTGTTGAATGGAAAGGACTTCGTCCTGTTGCATACGGGCTGGAGCGAACATTGGGGGCATGCGAGATATTTCAGCAGCTATCCGGTACTTTCGGAAGAGGCGGCACAATGGCTGAGCGGCTTTGATTTCAAGGGGATCGGCGTGGACACCATTTCCTTCGATGTCCATGACTCCAGCGCATTGCCGATCCACCATATTTTCTTGGACAGGAACATCGTCCTCATTGAGAACCTGGTTAATCTGCAAAACATCCCTGCCGCCGAATTCTTATTTTGCTGCCTGCCACTGAAGATAGCCGAAACCGATGGCGCCCCGGTGCGTGCGATCGCTTTGTGCCGCCCGCGGAAGAAATAAAAATACTGATTTAAACCGCCGCGTCGACCTGCTCGCCGCGCAGGGAATGGGGGCCAGCAGCGGTGATTTTAACCATGGCGAATGTGCCGACGGGTGTTTGCGATGAAAAATTGACCACGCGGTAGCTCTCACTGCGAGCGATGACTTCTCCGGGTTTTTTGCCGTGTCTGTTAACAATTAAAACCCGGATGGTCTGACCAATCAATTGGCGGTTGTTTTGCAACTGGATATCCGCTTGCAGTTTTTGCAAAGCCAGTAAGCGCTCCTTGGCTATTGCGGCAGGCACGGTGACGGCCATGGCCGCTGCGCTGGTGTGGGGCCGGGGCGAATAGATAAAGGAAAAAACCGATTCGTATTGCATCCGTTCGAGCAGCGACATGGTCAGGCTGAAATCGCGGCTGCTTTCGCCCGGGAAACCGACAATGAAATCTGAACTGAATTTCATTCCCGGAATGGCACGACGAAAATCCTCGATGATATGCACATACTGCGAACGGGAATAGGTGCGCTGCATTTTTTTCAAGATCCGACTCGATCCGGATTGAGCCGGGAAATGAATGTGGCGGACAATATTGCGGTTTTTCGCCATGACATCCAGCAGTTCCCGGTCATGGTAGCCTGGATATGATGTGATGAAGCGAATCCAGGGTATTTGAATCTGTCTGGCCAAAGACCGCAGCATATCGGCAAAAGTCAGGCCGCCGGACGGCTCGTGCCAATGGTTGACATTCTGGCCGAGCAGGACGATTTCCTGATAATTTTGCTTGGCCAGGTATTCGGCTTCGCGCAATATGGCGGCCAGGGGACGGTATTTTTCGCGGCCGCGGGTAAAGGGTACGATGCAGTAGGAACAAAAATTATCACAACCCTCCATGATAGAGATATAGCCGGTGACGCTGCTGCTGCGGGCCGATGGCGCGGGAATCAATTCCTGCCACTGCCTCGAGAAAGCCGTCGCTGCTCCGGGAGTGGCGCCGCGGCGAATCTCATCAATGATCTCACCAATACGGTAAAACTGATGCGTGCCGACCACGTAATCCACTTTGACTTTTTTCCTGAAAATATTCCCTTTTTCCACTTGGGCCACGCAGCCGGCAACGATGATATTCTTGGCAGGAGGAAACTGGCCGATATAGGAAAATATTTTTTCCTGGGGTTTTTCACGCACGGCACAACTGTTAATGATAATGATATCGGCAGTTGCTTCGCTGCGACTGAGCTCAAGCCCCTTGCTTTCCAATAAATGGCGAATTTTTTCCGAATCGTTGACATTCATCTGGCAGCCGAAGGTCTTGATGAAAAAAGTCATACTTTGGATCGGGCAAGCAAAAGTTCGGCGGCCTTCAGTACATCGGCATTAATGGCGCTGCCGGCCATCAAGCGGGCAATCTCCCTGACCCGGGCGCTGTTTTCCAGGACCGTGGCCGTGCTGTAAGTCTGGTTGTTTTTGAATTCCTTGTTGATCAGGAAATGGCGATCGGCAAAACGGGCGATCTGGGGAAGGTGGGAAATGCTGATCACCTGATTCTGGGCGGAAATTTTACGCAGTTTTTCGCCGACAAATTCGGCTGTTTTGCCGCCGATACCCGAATCGATCTCGTCGAAAATGAAAGTGGCTCCGGATTCGTCGCCGCTGATTGATTTCAGCACCAGCATCAAACGCGACAGTTCGCCGCCTGAAGCCACGTCTTTCAACCGCCCCAGGGTCTGGCCTGGATTGGAACTGAAGTAAAACTCGATTTTATCGGGGCCGGTTTCATTGATATTTTCCGGATTAGGCTCATTTTCTTCTATGCGAACTTCAAAGCGGGCTTTTTCCATTTCCAGAAATGACAGTTCTTTGATGATCAATGTACTGAGTTTACTGGCGTTTTTCCGCCGGCTTTCCCTGATTTGAGCCAGCAATATTTTGTATTCAGCCAGTTCGCAGGCAATCTCTTTTTCAATATCGGTCAGGGAAAAATTCAGGTTGAGCAACTCGTCCCTTTCCTGGCGCATATACTTGTATTTTTCCAATAATTGCTCCAGGCTGAGTTTGTGCTTGGCTTTAAGTTTTTCCAGTCGGGACAATTTTTCGGAAATTTCATTCAATTCATTTTCATTGTAATCGACCTTTCCCGCCAGGTTGCTCAGAAAGCCGGATATTTCCGGCAGCAAATTAAAGAAACGGTCAATTTCGTCTTTCAAATGGTCGAATTCCGGAAACAATGATCCCAGATAAGCGGCCGCAGCCAAGTCACGGGCTAAAAGGTTGTAAACCGATTGGTCATTTTGATAAAAATCCTGGATCAGGATTTCGGATTTTTCCAGGATTGATTCGGCCGCGGCCAGGATTTTCAAACGTTCCTGCCACACCTGCTCGTCCCCGGGATGCAGGTCGAGGCTTTCGATTTCATGCAGTTGAAAATCAATATAATCAATTTTTTCTCTGGCTTGCCCGTACTTGGCCTGCAGTTCATTCCGTCTGGCCTGCAGTCCGCGAAGCGACCGGCACTTTTCAGCCAACGCCGTCAACAGACCGCCATGTTGCGCGAATCGATCGAGAAAAATCTGATGGTTGGCGGTATTGAGCAGAAAAATGTGATCTTTCTGGCCATAGATGTTCAGCAGACCTTCAGCCTTTTCCTTGACCATGGGAAAGGGAACAAGTTCTCCATTGAGATAAGTCAGGGATTTGCTCTTGCTGATTTCCCTTTTTAAAATGATCTCCTCGTCTTGCCGGATAAACAAAGCTTCGACCGTCAACTTTTGCGTGCCGTTGCGCACGATGTTTGCCGGAGTTTTTTTATTGATCAGCAGCATAATGGCGTCAATGAGAATGGATTTCCCGGCTCCGGTTTCTCCGGTAAGAATATTAAGGTTGGCAGAAAAATCAAGGCCGACTTTTTCCACCACCGCCAGGTTTTCAACTTTGAGATAGGAAAGCATCAGTTCAGGAAGTATGGAGAAAGGAGGGTCTGCAAATTAATGCGCCCA
Source organism: Candidatus Aminicenantota bacterium (assembly GCA_963770755.1). Classification (GTDB taxonomy): domain Bacteria; phylum Acidobacteriota; class Aminicenantia; order UBA2199; family UBA2199; genus UBA2199. The sequence continues at coordinate 199,416 of CAVYQZ010000006.1, read as the reverse complement.
TAGCCCATCTCCTCGTCTACTCCTGGGTGGGTGTCACTGTTGACGTCATCGGCGGTATACTTGATAATGTCCATAACCTGCACATTGGTCAGCAGCGGTTTATAGTCAATCAGCAGGGCCGCGGCACCGGAAACATGAGCGGCGGCCAGTGACGTTCCATTGCCCCAATCATAAGAGCGCAATTCGGTCGGCCGCGCCGGGTCGAAGCTGGCACCGAAAACCCAAACACCGGGGGCCACCACATCGATTTGCTGGCCGCGGTTTGAAAAAGGAGCCAGAACGTCGTTGGCGTCGCTGGCACCGACGGCCAGGCACAAAGAATCGTATGCCGCCGGGAATTGGACCGTTTCACTGCCGCTATCGCCCGCAGCAGCAACCAGAATACAACCTTTGTCGAAGGCGTATTGGCAGGCGTCCTTCAAGATAAAGCTGTCATTATTTCCGCCCAGGCTCAGGTTGATCACCCTGGCCCCCTGGTCGGCGGCGTATCTGATGCCGACGGCAATGGTCAGGTAAGTGCCGTTGCCTTGACTGTCCAGCACTTTTACCGGCAGCAGCATGGCATTCCAGCCCACTCCGGCTATGCCGATGCCATTGTCGGTTTCGGCGGCAGCCAGTGATGCCACAAAAGTACCGTGGCCGTTGTCATCTTGCGGGTCGTCATCGTCGTTGACAAAGTCATAGCCCGGCTGCAGTTTGTTTTTCAGATCCTCGTGCCCCAGGGCAATCCCGGAATCGACGATGGCGATCAGGGTATCTTGGCTGCTGATGCTCCAGTCCCAGCCTTCACTGGCTTTGATATCAGCGGCGGCAATGCCCCTGAGATTTTGTTCCGGGTAATAGACCTGCCCACTGTTGAGCAAAGCGTACTGGTAAGAAAAAAACTGCTCGTCGGGAATCTTGCCGTTCATCGAGGCCTGGTAATTGAACGAGATGTCCTGCACCCATTTTTCAGCGGCCAATCTTTTTTTAAACTCAGACAAATCGGTTTCGGGAGTCGTTTCGATCAGCAAATACCCGAAGTATTTTTCACGCTGCACGCTTTTGATTTGACCGTCAAAGCGGTTGGCAATAAATTCGTAGTTATACAAGTCCGCCTGGCTGTCGGCCGCCAGTTTGACGACCAATTGTCCAGAAATAAAATCGGCAGGCGTAGCAGCGGAAATTATTTTTTCGCCCGCTTGCCCGGCAGCGGCAGCGATAAAGATCCCAATAAAAAAAATCAAGTGTATCATTTTAATTTTCATGGCTCACCTCAAAAAATGTAAAAAACAGCCAGGGACAATTCGGTCCGTCCCAGCAGGCTGGCCTTGACGTTCAATTCCCAGTTGCCGCCGATTTCGATCACCGCGCCGGCCAACACGGCGAAAAAGTTTTTTTGACGATAAGAAAATTCCTGTTGACCTTGCAGATCGATGATAGTTTCAGCGGCTGTAAATGTCCCGTTCAGCAGACTTAAACGCGGACCGGCAAAAAGGGTCACTCCGCTGAAGCCATCGTATTGCACGGTCACATCCAGGGTCAGCAGGCTGAAGGCATTATCCCCCGTGGCTTCGCCACTGACTGTAGGCAGTTCAATTTCCCAGGTCTTTTCTTTTTCCATGGCCCAGGTGAATTCCCCCCTGACTTTCAGTGAAAAATCGTCCATGGTCAGCGGTTCGGAACTCGCCGCCAAGCCGAGCAGCAGTCCAGAGAATTTTTCACGGTCCCAGCGCAGCGAAAGCGGCATGCTGGTGAAATCAAGCGGCTCGCTGGCATAGGCATAATGGAACCCGGCCAAAATTTCCACCGAGAGATATTCGATGACATCCATTTTCAGCGCCAAGCGGGTCGTCAGAAAATTAAAGGTGTTTGCTGTTTTCTCTGGGCCGACCAGAGTGCGGATGGAATTAAAGGACAATTCCAGTCCGGGATCGACCGAAATGGATATGGGTCGAGGCGTCGATTGGGCAGTTAAAAATGAAGAAAAAGCGGCCGACAAAATCAGCAACAAAATCAATCTTCTCATGGGCTTCTCCTCACCCAGCAGAGCTGGATAAGAGCTTTAGATAGCAAATTCAAAATTTCTTCTAAAAAGCTAATAAATTTTAGAATTTGCTATAAAGCTCTGAAAAAATATACGTGAAATCCCTGAAAATGTCAAATGGTTTTCGTTTCCAGAAAATGCTATACTCCGGGTGATGAGTAAACGTGTCATCCGCATCCTTCTGCTGGCGGCCGCCGTGATTTTTACGATCAACCTGCTCTTGTTCAGTTACGGTCCATGGTTGCTTCCTCCCCTGCTGGGAGCTGTTTTATTCCTGGGTGCCATCATCAGCATCGGTTTTTTTATCGCCTGGAAAACCAGAATCGCTGCGATCGGAATTCTGGAAGCCGCGGCACTGGGCTTGCTGGCGACCACGGCTTATTTTTACCTGATTGCCTTTTTTAAAATCATTACTCCGTTCACCATCGGCATATTCTTCGCAATCGCGATTTTGCTTCTCCCCTTCATGCTGCTGAATGAAAACTGGCGCAGCGAAAACCTGGCCGGATTGAGACGTTTTTTTTCCAGGCCCCTGGCTGAATTCGCCGTTTTTATTTTTCCTCTGTTTTACGCTGCGCTGCCGCCCTCGTTCTACGATTCGCTGGTTTATCATCTGGGCATTCCCAATTTGTACCTGCAAAGCGGCGGCTTCATCTCCACGCCGCAATTCGTTTTTGCCAACACCTTCATTTACTATGAAATATCGCTGATCCCCGCAGTATTCATCGGCACCGTGGTGCCGCGTCTTTTTCATTTTTTACTGGGCGCAATTTTTATCTTGACCGTTGCTGACGAGGCTGTTGAAAGCTGGGGCGTTCAGGGGCGTCTGAACCTGCTCTTGGCCATCGTGTCACTACCGATGACGCTGTTTCTCCTGGTTACCTGCAAAAACGATCTTCCCGGCGCCATTTTTATTTTTTTGGCCATCATTCATTACCGGCGGCAAAATTTTAAATTGTCAGCCCTTTTTTGGGGCTTTGCCGTGGGTATCAAATATTTCAACCTGCTGCCGTTGGCGCTCTTCCTGCTCCTGGTCATCACGCCATGGAAAAAAGCCGATCTGAAAAAAATGGCACTCATGGCCATGATCATCTTTCTGGTTGTCTCCCCCTTGTTGCTGAAAAATTTTCACTTCAGCGGCAATCCCTTTTTCCCGTTTTTACAAAAGGCATTTCCAGCCGCCCAGTGGGACAGCGAGAGGCAATCCCGGCTGCAGGCCGAGGTCGGACGGATCGTTCATACGCCGGCCGATATGGTCAAGCTGCCCTACAATCTGTCTTTTTTCACCTATGGCTACGGCGGATTGGTCGGGCCTTTTTTTCTGATCTTTCTGCCGCTCCTGCTGCTGCGGCCTTTCAGGCAAAAAAAATGGCTGCTTTGGGCCTTGCTGCTTTTAGCCATCGCCCCTTTCTTCACCGGCAGTATCCGTTTTATTTACGCGGCTTTTATCTTGCTGGCGGTTTTTTCCCTGCAAGGGTATGAGGCCGCTGGCGGCAAGACCCTGAAAACGATTTTTTATCTGCTCATCACCGTGAATTTCATCATGGGTTTTGCCCTGCTGGAAAAATTTTATCTCGGCCATTATATGCTGAGCGGAAAATTTTCCAGCCGGCAATACATCGAGCACTTTTTCCCAACCTATCCCGTGTTCGCTTATATCAATGCGAACGCTCCGCCCCGGGCCCGAATCCTGGTAGCCGGAGAGGCGCGTAATTATTACCTTGAAAGACCATACCAGGTTTCGTCGGCCATGGATTATTGCATTCTAAAAAAATACCTGGAGGAGAGCCGGACCAGCGACGAATTTACTGCCGCGATAAAAAAAACCGGCTACAGCTATCTGCTGGTCAATATGAGCGAACTGCAGCGCTTGCAGAAGCATTATTCAATTTTAAACGAAACTGAACGAGAAACCTTACTTCATTTCCTGCAGCCGCTGATGCCGGTATTCCGCAGCGGTTCAACCTGCCTCTATAAAATCAGCGATTCCTAGGGCGGAGCGAATTCCATGCGGTACAGGCGATAGCCACCGGGAAGTTCGGCTGCGAGAATGAAGCGCATCCCGGAATAGAAGCGGGAGTAGTCGTTTTCGCCGACACGATGAAAATCAAGCAGATTTTTAATTGACTTGCCTTTTTCGGCTATTTCGCCAAGAGCGTAAAGCGACTGCCCGGAAGCGGCGCTTTTTCGGAGCCGGTCATAAATCTCGGAGAGAGATTGCCCCTTGCCCAAAAGCCAATCCAGGATTAACACTTTGCGCATGGCAAAATAAGGTAAATAGATTTTTCCATATCCATAGCCCAGGAAATTGCCGGTTAGCAGGATTTGCGCTTGCACCGGTGTCACCTTCTGGATGGCCAGGGCAACCTGATAGTTGGTGTTTTTGCTGAGATCGGCCAGTGGCATGATGCCGAAAAACAGATTGGTGATTAAAAGTCCGCCAGCCAAAAAAGAACCAAAGATGTTGGCCACAACGGGTTTCAGCCTGCCTATGGAGGTGAAGGCAATCAAGAGCAAGGGAACGATGGCATGGATTTTGAATTCAATATTTCCCGAATCCCAGAACGTGAAAAACAGGAAAAAAGGAATGAACCAGAACAACATGGTCCGTTTGAATGTCTCGTTGATTTCCGCAGCCGACCTTTTGCAGGCCATGGCCAATAAAAATAGAAAACCGGCAGCCAGGATTACCGACCAGGTTCCCGTATTTACCAGCAGTGCACGTTTCAAGGCTGCCAGCGATGAAATCACCGTTGACAATGTCAATGGTTTAAAATAAGTGTTCCGATATCCCGAATAGATATCAGAGCCAAAAAAAATATTATAGAGGATGCGATGAATAGGCTTATGGGAAATGGCGGTATAAACCCCATAAAGCAACAGTTGAAATGAAAGATAAGCCAGGAAAAATTGCGCATAGCGGCGCCAGGGTAGACGTTTTTCCAGCAAATAAAAAAACACGGTTGCGGCGATCAGGATATTGGTCAAATGGAATCCGGCGGCCAGGACGAAACACAGGGCTGCCCAAACCAGAGTGCCTGTTCCGGTCCGTCGAAAAATGAGCAGATATAAACCGGCAACCGTAAAAAAAACTCCCGCCATGTGAACCTCGGCATCCAGTGCAAATAGCCAGAATGAATACGAAAAAGCTACGGAGGCCACACCAACGAAACGCAAAACCGATGATAGATTGATTTTTTTCAACATCCGTTCCACCAGCACCAGGGTAAAAACGCCAAAGAACATGGAAAAAAGCTGCAGGTGAAAAAATTCGAGGACACGGTAATGAAACACGGCTTCCAGGACACGGTAAAGCAAGTAATTGACCGGAAAGTAAAGCAGGTGATGTATCTGGGTAACGGCCAGCCAATCATGTCTGACCAGTGCGTAGCGCAGGAAATGACTGAAGACCGTACCGTCAAAACTGTAATTGACAGGCAGAAAGATGAAATAAACCAAGGAGATGCCGATGAAAACAAATAAAAACAGCAAGCGTAAAAAACTGTTTGACCAGACGATTTTTTTCATTCAGATAATCTAAAAGAAATGCATGAAAATTTCAATAGTTTGCCGTGCGGGCGGCAGGTCGTGGCAATAATCAGCATGAGATGCGGAAGGACGGAAACAAGATTTTTTCTTATAAAAATTTGGCATTCAAGGATTTTTTAAAAACGAAAAGTGCTCAGCAAAATAATAGTTGAATATCAGGCGGAAATTGTTGCGCGGCGAGAGGGAAAGGGGAATCTGTTTCAGATCCACACCGGGCAGGTGCAAGGCATTGAAAACCTTGAGTCTCTCGGCCCATGGCACTTGTCTTCCGTATTTCAATCGCCCCCGGGATCCCCGGTAGCCGTGATCGGACTGGATCATAATCACCGGTGGTGCCGGCGAATCCCGGAGAATTTGAAAAACAGTCTGAACTATTTTGTGACTGACGAAGATGTATTGTTGCAGATAAAAACGGGGATCATCATGACGCCAAAAATGGTTTTCTGCCGTGGCCTCTCCCTGGGCAGTAAAAACGAACGGTTCATGAGGACAAAAGAGATGAACATAAACAAACTTGGGCCCGGGGGTTTTGACTATAGGCGGCAGTTTTTCAAATACCTGCAGTACCCTTTCACGAAAATAGCGTGCGGAATCCGGGTTATGCCGCCGCCAGCGATCGGGCAGTAAACGCAACAGTGAGCGCTCGAATAAAAAACGGTAATAATCGTCAAAAAAGATAGAGATGTGCAGCAATGAATAGTCGTAGCGTTGATCGGCAACATCCATAAACATGGCTGGTTCCAGGGGGATTTCGATAATGCGGTAACCCCGACGCTTCAAAAAAGATGCGACTGCATTCCTGCGGATCAGCAAGAAGGGGTCCTGTTTTTCGTCAAATTCTCCCAGATTTAAAATATCGGCAATGGCCGTCTCAGTCCTGTCGAAACGGGAACGACTGTTTTGGGCAACGAAAAAACCCTGCCGGCGAAGCGTTTCGGCGAAAACGGAATTGTCGTATTGGAATAAGGAGCGCGCCGACTCCAATGAGGCGAATTCATCGAGTATCAAGCAATAGATGTCCGGTCTCCCGGTTTGATAATGAAGATGATTCGGCAAACCGGGATCCTTCCCGCGCTGCAATTTATTGAGGCTGGCCAACGATTGCCCGTGATAGATCAGAATTCCCATTACGTTCCATAACACCAGGAGAATCACCGCCAGCCGTAAAACGCGGTTAAAAATCGCCAGACTTTTGGTTGAACGGACAACGGCCCAAGATAAAAAAAGCCACAACCCGCCCGGAAAAACAAAGGCAATGGCGTGAGACAGCAGAGGCTGGGAATCATCGGGCAGTAATACGGCAATCCAGCCGTAGTACAATCCATAAAAATGAAAGAGCAAGAGGAATAAAAAGAGCAATAATGAGCGTTTGCCGTGGTTGCGCGCTGCCATTCTTGTCAGCAGCCAGAAAGCAATGGCGATAGCCAGGGAAACGCCAAGGGCTGGGAAAATCCGGACCACCTGCACTTCGCGAATGTTATGCAGGTAGAGAAACAGCGGCGGATAGAGCGCGAAAAGGAAAGGATAACCATATTTTTTGTTGGCTGTTTCTGTTTTGGAGGACTGTGATTTCTGCACGGTTTTAACTATAAACTTTATCATTTTTGCTGACAAGCCGGGTATCTTTTACTGGCGAAGATGGCATAGCGGCTGCCACGGCGAGAAGACTCATGCCGATGGGCGGACGCAGGATACGCGCTTCGAAGCGGTGCTGAAGGGGGAATAAGCAACGATCAAAAAAATGCACCTGCTTGGCGGCAAAGCTGCGCTTTTTCAGCAGGCGAAAATTCCACCACCAGGCGAAATAACCGAGCAGGTTGAAATACACCAGGCGGCGGACGACGAAACCCGACGCGGAAAGTTTGTTCTTCAGTTCCGTCCGGGTGTAGCGGCGGAAATGGCCGAAATCGCGATCGATCGGCGCAAAGATCTCGGGCCGGGCCGGAACAAAAAGGCAGAGCACCCCCTGGCGCTCTGCCAGTCGCCGGCAATAGCTGTTAAGTTCGCGCTCGTCGGCCTCGATATGCTCTAGGACATTGACGCTCAAAATGGTGTCGATTGTCCATGCAGCCGGCACATCGTTGATCGTACCCTGAATGAGTTCGAGCTGTGGAAACTTGCTGCGCAGCTGGCTGGCGAAACACGCGTCGGGTTCGACGGAGGTGAAACGTGTGATCTTCGTTTTCTGCAAAAGGGTTTCGCTGAGTTGACCGATGCCAGCCCCGACCTCAAGCACATGGCCGACAAGGAAGGGCTCGAACTCGGCAAGCAGCGCGGCCCGGTAATGGTCTGCCTTTTGCAAGGCGGCGAATTCGAAGTTTTCCAGGTTGACGGTCATTTTCCTCCGCTTGGAACTTCCGGCAGATTTTGCCCGAAATAGTGATTGAAAATGATGCGGAACACGTTTAATGGTGACAGCCTGTCATCAAGATTCCCATAGGCATATCCCGGCAAATATAAACTCAAAAAAATTTTCTTTTTTTCGGTATTGGCAACGACGTGCAGCAGAGGCTTACGAAAGGACCCGCGGTAACCGTGATCGGAGAGGGCCACAATGATCGGCGGGGTTGCCGAATTTTTCAGGATCATTTCCATTGTTTCGGCAACCCGGCGGCTGATATAAAGATACTGCTCCAAATAATACTTTCGATCGGAATAATCGGTGCCGTGCTCCGGCGCCACCATGCCGCCTTGCCGATCAAAAACAAACGGCGTATGGGGGCTGAACAAATGGACCAGGACGAATTTCGGTCCGGCCATTTTTACGATGGCGGGCATTTGCTCAAACACATATAAAATCCGCTTGCGGAAAAACTGCGAATATTTGTCCTCATCGTTTTGCCATTTTTCGGCCCACCCATAAAAAACAGACATATCGATCAGCGTCTTGTAAAAATCATTGAAAAAGATCGAGGTGCTTTCCGGAGCATAGATAAAATGCTTTTCCGAATCGGCCAAAGCGGTGAGGCCTTTATAAGGAAAATCAAAGATGCGATAGTCTTGCCCCTTTAAAAAATGGGTCACTTTATTCTGGTCGATCAACACGCTGGAGTCGGCTTTTTCGGGAACTTTTTCCATGTTCAGCAGAGCGGCGATCGCTTCCGGCGTCCATATATACAAGCCGCGGCTTTGCCGGGCGATAAAAAAGCCGGCGGTTTGCAGCCGCTCCGCAAACCGCGAGTGATCGTAGTGAAAAACGTCCTTGATCGTCTCCAGGCTGGCGAATTCGTCTAGGATAAAACAATATATGTCGGGTTTAAAAGATGGCGGAGATATTTTTTGAAATTCCGTTTTTTTCAGGTAAGCCCGGGCATTCTTCACATCCGCATTGCCGAGATGGTGGATGAGAATGCCGCCGAGATTCCAGGCCAGCAGCAGCAGCATGATGGTATTCAGGATTTTGCCGCTATGCCGGAAGGCATGTTTTGACTTGCGGAGCCAGAATAATAAAAGTAGTAAGCAAGCAAAAACAAGAACGTAAGGCGGCAGGTTGGCCAACGGTTTGCCCAAACGGCCGATGGTTTCATCCAGCGCATCGCTGATTAACTTGTAATAAAAGATCAGCAAAAGAACTACCAAAACGGCCAAGGCCCTCTTTCCCTTGTTTTTATAAAAAAAACCAAAAAAGAACCATAGCAGTGTGGTGCTAGCGATGGCCATGATCATGGGGGCCAGAATTTCCCCGAAAGCAACTTCCTTGATATTCTGATCATAGAGAAAAAGGATCGGGTAAATCGAAAAAAGATAAATATAAACAAAATGATTGCTCAGGATTCCCCGCCATGTGAACCGAGATTTTTTCATTGTTCAATTATATGGTCAATGCCGACGGATTTCAAATGGTTGCATTCATTATGTTATAATCGCTTGGCTGATAAAATGGCAAATATTTTATTAAATAAAAAGACATTGCTTCTTTGTGGATTGATTTTATTTGCTTTCAATATTCTGGTGTTTCTTCCCGCCGTGAAGGGCGATTTTGTCTTCGATGATATCCACCTGGTGCGCAACAGCCCCATTATTCAAAATCCCGGTTTTCTCAGGAGCTTTTTGGGGCAGGCTTTTGGTGATCCCTTGGGGCAAGATGCAAACAACCCGGAGATGGCGAAAAGCGTGCGCTATTACCGTCCGCTGACTGCCTTTGCTTTTTGGCTGGACTACAAGCTGTGGGGTTTCAACGCAGCGGGTTATCATTTGACCAACATCCTGATTCATTCATTCAATGTTATTTTACTGTTTCTGCTACTGGCCCGCTTATTCAATAATTTACCAGCCGCCTTTGCTTCAGCCAGCCTTTTTTCCGTGTTTCCCACCCATTTTGAAAATGTAGCCTGGATCTCCGGACGAACGGATTTGCTGGCACTTTTTATGTTGCTTGTTTCCGCGCATTTTTTTTTATCATTTATCCGCAAAGGGATTCCCCGTGATTCGCTGTCGGCGGCTTTTTTCTTTTTTTTGGCGCTGCTGTCCAAAGAAACGGTTATTCTGTCTCTGTTGATTTATGTTTATTTAGTTTGTTTTTATGGGAAAAAGGAGAACAAGGCTTCACGGATCAGTTTTATTCTGACTTTCTCGTCGGCATGGATCGCGTTCCTTGTCCTGCGCAGCAACGCCGTTGGCCTGCCCGCGATGAATTTTTCAATTCTTCCCCTTGGAACCTTTTTTTCGGGTTTGGGGTTTTATTTGTCGCGCGCCGTGTTTCCATTCTTTCTGGGCTTTTCGATTCCGGACGAGAAAATATTCAATTCGACTTTTTATTTTTTCGCGGGGATCATTTTTTGCCTGTTCTGGATCGCGGCCGGCGGCTATTTTTTATTTAAAAAGAAAGCCTTGCCGGTCTTTCTGCTCTGGGCTGGAATTGCCTTTATTTGGCTTATTCCTTCCTTGCTGCTTTTCTTTTTCGAGAATCAGGTTTCACTTTTGGCATGGCGTTTTCTTTATATGCCCGTGGCGGCTGCGGTTTCATTAGGGGTGACGTTTTTGTCCCGGCACTTGCGGCCGCTGCTCTTTGGCTTGCTGGTATCGTTTCTGGCCCTGTTTTATGCGTTTGAATTGCTTCCCCACGTGCGCCATTATGGGAAAAGTGAAAGGGAATTCTGGCTTGAGCTTCAGCACCTGGAAAGGGAGAACAGGGTTTTCCGCCTTAATCACGCAACTGTTTTATTGTCCGTGAATGAAGCAAGGGCGGATGTTTTATTGGAGTCATTGATTCGGGATGAATCTTCATTTCAAGCGGATTTTTTTCAACGACGGGCCTTGGAAACAGCGGCGTTTCATTATACATCAGTCAACCAGTTGCAGAAGGCCCGAGTTTATTTTACCACCCTTTTTTCACGCGCCCAAGAACAGCCTTTAAGCGTTTATTTCCAATTTGCCGTTTTTTTGGCCAAGTCCGGAGACCGGCAGAAGGGCCAAGCGGTGGTAGAGCACTATATGAAGCTTTTTCCTGAAAATCATGAAGTGTTGCTGCATGCGGCAGATTTTTTTTTGCTGACCGGAGACCCGGTTCAGGCCCTGCAAGTATTGCAGAAGGATTTTCGACTCTTTCCAACCAGCTCCGTCCTTGAAAAAATCAAGAAATTACAGGCAAGCCAGCGGCATGAGTGAACCGTCGCCCGGCTTTCAGACAGCCAACGCCGGTTACCGAAGCAGAAATCCGCTCAGTGTGCCATGGATTGAGTTTCTGGTTTATTGCCTGATTTATTCACTTCAACAATGAGCCGGTCGATGGCCTGATGCTCTTCCGGCGCCAACATACTCTTTGCTTTCTGAAAATCCTCCAGCGCGAGTTGAAATTGTTTTTGCCCCAATTTGATACAACCCGAAACATAGAATCTCCAGCCCGGAGACGGGATAGCGCTCACGGCATCGCTTTCCTTTTCATGGAACGGCAGCAGGATCATCACGTTTTCCCGCAGCGTTTCAAGGTAGTTGCGTACATTGCCTTGGGGCGTGGAATATTCGAGAAACATATTATTGTCATTCGAGGTTAAATCCTGCAATTCACTGCTGAATTTTTTCAAATAAAAAGCTAAAAAATGATTGATTCCCTGTTCACCCAGGAGTTCCTCGCCCAGCAGGCAAAAGACATTCCGGTAGGGAGATATATTTGTGATGAATGAAGATAGCCACCCGCTGTTCATTCGCGCCAGTTTCCGGAAGGGGATTTGCAACGGTTTCTGCGAGGCGACAATAACTCCCTGGCTGCCGCCGAAAAACAAGCGCACATGGGGAAAGACGGAGCGGACCGTGGCGATGGTGACCAGCACATCATAGGGAGAGATATGGTGGAGCTGGATCCATTGTTGAAAAACACCGTCCTTGGTCAGATTTTTTTTGGCCAGTTCGTAAAATTCAACGCTGTAGAGGGCGGCAGCACCGGCGAACCAGACGCTGGAGATTTCCATGGTGATCAGGTCAAACGGCTTGCGGTTTAAAAGCAGAAGATTGCGTCCGTCCTCGATGCGCAGCCTGACGTTCTTTTGATCGAGCAGAAAGCCATTTTCCCTGGAGAAATATTTCCTGGCCGCAGCCACAATACCCGGAGAAATTTCAGCAACCTCGATATCTTTGAAGCCGGCCTGCTGCACCACGCGGCCGCTCACTCCGGTACCCAGCCCGATGATCAGCGCCCGGCCAAGCTTTTTGCTGAAAACGATCGGATATAGAGCAAAACGGAATTGAGCCTCCATTTCAGGCAGGTTGTCGCCCTGGAATTTGCCGTTGGTCCACAGGGTGATTTTCTTTTTCCGTTGACCGGGAATAATCTCCTCGGTAATGGTCGTAAATCCACCGTCCTTTTCTTCCCAGGAATCGATGACCGTGCCGTTATGCTGGCGGGTGAAATACACATTGGTCCCCAATGACAGGTTAGTGAGATTCCATTCGGGCAGCCAAACAACCGCCGCGACGAAAAACATCAGCAGGCCCGCGGCCATGACTATCTTGCGCTTGCCCGGCCATGAGTATAACAACAGGAAACCGTTGGACGCGGCCATCACGGCGATCAGGATGCTTGCCCGGAAGGAACCGATTCGCGGTAAAAGCAGAAAACCCATGACCAGGGTTCCCAGGATGTTTCCCGATGTGTTGATAAAAGAGATGCGGCCGATTCGGGTGCCCAGAGTTTTCAGGTTATTGGCATAAAGCGAAGCCAGTAGTGGAAAGGTCAATCCAACCGCCAGCGTGGGCAAAATAAGCAGTGTGAAGCTGATGGCAAAACGGACAAACTCCCGTTCGGGAAAACGGGTAGCCGTAATCCACAGATGCTGCATGTAAACCGGAATCTTGTCCCAAAAAAGCAGTTGCAGCAAGAAAAAACCGGCGATCATGAACTGCAGGCCAGCGATGAGTTGCAGTTTCCGGCGTTGATTCAAAGCCAATCGACCGGCGAGATAACCGCCCATGGCCAGGCCGACCAGAACGGCGATCAACATGACGCCAAAGGCATAGACGCTGTTGCCGACAATCATGGCCAACAAGTGCGTCCAGACCACTTCCCCCGCAAAAGAAACAAGCCCCAGCACCAACGCGGAAATGAGCAAGACGGTATTCATGGCTTTTGCACTCATCCTGTGCCAGGATGGTTCAGGCGCTTCCGGCATGGTCGTTTCATTAGCGGTGGCCGTCAACACCGGAAAATGTTTTCCCAGTCGCAAGACCACCAGGGCAATGACCAGGTTGATCAAAATGGCGACGGCAATGGTGGCCATCATGCCAAAATTGGGCATCAAGACATAGGTGGCCAGAAATGTTCCCATGGCCGCGCCAATGATATTGGCGCTGTACAGGCGGGACACATTGCCGATTATTTTATTTTTTACCGTGGTTAAATACTTGGTCAGCAGGGGCAAGGTCGTACCCATGGCCAGGGTCGGCAGCAGGATGATGGGTAGGGAAAAAAGAATGCGAATGACTGTCAGGTTCCATTGAGTCAGGTTCGCGTTTTTGCCAATCGACACATAAAGGTTCTCCAGCTCTCTAAAAAGCAGCGGTGAAACCAGCAACAGCAGCCCGACCAGCAGCTCCGCGTAGGCATAGACCCGTATCGGTGATTTCACCCGGTCGGCGATCTTGCCGCCGATATAACTGCCGGCCGCCAGGCCGAACATATAGGCGGCCAGAACCGTGGTGACGGCCAAGGCGGTCGAGCCGAATATCAACGATATCTTTTTCATGAAATAAACCTGATAGATCAATGCCGACAGCCCGGACAGAATAAAAACCGCATAAACCAGAATTTCCGGTTTGCTTTTTTTCCGCGTTTCGTCTCCCGGCAGTAACTTGCCGGATAGCTCGTGGGCCATGAGTTTTTCATTAAGCCAATAAATGAAAAAGGTATACGGCACGGCGGCGATCAGATCAATGACATAATGAAAGCGCAGGAACACGGTGGCCAGGATCATTTGCGAAACAGGCAGCAACAATATCCAGAATATTTTTTTTCTGTATTTCCAGGCGTAGATCAACACCAGCAGGCCCCATGATGTGTGCAGTGATGGAAAGCAGTTGCGGAAAATCGCCGGATGGAAATATCCGGCAACCTTGATATCAAGAAACAGCGGCCCGATGGCGGGAAAAATCAGATAAAAAAGCCAGCCGATCATGCCGCAGAGCAAAAATGATTGCGTGACTTTGCGCAGCCAGACAAATTCCTTCTTAATATAGAATAATCCGGATAGGGCGATGGGATAAAATGGCAGCAGGGAATAAAACAGGCTCAACCAGAGCAGCGGCAATCCGCTCATGTTCAGGGATTTTATCCAGGCGTCCGGGTAATGGCTGAAAATCAGCGTATCAATCTTTTTAAGGGTCTCGTCGATTGTTTGCGGCGTAAAAAGACCGACCACTTTAAGCCAGATTATGGATATCGGCGCAAAAGCGAGATAGATCCAAAATTCCCGAAAAAAAGTCCATGACTCTTTGCAGAACTGCTTCCTTTTGTCTTTTAGAAAAATAAAAAACAACAATAAAGAAATGCCGCTAGCTAATATTAAAACCAGGGTGAGATTGAAAAAAACCTCGCTCTGATTGGCATTGACAGAGTAAATATAAAATATACTGCCGATGGCAATCAAAGGCAACAGCCAGCGCCACGGAGGAATTGCCAACAATCCGTTTTTGATTGCCAGGATGATGACGAGCAAGAAAGCAAGCGCTCCCAGGATGGTTAAAAAAAACACATCCGCCCCTTCAGGATTTTTTATGTTCAACAGCCATAGCACCAGCGACAGTATGGACAGAAACATGGTGATTCGTTCGGCCAGCCTCAATTTTGTCATTTTTACCTCTTCGCGAATCGTTTCAACAACAATGATTTCAACATGCACACGGCTATTCCTACAGCATGGAAATATTTTTCCAATCCAGCCGCTTCATGCGTTCACGCAATGCGGGTTGGCGAGGATTAAGCTGCAGGGAGCGTTGATAGAAAAGCAGCGCCTCATCAGCCCGTTGCAGATCGAAAAAAAGATTGCCCAAGGAATTTTGGATGCGAAAATCATCGGTTCCCATTTCAGCCATGGCCGCGATGAGCTGATCCCCCTCTTCCTCGCGCTCAGAGAGGAACGCCAGCCGGGCCGCATGCAGACGGCTGGCGAAATCAGAAAGGATTTCCTTGGGCCACGCTTTCCAGGCGAAATCGAAGTTTTCTTGGTTCAGGAAATAATTGGACTGCTGACTGGGCGACATGGATTGAAAAGCGAGTTTTTCTTTCTGTACGAAAACAAGCCAATCGCCGGCTTCCTGGCTGGAGATCGCCCGTGCAGCCTCCCGGGCTTTTTCCCAAGCGGCAAAAGCCATATAAAGCTTCAGGCGCATTTTTTTGTTCGGCTCGCTGGGTGAAAGAAAAAGAATCGCCTGCATGACTTCTTCCGCTTTCGCCAGCTTACCCCGGGCCCAATGGATTCTCAGGAATTTCACCAGGCGGTAATTGGTTTGTGAAAGATCCAGGGCCAGGGAGCCCATTTTATCAAGCCAATCCAGGGCACTCGCATAGCGGGCTTGGTTGATGGCGATATCGGTCATCTGCAGGGCGATGACCACGGCGGTGGAATTATCCATCGAGAAGTTCAGCGCCCGGCGCAGCAGCATCTCACCACGCACGAAATCGCCATCCTCCCTCAGTTGCCCGGCATACTTGCTCAGGAAAAAGCTGTTGTCCGGACAGGATTGGACGGCGCTGCCCCAGAAGCTTGATTCATTGTGATACCTCGGGATGTTGCCGATGATGGTTGAAACTGAAGCAATAAGCAGTGCAACCAGAACGAGTTTGCCGAAAGGTTGAGGCAGGGAGCGGAGAAAATAACTCAGCAGCCATGCCAAACCAATGGTCGGCAGCATCAGATAGCGGGTGGAGATGTTGAAGGGATACATGGGAGTAAAAACGAATAGCAGGTAGCCGGCCAGATAAGGAACGCTCCATATCCATGCCTGAAGGTACTGGATCTTTTTGCGCCCCAGCCATAAGAGCAATGCCAAGAGCGCAAGAAAAAGGAATCCCAGGATCGAATGGGTCGCGTTCGTGACCGTATTCACGGGCAGGAACATGTCGTAGCGAAAGGGAAAGATCAACGAACGGAAATAGTAGCCCAACACTCCCAGCAGCACGCGGATGTTTTCCCAGAACGGGCTGAAAAAGCGTATCAGCGGCAGGGTGCCCTGACTGATCACCGCCGACTTGACCGTCCAGTACAATGCCGAGGCGAACAGGTATACGGCATGGATGGGAAAGCACGGACGCTTGCGCCGGCCCAGCTCATGCAATAAAAAGACCGGCAGGAAAAAGAGGGCCGCTTCCTTGGAAAAAAGGGCCAGCAAGTAGCTGACGACAGATAGTGCTCCGAGCAGGACGCTTCTGCGCTCAAGGAAGAGATCGAAAAAATAGAGTGCCAGCAGTCCGAAGAAAAGAATCAGCAGGTCGTTGCGCCCGACAACCCAGGCAATACTGTCCAGGTTGAGCGGGAAAAAGGCAAAAAGCAGGACGGCCGTCTCGGCAATGCCGCCGACCACGGTTTGCCGGCGCAGAAAAAAATACATGACGAACAATCCGGCGATAAATATGAACAGGTTTACCAGGTGCAGGTGGAAAGGATCCAGACCCCAAACGGCCTTCTCCACCATGAAGGAAAAAACCATCAGCGGCCGGTAATAATCATAGCTCAAGCTCCGTTGGCTGGTCGAAGCCCAATAGCCGCTGCGAAAGGCGGCGCCCAGGGAAAAATCCCCTTTCAGGAGATCGTTTTCCATGATCATGGGTTTGTCATCCCAGATCAGTTCGGACTTTAAAGCGGGAAAATAAACCAGCAGGGGCAGGATGACCAGCACGAGGAAGAAAAGGATTTTGTTCCGCTTCATTTAAAAAACATTATAGCAAATAAGGCGGGAATAATTAATGTCCGGGAACATTTTCTTATGGCCGGAGGCAAAGGCACAGGGTCCCTATCCACATTTTGATTTTCTCCGGGTTTATGCTATAAGAAAAAAACCGCAGAGGAGACGCTTTGGACAGGATTTCTTTTTTCGCGGCAGGCCGCAGACAACTCCGCTGGCTGGCGAAGCTGGCGATGCCCTTGCTCTATCACGGACAAGCGCGCTTTTGTCCGGTCTGTGAAAAAAAATCACGAAAATTCCTCTGCTTCAACGGGCGTCGTGACGCCCGCTGTCCGCGCTGCGGTGCACTGGAAAGACACCGCTTGGTGTGGCTTTATTTTTCAAGGAAAACCGGCCTGTTTTCCGTCGCCCCGCTCAAGCTTCTCCATGTCGCCCCGGAACCGTGCCTGGCGCCCAAACTGAAAAAACGGCTGGGGGAAAACTATCTCAGCGCCGACCTGAACGATCCGCTGGCCATGGTTAAAATGGACGTGACCGCCATTCCCTTCCCGGATGAATCCTTTGACGCCATCTATTGCAGCCACGTGCTCGAACATGTCGCCGATGACCGTCAAGCGCTGCGGGAGTTTTACCGGGTGCTGAAACATGGCGGCTGGGCCATTCTCCTGGTCCCGATCCGCGCCGCGGCCACCGTGGAGGATGCCGCCATGGTCACGGCCGAGCAAAGACGGAAAGCCTTCGGACAGGAAGACCATGTCCGCATGTACGGCCGCGATTACATCGAACGGTTAGGCGAGGCCGGCTTTTCAGTCCAGGTCAGCCGGGCACCCGAGCTGTGCAACGGGGAAGAAATCATACGCATGGGGCTGACCCCGGCGGCCGAAGATATCTTCTACTGCACCAAGGCCTGATTCTACATTTGCATCGCCTGGAATCATGCACGTCTCATGCACTGGAACCCGGTACGCTCGTCAGGTTCCTCAAGATTTCGACGGCGAGACCAGCAAGTCATGCAACACCCGCATCTGCTTGGCCCAGGAATAAATTCCGATCATTTCTTCGTTCCGCCGCAGTGAACGATATAACCGGGAATCAATCAGGATCCGCTGCAAAAATGTGTCCAGCGCCGGTGCGGCCGAGGGAGAAAGGCACCAACCGCTGCCGCTCTCTTCCGTGAGCCGGCGCACTTCAACATCATCGCTCAGCGCCAGAACGGGTTTCCCGGAAAACAGGTATTCAAACAGCTTCAAGGGGATGCCGCTGCGCACGCCGGGACGGGTGATGAGCAAAAGGAGGTCGGCGGCTTTTTGGTAGGCCAGGGTTTCCCGCCGTCCCTGCAGCGGGTGGACCACGGCCACGCCGGCATGGATCAAATCCCCCAGTAAACGCATTTCGCGGCGCGAATACTCTCCAATCAACTGCAGGCGAAAAGGCCTTGGCGAATGATGGAGGCCTGCCCGGCGCAAGGCGGCAAGAAAAGGGCCGATCGCGGTGGCGCTGTCCGAGAGGGCGAACCTCCCGGTATGCACGATATGAAAATAACCCGGTGCCAACGAGAGCTCAGGTAAATCTTGATACTCATCTTCATCATAGCCGTTGAAAACAGTTTCACAGCGGCAACCCGGATACTGGCCGTGAAAATATTCTTCCAGGACCGGCGTCACGGCCACGATCACGTGCGCGCGCTGCGCGATCGCTTCCTCGGTTTTCCTGTATTTCTCCCGCACACAGCGATGGGAGCGCAGGCGATTTTCTTCGATGGGCCGAAACAGCAAGCCGTCGCGGAAATCACTGACCAGGGGAACGTGAAAACGCCGCGACAGCTCCAATCCGATTTCCAGCGCCTCCAAAGGCGGATAACTGGCTATGATTATGTCGGGCCGGCAGACGCGGCGGATTTCCTCGGCCCGCTGCAGCACCGCCCGACGCCAGGGGGAAAAAACCGAGGCATAGCGGCCGAAATAATTCTGCAGCTCCGCCCAACCCCGCCAGAACAGCCAGCGGTAAAAATTCCTTCCCTGGTGGGCGCGCACAAAGGCGGGATCATGGACGCGGATGATTTCCGGGTCGGAATCCGCTATATCCGCATAGCCATGGGTCAGGATGCAGACGGAATGGCCGCATTGCCTCAGCCATCGTGCCATCTGAGCCGGACGCACCGAACCAGCGTTGTTGATCGGAGGAAAATAGTAGGCAACCAGCAGAATATTCATGCCTTGGTTTCCCTAACCACTTCTTGGAATAGATTGTAAAAGCAGCGCCCGACCTCATTGGGCGCAAATCGTTCGCGGACCACTTGGCGACCCCGTGTGTTGTCAAAAGCGGGCAGGAGGTCGACCATTTTTTCCAGTGCTGCGGCCAGGGCTTCCTCATCGCCAAATGGCACCAGGAGTCCCGCTTCCGCCGGCAGGAATTCGGCCACCGCGGTCGGCGTTGAGACAACGGCCAGACCGCTGGCCAGGGCTTCGGCGGCCACGCAGGAAAAGGTCTCAAGTTCGCTGAAGAGAACCAGAATGTCCCCCTGGCGCATGGCCGCTGCCGTCTCCTTTTCAGTAAGCGGGTCCTGGAAAAAGACCACTCTATCGAATAACCCCAAGGTCCGGGCCAGTGCCTCGCTTTCCGTCCGGGTCGGCCCATTTCCGACAACCAGCAGGCGGACCTTGGGGCGGCGCCGGGCCAATATGGCCATGGCGTGCACAATGCCGGCCACATTCTTGATTTTCTTTTGAGACGATATGTGCAGGATGGTGGCGACCCGGCCGGCTTTTTTTTCTCCTGGCGGATAGAAAACGTTTGGATCCACGGAATTGCCGATGACCCGCCAAAGGGGCGCTTGCAAGCCGTGCACCCGCATGCCCCGGGCCAGGATTTCGGAAACCGCTGTCATGGCGGCGCAACGGGCCGAAAAACGCTTGATCACCCACTGGCGCAGGGGATTCTCCCGGCCTGGGGGCAGCAGATATTTTGTCCAGTGCTCACTGAAGACAGTGGGAGTCCGGCGCCAGAGCAGCCACAAGGAGCAGATCAGACCGACCGAAGGAGTGATTTGAACTTGGATCAGATCGGGGTCTTGAAACAACACTGGCAGGGCGCGGCGGCCAGCCGCTGCCGCAGCCATGAAACGCAGGGTGTTGGATAAGGCTTGCCAAGGAGATGGTCTGGCCGGCCGGAAAAAGACGCGTACGGTAGTCAATCCATGCTCAACAGCACAGTCAACCTCACGCCTCGTTCTCAGGGATGGATCCGGGGTTACGAAGAGAACCGCTGTGGGGCAGAACGCGGCAATGGCCTCGGCCTGGCGGCGGACAAAGATGCCGCTGAGGGGGGCGTTCCGGTTCGGGTACCACCAGCTGGGCAAGATAAGCACCCGCGGGCCGGCCGCCGATCCGGGGTGGACGTTTTCTTGCTGGGACACGCGGCTACCTCCAGTCTGAAAAAGGCGATCCGTTATTATGACAGGGCCCAGGTGCGAATGCAATCCCGGTGCTCAGCGCGGCCCCAACAGGGATGCAAGGAGGGGAAGGATATTTTTCCCTTGACGGAGCCGGGAATAGGGTTCAGGGTCCAGACCGGGAGCAAGGCAACCCGGCCGGATTTCAAAGACATTTCGAAGCGCCGCAACCGTTTCCGCAGTCGTGGACACCGGGTAGGCATGAGGGAAAGGTTTGAGCAGCCGGGCCAATGCGTCGGTCGGCCGACAGAAAGCCAGGATGGGCCGATTGATGCGAATGGCATCATAGACCTTGGTGCCGACCAGCAGCGCTGAACGGTGGTTGACCACCATGATGTCCACCGCAGCCAGGAAAGCCATTCCGGCCTCGTATTCACAGTAACCATGAAAGCGGATGGCGCTCGTTAATCCGCAACGGGCCGCGGCCTCGACCAGGGCTTTTTCCTCGCCAGCGGCGCCGAAATGGTGAATCTCCACGGCGATCTCCGAAGCCAGTTCCGCGACCGCCGCGATAAGGATGGCGGGGTGATCGGAATGGTACGGGGAAAACTTGCCCCAAATGCCCAGGCGCAGGACCTTGCTTGGGGGCGAAGACGGAGATAGAGCGCTGGGATTTCCATCGAAACCGTTTTCCAGGACATGGAAGCGCTCCGGCGGCAGCTCGGGGAAGGCGGCTCGGCGCAGGGCCGCCATTTCCGGAGTGACGTCGGTGACGAGCCGGGAATGACGGACGGCTCGGCGCTCAAGGTAGCGGACCAGGGGGGCGCTGAAACGCAGCGGTGCATGGGAACCCAGCTCCCAGGCATCGCGGAAATCCAACCAATAGGGGACCCCGAAGCGCTTGAACAAACCGGGGGCAAGGGTGAAGGAAAAAAAAGGGCCGCCGGTAAAGACCAGCAGGCGCGGACGTTCCTGTCGGATAAGGTTCTCCAGGGATCGCCGGAAAGGGCGCTGCCAGGTAAGCCATTCCTCGATAAAGGGCAGGCGCGGGATGCGCAGAGGCTTCCGGAGCGGGAAAGGGGACGGTGTGCACGGTTATTTTTTCATGCCCGCCCGGCGAAGAAGCCTCCGCGTCCCTGCCGCTCAGAGGCGAGGTGACCACGGCCAGGGAATAGCCGTTCTCGGCGAAGAAGCGGCTGAGGAACTCCCAACGCCGGGCCCCCACGCCGGCAAAGGGCGGGTAGTAGAAAGAAACAAGGAGAATGTCAACGGCCATGGGCGTGGATGCTGAACCTGTCGATCAGTTCAGCATAGCATGCTTCCAACCGGGGGACTTCGCGGTCCGCATCATGGTGATCTTCTATATGGCGGCGACCCGCCAGGCCCATCGCTGCCCACGATTTCTGCTTCTTGAGCAATCGGGCTATATTTTGGGCTAATTCAGTAATATCGCCCTCCGCGCTTAGCAGGGCACTTTTTTCAGGCACAACAACATAGGGGATGTCGGCGTGGCGGGTGGCCAGAACCGGCAAGCCTAAAGCCTGCGCTTCGAGAATGGTGGTCGGTGCGCCGCCTTCGCTGTCGCCGTCGGCGGCAGTCATACTCGGGTGGAGAAAAAGATCGGCCTGACTCATCTGCTCCAGGTAGGCGGAGTAATCGAGAAAACCCAACAGGAAAACGTAGGAGTTCATCTGGTGGCTCTGGATGAAATTTTCAATTTCTGGCCGCTGCGGACCGTCGCCGATGATACGGAATTCAAAAAATGGAAAAGTCGAGCGGATTGAATACAGGGCCTCCAGGGCAACCAGCAACCCTTTTTTTTCGATGAAGCGGCCGCTGAAAATAATGATCGCATTTTCTCCGTTTCCTTTGGGGCGCC
This sequence comes from Candidatus Aminicenantota bacterium, assembly GCA_963770755.1. Taxonomy (GTDB): domain Bacteria; phylum Acidobacteriota; class Aminicenantia; order UBA2199; family UBA2199; genus UBA2199. Next base: position 177,240 of record CAVYQZ010000006.1, on the reverse strand, counting down.
GCGGCTGAAAGGAAAGGTCGGCCAGTGGAATGGCGATATGCTGGATGGCAATTTTTTCCTTGGGGCAGCCAAGTTCGGCCAGGCGTTTTTTCATATGCGGTCCTTCGACTAGGAAAAGGTCGCCTTCCCTGAAAAGCGACAGATACCCTTCCGCGCAGGAAGCCAGGGAAGTGGCCCTTGACATGTCGTGGCCGTAAAAAGTGGTCACCAGTGGCAGCTGGAGCGCCCTCTTCAACCGCAGCGCCCAAATACCGTTCTGGCCGAAATGGGCATGCAGCAATACAACCCGGCGTTGTTTTAAAAACCTTTCCGCTCCGAGTTCCCGGTTTAACAAGCGGCGGCCGATTCCTTGCCGCAGCCATTGCCAGCTCCCGGCCGGCAGGGACAGGGAAAAACGATCGGCCGCGGGGAGCGGGAAATAGTCCAGGTTGCGGTAATTCCAGGAGACAAAAACGGGATGAAAAAGGCGCATGTGAGTGATAATGTTGTAGATGAAAGTCTCCGACTTGGGTAGGAAGAAGTGGTGAATGTGGGCCACGACCCGGCGCGGCTGGTTAGGATCTTTCTGAAGTTGGTTTATTCTTGTCATATGCGTTTTTGCCTAATTCTTTACGGTTGGTCATAATAAAGAGGTTCCGGCTCTTCGAGCGAGAATCGGCTCAGATCATGGCCGAACAGCTGGTGCAGGTAGATTTCAAAAGTGAGCAGCAGGCCGATCGTCGTCAGGTTTCGGTTATTGCCTGTGTCCATAAAATCGACAACGACTTGGCGGGTGACTTCCCGGTCGAGGTAGTCTCCATAGAGAGCGTCCCTGTTCAAGAGGAGCCGGATTATGAAGCTGCGCCCGGGGTCCTCCCTTAACCAGCGCGGATAATCCGCATAGTGCTCACTGCCTGCCAGGTAAGATGTGCCAAGTTTACTTGCCGCGTAGCGGACTGCCCTCCTGGCGAACTTCAACAGCGAATTCATGGTTTGAATCCAGGGAGAGGGATCGATCGACAGCCCGGTCCTTTGCCAGGGAATGCTGTGATAGAATCTTGGAAAGAAATGGAGCAACATCTTATTATATATATGGGAGCCGGCTCGTAAGCTATCCGGGAGAGACAAACCAAAGGACAGGAAGGCGAAATCAAAGTACGGGAGTCGCGTTTCCACAAAGGCGGAGCTCGATATCAATCCGGTGTTGATGAAGCGCCTGCCCCGCTGATGAAGAAGAAAGCGTTCAGGAGGCAGACCATTTTGACGGAAGATGCGCATGATATAACCCAAGGCATCGGCCATCTCCAGGCCGCTTCGTGTTTTCAGGATGATTTTGGAGTTCATATATGAAAAAACATCTGCATCACCAAGGTAACTTCCCCCAATGGTCGCATCACCTAAGAAGCCATGCAGTTGAACGTCGAAATATTGTTTCAGCATCGGTAAGGCACGGCTGCCGTGGAAATCAAGAAAGCGTCCCATGCCGTCCGTGCGCCAGACCGCGCCGGCCCGGGTCTTCAACCAATTGAGTTTTTTAATCTCCACAAAATGGTGTTCTACTCCTTTCAGATTGGAGACGCGGCGGGCGATGCGCGCATCATCGCAGTCAAGGGAACCGAACGTTATGGTATGGTACGGGTGATTGGTCGCTGGCAGTGCCGCCAGGATCGCCCGGGAGTCAAGTCCGCCGCTCAGCAATTGCCCCACGCGCTTGTCGTCGACGCGGCGTTCAACGGCCCGATGCCACAGTCTGCCCAATTCCTCGGCAATCTCCATCTCGTCTGAGGCTGTAGCTCGCAGCTTGATTTCCTGCCAAGACCAGTAACGGACCTGCCGGATGCGTCTCGTATCCACGGTCAGGATCGTGGCCGGGGGCAACAATTCTATTCCGGGAATCCAGGTACGGTTCTCCAGCAGGAGGCCAAAGCTGAACCACTCTTTCACCGCCAGCGGATCGATGCCGGCTTTAAGTCCCGGAATCTGTAGCAAAGCCTTGGCTTCGCCGGCATAACCGAATCCCTGCGCAGTATCTGCACAATAAAGAGGCCGCAGGCCGAAACGATCATTGACCAGTGTCAATTGGTGCAATAGTTGATCATAGAGGGCGATGATGAACAATCCATCCACAGCTTCCAGGAAATCCCAGCCCGATTTGCGAAAAAGTGCCAGGGCCAGGGCTCCGTCTCCAGCTGCTGCCAGATCATCTAGCTTATAAGTCTGACGCAAATTGGCGCCGTTATTGAACTCGCCGTCCAGCCATAGTGAATAGCGATGGGATTCCTCCGTGCATGGTTGCGGCTCCGGCTGGAAATAACCCAGATGAACTCGGCCGGCACAAAAACCTGGGAACGCAGACAGCTCGGTCTTGAGCCCGGGCTGATGTTGCATAGATGCTGCCATAGCGGTGAGCCGGTCGTTCACCGCACTTTGCCTGTCCCCGGCCCAATAACCGAACAATCCCGGCACGGCTATTTCCTCCTCAGGCGGCCCAATCCCAGGTACTGCCAGGCCTCGATGATAAAGGAACGATCCAGCAACCAAAGTGTTCCGCCATAAGCAGCGACTCCTGCGACGATCAAGACGGCCATGAAAGTCAGTAGCTGATCGGCAAGTGGAAGTAAGTGGCGCAATCCATAAATAAGAACCAGCATGGCCATGGCGGCATAGAAAGGAAAACGAATGGCTAGCCAGAACTCACGAATGGTCATACGGATGGTCAGCCAACGCAAGTAGAAATCCAGGGGCTTCAGGACAAGGAAGGCGAAGGCGACCGTGCTGACGGCTACGCCGACGATTCCCCACTGCACCCCGATGAAGTTGCTGATCGCGTAGCCAAAGACGGCAAGCACGTTCAGATAAAAGCCCAGGTCCGCCCTGCCCTTGGCCATCAGGATGCTTCCCAGCGGATTTCCCAGGCTTTTCGAAGCTCCCAGCAGGCAGAATACCTGAATGACGGGAACAGTCGGCAGCCACGGCTCGCCATAGACCAGGGGAACGAAGATCGGTGCCACCACGAACATGCCGGCCATGATCGGGAACGTGACGCCGCCGAGATATTGCAGGACCTTGCTATATCCGCGCCGCAGCAAATCGTCCTGGTGCTGGACACGGGAAAAAGCCGGGAAGGCCACTGATACGACGACCGGGTTGATGTATATCAGCGGCATGCGCATCAGGTTATAGGCCAGGGTATAATAACCCAGGGCTTTCGGGCCCAGGAAGCGTCCGATGATCAGGTAGTCGACATTGGTCGCCAGAAAATTCATCGCCCTTTCACCCATCTGGAAAAGCCCAAAGCCGACGAACCCTTTGAGATCCAAGCAAGAAAAGTGAGGCATGGGCAGCCAATGTCGGCGAACGGCAATGACCGCCAACAGCCCCGCCTTGATCAGGGTGCGCGCGAGCCCGGCCCATACCAGGCTCATGACACCGAAACCGGCCAAGGCCAGACCGATGGCAAAGGCTGCGTAGCCGATGCCCTCGATGACCTCGATCAGGGAAAGGGCCTTGAAGCGCATTTCCCGGCGAAGCAGGATCTGCCATTGCTGTCCAAACGGTGCGATCAGGAATGAAAGCGCCGACCAGCGCAGAATATTGGACACGGCCGGTTCCCGGAAATAGGCCGCAACCAGCGGCGCCACCAGCCAGAGCAGGATGAACAGGACAAAGCCTGCACCCAGGTTGAGCCAGTAGAGGCTGGACAGTTGCTCTCGGGTCGCGTCCTGCCGGTGAATGATGGCATTGCTCAGCCCCAGGTCGGCAAATGCCTGGATGAAACCGGTGGCAACCACGGCCATGCTGACCAGGCCGAAATCGCCTGGCGCCAGCAAGTGCGCCAGCACCGCCACGCTGAAGAACTGTATGGCGATCTTTATGCTTGTGGCCAAACCGTTCCACTTGACCCCGGAAACCGCTTGGCTTTTCAACGACATGGTGTCTCCCAATTATACGGGCAGCTGCTGAAGGAAATGGCCGGCACGTTAATCCTTTTTTTTCGCTTGCTCAGGCCGGCGGGCGATGACCAGATGCGCCCAGGTCCATTTCGGGTTGCTGTGCATTTTTTCAAGCAGCAGGAACAGCAAATTGTTCAAAGTTGTCCACAGCGCAATGACGGGGCGCATGAATCGCCAACGGAAGCTGTTCAGGTAGCAGTTGAATTCGCTCCCGAAGGTCACCCAGAAGCCGGAAATAGCTTTAATTTCAACCAACTCAAAACCTGCCCTGGAAAAAAGATGCTGGAGGCCGTAGCGGGTGAATCGGAAAAAATCGCGCGGCTCCTCGTGCAGATGCCAGATCTGGGGAGCCGTGTAAATTGCCGTGCCCCCGGGTCTGAGTACTCGCCATGCCTCCCGCAGCGCGGTTTCCGGTTCTTCCAGGTGCTCGAGCACCGCGGTGCACAGGACGCAGTCGAATTCGCTGTCCGCCGCGGGCAATGCGTACGCCGAACCGATGCGGTCGATCGCCGAGTGATCATGCAATGAGTCCGCATGATCGACGCCGACATAGTGGTCCACGAAGCGGCCGACCAGGTCACTCTTCCACTTATCGCCGCAGCCGATATCAATGAGGGAACCGTGGAAGTGCCTGGCCGCAGCGGCCTCAATCAGGAGACCGGCACGGCGTACCACCAGCCACGCAGAATGGCTTAAAGGGTAGTGGGCGTAGTAGCGGCGACTCGGGTTGTTGCTGGTCATCAACGACTCTCCTCAATTTGTCTGTGGATTTATCCTCTCGGCTGAATTCCGGTTATTTCAGCCTCGTGCGGATCAGTTCCTGCATGACGCGGACCAATTTGATTTGTTCGCTATTGGCGGGTTCATGCCGCTTTTCCGGGAAGGATGTGACGGCCGGGTTCTTTTCTCGCATGCCAGGACAACGTCTCCGAATTTCATCGATATATACTTCCGGGGCACGGCAAAACTCACTGTATGGTACGTACAGAATCCGGGAAGGGTTGATCTTAGCAAGGTCTTCATCCATTTTTCCCTGGATGTCGATGAGTTGGCGGGGAATCTGTTCGACAATGGGCAATTGGCGAATCTCTTCGTAGCAGCGGGGCACAATGGAAAACCATTTGGAACCGTCCGGGCTGAGTTGACGCCTGGCAATTAGTACGGAAATGGCGATATCGGGCAGCGAACGCTGGATGATCAGGAAATGGGCGTTTGGGAAAATGTGGGCAAGTACATTCAAGCGCAATAGGTGTTTGACGTTCTTGTTCATGAAGGCGGCATCGGCAAAGATATTCTGCATCCGCCATATGGTCCGGTGAACCGTTTCCACGTGAGTTTGGGGCACATCGGAAATTTCCTGGTAGCGGTTGAGGTCGAAATAGTGGCCCCAGAATGCACCGGCTTCACGCGGCGCCATGAGTCCCCTATTGCGTCCGTACTCACTGTGGAAATCAGAGCGGTAGGGTGGATGAAACCATCGCTGCCAACGGCTTACCGTGCAAGGGGCCAACGGAAAACGGCCGACCCCGTTGGTGAAATATGCCACATCCAGTCGATGAACAATATATTGACTGACCAAGGTGGTTCCCGTTCGTGGCAGGCCGGTCAGGAAAAATTGCGCCGAACCGCAATCGTGGGCGCGGCCCCGTTCCCATTTCTCCACTCGGGAGAGAATCCGGCTTGACCAGTTGACTGACATGCTATTCGCTGCGAACGGCGAACAAGATGTTGTTTTCGGGTCCATGCAATGGGTGATGGTGACGGCGCACTTGCTTGATATGAAGTTTGTTGCGCTTCAGCAGGCGTTTCCAAAAAAAAATAGAACGCACGCGTTTGTCCACCAGAAGCGGACCGCGATCAGGAATGCTGCGGGCTTCCGTCCATGTAGAAAAAGCGTCATGGCTGTGGAACTGAGTGTTTTGGTTGATCCAGCCGAAATAGCCACTGATAATGAATATGCCTCCGGGGCGCAACTTGGCGGCCAGGCGGCCGACGACGCGCTCCAATTCCGCATCGTCCACGATGTGGAACATGACCCCGATGGCATTGATTAAATCAACTCCATCGGGAAGTGTCTCGGCGATGGCAATATCCTGATTGATGACCGTCACTTGGCTTGGTTTAAAGTGGTCTCGCACGTGTTGGGCGGCTACGGTCGATATTTCAATCACCGTAACATGCCTGGCAAGGAAAGTATTCAGATAGAAGCTAGTCCAGTGACCGATTCCCGCTCCAATGTCCAGTACTTGATCCAGCGGTTGTGCTCCCTGGCACGTAGCCATGAATTCAATAATGGAGTTTTCAACTTGGTTATAGTGATAGCGAACCAGTAGTGGTTGTGCATCGGGTGAAATGGTATGACCGTCGCAGCATATGTCTGCCAATGAATAATATGATTCAAAGAATTCTTTGGCTTTATAAACTTGAACGGATCGCCGGCGATAGCGCAAAGGCAGCAGGTAGGTCTTTGTAATGTGATGGGGGAGAAATCGGCAGAGTGCATGATAGATTTTTTTCAGCATGACGGTTTCCTTATTGGAACATGATCAGGCACCCCGGCACAGGCACGGAATGCAGAATCCGGAATATTTCCTCTCATGGCGATATCCCTTATAAACGGGTGAAAGGCAGCCGCTTGCGAATGGCAGAAAAAATCCGCACCCGCAAGGCAGGCCGTCGAGTATCCAAAAGCGGCGCGTCGAGAAACCTGCCGCCAAAACCTTTTTTAAACCGCTCAACGCCTTCATGACCGCCACTGGGATTGAAATCGAACCACTTGCCGCCGCGGGCGCAGGCATCGCGAATGATCTCATGCATCAACAAGTGGACCGGCCGATCCGGGAAGGCTTCCTCAAAAGCGGCGCCATGCCAATACACCGTATGCTGGTTATGAGAAAAACAAACAGCCCCGGCTTGAAGACGATGCTCTTTTTCAGCCAACCACAAGGAAACGGAGCGCTCCGGCAATTCTGCTAGTGCCGCAAAAAGCTTCCATTTATACCGGTGGCCCGCGTTCACTCCCCAGCGCCGCAGCGAGTCCTGATAGCAGGAGAAATACTGCTGCCAATCGGCGATCGTAGCCGCACGTCGGATTTGCACACCATGGGTTCTAGCCTTGTTGATACCGCGGCGGTGATTTTCGCTCCAAGCCTGGGATATCGAATCGAATCCTGGCTCCAGATCAAGGACGGTCGTTTGATCCGGGTGCCATTCCCTGCGTGGATCGGGCTGCAGCCCGGCAAAAGGATTGATTCTCCAGACCAGATTGTGATGGTGTGCGATCAGATAGTCAACGATCTGTTGCTGTTGAGCCGGGAGCAGTAATGATTCGGCGACCCAACCGCCGTACACGCCAGCCGGCCCACTGAGCATGAATCGGCGTGTCCAGGACATTTTCCGACTAAGAAATGGAAAAATGGCCGAGGAGTTATCTGAAAAATTGAATGAGAATACCTCTTTCCTCCAACCGGATTCACTGGATGCGAAAACGGAAAACCATTCCGGAGTCTGGAAAAAAGTGGCATAGGGGCACCTGGCCGCGGCTTCACGCCATTCCTGTTCATCAGTGAGCGGTCTAACGATCACCTAGAATACCTTTGACCGCGGCGATCACGTCGGCCACGTCTGCATCGCTGAGTTTCGGGGACAGCGGCAGGGAAAACGTGCGCTCCGAAATCCATTTGGCGTTGGGAAAGTCGCCAGGCTTGTAGCCGTAGGTTTTGCGGTAATACGGATGCAAGTGTAAGGCGATATAGTGGACGCCGACGCCGATGTTTGCTTCAGTCATGCGCTCGAGGAAGCGGTTACGGCCTATGCGCAGGCGGTCGGTGTCCAGGAGTAGTGTGTATAGATGGCGGGCGTGCTTCATGCCGCTCACCTCCGGAGCGGGCAGAAACACCGGCAGGTCCTGGAATGCCCGGTCGTAGGTGTGCCAGATATTCTCCCGCCGCCTCCAGTAACGCTCAATGCGCGGCAGCTGGTGAATGCCCAGCGAGGCCTGCAGGTCGGTCATGTTGTACTTGAAACCCGCGTACACGACCTGGTAATGCTTGAATCCCTCGTCCGAGTAGCGCTTCCAGGCGTCCTTGCTCATGCCGTGCAAGGCGAGCACCTTGATCTTGTCCGCATATTCGGCGCGATTGGTGACGACCATGCCGCCCTCGCCGGTGACGATGTTCTTGGTCACGTAGAAGCTGTAGCAGCCAAGAGCGCCGAAGCCGCCGACTTTTTTCCCTTGGAATTCGGCCTCGATGGCATGGGCGCAATCTTCGACAACGAAAAGCTTGTGCCGGCGGGCGATGTTGCAAATGATGTTCATCTCGCATGGCCGACCAGCGAAGTGCACCGGGATGATGGCCCTGGTCTTTTTCGTGATTTTGCGCTCCACGTCCTCCGGGTCGATGTTCATGGTCTCGCGCCGGCAATCGGCCAGTACCGGACGACCGCCGGCATGGATAACGGCGTTGGCCGTGGCGGCAAAGGTCATGGCCGGAATGATGACCTCATCGCCGGAGCGGATGCCCAGTGCCAGCATGGAGAGATGCAAGGCGGACGTGCCAGAGTTGACAGCCAGGGCGTAGCGGGCACCACTGAACTTGCGGAACATCTCTTCAAAACGGTGAACTTTCGGTCCGGTACCGATCCAACCGGAGCGTAGGGATGCCACCACTTCGGCGATCTCCGCCTTTTCGATGAGCGGGCTGCCGAAGACCAGAAAATCTTTCCTGTGTTGCATCGATCCCATTCTAGCTTGCGATATCCAGCACCATTGGCTCAAGCGCCCTTAATGGTCGCCGCAATTACTTCTTGAACCTGCGGCTCCAGGTACGGATGCATGGGCAGACTGAATATTTCGTCGGCGATCCTTTCAGCAACGGGGAAATCGCCCGGACGATAGCCGAGGTCGGAAAAAGCTTCCTGCATATGCAGCGGAATGGGGTAATAGATGGCGGTCGGGATGTCGTGTTCGCGCAGTTTTTTGATGATCTCGTCGCGGCGCGGGTGCAGCACCGAATACTGCGCCCAGGCCGAAACATTTCCATTCAGAACTTTCGGGAGTTTGAACCACTCCGGCCAGCAGGCGGTCGTAGCGGTCGGCCACTTCCTGGCGCAGCCCGATCTCTTCTCCGAATATTTCCATTTTGGCCAGCAGCACGGCCGCCTGCAGCGAATCCATGCGGCCGTTGATGCCCACACGCACGTTGCTGTACTTATCCGTACCCTGGCCGTGGACGCGGATGGAAAGGAGCTGCTCATGCATGTCCTTGTCGGTAGCGAAGATCATGCCGCCGTCGCCGTAGCAACCCAACGGTTTGGCCGGGAAAAAACTGGTGCCGGTAATTTGGGCCAGAGCCCCTGCCTTTTTACCGTCCTGACTGGCGCCGAAGCTCTGGGCAGCGTCTTCCAGGACGAACAGGCCGTATTTGTCGGCAATGGCCTGGATGGCTTTGTAATCGGCCGGCTGGCCAAACAGGTCCACCGGGATGATGCCCTTGGGCTTCAGTCGTTTTTCAGCGATGGTTTTAACGATCGCCGCTTCTAGTTTAAGCGGATCGATGTTGAACGTCTCGCTGTCGATATCGACAAAAACAGCCGTTGCTCCCAATAAGGCAATCACTTCGGCCGTGGCGAAGAAAGTGAACGTACTGGTGAAAACGGCGTCGCCGGGACCGACCTTTTCCACCATCAGCGGCATGAGCAGCGCATCGGTGCCGCTGGCGACGGAAACGGCAAAAGGCATGCCCACGAAGGCGGCCAGCTTGTCTTCGAGCTCGCGAATTTCGGGACCCAGAACATACTGTCCATGGTCTAGGACTTTCTTGATCCTTTCCTCAAGCTGCCGACGGATCCGCTTTTGCTGGGCGGCCAGGTCAATGAATTGCATCATCAATCTCCTAGTTGGATTTTTTGGTTTACAAAAGCCGGTGCAGGTAAGCTGCCGCCGCTGCAGGTGGGCCGGTCAGACAAATAAATTTTCTTGCCATGGTGCGCCGATCTTGTAGATGGCTATGATATATCATTTTGTCACCATTTTGCAACATCGCAAGCGGATGGACGGGACGGCTCCTTTTCAATTTGGCAGTCATCTTGCATGCGAAATTGCAGCCATTCCAGGAGGTTCTTCATGAACAACCAGGGTTTCACATTGATTGAATTGCTGATCGTCGTAGCCATCATAGGGATCGTGGCTGCCATCGCCATCCCCAACCTGCTGGTGGCCCTGCAAAAAGGCAAGCAGAAAGCGACCATGGGTGACCTGAAATCGGTGGGCACCGCCTTGGAGATATACACCACCGACAATTCCATGGTTCCAAATACAGACCTGATCACACTGGGCACGGCATCCTTTTTCATCCCTTTCTACATCAAGGTTTTGCCCCAGAGAGATGGATGGGGAACCCCTTGGGATTATGAACGTGGTGCAAGCCCCAGCGATCAGTATTCGGTTACATCTTATGGCCGGGACAGGTCGCCCATTTCGACCAATGAATTGTACCTGGTAACCAGGCTGGCTGATTTCAACAACAACATCACTTTTTCCAACGGCCAGTTCACCATCGGTCCCATCCCCAGCAAATAGTTGCGCCAGATTCTTAATTAAATAACGGCAATTCAGCCATGACCGTGGTCATCTATTTCCCCCGAATCAGCCGGGTTGAAAAAAAATGTCAGCTATCCCGATTTGACAAAAAATGGCGCTTTTTGTGACTTTTTTTGGCAAAAACCTGGAAGCTTAAAACCAATAATGCCTTGCAGCGTGTTGATTTGATTTGGCAAAGAAAATGCATGCTAAGATATAGATCCTTAAGGAGGTTCTAAATATGAACAAAAAAGGTTTTACGTTGATTGAACTGTTGATCGTCGTGGCCATAATCGGTATCGTGGCTGCCATCGCCATCCCCAACCTGCTTGTGGCCCTGCAAAAAGGCAAGCAGAAAGCGACCATGGGCGACATGAAATCGGTAGGAACCGCCCTGGAAATTTACACCACGGACAACTCCATGGTTCCCAATGCGACCCTGCCTGTCCTCAACACGGCCACTTATTTCATTCCTTTCTATATCAAGGTCCTGCCCCTCACCGATTCCTGGGGAACCGCATGGACTTATGCCAGTGGATCTACTCCCAGTGACCAGTATTCGGTCACGTCTTTGGGCCGGAACAAGGCTACGGATGGCGCTATGACCGAGATGTACCAGGTGACCAAGCTGGCTGATTTCAATTACGATATCACTTTCTCCAATGGCCAGTTCACCCTCGGTCCCATCGTTAAAAAATAGTTACCGAGAATTCTTTTTTCAAAAGCGGCTGGAAGTTTATTCCGGCCGCTTTTTTTTTACTGCTTAATTATTCGGCCAGCGGAGTCAAACATTTATTTTTCCTGCGTCTGGTATATTTTTTATTCATCCTCTTTGTGATTTTGTTTCTCAGCCGTTTCAGGCTGCATGACATCCTGGCGCCACTGAGCGGCGGCATTGCCGTGATCGTTTTTGTTTACGGCATCCTCCAGAAATTCTACATCTTCCCCTGGATCCTGGGCCAAGCGGACTGGGATCAATCTGTTTACGCGCAAGCGTTCCGGACCAAGATCGCCTCGGGGCGTATATTTGCCATTTTTCCGCTGCCCACCTTGTACGCCACGATCTGTGGCGTGCTGCTGCTGTGCATTATTCATTATTTTTTTCGGAGCACAAGCTGGAAAAAGGTTTTCTGGGCCCTTTTATTTATACTGGGCGGGTTCAATCTTTTTCTGACCCAGTCTTTTGGCGGCATCATTTTTTTTACCACGGGCATGCTGTTTTATCTTTTTATTTCCGGAATTTTTAAAATAAAATATCTGGCGCCCCTGCTCATGATCGCAGCCCTGCTGTTTTTCCTGGTCGTGACCCTTCGTTTTTCCGAAGCCCGGGGATTGAAGCCGGTTAAATTGCGCTTTGCCAACTGGCTGCAGGCCGGGCGGGTCATCGCCTCGGCGCCATTATTGGGCGTGGGCCTGGGCAATTATGAAACGGCCGTGGCGGCCGAAGTGTATCCGGGTGAACCGCCGTCCATCTATGCCCACAACTTTATTCTGCAACTGGCGGCTGAAATCGGCCTTCCCTGGCTGCTTTTTATCTTGCTATTCGCCACGCCCTGGATCAAAACGAATTTTCGGATAATTTTGCAACGCGACAAGGCCCTGTTTACATCTATTTGCATTCTGATCCTGTTTTTCAACCTTTTCGACGTGGGCAATTATTTTTTTGCGGCCGGGATAAGCTTTGCTGTCGCGTTTTCCCAGGTTTTTACCTTTGGCGGCCAAGCGCGCCGGGGCTATCTTGGACCGGCGCTTGTGTTAGCGCTTAATATTACTGGTTACTGAAATCAGCGTGGACAAGCAACAAACGGCTGACCTGAATTTTGTCCGCCGCGACTATGCCCGGGCGGATCAATATTACCTGCAGGCCCTGCGCGTCAATCCCTGGTCGTACCGGGCACTGCTGGGCCGTGCGGCCATCGCCCAAATAAGAAATGACCCCAACGCAGCGGAACATATCTACGGCCAGGTTCTGTCCGTTTATCCCGGGCAGGCTTATGCCAATTACATGCTCTCGCAGGCCGCTTACCGGCACGGCGCCTACCTGACCGCCATGACCTACGCCCGCCAGGCGATGTGGTCTAATAAAAAAAACAAGCAGTATCAGAGGTGGTATGAATCTATTAAAACCGGTCTTGCGGATCGGCTCACGCTTTCAGGAAATTGAATTTTCACTTCTCCTGACCTGGGCATTGCTCTTCCCCGCCAAGCAGTCCTATGTCTATTTTTTCGGCTTTGCCGCGCTGTTGCTGTTGTTTTCCTTGAAGAAAATCTTTACCCTGAAAAATGTCTCCTTTATGCGCTTTTCCGTCTTCCTGCTGCTGTTCAACCTGTTGATGATCGGCAGCGCTTTTTTTTCACGGTATGCCGGGCAATCTCTTTTATTTGTCTGTGATATCCTCCTGTTGTCGCTCTGGTTTATCCTTTTTGACATCGAAAAAATTGACGTCAACCGCTACCTGCACCTGATGGCCTTGGTGATCTCCGCAGCTTCTCTGCTGATTATCGTTTTTTTCATTCATCAATCCGGCCGCAGTCCGCAGGGAACTATTTTCAAGAATCCCATCCTGCAAGGCATCGCTGCGGCGCTGGCCGCCCTGTTTTTTCTCCAGGCACTTTTGCACAAGTTCAGCTACGCGGACCTGGCGCTGCTGATCATCAACAGCGGGGCCGTGATCGTCAGTGCATCCAAAGCGGCTTTTCTGGGCCTGGCGCTATTCTCCGCCGCCATGATCCTGGCCAGAAAGAGAAAGTGGCTCATTTATTTTTTTGCGCTCATGCTCATGCTGGTTTTGCTCCCGAACCCCTTGCGCTATATGGTCGGCCGTTCGCTGCAACATGATCCCTATGTCACCAATCGCCTGGACATCTGGAGCATGTCGGCCCGCATGTTCCGCGCTCACCCCTGGAGCGGAGTCGGGCCGGACCTGTTCGCGGCGGCGGCCAGGCGTTTTAATTTCCCCCAGAAAAAAGGGCCGTCCCGATACGGCAAGCTGCCGGAATCCCCGCACAGCGATTACTGGAAGGTCATCACCGAAACCGGGTTGGCCGGCCTGCTCTTTGTTTTATCGTTTTTGTTTTTCACCATCCGCCGCCTGCCCACGCCGTTTTGGTCAGATGGGCCGGCCGTGCTGTTGGCCTTTCTATTGCTGCAGATGTTGTTTTTCAATTTTATTTTCAATGGTTTTTTCATGCTGGTATTTCTTTTTCTGCTCTACTCTTTTTTTTGGCGGCGCCTGTTTTTTATTTCGCTTACGGCCGTTTTTAAAATTTTCATGTCCGGATTGTTGACTTTAATTTTTATCATTTTTTACTTGCTGCCCCTGGCAGCGGACCAATGGCTGCGCACGGCAGCCGCGGAAAAAAAGATTCCTCAGCGCTTTACCCTGCTGAACCGCGCCGCCCTTTGCAGCCCGTTCAATGAGCAGGTGCCCCTGGCACGAGCCCGATTGCTGCGTGAGTATTTCAACACCACGTCCAACCTGGAGGCGTGGGAAGCGGCTCGTGCCGACCTTCATCTGGCCCAGAAGCTTAATGGCAACAGCAGCGAAGCGTTTATTTTGGAATCGGAATTATTCATGGACATTTTAAGAAAAAAGATCATGTATCCGGCTCTGGCCGAGGAAATATTGGCTCCCCTGCGTCGGGCCGAAGCGCTGGAGCCGTTCAATCCTTTTATAAAACTGCGCCAGGCGCTGATTTTAGATAAGTTTGAGCGCCGCCGGGAAGCGCTGCTCCTGACCCAGGAGGCCCTGGCGCTGGAACCGGAATACGTTGAAGCCTTGTTTTTCTTGCAGCACATAACCGGCGCTCCGGCCGCAGAAACCGTTTTCCGAAAACGCATAGCCCGAATTCACACCAAGGCGGAAGCCCTGCATGTCAAACCCGGCACATATCTTTACGATCTTTACCGCTTGCCGAAAAAAAACAGAGTCCCCTGACGGTTATTCGCTTTCGGCTTCCAAGCGGATGAAAATATAGGGATGGCGGTAGTCGTTGGTGCGGATCTTGACCATACCGTTGAAACTCCCCTTGGCAAACGGGGTAAAATTGAGAATGATCTCACTGGTCTTTCTGACACCAAGTACATTGGTCTTGAATTGCAGCGAGACCTCCGGGGCACAACTGACTTCGATGATGCGCAAATCATTGTTCCCGCTATTGCTCAGGTTCAATTTACGTGAATATGTTTTTCCGACCTTCACGGTTTCAAAGTTGATGCGCTCCGGCTTGAGTTCAGCCTGGGCGAAGTCCTTGATCGTGACCGTGCCGCTGAGCATCAGGCGGATTTCCGCCGCATCGGGATCATTACTGAGCACGGTAATGGTTTTGACGACCTTGCCATTGTAGCCGCGGCTATTGAACTTGCTTGAAATTATCCCTTTTTCGCCCGCCTTGTATTCCTTTTTAGCCAGGCCGGTGGTGGTGCAGCCGCAGGACGCGATGATATTTTTTATGATCAACAGATCGGAACCTGCGTTTTCAAATTCAAAATTGATTTCCGTGATTTGACCACTTTCCACTTCGCCGAAGTTAACTGTCGTGCTTTTGAATTTGATGGTTGGTTTGGCAACTATCTGCAATGCCGTCAGTAGAATGAACAATACAAAAACGCTTTTTTTCATTTTTCCTCCGCTTTTTTGATTTTTATTTCCAATTGCCGCAATTTTTCCTTCCAGGCGCCGAGGTTTCTGAGCAGCACGACGCTTTTTCTCCAGGCGCCGATCTCCTGGTCCGGAATGCCGGCAACGATCATTTTCGTTTTTATCGATCCACTGACACCGCTTTTAGCGGCAATCATGACGCCGTCGGCGATTTGGATATGGTCGGCGACACCCACCTGGCCGCCCATGACGACCTGCTCCCCGATTTCAGTTGAACCCGAAATGCCGGTTTGGGCCGAAATCGTGGTGTTTTTGCCGATGCGAACATTGTGGCCGATCTGTACCAGATTATCCAATTTCACGTTTTCAGCCAGGGTCGTTTCTTCAATCGTCGAGCGGTCAATGCAGGTATTGGCGCCAATCTCGCAGCCGGCGCCAATAATCACCTTCCCGACCTGGGGAACTTTCACGGCCGCGCCCTCAGCGGTGCGACCGAAGCCGAAACCATCGGCACCAATGACCGCTCCGGGATGGATGATCACCCGATCGCCGATTTCAACATTTTCGCGAATAACAACCCGCGAGTAAATCAGGCAGTCGCATCCGATCTTGACGTCGCGATAGATGATCACCCCGGCATGGATTTCCGTGTTTTCTCCGATTTGGCTGTTTGCGCCGACATAAGAAAATGGACCGATACGGACATGGTTGGCGATCAGGGCTTTTTCCGAAATGCTGGCGTTGCTGTCAATCCCCGTGCAGAAAGGCTGCTGCGGATGAAAAAATTCCAGCAGCCTGGCAAATGCCAGCCGGGGATCCGCGACATAGACCAGGTTCGGATAGTGCATGCGGCTGTCAGCGGCCACGATCAGGGCCCCGGCCTTGATTGGCGAAAGATCCAGGCTTTCTTTTTCTTTGGCCACAAAGGCGATTTCATCGCGGTTGGCTTTGTTCAGCGCCTGAATGCCGATGATTTCGCTGGCGGGATTGCCCTGCAAACGGCCGCCAATCAATTCAGCGATTTCTTTTAGGTTTGCCATTTTCCTCTTTGTCCAGTAAAAATGTAAACTTGGCGCCATAGAGCATGATGCCCATGGTTAATTCCATCCAGAATCCGAAAAGAATGATGGCCACGATGGGGTTCTCAATTTTTCGCAGTACGGACACGTGGATCAGGTAATAGGTATATGCCCTTTTGAGTAATTCCCAGAGCAAGGCTGAAAAAAGAGCGGCGATTAAAGCCGCAGTCATTTTAATTTTCTTTTCCGGAATCCACTTGAAAAGAATGAAAAAAAATAAAAAAGTAGTCAGGAACGGGAGGACAAATTTGATGAGCAGGTTGTCGATGGAATGAACGAAAGCCGGGTCAATCAGGTCATTGAAAAACGCACCCTCTGCCGCCATGGAGTTGACGGCCGCCACCAGGCTGGTGACCAGGAATGAAAAACCGATCAGGATGCCCACGATGATCAGTAAGCCGAATTCCTTGATCCTCCTGAACAGAATTCCGTGCTTGATCCTGATGAAAAACATGTCATTGATATAGTGAATCATTTTTTTAAAAACCAGAATGCCCACGAACAGGAATATTCCCAGACCGACCAGGCCCAAGTCCTCAACCCGGGTGGTCATTTCGCCGGCCTTCTGGAAGAAAAGCGGAGCGATTTTTGTAAAAAATTCAGGAGAAAAAGGATACATGTTTTTAACGGCATTTCCCGGGTCACCGCTGAATTTGTAAAAAAGAAATGAAAAGAAAATCAACAGGAAAAACGAAGAAAAAATGGAATAGTAAGCAAGGATCGATGATTTATCGATCCCGCTTTCATTTATAAAATATTTCAATGCCAACCAGGTCTTTTTCAGCACCTGGGTTGGTATGAGTGCGTTATCGGATTTTTTCATTAAAAGCAAGGGAGAAAGGCGGTTCGTCTTTCTCCCCTATTATGCTTATTTAACAGCGTAATCACCCCATTTGACGAAGAAAAGGATCAGATCGATAAGCAACACGTAGATGACCAGGGATTCCATCAGGGCCAGGGCGATAATCAACAGGCCGCGGATCGAATCGGCCGAGGCCGGGTTGCGGGCGATATTGTCAGCTGCATTGCGGAAAGCTCTGGATTGGCTTAAAATTCCCACGATGGCCGCCACCGTCAAGCAAAGGCTGCCAATGAGGATGGTCCAGAAAAACAGCGATGACGTGACCATGGGTTTGTCAATACTCTGGGCCGGGAGCGCTGAGGCCAGAATGAGCAGCCCGAAGACGACCCAAAACGATTTTTTTCTCATGTTTATTTTCCTCCTAAATATTTTAATGTTCCGAAGCCACGGCCCCGGCAAGATAAACCGACGACAGCATGATAAAAATATATGCTTGCAGCAGTGAAGTGAAAATGGCCATGGCCATCATCGGCAGCGGCGCGATGAAAGGCATTAGCGAGATGATAATGATGATGACCAAATCCTCTCCGAAAATATTGCAGAAAAGCCTGACGGTCAGTGACATTGGCCGAGAAAAATGGGAAATGACTTCAATGGGAAGGAACATCCAGGACATCCACCAGGCAGGTCCGGTAAAAGTTTTCAGATAGCCGAAGAACCCATGCTTTTTCACTCCCTGGGTATGGTAATAGAGAAAAATGAATATGGCGCATCCGGCCGGAACATTCATGTTGGCCGTGGGTGAGCTCATTTCCGGAAGCAGGCCAAGCAGGTTGGCCAGGGCGATGAACAATCCCAGTGTGCCCAGGGCCGGTATGAATTTACGCCCTTCAGTCCCGATGGTGTCGTCGACATGGTTGCGGAAGAACAGGTAAATCGTTTCCAGCAGGGTCTGCATTTTTTTTGGAAACAGGGAAAGGTTCTTGACCGTGAGTTTGAAAAAAATCACCAGGATCACGGTGACGATCATGGCCATAATCAGGTGCGCGGGAATGGGATCGGCGTGCAGGCGAAAACCCAGCGCCCGGGCTATGAAACGGATCAGGCTATTAATCCAGCCGGCAATCAGGGGATTATGTTCCATTTCCCAACCTTCCGCCGAAATGGATCAATGCTTCGATCATGATGGCCAGATAAACGACGGCAATGCCCTGAACATAAAAAATAAGCCCGGATTTTGTCAGAAGACTGAACGCATAAAAAATTCCGGTGATGATCAACAGTTTCACCTGGGCCAATAAAAAAAACATTGCTTTTCCTTTGCCTTTTTTCAACATTCTATCGGTCGATTTTATCAGCAGCATAAAACCGGTTATACTGATGGCGGCGCCCGTGATGGAAATTATACAATAAATAAAGCTTTTTGTAAAAATAAAAATGAGGATCAGGGAAACGACTTCGGCGGCAAACGCCTTGCCAACGACCTTGGCCAGGATATCACCATTACTTTTTTTTTTCATGAGAACGGCTGACGGCGAACAGGTTGATAAAACCGGCCAGTATCCCGTAAATAATGAAAATCATAGTTAAATAGGGGTCTGTTTTCAACCATTTGTCCAAAAAATAGCCGATAACGAACCCGACCAGGATGGAACTGGGAAACATCAGTCCGATGGTCGAGTAATCAACCCATTTTTTTTTATCGGGTACCGGCGGCATGGCCTTCAATGCTCACGCCATGGCGAATAAGGTTCCGTTCCGTTCAATAATCTTCATCCCCTTCGTCATCTTTCATGTCAAAACCGTCCAGGTCTTCTTCGGAATCTTCGTCGCCGAAGTTTTCTTCCTCTTCGTAATAGTTCATGCTTTCAAAATTTTCGGCACCGAACTCCGCCTTGCGTATTTCGATGGTCTTCTGGAATTCATCCTCATCTTCAAAATGCCTGATGAAATTGGCATCCAGTTCACTGTAAAACAGTTCCAGATAATCATCCTCAATATAGCAAAAAACCGACATGTGCTCGTCTGTATCCAGGGCGCCGACTACTTCTATAATTTTGGTCGCGGCGGCTTTCAGGGTGTCAAGCGTTTGCCACGAAATAATTTCGATCTGTTCCATCAGTGAACACTCCTTCACGTTTTTTATATTGTACTTATTTAATTTGATAATTTGCTTTTGTCAAGTGTTTTTTAAATATTTTTTCAGATATTTACCGGTCAGGGATTTTTTATTTCGCACCATAGCGGCCGGGGTCCCGCTAAAAAGCATGTGGCCTCCCCGGTCTCCCCCTTCGGGGCCAAGTTCGATAACATGATCGGCGCTGGCAATCAGGGATAAATTATGCTCGGCTGCCACAATGGTATTGCGGTTTTTCAGCAAGCGGTCGAAAAGTTTTTTTATGACATCAATATCATATGGATGCAGCCCGAACGACGGTTCGTCCAGCAGGAACAGCACATCTTTTTTTTCCTGATTCAGATATTTAAGCAGCTTCAGTTTTTGCAGTTCTCCGGTGGACAGGCAGCTTATTTTTTCTCCCAATTGCAGGTACCCCATGTCATTGTCGCACAGGTTTTGCAAAACGGCCTGAACCTGGGGAATGTCGGCGCCGAATTCACGGCTAAAATCAGTGATGCTCAGTTCCAGGGCCGCGGCAATATTCATGTTTCTATGGATGATTTTCAGAATATCGGCAGTAAAACCATTGCCGTGACAATGGGTGCACATGGTTCTAACCGCCGGCAAAAATTGCATTTCTATTTCCAGATAGCCCCTGCCTTTACATTCCGGGCAACGGCCCAATGGCGAGTTGAATGAAAAATGGCCGGGAAGATACCCCAGCAGCCGGCTCTGTTTCAGGTCGGCATAAAACTCCCGCAAAGGGGAAAAAATGTCAAAAAATGCGGCAATATTGGTGCTGCCCCGTCTCGAACCAATACTCGGATCAAGATAAACGATTTCATTGTTGCCGAAGGCTGGTTTTTTTTTCAAATAAATTTCATCATAGAGAAGCGTGCTTTTTCCGGCGCCGCTGACTCCGACGATGACGGTAAATGCCTGGCGCGGGATCTGGAAATCAAAGTGTTTCAGATTATGACTGCCGGCATCCTGATAAGTCAAGAACCCGTTGTCGTTTGTTTTTTTTACTGCTGCCGCGGCGCCCGCCTGGAAATATTTCTGGGTCATGGTTTTCTTTGAACGAAAAAAATTGTCCTTGCTTCCGGCATAAATGATTTGCCCGCCTTCAACCCCCGAGCGCGGCCCCAGCTCGATGACATGATCGGCCAACTGGATGATGTGCCGATTATGCTCGACCAGAACGATGGTATTGCCGTTTTCCTTCAGCTTATTCAGAAAAAATTCCGTTTTTTCGTAATCGGCGGGATGCAGGTCCGCGGAAGGCTGATCAATGATCAATAAAGAATCAGAAAGGGTGGAACCCATGATGAAAGCCAGGTTAATGCGCTGATATTCTCCCATGGAGAGGGTGTAGGTGGGGCGGTTCAGGTGAATGTAGTGCAGCCGGCTGTAGAGCAAATACTGGAGTTTGGCGGCAATTTCCTCAAAAACCTCGTGGGAAATTTTGTTGCGGTATGCACGGCGGTCCAGCGCCTTGAGTAAAGCGTCGGCTTCACCGATGGTCATGGCCAAAAAATCGGCAATGGTCCGGCCTTCGATGCGAAACGACAGAGCCAGGCGATTGAAGCGGCTGCCACCGCATTGCCGGCAGGAAGCAAGGTCCGGGGCGGCTTCACCCGCATCCCCCAAACCCTTGCATGCCGGGCAGGCGCCGCGAGCGCTGTTGAAAGAAAAAAGATTTTCATCCGGGTTTTCATATTCCTGCTGACAGCGGGGACAGAAAAGGATAACCGGAAAATGCAACGGCCGGCGTTCATGAAATACGGTCACCGTGTTCCGGCTCATGGCCATGGCGCCGTCAACAGCTTCGAATATCCGGCTGCGGTTCTCGGGCAGGTTTTCCAGTTCATCAACCAGGACCAGTATGGGTGCGTTCCGGCTGCGACCGTCAATGGCCGTCCGGCGGCCTTTGACCATCTGAAAATAGTAACCTCGGTTTATCAAAAATGAAATATCGCCCTGGTAAGAAAAACAGACCTGCAGTGGCCCGGTTTTGCGTGCCAGCAAGTCCTGGATGATTTCATCGATGCTGAATTTCCTTGTTGGTCTGCCGCAGCCCGGGCAATAAAAATCAGCGATCTTGGCATAAAGAATGCGCAGATAATCAAAAATGTCGGAAGCCGTGGCCACGATGGAACGGGGATTTTTAGCCGGCTTTTTCTGACGGAAAGCGATGGCCGGCGGCAAATTCTCGATATGATCAATGTCCGGCTTGTCGATTCTGTCGAGAAATTGGCGGATGTAAGGGGAAATCGATTCAATATAGCGGATATAACCTTCGGCGTAAAGGGTATGGAAAGCCAATGATGATTTTCCGGCGCCGCTGATGCCGACCATGGCCGTGATCTTGCCCAGCGGGATGGCGGCGTCGATATTTTTCAAATTGTTGGTGCGGATGCCCCTGAGAACAATGTTTTTTTCCATAGTGCGTATATTATTACAATCCCGTCTTGATAAAAACGTTTACGCCCGGAGAGACTCGAACTCCCAACGCACAGCTTCGAAGGCTGCCGCTCTATCCTTTGAGCTACGGGCGCGGCATAAAAAGCGATTATAGCCTGATTCGGGCGCTTCGGCAACGGAGGGGAATCGTGGTATAATTTTTTGATGGCAAAAAAAATCATTTTCAACCAACCGCTGGCTGACCTGGTTCAAAAACGCTTTTCCTGCCGCAGCTTCGATGGACGCTGCCTGGAGCCTGGGGTGCTGACCGCGCTGGAAAAATTTTCGGCTGACCTGGAACTGCCTTTCAGGAACCGCGTCCGTTTCGGCATCATCGATAAAAAGAAGGTGCGCGCGGAAAATTTATTTTCCGGCGGCAGCTACGGGATGATCAAGGGCGTCCGCTACTATTTGAGCGCCCTGATCAAGAAAGGCACCCCGCGCGGCTGGGAAGACATTGGTTTCGGACTGGAAGCCCTGGTTCTCCATGCCACTTCTCTGGACCTGGGCAGCTGCTGGATTGGCGGCATCTTTGACCGTAAAAATTTCGGCCGGGCCATCGGCATCGGCGCCGATGAAATATTGCCTGCAGTCATCGCCATTGGCCGGCCGGCTGAAAGACGGTCATGGCGCGACCGTCTGGTGCGCTGGAGCGCCAGGGGCGACCTGCGCAAGGAAGCCGTCGCGATCTTTTTCAACAACGACTGGCAAACCCCCTTCCCTGGCACGGATTTTCCTCAATGGGCGCCGGTTTTGGAAAATATGCGCCTGGGGCCGTCAGCTTCCAACAAGCAGCCCTGGCGCATCATCCATCGCAACGGCGCCTTCCATTTTTTTCTGGACCGCGACAAGGCGTACAGCGCCATGATGCCGTTTGCCGACCTGCAACGCATCGACCTGGGCATTGCCATGTGCCATTTCCAGCTTTCGGCGCAGGAACTGGGCCTGCCCGGAGAATGGTGGGACGGTGAACCTGCTTTGCCGGCCACTCCGGCTAATTTTGAATATATAGCCAGTTTCGTGACCCGCTAAAACTCGGTATACGGTACACGGCAACCGGCGGACGGCAAGAGAAGAAGAGCCAAGGAAACGGGAATCTAAAATTTATTTCTTAGGAATGAAAAATTCTCTGTGCGTAAATTTTCTTGCCGTCTACCTTCAGCCGTACGCCCTACGCCAAGTTCAGTGACTATTTCGCTCTCAGTGAGCCCTCATCCAGATATTGCTGAAACAACCGTCCCCACTGCGAATCCGTCAGCCACTTTTTATAGATTTTGCTTTCCTTGAACGGCCAATGCAGCACATCGTGGTAAAAATACGAATAAAAGTTGCCCAGGTAGAGGATGGGCGGCCGGGTCATGGCTTTTTGCAGAAAGCGGGTGGGACCGAACCAGGTAATCCAGCCCACGGTCCTGTGAAAGCTGGGGCCGACCGCGAAATGCCAGTTTTCGCGAGCCGCGTCCAGATCGCCCACGATTTCAATTTCCTCGGGCTTGCCGATGCCCAGGCCGTTCTCATGGGCCAGACGGATGTACTTGATGGCCATGGGATCGAAGCCCATCAGCTTGGCGGCGACAGCATCGATGGCCACCTGATCGGCGCCGGCCAGGATGACGTTCTTTTCCTCGGGGTGCATGACGCGCGGGCCCGGACCATTGCCGGCCATGGTGCCGTCCATCATGCACAGCAGTCCCGGGTGGATCTCCTTCTGGATGGCCAGCAGGTCCACCAGGGTTTCATGGATATAGGTATGGGTCTGGTGCCGCTTGTGGTTGAGCAGGCCGCCGAAAGCGTTCTTCATGGCGCCGGTAGTGGTCGTATAGATGTGGCATTTGACCGTGGGCAGGTGGATGATGTTCTTGCCGACGAAATAGTCCGGGATGCGCAAGTCATCGCCGTAAATTTTGTCCAGTGCCAGCATCTTGGCCTTGGGTTTGTAAACGATCCATTTCATGTCCGCTTCCTGGAAATTGAACAGGACCTTGACGCCGTGGTCGCGGAAGATCGGTTTGTAACTGTTCAGGTCCTCGCCCTTGAAGGCGTTGGTCACCTCGGTCTTGTTCTGCACGCAGGCAATGTCGGCGAAGCCGTGCTTTTTCAGGGCCAGAACGGCCGCTTCAAGCTGCCACGGCGTGGTATTGGCCGAGGGCAGCGGGTAGTGCCAGGAGATGTTGTCTTTGAGGATGGTGGTGGCGCTTTTATCCAAAATGCGGTGGCCATCGGCCAGTTCAAAGAGGCGGATATAATCATCCAGAACCGTTTCAGGTTTGGTTCTTAAAATCGCAACTTTCGCTTTTTTCATTATTCACGTTCCTAGTCGTTGATTTTTTTTATTATAGCGGGGTTTGGCACAAAAATCCAGAGCCCGCATAGGTTATCGGGAATATTCCTAAAGAAGGTGTGGTTGACTCGCAAAGGAATCTTCCCGAGCAAGATAAAAAAATGGGATTTTGAATTTCTCTTTTTTTTTCACGTTGTTTCCAATCAATGCGATGCCGATTGTTTGAAGATCAATAGACACAGCGACTCGCTCATCAGCTTCTATCTCAATCCATGCTTTTTTCATCCCTGGCGACCACGCAATGTCATCAAAGACAATAACGGCTTCAGGTGCAAGGTAGGGTAGTGAATCTTTGAAGTATTGTTTTACGGCATCATAATCGTGATGGCCATCATTAAAAAAGAAATCAATCGGCTTGGATGATTCCAACACTCCCGGGAGGGTTTCATGAAATGGGCCGATAACGACGGAAGCTCTCTTGAGGTTCAAGCTGGCAATAGTTTCATTTGCGATTTTGGCAATCTCAGGAGAGCCTTCCAGGGTTATCAAGTTTCCTTTGTTGTTCAGTTTAAGTGCGCTGGCTTGGTACGACGCAGAGATGCCAAGGGATGTACCCAGTTCCACACATGACGACGGCTCCAGCTTTCGTATCAATTTGAAGAGGAAAGTCGCCCAGAATGCTGTTTTACTATTCATGCAAACATTGGCCACAAGCGCTGTTGCTTGGACTCCTTTTCTCAGCTCTTCTTTTGTTCTACTAGAACCGGAACTTCCTGCACCATAATTAATAACAGCGATTTTTTTATCTGAACCGAGGAGGATGGCTCGCCGCTGTTCAATTTTCATTATCAATTCCTGCTCTTCAGTAGAGATGGTGCGATTACATAACTCAACAAGTGCATCGCCAATTGCTTTCAGCTTTGGAGATTCATGCGCTGTCAACTTGAACAATGCGGATTTTGCTTTGTATCTGCGAAAGCACTGAACGGCTGGTCCTAAAAGCTTTTTGAACGTTTTTCTCATGATTGATTTTAGCGGACTTTCATTGGAATTTCAATAAAGCCTCAGCGGTCGGCAGCCACTAATTGACAGCAAGGGGGTGAATGCTATACAATCAAGGGGCGTGGTGAGTGTAGCTCAATGGTAGAGTATCGGATTGTGGATCCGACCGCTGCGGGTTCAAGTCCCGTCACTCACCCCAGCTTTCACTTCAACCGTACAGATTCACCTATCCTTTTCATGCTTAATTTTCATTCTTAATCATTGCGATTTCATAATGCCTGCAAGTGAGATGATAGCCGCTGGCACAATAGTTGGATTAAATTTAATAGTGGCGGCTCAATTTATTCGCCATGCGCTGCAGGATTCCAGCCAGAAATAAACTTACTTTTTTGAATCGGTTGGCTGCACGGCCG
Source organism: Candidatus Aminicenantota bacterium (assembly GCA_963770755.1). GTDB lineage: Bacteria > Acidobacteriota > Aminicenantia > UBA2199 > UBA2199 > UBA2199. The sequence continues at coordinate 151,968 of CAVYQZ010000006.1, read as the reverse complement.
GATTCCGTCTGTACGATCGACGGCATTCTTTCGAACACAAGGATGGAGCCTGCCTGCCGATCCGCGCTGATCCGCCAAAGATCGGGACGGGAAAACACCTTCTCATATAGCGCCCGCCCAACCGAACCAAGAACTTTCCCACCCTGAGACGGGTAGTCATGAAATGCCATGAAGCCTCCGGGCAGCACCTTTCCGGCCCAGGACTCAATGTCTTTGGATACACCCTTATAACTGTGATCACCATCTATCCAGAGCAATTCGATTGGATCGGTCCATGAAGCGGCGACTTCGCTTGATGAACCAATGATGCGATTGACAAAAGCGCTCACATTGGCCCGAGACAAGTTTGCCTCGATTTCGGCATGATTGACAATGTCTATCGTGTTGATTGGCGCTGCCCCCCGAATCTGTTGAGCATAGGCCAAGGCAATGGTAGACTTTCCTGCAGCCGTACCGATTTCAACAACGGCCCCCTTTCCCGTGCACCTTAGAGAAAGATCATAGAGGAATCTTGGTTGTGATCCGCCGCACGTGTTCTCCGCGATGGCTTCGATAATTTCAAGGATCTCCCCGAGTGATTTCATGGTGAAATCGGGCCTACCGGCATTTTGGCTGGACCTCTCTCTCCGGCGATTGAGACCTGCTTGAAATTTGACCGATGATTAACAAGAAAATCAGCTTGACTCATTAATTAAATTTACTGGCGAATTTAGAAAAAGTCAAGCTGATAGAGATGAAACGACCTGTTTTATTGGCCGCAAACAGATGTGCCCTTGGATCCATAGCATATATGCCTAAAACTTCGGAGTTCCTTTTAATTTTCCCGCAAATATCATGGCAATATTTATTTTTCTTAGTGTAAATAAAAAAAAATGTATTATTATATGATTATGAGGTTCGCGTCACATCATGTTTCGAAAAACCTCGACATCAGGAGAATAAAATGAAAAATTTATTTAAAATTTCACTGGTGCTTTTTGTGTTAGTTGCCTGTTCATCGTGCGGCCTTTTGGATTTATTAGAAACAGATTGGACTTTTCTAAATTCCTCCAGCTATACTATATATATAGAGCCAAATGGCCAATCATGGTTGCCATTTCAGATCGGTCCAGGACACCAAATAGTACTTAAACTTGATGCAACATATGATTATGTTCAATTTACGTATAGCCCTTCCAACAAGGTATACCCCGTCGACGGCTATAATCAAACAACCTTTTACAACCGATAAAGATCCATTCCGGTTCAGTTTTTCCTATTAAAATACCAGCGGCCATTTCTTTTTAATGGCCGCCAGGTCTTTTTCCCTGGCGATGTAGCTCTCGACGTAGCCGCACTGGCCGCAGACAAAATTGTCGAGGGCAGCGCTGCGGAAAAGCGAAACCGGGATGGAGTTGCTCTCATGCATTCCCGACTTGTTGGACACGGCGCTGCCGTTGAATATTTCCTTTCCCCCGCAGCGGGGGCAAATCCCTTTTTTCATTGTTCCTCCTTGACTGGTACGGGCGGTCCGGATGGGGGGGCGGACGCCGGCGCTTTTTTACGGCGCCGGTTGATGGCTTCGTGAAGGATGGACTCGATCTGGCCATTGACGCTGCGAAAATCGTCGGCAGCCCAGCGCTCCAATTCTTCCCACATCTCCTGGCTGAGCCGCAACAGGAATGATTTTTTCGCAGCCATGGCCTGATAACGGAGCGCTTATTTGTAAAGCGTACCGGTATTGATCACCGGAGTGGCTTCGGCTTCGCCGCACAAAACGACCAGCAGATTGCTGACCATGGCCGCCTTGCGCTCCTCGTCCAGATCGACCACTTTCTTGCTTTTAAGGTCATCCAGGGCCATTTCCACCATGGAAACTGCACCATGAACGATCTTGCGGCGGGCCGCGATGATTGCCTCGGCCTGCTGGCGGCGCAGCATGGCATTGGCGATTTCAGGCGCGTAGGCCAGGTGGGTGAGGCGCGTTTCATCCACTTGCACCCCGGCCTTGGCCAACCTTAGCTGAAGTTCTTCTTTCAGTACCAGGGCCACTTCGTCCATGCCGCTGCGCAAGGTCACTTCTTCCTCCTCACCGTGATCATAAGGATAGCAATTGGCCAGGTGACGCAAGGCGGCATCGCTCTGAATCTTGACATAATGCTCATAGTGGTCCACATCAAAAAGGGCATGGGCGGTGTCCACGACATGCCAGACGACAACCGCCGCGATCTCAATGGGATTGCCGCGCTTGTCATTGACTTTCAATTTCTCGATTTCAAAATTGCGTATACGCTGGGAAACGGTATACTTGCTGCGCGGCGGGGCCAACTGCAAGGGATTGGTCCAATGGAAACCGTCACTGCGGATCGTTCCCTTGTAGCGCCCGAAAAGCACCAGCACCTTTGCCTCGTTAGGCTGCAGGGTAAAATAGCCCAAGGGCAGGATCAGGCTGACCACGACCAGCAGCAAAGCCTGGACGAGAATGCCGAGCAAGGACCACTGGTTGGTCCCGACTGAAGCGACGAACAGCCAGATCAATGCCGCGATCAGTAAAAAATGCACAGCCGCAACAGTCCACCCTTTGCTCGAGCTGCCAAGTTTTTCGTTTGTCATGCAAACCTCCTGTCAAGTTAAAGATATCATTTTGATATCAATTAAATAGCATTAAACATGGATTGTGTCAACAATAAAATAAAAATTGTAATGTGACTTCCCGGTTTCAATTGTAAATAATTTACCCATTCGTCGGCCACCTTTTTTTTGCTGAATGAGTTTCCTGCAAAAAACTCGGAGCCAATTGCCATGCTTTAAAGGGGGAATACACCTTTTAAGCACACAATTTCCCTGGCTGCCGCCATGGACATTGATTGGCATGCTATTTGCTTTTTATTTCCCGGTTGAGACCATGGTGCGATCTTGACAGTGAGCATACAATGACAAAAAGAAAAGACAAACGTATCAGTAAAAGCCTGCTGGTAAATCTCAGCAGCAATGGTTGCGAAAGTTTGGGGGTCACCGTCAATATATCGCAGAGGGGAATGTTCATTGCCACGACCGAAGTATTCCCCGTGCACAGCGAATTTCAGATTTTACTGGCCGCCGCCGATGATATTTATGCCATTACCGGCATGGTCGTATGGAATATAAAAAGAGCAAATACAGCCGAAGAAAATATCCCGGTCGGATTGGGTATTAGAATTAAAGGTGCTGATCCGGAATATGCTCATTATATCAAGGCCATTGCCAATACCCTGCCTATAGCCCATTAAAATTGACTTTAAAAACTCGTCCCTGATATTACCCTATCCGCCTGAACAGCTGTTGACATATCGCTGCCTTTACCGCAAAATATAATTGTCGGGAAAATTCGCTTTGTTTTGCACTTTGCCATAGGTTGAGATGGAATGATCGGAAACCACGGGGTTGCGCTCTCGTTTTTGGTCGCACCGGCGGTTGGCAGCAAGGAGCGTCTGGATGAATGATGAAAATTGGATCTCACGTTTGCAGAAGTTGAATCCCCGTTTTTGGGGTGCTTGCGTATTGGTCTTGGTCTTTCTGCTCTATGTTCCGGCCCTGAACAATTATCTCAGTGGTGACGATTTCGAATGGCTGAACAGCGTTTATCAGGGGTGGCAGCGGCCCGGCCAGATTTTTGAAAAAATCAACAATTTTAACCGGCCCCTGGTCAAATTTTCCTATCTACTGAATTATACTCTCTTTGGCACTCGGATTTTCTATTACAACTTGTTTACTTTATTACTTCATTTGACCAATCTCTGGTTGTTGTTCCTTCTAACCCTTCATCTCTTCGGCCGCACGTTGCCTGCGGCGCTGATTGTTCTTGCTTATGGCGCATCTGCTTATTACAGTGAAGTCACATTGTGGGCGGCAGGACGACCAGATTCCATCATGATGCTGTTTGTCCTTGGCGCCCTGCTGCTGCTGACCCGCTGTGCCAGCGCCGAAAAGGGGATGTCATTGGGCAAACACTTGCTTGTACTGCTGTTGGCTGCCGGTGCCCTTTCGGCCAAGGAGTCGTGGATTATTTTACCAATTTTAGCTTTTACCCTTCTCTGGCTGGTCAAAAAAATCCCGTTACAAAAGGTACTCCGCCATACGCTCGGCCTGTTCGTCCTGCTGGGGTTCTATTTCGCCTTCTTTGTCGGTCTGCCGTTGCTGAGAGGCCATGCCGCCTTTACTGCTTATGGCCAAGCTGGGCTAAAAACCATGGTAAATAAAGCCGCTTTCCTTGGTTATAAATACTTGGGTTTGGGTGAGCAGTATGAAGGAGTCTGGTGGCAGCTCATATTGCTGGCGGCATTGCTGGCTGCGGCATTGTTTGGTTTTGTCCGCCGAAAAAACAAACTGGCTTTTTTTGGCTTGTTCTGGATGTTGCTGGGCATGGGTATTTCCCTGCCCATTTACTATGCCCCGGCTCGTTACAACTACATTCCGTTAATGGGCTTCTGGATCATGATTGTTTCGTTTTTTACCGTCGAATATCGTGAATTTGTACAGAGGCATAAAGAAAAGCAACGAATCGCAACGGTTCTCTTGGCCCTGCCCTTATTTTTTTTCCTGGCCCAGCAGGCGATCATGCTGCATTGGGAAATAAAGGATTACCGCCTGCGCGGGCGGCTGCATGAGCAACTGGCTGAAATGTACACCCAAATCCAGAATAAAATCCCGCCGGATCAGCCCATTGTTTTTATTGATCTGGGGAAACGGCAGGCAGTAATCGAAATGGCTACCGCTGTCAAGGGTTATAAAAAAATACTGTTTGTCAGGGAGAAAGCGATCTGGCAGCAAGTATTTTTATCTCCGCTGGCCAATTTTTTGGGAAGACCTTTCTCCCACATGATGATCCCAGTGGAAAAAAATGCATTGCTTCCGGCCCTGAAGGGGAAAGCAACTACGCTGGTCTTCACCGACCAGGGTTTCACGGTTTCGACCGACATGGATTGTCAAAATAAACTTCTTGCCTACTATGTTCAAAATGGAGAACTGCCCTACAAAGTACAGGTGCTGCGGATCCGGACCATGGGGGGAAAAACGTGAGAATTGCCCAGTTTGTCAAATTTATCGCCTATGAGGTGCGGGAAAAAATCCTGATTGTCATTCCCACCTACAACGAAAGAGAAAATATTGTCGATCTGCTGAAACAGATTAGAGAGATCGTTCCCGGCGCCCATGTCGTTGTCGTGGATGACCGTTCGCCGGACGGTACCGGCGATGTCGTCCGCGCATTCTGCGGCGCCGGCCAGGGAGAGTTCATCGCATTAATCGAACGCGACGGAGAACGCGGACTGGGCAACGCCTATCGTGAAGGCCTGCGTTATGGACTGGAGCACGGCTACGATGTGCTGCTGACCATGGATGCCGATTTTTCGCATAATCCGTTGCATCTCCCGGCCATGCTCGAGGCCAGCCGGGAGCACGATGTCACCATCGGTTCTCGCTATATTCGTGACGGCGGCACGATCAATTGGCGGATCCGCAGGATCCTGCTGAGCTGGTTGGCCAACCGCTTTGCCCGCTTCATCCTGGGCCTTCACGGTGCGGACCTGACCTCTGGATTTCGTGCCTACCGCCGGAAAATACTCGAAGATATCATGCCGGAAAAAATCCGCTCTAACGGCTACTCATTCCTGGTGGAAATGCTTTATCGCGCCCAAAGAAAAAATGCCCGGGTGGTTGAAGTGCCCATTCTGTTTTTTGACCGCACCATGGGAGTATCCAAAATTTCCCGTCGTGAGATATTCCTGGGCGTACTGACCATCCTTAGGCTGCGCTGCGGCCGTTTCCGTGCCTAACATGAAAAACGAAGCGCTGGCTTATATCAGCGTGAATTGCCCTCTGTGCGGCAGCCCCGATTTTAGCCTCCGCTACCCCGCCAGCAAAGGAGTCCGGGAAACCATGACAGCAGAACATTTCCGCTGCACTTCCTCATACCTTTCCCGGCACGGCGATATAGTCCAGTGCAACCGCTGCCACTTGATCTTCAGCAATCCCCAGTTGGATCCCAAGCAGGTGCTGGAGATCTATCGTGCCGTGGAAGACCCTCTTTACCTTGAAGAACAAGCGGCCAGAGAGCGTACTTTTACGCGCTCGCTGCGCCAGTTGCAACATGTGGCAGCCCCTCCGGGCCGGCTCCTGGATGTCGGCTGTTATACGGGAGTGTTTATGAAATTGGCCGCCCGATCAGGCTGGAGCGTGAGCGGCGTGGAATTGAGCGCCTGGGCGGCGGCCATTGCTAATCACGGCGGCTATGGGCAAGTCTATTGCAAAACATTGGAGACATGCGCTCTGGAACCGATAAGCTTCAACGTGGTCAGCCTCTGGGACGTGATTGAACACTTGAGCCATCCCGCCGCCTTGTTGAAGGATATTCACGGGCTGCTCAAGCCCGGCGGCATTGTCGCGATCAGCACCCACCTCGTCGACAGTCTGGCCGCCCGCTTGCTGGGTAGTCGCTATCCCTTTTTTATGGATATGCACGTGGTCCATTTTTCCAAACCGACCCTGAATCGCCTCTTGAACGAGTGCGGCTTCGAGGTGCTGGTTTGGCGGCGCCATGTTCGCGTCCTCAGGCTGGGGTACTTTCTCGACAAGCTGGAAAAACGGGTGCGCTTGGCACCGCTGAAATCAACACTGCATTGGCTGGGGCGCCGTAAACCCCTGCGCCGGCTTTTTATCACCGTCGGTTCACTCGGTTTGGCCAACGTGTTCGCCAGAAAAATCTGATTGGGCTGGAAACAGAGCCGGTTTCGCTGCCAGATCCTTTACAGGGATAGCGATTTCATATAGAATATCCGTTTCGCCTGCGATTTTTTCAAGGAAACAATCCATGAAAGACAAAAAAAGCTATAACAGCATCGTCGACTGTGTGGGCCATACGCCCATGGTCAGACTCAATCACGTGGCCACCGACATCGCAGGCGAGGTTTTCGCCAAACTGGAATTCCTGAACCCCATGGGAAGTTGCAAGGACCGCATCGCCCGCTACATGATCGAAAAAGCGGAAAAAACAGGAAAGATAAAAAAGGGCGACCTGATTATCGAAAACTCATCGGGCAACACCGCCATGGGACTGGCCATGATCGCCATTCAGAAGGGCTATCGTTTGAAAGTCGTCGTTCGCGACCGCATCAGCAAGGAAAAACTCGACCAGTTGAAGGCCCTGGGGGTCGAGATCCACATGGTGGACAGTTCCCTGCCGCCCGAATCTCCTTACTCCTATAATAATATCACCCCGCTCATGGCCAAAGAGACGCCGAATTGCTATTTCCCGGACCAGCACAACAATCGCGACAATAATGAAGCCCACTACCTGGGCACCGGTCCGGAAATCTGGGAACAAATGCAGGGCAAGATCGATTATTTCGTGGCCGGGATCGGCACCGGCGGCACTATTGGCGGCACGGCCCGCTTTTTGAAAGAAAAGGACCCCAACATCCAGGTCGTGGCCATTGATCCCGTCGGCTCGGTCTTTTACGACTATTTTCGCAGCGGTAAGAAGGTCAAACCGGGCCCGTATCTGCTGGAAGGACTGGGCGATGAATTCCTGATCCACTGTGCCGATTTCAGCGTCATCGACGACATGTTCCAGGTTAGCGACAAGGAAGCCTTCCTGGCAGCCAGGGAATTGGCGCTGCGTGAAGGTATCCTGGCCGGGGGGTCCAGCGGCGCGGCCCTGTGGGGGGTACGCCAGTTGGCGAAAAAAATAAAGCGGCCGGCGCGCATGGTCACGATTTTTCCCGACGGCGCTTCCCGTTACTTGAGTACAATATATAACGATGAGTGGCTGAAAGACAGGGGCATGATGTAGCTGCCGTTCGATTTTATTCAGCCGCCGCCGTTCCCGTCTGCAAGAAACAGGGAACTTTTTTGTTTGCTGTGCGTATAATATCCTTAACCCGGAGGCTAGACGATGAAAAAAGTTTATTGTTGGCTATTGGCTGTTTTTTTGATCAGTGGAGCGGTTTTTGCTTTGGATAAAGATATCCAATCCATGACCCTTGAAGAGGTCATCGAGCAGGCCTTGAAAAACAACCTTGACCTGCAAATCGAAATGACCAATCCACAGATATATCGGGCATTGTGGCGCAAGAGCACGGCAATCTTTGATCCGAACCTGAGCCTTGATCTCAGCAACGGCGAGAACAACAGCCCCAGCTCCAGCGCCCTGACCGGGGCCGATATCGAAACCACAAAAAATTCCGCTTTCACCCTGGGATTGTCCCAGAGACTGCCAATCGGCGGCGCGCTGGACGTCACCTTGCGCAGCAACCGCTTTGAAACCAATTCCCGCTACAGTAGCTACAACCCCCGCTACAATTCAATGCTGACCTTTAATTTAACGCTACCGCTGCTGAAAAATTTCGGCGTCGGCAGCACCCAGAGAAATATTCGCATCGCCAGAAATAATCGCGACAAATCGATTTTTGCTCTGAAACAAACGGTGATCAATCTGATTTATCAAACCGAAGAGGCTTATTGGAACCTGGTCTATTCCCACCAAAACCTCGAAGTGAAGCAAAAATCACTGCAATTGGCCAAGGATCTGCTCAAGCAAAATGAAACCCAGGTCAAAGTGGGAGTTTCAGCGCCCATGGACATCCTGACCGCCCAGGCCGAGGTGGCCTCCCGCGAAAGCGAAACGCTGCAAGCCCAGAGCCAGATCCAGACCTATGAAGAAAATTTGCGCCGGATTTTGAATGTCAGCGAAATGCCGGCAACCATTATCCCCCAGGACAAGCCCCTGTTTGTCCCGATGACCGCTGATTTTGACGAGTTCCTGCTCGAAGCGCTCGAGAAGCGACCCGATATCGAACAGGTGCGCATTGATTTAAAAAATAAAAACATCGATGTCCGCTATTTCCGCAACCAGCTGCTGCCCGATCTTGAGCTTGCAGCAACCTATTACACATCGGGATTGAGCGGCGACCAGTTGATTTGGGACGGCAACCCCCTGCTGCCCGATTCCAAAATAATCGATACCGTCAAGGGCGGATTCAACGATTCCCTTTCGGAAGCCTGGAAAAACACCTACCGCAATTTCTCCATTGGCTTGCAATTGTCCATTCCGGTGCTGAACACTTCGGCCCGCGCCGATATGGCGCAAGCCAAATTGAATTTAAGGCAATCCCTGCTGCAGCTGAAAAAAATTGAAAGCACAATTTATTCCGAAGTGAAGCAAATAGTCATGGACCTGGAAACCAACCTGAAAATAGTTGAAGCCAATCGCATTTCCAAGGAGCTGGCCGAACAAAAACTGTCGGCCGAGCAGAAAAAACTGGCCGTCGGCCTTTCGACCAACTACCTGGTTTTGCAGTACCAGCGCGATTTTTCAAACGCCCTGATCGCGGAATTGAAATCCCTGATCGACTACAACCTGGCCCTTTCACGGGTCAACAAGGTGTTGGGTTCCACCCTGGAAAAGCATCACATTGAATTCAGCGATTTTTTAGTGAAATAAAACCGGAACCCGCTAATTTTTAGGGAATAGTTTACAAGGGGATACTTTTCTGATAAAATATAGGCTAAATTCGTTGAAATGAAAGGAGGATATTTTGAGCATTACCAAGGAAGGCAAGCAGAAATTAATCGGGCAATTTCAGATAAACAGCAAAGATACCGGTTCATCCGAAGTTCAGGTGTCCATTTTAACTGAAAGAATCCGCCATTTGACCGAGCATTTTAAAACCCACAAAAAAGACAACCATTCCCGGAAAGGATTGTTGACAATGGTTTCCACCAGAAAAAAACTGTTGAATTATTTGCGTAGAACCAATTATGAAAAATATTTAAAAATAATTCAGGAACTTGAGCTGAGAAAGTAAATCCATTCAGGAGAGATATATGCAAAAAACTATTGAAATAGAAATTGACGGTTCTGCAATAAAAATCGACATTCACCGCTGGGCACGCCAGTCAAACGGTTCAGCCTTGATCACCTATAAGGACAATATGCTCCTGGTAACCGCCAACATGAGGGAAGAAGCAAAAGCCGCTCAGGATTTCTTGCCGCTGATGGTCGATTTTCGGGAGAACACTTATGCCGCCGGTAAAATTCCCGGAGGTTTTTTTAAGCGGGAAGGCAGGCCGTCTGAAAAAGAAATTCTCCTTTCCCGGCTGATCGATCGGCCTATCCGGCCGCTTTTTGCCGAAAATTACAACCATGACACCCAGGTGATCGCCTTGTTGCTTTCAGCCGATTTCAGTATCGACTATGACGCGTTGGGCATCATCGGCGCTTCCGCTTCGCTGCTGTCCTCCACAATCCCCTTCCATACGCCTCTGGGAGCGGTTAAAATCGGCTGGAAAGAGGGGCAATATACAATCAATCCGGGCCAGAATTCCCTGAAAGAACTGGCCATGGTCCTCATGGTGGCCGGAACCGAACAGGAAGTGGTCATGCTGGAAGCCAGCGGCAATGAATTCAGTGAAGACGTATTTATGGAAGGCTTGCGCCGGGCCAAGGAAGTCATCGCTCGCATCTGCCAGGCGCAAAAAGAGCTCATTAATCCCGATAAAATGGTTGTGCCGGCCAAACCCGAGGCGGCTGCCTTGGTCGAGGACATCCGCAGCAAATTTTCTACTCCGATCCGGGACGCCATTTTTACCCAGGATCGGGTGTTGCGTCATCTGAAAATCAAGGCCATCAAGGACGAAATCCTTCAAGGCGAAGAGGATGAAACGGTGATTGCCAAAATCAAGGCCGCCTTTGAAAAAGTCGAAACACAAATTTTCCGTTCCACCCTGCTGCAGGGGAAAAAACGGACCGACCAGCGAAATTTCGATGAAATCCGGCCCATTACCATCGAATTGGGAGTGTTGCCCAGGGTTCATGGCTCGGCCGTGTTCACCCGGGGTGAAACCCAATCCCTGTCGACCGTGACTTTGGGTTCCGAGGACGATGCGCAAAGGCTGGACAATCTCAACGGTGACGAATCCACAAAAAAATTCATGCTGCACTATAATTTTCCGCCTTTTTCCGTAGGCGAAGTCAGTTTTCTGCGCGGGGCTGGGCGCCGCGAAATCGGCCATGGCAACCTGGCTGAAAAAGCCATCAGTAAAGTCATCCCCAGCAGTGAGGATTTCCCCTACACGATCCGCGTAGTTTCCGACATCTTGGAATCCAACGGTTCTTCTTCGATGGCCACGGTCTGCGGCGGCACACTGGCCCTGATGAACGCCGGCGTGCCCATCCAGGCTCCGGTGGCCGGGATCGCCATGGGTTTGGTCAAAGAAGGCGATGACTTCGCGGTTTTAACCGACATTGCCGGTTACGAAGACCATTTTGGCGACATGGATTTCAAGGTGGCCGGAACTGAAAAAGGCATCACCGCCATACAGCTGGACATCAAGATCAACGGCTTGACCGATGAAATTATTCGTCGGACCATCGATGACGCCCGCAAGGCTTATTTGTTCATTCTCGGCAAAATGAAGGCGGCCATCCCCGCCCCTTCGGAAAAACTTTCCGAATATGCCCCGGTAATTTTGACCATGTATATACCCGTCGACAAGATCAGGGATTTGATCGGCCCGGGCGGCAAGAACATCAAAGAGCTCGTGGCTACGTTTAACGTCAAGATCAATGCCGAGGACGACGGCAAGGTTTCCGTCGCCGCGGCCAACCGGGAAATCGGAGAAAGGGTGATCGCCCGTATCGAAGCCATGACCAGCTCACCGGAAGTCAACAAAGTATACAACGGAAAAATCAATCGCATTGAGGATTACGGGTTGTTCGTCGAGATCATGCCCGGCGTGACCGGTTTGCTGCACGTGTCGGAAATTTCCCACCGCCGTATCCGTGATGTTCACCAGGAATTCAAGCTGGGGCAGATGATCGATGTCAAACTGCTGGCGCTGGACCGGGACAATAAAATGAAACTGAGTCACAAGGCACTGGAAAACAATTCGAGTCCCGAGGAACATTGAACCCTCGGTCACGGTGAGTTTGCCGGGCAGGGGTGAAAATGACGCGGCGCACTGAACAGCAGCCTGTGCCCAAGTACACGGAAGTTTTAAAAGCAACTCGTCAATACCGCGGCTTCACTTTGGTCGAAGTCATTACAGTCACCCTGATCATCGCCGTACTAGCCGCAGCCGCTATTCCCCTGGCGCACAATGCATTCCAGCGCGAAAAAGAAATTGAATTGCGACGGGCCTTGCGCATGATGCGTACGGCCATCGATGACTATAGAAAATTCTGTGAGGAAAACAAGATTGATACGGACGAAGACACATACGGCTATCCGGAAAAACTGGCAGATCTGGTCAAGGGTGTTACCTATAAAGACAAAAAAAGCAAATCACGGATAGCCAAGTTTTTGCGGCGGATCCCCTACGATCCCGTCAACTCCACCTATGAATGGGGGCTGCGCTCCTTCCAGGACAAGTTCGATTCCAGAAACTGGGGCGGGCAAAACGTCTGGGATGTCTACTGCGATTCCAATAAAAAAGCTCTGGACGGCACCTACTACCGTGATTGGTAAGTCAGTCCCCCGGCCGGTGCCAACCTGAATTCAACTCCTCCAGCATCGATTGGAGTGCCGATAAAGCCCATGGAGCGGTTGAGAAATGAACGGGCATTTGTTATGATAGCCGACATGGAGGAAACATGAAAAAAAAGATCGCCTTGATTGTCCTGATTCCGCTATTGGCCGTCTCTCTTTTTTCCTACAGCTCGAAACTTGAAGAAAAAATGTTCTTCAGCATGGGTAATTTCGGAGCCGCTTTTCTCTATCAAACGTATTTAAATATCGGTATGATCGCCGATATCTGGACCCAAAATATCTATTCACCCGATGACGCCAAGTCCCTGCTGAACACCAATCTGTCATTTTTAAAAACGTCCAGAAAAATAGTCAAGGAATTGACCGACTTTTCAATCACCCAGGAAGACCGCGGAACATTCCTGGAAATGATTTCCATTATGGATGATTTAACGGGAGAAACGGAATCCCTGCTCAAGTACATAGCCAGCCGCGCCCAGAACGATATCAACCAGTACGAAACATTTCGCAAACAGGCCTGGACAAAAATATCCAAATTGATGGATATCAAGTAAAGGCAAGGAACTGCGCTTTGCTTGTCTTAGGCATTGAATCTTCGTGCGACGAAACCGCAGTCGCCATTGTGGAACGGGGCGATAAAAACGCGGTTTTGTCCGAGTCGATCAAATCGCAAACCCCGCTGCATTCGCCTTACGGCGGCATTGTCCCGGAAATAGCGGCCAGGACTCATTACGAAGTGATCGACCTCCTGACCCGCCAGGCATTGCAGCAAGCCGGGATCGGAATGAAGGATGTCGATCTGTTGGCTTTGACTCAGGGGCCGGGGCTGATCGGATCACTGCTCATCGGGCTGGCTTTTGCCAAGGGGCTGGCTTTGGTTCAGAAGTTTCCTTTGGTAGCAGTGGATCATATCGCGGCCCATATTGAAGCGCCTTTCATCACTCATACGGGAATTAAATATCCGCTGTTGGCACTGGTGGTATCGGGGGGGCACACTTCGCTTTTTTATCAAAAAGATAAATTCGATAGCCAGATAGTTGCCAAGACCAGGGATGATGCCGCCGGGGAAATAATGGATAAGATTGCCAAGTATTTTGGCTTGGGATATCCGGGCGGGCCACTGCTGGATGGTTTGTATGCCAAGGGTGATTCTGGTCGTTTTGCCTTTTCCATGCCACGCATGAGTGACGGTGGCGATGACTTTTCATTTTCCGGTTACAAATCGGCGGTATTGCGCCAGGCTAAAAAGTTGAACATTCAGCCTGACACGCAGGATTTTTTTGATTTGCTGTCGTCTTTTTCGCGTGCCCTGGTCGACTATTTACTTAAAAAAACGCTGGCTGCTGTAAAAAAATATCCGATTCGTTCATTAATTGTCTCAGGCGGAGTCAGCCGCAATTCATTGCTGCGCAGCCGTTTTACGCAAGAATGTCTATCTTTGGGGATAAAACTTTATTTGCCTGATCCGGTTTATTGCACCGACAATGCCGCCATGATCGCCTGGCTTGGTTATGAAAAATACCAGGCCTATCCAAATTTAAATTATTTTGACCTGTATCTCAATTCATACTCCCGGGCTCAATTCAGGCAGAACGGCCGCCACCGCTAGAGCTCTTTCAAAGCTATATGTAAAAAGTAATCTGTGAAAAGTGAATAGTAAAACACGCAAGTTCGAACTATGGCTTTCCTTTTTCATTTTTCACCTTTCACTTTTTACTTGATTTCTTGCCTTTCTGGCGCTACTTTCCCGGGCACTGCCGGCAAACAGCGGCGGGAAGGTTCTTGTTGCCATAGACCTTGTCGAAATGGGCGCTGAATTCGGCGGCCAGTTTCCGGGCCCGTTTTTCGAAGGCGTCGGCATCCTTCCAGGTATTCCGGGGCTGCAGGATCTCGGAGGGGACCCCGGGGCAGGACTGGGGGATGTTAATATGGAAGGTTGGGTCCTCCTGGTACGCCACCCGGCCCAATTCCCCGTTCAGGACGGCCCGAATGATGGCCCGGGTGATGTTGATGTCCATGCGTTTCCCTTCGCCGTAAGGCCCGCCGCTCCAGCCGGTATTGACCAGATATACCTGCGTGCCGTGTTTTTTTATTTTTTCGCCCAGCAAAGACGCATAATCATTGGGATTACGCGGCATGAAGGGCTGGCCGAAGAAACGGGAAAAGGTCGAAACGGGTTCGACGATCCCGGTTTCCGTTCCGGCCAATTTTGACGTGTAGCCCATTAAAAACCAGAACATGGCCTGGTCCTGGTCAAGCTTGGCAACCGGCGGCAGAACACCGTTGGCGTCCGCAGTTAAAAAAATAATGGTCCGGGGATGCTTGCCGCGTGAGGATTTCTTGACGTTGGGCAGGAAGGAGAGCGGGTAGGAGCCGCGCGAGTTTTCGATCAGACGTGAGTCGTTGAAATCAAAGGTGCCGTCCGGGTACATCATGGCGTTTTCCACGATGGCGCCATGGTCGAGGTACGGGGCCTCGTGAACAATGGCCTGATAGATCTGGGGTTCCTTTTCCGGGTTGAGGTTGATCAGCTTGGCATAGCAGCCGAACTCGAAGTTGGCGATGCCGTGCTTGTCCCAGCCGTGTTCGTCGTCTCCCAGCAGCGCCCGTTCCGGATCGGCCGAAAGGGTGGTCTTGCCGGTTCCCGACAGCCCCAGGAAAAGGGCGATGTCGCCATGCGGGCCCTCGTTGGCCGAGGCATGCAGCGGCAGGATGCCTGACTTGGGTAGCAGGTAATTCATGACCGTAAACATCAATTTTTTGACGCTGCCCGCATAGGCTGAACCAATCACGATGCCGATACGTTTTACGAAATCCATGACCACGACCATGTCCGACGCGGATCCATCGGCCAGCGTGCGCAGGCGACCGCTGTATTTCTTCTTGTCGAGCTTGTCCGCCGGCAGGGCAAGCAACGTGAAGGGCTGGTCGTAGTAGATGCTGCGACCGATGTCCCGGGGCACGGGGCGAAACATGGTGACCGTGAAAAGGGCGGTCAAGGCCTTGTCGCTCACCGTACGCACCGGCAGGGCATAGCGGATGTCCGCGCCCACGACCCGATCGGTGATGTATAGTTTTTCTTTCCGGTCGACCCAGGCCAGTGCGTCAGCCAAAATCATGGCGAAGGTTTCCGGGGCCAGGGGGATATTGTTGGCCGAATCCCAGTCGATCTCCGCTTCGATCTCCGGATGTCTGACCGTCAGGGTGTCTTTGGGGCTGCGTCCGGTCGATTCCAGGCGTGTCCAGGTGGCCAGGGCGCCGTTCCGGCTGACCAGGGCTTCCTTGTTTTTCACAACGGCCTTGATCAGGTCGCGTCGCTTGGGATTGATAAAAACATTCTCTTTCTTGTTGATGACGGCTTGCAAATCTTCCTGGAAATTCATGGTACACTCCTTTTATCAAGGGGAAAATTGTAAGTCATTGTCGTCATAAAAGCAACTTTTTTCGAACCCACAGCGGCGCGGTGGACGTGGATGTAACCGGAAATGTGAATGGGATCATTCTTTTCTGTTTTTTTTCAAACATAAACAACGCGGTTATTGCAATTTCATGACAATGCCCTTAAAATTCCAACCATGGAAAAAAGGTGAGGTGCACTATGAAAAAAACATTGCCGTATTGGTTTGTCCTGCTCGTACTTGCCCATCCGGTTCTGGCGGCGGAGAAACCCGCTCCACTGAGCGCCCTCGGGCGCATGCCGGTCAAAGAGGTGACCATCTTCAAGGACGGTCACGCCTTTGTGCTGCATGAGGGGAAACTTCCCGTGGACAATGCTGGAAACGTTCAGATAGACTACTTGCCCGCACCGGTTCTCGGCACCTTCTGGCCGTACAGCACTTCCAGGGAAGCGAAGCTGACAGCCGTCATTGCCGGTCAGCGGCGGGTTTTAGTGAATAGGACCGCTTTGAGCCTGCGTGAGCTGCTGGAAGCAAACCCGGGCGCCCGCGTCAACATCACGGAAAGCGGCGGGTTGAAATACCAGGCTGCCATTCTGAACATTCCCGAGCGCAGTGGGCAGGAGCTCGAGGCCATGGCCGCACCGGGGGCCGAACCCACGCTGCCGGAAAAAGGCGGCGTTGTCCTGCTCAAAACCCAGGACGGAGTGAAAGTGGTTGACATCGCACGCATCCAGGATATCACGTTCATTTCCGATCACCGGCCCACGCTGGAACGGGAAGAATTTCGCAATCTGCTCACGCTCAAATTCGACTGGAACCGGCACCGGCCCGAGAAGGAGGCCGCGGTCGGTTTGGTCTACCTCCAGCGGGGCCTCCGTTGGATCCCCGCATACCGGATCGAACTGGATGCCAGCGGCGGAGGCACACTGAAGCTCCAGGCCACGCTCGTAAACGACCTGACCGACCTCGAGGACGCATCCGTGAACCTCGTGGTCGGCGTGCCGAATTTCGTTTTCGCTGACCTGGTCGATCCCATCGCCCTTCAGAAAGAGACAGCCATGCTGGCTCCCCGCCTGCAGTCGCGCTCGCAGACCAACTTTGCTTTTTCCAACGCCATCATGACCCAAGTGGCCGCTCCCAATATGGTCGGGGCAGAATCGGTGCCAGAAGCCGATCCCGAGGTCACCGGCGCTGAAAGGGAAGCCGATCTTTACATCTTTGCCATCAGCCACGTCACGTTGCGCAAGGGTGAGCGCATGGTCGTCCCCGTGGCGGAGGTCGCATTAAAATACCAGGACCGCTACCGCCTGGAGGTCCCGGTCGCTCCTCCACGCGAATCTTTCAGCAGTTTTGACGACAGCCGCCAGGCCGAGCTGACCAGGCTGCTGGCTGCCCCCAAGGTTCAGCATGGGGTCCGTTTCTCGAATCCCGGCCCGCATCCTTTCACTACCGCTCCGGCGCTGATTACCTCCCAGGGGCGCCTGATCGCCCAATCCATGATGAAATATACCCCCACTGGCGCTATCGTGGACCTCGATGTGACGACCGCCGTGGACATATTGATCAAGAAACAGGAAAAAGAAGTCAAACGGACGCCCAATGCAGTTCGCTGGAATGGTTCGGACTACTTCAAGGTGGAACTGGAGGGCACCCTCACCCTCACCAACCGCAAGAAAGAACGCATCGACGTGGAGGTGGTGCGTCATGTTCTGGGCAACACCGACTCGGCCAACTTCAATGGCAAAATCGAGAAAGTGAACTCCCTGGAGGATTCCGTCTCCACGGGCGCGCCCCGTCCCCATTGGTGGAGCTGGTACTCCTGGCCCTCGTGGTGGAGCCATTTCAACGGTATCGCCCGCATCAGCTGGAAGATTTCCCTAGCCCCCGGGGAAAAGCAGGTTCTCAGCTATTCCTGGCACTACTATTGGCGCTGATCTTGAAAGCAAGCTTTTAAAGCAATATTGAGAACGTGGCATTGAAGAAAGAAGTTTGGAACTCCCCGGAGTCCAGGCAAGGTTGACAAACACGGGCAAATAATGTTAATATTTCGTTTTGGAGGAAGTATGAAAAAAGATATTCATCCCAAATATATGGAATGCACTGTGATTTGCGCCTGCGGCAATACCTTCAAAACCCGTTCCACCATGGCCAAGATCGAAGTAGAAATCTGTTCCGCCTGCCACCCGTTTTTTACCGGCAAGCAGAAATATATCGATACCGAAGGCAGAATAGAGAAGTTCAAGAAGAAGTATGGATACAAGGAACAGTGAAAAAATATTTTCCTACCTCGAAAAAATCCATTCCCGGTATGAACAGATCAGCGCTGATCTGAGTTTAAGCGAAACCGTCCACCAGCAAAAAAAATTCCGCGAACTTTCCAGGGAATTGTTCGCCCTCAAGCCCCTGGAGGGAAAATACCATCACCTGCGCAAAATCCGGCAGCGCCTGGACGACGCCGAGGCCATGCTGGCCACGGCCGAAGACAATGAAATGAAAGACTTGGTTCGGGAAGAACAAGCCGTTCTGAACCGGGAAAGGGACACGCTGATCGGCGAAGTCGAAGTGCTCATGGTTTCGAACCAGAGGGAAGACAGCCGCAACGCTTTTCTTGAAATCCGGGCCGGCGCCGGTGGCGATGAAGCCTCACTTTTCGCCAGCGATCTGCTGCGCATGTACATGCGAGTGGCGGAAAGAAAAAAATGGCAGGCCGAGATTATCTCCAATGCAATTTCCGGCATCGGCGGCATCAAGGAAGTCATCCTCTATGTCAAGGGCTCGGAAGTAAACAAGTTCCTGAAATTCGAAAGCGGTGTTCACCGCGTGCAGCGCGTCCCCGAGACGGAAGCCTCGGGGCGCATCCATACGTCGACGGTGACTGTGGCCGTATTGCCGGAAGTCGAAGACGTGGAAGTTGATTTTAATCCCAAGGACATCCGCATCGATACCTATGCCGCTTCAGGCCCCGGCGGCCAGCACGTGAACAAGACCGAATCGGCCATCCGCATTACCCATTTCCCAACCGGCATCGTGGTTACCTGCCAGGATGAAAAATCGCAGCATAAAAACAAGGAAAAGGCCATCAAGGTCCTGAAAGCCAGGCTTTTCGAGCATGAAAAAAACAAGCAGAACGAAAGCATCGCTTCAAGCCGGAAATCGCAGGTCGGCTCAGGCGAGCGTTCGGAAAAAATTCGCACCTACAATTTCCCCCAGAGCCGCGTGACCGACCATCGCGTCAGCGGGCGCAACTTCAACATCGGTTCTATTATCGACGGCGACCTGGAAGACCTGGTGGCTGAGTTGAGCGAAAGCCATATCCGCGCCTTGATCGAGCAAAAAATCAGCAGCCTGATCGCCTAGTGCTTTATTCCGAGCTCTTTGCCGTCCACCTTCAACAATTGAAAAGCGGGGAATTGTCCACGGCGATCGAAACCTTGATCGAAAAAGCCTTTCGTATCAACCGCAGCCAATTCTGGATAAGAAAAAACCAGCCCGTGCGCGACGCGGCCGGACTCAGGAAATTCAGGAGGCATTTCGCGCGTCTGCTCGCCCATGAGCCCTTGGCGTACATTTTAAGGGAAAAGGAATTTTTCGGTGAGGTTTTCTACGTGAATCCCGCCGTGCTGATCCCGCGCCCGGAAACGGAACTGCTGGTGGAGAAGTCCCTGGATCTCGTTGGCGGTGAGCCGATACGCATGCTGGACATCGGAGCCGGCAGTGGCAATATATCCGTCATCATGGCCTTGAAATCAGCGGCCCAAGTTACGGCTGTCGACAGGAGCCGTCCGGCCCTCAGGGTGTTGAAAAAAAACATTGCCCGCTTCGGGTTGCAAAAAAGGATCCGCGTCATGGCCGCCGATCTTTTCCCCCAAAAAAGCAAACCTTTCGACATGATCATCGCCAATCCGCCCTATCTCTCCCGCAAGGAATGGCACGAATCGCCTGCCGGTATCAAGCTTTTTGAACCTGAAGCCGCATTGCTGGCCGGGCCAGCCGGTACGGAAGTGTTGGCCAGAATCATTGCCGGCGCTCCGCAGCATCTGACGCCTTGCGGATATCTGCTGCTTGAAATCGGCCGCGGGCAATTGGGAGCGGTTCGGGGTTTCTTGAAATCCGCGCGGCTTCGGGAAAGAGAAACCATCCGCGATTACAGCGGCATTGCCCGGGTGGTCGTCGCCTGCCGATGAAGGTTCTTTTCGTCAATCCCTACATCAGCGATTTCAGTGCCTATGACCTGTGGCTGCGTCCGCTTGGGACTGTACTACCTGGCGGCCGCCGTCCGCCGTCACAGCAACGTCGAAATATACTGGCTGGATGCGCTGGACCGTTTCCAGGAGGGCATGGAAATTCACGGCCGCGCCGACGGCCGCGGCAAGTACCAGCGCGAATTTCTGCAAAAACCCCCGCTTTATCAAAGTGTGCCGCGGAATTATTGCCGCTACGGCATTCCCGTGGAGCTTTTTCAAGAGAAGATCACGGCCTGGCCTGATATGGATGTGATCCTGGTCACTTCGTTGATGACCTATTGGCTGGAAGGGCTGCAATTCACTCTAAAATTATTAAAACAAAGATTTCCGCGCGCCAAGATCGTCCTGGGCGGTGTTCTGCCAAGCCTGGCTCCGAATGAGGCACGGTCGGCAGTGCCGGTCGATCTATATGTACAGGGCTACGGTGAGATGGCCGTGCTGCATTTTCTGAGCAATCTCGGCGCCAGTGTATCCGTCGGGGAGGATTTTAGCGCCCCGGTTGATTTTCCCTTTCCGGCCCTGGATCTCGCCGGAACTCAGGAATATGTCCCCTTGCTAACCGCACGCGGCTGTCCCCTGCATTGCCACTACTGCGCCTCACGCTTGCTGAATCCCATCTTCAGCGAGCGCCGCCCCGATGACATCCTGGCCGAGATCGAACAGCGTCGCCAAGATTTTCACAGTAGCCATTTCATTATTTTTGACGATGCCCTGCTGATCAACAAAAAGAAACGTTTCCTGCCGGTTTTTTCCCGCCTGGCCCGGAATGGAAAAACCCGGCTGCGCTTTCATACCCCCAATGGCTTGCATGCCCGCGAGATCGATCCTGAAATCGCAGCCGTCATGCACGCCGCCGGTTTTTCCACCTTGCGCCTGAGTTTCGAGTCGCTGAGCGCAGATATTTTGCGGCGCAGCGACGGCAAAGTTAAAAAGAAGCAAATGGAAGACGCGGTCAGCAACCTGGAACGGGCCGGTTATCATCGCGGCCAGCTGGGGGCTTATCTGCTCTTCGGCTATCCGGGCCAGACCATACGCGACATGGAAATCTCCCTGGCTTTCATCAGGGATTTGGGACTGGTGCCGCATTTGGCGGTTTTTTCGCCTGTGCCCGGAACGGCTGATTTTTTCACTTTACAGCAGCGGGGAGTGCTAACGAAACCGTTAGACCTGCTGCAGACGAACAAAACCTATTTTCTTTACCAGAAATCGGGATTCAGCGGCGAAGAAATTCTGCGCGTGAAAGAAATGGCAACCGCCATTTCCACAGCCAACACGAGATCTCTCCCCGGGGGAACTCTTTAAAAAATACGGGGCAGAGTTACTTGGCAGTCTTCTTTTTTCTTTTGCGAAGCACCCAAAAGGGCAGCACCGATCATCCGCCTATCCTGGCGGATCTGATCGGTCTGTGCCGGCTGGGGAAATTAAGATTTCTTCTTTCTTTTACGTAAAACCCAGTCGGCAATATTTCTTTGGCGCTGGCGGGCGACAGCCAGCGCGTTTCGGGGGACATCCTCGGTGATGGTGGACCCGGCGGCGACATAGCTGTTGTTGTGGACCGTGACCGGAGCGACCAGTTCCGTGCCCGAGCCAATGAATACATTGTCGCCGATGGTGGTGGGGTTCTTTTTTTCACCGTCATAGTTGCAGGTGATGGTGCCGGCACCGATATTAACCTGGTGGCCCACGCGGGCATCGCCGATATAGGACAAATGCATAGTCTTGGAGCCACGGCCAAGAACGCTTTTTTTTATTTCCACGAAATTGCCGATTTTTGCCCCGTTTTTCACAAGCGCACCATTGCGCAAGTGACAATAAGGACCAAGCTGAACGCCTTTTCCCACGATGGAGTCGCGGATAACGGTCCCGGGCAGCAGCAGGCAGTTGTCTCCGACATGCGAATTCTCAATAAAACAATGCGGATATATCGAGACATTTTTGCCGATCCTGGAATCACCCTTGATCACCACCCCCGATCCGATACGCGAGTTTTTTCCGACGGGCACAAGGCCGTCCATGTAAAAACAACCGCCATCTTCGATCTGCACCCCATGTTTGTGCAAATGACTGATCTGCAGGTCCAGCACGGCGTTTTCAATTTGCCTCGACTCGGCGGCCGGGTGCCAGACAGGGAAGGGATGCCTTAAAGCCAGGGAGCCGGTTTTTTTTGCGGATTGAAGACGCCTGAAAATACCGGGTTTCAAAGCGATTTTCTGCTGGCTAAGAAAAGTCCTGGTGGCGATGAAAAAAGGCCTGCTCTCCGGGGCGGCCAACCAGGCAGTTGAACGATCCTGGACACGCAGCCAGCGCCGGAGTTCGCGCCGGGCGCTTTCTGAGCCCAGCGGAAATATGTCCGCAGCAAATATGAAAATGAAATCAAAATCATTCCCGTAATAAGGCAGAGGCGAAAAAGAACAGAATGAAAAAAAACGGGCCAGCCAGAATTCGCAATCGCGATCACGAAAATAAAATTTATTGACTGCGGGCCTGGAACAATCAACTACCGCGGCAATCATTCCACGAGATTTAAAAAATCCTGATCTTGCAACAGCGATTCAAAGTCGGGTTCATTGTACACAATGACTTTATAAGCGGCATCCTTTTTCAGGCACTTATCCACGTAACGCAGGGAGTTGGCTGTATCCTCTTTTTTCATGTAGACAACGGCCATGAGAAAATATAAATAGGCATCCTTCTGATTTTCCTTTTCAGCGTGATTGAATAACTCCAGGGCTTTGTCCGTGTTTCCGGCATTCAGTTGATACACCCCTTCCCAAATATAATCCTGCATGGTTTCCAATGTGACCGTCGCCGGACGCAATTGGGATTGGGTAATGGCATAATGGACTTTGACGCGGGTTTGAATTTCCAGCACGCTGTAAAACTCAGAATCCTTGTAAGTATCAATGATCTGCTTAAAAGCAGTCTCGGCTTTGTGATAACTTTTTTTATGAAATAACTGCAGCGCTTTTTCATATTCTGCAGTGATCGTCTGCAATTCTTTTTCTTCTTTGAGCTTCATTGTGCCAACCTCCAGAACCTTATTTTAACTCTTTTGCAGACTTTTTTCAACTGCTGGCAGGCAGCGGCAGGGATTGCTTGAAAAAGCGCTTGAAATAACCTAGTTGTCGGTCGTGTAGCGTTCGGGAATGACGCCAAGAGTTTCAATTCCCGCGCCTTTGGCGATATCGATGATCCGCAGTACATCCTGATATGGCAGGGATTCATCGGCGCGGATAAAAATGGTCTTATCTTGACGGATTTGATACATATCACGGAGTCTGCTTTCCAATAAATTTAATTCGATGACATCCTGGTTTAATTTTATCGTTCTGTCTCTTTCCATGGTCAGGACAATGGCGTTGGACGGACCACCACCCCCTTCATCAGCGGCTGAGGTCTCCGGCAGCTTGATATCGATCCCTTTTTGCAGGACCGGGGTGATGACCATGAAAATGATCAATAGAACGAGCAAAATATCGCATAAAGGGACGACGTTTGGTTCGGATTTAGATTTGCTGGCACCAATATCAACGCTCATGACAGACCTCCTCGATGAAAGTGATAATTTAGCAGATAAAAAAAATAAAGTCAAGCTTAAACTGAAAAAAATTTTTTTCGGACTTTTTTGCCTGTACGCCGCCCGGCTTGTTTGATTTTTCTGTTTTTTTTGCTATATTTAGAGTATGCAAACCGAATCCAAGTTAACGCAATTTACCTTGACCGGCATGCTGGAAGCCAGCGTGAAACATTTCCATGATCGTCCCGCCCTGGGCATGGCTTTTGAAAAGCCCCTGACCTACGGTGATTTTCACGAGTTCGTAGTCAGCATTGCCGGTATTCTTAAAAAACAGGGCGTGATCAAGGGTGATAAAATAGCCATTCTGGGTGAAAATTCCCCCAACTGGGGGATCGCCTACTTTGCCACCGTGCAGTGCGGGGCCATCGTGGTGCCGATTTTGCCTGATTTTTCCGAAACTGACGTCCACCATGTCCTGAATGACTCCGAAGCCAAAATCCTGTTCACCACCCAGAAACAATTGGAAAAAGTCATGGGTTTGAGTGAGCATAAATTGCAGGCCGTGATTACTCTGGATGATTTTAAGGCTGAGAGCGATTGGCTGCCGGTGGAAACTTTTTCCACATTTATTGAAAAAGCGCTGAAATTTTTCCGCCAGATCCCCGATAAAATCGGCATGAAATCAGCCGACATCAACGAAGACGACATCGCCTCGATCATCTACACATCGGGAACTTCGGGCCATTCCAAGGCGGTGATGCTGACCCACAAAAATTTCATCGCCAATGTGCTGGCCGCCGATACGCTGATAGCCGTCCGTCCCGACTGGACGTTTTTATCCGTTTTACCGCTCTCGCATACGTATGAATTCACCTTGGGTTTTCTATTCCCGCTGCTCAAGGGCGCACGGGTCGTTTATGCCGGAAAGACCCCGACTCCCAGCGTGCTGGAAAAAATATGCCGGCACGAAAAGCCCACCATCATCGCCGCCGTCCCCTTGATCATGGAAAAAATTTACAAGAAAAAAGTACTGGCCGCTTTTGAAAAGAGCTTCTTTATAAAAGCCATTGCCAAAGTTCCCGGCATCAAAATGAAAATATATAAAAAAATCAGGAACAAGCTGATCGATTTCTTCGGCGGCGACCTCCAGATCATGGCCATTGGCGGAGCAGCCATCAACCACGATGCGGAAATATTTTTAAAAAAATCGGGGTTCCCCTACCTGATCGGCTATGGGCTCACCGAGTCGGCTCCGCTCCTGGCCGGCGGCCCCTGGGGAGATGCGACCATCACCGTGGGATCGACGGGGAAGCCGATCCCGGGAGTGGAAATTAAAATCGTCGATCCCGATCCCCGCAGCGGGATCGGCGAAATAGTCGCCCGCGGCGCCAACATCATGAAAGGGTATTACAAGAATTCGGCCATGACCCGGGACGTGATCGATGAACAGGGCTGGCTGCGTACCGGCGACCTGGGGAGTTTTGACAAGTTCGGCAACCTGAACATCCGCGGCCGCTGCAAGAATATTATTCTCATGGCCAACGGTGAAAACATCTATCCCGAAGCCATTGAAGACAAGATCAACGGCTACATTCATGTCGCCGAATCATTGGTCATGGAAAACAAGGGACAGCTGGAAGCCTGGGTATACCTGGATTACGATTTGATCGACGAAGAAACCAAGGGTGAAAGTGAAAAGCAAAAACTGGCCTATATCGAACAATTACTGGAAAAGCTGAAAATTGCCGTCAATCCGCAATTATCCGCTTTCGCACAGATCGTCCGTTTCGTCGAACACAAAGAACCTTTTGAAAAAACCGCTACGCACAAGATCAAGCGCTACCTGTATACGCATTGAATCTCGGGTATGTGACCGGGCTGCAGGGGTTTGATTAATCAAACCCCAACATATTGCCTGATTGTTCTTCTATTCCTTAAAGGTGATGTTCGGCTTGCCGTTTTGCAAGGTGACGCTGACCTTGGTTTCGACCAGGTTATGGGTCACCAATTTGCTTTTTACACTGTTGATGACCTCCTCTTTGTCCAGGTCCGCCCGCTTTGTTTGTGGCAGCAATTGCTGGTAAGTCGCAAAAAAATTCTCAAAGCTGCCCTCATCATTCAGGCTCAAAAAAACTTCCTGCGGGCCCGTGTCTTTTTTGGATTGTGGCTGGGATTTGTATGGCGGCTGTGTGGCAACATTCTTTTTCCGCAGCCGGGAGACACCGAATTCCATTTCATTGAGCTGTTTCAGCCACAAGTTGTTGTATAGGCTGAATCGTGCCGCCAGGTTCTGGATGATCATGCTCATCTTGGCCGATTTGGCACCGCCATAAATCAATTTCCTGACGGCTTTTTCGGTTTCCTCCCTTTCCTGCTCCGGCGGTTGTTTGGTTTCCCCGGAAAAAAAAAGGATGTATTTCTGTTTCAACTCATCTATTTTTCGCTCCAGAACGGCTATCTGCTTTTCCGTAGCGGTCGAGCTCGGATTCAGGCGTTCATCCCCGATCATGGCTTTACCCTTTCCATGCCATTCATGAATAATTTTTTTGTCATGGTTGACGCTTAATAGGTTTTGGCTGTTTCTTCCCCGCTCAACACCCGCAACACTCCTTCAGCCAGGGCTTGCATTTCATCTTCGCCGGCAAAAACGTGAACCGGGGCGATGAACTGGATACGCTGGCGGATCAACTCAATGAAAAAGTCATTGAAAGCGATGCCGCCGGTGATCAGGATGGCGTCTACCTTGCCGTTGACCACCGTGCTCAAGGCGCCCGCCTCCTTGGCCACCTGGTAGGCCATGGCCTGCACGACCTCCACGGTTTCCGCATCGCCCTGAAGGTAGTCGTCCTTGATTTTGAGAAAATCCTTGCTGCCCAGGTAGGAAAACAGGCCGCCAGATCCGAAAACCATTTTTTCGAAATCTTTGAATGCCAGTCTGTTTTCAACGATATAGCGCGCAATCTGCAGTGTGGGCAGTCCGCCGCAGCGGTCGGCCGAGAAAGCCCCCTCCTCGGCGGGGTTGACGGCATCCACCATGCGCCCGTTCTGGTGAATGGACAATGAATTTCCCGTTCCCAGGTGGATGACCAGCAGCGTAACGCGCTGATAGTCCAGTTTTTTTTCGCGGCAAAAGCGTTTGGCCACGGCCTTCATGTTCAGGGCGTGGGTGAGCATGACCCGGCTGAACAGGCGATGGCCGGAGTATCGGGCCAGGGGTTCGGCCTCGTCCACCGAAACGGGATCCACGATATAACACGAGACGCCCAATTTTTCGGCGATGGCATAGCCGATCTGGGCGGCCAGGTTGGAAGCGTGCGTGCCTTTGCGGGCCTCGATCAGGTCGCCGATCATGGCCGGGTTGACGGTATAGGTGCCGCTGGCCAGGGGCTTGAGCAGGCCGCCGCGGGCGGCCACGGCCAGGATCTCGTCCGTGGCGATGGCTTTTTTCTGCAGAAAGTCGTAGATCAGCCCGGTGCGGAAATCCTTTTGCGCATTGATGTCGGCGAAGCGGGCGAGCTCTTCGTCCGAATGCTTGATCGATTCGACGCACCGGGGCGTGGTCCCGTCATACACGGCGACCTTGGTCGACGTGTTGCCGGGGTTGATGACCAGGATTAGTTTTGAGGGTTTTGCCATGGCTGCCTCATATGCGTGACGGGATGTATTTGCCGATGATGATCTCCAGTTTTTTATAGGTTTTTTCCGGGATTAGCGCCGGCGCGGTGATGATCGATGTGGCCAGGGCGTCGGCGCAGGGGCACGATTCTCTTTTTTCCGGAATGGCGGCGATGATCAGCGGCAGCAGTTTCTTGACGCCGGCCACCGCCTGGTTCAGATTGGCGATGACCATTTCCACACTGACCGATTCCTCACTTTGATGCCAGCAATCGTAGTCGGTGACCAGGGCCAGGGGCAAAAAGCACATTTCCAGTTCCCGGGCCAGCTTGGCTTCCACGGCCTGGGTCATGCCGATCAGCGAATATCCCATCTGCCGGTAGGCCAGGGACTCGGCCCGACTGGAAAATTGCGGGCCTTCCATATTGCAGTAGGTCCCGCCCAGGTGGGCGGTCAGGCCCGATTCCCCGGCCAAACGGTGGGCCAACTGGCCCAGAGAGCGGCAGGTGGGGTCGGCAAAAGTCACATGGGCGACCATGCCGTTTTCAAAAAATGTTTTCGCCCTTTTATAGGTCAGGTCGACATACTGGTCGGGAATCACCAGTTCGCCCGGCCGCAGTTCCTCTTTCAGCGAACCGACGGCGGTGATGGAAAACAGATACTCCACCTTGAGCATTTTCATGGCGTAGAGGTTGGCCCGGTAATTGACCTCGGAGGGATTCAGGAAATGGCCGTGGCCGTGCCGGGATAGGAAGGCCACCGAGCGGTTGCGCAGCCGGCCGAGCATGAGTTTTTCGGTCGGAGCTCCAAAGGGTGTTTTCAGCTTGACGGCATGAACGTCCTCCATGCCCTCCAGGTCATAAAAGCCGCTGCCGCCGATGATTCCGATTTCCGCGTATTCCATGTCATCTCCTCATTGTTTGGTAAATTTGATTATCAAAAAAAATCTTTTTAAAGTCAACAAAAATCGGCGCACGGCGCGGAAAATTGTTCTTTAAATCCGTCTAATTGATCGGAAATTGGCCTGGAGTCACAATGACATTGAGAATGGGAAATATCCTTGTCAACCATGGAAATGCCGCGGCGGCAACCTTGGAACTTGACAACTTCGGCGCTTTACTGGTAATAGAGCAGGTAATGAATGGGCTTTTCGGCAACGATTCCTATCTGCTTCAGACCGTAATCAGCGGCGACGCGACCGGCTGGCAGAAATTTATCTTGAAATATGCCAACTATATTTTCGGGGCGATCGGAAAGTATTGCGACGATCAAGACGAAAAAATGGCCGCTTTTATCCATATCCTTGAAAAATTGCGCGAGGATCGTTTTGCGCGGCTGCGCCGCTTTGAAGGCAACGCCAAAGTTTCCACCTGGCTGACGGTCGTCGCGCGCCGCCTGGCCATCGATTTTTTGAGGGCGAAATACGGGCGGGATTTTCGCCTGAAAAAAATCAGGGTGGTTTCCTACGATGCCGTCCCGGCTTTCCTGAAACATGTGGCCGAGACCGCCACCCCGGAACATGAAATGGCCGAGGCCGAACGGCGGCAGGCGCGCGAAAAACTGGAGCATGAGCTGCAGCGGGCGCTGGCCTGTTTATCGGCCCGGGAAAGCATGGCCATCCAGCTGGTTTACTTCAAGGGGTTGAAAATCAAGGAAGCGGGGAAGCTTCTGCAGCAAAATTCGATGTACAAGTTTCTGGCCCGGGCACTGGAAAAAGTCCGAAATGAAATGGAAAGCCAACCGCGATTCAGCCGGGCCGATGTCTCAGCCGCACTGGGGGAGGAAGCCCATGAGTGACCATATCCGCAGCGAAGACCTGGCAGCCTATGTGGACGGGCTGCTGAGCGCCGCCCAAAAAAGCGAGCTGGAAAACCATTTTTCACGCTGCCCGGTCTGCCTCGACGAACTGGCCGAAGTCACCGCCATTCGGCGCGGCCGCGAAAAAATCCCGGCCCACCTGCTGCGGTCGGCCATGGCAAGAGAAGTAAAAACGGCCAGGTCGCCGCTGCAGCTGCGCCTGGTATTTGAAGTTGCCGCCGCTATGCTGGTCGTGGTTTTCATCGGCTACTTGTTTCTCAGCGGCAACCGCTTCTGGCAGCCCGCGGAACAGCAAAAACCCTCACAGGTTATCGACGAAAATGATTTCCGGCAAATTGATCAGACCGCTGCCCGTGACCAGCAGCCGGCCCCGCAAACAGCCCAACGACTTGACCGGGGCGCGGATAAAAAGTCAACAAGCAGGCGGAACGAAAGCGATACCTATGCGGGATTTGCCGATGCGGCTATTCCTGAAAAAATAGCCGCCGTCGCAGCTGATAAAGATTTGTCGGCGGTGGGCGGCAAGTCCATGCCAACTTCCGTGAAGGGAGATGACCTTTCCACGAGCCTGCAGGAGCAGCCGGCGTTGGAAGAGCCCTTGCCGAAAAAAAGTGCGGCCCGGACCGCGGCCAAACCCCCGGCCTTGGGCGAGGGGCAACTGGCATTCGCGACCAAAGAGCGGTCCGCGACCAAAGTAGCGGAAGCAAAGGCTGTCGAAGCCGAGCAAAATTCAGTGAAGCAAAATAAGCCGGAAGCCATCGCGGCGCGGCCAAGCGAAATTCTCGCAGCTGCCGGCACCGCCCAGACTGAAGTCGCGAAAAAAAAACGGGGTGCGGCCCCGGCCGGACGGTCCAAGGCACCCGGGCAAAGCGATTTTCCCTTCCGCATCGATGGCGATGTGGGTTGGTCCAATCTGCAGAATCCCGAGCTGGTTCTCTCCTGGTCATGGTTCCCGAAGGACTTGGCCCTGGAGCTGCAAATCGACAGGGTCGGCACGGTAACCGCCGTATTGGTCTCCAAGAAGGTGGATGAGCGCCTGGCCGCCCAGGCGGCAAGCGAAGCCAAAAAACTGCTCTTTACCATTTCCGAAAAAAAATCGCGCCGGGCCCGCCTGGTCGCGAAAGACGCGCCGCCCGATTGAGTTGAAATTTTAACAACAATCATTTAAGATACAATTCATATTACTAAACATTCAAGACAGTGAGAGGGAGGTTGGAAAGATGAAAAAATGTATCTTGGCATTGTTTTTTGCATTCCTGGTCAACACGGTTGTTTGGTTGGGCGCGCAAGACGCCCCCAAGTTGAAACGGGTTGCCACCGAGAAACTGATCACCACGATCAGCAAGTTCAAGCCCGGCACACTTACAGTTGGCAACGACCGGCGCCGTTTCGCCTTCGTGCGCAAAGCCGATTCGGGTTGGAGCATTGAAGTGGACGGCAAAGTCGAGGCAACGGTTGAGGATGTTATTTTTTTGGACCCGGTTAGTGCCGAAGCCGGAGCAGGAATATTGCTGGGAGTGCAACCCATGATATTAAGCGCCGACAGCCGCCACCTGGCCTACGGCATGAGGCTGGGTAAAAAAAGTTGGGCCATGGTCCATGACGGCAAACAGGGCAAGGCGTATAAAAGAGTCCTCGGTCCGGTGCTCAGTGCCGACGGGCAGCGATTCGCTTATGCCGCGCTGCTGCCCCAAGGCTGGTGGTGCATGGTCGTCGACGGCGTTGAGGGCAATGCCTACAACAAAGTAGGATCAGCCGTCTTCAGCCCGGATGGAAAGCATCTGGCTTATGCCGCCGATGGCGACGGTAAAGTCAAGATAGTACTTGATGGCGTAGAGGGCAAAGGCTATGACAGCTTTGCATACGTTCCCAAAATTCTTGCCTGGGGCTTCCGCGAAATAGTAATCGCCCAAATATTCTTCAGCGCCGACGGAAGGCTGGCCTACTGGGCAAAGCAGGACGGTCAATGGCATTTGGTCGTCGACGGCAAGGAAAGTGAGGCGTACGAAGACTTCGGCAACTCATCTTTCAGTCCGGATGGAAAACGCATGGCCTTCTCAGTCGAGAAAAGCGGAATATGGTCCGTGATCGTCGACGGGCAGGCCTACGGGAGTTATGAAAATCAAATCGATTGGGTCATATTCAGCCCGGACAGCAAGCACTTCGCTTTCGCCACCGAGTTGGAAGACAATATATCGGTATTCCTCGATGGCCGCAGCATCGGCAGCCACGAAGAAGTCGGTTTGCCGGCCTTCAGCCCCGACGGCAGCCATATCGCTTATGCGGCCAGAACCGGCAAGAAGTGGGCCCTTGCCGTGGACGGAGTTTTACGGAAACCCTACCTGTTCGCCAACAATCCAACATTCAGTATTCCTGTATTCAGCCCTGACGGGTCCCACCTGGCCTATGTGATAACCGAGATAAATGGACAACACAGGGTCGCGGTGGATGGAGTTGACGGGAAGCTCTACCAAGCAGTGATGGGAGTAAGCGTCGTTTTTGATGATAACTCGCACTTCCATTACTTGGCACTCCGGCCCGGAGGACAGGTTCTGCTGGTTGAAGAAGAACTATCGACAGAACCGACACCACTCTAACCGCGTCCAAATTTCCCCAGCCGCCTATTTGATCTCGAATTCGGTCTTGGCCAGGAATGCGCCGTCGGCGGTGATCAACACGGTCCAGCGGCCTTTTTTGTCGGCATAGTAGGATTGCGGCATGGCATCCCAAGCCGCGAAATAGCTCAAGTACTTGTCCTTGGCATTGATCTCAACGGTCTTGGAGCGCCGCATCAGCTTGTTTTCCGGGGAGTACCAATGCCACTGCAGTTTCAGCGGCTTGCTCACCTGCAGCACCTTGATCAGGGCGTACAGGTTGGCATCGGTCGTGGCGGCCGCTTCGGCAACAATTTTTTCTTCCAGGGCGTTTTTATCCGGAATGGCTTTGACGATCACCAGCGTGTCGATGACGCATTCGGGATCCAGGGGCACCTCGACCCGAAAACTGAAGCAGGAGAACAGCCCCAGCATGAGTACCGGCAGCAGCAGAAAGCGGAAAACGGCAGCCCCAATACCAGTCCAGGATAATGTTCGAACCATTGTTCTATTGTATAAGATGGCGTTTTTTTTGGCAACAGCACAAATGATCCGACACGTTTCGTGGCGGATCTAATTTGTCTATCCCCCTTGGGGAGCGCACAAATTATCCATTCCCGCCGTGCGCCTCTTTCTTGACTTTCCTTCGTCGATTATGTATATTGAGGCGCTGGCTGAACAGGAAAGCCAGTGTGGGACTCGATTTTACCAACCATGCAGCAAGCAAAGATTGTCATTAACGGCGGCAGGCCGCTGAGCGGCAGCGTCTCCATTTCCGGGGCCAAGAATGCCGCTCTGCCTGAACTGGCGGCCATTTGCCTCAGCACCGACCCGATCGAATTCAGCAACATCCCCCTGGTGGAGGACATCAAGATCATGTTTTCCGCCCTGCAGGAAATCGGCGTCCAGGGGGAAATACGGGGGAATTCCATCCACGCCGCCCTGCCGACGGTTAAAGCGGCGCTGGTTTCACACGAGACCGCCAAGACTACGCGGGCCTCGGTTCTGCTCCTCGGCCCGCTGCTGGCCCGCCATGGCTTTGCCAAAGTTTCATTCCCCGGCGGCTGCGCCATCGGTGAAAGAAAAATTAACTTTCATTTGCAGGGCCTCGAGGCCATGGGGGCTCAGATCGTTTCGGAAGGCGAATACATCATCGCCAGTTGCAAGCGCTTGCAGGGCATTGAGTATCGTTTCCCGGCCAAAACGGTCACCGGGACGGAGAACCTGATCATGGCCGCCACCCTGGCCGATGGAATCACCGTTTTGAGCAATTGCGCCCTGGAACCTGAAATAGCCGACTTGATCTCACTGCTGCAGGAAATGGGGGCCGCCATCAGCGGCCAGGACAGCGAAACGATCGTTATCCGCGGCCAGACATCGCTTCATGGCGCCCGACACCGGGTTATCCCCGACCGCATCGAAGCCGGGACCTATCTGATCACCGGCTGCTGCGCCGGCAACGACATCCACATCCAGGACATGGTCCCTGGACACCTGCAAAGCCTGATCACGATCCTGGAAAGCATGGGTGCGTCCATGACCGTTTCCGAACAGGCCATCGCGGTCAGGGGAATGAAAAACCTGTCGCCGGCTGAAGTGATCACCGAACCTTATCCCGGTTTTCCAACCGACCTGCAAGCCCAACTGACCACGCTGTTAACTCAGGCGACCGGGGTTTCACTGGTCAGGGAGAGAATATTCAATGACCGTTTTCGCCATGTAGGCGAATTGAACCGCCTGGGAGCCGCCATCGTGGTCGAACACGACACGGCGGTCATTACGGGCCCGACCCGGCTGCACGGGGCGGTGATCAAGACCACCGATCTTCGCGCTTCGGCCGCGCTGGTCCTCGGCGGCCTGCTGGCCGCCGGCGAAACGATCATCGAAAATTCCTACCAGTTGTTCCGCGGTTATGAAGCCATGCCGCTTAAATTGCAAAATTTGGGTGCAGATATTAAAATAATCGAGGAGTAAACATGGAGTCCTGTATTTTTTGTAAAATCGCCGGCGGCGAGATCCCGACCCGCTTCATCCTTGAAGATGACGCGGCCGTCAGCTTCAATGACATTGCCCCGCAAGCTCCGGTTCATATTTTGGTGATTCCACGCCGTCACATCGCTTCCCTGAGCGACGCGTCCGATCCGAACCTGCTGGGCCATTTGCTGGGCTTTGCCCGCCAGACCGCCGCCAAAGTCGGACTGGATCAATACCGCCTGGTGATCAATAACGGGCGGGACGCCGGCCAGGCTGTTTTCCACCTGCATCTGCACATCCTGGGCGGCCGCAAAATGAACTGGCCCCCAGGCTGAGGAGGTCCCATGAAGATTACCTGGCTCGGACATTCGGCCCTCAAGATCGAAGGCAGCAAAACCGTTTTAATCGATCCTTTTTTGACCGGCAACCCCAAAGCCTCGTGCCGGGCCGAGGACATCACCCGGGTCGACGTGCTGATCGTCAGCCACGACCACGGCGACCATGTGGGCGACAGTTATGCCATCTGCCGCAAAACCGGTGCCACTTTGGTGGCCTTGCACGAGATCGCCCAGAATGCCGGCGAAAATCAAATCAAGGCCGAAGGCATGGGCATCGGCGGCACCCTGAATGTCGCCGGAGTGGAGGTTTCGCTGGTCCCGGCTTTTCACAGTGCCGGACTGGGCGGCACTGCAGCCGGCATTATCGTGGCCATGGACGGCAAGACCGTTTACCACGCCGGCGACACCGGGCTGACCCTGGAGATGCAGCTGATCGGAGAATTGTACCGCCCGGATATCGCCTTCCTGCCCATAGACGGCCGCTACAACATGACCCCGCGCCTGGCTGCCAAGGCCGTGCAATTGCTGGCCGTACCGCGTGCCGTTCCCATACACTACGACACCTTCGCCCCGATCCAGTCGTCCCCGCAAGAATTCAAAAGGCTTGTCGGGGCTGCCAGCACGGTGACCATATTACAGCCCGGCGGATCCATCGAGTTATAGATGGCTTACATCGTCGACGGCAACAACCTGATTGGCAGCGCCCCCGATTTTTCTCTGGCCGACCCCGAATCCCGGGGGAAAATGGTATCCTTGATTCGAAAATTCCAGGAAAGCAAGAATACGAAAATCACCGTGGTCTTTGACGGTGAACCGCAGGGCAGCGAACTGAAAAACCCCATCAATGCCAAGCTGACCGTGGTCTATCCCCGTTACGGGCTGACAGCCGACGATGAAATCAAGCACATCCTGGACCATTACCAGCAGCACAAGGAAATCATCCTGGTAACCACCGACCGCGAGTTGAAAAAATACGCCAAGGACAAGGGCGCCCGCACCATTAATTCCATCGAATTTTATTTCACCCTGAAAAAAGCCTTTCTTTACCATGGTAAAAAAGAGGAAACCATGAAAAGGGTCAATACCCGGGTTTCCCAGAACGAAGTGGAGCAATGGCTGAAAATCTTTAACGGTGAATAAGCCGAATGTTTTCGCCGGGCCCGGGGCAAAGGCAATATGGCCGGCCACTTAAAATCGGATTGAACTGTTGACTTTGCTTGCGTCAATTACTAAAATTGTTTTGCAATAAAATTTTTTAAACAGGAGGTTCACATGGAAGATAAAAATTATATTCCGGCCGACGTGCCCAATGACCTGCTCAACGAGTATTTGAGCAATTACGATGAAATAACCCTGGGGTCCGAGCGCCTGATGCTCTTTGCCGGCGACCAGAAAATCGAGCATTTGAACGATGACTTTTACGGCGAGAGTATCGCCGCCGATGACAACGATCCCGAGCACCTGTTTAAAATCGCCAGCCAGGCGGAGATCGGCGTTTTTGCCGCCCAAATGGGGCTGATCTCGATGTATGCCAATGATTATCCCGATATTCCCTACCTGGTCAAGCTGAACTCCAAAACCAATCTGGTCAAAACCGCCCAGCACGACCCCAATTCTACCCAGATGCTCGATGTGCGCCAAGTGGTCGAATTCAAAAAAAATACCGGCCTGAACATCCTGGCTGTAGGCTACACCGTCTACCTGGGCAGTGAACACGAAAATACCATGATCCGCGAAGCGGCGCAGGCCGTGTACTGGGCCCACCGCCACGGCTTGGTTACGGTGCTGTGGATCTATCCCCGCGGCAAGGCGATCAAGGATGAAAAATCACCCGAGCTGATCGCCGGCGCCACCGGCGTGGCTGCCTGCCTGGGCAGCGATTTCGTCAAGGTCAACTATCCCAAAAAGGAAGGCCAGAAATCAGCCGAAATTTTCAAGCAGGCCATCAAGGCGGCCGGGCGCACCAAGGTGGTCTGCGCCGGCGGCTCGAGCATGGAGCCCAAGGTTTTCCTGCAGCAGCTCCACGACCAGATCTTCATCTCCGGCGCGTCGGGCAACGCCACCGGTCGCAACATCCACCAGAAACCGCTGGCCGAAGCCATCCGCCTGGCCAACGCCGTCACCGCCATCACCGTTTACGGCAAATCGGTTGACGAAGCGTTCAAGGTGTACAACGGCGGGTAAAAAAACAATATAATTTTTTGCGCCGGGTTATTACTTCTTTTGCCGCGACATGTTTCCCAATATTTCCAGAACATACTCTACGCTCCCCTGCATATGGGTTATTTTCCCTTCCAAGATCAGTATCCTCTGGTCAATCAGTTCGCATTTGGCCATCACATCATTCAGGGTCACCATTTGCTGCATGACACCCGGCCGGGCTTCGCTCTGGTTCTCCTTGTTCATGCTCCGGGTTTGCGCCTCAACCCGGGTTCCCTGGGCCATGCTGGCCACGAAGACCACCAGCGCCAGGCATAGCACCGCGCCCAGCAGCACACTCCTCCAGTCAAAATTGATTTTTTTTGTTTTCATGTTGATCCTCCCTTTTGCTTATCTGTTCTAAAATTAGCATAACAGAGATACGGTTGCAATGTTTAAAAGACTTTCACCCGCAGCGCAACCCTATTGACTTTAAGCCCGATTGTCGCCAAAATCAAGCACAGGAGAAAAGCACATGATCACCGAACAGGAAATGGACAGAGGGTTGATGACCATGAAGATCATCTGGTCGGCCATGCTGATGTCTTTGGCGGTTTATCTGGTTGTCGGGCTCGTGGTCGCGCCGAACATGCCGTCGACATTCACTGGGGATACCTTCGCCACACTCCGGATGGCGCTCTATCTACTCGGCATCGCCACATTGATCGCCGCCCGCTATATCAGAAAGCTCATCCTGGGCCGGGAAGGCCGGTCCGTTGGTCCGGCTCAGGCTCAGCCGTCTTCGCTCATGGCAATATATACAAGCGCCGTGATCGCCTCGCTGGCCATGTGCGAAAGCGTCGGCATTTACGGCCTGGTCCTGTTTTTCCTGGGCCGGAACAGCACCGATCTATATCTGCTGCTCGGGATTTCCGCCGCCGCCATGGTCTATTACCGCCCCCGGAAGGAAGAACTGGCCGGACTATCCCGGGAGGGATCCTAAAATAAAAGAATCGGGACCTGGAACTGATTTCGAGTGAACCATGTCCTTGTTTACTTGAATTGATTTTTGCTTAACGGACGGCCTGGTCCCCGGGGATTCAACGACGCTTGAGGAATATCTGGGAAAAATAATAGGCCGAGCCCGATGTGGTTTTGGCTACACCGACGCCGGTAATGTCGTAATCCCCTTCGATGATCACCAGGTGATCGGGGCTTTTCAGCCAGGCGTCCACGGCATCTTCGGCGCTGCCGGCAAAGGCGACATTTTCCGCAATCACGGACCAGGGAATGACCTGGTTGATGCGATCAATGCGCTCATAGAAGCCGTCATGGCCGATAGGGACCTGACCCGTTGCCATGTTCTGGCTGTGGATGCGCTCTTCGGCAGCGATAATATCGCTCCAGGCGAGGGCTATACGCCCGATGCTCAGGCGATAATCGTTGACCAGCTTGAAGGTCCTGGCTTCGATCTCGGTGATGGAAAGCGAGTCTCCGGAATCGAAGAAGTTCTGGCAGGAGGAGAGCGACAGGAAAAGAACGGCGCTCAGCATGGAAATCGCCAACCAGCGGACCATTTTTCCGTTTCGGCTCATGCCCCATCCATATAATATAACCTGCATGGATATATATTAACGCTAATTGTCTGATTTGTCAATTTTTAACAGAGATTTGCCTTTAAAGATTACGGTTATTAAAAGTTGCGCTGGAATTCAACCATTGAATCAGAGAAGGTCCGGAAACGCCGGGCTGACAAGCGCACCCGGCAGGACTCGAACCTGCAGCCTGCTGATTAGAAGTCAGCTGCTCTATCCATTGAGCTACGGGTGCCTGCTTGATTATCGGGGCGAGTAGATTCGAACTACCGACCTCCTGCTCCCAAGGCAGGCGCGCTAACCAAGCTGCGCTACGCCCCGCATCGATGATTTCTTCCCCATCAAAGCTGCGAAGTCCCCTGTAGGAGGGGATAAGAGCTTTATAGTAAATTCTAGAATTTGTTCCAGAAAGCGAACAAATTCTGAATTTACTATCTAAAGCTCGGAAATGTCTCTGCGCATCCGCTTGCGCATCCGCTTTCTGGCCTGGGCGGCCTTGAGGCGTTTGCGTTCGCCGGGTTTCAAGTAGGCCGAGTGCTTCTTGATTTCCTTGATGATAGCTTC
This sequence comes from Candidatus Aminicenantota bacterium, assembly GCA_963770755.1. Taxonomy (GTDB): domain Bacteria; phylum Acidobacteriota; class Aminicenantia; order UBA2199; family UBA2199; genus UBA2199. Next base: position 113,669 of record CAVYQZ010000006.1, on the reverse strand, counting down.
CATCTGCACTTTCCTTTTGAAACGGCGCAGGGCGCTTTCAAAAGACTCTCCCTGCTGAATTTCTACGAAAGCCAATTGCGATCACACTCCTTTTTTTTTAAATGTCACGATCGGTGAGCATTATTTATATCCTATTTCTCTAGAACTGTCAAGAAAAGTCATAAACCATGATTCTCTTTTGTTTAAGGGATCTCGATCCCCCCTATCCCCCCTTACTAAGGGGGGTGCCGAAGGCGGGGGGATTTTGTCCTGATTAGCCTTGGCAGCCAATTTTTGATCTTTTTATGCAGTCAGTGCTTGCTCCTGGCAGGGTCGCGATCTGCTACACCTCATCATGTTTTCGAAAAAATGAGTACCCCCTTACGGTTGAAAAGGAGCCTGAATCAAGGTAAAATGAGCCCATGTTGAAAAAAATCGTTTTCCCGGTCGCCGGCGTAGGCACGCGCTTTCTGCCCGCCACCAAGGAAGTTCCCAAGGAAATCCTGCCGGTCATCGACAAGCCCCTGATCCAGTATGCCGTCGAGGAGGCCGCCCAAAGCGGCTTCGAGGAGTTCATCTTCATCACCGCCCTCGGCAAGGAAGCCCTGGAGCGCTACTTCGCCCCCAATTCGACGCTGGATGATTTCCTGAAACTGCACCGCAAGACCCACCTGCTGGACGGGCTGCAGGAGTTTTACCGCAAGCATTTCATCTATATCCGCCAGAAGCAGGCGCTGGGCTTCGGCCACGCCATTGCTCTGGCCGAGCACGCGGTCGGCGACGAACCGTTCGCCATTTCCCTGCCCGACGACCTGATCCTGTCCGGGCAGCCGGTCATGGCCCAGATGGCCGAAGTTTATGAAAAACACCACTGCCCGGTCATCGCTTTCATGAAAGTTTCCCGCCAGGACATCCCGCGCTACGGCATCGGCGCCGGCAAATTCATCACCGACAAGGTATTTGAAATCGAACAGCTGGTGGAAAAGCCGGCCGCGGCCGACGCCCCCTCCAATTTCGCCGTCATCGGCCGCTACATCCTGACCCCAGACATATTCCCGCTGCTGAAAAAAACCCGGCATGGGGCCGGGGCCGAAATCCAGCTGACCGACGCCATAATCGAACTGATAAAAACACGCCGGGTCCTGGGCTATTTTTTTGAAGGCCGGCGCTTTGACGCCGGTACCACCCTGGGTTATATCGAGACCCTGATCCATGTCGCCCTGCAGCGGCAGGACACGCGCGACTTCACCCGCAACCTCCTGCGCCAGTTGGCCGCCGATGAAAAATTATGAGACTTTCGCCACCACGGCCGACATCGGCATCCGTTTCTGCGGCCATGATTTTGTTGATCTTTATGAAAACGCCGTGCACGGGTTGAATTTGCTGCTTTTTGGAAAAAACAGTAAACTGCCGGCGGAGAAGGGATCTTGCCATTTCAGTTTCCAGGGTGACAGCGTCGAGAATGTACTGGTGAATTTACTGGCCGAAGTTTTACTCCTGGCTTATCAAAAAAAGCGACGGGTGTTGTCCATTGTTTTCAACAATGCCGGCAGTTGTTGTTTGGATGCCGATCTGCGCCTAGCTGAAATCAAGGGCGAAGCGGAGATCGACATCAAAGGAGTCACCTATCACAATCTGCACGTCGTTGAAAAATATGGTATAAAAAACGTGGCTGTGGTTTTTGACATTTAATACTCATGGCTGAAAATTTCGAAAAAATTTCCCCTTTTCACTGGCGGCTGAGTAAAAAAAATCACCGGGCCATGAAGGCCGACGCCGAAATCTTCGCCTCGGAAGACATCCTGAACCAGGCGCTGGCCGATGCATCCATCGAACAGGTCATCAACGTGGCCTGCCTGCCCGGCCTGGCCGGAAATTCCCTGGCCATGCCCGACATCCATTACGGTTACGGTTTTTGCATCGGCGCCGTGGCGGCTTTCCCGGCCGAGGACGGCCTGGTGCTGCCGGGCGGCGTGGGCTACGACATCAATTGCGGAGTGCGCCTGCTGAGCAGTTCCATGGCGCTCGGCGAATTCATGCCCGCAGCGGAACAGGTCGGCCGGGACATCCTGCAGCGCGTGCCCACCGGCCTGACGCCGCGCAGCAGCCATCGCTTCGACAAAAAAGAATTCCTCAAAATAATCAGCCGCGGCGCCGCCGAGATCATCGGCAATTTTTCAGGCCGGGTCGGCGACCTGGACGGCATCGAATCGCGGGGCTGCCTGCCGTTCGACGATCCGCAAGCGGTCAGTAAAAGGGCATATGAACGGGGCGCTTCCCAGGTGGGATCCCTGGGTTCGGGTAACCATTTCATCGAAATCCAGGCCGTGGATGAAATTTACGATGAAGCCGCAGCCCGGGCCTTCGGCCTGCAAAAAGACATGATCGCCATCATGATCCACAGCGGCTCACGAGGCTTCGGCCACCAGATCGCCAGCGACGCCATCGAATTGTTCCGCAAAAAAAATCTCGGCCGCTTCAAATTGCCGGACCCGCAGCTGATCCATGCCCCCATTCAATCCCGGGAAGGCCGGCATTACCTGCAGGCCCTGAACGCGGCCAGCAATTTCGCCTGGGCCAATCGCCAGCTGTTGATGGAGGACGTGGTGGCGATCTTTGAAAAGGCCTTTGCCAGCGGCCGGGCCGGGCTCGGACTGGCCCTGGTTTACGACCAGGCCCATAACATCGCCAAATTTGAGGATCATGTTCTGGACGGAAAAATGACCCGCCTGCTGGTTCACCGCAAGGGAGCGACCCGAGCCTTCCCGCCCGGACATCCCGACGTTCCCGAGCAATACCGGGCCGTCGGCCAGCCGGTACTCATCCCCGGCAGCATGGGCAGCTCCTCCTATGTCCTGCGCGGCACCACGGCCGGCGCGGCCATGACCTTCGCCTCTTCGGCCCACGGCGCCGGGCGCCGCCTCAGCCGCCATCAGGCCGTCAAGGCCGCCGCCGGCAGCGATGTCCACGAAAAGCTCAAAGCCAAGGGCATCCTGGTTTTTTCCTTTTCTGCCCGCGCCCTGCAGGAGGAAATTCCCGAAGCCTACAAGAATATCGATGATGTAGTGGCAGCCACCGTGGCCAGCGGCATTTCCAGCAAGGTGGCCCGCCTGCGGCCGCTGGTGGTCATCAAGGGGTAAGTGAATCGATAAACTTATTGCTATTTGGCCACAGATGGAATATTTGATCCCGCCCAATCAGAAAACTCATAAAACAATTTCCAAAATGTCATTGAAAATTAATTTTGAATATGTTAACTATTTATCAATAATGGAGATTACGACTGATTTTTGAAGCTGGAAATGTTGCATGGAGGGGTTCACTGTCCGCAAGAAAAGACCATAACGGCGGCAGCTTGCGCGAAGATTAGCGCGGCCGAACCAATCGTTCGAGCGCATTCGCCAGCAGCCTTGCCGAGTAAGCTCGGCTGCCTGCCGTCGAACCGCTTAACTCGCCGTTATCTGAAAATAATTGAAGAAATATAAAAATAATAATATAATAATGTTATGAATAAAATATATACAGCTGTAATTCATAAAGAGGAAAAATTATTTGTTGCTGAATGCCCTGAAATCGGCACTGCAAGCCAAGGGAAAACCATTGAGGAAGCAATTGCCAATCTTCAAGAAGCAACAGAAGTATATTTGGAAGAATTCCCTCAGAAAAATAAATTTCATCCGATTTTGACCACATTTGAAGTTGCTGTTCATGCCTGAATTGCCTAAGCTTTCAGGTCGAGAAATTATAAAAATTCTGGAATCAATGGGATTTCAAGTTGTGCGTCAAAAAGGTAGTCATATTGTTCTTCGCAAATCTCATTTTGGATGTGTAATTCCAAATCATAAAGAAGTTGCTATAGGGACTCTAAAATGCGCTTTAAAGCAAGCAAATATTTCGCCTGAAGAATTTATCAAGAAATCTAAAAACAGATAACAAAAACATTCACTTTACCATGTGCGCTGGCTTTTTTTGGTTTTGTTTTGCTATTTGCAAGGCCAGGGCCGGTAGCCTTAAAAAAGACAGTCTGCATGGAAAGTGATGTACATGTTATGCATATTAGAGAAAAAATGAATAACCAAAGCTGTTTAATTCTAATTGATGTTCAAAATGGCATTTTCAGTCTTAAACAACCTGTTTTTAATCAAGAAGTATTAATCAAGAACCTACAAACAATTCTTAAAAAAGCTCGAGAAAAAGGAATTTCAATAATATTCACTCAGCATGAAAACAAAACATTCCTGAAAAGGAATACTGCTGACTGGGAAATCGTAAATGAAATAAAACCCAATAAATCTGAAACAATGATTTATAAATCCCACCCCAGTATTTTTGAGGATACAAATCTTGATAAAATCTTAAAACAAGACCACTTACAAAATTTATATATATGTGGCCTGATAACAAATGGTTGTGTCAAACTAGCCTGTGAAGATGCAAAAGAGAAAGGATATAATATAACGCTTATTTCTGATGCACATAGTACATTTAACAAGAAACCAGAAATGATTATCAAAGAATTGAATAAAAGAATTCTAGACATTGATGGTCAAATTATCGACACAAAAACCTTTTAAGATAAAAAGAAATGCTTAACAACGCCGCTGCATCCGATCGCGTAAACGCGCCGTGTGAGCGAAAATGTTAGATTTAAAATAATAAATAAAAAAGGAAAAAAATGGAAGCTGTTCAACCCGGAGTCCTGTTTATCGAGCTCACCTCACACTGCAACATGCACTGTTCGTTCTGCCCATCGGACCTGCTTGTTCGGCCCAAAAAGCACCTGGACGACGCGGTTTTTCAGAATTTCCTACGCCAGATCCGCGAGCTGGGCATCAGCGCGCCGGTGTTGCTCAACGTGATGGGCGAACCGCTGCTCAACAAAGAGATCTTCCGCTATCTGGACCTTCTGGAAGAATACGGCCTGCCGGTCACCTTGATCACCAACATGACCCTGCTGGAGGACATGGAGATCGTTTCCCGGCTGTTGCGTTACGCCAACCTGACACTGGCCCTCAGCTTGCAGACGCCGAACCGCCGCGCCTTCCGTATGCGCGGTTACAACCGGATGCGGTTTAAGGACTATTTCAGCATACCTTGGAGGGTGATCGAGAATAAATTCCGCCTGAATAGCCAAACCCGGCTCGAGCTGCATGTTTCATCCAATTGGGTGGTCAGAAACGATCCGACCATCCAGTCCGATTTTGACCTGAAGTTCTGGGGGAATTTTCGCAACGAAAGAGCGGAAAGCCGATGGGTCAATAGTTTGCTGACCAAGGCGGATCGATTCGCCACTACCGTCTCGGCGAAATATCCCGAGGCGGTGGCAATCGAACGAGATGTGACGCTGATCAAGTACCGTGAGCACATTCCCGACCGGCTGGCCATTACCCGCCAATCGCTGCCGGAGCGATTCCACCACTTGAAAGGAGAGGATTTCTGGGGCTACATGTTTCTACCCAACGTCCTTCTGCAATTCAAGTCTCTTGAACCCTGGAACCGCGATCGTCGTTTTCTGGAGGGCATGCTTCCCAGAGAGAGCCGGCTGCTGGTCGAGGAACGGACTGCGCCTTTGGCCTGCCCAATGGCCGGCAATCTCGGCCTGCTGGCCGATGGCCGACTAATTTTCTGCTGTCTGGACTACGAAGCCGAGATGAAGCTGGGCAGCCTCCGTGACCGGCAGTTAGAAGAACTGCTGTCTTCTCAGGACCGTCGGCAACTCCTCGGCAACGCTATGATCCAGCCTGTATGCCGGCGCTGCAAGGGCAACGTGTTTGTCTTTTCAACCCGGCCGAGCCGGAAAAAAATGCAGCCGGTTGACAAATTCAGCCAGGGATTCGAGGGATATGAAAACGATCTGGCCGGGATCGGCGGGCGCTGGACCAGCGGCCAAGCGCGGGCCTATGTCCTGGCCCGGCGTGATTTTTCCCGGATCCAGGTTGACTTTTTGTCGCACTTTCAAGAAGCAACTCCATTTACGCTCGGCATTTCGTCTTATGATCCGAAAGCGGACTCTTTCAAATCCGAATTTTCCGGTCGGTTTTTTAGCTGTCCGGAAAAGCAGGAAAGTTTTACCGCTGCCTTTGATTTTGTCTACTCGCGGCTTTATCGCATTGAAATCGATACACCAACCTTTGTCCCCGATGAACTCTTTCACAACAACGACCGCCGTCGTTTGGGAATCGCCGTGTTCCGGATCGCGTTATGGGTATGACCAAATTCGGGTGAGCGAATGGACAGGCTTACTGCTTGAAATCGTTTCCGCCTGTGACTGCGCCGGCGCCGGCAACGGCGCCGTTTTTAACCCGGACTTCATAAACGACCTGCTCCGCCCGGTTCCTGGCCAGCAGTACCCGGCAGTCGGGCCAGTGCCGGGACAGGCGCATGGCGGCGTAATAGGCGATCTTCTCGAAGTTGCCGGCATTCTTGGAATCGCTGTTATACACGATCAAGGCTTTTTTTTCGACGTCCATGATGCGGATATCGACCAGGCCCTCGGTGCCCTTTAAATAGGCCAGGGTGTCGGCCGGCAATTTGCCGGCGCCGCCGCGGCCCATGGTCAGGCTGAAAAAAACGATCAACACGATTCCCAGTCCGGCCGCGACCGCGTAGATCATCTTGTTGGATCTTTCCGGGTTGACCTTTTTATTAATTTTGACCTTCAACATCGGCCGCTCACGGCACCACGATATTGTTGAAGATATCGCTGATGATGTCGTCGCTGCTCATGGCCTCGGCCTCGGCTTCATAGGTCAGGATGATGCGGTGGCGCAGGACGTCGCGGCCGGCGGACTTGACGTCTTCGGGAGTGACATAACCGCGGCGGCGGATAAAAGCCAGGGCCTTGGCCGTTTCGGTCAGGTAAATCGAGGCCCGCGGCGAGGCGCCGAACTGGATCAGGTTTTTCAGTTTGGGAATTCCGGCTTCGTTGGGGAAACGGGTGGCGAAAACCAGGTTGATGATGTAATCCTTGATGCGCTCGTCGATGTACACCATCTGCATGGATTGCTGGAGCTTGGCCAGTGCCGCCTTGCTGAGCACGCTGCGCACCGGGATGTCGTCGCCGCCGGCCATGCGGCTGACGATCTCCTTCTCCTCGTTCTTCAGCGGATAGGTGATCTTCACCTTGAGCAAAAAGCGGTCGATCTGGGCTTCGGGAAGGGGATAGGTGCCTTCCTGTTCGATCGGGTTCTGGGTGGCCATGACCATGAACGGTTTCTCGATCGGGTGGCTTTCATCGCCGATGGTCACCTGCAGCTCCTGCATGGCTTCGAGCAGCGCGCTCTGCACCTTGGCCGGGGCGCGGTTGATCTCGTCGGCCAGCAGCAGGTTGGTGAAGATCGGCCCTTTGCGGGTGTAAAAGTCGGCGCTTTTCGGATTGAATACCATGGTCCCGGTCAGGTCGGCGGGCAGCAGATCGGGGGTAAACTGGATGCGTTTGAAAGCCAGGTCGGTGACCCGGGACAGGGTCTTGATGGCCAGGGTCTTGGCCAGTCCCGGCACCCCTTCGAGCAGAATATGCCCCGAAGCCAGCAAGGCGATCATCATCCGTTCCAGCAATTCTTTTTGCCCGACAATGACCTTGGCCATTTCGGCCATGGTTTGTTCGATCGCCAGGCTGTCTTCCTTTATTTTTTCATTGATAAAAGTGAGATCGTGGGTCATGAGTCCTCCGTATGGTAATACTTGTGCCGGTAATCCGAACCCCTTATTTCGATGCTGCCGGCCATTTCAAAAAGACGGCTGCGGATGCGGACGCCGATGCGCTCACTCAGGGTTTCTTCACTGCCGATCTTGCTGTCGAAATAATTGCTGGCAAAAAGGGTCACCAGGTTGTCGTTGTAACGGCGGTTGATCAGGTAATAGATGTTGTCCTCAACCCAGGGACTGGGGCGGGAGGCACCCAGCTCGTCGAACAACAGCAGTTCGACCCGGGCCAGCCGCCGGATCAGCTGGGAGATGTTGGCGAAGTCCCGGCTGGCGGCGTCTTCACCCGATTTCATTTCCCGGGCCAGGTCGTTCCAGTCGATATAGATCACCTCGCTGCCTTTTTCCTTGATCAGCTGATTGCCAATGGAGCACAGCAGGCGTGTTTTGCCCACACCGGTAGCACCCTGAAAAAGCAGGCCGCCACCCACCGCCGGGTAATCAGCGATGAATTTGGCGCTCTTTTTTTTGGCCTTGGCCTGGGATGGATTTTCCTTGTCCGGAAAATAACTTTTCAACTCGGTGCCGACAAAACGCAACGGAATATTGGCATGGTCGACCTTGAGCAGCCGGACCTCGTTCTGGCGGCATTGGCAGGGGCGGGCGATTTCCCGGCCCTGAACATTGACCAGGATCCAGCCGCTGTCCTGACAGATCTTGCAGTGTGCTTCCTTCAATTCAATGCTCCGTATACGCCCTGTTTGGACAAGTGGCTCTTCAACTTGGCCAGGGCTTTCATTTCGATGCGGCGGACGCCTTCCGGGCTCATCTCTAACTTTTTGGCGATTTCCCTCAGCTTCATGGGTTCGCTCCCCTGGAACCCGAAACGCATGCGGATGATATCCGATTCCTTGCCGGTGAGCTGCTGGATGTTTTCGCGTACCAGGTCCTTGATGGAATTGCCGATCAATATATCCAGCGGATCCTCGATGGAGTTGTCGGGCAGGAAGTACGACAGGTTGGTCGAGTTGTCGTCGCTGATGCCCTTGTCCAGTGAAATGATCTCGTCGGGAACGGCCAACAGCACCCTGACTTTTTTTTCCGGTATTTGCAGGTAATCGGCCAGCTCTTTTTCGCTGGGATTTCTTTTAAATTTCTTGCTCAAGATGGAATACACTTTCTTGAAATTCAGATAATCGTTATAAAAAATATCGGGCAGGGAAATCAGGTTCTGGTTCTTGGACAGGTAGCGCCGGATCTCGCTGCGCACCCACCACATGGCATAGGTAAAAAAACGATTTTCGCGCTGCAAATCGAATTTCTTCAAGGCCTCGATCAGGCCCTTGTTGCCTTCATTGATCAGATCGAGCAGGTTGTCGCCTTTAAAATAGTATTTCAACGCTTCTTTGACCACCAGGCGCTGGCTGGCGATGATGATGGTACGGAAGGCCTCTTCGTCGCCGCCTTTGGCTTTGGCGATCAATTCCTTTTCTTCGGCCGCGGTTAAAATCTGTATTTTTTTCAGTCGCTGGAAATAAAGATTGAGCGAATCAAGCGATTCGCTATTTTTTCTTTTTATCATCCTTGAATAAAGCCATGGACGGCGACTGAAACTTGACCAGGGATATTTTCTTCTGCTCGAACAGTTCTTCCTTGCCGACAAAGAATTCCTTTTTCAGCTCTTCCAGGAACAACGTGAATTCCTCCTGCATTTTCTCCATTTTGTTTTTCATATTGGTGATGATTTCAATCCCCGCCAGGTTGACGCCCATTTCGCGGGTCAGGTTCAGGATGAATTCCAGTTTTTTCAAGTCCGCTTCGCTGAACATGCGGGTATTGCCCTTGCTGCGCGAGGGGATGAGCAACCCCTCCCTTTCATACAGTCGCAGGGTCTGAGGATGGATGTTGTATTTGCTGGCCACCGCCGAAATGAAATAGGTCTTTTCCTTCATCACAGCCAGTCCTCGCGCGGGTTGTACGGCGCTATCTTTTCTATCTCCTTGAGCAGTTCACGCACTTTCAGGTCCTTGGTGGACGGGGGCACGATCTTGATTTCCACGTACAGGTCGCCTTCGCTCCTGGTTTTGGCATTGATAATGCCCTTGCCCTTCAGGCGCAGCTTCTGTCCCGAGAGGGTGCCCGGGGGGATCTTGAACAGGGAACTGCCGTTCAGCGTCGGTATCTCGACCTTGCCGCCCAGGGCCGCTTCGGCATAGGTGACCGGCAGGGACATTTCCAGGTCCAGGCCGTTGCGCCGGAAGATTTTATGCGGGCTGACGTGGATGGTGATGATCAGGTCGCCATCGGGCCCGCCGTTACGTCCGGCATTGCCCTTGCCGGGGATGCGCACCTTGGATTCATTGTCCACGCCGGCGGGAATTTTAACGCGCATGCGGGCGATTTTTTCAGTACGGCCTTCGCCGCCGCAGGCCCGGCAGGGATTTCCCGGCAGAATTCCGCTGCCGCCGCAATGGGGACAGACCGAGCCGAATTTCATGAAACCGGTCTGTTTCTGGACCCGCCCCTGGCCGTGGCAGACCGGGCACGTGGTTTGTGCGGAAGACGAATCCACGCCCTTGCCGCGGCACGTCGTACAGGTTTGCCTGTGGCTGATCTGGATGGGCGTTTCAATGCCGTTGGCCGCGTCCATGAAATTCAGGTTGATGGAATAATTGAGGTCTTCTCCGGGCTCGGGGCTCGGGCCCCTGCGGCCGGCCGATGCACGCTGGCCGGCGGCATTTCCGAATATGGTCTCAAAGATATCGCCGAACGAACTGTTGCCAGGGTTGCTGAAATCAAAACCTTCGAAATTGCCGCTTTGCCGCCCGCTGCCGCCGGGGCCGCCGCGCGCTCCCAGGGAACCGTACAGGTCGTACTGTTTTTTTTTATCGGGGTCCTTGAGGGTTTCGTGGGCCTCGTTGATCTCCTTGAACCGTTGTTCGGACGCCTTGTCGCCGGGATTCAGGTCGGGATGGTATTTGCGGGCCAGCTTGCGGTAGGCTTTTTTTATGTCGGCAATGCTGGTGTTTTTATTGACGCCCAGGATTTGATAGAAATCTTTCATTGGAAAAATTTTACTCCACGGCCGCGTAAAAATCAATAGCCGCGAGCGCCATGAGCACGTATTTGACGGTTTTCGGCACTTCAACTATAATCGGTCTGCAAAAAGCAAAAAAGCACAATGATCGAAAAAAAAGTGTTGCGCGAGCTGGCGGCGGCCCTGGGCCACAACAAGGTGTTTGCCGACCGGGAATACCGGCTGGCATATTCCTACGACGCCCTGGCCGCGGAGTACTGGCCCGACGCGGTCGTGTTCCCGGAACATGACGACGACATCGCCGCGGTGCTGCGCATCTGTCATGCCCATCGCGTCCCACTGGTGCCGCGCGGGGCCGGCGTGGGCTACAGCGGCGGTGCCCTGGCCGTCCAGGGCGGCATCGTGCTGGTCTTCACGCGCATGAACCGCATCCTGCGGCTGGACGCGGAAAACTTCCTGGCCGAGGTCGAACCCGGGGTGATCACGGCCGATCTGCAGGCCGCGGCTGAAAAAAAGGGGCTTTTTTACCCGCCCGACCCGGCCAGCTTGAAAACATCGACCATCGGCGGCAACGTGGCCGAGAACGCCGGTGGGCCGCGCTGCTTCAAATACGGTGTGACCGGCAACTACGTCCTGGGCCTCGAGGCTTTTTTGATCAACGGCGAAAAAATCCGCCTGGGCGCGCATACCATCAAGAACGTGGCCGGCTACGACCTGAAAGCGTTACTGATCGGTTCCGAGGGCACCCTGGCCGTCATCAGCAAGGTGATTTTACGTTTGCTGCCGCTACCGCCGCAACGCCGACTTTTTCGCGTCGATTTTTCCAGCCTCAGCGCCGGGGCGCAGTTTGTGCAAAAGGTCATCCATGGTCAAATTGAGCCGGCGGTGCTCGAATTCATGGACAAGCGGTCGCTGCAAGCCGTCTATGCCTATCAGCAAATGACCCTGGCTGAGAACGTGGGCGCAGCGGTTTTGATCGAAATCGACGGCAGTCCGGCCCAAGTTGCCGAAAAGGAAGCCCTTTTGCGAACGATCATTGGCGCTTCACGACAGGTCGATTGGGCCATGGCAGTCACTTGCCAAGAGCAGGAAGTTCTTTGGCAGACGCGGCGCAATATTTCGCCGGCCATCGCCAAGCTGAAACCCAAAAAGATCAACGAGGACATCGTCGTGCCCGCGGCCCTGATCCCCGAAATGGTTTCCTACATCGAAAAGCTGGCTGATGAACACAATTTGTGCATCGTCCTCTTCGGCCATTTCGGCGACGGCAACATCCACACCAACCTGATGGTCGACCCCGCGGACAAAAATGAAATGGAAAGGGCCGAGCTGGTCCTGGACAAGATATTCAAGCAGGTGGTCGAGCTGGGCGGCACCATTTCGGGCGAGCACGGCATCGGCTTGAGCAAGAAGCCCTTCATGCATTACCAGTTCTGCCCGCTGGAAATGCAGCTGTTTCGCGACATCAAAAAGGTCTTTGATCCTTTAAATCTGCTCAACCCCGGCAAGATGTTTTGAAACTTATAGTATTATTCACCAAGATATTTGTTTTTTATCTGAAACATTGAATTTGATTTGCCGTAAGGTTATAATAAAATTATGGACGCGGAGCAGGTAAAAAAAGCAATTGAATATTGGCAGAACTCCGCCGAATATGACCTGGGTGTCGCCGATGTGTTGCTGGAAAAGTGCAAATATCATTATTCATTGTTTTTCGGGCATCTTAGTCTTGAAAAAATTTTGAAGGCGATTTTTGTTAAATTTACATCCGAGCATGCCCCGATTACCCATTCGCTGCCGCTTCTCGCTCAAAAATCAGGTTTAAATATTGATCCTTCGCATTTGGAAAAACTGGCGGAATTCATGGAGTTTTACCTTGAGGGAAGATATCCAGGGGATCTGGAAATGGTTCACAAAAAATTCGACCGTTCTTTCACTCAAAAAAAACTTGCGGAAATCAAGGAAGTATTTCAATGGTTGAAAAAGAAATTATAGATATCGCCCTGAAATTTCTCCATGAGGTTAAGAAACAGGGAATTCAAATTAGCGAAGCCTTTCTTTTTGGATCCCAATTCAAGGGATCGGCTCACGAATGGAGTGATATTGATATCGCGGTTATTTGTCGTCCGTTCGCTATGGATGAATCGGAACAGAACATGAGCCTTTGGAAAATTGCCGTGAAAGTCGATCCCCGTTTGGCTCCGATTTCCTTCTCGCCCGGGGATCTCGAAAAAGAATATATGCCCCTGATTCCGGAAATCAAAAAAGGCCTGCCGCTGATCGGCTTTGCCGCCTGAACCCGCTTAACCCCGGCAAGTTTTTTAAACATGCAGGAGTTCAAAGAGATCAGGCAAGGGACCTGCTGAGCGAGGTGTCGGCAATGGCGAACTGCGCCACGAAAAACGATCCGGGGATAATGTTAGTAATACACAGTCTGCCGATGCTAAAAACGCATGCATAAATTCAGCCGCTGGATGCAAATTATTTGCGGGTCGATCGGGGGAATGACATGAAAAAAATCATCCTGAGTTTCCTGGCGGCATTGGCGGTGGCGGTTGCGATCATGGCAGCCGTACCCGCGATGATCGCGGGGCAAAGCTCTTCCGGACTGCGTCTGGGCCTGTCCCAATTTGAAGTACGCCGGCAAGACATTGCCCTTACCTATGCCGGAAAAAGCAAGTTTGGCTTCGGCCCTTACTACCTGGCCGAAAAGCTGCCCTTCAACCCGCCGCTGCTTGCGGGTGGAAGCACCTGGTTCTATTTCGGCGAACAAGGCGACAGGCTTTTCCGAATATTGTGGTGGAGCAAAAAACTGGAAAAACCCGCCCGCGCCGAGCTCACGGCCAAAATAGTCGCCTGGCTGAAAAAGGACTTCGGCTTTGATTTCAATGAGAATTTTGATGGCTTACAGGACTATGTGGAAATGAACGACAAGGGCGAACGGTTGATCGTGGATTCATTGGAGAACGAGAAGGTTGTCACCATTTCGATCGTTTCCACTTCCATCTCCAGCGAACTGGGCGATCACAACGATTTCCTGGATCTGTTCAATTACTTCATGTTCAAGCGGGATTTCGCGCTGGCCGCCGAACACCTGAAGTCATTCATGGCCCGCTATGCGGACAAGCTCAAGGATCGAGAAAAAGTCAGCCTCTCGCTGCGCTGCCGCGATTATGCGCAAGCCGAAAAACACCTCGCAAAGGCAAAGAAAACCATGGCGCCGGATGACAAGCCCGAACTCGTTTATTTCCAGGCCAAGCTCCTTGCCGCGGCCGGAAAGGCCCGGGAAGCTCTGAAGATGCTTTTGGAATACAAGGACCTGCCGCAGCCAAAAAACCTCTCTGTTTTCTTTGCTGAGGAATTCGGCGAACACCTGTACCGCGAGCCCGGATACGTCGCCTTGCAGAAAGAATTTTCTCCCGGCACTCTCGTGGTCGGCGAGCCGGCCCCGGCCCTCAAAGGGAAATATCTGGATGGGAAAAATTACAACTCCGGCGAATATCTCGGTAAGGTCCTGCTGATCGATTTCTGGGCTTCCTGGTGCAAGCCCTGCCGTGAGGAAATGGCCCATGTCATCGGCGTCTTCCAGGCGTTCCATGCCTCGGGGTTCGCGGTGCTGGGGGTGAGCCTGGACAACGATGCCCGGAAGGCCAACGCCTTTGTCGTCGAGAACAAGATAAGCTGGAAGCAGATCTTTGACAGAGGCGACGCCCAAGGTGCCAATGCCAAGACTTTTAATGTTTCCGCCATACCGGCCGCGTTCCTGATCGATAAAAAAGGCATCATCCGCTATCTCGATTTGCGGGGCCGGAAAATGCTGGAGGAAAAAGTCGCCCGGTTGCTGAAGGAATGAAGGCGCGGCGGAAGATTTTTGGATTACAATTTTAAAAGAATTTTTCCTTGCAGTATTTCTTTGATCTTTTCGATCATCTCTTTTTTGCATTGAGATTCAAACAGCAACAAAGGCTTCTGCCAGTTGCGGTCTTTGATCAGCAACAGAGTGAAGCGGCCAGAGATGTCGAATTCGGGATACCAGCCAAGATCGATGAGCAAACCCAGGCGCTCATTTTCAATCTGCAGCAGACTCTCTTTAAAATAGTCAAGGGTCGAACTGGTCAACTCTACATCGTAAAAGGTATTGTATGTTGTTTTCCAGGGAAATGGCGTTGGCACAGCAACCAAGTTCATCTGCCGTTACCTGTCATCACGGATCTTTCTTTTGCTGCGATCATGGTCCCGGCCAGGCCGAAGGTCAGCGACGCGTTGCCCCACTCGTTGCCGGCAATGCCGCATTCCCGGCGCGTATCGGTTGCGCAAAGCATGGTGGCGACTATTGCCATTAACATGAATGCGACAGGCGATTTTTCATTGCAGTTTTCTCCTTGCCGTCAGGGGCAACCGGCAGGCGGGATGCGCCGCCTGGCGGTCTCAAAAGACCAGCATGACGGCCGCAAAGGAGCATAGGTTCATCAGCACGGAGAGCCGCAGCAATTTTTTCCTGCTGTCCCGCAGGATGAACACCAGCAGCAGCCATTCCGCAACGATGATCAGCAGCAGCAGCGCGATCTTCAACACCGGGTTTTCCGCGATGAAAGCGGCCAGGTCGCTCAGCGCAAAGAGAAAGTTCAGCAGCGGTCCGCTTAGAAGGTTCAGAAAAATTACGGCCAGGATCGTCTTTTTGCTTTTAAATCCCAGCAGAACGGCCACCGCCACCTCCAGCGCGATGGTCAGAAGCGCTGCCATGACCATGTTATCCGCCATTGTCCCCTCCCGGCCTTTAATTATAGCTGAAACGTTTTGTTTTTTAAAGAGTGCGCCGCAAGGTTTGACAAACTCAGCGCTTCCGGATAGAATTTTTTTAACAAGGCGCGCCGGGAGAAAAAAATGATCGGTAGCAACGGTTTTTCATCGATTGTGTGTCACGAAAAAAGATCCTGCTTCCTGGCGCTTTTTGTATTCCTGGCAGCCGTCACGTATGCCGACATCGCGCTCGAGCCTTTGCAAAAAGGGTTCAACCCGGTCAAAAAAAAGGGCAGGCAGGTGCGCATGGTTTCCGAAGAGGTGCAGGTCATTCTGAGCGAGCGGAGAACGCGTTGATTTCAGCTGCGATTTTGTCTTTTTGAACCAGTCCAAAAAAAAAGTGCAGCTGGAAGTAGGCTTCCCGACCAGCTACGCCAATGAGGTGCAGGACATTGTTGTGGAGATCGCCGGCCTGCGGCGGAGATCTATCGGGATCACAACGCTAAAAAATACAGAATGCACGGCTACAGCAAGACCAAGGAGACCCACTGGCTGTTGTGGAAAATGGAATTTCCGCCCCAACAGGAGACGCAAGTGCACCTCAGCTACTGGGTGGAACCGCGTAAAAACCGCGAAGCATCAGTATGAGCAATTGACGACCTATAATATTTTGGCCAATTATATTACCGAAAATCGTTCACGTTTCGGACCCAGTGCGGCCGACTATTTTGCCGAAATCTGCACTTGCAGCAGCGGCTACATTCTCCACACCGGCAGCGATTGGAAGGGGACGATAGGGAAAGCCGTGGTCCGGGTCTATTCGCCGGCCCTGGGCGCCGCGGCGCTCAGGGTCATTTCGCCCCGCAAAAATTGCGAAGTCGTGCGGCGGGATGGCATTAGCCAACTGGTCTGGACATTTACCGATTTCGAGCCCGAATTTGACCTGGACGTGGAATTTGTTCCCGATATCTCCGTGGAAAAAGATCTGGAGATATTGGCCGGGTTGATCGCCGAAAACCCTGCTGACGAAAAACTGCGCGAGTTTCAGCAACTTTTAAGCGCTTTTTCAGGTCCTTGCTGGTGAGCATAGGTACACGTTAATTTTTTTGTGCTCGCCCTCTGCGCGGGATCTGTGATCAACGAAGAGCCATCGACAAGCTCATTGATCTTCGTCCCCCACGGGTTGGCCAGGAAGCCCTTGTCGATTTGGCCGAGAATCGTTTTTTGCTCTCCGCCATTCCGGCCCATGCCCGCAAGGGCCGGCGCCGACATCAAAATGGCTGTGATCAGGAACAGGCCCTTCAATCTCCAGACGCTTTTTTCCATGCCCCCTCCTCGGATGGTATCTTTTATAGCCTATAGAGGATCATTTATCAACCCGCCGCCCGGCTCCGATGAGGAAAAAGGCCGTTTGCACTTATTTAAGAAAAGCCTCGTAGATTTTGGCAAAGGTGACGGCGACTGCCGGGAGTTCATCCCGATATATTTCCCGCAAACATCTCTGCCAGTCACGGAAAAGGATTCTTTCCTTTTTTCTGGCGTGCTTTTCAAACAAGGTTTCGTTCAGGCTGGCGAGGATGTGTCCGCACGGGGTATAAAACCGCAGCCATCATAGTTTTCAGGCAGCGCAACAGGCCATAAAATCCTGCCCACTTCAAGAAACAACGCGGGAACTCCACTGCTTTCTTTTTCCTGAAATTCTTTTAAAAGGTTTTCCGGGAGCTCCCTTAACCTGAAAAAATAGTCAACCTCGGTTTGCTGAAATGTTTCGTGGTATTGCTCCCGGCCCTGCTCCGCGGCTTTCAGCAACTTCTCCAATTGGGCTTGGGCCCAGGAATCCAAGTTTTCGCAGGGTGCGGCGGCCGTGGACAGGAAAAAGTTCAAGGAAATCAGCAAGAACGCGCACCGTTTCATCCAGGGCTCCTTGGGTGAAAGTCCCCCGGGCAGCATTTTTTATTGCCCTGCGAAAAGTGTAAAGGAAGCAAGGTAAAATGTCCAGGCGGGAGTGCTTTTTCATTTCAGGTGCAAGTGGATATTTAATAAAACAGAACCTTTTTCAAGCCATTTTCGTTAAATAGACAGCAAGTGAGGAACACCATGAATAGACAAAGATCTTTTTTGCTGGTTTTCGGACTGGCCGCGGTCCTGTTCCATGGCTGCGACATGAACGTCAACCGCAGCGTCCATATCCGCGAAGGTGAGCGCAGCCACGGCCAGACTTCGGTCAACGGCAACATTAACGTGGGTTCACGCAGCCAGGTCGAAGGCAACTGCCGGACCGTCAACGGCAGCATCCACGTGGGCGATGATGCGCACGTGCGCGGTCTGGACACGGTCAATGGCGGCATCCACCTCGGCGCCAATGTCACTGTCGACGGCAGCGCCGCTACGGTCAACGGCTCGATCATCTGCGCCGGCGGCAGCAAGGTCCACGGCCGGCTATCCACGGTCAACGGGCGCATCGAACTGAAAAACAGCGAAGTGGATGAAAACCTGAGCACGGTCAACGGCAATATCAAACTGCTGGCCCAAAGCGTGGTTCACGGCAACATCATCATCAAGGGCCGGCGTGGCCATTTTTCCAGCAGCCGCCCCATCACGATCCGCGTCGAGGACGGCTCCGTTGTCGAAGGCAACATCGAAGTCCGCGACCCGAGAAACAAGGTCGAGGTCTACATCGGCAAGGATGCCGGCGTCAAGGGGGAGATTCGCAACGCCAAGGTGATCCGGGAAAAATCGGCTTTCGCGGAAAATCCCGCGGGCGACTCCAAACAAATCTGAAACCGGCCGCTAACCAGTGAACAACGAGTGGCTGGAGTAACCGGGGTCTGACGTCAGGTTGACCCCCAGCTTGCGCAGGCCGGCTTCGTCCCCCGCTGTGGGCATGTGCGTCATGTGCACTTCGCAGCCGCGCAGTTCCGGGAGCTTTTCGACCGCGATCTGGGCGGCCGGGTTGCCGCTGGCGCTGATGCCCAGGGCGATCAGCGTCTCATCCAGGTTCAAGCTGACCTCTTTGCCCTGCAGGATTTCCTTTTTCAAGCGGCCCAGCGACTCGGTGATGCTGGGCGGCATCAGGTGCATGCCGTCCGGAATGCCGGCCAAATGCTTGGCGGCGTTCAGCACCAGGCTGGATGAGGCATGCAGCAAGGGCGAGTTCTTGCCGGTGATGATGGTGCCGTCACGGAGTTCGATGGCCGCGCCGCAGAATATGCCGGCATGGCCCTTGCCGCAGACCTGGGCGTCCAGGGCCGCCTGGCGCGCCGGTG
The DNA here is from genome assembly GCA_963770755.1 of Candidatus Aminicenantota bacterium. GTDB lineage: Bacteria > Acidobacteriota > Aminicenantia > UBA2199 > UBA2199 > UBA2199. Next base: position 95,003 of record CAVYQZ010000006.1, on the reverse strand, counting down.
CGACCACGCTGCGGCTCTCCTCGTTCACCTGCAAATTTTCCATTAGCAGCCGCAGGCGCTCCACCGTGTCCTTGTCGACCAGGCCCATGGCGAATTCGCAGCGGCTGCGGAAATAGCGGCGGATGATCTCCTGGGTGGCCGCGACCCGGACCACGGCGTCGTCGCTGATGCCGAAGCCGGCGCGGTTGACCCCCATGTCGGTGGGTGAATGGTAGATGAGCTGGTTCTCGGTAATCTTTTCCAGGATGCGCCGGACCAGTGGAAAGGCCTCGATGTCGCGGTTGTAGTTGACGGCCTTGACATTGTGGGCCTCGAGGTGGTAGTGGTCGATGAGATTGATGTCCTTCAAATCGGCCGTGGCCGCCTCGTAAGCAATGTTGACCGGATGGTTGAGCGGCAGGTTCCAGATCGGGAACGTTTCAAACTTGGCGTAACCCGAGTGGCTGCCGCGCCGGTGGTCATGGTACAGCTGCGACAGGCAGGTGGCCAGCTTGCCGCTGCCCGGTCCGGGACCGGTGACCACGACGATGGGTTTTTCGGTCTCAATGTATTCATTGGCCCCGTAGCCTTCGCTGCTGACGATGGTATCGATCTCGGTCGGGTATCCCTTGGTAAAGCGGTGGGTGTAGACTTTTACTCCGCGGCGTTCGAGCTTGTTTTTGAAGACCCGGGCGGCGAACTGGTTTTCAAAACGAGTAATCACCACCGCGCGCAGCGCGATGTCCCACTCCGCCAGGTCGTCGATCAGTTTCAGGGCGTCGGCGTCATAGGTGATGCCGAAATCGGCGCGGATTTTTTTCCTTTCGATGTCGCCGGCGTATATGCAAAGGATCACGTCTGTCTGGTCCCCGAGTTGCTGCAGCAGGCGCATCTTGACGTTGGGGTCGAAACCGGGCAATACCCTGGAAGCGTGATAATCGTAAAGCAACTTGCCGCCGAACTCCAGGTAGAGCTTGTTGTTGAAGAATTGGACCCGTTCGAGGATGGCGGCCGTCTGCTCGCGCAGATATTTTTCGTTGTCAAAACCTGTTTGTTTGGGCATGGGCCTTTTCAAAGGCACGCGTGACCTGAGTAAATGCCGGGCTTATTTATCCAGTTCGATGGCCTGGGCGAAAAGTTTAACCATGTTTTCGAAATCGGCGAACTTGTCGAAGGACAGGTTGACGCCCTTTTTCGTCGGCGCCCACTCGCCCGATTCGGCCTGGTACCAGTTGCGGACGCTGAAATATTTTTTGCCTTTGAAGGTCGAAAGGGAAAAAATGAGCTTTTGGGTGGGGTTCAACTCCATGTAGCCGATGTTCAGGGCATCGGGGTTGTCTTTGATGAAATCGGGTTCGTTAATGGCCCCCTGTTTCTGGATAGTTTTTTTTAATTCGCTAAAATCCATTTTTCTCTCCTGCTTACCTTTTATTTTTCCTTGATGGTTTGTTCAAAGAATTCAGCCGCTTTTTTCTTTTTGGCCTTTTCCAAAGATTGGGCCTGGGAGAAGCGTTCATCCACCGCCTCTTTTTTCTGTTTTTCCCTGGTCAGCAGTTCTTCGAAGGAGGAAAGCTGTTTTTTTTCGCTCCTTTTGTGCTGCACCACCGTCTTTTTTTCCGCGTCCACCCACAAACTGGCGTGGCAGACCGGGCATTCGATTTCAATCATTTTATCCACGCCATAATTCTAATATAAGACGGAGTGTTTTTCAAGTGGCGCCTTGTTTATCTTGAATCCTGATCGTGCCTGACGTTGACATGCGCGGCCAATTGATGTAAAAATGATGATTATGGCCAATTCCGACAAGACAATCGCTCCCGTAGTACGTTTCGCCCCCTCGCCCACCGGCTACCTGCATGTCGGCGGCGCCCGCACGGCGCTGTTCAATTACTTATTCGCCCGCCATCACCGCGGCGTTTTCATCCTGCGCATCGAAGACACCGATCAAAAAAGATTCCAACCCGAAGCGCTGACGGAAATCTTCAGCAGCTTGAAATGGTTGGGCCTGCAATGGGACGAAGGCCCCGAAGCCGGCGGCGAACGCGGGCCCTACTTTCAATCCCAAAGGACCGAACTCTACCGCAGCCATGGCTCGCAGCTGCTGGCCGAAGACAAGGCATACCGTTGTTTTTGCAGTGAAGAACGGCTGGCGCAGATGCGCGCCGAGCAGGAAAAAGCCAGGATGGCACAGGGCTCCGGCTATGACCGCCATTGCCGTTCTCTGACAAGCGCTGAAACAACCGCACTGCTGGCCGCCGGCACGCCCCACGTGGTCCGACTCAAGGTCCCCGACAACCGCGACGTGGCGTTCCACGACATGATCCGCGGGGACATCACCACCCAGAGCGCCCAGCTCGACGACCTGGTCCTGCTCAAGTCGGACGGCTTTCCGACCTACCACCTGGCCAACGTGGTCGACGACCACCTGATGGGCATCAGTCACGTGCTGCGCGGCGACGAGTGGATCGCTTCCACTCCCAAGCATATCCTGATCTATGAGGCCTTCGGCTGGCAGCCGCCCTTGTTTGCCCACATGCCGGTCATATTGGCCGCCGATGGCGGCAAGCTGTCCAAGCGCCGCGGGGCGGCCTCGGTCCTGGATTACCAGCGCAACGGCATCCTGCCCCAGGCGTTGGTCAATTTCCTGGCCCTGCTGGGTTGGGCGCCCGGAGCCGACCGTGAGCTCATGGCCCTGGATGAAATGATCGCCGCCTTTTCATTGGAGCGTGTTTCCCCGAAAAGTGCGGTCTTTGACGAAACCAAGCTTGAATGGATGAACGGACACTATTTGCAGCAGCTGGACAATGACACCTTGTTGCCCGAAGTGATGTCCATCTGGGAACAATCGGGTATCCGGATCGGGAAGGGACCCGACGATGAAATGTACGCCCGGAAAGTAATCGGCCTTTTCAAGGAACGCAGCAAGAAGATCAGTGAGATAGCCGAGAAAGGGCGCTATTTTTATCTGGACCCCGGCGAATATGAGGGTCAGGCAGCCAGGAAATATTTCAAGGCCGAAAGCGCGGCGATATTAAAAAATCTGGCCGCGAAAATGGCCGACCTTGATCCCTTCGATCACGACGCCTTGGAAAATCTCTACCAACGCCTGGCCGACGAACTGGGTTTGTCGACCGGCAAGCTGATCCACCCGACGCGGCTGGCGGTCAGCGGCGTCAGTTTCGGCCCGGGTTTGTACGAGATGCTGGAGCTGCTGGGCCGGGACACCGTGCTGCGCCGCCTGCAGGCTGCGCTGAAATGGATCGCGGCCAACACCGGTGAAAACGGGCTGTGAGACGCTCGAATTGTTTTGTGATGGAAAATAAAAATAACCCTGCTGCGCAGGATAAGTACCTTAGAAAACAAATTATCTTGTTTTTTTACCAAGATAATTTGCTTTAAGTTACTAAGAGGTGCCGATGGCCGCAGAAGATTTTACACCGGGTTTGAATTTTATCCGCAACATCATCCAGAATGATCTCAAGGCCAATAAGAACGCCGGCCGGGTCCATACCCGATTTCCTCCCGAACCCAACGGCTACTTGCATATCGGCCACGCCAAGTCCATCTGCCTTAATTTCGGCCTGGCCGCCGAGTATCAGGGGCTCTGCAACCTGCGTTTCGATGACACCAATCCCGGCAAGGAGGACGTGGAATACGTCGATTCCATCATGGCCGACGTGCACTGGCTGGGATTTGACTGGGCCGACCGGCTCTACTACGCCTCGGATTATTTCGAGCAACTTTATGAATTCGCCCTGCACCTGATCCGCAGCGGCAAGGCGTATGTCTGCGCCCTGACCGCCGAGCAGATTCGCGAGTACCGCGGCACACTGACCGATGCGGGCAAAAACAGTCCCTGCCGCGAGCGTCCCATGGAAGAAAGCCTGGACCTTTTCCAACGCATGCGCGCCGGTGAGTTTCCCGACGGCGCCTACGTCCTGCGCGCCAGGATCGACATGGCCTCGCCCAACCTGAATATGCGCGACCCGGTCATCTACCGCATACGCCGCGAAAGCCACCACCGCACCGGCGACGCCTGGTGCATCTACCCGATGTACGATTACACCCACCCCATATCCGACGCCCTGGAGGGCATCACCCATTCGATCTGCACGCTTGAATTCGAAGACCACCGGCCCTTTTACGACTGGGTCCTGGACAACCTGCCCGTACCCTGTCATCCGCAGCAAATCGAGTTCGCCCGCCTGAACCTGAGCTACACAGTCATGAGTAAGCGCAAGCTGCTGGAGCTGGTGAACAAGGCTCTGGTGCGCGGCTGGGATGATCCGCGCCTGCCGACCATCACCGCCTTGCGCCGCCGCGGCTACACCCCCGAGGCCATCCGCAATTTTTCCGAGCTCATCGGCGTGGCCAAGCGCGAGAGCATGGTCGACATGGCCCTGCTGGAACATTGCCTGCGCGAAGACCTGAACAAGCGGGCCAAGCGGTTCATGGCCGTGCTGCGGCCGCTGAAGGTCGTCATCACCAACTACGCCGAGGACCGGGTGGAGGAACTGGACGCCGAGAACAATCCCGAGGACCCTGACGCCGGCACGCGCAAACTGCCGTTCGCGCGCGAGATCTATATCGAGCAGGACGATTTTCGCGAGGTTCCGCCCAAGAAATATTTCCGCCTGTCGCCCGGGAAGGAAATCCGCCTCAAGCACGCTTATTACATCCGCTGCGACGAGGTGCTCAAGGACACCAAGGGCTGCGTCACGGAGCTGCGCTGCAGCTACGATCCCGAATCGCGCGGCGGCTGGACCAAAGACGGTCGCAAGGTGCTGGGCACCTCACACTGGGTATCGGCCGCCCATGCCGTCAATGCCGAGGTGCGCCTGTACGACAAGCTGCTCTCCGTCGCCGACCCGTCCGCCGAGAAGGAAGCAAAGGATTTCAAGGAATACCTGAATCCCAATTCGCTGGAAATCCTCACCGGCTGCAAGGTCGAGCCCGGCTTGGCTAAAGCAAAACCCGGCGAGTTCTTCCAGTTCCTGCGCCAGGGCTATTTCTGCCTGGACAGCGATTCGGCCGGCGACGCCCTCGTCTTCAACCGCAGCGTCACCCTGCGCGATTCCTGGGCCAAGATCGAAAAATCGCAGCAGGAAAAATAACCGCCCGGCAAAGCTGAAACATGGACAGGTATGGCCCAAGGATCCGCCGGGAAAATTTTGGCAGTATCGTTTTCGATTCCAGAGATCGGAAGTACGTCCGCTTTATGGAGCCGCCAGACGTCGTCACTCCCGTCCACATCGCTGAAATGCTTGGCCGACCCGCCGATGAGATCGGCGCCGTGCGGCGTATCGGCAACTGCCATGGCCAGCCAACTTCCGCTCCAACCCTCGGCGCGCCGCTGGCGGCGTACCTCGAGATCACCAATACCTGTACCCTGGCCTGTGCCCATTGCTTCAAGCCCGAACGCGGTTACACCCACGGGCTGACGCGATCCGATCTGTTCGGGATCATCGACCAGCTGGAGGCGGCCGGTGTTTTCGAGCTGAGGCTGGTGGGATTTGAACCGACCCACTCCCCCCATTTGGCCGATCTGACCGCGGCTGCCAAAAAAAAGGGATTCTATCTCGTTTTGAACACAAACGGGTTTTTCGGTCCGGCAATGCGGGAAACCGTCTGCCGACTGGGATTTGACGAGGTCCTGGTTAGCCTCGAGGGCCCGAAGGATGTCCATGACTCGATCCGGGGCCAGGGCTCCTACCGGTCGGCGGTCAAGCTGCTGGAGTCCCTGGCCGGCCAGGGGCTGCCGGCCAGGATCAATATGACTGTATCGGGGTTGAATATCGGATCCATGGGTCATATCGCCCAACTTGCCGATGACATGCGAATCGTGGCCGGATTTGCCCCGATGAGGGCTCTCGGGACCGGCTGCCGGATGGATGTCCGCGCCCGGCTGAGCTCCCGGCATATGCGGCAGATCGCCCTTTGCATCCGGGATCTGCGGCTCGCTCATCCCTCCACCAAAATCATCCTCGCCTACCACGATCATTTTAACGAAAGCCCCGACCCCTACCATCCCCTGTGGCTGAACGATCCCTGTCCCGCTGCAAAGAACATCTCGATCCTGAACAACGGGCAGGTCTTTCTATGCGATTTCCTGGCCCATATCGGCGACCGCTTCTGCGGTGGAAACATCCTCGAACAATCGCTAATGGATATCTGGAGCAGTTCCCGTGAATTCAGGCATTATCGGGAACTGCCCAGGGCGGAGCACTGTTGCAGCTGTGACAGGCTGGGGGTCCGTTGCAGCGGCGGATGCTCCGCGGAAACTCTCGAGCGGGGTGATGTGTTCTACGACCCGCTCTGCTTCCTCGGAACCGGAGACAGGCCGGAGCTGACCGAAAACGGGCTCGATGCCAGGAGCCGGTTCTATGATCGGGCTTATTTCCAGCGGGGAAATGAGACAGGCAAGGGCAATTATCAAGATTATCGCTGGCAGCCCGAAAAGACCCTGGCCAAAGTGGATGCCCTCATCTCCTTGTGGAACGCCCGCCCTGGCCAGGTGGTCATCGATTTCGGGGCGGCGTATGGCTTTTATGTCAAGGCCTTCGGTCTGAGGGGACTGCAGGCCTATGGCATCGACTGTTCCTGCCATGCCGTCGAAGTCGCACAGGGGGATCCGGACATCGCCGCTCGCGTTTTTCTCTCGAACTCCGTGACCGCGGCCGGAATCGAGCGGGCCGATTGGGTCCTGGCCAAGGACGTCCTGGAGCACCTGACGCTGGGTGCATTGTCACAGTTCATGTCCGAAGTCAAATCGCTGCGAGCGGGCCTGATTGTCATTGTGCCCTTAGCCCGCTTCGACGGGGGAAGGTATTTGAGCCCCGGGGCGGAGAAGGATCGGGGACACAACCTGAGACGCAGCCGACAATGGTGGCTATCTCTGTTGAAGGATCATTTCGGGCAGGTGGACGATCCGGAGTTGCCCGATGCGTTCGCTTCCGGATCCAACCGGGGCCAGATCGGACTGTTCATCGCCCGACCGCTGCCGAAAAGAATGCCATGACCCGCAACGTGTTTCTGCTGTCAACGTCCCCCCAAAAAAGCCCCGGGCCGTGGGCCGACAAGCCATGAATTTCGCGCTCCTTCGAGACATCCTTTCCGGTCGTCCAAAGGTCATATCCCCGGATCGCTGGCCCAAGAGCGTTCCGGATACAGGGCTCGTCATCCCGACGTTCAACCGCCCCGAGTATGTCGGGGCCAGTTTCGAAAGCCTTCGGCGCAGTCAATTACAAGGTGTACTCGTGGCGGTGGTGGACGATGCCAGCAACGATCCCGAGACGGTGAAGCTGGTCAACGACCTAACCCTGCCTGGCATCCCGATCATCAAGATCTTCAAACGACTAAGGGGCGGTTTCGCCGTCCATGAAAGCCTGCGATTGGGATGGGACCTTCTCGCCGGCAAATACGGCTGCCGGTTCCTTTGCTGTCTGGATTCCGATGTCGTGGTCAGGGCGGACTGGTTGTTGCGGATGCGGAACCTGTTCGACCGTGAAGCCGCCCGTCGCGGTCCCCTGATCGTGACGGGCTTCAACGCCCAGCCGCACCCGGTCATTTGCGAAGGGGACGACTTCTACCTCAAGAAGGTCGTCGGCGGCATCAGCATGTTCTTCGATCATGACATGTACCGGGAAGTGGTCCGCCCGAACCTGAAGCTTGAGCCGTCGACCGGCGTGGGCTGGGACTGGCACGTCATTCACGAGATGGGCCGCCGCGGCTTTCCATTCCTGTGCACCAAGCCCTCGGTCATTCAGCATATCGGCCGCCACGGAGTTTACTCCACCGATGCCGGCGGTTATGACGTGGCCCATGATTTTCAAGAAAGCAAATGAATCGAAAGATCAGACCGACACGCTGACGCCCGTTTGCTTTTTTCGGCGGCCGGGTTATAATTTCAAGGCAGGCATTCGCTTGCGTGGTGCATAAGCCGCGCGGGCGGGAGGGGATCCATGAATAACCGCAACGGCGAGAAGATCGGCTGGATCGGGGGCTGGCTGGGCTCATTCATCTGGGTGCTCGCCCTGGCCGTCATGTTCCTGTTCCAAGGCAAGGGCAGGGAGGGCATTATCGGCCTGGTCCTGGTCGGGCTGGGCGTGTTTTATGTCTTTTCCTGCGCCCCCTGGAAAAGCCCGCAGACGCCTTATTGGCAACTGATGATCCGCCTGTACGCCGTGTTCTTGACCGCGGTCGTCTGGGCGCTATGGGCCTTCGGCGGCCTGCAGGGCAGCGGGCTCAACGGGTGGTTTTTGCTGCTGCTGCTGCCCGTGCTCTCGCCGCTTTTCACCCTGGGCCGCCGCACCTGGAGCCAGTTCGAGGAGCGAAAAGAACCCTGATAAAAGTGGTAGTGATAGTGATAGCCAAATCACTTCAATGAACGCGGCCGATCTTCAAGCGCAAAAAAAGCCTGTTTCGAAAAAGATCGTCAAATTGCGGTTGCACCCACGAGCACTCAGCCTTTTTAAATGACTTAACGGAACTCCTTGCTGATAATGGTAATCGGCTCGGGCCAGGCGATATCGCCCAGCGGCGTGGACACGCTGGGCCGGGCATCGAGGCTGACACGCGAAATGTCGCCTCGCCTGCCGCCCAGGGCCAGGGCCAGATTCAGAAGGTCCTCGTAACTGTGATCACTGAAGAATTCGTACAAGTTGAGTTCCATGCGCAGGGGAATGAGTGTGGATTGGCCGTTGCCGGGGATTTCCAGCGGCCGATCGATGCCGCCGTTGATGGTGGGCTGATCGTCGATGAGCAGGCGCCAGTCAAAGCGGGTCAGGGTAGAGATGGTCCGGCTCGAGCCGCCGCTGCCGTCATTGGGATTGTAGGCTTCGACATTCAGGCGAAAGCGAGCCGGCAGGCGCCTGCCGTGAAAGGCGGCCAGCAGACGGATGCCGTCGGCAACGGTGAAGTCCCTGAGCTGCGACTTCAGGCTGATGCGGATGCCGGCCAGGGAAAAATCGTCGATGCCCTGCAGGCGGAACTGCAGCCGTTCCAGGTTGTTCAGGGTGCGGGCGATCTCGCTGAATGTCTCGCAGCTTTGGAACAGAAAGGCGCTGAAAACGATTATACAAACCGAAATGACGCGCCGTTTCATGGTCCGCCGGGGATTTAGAGTTTCCTTAACAGGGTCGCCAAAACCAGCAAACCGAAACCGATAATGATCAGGTGAACGGAATATTGGGCCAAAGCGTCAATGTGCAGAACATGGAAATGCTGAAGAATGCCGATAACGCCGATGATGACCGCTATCAGCCACGTGGAAAACATGGGAGCACTAAGTTTCATAATTCCCTCCTTATTTTAATCATATATTCGCAGAAACAAAAAGTCAACTTGCAAACCCGCCTGTTTTTTCCGCTGGTTAAAGCATTTTTACCGTAACGACCGTCATGTCATCAAATTGCTGTTGCGGACCGGCAAACTTCTTTACATCAGCCAAAATGGCCTCTTTGATCTGGCAGGAAGTCATATGGGCCGAATCCAGGGCCAGCAACAGATCTTTTAATTTTTGTTCGCCGTAAAATTCCCTGCCGCGATTGCACGCATCGGTCACGCCGTCGGTTGAAAAAACCAGCAGGTCGCCGCTGTACAGCTGCAGTTCTTTTTCTTCATAATCGACGTGGGGAATAACCCCCAGCGGGAACCTGGGTCCGGGCAAAACAATAGTTTCAACACGGTTTCCAGACTTGAGCAGGGGGCTGGTTTGCCCGGCGTTGGTTATAAAACACTTTTTGGATTTGATATCGATCCAGAGCAGGCAGGCGGCAACGAATACCTGGTTGTTGGTTTTATTAAAGAGCGGTGCGTTGACATGAGAAAGAATTTTCCGGGGCTCGGCGGCCTTGTACGCTTCGCCGAGGATCATGCCGCTGGCCATGACCGCCGTCATGGCCGACTTCATGGCCTTGCCGGAGACGTCACCGATCAGAACGCCGTATTTTGAATTTTCACGGTCAATCCAGAAAAAATCAAAAAAATCGCCCCCCACCTCATTGGCCGGAATGCAGGTGCCGGAAATGTCGACGCCGGGTACATCCGGATCGGCACCGGGCATGATCGACATCTGGGCATCATGGGCCGTTCTGAGCTCCGCCTTCATGCCGATGACCTTCAAGCGCCGGGCATACAGTGCCGAGGCCAGGGCCAGCAGGGCCAACCCGGCCAGCACCCGGAACCACCAGCTCTGCCAGTAGGGAGGCGTGATCGTGACCTTCAACATGGCCCCGGCCTCATTCCACAACCCGTCACTATTCGAGCCTTTCACACGAAATATATATTGGCCGGGGGGAACGGTAGTGAAGTGGGCGAAGCGCTTTTCGGCATCGGTCTCGATCCATTCCTCGTTCAGTCCCTTCATCTTATAGGCATAGCGGTTCTTGGCCGGGGCAGTGAAGTCGAGAGCCGTGAACTCAAAGGAGAACACTCTGTCCCGGTAGGAGAGGACAATCTCCTTCATCTCGTAGATTGGGCGGTCCAGTAAAACGTCCTTGTTGAACTTCTGGAACGACTCGATGACGATGGGCGGAATATAGGTGTTGGGCTGGATGCGCTCAGGAAAAAAAGCATTAAAGCCGCTGATGCCGCCGAAAAACATTTCTCCGCTCTTGCTCTTGAAATAAGAACCGCCGTTGAACTCCCTGTCCTGCAGGCCGTCGGCTATGCCGAAGTTGCGGAATGTCCCCTGCAGCGGATCGAACATCGAGATGCCGTTATTGGTGCTGAGCCAGAGATTTCCGGCGTTATCCTCCAGAATGCCGTAGATGTAGTCGTTGGGCAGGCCGTCGCGGGTGGTGAAACTGGTGAATGTCTCCCGGCGCGTGTTAAAACGGGTCAGTCCGAGGCCCAGCGTCCCCAGCCAGAGGATGCCGGCCCGGCCCTCATGGATGGAGAGGACGTAGTCGATATTGCTGCCCGCTTCGGTCCCGCTGCCGGAGTTGTAGGTGCCGAACGTTCCCGCCTTGCGGTCAAACAAGTTAATTCCCCCGCCCTGTGTTCCGATCCAGAAATTGCCTTTCGAGTCTTCGTATGCAGCGCGGACGAAATTGTTGCTCAGGCTGCGCGGGTCGCCGGGGACGTTGCGGAAATGGGTGAACGTCCCGGAGCGCTCGTCCAACCGGTCCAGTCCATGGCCATAGGTCCCGATCCAGACCGTACCGGCGCGATCGCGATATATCTCGCGAATCTCGTCGTGGGCCAGGCTGGAAGGATCGTCGGCATGATGGCGAAAGGTCGTGAAGCGCTCGGTCCGTGGATCAAAGCGGCAGATACCACCGCCGTGGGTGCCGATCCAGAGGCCCCCGGCACCATCGCCGCGCACGATCCTCACGATGTCGGAGCTCAGGCTGTATTCACGGGAGGGATCGGCGCGGTAATGCCGGAAGCGTCCGCTCTTGCGGTCCAGTCGATCCAGACCGCCGCCATGAGTGCCGATCCAAAGCACGCCGTCATCGTCCTCATAGAGCGTCCAAACAATAGCATGGCCGATGCTGTTTGGGTTATTCGGAATGTGGGCAAAATGGACGAATTGGTTGACACCGCGCGCGACCTTGTCAATTCCGGCACCATACGTGCCGATCCACATGATCCCCTGGCGGTCGCGGCAAATGGCGCGAATCTCATTATAGCTGATGCTGCGCGGGTTTAGCGGGTCGTGGCGGTAACGGTGAAAAACGCCCTGCTGCCGGTCGAACAGGCAGAGGCCGCCGCCATTGGTCCCGACCCAGAGCGTGCCGTCCATATCTTCCTGCAGCGCGAAGACCTGGTCATGGCTGAGGCTGCCGTCGTTATCCGGATCATGCCGGTAACGGACGAAGGTTTCGCTCCCGCCCCGGCGTTGAAGCATATTCAGGCCGCTCAGGGTCCCAACCCACAGCTCCCCCTGCCGACCCTGCAGGATCGAGCGCACGTCGTCGTCGCTCAGGCTGTGCGGATCCTTCTCGTCGTGGCGGAAGTGGGTGAAGCGCGGCGCCCCGCCCGGGCCGGGCTCCAGGCGGTCCAGGCCGCCGCCGCTGCCGACCCAAAGGTCGCCGTTCCGGTCAAGACAAAGGGCGTTGACCGTGTCGTGGCCCAGGCTGGCGGGATCGTCCGGGTCGTGGAGGAAGCGGGTAATGCGATATTTGTTCACATCGGCAGGATCCGGTTCCAGGCGGTTCAGCCCCCTCTGGCTGCCGACCCAGATGCAACCGTGCCGATCCTCCACGATGGCCAGGATATTATCGTGGCTGATGCTGGCGGCGTCGCCGGCATCGCGGCGGAAGCGCAGGCAGTTGCCGCTGGCGGGATCGTAGCGGTTGAGGCCGGCATTGAGTGTCCCGGCCCAGATAAAGCCCTTGCTGTCGGAGCACAAGGTGCTGATATCATTGTAACTGAGGCTGTTGATGTTGCCGGCTTCATGGCGAATGACCGTGAAGCGGTAACCGTCATAGCGGTTCAATCCATCCTCGGTCCCGAAATACAAGAACCCTATGCGGTCCTGGACGATCGCTTTGACAATGCTCTGTGACAGGCCGTGCTGCAGGAACAATTGTTCGAAGGTGATGCCGCTGCCCTGGGCCGGCTGGGCCGGAGCATGATCCGCCAGGCAGACGAGCAGAAAGACGCAGAAAACGACGCGAATGGACACGGTGTTGTTACGTTTCATGCGCTTTCCTCTCCATACGGCCGGCCACAGCGGGTACAATCGGTTCAGGCATGCTAATATTGTATAAAGCTGCCCAAAAAAAGTCAATGAATGGTGCTGGCACTGCTATTTACTTTGAGCGGACGACTTGCTAAAATGGGAATTCACATTCCGAACCAGACGGAGGGACATGTTCATACCGCTCAAGGACTACAACCCCACCCGGCGCACCGCCACAATCACCATCCTGTTCATCCTGCTGAATTGTTCGGTTTTCATTTACCAGTCATACCTGTCCAACGAATACCGGCAAAAACCGCTGCTGTCATCCGACCTGCAGCCGCTGGCCTGGCCGTCCAGCCTGGAGTATTTCGTCATCAAGGACGGCCTGATCCCCCAGGAAATCAGCGGACTGCAAAACGTAGAAATCCCGGTCGGCACGGATCAATGGGGCTATCAGGTCATATTTCACCGTCAGGTTTCGCCCCTGCTCAGCCTGCTGCTTTCCATTTTCATGCACGGCTCGTGGCTGCACCTGCTGGGCAACATGCTGTTCTTGTGGATCTTCGGCAACAATGTCGAGGACCAGCTGGGCGCAGTCAAATTCATTTTCTTTTATCTGCTTTGCGGAGTCGGCGCCAGCCTGGTGCATGTGCTGTTCAACCTGAATTCACTGACCCCGGTGATCGGCGCCAGCGGCGCCGTGTCCGGAGTCATGGGCGCCTACCTGTTGCTCTTCCCGAATGCCCGCATCCGTACCCTGGTTTTTATTTTTATCCTGTTCACGACCATGGATGTGCCGGCCGCTATTTTTCTGGTCATCTGGTTCCTTTTCCAGTTCCTATACGCCGGCGGCGGCGCCAGCATCGCCTGGCTAGCCCACGTGGGCGGATTCATCCTGGGCATGATCCTGCTCAAGGTTTTCCAAAAGCATCAGCGTCCGCAGTTCGATGTATTGCCCTGATTCCCTGATAAAGGAGGCATTCATGGAAAAGCAAACCGTAAGCTCAGCCGAAGCGCCCCGGGCGCTGGGTCCGTATTCCCAGGCCGTGCGCTATGGAAACTTGCTGTTCATGTCGGGCCAGGTGGGCATCGACCCGCAAACAGGCAGGCTGGTCGAAGGCGGTGTGGAAGTCCAGGCGCGCCAAGTCCTGGAGAACATGGCCGCCGTCCTGGCCGCGGCCGGGGCCGATTTCAGCAGCCTGCTCAAAACCACCGTTTTTTTAAAGGATATGGCTCATTTCAAGACGGTCAACGAGATCTATGCCGGCCGCGTTGCGCAGCCGTACCCGGCCCGTTCGGCAGTAGCGGTCCGGGATTTGCCGCTAGGAGCCGAAGTGGAAATCGAAGCCATCGCCCGGCTTAAAACATGAAGCGCCCGGCTCCAGGTTTTTAGTGGTCTTGCTGCAGGCCGATGATCTCTGGGTCGAAGGCACCCGCCATGGCCGGCCGCACATGGTGCTGCGGGCTGTCGATTTTAAAATCAGGACCGGCCGGGTCACGGTTCTGCTGGGTGAGTCGGGTGCCGGCAAAACCATGCTGGCCAGGGCTTTTTGCGGATTGCTGCCCGAAGGATTTCACGCCTGCCGCGGCCGCATCACCTATCGGGGGAAACCGTTGACAGCGCCCGCATCGTGGAAGGAGCTGCGCGGCCGCAAAATTTTTTATTCCCCGCAAAACGCCGCAGCCAGTCTGAACCCGGTTCTGACCATCGGCCGGCAAATCACTGAAACCGCTCGCATCAACCAGGCGCAGCTGCGGGATGTGCTGGCTGCGCTGCGCTTTGCCGATCCGCAGCACATCCTGGATGCCTATCCCTTCATGCTCAGCGGCGGTGAAAACCAGCGCTGCCTTATGGCCATGGCTCTGGCCGGCGGCAGTGAACTGCTGATCCTGGACGAGCCGACAGCCGAACTCGACCCCGGGACCCAGGAGGATTTTATAGAACTTTTGCAGGCCTGCCAACGCCGCCTCGGGCTGACGGTTTTACTGATTTCCCACCAGTTGGACCTGATCAGGGATATCGCCACAGACCTTTATGTCCTGTGCGCCGGCGCCATCGTCGACTCGGGTACTTTTGCCGACGTCATGGCCGCTCCCGTCCACCCCTATACCCGGGAAATCCGTTCCTACCTGGGCGGCTTTTGATGGAGGCCCGTTTTAGTCTTGAGAATGTCAGTAAAATCTTTCATAACCGCTGCCCCGGGCACGGCACGATCAGGCACAAAGCCCTGGACGGGGTAAACCTGGAACTTCATGAACACCAGGTCTGCGCCCTGACCGGCCATTCCGGGGCCGGAAAAACAACCCTGGCCAGGATGCTGCTCGGCATGGTGCAGCCGGACAACGGCCGCGTAATTTTTCACAACCAACCCTTGGCCGCGGCACCGCGGGCCGCTTTCAACCGCGCCAACCAGATGATGTTTCAAAATCCCTACCTGGCGGTGAACCCGACCTTTACGGTTCGGAAAATCATCAGCGAACCGCTGTGTATCGCCGCCGCCATGCCGGGGCAGATCCGTGAAAAAGTGCAGGCCGCACTCGCCTTGCTGGAGCTGCCCGAACTTTTGCTGGAACACCGGCCCCACGAAATGTCTGGCGGCGAATTGCAACGCGTGGTCCTGGCCCGGGCCCTGGTCCTGGAGCCTGAATTTCTGGTGCTGGACGAACCCTTTTCAAGCCTCGACGACCTGACCGCCTGGCGCATCCTGCAGCAATTCAAAAAAATATTCCTGCGCCTGCGCCTGGGTGTCCTTTTCATCGGCCACCACCCGCGCCATGTCCATTTGCTGGCCGACCGCGTGTTGGTGCTGGACCAGGGTCGGCTGCTTATGCCCTGATCTCAGGCGCGGCCGTTATTTCAACAGGAATTCCTTGATGAACAACATCGTGGCGTAGAACTGGAAATCGCGGTTGCTCTTTTTGGCAAAGCCGTGCCCCTCGTCCAGGGCCACCAGATACCAGACCGGCACGCCGGCCTTTTTCAGGGTATCGCGCATCTGCTCGGCCTCGCTCAGGGGGACGCGCGGGTCGTTGGCGCCCTGGATGATGAAAAGCGGCTTGCGGATTCTGTCGCTATGGTTGAGCGGCGCGATCTTGAGCATGAACTGGCGCATTTTCGGGTCGCGCTCATCGCCGTATTCCACCCGGCGCAGGTCCTGGCGATATCCGGACGTGTTTTCCAGGAAGGTTACCAGGTTGGAGATGCCCACCACTTCCACGGCGCAGCGGATGCGTTCGGGATAGAAGGCGGCGATGGCCAGGGTCATGTGGCCGCCATAGCTGCCGCCGGTGACCATGACGCGCTCGCTATCCAGGTCGGGCTGGGTCTGGATCCAATCGAGCAGGGCGGCGATATCCTTGTAGGAGCCCTCACGCAGAAAGCCGTTGTCCAGCTTGAGGAAGGTCTTGCCGAAACCGCTGGAACCGCGGACGTTGGGGTAGATGATGGCCACTCCCAGCTCATTGAGGATAAAGTTGTTCTGGCCGATGAAACCCGGACGCGCCTGCCCTTCGGGGCCGCCATGGATGTCGATGATCAACGGCCTTCTACCGCTGAAGCGGGCCGCCGGGCGGTAGAGGAAACCGGAAATCGTTTTATTGTCGAAACTCTTCCAGGTGATCAGCTCCGGGGTAGCGAAGCTTTCGCCGTTCAGGCCGCCGAGTTCGCTGGTCGTCCAGCGCTCGACCCGGTTGCTCTCAATGTCCAGACCATAGGCGTCGGCGCTGGAGCGCGGGCTGAAATAGGTGAAGGCGATATCCCTGCCGTTGCGGTGCCATTGCAGCCCGGTGATCCGCCCTATGGGCAAAGCGGGCAGCGGCATTTCTTTGCCCGTGGCCAGGTCGCGTACGTGCAGCACACTGGCGCCATTTTCGTTGCTGACAAAGGCGATACGACTGCGGTCAAAGGAGAGGGCGAATTCTTCGATGTCCCAGGAAATGGCGGTAGACAGGTAGGTATGCTTGCCACTGGCCAGGTCGATGTAGGCCAGGCGCACGAATTCCGAATTCTTGTCGGTCAGGGCGTAGATGCCCTTACCGTCCCTGCTGAAGGCGGCGTAATGGTAGGCGATCTTGTTTTTTTTATTTTTGGGGGTCAACAATTCGCTTTTGCCGGAAGCGCTGTCCACCAGCCACAAATAACTCTCGTTGATAGAGATCCTCTCGAGCACCAGAAGTTTGCTGTCATCAGGAGACCAGTCCTGAGCCATCCAGCCCCCACCCTGCACCTGCAACAAAAGCCTGCCGTTTTGGGGGTCCCTGGGGTCCATGACATATATATCAATGTCATTGCGATTTCGCCGGTTGGATTGGTACGCCAGCCGGGCGCCCTGATTGGACCAGACGCCGCCGATGTGGCGCGATTGGCCATCGGTCAGCAGCGTGGTCTTGCCGCTGGCAAAATCATAACGGTACTTCTGGTAATTTTCGTTGCCGCCGACATCCTTGTTGAATATGATGAACTCGCCGCCGAGCGGATCGAAATCGGCGCCGGCCACCCTTTCCCGGTAAAATGTGAGCTGCGTCCGGGCCGCTCCCGGTGACTGGACCAGGTGCACCTGGTTGGCATCGGCAAAGCGGGTGCTGATAAGCATTTCCCTTTTCAAGGGATGCCAGCATTGAAATGAGGCGCCGCGGAAATTGTTGTAGAGAGCCGCTGCATCGGCCAGGGCAACGGGAATGGCCGGAACACCCTCGACGATCAGGTTGTCGCCGGGCTTGATTGTCTCGTCGCCGCCGGCCAGGGCGAAACTGAATGCTACTAAAATAATGAACAGAATCAGGTTCTTTTTCATCGCATGCCTCCTGTCTTTAAAAGTAATTGTATATTTCCCGATTTTTAATGTCAAAAGGCAACGAACTACCCGCTATCCTGCAGCAGGGGGTCCTATCGGGAAGGGTTTGATGAATCAAACCCCTACATCCGGAATTGTCTTTGTGCTTTATCTTCTCTCGTCACTTGTTACGCGTTACGCGTCACGAAGCGCCTTTGAGTTTAGCGGCAATGGACCCCGCCCAAACGGTAATGGCGTTCCAGTCGCGGAAATCGCCGAGCGGCGCCTTGACCTGCTTCATCATCCAACGGCCGATGGCGCTCAGCTTCTCGGGAAAGGCCGCTCCCTGGAAGAGGGCGATGTCGACGGGGTTGACGCGGTCGGCAATGTGCTGCAGTGCCTTGGGAAAGTGCCAGCCCTTGACCAGTTCGACCGGGTCGCCCAGGCCCGTGGGTCCGCTGGAAAACAGCCATACTTTTTTTGCGGCCAGCATTTTCTCGTTGGTCTTTAAAAACCGGGCGGCTTCCTTGCGCCAGCCGCCGATGTAGACGGCGCTGCCCAGAACGACGGCCTGATAAGGATCCAGGCTTTCCACATGGCCCGCCGGCAGCACGTCGGTAACAAATCCCGCATCCTTTAAAACCAGGCCGACCTTCTCTGCAATTTCCTTGGTGGCACCATATTTGCTGGCGTATACCACCAGTACTTTTTGGTTCATTGCAACCTCCAGCTTTTATTTATCCGATCTTAATTTGCCGTCCATGGTCAATGACGGCGGCAACGTGTCGGCAAAATGCAGGGTACGCATGGGAAACGGTATGTTGATGCCCTCGGCCTGATAGCGCTGGTGCAGCCGCTTGACGAATTCGTGCTTGATAATGTATTGGTCCACGAACTCGTTCGCCCGCAGGATGACCGAAAAATTGATGGCAGAATCGCCGAACGTATGGTAGCGGATAAAGGGCTCAAAATCGCTGACCGCGCCCGTGACGTCGCGCATCACTTCCCGCGCCACCTCGATGGTCGCCTTTTCAACCTTATCCAGGTCGCTTTCATAGGCAACGCCGACCTGGACCAGCACCGACATGGCTTTTTCAGGAAGGTCGTAATTTTTAATGATGGTCTTGGCTATGCGCGAGTTGGGGATGATGTTCACGTTGTTGCCGAGCTCGCGCACCGTGGTATTGCGCCAGTTGATGTCGACGACAAACCCCTCTTCGCCGCTCTCCAGGCGAATGTAATCTCCCGGCCGGATCTGCTTGGAAGCGATAATCTGCAGTCCGGAAAAAAGGTTGGCCAGCGTTTCCTGCATGGCCAGGGCGACGGCCAGACCGCCGATGCCCAGGCCGGTGAGAATGGGGGCAATGGAGATGCCCAGGGAATTGAAAATGATCAAAAGACCGATCATGAAAACTAAAACCCTGGTCAGGTTGGCGAAGATGGTCGTTCGGGGAATGGACTCCTTTAAATTCTCGGAGTACAAATTGACAAAATTCACGCTGAGGTTGGAAGCAAAAACAGTCAAACTCAAGAGGGCCAGGATCAGGATGAGACTGTGGAGCAGTTTCAGTAGAGCGATTTCCACGGGGGCGCTCAGCGTAGCCAGATAGGCACCGGCAAAAAGAAACCACCAGACGATCCATCTTCTGAGGGCGGCGATCAGGATGTCGTCTCCTTTCCAACTTGTCCGCCGGGCCAGTTTTTCGATTTTCTTTAAAATGATCCTTTTGGCGATGAAACCAAGAACGGCGGCACCGGCGATAAAACACAGTGGCGCGATCACGTGTGAAAAATTTGTCCACATTTTAATTTTTATTTAACTCCTCGATCAATTTGCGGATATCTTTATAGTTGATCACATTGAAGCGGGCCTGGGAAGACGAGATGCCTACTTTAATGGAATAAGCCGTTTCTGGCAAGACCTTGAAGAGATCCTCGTCGGTCCAGTCGTCGCCAGCCGCCAGGATAAAATCAAACTCCTTTTTTTCCAGCCAGTACGCCGCCGCCAGCCCCTTGCTGATCCCGGCATTGCGGATTTCGACCACTTTTTTCCCCTGCAGAACCTGGAGATCCTGGTTGGCGGTGAAGCTGATAAGGTAATCCATCAGCTCCTTGGCCCGCAATAACCCCAATTCCGGGTCGGTGTTGCGGAAATGCCAGGTCAGCGAAAATTCTTTTTCCTCGATAAAGGACCCGGGCAGGCGGTCCACGGTGATTTCCAGCAGCGGCAGGATCTGTTCCTTCCATTCCGCGGTCAGGGCCTTGGCCTTGAACCATTTACCGCCACCTTCCTTCAGCCAGGCGCCGTGCTCGGCAACGAAACTGCAGTTTTTAATTTTTATCCAGTCGGCGATGGTTTTACGGTCACGGCCGGTCACGATAACGAGGCAGTTGCTGGCATTGGCGCTGAGCGTCTCGAGCAGTTGCAGTATTTCCTTGTCCGGCGCCGCCAGGGCATAGTGCTTGACGATCGGCACCAGCGTCCCGTCGTAATCCAGACAGATCAGGCGCTTGCGGGCCCGACGGTAAGCGTCCAAAAGCTGCTCGCGGCAGCCGCCGAGCATGCGGATCTCCACTTTTTTCTGGGCTTCGCGGATGAGTTCCAGATGGCGCATGAAATCCCGAGCCCATTGCACCACGTCGTAGCGCTGCAGCCGAACTTGCATGGCTTTCAGCCTCTTCAACTGTTCGTCTTCAGGGATCGCCAGTGCCTCGGCAATAGCCTTGGCGATTTCCTCGATGTAGAAGGGATTGATCACGATGGCTTCGCCCAACTCCTCAGCGGCGCCGGCCTTTTCGCTCAGGATCAGGACGCCGACGCTCTCAGACTTGCTGGCGACATACTCCTTGGCGACCAGGTTCATGCCGTCACGCAGCGGCGTGACCAGCCCGACGTCACACAGGGAGTAGAGCGCGACCAGTGAGGAAAAAGGCAAAGACCTGAATTGGTATAAAATCGGCGTCCAGGTCAGGGTGGCATATTTGCCGTTGATCTTGCCGACCGCTTCATCGATTTGTTTCTTGGTGCGTGCATAGTGGGTAACCCCGGCCCGCGAAGGGACCACGACCATGACCAGCTGCGCCTTCTCGCGCCAGTCGGGGTACTGCTCCAGAAAAAGTTCGAAGCCCTGCAGGCGGTTGATGATGCCCTTGGAATAATCCAGGCGATCGATGGAGAGGATGGTCTTTGTTTTTTTTAATTCTTTTTTGAGCCGGAACTTTTCTTTTTTGACTGCTTTTTCCCTGCCGGCATTGTGGAAAGATTGGAAATCGATACCCATCGGGAAGGTCTCGACCATCACCAGCCGGTCCTCCAGCATGATCCGTCCCATATCGTGTTCCAGGCCCAGGATGCGCAATGCGCAGCGTAAAAAGTACTGGGTATAGTCATTGGTGTGAAATCCAACCAGGTCCGCCCCCAGGATGCCGCTCAGGATCTCCCGGCGCCACTCGCCCGGCAACAATCGAAAAATCTCAAAAGTGGGAAAGGGGATATGCAGGAAGAAGCCGATCTTGACCTTGGGGAATTTTTCGCGGATCATCTGTGGCAGCAGCATCAGGTGGTAGTCGTGGATCCAGATGGTATCGTCGTCCCGGACGATCTCCAGCAGGGCGTCGTAAAAGATGCGGTTGACCTTGATGAAATCCAGCCAGAATTCCTTTTTATAATCGACGTAGGACGGGAAATAATGAAAAAGCGGCCAGATGGTCTTGTTGCAAAAACCGTGATAAAAATTCTCCATCTCGGTTTCGGAAAGGAAAACAGGCCACTGATTCAATTTGCACAGCTTTTTTTTCAGGACATCGGTTTCCTTTTTATCCTGGATCGTGATCCCGGGCCAGCCGACCCACAAATATTTCAATTGAGTTTCCGGAAGATTTCTCTGGTGATTAAGGAACGATTTCAAGCCCGTGGCCAGGCCGCCGGCACTCGGCTGAAAACGGTATTCGCCGCTCTCACGGGTAATGGTGACGGGCAGGCGGTTGGAAACGATCAGCAGTCTGGCCATATTTACCTCATTTTAAATTCGGCTCCCGTTCCCTTTTTGACGCGGCGTGCCGGCACGCCGTCCGCGATGATTCGCTGAATTTCCTTTCCTCGTTGAACGCAACGGTCCAGCCGGAACCTGAATGAATGATACCCCAGCCACGGTCGCTTCGTCAAGGAACCTGGAGGAATTTCTTCAGATTATGGAAGAAAAAAGCAGCGCCGCGTAAGCCACGTACAGGGCCAGCAGTATGGCCCCTTCCCAACGGCGGACGCGCCAGGCGCTGCGAATCATGACCAGGAGGAGCATGCTGGAAAAAAAGAGAAAGCCCAACAGCAAGGGCAGATGCGCCCTGTCCGCAGCCAAGGGGTAAACCAGGCCCGAGGCGCCGACGATCAGTCCGATGTTGGTGATGCACGAGCCCAGGACATTGCCCAGGGCGATATTGCCGAAGCCCTTCCTGGCGGCCGCTACCGTGACGCTCATCTCGGGCAGCGTCGTGCCCAGGGAGACGATGCTGGCGCCGATCGTCAGTGGCGGGACCTTCATCATCTCGGCGAAAAAAACAGCCGAACCGACGAAGAGATCGGCCCCGAAGGCGATGGCCGCTCCACTGGCCAGCATCACCAGCAGGTCTTTGACCACACCCTCGCGAAAGGCCCTCTGGATTTTTCTGTCAGCAACGCTGACCGCGCCGCTGCCCCGGCGTCGTCCAAAACCGGTGCGGACGACATCGCGGATGGTCAGAATATACTGGAAACGGAACAGGTAGTTCAGGAAGCGCCGGAAATCGTACTGTTCCTCCAGGCCCGCCTTGGCCGTGAAAAGAAACAGCGTGTAGGTGACATAGACCAGGAGCATGGCCGCCGCCTCGAGCCGCGAGAAGGTGCCGTTCCAGGCGAACAGGCAGAACAGCGCGGTCGCGCCGAACATGATGTAGCCGTCGCGAGCGATCATTTCCCTGCGCGTGCGCACGGCCGCGAGCAGTCCGGCCAGGCCGGTGATCAAGAGCATGTTGGCCACGTTGGCGCCGATGACCGTGCCCAGCACCAGGCCGCCCTGTTTCCTGAAGACGGCCGCCAGCGCCGAGCCGAGCTCGGGCACGGAAGTTCCCAGCGCTACCAGAGTCAGGCCGATGACAAACTCCGAGACGCCGAGCTTCTTGGCCAGTTCGGCCGCCGCTTTCACGAAGTAGTTCGCCCCCTTCACCAGCAGCATCAATCCCAGCACGAACAGCAGCAGTTTCATTGGCATTGTTTTATTTTAGCATAAACGGAAGCCCTTTTTAATCAGAGGCCGCCGCAGCGGACCGGTTTGCGGAAAAAAAGTTATTCAGGTATAGTGATATTCATACTTGGCTGCAAGCATTATCCTTCACCGCCTTGCAGCAGGCTAAGAGGAGGTTATCATGAGCTATGATTTTCAAAGGCTGGAACAGATCAAGTGGCCGGCCATATCCAAAAAATCAGTTTGGATCGCGGCGCTGATCGTTTTCGCGTTGATCATCGTTGTCGGCTCCGTTTACCAGGTCCAACCGGAGGAGGTGGGCGTGGTCCTGCGCTTCGGCAAGTACCAGCGCACCAGCGAACCGGGGCTGAACTTCAAATTTCCCCTGGGCATCGAGGAACTGATCAAGGTACCGGTGCAGCGGCAGCTGAAGATGGAATTCGGCTTCCGCACCATGGAGCCTAATATTACCACCCGCTACGCCACCCCGGTGGACGCCAAGAAAGAGGCGGTCATGCTTACCGGCGACCTGAATGTCGTGGACGCCGAATGGATCGTGCAGTACCAGATCCGCGACCCCTACAAGTACCTGTTCAAAGTGCGCAGCGTCAACAATACCTTCCGTTACATGAACGAAGCCGTGATCCGCAAAGTCATCGGCGACAACAGCGTCGACGAGGTCCTGACCATCGGCCGGGCCCGGATCGCATCCGAAGCCAAGGACCTGCTGCAGGAGCTTTGCAACCTGTACGAGATCGGCATCGACGTCAAGCAGTTGATCTTCCAGGATGTTAATCCCCCCGAACAGGTCAAGCCGTCGTTCAACGAGGTCAACCAGTCGCTGCAGGAAAAAGAGCGCAAGATCAACGAAGCCTGGTCGGATTACAACCAGACCATACCCAGGGTCTCCGGCGAGGCCGAAGAGATCCTGCGCCGCGCCGAGGGTTACGCCCTGGCCCGCGTCAACCGTGCCCGCGGCGAGGCCGAGCGTTTCATCGCCATGCACCGGGAATACGTCAAGGCTCCGGACGTAACCCGCAAGCGCCTCTACCTGGAAACGATCAACGAGATCATGCCCAAGATCGGCCGCAAGGTGATCGTCGATGAGAAACAGAAGAACGTCCTGCCGCTCCTCAACCTGGGCGAGGAGTTGAAGAAGGAGGTGAAAAAATGAAACAGACAATCGCAATCATCGCCGTGGTCGTCGCCCTGCTGACCCTGATTATATTGAATGATGCTTTTTTTATCATTTCCGAAACCAACCAGGTCATCGTGACCCAGTTCGGTCAACCGGTGGGCGGTGCCATCATGAACCCCGGACTGCACTTCAAGCTGCCCTTCATTCAGAAGACCCATGTTTTCGAGAAGCGCTGGCTCGAATGGGACGGCGACTCCAACCAGATCCCGACCAAGGACAAGAAGTACATCTGGGTCGACACCTACGCCCGCTGGCGCATCAGCGATCCGCTGGTCTTCTTTCAACGCGTACGCGACGAACGCGGGGCGTATTCGCGCCTCGACGACATCATTGACGGCGAGACGCGCAATGCCATCGCCAATAACAACCTGATCGAGATCGTACGCTCCTCCAATCGCCCCTTCGAAACCACCGGCGAACTGCAGGAGTTTCTCGATGTGGCCACTGTGCTGGAAAAAGTCGAAGTCGGACGCG
Source organism: Candidatus Aminicenantota bacterium (assembly GCA_963770755.1). Taxonomy (GTDB): domain Bacteria; phylum Acidobacteriota; class Aminicenantia; order UBA2199; family UBA2199; genus UBA2199. The sequence continues at coordinate 70,733 of CAVYQZ010000006.1, read as the reverse complement.
AAAACATTAACGCCATCATCCTCAAGGCCGCATCGGCCATCACACCCGAGTACGGCATCGAGCTGCGCGACGTCAAGCTGAAGCGGGTCAATTACGTCGACGACGTGCAGCGCAAGGTCTTCGACCGCATGATCTCCGAAAGGAAACGTATCGCCGAACGCTACCGCTCCGAGGGCGACGGCAAGAGCGCCGAGATCCGCGGCCAGCGGGAGCGCGAAGCCAAGCGTATCGAGTCGGAGGCCTATCGCCAGGGACAGGAGACCATGGGCAAGGCCGACGCCCAGGCCACCCAGATCTACGCCGCCGCCTACAACCGCGACCCGGCCTTCTACCAGTTCATCAAGACGCTCGACGCTTACCGCGAGATCATGGACGGCGAGACCGTCCTGATCATGTCCACCGACGCCGAATTCCTGAAATTCCTGCGCCAGTCAAAATAAAACGTGCTTCACCGCCCAGGAAAGCACGCAGGCCACGGCCTGCCGGCGTGAGAAACAGATAGGAGTATTCCCACCATGGAAGGCATCCAGGCCATGTTTTTCAGCTTCTGCCTGCTGGGCGTCTTCCTGCTGCTGGGCAAGGCCCTGCGCGTAGCGGTGCGCCCTTTCCAGGCACTCTTTCTGCCGGCATCGATCCTCGGCGGCTTCATCGCCCTGATCAGCGGTCCCTACCTGCTCGACCTGCTGCCCGCCTGGGTGACCGTCAATTGGACCCCCCTGCCCGGCCTGCTGATCAACCTGGTTTTCGCCTGCCTCTTTCTCGGCGTGGCCCTGCCCGGGGCCCGGGCGCTCTGGAGCCGGGGCGGCGCCCAGCTCTGTTTCGGCATGGTCATCGGTCTGGGCCAATACGCCTGGGCACTGCTGGTCACGGCCCTGTTCCTCACCCCGTTCTTCGGCGTACCGGCCGTTTTCGCCACCATCCTGGAGATCGGCTTTTCCGGCGGCCACGGCACGGCCGCGGGCATGAACGAGGTCTTCCAGCAGGTCGGGTTTCCGGCCGGTTCGGCCCTGGCGCAGATGTCGGCCACGGTCGGCATCATCACCGCGATACTCGGCGGCATCCTGGTCATCAATATCGTTGTGCGCCGGGGCTATCGCACCCTGGCCGGCGCCGGCAAACCGCTGCGCTCCCACTCAGGACTGCTTGAAAAGAGCGAGGGCTTTTCGATCGCCCGGGCCACGGTGGCCCCCGAATCCCTGGAACCCCTGGCCTTTCATTTCGCCCTGGTCGCCCTGGCGGTGCTGCTGGGCTGGGCCATGCTGGGGCCGGTCCGCGGTCTGCATCCCCTGCTGCGCGGTTTCCCTCTTTTCCCCCTGGCCATGATCGGCGGCCTGGTCATACAGCTCCTGGCCAAGCCCCTGCGCCTGGCCCGCTATTTCGATCGCGACACCTTTGAACGTATCCTTGGCTTTTCCCTGGAAATGCTCGTGGTCGCCGCCATTGCCACCATCCGCCTCGACCTCTTTGTTGCCCATCTTTGGCCCTTCGTCATCCTGATGGCTGTGGGCATCGCCTGGCTCTTCTTCGCCATGTTTTTCCTGGCGCCGCGTATGTTTCCGCAGTTCTGGCTGGAGCGCGGCATCACCGAATTCGGTATGCAGAGCGGCGTCACGGCCATGGGCCTGCTGCTGCTGCGCCTCGTCGACCCCCTCTACGACACCGGCACGGCCGAGGCCTTCGGCTTCAAGCAGATGGTCTATGAGCCCATCCTGGGCGGCGGCCTGCTGACGGCGGCGGCGCCCTTTCTGATCATCGAGCTGGGCTCCTGGTGGGCCATGGCCATTTGCCTGGGCGGTATGGCCCTGTTTTGGCTCATCTCGCTGCTGAACGGCTGGTTCCGTTTTTCGCCCTGGCCGGGCGGGAAAGGGTCCGGTTGAAGAAGAAAAATAGAGGACAGATGACAGAAAACAGATAACAGAAGACAGAGAAAAGGAATCTGTCCTCTGCCCTCTGTTTTCTGTCTTCTTTCCTAGATCAATCGGTTGCCAGGAACTTCGGCGCCCGGCGCTGCTTGGTTCCCTGCTCGTAGGCATAGGCGATCTCTTTCGTCTCGCCGTACTTGCTGGCGTACACCACCAGGATTTTGCCCTTCATTTCAGCCCCTCGTCAGTATTCGGCAGGCTGCGCCTCTGACGCCTGGGCGGGAGTGGCGCTAATCACTTTTTCAGCGGGGCTTTCTCGAGGACGATATCCGACAGGCCGGCGTCGCTCTGCGGATGCCCGTAGTTTTGATAAACATGGACGCCCGATGTGAATGCCAGCAGACCGTCAAACTTGATGTCGGCATATTGCCTTCCTAAAAAAAAGTAGAGATAGCCCTGGGCGCCGGGAATGGGAGCCGTGGGGATGGAGATATGGTCCTCGGTCAGGTCTTGCTCGAAAATGCCTTTATTGGCGGGTTGGCCGATATACAGGACATACAGGTGAACCTGAGCAGGGCCATTGCTGAATGTCCACTTGCAATCGAATAGGGGGGATTTCTTGAAATAGATGGTCGAATGGTTCTGGGGCTGAGTCAGCTTGACAATAGTATCGATTTTTCCGCCGCTGGCCGTATACGTCTTGCCATCGATTTGCACCGTGATCGTGAACACATGCCCGGGTTCAAGCTCCATTTGCGGTTCAGCGAAATATTGGTACGGCGCATTGCATTCGGGGATAACGATGCCGTCGACCTTGACAACGGCGCCTGAAACGGGAGTTCCGCCCTTGTTTATAAAAATATTGATCTGGGCAGAGGCAGCGGCAGAATCATACCCATAGCGACAGAAATCGATGCCGCCGGTGATGACGGGTGATTTTTTCAGTTGCTCCTTGAACCAGTTAATGGAAACATCATCGATCACAGGCGGCTTTGGGCCGGGGGAAGGCTTCGCCTCCAGAGCTTTTACCGCCAACGGCGTTTTCTCGAGGACGACATCCGACAGGCCAGCCTTGCTCTGCGGCTGCCCAAAATTTTGATAAACATGGAGACCCGATGTGAAAGCCAGCAGGCCGTCGAATTTGATGTCGGCATACTGCCTGCCCAAGAAAAAGTAGAGCTCGCCCTGGGCCCCGGGAATGGGATCCGTGGGAATGGAGACATGGTCCGCGGTCAGGTCCTGCTCGAATATGCCCTTATTGCCGGGTTGGCCGATGTACAGGGCGTACAGATGGACCTGGGCGGGGCCGTTGCTGAATGTCCACTTGCAATCGAACTGGGGAAATTTCTTGAAATAAATGGTCGAACCGTGCGCCGGCTTGGTGAGGTGGACGATGGTGTCGATTTTGCCGCCGCTGCCGCTATAGGTCACGCCGTCGATTTTCACCGTTGTCGTGAATATGTGCCCGGATTGAAGCGCCAACTGCGGTTCGGCGAAGTAATGCCCAGGTGTATTGTTGCTTTCGGGGATAACGTTGCCATCGACCTTGACAACGGCGCCCGATACCGGGGCCCCGCCTTTTTTTACGAAGATGTTGACCTGCCCATAGGAGGCTGAAGAACCGTAAGAATAGGGATAGCAATCGATTCCGCCGGTGATGACGGGTGATTTTTTCAGTTGCTCCTTGAACCAATCAATCGATACTGTAGTGATCAGAGGCGGCTTGGGGCCGGGGAAAGGCTTCGCGTCGGGAAGTTTTGGCGTCTGTACCGGCACCGCGATCGTCACCTGGCCGGGGCCGTTGCTCTTGCCGTATTCGTTCCAGGCACTTACCGCTTTCGACCCGTTTCCCGCCGTGGGCGGTACGAACACGGTCGCCTGCGCCCGGGACGAGGACATGATGACCGGTTTTTTGACCAGCGCCAGCGGCGCCGGGAATGAGATCTCGGTGCCCTGGGTCAGTTCGGCCCCTTCCAGCTCCAGGGTATACTCTTTGCCGGGGGCCAGAGTCGCCGGCGTCACCCGGCGGATGACCGGGGCCGGGCCGCGCAATCCCACAAAATAGCCGATGGCCGGGATAGTGAAACTGGTTGCCGGCTGCTGGAAGCGCAGCGTCACAACATGGCGGCCGGGAATGGCGGTAGGCAGGCCTGGGATTTTGCCCGAATCGAGGCTGAACTTGTTGCCGAAGCTGACGGCCATGGTATCGGACTTGACCACCATGTTGTCGACCAGCCATTGCCACTGCAGTATGCCGATCCCTTCGACCTGGATGTCGGCGAAGGCCTGCAAGCCGGCGAAGTCCTTGGCCACGCTGGCCTCGGCCTTGCCGCCGGCGAAATAGAGGTTGAGGAAAGCCACGGCCAGGGTGGGTTTTGTCGGTGTGATCGGCGGCGGTTCCTCATCCTTGGCGGCAACGGCGATGGCGACCGCTGCTCCATAGGTATTGCCGCACTCCTCGTAGGCGTGCACGGTGTAATTGCCGGCGCTGGCATAAGTGTGGCTTTCAGCGGCCGCGCCGTTCTTCACCGTGCCGTCGCCGAAGTCCCAGCGGATGCAGGACGAGAAGAAGTTCTGCGCCGTAAAAGTGACCGCCTGCCCGGCCTTGGGCTGCAACGGCGAAAATAAGACCTGGCGCTGATCAATGACCGTGACCATCGCCCGATCGACCTGGTAGTGGGTCGGCAAGGAATACCCCGCGGAGGCCGAATACGTGCCGACCGCGGCATAGATATGGGTCATTGTCCGGTTACTGCTTGTCTGCACCGGGGTGCCATCGCCGAAGTTCCAGCTGATCGCGTCACCTGGTGGGCCGGAAGGATTTAGACTGAATGTAACCGTCTCGCCGGTCTTCGGCGCCGGCGGCGAAAATGTCAGGGCAGCCGAAAGACTAGCCGTCCCGGTTAGCATAATGAGCAGAGTCAAAAAAACATAATTCATTTTTTTCATTTTAATTTCCCCCTAGTGAAAAATCGCATTTTATATAAAGACGGGTATTGTCGGTCTCGACATTTGCCACTGTCGTTCGCAGCCAGCTGCCGCGCAGCGCCACCATGACCAGCCCGATCTTCCAGCCCGGCGGTGTCTTCAGCACCAGCCCGCCGTCGAGACCGGCCGTCTGCTGGTTGTCGTTGCTGCCGGGCTCGCTGCGGTTGTAGGACGTTGTCAGGGCGACGGACAGCAGCTTGGCGATGATCGCCACTTCCCCGTTGACGAAGGCATAGTAAAAACGGCTCTCCTTCTGCGTCGTCGCATAGCTGGCTTGGGTCGCTCCCAGCTGGCAGCTGAGGCTGAAGCGGTCCGGGCGTTGAAAATTCCCGCCGGCGTTGACGGTCAGCGAGCGGCCGTCCAGCTCGGGGTTCGCAGCCTTGCTGAACACGTCGCGCTGGGCCGAAATCTGCAGGCTGGCCCGGCGGCTTGGCCGCCAGCTCAGGGTGCCGGAATAACCCTCCTTGGCGACGCCGCCGCCGAGCGGCGACAGGACGGTGGCCGGGAGGTTGTTCTGGCCGCGTGCATAGCCCAGCTGCAGGCTTGCGTTCCTGGCGAAGTCCCAGCCCAGGGCAGCCTGGACCTGGCTATCGGTGGCGGTCGAAACGGCGCTGTCGTTTTCGAGGTTGTTGCGCTCGCTCCGGTAGGAGGCGCTGAGGCGGAGACCGGCGACGCGCAAGCCCACGCCGGCCTCCAGGCTGCGGCGGTCATTGACCATGAACAGCTGGCCGATGGAATTGAAGTCCGGGCCGACGTTTTTCAAGCCGGCATGCAGGTCCAGCGCGCCGCGCGCGTATCTCCCGTCCAGCCGCCAGGCGCTGTCGCTTACTGCCGGCTGGGCGTCGCTCGTGTCCGGGTCGCAGCGACTGAGCGCCAGTTCGCTGCCGAAGACCAGGGAATTTTCCCACAGGCTGGCGCCGGCGGCCAGGGAGAGCAGGTCGCCCTTGCGGCTCTTGAATGTCGAAGTGAAACCGGTGTTGATGCCCAGTGCCGGGTCGTCCTCGCCCGCAAGCCCGGTGGCACGGACAAAAACGGCTCGCTTGAGCAGCGAAAAACCGAGGCTGGCGCCGAAAAGGCCGGCCCCCTCTTTGGGGACGATGAGCCCGTCAAACCCGGGCAGATGCTGGGTGGCCAGGCTGAACAGGTTCAGCTGCCAGGCCGCGCCGTTGAAACTGTAGGCCAAACCCTGGCGCTCGAACGGCTGCAGCCCCAGATCGCTCCCCGGCGGCAATATTTTCCCGGCCTGCAGCGAATGGCGCCCCAGGCTGATCTGCATCCTGCCGGCGGCGAAGCTCAGATCCTTCTGCAGGCCGAGCGGCTGCGAGTCGTAGCGCAGCCGGGCGTCTAAAAGGACCTGCAGGTTTTCGCGTCCGCTCTGAAAAGCCAGGCGCAGGTTTTCGCCGTGCAGGAAGCGGGGGTCGGGGCCGGCGGCGTTCAGGGCGCCAAGCTGCCCGGAGGCGCTGCCGTCGAGGGCCAGGGAGAAGGAGGTCGTTTTCGGCTCGGCAGCGGTTTCCGGGACTGCCGCAGCCACGGCTGCCGGAGCCGGCAGCGACGACGGCTGGGCCGAGAAAAAACGGGCCGGGACCTCCTCTGGAAGGTAGCCGATCTGCCCGTTGATCTTGTAGGCCAGATAGTATTCGAGACGTTCACCCAGGAGTTCGTCGCCGCCCAGGGTCGCCGAATATCCGCCTGCCGCATCCTTTTCCATCTGCCGGGCCGCGAATTCGGCCGCTGCCGTGGTCCGGAAAAAGAGACTGATCCATTCCGGTTTATCGCTGGCCGTGGCCGTGAGGGTGAGGGAACGGCCGCGGTCGAAACTCTGCGCCGGCTGAAAAGCAACCGGTTTTGTGTTCACGGGTTCCGAAGTGCCATGCAAGATGGCTGTGAACAGGAATGCGACTGCCGCTATTGAAACCAAGCGTTTACGTGATCGCATCATCACCCCTCTCTCTGTCGGGCATGGATGCCTGGCATGTAATCCGGACTACTATGTATTTGCTGGCCCGCTCCCTTTCTGTCTATTGAATTCTATATAGTGCGTTATCTAAAGTCAAGCGCCTGTACCCTGGACCCTATCCCCTGTTCCTTTTCAATCAGAGACAAGAAATTTGGGCGCCCGGCGCTGCTTGGTCCCCTGCTCGTAGGCATAGGCGATCTCCAGCAGCAGTGGTTCGCTCCAGGCCCGGCCGAAAAAGGAAACACCCACCGGCAGTTCATCGATGAAGCCCATGGGCACGGTGATGGCCGGGTAGCCGGCAATGGCCGCCGCTGAGGAGCTGCCGCCCAGGAAATGATCGCCGTCGAGCAGGTCGGTCTTCCAGGCCGGGGATCCGGTCGGTGCCATAATGGCGTCCAGCTTGTTCTCATCCATGAGCTTGTCGATGCCGTCCTGGCGCGCGGCCTTTAACATCCTGGCCAGGGCCTCCTGATATTCGGACGCTTCCAGGCCGCCCTTCTCCTGCGCCATTTCGAGCAGCGCCTGGTCGAAGTACCGCAACTCGACCGGGTCGGCCCGGTTGAACTCGATCAGCCCGGCCAGGTCCTTCACTTTGGCGTTTTCGCCCAGAGTGGCGAAGTATTTGTTCAGCCCGTCTTTGAACTCGTAGAGCATGACCTGAAAGGAATCGTTTTCCATGGCGCGCTCCGGCAGCGGCTCGACCTCGATGACCGTCGCCCCGCGACTTTTCAGGTAGGCCGCGGCCCGCTCCAGCAGCAGGGCCACCTTGTGATGGTAGGCGGCCGAATCCTTGAGCAGGCCGATGCGTTTCCCGCTCAGGTTGTCGGCCTTCAGGAACGGCGTATAATCACTGGCATACTTGCCCCGCGAAAGCATCGTTTTGCTGTCCGTTTCATCGACGCCGGTCAGCGCGCCCAGGCAGATGGCTATGTCCTCGACCGTGCGCCCCATGGGGCCGGCCGTATCCTGAGTGAACGAGATGGGAATGATGCCCGAGCGGCTGATCAGCCCGACGGTGGGCTTGAGACCGACGATGCCGTTGTTGTTGGCCGGGCAGACGATGGAACCGTTGGTCTCGGTGCCAATGGCCAGCGCACAGAGATTGGCGGCGACCGCCACCCCGGAACCGGAGCTCGAACCGCAGGGATTGCGGTCCAGCACGTAGGGATTGCGGGTCTGGCCGCCCACTCCACTCCAGCCGCTGGAGGACAAATTGGCGCGAAAATTGGCCCATTCGCTCAGGTTGGCCTTGGCCAGGATCACGGCGCCGGCGGCGCGCAATTTTTTGGCGACCCCACTGTCGCTCCTGGCGAAAGAATCCCGCAGTGCGGTGGCGCCGGCCGTGGTCGGCATCGGGTCCATGCTGTCGATGTTGTCCTTGAGAATGACCGGGATACCGTGCAGGGGGCCGCGGTCCTTGCCGGCCTTCAACTCCCTGTCCAGTTCAGCCGCGATCAGCAGGGCATCGGGATTGACGTGGATGATGGCGTTGAGTCCGGGACCGTTTTTGTCAAGGGCTTCCATGCGCTGCAGGTAGCCCTGCACGACATCGCTAATTGAAAAACGGCCTTCCCGGTAGCCTTGCTGCAGCTGCCGGACCGTGATTTCCTCCAGGTTGAAGGCACGGGCCGGATCGATGAGCGGACTCTCGGAGTTGCAGCCGCAGCCGCAGGCCGCCAGGGCAGGCAAGATAAAACCGATCAGGATCACATGGATAAATAATTTTCTTTTCATGTTGGAATTATACGGTTTGGGCGCGGCAAATGCAATTTTTTCATAGCCGCTCTCCGGGGCGGCGGCGCCTTGATTTTTTTACCGTTTTCCCCTACTATGATCCTGGCCATGCGCCATCCATAGACCGGGCACTCAGGTCACGCGGAGGTAATAATGAAAAGATCGACCGTTTATATGTTTTCCCTGTTCATCCTGATCCTGCTGTGCATCCAAACGCCGGGCCGGGCCGAAGATCAGGGTCGGATCAGCAACGCCATGCTGCAGGAACTCAAGCAGTCCGTGGTCATGGACGGACAGACCCGGGCGCTGGTCAACGCCGTCAGCAACAACAAGGTCAATGATCTCGCCCTGAACCGCGAGATTGTGTCCGGCCACAGCGCCGTGTTCAACGTCAAGCTCGCCGTCAACGGCATCACCAACCAGAAATCGACCGGTCGCTGCTGGATGTTCGCCGGCCTGAACGTCCTGCGCCCGGCGGTCATGAAAAAATTCAAGCTGGCCGGTTTCGAATTTTCCGAGACCTACCTGTTCTTCTGGGACAAGCTGGAAAAGGCCAACCTGTTTCTGGAAATGATCATCGCCAACCGCGACAAGAGCTGGGACGACCGCGAACTGCAGGCCTGGATGACCGACCCGGTCGCCGACGGCGGCTGGTGGAGCCATTACGTCGCCCTGGCCGGGAAATACGGCCTGGTCCCCCGGGCGGTCATGCCCGATACCAGCAACACCGACAGCTCCACCAGCATGAACACCGTTCTGAACACCGTTTTGCGCGACGCGGCAGCCGGGATCCGCAAGCAGGCCGCCGGCGGGGCCGGCATAGAGGAATTGCGCCGGCAGAAAACGGCGGTCCTGAAAAACGTCTACCGCCTGCTGGTGCTGCACCTGGGCAGCCCCTGCGAAAAATTCACCTGGAGCTACGAGAACAAGGACGGCAAGGCCGTGAAAAAAACCTATTCGCCGCTGGAGTTTTATGGCGAAATCGCGGCGACAACCGACCTGAAGGACTACGTGACCCTGGCCGACCACCCGGTCCACGCCTATGACCGCCATTACCAACTCCGTTATTGCCGCAACCTCAGCGACGCGGCCGACATGGATTACCTCAACCTGGGCATCGCCAAGTTGAAGGCCTACGCCCTGAAAGCGCTGGAGAACGACGAAGCGGTCTGGTTCGGCGCCGATTCGCGCCAGCAAATGGACCGCATGCTCGGCATCATGGCCGAAGGCCTCTTCGACACCGCTTCGCTGTACGGCTATGAGAAAAAAATGAGCAAGGCCGAAAAACTTCAATACAAGGACCTTTCACCGGTGCATGCCATGGCCATCGTCGGCGTCGACCACGAAAACGGCCGGCCGCTGAAATGGCTGGTAGAAAATTCCTGGGGCAGCGGCGTCGGCGACAAGGGTTATTGGACCATGTACGACAGCTGGTTCGATCAGTACGTCCTGGTCATTATCATCAATAAAAAACACCTGAGTGAAGCCGACCGCAAACTGCTGGAGCTGGAGCCCGTCATCCTCCCGTCCTGGGACCCGCTGGCCGCCTTGATGAAATAGTTCCGCAGACCGTTCCCGCTGCACACTGCCCCGGCCGATGCTTATTGCAGCCGGCACAGCCACGCACAGCCGAAATTAGAGGTCGACAGCGATTTTTCGATACGTAGCCCGGCTGCGGCGAATTCCGCCTGGCGGGAAGTGGCCATGAACTGCCGGTAATGCGGCCCTTCGGCCCGCTCGATCAGGCGCACCAGCCAGCCGCCGTCATGGCAGTAGTCAAAGACCACCACGTAGCGGCAGGCAATGCGCGACAAGTTTTTCAGCACGGCGTGCCTGAACCCGGCCGAGAGCCCGTGCAGCACATAGCCGCAGCAAACGATGTCCCAGCTCCTGGCCGGGATCTCCGCCAGGTCGGCCAGGTCGAATGGCTGGAAATCAATGCCCGGGAATTTTTTCCTGGCCCGCTTCAGCAGCCTTTCGGAAAAGTCCAGCCCACGCGCCGGGTGGCCGCGCCGCGCAAAGGCGGCCGCCAGGATGCCGCTGCCCGTGGCCACGTCCAGGACCGTGAATTCAGGGGAAAGTCCCAAGCGGGCCAGGGCCGCTTCGTAACGCGGGAACAGGTGGCGCTCGATCAGGGGATAAACGGGCGCAGCCAGGTTGAAAAATAAGCGGGTTTTTTTTCTTTCGCTGAGAAACAGCCGGTTTCGGGCCTGGCCTGGATTGCCGTCTTGCATCCGCATATTCTTGCAAAAAATGAATTAAAAGTAAAAAGACTGCCGCTGTGAATGGAGCGGACGGCAGCCGGCGGCGGACAGGGTGGGCTCAGACTTCGAAGGTTCCCAGGTCGCGGGTAGCGGAGCGATGCTCATGGGAAACGTCGTCCTTGCCTAAAAAATCGACATTTTTGAATACCTGGCTTTCAAAGATCACCCCGTCCTGATTATTTAGGGAAAAATAAAGGTCGGGGTAGGTTTCCAGCGGGCTGTCCGCGGATTCGGCAGCGGCCAGGTTGGTCACAACTTCGGCATTTCCGTTTTCATCGAGCTTGGATTCGCCGAGGAAATCATCACCGACCACATCGTTGTCATACAGCCTGGCCGTGAGATCATTCCCGGTTAAGGGTTTTTTGCTGGTCTTGTCAACGAAGCGCGCGATCACCTTGATCATCATGTCCATGGTTTACCCCCTGAAAGACCATTGTAGCAACCGCCAGGAATAAATTCAATCATAAAAATAAACTCCTTTTCCCCAATAGGGCACTGCCCCCGATCCCTAAAAAGACTGTCATCTCAAGACCTGAGACTTATTTCTTCAGAAAAATGTAACCAAACTTGTGCTTTGTTCGTTGTATTAAATGCAGCAGGCACAGGAGGAAAACATGAAATCATTTTGCAGTATCGTCATATTTTTTATCACATGCAGTTTGGCTTTTACCCAGGTTCAGCAGCTGAAAAAATTGGATGGCAGCACAATTAAAACCGGTGAAATTGACAAAACGGTGATTGACTTGATGGCTGCGGCCAAGGTGACCGGCCTGGGACTGGTCATATTGAACGATAACAAGATCGCCTACGTGAAAACCTTTGGATTCCGGAACAAGGAAGAAGGCACGTTGCTTGATAAAAACACCATCATGCTGGGGGCATCATTCAGTAAGGCTGTTTTTGCATATTTGGCAATGCAACTGGTTCAGGAAGGTATTTTGAATCTTGACAAACCGCTTTGCCGATACCTGGATAAACCTTTACCGGAATATGATGGCTACCAAGACCTTGCCGCGGATGAGCAATGGAAATTGATCTCGGCAAGAATGTGCCTCAGCCATACAACCGGATTTCCCAATGCCCGCGGCAACAAACTGGAAATATTTTTCAGGCCCGGGACCCGCTACGCGTATTCAGGGGAAGGCATCCAATTGCTGCAACTTGCCGTTGAAAAAATCACCGGTAAAAAATTGGAAAAATTGGCCCAAGAAAAAATTTTCAAGCCCCTGGACATGAAAAACACAAGCTATATATGGCAGGACAGGTTCAAGGACAATTTGGCCGTCGGCCACGATGACATTGAGATCCCTGTTGATTATTACGGAAAAATTACACAGGCAAGCGCCGGGGGGTCATTGCAGACGAGTATTGCGGATTACGCTAAATTTGTTGAAGCGATGATGCAAGGCAAAGGATTAAAGGAATCATCCAGGCAAATGATGCTCTCAGCGCAAATTGTCATCAAGTCAAAGCATCAGTTTCCCTCTCTGGCAGAGGAAGTTACGGACCGGAATGATGCCATCACGCTTTCTTATGGTTTGGGCTGGGGACTTTTTAAGTGCAAATATGGCCGCGCCTTTTTCAAAGAGGGCCATGGGGAAGGATGGCAGAACTATAACGTCAACTTTTCCGATCAGGGAATTTCAATCATCATGATGACCAACAGTGACAACGGGGAAAAAATGTTCAAGGATGTTCTCGAAAAAACGATCGGGGACACGTACACACCCTGGGAATGGGAAGGGTATATTCCATATTATTTAATGGAGAAAAAATCCGTCGGCAGACGACTGTATGACATAATCAAATTGAAGGATGTCCTGGAAGCGATAGTGAAATATCGCAGCATTAAAGCCGGTTTGCCTGAAGCGTACAATTTCACTGAAAGCGAATTAAATGACCTGGCTTACCAAATGATCAAGGAAAACAGGATCGATGACGCCATTGCATTGTTCAAGCTGAATGTGGAAGAATATCCGGACTCGGCGGATGTCTATGACAGCTTGGGAGAGGCGTATATGATCAAAGGAAACAAAGAATTAGCAATCAAAAATTACAAAAAATCTCTGGTGCTCAATCCGCAAAATACCAACGCAGTCGAGATGTTGAAAAAGCTCGGCGAGTAGTTTTTCAGAGCATCCCTTCCGCTATCTCACTTCTTCGCCTGGCCGCCGCACCTATCCCAAGAAGGTCGCCTTCTCGGTTCGCTGCGTCACAGACTGAATTTCATCTTAGCTTGGCGGACCATTGCCGCTCGGGCCGTGTTTGGCTGCACAGAAAGAAGCAATCTGCACGCGCTGGATGTCGATCTTCTGCCACACCTTGCCGGCAATATAGGGCTCGCGGCTGAGCCAGCGCCGTTCCATTTCTTCCCTGGATAAAAAATCGCAGACGATCATCGAACCGATCATCTTTCCGTCATCGTCCAGTATGCCCGCCGCATACAGCCATTTCCCCGTCTCGTGCAATTCCTTTCCCATTCGCAAGTGCTCCGGCCGCGCCGCCAGCCTCCGGTCCAGGGCACCCGTATCGGTTCCGTCATAAGCCAGCACCATGAATTGCATGGGTCACCTCCGTAAGGAAGAAAGTAGTTAGTAGGTAGTAGTCAGTAGTAAAGGCAAAGTTTATTTTCCTTCACTTTTATCTTTGAGCAGCTTCAGGGTGTTCTCGACCAGCTCCCAGCCGCCGGGAGCGCCGTGGCCCGGGACGATCACCCTGGCCCCGGGATAGCGGCTTCTCAATCTGGCCAGGCTTGCCGGCCAGGCGGCCAGGTCCGATTCGGCCGTGTAGCCAAGCGATCCGGCATCGGCCGACTTGACAAAGCAGCCGCCGAACAGGACCTTCTCGTCCGCGATCCAGGTGACGATGTTGTCCACGGTGTGCCCCGGCCCGGGATAAAAAAGTTCCAGTTCGCGTTCGCCGACCATGAGCTTGCGCGTGCCGGCGAATGTTTCTTTGGGCGCTTCGACACCCCCGGCCAGCGCCAGCTGGCACGCCTGGTCCAGGCTGATGGAGGTACCGCCCCGACGGTGAATCGCGGACAGTCCGCCCAGGCAGTCGACGTGGGAGTGGCCGACGATCGCCGTTTCGACTTTCACCTTGAGACTGTTTTGCACCCAGTCCAGCAGCACGTCCGTTTGCTCCGGCGACCAGGGGGTGTCGATCATGACGGCGTGTTCCCCGTCAACTACAATCAGCCCGTTGGCCGGCACCTTCCACTTCAATTCGAATGTCTTCCAGGTCACATGGCGCCAGATGCCGCGGGCCAGTGCGACCACTTTGACGTCCCGGCCCAGATCGATCTTTTCCTGGCTATAAATTGGCAAAACCAGCATGGCCAGTAATAAAAAATGCAACGCCTGTTTTTTCATTTTTTCCCCAAGCAGAGTTATTTTAAAGGAATCGCAATGAAATGAACAGTGACGTGGATAGCTTTTTTTGCAGGGCGGCTCTTTTTAAATTGTCTGCATCATCAGCGCCGCATGTGTTTCAGCGCCTGGTCGATCAATTGCGGAAGATTGTCCGGATACCAGTGGCCGATGTTGGGCGTAACCTTGAGATGAACCGGCACGCGGCCGGCATTCAGATACTGGACAAAGGCTTTTTGTCTTTCGATGCGGCGGTCCAGTTCCGTAGTCAGCAGGGTGCCCCTGATTTTTCGCTTGGCCAATGAGGCCAACTGGGCATCGTCCGGATCGGCCGGCAGCTCCGGGCAGAGGATAATGAAACCCCGGATGGGGATGATCCCCGAAATCAGGGCGATCATCGAGCCGTAGCCGCCCGAGGAAAACCCGCCGATGTACACGTGGCGCGGATCGATGGACACCTGCTGCTGGATCTGCTGGTAAGCCAGTGTCAGTTCTTTAAGCGTGACGGCATCCTCCTGCCAGTGAAACCCCTTCATGTCGGCCACCTGCGAGGATTGCACGAAGGCTACCACAAACTCTTTTTGCAGGCGCGGCGATGTCCAGTGCGGCTTGAATTCGGCCACGTTCTCTCCGCCGCCGTGCAGCGCGATGAACAGCGGGTAGCGGCGCCTGGGATTGAAAGCGGCCGGCTTGACCAGCTCCAGTTTCATCGAGGCCTGCTTTTGGGCGGCGGCGATGCGGGCTTCGTTCTCCTGCACGAAAGCCCGGAAACGGGCATGATCGGCAAGGGGCTTCCAGAGATCGCCCAGAAAGGCCCACTTGCCAAAAAACAGGCCGCGGCGGTGCCCTTCCTCAAGCCAGTAAACGGTTTTCTCCGCATCATTCTGCAGCAGCGCCGTCAGGGCCAGGTTGATGGTATTGGCCAACTGGTGATCGGGAAACTTGTCCAGGCCGCCCTTTAAAATGACGGCCGCAGCAGCATATTTTTCTTGGGCGAACAATTCCCCGATGCGCTGGCGCATGGATTGGTAATCGGCAAATTCCTCGGCCGGCGCGTCATCCCCGGCCAGCGCTTCGGCCTCCACCACATCGCGGGCAAAGGAAAAGTGGCCCTGGACGATCACCCATTGGCCGCCCCGTTTTTCCACGACCCCGGTCCAGCGGCAATCCTTCCAGCAGAATTCCTGCCCGCCGTAGGAGCCGCAGTCGTCGAGCATGGCCGACCACCAGGCCACCGTGCCCGATGCGGACAAATTGATGCGCAAATCACGAATCTGGTGCCGCAGGTAGACATTGTTTTTATCCCGCCACAGGTCAGTCGATTTGCGAAAGGCCTCGCCGCCGATCACCGTGCCTTGCGACGTGGGCTGAAACATGAACAGCTCTGGATCGAGTGGGAATATCTCAAAAAGGCGGTCAAAGTTCTTTGTCTTGAACCAGCCGATGCTGTCATCGATCACCTGCCGGATCGCTTCCCGGTCCGTGTCTCCGGCTTGCGAAAAAACGAAACCTGCAAAAACCAGCCACAAACAAACCCATACGCACGTACCCTTCATTTTTTCCTCCCTGTCAATCACGCTGACATCATGTTATACTTATTTTTTATCTTGCCTGGTTTGATTTTATGAAATTTCTTTTCGAGTTGCAAGGTAACCATGATAAACTGGACTCCGCCATCCCGCCTTGAATTTTCATTTCAAGACTGGCCCCCATTTCCTGTCAGCCAAAGTTCAGCATAGCGATCTCCTTTCCTGAAAAGCATTGACAGGGGTGGTGGAAAACCAATAAAATCGTCAGGTATTGTCAGGAGGAAACATGAAAAAGATTCTGTTTGGCGCCGCGGCGCTGTTTGTTCTTTCCCTTGCCGTCCACGCCCAGGTGGCGATGGACCGCAGCGATATCCTGAATGACCCGGAGTGGCAGAAGGTCTATGACGACTACACCCCGGATGAGAGCCTGATCGCCGCCCTGAGGACCAAGGCACCGGAGCTTCAGATCGATGTCTATCTCGGCACCTGGTGCAGCGATTCCAAAAACCATGTCCCGGTCTTGCTGAAGATCCTGGACGTCGCCGACCTCCCCGGGGTGACGGTGAACTGGTTCGCGGTGGAGCGCAAGGCGTCGCCGGAGCAGAAGTTCTACGCCGAGGAGCGGATGGTGGAACGCGTGCCGACCTTCATCTTTCTCGTCGACGGCGTCGAACAGGGCCGCATTATCGAAAATCCCCAAAGTTCGATCCTCGAAGACACCCTGGCCATGCTGCGCTGAGCCGCCGCGGCACTTGGGGACCCGCTGCCAATCCAAGTGCCGCGATTGCTTGTGATCCAATCGCTATGCCGCCGATCCGATCACGATGGTAAACTGTGAGATGAAATTGAACGTACTAAATCTTGGATTTAAAGTTATTTGTTCCCGGCAGCTATGGTTGATGGTCCCGGTAGGGAACAGGAGGACGGATGATCGTTAGAAGACATGCGTTTTTCAAATATGCCCTGATTTTATTCTGTGTTTTTTTCATATTCCCCATTTCCTGCAAAATCAATGGCAATGACCGGGAGGACGGCAGCAGGACCTTTCCCGCGGAACAATTGCAGGCCGATTTCACGCAAATGAGGCAGGCCCTGGAAAACAACCATCCCGACCGGCTGCGCTACGAAACCGCGGCCACGCTCAGCAGCCTTTTCGATGCGGCATACGATTCCATCCGGAACGACATGAGCGAGATCGAATTTTTCAGGCTCGTCGCCCCCCTGGTCACCCGCTATCATTGCGGCCATACCATCATCCGGCCTTCCGCTGCATTCTCGCCAGGACTGGTCATGCCGCTGGGGATATACCTGGCCGACGGCCAAGCCCATGTTGATGCGGACTACGGCTCCATGTCGGGAATACCGTTGGGCAGCGAAGTGCTCTCCATCAACGGCGAGCCGATTGCCGCCATCGTGGATCGGATGATGGCCGGGATATCTTCCGATGCGCTGAACACGTCAGCCAAGATACAGCGCTTGAAGCGTAATTTTTTCCTGTACTACTATTATTTTTGGGGTGAAATGGCCGACTTTGATTTTAGAGTAAAAGATCCCGCCAGCGGCGCCGAGTCCGTGGTCCGGGTGAATGCCAGAGCTTATACTCTGGTCAGCGGCGAAGTCAGCGACAGATTTGCAGTCGATAGCCGCTTGTCCCTTGAAATCAACGGCAACCTGGCTGTCATGACCGTCCCGTCCTTCGTGATCGCGCAAAATCAAAATTACCTCATATTTTTTGAAGACTCATTCATGGAAATGAACGCCAGCGGCGTGAAGCACCTGATCATCGATATCCGCGGCAACGGCGGCGGAGATCCCCAGCTGTCGGTCGCCTTGATCGCGCACCTGGCCAACGAGCCATTCATCTATTTAAAAAAAGGATTGGGTTATGATAATTTGTTCGAAGCCACGGTTCCGCATACTGTCCATTTCAGCGGCACCGTCCAGGTGCTGATCGACGGCGGCTGTTTTTCGACCTCCGGACATTTCTGCTCCATTGTCCGATACCATGGGCTGGCCGTCTTTGTCGGGGAGACCGGTGGCGGCACCTTTCGCTGCCACGACAATTCCAGGGATTTTGTCCTGGATAACACCGGCATCCGCCTGCGCGTGGCCCGGACGACCTATGAAGCGGCCGTTCCGGACCACGACGTCTCGGAAGGGTTCCCACCCGATTTCCGCGTCGTTCCCACTATCCAGGACATCTTAGCTGGGACCGACGTGCAAATGGATTATGCGGTGCGCATGACCGAAGCAGGAAACTAGTTTCCAATATCTCCAGGCTGTCCAGCAATCGTTTTCACATTTTCTTAGTCCATCCCTTGTGCCTTACCCAAATCGGGAAGAGATGACTGCTTCAGCAATTCGGGCTTGCCCTTGCCCCGTTTGATGGCGAGATGGTCCTGCCCGGCCATGTCGGCAATGGCCATGAATAGAAGCTGGGACAGGTCCTCCATGATCTCCGGGGTGATATTGCTGATGTTGTCGTAGGGGGTGTGATAGCGGTAGGTGCCGGCGCCGCCGGCGTCGCCGAAAGAACCGAAAGAGACAACCGGAATGCCGTAGTAATCAAAAAACACCGCATCCTGGCGGGGCCGGGTGAGGTTCTCGCTGAATTCGGGCTCCAATTCGCGGTGGATATATTTCCGGTTTGCCTGTTCCAGGAATGAATAAAGATCCGGGTAATTCCTGGCGAAGCCGACCCAGAGGCTGTGTCCGTTGCCGACCGCGTCCATGTTGATGAATCCCCTGATCTGTTCGAGCGGGATGGTGGGATGCTTCAGGAAATACTGCACCCCCTTGAGGGCCGCCTCTTCGGCGGCGATGAAAAAAAAGACCACCGACCGTTTCAGTTTCAGGTCCAGTTTGGACAGCGCCCGCGCCACCTCCAGGGTGACCGCCACGGCCGAGGCATTGTCGTTGGCGCCGGGCATGATCTCCGGGCAGCGGCCCAGATGGTCGAGGTGGCCGCCGACCATGATGAATTCGTCCTTCAACAGCGGATCAGATCCTTCGATATAGCCAATCACGTTGGCCGTGGTGCCGTCGGCGTGATGCCGGGTCACGTTTTTTATGGAGAACACTTTCCCGGTCGCAAAAGAGAGCGGTTTCAGCCTGGCCTTGATTTTCTTGAAGACTTCCTCTTCGCTCCGGCCCGTGCCGGCGAACAGGTCGGCCATCACGGTTTTCCCGACATGCGTATAGAGGAAGCCATCCGCGTAGGCGTTGTTGGGATTGCCGATCGGACCGTAATTGTAGAGCATGCCGGCGGCACCATGGCGGACGGCATTGAGCAACTTGTACTGGTGAAAAGAGTATCGGCGCCATTTCAAAAAATTCTTGTGCGCGCCGCCGACCGGCGCCTCGGGGTTCATGACGACGATCTTGCCCTTGACGTTCACGGCCGCGTAATCGTCGTATCCCAGTTCCGGCGCGCTGATGCCGTAACCGACGAAAACCGCCTCGGCCTTGATCTCGCCGTTTCCCGAGGTGGAGCCGGGGATATAATCGTCCACGTAGTTGTAATCCTTGATCATTTCGCCGTTCTTCTGTTTGCCGTGCAATTTCACATAACAGCCATCCAGGACGTCGGTGTAGGCATGGGAAAATTTCTGCAGGTAGCCGCCGTCGCTGCCCAGCGGTTTGATGCCCCACTCCTTGAGGTGCCGGATCACCCATGCCGCCGCCCTGTCGTAGCCGGCGTCTCCCGAGAGCCTGCCCGCGAATTCGGCGGAGGCCAGTTTGTCGACGTGACCGTAGAGGTCCCGGCTGGTGATCGAGTGCATGGCCTGGAGCAGTTTTTGCTCGTCGGTCAGCGTCGGCTTTTCCCGGGCCGGCACAGGGGCGCTGAAAAAAAACAGCAGGAATATCAAGCCGAGGGAGAACGTTGCTTTATTCATGAAATGCTCCTCTTTCTGAGTCTTTCCAGCAATTTCCTTGCCTCCGGCATGATCGCGCAAAATTCATCCAGCCGGGCGCAGGAATATTCCGGGCAAACGGCGCAGCTGGCGATGTTCTTTTCGCGGGCGCAGCGTCGGACCTCGCAGGCGCCGCAGTAAAGAAACAGGCGCCCGGAGTCGCCCGGGCAACCGTCGCAGTTAATGTCTTCGACCTTTCTTTCGGCACCGTACAGCTCCGACCACTTGCGGGCCGTCTCGGCGCGCAGGGCGTCGTCGTCATTTTGCGTAGCCACGTAGGCGGGACAGGTACCGCAGTCGATGCCGCAATAGGCGATTATTTTATTTTCCTCCATGTTTTTCTCCTTAAAAAGCAGTCACGGAAGACCTGACCCCCGCGTCCTGCTTTGATGTGCCTGTTCAGGATTTTGACTTTAAAGACAGTCCGGGCGGCTCAACCCGATCACAACGCATGATACAAAATAACTCCTGCCGTGGCCAAAATCACCCCGATCACCCAATACCATGGATTGGCAAAGCGACGGTATTTTTTGTGATTCGCCAAGCCCTCGTAGCAGACCACGACCAGGGCAGGAACAGCAAGGAACAATGGATTGATCTTGGTTTTCAAGAAGTACTTCGATGCGATCGCCAGGGCCAGAATGGACAGACCGTCAATAAACACAATATACGTGTGTGCGGATTTGAGCAGATCTTTTATTTTTGCCATATCTTATTTTAGCATGGAGCGGCCCGGAGTTAAAAAGCCCGGGCGATTCCGCCCGCCGGGATCGCGACATCCCTTGAATTTGCTTTAAAAAACTGTCGTTTCAAGACCTGATACCACTGCTTCCCATTCGGGATAGTGCTCAGCCGGCTGGGGGAAACCCCCTGCGGCCCGTTGAGACCTGATACCACTGCTTCCCATTCGGGATAGTGCTCAGCCGGCTGGGGGAAACCCCCTGCGGCCCGTTGAGACCTGATCCCGGAGGCTTCCCGTTTAAAAAAGCATCAGCCCGGCTTGGCGAATTTCGAACGCCCGAACTTCTTCTCCAACTCGGCGACGATGTCGGCGGGGTTGGTCAGCGGCATGCCGTCGGCCCGGACCTCGTAGTCCAGCTGCCACGCCTTCTTCATCTTCTCCAGGCCTGGCAGCTTCATGCGGTTGGTCGTTTCCAGGTGCCGACCGTCGCTGCCGACGATGATCACCTTGGGCAGAAAGACCCCGGGGCGGCCGATAAAGGCCTCCATGGTCTCCACGGCCGCGTTAAATTCGCGGCGCGACGCCCGGCCCAGCGCCTCGTAGCGCAGGAGTTCACGGCCGTCCCAGGTGATCACCGTGGCCCAGCTTTCCGAGATCTTGGCGTCAATGGGCGTGTCCTCGTTCAGGGTGTCATGACCGCTGGGCATCAGCAGGATCTTGCCGCCGCCGCCCTCGACGTTGGCGGCATACTTGGGCAGGGTGATGCCCGACATCCAGCCCTGCAGGTGCTTCATGTAGAGCTTGCCGACCTGGATGGGCGTAATGAAGTGCATGATGCCCCTTTCCTTATGGCACTGCAGCAGGTAGTAGGGATGGACGCCGATCCAGAACATGCGGCGCAGGGTCTCGGCCAGCGTGCGGAAGTAATCGTTGACGTGGTTCAGCAGCACGGTCTGGTTGCGCACGGTGAAGCCGTGGGCGCGGATGCGCTGCACGGCCGCGGCCAGGTCGGCGGTGATCTCCTGGTAATGGTTGATGTGGGTCATGAAATAGACGTACTTCTGATTGTTCCCCGAGTAGCGGTTGGCCGAGGCCTTGATCAGTTCCAGCAGGTCGTCGCTCACGGCCATGGGCAGGACCACCGGGACGCGGGTGGCGATGCGGATAACGTGCAGGTGCTCGATGCGGCTCAGCTCCTCCAGCACATACTGCAGGCGCCGGTGGCTGATCATCAGCGCGTCGCCGCCGGTGACCAGCACCTCGTTGATGTTGCGGTTGAAGCCGATATAGAACAGGCCGCGGTCGATCTCGCTTCGGCTGACCTCCACCGTGTTGTCCAGGGACTTGGCGCGCTGGCAGTGGACGCAGTAGGAGGCGCAGCTGGTGTTCTGGGCCACGAAGAGGGCCAGGCGGTTGGGGTAGCGCTGGTAGGCGGCGCCGAAGCTGCGCGAGCCCTCGTTCATGGCGCCCTCGACGCCGGTATCGGGGAACAGCAGGTTGGCCGGCGTGGGCACGCTCTGCCAGAAGACGGGATCGAGGCGTTTATGCGATTTTTCCCCGGGCAGCATTTTCGGGTGGAAGGGGTCGGCCTGCATCAGCGAGGCATAGTAAGGGGTGATGCGCAGCGGCTGTTTGCCCTGGGCGCGCAGCGTATCCACGGTGCGGGCGATCTCCTGTTCCTGGAAAGGGTTCAGGCGGATGACCCTTTTAAGCTCGGCGACGGAGCGGATCGAGTTCTGCAACTGCCAGTGCGGGTCGTTCCACTGCTGTTTGTCCACTCCTTTCCACAACCCGATGCGGTCGAAGCGTCTGGGCTCGAAGAGGATGCCTTTTTTTTTTCTCATGCCAACCTCCCTCAGGCCGCGGCGGACCTGTTCGGAATTATATGTAATTCAGGCGGCGCTGGCAATCAATGGCATCAACAGCACTGGGATTAATATAGGTATTATAAAGATTGGGGACGCCCATTGCCGGGTTGCCATCGGTTATTTTGAAATTGGCGTTCATGATGCGGAATTAAAGAGGGTGGATGTGAATATAAAACGGGAGAGACAGTATAAATCATCCGCGTCTCCATACGTGGATTTGGTTTTCTGTCCCCGCAGGGGATCCAAACCCTCCCCTACATCCGGAATTGCCTTTTCTTCACCCTAGCCCCTGTACCCTGAACCCTAGCCCCCTTTCCTCAATCCATCCAGCACCTTCCTGGCTTCCGGCACCTGGGCCAGGAACTTGTCCAGCTTCTCGCAGGAATAGTCCGGGCAGTCAGCGCAGGTGGCCAGATTTCTTTCTCGGGCGCACTTGCGGATTTCGCAGGTCTGGCAGTAGCTGAACAGGCGCTGCGATTCACTCTGGCAGCCGTCGCAGTTGATATCGGCAGGCTTGATGTCGGCCTTGAACATCGCGGACCACTTCTTGGCCGTCTCTGCGCGCAGGGCGTCGTCGTTATTCTTGGTGGCGATATAGGCCGGGCAGTCGCTGCAGACCAGACCGCACTTAGCGATCATCTTCTTCTCCTGGCCCGCTTCTTTCTTCATCTCGTCGCCTTTCTTCCCGAACAGCAGCGGCGCCCCCAGCCCGGCCACGGCCATGGCCAGGCAGCTCTGGCAAAATTGTTTTCTTGTCGGCATGATTTTCTCCTCTTATTTGTTCAATTATACCAAAGGATTTTTGTTAAAGAAAGCTGATCGGATTAAGTAAGTGCTAAAGTCTCAAAGTCAAGCACTGTCCCTATTTACCGTCCCACAGCAGCGGCCAAAAAGTTCCACTGAGTGTTTGGGTGAAGGTCAGGGCGATCTCAGTATTGGGATCCAAGGATTTAAAGGGCAGGACGGTAAAAACAATCTGCCCGCCCCGAATTTTAGCGCTTTTTACCTAGAAGATTTCACTTAGAAGCATTTAATACCGTTGACCGTCAAACTTTTAGATACGATGTTACTCCGACCAAAATCGTAAGTCAGCGTAACATGGCCAGAAAAGGTTCCCCCGGTCGAGCAGGTGACGGTGAAATCATAGCCAGTACGATGGCCAAAAGAATTATAAGTAATATTGGAATACATGACACCACCGCTCCCGCAATCAGACACACTCACATTGCCACTGGAATTGACACTGACTCGCGAGCAAGGATCTTCCTCTTGGTTTTTGCAGTTAGAAACCAAAAGCAGACAGATGAAAATCGGCATGATGAGTAAAAATTTTTTATTTTTCATTGTTCCCCCTACTTTAAATAAAATAATTGAAAATTGATAGGAAAATCAATTTTCTCCATGATGGATTTTAAGAAGAATTTGATGAAATGTCAACAGATCGCATTGTCCAGAATTCCCCATCAAGTTTGAGAGTGTCGCAGAATTGGGGTCAGGTCTCAATTTTAAAAATATCGTTATTGATTTGAAGCTCACGCATCAGCCAGCAATTGACGATCGACTATTTCTTTCTCAAGGATTTTTGCCAAGCGCTGATATTTTCGCTCGGTCTCCAGAGCCCTTTCAAAGCTTCGCGCCAACTCCGAAACCGCTGCGTAATCCATCTTCATAATGGCGCCAATCTCTTTTAAGGTCAAGGCCGTGTAACGACGCAGGGCATAAACCAACAGTTTGCGATATACGTTCCCTCGCCGCCGGCTCCATAAATCATCCTCATGAATTTTCATATCGACAATTAAAACTTCGAATATGTCATCCGCCGACACTCGTCTCGCATCGCGAATATCCGCCTGTTCCCGCTTGTCCATTTTTTTGCCGGATGCCTTTAACTTTGCATAGGCTTCCCGTAAAAACCCCGTGCTTCCCAAAAGCGAATTGCATCCATATATTTCCTCTTTTTCTATCTCGGCGCCCCCGTTTTCATAGCCCAGCACGAAAGCCAGGTACTGGGTTTTGCCGGAGAAAAGCGCCAGCAAATCATGCGTATGTAAAAACTTGGGAGGCTTGCCTTTCCCGGCATAGAAAGGCATGCTGCTGAAACGATACATGGTCGGCTGGGAAACGATTTTCGCACGCACCGGATTCAGATGGATATACGCGCTCAGCATTTTCAAGTATTCATCCTTTTCAACCAAAATCGCCTTAAAGCGCCCTTGAAAAACAGAACCGACGATCCGGTATTTACGACAAAACCAATTTGAATAACTGGCGTTCAGATGGTGCATGGCCCTACTGAGATTGGCCTGCGGTGTTTCCACCAGCAGGTGATAATGGTTATCCATGAGCACATAGGCATGAATGAGCAGCCGAAACTTTTCAGCGGTTTCGGCCAGCTTGACTAGAAATTTCTCTTTATCCCCATCCTGGGTGAAAATATCTTCCCGCCTTTCCCCGCGTGCCAACACATGGTAGAATGCGCCTTCGTATTCGATCCGCAATGGTCTTGCCATTTTTAAACTATATACCGATTAAAAATTAATAGCAATCTTTACAAATGAGACCTGACCCCACGCCTCCCCTTGAGTCATCCTTGCTATTTAATACGTGTAACTTCCTGCGTTAGGCGTCTTTTTATTTCCTCTCGCGAAGCAAACTCCATCATCTTCTCCCACAGCTTCTGGATATTGAGAAGCTGGTGAAAGGCGTTCTCCACGGGAAGAGCATCCCCGGTCGCCAGTTCGATATTCTTCAACGTTTCCGCCCTGTCAGCCTCCTTGCCCTGGGCACGGTAATCGTCTGCCAGGATCGTGCAGGCATTCGCAATTTTATCCTCGAGGTCGTCCTTCAGAAATGCCCCGGGGTAAGGAGACAGTTCTGCGGCGGATACAGCAACCATACCCTCCACAGTAGCATCCTGATCACGGAGCTTGGCCCTCTCGAAAACGAATCGGTATATGTCCTCCCGAAGCTGTTTCCAGGTCGGATTAGACTTGGGCGGGGGCAGGTGTTTGATGGAAAGGGTGTTGTCGAGGAAGAACTTATGCCCGAACATCCTCATATTTATTAGGAAATCAATATCTTCTCCTCGCGTCACGTTCGGGTCGAATGGAATGCGGGTAAAAATCTTTCTGTGTACGATCATATTGCCACCGAAAACAAAGGGAGTTTCCTTGAGTCGCGGGCCGCTGCCGATTATCTGTTCAAAGGCCTCGTTCATTCTGTCGAGCTTGTCCCAATACTCCATCCACTTGCTTTTATTCCGCTTGACAAGCCAGCCGCCATCGGGCTGCAGATAGTATCCGGCCACGGCACCGATAAACTCATCGCCGAGCCTTCGCCCGATGAACTCGCGTGCCTTGCTTATGAAGGCGGGATTCTCGAAAACCTCATCGTCGTCGATAAGAACGGCAATATCCGAGCCGAGCACATGGGGCAGAAACAGACATAGATTACGAACATTGGAATATCCCCGGAGGTTTAGGAGCTCGCAAAATTGCTCACCATCAGCCTTTTTCAAGACCTTGTGAACTCGCCTCAGGTTTGAATGGCTGAAGAGAACCGTCGGGACATCAGCAGCAACGGAGGAAATGATGCCGGAGACCTTGTCTTCCACCCTTTCTGCAATATCTTCGGCGTTGGCAACGGCAATAACCACCAGGCTAAAATCCTTGTCATCGAGGATACGGAGGCTTTCGAGAGCTCTTTTGAGTGTCCCTTCCTCGTTAAGCGGAGTGGGGTGGTCGTAGACGGCATCGGTCTCTCTTGTCTCAAGAGCATGTTCACGTCCCCAGTAGGATGGGATGACCATCGTTGTTTTCATGGGCTGCCTCCTGAAATAATAATTAAGACTCTTTTAATACGAGTTGTATTAAAAAATAATTACCGGTACTATTATAGCAGGTTAAAAAAAGGAGGATGTACATGAAAAAAATGTTTTCAAATCAATCCAACAAAACATCAAAAGGAAATAGGGCCGGTTCAATAACAAAATATCTCCTGTTTCTATTTATAATTGGTGTTGGCTTTTCCATGAGTCAGGCGACTGAATTCCAGTTATTCCGGACCCCAACAACAGGAAACGTAGTGACATTAACCGCCCCAGCAAAAATAATGCGGGTTTCATATACACAAAAACTTGAAAGTTTTTCCATATGGAAAAATAACAGTCTATACTTTACTGTTAGCCGTTTAACGTTCACTGAGAAAAATGGCTTAAAGGGAATACTGCCTCCTGGAAAATATGTCCTGAGAACCCTTGGCGGATCAGTGACTATCTTTTTAAATACAGTATTTAAACCGGAAAATGTCATCTTGTGGGGAATGCAAACTGCCGTGGTAAAACCCCGATGGGATGGCAATGTGATTGTTATTTGTTCACCCACAACAATAATAAGTGCAGCTTATACCGGAACTGATGGTATGGGAATCTTTGCTGCCAGCCAACCACACCGGGCATTTTTAAGATATTTATCCCCTCATAACCACTTCAATCCGGGACCAAAAGTATTTAACAGTGCCGGGGTGAGTTTGGGAAAAACTCTCGAAGGACAAACTCTGCCCCCGGGAGTTTATACAATTACTCCGGGCAGAGGCACTGCGGATGGGATTGTCAATGGACATATTGTATTTCAACTTAAATAGTGAAAGCCCAGACACCAATGTCCAGGCGTAATCCAATCATGATAACTTTATAATTGAGATCTGACCCCGATGCCCGTGCAAATGAAAAGACCCGGCCCCAAGGCCGAGGTGAAATTTGTAAGGAGGACAAGATGGGCAGAATCGTGATTTCCCTGTTAACGCTTGGCGTGATGGCCTGCGGTTCCCCCTCCCGGCAAACCTATACTGTCGAGAAGATACTTAATACTGCGGAGCATAAAATCGCCGCTACCATTGATTCGCTCAAGCAGATGTCTGAAAATCCATTCTTTGCGCGGACGGATGCCCCGCTCGCAGAGCAACGGGAACTCGCCGCGCTTCGAATCGAGACGATCAAGAAGCTCTTGGAAACAGGGGGCCCCGACTCCACGGACTATAGCCAAATACTACAACTGAACACGGACATTCTTTTCAAAGCGCCCGACACCAAGTCAGCCCGGATGGCCCATTGGGACATCTACACCTACAATCTGATGTGCGGAAATACGCTCGGAGCCAAGGACGCCCTGATGACCTATCTCCACAAGTATGAGGCCGAAAAAGACAAGAAGAAAGAGGCCTTGGACAAACTTGGCGGTTTTGCAGCCGCTGACAAGGAGTGGGACTTGGCCCTTTATTATTCGGAAAAATCCCTGGCACTGGAACCGGGCTCCTATCCCCGCCTCCTGGATAAGGCCAGGGCCTTGGTCAATCTGGGCTTCCTGGCGGAGGGAAAAGCCCTGCTTCAGAAGGTTGCGGAAGCGAGCCCCGATGCCGAGACGGCCAACCGGGCCAGGTCCGCTTTGAAAGAATTGGCTCCAGCCGCGTTTGACCCGGATGTATTGAGCGGATACAGGAAGACCATGGAGATGATGCAACAAATCGGCGCCGCCGCCGAGCGGCACTACCTGGAGCGCATGAAATATCCACGGGCCGTCAAGGATCTTTTCCCCGGTTTCCTGCAGGAGCTTACGGAAAAAGACGCCTGGGGCAATGCTTTTATCTGCCAAATCGATGCGGATAGCGCCCGGTTCCTGATCGCCAGCCCCGGCAGCGACGGCATATTCGAGGGATTCGACCAGGAGGGATTCTACCTCGACCTGACGGGCAAGGACATCATTTTCACAGCCGGCGCCTTCGTCTATGGCCCGCGCCTATAACCTCCAAGGAAAGCTTAGGGACGGATTGTTCCTTTTCTCCGGATGGAAAATTTCTTTTTTTACCCGGAACAATCATATTTATTGGCTGGATGCGAGTGTCATCCAGAGCTTCAAGGAGAACTGCCTCAACATTGAATAATCCTTAGGGCCGCTGCACTGGGCGAAAACCAGGGGAGGATTGGGGGAGGATTGGGGACGGTGCTTGACATTGTGACTTCATTAGTGTAAACTATATTTATGCGGCGGGCAAGACTTACCTATCCAGGCGCTTTCCATCATGTGATGAACCGTGGCTTAAGGGGAGAATTCATTTTTCCTGACGATGAGGACAAGAAGGTCTTTTTGGAAATTCTTTCTGATAAGGTCAAATTACTGGGGGTGCGCCTCATCGGTTATTGCATGATGAGCAACCATTATCATGTGCTGCTGGAGAACAATTCGGGCCGCATGAGTGCGTTGCTAAAGATTGTCAACGGCTCCTACGGCATCTACTACCGCCACAAACATGGCGGCAAGGGGTACGTTTTCCAGAATCGCTATAAGTCGACCTTGATCCAGGATGATGCGTATTTACGGTTGGCGATTCTTTATCTGCTGCAAAACCCGGTGCGCGCGGGACTGGTGGCCAATTGCATTGAATACCCATGGTCAAGTGCAGGGGAGTACTTGGGGAAAACCAGGCAGGCTATCACGGATAATTTGTTTGTCCATGAATTATGGGGTGGAAAAAAATTCATGATAAAAGAGATCTTGGGCACACAAACAGACAAGCTGCCGATAAAAAAAAGTGACTTTGGCGATCTGCTGGGGGAATATGAGTTTTTGGAAAAAGCCCTGGAGAAACGCGACAAACGCATCGATGAGAGATCCCTGGAAAGACGGCGCAAGGAAGACAGCTGGTTCGAGCCAGTAGAGAAAGTATATTGGGAATTGGAAAAAGAAAACAAAATTAAGTTCGCCCAGTTGGATTACGGGACGTTGGCCGGGAAACAATTGCGTAGCAAACTGCTGGTCAGACTAAAGGAATTATCAGGACTTACTTACAGAGAAATTGCCCAATTGCCCGAATTCCGTGATATAAAATTGCACTCATTGGCAAAGTTGTACAAGGACGCCCGGAAACGGCTTATCGCCAAAAAATGCTAAAGTCACAAAGTCAAGCACCGTCCCCAATTGCCCCACTCCCGTTTTAAATAATTCCAGGTATGGGCCTGGTCCCCGACAGCCGCCATTTGATAAATTTTATTTGCAAATATCCACCCAAGCAGCAAATTTTTATTTGAATTATAATGAATAAAAAAAGAGGAATTTCCCATGAAAACCAACCTGCAACGCAACAACCTCGAGCGCTCGGCTTCGCCCTACCTCCGCCAGCACCGGGACAATCCGGTGTGGTGGCAGGAATGGGAAAACGGCGTGCTGCAGGAAGCGGTCAGACAAAATAAAATGCTCTTTGTCTCGGTCGGCTACTCGACCTGCCACTGGTGCCACGTCATGGCCGCCGAAGCCTTCTCCGACCCGGCCACGGCCGAATTCCTTAACCATAATTTCATCTGCATCAAGGTCGACCGCGAGACGCGGCCCGACATCGACCAGGTCCTGATGCACTTCATTCAGGCCCAGAGCGGCAGCGGCGGCTGGCCGCTCAACGTTTTCCTTGCCCCGGATTTGCGGCCCGCCTTCGCCCTGACCTACGCCCCGGCCGTTCCGGCACGGGCCATGCGGCCGCTGCGCGAGATCGCCGCCCGGGTCCTGGAGTATTTCAACGCCCACGGCAGTGACATCGAACCCTTCGCTTTCAGCGCCGCCACGGCCGAAGCGGTCGACCCCGATAGCCTGCCTGAAACAATACTGGCCGCGCACGACTCGCGGTACGGCGGTTTCGGCACCGGACAAAAATTCCCGCCGCACTCGACCCTGCTCTACATGCTCTACCACCTCAGCGGCAACCGCCACCCGAGGCTGGAGAAGGCCTGCCGCCTCACCCTGGAAGCCATGCGCCGTGGCGGACTGCACGACCACCTGCAGGGCGGCATCTTCCGCTACTGCGTCGACCGCCAATGGACCATTCCCCATTTCGAAAAAATGCTCACCGACCAGGCCATGGCCCTGTGGACCTATGCCCTGGCTTTCCGGGTATTGGCCGACGAGCCGTGCCGGGACACGGCCCTGGGCATCGTGCGCTGCCTGGAGGAGACCTTTGCCGTGGACGGTCTGTTCGCCACCGCCTGGGATGCCGATACCGACCACCGTGAAGGAGCAACCTATGTCTGGCAGCTCGCCGAGATCAAGACCGCGTTTTCGGGAGAAGAATTCGCGTCCTTCGCCGCCTCCTACAACCTGCCCGAAGCGGGAAATTTCGAGGGCGCCATCCACCTGGCGCGCCGTGACGACCGGCCGCTGAAAAGCAGCGAGGAAAAGCTGCTGGCCCGGCGCCGGCAGCGGCCGCAGCCCGAACGGGACGAAAAGGTTCTCTGCGGCATCAACGCCCTGGCGGCCTGCGCCCTGGTGCAGGCGGGGCGACTGCTCGGCCGGCCCGAACTGGAAGCGAAGGGCGTGCTGATGGTTAAAAAACTCATCGAGGTCTTCTGGGACGGGAAACAGTTGGCCCACTCCCTAGCCAATGGGGCGCTGCAGAAGCAAAGTTTTTTGTCCGACGCGGCGGCGCTGCTCCTGGCCGTCACCATGGTGCGCGAGAATGACGAATCCTGGTCGGATACAATGAACGCCCTGGCCGGCTGCACGGCAGGCTTCCGAGAGGAGGACGGCTGGATCGAAGCCAACAACCCGGATTTCAAGCCCGTCGCCGCTTCAAGTTTCGACCATCCCACGCCTGCCGGTGTTTCGCTGGCGGCCATGGGCCTGGCCCGGGCGGCCATCCTGAACGGGCAGGCCGCGGAGCCGCTCGAGTACCTGCAGCCCCTGCAGTCCGATTTTTACAACGTCGCCGTCATGGTCGGCCGGGGCCTTTTCCACCAGGTCCATTCCAAGGCCGCGATCCCCTGGGAACGGCTGCCGGCCCATGCCCTACAAATGCGCGGCGAGCCGGAGTCCGATTGCTACCGGGGTCAGTGCAAGCCGCTGACGGAATTACGGCAAAAGTGACGCGTGACAACACAAATCATCCGCATATCTTTGCGGATTTGATTTGTTTGTCCCTGCAGGGGACGCGTGACGAGAAAGAAACGTTCGAAGTTCGACATTGAAAATATAAGATTATTCCAGGTGTTGGGGTTTGATTAACTTTTCCTGAATTTATTTGGGGTCTCTTGCTAACACTAACACTATCACTAACACTTACTTCATTTGTTTGACAAGTTCAATGAACCGCCTTACAATCCCTGCTTGCGCAAAGCCCTGAACTGAAGAAACTCGGAGGACCTTTGTCTGATAAAAAACGTGACCTGGGAATATTCCTTCTATTGATCCTGACCTTCCTGATCTGGTCCAATTCCTTCATCGCCATCAAGGTGCTGCTGGCCAGGCTGACCGCCTTCGACCTGCTCAGGCTGCGCTTCATCCCGGTGGCCCTGATCAGCACGAGCCGTCGTCATGCTGTTCTACCGGGCCGAGGCCGGGCAGATCGTCAAGGCCCATCCCGTGCGCATCACCCTGGGCGGTTTGCTGATGGTGATCAGCTACAACATGTTCCTGAACTCGGGGATGAAGTACGTGCAGCCCAACGCCGCCTCGCTGCTGATCGCATTGAACCCCCTGCTCACCCTGCTGCTGGCCGTGCGCTTCCTGCGACGAACCCTTCACGCGCCGGCGCCTGTTCGGCACCGTCGTCACCTTCATCGGCCTGGCCCTGGTGGTGCTGCTGGGCCGGGTCGGCGCCGCCGGCGGGACCTGGATCGCCCTGGACAAGGTCCCCTACGCCCTGCTGGTCCTGGGCGGCCCGCTGAGCTGGGCCGCGGCCACCGTCATCATCAAGCCGGCGCTGAAAAACCATTCGCCGCTGGTCTTCAATTTCGTCAGCCTGGCCATCGGCGGCCTGCCGCTCTTTTTTTTCATCGACCGGCCCTTCATCGCCAAGGTCCTTTCCCTGGGCATGCTGGAATACGGCGCCGCCGCCTTCCTTTCCCTGGCCTGCACCATCCTGGCTTACAGCCTGTGGAACATTGCGGTCAAGCACTGGCACGCCTCCAACGTATCATTATTTGTTTATCTTAACCCGCCGCTGACGGCGATATTCACCTACCTGTTTTTCGGCATCGGCATCACCTTTTATTTCTTCGTCGGAGGCACGATCATGCTGGCTGGGATACTTACTAGCAACATGGCCAAGCAAGACTGTTCACCTGACGAGATCATTCCGGACGTCGGAGCTTGAGCCATCACACCCCAGCTTTGATTTATTCCCACCGTAAAAAGTTCAATTAATTGAATTTTTCAACTCAAAAAACACATAAAAAATTACCAAGCTTGAAAGCGAAAACAGAAAGTAGGGGAAAAGGTTGAAGGTAAAAAACAACCAGCAAGCTCAAGAATTGTTTTTTTGAATACTTGGGTTGACTTAAGACAGACATCCAT
This sequence comes from Candidatus Aminicenantota bacterium, assembly GCA_963770755.1. Classification (GTDB taxonomy): domain Bacteria; phylum Acidobacteriota; class Aminicenantia; order UBA2199; family UBA2199; genus UBA2199. The sequence goes on along the minus strand of CAVYQZ010000006.1, from coordinate 38,236 downwards.
ATGAACTGGGTTGCTTTATACTGCTTTTAGCCTTTCCTTGTCTTCACGCTGGACCCTAGCCCCTCGACCCTGTCCCCTGAACCATTTTCTTACGTCACAATCGTCGCGTAGCGTTTGCCAGCGAAGCGGACCAGGAAATAGAGCGCGGCGGCCGCCAGCATGACGGTGAAGGCGAATAGAACGGCGACCAGCACGTGGCCATCCAATCCGGCCCGGCGCAGGAATTGCATGACGTGGTAGAAGACGAAGACGATGCCGGCGTCGATGGCCATGGCCAGCACCACGTTCAGGTTCTGCTTGATGGCCCGCACCGGGTTGGTCCAGGTCAGCAGCGGCCGGGCCAGATCGACGGCCATGTTCACTGCGGTGAGCAATACCCCGGCGGCCAGGGCCAGCAGCACAGCCGGCAGGATGCTCCTCCAGTTCAGGCCCATGGCCAGCCTGGCCACCAGCGAACCGCCCACAACCCCCAGCACCGCCACCAGGTAGGAATGGATGAATTTGCCCATGACCTGGCGTCCGGGAGCGACCGGGATGACCTTGGAAATCCAGAAGTTGCGACCTTCGCGCGAAAAGGTTGACGAGGCGGTTCCGTTCAGACAGCCGCAGGCGATGAAGAATACGGTGGCGACCAGGACCTCGACCGTGCGCTTTCCCGAGCCCAGGAGTTTCAGGATGGCCATCGAGGACGAGCCGGCGCCGCTGCGCACCATGAAAAAAAACATGGCCGGGACCAGGATGACCGAAAAGATGCCGTTGAGCAGGAAAATGGGGGTGCGGTTCATCAGCTTCCACTCGCGCAGCAGGATGGCGCGCCAGGCCCGGCGGCGATGGACGAAACTGCCGGCCAGGGCGGCGGCGGAAAGTTTTTTACGGCGGACGGCCATTTCCGCCAGGCCGATCAGGCCGCGGTAGAAGAGCTTTTCCGCGGCCAGCAGCAGGAGCAGCAGCACGGCCACGGAAACGCCGACGTACAGGACCAGGTAGCCCGGGCCCGGGGCACTGAATCCCGAGGCCAGCAGGCGCGAGGCCCAGATGCAGGGCGGGAACTTTTCGCCCACCAGGCGCGTCAGTCCGTCGGCGGCGGTGAAAAACTTCAGCAGCTCCTCGGGGCTGCGATTGCCGACCAGTCCGAGCTGCAGAAAAAGGACCCCCGTTACCAGCACCAGCGAGCCGGCCAGGAGCAGGAAATCCTTCTTGCGGCTGACGTTGACCAGGCGCATCATGGCCATGACCAGCAGGCCCGACAGGGCCAGGGGGATGACCGGCAGCAGTAAAAAGACGATGGCGGCCAGCGGCCAGTAGGCCGGTGGCTTGGCGGCCATGACACCGTAGACGATAAAGGCCGGGACGACGATGAGCGCCGCGGTCAGGTATTCGTTGACCATGATGACGCCGAACTTGGCGCCGATGACCTCGAAGGGCCGGGCCGGCAAAGAGACCAGGAACTCCAGGTCACGGGCGAAGTAAAAGGCCGAAAGGACATAGAAGAGGCCGAAGATCAGGACGAGGAACTGGCCGGCCAGGATGGCCAGGGTCAGCAGCGCCGTTTCCTGGCCCTGGACTTGCAGGATCGAGAAAAGCAGGCCGAGAACCTTGAAATACAGCGCGATCACGGGCAGCAGGCCCAACAAACCCAGGGCCGACGAGCAACACCAGCCAAAGGTCCTTCCTTTCCTTGAAAACCTTGTGCTTGAGCAGCGCCAGGGCGAAGTTCTGGCGCAAACCGGCACCGCAGCAGGACCAGGAGGCGTCTCATTGGCCGGTCATCTCCAGGAAGATATTTTCCAGGGACTGCGATTCGCCGGCCTGGCGGCGCAGCTCATCCAGCGTGGCGCAGGCGCGCAGCCGTCCCTTGTGGATGATGGCGATGCGGTCGCAGAACTTTTCGGCGACCTCCATGACGTGGGTCGAGAAGAAGAGGGTGCCGCCACGGTCGCAGTGGGCGCGCATGGCCTCCTTGAGGAGGTGGGCAGAGCGCGGGTCCAAGCCGGTCATGGGCTCGTCGAGGACGAAGACGCGCGGCTCGACCAGCAGGGCGCCGCTGAGAACGATCTTCTGGCGCATGCCGTGCGAGTAGGTCTGGATGGGATCGGCGGCTGCCGTCGTCAGTTCGAAGATCTCCAGCCAGCGCGTGGCGCGCTCGCTGCGCGCAGCGGCCGGCACGCCGTATACGTCAGCGATGAAGTTGAGGTACTCGATGCCGGTCAGGCGCTCGTAGAGCTCCGGAGAGTCTGGGAACGTAGGCGGTGATCGCCTTGCAGGCCAGAGGTTCGCGGCGGTTGTCAAGCCCCTCGATGGCGATAGTCCCCGAATCCGGAGTGAGGATGCCGACGATCATCTTGATGGTCGTGGTCTTGCCGGCGCCGTTGGGTCCGAGAAAGCCGAAGATCTCCCCGGGCGGCACGGCCAGGGTGAGGTCGTCGACGGCGCGCACGGCGCCCTTGTTGTAGCTCTTGCAAACATTGCGCAGTTCGATCATGTCGCCTTCCTGTTTTCAAGCGGATTGCAAAGAATCACTTTACCATCGGAGCCGGAATTTTGTCAAACGGCCCGGCCTTTTCTTATCTTGCCGGGTTTGTTAAAATAAGGCTGTGAGCGTGCCGCTGCCGGCCAAAGCAACACGGCAAGCCAGTACGGACTCCGAGGAGATGCCCATGTATTACATCGTAGAAAGCGAAAAAAGTTTCGATCAGGCAACAGCCGATTTGGAAACCGCGGTCAAACGCCATGGCTTTCGGGGTGTCTGCACGTCCATGACGTGGGTTCCACCCTGCGCGGCAAAGGCGTCGCTTTCCCGGAAGAATGCCGGATCTTTGAAATCTGCAATCCGCAGCAGGCGGCCAAGGTGATGTCCGCCGACATGCGCCTGAACATGGCGCTGCCCTGCCGCATCTCGGTGTTCACCGAAAAAGGCGTGACCAAGATCGGCATGATCAAGCCCGGGCAGATGCTGGCGGCGCTGTCCAGCGATGCGGACCTGGCGCCGGGTGGCCCGCGAGGTCGAGGAGAAGACCATGCTCATGATCGATGAGGCCAAATAAAAAGCATTTTATATTTTCTTCCAGAGCAAACACAGATCCGCGCTCTTTATCAATATCACGATTTCTGTACGCAGTAGAGAACGCAGTTCCCTACAGAAAACAGAAACCAAAGTCTCTTAAGTTTTTATTGTATTTCTATTCTGAATTCTTTTCTTCCCTCGTCACGTGTCACGCGTTACGCGTCACAAAGTCATCCTAGAAGATTGATCCTGGTGAATATATAATCCAGGTCTTCTTCCTTCAGAATCACGCGAAAATAGTCGCTGTCGCCGAGCGGCTGCGGCGGGTAGCCTTCAAAATCCAAATACTTTTCAGAGCGCCGGCGGTCGAACCAATAGACCAGGGCCACCCGGCCGCCGGCAATTTCGATGGCCGTGATGCCGTGGCGGCCGATGCCGCAGCCCGAATTGAACAAGCAGGGGAGCAATGGGCCGTCGTGGTAGAGATTTTCGGAACTCCGGGTCCGGTGGTCCTTGTGCTGCAGCTTGACGTATTCTTCCTTCAGGAGAGTCAACTTTGATTCCAATGCAAACTTCTCTCCGGCGGCGGCTTGCGGATACTTGCGGCAGAGGTTTTCGATCTCGATCTTCAGGGTGTCGAGGCGCGACAGGGTTTCGAACAACGGCCGGTGGGTATGTCCGATCAGGGCCAGCAGCTTTTTGCGGCGGGCAAAGTCGTAGATACGCTTTTCCACGCGAAAACGACGGCGGCTGCTGCGGGCCACCGTGTAGTTGCCGAAACCCAGGGGCTGGAGCAGCCAGCGCAAAAACAGGATGCCCAGGGTCTGGAAAACCCAGTTCAGGTGCGAGGTCTGGTGGCCGTGCAGCACGAAAAGCGACTGGCCGTTCCAGCGAATGTTCAGCGCTTCGCTGACCGGGAAGGGCATGTCACCGGAACGGCGCCGCAGCAGCGCCAGGTCATGGTTGCCGGCCAGCTTGAACAAGGCGCCGCGGGCGGCGAACTCGGCCCAGGCGCCGTAGACGCCGCTCCAGCGGGTCATGATGCGCTTCAGACGGAAGAGGGCCAATTCCTCGATGTCGCCGTTGAGAATCAGGGTGAAACACTCCGGCAGGTAGTGGCGGCGCAGCATGGCCAGGAACAGGTCGCCATTTTTTTTAAAATCGTCGTTGCCGCCGCCGTCGCCCAGGTGCAGATCGGAAAAAATGACCAGCTTCTGGTTCGCGTCCAGACGCAATTCGGGAGCGCTGCGCAGCAGACGTACCAGTTTTTTTTGCAGTTTGTCATTCAACATGTTTTTCATCAGTTGACAAGCATAACAGACAACAATCTAAATTGCATCCGCTTGAAGGGTTTGATGAATCAAACCCCTACATAATGAATTATTTCCTGACTTTTCTTCTCTCGTCACTTGTTACGCGTCCCCCTTGGGGATAAACAAATCAAATCCACCAGGGCTTGTGGATGATTTGTGTTATCACTCGTTACGAAGTGCCTTTACGGCCTTATGGACAACGACAGCTTGAAGACCCCCCGCTCTTCCGAGGGATAGAACCTGCTGGCCGGGTCCCAGCGCCGTTCCCAGTTCTTGTTGTAGATCAGGGCGAGCTCGTTGCCGGGCGCCAGGCGCCACTTCAGGCGGGCGCTCCAGCCCAGCAGTTTGGAGACGCTGTCGTACTGGATGTAGTTCATGAAGCCGATGTCGGGCGAAAGAAAAATGTCGGCCTTGAGCTGGAAGACGTTCTCGTTGAAATCCCCTTCGGGCAGTCGGCCGCGCACCAGGTTGACGTCGATCCCCAGGTTGGCGTAGCCCTTGTACTTGAGGGTCAGGCCGGCGCTGGCGTTCTCGTAGCGGCCCGAATAGAATTCACCGAAGTCGATGCCGGCGTCGAAAACCCAGCGGCGGTGCGCGGCGCTGCTGAAAGAGATGTTTAGGCTGGTGAAGCCGTAGGCCCCGGCGGGCAGGACGACCCCGGTCGACACCTCGAAGGCGGCAGGCAGGACATCGCGATTGGCCGTGACCTTGAAACTGAATTGCTCGCCGCTTTCGGTTTTGAGACTCATGGGCATGGCTTCAAGCCGGCTGGTTTCCAGGTTGCCCTTCAGGTCCCAGTAAAAATCGCCGCTGACATTGAAAAAGAACTGCCGGACCAGATTTTTCAGCCATCCCGTTCCGGGACGCGGCTGCAGGCCGATGCGCAGGTAGGCGGTCTGGATCCCCTGGCGCAGCATGAAGCCCAGTCCGGGGTCGAGCGCTTCGCCGTAGTAGGCGTAGGTGCTCTGGATGTCCCAGAGGTCGTTGGGGTAGTTGGCGCGGAAACCGAAGCCGGCATGGCTGCCCGCGATCTTTTCGTTCCAGTTGTAGGCCGCCCAGGCGGCGAGGTTGAGGTTCTTGCTGCCCAGGAAGCGCGACGTGGCGTAGCGGAAATCGGCCCCGAGCAGGGTGTTGCGTTCACCCGACGGGCTGCCGTTGGTCAGAATGAAGCCTGCCTTGCTCTCGCTGAAGATGTCGCGGGTCACGCGCAGGGCCAGGAAATTGCGCCCCGGCAGCCCGGAAAATTCTTCAGTCTGCACGTCGAGAAAAGCCAGGTTGACCTGGCCAATCTTGCCGTATACCTTGCCGCCGAACAGGACCGGAACCTGTTCGCCCTGGTACAGGCCGATCTTGCGGCTGAAAAAAGGCTGAAAACTGACGCTGGAACTGAAGCTGAAGGTTTCCGAGCCCTCCAGGAAGAACATCCTTTTTTCGGGGAAAAAAAGCGGGAAGCGGGTCAGGTTGATGCGCCGCTCGTCAGCCTCGGTCTCGGCAAAATCCATGTTGTAGCTGAAGGCACCCACCAGGTTGGGGGTAAAATTCTTGTAGACATCGAAACCGCCGTCCAGTTTCCAGCGGTAACCCGAAGTAGCAGCGTGATCCTTCTCGACACTGACCAGGCCGTAGGGACGGATGGTGATACCCTTGCCCTGCTTGACGCCAGCTATACCGCTCAAGGCAGCGGCCGCCATGGGATTGAAGAAATTGCTGTCGCGGTCGGTACCGGCCAGGCGGATCTTCTCCTGCTTGCGGGCGATGAACCTTTCGACATTGATCCCCCAGGTGGCCAGTTCGGCACGGAACTGAATGGTCTTGAAGGGGACTTTCATTTCAGCGCTCCAGCCGCTGCCGTCGATATGGCCGGCCGCGTCCCAGATGCCGTCCCAGTTGAGGCTGGAGCTGCCCCCCGAGGTCAGGCCTTCCCCGCGGGCGCCGCGCGGATTAACGGTAAAAAAATAGCCGCTGCGCTTGTCCAGAAAAGGGTCGAGCAGCACGCGCACGACATCATCGTCACCGGTGCCGACGGAACCCTGGCCGCCCCAGCCATTCTGCGACTTGCCGCTGTCATGGAGCATGGAATGGGCAGCGATCCGGCCCGGCTCGCCGTCCAGGCAACGGACGCCGATATAGAGGTTGCCGTCGTCGTAAAGGACGCGCAGCTCGGTTTTTTCGCTCGGTTCCCCGTCCGCAACGGGTTCGGCCATGCGGAAAGCACTGAAGACGATGGCGGAGCTCCAAACAGGATCGTCCAGGCGGCCGTCAATTTTGGGACCATGGGCAACGCGCACGGCCTGCACCTCGGCCGCGGCTGCCGGTATGGCCAAACATCCAGTCAACAGCCATAGAAAGATAAAAGATTTCTTACTCATCAAACCTCATGCTGTATAATAAAATTAAAATAAATCAATGCCGAACCGGCATTGCAATCCAGCAAGGGAAATTTTCCTTATTCCGCCTCAATGCCGGCAATCAATTCACTAAAAAGTTCCTTTACGGTCACGATCTTGCCAATGCGGTGGGCGTTCTGGCCGCAAAAGATAAGCCCGTTTTTTACATCCCCCAAATAGGAATTCAACAGCGCCTTGGCGATGCAGTAATGGGCTTTGTCGACTTTGCAGGCGGTCAGGCAGCGGTAAGGGCAATTGACCGCAATTTTCCCCTTGGCTTCCAGCTCCTTTAAAAAATCATTGCGGATAGCGCGGCCGGGCATGCCCACCGGGCTGTCGATAATGACGATGTCTTCCTCTTTGGCATCCAGATATGCCTGCTTGAATTCAGCAGCAACGTCGCATTCCACAGTACAGACGAAGCGGGTTGCCATCTGCACACCCGAGGCGCCCAAATTGAGCATGCGGGCGATGTCGCGGCCGCTAAAGATGCCGCCGCCGGCGATCACCGGAATTTTCCGGCCGTATTTGTCCTCATAGGCCTTCAGCGTTTCCAACAGATCCGGCAAAAGACGCTCCAGCGAGAATTCCTGCGGTTGCACCAGCTGCTCTTTCGAAAAACCGAGGTGGCCGCCGGCCAACGGCCCTTCCAGGATGAAGGCATCGGCGATGCGCTTGAAACGCTTGTCCCATACGCGCAGGATCAACTCCGCCACCCGGGCCGAGCTGACGATGGGCACCAGGTTAACAGAAGGATCGGGAACCAGTTCGGGCAGGGACGACGGCAGGCCGGCTCCGTAGACAATGATCTTGATCCCTTCAGCGACGGCCGTCACAATCAGATCATTGACATTGCTCAATGCGCCCATAAAGTTCACGGCGACCGGGCCATCGGTCATTGTTTTCACCCGGCGAATCTCGCGCTCCAGCGCTTCCCGGGAAATCCTTTCGTATTCGCTTAAAGATTCCACAAAATCACCCAGGCCGATGCTGGACAGGGTGCCGATGCCCCCGGCGTTGGCCACTGCCGATGCCAGGGAGGAAAGCGAGACCCGCACGCCCATGCCGCCCTGGACAATCGGGATCTCGGCCGTAATGTTGCCGATTTTCAGTTTCGGAATCGTCATGTTAATCCTCGCATTTCTTGATGACCAGGCAGGCGTTGCCGCCGCCAAAGCCGAATGAATTACTGGCAGCAAAGCGCACCGCCAGCTTTTCTGCGCCCTGGGTCACGTAGTCCAGGGGGCAGTCGGGATCGGGTTCCCGGAAGTTGATCGTCGGCGGCACGATGCCGCTGTGCACGCTCATCACCGTGGCGATGAATTCCACCGCCCCGGCTGCCGCCAGCAGGTGGCCGATCATCGATTTGATTGAGCTGACCTTCAATGTCCGCGCCTGGTCGCCGAATACATTGATGATGGCGGCACTTTCGACTTTATCGTTTGCGACAGTCGACGTGCCGTGGGCATTGATATAGTCAATTTCTGCGGGGGTGATCGCCGCATCCTTCAGGGCTGCCTTGATGACCCTGATCATGCCGTCGCCCCGGGGCTCCGGAGCGGTGAAATGATAGGCGTCGGCAGTATTGCCATAGCCGACCAGTTCGGCATAGATCCTGGCCTGGCGCTGGACGGCATGTTCGCGCCGTTCAAGGACGACCACGCCGGCCCCTTCGCCCATTACAAAACCGTCGCGAAGGCGATCAAAAGGCCGGCAGGCGGTTTCGGGATCAGTATTCGCAGACATCGACCGCGTGGCACAGAAACCGGCATAGGCCAGTGGGGTTACGGCCGCCTCGCTGCCTCCGGCCAGCATGATATCGGCGTCACCGCGCTGCAGTATCCTGAAGGCGTCACCGATGGCATTGGCTCCGGTCGAACAGGCGACGGACGGTGCCGACAGGGGCCCCTTCAGGCCGAAGCGAATGGAGACCATGCACGCCGCCATGTTGATGAGTATTTTGGATACGAAGAAGGGTGTCAGGGACTTGGGCCCTTTCTCCTGGATCCGGTAATGGCCTTCTTCAATCGTAGCGGATCCGCCGATCCCGGAACCGATAATGACCCCGGCCCGCTCCCCGTTGAACGTTTTGTTTTCCAGGCCGGCATCCTTCATAGCCATGGCCGCGGCGGCCACGGCGAACACGGCAAAACGGTCCATGCGCTCGAACGATTTCTTGTCGATCCATTGCAGGGGATCGAAGTCCTTGACTTCAGCCGCCAACTGCGAACGATATCCACTTGGATCGAATTGACTGACCCGGGCGATGCCGTTTTTCCCGGCCAGCAATCCCCGCCAGAACGCTTCAATACCAATGCCGACTGGGGTTACGGCGCCCAGTCCAGTTATCACGATTCGGTTTTCGCTCATTGTCGCTTGATCCTCCTGAAGGCCATCCCCGGCATAAGCGTTTGAAGCCGATCGGGGTTGAACCATGAACCCTCTAACCCTGACATTGTACAATTTTCAAAAACGGATGTAAAGAAGACAATGAAAAATTCCGGGCGGCAGTTGAACGCATGACCCTTGAAATGGATTTATTTTTATGTTAATAAAAACAAGAATTGGAATGGAGGCGGAAGATGAGGAAAAGAACTTTGCCGGACAATCAGGATAAAGTGGAAATCACCATAAACAACGACGGCTTGAGCTACAGTTGCCTGTTGACCGACATTTCCGCCAGCGGAATTTCCGTAAGTGGCGGGCATTTTATCCCAACCTACAAGGAGATCGAAGTGGTCATGACGATCAAGGGCGAAAAAGTGGCCATGAAAGGCAGCGTGCGCTGGAGTATCGATCCCGGCACGGCCGGGAATGAAAAAGGAAAACTGGGTATCCTGATCATGGATCCGCCGCCGGCGTACCTTGAATTTGTCAGGCTGCGGGAAGAAAAACACACCAAATAATCTCACCCGGCGCATCCGCCCGCCCGCGCAGGCAGGCCATCAAAGAAACGTCTTTTTGTAGTACGCGGCGGAAGCACGCAAAACGTCAGGGGAGTGTGGTTCCAGAGTGATGGAAAATGGATGGTCCAGGCCGCGGATGGCTGCTTTAGCCGCCTGCCAATCAATGCCACCCCGGCCCATGGCCAGGTGATCATCGCTGCGGCCGAAATTGTCATGAAAATGGAAATGGATGTGGCGGCGCGGCGCGAGATAAAAAAGCCATTCTTCCACGGGAATGCGGGCGAACACGTTGTGGTGACCAAAATCAAAGCAGTGGATGAGGCGCGGACGATCGATTTTTTTCAATAATTGCAGGACAATATACGGCGTCGGTTCGGCGATGTTTTCCAAAGCAATGAACGGGCCGTCGTTTGCCTGTAGCAGGATTTGATAAAACTCCGCAGCGCGATCGAGCCAGCCGCGAAAATGCTGGGAGTAATAAATGGGGTCATAATTGAAATGCATGACCACCAAAAAACTTCTCCAGGCCGAGGCCAGATCCATGACCCGCTGCATATGTTCCAGGCTCACGCGGCGGACATCTTCATCAACAGCCCCGGGCCAGACGTCCATGAAGGGGGCATGAATGGTATGGCTGGGGAAATCCGTTAAAATAGCCGCGTATTCCTTGACGGTTTTCGTGGAAAACCCCTTCAGTTTTTCGGCCTTGATATATACTTCCGGACCGGCCTTTATCTTGCCGAGCAGCGGCGCCTGGGCGGCCAGGCGTTCAGCGGCGACGCGAATGAACCAATCCTTAAACATTCTTGCCGCCCAACAATCTGCTGATCTGGTAGGAAAGCTGCGTGATGTTGAATGGCTTAGCCAGGAAATTTTCAATCTTGCCATTAAATACGGTCGTTTCCAGGTATTCCTTGCCATAACCGCTGGCAATCAGGATTTTGACGCCGGGATCGATCTCCTTCAGAACCTGAAATACCTTTTCTCCGGAAATTCCCGGCATTTCAACATCCAGGATGACCAACCTGATCGCAGCCTTGTTTTTCTTGAATAGATCGATGCCTTCGCTGCCGTTGATGGCGGTCAGGCATTTCATGCCCATGTTTTTCAACATGTCGCTGCCGATTTCACGCACCACGTCTTCATCATCGACGAGCAGGACCAGGCCTTCCAACGTCGCCGCCGGCTCCTTTTTCAATTCAACGACAGCCTGGACGATTTTCGTTTCCAACACGGGCAGCAGGATGGTGAAAATGCTGCCCAGGTCGATTTCCGACTTCACGTCAATGCGGCCGTTGAAATCCTTGACGATTTCCTGCACAATGGCCAGGCCCTGCCCGGTGCCGCGACCCTGTCCCTTGGTGGTGAAAAACGGTTCAAAAATTCTGCCCAGGTTTTCCCGGCTGATGCCGCGGCCGTTATCACCGACCTGGATGCGGGCGTAGCGGCCGTCCATGAGATTGGGGTGGTCGCTGACGGTGGTCAGGCCGGTTCTGACGGAGATGGTCGGACGAGGAGAGGTTTCCAGCGCATCCTTGGCGTTGATGAGCAGGTTAATCAAGATTTGGGAAATTTTTGTCTTGTCGGCCTGCAGCAGGATCTGTCCCGGGTGCAGCTGGACGTCCAGATGGATGGTTTTCAGGCTCATGGACAGGAAATCCAAGGATTCCTTGATCAGGCTGTTGATGTCCACGATCTCTTTTTCAGCGAGTTTCTTGCGCGAAAAGTTAAGCAGTTGGCCGATCAGGGTCGAAGCCCTCTCACTGGAGTTGATAATACTCGATATATATTTTTTTATTTTGGGATCATCGCCGATTTTTTTTTCCAGCAACGACGCGTACCCCATGATGCCGCTGAGCAGGTTGTTGAAGTCATGGACGATGTGGCTGGTCAGCAGTCCCAGTGATTCCATTTTTTGCGCCTGCAGCAGCGATGATTCGAGTTTTTTTAGCGCCGACATATCCTCGATATGGATGACTACGCCGTTTTGTTCGTCCGTCACCGGGTACAGGGTCAGGTTGGCAACAATGAAAGCCTCCTCGCCGATGAATATTTTTTCATCATTGAGATAGATGGTTTTTTTCAGGATCATGATCTCGTTGATGATGTCCTTGTACTTGTTGAAAAGGGGCTGCAGAGTGTAGATGTTCTGGCCGAAAGCGGCGGCGAAAGGAACGCCCAGTATTTTTTCGGCCGACAGGTTCCAGGTGGTGATCAGGTTGGTGCTGTTGATGGAAATGACCGCATAGGGGCTGGCGTTAATCAGTTTTTGCATGAAGCCCTGCAAAGATCTGAGCTGGGCGGTCAAGCCGCGCCATTCGGAAATATCCCGGATCAAGATGATGCCGCCGATGTTACTCCTGCCGCTTTTCAGCGGTTCGACGATCAAATCCACGTAACTTTCTTCTTCCAGTATGGGATTGACGGTATTGATGCGATGCACGCTGTTGTTGCTCTCGATGACATTGCGCACCAGTTCGTCAAAGCCGCTCTCCATGGCGATTTTGCTCAGAATCAGCTGCAGGCTTTGGCCGTTGATGCTTTCCGTGCCGGATTGGATCACGTCGTGGGCCCGCTTATTGAAAAAGGTGATGCGCAATTTGCGGTCGACGATGATGATCATTTCCGGAATCGATTGGAATATTTGCTGCGAGAAAATGATCTGATTGCGCAAATTGATCTCGGCCTTTTTGCGCTTGCTGATATCGGCGATTACGGCCAGGTATCCGGTGACTTTCTGATTTAAATCGCGGATGATGGAAAACGACAACGCAATGTCGATTTTCTCCCCGGTCTTCATCAGCATCATGGTTTCTTTGTCAACAACATGGTCGTTTTCTTTCAAGGCGCTGATAATTTCATGGATGAATTTTTTTTCCAGAAAATCGGAAATGCGCAATGAGTCGATGCCTTGACTGTTAGCCTGGAATATTTTCAGGCCGTAATCATTCATATAAATGGGATGCATGCCGCGGTCAAACTTGATCACCATGGCCTGGGTGGTTTGCATCAGTTTTTCCAGGAATTCCTTGGCTTCCCTGGTTTCGCTTGTTTTTTTTCGCAATTGGCCATAGATGTTTTCCAGGCTGGCAAAGATTTCTTTGACTTCGTTCGCGATGCCGGAGCCATGGCCGGAAAAACGGCCGGTTCCGGTTTGCCTGAAAAACAGCAAGCTGCGGTTGATTTCGCGCAGGGGGTTCAGAAACGTGATATTAAAAAAAACCAGGAACAGCGCCATGAAAATCGGTAAAAGCAAGACATTCAGCCAAAAATGTAAAAAGGGATCCAGCGGCAGGAAATGCAGGGCCCCGTTCAGGACAATATAAAAAAAGAGAAAAAATAAAAGCAGCAGATATAATTTTTTCATTCAATCCGTACGCCCGGATCAACTAGGTTCATTGGCTCTCTTCCTGGCCCTCATAAATGATCTTGAGACCGTCAATTTTTTTTGTAATCGGGAAAATTCCCAAAAGCACCTGGCCGGAATTTTTGGTCTTGGCATAGATTTTAACCTTGATATCCTTCCAGTTGGCCATGTTTTTGATGAAAGCCGGCTTGGACGAGGCACTGTAGCCGAAAAAACCCTTGACGAAAATTTCCTCGCTGACTGCCCCCGGCGGGAGTGGCTCCTTGATTGCCGTCACGTAGCCATCGGTCAGGTTTTCCCGGCTTTCGGCAAAAATAAAAATGCAGTTGAAATTAACATGCTGCAGCGGACGATCGCCGGTGTTCTTGATTTTGAAAGTGAAAGAAGGCACAATGATCGCTTCGTCGGGTTTGCCCTTTTTGTCGACCCAGATGGAATCATGCCAGACGATCTGTATCGATTTCGCCACCTCTTCATCGCTCATGGTTTCCTTGATCACGGTTTTGTAAAAAACCAGGATTAAAACAAGCCCGACGATAATGGTAATTAACGAGGCCCAGAATTTAGTCTGCTGATAAAATGGCGTTTTTTGGGTGATTTCTTTAAATAAAACATTTTTTTCGTCCATGATTTTCTCCTTTTTGTTTTTATATCCTATTTGTGAGAAAATTTCAAGCGGTGTTTTTTCGGCAAAAAAAAGGGGAGTTTGCGGCAAACTCCCCTTTGCAGATCAATCGATTTTAACTAACCCAGCTGCGCTGGATAAGTAACTTAGAAAGCGAATTATCTTGTTTGTTCACCAAGCCAATTCGCTTTAAGTTACTAAACGATGCCGTAAGCCAGCATGGCCTTGGCGACTTTGATGAAGCCAGCGATGTTGGCTCCAGTCAGGTAATCGCCCTTGGTGGCATATTTTTCCGCGGCGTCCAGACACTGCTTGTGAATGCTCTTCATGATGTTGTGCAGCTTCTGGTCGACCTCTTCGCGGCTCCAGTAGAGGCGCATGCTCCCCTGGGTCATCTCCAAGCCCGAGGTGGCGACGCCGCCGGCGTTGGCCGCCTTGGCCGGTCCGTAGAGCACGTTGTTGCTCTGGTACACCTTGATGGCGGCCAGGTTGGAGGGCATGTTGGCCCCTTCGGAGACACAGAAGCAGCCGTTCTTGACCATGGCGTTGGCGTGCTCCTCGTTGATCTCATTCTGGGTGGCCGAGGGGAAGGCGGCATCGATCTTGAGGCCGTCCTGGATCACATCCCACACGCTCTTACCTTCATAATACTTTGCCTTCGGATATTTGGCGGCGAATTCCTTGATGCGGCCGCGCTGGATCTCTTTCAGCTCGATGATGGCGGCCAGCTTCTTGGCGTCGATCCCTTCCTCGTCCACGATGGTGCCGTTGGAGTCGGAGACGGTGATCACCTTGCCGCCCAGCTGGGTGATCTTTTCGGCGGTATACTGAAAGACGTTGCCCGAGCCGCTGACAGCGCAGCGCAATCCTTTCAGGTCCTTGCCACGGGTGGCCAGCATCTCGGCAGCGAAATAAACCGAGCCATACCCCGTCGCCTCGGGGCGGATTAGTGAGCCGCCCCATTCCAAACCGCGGCCAGTCAGTACGCCGGTATGCTCGTTGCGGATCTTCTTGTAATATCCGTACATGAAACCGATCTCGCGGCCGCCCACGCCGATGTCGCCGGCCGGCACGTCCACGTCGGCGCCGATGTGGCGGAACAGCTCGCGCATGAAGGCCTGGGTAAAGCGCATGACTTCCATATCCGACTTGCCTTTGGGATCAAAATCGGAACCGCCCTTGCCACCGCCCATGGGCAGGGTGGTCAGGGCGTTCTTGAAGATCTGCTCGAATCCGAGGAACTTGATAATGCCCAGGTTAACCGAGGGGTGGAAGCGCAGACCGCCCTTGTATGGACCGATGGCGTTGTTGAACTGCACACGGAAGCCCTTGTTGACCTGGACTTCGCCCTTGTCATCGACCCAGGGGACGCGAAAAAGAATGGCCCGGTCGGGCTCGACGATGCGTTCGTAGATCTTGGCCTTAACGAATTCGGGGTGTTTCTTGACCGTGGGTTCCAGCGTTTCCAGAACCTCCTTGACCGCCTGGTGAAATTCGGTTTCACCAGGATTTTTGACCTTGACTTTTTCAATGAGTTCTTGAAGTACAGACATGGTTTATCTCCTTGGCTAAATTTTAAATCATCCTGCTTGTTTTTTTTGGATGTTTAAAAGAAATTATATTATCAACCAATAATTCCTGAAATGTCAACTATTTTCTTGACAAACAGCGGAAAAAAAATTATTAATGAAAGCAATGTACTTGTTAAGAAACATCCCGGCTTATCTGCTTGTCTTGTCGCTGATTATCCTGCTCTATATTCCGGTCCTGATCGTCAGCGGCCTTTGCGGCAATGATAAATTCCTTTACGTGCTCTCCCGGCGCGTATTCAAAATGATGCTGGCCATCACCAGGGTCAAAACGCGGGTGCACGGGCTGGCCTTGATCGATTTTTCCCGACCCATGGTGCTGATATGCAACCATTTGTCGAATCTGGACGGCCCCCTGCTGTACAGTGTCCTGACTTGCCAGCCGCGAGCCTTGATCAAGAGCGAAACCCGGAGAATTCCCCTGATCGGTCTGGCGCTGAAGCTGGCCGATTTTGTCTTCGTGGACCGAAAAAACCC
Organism: Candidatus Aminicenantota bacterium; assembly: GCA_963770755.1. Lineage (GTDB taxonomy): Bacteria > Acidobacteriota > Aminicenantia > UBA2199 > UBA2199 > UBA2199. The sequence continues at coordinate 22,568 of CAVYQZ010000006.1, read as the reverse complement.
GCCGCGCAGGCATGAAGCGCTGAATGAAGCGGTCGAAAAGATAAAAAAAAAACATTACTCGTTCCTGGTTTTTCCCGAAGGAACGCGCAGCAAGGACGGGCTCGGGCAGAATTTTAAAAAAGGCGGCTTCAAGATGGCCCTGCAAGCCGGCGTGCCGGTATTGCCGATAAAAATTTCCGGCAGCCACCAGCTGCTGCCGCCGGGCCGGATACTCATCAAGCCGGGAACCGTGGATATTGAACTGTTCAGCCCCTTGAGCATGACCGGCCTCCAGGAAAGCGAGTTGAAAGAATGGATACAAAATTTGCAGCACAAAATTTATTAGAGCCTTATAATAAATTTTCTGCGCTTTTAGCAAAGAAAATTTATTATCTAAGGCTCTTATCCAGCTCTGCTGGGCCAGGATAAAAACCATGAAAATTATTGATGCCGAAAAAATACGGCAACGCGCTCACTTGCTTGCCGCATTGAATGAAGATCCTCACGTCCGGCGCGCCATCGCCGCCATGGTAGAAGCGCTCAGCGCCGGGAATAAAATTTTGGTCTTCGGCAACGGCGGTTCAGCCACCCAATCCTCGCATTTCGCCGCCGAGTTGGTCAACAAGTTTTACTTCCGCCGCCGGGCCCTGCCGGCGCTGGCCCTGGGCGCCGACATGGCCAACATCACTTCCATTGCCAATGACGAAGATTTTCGTTTTGTTTTTTCCAGGCAGGTGGAAGCTTTTGCCGTCCGGGGCGATGTGGCGCTGGGCATCACCACCAGCGGCAACTCGGCCAATGTTATCCAGGCTTTCGCCGCGGCCCGGGAAAAAGGAGCCCTGACCATCGCACTGGCCGGCAGTTGGGTTGAGACGCTTCAGGCGGTCCCGGTGGACATCCTGATCGCTGTAGATGCCGTGGACACGCCGACCATCCAGGAAATGCACCTTTTTTTGTTGCACATCATGGCCGAAACTGTTGAAAAGCAAGTATGTGGAGGAAAAAATGATCCAATTATCTGAACGCGTTCAAACCATGACCAGCTCACCGACGCTAAAACTGGTGCAGATCAAGAATCAGCTGCAAGCCCAGGGCAAAATGATCCTTGATTTCGGAGCCGGTGAACCGGACTTCCCTACCCCGGAAAATATTAAAAATGCCGGGATCGCCGCCATTCAAAACAATTTTACCAAGTATACCCCGACTTCGGGAATCGCTGAATTAAAGAAGGCCATACAGCAAGCCTACCGCCAGGAACAGGCGGTTGCCGCCACGGAAAAGCAGATCCTGGTTTCCCCCGGCAGCAAGTACAGCCTCTTCCTGCTGCTGCAGGCCTTGATTAATTCCGGCGACGAGGTGATCGTCCCGCGGCCCTATTGGGTATCTTATCCGGAAATGGTTAAATTCTGCGGCGGCCAGGCGATCTACGCCGACCACTTGCAGCCGGGCAAGCTTTTCGAACTGACCGCCGATTCCTACATGTCCCGGTTCAGCGCCAAAACCAAAGCCGTGATCATCAATTCGCCTTCCAATCCCACCGGCAAAATCATGAACCGGGAAGAATTGCGGCAGGTGATCGATTTTTTCAATAAAAAAAACGTGCTGACGATTGTCGATGACTGCTACCGGAAGATCATCTATACCAACACGGATTACCCTTCGCCCATAAACCTGGTTCCGGAAGCCCGGGACATGGTCGCCGTAGTTAGTTCCCTGTCCAAGACCTTCGCCATGACCGGATGGCGCATCGGCTATGCCATTGTCCCGGAAACACTGGCCGCAGCCATGACCAAGATCCAGGAACATTCGACTTCCAATCCCTGCTCGATCTCACAGAAAGCGGCCGTGGAAGCCCTGGGCGGTGACCAGAGTGCGGTGCAGGCCATGGTGGACGAATACCGCCGGCGGCGTGACTATTTTGCCCAACGCATCGACGAGATCGGCCACATTACCTACGTCATGCCCGACGGCGCTTTTTATTTCTTCGCTGATTTTTCTTACGATATCGCCAAAAAGAATTTCAAGGATGACAACCAGCTGGCTATGGACATCCTTGAAAAGTTAAACATCATCCTGGTACCGGGGTCAGCCTTCGGCGCTCCCGGTTATATGCGTATTTCTTATGCCACTTCCATAAAGGACATCACGGCAGGGTTAGATAAAATCGAAGCCTATTTGCGCCAAAGCGATTAAACCATGAGCCGGGTAATGAATCCATTCCGCCGGGAAGCGAAAAGCTGATGGTCCTCGATTACAAGGATGTGGCTTTTTCGTTTCAAAAAAGAAAGCTGCGGCGGCGGCGGCAAAGACTGAAACTCGTCCTGCTGGTCCTGGCGCTGGGCGCTGTTTTTTGCGGTTACCGTTATCTGCGCGTCAGCATCGCCTCCGCAAAAATCCAGGACTTGCTGCTCGGCGGCCGCGTCAGCGAGGCTGAAAAAAAAATTGACGCGTCGGCATCGGCATTATTTTTACGCGCCCAGTTCCGGGAGCTGCGGGCTTTGAGCGATCTGGTTGGAGACCGCCTGCCCCGGGCTCAGACGCGCTTCGACGAGCTCAAGCGCCGGCGGGCCGCGACATCGCTGCGTTCCGGCCGCTTTCAAAAATATTTTCTGGATCGTGGCGAATACCACAAGCTGAAAATCTATACCGATTACCTGCTGCCGCGGGGCGGCGATGAAAACACGTGGTTCTATGCCTTGGTTCAGTCCGCTTTTTTTAACGGCGCCGAATCCGAAAAAGCCACGGCCAGGCTGTCCGCGGACTTCCGCCAGAGCCATGCCAAGGCCCTGGCGCTCCTTGGCAGAGTCAACGCCGACCTGCGCCGTGGGCGTTTCGATTACGTTTTTGACAAAAACGGTACGGCGCTGGCCTATTTTGATGTCCACAGGCAAAAGACCCGCTCCATGCTGCCGGGATTGGACCTGGGTGACTTTGACCGGCAATTGAAAAAAGGCCTGAGTTATTTCCAACTGACCCTGGATGCCGGGCTGCAGAATAAGATCGACCGTCTTTTTACTGATTTTTTCGGAACCCTGGTCGTTTTAAACCTGCCGCAAAACAGTATCCTGGCCGCTTATTCGAAACCCCGCTCCCCCAGCCTCGCCAATGCCGTTTTTTCCGAAGCCTATGAACCCGGATCAATCGTCAAGATCGTTTCATTGCTGGCTTATTTGCGCCAGGATGAACAGGGCTTATTCCCTTACGACTGCTCGGGGCACATGGCCCTGGGAGGAAAAATTTTTTATGACTGGAAAGCCCACCAGCGCGTTAAAGATTATTCCACAGCGCTGGCCGTGTCCTGCAATCTCAGCTTTGCCAGAATGGGGCTGCAGGTCGGTTCCAAGCGACTGGCCGCCATGCTGGAACTTTTTCATTTCAATTCCCGGCCGTTTCAGGACTGGTTCCTGACATTCCGTACCGGTACCTTCAACAGGGAATTGAGCCAAGATTTCGCACTGGCCAAACTGGCCGTCGGTATCGGCGAAATCTCCCTGACCACGATTCATGCCGCCATGCTGGCGGCCGTTTTTTCACAAAACGGCCTGTTGTTCCCACCCTATCTCATCGAAGACGCCAAAAGCCTTCTCTATCTCGGCTACTATAGCCACACTTCCCGGCCGCTGCGCCTGTTGAGCGACGATATGAATTTCAGGCATGTTAAAAAAGCCATGCGGGCCACGGTGAATGATAAAAACGGCACCAGCTACCGCGCCAGGTCCGCTTCAGCCGACCTGGCCGTTAAAACCGGAACCGCCGGAGACCGCCGCTATGGTTTCGACGCACTGGTCATCGGGTTTTTCCCCGCCCAAAAACCCCGCTATGCGTTTGCTTTCAGACTGGAGGGCGCCGGAAAACCAGAGCTGACCGGGGTGCTTTTTTTACGCGACCTGGTCAATATACTGCAGGAAAAATGACCATGAAAAAAAATATCACCCTGATCAGCGGCATTCTGTGCGCGGCCGTCCTGACGGCCCAAATCATGGTGCTGCCGCTCAAGGTGGACACTCAGAACCACGCGTCATACCAATGGCTGGGAAAAGCATTCGCCAATTACATACTTTCCGGCCTGGCGCTGAACAACATGCCGGTCATGGACGATGCGGAGTCCCAGCTTGCCATGAACCGTAACCTGGTCCGTTTTCCTTTCGACATCACCAAGGCCACGGCCATGGTTCTGGCCCGGGAAAGTCAAGCCGAACGACTGCTTTGGGGCGAGATTTTATACAGCGGTAAAAGTTCCAGCCAGATAGCGATCAAGGTTTTTTTAATCGATCTCAAAGGCCGGGTGCAGAAACATTTGCCGTTGCTCAAAGGGAACTTGAGGAATATTTATCAAATCCAGGAGGAATTGCTTAAAGAAATCATCAAGGTGATCGCCCCTGAAAAGACGGCGATCCGTTTCCCCGAGTTAAACATGACGCTGCCTGATTATGAGAAATTCATCAAGAGCCTGCTGGTCCTTGACAGCGGCAAAAAACTGGAGCTGCTGCTGTCCATTAAAGAAACCGGCCAGTCATCCAATTTTATTAATTTTGAACTGGCAAAAATTTACCTTGAAAAAAATGACCTCGCCAACAGCGAATCCTTTTTAAACCGCGTCAAAACCGATTCTCTTTTCAAGTACAAAAAAGAATTTCTTTCGGCGCTGATCAATTTTGCCTACGGCTACATCGACATGGGATTGAACCAGTTCATTCGCCTGCAGCGGCAGAACATCTACGCCGTGGCCACCAACAACAACCTGGGAGTCATTTACCTGCAGAAAGGCGATTATCCGACTGCGGAAAAGTGCCTGCAATACGCCCTGTATTTGAAAAAGGATCCGGAAATTTTCAGCAACATGGTCGTATTGCTGCACGCCATGGGTCAAGGCAGCCGCGCCGCGGAGGAATTGAACCGCGCCCTGCAAAGGTTTCCGGGAGATGAAAAATTACTCGGACAATTTTCCATTTTTCTGGCCGCCAATGAAAACCGGGAATTGCTGGCTCAGGCTTTCCGCAATCTGCTGCCGCCGCTCACCCAGGGCGAGGAGGCCCTGCCCATGCAGCCGCTGATGAAGAATCCCTTCCAGGTGAGTTCATTACCAGGAATGCAAACGGACAGCAACACCTTTTACATTGAGGCCAGAAATCTTTTTCTGGAAAATGATTTCAGCGGCGCCATGCAAAAAGCGGAAGAAGCCATGGAAGTCAATCCGTTTCTGAATGAAAACCACCATTTGCTGGCCCTGCTTTACCTGCAGAAACATAACTATGCCCAGGCTGAGGTTTATGCCCAAAGTGCCCTGTTTTTAAAAGAGAACCCGGATAATTTCTTGCTCAAGATTAAAATTTATCAGGCCTGGAAGCAATGGGAGAAATTCAGGAAAACCATGACCCTGGCGCTGCGTAAATTTCCGCAAAGCGCGGAATTGCTGCAGCTGAAAAAAAGCGGCCATTAGCGTTGCGACCCGCCGGCGTTTTCATGGGGAAACCAATGATCGTCAGTGCTTCCCGGCGCAGCGATATCCCGGCTTTTCACGGCTCCTGGTTCATGGAGCATCTGCGCCGCGGCGAAGTCACAGTCGGAAATCCCTTCCGCCCTGCCCGTTCCAGAACGGTCAGCCTGAAAAAAAAGGATGTCGCTGCCTTTGTTTTCTGGAGCCGCGATCCGCGGCCGTTCCTGCCATACCTGCCCGAGATCGATCGACGGCGGCTTCCCGTACTATTTCCTGCTCACGGTCACCGGCTATCCCGCGGCTGCTGGAGCCTGCTCACCCCGGCCGATCGAGGATGCGGTCACTTTTTTCGGAGCATTGGCCGACGCGCATCGGCCGGCGCCGCGTCATCTGGCGCTATGACCCGGTGATCTTCACGGAGCAAACCGATTTCGATTTTCATGTCGCATAATTTTTCCAGGCTGGCCGCATCGACTGGTCCCGTTCACAGCGCGCGTCATCGTCAGTTTTTTCGATCCCTATCCCAAGGTCGGCAAGCGCCTGGCAAAGGCCGGGATCGACATGCAGACGGCAAGCGGCAGCCCGGCCCGGCAGCTTGAACTGCTGGCGCGCTTTGCCGCCGCGGCCGCCCGGATTGGGATCGAAATCCAGAGCTGCGCCGAGGCGGCTCATGCAGCGGAGGTGAAACCCGGCAAGTGCGTGGACGAAGAATTGCTGAACGAGCTGTTCGGTTTGCGACTTTCCTATCGCAAGGACCCCGGGCAAAGAAAATTGTGCCTGTGCCAGCAGAGCGTGGACATCGGCAGCTACGGCACCTGCCGCCACGGCTGCCTCTACTGCTATGCCTGTTGAATACTTTATTTAATTCAGGCCAGTATTGATTCTTTTTTCCTCGAAGAGTATATGGTATCAAAAGAAAACGGAGAGAAGTGCGATTTTTCAATCCAATTTTTCGTTGGTATGCCTTTAAAAAAGTGAAGGCTTTAGCAATTGATTTTGAGACTTCGAGGCAGGATCTATGGAAATTGTAACCCATCATGGTAAAGGGGCTTTTTCAAGGGTCACTAGTTTATTTAAATTAACACGATATGTTAATAATTTGTTGACATTTAAGAAAAACGATGCTATTAACATTTAAGACGAATAAAATGAGAAAGGAGTGTTCTTTGGAACGTGAGATGAAGCGAAAATATGGAGACAGGATGGCTGGCAAACTAAAGCAAAGGTTGATGGAATTGCAAGCGGCAGATTGCCTTGCCATTATGTCGCATTTGCCTCCGGCTCGTTGCCACGAATTGACGGGCAATTATAAGGGGCATTTTTCCGTTGATCTAGAGCAACCCATGCGGTTGATTTTTAAGCCTGTTAACGAGCCTCTTCCGAAAACAGCGGATGGAAGTATTGACAAGGGATTGGTCACTGAAATTGAGGTTGTCTCCATTGAGGATACGCATTGAATGAGGCATACCATGAGCATTAAGAAAAGATTACACTTTGAACCAGATTATGCCGTTCCGCCGGGAGTGACCCTCCAGGAAATGAGCAGATCCCTTGGCATGAGCCAGAAAGAGCTTGCCCTCAGGACTTCTCTAACCGTGCAGACACTGAATCGAATTTTTAAAGGCGTACAACCAATAACTTATGAAACCGCTAACCGACTTGAATTGGTTACCGGAGTCCCCGCCCGCTTCTGGAACAATCTGGAATCCCAGTATCGAGAGCAGTTGGAAAGAATGGAAGAAAAAAAGAGACTGGCTGAAGGACTGGAATGGCTAAAGCTGATTCCGCTCAAAGAACTACTCAAACGCAAGGTAATTCAAGCGCAAAAGGATTCTGTTTTGCAGCTTCGAGAGGTGCTTACTTTTTATGGGGTCAGCAATATCGATGCCTGGAAAAAAATATGGAAAAAGCCCGCAGTGGCAGCACGCCGATCTCCATGCTTTAATACCGATCCGGGTTCCGCTTCGGCCTGGATACGCATCGGCGAGCTGAAGGCTCAAAGAATCAAATGTCAAGCTTATGATAAATCGAAATTCGAAATGGCTTTGCGAGAAATCCGATCCCTGACCTGCAAGGAACCCGATGCGTTTGAGCCCGAGATGCTGCGTTTGTGCGCAGCTGCAGGTGTGGCACTGGCATTTGTCAAAGAAATGCCGAAAGTGCCTTGGAACGGCGCCACGAAATGGTTGACTCCGACCAAGGCCATGATCATTCTGTGCCTGCGCGGCAAAGGGGAAGATCGGTTTTGGTTCTCCTTTTTTCATGAAGCGGGGCATGTATTGCACGACAGTAAAAAAGATCTTCTGATCAATGATGGAAGCACAGACGATCCACGTGAAATAAATGCAAATAATTTCGCTAGAGAATTTCTGATCCCAGAGAAATTTAATTCCCGGATCATCCAAGCCAAGTCTGATACGGAACTTATAAAAATTGCAAAGGAGCTCAACATTTCTCGGGGAATCGTCGCTGGCCGTTATCAGTTTCTTACGAAAAAATGGAATTACCACACACATCTCATTAGAAAGTTTTCCTGGGACCCTTCCATGGGGTAAATATCAAAGTTCACAATGAATGAACAAGAGATACGTATGAAGTTGTTTGACTGGCTTCACGAACAGGATTTGCTTAATGGAGGCGTTTTTTCCAGGGAGCAGTTGGAGTCAAAGTTTACAATTAATGGAAAGAAAATCACCCTCATGGGGCCTTCCGGGATATGGATTCCGGCAGGATTTTCAACTCCAATATCAATAACCACTACAACCTCGGGGCCGTATGCTGACGGATTGACTGAAGACGGCATACTAAACTATAAGTATCGAGGGACTGATTCGAATCATAGAGATAATACTGGTTTAAGAGAGGCAATGAGACAGAAAATCCCCCTTGCTTATTTTCGCAGTTTCAAGCCGGGGAAGTATGTCGCAGTTTGGCCGGTTTTTATAATTGAAGATGTTCCATCAGAACTTTGTGTTCGAGTAGCTATTGATACGGTTTATTCAATAACGGGTGAATTAAATGTACCCACTTTTGTGGCCGAGAAAAACCACGAAGAAAAACTTGGTGTGAGAAAATATATAACAGTTATAACCAAAAAGCGTTTGCATCAAATTGCATTCAGGGAATTTGTCCTTGATGCCTATGAGCGCAAATGTACGCTCTGCAATTTACAACACATCGAGTTGTTGGATGCCGCGCATATTATTGCTGATTCTGAACTCGAAGGTAACCCAATCGTTTCAAACGGATTGGCTCTATGTAAAATACATCACGCGGCCTATGATAGTGATATTATCGGCATTTCCCCCGATTATTTAGTAAAAGTCAGAAAGGACGTTTTAGATGAAAAAGACGGTCCTATGCTGAAATATGGTTTGCAGGCTATGGAAGGGAATAAAATTAGATTCCCCAGACATAAATCGGATTATCCAGATAGGGATAGGCTGGATGTAAGATATAAGCGATTTCTATCAGCTTAAGATCAATGAATATCTATGTAGGGATTACCGATTTTGATTGGTATCGGAAGCTTATCTCCATACCCAATATTGATGAAGTCAACTTCTGGCAACCAGGAGGAAATCGACAATTCAATGCTTTAAAAAAAGGCGAAATGTTTCTATTCAAGCTCCACGCTCCACGCAACTATATTGTTGGTGGCGGCTTTTTCGCTTACAGCAACATTTTGCCCCTTAGTCTGGCCTGGGATTCGTTTACTGAAAAAAATGGAGTTGATTCCATAAAGGAAATGCGCCGCAGAATTGAATTTTATCGCAAGCAAAGTTCCTCACAGAGTAACGATTATTTAATAGGTTGCATTCTATTAGAACAACCATTTTTCTTTGCTGAAGACGAATGGATTCCTGTCCCTGCAGATTGGAAGCCGAGCATCGTCCAGGGAAAAACCTACCATACGGAAAATGAATTGGGGACAAAATTGTGGGAAGATATCCGAATTCGCTTGCAGGGGCAGAACTATTTTCTTGATCAAAAATCGCAAAGTGATTCAACTCAGCAATATGGTCAGCCGACGACTATTACGCCAAGGCTCGGTCAGGGCAGTTTCCGGGTTATAATCACCGATGTCTATAATCGCCGCTGCGCTATTACCCAGGAACGCACTCTGCCAGTTTTGGAAGCAGCCCATATTAAACCTTACAGCTTGAACGGACCTCACGAAATCAGCAATGGGATTCTGCTGCGCTCCGATCTTCACAAACTTCTAGATAAAGGCTATATAACTTTTACACCGGAATACAACCTGGAAGTAAGTCGACGTATCCGCGAGGAATTTGAAAACGGCAAAGATTATTATTTGCTACAAGGGAATAAACTGCGGTTGCCGCAAAACACAGATTCATGGCCGAAAGCAGAATATTTGAAATGGCATAATGAAAATATCTTTTTTAAATGAGAATAAACCATAGGAAAATTCATGCTTGAATTCTATTTTGAAAAGTACAGGAAATTGCTGAAACGACCCTTTGACAAATAGTATTAAAATTATTGTTAATAAAAATTAATTTTAAAATATATTAAAACCGGAGGTTAAAATGAAAAAAATGATCATCAGAAACAATTTTAAAAAACGGCTTGCCGCTGCCGTCTTCGCCCTTGTTTTATCACCGGCCTGGCTGGCGGCGGCCGAACTGCAGGCCGTCAAGCTGAACCCACCCGACCTCAAGCGCGGGCTGCCGTTCATGCAGGCGCTGGCCGTCAGGGCCTCGGTACGCGAGTTCGCGGAGAAGGATCTGAGCCTGCAGGACCTTTCCGACCTGCTCTGGGCCGCCGACGGCATGAGCCGCCCGGCCGAGAACAAGAGCACCGCCCCCTCGGCGATGAATTCCCACGATATCCGCATCTATGTCTTCATGAAGGACGGCGCCTACCTTTACGATTCGCCCAAGCACGAGCTGCTGCCGGTCCTGGCCGGCGATTTCCGTTCGCAGCTGATGGCGGCGCGCCCGCCCAGGCCCGCAGCCCCGGCCGGAGCGACTCCGCCGGCTCCTCCGGCAGCCGCTGCTCCGCCCCCGCCGTCCATGCCCCCGGTGCAGATCGTCCTGGTCTCCGACGGCGATCGCTTCAGGCGGGGCTTCCCCGAGCGCAAGTTCGAGTGGGGCGCCCTGGACGCCGGCATCGTTTCGCAGAACATCTCGCTGTTCTGCGCCGCCACCGGCCTGAAGACCGTTCCGCGCGCCCTACTGGACAAGGCCAGGATCAAGGAGCTGCTCAAGCTGACCGACGCCCAGACCGTCTTCCTCAACCACCCCGTCGGCTACGCGAAATAGTTTTTGAACCAATCGCTCTCATGGAGCGTAACAGTATTTGTGCAAAACCGGCCGATAGCTGTAATTTGACCCTATTTCGGCAATACGGAGGTGGCTGATGAAGAAAAAAGGATACCGGTCGATCGAGCTTGAGTCGAAGCTGGAGCGCCGTGATTTTTTGAAGATCGGCGGCGGTTCGCTGCTCGGCGGCGGGCTGCTTTTGGGCCGGCCGCCTTTGTTTGGGCAGGAAACAGCCAAGGTTGAGACTCCCGCCCGCCCCAAGACCAACATCGACGACGCCCTGGCCGTGCCGCGCAACAAGCACTCGCTGCCCGGACTTTTTCCCGGCAAGGTGGTGGCCGTCCATGATGAAAAGGCCATGAACGAGAATGGTGTGGATGGCGCAGTCGTGGCCGAGATGTTTGAGAAAGGCATGCGCGCCCTGACCGGAAAATCGTTGGCCAAAAGTGCAAAATTGTTTTTTAACAAGAAAGACATCGTCGGCATCAAGGTCAACCCGGTCGGCGCCGGCCTGATCTCCACCCGCCTGGAAGTGGTCGACGCCATCATCGCCTGGTTGCGCCAGGGAGGCCTGCCGACAAAAAATATCATCATCTGGGACCGCTTCGACTACATGCTGGCCGACGCCGGCTTCACCGCGGCGCGTTACCCGGGCATCGGCATCGAGGGGCTGCAGACCATGGACGAAGCCGCGGCCGAGGGCAAGAGCCAGGATGACAGCCGCTGGCTGGACCAGGACGGCCACCACGTCAGCGAGAAGAACTTCGACCTGGACGCCTATTATTTCGCCGACATCGACGCCCCCCAGGACAAGCCTTACCTCAACCAGCATGTCTTCAACGGCAAGTATTCCTATTTCGGCAAGCTGCTGACGAAAAAACTGACCAAAATCATCAATGTCCCGGTCTTCAAAAACACGGGCAACGGCATCTCCATGGCCACCAAGAACCTGGGCTACGGCGCCGTCTGCAATACCAGCCGCTTGCACCGGCCACTGTTTTTCGACGTCTGCACCGAGGTGCTGGCCTTTCCGGCCGTTCGCGACAAGCTGGTGCTGAACGTCACCGACGGCCTGCGCGCCCAGTACGACGGCGGCCCGGGGCCGCTGGCCCAGGCCACCTGGTTCATGAACACCCTGTTTTTCGCCAGCGACCCCTTCGCCCTGGACATGATTTGCCATAACCTGCTGCTGCAAAAACGCAAGGATATGAAGGTCAAGGTGAACGAGCACCCGAAGTACAGCGATTACCTGCGCTATGGCCAACGCCTGGGCCTGGGCATCGCCGACCCGGCCAAGATCGCCTTCACACAGGTTTGAGAAAATCGTGAGGATCCGCCCTTTGTTCGCATTACTGGCCGCACTGATATTCTGCATGCCGCTTGCAGCCGTGGAATTCCCGTCCGACGGCTTCTCCCCTGGCTGGAAGCGCTCCGGCGCACCGGAAACCTACGGTCCCGCCGCCCTGTACAACGTCATCGACGGCGGCGCCGAGCTCTTCCTGGAAATGGGCTTTATCCACCTGCAGGTGCAGAAATACAGCGGCGCCGGCGCCGAGATCGCCTTGGAATCCTACCGCATGGAAAACGCGGCCGCGGCCCTGGGCATCTACCTGCTCAAGTGCAGCCGCGAAACGCCGCTGCCTGGACTGGACGAGCGCCACAGCGGCGACCGCTTCCAGATCGTCCTGCTGAAAGGAGACTCTTTCATCCAGGTCAACAATTTCAACGGCCGCGAAAACCTGCTGCCGGTGATGATCCAGTTGGCCAGACAGGCCGCAGCGGCGATTCCCGCCGGGGCGCCGGTTCGCGAACTCGATATCCTGCCGGCTGAGAACCAGGTGCCGGGAACGGCCCTGCTGCTGCGCGGCCCCTATTCCCTGCAGTCGGTCTACACCCTGGGCGATGGCGACATCCTGAGGCTCGCGGGCAAAATTTTCGCCGCCGCCGCCGAATACCGCGAACCCACCGGTGCTGCCTACACGATGATCGTCGCCCCCTACCCCGAAGCAGCTCTCGCCCGCGCTTCGTTCGATAACCTGCGCGACCACCTTGACCGCTATATTCAGGTGCTGGGCGAGGGCGGCGATTTTTTCAACTTCAAGGATTTCCAGAATGATTTCGGTCGGGCCGAGGTCCGCGAAAACAGGCTGGTGATCCTGGTCAAACTCACCCAATTGCCTGACAGCCGTCTGGAATAATTATCAGATAAAACTGACGAGGAGGTTCTTTATGAGAAACATGTTGTTCACATTGCTTTTCCTGTCCCTGTTACTGGCCGCGGGTTCCGGTCTGGGCGCAGCTGAAAAAAGCATTTTTTTAAGCGAATATAAAACCCTGCAAGCGGATATCGGGCAGAAAATGACCGCCGTCAACAGCCGCGAAGCTTATGACAAGCTCATGGCTGAAAGAACCGCCGCTCTGGAAGCGTTATTGGCGAAACACGCAACCGATGCTGCCGCAGGCGATGCGGAGCTGATGCGGGCGCGCATCCTGATCGATTTGAAAAAATACCCGCAAGCCGACGGCAAGCTGGCCGCCCTGGCCGGGAAGAAAAATCCCCTGCAGGACGAGGCCCGGTTGTTGCAGGCCAGGATCCTGACTGAAACGGAAAAGTTCGGCACCGCGGTGCCCCTCTTCAAGCAGGTCGAAAGCAAAGTGACGCGGACTGCCGATTTCTTCGCGGTCGCGGTGGCCCTGGCCTTCGAGGCTCCCGATGACGTGGTGAGAAAAGAATATTGCCAGAAACTGCTCGCCGCATCCGACCTGCCCAGAGAGTTCGCGGGCGACCGCGTCTATCTGTTCATGACCCTGGCCGAGATCGAAGTGAAAAAGCGGGATGTGGCGGCGGCCAAGCAGATCCTGCAGGACGGGCTGAAGACCATCACCGAGGAAAGGGCTGCCAAGTCGCTGCAGTCGGCCCTGAAGCAGCTGGAGTTCATCGGCAAGCCCGCCCCGGCCGTTGTCGCCGAAAACTGGCTCAACAGCGGGCCGCTGGCCCTCGAAGCCCTGAAAGGCAAAGTGGTGATCATCGATTTCTGGGCCCCCTGGTGCCCGCCCTGCCGCAAGGTGATCCCCACCCTGGTCAAGGATTTTAACGAGCTCAAGGACAAGGGGCTGGTCGTGATCGGCTTCACCAAGCTCTACGGCAGCTACCGCGACGACACCCAGAACAAAGGCAAGGTCGAAGCCGATGAGGAGAGAACGCTGATCAAGGGCTACGTCGAACGCAACGGCTTGACCTATCCGGTCGCCATCGCCGCCACAGGCGAAGCGTTCGAGCGCTACGGAGTAAGCGGCATCCCGACCATGGTCTTTATCGACAAGGCCGGCAACATCTACGACATCAAGGTCGGTTCGGGCAACGAAGCCGAAATCACTAAAAAAATAAAGCTGCTCCTGGCCGCAAAATAATTGCCATTACGGACCTGCCGAGCCTTGCCGGTTGCTGCAATTTTTTCACTTGCTTTTTTTGCCGGTACGGTCTAAAATCATTGAATGGGTAAGCTGATTTGGAAAGCAGATTGAACTTGCAGTTCAAAAGGGCATAGCGATCGAACGACTTGTCGGGATAACGTGACAAAGTGTCATCCAAAAGTGCGATGGCAGTTCCCGTTTCGCCCTGATCTATATATTGATAAGCTTGGGCCAGCACGTTGCCGACAGCGGGACTGACTTCTTCCTCCACAGGATATGCCAATGCGCCGGCGACAATCAGCATGAAAGCAAGCAGCACATGTTTCATTGGTTTCCTCCGCTCATCATTTTTGCGCGTCCGGAAAGTAAGACGAGGCCATATTGCGAAGGTTACAGCTTGAGGCAGGAAATCTTAATTTTTAAAAATATCCAAATTCACATGAACAATTAAAAAATACCGCCCCTGAAGAAATAGTATTCTATTGCCGGCGAAGAAGCATTCATGTTCACGTGAGTGCTTTACTCGGCCGGGGCCAAAAATTCACTGATGGCGGCCAGCACCTTTTCGGGTTGTTCGATCCAGGAATAATGGCCGCATTTTTCGATAAAAATCAGCTTGCTGTTTTTATAATACCGCTCCAGAGTCAATGGCACCGATTCGCCCAACGGGTCCTGCCGGCCATGCAGAATCAGCACCGGCTTATCGAATGTGGCGTCCATTTTGGCCAGATCCAATTTTCTGTTGATGACATCCTGGTATATCCAATCACCCAGTTCAAAATTGAAATCGCTGGACTTCATGGTCTGGCTTACCTGCAACGATTTTTTACGGTCAAAGAAATAACCGGGCATGCGGGCGCGGATGATTTCGGTGATGGCCTGCTGGCGGTCGGCCTTCAGGCGCACGGAATCGCTCCAATAGTCAGAAAGCTCGAGATCGGAAGCCCATAATTTGGCGGTGATGTTGTCATTGAATTGTGCAAGCCCTTCCCAGTTCAGGCCCATCGAACCCAGCAGAGTCATGGAAGAAACCGCTGATGGAAAAAAGTGGCTGTACAGCGAAGCCAGATAGCCCCCGTATGAAAAGCCCAGCACATTCCATCGTTTCAAGCCCAGTTGCTTGCGGACGGCTTCGAAATCGTCCAGGGTCAGGGCCACCGATAGGGTCGATGCATCGCGAACGGCTGGGGTGGATTGCCCCGTACCGCGCTGTTCGACCAGGATGCATTGCTGGTTCTTGGCCAGCAGTTCGCATAATCCCAAATAGCGGTCGGCCACATCGCCCGGGCCGCCGCCGATAATGAGCAGCGGAACGCCCTGGCCGAATAGGCGGTAGTAAATGTCCAGGCCATGGCTGTTCACCTTCAGATCGCTGCCATATGCATTTGCAAAAAAAACAAAACCCGCCAACATCAATGACAGCCAACGTGCTTTTTTCATGTCTTCTCCTTTTTTCACGGTACTTTCGGTTTTCTGGTTTGCCCCGGCCGACCTGAACCGGCCTCAAGCGCCATAAGGTTATACGGCGAAAAGGAGCACAGGTTGCGGGAAAAACTTCCTAGGAAAATATCACTCGCTATAATAGCGGATGGTGCTTATGACCGCCTGCTCGCAAACCTTGCACAGCGGGCGCAGACCGCGGCTGAACATCAGGCAGTCGAGCATCGGGCGATACATGCCCTTGGCGGCGTATCCGGCACCCTCGAAGGCTCCGATCCTGCCCTGGAAACGGCTTTTTTTGAAAAAAGCGTTTACATCCAGGCCGTTCAGCCGCGACATTTCTTCGCTCTCGGCCTGCAGCGCTTCGACTTCCTCCCTGGGGGCGCTGGCGCGCTGGCGGCTGGCGATCCGCTCGTTCATCTCGCGGCGCTTTTTCTGGTAGATTTTTTCCATTTTTTCATAGGCCGCTTTTTCCCAGGGGGTGGGCACGGCGGTATTTTTCGTAACCAGCTCCTTCCATTTGAGGTTCTTGGGGGTCAGCAGGGCGGTGATGTTGGGTTCCAGGGGTTCAACGCCGGCCGGATAGAATTCGTTGTAGGCCACCGCCGACGTGTAATATTCATCGGCCAGGCCGCTGAAGGAATGGCCGAACTCATGCATGATCAAATATTCGCTCCATTGGTTGTCGGTGGTGAAGGTGCAATAGAGATTATAAATGCCGCCGCCGCCATAGCGGTTGTGGTTGACCATGATTAAAATGGCGTCGTAGGGGACATGGGCGGCCATGTTGCGCATGGCCAGGTTGTCGGAGGTGAGCAGGTAGCGCTCGGAACCGAATGAATCAAAACCGGCCTGCACGGCCGTGTTTTTAAATTGGCCGAAGCTGGCTTCGTCGCAGCCGCTGTCCCGCGACGCCTTGAACAGGCCGTAGATATTGAAGCGATCGCGGAAAGTCCGGTAGGGTTCCTGGTTGAGGAGCAGCGCACTGAAGCGGGCCAAGTCCTGCCTGAATTTCCCTTCTTCGCCGACCGTGTAGCCTTCGGCCAGGATGGCCAGGTCGGCATGGCTGCCAGGATCGCCGTTTTTTACCTGCTCGATGACCTGGACGTCCTGATCGAGATTTTCACGAATGATGAAAATGTCTTCGGGATCGATTTCCGTTTTGAACAGCGTTTGCGGCCGGTTCTGGCGGTCGCGCAGCGCCACTTCCAGCCGAATGCGATTCTTGGGGCAGGGAATGAGCAATGATTCGGAAAAGATTTTGGCCACGCCCCGCGCCGCCGATTCGGTGGTCTTGTATTCGCCGAAATAACTA
This sequence comes from Candidatus Aminicenantota bacterium, assembly GCA_963770755.1. Lineage (GTDB taxonomy): Bacteria > Acidobacteriota > Aminicenantia > UBA2199 > UBA2199 > UBA2199. The sequence continues at coordinate 5,695 of CAVYQZ010000006.1, read as the reverse complement.
TCAAAGCCTTTGCAGTAGATCAGCGTGTCGTCTGCCGAAGCATAAACCAGTACCAGGTAACGCCCACCGGCCGGCGGGTCGGTCAAGCGGCGCGGATTTCCGGCCCAAGGCCCCTGGATGTAAACATGATCGACGCTCAGCGTTTCTTTTTGTGCGTCGCCGCCGTGGAACACGTCGACGCGCATGGTCTGGTTTTCAAAATACGCAGCGAAATCGATATTCCCCTGGGACAGCACCAGCCAGGGACATATGAGTAAAACTGCAAATAAAATATTAACTTTCATAATAACCTCCGATTGCGTTTTTTCAGAACCATGGTAGCACAAGGCCCGAATGGAAGGAAGGGATGCCATGAACCCATTGCTTTCATGCCCCGCCTGCGCTACAATAAATGCCACTGGAGGCAACCATGATTTGTCCGCATTGTCATCAGTTTACTCCCGACAACAGCTTCAAATGCATCCATTGCGGGGCCGTCTCAAATAAACAGGGCGGTGACGCCGCCGTCGAAGGCTATCCGCTCGCCCGCATTGAAAAACGATTTTTCAAGCCCTGGATGCTGCTTCCGCTGGCCTTGCTGGTTGTTTTGGCCTATCTTTTTTTCACGCATCAAAACAAGATCCAAGCGATCAACGCCTTCAACCCCGGGGCCGAGTTCAACGTTGAAGCCTATGTGCAAAAAGGGAAAATAAATATTGTCGATTTTTACAGCGATTATTGTCCGCCCTGCCGGCGCATCTCGCCGCTGTTAAAAAAATTGGACCAGCAGCGTCCGGACCTCGTGGTGCTGGCCGTCGACATCAATCGCAAGCAGGTCAAGGGCATTGATTTTTTCTCACCCCTGGCCCGGCAGTATAAACTGAACGCCGTTCCACACTTCCGGATTTATGACTCTGAAGGCAGCTTGGTCCAGGAAGGTCAGGAAGCCTATGTGGAAATTATCCGCATGCTGGGCGCTGCCGGCATTCCGATGTGAAATGTATAGACATGAGTGCCAGCGTTTTATTTAAGAAAGGAGAGAAATTATGGATATGAAGATCACTTTCCCCGGCGGATTGAAAGTCAATGCCGAATACGACGGTTTCACCCACAAAACCGACCAGCCGCTGGGAAGTGGCGGTGAAAGCAGCGCTCCACAGCCTTTCGATCTGTTTTTGGTCTCACTGGGCACCTGTGCTGGCATCTACGTGCTTTCTTTCTGCCAGAAGCGCGGTATCGATACCTCGGCCATTGAGCTGCGCCAAAGCATGGAGTTCAATACCCAAACCCACCTGGTCAGTCAAATAAATATAGAGATTATCCTGCCGGCAACTTTCCCGGAAAAATACCGGGCCGCCGTGGTGCAGGCGGCCCAGTTGTGCACGGTGAAAAAGCATTTGGAAACCCCGCCTCAATTCAATCTTTTCAGCACCGTGCGCTAAAAGGGGCGGCACGAATTCCGGATCAGTAAATCTCAACAATCTGTTTTTTCCAGACGAATTTGAGGCTGCGCCCCAAAGCCAGGAACGGTTTGCAGGCCGGTTCTTTTTCGAGCCAATCAAAGTAAGCGTCGGAAGCAAAGGCGATGCGCTTCAGCGGCAGGGAGCCCATGGACTGGACGACGGAATCGACCCACATGGCGCCACTGAAATAGAAGGTTCGGCCGGCGACCGTTTTAACTTGCCGCCCGAGATTTCGCTCCTGGTCATTACTGTCGCGATAGGACAACCGATGAGCACCGGACATGGTTTCAGTTACTGCCTGCGCCTGATTGAGTTTCTGCAATTCATCGCTGATACGTACACCACTGCCGCCCTCCTTGTCCTCTTTCAGCTTGCTGAATTCTTCCGCTTGCTTTTTGGCGAAACCGGGGCTGGCGGCAGCCACGCGGCCCAGGGTCATGTCGCTGTCAGCCAGATCGCCCCGTTCGCGGCGTATTTTTTCATCTTCCACAATCAGGTAACTGGTGTACGGCGTGATGATGCCGTGCAGCCTGGCCAGGCGGGTCACCTCGTCAACCAATTCCCTGTTTTCCCCATGCAAGCGGATCTGGTCGAGGAGGAACCCGACGCGGCGGGCGGCCCAGAGCCGGGGCAAAAAATCGTGTTGCCAGCGGCGAGTCGGAAAATCGGCATGAAAAACGAATCTTTGCGACCGGCCATTGACCTGGCCCGTGATTTCGATTACGGCCGGGCCGGATCCCTGGTAACGTCCGCAGACGGTCAGCGCCGACCCCCGGTACAAGTCAGGCATTTCGCGGGGATAGAGTTGATTGACCCGGACTTTGCCGGAAACCGTCATGCGCACGGCGCTGAGAACCGGCGATTGAATCTTGTCGTAAAAACGGGCGATGCCGTTCTCGATATTTTCGGACGCGGCGATATAGGTCCTGAAGGTCCGGGTCTGCTCGGCTATCTTGTCCAGTAGATGGGTGTTGATATCACTGCCGATGGCGACGGGAAATATCCTGGAACGGCCGCGATTGGCCTGCTCAATTTTCCCAAGCAGCGCCTCTTCGCCGGTTTCGCCGATGGTCGGCTTGCCGTCGGTGATCCACACGATCAGGCTGGGCCGATTTGCTGCCGGAGACGCGGCCAAAGCCAGTTGCAATGCTTCCTCGCAGTTGGTGCCGCCGGCGGCCCGCCAATGGTCGATGAAATCCCGGGCCTGATGCAAATTCCCGGCCGCGGCCGGGCGCATTTCCTGAAACAGCGATTCGGCCTCGGTGGCGAAACGGATGATGTTGAAGCGATCACCGCGGTTGAGGCGGTCCAGGCAATAACGCAACGCCCCCTTGGCCTGCTCCAGGCTACGGCCGGCCATACTGCCCGAGGTGTCCAGCACAAATGTAATGTCCTTGGCGCTGACTTCATCGGCCGCTGCGGACAAACCAGGGCTGGCACTCAGAAAAAAAACACCGTCCAGGCCTGGCTCACGGTAGGTCAGCAGGGAAAATCCCAACCGCCCCGTTTGCGGGGTTATGAATATTTTAAAATCAGTGTCAGGCAGGCTGTGGCTGCTTTCATAGACCACCATGGCCCGGCTGGCTCCGCGGCGCGTGATACTGACCGGGTGGGTCGGGCAGTGAATGGCGGCCAGCGGCACGATGGATTCGATGTTCAGAGTAATGACGACCGATTCAATGGCTTTGGCCGAGAATTTTTCAGTATTCAACGGGTACTGGTAGGCGATGGCGCCGTTGTCTTTCTCCAGCAGCTCGTGATAGGAAATTTTGATCCTTTTTTTGGAACGCGCTTCGATAGGGAATATGCGCACTTTGAAAACCCCGCGGCCGTCGTATTCCAGCAGGGCGGGATCGCGCAGCCGGCGCACGATGTCTTCGTAGATGTTCCGCGCCTTGGCGGCATCGAGCAGTTCGGCCCGGGTTTCGCGGCCGTCAATCCACATGCTGAAATTCTTTATGGCCGCGCCGGCCGGCAAGGGGAACAGGTAATAGCCTTCCAAGCGGGAATTATTGGGGTTGTAGAATTCCTGGTCGACAGTCGTGGTCGCCAACAGGTCCGAAATCGCCACATCGACTTTGTGACTGATCACTTCCAGGGGAAACGGCGAAGCCGGCCCCGGCCGCGGCGGCCGGGGAATGACAATGAAGCCGTCGGCCGGCAGCGTCGTGCAGACAAAGGCCAGCAGGACAAGAAGAAACATCAGGGGGTTTTTAATCAAGCGGATATGGTTTTTCATTTGCTGCTCCATGGCCTGGCCTATTTCTTGATTATGAAATTCTTCGCTGCGGCCTGCTGGCGCAGGGCGCCGATGATGGCGCTGTCCAACGTATTCATGGCCGCCTGGTTTTTCATTTTTTCCGTGACGAAATGTTCGCGCTCGGCATGCAGTGCGGCGATCTTTTTTTGCAGCGCTTCCCTTTTACTCTGCATGGCGGTCACGTACTCGTTGCGTTCCTTATTGGACATGCCTTTCATTTCCTGGGGCAGTTCCTCGTCTTTCATCTCTTCCAGCTTGACCTTTCCGCCTTTTTTCGCATCCACCAGGTCCCAGGTTGAATTGCTGTATTGCGGGGCCGCTTTGGCCGCCGCCCGCTGTGCCGCCACCTCGCCGCTTAACGAGGCCGCGTTCTTGTCCTGCTCCTGCTGGCGCTCCTTGCCGCTGGCGCCCTCGCGGCCGTAGGCCACGTAGGTCTGGTTCATTTCCCGGCTGAGGCGTGCAATCTCGATGTCCTGCGGAGCCGCGATCGGCGGCGGGGTGTGGTCGGCATCAATGGCCAGGTACTGGCCGTCGGCCAGGTCGGCGCCGGCTTTCCAATCCGTGCGCAGTCCTTCCTGGTAATTGCCGCAGAAAACGGTGTTGACGATGATGCCCTGGCCGATGGCTTGCCGACACGAAATTCGATAATCAACCGTCCCTTGCGTAAATGGCTCGTTGCCGGCGATGAAGATCAGTTTCAAGTCATCGTTGCGTGTGCTCCACTGCAGATCACTGACCGCCTGCTGGATAACCAGGCCGCAATATTCCTGGCCTCCGTTGGTTTTCAGTTTGAATAATTCCTCTGAAACACGGTCAAGATCGTTGGTCAGGGGAAGGATGCGGCGCAGGTAGCCGCCGGCGGCAGGCCGGCTGGACTGGCCGTATTCATACAGGGCCACTTGCAGCTGCGGCGCCTGGCCGTCTTTTTTGGCCGTGGCCAATTCGTTGACGATCTTCCACAGCCGCGACTTGGCTTGATCGATCAGGCCGTCCATGCTGCCCGAGGTGTCGGCCGGATGGCCAGCTGGATCTGCGGCCGGGCTGCCGCCCAGCCCATGCCGCCGACGCTCACTAAAAGAAATAAAGTCACAATAAGTTTTTTCATCTTGCCTCCTTGAGGTGCTATTAGACGGCGGGAATGTAAAAATTTCCGGGGGGAATTAAGTTTGCAAAAATAAGTTACAAATAAAACAAGGATTTGAACCCGGGATCGAACAAAAATTGAACGGATCCCCCGTCCCGGCCGGGACAGACAAACCAAATCCGCCAAAATCGGCGGATGGTTTGTGCTGCCCCGCCTTCGGCACCCCCCCTTGGTAAGGGGGGTAGGGGGGATAAAAGTTATGCAAATAAAGGCTCAGGTAAGCAAGCAAACGGGTGTTTTGTGTTTCTCTTTTCAAAGGGTTCTTACTCCCCCGGAAAACCTTGACAAATCGGCCGGTTAAAATTATAGTTAGCATTCTTTGCCAAGGAAATAAAATGAACGCACCGTTCGATCCGCGCCAAAATCATGAACTGAGCAGGAAACAGGTCGGCTACAGCCCGCGCCTGAAAACCAAAACCGCAACCTACGCCCGCCTGGGATTCAAGTGCGGCCTGGAAGTTCACCAGCAGCTGAAAACGGCCAAAAAACTTTTTTGCCGCTGCCCGGCCGGGCGCTACCACGACCATGATGATTATGACGCCGAAATCGTCCGCCACATGAGGCCGACCCTTTCCGAGCTCGGCGAATACGACGGCACGGCGCTGATGGAGTTCAAGACCCGCAAAAACGTGATCTACCGCATCAAGAACGAAACAACCTGCACCTACGAGATCGACGACACGCCGCCCTTCCTGATGAACTCCCACGCCGCGGAGATCGCCATGGAAATCGCCCTGCTGTTGAAAACCAACATCGTCGGCGAGTTCCATATCACTCGCAAGCAATACCTCGACGGCAGCATCCCCACCGGCTTTCAAAGGACCGGTATCCTGGGCATCGAAGGCGAGA
>CAVYQZ010000005.1:0-167636 GCA_963770755.1 Candidatus Aminicenantota bacterium | reverse complement strand
ATTGCCGCGTACCTGCAAAACATGCTGACCAGCCTGGGCTACAGGGCGCTGGGGCCGGTGGCCTCGGGCGAGGCGGCGATTGCGGCCGTCAAGGCGCAGCCGCCAGACATGGTCTTAATGGACATCGAGTTGGCCGGACCGCTGGACGGCATCAGCGCTGCCGGGCGCATCCAGTCCGGCGCAGATATTTCCATCGTTTACCTGACCTGCTACTCGCAAGACCTCCAGTTCCAGCAGGCAAAGATCACTGCGCCCTACGGCTACCTGGTCAAGCCGGTGGGCGAGCGGGAACTGGCGACGACGCTCGAGATGGCGCTCTACCGACACGCGCTCGACCGGCGGCTCAGAGAGAGCCAGGAAAATTTTCGCCACTCGCTGGATGAATCACCGTTGGGAGTACGCATCGTGACCGCCAAAGGCGAGACAATTTATCCAACCGGGCGCTATTGGATTTTTATGGCTATAAGAGTATCGCAGAACTAAACCTAACCCCTCTCAAGAAACGTTATACTCCCAAGAGCTATAACGAATACAAAACAAGAAAAAAACCAGGAGCAAGGGCAGGATGGGGCCCAGTGAATATGAAGTCAGCATTATCAGAAAAAACGGCGAAATCCGTCATCTACAGGTTTTCCGCAAGGCCGTCCTTTGGAACGGCGAAAAGCGCTTCCAGGCCCTTTACCTCGACATCAGCGAATCCAAGCACTGGCTGGAGACGGCAAGAAGATTCGAGAAAACGATCCTGGGGCAAAAAATGCTTTTAAACCAGCAAAGTTCTTCCGTGGAAGAGTTGATCGAGCGTCTGACCCACTCGCGCGAGGAACTCGGGGCTTCGTACCGTGAATTGAAGGTTAAAAAGGACGAATTAGTCCGTTCGGAGAAGCTCGCCTTTGCCGGGCGCATGGCCGCCGGCATCGCCCACGATCCGAAATCCGCTAACCAACATCATGATGTCGGTCCGGCAGCTCAAAAAAGCCGAAAAGATAAAAACGGAGGTCCTGACGGAATTATCCAATCATGGAGAGAAACACGAACCGCATCGAATACCTGATCAGCGAACTCCTGGACTGCGCCCGCCGGTAAAGCTGAATCGTCTCTGATGCGACATCCATGCCCTGATCAGGCATATCCTGAACTCGATCAAGGTCCGTTTGAAAGCGCAGAGGATCAAAGTGGTCCTCAACCTGACCTCTTTTCCATCCGTCCTGCTCGTCGACAAGGAACAGTTGGGGCGTGTATTCCTCAACCTGATCGCCAACGCCATCGAGGCCATGCGGCCCGGCGGCGTATTGACCATTGCCACCCGGAACGAAAAGAAACAATTCGTGATCAGGATCCAGGACAGCGGCAGCGGCATCACCGAAAAAAACCTGATCCGCGTGTTCGACCCTTTCTTCAGCACCAAAAAAAAGGCACGGGCTTGGGATTGTCAACCTGCCAGAATATCGTCACCAGCCACGGCGGGCTGATCGAAGTGGAAAGCGCCTTGAAAAAGGGCTCTGTTTTTTCCGTTTCACTGCCTTTTGAGCCGACAGCGCCGAAGCGCCGGGGCAAAGGAAAAGTGGGACCTGAGCGGGACGCCACGATGGTCGGGAAATGGGACTTGAAAATAGGCGGCAGCGTTTATCTGCAGGTGCCCGCCGCCCACATCAAACACTGGATCAGGACCGGCAAGCTCAAAGCGGGCGAAACGGTTGTCCGCCGCGCCGAATCTTCCAGTTGGCAAAAACCAGAAGAAATTGAAGAACTTATCTCCCTTTTCAAGCCCTGCGAGCAAGCCCGCAGCGAAAAGGCTGCAAGGCGTCGATCGACGAAAAAAACAGGCGCAGTGGAGAGAAAGATCAAACGCATCTTGATCGTTGACGATGAAGAGGAATTGTGTTCGCTGCTGGGCGCTGCCCTGAGCGCCCGCGGCTTTGAAATGGAGTTTGCCCACAGCAAAAAAGACGCGCTGCGCAGTCTGAAAGCGGAACGCCCCGACCTCGTTTTACTGGATCTCAGGCTGTCCGACGGCAATGGCATGACGTTGTTGACTTTTATCAGGAAGTTGTCGCGACCGCCGGCCGTCATGATCGCGACCGCTTTCGGCAGTGACGAGACCCGGAGCGAAGCAAAAAAAATGGGCGCTTGTGATTTTCTGGACAAGCCGTACAATGAAGAGGATGTGATCCGCCTGATCAGAAAAATGCCGGCCAAGGGGGGCGAGGTGAATGATGATGAATAGGATTCTTGTCGTGGACGATGACCAGGATATCTGTTTCCACCTTTCGGCCATTCTGAAAGAAGGTGGTTTCAACGTGTTATCGGCCGCCAATGGCCGAGAGGCGCTGTTGAAAGTCAAGAGCACACGCCCTGAACTTGTTTTGCTGGACCTGCGGCTGCCCGATTTGGATGGGATGAAAGTTCTCAAGCAGATGAAAGAGTCGGATCCCGGCCTGGATGTCATCATCATCACTGCCTTCATGGATGTCCGGGATGCCATCCAGGCGATGAAATTGGGGGCCTATGACTACATTGCCAAACCCTTTGACAATGAAGAACTGCTGCTTACCGTCAATAAGGCGTTCACGGTCCAGCAATTGCGCAATGAAATCGATGCCTTAAAAAACCGGCTGGCGGAAAAACTTCCGCTGGTGGAGGAAATGGGCAACAGCCAGCAGATAAAAAAAGTCTTGACCAAGGTGGATCTGGTGGCTCCCACCGATTTCACGATCATCATCCAGGGAGAAAGCGGCACCGGGAAAGAAGTCATCGCGAACCTGATTCATCAAAAATCCCTGCGCAAGGACAACGCCTTTGTCCCCATCGACTGCAGCGCCATTCCCGAAACCTTGATCGAGGCGGAACTGTTCGGCCACGAGAAAGGGGCCTTCACCGGGGCGGACAGAAAAAAAAGCGGCAAATTCGAGCTGGCCAGCGGCGGGACTTTGTTCCTGGATGAGATCGCCAACCTTCCCGAGTCCATACAGGCCAAATTGCTGCGGGTGCTGCAGGAAAGAAAGCTGCAGCATCTGGGGGGCAATCGGGATATCCGGATCGACGTGCGCCTGATCGTGGCATCCAAGGTCAATCTCTTCGAAGCCGTGAAGCAGGGGAGATTCAGGGACGATCTCTATTATCGCCTGAACGAATTCCTGGTCGAGATCCCCAAGCTGTGCGAGAGAGAGGACGATATCGCGATTTTTGCCAATCATTTTTTGGAATTGACAAACCGGGAATTGCATAAGAAAATACTCGGCATTCGCAGCGAAGCGATGAAGCTCCTGTTTGAACACAAATGGCCGGGCAATGTGCGGGAATTGAAGAACACGATCAGGCGGGCCGTACTGATCGCCGGAACAAATTACATCACCCCGTCAGACATCCTCTTTGAGAAAGCGGAATGCGATCCAGGGACCGGCCCCGGTAGTATCCGCGTTGATGACAAGCGGGTGAACGACGTCCTGGAAGGAACGCTTTCACTCAAGGAAATGACCAACCGAGTCGCCGCGGAAATAGAAAAAGAAGTGATCCGGAAAGTGTTGCTTAAAACCGGTGGCAACAAATCCCGGGCGGCCAGACTTCTCAAAATCGAACGCGTCACCCTTTATGCCAAGATGAAGGAGTTGGAAATAGAGTCTTAAGCAGGCAGGTCGGTGTTCGGAGAATGGTCCTATTTCAGAATGATTCGCCAAATGACATGTAAAAACCGTTATTGCCATTTTGCCCGACAGCATAATCCAGACGCAAATTTGACATGTCCTTTTTGTCTATCAGGAAACGAATACCTATGCCAAAGTTAAATTTAGAATTTTCCAATTTGAAATGATGGGTGCCTGAATAAATATTCGCCAAGCCTGCGAAAAAAGCGGCCCCAAATTTCCAAACAATAGGAAATCTGAATTCGGTCTGCAATGCACTCAAATTATTGTCCCGGTATCTTCCATAATAATAACCTCTTACAAATTTATCACCGCCTAAGACCGCAAGGTCATAAAAAGGCGGGTTGCCAAAGTTGAAATCGTTTATGAACCGGCCGGCGAAGGTGAATTTATCTTTCCATGTTTTGTAGGAGCGGATGTCGAACAATATTTTCCAGTAGTTGTTTTTTGCGAAATTATACGAAGCATTCAAATAGAAGTAAGCCCCCTTGGTCGGAATAAGCAAATAATTTCTGCTGTCTTTTAAAACGGAACACCCGATTCCAAATACAGAACCGCCTGCCAATTCCGGGTAAATGCTTGTTTCGGCATCGTATTCGAGGCGAGTAAAACTACTGTGTTTCATGTTGAATCCAGCAAACCATTTTGAGCCTATTTTTTTTAGAGCTGACGCCTCAAATACAAAACGGTTGCTGTTAAAAATCAACTTGTTACTGCTCGGCGCATCCATGCCAATCCCGAAATAATAATCAGGATATTGTGAATAATGTATTTTTCCTTTACTGAACCATCTTTCTCCTCTGAAAAAATAATTCCATTCGCTTTCCAATATGATTTGCTTGTTCCATGTGTAATTAAATTCAAACTTTGCGTTTGAAGTTCGTGTACTGGAGTCTTTATAAAAATTTAAAGTGAACAATGTCACCACCCCGATGTATGTTCTGGTTTCAGGAGAATAGCCAAAAACAGGGACCGGCAGGATTTTAATTTTATTTTCGTTGGCCGTATCCTGACTCAAAGACGCGTGGCTTATTGCGAGAGACAGTAGCGCAAGAATGCATAATTTATACATGGATCATTGATTTGCATCGTAGCATAAAACACTCATCGGTGTCCACTTCGCGATATTAGCACGATCAGGCACTGATTCCTCAGCACGCCCTTCATGCAGGCTTAGAACTTAAAATACAATGTGAGATAGGTATAGAAGTCCGGAGCGGGGTTGTCGTCACTGGCTGGCGTGTCATAAAAAACATATTTGATATTGGGGATGATCTTCACGTTCTCGCTCAGCGCATAGCTGAGTCCGGCCAGCAGTACGTTGGCCTTGACATGATCGGCCATGGGCAGGAAATCGATCTTGCTGCCGTTGGGATTGGGATCGAGCAAACGGTCCATGCGGGCGACAAGATCCATTTTTTGACCCAGCCTGCATACAGCGAAAACAGAAACGAACCTCATGTCGCTGCGGACATCGGCTTGCCTGGCATTGCGCACCCCGAAATTGAAACCGATTCTTCCCAGCTGGTTCTTCACGCCGGCGAAAGCCTGATAAATGTTGATCGAGCTGTCGCCGCCCGTGTCGGCATAATCGGCATACAGTTCAAGGAACAGTGCAGGGACGGGGTGATAATTGAGGCGGCCATAGACCGCTTTGCCGCGATTGATTTCCGATTTGTTGGCGGAGCCGTTCCCGAATACGACGGCGTACGTGAGAGTTTTCTCCTGATCCAGGGCTCCCTTCAAGCCGATGCCGAGATCGCGGGAACTGCCGAAGTTAAAAAGGTCGATCGGCGTTTTTTCCATTGGCCGGTAGCCCCAAAAAATTTCCAGATTGTCATACATGGGGGTGCCGATCAAGCCGAGCAGTAACGTGTGCTTGTGAATCTTGAAGGACAGGTACGCGTCCTTGACGGAAGGAATCATGGCCGTGGACGTTTTGAAATCACCGGGGCTGTTCATCTGCAGGCGGAAGCGCATGGCGATCCCTTCGCTCAGCGCGTTGTCATAGGTAAAATAGATACGCCGGAACCAGAAGCCGTTGCTGTTTTCGCTGGCCGTGTCGTGATTTTTAAAAACGTAATAATAGTCGCCGTACATCAATCCGGAAATTTTTTCTTCGCCTCTGAGCATGCGAGCGGAAATGAGCAGAATCAGCAGTACCGTCGCAGCAAAAAATTTCTTTCTCATGGTGATTCTCTCCCTCTGGTGCCTAATTATAAGGATAATTTCCGGAAATGTCAAAAGTGCATCGCTTCAGCAAAATCGCCTGCGGCAGGCATTGACATTGCAACTATTTATTTTTAAAATGCCATCATGGGCAAATTGGTATGTCAATGCCCTGGTGTGAGGAGGGGATTCATGAAACTCTTTCGTTTTTTCTTTGCTTTTAGCATTTTTTTGCTTATTTTTTCCTGTCCGTTGTCCGCCCGGACGCAGGAAGTCGCAGGCCCGGCAACGGCAGTTCAGGAAACTCAACCCGTCGCGCCTCCTTCAGGTGCACTATCCGATCCCCCGCCGGTCAAGGAAATTGCCCCGGGCGTATTTGAGGTCGGCGGCGTTCGCATATTCAAAAAGGAGAACCGGGTGGAATTTCCCGCCCAGGTGAACATGACCCATGGATTGCTTGAATACCTTCTCGTCAGTGCCGGGGGAAAACTGCATGAAAGCCTGCTGAAGACAGCCATTGAACCAAGCAATCTTCAGATCGCACTGTTAATGCTTGGCCTGGAAGGGACTTCGCAGCCGCTAAAAGAACAAGGCGACCCGGCCACCCCGCAAGGCGACCCGGTGACGATCTGGGTCACGGTAAAAAATGGAGATTCCGGCAAAAAATTGCGCATCGAAGAGTGGGTCGCCATCAAGGATCAAACCGGGGAAACAAGCCCCATGAAGCATAATGATTTTGTTTTCACCGGCTCGATCGTCCGCAACGGCATTTTCATGGCTCAAATGGATAAATCCATCGTAGCCCTATTTCATGATCCCCTGGCCATGTTCGACAACCCGGCTCCCGAAGGCGGCAGCGACGAGGTATGGTATGTGAACCGGAAAGCGGTGTCGCCCGCGGGCACGGACGTGATCGTAAATATCCAGGCAAAGAAGGGGAGGCAACCATGATCCGCCGCGGTTTCACTTTCAGGATAATGGCGTCAGTTTTTGTCATGGCGGCTTTTGCAGTGGTCTCAGCGGGCATAGTCTTTTCAGCGCCGCAGGGTGTTCCGCAACTCAATATGGAGCGAGACCTCTCGCTAAAAAACGAAGTGCAGCACGCTATCGCCAAAGGGCTTCAGTGGCTCCTGTCCCGGCAGGACCCCAAGGGCTTCTGGTCGCAAGCGGACTATCCCGCCCTCTCGGCCCTGGCGCTGACGGCATTCATGGGCGATCCCACAGACACCTATAGGACCAAGTCAGCTTCAACGATCCGCAAGGGTTATGCCTATTTGATCCAATGCGTGAAACCCGACGGCGGCATCTATGTCAACCAACTCGCCAACTACAACACGGCGGTGGCCATGATGGCCCTCCAGGTTGCCAATGATCCGGTCTATGAAAAGATTCTCCTGAATGCGCACAACTTCCTCATTGGCTTGCAGCAGGATGCAAAAAACCAGGGCAAAGGCGACAGCCTTTATGACGGCGGCATCGGCTATGGGGACCACTATGATCATTCCGATATGTCCAATACTTTGCTGGCCTTGGAATCGATCTATTACACGCAGTACCTGAATCGGGACAGCAAGGAGACGGAGATCAAACAGCTCAATTTTCCGGCCGCGATCAAATTCATCCAGAGCTGCCAGAATCTTCCCGGCTATAATGACCAGTCATGGGTAAGCAAGGACCCGCAAGACAAGGGCGGTTTTGTGTATTTCCCCGGCAACAGCAAGTTCGAGGAAGAAGATCAAGCGTCAGGGAAAAAAACGCTGCGCTCTTACGGCAGCATCAGTTATGCCGGACTGCTCAGTTATATCTATGCCCGCATGGACAGGAACGACCCGCGCGTCCAGGCGGCCTACGAGTGGCTACGCCGCAATTACACCCTGGAAGAAAACCCGGGCATGGGACAGCAGGGGTTGTATTATTACTACCACACCATGGCCAAGGCCCTCTCGCTCTACGGGATCAATGAGATCGACCTGGCAAACGGCAGAAAGGTGAACTGGCGCAAGGAGCTGGCGCTGAAGCTGCTGAACCTGCAAAACCAGGACGGTTTCTGGGTGAACGAGAACAACCGCTGGTGGGAGAAAGACCCGGTACTGGCCACATCGTATACGCTGATCGCCTTGGAAATCATTTACAAAGGATTGTAATTCGCTGGAGCTTTGCATTCGGACAATGCAAGCTTAGGGTTCTGCCATTATTGTTCGAAACCAATCCTTCATGGTGAGTTAAATGTCCCTCTCTATGGAAAGCGAGGTTAGTGGTCATTTTCTTGTAGGGGTTCAAAAACTTTGAACCCTGCCAGCACCGTTATATGCCTGCATAATTAATTATCCAAATCTGTAATATAATACTTACATTTTCAATACTAAACCTCTTTTGTTTTAAGCAAATAAAAAAACTGTAATAACCTCAAAACCAATTACTCATAAGGAAACAACGGATCACAATAAAATCAGCCGGGGCGTGGCACAACTCTTGCTTATTTAAATTGTATTTAATGAGGAGGCAATCATGCATATATTGGCAAATTTGGGAAAAATCGACAATTTCAAAACAAGTAAGAATCAATCAAGCGGGAGATTGAAGCTGTTCATGGCAGCGACAATCCTGGTCACACTGCTGCTGGCCCCGGGGACGGCGGCAATGGCCGCCACCCAGGCCCAGATCAACGCCTCGACCACCGCCGGCGTGGTCTGGCTGGTAGCCCAGCAACACGCAAACGGTTCCTGGATCGGCAGCGACTATTCATTTTATGCAGCCAATACGGGATTTGCACTGGGGGTGCTGGCACATTACGCCGAAAAACTCGGCAAAACCCCACTCGATCCAACATATACGTACCAGACCAACGTCCAAAACGGACTCAATTATCTTTTTTCAATGGCGATCTACGATTCGGTCAATCATTGGGTTCATTGGAATGTGGGAGGAGATTTCTATGACGCTTATCAGACCGGGCCCTGCCTACTGGGGATCGCCCGCTCCGGGGCGCCCGATGCCGTGGTCAATGTATCGGGCTGCGCCCTCAACGGCTTCACCTATAAGCAGGTGGCGCAAATGGCCGTGGACTGGATCGGCTCGGCCCAGATCACATCCGGCCAAGGGATCGGCGCCTGGTATTACAACAAAAGTGCAAGCAATACCACAGGCGATCAGTCGGCCACCGGCTGGGCCACGCTGGGATTGGGCTATGCCGCTCACAGCATGGGCTGCACGTGGCCTACCGGTTTGCTAACCCGCCTTGCCCAATGGAACGCCTACATCCAGTGCCCGACCCCGGGCACGGACTTTGGCGGCGCCGGTTACATGAGCGTCTGCTCCTGGAATAATATTTATAAAACCGGGCATTTGCTGTTCAATTTGGGGTTGACCGGGAAAACGGTCGCCGACCAGGCGGTCATCGATGCCCTGACCTATATGCATACGCACTGGGCCGATGCCACCGCCGACCCCGGTTTTCGCGGCAGTTCCGCCACCGCTCCCCATTGCATTGCCATCGCTTCGGCCGCCAAGGGCTTTACCGAGCTCGAGATCGAGACGTTCAGCGGCCACAATTGGTATAACGATTTTGCCGACGTGGTCATCGCCGCGCAATATGTGGACGGGCACTGGCTGGGTGGCGGCCCCCACGGCGACCCCGATAATGTTCTCAGCACTTGCTGGTCGCTGTTGGGCCTGTTGCGGGCGACCTCTCATTTCCCGCCCGTGGTCACGACCAGCGCAGCTGATAATATCGGCCCATTCACGGCGACCCTACACGGCAGCCTGACCGATATGGGCACGGCTGCCACAGTGAACCTTTCTTTCCAGTATGGCACCACCTCCGGCAATTTGACTTCCGAGACCACGCCTGCCGCCTACTCATCCACGGTACCCTATGCCTACAACGCCGCCGTTTCCGGTCTGACCATGGGCACGCGTTATTACTTCCGTGCCAAGGCCGTGGGCGACGCCACCGGATACGGCGATGAGCTCTTTTTCGACACCCTGCCCGTGCCGAGCGTGACCACCACGGCGGTGACGGCCATCTCCAACGTCTCGGCGACTTCGGGCGGCAACGTGACCGCGGAAAACGGCACGGCGGTCACGGCCCGCGGCGTCTGCTGGAGCACCTCGGCCAACCCGACCATCACCGACAGCCATACAACCGACGGGAGCGGCCTCGGTTCATTCTCTAGTTCCATCACTCCCCTGGCGGCCAGCACGACCTACCATGTGCGGGCTTACGCCACCAACACGGCGGGAACGGGCTATGGAGCCGACATCGCCTTCACCACCGCGGCCATCGTCACCGCCATCGCCGGCAACAACGGTTCGCTAGACGCCACGACGCCGTCACCGGTGATCGTCGCCTACAACAGCACCACCAGTTTTAAATTCAACGCCAACCCAGGTTACCACGTGACTTCGGTTTCGGGCTGCAGCGGCACGGCCTATACCAACACCTCCAACGCCGTCAGCCACCTACACCTATACCACCGCAGCCATCACCAGCGCCTGCAGCGTGACGGCCACCTTTGCCATCAATACCTACACAGTCACGGCCAGTGCCGGAGCCGGCGGCACTCTCGACGCCTCAACGCCGTCGCCGCTCACCGTCAATTACGGCGACACGCCGTCATTCATCTTCAACGCCGACACCGGGCATCACGTGACGTCGGTCTCGGGCTGCGCGGGCAGCGCCTACAGCAACACCGCCAACAGCGTGAGTACATACACCTATACCACCGCCGCCATCGGCGCCGACTGTACCGTCAGCGCCACCTTCGCCATCAACACCTACACGGTAACGGCCGGCGCAGGAGCCGGCGGCACTCTCGACGCCTCAACGCCGTCGCCGCTCACCGTCAATTACGGCGACACGCCGTCATTCATCTTCAACGCCGACACCGGGCATCACGTGACGTCGGTCTCTGGCTGCGCGGGCAGCGCCTACAGCAACACTGCCAACAGCGTGAGTACATACACCTATACCACAGCCGCCATCGGCGCCGACTGCACCGTCAGCGCCACCTTCGCCATCAACACCTACACGGTAACGGCCGGCGCCGGAGCCGGCGGCACTCTCGACGCCTCAACGCCGTCGCCGCTCACCGTCAATTACGGCGACACGCCGTCATTCATCTTCAACGCCGACACCGGGCATCACGTGACGTCGGTCTCTGGCTGCGCTGGCAGCGCCTATAGCAACACCGCCAACAGCGTGAATACCTACACCTATACCACCGCGGCCATCGGCGCCGACTGCACCGTCAGCGCGACGTTCGCCATCAACGTCTACCAGGTCGAATTCCTGCGCAACGCCAACGGCCACCTGGACGGTACTTTAGTGCAGCTCATCGACCATGGCCAGGACTGCACGCCGGTAACCGCCGTTCCGGACCTGGGCTACAGAATGCCGCAATGGAGCGGGGACTATTCCGGCAGCGACAACCCGCTGACCGTCAGCAATGTCATCGCCAACATGACCATCCATGCGCTGTTTTCATCAACGATCCCCCGCAGGTGACTATTACGACACCGACCGAAGGCAGCCAGGCGTACGGAGTGATCACGGTCGAGGCCGACGTCAGCGACGACACCCGCATCGCTGGAGTTGAATTTTATGTGGACGGCATTCTGCGGGAGCGGATCAGCGCAGCCCAAAGCGAACGCGGCCAGAGCCTTTCGGTTCCGGGGGCAAAAATGCTTAGAGAAGTCAGAAACGCTGCGGCCGCCGTTCCTCCTGATCGTATTCTGAAAACCGGCAATTGGCAATTCGATTTCAATGAAGCGCAGGCCATTTTCCTGAGCGCCGATAAAAAAGTCCGCAAGCTGGACGGCAACGGCCGGATTTCAGCCGTTATCCATCCCGATGTCGACATCGTCTACCTGCAACTGCTGCCGCAACTCAACGCGCTGGCCGTGGCCTTCAGCGAACCCCAAGCCCTTGATGACGGGAAATATTACACCCTCGCCCTGGCCGATTTCAAGCGGGGCGCATTGATCGGGCTGGAAGCCGCCCCAGCATGGCTTGTCGGCAACTTCGCTACCAGTCCGGCCCTTCAGACCGATGGTTTGGGCAATCTATATTACCTGATAAATAACGCCAACCAAGTGCCGATGATGCGTATCTGGAATCACGACCGGGGCGCGGCCGGCCTGTTCGATAGCGACCGTCCCATCCTGGAATGGCAGGTCGGCCCCGATGGAGCCATTCTACTGAAAAGAGCCCCAGAGGCCGCAGGCGCAAGCCCGCTCGCCATCTGGCAGCCGCGCCTGGGTTGGATCGGCGACAACCAGTCCCTGCTGTCCGCGTCGACGATCCGGCAATGGCGCCTCGGCGCCGTCAGCCGCGGCGGTTTGCGCGGCAACATTCTGGAGGCCTATTTCCCGCAGAGCGCCGAAATCTATCATGGCCAATTCGACGCCATCCGGTCGGTCAGCCTGCTGGACAACGTCATCCTGATCGCCGGCAGCCAGGCCGGCCTTGACCGGGTCGAGCTGCTGGAGCGGGACGGGAATTCGGGCAGCACCGTGCCGACCGGCAGCCTGGAGGTCGGGGAAACATGCTGGCTCTCCACCGGGCAGGCGCTTCTGGCTGGATACGACCGGGCCGGCGAAAGCTACGTTCTGGCTCGACTGCAATGGTTGCCTGAAGAGCCACCCACGATCGTTGCCCTTTGTGCATTGAGCGGGATGCCGCTGCAGATTCAGGGTGCCGGCTTTAGCGCCGATCGTGAGACGCAAGCCAGCGACAGTAAAGCGGGGGCGGCAGAAAGAAAGGAACTGCAATCGGTGACCCATGATCTTGTTTTCAAAGATCCCGGGGTCGATTTTTCGAATGTCAGTTCCCGGCTGACTTTCGTTTGGGATACCATGAGCTATCCGGTCGCCCCTCATTCCCTGAGGGTGGTGGCCTATGATGACGCCCTGGCCAGCGGGTCCGACGAGAAATCCGTTATCGTGGTCAGGGTGGCGTTGGAGCTGCTGGTCGAACGGCGCACGGTCCAGGCATTCAGCATTTTGCGGCACTACGGGCAGATCCAATTCCTGGTTGAGGATTTCGGCCTGCAGATGGCCCAGTACCGCATCCTGCGCCAAAAGGGCAGCGGCGATTTCGAGCTGCTGAAAACCGTCCTCCCGGGGGAATTGCAGAACAACCAATTCCAGATGCAGGACAAGTACCTGGAAGAGGACACGGCCTACACCTACAGGGTGGAGGCGTACGATACCACCGGGCAACTGGTGGGTATCTCCCTGGAAAAGACAATTTAACACACGTGAGGCGAAAATGAAACAAACAAATAAATCAAGTTTGAAACCGATCCTGCTGCTGATGTTCATGCTTTCTTCCTTCAGCCTGGTTGGCAGGGGAGAAGCCATACCGGAAAACAAGTTCATGGTCACGGCCGGCGCCAACCTGTTTTTCAGTTCCGCCCCCGGCTACCGGCAAATTTACGGTAATGCCGTCTTCATGCCCGAAGTCAAGATCACCCGGCTGGTTTTCGGGAACATCAGCGTCTGGGGCGCATGCGGCTGGATTTCCCAGCATGGACTCATTGAAGAGGTCAATGAACCGGCCCGGATCAACCAGACCCTGCTCAGTTTCGGCGCCGGTTACGTTTACAAATTGAATGCCAAGCTGCAGCTGCGCGCAGAAGCCGGCCTGAGCTATATTTTTTTCAAGGAAGAAGCACTGGAGGAAACATTGAAAGGGTCGGGGTTGGGCTGGAAGGTTGGGGCTAACCTTGATTATTTCATTTGCAAGAAAATGTTTGCCACGCTGGCCGCCGTATTCAGCCAGGCCAGCGATGAAGTTCAGACCGGCAAGATCAAGCTGGGCGGATTCCAGCTGGGAGCCAGTCTCGGTTTCGCTTTTTAAAAGTATGGAATATCGGAAGCGCTCGGTCTTTGTAGGTACTTTATTTGCATGAGGAATATGTTCACAAAACGCTTTAAAAAGATCTGCCCTGTATTTCTCAAACAGGAGGCCATCATCAAGGAAATCATGCAAAAAATCAATCATGCCGATACGATCGCGGAGAAGGCGGGATTTGTTGAAGAACTTCAACGTGAGATCGCTGTCCTTCTCGCCTGCTCCGAATATGTCGCAAAAAAAAATGAGTGCGCGAATTGCCATTTCATTGCCAATTTACGCAGAAAATCATCGGACCTGATCATAAAGGTCGACAAGCTGGGAGAACACAAGGTCGGCAAACATGCGTAAGGAAAAATCGATCGTTATCCTGGCGTCCGACTTTCTCTCACAGCACAGAGGAAACAGCGATGAGCGGGAAACATAAAACATGCCGATTGCCGGAACCCGGCAGCCTCATCTGCCAACAGCCGGGGGGAGGATTGCCCGGGGCGGCGGCACGGCCGCTGGTGGTCTTCGCGCTGGATGACCAGCGCTATGCATTGGCTCTCGATCGCGTGCAGCGCTCTATCCGCGCGGTCGCCATCACGCCCCTTCCCGAAGCGCCGGCGATCGTCATGGGCATCATCGATCTCGCCGGCGAGGTCATTCCGGTCATCGACATGCGCCGGCGCTTTCATCACCCGCCGCGGGGTATCCGCCTCTCCGACCACTTCCTGGTTGCCGCGGCCGGCCAACGGACCGTCGCGCTCCTGGTCGATGAAACCCGGGGGGTGACCGAAGTCGAGCCGGAGAACCTCGTGCCGGCAGGCAAGATCCTGCCCCGGCTCGAGTTCATTGCCGGGGCGCTGAAGCTCGCGAACGGGCTGATCCTGATCCACGATCTGGAGCGCCTGCTCTCCCTCGAGGAAGAAAACGCGATCGAGCATGCCCTGGTTGTCCACGCCGGCAGCGCGGCGCCACTACGCGGTCCCGCGATGAAGAAACCTCGAAAAGAGCGGTGATGATCGTGAACGAAAAACTGGATCGGACGCTGTTGGCGGAGTTGAGCGACCTCATCGCCGAGCGTCTGGGCCTGCACTTCCCCGAGGAGCGCTGGCCCGATCTGACCCGCAATCTCTGTGCCGCCGGACGCAAGCTGGGTTTTGAGCATCCCGATACCTGCCTGGATTGGCTGAAGGCCGGGGATCTGACATCCCGACAAATCGAAACGCTGGCCAGCCACCTGACCGTGGGCGAGACCTATTTCTTCCGCGACCCGGCGAGCTTTGCGACGCTGGAAAACGAGATACTGCCTCCGCTCATTGCCCAACGAGCGGAGGCGGGCCGGACCCTGCGCTTATGGAGCACCGGCTGCTGCAGCGGAGAGGAAGCGTACTCCCTGGCCATCGCCTGCAGCCGCGCCCTGCCGGATTACCGCAAATGGAACGTCTCGATCCTCGCCAGCGACATCAACCTGGAATTCCTGGCCAAGGCCGAGGCGGGCGTCTACTCCGAATGGTCTTTCCGCGGAGCCCCCGGCTGGCTGCGCGAACGGTTCTTCTCCCCGACGCCTGACAAGAAGTTCGCAATCGATCCGACCATCAAGAGCCTGGTCCACTTCGATTATCTCAACCTGGCCGAAGACGTCTTTCCCTCGCTGCACAACCACACCAATGCCATGGACGTGATCTTCTGCCGCAATGTCCTCATGTATTTCACTCCCGGCCACCAGCGCCGGGTCGTGGCGGCGCTGCATCGCTGCCTGGTGGAGGGGGGCTGTCTTCTGGTCAACCCCGCCGAGGCCAGCACCACCCTGTTCCCGATGTTCGCCGTGGAAAACAATAACGGGGTCATTCTCTTTCGCAAGGCCTCTCATCCGACCCGCAAAGCATCCTGGCCCGATCGTGTCCCCCCCCTCCTCGCACCCCCAGTTACGGCCCCCGAGGCTGCATTCACCGCTCAGGATGAGGTTCCCGTGACGATCGTACCGGTCGCTCCTGCCCTGCCGATCATGCCCACGGCCGCGCCGCCCCGCGAAAACCCCCTGGTGCTGGCCCGGGCCTGCGCCGACCAGGGCCGGCTCGAGGAGGCGTTCGCGTCGTGCCGGGACGCCATCGCGGCCGAGCCCACCAACGCCGCCGCTTATCTCCTTGCTGCAGTGATCTGCCAGGAGCTCGGCCATGTTGAAGACGCGATCGCCGCGCTGGGCAAGGTCCTTTACCTCGACCAGGATTTCATCCTTGCCCATCATGCCCTGGCCGGTCTCTACAAACAATTGGGCAAGGACAAGGAATCCAGGCGCCACCTGGCGATCGCCCTCGAGCTTCTTGCAGCCAGGAGCAAGGATGAGATCGTGCCCGATTCCGACGGCATGACCTGCGGCCGGCTCGTGGAATCGGTCCGGGCCATGACAGGAGCCTAAACCATGCCGGCAAGCACAATCGATTGGCAAGCGATCCATCGCCGCCTTGCGGCCGCGGCAGACGCCTCCTCCGCAGGATTTCATCAAGGCCCGGAAGAGACCCAGCGCATCCTCGAGGCGCGCGCCCGAGCGGCGGCCAAGCCCGCCGTCAAGCCGGACGACGCGGTGCGGCTCGAGATCCTGGCCTTCGCCCTGGCCGGGGAGACCTATGGCGTCGAGACCTGTTATATCCGCGAGGTCTGCGCGCTCAAGGATCTGACCACCGTGCCCTGCACGCCGCCCTTTGTCGCCGGCGTGATGAACCTGCGCGGCCGCATCCTGGCGATCATCGATTTGCGCAAGTTCTTCGAGCTGCCGGCCAAAGGCCTCACGGAACTCAACCGGATCATCGTCCTGCGGGAGGGCGACGACGAATTCGGCCTGCTTGCGGACTCCATCGAAAGGATCCGCTCCGTGGCCGTGCCGGACCGGCAGGCAGGCCTGCCCACGCTCACCGGCAGGCGCGAGCGGTTTTTCAAGGGGGTGACCGACGAAATGCTGACCGTGCTCGACGGCGCCCGGCTGCTCGCAGACGCGGACCTCAAGGTCAATGAACAGACGATCAAGTGAAGGGACTGACTTCGGTCAGTAAGGAGGGGAGACATGAGTTGGTTCAAAAATCTCAAAACGCGGTCGAAATTATTGCTCGGGTTCGGCATGATCCTAATGTTACTCAGCATCGTCATTGCCGTCGCCTACGAAGGGATAACCGGCCTGGATCGGTCCCAGCGACGCCTGGTCGATGAGGAGTTCAGGGGGTCGCTCGAAATGTTGAGAATCGAAAGCCACATGAATCGCCAGCGGGCCGACATGCTGGATTTGCTGCGTATGACCGACAAGGCGCATCAAGACGCGAGCAAGCGCGAAATCAGCGCGCGAGAAGATGAGATCGACAAAATCGCCGCGAAAATCGAAGCAATTTTGAAAAGGCGCGACCACAAAGATGACATTGATGACTTCGCCATGGCCATTCAGATACTGGCGGCTTACCGCGAGGAAAGGAGCAAGGCTCTGGAGTTGGTTGACCAGGGCCGGTTGGAGGAGGCGCGGGCACTGGCTTCCGGGACCCTATCCGATTTCGTGAACAAGCTGCGCGACAAGATCGAGGAATTAACCAACAGATTGGATGCCGACATGGCCGCAGTCGTGGACCAGTCCCAGGTGCGACTGCGCGACACCTTGCGTATTCTCGCATTCATTGCCGCGCTAGCCCTTGTTTCAAGCTTCTTCATGGTGTGGCTGATGAACCGCCTGGTCGCGGCTCCGCTGCGGGCGGTCACCGGCGTCGCCGAGCGGGTCGCCGCCGGCGACCTGACCGTGCGCATCGAGGACGAGAAGCGCTCGGACGAGGTCGGCGCGATGCAGCAGGCCCTGCGAACCATGATCGACAACCTGCGCAGTTTGAACAAGGAGCTGCAAAACGGCTTCGGCATTCTCGCCTCCTCGTCGACCGAGATCCTGGCCACGGTTTCCCAGGTCGCCGCCGGCGCGGCCGAGACCGCCAGCGCCGTGAGCGAAACCTCCACCACGGCCGAGGAGGTCAAGCAGACCGCCCACCTTTCCAACCAGAAAGCAAAGACGGTGGAGGAAGCCGCCCAGAAGGCGGCCGCCGTTTCCGAGACGGGCCGACAGGCCGTCAGCAAGACCCTCGAGGGCATGAACCACATTCGCGAGCAGATCGAGTCGATCGCCGAGAGCGTGGTGCGTCTCTCGGAGCAGGGCCAGGCCATCGGCGAGATCATCGCCACGGTCAACGACCTGGCCGAGCAGTCGAACCTGCTGGCGGTCAACGCCGCCATCGAGGCGACCCGCGCCGGTGAATTCGGCAAAGGGTTCGCCGTGGTGGCCCAGGAAGTGCGCAGCCTGGCCGAGCAGTCGCGGCAGGCGACCACCCAGGTGCGCACCATCCTGATGGAGGTGCAGAAAGCCACGAGCGCAGCGGTCATGGCCACCGAGCAGGGGACCAAGGCCGTGGCCGCCGGAGTCAAGCAGGCCACGGACGCGGGCGAGTCGATCCGTACCCTCTCGGGCAGCGTCGGTAATGCGGCGCAGGCCGCCACCCAAATCGCCGCGTCGAGCCAGCAGCAGCTCGCGGGCATGGATCAGATCGCCTCGGCCCTCGCCAACATCCGCCAGGCGGCCACCCAGAACATGGCGGCCACCAGGCAGCTCGAGGTGTCGGCGCGAAGCCTGCAGGAGCTCGGTGGACGGCTGAAGAGCCTGGGCGAGCGGCAGCGCATCGAAAGCTGAGACGGGGCAAAAGGAAGGCATGGACAAGAAGGAAGAATTCCTGGCGCGGCTGCGGGAAACATTCCGGGTCGAGGCAGCCGAGCACCTCGAAGCAATCAGCACCGGCCTGCTGGCCATCGAGCACGCCGGCAGCGCCGGGCGTACGCCTCTCGTCGAGAGCATCTTTCGCGAAGTTCATTCCTTCAAGGGCGCGGCACGATCGGTGAGTCTCACCGGGGTGGAGGCGCTATGCCTGGCGTTGGAGAGCATTTTTGCGGCTATGAAAGAGGAAGAGCTCGCGTTGTCCACGGAAACGCTCGACACCATTCATCAAGGGCTTGGCGTTCTGGCGTCCTTGTGCGCCAATCCGGGCGCCCCGCCGTCCCCGCAGGACTCGAAAAAAGAGCAGCAGGCGCTGGCGGCGCTCCAGAACGTCGTTTGGGAGACAACCGGCCAGTACGCTGAAAAAACCGCAGTTGTCATGGCACCCCCGATGCCAGCACCGCCGGTTCCGCCAGCAGTACCGCTCAATGCCGGCTCGCCCGCGCCGGATACTGTCCGCGTCTCCACGGAGAAGCTCGGCGCCATCCTGGTCGAGGCCGAGGAGTTGGTCGGCGCCAGGATCGCCGCCAGCAACCGCACCGCCGAGCTTCGCGCCCTTGCTGACGATCTTGGGAGTTGGAGCCGGCGCCGCGACCGCCATGCGGTTCGACGGCGCCAGAGCCATGAAGCCATGGCGGCCGAGCTTCTGGAGTCAGAGAGGCTGTACACCAGGGCACTCGAGAACTCGCTCGGGAAACTGGCCGCGACCGCGCACCAGGATGCGCTCTCACTTGCGGCCAGCGCCGACAGGATCCTCGCGCAAACCAAGAAGGTTCTCCTGTTCCCCTGCTCCTACCTCTTCGGCCCGCTGCCCAAGGTCGTGCGCGAGCTGGCGCGGGAGCAAGGCAAGGAGGCCGACCTCACCATCAGCGGGGAGGACATCGAGATCGATCGCCGGGTCCTCGATGAGCTCAAGGACCCGATCATGCACCTGCTGCGCAACTGCATCGATCACGGCATCGAGAAGCTCAAGGCACGGCGCAAGTTGGAAAAACCAGGCTGCGGGTCGGTCACGATCACGTTGAAGGCGGTCGAGGGCAACCGGGTCGAGATCATCGTGGCCGACGACGGCTCCGGCATTGACGCCGCCAAGGTTCGGAAAGCCGCTGTCCATCTGGGTCTTGTCGCGGCCGACGCGGCGGACCGTTCGTCCGTGGACGAGGCGATCGGGCTCGTCTTTCACTCCGGGCTGTCGACCAGCCCGATCATAACCGACCTGTCGGGCCGGGGCCTTGGCCTGGCCATCGCGCGCGAGAAGGTCGAGAAATTCGGCGGCATGATCACGGTTTCCTCGACGCCCGGCGCCGGCACGGCGTTCCGCCTGCTCGTGCCCTTGTCGTTGGCGACCTTCCGCGGCGTGTTCGTCGCCGTCGGCGGCCAGCGCTTCGTGATCCCGACCGCCAGCGTCGTGCGCGTGAGCCGGGTCAAAGCCGACGAGATCAAGACGATCGGCAACCGCCGGACCTTCAGACTGGGCGAGCTCGTAGTGCCGCTGGTGCGCCTGCGGGACATACTGGCGTTCTCCGGGCCCGACCGGCGAGAGGACAGTGCAGCCCAACCGCTGGTGGTGGTGCGCGCCGGCGATCGCCAGGTGGCATTCCTGGTCGAAGAGGTGCTCGGCGAACAGGAGGTGATGGTCAAAAGCCTGGGCCGGCAGCTGGCCCGCGTGCGCAACATCGCCGGCGCCGCCAAAGCGGGCTGCGGCGCCATCATCCCCATCCTCAACATCGTCGACCTCCTGGATGCGGCACGCACGGCCGGGGCACCGGGGCCGGTCGCCGCTGGTCCCGACAGAGTCGCCGCGCGGCGTACGCGACTGCTCATCGCCGAGGACTCGATCACCGCCCGCACCCTGCTGAAAAGCATCCTCGAAGGCGCCGGCTACGAGGTGAAGGCCACCGTGGACGGCATGGAGGCGCTGACCATGCTCAAGATCGAACCCTTCGACCTGCTGGTCTCGGACATCGACATGCCACGCCTGAACGGTTTCGAGCTTACCGCCAGGATCCGCGCCGACAAGAAGCTCGGCGCGTTGCCGGTGGTGCTGGTCACGGCGCTGGCCTCGCAGCAGGATCGCGAATACGGCATCGAAGTCGGCGCCAACGCCTACATCGTCAAGAGCGATTTCGACCAGGGCAACCTGCTCGAGATCGTACGGAGATTACTATGAACCTCAGCCCGGAAAAACAACAATGATTAACGTGTTTGTCGTCGAAGACTCTCAAACGATACGGGACTATCTGGTCTACATCCTCGAGACCGATCCGCAGATCCGGGTCTGCGGCACGGCGGCCAATGGGGAAGAGGCGCTGACACTTGTGGCCAGGCTTCGACCCGACGTGGTTCTCATGGATATTCATTTGCCCGGGATCGACGGTCTGGAGACGACGCGACGGATCATGGCTTCGCATCCGCTGCCCATCGTCGTCTGCACGGC
This sequence comes from Candidatus Aminicenantota bacterium, assembly GCA_963770755.1. Taxonomy (GTDB): domain Bacteria; phylum Acidobacteriota; class Aminicenantia; order UBA2199; family UBA2199; genus UBA2199. The sequence continues at coordinate 146,760 of CAVYQZ010000005.1, read as the reverse complement.
TAGCACGCAATTCAACCAGGTGCACACGGCCATGCGTTCCCTGGAAGCGGGGGCACTCGCGGTGTTGAAGAAACCCAGAGGCTTTGGCGACCACGATGCCGATGAGGAGGCCACCGCGATCATCACCACCCTCAAGTTGATGGCCGAGGTCAAGGTGGTCAAGCGCTGGCACCCGAAAGCTTCTGCCACGCCAGCAATCGTTGCCGAGCCGCTGGAGCACGATATCCTCGGCCACGATGCGGAGATCGTCGCCATCGGCGCCTCTACCGGCGGTCCCCCCGTTATCCTGCAGATCCTGTCGGGCTTGTCACCCGCTTTTGCGGCACCGATCCTCGTGGTCCAGCATATTGCCGCCGGTTTCACGGCCGGCTTTGCCGAGTGGATGGATGCGGCTTCCGGCCTGCCGGTGCACGTGGCCCGTGACGGGGAGATGCCGCGCCCCGGCCATGTCTACGTTGCGCCCGATGACCTGCACCTGAGCGTCGGCTCGCGGGGCGAAATGCAGACGACCCAGGACGAGCCGCGCAACAGCCTGCGGCCCTCGGTGGGAGTATTGTTTCGTTCCGTGGCCGAGCGCTTCGGCCGCCGGGCCGTCGGGGTGCTCCTGACCGGCATGGGCCGGGACGGCGCCGAGGAGCTCAAGCTCATGGCCGATGAAGGCGCGCTCACCGTCGCCCAGGACCAGGACAGCTGCGTTGTGTTCGGCATGCCGGCCGAGGCCATAAAATTGGGCGCAGCCCGTTTCGTGCTGCCGCCACACAAGATCGCCGAGTTCCTGACCAGCGCGGTCAGGGACGATGCGAGCAAGGAGAGGAACCATGGCTAATATTCCCCAGGCGGCGCAGAAGACAGTGAAGATACTCGTGGTCGAGGACAGCCCCACCCAGCGCGAAGCGCTGCGTTTCCTGCTTGAAGAGTCGGGCTTCGCGGTCGTTGTCGCAACCAACGGCAAGGAAGGATTCGCGGCAGCCAAGGCGGGCGCGATCGATCTGGTAATTTCGGATATCGTCATGCCCGAGATGGACGGTTATACCCTCTGCAAGAAGCTGCGCGCCGACGAAACGCTGCGGCACATACCGGTGATCCTGCTCACCTCGCTCAGCGACCCGCGCGACGTGATCCAGGGGCTCGAATCGGGCGCCAACAATTTCCTGTGCAAGCCCTACGAAGATGGCGCTTTGCTGGCGCGGGTGCAGAACGTACTCACCAACCTGGAAATCCGCAAGGATTCGTCCAGCGAGATGGGCATCAACATCTTCTTCGCCGGGCAACGGTTCTTCATCACCGCCGACCGGTTGCAGATCCTCGACCTGCTGCTTTCCACATACGAGAACGCGGTGAACCGCAACGGCGACCTGCTGCGCGCCCGCGACGAGTTGCGCGTCCTCAACGAGCAGCTCGAGGCCAGGGTCACGGAGCGCACGGCCGCGCTGGCGGCCGAAGTAGTCGAACGACAAAAATCACAGGAGCGTGAGCACCATCTCAATCGCCTGTTGCGCACCATTCGCAACATCAACCAGCTTATCGTACGCGAAAAGGATCCGGCGCTGCTCATTGAGCAGGCCTGCGCGCTGCTGGTCAAAACAGACGGCTACCGCGCGGCCTGGATCGCCTTGAACAGCCATGATGGCCCGATATCACTCGTGGCCCAAGCGGGCTGGGGCGAGAGCTTCGAACTGTTCAAGGAGAGACTTTGCCAAGGCCTGATTCCACAATGCTTTGCGAAAGCGCGGTCAGCTGAAAACGGCATCACAGTATTCAACTCACATCCAGAATGCGGCGAGTGCCCGCTGCCGGAGACTCTGGGTCATAGCCAATCCTGTATTGTGACGATCCGGCACGGCAAGGAAAAATTCGGTACGCTCGGTATCTACCTCATGGCCGGCACAAAGATCGACGACGACGAGACAGGGTTGCTTCTCGAGGTAGCCTTCGATCTCGGCCTGGCAATGCATGGCATCATAACGGACAAGGCCCGGAAAGAAAGCGAAGAGAAGCTGCAAGTCATAACCGACTCGGCCCCGGATGCGGTCATTCTGAAAGACGGCAAAGGAAGAATCTCATACTGGAATCCTGCATCGGAACGGGTGTTCGGCTATTCCAAAGCCGAAGCCATGGGGCGCAAGGCGATTGAACTGCTCATGCCGGAGCGAGTCCAACCGCAATTTAAAAAGGTAATCGATGAATTCAGGAAGCCTGGTGTAAAGGCTTCCAGCGGCAAAGTGATCGAGTTTATCGCGAAGCATAAGGACGGCCATGAGTTCCCGATCGAGATGGCTGTTTCAGCGATCCCCACGGCAAGTGAATTCTGGGTTTCCACGATCATACGCGATATTACTGATCGCAAGCAGGCCGAGGCGCAGATCCACAACTCGCTGAAGGAAAAAGAGGTGCTGCTGAAGGAGATCCACCACCGGGTCAAGAACAACCTGCAGATCATTTCCGGGCTGCTGACCATGCAGGCCAGCCAGGCCACCGGGAAATCCCTGGAAGAAATTTTCCGGGACAGCCAGGACCGCATTCGCTCCATCGCCCTGATCCACGAAAGGCTGTACAGTTCGCAAAACCTGTCAGAGATCGCTTTCGACGAATACCTGCGGACGCTGACCGAAACGCTTTTTGCTTCGTACCAAGTAGCCGCCGAGCGCATTGTCGCCACCTACAAATTAGACAAGTTATTTTTAAATATTGAAATGGCGATGCCGCTGGGGCTGATCGTCAACGAACTGGTCAGCAACGCCCTGAAGCATGCATTCCCGGAGGGACGGCGGGGGGAAATACGCATTTCATTGCAAGAACGTCGGGGCGTAAAATTTTACGCCCCTATAGAAGATATGGGCGCAATCCCAGATAGGGGCACGGCGCGCCGTGCCCCTACGTATGAATTGACAGTCGCCGACAACGGCATTGGCCTGCCCTCCCGATTCAAGTCCAGCACGCAGAAATCCCTGGGCATGCACCTGGTCATGATTCTGACCGATCAACTGCAGACCAAGTTGAAGATCAGCCGCAAGGCCGGAACCCGGTTCAGCCTCATCATACCCAGGAGCGACAAGAATAAATGAGGGCGATCAATATGGTAAAGGTGATCGCTGTTCCCATGAGGAGAGAACGATGAACGTAAAAGATAAAACTCGAAAAACGCCTGTTCCCGACAGCCGTAGACACCGACCGAAAGTGGGAAAAGTTCCCAAGGGTCACAAGGAAACGGCAGAACTCGACCGCGAGAATAAAACCCCACGCCGCCGCATCGCCTTGCTGGAGAGTGAAGCCCAGAGCTTTAAAACCACGCGCTCCAAAATAGGCGCTACGGTCAATGCGTCCGACGATCTTACTCAAGAAAAAAAGCTGAGCGCCGCCATCGTCAACAGCATGCCGGGGATCTTCTACACGCTCGATTTCACGGGGCAATTCGTGCGCTGGAATGCCAATTTTGAACGCATCACCGGCTACAGCGGTGAGGAGATCGCCGTGATGAACGCCCTCGATCTCTTTACGGGCGAGGACCGGCAGCGCATTGTCGCGGGCATGCAGAAGGTCGCTGAGACCGGCGAAGCGACGGTAGAGGCCGAGATACTGCACAAATCGGGTCATGGAACGCCCTATCTCTTTACTGGACTCAGTGCGGAAATCGAAGGCACGCCCCGTCTCATCGGCATGGGTATTGATATCAGCGAGCGCAAGCAGGCGCAGGCCCAGCTTCAACATTCTTTGGATCAGATTGATCTTCTGCTCAAAGTGAGCTCGTATCTTCTCTATCGATGTGAAGCTTTCGGTGATTTCGATGCAACCTACATCAGCAACAATATTGAACCTATTCTTGGATACAAAACCGCTGATTTCCTGCAAAAGGGCTTCTGGGCAAGCAAGATCCATCCCGAGGATGCTCCCCATATTTTTGCAGGACTCGCTCAGCTCTTCGAGCACGGCTTCCACAAGCACGAATATCGATTTCAGCACAAGAACGGCTCCTGGCTCTGGATGTATGACGAACTGAAACTCACCAGGGATGAACAGGGCAATCCCAAGGACATCCTCGGCAGCATGGTGGACATCACCGAGCGCAAACAGGCCGAAGAAGAGTTGCGTCGCTACCGTGACCACCTGGAGGGTCTCGTTGCCGAGCGGACCGCAGAACTCCAAAGCAGCAAGCACCTCCTTGACGAGACCGGACGGCTGGCACGAGTGGGTGGCTGGGAGATCGACCTCGAAAAGAACGAGCTGAACTGGACCGACGTTGTGCGCCAGATCCACGAAGTTGGACCGGACTATCGGCCCGAACTCGAGTCCGCAATCAACTTCTATGCTCCCGAAGCCGTTCCTGTGATCTCCGCGGCCGTCAGCGGCGCGATCGATAATGGCCATCCGTTCGACGTCGAACTGCAACTGATCACCGCCAAGAAAAAACGGCTCTGGGTCCGGGCGGTAGGCGAGGCAATTCGCGAGAATGCAAAGATCGTAAAAGTTCGTGGCGTGTTTCAGGACATCGACGTGCGCAAACTGGCCGAACTCGAGTTGGAGAAGCACCGCGACCATCTCGAGGAACTGGTCAATGAGCGGACCGAGGAACTCAGGGAGAACCGGGAAGCTCTCATCGAGGCCCAAGCGGTAGCGCGCCTGGGAAGCTGGGAATGGGATGCCGTCAAGGACGAGATCACAGCCTCTGCGGAGTTCTATCGGCTATTCGCTGTCGTGCCCGAGCAGATCGTTCGCTTTGCGCAATTTGTTGACCAACTCCATCCCGACGACCGTGAACGCATCCAGCAGGACGTCACCGCGGCACTCGCCCAGGACAAGCCTTACGAAACTGACTACCGGGTGAAGCTTGGCGATGGCGGGTGGCGTGATATCAACGCCCGTGGCCGGGTCATAACCGATTCAGACGGCAAGCCACTTCGGATGGTAGGCACCTGCCTGGACATCAGCGAACGCAAGCTGACGGAGGACAAACTGCGCGAGAGCGAGGCTCGGTACCGAACGCTCGTCGAGAACATTCCGCAGAAGATATTAATGAAGGACCGAAATTACAGGTGGATCTCGATCAACGAGAACCTCGCCCGTGATTTCGGTTTCCGACCCGAGGAAGTGGTGGGCATGATGGACACCGACTTGTTCCCGCCGGAACTCGCAGCCAAGTACCATGCGGACGACGTCAGGATTATGGAGACCGGGCAGAGCGAAGAACTTGAAGAGAGATACTTTCAGGAAGGCAGGGAGACCTGGGTCAACACGATCAAGACGCCGGTCAGAGGCGCGAACGGTGAGATCGTGGGTGTGCTTGGCATCTTCTGGGACATCAGCGAGCGCAAACAGGCCGAGGATGCTCTCCGCATCAAAAATCAGGTGTTCGAGGACTCGATCGCCTCACAGAGCGTCGCCGACAAGAACGGCGTAATTACCCACGTCAATCCTGCCTTCTTGCACATGTGGGGGTATGCCGCCAAGGAAAACGCCATCGGTAAGAGTGTCGCGTCGTTCTTCGCCAAACCGGCGGATGCGACACCGGTGCTGGAAGCTCTTGCTGCGCATGACACCTGGGAGGGCGAATTCCTGGCACAGCGCACGGATGGAACGACATTTTTCTCACGCGGGCTCGCCACGAGTATGCGCAATGATGTTGGCGAAATCATCGGCTTTCAATCAACCAACCTCGACGTGACTCCAATACGTGAGGCCGAGAAACAGCTAAAGGCACTTAACGAGAATTTGGAGCGCTCCAACAAGGAGTTGGAACAGTTCGCTTACGTGGCCTCGCACGACCTGCAGGAGCCGCTCAGGATGGTGTCGAGTTACACACAGCTTCTGGAGAAACGCTACTTGGACAAACTCGACCAGGACGCCAAAGATTTCATCGGCTACGCCGTGGATGGCGCCAACCGCATGCAGCAGTTGATCCGGGACCTGCTTGAATATTCGCGCGTCACGACCCGCGGCAGGCCCCCGGAACGGTTCGACGCCCATGAGGCGCTGGGCGAGGCCGTGAAAAACTTGCAGGCCGCGATCCATGAGACCGGCGCCTTGGTCAGCAACGACGAATTGCCTCTGCTTAAGGGAGACCGTCCCCAGATCGCTCAGGTCTTCCAGAACCTGATTGGCAACAGCATCAAGTTCCACAAACCGGATGAGCCGCCGCGCGTGCACCTGAGTGCCGAGCGCAACGCGGAGCAGCCTGAATCCTGGACCTTCAAAGTCAGGGACAACGGTATCGGCATCGAGCCCCGGCATTTCGAGCGCCTGTTCACGATCTTTCAGCGCCTGCACGGCAAGCAGGAATACCCGGGCAACGGGATCGGTCTCGCCTTGTGCAAGCGTATCATCGAACGCCACGGCGGGCGGATATGGGTGGAGTCCGAGCCGGGAAAGGGAACGAACTTTTTCTTTACCCTGCCGGTCGATGGCCAAGCATAGAAAATAAAATATGATAATAAGGGAGAACGACAATGCCGCAACAAAACAACAGTAAATTGATCGACATCCTTCTGGTAGAAGACAATGAAGGCGATGCCCGGCTCGCCAGGGAGGCCATGAAGGACAGCAAGATCCGCAACACGTTGCATCACGTTTCCGATGGCGAGGAGGCCATGGCTTTTCTCCATAAAGAAGGCAAATACGCGAACTCACCGCGACCGGAGCTGATCCTGCTCGACCTGAATCTTCCGAAAAAAGACGGCCGTCAGGTCCTGGCCGAAATCAAGATGGACAATGACCTCAAGCGCATACCGGTGGTGATCCTGACCGTCAGCAGCGCCGAGGAAGACATCCTGAAGTCCTACAACCTTCATGCCAACTGCTACATCACCAAACCCATCGATCTCGGCCAGTTCATGAAAGTCGTGCGCTCGGTAGAAGATTTCTGGCTGACCATTGTGAAGCTGCCAAATGGAGCGAATTGAATGAAGTCAGGAAAGGAATATCCGGAGCCGGGAGGAACCAATGAAACCTGACCAGACCATTCCCGCTTCCATTGTCCCGATCCACCTGCTATTGGTCGAGGACAACCCTGGGGACGCACGCCTGGTGCAGGAGATGCTCCGTGACCAGCCCAATATCATATTGGAAAACGTGGCTTGCCTGGCCGCCTGCCTGGCACGCCTGGAGCGCAGCGGCATTGATCTGGTTTTACTCGACCTGGGGCTTTGTGACAGCCAGGGGCTGGACACGATCACCACGGTAGCCAAAAAGCACCCCAAGCTCCCGGTCGTGGCAATAACCGGCCTGGATGACGACGTCCTGGCATTGCGAACGGTGCAAGCCGGAGGACAGGACTACTTGACCAAGAATACGTTGACACCCGAAATTCTTCGCCGCACGGTCCATCACGCTATAGAACGCAAGCGGATGGAGTCCCAAAAGGAAGCTGCGCTCGAAGCGTTGAGGGAAAGTGAGGGAATATTCAGCCAGTTTCTGGCTGCCAGTCCAGTGCTTGTATATGTTAAAAATGAAAAACATGCATTTAGTAAATTGAGTAAGAGTTTTGAAAATGTATTTGGCAAACCGACTAGCGAATTGATTGGTAAGGATTTGTATGATCTTTTGCCCCCGGAACTCGCTAAAATTGTGGCCGAAGATGATCGGAAAGTTCTGAAAAAAGGCATCAGCGTTACTGCGGAAGAAAGACTCAATGGCAGAGTTTTCTCATCGATAAAATTTCCAATTCACAGAGAATCAGGAAAACCTGATTACCTTGGCGGTTTTTCAGTTGACATCACCGAGCGCAAACAAGCTGAGGAAAATCTAAAAAAATCCCTGGCCGAGAAGGAAGTGCTGCTGAAAGAAGTGCACCACCGCGTCAAGAACAACCTGATGACCATCATCGGTCTGATCAAGATGCAGGAGATCAAGGCCGGCAATGAAAAGTTCAAACCTTTACTACAGGAATTAGAAGGCAGGATACGCTCTATTGCTATGGTGCATGAAAGTCTCCATAAATCTGAGAATCTGGCCAGGATCGACCTACAGAACTATATCGAAGCCATGAGCTCCCATACTCGCGCCCAATTCGGAGCGGAGCGAGATATCCGCTTCTCTGTGCAGGCGGCGGGAGTGATGGTAGACCTGGATATCGCCGTTTCCTGCGGGTTGATCCTGAACGAGTTGATCACCAATGCCTACAAGCACGCCTTCCCCGGAGACAAACATTGTTCCGGGGCGGGTAAATGTGAAATCGCTGTCTCGGTGAAGCATGAAGGCGGCATGCTCACATTGACTGTGGCCGACAACGGAGTAGGGTTGCCTGCAGTTTTGGACTGGGAGAAATCGGAAGCCCTGGGACTGCGGCTGATCAAGATGCTGAGCAAGCAGCTCAATGGTTCTATTGAATTGGACCGCTCCGCCGGCACGGTTTTTCGTTTTAAATTTCCAATGGCCTTCATTGCTTCCGGGTGAAAAATTGGTTTTGCTAGGCGTAAAATGATGCAGGCAAAAAAAGAGGATAAGGCATGAACAAGGATGCTGGTATAAAAAGAAGGTCGGGAGCCATTTACCTGATGATTTTTTTTTTGCTGGCCGCTGTTATCATCACGGCCGGTTTCTTTTTCTACCGGAACTACGAGTCCCACTTTCGCTCTGAAGCCGAACGCAACCTGACCACCATTGTCGAATTGAAGGTGAACGAATTGGTAAATTGGCGGCGGGAGCGGCTGGGTGATGCTCAGGTTTTCTTCCGCAACAGTATTTTTTCCGGCCTGGTACGGCGCTATATAGAAAAACCGGAGGATCAGGAAGCCCAAAGTCAAATCCGCATATGGCTGAGCCATTTCCAGATGGCGCGGAATTATGAGCGGGTCATGCTGCTGGATGACGCCTTTATTAAAAAAATGGTCATTCCTGAAAGAGAGGAGCGCATTGTTTCCTATGTTTCCTTGAACTCGGTAGCGAACTTGCGTTCGGGAAAAGTGGTTTTTGAGGATTTCTACTGGAATGAAGAGAATCAGAAAATATATTTGAAAATACTTGTCCCCATCCTCGAACGCGGGGATGGCAACGGACCGTTGGCTATCCTGGTCTTGCGCATCGATCCGACCACTTATCTTTATCCTTTCATCAAGCGCTGGCCCTTGCCCAGCCGTACGGCCGAGACGCTGCTCATCCGCCGCGATGGTAACGACGTACTCTATCTGAATGAACTCAAGTTTCAAAAAAACACTACCCTCAATCTGCGCATTCACTTGAGCAGTAAAAACATTCCCTCTGTCATGGCGGTGCTGGGCCGTGAAGGCATTATGGAAGGTCTGGACTATCGGGGGATGCCGGTGATCGCAGTCCTGCGCTCTATTCCCGACTCGCCTTGGTTCCTGGAGGCGCGCATTGATCCAGTGGAGGTGTTCGCACCGTTGGCTGAGCGATTGCGCCTGATTGTCATTTTAATTTCCGTTCTGCTCCTGGGTGCCGGCACCGGCCTGGCCCTGCTCTGGAGAAGGCAGCAGGTCAATTTTTATAAAGAACAGGTCGAAATCGACCAAAAACTGCTGGAGAGCCAGGCGAATTTGCAGGCCATCACCGTTTCGGCCCGGGATGCCATCCTGATGATGGATGACCAAGGCAGGCTGACCTTCTGGAATCCCGCCGCCGAGCGGATTTTCGGCTACAACCGTTCCGAGGTGATCGGTGCCAGTCTTCATGACCTGATCGCCCCGCAGCGTTTTCACGAAGCCCACCACGCCGCTTTTCCCGGGTTCCTGCGCACCGGACGGGGGGCGGCGATCGGCCAGACCATTGAATTGCAGGGGCTGCGCAAGGAGGGCCTTGAAATCACCGTGTCCCTGTCGCTCTCCGCAGTCCAGGTCAGGGGGGTCTGGCACGCCGTGGGAATTTTGCGCGACATCAGCGAGCAAAAAGCCGCCGAGAATGAGATGAAGCGCCTGCTCGAAGAACTTCAGCAGGCCAACCAGCGGGCCAACCAATTGGCCGTCGAGGCCCAGGCGGCCAACATCGCCAAGAGCCAGTTCCTGGCCAACATGAGCCACGAGATCCGCACGCCCATGAACGGCGTCATCGGCATGATCGGGCTGCTGCTGGGCACCGACCTGTCGGCTGAACAGCGCCGTTATGCCGAGACGGTGCGTTTGAGCGGCGAAGCCCTGTTGGAAGTCATCAACGATATCCTTGACTTTTCCAAGATCGAGGCCGACAAGCTGGAACTGGAAACCATCGATTTCGACTTGCGCGCGACCATTGAGGACGCGGCGGAACTGCTGGCCATGCGCGCCCACGAAAAGAACCTTGAATTCATCTGCCGCGTCGATCCCGAAGTGCAGACGTTCCTCAGGGGCGATCCCGGACGCCTGCGCCAGATACTGATCAACCTGGGCAGCAACGCCATCAAGTTCACCGCCCGCGGCGAAGTCATCATCGAGGTCAAGTTCGATTCGCAAAGCACCGACAGGATAAAAATTCGCGTAGAAGTGAGGGACACGGGCATCGGCATCCCCGCGGCAAAGATCGGCCTACTGTTCAACGCGTTTCAACAGGTCGACGCTTCTACCACCCGCCGTTTCGGCGGCACCGGTTTGGGATTGGCCATTTCCAAGCGCCTGGTCGAAGCCATGGGCGGCAAAATCGGCATTGACAGCGTCGAAGGGCGTGGAACTACATTCTGGTTCACGGCCGTCTTGGGCAAGCAGCCGCGGCGCGACCGGGGCATGGATCTGCGCCAGGGAATAATTAAAGGCGAGCGCGTCCTGATCGTTGACGACAATGCCACCAATCGCCTGGTCCTGTCGGAACAACTGACTTCCTGGGGGGCGCGCCATGCCCAGGCCGAAGGCGCATCCCAGGCGTTGGAGTTGCTGCGCGCCGCCCATGCCCAGGGCGATCCCTTCCGCATTGCCGTGCTGGACATGCAGATGCCCGAAATGGACGGCGAATCCCTGGGCAAGTCCATCAAGTCTGATCCCGATCTGCGAGACACTATCCTGGTGATGATGACCTCCATGGGCAGGCGCGGGGACGCCAAGCGGCTGGAAGGGGTCGGTTTCTCCGCTTACCTGACAAAACCTGTCAAGCAGTCGCAATTGTACGATTGCCTGGCCACCGTCATCGGCGTCGCTGTCGCAGAGGCCGGCGCTTCGGAAGTTTCCCTGATCACCCGACATACCATCAGCGAAGCACGCCGCCTCAAGGTGCGCATCCTGCTTGTCGAAGACAATCTCACCAATCAACAGGTGGCCCAGGGCATTCTGGGAAAACTGGGTTTTAGCGCCGACATCGCCGGCAACGGCAGCGAGGCCATCAAAGCGCTGGAATCGATTGTCTATGACCTTGTGTTCATGGATGTGCAGATGCCGGTCATGGACGGCTTTGAGGCCACTATCGCCATCCGTTCAGGGAAAACCGCGGTCCTCAATCCCGGCATCCCCATTGTTGCCATGACGGCCCATGCCATGAAGGGCGACCGCGAGCGCTGTATTGCGGCCGGCATGGACGATTACATTCCCAAGCCGATCTCTCCAAAGTCTCTGGCCGGCATCCTCGACAGGTGGCTCGGGCCGGAGCGAAAACAGCCGGGTGCGGAAATAAAGCCTGACGCGCAAACCAAACCTGTTGTCTTTGACCGCCGGGCATTCATTGAGCGGCTGATGGGCGACCAGGACCTAGTCAGGGAGATCACGGCCGCTTTTCTGAAAGATATGCCCAGGCAGCTTCTTGAACTGAAAAAACACATTGGCGCCGGTGACGTCAAGGCGGCGGCAGGCCAGGCTCATTCCATCAAGGGCGCGGCTGTGAACGTAGGCGGCTTGGCCTTCAGCGCCGCAGCCTTCCGTATCGAGCAGGCATCCCGGGACGGAGGCATTGAAGAGATCTCTGCGCTCTTGCCCGAATTGGAACGGCAGTACCAGCTTTTACAGGAGCGCCTGACGGAGAATGAAGGATGAGAATCTTGCTTGCCGAGGACGACCTCACTTCGCGGAGCATGTTGACCGCAATCTTAAAGAAATGGGGATATGATCCCGTGGTCAGCGAAGACGGCAATGCCGCCTGGGAGGAGTTGCAGCGGCCGGATGCGCCCAGGTTGGTTTTACTGGACTGGAATATGCCTGGGTTGGAGGGGCCCGAAGTCTGCCGGCGCCTCAGAAAAATGGAAACAACCAATCCCAGTTATGTCATTCTTCTGACCGGCCGCGACGAAAAAAGCGACATTGTCCAGGGGTTGGAGGCGGGAGCCAATGATTACATCGCCAAGCCCTTTGACAACGCTGAACTGCTGGCCAGGATACGGGTGGGCCAGCGCATGCTGGAGCTGCAGGCCAGCCTGCTGGAAACGCAGGCCGCCCTGGCGCACCAGGCAACCCACGATGTCCTGACCGGCATTCTCAACCGCCGCGCCATCCTCGACCAATTATCAGGGGAGCTGGCCCGGGCGCTGCGCCAGGGGGGTAGCATAAGCATCGGCATGTGCGACATCGATCATTTCAAGAAAATCAACGACAGCCTGGGCCACCAGGCCGGCGACGAAGTGCTGGCCGCCTTTTCCCGCTGCCTGCAGGCCGGATTGCGTGAGTATGACCATCTCGGCCGCTACGGCGGCGAGGAATTCCTGATCATCGCCACCGGCTTGCCCGGACAAAAAGACGACGAGCTTTATGAACGGCTTCGCCAGGAAGTGGCCGCCCTTGAGGTGAAAACCAGGGCCGGGAACGTTGCCTTGACCGTCAGCATCGGTACGGCAGAGGGAACCGGGCAGAGCACGGTCGACCGTTTGATCGCTGCCGCTGATGCGGCGCTTTATCAGGCCAAGGCCGATGGCCGAAACCGGGTGGTCCGGAGTTCGGAATGAATTTAAAGGAAGTACGAAAATTGATAGCAATTGTCCGGAAATGCCAGGGTCCGCGGTACAGGTTCCTATGCCTTCGTTTTTGTATACGATTGGCGATATGCATTTTTCTGCTTGGTATTCTTCACTTGCCTGTCCAGGCTGCGAATGAAAAGGTGCGCCTGCAGCTCAAGTGGCAGCACCAGTTCCAGTTCGCCGGATATTATGCGGCCAAGGAAAAGGGATATTACCGCGACGCCGGTCTGGACGTGGAGATCATTCCCAGCCAGCCGGGGAGCGACCCCGTGCAACGGGTTTTGCAGGGCCGGGCCGAATTCGGCGTCGGGTCGACCGAGCTGTTGCTGTTGCGCGAAAAAGGCGTGCCGCTGGTGGTACTGGCGGTGATCTTCCAGCATTCGCCCCTGGCGCTCATGACCCTCAAGACCGATGCTCTGCAAAGCATTCATGACCTGGCCGGCCGCAGGGTGATGATCGAGCCCGGTTCTTCCGAACTGTACGCCTACCTGAACAAAGAGGGGATTTCCCCGGACAAGTTCACCCTGCTTACCCACGATTTCCACACCGAACAGCTTCTGTCCGGAAGCGTGTATGCCATGTCAAGTTATGTCACGGATGAACCTTTTGCAGTGAGCCAAGCGGGAAAAGCGTACGTGCTCTATTCACCCCGCTCGGCGGGCATCGATTTTTACGGCGACAATCTTTTTACCACCGAGAGCCTGCTCAAGTTAAAGCCGGAAATGGTGAAGAGTTTCCGCAATGCGAGCCTGCAGGGGTGGAATTACGCCATGCTGCACCAGGAGGAGCTGGTGCAGCTGATCTATTCCCGCTACAGCCAGCGTCACAGCCTGGAGCATCTGCGCTTCGAAGCCCGGCAGATGGAGCCGCTGCTGCAAGTGCTGCTGGTGGAGATCGGCTACATGAACCCCGGCCGCTGGCGTCATATTGTCGAGGTCTATGCCGAGCTGGGCATGATGAAAGCGGATTTCAGCTTCAAGGGATTTCTCTATGATCCCCATCCTTTGCCACCGGACCTGAACTGGCTGTATGCATTGATCGGAATAGCTATCCTGGTCATTGCCGCCGTTTCGGCGCTGGCCGCTTACATCTATCGGATCAACAGGCGATTGCGCCATGAGGCCGTGGAGCGCAGGAAGGCCGAGTCCCAAAGGCAAGCTGTGCTTGCTGAGTTGCAAACCGCGTTTCAGGATAACCGCAACCTGCTCGGCGAGCTTCAGCATCGCGCGAAAAACAGCTTTGCCATGATCGCCGGCATGATCAGCCTCGCCCTGAACGCCGGCGTTTCTCCCGAGACAAAAGTGGCTCTCGTGGGCCTGGGGTCACGGGTGGGGGCCATATCCGAACTCTATTCCCTGCTTTACTCGGCCGGCTCATTCAGCGAGGTTCAGATGGGCGAGTATTGCGCCAGGATCGCCGCCCCGCTGGTTGGATGGTCGGGAAATATAAGCCTCAGCACCGAAATGGAGAATTTCACCATGCCTGTGAAAGAAGCCGCTCCCCTGGGACTCATTCTTACGGAACTGGTGACCAACGCCGGCAAATACGCCTTCCCGGGAGGCATTCCAGGTACCATTGCCATTGTGCTAAAGAAAACAGCCGCCGGTGCCCGACTGGAAGTCGCGGACAACGGCGTCGGGTTGCCCGCGGCCGCAGATTCTTCACGAAGCGAGGGGATGGGGCTGAACCTGGTGCGGGCCCTGGCAAATCAGATCAACGGTGTCTTCAGAATGGAAAGCAACAGCGCCGGGACGCGCTGTATCGTGGAATTCCCCTTGGCGATTTAGGAAAACTCCAACGGAAACGGCTATTGACAACAATCAATATTTTTGGTATTGATAATAACAGGGTTCCTCAGTAGCTCAATCGGTAGAGCAGATGGCTGTTAACCATAAGGTTGGGGGTTCAAGTCCCTCCTGAGGAGCCATTGTTATTGCTTGAAAAAATATTATTTTCCCTTCTTTCACAAACCCCATAATCAGAAAATGATTGGGTGATGGTACTCAATCCGATTATTTTCAATTATTTCAGCTTCAGCCTGCCTTTGCCGAACTTGTTGTCCTGCCCCGGATCACCCAGGTCCAGGGCGCGGGCGGTGATGATGTCAAGGATTTGCGACAAGGAATAGGGAGTTTTTCCCTTTAACAGCGCGAAAGCTCCGGCCATGTGCGGAGTGGATGACGAGGTGCCGTAAAAATTGCGGGTTCCGTATGTCGATCCCGACGTGCCTGAAGGAGCGGCAAAATCGGGTTTAATGCGGCCGTCATGGGTCGGACCGCGCGAGCTGTAGTTATGATAGGCGTCAGAGGTGACGTCGCTGGCCCCCAGGGCGATGCAATGGGGAGAGTCGGCAGGAATGGCCAGGCTGCCTTCAGGAACGTTGTACTCAATGGGGCCGCTGACACCCCAGGCGAAGATCTCCAATTTGCAATTCCGGATCGCATTGTATTTTAGAATCCGCAAGCCGATGGTCGCCGTAGTCGTCGTGTCGTTGTATACGCCATTTTCTTCGGTTGGCCAGGAACCGGCGCCATTTTGATAATTGTCCGAACTCCAAAGATAGGACCAGGAGCCGCCCGACTTGACGTAAAACAACAGGTCGTAATCATTGGCCGAACCGCTGTAGTTAACGCCATTCCAGGTGCCCCAATCATCCCAGTTCATGGAAACCCAAAGTTCTTCCTGGGGTGGAAGGGTGATTTCCAGGAATTCATCGTTGTCGGGAAAATTGTGAAATTGATTGCTGTTGGGGTCCGAGAATGTCCCTTCCCAGTGAACCCGGGCATCATTGCCGGCGGCGCTGCACCAGGTAATGCCGGCCTGGGTGGCCCTTTCCACGTCCCAGGTAATCGGGCCCGTGCCTTTGCCGTCACCGGCGTTGGCCCAAGCAATGGAGTAGGAAATAATGTTGACTCCCTGGGCGATCATCCAATCGACTGCCTGGTGCTGCTCCGTATCGGTGTTGAAATTGACCAGGTAGAGCTGGGCGTCGGGCGCCATGTCATGGACGATTTCCGCGCAAGCCGTGCCGTGAACGTTGGTATCCATTCTGTTGTCGCTGCGAAATGATCTTGCCGTAACGCTGGCCGGGAGTTCTGTTCCCAGCAGTCTCTCATAATTGGTAAAACCCAGATCCAGTATGGCCACTTTCACCGCTTGGGAGTTGTGGAAAGGGGCCAGATTCTGCCAGGAGTCGGCCCCTGTTTTATAGACGCCCTCACTGATGATGGCGCAGGTTCGAGGTTTGAGCGGCAATCGTATCCGCTGCACGTGGGCCTCATCGGCCAGATGCAGAATGGCGTCGATAGGCAATAGCGTTTGCATGTCATTGCGGTAGCATGTTTCCACTTTGCCTCCCAGTGAAACAATGCGCGGGGTCAACCCGGAGGCGGACACGTTGGTCATAGTCATGACGTCGGCGTCTTTCATGACCACGGTCAGGCGCAGCAAGTCGTCGGAGAAATCGATCTGCAGTTGGTCCGCCGTCTGCTTCATGGCGGCATAACCCTGGGTGCGGAAAACATGGATCAGGCGGCAGAGCGCGCTGTCAATTTTGGGGTGCTTGTAGAGGTCGGACGCATTTCCCTGCGGGCCGGATGGCAAGGGAAACAAATTATTTGCCGCTGATCGGCCGGGGGCCAAAATCGCCAGCGCGCCTGAAAATGCCAGTCCCAGAATGGTCCAGCGAACTATTTTGGCATAATGTTTCATCTTTCTCCTCCCGGATTACTTGAAAAAATATTTCAACCCGATCGAAAAAATCAGGGTGTTCAGACTGAGGTCGCTGAAGGTCCCGTCCGTCTCAACGCCGCTGATATTATCCCTGATGCTCCAGTCGCCCCGGGTGTTGCCCACGCAGTAGCGTGCATCGACAGCGACGGACCAGGCAGATGCCAAGGCAAACTCCAAGCCGGCACCCAGATGAAAACCAAATGCGTTTTCTATTTGTTGCGTCAGGGTGATTCCCAAGTCATCCCAGCCATTCGCGACCGAACTACCCAAGGCGAAACGGTTGAGGAAATAACTGCCGCCGGCGAGTACGTAGGGCGTGAATTTCCTGTTAATCGGGAAACGCCCCACCAAGCTGAGTTGCACCGGCATAATCGTCAATTTTCCCTCGTAAAGAGTTTCCGGGTCATTTTCCCCGCTACCGTTTACAAATAGTCCGGCGAGCTCAATGGCGATATTCTTACTGAAGCCGACGCTGAATGTTGCGCCGAAGGCAAAGCCATTACTGAAGTAACCGTTCAGAGAAGCGCCGCCGCCCATGATAGCCAACCCGATACGGCTGCCGGCAGGGGGTGGGCTGGATTTCTGCTGCACTTCAATCGGATTGGCAAATGAAACGATCGTCGAGAAGCTTACTAAAATGAAAAAAATGAGCGCCGGATAACTTGTTGCCCGGCATTTTTTTTCTGGCATAATAAACTCCTTGTTTGACAGATATTTTAAAATACCAACGATTGATGATAATGAATTGCCCCGAATATTGCAATGGTTGCCGGTTCGGCAAAAAAGCATTCCATTCAATGTTGCTTACGGTACAAGATGCTGGCGGCGAACGCTAATGCGAAAACCGTACTGCCGACGAGAACGATGACCGCGCCGCTGGGCAGGTTCAGATAATAGGAAAGGAGGAGTCCGCCGATCATGACGCCCTCGGCAATCACCCCGGTCCATATCGTCAGAGCTTTGAAGGAGCGGCTGAAAAGGCGGGCGGTGGAAACCGGGACGATGAGGATGGCGCTGACCAGGATGATCCCCAGGATGCGAATGCCCAGCACCAGGGCGCAGGCCAGCATGACATAGAGTAACAGCTGATAGAAATCGGGATTGATGCCGGCCATGTAGGCCATTTCCCGGTCCAGGGCAAGCAGGGTTAGCTTGCGCTTGTTGCGGATGATAAAGGCCACGATCAGGAAGGCCAGGATCACGATCAGGGCCAGGTCCTGGCGGCGGATGGCCAGGATATTTCCGAAAAGGTAGCCGATCAGTTCCGGCTGGTAGCCCTTGCGCAAGCTGATCAGCACGATGCCCAGGGCCATGCCGCTGGTGAAAAGGATGCCGATGATGGCGTCGCTGGAAAGGCTGCTTTTCTTTTCGAGCCAGTAGATCAGGCAGGCCAGGAGCATGCTGAAGACCAACGCCGAAACCAGGGGGTTGAAGCGGGTCAATATCCCGATGGCCGCTCCGGCCAAGGCGGCATGGGCCACGCCGTCGCTGAAAAAGGCCATTCTGCGCAGGGTGACGAAAATCCCCAGGTAGGCCAGCAGGAGGCCCAGGACCAGCCCGGCGATCAGGGCCCGTTGCATGAAAGGCAGCTGAAGCAGTTCAGCCATGGTCGTGGATTCTCAGATCGGCGCTGTCGCCGTACAGTTTTTTCAGCACTTCTCTGGTCAAAGCCGTTTTGGTCTCCCCGTGGGAGATCAGGTCGCGGTTCAGACAGATGATGCGGTCGGAGAATTTGTAGACCATGCTGATCTCGTGGGATACCATCATGACCGTCACCCCGTGTTCACGATTCAGGCGGTGAATGGTCGAATAGAAGTCGCTCAAGCCCTCCACGTCGATGCCGCTGGTCGCTTCATCAAGGAACAGAATTTTAGGCTGGTGCAACATGGCGTGGGCGATCAACACCCGCTGCAGTTGGCCCCCGGAAAGCTCACCGATCATCTTGTTATTCAGTGCGGACATGCCCGCTGCTTTCAGTGCCCCGCCGGAGGGCAATTTTTTCGGTTTGCGGCAGGTGAGATTGACAAATTCTTCCACGGTCAATGGGAAAGTCTTTTCAAAATTGAAATGCTGGGGGACATAGCCCAGCAGCGGCAGGACCTGCTGAATATTTTTTCCTAATATTTTTATTTCTCCAGCATACGGGATCAACCCCAAGATGGCTTTAAGCAGGGTGGTTTTTCCAGAGCCATTAGGTCCGATGACGGCGATGATCTCCTCTTTTTCAATAGTAAAATTAATATGGTCCAAGGCAAGAAAATTTCCGAAGCGAACTGTCAAATCCTTTATTTCCAAAATCGGGTCCATGCTTTTAAAGGACGTCGGCCCTCAGGATGCTTTGAACATTACGCCGCAGCAGCCCGATATATGAATCGTCAGGAACGGCACCGCCCAGGGGGTCCAGTATGAACAGGCGCAATCCCAGGTCTTCCAACAGCGGCTCCAGGCTCGCGGTCGGCAATTGCGGCTCAGAAAAAACGACTTTGATTTTATATTCACGGGCCAGGGTATACATTTTTTCCAGGTCGCGCGGGGCCGGTTCCCGGCCTGGAGCGGGTTGAAAAACGGCAATGATTTTCAGGCCATAGGCCGCGGCGAAATAATTCCAGCCATCGTGAAAAACGATTATTTTGTCATTTTTCAAGAGGGCGCACGCTTTTTTCAATTCATCATCCAGACAGAGCAGCTCCTGCTGATAGCGCTGGCTGTTTTCAGCGTATAACTTCGCATGCTGCGGATCAAGGACGCTGAGCCTGGAGCAGATATGTTGAGTCATGACAACGCCGTTCCTGGCGTCAAGCCAGTAATGGGGGTCGAGTTCGTTGTGATGATGCGATTCCGGGCCGCCAGGTTGATGGCTGTTTAAATGAAACGATTTCAGGGTTATATGGTTTCGCAGGGAAATGATTTCAATGGCCGGTGCACTTTCCACAACACTGTCGATCCAGTCGTCGATGACACCGATCTTGAAGATGATGCGCGCCTTTTGCAGTTCTTTAATTTTGCCCGGGGACAGGTCAAAGGTATGGGGTGATGCGCCGGCTGGAAGTATCTGCATGACCTTCACGGAATCGCCGCTGACATGGCGGATGATGTCGACCAGAGGGAAGATGGTCGCCGCAACCTGCAGTCGTTTTTTTGAGACTGGCTGTGGTGCGGAGCAAAATGCCTGGCTCATTAAAATAAAAACTGTGAGTGAAAAAATTCTTGCACGCCAGGCTTCTTTCATGTGCCTGTCATTGTACCAGAATCGCCACGATATACAAAATCTTCAAAATAGTGATAAAATGAAACAAATATGGATACTGAAAAAACTCCAAAAAAAATACCGCGCAATGTCTGGGTTTTGGCGATGACCAGTTTCCTGACTGATGTTTCCAGTGAAATGATCATCAATACCCTGCCGCTTTTCCTTAAAAATGTATTGGGGGTAAAAACCAGCTTGATTGGCTTGATCGAGGGCATGGCCGAATCCACTGCCAGTTTTTTAAAGCTCTATTCCGGCTGGATTTCCGACAAGATCAAAAAAAGGAAAATACTGGCCGTTCTGGGTTACGGGATTTCGGCACTGAGCAAACCCTTGTTTTACTTCGCCAATTCCTGGGGGGTGGTGGCAGCCGCCCGTTGGGGAGATCGGGTCGGCAAGGGAGTGCGTACCGCTCCACGTGACGCATTGGTCGCCGATTCGACCGATCAGTCGCTGCGCGGTTTTGCATTCGGTTTTCACCGTGCCGCCGATACGGCCGGCGCTTTCGTTGGTTTGCTGGCGGCTTTTATGATTGTCTGGTTTTTGCAAAGTGGCAGCAATGATTTAAAGGCCCACACGTTTCGTATCCTGGTTTTGGCCAGTCTTTTGCCGGCGGCGTTGGCGGTGATCATTCTGGCTGCTGGCGCCAGGGATGTTCCGGTAAGCGGGGGAGCTGCTCCACCCAGGTTTGCCTTCAAGTCACTCGGGAAAAACTTTATCATTTTCATTCTGATTGTGGGAATTTTTGAGCTGGGCAATTCAAGCGATGCATTCATCATTCTGCGTGCCCAGGAGCGCGGCCTGTCCATAGCCGGTATTTTCGCCATGCTGATCGCCTTCAATTTTGTATATTCCATGATCTCGCTGCCCGCCGGCAAGCTTTCCGACCGGGTGGGGCGGCGGCGAATAATCATGGCCGGCTGGACCTTGTATGTTGTTACCTATCTGGGTTTGGCTATCGCCCGTTCTTCCGTTCATATTGTCATTTTATATATCATGTACGGAGCGTATTACGGTTTGAGCTACGGCACGGCCAAAGCCATGGTTGCCGATTTTGTCCCTGCCAATCTACGCGGCATGGCGTACGGTACATACAATGCCGTTCTCGGTCTTACCGATCTGCCGGCTTCACTGATCGCCGGTGTCCTGTGGAGCGGCATCGGTGCATGGAAGGGCTTCGGCCCTTCCGCACCGTTTTACTTCGGAGCCGCCATGGCTTTTCTGGCACTACTGCTTTTTACTTTTTTCAATCCCCGGACGGACTCAGCCACCCGCAAGTAAAAGTACAAATAAATTCGTGGCCAGTTGTTTATTTCGTTTTCGTATTGTGCTATCTTGATGGTGTTTGAATATTTTTGCTAGAACCCTGAGGGAGGTCAAGGTGCGGATGAGTAATACGGTTTGTCCCGGCATTTCCTCACTGTTGATCAAGTCATGAATTCTGAATCAGGCGTTTGCTTGTTACCCGCCTTGCGTGTCCGACTGCTGAAATTGGCCGCTGAGGGCACTGGCGTTCGGGGGGCGGCCAGAGAGTTTCATATTTCACGCAACTGCCGGAACACCTACCATTTCAACCAGGCATTTTTTACGCTGCACGGCAATGTGATCCTGCCGGATTTCGTTGCCACGCGGCTCTTTGCACAGCGCCTGAATGAAAAAAGGCGGCAGCTTAACGTTCCGGAAAAAATCATCAAGTCCGGATCATTGAATGCCATGGGTCTGATCGATGAAATTCTCCATTACGTGGTCGGACTTTATCGCGAGCAGGTCAATTCCCAGGTTTTAAAAAAAGCGCTTCAGGAACTTGATAAAAAATTAGGCGGCACACCTCTAAAAAAGGTATTGCTCCATTTCTGCGTCGATTTCCCTGCGTTACCTGTCTACTCGGAACAAGTTCATGCTGAAGAATATCTGTTGAGCACAAGCCAGGGAGTCAGCAACCGAGAAATCGTCCTTGAAGAAATCCTGTTGCTTTGGTTGGCAAACGTGAATCCGGCTTTTGCTCCTTTCCGGGAATTATTTGACGACAACACATTGGGAAAGGATTCCCCTTATCCGCAGCTGATCGAGGCTTTGCAAGTGTTTTTTAGCCAACAGCCGCCCTTTGGCCCTGACCAGCAGGATTTAATTGCCATGCTGCGCAGCCCGGCCCTGGCATATCCCGATTCGTTGTCCGGGCAGCTGAAATATATGCAGGAAAAATGGGGTTTGCTGCTCGGAAAATTTTCCGCGCGTTTTCTCGCCAATCTGGATGTCATTCGTGAAGAAGAAAAAACATTCCTTCCCGGCCCCGGGCCGGCATCGGTTTTTACGGTGGAAACGCTATTGGGAAATGACGAAGCGGCAGAGAAATTTTCCACTGACCGCGAATGGATGCCCAACCTGGTGCTGCTGGCCAAAACCGTTTATGTCTGGCTGGACCAATTGGGAAAAAAGTACGGCCGTCCCATCACGACCCTGGAACATATTCCTGATGAGGAATTGGATACGCTTGCACGCTGGGGTTTTAATGGTCTTTGGTTAATCGGTGTCTGGGAACGCAGCCCGGCCTCGCGTCGCATCAAGCAGAAATGCGGCAACCCTGAAGCCCTGGCTTCGGCGTATTCATTATTTCGCTATGAGATTGCCGCTGACCTGGGGGGTGAAAAAGCCCTGCAGAATTTAAAGCGGCGGGCAGAATCCAGGGGCATCCGCCTGGCTTCGGACATGGTACCCAATCATATGGGCATCGATTCTCCCTGGGTGTGCGAACACCCGGAATGGTTCGTATCGCTTGAGCAAAGCCCTTTTCCGGCCTATACTTTTTCCGGCGAGGATATTTCCAGCGATCCGCGGGTGGCTATTTATCTCGAGGACCATTACTACGATCGCAGCGATGCCGCGGTGGTGTTCAAATGGGTCGAGCGCAAAAGCGGGGTCGTGCATTATATTTATCATGGGAACGATGGGACGCGTATGCCCTGGAACGATACGGCCCAGTTGAATTACTTGCAACTCAAAGTCCGTGAAGCAGTCATACAAACCATTCTGGCGGTGGCACGCAAGTTCCCCATCATCCGTTTTGACGCAGCCATGACCCTGACCCGAAAACACTATCAGCGCTTATGGTATCCGCAGACAGGCAGCGGCGGGGATATACCTTCCCGATCCGGGCTGGGAATGAGCCAGGAACAATTTAATAGCCACATGCCCAATGAGTTCTGGCGTGAAGTGGTCGACCGCGTGGCAAGAGAAGTTCCGGACACTTTGCTGCTGGCTGAAGCATTCTGGTTGATGGAATCTTATTTCGTGCGCAACTTGGGCATGCACCGGGTGTACAACAGCGCTTTCATGCATTTTCTTAAGGATGAAGACAACGGTAAATTTCGCACATCATTGAAGAATGTGCTGGAGTATAATCCGGAAATCCTGAAGCGCTTTGTTAATTTTATGAATAACCCCGATGAAGAAACTGCATTGGCCCAGTTCGGGAATGGGGACAAATATTTCGGTACCTGCACCCTGATGGTCACGCTTCCCGGTTTGCCCATGTTCGGCCATGGCCAGATTGAGGGCTTTAAAGAAAAGTATGGTATGGAATACCGCAAGGCCTATCGGGATGAACGCCCGGACCGGGATTTGATCCGCCGCCATGAGAAGCAGATATTTCCATTGCTGAAAAAAAGATCGCTGTTTTCCGGAGTGAGCAATTTTTTACTTTATGATTTTTTCACTGCGGCTGGCGTGGTGGATGAAAATGTAATTGCTTTCTCCAACCGACACCAGGATGAACGCTGCCTGGTTATTTATAATAACTGCTTTGGCCAGGCGTTCGGTTCACTGAAAATGTCAGCGGCCTTTATCCAGGCAGACGGCCCAGGCGCTTCACGTGCCCTGATTCAAAAAAGCATTGCCCAGGGTTTAGAGCTGCCGGAAGGGAATAATCAATTTGTTGTCTTCCGGGATATGGTCAGCCAGTTGAAGTATATCCGCAATTGCCGGCAGTTGCACGCCTCTGGTCTGGCTATTGAAATGGGGTCTTACCAGACCCATGTCTTCATTGAGTTCAAGGAAATGGTTGATGATGCCACTGGAAGCCTGGCCCGTCTGGATGCCTATCTGCACGGACGCGGTACGGAAAGCCTGGAAAGGACCGGTCGGGAAATGTCGCTGCAGCCCATGCATCATGCTTTGCGCGAAATATGCCAGTTGGACATACTGACCAGGTTAATGGATATTTTTCACGGACAGCCTGATAATAAAACGGAAATTTCCTTTTGGCAGGAGCTGGAAGGGAAAGCATTCAATTTGCTTTCATTGGTCCCTGAAAATGCTCTGGATGCGCAACGTAGCAACAAAGCGGCTGAGACCCTCCTGGATTGTCTGCTGAGCCTGCGAACCTTTTTTCGCAGCAAAAAAAAATATCCTGGAGCGGGCGCGGGAAACGTGCCGTCAGGATTGAAGTATTTGCAGGAGCAATTTTCCGAAAAACCTGAAATAGAGCGACTATTTATTTTAAAACTTCTTGTGCAAGCCCTGGTGGAAACGAGAAGCGATGAGCAGGCCGATGACCGTGTTTGGTTCACGGAATGGATTCTGGATGGAGTGCTGAATGAAATTTTATGCAACTGGGGATTCTCGGAAAACGAAGCCGCAAAAGCGTTGAAAATGATACGCATAGCCAGCGGATTGAGAACGGTGATCCGCACCCAGAGCGATATTTTGTTAAAGGCGGGGGAGAGTGCCGCCGTCGCTGCCGGAAAACTGATTCATGTCATGATCCATGATGACGATATACGGGCATTGCTGCAGGTGCATCATTACCAAAATGAGGATTTTTTCAATCAGGAGGCTTTCAGCAATTTTTGTGCATGGCTGACGATTCTCATACTATGGGAACTGCACCAGCAGGGAAAAGATGCGATTGCGGCAGTCAATCAAACCGCGGATGAAGTTTTGAACGTGATGAATTTCCTGCCGGTATTGGCTGCGAAAGCAGATTACAGGCTAAAACTTTTTTTAGAACAACTGACTGCTTTTACCCTGCAATAAACAAAGCCAGGTCGATACTCTTTGACCTGACCGCCAAGGCCCTGCCTTTGAATATTTTCAATCTTTGTGCTTCCATTAACTGCTTGAACATGGCACAGTACAATAGTTCGGTTTAGCACTTGCTTTTCGAGTGAATTAATTATAAAATGAATTTCATGCTGGAGAGGTGTCCGAGCGGTTTAAGGAGCACGCTTGGAAAGCGTGTGTACTGGAAACGGTACCGTGGGTTCGAATCCCACCCTCTCCGAAGATGCCTGTTTCTCAAAGGGCCGCAAAAGGCCATGACCGAAAAGAGAACAAGGCTCAGGAGCCCGGCGGTGCGAACCTATGAACCTTGTCAGGACCGAAAGGTAGCAGCAATAAGTAGAATCTCGCAGGTGTTCGGGATTTCCTGAGCCTTTTTTAATAATGGAATAACACGATGTACCTTGCTTTAGCTAGAAAATACCGGCCGCAAAAATTTGCCGAGCTTATCGGTCAGGCCAGTATCTGCAAAACCCTGCAAAACGCCATTGCCATGAACAAGGTTTATCAGGCGCTCATTTTTTCAGGCATGAAGGGCGTCGGCAAAACTTCGTCAGCCCGCATCCTGGCCAAGGCGCTGAACTGCGAGAAAGGACCTGCCATCGAGCCATGCAACGCGTGTCAGACATGTAAGGAGATCACCGATGGCAATTCCACCGATTATATGGAGATCGATGGTGCTTCCAATAACGGTGTTAACGAAGTGCGCAGCCTGCGGGAAACGGTAAAGTATAAACCATTGAAAAATCGTTTCCGCATTGTGGTTATTGACGAAGTGCACATGCTCTCCAATGCCGCCTGGAATGCACTGCTTAAAACAATTGAAGAGCCTCCCGAACATACCATATTCATCATGGCCACCACTGATTTCCACAAGATCCCGGCCACCATCGTTTCACGTTGCCAGCATTTCGAGTTCAAACGCATTCCCTTCGAGGTCATCAAGCAGGTACTGAAGGATATATGCCAGAAGGAAAAGATAAACATATCGGATTACGCCCTGTACCTGATATCGAAATCGGCAGAAGGCAGCTTGCGCGATGCCAAAAAGATCCTTGACCAGGCGATTGCCATTGCCAATGGCGACGTCAAGGATGATGACGTGGTAGCCATTCTGGGAATCATCGATGAGGTCACATTTATTACATTGACCCGCCATGTTTTTGCACAGGACCGCAAGGGGATCCTCGAACAAATCAATGAGTTGATCGAGCGCGGCACCGACTTGCGTTATTTTTATGGAGAGTACTTGCGTTTTATTCGCGATTTAATCGTCATTAAATCAATTCCCGATTCGGAAAGACTGCATAATCTGAATCCGGAAAACGTCACCGAGATAAAAAAGATCCTCAAGCAGGTCAATGAAATCGAATTGCTGCGTTTTTTCAATGCCGTAAAGGAATTGGATCAAACCATCCGTTATACGGAAAACCCATCGATTATCCTGGAATACATGTTTTTAAAGTTGAGTTATTTTCCGGCGCTGGTCAGTATTGAGGATTATTTAAAAAAAATAAGGGATGTTAAACCCATTACGCCGGCGGCGAGCATGCCGATGGTTTCCCGGCCCAAAGTAGAAAAAGCGCCGGAGATGGATGTGGATGCAGATGTGATCGCATCCTTAAAAGATACGATAGAAAAAGAAAAACCGCGCCTGGCTTCGGTATTAAGTTCGTCCTCACTAAAATTGCACAATGATGTACTACTCATTCAGGTAGCCGCTAATTTTGAAAATGCCTGGAAAATGATGAAAGAGAACAGGGTCTACTTGCAGCAAACGCTCGGGCAACTGTCCGGGAAAGAGCTGGGAGTGGAAATAACTCTCCAGGAGCTCAAGCCTGAGAAAGAAGAGAGCAAACTGGTTGAGGAATTGAAAAACGATAAAAAAATAAAAAGCCTCAAGGATAAAATCAAGGGTAATGTCATTTCCATTGAGAGCGTCAAGGGAGACAAGGATGGCTAAAATTCCCAACATCAATCAAATGATGAGCATGGCCCAGAACATGGCCAAGCAAATGGAAGAACAAATGGACGCCCTGGAGGTTGAAGGCAACTCCGGCGGAGGCATGGTCACTGTTAAAATGGATGGCCACAAGCGCCTGCAAACTCTGTGCATCGCCCCGGAAGTCGTGGATCCCAACGATATTGACATGCTGCAGGATTTGATCGTCGCGGCCATCAACGACGCCCAGGGCAAAGTTGATGAAAAATTGAAGAGCGGCCTGGGCGGCGGCTTGCCGGGCGGCTTTCCCTTCGGAGCCATATGACCTGTGCCGCAGTCCCAATGAGAGAATTGGATCAACGATGATTTGCTATACACCACCCCTGGCGCAATTGATCGATGAGCTGAAAAAGATCCCCGGCATCGGTCGCAAGTCGGCGCAAAGGATCGCTTTTTATCTTTTTAAGATCGACAAAAAAAATGCTCTGGCCCTGGCTGAAGCCATCGTGCAGGCCAGGGAAAAAATCGTGTACTGTTCGATCTGCAACAATGTCAGTGCCGTCAATCCTTGTGAAATATGTTCCAGTTCCGATCGTGATGGTGAAAAGATTTGCGTTGTCGAGGAACCTTTCAATATTTATTCTATTGAAAAAACGGGATTATTTCACGGATTCTATCATGTCCTGCTGGGGAACCTTTCGCCGATCCGGGGCATCGGCCCTGATGAATTGAAGATTTCCGGTTTGGTCGACCGTGTCCGCAGGGGAGCTTTCAAGGAAGTCATTCTGGCAACCAGTCCGACCACCGAAGGCAGTGCTACGGCCCACTATTTGACAGAAATTCTCCGGCAGTATAAAATCACTATTTCGCGGATCGCCTTGGGTTTGCCGGTCGGTGCCGATCTCGATTATGCTGATGAGGTAACGATTGCCAAGGCGATTGAAGGTCGTTTGCAAGTAACGTAGGAGGTTGAATGAAAATATGCCCATGGTATTTTATTTGCCCTGATGGTATACTTATTCAGCATGATAAAACGTCATTCAGCTTTTAAGGAGAGTTTTAAGGAAAATTAAAAAATGCAAGAAAATTTTATCATTTATAATGAAGAATATACGTTAATCAAGGATGTTTTGCAGAAATTAAAAATCAATACCGTCGCCAAGGCTGTTTTTATAACCGATTCGGAAGGCCATTGCATCGCTTCATCCGGAGAAATGGATGACATTAATTTGAATTCCATATCTTCTTTGATCGCCGGCAGCGTTGCCGCGATCAACAGTATTGCCCAAATGTTGAAAATAGACAGTTTCTCCGCGATATTAAACGAATCCACCAAGGAAAGCCTGCATATTTCTTTGATTAATGACCGCACCATGCTGGTGGTTATTTTTAACAACTCATCCAACCTGGGTTTGGTGCGCTTCAGGGTTCGCAGTGCCCTGGAGCAATTGACCAAGGTTTTTCAGATCATTTACACGAAACTGAAAGCCAATGATAAAATGCCCGGCGGGTCACCCTTTGAGGGAGTTTCAGATGAAGACATCGATCGAATTTTTGGAGATTAAAATTGTCTTTCCTAAATTACTCCACAAGGGAAATTAATTTTAAAATTGTATATTATGGTCCTGGCTTGAGCGGAAAAACGACGAATATCAAGTATATTTACGAAAAAGTAAAAAATGACAATAAGGGGAAATTGGTCAGCCTGGCTACTGAAACTGAAAGAACACTTTTTTTTGATTTTTTCCCTCTCGACCTGGGTACGATCAAGGATTACAAGGTTCGCTTCCACTTGTACACGGTTCCCGGCCAAATCTACTACAGCGCCTCAAGGAAACTGATTTTGAAAGGTGTGGACGGGCTTGTTTTCGTGGCTGATTCGCAAATTGAAAGATTTGAAGCCAATATTGAGAGCATGGAGGACATGCTGGAAAATTTGAACGACTACAAGCTGGATTTTACAACCATCCCTTACATCCTGCAGTTGAACAAACGTGATCTGCCCAATGTCACTCCGGCCAATGAATTGATTGCAGCACTGCGCAAGAAAAATGAGCCGGTGATTGAAGGGGTGGCGTCGCGAGGGGATGGCGTGGTCGAAACCTTGAAAGCCATTTCCAAGCTGATTATGATCGAAGTAAAAAATAAAATCGGTTAAGTGTCCCGTTTTACCTGTGATTGGATTTTTAAAATATTGGTTGTTCTTTGTGATGGCCAAGTAGTCTGCGGTTGCGCCGATCCCATGGCAGAAAGGCCCTTGGGTTCCTTAAGGCAAAACAGCCTCATGGAGATCTGGCAAAGCCAAAAAGTCATCCGGATCAGGGAAGAATTAAACGCCGGTTTTTCCAGTTTTTGCCTGCCCTGCGGAATTAAAAGAATGCTTGCAGATGATGAAGCGGTTCCACAACGGCCGCTACGCCCGGATACCCTGCCACGGATATTCTTTGAACCTTCGATCATCTGTAACTTGAATTGTTTTCAATCCGTATGTGCTCCAGGGACCGGAATTGCCAAAACCCGGGAAAGAAAGTTTTTCCCACTGGAAGATTTCCGCTACCTGATGAAAGAAATCGGTCCGCGATTGATCCGCCTCGATTTTTTCAATTACGGCGAACCGTTTATTCACCCCCAGGCTCTGGATATGATCGAACATGTTAAAACAAAATATCCCCATATCTATTTATACACCAGTACCAACGGCTTGCTGCTGGATGAAAAAAAAATATCGCGTTTGGCTGAGTCGGCCATCGATGAGGTCACATTTTCCGTGGATGGCACCGACCAGCGAACATATGAACGCTACCGCCGGGGTGGTGATTTTACTAAACTGTTGAAAAACATAGCGGCCCTGGTCAGGCAAAAAAAACGCCTGGGGCGGGAAGTACCCTTTATAAACTGGCGCTATATTCTTTTTAAATGGAACGATTCGGCCTGGCAAATGGCTAAAGCCAGGCGCCTGGCTAAAAAAATTGGTGTTGATCGCCTGTCTTGGGAAATTACCGATCACCCTGCGGCGGCGGTATCGAAGAAATATAAAATCGGCACTCCGGCCTGGAAAAGAATATATCATGAAATCTGGGACAGCAGTCAAATCGGTTCGGCGCTCAGGGGCCGTCAATTTATCGCCGGAATCAAGCTACACTGTACGAGGCTCACGGCGCACGTGAGCCAACCAACGAACCTGGAAGTCCAGGTGAAGAATCGTGGCGGCGCTTTGTGGATCACGCAAACTTTTTCGGGAAGACGATTGATCCGGCTGGGAGCCCAGCTTCATGACGGAAACAGAAAATTGCTCGATTTGAACTATGCTCGGGCTTTTTTACCTCGACCCCTGGCCAAAGGTGATAGGGTTGACGTGGCCATTGATTTGCCGGCGGTCCATAGTCCGGGAGAATATTGGCTGAAATTCGACATGGTGAGTGAAGGCGTTGATTGGTTTGAAAACGGCGGCTCTCCCGTGCTTTGGATTCCGTTCGTCGTTAGCCGGTAAGGATAACTCTAGTGACGCGTAACAAGTAAGGAATCGGATCACTCTATAGCCCGTCTTTCTTCCCCTGAACCCTGTACCCTAGCCCCTAAACCCTCTCTTATTCAAGGCGTCATGATCGACGTTTCCTGAGGTGATTTCCAGTTGGTGATCACCTGGGCCAGGCGTTTGACCCCTTCCTCGATCTCAGCCATGCTGGAAAAGGAGAAATTCATGCGGAACGAGTTGGCACCGCCGCTATCCGGGTAAAACGCCGTGCCCACCACGTAGGCCACCTTTTTTTCAATGGCACTGTGAAACATTTCGCCGGCGTCAATATATTCAGGCATGGTGACCCACAGGAACAGGCCGCCATGGGGGTGAGTCCATTTCAGTCCGGGAAGTTTAGGCATATATTGGGCCAATTTGTCCAGCATGAAGTCGCGTTTCTCCTTGTAAGCTTTGATGATGACAGTGATCTGTTTTTCCAGCAGGCCGCGATTCAGGTATTCGTACAGGATCGCCTGGTTGAAGGGGGGGGAGCATAGGTCGACCGACTGTTTGGCTGTCACCGCCTTCTGGATCAGTTCGTTGGGACCTGCCATCCAGCCCAGACGAAAACCGGGAAGGAGTATCTTGCTGAAGGTGAACAGTGACAGGACGCGTTCCGAATTCATGCTGATCAGTGCTGGCTCCGTCTTGCCTTCGAAGCGCAGCTGGCGGTACGGGGAGTCTTCGATAATGATCAGGTCGTATTTTTCAGCAATGCGAATGAGTTCCTTCCGCCTATTCAGGCTCATGGTAATGCCTGATGGGTTCTGAAAATCGGGGATCTCGTAAATGAATTTCGGTCTGTTGCCCTTGGCGGCCAGCTTGACGATCTCGGCTTCCAGCAGATCGGTCTGTGTTCCCTCCTCGTCCTGCTCGATGCCCAGCATTTTTGCCCCGTAGGAATTGAAAGCCTGAATGGCACCGACATAGGTGGGGCGGCTGGTCAAGACCACGTCGCCCGGATCAACGAATATCTTGCCGATCAGGTCCAGCCCCTGTTGTGATGAGGTGACAATCATTACGTGGTTGCTGGTGATATTCACCCCGTCTTTCTGCATTATCTTGGCCAGTTCCTCGCGCAGGCGGTTGTCTCCCTCGGTGGGGCCGTACTGCAAGGCGGTTTTGCCCTCGCGTTCCAGGACAATGCGCGACATTTCCTTGATATCATCGATGGGGAAAAGATCGGGTGCGGGCAGGCCTCCGGCGAATGAAATGATGCCCGGCTTGGCTGTGAGTTTCAGCAGTTCACGGATTTCCGAGCGCTTCATGTTCCTGGCGGTATGGGAAAAAATAGGATCGTAATTGACCACGGCAACCTCCTTTGATGTCGAAATTGTTATTAAGGTTAAATTTATTTATAATACATAAACGCCTGTTTTGCAAGTGTGCCTGTTGGGAAAATCATGGCCGGGGGAATAATATTTAGTGGAAGGCATTATTGTTTACGCAGAGATACAGATCCCCCCTTTTTCCCCCCTTCGGTAAGGGGGGATGAGAGAAGAGGAAGAAAAAAGGGGATTCGAGATTTATCTTTGAGCTCCAGAATCCTATTTTTCCCCTTACACAAAGGGGCTGGCGAAGCCGGGGCAGCACAAACTATCCGCCGACTTTGGCGGATTTAGTTTATCTGCCCCGTAGGGAACGGGGGGATTATTGATGCCTGACAAATTTTTTAGCTGTTTTTTGCAAAATTGGCTGGATCTGATATAGTCGGGGCATGGCACTCTTGATGATCGCATCTTTCATTTGGGCATTTTCATTCGGACTGATCAAGAAAAATCTGGGCGGGCTTGACGCCAGTTTCGTGGCATTTGTTCGCCTTGCCCTTGCCAGCCTTTTATTTCTGCCGCTGCTGCGGCTGCCAAAAAAATCAACGACGGCAGGCTTGCGCTTGTTCATGATCGGCATGGTCCAGTTTGGACTGATGTATGTTTTCTATATCCAGTCATTCCGTTTTTTGGCTGCTCACCAGGTGGCCCTCTTCACTATTTTTACGCCGCTTTATGTGACGGTGGTCGATGATCTTTGGGAGAAGCGCTTTCGACCGCGCCATCTCTGGACGGCGCTGTTGGCTGTAGCCGGGACCGCGATCATTGTCTATTCAAGCTGGCAAAGCAAGAATCTTTTATCCGGCTTTTTTTTGGTGCAGGCATCCAATATGTGTTTCGCTGTCGGCCAGCTGGCCTATCGGCGCTTGCTGCCGTACAGGCCGGGCTGGCAGGGCCGCGATGGTTTTGCTTGGCTGTACATGGGGGGAACCGTTGCCGCACTGCTGGCCATGCTGTTTTTATCAAATCCGCCCAGGCTCAGCTTGGATGTCGGGCAACTGCTGGTTTTGTTGTATTTGGGGGTGCTGGCCTCCGGGATTGGATTTTTTCTGTGGAATATCGGTGCCACCCGTGTAGAGGCCGGCACCCTGGCTGTTTGCAATAACGTCAAGGTCCCCCTGGCCGTGCTGGTCTCGCTGCTGTTCTTCGGCGAGCATACCGACTGGCTGCGGCTGCTTGGCGGAGGAGGTGTCATCGTCCTGGCCCTCTGGCTGAATTACCGAGGTGATAAGAGCATTTCAGTTCCTTGATGGGATTCAGGCAGTTGTAAACTTTTCCCTGCGAAAATCAGTATAATATTCTTTCCAAGTCAACCAATTCGAGGAGTTATCATGAAGCGAGGCGCTCTCATTGTCCTGCTGGTGGTTATTGTTATTTTGCTGGGCTTGTTCATTATCGGTGGTTTCATTTATCTGCAATTCAATCAAGAACCATACATCCCTGACAAAGCTTATTTGAAGATCGATCTATCCGGATCCTTGGCGGACACAGCGCCCAAGCGCTTCCCTGCCTTTTCCAGTGCCACGATCTCGATCCAGGACTTGTGGTATCAATTGGCACGGGCGGCCGTCGATGAAAGGATCAAGGGCGTGCTGCTGCGGATATCGTATATGGAAACCGGCTTGGCCAAGATCGAAGAAGTCGGCCGTCTGCTTAAGGATTTTTCACGCAGTAAAAAACCTGTCCTGGCTTTTATTGTGGACGGTGGTTTAAAGGAATATTATCTGGCTTCTTTTGCCGACAAGATATTCATGTTCAAGGGGGGCATGCTGTCTATTAGCGGTATTGGTGCCGAAGCTGTTTTCTTGAAAAACACCCTTTCCAAACTGGGAGTCCAGGCTGAAATATTTCATATCGGCGATTATAAAACCGCCAGCAACACATTCAGCGAAGATCATATGACCCCGGCACACCGCGAATCCATGCAGTCCCTGATCGATGATTTGTACCGAGCCGTGATCGCGGGTATCGCCGCCAACCGTAAACTGGATGCCGGGGAAGTTAAAAAATTAATTGACCAGTCGCCGCTGGCGCAGGAGGAGTATGTCAAGGCGAAATTGATCGATCGTCTCGGTTATGAGGATGAACTGCATGGCTTGTTCAAAGCCCAATACCCGGAGGTTAGCTTCAGGACCTATGCCAAAACAACTTCACCGCTACCTTTCAGCGGAGTGAAGAAAATTGCCGTCATCTTCGCTGCCGGGGAAATCAATATGGGCCGGAGCGGTGGACAGTCTCTCCTGGGCGGTGATGTCCTGGGCGCCGATACCCTTGCCGGACAGCTGCGCCAGGCCAGAAACAACTATGCAGTGAAGGCCGTGGTGCTGCGTGTGGACAGTCCGGGAGGTTCCGCTGTCGCCTCAGACATCATCTTGCGCGAAGCTGAATTGCTGGCCAAAAAGAAACCGCTGGTCATTTCCATGTCGGATATGGCGGCTTCCGGCGGCTATTGGATATCCATGTCGGCGCAAAAAATATTGGCCTGGCCGGAAACTATTACCGGTTCGATTGGAATCATTTCAGGAAAATTTGTTTTGAAAGGTTTGTATGACAAGTTGGGTATTACCAAGGAAATAGTCAAAACCACGGAATTTGCCGGAATGTATTCTGATTACAAGCCATTCTCGCAACGTGAGAAAGCAAAGGTCCTGGCCGACATGCAGGTCATTTATAATGAGTTTCTGAAGAAAGTGGCAGGCAATCGCAAACTGGCTTTAGCCGAAGTGGATAAGATCGCCCGCGGCCGTGTATGGAGTGGGCAGGCCGCGTTGGATTTGCGACTGGTTGACGGACTGGGCGGCCTGAATGAGGCCCTGGCCGAAGCCAAAAAGCTGGCTCACATACCGCCGGCCGAAAAGGTCGGTGTCCGTATCTATCCCCAGAAGAAATCTTTCTGGGATATGCTTTTTGAATTGGCCGACGTCCAGGCGCAAAATCCACTCGATATACAAGCCCGGCTACAGATTTATAAGCGTTATTTCCCGGCCATGGCCATGCCTTTCGCCATCAAATGTTTTTAAGCGTGGGCGGTGATGCGTCCCTCACTTCCAGTGCAATTCG
This sequence comes from Candidatus Aminicenantota bacterium, assembly GCA_963770755.1. Lineage (GTDB taxonomy): Bacteria > Acidobacteriota > Aminicenantia > UBA2199 > UBA2199 > UBA2199. The sequence continues at coordinate 112,092 of CAVYQZ010000005.1, read as the reverse complement.
TATTCGGAGATAGGTTGGAAATTGGCCAATGACTTGACAATATCCACCTTGACTTGCTTGCATCCTGCAATTTCCAGGGCGCGTTGCATCCAGCCGCAGATACGGTATTCAGTGGTCTTATCCAATTCCGGAAAATGGCTGATGCGAACCATGCAGAAATTTGGTTCACTAACCGGAACAGAAATAGAGCAGGGGCGATAATACGATGCCATGAATTCCCCGGCCTTGTTGATCAGTGAGTTTGCTGAAGGTATCTTGATCAGGAGCTTGAGCACCCCACGGAACCTGACTTCGGCGCTCAAGCGCCCGAACTCCCAGGCGGCGGTTTTCAGATCCCAGTCATAAAAAAGCTGGGCGATGTTGGCCATAGGTTTAACCAGTGTTTCCTGTAAGGGAAACCAGGCTTCCGGATCAATTTTAGAGCAGTAAACTTTACGGGCTTGCGGCGATATCAGTTCCAGCCAGCGTTTTAATCCATACGGGCCGAACTTATCCAGGATGCTCTTGGGAATGGAGTGGATGATTACGCCCTTTACTTCCGTCATGCTGCCTCCTTGGTTTTGATTTCCTCGAGTTTCGCTGAATTCATTCAGCGGTTTTCCGGAGTCATCAACAATGACATGGCTTCCTGACGTGGGCCGAGATTTTCACGGAAAACGCCGCGAACGGCTGACGTGATGGTCAAGCGAGCCGGGTTTTTTTACTCCGCGCATGGTCATGCACAAATGTTCGGCCTTGATGACGACCATGACTCCCAGTGGATCGAGGGCCTGCACCAGGTAATCGGCGACCTGCTTGGTCAGGCGCTCCTGCAGCTGCAGACGCTTGGCTAAAAAATCGACCAGGTAGCCCAGTGTGTTCAGTCCGATGATCCTGCCTTTTTTGGGTATATAGGCGATGCTGGCCTTGCCGGAGAAGGGGAGCAAGATGATGTTCGCACATGGAAAAAATGGGAATGTCCTTGAGAATGACCATTTCATCATGTTTTTCCTCGGTAAGACATTTCAAAAAATCTTCCGGTTCCTTGCCCGTGCCCGCGAGTACTTCAGCGAACATGGCGGCGGCCCTGGCCGGGGTCTCCTTTAGTCTTGGGCTGGAGGTGTCCTCGCCCAAACCGGCCAGAATCAATCCCACGCCCTTTTTAATTTTTTCCAGATCCATTTTTCTCATGAATTGCTCCCAGGGCCATTTGCATGGCCGTCTTTGACCGGGATAGCCAAATCTTCGGCCAAGCGCCGGACATCTTCGAATTCGGGCTTGATGTTCATGACACGGCCTTGCCATGAGCTGACCTTGATCCTCACGTCATGATCCGCCACATGCAGGACTTGTGCTTCCCGCTGCAGAACCACCCGTTCTTCAAGGCGTTGTCTTAAACCGATCGCCGAGCTTTCCCGAAAAATGGCAGTGATCACTTTTTCGCGCTCAGCTTCGTCGCACAGCACGGTCAGCATGAAGCCGGGGCGGCCCTTTTTCATCAGGCCGCCGGCGATAAAAACATCCACGGCACCGGCCCGGAATATTTTTTCGCTGGTTGCAGCCAGCATTTCGCCGCTGCTGTCATCCAGGCTGAATTCCAGAACCCAGATGAGGTCGTTGGCTGCCAGGCCTTCCTTTTCCGCCAGGACGACGCGCAGAATGTTGGGAACGTGGTCGAAAGTTTTATGGCCGCCGCCGCAGCCGATTTTCAGCACTTTGAACGAATGTCGGCCATCGGACTGGCGGCCGCAGGCGGTCAGGATGGCGGCGGCGGTTGGCGTCAGCAATTCGGTTTCGATATAACCGCTGCGGTATTCCAAGCCCTGGACCAAGTTCAACACGGCCGGCGGCGGCACCGGCAGCAATCCGTGCCGGGTCTGGATGTCGCCGCGGCCGGTAACCAGGGTGGTAAAATAAAGCGGGCAGCAGTCCAGCTTCTCCCACAACCAACAAAAGCCCAGAATGTCGATCAGCGAATCGTCGGCTCCGATTTCATGCAGGTGCACGTTTTTCATTTCTTCGCCATGAACCTCGGCTTCCGCTTTAAAGATATGGGCGAAAATGCGCTGGGCGTTGTCTTTGATCCGTGCGGAGAATGGCGTGGCGGCAATAAATTTTTCTATATCGCCGAAAGTTGCCGTGTGGCTCGGCTGCCGGAACGGCAATGTTCACCTGCTTGCATTTTAAATGGTTTTTGGTAGAGGCCTCAACGGTAATGGTCACGGCCAAGCCGATATTTTCGAATGTCTGCTTGAATTCGCTGCCGGCGTCCAGCACATCGATCAAAGCGGCGAGAATCATGTCTCCCGAAGCCCCGCAATTGGTTTGAAACAACAGTTCCTGCGCCATGGGCCAGTTATACCGCAACGCCCGGGTCCCGTCAAGCTGCATGTCATTTCCTGACCGGTCATAATGATCGCTGAAATAATTTTCAGTTGCAATTGAAAACCAGTCATTGGTATAATGACTCCATGCTGATTAAAAAAATGCTGATATCCATGCGGCCGAAGCAATGGGTGAAAAATGTCTTTATTTTCGCCCCGATGATCTTTTCCCTGCACATGTTTCAGCCGGCGTTCATAAAAAGAAGCCTGCTGGCCTTTTGCCTGTTCAGCCTGATCACCGGGACCATCTATATTTTCAACGACATCCTGGACCGGGAAAAGGACCGGCTGCATCCTGAAAAAAAAGACCGTCCCATCGCTGCGGGCCAACTGTCGGCAGTCAGCGCCGGGATTTTTGCCGCCGTTTTACTGGTCGGCGTGCTGGCGCTCAGCGCTGTGATCAACCGGGAATTCTTTTATATTTCACTTTTTTACGCCGTGCTCAATATTTTTTATTCATTGTTTTTAAAGAGCGTGGTCATTATCGATATCATGGTCATCGCCCTCGGTTTCGTATTGCGGGTCATGGTCGGGGCCGCGATCAACCAGCTCGCGCTTTATCCCTGGATCCTGATCAGCACTTTTCTGCTGGCCATATTTCTGGCCCTGATCAAACGCAGGCAGGAACTGCTTAAAATACAAAGTATTAATCCCGACAAGGTCACCCGCAAAACCCTCCTCCATTATAATATTAATCTGCTCGACCAGATGATCAGCATTTCTACAGCCACCACCCTGATCTCTTATATCATGTATGTCCTGTCGCCGGACGTGCAGCAGAAGTTCCATACCGCCAATTTGTTTTACACGGTGCCTTTCGTTATCTTCGGGATATTCCGCTATCTTTTCCTTGCCTATGCCATGGGCGAAGGTGAAAGCCCTTCCGAAATCATCTATACGGATCTGCCTTTCACCGTGAATATTATCCTCTGGGTCAGCGTCTTCATTTTATTGGTTACCCATTAAATCAGCCTTGCAAGCACTGAATATCATTAAAAAACTGCAGCTGGCGAGTATCAGCCAGGATGAATTGGAAGAAATTTATCGTTTGTACAAGGACAATTACCGGGTGCTGCTGCATCTGGTTCAACATGCAAAATTCCCCCAAAGTATTTCCCTGGGCATTATCAGCAAGTTATTCTCCCCGGATTTGGTCAGGGTCATTAAAAACGTCAAGACCAATCCATTTGTACGCAAAAAAGCGGAACTTGAATTCAGGCAGCGCTACAAACGGCTTGCCTTGGGTGAGAAAATATCATTACTCAAAATCGCCTCTAATTCATTATTGCTCGGTTTCAGCGACGAAAATCAGCCGCGGCTGATTGAAACCATTTTCAACAATCCCAATTGCAGTGAAGACGTGGTGCTGCGCTTCATTAACCGCCAAAGTGAGCGCTGCAACGTGTATATTGCCCTGGATAACACTCCGTGGCACATGAACCCGGCTGTGGCCATGGCGGTTGCCCATGATCCGGAAGCGCCGATTAAAATCACATTAAAAATCATCCCTTTCCTGGGGTTGGCCGGACTGCAGAAAATATTCAAGGATGAGTGCACCCACCAAGTCGTCCGTGACCGCATTCGCGAATTCCTGCTGGAAAGGGGCGGATAGGCCGATGCTCCCAGTGATTCTAAATGGTGGCCTTGTTCTTCAGCAGGTAGATGCTGCGTGTCGACGGGCTTATTTTTTCGCAGCGGGCGATCGAAAAAAAACGACTGAATTCTTCCTCAAAACCACGAACATGGTAGCCGTGAAAAATGTCTTCACGCGTTGACAGCATGCGTTGAACCTGGGAATCTTCCTTGGGAATGAATTCGATGATCAGTGTCCGGCATAGCCGGCTGAACAATTGTGCGATTCTGGCGAACGGCAAGTTGTTGCCGATAGCCAGGTGGTGCACCAAGGCCAGGGCCATGATGGTATCGGCAGGTCCGCGTTCCAACAGGGACATTCTCTCGATATTTTCCCAGCCGATACCGGGGCTGGGATTGGTGATGTCTCCAACCAGCGGCAGAATGAACTGGTTTGCTTCCCGGCGGCTCTGGCGGTAATTCAACTCGACCGCCGCCGCGTCGATGTCCAGGGAGATGACGGGAATATGCCGGGATGCAGCCAGCCGGCTGTACAATCCGGTGTTGGCCCCGATATCCCAAACCTGGCGCGGATCAAGCTCATGCAAATAATCATCGATGCATTTGCACTTGAACTCAATGGCTTCCGGGGAATAATTGCTATGATCGTAATAATCAGCCCATTCGCTTCCCTGGGGCTGCCAGTTCAGACCGGTGACAGCCGATTCCAGGCTGTCGATCAAAGCCATAAAGGAAAAACGGTTCAGTGTGCGTTCAGATGTTCTCTGCGATTTATTCTGGAAATGCTTCTGAGAACGAGCATGGAGATGGATATGGGAAAGTAGGGAAAACCTGGCGTATGTCGCGACCGGCAGCAAGCGGCTGGCCAGGTCCAGGGGGATTCCATCCAGGAAAACCCGGGACAATTGGTTGAGGCGGACATCGTTGCGCGCCATCAGGGCCAGCGGTGCCAGGAAATGCTGGCAAAACTGGCGATAGGCGATCCATGGCCTGCCTTCCCTGTATTTTTCAAAAGACAGGGTGTCGATCAACATGGGATTTCCCCGGACAAACTGAATATTGTATGCACTGGCGTCTTTTAAGGACATGCCGTGCTGCATAGCTATTTTCTGGATATGGATGGTCAGTAGGGCCGCGTCCTTGAGCTGGCTGAAAGCCCATTCGTAGGGATAAGAAATAAAGGGTACCAACAGGGGCTGGATGATCTTGTACGGATCCGGCGCCATGGAAAATTCCGCGTCGACTTCCTCATGGCTGATCAGCAACCGCTCCGCGCTCAGCTTCTGATAGAGTCCGGAATTGATCAGCAGGTCATATTCATCGCGGTATTGTCGATTGATCTGGCGATACAAGCGGCCTTGGCGACGAAAAATGAAACCGTTGGGATCACGAAAAGATGACGCGTCCAGCCCGTTCGTTGTCGTCATTTATTTTTATGAGAAATAATTCGGCCGATGAAACGCTTGATTTTGTGCCAGTAAATTTTGATCATGAATGATACGGCCACGAACGCGGCGATAATAATCTGGAAAACATAACTGCCCGTGCCGGGATCGATATAGGAATAGACATAGTGCGGAAAACACAACGCGCCAAAAACGGCCAGCAAGGTCATTTTCATGACATTCTTAAAACGAAACATTTTTTCACCTCTTTGGATGCAGCGCTGGGAAGGAGATTTCAAAGCGGGCATTATATGATGAAAACGAGTATATAATATTTCAGCAGTGATTTCAAATATGTCGGGGGAAAATTGTATTTATGACCATTTTGGTTTAAAATAAGCGCGATATGAAAAGATTAATTTTAACATATATGTTTTTTTCAGCGTGGATGCTGGCGGCCCAGGAAAACACGAAAGAGTATATCTGGCCGCTAACCATCGACAACGGCATCAGCTCCACTTTTCAGGAATTCAGGTCCAACCATTTCCATGCCGGCATAGACCTGCGAACTTTTAAAACTACCGGTTTCCCCGTGCGGGCAGTCAGCGACGGCGTGATTGAAAAAATCATCGTGTCCAGAACCGGAATTGGCCGAGCCATTTTTCTCAGGCATCGTGACGGCAATCTTTCTATTTACGGCCACCTGGAAAAATTCCGCGACGATATCGAAGCGCTGGTTACCCGGGAACAAAAACGCCGCGGTGAAAAATATTTCGGAGCGTATATCCCGGCTCAGTCGATTCCGGTCAGCCGGGGAACGGTCATGGCTTTCAGCGGCGAAAGTGGTGACGGTTTTCCTCACCTGCATTTTGAAATCCGCGACAAGCTGAATGGTTCGCTCAACCCGCTTTCTTTAATCGGCGGTCCTTCAATCGATAATCGTGCGCCAATATTAAAAGGGATTTTATTGCGAAGCCGGGGCCACAGCCTGATCAATAATGATATTGGAGAATTTTATTTTGCCTTGCATGACAAGGGATCGTTTTACGCACCGGCTGAAACGCTGCAGGTGACCGGGCCGTTTGAACTGGTCTTGCACACGGTGGATCTGACTCGTGCGCAGCAGGTGGTTGCTCCCTATAGTTTGGAAGCCTATCTCGACGGGCAGCTATATTACCAGATTCTTTTCGAACGTTTGCTGAGGGACGACAATAATCAATTGGGCATGCTGTACGATATGTCCTATTCACTGACAAACTCCTTTTATTACAAGCTGTTCTTCCAAAGCGGTTTCAACCTGGAAAATCGTAAAATGTCATTCACTGACCAAGTCAGCCGGCTGACTCCGGGGATGCATGAAATTAAAATTATTGTCAAAGACCGTTATAATAATCAGGCCATTGCCCGGATACCGTTGCAAAAACGGCCTGTCAGCGAAGCTATTTTACTTAATAAAAAAATCAATCCAAAAGCAAGTTCGTACCAGGCTTTACTGGATGCCAATGTATCGCTTTACATCAATCACGATGATGTGGTTGTGAAGGTCAGGGATTTTTCGCGACCTGCCGCCTGGATTACATTGAAAGTCAAACAAGGCAACCAGGAACAGGTCGTAGCGGCCAGTGAGTATGTTGATGGCGTCTATTTTTGCTTCAAACCTGCCACCCCTGACCTTCGCCTGGGTTTGCGCTTAATCCTATCCGACGGGCGGCAGCCGGTGGAAGAACTCCAAAAAAATATCCAATTGCTGGTGCTTGAAAGTCGATGCGCACGACAGTTCCACGCTGGTGATTTTATAGCTGATTTTGCGGCAAAAACGGTTTTGGAACCCACGGTGCTCTTGCTGGAAAACAAGACATTGGCCACTGATTATCCATTGCTGGCAGGTCCGGTCAGTATAAGCCCAACGAATTTTACCTTTCTGGATACGGTTTATTTCAAATTCAGAATCCCCCGGGCACAGGCACGGCCGGAACAACTGGGTATTTGCAAATACCATCCTCTAAGCAGAACATGGCGTTTTATTAAAAGCCAACCTGTTCCCGAAGCCGGATATCTGGGAAGCCGGGTTCTAACAGGCGGAATTTTCGCCCTGATGCGCGATATTTTTCCTCCAGAAATTTACTTTAACCATAGCCGTATCCAGTACGTTGATGCCCATGAAAAAATTGTCGTGCGCCTGCACGACCGTGGCAAGGGAATTGACTATCGTACTGTGGCTGTATTTCTCAATGGTCGAGAAGCGGACAGTGAATATGATCCTGATTGGGGGCATATCGTAGTTTATGGAACTGAAGGATTGCGTAAAGGAAAAAATGACATGCGGGTGCATGCTGCCGATTTTGCCGGCAACCGCAGCGAAAAAAAATTTCATTTCCAATTGCGTTAAGACCTTTCATTTATGTGCAAGAACTGTGGAAATCTGTTTTAAATACTTTTAAAAATATTGTGGGATATGGATTTTCATGGATTGCATACTTTCTATATTTCTGAAATGCCGATAACAAATGAAATTACCAGAAATAGTCATTGGACTTAGGTTCTGGAATCCAAACCAATTTAATCCAGTTTTCTTGGGCGGTTGACAGCCAGCGGCAAAAATGAGAAAATCGGCCTGTTGATTTATGTTGTGTATAAATTTTCCACAATCCTGACAGTTTGCCATCATTATAAACAATTGCGGAGGGATGATGCAACGCATAGCGCAAGGAGGTGTTACTCACGAAGATGTGTTATTTATCCGCCTGCGTTTGCTCGGCGATATCATTTTTACTATTCCGGCCATTCAAATTTTCAAATGGCATCACCCGCAAAGCAGGGTTCATTATGTGGTTGAGGAGCGATTTCGAGAAGTAAGCGCAATTATTCCCGGTATAGATAATATTATCACCGTTCCCTCCAAGTTGAGTTGGCGCGATATCCGGGAATTTCGAAAAAAAATTAAAGATCTGGGTATTCGTACAGCGGTTGATTTTCATTCGGGCCCCAGTAGTGCGTTGCTCACGTTAGCCAGTGGCGCCGTCCGCCGGGTTGGATACCGCACAGTGAATCGAAATTGGGCATATACGGCCATGGCTCCTCGTCACATCGGAAAATTTCCCAGCCATTCCGTTTTAAACCAAGCCAGGTTGCTGGAAAAAATCGGTATTACGATTGAAGCGCCCCCTCCGTTTCCAGCCATCGATTTTTCTCGATCCCCCGTTTCCAAACGCCTGGCTGCAGTGAGCGACATAACTCCCAAGGTCGTCATTCATCTGGGAGCCGGCAACCGCTTCCGGGATTGGGGTATGGAAAATTTCAATACCCTGATCCGTCGATTGAGTGACCGGCAAATCCCGGTTTTCATGATTGGTCACAATGATAATGAAATACAACGCGCCGGAATTTTAAGTAAAATACCTCACACCTTTGATTTCTCAGGATCGTTGTCGATACATGAACTTTTGCATCTGATCAACGGGGCCGCAGTGTATGTCGGAGCCGATTCCGGGCCATTGCACCTGGCTTCCCTGACCGCGACGCCGCTGGTCGCTTTTTTCGGTCCCAATCTGGCCCAAATCAGCGGACCTTGGAGAAAGGAGCATGTAGAGATCATGCAGCTGGATATGCCCTGTCGTCCGTGTTCGCAAAGGAAATGCAAATATGATACAATTTCCTGCATGCGGAATATTACGGTGGAAAAAGTATATGATGCCATCAGCAAGTTCATTAAATAACCTGGCTTTTATCCTTTTGTTGGCATTCCTTTTTTTTATCAATATCTCCATCGCCGCTTGCTACATCCTCATAACCCTGGCCTTGGTGCTGTTCATCCTCCACCTGCTCCGGGGCGGGACTTTTCCCACACTGCCGTTTTTCTGCTGCTTTTTTGCAGCCTATATTTTTTTTACCCTGCTGGCTACGATTTTTTCGGTCGACTGGGCGGCGAGCATTCGCGATAACAAAGAACTGCTCATCTTTCTGCTGATTCCGATCTATCTTTGGCTCTTGAACTCCCGGAAGCGGGTCTGGCTTTCCCTATGGACGGTTTTGGCCTCGGCTGTGTTTTCGGCACTCGTGGGAATTTATTCCGTTTTAAATAAGGGCATAGTTCTGTCGGAACGTTTAAAGGGATTCACCTCACATTGGATGACCTATGCCGGGCTGCTGCTATTCCCCTTCATCTTTTTTTCGGTGCTGCTGCTGCTGGGCCGGACTAAAAAAAAGGCATTGATGATTTCCATAGCCCTGACGGTCATGCTGGTCGCCATCGCCTTTTCTTTGACACGCAACGTCTGGCTGGGAATCGGTGTCTCGGGGATACTATTTCTCATTTTTTTCAAACCCAAGTATTTGATAGCATTGGCGCCCTTGTTGCTGGTCATGATATTGCTGGCTCCACCGGCGGTTAAAAATCGGGCCCGTTCCATCATTGATCTGCAAGACGGCGCCAACCGCGAAAGGATATATATGTTCTACTCGGGGATCAAAATATTTAGCGATTATTCGTGGACCGGAGTAGGAAGCAACAACATTGAAAAAGTGATTGCCGGGAACGAGGCCCGGTACAAGCACCCGCAATCCAAGCAAATCAATGTTCATTTGCATAACAATTTCATGCAAATTCTTGCCGAACGTGGAATATTCGCCCTGGCCAGTTTTCTCTTGGCCTGCTTGTTTATCATGATACAGCTACTGAAATCATTGAAGTCCTCGACTGGAGATCACCGCGCCATCACGGTCGGAGTGCTTTTCGTATTTGTCGGTTTTTTGGTAGCTGGCATGTTTGAATATAATTTTGGCGATAGTGAAATCAAGTTCATTTTATTTTATTTTTTAAGCCTGCCTTTCTTAACCCTGAAAGAGGACAATCATGCTCACATTGAAACGAATTAATGAAATTTGCAGCCGCTTCGTAGGAAAAAAAATACTGGTTTATGGGGATATTATCGTGGACCGATATATCTTCGGTGATGTCGAACGCATTTCTCCGGAAGCACCGGTGCCGGTGCTCAAGGTCAGGTCGGAGGAATTGCGATTGGGCGGAGCCGGCAATGTGGCCGCCAATATTGATCAGTTGGGTGCCCAGGGTATGCTGTTGGGTGTCGTCGGCGACGACGGTTTGGTTGCAGAGATCGCGCGCAGTAAAAAAACAGGTGGATTCGGTAATCTGTGACCCGCAAAATAAAACCATCATCAAGACCAGGATTATTTCCCAGCGCCAGCAAATTGTCCGCGTTGACCACGAAAAAAAGATTATCCTTAACGGTGCCTTGCTTGAACAGATCCGAGATATCGTCCATACCGCCCAGATCGACGGCATCATTGTATCCGATTATGCCAAGGGCACGGTCAATGGACCGGTGATGGAGCTGCTTAAAAGCAAGGCCGTGGCCGCTGGCATTCCCATCATTGTCGACCCCAAGCCGCCTCATTTTCCTTTGTATCGCAATGTGACCGGCCATCACGCCCAATTTGAAAGAAGCCGAGGAAATGTTCGGCAAGAACATCGACACCGATGACGATGCCGCCCTGGCTTTGAAGAACATCCGCCGTAAATTTCGCACCCGGTTCACCTTGATTACCCGGGGCGGCCATGGCATTTCGGCCGCAGCCAAAGGCGGTAAAATATTTCATCTTCCCGCTTTCAGCCATGAAGTATTCGATGTTACCGGCGCCGGCGATACCGTGGTTGCCGTTCTTACCCTGGCCCTGGTTTCAGGCGCCTCTTTGCGTGAAGCCGTGGCTCTGGCCAATGCCGCCGCTTCCATCGTGGTGGAAAAAATCGGCACCTCGCAAGTCAGCCCGGAGGAATTAAAAGCGAGACTTTTATATATCCTGAAGCGACATTGAACCGTCTGCAATTACTTAAAACCCTGGCCCCGGGCTTCTCTGCCCCTGATCGTTTTTATCGTCGCCGATTCCTTGTGGGGCACGCGTGTCGGCCTTATCAGTCGCCGTCGCTTCGGGAATCGCCGAGTTGGCATATTCCTATGCCAAGGAACGGACCTTGGACCGTTTCGTCCTGGTCGACACGCTGCTGATTGTCGCCATGGGCGGCTTGTCGCTGCTGCTGGAGAACGACATCTTTTTCCGACTGAAGCCGGCCATCGTCGAGCTGTTTTTCTGCGTGGTCCTGGGTATTTCGGTCTTCACACCGATGAACATCGTGCTGGCCATGTCACGGCGCTACCTCAAGGGGATCAAGCTCAGCGAGGAGCAGACACGGCAAATGACGCACAGCATGAAGATCATGTTCTTCATCTTCTTCGGCCACGCTGTACTGACCGTCTATGCCGCCCTGGCCATGTCGCTGCCGCCTGGGGCTTCATCTCCGGCGGGCTCTTCTATATCCTGTTCGCCGTGTATTTTCTGGTAGAATGGCTGCGCCAACCGCGGACGCGCCCGGCGGGCGAAAGCTGTCGCCGCCCAATATGCAGACGAGGAATGGTTCGACATCGTCGACGCTGAGGGCAATGTGCGCGGAAAGGCTCCGCGCAGCGTCTGCCATTCGCAACGGGGGCTGCTGCATCCGGTCGTCCATCTGCACGTGCATCAACGCCGAGGACCACATATTTCTGCAGAAGCGCTCGTGAACAAAAACAGATCCAGCCGGGGAAATGGGACACGGCCGTCGGCGGTCATGTGGGCGCGGCGAAAAGGTGGAATCGGCCCTGAAAAGGGAGGCCGAAGAGGAGCTGGGCCTGAGCGAATTCCGGGCCGTGCCCTGGCCCGCTACCTCTGGGAAAGCGATGTCGAGTCGGAACTCGTTTATATGTTCGTCACCCGCAATGACCGGCCGCCGCGCATCAACCGCGAGGAGATCGACGAGGGGAAGTTCTGGAAAATCAACAAGATCAGGGAATCCCGTGCCAAGGGTATCCTGACGCCAAATCTGGAATTTGAATTTGCTATTCTGCTCCGGCACATATTTCGGGAAAGAGGGATGCGAGCGACCGGCGGCGGGGAAGCGCCCGGCGCAAGAAAGGGAATAGCCCGTAGGGGAGTCGAACCCCTCTTATAAGATTGAAAATCTTATGTCCTAACCGATAGACGAACGGGCCATGAACGATGAGCCGTGTTGGATTCGAACCAACGGCACCCGCCTTAAAAGGGCGGTGCTCTGCCAGCTGAGCTAACGGCCCAACCAGGTCCGTCATAAATTTAACATATTTATGCAGCGATGTCAATCTCCCGGGCATTACAAAAGGGCCGGCCGTTTTTTCAGCGTCCTTCAGCGAAGAAAAAAGTGAACGCCCACGGTGGCCGTGATTCCTCCCAGGTCCAGCAATTCAAAACCTTCAAAATATCCGGACAATTGGCCGCGCACGTACTGATATTTACCTTCAAAAGCCAACGCTACGCGGTGATGGAAACGAAAAACCAGGCCGGCCCGGCAGTTAAAACCCACGCTGAATGTTTCAGTTTCTGCAAACCCGTCCTCAATATCGAGTCCGGGGAAAATGATAAAATCCCCCCATTGCTGATATGTCCATGCATAAAGTCCAAGCCCGGCCCCAAAAAACGGGAAAACCATTTTCCGGTGACCCAATGGATAAAGTTTAATATTGGCCTCAATCGGGGTGATGCGCAGTGAAATATTTTGGAATATCGGGCTCCCGTCCTGATAGGTGTAATCTTTGTACTGGGAATATACATCTTTGCTGTATTTGCCTATCTCCAGTGAAAATGAAGTGAAGCGATTGAGGAAAATCTCGTATTCGGCGGCATAATAGGTGTCAAGCATGTCGGTTTTGTTAAAAGCCAGGTTCTGCATATTGTCTTGCCACAAGTCCGATTTTAAAGTAGGATTGAAAAGACCTATTTTGAAATTAAAACTCTGAGAAAAAATAAATCCCGATCCTAAGGCTAAACAGATCAGTAATGCAATTGTTCGTTTCATTATAAACCTCCTGTCCTTGTGAAAGCATTTCTCATGCCAATAATTTGCCGGGCATTCGCCAAAAAATGTCCTTTTTTCAGGACAGGAGTTGTTTAATTTTACTCGCTTTCGGCAGCGAATTGAAACGGGTAATCTCCTGGCCATTTTTAAAAAGGATCAGGGTTGGGACTCCGAGGACAAAAAACTTGCTGGCGATCTCCGGTTCCGCGGCAATGTCGACTTCAAAGGCGCCGATATCCGTGCCCGATAACTCGGCAAGCATGGATGGCAATGTCAGTGAAATTTTTTGACAGGGAGCACAACCCGGAGAGCTGAAATCGAGAAGGATATAAAGCTGTGAATGAAGTTTTTGCTCCAATTCGGTCACGTTGATTTTTTCCATTATATTCCCGCCAATAATGATTTGATTTTTTCCCGGATTTTCTGGGGTGTGCCGCTGCCCGACTGGATGGTTGCCACCATGCCGCGACGGTCTATAAAAACCAGCGTGGGAACGGCCGTAACGGCATATGTATCAAAACTGCGGCCTTCGCCTCCGACAAGTACCGGGTACGATATCTGATTTATTTCCAGGTATTTTTGAATCAGTGCCAGCTCTTCGGCTGCGTTGACTTTTCCCTTTTTGTTGAGGTCGTCGCTGCTGCGGCCGTACAGTTTTGTGCAGCCGATGACCACCAATCCCTGATTTTTAAATTGACTATATTGCGTCCTGGAGCACGGGCATGAGTCCCCGGCAGGAAGGACACCATGGCGCCCAGAAATCAATGATCACTACCTGCCCCCTGAGAGACAGCCACGGCAGTGCCTGGCTATTAAACCAGGACTCCCCCAGCAGGGGAGGCGCCGGCTTATCCATGAGCGTGATTTGCTTAAGTTCGGCTGTCAATTTTGTCCGCCATGGCTGATCATGGCTCATGGCCAGGGCGTTTTCAAAATAGCTCCTGGCCTTGTTCAGTTGGCGAGCATCTTTGGCCCAAGTTGCCAGGTCGGCATAGACGATTGTTTTATAAGGTCGCAAGGAAGCCGGCAGCTCCGCGTTGGCCACGAATTTATGTGCATACTCTTCCCGGAGCCTGCCATCCGGATTCGACCGGGCCAGGGCAAGACAAATCCTGAAAAATTGGGCATCCTTTTTTATCAAGGGTTCTATCGATTTAAACAAATCCACTGCCTCTGTGTGGCGCTGCTTGAGGAGATAAATGGACACTTTTTGCAGCTTGGCCTCAAGCGCCAGCGGTGATTGGATTGCACACAGGCGGTCGATGATTTTTTCCGCATCACCCATGCGGCCAATTTCAATCATGATTTTGCTGCGCAGCAAATCCAGTTCATTGCTTGACGTGCTTTTCTCATTTTGCCGAAGCAACTCTTCCAGCGCAGCCTTTTTTTTAGCCAGGGCGCGATTGTGAGCGGCAATGATTTTATCCTGATTTTGGCCAGGCCGCCCGCTTCGTATTTTCAAGTCAAATTCTTCTTCAAGACGGTTGGTGCGGGCGGTGCATGAGGCATACGATGCGGCCATTTGCCTGGCTTCATCCAGGGGCGATTTTGCCTGGCAAAAATGCAGGGTCAACAGCAGCAAGGCCAGCGACCAAAATTTATTTGCCATGATTTATCCTCACTTCAATATATTGCCGCCGATTGCGAAAATTCTAGCACAGGCGTTGCCAAAATACAAACCGTTCAGATGCAGGCAGAAAACTACTTGACACTATTGCTTTTATATATTTTATTTTATATATTATGTTTCTAAATTAATGAGTGAGGTGAAAATGAAAGAATATAAAGTCGTGAATGATTACATTTATTTTCGTGAAATGTTTTCCGATACCATGGGTATGAATTACCACGCGGCACCGATTGTAAACCGCAAGCCTGTCGGTCACAAGGTGCTATGCGAAGTGAATCCTTCTATTTTCGGCCATGCCGAGATTTGGAAGCGGGTCAAGATACTTCTGGAGGGGATAAAAAAATCGAATATCCCATTTTTGTTTTCACCTGAAAAAATCATTGTCAACGACAAGCAATGTCAATTGGTTTTTGAGCATTTCCAGGGGAAAAATATCGAGCAGATGCTCAAGGACGTTGAAAAGAAAGGCCTTTCAATCAATTTCGACCTGGCCATGTCCATGTGCATCGCCATTGCTGATATCATTGAATTGGGATCATCGATCATTGTTAGTGGCGAAAAATCGTTCCATGGTTTTTTGACTCCCGACAATATCTTGATTCATTATGACGGAAAGATCGCCCTGAAGAATTATGGAATTTTCCAGTATTTGGAAAGGAACGAGGTGCTCTTTGGAGAAATAGAAAAACGTTACGGTTCCTGGCTGACGCCCGAATTACTCAGGAAGGAAAAAATAGTCTCCCAGTCGGACATCTACCATTTGGGCTATCTGCTTTACCGGATCCTGACCGGCAAGTACTTCTCTTGCATGCCGGGTGAAGATTTCGAAGCCAAGTTCACCAATTTGACTTTTTCCCATCTCATCCCGTCTACCGATAAAAATTTCCTGACCTATCTAATCACGTTCTTGAAAAAAACCCTGAATCCTAATCCCTTAAAACGGTTTCTGACCATCAAAGAACTCAAGGATTTCATCGCCAACTATTTCCATATCGAGGAATTGTCTTCGATTACCTTCAACCTGGCCTATTTCATGAACTCGCTTTACGGGGAAAGCATTGAAGAAGAAGATAAATTATGCAAGCAGGAGTTGGCCTACGTTGTTCCAGAACTTAAAAAGGAGCCCGTAGCGCAACAACCCCAGATGAAAAGGGAGGATCTGGTCAGCGGTATTCTGGATGAGCTGGACAAGCGAAAAAAAATCTCCCCCCTGATCTGGGCCGTGGTGGCGATCGTAGCCGTTGCCGGCGCCGGCATTGGCTACATGTACTTCAGCCAGGCTAAAAAAACCGAGAAGCTGACAGCAGAGAAGGTCAAAACCGAAGATCAGCTGAGACAGAACCAGCAGAATGAACTCGCCAAACTGATCCATGAGCAGAATGAAAAAATCAAGCAGCTGGAAATGCTGGCCGCCACGGCGACCGACGCTCAAAAGAAAGCCTTGGAACTTGAAAAACAGCGTCTCGATGATCTGAAGAAGAAAAAAGCTGATGATCTGGCCAAACAGAAATCTGAGGATGAGGCACGCAAACAATTGGAAGCCGTACAATCCCAAAAAGAGCTTGAGGCCCAAAAAGCCCAGGAAGAACTGAAGAGGAAGGAAGAGGAAAATCAGAAGCAACAGGAAGCTGAAAGAAAGCGCATTGAGGCCGCCAAGGTCAAGGAAGGAACGCAGGTGGCTTTGAATGAGGTCACGGTCAAGCCGGAGAAAATATCCGGTAAAGCTCCGGCGATGAGTACTTCCATGAAGACCAAGTACCGCGGCCAGGTCATGACTATCCCGACGCTGATCCTGATTGATGAAAACGGCGATGTCACTAAAATTAAATTTTTAAAAAGTAACTTGGCGGCCGATGTCCAATCTCTTGTAGAAGACACCCTTTACAAATGGAAATATTCTCCAGCCATGAAGGACGATGTCAAGGTCAAGGTATGGATGACCGTGGGGATTAGGCTGACTTTTTAAGGGATGCGGGCAATCGCATAGAAGACCGGGAATAGGACCAGACGTTGCCGCAGCCGGGCGGCCTTTCTTTCGAGGCGCAGGATTTTCACTACGTCCCGTTCCGACAAGCCGGCAAGTTCCTGCCAGAAGCGCCATTCCTTTTCCCAGGCGGCAGGATCGAAGTCAGTTGGAAAATGCAAATGGCTGGCCAGACCGACTTCTGTTCGCAAGTCCAAGGCTGACAATAATGCATTGATTTTTCTGCCGATAAAAGGGTCGCCTTTTTGGTTGGCAATATGGCCGGTAAAAATTGCGTTTAAAAAATTGAGTTCATCAGGAAAATCAATGCGGCCTCCATAGTCGGGTTCGGCCAGAACAAGCAGCGTTCCTTTTTTATCAAGCAGGTTGATTATTTTTCGTAAAAAATCCTTTGGTTTGGCTTGCCACATCAGGACAAATGAAAGGATGATCAAATCAAATGACAGGCCCTGTTTCAGCAGATCATTTTCATCGGCAGCCAAAAATCGATTCAGGGGATATTCTTTTTTCGCGAAGGCGATCATGGCGGGATCACGGTCGACGCCCAGGACCGGCAGGGCGCATATTGCTCGGATCTCTTCTGTGATCACGCCGCTGCCGCAGCCAAAATCAAGTATGCGTTCATGGCGGGCCAGGGCGATCTTGCGGTACAGATAGCTCCTGGACGGGGCCAGCCATTCGGCCTGCAAACGGTAATGGGCATGGAATTGAGCGGCGTCCATAACCGAACTATAAAGACGCCCGCCGTAAAAGTCAAACCAATCGTTTTCATGGCGGCAGTTTTTTAAAAGGGTGAAAATTGTGCAATCAGATAAAAAATGCTATGATAATATTCAGCCTGGCATTTATGTCTGATGTTCAGGCAATAAGCGGAGGCAGCGACAAGATGATTCGGGTATTCCTTCTCGACGGTACTGAAATTTTGCTCAACGTTGATCAGATCAGCCAGGTCGAATCGACGCCGGCCACCGTCATCACCCTGCTTAGCGGCGAAAAAATTGAGATCAAAAACAGTGAAGCCGATGTCGTGACCAAAATCAGGGCTGCCCAACGGGGAAGATACGAAGAAAGTCGCGATCCGAACGAAGCGCCTGAAAACCGTAAACCGCGCAGGAAATTTCCCAAGCGCTGATCTGGTCATTTGCGCATCCCCGTAAAATGAAAAAGAACTACTAGGGCATGCTCTGGGTACGCATAATCATGATCAAGAACAATTCCAGAACAATCCGCTGAAACGCCTAATTTTATTTGCTTTCCTTCAGTTTCGCCTGGGCTGCTGCTAATCGTGCGATAGGCACGCGGAACGGAGAGCATGAAACGTAGTTCATCCCAACCCGGCAGCAGAATTCAACCGACTTTGGATCGCCGCCATGTTCTCCGCAGATGCCGATCTTTAAAGCCGGTTTGGTTTTACGGCCTTTTTCGATGGCCATTTTGACCAACATGCCCACGCCGGCCTGGTCGAGCGACTGGAAGGGGTCGTCACTGAAGATACCGGCTTTCTTTTCATCGACATACTCCGGCAGGAACTTGCCGGCATCGTCACGTGAAATGCCCATGGTCATCTGGGTCAGGTCATTGGTACCAAAGGAGAAAAACTCAGCTACTTCGGCGATTTGATCGGCCAGCAGGGCGGCCCGAGGCACTTCGATCATTGTTCCGACCAGGTATTTCAGTTTTAAGCCCTTTGTTTTAATGATTTCATCGGCGACCTGGCGTGTACGTGTCTCCAGTATCAGTAGTTCCTTTTTATCGATGGTCAGCGGGATCATGATCTCCGGAAAAACTTGGGTTCCGGCAGCGGTGCATTCGCAGGCGGCTTCGATAATCGCCCTGACTTGCATGTCCAGGATTTCCGGATAGGTTATGGCCAGGCGGCAGCCGCGGTGACCGAGCATGGGATTGGCCTCGTGCAGTTGTTCGACCCGGTAGCGGATCTTTTCATAAGGGACTCCAATTTTCTGGGCCAGTTGCCTCTGTTTATCCTCGGTATGGGGCACAAACTCATGAAGTGGCGGGTCGATGAGCCGGATGGTCACTGGATAGCCGTCCATGGCCTGGAATATGCCCTTGAAGTCCTCCTTCTGAAAGGGGAGCAGCCTGTTCAACGCGTTGATGCGGCCCTCCAGGGTTTCGGCGACGATCATCTCCTGGATGGTCAGACGGCGTTCCTCGGTGGAGAAAAACATGTGCTCGGTACGGCAAAGCCCTATGCCTTCGGCTCCGAGCTCGACGGCCTTGCGGGCATCATCCGGAGTATCGGCGTTGGTGCGCACTTTAATGGCGCGGATTTTATCAACCCAACTCATCAGGGTCTTGAAGGAGGCCGGGGGCTCGGGCTTTATCAGACGCATAGCGCCTAGGAAAACCTGACCGGTAGAACCGTTGATGGTGATTGCGTCTCCCCTTTTTACCACGATGGCTCCGACCGACAATTCTTCCTTTTCGTAGTTGATGTTCAGGTCTTCGCAACCGACAATGCAGCATTTGCCCCAGCCGCGGGCCACCACGGCCGCGTGCGAGGTTTTACCTCCGGTAGCGGTCAGGATGCCTTGAGCGGCATGCATACCGCCGACATCCTCGGGGCTGGTTTCCTTTCTGACCAGGATGACTTTTTCGTTCCTGGCGGCTGCGGCTTCCGCATCTTTGGCGTTGAAGACCACCTTGCCGGTCGCGGCTCCGGGGACAGCGTCAATGCCTGAAACCAGAAAATTCTTTTTCATTTCATCCTTCTGCTCGGGATCGATTATCGGGTAGAAGATTCCTTCAATATCCTTGTCCTTGATGCGCAGCAGCGCCTCTTCCTTGCTGATCAATTTTTCATTCACCATATCGACGGCGACCCTGAAAGCGGCGGCCGGGGATCTTTTACCGGTACGGCACTGCAACATAAAGAGCCGTCCTTCTTCAACAGTGAACTCCAGGTCCTGCATATCCTTGAAATGGGATTCCAGTATGCGCCGGACATCAACCAGTTGGGCATAGGACTTGGGATCGGTTTTTTCAAATTCAGCCAGTCGGATCGGGGTGCGGATGCCGGCCACGACGTCCTCCCCCTGGGCATTGAGCAGATAGTCGCCGTAAAACATGTTTTCACCACTGTTGGGGTCACGGGTGAAACAAACTCCGGTACCGCTTTTGGTTCCCATATTACCGAACACCATTTGTTGCACATTGACGGCTGTGCCGATTACGCCTTTGATTTTTTCCACACGCCGGTAGGTAACCGCTTTTTCTGCCATCCAGGAACCGAAAACAGCGTCCACCGATCCCCACAGCTGTTCTTTCGGATCCTGTGGAAAATCCGTGCCAATATGTTTTTTATAAATGGCTTTAAATGCAGCGACCAGTGCCTCCAATTCGCTTTCATCGACATCGGTATCGTTCACTTTGACCTGCGCGGCCAGGGCCAGTCTTTTTCTGCTGAGCTCATTCTTGATGGAATCAAAGGCGTAGTTGAATTCTTCGCGATCAATGCCTTTGGCCGTAGATCCGTACATCATAATGAAGCGGCGATAGGCGTCGAGGGCAAAACGGCGGTTGCCGGTTTTTTTAGCCAGGCCGGCGACCGATTGGTCGTTCAGTCCCAGGTTGAGAATGGTTTCCATCATGCCGGGCATGGACAATGGCGCGCCCGAGCGAACCGAAACCAGCAGGGGATCATTGGCATCGCCAAATTTCTTTCCTGTGGTTTTTTCCAGTTGCTTCATGTTTTCGTCAACTTCCTTGTTCAAGCCGGCGGGGTATTGACGGTTATTTTTATAGAATAAATCACATACTTCAGTCGTAATGGTGAATCCGGCGGGGACGGGAAGCCCGATGCTGGCCATTTCGGCCAATCCCGATCCTTTGCCGCCTAGAAGGTTTTTCATTTCTTTGCTGCCTTCGCTGAAATCCTTGGAAAAAAAATATACGTATTTACTGCTCATGGATCCTCCTTTATTTTTTTTTTGTTTTGTCTATCCGTGGTAATTTCATTTTTCTTTTTTTTGTTTTTTCAGGCAAGGGGAAAACAATCTCGAATTCAGTGAATTCCCCGAAACGGGAACGGACCTGGCAGGAAGCGGCATGGTTGGTGATGATCTTTTCGCAGATAAGCAGTCCCAGGCCGGTGCCATTTTGAAATTTTGCATAAAAAGGAACCCAGATATTGTCCAATTCATTCTGTTCCATGCCAATTCCGTTGTCACGAATGATTAATTTCACTTGCTGGTCTTCCAGTCGGGTGTTCAGTCGAATTTCCTTTGGCGGCAATGTTTTCATTTGCAATGATGTCAATGCATTGGCCGCCAGATTCAGCAGCAGCAGTTCTATCTGTCTGTGACGCAGCGGCATGTTCGGGACATTGGGGTCCAGGGTGAATAGAAAACTAATTTCATTGGCGGCCGCTGTTTTTTGCCAGCCCGGTTTCAGTTTTTCCACAATATGGTTGAGATTACCAGCACGCTTCGGCTTTGCTTCGATTTTTAAATAATCCTTCAAGACATTCAGCATTGAAGTCAATTCGTTGGCGTTGTTTTCAATTTTGCCCAGTCTTTCATTGAAGAATTCATCACGGCTCCTGGATTTCAGTATCTCGGTGTAGCCGATGATCGGCGTCAATTTATTTTTTAATTTATGAAATATGACGGGCAGAATTTCCCGGAAAATATCATTCAGGCCTGTCTGGTCTTGAGAAAATGCGGTCGATTGACCATCGGGATTGAATTCAATTGTTTTCATGAATTTCCTAGTGCGTGAGAATTAATTATACGACATTTCGCCGTTAAATTCAACGACAGGCTTTGAAAAATAGAAATATTCAAGTTAATATACAGGGTTTGTCTTACTTATAATTTGTACGTGGGGATTCTATTGCCGCTGCGGTTTCTATTTTACCGGTTTGATAATTTAATTCCGATCCCAGCAGCGAATGGGGGATAAGATAGACTACGACCATGAGCACTGTCGCGGCCAAAGGCCAAATACGGCTTTTTTTGCGCAGGAAATAGGCCGCCAGCCAGAACAGGACGGCGAAAAGAGTTTTGCTGTCGGTCAGGTCGCCGCCCAGCGGAAAACCGGTCCAGAAAGCGCCGAAAGCAAATTTTTGTACCAGTGGCCCGAGAATCAGGCCGCCGCAAAAAGTTATGCCTAGAGTCCAGGAAATCAATTTTTGCCAGTGACCGTCCCGGCGCAGGGCCTCCAGGCCTGTTCGGAAAGCCAGCAACAGACCGCTGAACATGAAAATGATATGCACGATTAGCAGAACGGTCGGTACTTTGCCCTTGAAGCGTGCGATTACGGCCCGGCCGCTGTTCAGCCACACGTTTTTTCCTCCGGCCGTTGCTTCCACTTTGTAGATCACCTTGCCGGCAGGAGGCTGGCTCGGTATTGTCGCCAGAAGTGAGTCTGCTTTTTTCGCCATGGGTATTATCGACCAATTCTCATTGTCGAGCAGGGGATAACGACGGTAATGTATCCGGGCATGGATCATGTCTCTGCTGGTTTTGATCTGCACCGGCAAAGCCTGGCCTGAGGTCCAGCTGCGATAAAACTTATAATTGACCCCGGCACCGGAGATGCTTTCTGTTCCCCTAACCGGGTGGGTCGGGCCGCTCATGTGTTGGTATACCGCTAGGATCAAGGTCAACACGAAAGCGAGGAGCCATAGGAGTGCATTTTTTTTCATGGAGCAATTATATCTGAGAACAGATGAAATGCAAAGGCGGCTCTAAGTTCGCTGTTGAAGAAGGTATAATTCCAAAATCCAAGCACCAAATTCCAAATAAATTACAAGTTCCGAATTCCAATGTCCAAAACAAAAGCCCTTTTAAGTTTTTATCTTAATCTTCGTTTTGGTCATTTGGTTATTGGAGCTTATTTGGGATTTGGAATTTGTGATTTGGAATTTTAGTCTTACTCATTACTCATCACGCATTATGCATAACGAAAATTGGCACGCGCTTCTACCCTCTTGCAAAACGGCCTCATAAATAATAGAATGGCTCTTGACTAAACAAGGAGATCCTCATGACCGGTAAGATGAAGGCGCTGAGAAAAATGCAAGCCGGGCCCGGCTTGGAAATGAAAGAAATCCCCATTCCGGCAATCAAGGCCAATGAGGTGTTGATCCAGGTACATAAAAGGGCCATATGCGGCACCGACCTCCATATTTACAAATGGGACGAATGGTCGCAGAACCGCTTAAAACCGCCCTTGACCACGGGCCATGAATTTTACGGCGCCATCGTCGAAACCGGTCACGATGTCCGTCATTACAGCGTCGGCGAGCTGGTAACGGCTGAAATGCACGTGGTTTGCAACCAATGTTTTCAATGCCGTACCGGCAATGCTCATCTTTGTGAAAACGTGGTGATTCTCGGTGTCGATGGCGATGGCTGTTTCGCAGACTATTTGGCTGTACCTGAGGCCAACCTCTGGAGAGTACCCAAAGGCATTGATCCTGAATTCGCGGCTATCTATGATCCTTTCGGCAACGCTGTGCACACGGTCATGGCCGGGGCGACAGTGGGAAAAACATTTCTGATCCTCGGCGGCGGCCCGATCGGCATTGCGGCCGTTCCGGTCTGCAAAGCGGCCGGCGCTTCCCTGGTGCTGGTCAGCGAAGTCATGCCCTTCCGACGTGAATTGGCCATGAAAATGGGGGCCGATCGGGTGATCGATCCCATGGTCGAGAAACCGGCCGAAATTGTCGCCGCCCTGACTCATGGTCAGGGAGTGGACGTCGTGCTGGAAATGTCGGGACATGCGGACGCCATTGCCCAGGGTTTCCGTTCCATTCGCAAAAATGGTCGTTTTTCATTGTTGGGCATTCCGGCCAAGCCGATCACCTTGGATTTCGCCAAGGATATCATTTTCCCCGGCATAACGGTCCAGGGTATCAACGGCCGGCGAATGTTTGAAACCTGGTACCAGATGGACGCCCTGTTGACTTCCGGCAAAGTCGATCTGAAGCCGCTGATCACCCATCGCTTCAAAATGCACGATTTCAAGGCCGCCTTCGACGTAGGGCTTTCGGGAAATGCCGGGAAAATCATCCTTGAATGACTGCTCACCGCTGACGGTGAAACTATCGGTCATCATTGTCAGTTTCAACCAGTTTGACCATCTGAAAGCCGCGATCGATGCGCTTAGAGCCAATCCGCCGTGCTTCAGTCATGAAATCATCGTGGTGGATAACCATTCGGATACCGATGTGCAGGAATTTCTCAACGACTATTTCCACGATATCCGCGTGATTCACAATCATGCCAATCGCGGCTTCGGTTGGGCCAACAACCGCGGCGCTGCCGTGGCCCGTGGCGAGTATCTGCTTTTTCTGAACAGCGATGCCGAGGTCATTGGTTCGGCCGTCGAAGCCATGGTGCGGGAGATAGAAAAAGATACGCAAATCGGTATTCTCGGCCCGATGTTGCTCAATACGGACGGTTCCTTTCAGCTTTCTTACGGCCCGAAAATTTCCCTTTTCGCGGAGTTGTATCAAAAAACCATGGCTCCGCTGCTGGAAAAATGGAAAAACAACCGCCACCGTAACGGCGGCATTCTAAAGAAAACAGCCTGGGTTAGTGGCGCCTGTCTGTTGACACGAAAGGATTTGTTTGGCACGGAACTGCCCTTCGATGAAAATATGTTCCTTTATTTCGAGGACCATGACCTCTGCCTGCGGCTGCGGGCACTGGGTAAAAAAGTGGTTTATTTCGGAGGGGCCAAGGTTATTCACCACGGCGGTCAAAGCGTGGGCGCATGGCCCGGGACCATGTTGGAGTATCGCAAAAGCCAGCTTTATCTTTACCGCAAGCACCTTGCTCCATGGCAATCGGTTTTGCTACGTCATTATCTCTCCTGCAAGTTTCGTCGGAAACTGCGGCGGGCAGGCGACGAAAATGGAAAGCAGGCGGCAGTCGCTATATTGGAACTTCTGAAAAAAAATTAATTTAATTAATAGCTGATGACCATAAAAAGATTGTTCAGATTAATTCTTTCTTTTCTTGCTTTTCACTGATCACTAATCACTATTCACTTATTTCCTGATTTCATTCATTTCATTGGATTCCCATCTCGGCCAGCAAGCGCTCGGCTCCGCTGAACTTGGCCAGTGACCAGAGGATGAAGCGCATGTCCACGCCGATCGAGCGGCTGTAGGACTCATCCCACGCAAAGTCGTTGATCGTCGCCTCGAATACGCGGTCGAAGTTCAGGCCAATGAGTTCCCCACGTGCGTTGAACACCGGACTGCCCGAATTGCCGCCGGTCGTATCCATATCGTAGAGCATGGCTACCGGGACATCGTTCAGTTCCGGGTGGGCGAAGCGGCCGTAATCCTTGGCCTTGGCCAGTTCGAGCAATTTTTCCGGCGCCTGGTATGAGGCCAGGTCGGGATGGGTGATGTGCTTTTCAACGATGCCGCCCAGGGTTGTGAAGGGCTGCATGTGTACGGCATCGGCCGGAGAGTAACCCCGGATACTGCCGTAGGTCAAACGCAGGGTGCCGTTGGCGTCGGGTATGAAATCCATGCCCATGAATTCCCTCTTGACATCGACCAATTTAGCTAAAAGCTGGTCCAGGATACCCTTCTTGTTTTTTTCATCCTCCTTCATTTCGCGGTAGTCCGGGTAGAGGGCGAAAGCCAGGTTGATGAAAGGATCGTTCATCGATCGCAGCTGGGCATTGTTTTTTTTGAGGCAGGCACTTACGATTTTCGGGTCGTTCAGCCTTGTTTCGGCAAAGGACTTTTCCAGAAATGCGTCCAGGGCCTTGTTCTCATCGCTGCCGGTGCAGATGTCACGCACGGCCGGGATGGCTTGTTCGTCTATGAAAGCAGCGGCGCGGCGCAGCATTTCCTTGAGCAGGGCCTTTTCGGTCGGCTCATGATAATCTCTCAGCGCCATGGTCATTTGCTTCTCGGTGCGGTCGAAATTACGCTCCATATAAGCGGCTTCGCGCTGGGTGTCTTTCTTGACGCGCTCATGGGAAGCCTCGCAGATCCTGAAGGCATTGCCCATAATGATGGATATCCTGTTGCTCAGCAGGTTGGACAGGGTCAGGTCACGGCGCGATCTTTTGGTTTTGTCCGCATAGACTTCTGCCAGGTCGGCGAGCAGCGAGCCGTATTTCCTCTGCCGGGCCGGGTCGCTGTCAATGAATTTCTGCAGGGATGATTCCTCCCGTTGACGTTGTTCGACCAGATGGAGGTTTTTCATGCCCTGGAGCTGGCCGAGACTGCGGGTGACGGTGTTCCACAGACCCTTGAGGGAAGACGAAAGTTTAATAGCCACGCCGCGGTCGCCAGCGCTCATTTTCTCTTTCAGACCGATGATCCAGCGATACAAGTCGACCGAGAATGGCATGCGGATATTTTCTTCAAAGGCAAGATAGTGCGAAGACTTGTGGCGGTGGGTACTGCCCGGATAGCCGAGGACAAAGGCGAAATCCTCGTTTCTGACTCCCTCGGCTGCGATCTGGAAGTGTTTTTTGGGCCGGAAGGGGACGTTCTGGGGGGAGAATTCGGCATTGGAGCCGTCGGGGGCGACATAGGCGCGCATGAAGGCGAAATCGCCGGTATGGCGCGGCCACATCCAGTTGTCCTCCTCGCCGCCATATTCGCCGATGGAGCGGGGCGGGGCGTAGACCAGGCGCACGTCCTTGATGTAATTGTAGATGAACAGCACATAGGTCTTGCCGCGAAACATTTCGGCTACCTCGGCCCGTTTGCCGGGATTGTTTTTCTCGAAGGCAACGACCATGCTGTTTGATTTTTCCTCAATAGCCTTGCTGCGTTGGGCGTAAGACATTTTCCTCTTGACGGCGGTCAGGATCTCGCGTGAAACATCCCGATAGGATTCGATCAAGCGCACGGTATAGCGCTTGGCCGGTATTTCGGCCGAACGTTCGGCTGCGTAGAAGCCGTCGCGCAGGTAATCGTTCTCGGGAGTGGTGACCGCCTGGACGGCGCCGAAGGCGCAGTGGTAGTTGGTCAGGATCAGGCCGTCGTGCCGAAACAAAACTGGCCGTGCAGCCGCCCAGGTTGATGATGCCGTCGACCAGGCTGACACCATTGGGATTGTATATATCCCCGGGATCGATGAGAAAACCCATGGCCTTGAGGTCCAGTTTGTGGATTTCGCTTAATGGGAACATTCCCTCCTCGGCGGACAGCGCCAGGGTAAGAAAAAATGTGAGCACGATGATGTTAAAAGTACGTTTCATGACCATACCTCCGATTTAATGAAAAATAAAAAGAGCAGAGACGATATAGTGAAAAGTGAATTGTGAAAAGTGAAATGAGAAAGCCAAATGAATTGGGTTCGCTTTTCGCTGTCACTTTTCACTTTTTACTTTTTACTTCATTTCTATTCTACGCCGTCCCAGCAGAAAGTACAGAGTTTTTCTTTGGGCAGTCCGATAGCCGTGATTAAATCATCCAGTATCTGGTACTTGAGCGAGGTCAGGTTCAGGCGTTTGCGGATCGATTCTTCCATCCGGTTGTATAGGTCCGATCCGGCGCGGGTGAATTCGCTCAAATCGGCCGCATCGACGCCCTCGAGTGCGCGCACTGCCTGGCGGCTGGCCAAATCCATTTCCGACCGCGAACGCGAAAAATTAAGGAATTTGCAGCTATATACCAAGGGCGGGGAGGCCGGGCGCATATGGATCTCGCTGGCGCCGGCATCGTAAAGCCTTTGAATGGTGTCTTTGAGCTGGGTGCCGCGAACAATCGAGTCTTCGCAAAACAGGAATCGTTTGCCATCGATCAATTCCCGGATGGGGATCAGTTTCATGCGGGCAACGAGATCCCTGACGTCCTGTTGTTGGGGCATGAAACTCCTGGCCCAGGTCGGCGTATATTTGACAAAAGGTCTTTTAAAGGGGATGCGTGACTCGTTAGCGTAACCCAGGCCGTGTCCGATGCCGGAATCGGGAATGCCGGCAACGAAGTCGATGGAGGCCGGGAAACGCCGGGCAAGGGCTGCTCCGCAACGGTTACGCACGGCTTCAACATTGATTCCTTCGTAGCTCGATGCCGGGTATCCATAGTATACCCATAAAAAACTGCAGATTTGCAGTCGTTTTTCGGGCGCTTTCAGGGATTCGCTGCCTTCAGCGGTAATGAACTCGATCTCTCCGGGGCCCAATATTTTTACCGTTTCGTATTCCAGGTTGGGGAAAGCGCATGTTTCCAGGGTAACGGCCATGCTGCCGTCTTTTTTTCCGATAATAACCGGAGTGCGTCCGCGACGGTCACGGGCCGCATAAATTCCGCTTTTGGTCAGGATAAGCAATGAGCATGAACCTTCGACCTCGGACAGGGCGCGGCGGATCCCCGCTTCAAAGCTGTCTTCCAAGTTGACCAGTGAAGCGATAACTTCGGTGGGATTGATGTCGCCGCTTCCCATTTCCGTGAGGTGAATGCGCCGGTCTTTAAACGCTTCCCTGGCCAGTGTTTCGGCGTTCTGGATGACACCGATCGTGGCAATGGCATAATCGCCCAGATGGGAACGGATTAGTATGGGCTGATCTTCAGTGTCACTGATGACGCCGATTCCGGTATGGCCGTGGAGGCGATCCAGATCACTGTCGAACTTTGACCGAAACTGGGCGCTTTCAATGTTGTGAATGATGCGGACGAGTCCTTGCGAGCCGATGACAGCCATGCCTCCACGTCGGGTTCCCAGATGGGAATGGTAGTCCGTACCGTAAAAAACATCCTGCAGGCATGAATTTCGGGAAGCCACGCCAAAAAATCCGCCCATAGCTTGCTCCTGGTTGTGTGCGTATCGATTTTTTTATCCGGAAATCCATTTATATCAAAGGCGGGCGGTTGTGTCAAAGTGAAATATGGGATTTGTAATTTTCGCCGGATTTTTTTAAAATGGAAAATCAATCAATGTAAAAGGAGAAAGACATGGCCATGGAATCAGTGAATCCCGCCACGGGAGAATTGCGGGAAAGCTTTAGTGAACAAACCCATGCACAGGTGGATGCCTGCGTTGAAAAAGCTTACAAGGCCTTTCGCGATTGGCGACAGTCCGGATTTTCAGAACGAAGCCGGTTGCTGCTGCGGGTGGCTCAAATCCTGGTTGAGGATAAAAAAGACTTGGCGAGATTGATGAGCACTGAAATGGGCAAGCCGCTCAGGCAAGCAGAAGGCGAAATTGACAAGTGCGCCATGGTTTGCGTCCATTACGCTGAAAATGCTGAAAAAATGCTTGAGCCCGAAACAGTCGCTTTGGACACCGGGACGAACTATGTTCGTTTCGACCCATTGGGGCCCATCCTGGCGGTTATGCCCTGGAATTTTCCCTTTTGGCAGGTGTTTCCGTTTCGCGGCTCCGGCCTTAATGGCCGGCAATGTCTGCCTGCTCAAGCATTCTTCCAACGTACCCGACTGCGCCCGGCATATCAGCGCTATTTTCAAGAAGGCCGCTTTCCCAGAGCACGTTTTCAGCGAACTGAGGATTGGCTCCGGGCTGGTCGAAGCCGTGATTGACCATCCGTTGATCGCCGCGGTCACCCTGACCGGCAGTGAACAAGCCGGGCGAATGATCGCTGCGCAGGCCGGCCGCAACCTGAAAAAAGTAGTTCTGGAACTGGGGGGCAGCGATCCTTTCATCGTCCTGGCCGACGCGTCGCTGCCCCAGTGCGTGGCCACGGCCGTCAGCGCGCGCATGATCAACAACGGCCAGAGCTGCATAGCGGCCAAGCGTTTCATTGTCGAGGTGAAGATCCTTGAGCGTTTTCAATCGGAGTTCGTCGCTGCGGTGGCGGCATTGAAAGTCGGCGATCCGCTCGATCCGGGCAATGACCTCGGGCCATTGGCCCGGGCCGACCTGGTGGATGAACTTGAACGTCAAGTCCGGGAATCCGTGCGCCGCGGAGCCCGGATCCTGACCGGCGGCACGCGTATGAGTGAGCGCCCCGGCTTCTATTTTCAACCGACTGTCCTCGGTGATGTGAAGCCGGGCATGCCGGCGTATGCAGAGGAACTGTTCGGGCCGGTGGCCGCCTTGATCGGCGCCAAAAATGCTGAAGACGCCGTGCGCATCGCCAATGATACTCCTTTCGGTCTGGGGGCCAGCATCTGGACCCAGGACCTGGCCCGGGCGGAAAAATTGGCCGCGGCCATCGAAGCGGGCATGGTATTTGTCAATGGCCTGGTCAGGTCCGATCCACGTTTGCCTTTTGGCGGCATCAAACGATCGGGCTTCGGCCGCGAATTGTCCCACTACGGCATCAAGGAATTCGTCAACATCAAGACCGTGGTGGTCGGTTGACTTGAATATTAAATATCAAGGAATGCATATTTTTTAAAAAAGTTCTTTGCTCGATTTGTTTTTCTATTTTTTAAATACTATAGTAATAATTATTATTATGGAGGGCAAATTTATCTTGAAAGGTTATGATATCACCGGTACCTGGCAGAGCAACGTGCACTCTACTACAATTAATTGGGATTATACTATTTCTCATACATTCACCGGCAAAAAGAAGAGCGGAACCGTCCTGGAAAGCGGCTTTTGCGGTGAGACAGGGACGTATACCGTTGACGGCAAGAACGTGAACTTCACCATTACCTGGAGTAGCGGCAATGCAGGTGTTTTTACCGGCACTTTCATCGACAAGGACACAATGAGCGGGACATTCCACGAAACCCTCTCGACGAACACGGGGACCTGGACCGCGACCCGAGGCGGCACCGCCGTCAACAATCCTGACCGTAAGAGTCCCATGGCGCAATGCGGGGCAGGCAGATAAAGCCGGGAAGCGATCCCGGCCGACTATGAAGAAAAGCAGATGGGGTTTTACGGTGAAGAGGAATAGATCAGCGATCTGTTTGTAATGCGTGACGCGTATAGTCACACTATGGTTTCAGTAAATTTGGAAGTCGCTGAAACCATCAAGTGTGACTATACCAACACTGAATGTTTTTGGCGAATTAACGATATTACCAAAAACATAGTGTTGGTAACGCGAGACACGTGACGAGAAAGAGTAAGAATATTTAAAATATTTCGATAAATTGTTGTTCCTCGTAACGAGTCAAAATTTCCTTATAACGAAGTTCGTCTCTTGTCTTCCCTTGTTACGCGTTACGTGTTTCGCGTCACGCAGTTTTAGTTAAACCAGGGCTGCCGCCAACACGATCGAATAATACTTGGAATCGTCGTCGTCGGCCCGGGAGGTCAGGATGGCCGGGAAGGGCGCGCCGGTGACTACGGCAGCCAATTTGCCCTTGGCCAGCAGTGTGGTCGCTTTGTAAAAAATGTTTCCCGCTTCGATATTGGGCATGATCAGGATGTCGGCATAGCCTTCGACCGGAGATTTCAACCCCTTGATCTCGAGGGCGTGCCTGGAAATGGCCACGTCCAATGCCAGCGGTCCGTCAACGATTGCGCCCTTAATCTGTTTGCGATCAGCCATCTTGGCAATGACCGCGGCTTCCATGGTGCAGGGCATCTTGTCTGAAACTTTTTCATTGGCGGTCAGGATGGCTACTTTGGGGTTTTCGATACCCAGTTTGGCTGCAATCTTGATATTATAATTGATCATCTGCACTTTCTGGTTCAGGTCGGGATAGGGGATCATGGCCACGTCGGAAACCAGCAAGAGCTTGTCGTAGGTCGGGACTTCCAGGATTGCCGTATGGGAAAGGACTCCGTCCTTGCGGATCAGATTGTATTCCTTGTTTAAAATGGGTTTGAGATAATATGGTGTAGCGATCAGGCCTTTCATCAGCAGGTTGGCCTTGCCATCGATGATCATGCGTACGGCCTTGTCGCCGCTTTTCTTTTCATCGGGTTCATGGACAATTTCAAACAAACCGGGATCAACTTTGAGTTTTTTACAAACGGCACGGATGGTCTCCTGATTGCCGATCAATATGGCGTCGACAATTTTTTCCTCGACGGCGCGCCGGACCGCCAGGATCGTGTCTTCATCCTGGGCAAAGGCCACGGCCATCCTGGAATTTTTTTTAGCTTTGACCAGGCTTTCAATTTCGCTCAGTTTTTTTATGGGATTCATTTCTTTTCTCCTGAATTTGTCCAATGTTTCGGTGCTTCTTCGCCATTCAATACGCGCAACGCTCCCTGGGTCAGGGCAGTCATTTCATCTTCTCCGGGCAGAACGATCAGCGGGGCCAGAAACTCGACGCGGCGGCGGATGAGTTTGACGAAATACTGGTCGAAGGCGATGCCGCCGGTCAAAACGATGGCATCGATCCTGCCTTCCAGCACCGCAGCCAGTGCGCCGATTTCCTTGGCTACATTGTAGGCCATGGCATCAAAAATTTCGGTCGCTTTACGATCGCCTGACTTGACCAGATCTTCGACCTTTCTCATGTCATTGATGTTGAGGTGAGCGACAATACCGCCCTTGCCGGTAATCTTTTTTTTCATAGCAGCCATGTCGTGTTTTCCTGAAAGGGCCAGTTCGATCAAGCTCCAGCTGGGGAGAGAACCGGCACGTTCAGGCGCGAAAGGACCGTCGCCGTTCAGGGCGTTGTTGACATCAACAACCTGACCGTCCAAATGGGCGCCGATGGAAATGCCGCCGCCCAGATGGGCGACGATCAACCGGCAATTTTGGTAGGGTTTGCCGATTTTATTTGCAGCTTCGCGGGCGGCGGCCTTCTGGTTCAGAGCGTGAAAAATGCTGATGCGGCGTATTTCCGGCAACCCGGTGATCCTGGCGATATCGGCCATCTCATCAACAACAACCGGGTCGACAATGAAGGCATCGACCGGTATGATCTTGGCGATATCGCTGGCCAGCAGTGCTCCCAGGTTGGAGGCATGCTCCATCTTGTTGTTTTTTAAAAAATCGATCATTTCATCATTTACCAGGTAGGTCCCGGACGCCATGGGGGTCAGCAGACCGCCCCGACCGACCACCGCTGCCAGCAGGTTGACATCGAACTTATTTTCTTTAAGAAAATTAAGGATGACTTTTTCCCGGAATTTGTGCTGGTCGATGATTTTTTGAAAAGGAGCCAACTCTTCAGTTGAATGCGAAATATTCTGACCGATAATCTTTTCTTCGCCCAGAAAAATAGCAATTTTGGTTGAAGTGGAACCTGGGTTGATTGCAAGAATATATTTGTTTGCCATTTCATAATTTACCTCAAAATTAAATTTATTTCAAGTGCTGGATCGTCATAAATCCATTTTATCTACTTTTTCCAGTTCCCGGGTCAATTCTTCCCAACGGCGGTACAGTTCATCCAGACGGTTTGAAGCCGTACTTAATTCCAGCATCAAGGGCTTGATGCGCCGCGATTCCTTGAGAACCTCCGGGTCACAAAGCAAGGACTGATTCCGGTTTTTTAGAGCTTCCAATTCAACGATTTCTTTTTCAAGACCTGGCAATTCCCTTTTAAGTTCCGTTTTAATTTTTCCTCGCCGGTTTCTGGCCTCGGCTTCCTGGCGCCGCTGTTCCTTGGATTTATAAATGCCCTTGACGCCAAACGGCTCGACATCAGTCTGGGGTTTATTCAGGTCCTGGAGTATCCCCTGATCTTCGGCGGCAGCCAATTCCAGTTCGCGCTTCTGTACGAAATAAGAGTAATTGCCGGTGTACTCATGCAAACCGCCCTCTCTGATTTCAAAAACACGCTGTACCAACTGGTCAAGAAAATAACGGTCATGGGAAACCAACATAATGGTCCCGGCATAATGCTGCAGAGCATTCTGGAAAATATCCTTGGTTTTCAAATCAAGGTGGTTGGTCGGTTCATCCAGGATCAGGAAGTTGCTGTCTTGGAGGAGGATTTTAATCAGGGCCAGGCGGCTTTTTTCACCGCCTGAAAGTACGGCGACCGGTTTATGGATATCCATGCCTGAAAAAAGGAAGGCGCCCAACAGGTTGCGTTTTTCCAGATCCGTGCTCGGACTGTCCAGGGCATTGACCTCTTCCCAGATCGTACGCCCGTAAATCAGGTTCTGCTGACTTTCCTGTGAAAAAAAGGCCGGCTTGACCTGATAACCCAATTGCAGCGATCCCTGGCTGGGTTTTTCGTTTAGGGCCAGAATGCGCACCAATGTCGATTTCCCCGCCCCATTGATACCCAGCAGGGCGATTTTTTCTCCTCGGTAAACGGTAAAGTTGATTCCGGAAAAAACCTGCTTCGGCCCATAGGTTTTACCCAGGTCGCGAACAATAATCACTTCCTTGCCGCTGCGCTGGGACTGGGGAAAGTGAAAGTGTATTTTTTTGCTGCTTTCGGCCTCGGGAACCAGTTCGAACTTTGCCAGCTGCTTAATGCGGCTTTGAACTTCAGAAGCTTTGCTGGCTTTGGCCCGAAAACGGTCAATATAAGCCTGGAGACGTTTGATTTCGGCTTTTTGCAATTCCCGCTGTTTTTGCAATGCCGCGATTTTTTTTTCTTTCTCCTTCAAGTAATGAGAATAATTGCCCTTGTAAATGGTAATCCTGCCATGGCCGAGTTCGGCGATCTGATTGACCATTTTATCTAGAAACATATGGTCATGAGAAATAGTCAGCAGGGTGCCGCTGTAATTTCTCAGATAATTTTCCAGCCATTCCATGCTCTCGGTATCGAGATGGTTGGTCGGCTCGTCCAGGAGCATGATGTCCGGATTGGCCAGCAGGATGACAGCCAGAAAAATCCTCATTTTCCAGCCACCGGAAAATTCCCGGCAGTTTTTTAAATAGTCGTCATTGGCAAAACCCAGCCCCTTGAGAATGCGCCTGGCCCTGGCATCAAAACCGTAACCGTCTTGAATATGGAAGGCGGCGCTGGCGGCCTCGAATTTATTCAGCATCGCCGCATATTCGGGATGGCGGTGGTCATTAACAGCGATTTTCTCTTCGAAATCCCTGATGGTTTTTTCGAGTTCTGCCTGGCCGGTTCTCCTTTTTAGGAAATCCTGAACCGGCAGCGGATCGAGTTCGACCAGGTCCTGAGGCAAATACCCGATGCGTTTATTCTTGGGAATTTCGCTCGTGCCGATGTCTGTGGATATTTCTCCCTTGACGACCCGAAACAAGGTCGTCTTGCCGACGCCATTGTCGCCAACCAGGCCGATGCGGCTTTTTTCATTGATCATCCAGGAAATATGGTCAAATATTTTTTTTTCGTTGTATATCAGGCAGATGTTCTGCAGGCTGATCATTGTCGGCTAAACTCCTTGCTGATTTGGCGCATGGCTCCCAAAAAAAATGACTTGGATTAAAGGTGGCGGTCCAGTTTTAAAATTAGATTTTATCGGTAAACACCTTGGCGTCCTGGACGAACTGGCTGATCTTGTTTTCATTGAGTAATCTTTTCAGAATCTGGTTTACGCGGGCGAGAAGGTCCGTGTTTCCCTTTTTGACTGCCACAGCGGAACCCAGGGGCGTGCGGTCGGAATTGCATTCCAGGTTTACCAGCTCATTGTTTTTAAAGACATAAGCGTCAGCTACGGGCTTTTCCAGGATAATGGCATCCAATTTATTTTCTAATAATGCATCGATTAAATTTTGAATGGTAGGCATGGTGGTAAAAACGGCACCGACAATCATGTTCCTGGCCATGTCTTCCTGGATAGATCCTGTCTGGGTACCGACGATTTTTCCGCGCAGGTCGTCCAGTAACTTGATCTTGTCTATATCAACCGCCCGGATCAACATGTTCTGGATGGCCTGGTAATAGGGGATGGAAAAATCGACTATTTTTTGACGGTCCTGGCTGGGGGCCAGGCCGGCCAGAATCAGGTCAATATTTTCAGAGGTAAGTTCGTTGAACAATTTGTTGAAATCAAAGTTCTTGATTTCGAGCTTCACATTCAAGTCGGCGGCAATGGCTTCGGCAATATCGATGTCGATGCCCACGATACCGTTTTCCAGTTCGGGAAGCAACCTGAATTCATAGGGCGGGTAATCGGCGCTGGTGCCGATAATGATGACGCCGGCTTGCTTGATTTTTTCAATTTTTCCAAGTTTCTTCTTTGCGATGTCCCGGGTTTCCATTCGGCAGCCCATTTGCCAGGAGATTCCCAGTAACCCAAGGATCAGCAGTGCGCCCATGATGATTTTTTTTGTGGAAAAAATATTTCTTGACATTCCTGCCTCCTTAGAAAAAGAATTATTCTTACCATAACAAACTGTTTTTGGATTGTCAAATATTTGAATTTTTCACATTCGGCGCCATGACGCAAAAAAGAACCTATTTGACAGCAAACGTGAATAATGTTATTTTTTTTTAACGCGAAAGTGGTGGAACTGGTAGACACGTCAGACTTAGGATCTGATGCCGCGAGGCCTGGGGGTTCGAGTCCCCCCTTTCGCAATTTTAACGTAGCATCTTGGTTTTCTGTCTGCAGGGAAGGCGTTTATTGAAAACAGAAAAAGCGAAACCTTGTTTGTGGAAGCTCGTGGCCTGGATTTTACCACTGATGGTCCTCGTCTGTGTTTTTTGCCAGGTGGGAACCGAACCCGAACACAAGTTGCCATTGCGCCGTCAGATCGCGGACCTGGCTGAAAACCTGGCCGGAATCCCTTACCGCTTCGGCGGCATTGATATTGATGGTTTTGACTGCAGCGGCCTGGTATATTATGTTTACGGCTGTTTTGGCATCCGGGTGCCTCGTCATGCTCGCGAACAGGGACGGTTTCACGGTAGTGTGCCGTTGAAATACGCAGCCAGGGGTGATATTCTGATTTTTAAATCCAGAGGGACCTGGCATTCGGCCATATACCTGGGCGCCGGCCGTTTTATCCATGCACCCAGCACCGGCGGTTGGGTCAGGTTTGAGCAATTGAACGGATATTGGCTGTCACGCTTGCGCGAGGTGATCAGCGTATGGCCTCGTATCCGTTAGTCAGGAGGAATGATGGCCACACTGATCATGGAAGCCGCGGATATCACCAAGAGCTTTACCCAGCCAGATAAAAAAAAACTGGTCATTCTGCAAAATCTCTGCCTGCAAATACCGCAGGGGAGCTTGGTGTCGGTTACCGGTGCCTCGGGTTCAGGAAAAAGCACCTTAATGCACCTGCTCGGTTCGCTCGATCGCCCCGATACCGGGTCGGTGTATTTTGCAGGTGCTGATATCGCGACTTTCAGTCGCAAACGACTGGCTGCATACCGCAATCGAGACATTGGTTTTGTGTTTCAGTTTCACTATCTGATGCCTGAATTAACCGTGCTTGAAAATGTGGCCGCTCCCGCACTCATCCAATCTTTTCAAATGCAGTCGGCTTTTTCTCTTGCCGGCGCCTTGCTGCGCGAAGTCGGTTTGGCCGATAAATTAGCGGTCATGCCATATCAGCTATCGGGCGGCGAAAAACAAAGGGCTGCCATTGCCCGGAGCTTGATCAACTCCCCGCGCCTGCTGCTGGCCGACGAGCCCACCGGCAGCCTGGATTGGAAGACCGGGGAAACCGTATTCGCGATTTTCAAGCAATTGATCCGCGAGCGCGGACTCACGGCCGTGATCGCCACCCACAATTCCCAGTTGGCGGACCTGACCGACAAGCGATATCTTCTCCATGGCGGCAGGATCGAAGAGGTCCTAGAACCGTGACGAGCGTGACGGGTTGGGAACGCAGATCTGCGTTCCCTACTACTTGACATTTCCCAACCGGGAATTTATCATGAATCCGAAAAAACGCCACCCGTATGGCGGCAGGAGATGAGCATGAAGGATGTGCTGGCGGTTATTCTTGGCGGCGGCCGGGGGACGCGCCTTTATCCATTGACCAAATTCCGTTCCAAGCCGGCTGTTCCCATCGGAGGCAAGTTTCGCCTGATCGATATTCCCATTTCCAATTGCCTGCATTGGAACATCAGGAAAATCATGGTGCTGACCCAGTTCAACACCGCTTCCCTGCACCGCCATATTGCCCAATCCTACCGCTTCGACGGTTTCTCGGACGGTTTTTTGCAGATTCTTGCCGCCCAGCAAACCATTGAGGATTCCAACTGGTACCAGGGGACAGCCGATGCGGTGCGCAAGAACATTCATTACATCAAAAACCAGAAAGCCGACACCGTGGTCATCCTTTCCGGAGATCAGCTCTATCGGATCAATTTGCTTGACTTCATCAACTACCACAAGGAGAGCAAAGCGGACATTACCATTGCCGTCAAGCCGGTTCAGCGCGAACTGGCAGGTGAATTCGGCATTCTGCAGATCGATGATCGGCGGCGGATTATCCGTTTTGTGGAAAAACCTAAAACGGCGGTTTTGCTTGACGAATTGTATACTCCCAATGCCTACTTGGGCCTGGATGAAAAAAACCTGAATTACATCGCCTCCATGGGTATTTATATTTTTAAAAAAGATGTGTTAATTGATCTTCTGGAACATAATGTCAAGGAAGACTTCGGCCGCGAAGTCATCCCCGATGTCATAGCCGGAAGCCAGGTCGTTGCCTACGTGTTCAACGATTACTGGGAGGACATCGGTACCATCAAGGCTTTTTTCGAAGCCAACCTTGATTTTGCCAATCCCATACCCCGTTTCGATTTTTACAACGAAACGGCTCCGATCTACACGCGCAAGCGTTTTTTGCCCGGGTCCAAGATAGAAAACTGCGAAGTCCATTACTCGCTGATCTCCGAAGGGTCGATTATCGAGGGCAGCAAACTTACCAACACGGTTATTGGCATCCGTTCGGTTATCCAAGGCAACAGCTACCTGGAGCGAGTGGTCATGATGGGGGCCGATTTTTATGAAAACCTTGAAGAAAAAGCTGAAAATAAGCATTGTCGGCGCCCCCCGGTCGGAATCGGAAGCAATTGCATGATCCGCAACGCGATCCTGGATAAAAATGTCCGGGTTGGTGACGGGGTGCGCATTTTGAATGAAAAAGGCCTGGTGAATTTTACTCATGACCGTTACAACATCGTCGACGGCATTGTGGTCGTTCCCAAGGACATGGAAATTCCGGCTGGATTTATTATTTAAAATTGGGATGCGCTCTCGCTTGCTCATCGGCCCGGTGTTGATATTTTTATTGCGGAGGAACCGTGAAAAAATTATTTTTACTGCTGTTCATTTTTTGCCTTGGCCTTGGCGCTGAAAAAGGAAACTCACTGACGTTTGAACAGGTTTATTTGAGAAAAGGGGAAGTACTGCTGCGACCATTACCTGTCATTACCGGATGGTGCGATAATGACCATTACACCGAACTGCGAGACGGGAAAGTATTTCTGGTCAGTGCCCGCAGTGGACGCGCCCGGAAATTGTTGAATCCCCAGGCCGTTAAAACAAAGTTGCCGCCTGGCCTGAATCTGCTCAAGCCAGATGACCATAACGCCGACTATTCCCTGCTGGTGTTCATCCATCAAGATGATATTTATCTTTTCCAAAGAAAAACATATACTCTGCGCCGTATCACGAACACCAGCGCGGCTGAAAAGAACCCGACATTTTCTCCCGATGGCCGTTTCCTGGCCTTTACGGCGGATGGCAACCTGTTCGTCAGCGCGACCGGCAACGGCACCGTCAGCCAGTTGACCTTTGACGGCAGTGAAGATATCCTGAACGGCTATGCGTCCTGGATTTATTATGAAGAAATCCTGGGCCGGCTCAGCCGCTACCGGGCTTTTAATTGGAGTCCCGACAGCAAAAAGATCGCCTTTTTACGCTTTGATCAGAGCCGGGTGCCGCAGTTTCCCCTTTTCGAAGCCGAAGGCCCATACGGGCGTTTAGAGATGCAACGGTATCCCAAACCTGGCTTTCCCAATCCGCAGGTGAAAATCGGAATAATCGACCTGGCCGGCCTGAATACGGAATGGATCGCCTTTCCTCCCGAGGTCGACCACTACCTGACCTTTCTGGCTTGGGCCCAGGGTGGTAAAAGTTTCTACATGCAGTGGATGAATCGCGGCCAGGAGGATCTGCGCATCTATGAATACACCTTGGACAGCAAGGAATTGCGCCAGGTTTATCATGAATTGCAAATGACCTGGGTCGATGCAGTCAGCATCGATGAATTTCATGCCCTGGCCGATGGAAGCATCCTGCTGATCAGCGCCAAGAATGGCTGGAACCATATTTATCGCCAACATGCCGATAGAACGGAGACGATGATTACCAAAGGCAAATGGTCGGTAAAGCGGATTGAGTTTGTCGATGAAAAAAAAGGATTGGTTTTTTTCAGCGCCGATAAGGAAGATTCCACCCGCACCGATCTCTACCGTGTCTCCATAGTTGGCGGCGAGCCGCAGCGCTTGACCAGCCTGGGCGGCACCCATGCTTTGACTTTCTCCGCAGCAGGGTCTTTCTATCTTGATCGCTACTCATCGATTACCCGGCCGGCCATGATGCAGCTGTGCGACGACAGCGGACGCGTTATCAGGAAGCTGGGTGAAAGTGCCGCCCCGGCCTGGTCGGACGTCGCCCTGGGCAAAGTTGAAATATTCAAGATTCCTGCCAAAGACGGTTTGCTACTTCCGGCCGCCTGGTATCTGCCATGCGATTTTGATGCCCAGAAGCGTTACCCGGTTGTCATTTCCGTTTATGGCGGACCGGGAGCCCGATCGGTCGTCGATGCTTTCCCGCGCCGCCTGGATGATTATTTCCTGGCCCAGCAGGGGATCATCGTGTTGAAAGTGGATCACCGGGGCTCCGGCCATTTCGGCAAACACGGGGCGGACGCCATGTACCGCTGCCTGGGCAAATGGGAGCTTGCCGATTATTGCAGTGCCGTCGATTATCTGCGTACGCTGCCGTTCGTGGACGGGGAGAAGATCGGCATCATCGGCGGCAGTTACGGCGGTTATATCGCTGCCCTGGCCCTGGCCGCGGCTCCCGATTTTTTCTCGTGCGCCATTGCCGAATATGCAGTCAGCGACTGGGCCTTGTATGATTCAGTCTACACGGAAAGATACATGGATCTGCCAAGTGAAAATCCCGAAGGCTATCGACAGGCATCGGTACTGTCCCATTTGCAGACGTACCGTGGCGGATTGAGACTGGTCCATGGCAGTATGGACGACAACGTGCATATGCAAAATGCCCTGCAGCTGCTCAATGGCATCCTGGACTTGGGAAAAACGGCCGAGTTGATGATTTATCCGGGAGAACGGCATGGCATAAGAAGTAAAAAGGCGGTGGAAAATGCCATGGCGGCGATTGACTTCTGGAAGCGGCATTTTTTCGGTCAGAAAACGGTCAACCTGATCAGTCCGTTCCAACCGCCCCAACAGGAAAAAAAGTAATGAAACTCGCGCTGATTGACCGTTGCCCGGTCTGCCAGAGTACAGATATTGGTCTATTTAAAAAGGGAACGGTCATTCCTGAAAAAATCAGCGCCGAAGATTTCAAGATCACCGACAGCCATTATGGCTCACGCTGGACTTTTTATTCCTGCCGGGATTGTGGTTTTGTCTTCGCCAACCCGGCCCCGGCGCAGGAAGCCATCGAGCAGTTTTATGCGGCCCTGGCTGACGAAGAGTACAGCCAGGAAAATGAAGGGCGGGGCCGAAACTTTTCAACCATACTGAAACGGTTGCGCCCCTTTGCGCCCCCGGGTTCCCTGCTGCTCGATGTCGGCGCGGCCAGCGGCATATTCCTTAACCTGGCCCGCCAGGCCGGCTACCGGGTCAGCGGTATCGAACCCTCGAAGGCTCTGGTCGCCGACGCCGAAAAACTCTACGGCTTGAAGCTCTTTTGCGGTACCGTGGAGCAATTTGCCGTCAGCGAGAAATTCGCGGCCATTACCTTGCTGGACGTGCTGGAGCATGTGGCTGATCCCGGCACTTTTATAGCGACCTTGAACAAATTTCTGGCTCCGGGCGGCATGCTGGTCATCGTCACTCCCGATATCGGCAGTCTGACGGCCAGGATCATGGGCGGCCGCTGGTGGCATTATCGTGTGGCCCATATCCATTTCTTCAACCATCGTTCGTTGAACCGGCTTTTAGAGAAAAACGGATTTGAGATCGTCATGCGCAAACGTTTCGCCTGGAATTTTTCCCTGTATTATCTACTGACCAGGCTGCTGCCATGCTGCAAGGGGCCGGCTTTACAAAAGCCGTTGAAAAAGCTACACTGTAAATTGCAATTGTTCGATTCTCAGGAAGTATATGCCAGAAAAAAGGAAAGTTAGTCATTATGTAGCCTCGCTGCGGCTGGGCCGCTGGCCGCGCAGCATGGCCATCCTGATTGGATCAACCGCGTTTTTCCTGGTCCATCCGGACCGGCTGCCAGGTTCATTGACTCCTTTCCTGGCATGGCAGATTATCCTGGCCTTTTTTTTGACCTGGATGATTTCTACAGCCAACTATATCATCAACGAAATCACCGATGCTCCATATGATGCCTTTCATCCGGAGAAAAAAAATCGCCCACTGGTCCAAAACAAAATCAGTATCAACATGCTGCTCGCGGGTTGGGCGTTGCTGGTTGTCGTCGCTCTGGGCCTGGGCTGGGTGCTGTACAGTCAGTCATTTGTATTGAGTCTGGGCGCCCTATTGCTGGCCGGCATTTTTTACAATGTCCCGCCCATTCGCATGAAAGATGTTCCCTATCTTGATTCCACCATGGAATCAGCCAATAATCCCATTCGCTTCCTGATCGGCTGGTACATTTTGGCGGACCAATTTCCCCCCTTGAGCCTGTTGCTGGCCTGGTGGGCATTCGGTAATTTTCTGATGGTTGGAAAAAGGGTTGCCGAAAAAAAATTCCTGACTGCCGCCGAATCCTCAGCCTACCGGCTTTCCTTGAATCGCTACAGCGCCGGCGGATTGTTTTTTTTCATGGTTGCCAACGGCTTGCTGTTTCTGGCCATGTTTATCCTTTTTGCCTTGCGCCTGAACCTGAAGACGTTTTTATACGTACTGCCATTGATTGTTTTTTACCTGATTTTCTTCCTGGTCAAATCGACCCAGGACCGCGACGCGGCCGAAGAGCCTGAGAAATTGCTGAAAAATCCCTACTTCGCCCTTTATACACTATTTTTACTGGCTGTTTTTATCATCGCTTTTTGGCTGAGGTGAGCACATGAGTCTGGATATCTTTTTAAAAATCCTCCTGGCGGCCGCCCTGGGAGGAATCATCGGCATGGAAAGGGAGTTGTCGCACAAGGAAGCCGGTTTGCGCACCAATATTTTAATCGCCATCGGCAGCACCCTGATCACCATCCTTTCTTTCAAGATTGCCGCCATGAGTCCAGGCGCCGATCCAGCCCGCCTCACGGCGCAGATCATCTCCGGCATTGGTTTTTTGGGAGCCGGTGCCATTATCCAGGCGCGCTTTGCCGTTCATGGGTTGACCACGGCCGCCACGATCTGGACTGTGGCCGCGATCGGCATCGCCGTGGGCAGCGGACTTTACCTGGTCGCATTCGTGGTGACGATTTTCGTTGTCATCATCCTGACCGTATTCAGGTATTTCATCGCTTACCTTGAAAAGCAGAAACAGAACTACGTCTATCTGATCCGCACCGAAGAAAAAGCTTCCCTGCTTGTCGATTTCAGGCAGGTGTTGAGCGAGATCGGCATCAAATACACCAGCGCCCGCTTGAACCGCAAGGGCAGCGGCTTTGAGTTCGAGATCATTTTATCAACCTCGGAGAAAAAAAATCGCGAGTTTGTTGAGAAAGTCATGCTGCTGCAGGGAGTCAAGGATATTTTGTCCGAAAACTTATGAACTCTCTGCTGCTGGCCACCCGCAATCCCGGGAAAAAGCTCGAAATTCAAAAAATCCTGCAGGACCTGCGGCCGCCGGTTCGTCTCATCTCGCTGGGCGAGGCGGGCATCCACGGCCATGTGGATGAATGCGGAAAGACATTTATGGAAAATGCCCGGCTGAAAGCCGATTTTTATAGCCGCATCAGCGGATTGGATACGCTGGGTGACGATTCCGGCCTGGAGGTCATGGCCCTGGATAACCGCCCCGGGGTCTTTTCCGCCCGCTATGCCGGAGAAGACGCCGGCGATGACGAGCGCATTGCCAAATTACTGGCGGAAATGGTCCATTGTCGGGATCGCCGGGCCCGGTTCGTTTCGGCGGTTTGCCTTTCCCGGGCCGGACAGCCGCTGCAGACATTCACCGGCCTGGTCCGCGGTGAAATTTTATATGAAAAAAAAGGCAATCATGGCTTCGGTTATGATCCGCTCTTTTATTATTCACCATTTAAAAAAACCTTTGCCGAGTTGAGCCTGGAAGATAAAAACCGCGTTTCCCACCGCGCCCGGGCCTTGAGCCTGGTTAAACAATTCATTGCCGGCGGTGGATTGGAAAAAAAAAACCATTGACATCTTTGATGATTATCTTAAAATGTATGCATGAAAATAAATTATTTTTTTGTTGAGCGGGAATGATAAAAAAATTATCGATAATAATTCCTATTTATAACGAGGGCAGAACGATTCAACTCATACTTGACAAAGTGCAAGCGGTGAATTTAATTGACGATATCGAGAAAGAAATAATTCTTGTAAATGACTGCTCGTCAGATGATACCGAAAAAGCCATAGAAAATTACATTGCCCAAAATCCATCTTCAACAATTCAGTATTTCAAACACGATATCAATATGGGTAAAGGAGCGGCATTGCATACCGGTATCAGCAAAGCCAGCGGCGAATACCTGATTATTCAAGACGCAGACCTGGAGTATGACCCGCAGGAATACAACCGACTTTTAAAACCTGTAGTGAACGGTTTTGCGGATGTAGTTTATGG
This sequence comes from Candidatus Aminicenantota bacterium, assembly GCA_963770755.1. Classification (GTDB taxonomy): domain Bacteria; phylum Acidobacteriota; class Aminicenantia; order UBA2199; family UBA2199; genus UBA2199. Next base: position 67,620 of record CAVYQZ010000005.1, on the reverse strand, counting down.
TTCCCGTTTCATGGGGGGGAATCCGCACAGAATATTATTCTATTGGCATACAATAGGTAATAAATTTCTCACAACCTTGTCAAATGTTTTCACCAACATGAACTTGACCGATATGGAAACTTGTTACAAGTTATTTAAAACCGGGCTGATTCAGTCACTTGTTTTAAAGGAAAAGCGCTTTGGTTTTGAACCGGAAGTAACTGCTAAAATATCAAGAATACCCAATATTAGAATTTATGAAGTAGGCATCTCGTATTACGGCAGAACTTTCGAAGAAGGAAAAAAAATTGGTTGGCAAGACGGTTTTCGGGCTCTTTTTTGCATAATTAAATACAATTTGTTGCAAAGATAAGAATTTTTGAAATGGAATTTAACTATAAAGCCAATGACCAAGAGGGCGCCGAAGTGCTGTATGTTATCTCTGCCGCCAATAAATTTAATAAATGGATGTACGAAACAATATCTCCCTTTTGTACGGGAAATATTCTTGAAATCGGCTGCGGAATGGGAAATATTTCCCAATATTTCATCAAAGATAACAGCGCGATCGTTTTGTCCGATATACGAGCGAATTATTTAAATTACTGCCATGAAACATTTAAACTGGATAATACAAAAGTACTCAACATTGATATTGCCGACGTTGATTTTAACAAGAATTATTCTCATCTGTTGGGCAGGTTTGACAGTGTTTTTTGTTTGAATGTATTGGAACATATTAAAGATGATCGTTCAGCGCTTGCAAATATGATAAATTTGTTGAAAACTAATGGGAAATTAGCGGTTATAGTACCGGCCCATCAAATGCTATACAATGGCATTGATGCTACCCTGCAACATTATAAACGGTATAACAAGAAAACATTCAAAGAATTAATATTGAAAGGCGAGAATATAACGGCTTTATTTTACTTTAATGCGATTGGTATTTTGTCATGGTTCATTGGCGGCAAATTGTTCAAAAACAATACTATTCCGGAAGGTGAAATGAAATTGTATGATTTCTTCGTACCTTTTTGGAAAGTTATTGATATGCTGACATTTTCAAAAATCGGTTTGTCCCTTATCTGTGTTATTAAAAAAACTACTTGAATTGACCGGCTTAGCCGTTGTTAATGAATAACTTTGTCGTAAACAACGGCATAAGGTGCTGTAACGAAATATCCAAAAATGGGCTGGTTATTTCGTAACAGCTCCTTATTCATTGCGCAGGCTAAGCCGGGTCAGAATCATTCCCATAGATTCGGGCATTACGGCTATATCTTTCAGATTGTAGGTTGCGGCGATATTTCTAATGACCCGGTGCTGCAAATACCAGGGCTCAATGAGCAGGTATAGCGGACGGCCTTTTTTTAAAAAATCGTCGATAAGTTTGAGGCTCTGTGCTTGATCCCAACGAAAAGATTCCAGGCCGGCATAGAGTCTCAGGGCACCGCTCGTTTCTATGCTGCCCACCAAAGAATCGGGCGGCACCAATGTCTGCACTTTTTTACTCGCCAGGTAGAATATTTCTCTCGGGTTTCCGGAAAACAGCAAATTTTGTTTTGCATAGCTGATAAAATATGGCAGCATAGCCAGCAGCAGCAAGACCGCTGCGGTATTTAATACCGGTTGCCAACGCGGTTTCCAGGTCAATAGCCGCTCGCGCATATCCTGCATACCGCTGGCGGAAAGAATGAATAAGGCCGGCAATCCGGGCAGCAGAAAACGCAGATACCACCAGGTGTCTGCGCCGGGTCGCCAGAATGAATAAAAAACCCAGAAAGAGACCAGCCAGGAAAAATAAAACCAGTTGTAGGGCTTGCGGCGCAGCAAGGTCAGTAGCGCCGGAATGAGCAGCAATGGCGTCATGATAATAAAAATAGTTTTGCTGTAATAAACAAAGTGATGCAAGAAAACATCGCCCGTCAAATCATTGATAATTCCCCCGTATCCGGTCAGCCAGGGTTTGCCGAAAACGGCCCAGTTATAAAGGCCGTAAAGGCTGCCGATTATGGCGGCGGAAAAGCAGAAAGACCAGAATTTTCTCTTTTTGAAAAGCAGCGGCAGAAATATGATGAAAAACAATACGGTCGATGGCCGGATTACTACGGCATAACTGAATGCCACCCCTGACCAGAATATTTTGTTGCGCCTGAAAAAATAATAGGTAAGGAGAATGAAAAGCGTTGCCGGCAGGTCGCTCATCAGGCTCATGCTGCCCCATAAGGTCATTGGAAAAAAAGTCCACAATAAAGTATACAATACGGCCATACCGCGGCTGACTGAATTTCTGAGAATCAAATACATAATCAATACAGTCAGCACCCCGCACAGGGCATTGACATAAAATTCGAGCCCCAGCAGACCGAACAAGGCCAGCAGCAGGGGAAAACCCGGCGGGTATTGGGGAATTATTTTGTTACCCACGGCAAAGAAGCCAAGGGGCGCAAATGCAGGATATTGCTCGGGAGGAAAAGCGGTTTTCATGGTCAACTGGCCTTGCCGGAAAAGCAGGGACTCGGCATAGTAGCCGTACCAATCGGCCGCGCCCACATAACGTTGGCGGTAAACAGCAAAGAAAACGAAAATGGCTGCCAAGGCCAGACAGGCCAGCAGCTTCCATTCCAGGGGAGAAAAATCGAGGCGCAACAATTTTGTTTTAATCCAAGGCATGACCCGGGATTTAAAAAAACCGGCGGCCGAACGCAGGACAAGCCAAAGCCCCGGCCAGTAAAGGACTGCAAACAGCAAGACGGTTGTTTTTAATGCCAAAAAGATCCTTATGGAAAAGAATAGCGGCAAGGTCAGGACGGCCAGAAAAAAACCAATGATAATCCAAACTGCATAGCGCAGCCAGCGGTTGCCGGAAGTCAGGGCCATGGTTTTCGGGGCAAACATGGCGAGAAGCAAAAGCAGCAGCACCATAAGGGTTGCCAGCGGCCAGGGCAAACGACTTACTGCCGGCGCATCGGGGAGAACCATGACACCTTTTAGCAAACCGGTTGAAAAGCCATACAAATTCTTTATTTCCAGAATTGCCACCGTAGCACCGGCTGTCAGTCCATGCAGCAACAGGCTGTTTTCTCCCTGGCGAAACAATTCCTTGGGAATTTTTATGAAATGATGGCCGTAGGCCTGGATATTGCCTATTTCGCGTCCATTCAAAATGACTGCGGTTTTGGCGTGATTTTCAGCAGCAATGATTTTGATCTCCAGCAATAACACGGAATCCCTGATATTTTGCGGATACTTGGCCGCAACCGTCAGAGTATCATTGACCGGCCGTGTGGGTTGAAGAATAAGTTTTTCGCGGTATTTATCGTGCCCGATCATGGTAGCCATAAAAATGATCAAGATGCCAATTAAGGCTGTAAGGAACGATACAATTCGCTTGAATTTCGGCGTTGCTTCTTTCATAACGGTAATTTATAGCAAATTCCTCATGAATGTCAATTGCTGATAGTGTCTATTACTGCGGCTGAATTTATGATTTTTACCAGGCTATGCCATAGTCCTCGCCGTAATTGCTCGAGCCGCCCCAGAAGGTGCCGTGTGCCCAATCGAAAAACATGGCGTTGATCGGACCCGACGTGTATTTGCTGGAATTGATTTTATAGCCCATTTTGTTCAAGGAAAAACGCACCCATTCGGGGACCTTGTCGTTGAGCGTCAGTTTACCGGGCAGTCTTTCGTGGTTGTCGAAAGAATCCTTCATTTGAAAACTGACGATGTTCGGAGCTTCGCAGGCCTCCTGCACGTTCATGCCGAATTCGGCCACGTTCAGGAAAAACTGCAGCAGGTTCTGGTCCTGGGTGTCGCCGCCCTGAACGGCAAAGGACAGGAACGGCCTGCCTTCCTTCAGAGCCAGGCCGGGAGTCAGGGTGGCGCGCGGTCTTTTGCCGGGGGCGATGACATTGAAGGGATTTTCCTTTTCATCGAGGACGAAGCTCTGCGCCCGCTGACTCATGCCGATGCCGGTGTTGCCGGCGATGCAGGCCGGGATCCAGCCGCCGCTGGGGGTGACCGAGACCACCCAGCCTTCGCGATCGCAGGCCTGGATCGAGGTCGTGCCGCTAAAAAAACTCGCCGCTATTTTTTCCTGTTCCGTAGCGGTAAAATCTTTGGCCGGCGCCCCGGCATTCCCGGCTGCCAGGAGATTCAGCCAGGGATTCTTTTTGCCTTCGAAAGGGTAGGGGTCGCCCGGCCGGCTGTTGGGGTCGTTTTTCTCCCAATTGATTGATTTCAGCCTCTCCTTGGAATATTCCTTGGACAGCAGTCCTTTGAGAGGTTCTGCGGGCGGAAAGTAGGGGTCGCCGTAGTAGAAATCACGGTCGGCAAAACACAGGTTCATGACCTGGTACAGGGTATGGATATAGCGCACGCTGTTCAGGCCCATGGCTTTCACATCCAGGTTTTCCAGCATATTCAGCGCCTGCAGCATGACCGGCCCCTGCACCCAGCAGGAGAGCTTATAGACCTCGATCCCTTTGTAGGTGGTCATGACCGGTTCTTCCAGCAGCGGCTTCCATTTTGCCAGGTCTTCATTAGTAATCAGGCCGCCCTGTTCCTGGCAGCCGCGCACGAATTCTCCGGCGATATCGCCGCGGTAAAACCGGTCATAGGCGGCATAAATTGCCTGCTTGCGGTTTTTACCTTTTTTGAGTGCCCGCTGTTCGGCCGCGACCAGCTTTTTCAGCGTCAGCAGCAGATCGGGCTGGCGAAAAATTTCGCCGGGGTAGGGGGCTTCCCGGGACTCGCCCAGGTGTGGCAGCAGGATCTTTTTGGAATAGGGCCATTTTTTGATCTGTTCCTTGTTGCGCTCAATGCTGTCGGCCGTTTCTCTTTCGATTGGATAGCCTTCGGCCATTTCCATGGCCGGTGCCAGCACGTCCTTCAGACTGAGTTTGCCGAATTCAGCCAGCATCAGTATCAGCCCGCCCGGAGTGCCCGGAGTAACCGCGGCCAGCGGGCCGTATGCCGGCGGATATTTATAACCCTTGCCCTTATAGAATTCAGCCGTGGCGCCGCTCGGGGCAACTCCAAGGCCGTTGACGGCAATCACCTTTTTGGTATGGGGATTGTAGATCAAGGCCTGGGTCTCACCACCCCAGCTGAGCACGTCGAACATGGTGCAGGTTGCGGCCAGCATGGCGCAGGAGGCATCGACGGCGTTGCCGCCCTGCATGAAGATGCGGGCGCCGGCAGTAGCGGCCAGCGGCTTGCCGGTGATGGCCAGCCAGTGCCGGCCGTGCAGCACCGGTTTTTCAGTGGTGCGCTGGGCCAAGGAAAGGGTCGACAATAAAACAATGGCCAAAAACAAAGGGATTACTTTTTCATCCAGCCACTTTTCAAGTTTAAATCGGACCATGATTTTAACTCCTTGAAAAACAAATTTTACATAATTTGCATGATATAGGAAATCAATCAACCATGTTCAGTTCAGACCGGACACAGAGATTATTTTAACACTTTTTCTTTTTATTTACCGGATTTTTATCTGGATGCACATGAAACCTGGTTTTAATCCAGGGTCAGGTCAAGAAATAACTGGAAGTCGCTAGGTATTTAAAAATGCATCGGGATGTATTATCATGGCTTTTTATGGAGGATGCATGGAATTTGAGAAATTGATCCGCGATGTGCCCGATTTTCCCAAGAAGGGCATCATCTTCAAGGACATCACCACCCTGCTGCAGGACGGCGACGCTTTTCGCCAGGCCATGAACCAGATCATGAAAAAATACCTGGACGCGGACGCGAAGATCGACAAGGTCGTGGGCATCGAGGCGCGCGGTTTCATCCTGGGCGGTGTGCTGGCCTACAAGCTGGGCTGCGGTTTCGTCCCGGCCCGCAAGCCGGGCAAGCTGCCGGCCCAAACCATACGCGAGGAATACACCCTTGAATACGGCAGCAACGCGCTGGAGATCCATCAGGACAGCATCAACAAAGGCGAGCGTGTCCTGATCGTTGACGACCTTCTGGCTACAGGCGGTACCGCCTTGGCAACGGCCAGGCTGGTTGAAAAACTGGGCGGCGAGATCGTCGCCATCCAATTTTTGATTGAACTCGGTTTTTTACGCGGACGGGAAAAATTGCTGAAATATCCCCTGCACAGCCTGATTGTTTATTAAAATGCTGCGCACGTTGCTATTGTTGCTGGTGGTCGCCCAGGCCAGCCCGCTCGGCCAGAATTACCTGGTGATGAAGCCGATCCAGGAAGCCGTGCAGCACGGCCGTTTCTCGGCCTTGGAACCGATTTGCCGGCCGCGTATTTCCCTCGACCTGGAAGAGCCTTTTTCACTCAGCGGCTTCCTGACCCGGGAGCAATTCATTGAACGGATCGCGATCCGTTTGAAAAACCTGGTGACCGAGAAACTCGAATGGTCTTCACTGCAGGTTGATGAAAACATCGCCGTGCAATCCTTGAATTTGATCATCATGGACCGGGTTTCCGGTATCAAGGTATTTTACAAGTTGATACTTTTCATGGATGCCGACCACGACCCGAACGAAGAAATCAAATGGAAACTGTACTACCTGCGCGGCTTAAAAATGTAGTCTGGATCTGCCTGGCAGGATTGCTTGCCGCAGGCGCTCTTTACATTAAGTTACTGCCCCGAACCCGGACTGCCGAGTCGATCGAAGCTATGCTTAAAAAAAACAGTGCCGGGATCGAAGCGCTGCTGAGCGCAGAAATCAATAAAAGCCTGCTCCGATCGGATATGCTGTTTAAACGATTCAAGAGCGGACAATGGAATGCCGCGGATCTTGATAAAAAAGAAGCCCTGATCAGTACGGAAAATGGTGTGATCGATTTCTATTATGGCGAGATTTACTTCTTCAAGTCGCTCACGATAGCCGAAGGCGAATGGCGTCTCATTAAAAAGAATCAGGAGCTTTATTTTTTTCGCCGCCTGGGCGGCCGCATCCATTACCTGCAATTTTTCATGGACATGAACTCCAGCCTGATCCGGCGCGCCTGGAAATACCCATGCGCCGTATTCAGCCTGAAATATTCTCCCGTGCCGATAAACCATAACGGCAGTGATTTTGCCTTTGACCAGGCGCAAAACAGATATTATTACAACCATATTCTCAGGGCCAGTCAAAGACAACTCGTCGTCAATCTGATTTTTTCGGCAGCGGATTTTTCCAACTATTTTGAAAAAAGAAACAACCTGCTTATTTATGCGGCGCTTTTTTTCATGTTTTTGGCTATGTTACCGGTTTTGCGCAAACGGTACTGGCTGCCATTGCCGGCCATGGGTGGCATGGCTTGGGCGGCCTGGGAATTTATCGCCTGGCTTGGCAAGCCCAATATTTATTTCCCCCAATCTTTCATGTCGCCGCAATCGGTCTGGCAACTGGTGACCGTGTTGCTTTTCATGATACTGGCCGGCTTGCGACTTGCACGCCATCGCGGACGGCCCAATAATTTCCTGGCCTTCATGTCTTTCAATCTGCTGGCCGTCGCTGTTTTTTATTTCATTGCAGTCATTCTGCGCGGCGTGGATTTTCCCTTTGCTGAATTTGCCTTGAACAGCGATTATCTTGGATTGCTGCTGCTGTTGATCGGGCTGCATGCGCTTCCATTGATGGCGGCAAGCCAATTTCTAAAACCGGTTCCCTGGCGCCAGGCATGGCCGCTTGTGGTGCTGCAAGTGGCCGTGTTTTTTATTTATGCCCGATTTTTGACTTTTGCCTTTTTTAACCTTTCTTTGCTCGGTGTTGTTTTTATTGTTTTTCTTGTTTCCGATCGCCGCTTTTGGCCGAGAGCATTGCTGGCGGCGCTGCTGACCCTGTCCATCGGTCAATTCCTGGTCAATACGTCGCAACTGGAAAAGCAAGAATTCATCAGTTCAAACCTGAAGAATATATTTGCCGGCCAGGATCAATATGCCAAACTGGTAGCCCGTGAGATTGTTTATGAAATCAATTCCCAGGAAGCTCAGTTTTCTTCATTGTTCAAAGTGGGTAGCAGCGACGAATTGGCCAGAATTTGGGGAAACACGCTGGCGGCCAGGGAAGGCATCGCCTCGGGCCTCTACGTGCTTTCCCAGGAAGGGAAACTAATCCATGCTTTTTCCCATCAGATACCCTATATCGACATCAATAAAAAGGATATTTTCCCTTTCTGGCATGTTGAAGCTGTTGAGGCTGATTTATTCGGAAAAAAAGTAAACCTGGCCCTGGCCACGATCAATGTCTTCGAAAGAGAGCGCTACATCGGTTATATCATGGTTCAGGTCCTCAATTCCGCCGAATTGATTTTACGGAGCCATGGCCAGCCGTCGATTTTCAATCTGGATCAAAATATTGAAGCCGCCGGCATGAGTTATCTCAAGGTAGACGGTTCAGGGGGGATTCTGGAAAACCCGGCCAATATCAATGTGGAAAACCTGGCCGCTCTGATCAAAACAGTGGACAGCTGGAAAATTTTTCGTGCCATGGGCGTAGTTTACCATGGCTATGTTTTCAGGAGCAGCGACGAAACCATCATTATTTTTTATCCGAAAAACACCGTTTTCAAGACATTTTCAGAGTTTATTAAAATAATGAGCGTGCTGCTACTGGCCATGGTGCTGTTCTATGCCGGGCCAATAAAAAAATTCCTGCGCCAGCTTGTTTTTCAATCATTTTCCATCAAGGTTTTTGCCATGCTGGTTTTACTTTCCATACTCACGGCGGCTGTTTTCTCGGTGTTTTCCATGAATTTTAATTCCCAGGCCCTGGAAACCCAGCAAAGCAGAGCGATTTACTCAAGGGGGCGCTCCGCCCTGAATATCATCAACAATCTCCTGGCCGAAAGCGACGAGATTACCCAGAGTCATTTGTTTTGGCTGGGCAAGATATTGGAAAACGATATCAGTGTCTATGAAAACGGGATTTTGCTCTATACCTCGAACCACCGAAAAATCATCCAATCGCAATTGCCGATATATCTTGATTCAGGTATTCGTGCTGTCCTGAGGCAGAACAATCAGCAGTTTTTCCTGCAAAAAAAGAAAAATTTGTTGGGATTGTATTTTAAAACCGCTGCCCATTATATTTTTTACATTGAATTTGCTTCCAACAGCGCCAATTTAATCCGATCCCGGCAATACTACTTCGACTTCATGGTATCCATTTTTTTCATTTTGATTGTTGTCGGCATGGCGGCCGCGTTCTTTTTTCGCAATAAAATCGTGGCCCCGATCCTCCTGTTGAACAGGGGCATGGCCGACGTACGCCAGGGCCGCTACCAGCCCCTGAAGGATATGCCGGCTGAGATCGAATTGCGGGAACTGGTCCAGGGCTTCAATGCCATGCTGGAAGGCATCAAAGAGCAGAAAAAAAACGTTTCAGAAATCGCCCGAATGAAAACTTTGGTTGAACTTGGGCGACGCGTGGCTCATGAAGTGAAAAATCCACTGACGCCGATCAAGCTTTCGGCCGAACAGATCATGCGCTCGCTGCGGGATCGCGGCGGTGACCCGGAGCCGGTCATTACCAGCGCCGTTCGCTATATCATAGAAGAAACCGATCACCTGCGCCGGGTGGCCTACGGGTTCCTGAATTTATCGAAACTGGATGAATTGAAGACCGGGCCCTTTCTGCTTGACGAGCTGATAACTGAGGCCATAGCGCAAATTAGTTTGCTCTATCCCCATGTACGCTTCAAGGTGGATGACATGGAGGCCATCGAGGTTGTCGCCGACCGCCAAAAAATCAAGCAGGTGCTTGACAATGTGTTGACCAACGCCTTGGAAGCCGTGGCTGATACGGATGGCCGGATAGAGGTCTCCATGGCACCGCTGGGAGCGGAAGTGGAGGTGCGCATTCGCGATAACGGTTCCGGCATCAGTATTGAGGAACTGCAACGCATCGCCAACGAGGAATTTTCTTCCAAGGATTTGGGCACCGGGCTGGGACTGGTCATTGCCCGACGATTTCTGGAACTGCATCAGGGCAAACTGGAAATTCAGTCCGCAACCGGGCAGGGTACACTTGTCATCATGAGGTTCGCCAACCATGCTCATTAGACCTGATCCATTGCTCCCCGGCGAAAATATCGGCATTTTTCTGCCCTCCTCGCCGGCCAAAGAGCCCTACCGTAGTCAGGGGCTGCAGTCACTGCGCGCCATGGGCTTCAAGCCCAGGGAAATTGATGGCGTTTTATCCGGAAATGATTTTTTTGCCCGGGAACCGGAACGAACATTGAACGATCTGCAGCGGTTCTTTGCCGACCGGGAAATCAAGGCCCTCTGGGCCGGCCGCGGCGGCTATGGTTCCAACTACCTGCTGCCGCTGTTGAAGCGCCTGGCAATCGATACTCCGAAGATCGTCATTGCCTCATCCGATGTCAGCTATTTGTTATGGTACCTGCTGGAGCGGCGGCGCATGGTCGTTTTTTATGGGCCGATGGTTTATGGCGGACTGGCCGCGGGCGCATGCGATAAGGAACAGATCATGGCGGCGATCACCGCCAACCAGCTCCCGCAAAGTTTTTTTGGCAGGGTGCTGTGTCCGGGGCGTGCCCATGGGTTGCTGGGCGGAGGCTGTCTGTCCAATTTCGTTTCCCTGCTCGGGACACGCCATGTACCGACGGTGAAAAACAGGATTTTGCTGCTCGAGGACATCAATGAGCGACCGTACCGCCTGGACAGGATGCTGTGGCAATGCGAACTGGCTGGTGTTTTCCGCCGCATCCGCGGGTTGCTGCTTGGCGAATTCCCGAATTGCTTTCATGACGACGAAGAGAAAGAAATATTCTATGCACGCTGGCGGAAAAAACTTGGTGCCATGGGTATTCCGGTCCTTTACGATATGCCGTTTGGCCATGCCGGATCCGCCCAAGTCCTGCCCTTGGGTGTGAAGGCCGAAATTGATACGGAAGCTTATCCGCGTCCGCTCAGTTGTGAAATCGGTGTAAAATGGTGAAAAAAGTCTATCTCTGCGGCATCGCCGGCACCGGCATGAGCGCCCTGGCCGGCCTTTTCAAAAAAAAAGGCTACATGGTATGCGGCTCGGACGCCCATTTTTATCCTCCGGTGGATGGATTGTTGAAAAAGTTGAATGTCCGCCTTTTTGAAGGTTTTTCCGAACGCAATATTCCCGCTGACATCGATTTCTGTGTTATCGGCAACGTCGTTGGCCGCGGCAATCCCGAAGTCGAATTTATCCTTGACCGTTCCATCGAGTACTTTTCCATGGCCGAGGCCCTGCAGCGGTTTTTCATCAAGGGCAATGAGTCGATCGTCGTGGCCGGAAGTCACGGCAAAACCACGACCGCTTCGTTCATCGCCCACATGCTGACCGTCGCCGGGAAGCGGCCCGGTTTTTTCATTGGCGGCAAGCCGCTGAATTTTGCCGCCAATTACGGGTTGGGGCGCGGCACCTACTTTGTTACCGAAGGCGATGAGTATGAAACGGCCTTTTTTGACCGCACGGCCAAGTTTTTCAAGTATCGCCCCGATCGTTTAATCATTACTGCCCTGGAACATGATCATATTGATTTCTATCCGAGTGCGGCAGCGTATTTAAAAAGTTTTCAGGACCTGGTCAACCAGGTCCCGGGACGGGGTACGATCATCGTCAACCATGATTATGACATGGCGCGTCTGGCGGTCGCCCGGGCCTTCACGCCGGTTATTTTTTACGGGCAAAACATGGCCGACTATCAGATCAACGACGTAGTGACCCGGAACAACGGCCATGATTTTTGTCTGAGATATCAATCACGATCTTGGAAATTTCATGCGCCCTTGGCTGGTCCCTACAATATGTGGAACCTGACTGCGGGCATCATCCTGGCTTTGGAATTACGCTTGCCCCTGGCTGCCATCAAAAAAGCCTTGGCCACTTTCAAGGGGGTGGAACGACGGTTGAGCGTCATCGGCCGTTTGCAAAACACCATTTTTCTCGAGGATTTCGCCCACCATCCCACCGCCATCGCCCACGTGCTTGGAGCTCTGCCGTCTTTGTACCCGGGCTGTCGGATCATCGTTGTTTTTGAGCCCCGCTCCTGGAGCCTGCGCCGAAATTTTTTTCAGGACAAACTGCCGGCCAGTCTGGCCGGCGCAGATGAAATTATTATTAAAGATGTCTTCCAAAAGGAAAAAATAGCGGCCGGAGATCGGCTGGATGTTGCCAAATTGAAAAAAAAGCTGCAAGCCATGGGCCGAAACGTCCAGGTCTATGAAAATTTCCCCGATATTCAGCAGTCGCTCTCTGGTCTGGACTTTTCACAACCGCGCGTCATCATCCTCCTTTCCAACGGCGATGTTCATGATTTCAGCAATTGGGTCAAGGACCTGATCGCTAAAAAGTAAAACGATCCATCGGCAGGATAAAAAGTTTCCAGGTTTTGCCTGACGGGCGGCGGGGACATCTGCAATCATATTGACAGAAAAAAACAAATAAGTAAAATGAAACCATCCAAATACTATGGAGGCTCGGCATGAAAATTAGTCTCGAACTGATTGGTCCTGAAAAATTAAAACCCTTGTTCAGCGATCCATTGAAACTGCCTTTCGGACGTCATTTTACCGATTACATGTTCACCATGGAATATTCAGTGGGGCAGGGTTGGCACCATGCCTGTATCAAGCCATATCAACCTTTGCTTTTGCAGCCTTCGGCGAATGTGTTACATTACAGCCAGGAAGTATTTGAAGGCCAAAAAGCTTATCAGTCGGTTCAGGGGGACATCTTGATGTTCCGGCCGCTGGAAAACGCCAGGCGCTTGAACCGTTCATTGCGGCGCCTGTGCATGCCTGAAATCGATGAGAATGATTTCATGCAGGCCGAGGCTGAATTATTGAAGCTTGAAAAGCGTTGGATACCGACCCAGAAGGGGGCCAGTTTATATATTCGGCCGGCCGTTATCGGGACCGAACCGGCATTGGGCATTAAATCTTCAAGCGAATATCTTTTTTTCATTATTCTGTCCCCGGTGGGGCCTTATTTCAAGGAGGGCTTCAATCCCGTGAGTTTATGGGTCAGTGATACGTATTCACGTGCCGGTAATGGCGGCACGGGTGAAGCCAAGACCGGCGGCAATTATGCCGGCAGCCTTCTGGCTACGCGCGAAGCCACCCAAAAAGGATACAGCCAGGTTCTCTGGCTCGATGCTGCTGAACATCGTTTTGTTGAGGAAGTCGGGGCCATGAATATTTTCTTTGTCCTGGACGGAAAATTGGTCACTCCATCCCTGGACGGGACAATTTTGCACGGCATAACCCGCAAATCGGTCTTGGAACTGGCTTCCGAGCTTGGCATCGCCAGCGAAGAGCGCAAAATTACCATTGAAGAGATTATGGATGGTATTCAAAGCGGAAAATTGAGTGAAATCTTTGGGGCCGGCACGGCTGCCGTCATCAGTCCGGTCGGCAAAATCGGTTTCAAGGGCAAGGATTATTTTATTAATGACCAACGCACCGGCCCCTGGGCGCAAAAATTTTTTGACATGCTGATCGGCCTTCAATATGGCGAAATTCCCGATAAATACGGCTGGGTATTTCAAGTGAAATGACTTTCCTGGTATTAGCTAGGTGAAAAAAAAGGGTTTCTGCCTGGAGAATTAGTGAGCATAGTTCTTGAAACGCGGATTCTGGAGGAAAAAAGTGGGTAAATATGCGGAATTCACTGCCTTTCGACAGAAGTTAAATAAAAAGATACTGGAGCAAGGGAATCTTGAAATCAAACGTTTCTTCGCCCTGGACGGCCAGGTTTATCAAACAGGTGCTCTGAATAACCATACCAAGGAGCTGCTGGGTTTGGTCGCGTCGATGGTCCTGCGTTGCGACGATTGCATCGCCTATCATCTGATCCAGGCCAGAGAAGCCGGAGCCAGCCGGGCCGAAATTTTTGAAACCTTCAGCATCGCGCTATTGGTGGGCGGTTCGATCGTGATCCCGCACCTGCGTCGCGCTGTTGATTTCCTGGAGGAACTGGAAGCCAAGTCTTGAAGTGCATCAAGCTTATTGCCGGTGAATTTCGTCAGTGAAAATCAATGTGATTCGGCGAGTAAAGCCTGATAGTCCTGTTTCTGATAATCGAGCAATTGGATGCCCATACCGCCTCTTAAAATCAGATAAGTGGTTGGTGATGCTTTTTTACTCCAGACGATGAACCCAGCCATTTTCACTGGTTTGGTCCTACATTGGATTTCGACATTGATGCCGTTGCGGCAAGGAAAAGAATTCGAAGTTTGAATAAAAACGCCCCGGCGGGAAATGTCTCCGGTGACCGACTTGAAGGATTTTCCATCATAAGTGAAACGGACAGGGATTCTTTTCGCTATGCGCATTTCCCTTCTTTTTTCCATTAAAAACTCTCCATCAACTCAAAAACTGATGATAAATATATGCGATAAAAAAAATCCGTTGTCAATTCTTTTTTGATTTTTTGGCCATGGCCACGCCGGGATTTTTTTCTTGGCAAATAGCGATAAAATCACAGTAGGCACAGAAAGGGGTGGGATTGGGATGAAATATGCCGCCGCTGATGTTTTTGGCAACATGCTTGACCAAAACCAGCAGGCGGTCTATGTCGTCCGGACCGGGAAGCACTTTCAGGCTCTGATGCCTGACATGGGCGGCCTTCTTGGCATAAAGGATTTCGTATTTCAGTTGGCCGTGGACATGGCCGAAGTTGCGGTCGAAAAGGTATTTGTAAATGGTCATTTGCAATGAGTTGCGGGCCTTGCCGGCCGACCATTTGCTGGTCGTGGTCTTGAAATCGGTGATGCTGAGGTCGGCTTCGACCAAATCGATGACCCCTTTCAAGGTCACGCCGATTTCGGCAATTTCGGCGCTCAATTCTTTTTCAACCATCAAGGGTTTCATGGCCGGCGCGAGATGGGCCAGGAAATACGTGACGAAGGCTACGCCCCGGGCCTTGGTCTCGCGGCGGGGAACGGTCCAGTTGATGTCTTTCTCTTTTTCGAACTTTGCGAATGTGTCGCGAAAAAAGGCGATAGTGGATTGCTCATCGGCAGGGACTCCATGGATCTGGCGGGTGAAATAATCCTCAAGCGTAGCATGGAAAATCTCGCCCAAAAACAATTTTTCATTGCTGCGTACCGGAACTGCTTCAATATAGGCAAAATAATACTTTTGCGGGCATTCACCATAAAGTCGGATCTGGCTGTGGGAAAGATGGCCGCGGGGGAGTACGATCAAGAAAAATTATTTGAGGCTGTTTTTTAGCAAAGCTACGAGGCGGGATTTGTAGCGCGAACCGGTGTTTTTGTGAATGGTGCCCTTGCGGATGGTCGTATCAATGATCGCAATGGCTTCAGGAAGCAGTTTGGCGGCTTCATCTTTCTGGCCGGCAGCGACTTTCCGTTTCAAAGCCTTGATTTTATTTTTCATTTTAGACCGGTTGATGCGGTTGATCATGCGTTTCTTTTCATCCTGTTTGTGCTTTTTTACAGCTGAATCATGATTTGCCATTTAAATTCCTCCAGAATTAAAGCATAGGATACACAATAAATGTCCGGCTGTCAACTCCATCCCTTCTATTTATTTTAATCTGGTTGGGGAAGGTCATCCCAGGAGCCGCTTTTTATTCCCGCCAGGTCCATGGTGATGAATGTAAATCCCGCCAGGCGGCAAAAGGCGATGATCTCATCCTTTTGGGATATCAGTTTGTTGAAATTTTCCGGTGCAGTTTCAATCCGTACCCCCGCGGTCAGGTAGCGGACACGCACCGGGGTTATGCCGCTCTGGATCAGATAGAATTCGACCCGGCCGATGGCTTCGATGAGTTGCGGCTGCAAGGCGAAATTGTAAGGGAAGCGGGTGGCCAGGCAGGTGGAAGAGGTCAGGAAATAAGCGGCGACTCCTTTTTTTTTCAATTGGCTGACGATTTCATCTGAGCTGAATCCGGCATCGCTCAGCGGCGAATGGATGGCCAACTTTTCCAGGGCCCGGCGCCCGGGACGGTGCTCGTTAAGATCGGAAACGGTCGTACCGTCGGCGATGATTTTGATACCCCGGTTCCGGGCCTCCTTTTTCAGGGCGCTGAATATCTTCATTTTGCAATAAAAGCAGCGTTGCCTTGGATTGCGGCGCAGTCGGGAATCCTGAAGAAGATCGATGCCGACCTCATGGATCGGCAGGGAGAACTTTTCACTGAAATAGTCGACCCGCTGCCTGGTTGCGGCCTGGGTGAATGGCGTGTGGATGAAATAGGGGAGGACATTGTCCTTACCAAGTGTATCGCATGCCTGCAGTAGCAGGAAAAAAGAATCCTTACCTCCGGAAAATGCTACCAGCAGCCGGCCATAACTTTTAAGCTGTTCGCGCAAAAAAGATTTTTTATCACGGATACTCCGTCCGCTCGATGTGTTCATGGTTCGGGTACGGCCGGTTCATCGTGGGGGGAGGATTTCTCGAAACAATCGATGATATCGGCCAGGACGATGCCCAACTCGCGGTTACCGTCGACATGCAGCAGGTTTGGCCCCGTCAGTTTCAGGTAATTGGCGCGTACTTTTAGCAAAAAATCTTTTTTTTCAAAAAGCTTGGCCACATCCGAGCGTGAGTCGCGTATGCGTGCCAGGGCGCGATCCACATCCACGTCAATAATGAATGTCAGGTCGGGCTGCGGAGCAAATGACACGTTCAGGTCGATAATGGCCTTCATGTCCAACCCGCGCGCCCCCTGGTAACAGGCGTTCGAGTAAAAGTAACGGTCCAGGACGACTGTTTTCCCGGCGCGCAGTGCGGGCAGGATGTTTTTCCCCACGTCCCAGCGCCGGTCCTGAATGAAATAATCAAGCTCCTGCTGCGGCGAAATATGCTCGCTTTCCTGAGCCACACGGCGGATCTTGTCTCCCAGCGCCGAATCGGTCGGCTCGCGCAACCAGACGGCCGACACGTTTTTTTCGCCTAAATATGTGATAAAGAGCCTGGAAAGAGATGTTTTCCCTGAACCGTCAATCCCCTCAAATACGATCAGCCGGGACATTTAAAATCCAAAACTGGTACTCACCGCTTTGGCGGTCTTGACCAGGTCGCTTTCGGGATCGATACGGCGTGGTACGGCAATGGCATCGAGAATCAATGTGGTTTTGATTTCGGTGCCGCGCAAACCGACCATGTATCCGAATTTGCCCTTGACAGCCGCCTCCACAGCATGGTAACCAAAGCGTGTAGCCAGGATGCGGTCAAAGGGAGTGGGGCTGCCGCCGCGCTGCACGTGGCCGAGAATAGTGAAACGGCTTTCGATGCCGGTCATGTCCTCAATCTGCGTACCGACCTGGGCGGCAATGCCGCCCAAACGGACCGGGTCGCTGCCATCCTGCACTTGGCGGGCAACGACGACCTGGCCGCCTTCGGCTTTGGCGCCTTCGGCGACCACAACCAGGGAAAAACGCTTGCCCATTTTTTGACGTTCATGGATCTTGGCGCAGATCTTGTCCATTTTAAATGGAATTTCAGGGATCAGGATCACGTCGCCGCCGCCGGCCATGCCCGATTCCAGGGCGATCCAGCCGGCGTAACGGCCCATCACTTCGATGACCATTACGCGGTGATGGGCTTCGGCAGTCGAATGAAGCTTGTCAATGGCTGTGGTGGCGATATTCAACGCGGTGTCGAAGCCGAAGGTGACATCGGTGCCGTTCAGATCATTGTCTATGGTCTTGGGAATGCCGATAATCGGCACCTGATATTTTTCAAAAAATTTCTGGGCAATGCTCTGGGTGCCGTCGCCGCCGACGGTAAGCAGGGCGTCGATTTCATTGTATTCGATGGTTTTCAGGGCTTGATCCGAAACATCCTGGAATTCACCGGGAACGGATTGACCTTCCGGAACATACTTGAAGGGATTGTCGCGGTTGGATGTGCCGAGTATGGTGCCGCCGCGCGGCAGGATTCCCGAGACATCGGCCAGTTCCAGTTGGCAGACGTTTTTATTGATCAGGCCCGAATAGCCGTCCATGATGCCGCAGACCTTGATCCCGAATTGACGATGGGCTGTGTGCACCACGGCGCGGATAACGGCGTTAAGCCCGGGGCAGTCGCCGCCCCCGGTCAGGATAGCCAACTTACGGATCTTTTTCATGTCTCAGCCTCCATGCCATGATAGCAAAAAAAAACGTGCCTGCCAATGAGATGATTTAAAAAGATTTTCAAATTGCTTTGTAGTGACAGGTCGCGACCGGTCACTACGTTTTTGTTTCCAACGATTCTTCGAGCTTGATCCCCCCGCCTTCGGCACCCCCCTTAGCAAGGGGGGTATGGGGGGATAATATTTTGCAGCGCTGCTTCGAGCTGGTTGAGTTGCTCTGCAAGCATGTCGGCAGCTTTTTGCAAACCGGTTTCGTCAGTAGCTGAAATCTGCAGCGGCTGGCCATAGGCGAAGTTGATCCTCCCGAAGGGCAGCACAAATCATCCGACACCGCAGGTGGAGGATTTGATTTGTCTGTCTAGAGGGAGGATGAATTTCAAATACTATTTCACCGATTCTTCAAGTTGATTGAGTTTTTCTGCCAGCATGTCCGCGGTTTTTTGCAAATTGGCTTCGTCACTGGCCGAAATTTGCAGGGGTTGACCGTAAGCGAAATGGATCCTCCCGAAGGGCAGCACAAATCATCCGACACCGCAGGTGGAGGATTTGATTTGTCTGTCTAGAGGGAGGATGAATTTCAAATACTATTTCACCGATTCTTCAAGTTGATTGAGTTTTTCTGCCAGCATGTCCGCGGTTTTTTGCAAATTGGCTTCGTCACTGGCCGAAATTTGCAGGGGTTGACCGTAAGCGAAATGGATCCTCCCGAAGGGCAGGGGAATCATGAAGCGGTCCCAGCTTTTTTCCAGGATTTTGACCCGCGAACCGCTCCAACTGATGGGAATGATCGGGGCGTTTGTTTTGAGGGCCAACTGCACCGTTCCAGCCTTGATTTGCCGAGCCGGCCCCTTGGGTCCGTCAGCTGTGATCAGCACCTGGGCGTTGTCTTCCTGCATACTGCGCACCATGTTTAAAAATGCGCGGGCGCCTCCCTTTGAAGAAGAGCCGCGGATTGGTTTCATACCGAATTCTTCGGCGACGGCGGTCACCAGTTCACCATCATTGGATAACGAAATGAGCGGACGTGCACCGCAATTTTTAAACTGGTGAATCACGAACAGGAGGTGACGGTGCCAAAAAATAAAAATCACAGGCATTTTATTATTCAGCAGTTCAGCGATTTCTTGGTAACCGGAAATCGTGACCCGGCTGCTGGATACAATGGCTTCAATCAGCAGCCAGGACATTTTTTTTAGCAATAAAGTCTTAATTTTCCCGGGAGATGTCATATTCCTTTATTTTTTGAAGCAGCGTCTTGTAACTGATTTCTAAAATTTCAGCCGCCCGCGAACGATTGAACGCCGTCTCGGTTAAAACCTGGACGATTTTTGTTTTTTCGGCAATTTTTTGGGCACGTGACGCGACCGCCTTTAAATTGCCGTTGAGATTGAAATGTTCTTCAATTGAAAACATCTTGTCAGGCAGGATGATTTCCGCGGCATGGATTTCCCGACCCGTACAAATGATGACTGCCCGTTCAATCGTGTTTTGCAGTTCACGGACGTTGCCCGGCCAGTTGTAGGCCATGAGCTTTTCCCCGGCTTGGGGTGACAGGGTGATTTCGTATTTCTTGATTTCATGGGAAATTTTTTTGACAAAATAATCTCCGAGCAACTGGATGTCCGCTTTTCTTTCGCGCAGCGGCGGAAGTTGAATGGGGAAGCTGGTTATGCGAAAGTAGAGGTCTTGGCGGAAACGTTTTTCCGCGATGGCTTTTTCCAGGTCCTGGTTGGTGGCAAAGATGAAACGTATATCGAGGCGGATATCTTTGCCGCTGCCCAGCCGCGAGATTGATTTGTCTTCCAAAACACGAAGAATTTTTCCTTGCAATGAATAGGGGAAATCACCGATTTCGTCGAAAAAGAAAGTCCCGCCCTGGGCCAACTCAAGCTTCCCCAATTGGCGCATGTAGGCCCCGGTGTATGAACCCTTTTCATGTCCGAAAAGCTCATTTTCAAGAAGGTTGTCGGGAATGGAAGCCGAATTAATGGTGATGAAAGGCCGGTCTTTTCTGGGACTCAAGGCATGCAGCGCCCGGGCGAACAATTCCTTGCCGGTGCCGCTTTCACCGCGCAGCAGGACCGTGGTATTGGTTTGGGCCACCTGGCGAATTTTTTCAGCCTCATGAAGTATTTCGCGGCTACTGCCAATGATGACGGTTTTCCCCATTTCCGACTGCAGAACTTCCCGGAGCACCAGGTTTTCGCGCAGGATCTGCGTAGCCTCCAGTGCTTTTTTTACCATCAACAGCAGGTAGTCGGGGTCCACGGGCTTGGTGATAAAGTCAAAAGCCCCTTCTTTTATCGCTTCCACTGCTTTTTCAATGGACCCGAAAGCGGTCAGGATGATGAAAGGGATTTGCAAGTGCTTGATTCTTTTGCAGAAACTCAAGCCATCCATGTCGGGAAGCTGCAGGTCGGAAACGATCAGGGCGAAATCGCTTTTTTTAAGCAGGGCCAGGGCGTCGCCCACGCAAGCGGCGTTTTCAGTCTCAAAGCCTTTTTCGCTGAAGATGCTGGTCAGCATTTCGCGCATCGAGGCATTGTCTTCCACCACCAGGATTTTTGCCATGATCTAATTATCAGTCATCGGCGCCGCTTTTGTCAAATATTGGGCGCCGAGTGGGCATGCGCATCCAGGCTGTAGTGCTTGACATCAGACCCCATTTAGGATATTTTATCGCACATGGAGAAGAACATGAAAGAATTCCAGGGACAATTGGTTTCCAAGGGCTTCACGTTTGCGATCATTGTTTCCCGCTTCAACAATTTTATCACCGAAAAACTGCTGGACGGGGCCAAGGACGCCTTGATGCGCAGTGGCGCCACGGAAGGGGATATCGATGTGTTCCGCGTGCCCGGCGCCTTTGAAATCCCGCTGGTGGCCAAGCGGCTGCTGCTAAAGAAAAAACACCAGGCCGTAATCTGCCTGGCAGCTGTTATCCGCGGCGAGACCCCCCATTTTGACTTTGTCGCCTCCGAAGTCAGCAAAGGCATCGCCCAGCTGAACCTCGAATTCACCCTGCCCGTGACCTACGGCATCATCACCGCCGACAATACCGACCAGGCCATTGAGCGGGCGGGAAACAAGATGGGCAACAAGGGTTTTCAGGCCGCCCAATCGGCCATCGAGCTGCTCAACCTATTTACCGATGCCAAGATCTGATGTTTCGCATAAAGTACAGTCGGGAAATAATTTTAAAAATTCTTTACCAACTTGATATATTGAAATGCGAAGCGGTCCAAAGCGATACGCTGATCGAGGAATACTTCCAATCGTTCAAAAGGGTCAATCCCGATGAAGAAAAATTCATCAGACGCGTGGTGCAAATTGTTCTGGACGACAAGGCGAGAATCGACACGTTGATAACAGCCAACCTGATCGATTGGAAACTGGAGCGCCTGGCCGCGATCGACCGCAACCTGATGCGCATGGGTATTGCCGAAGCGACGTTTAATTCGGAAAAACCGATTATTATCGATGATATCATCCGCATCTCGAAAAAATACAGCGAGTGCGATTCTTACAAGTTGATCAATGCCATATTGGACAAGGTTATCCCGTGAAAACGCTGCTGCTGCTGGTAATGTTTTATTGGATGCCGCTGAGCCAGGAAAGCAATCTTGAAGTTTTTGTCGGCTGCCGGACTCCGGAAATTTTCAGCAATTATCGAAATTACAATTTTAAACAGGAAATCAGGAGCGATCGGGACGGCTTGCATGTCAAAATCAAAAGCCGGACACTCGATTTTAAAAACCTGACCCATATGATCGCCGACGATCCGCCATACATCGCCGGGCAGGATCCATTGGTCAGGAAGGTTTTCAGCCAGCTGCGTCAAAATGCCGTTTCGATAGGTGATTATTTGCGGAACATATCGTCATTTTTAGCGAATTCCATTGTTTATTGCCAAGAGGATCTTCCCCAGGAGACAGCCGCAGTTTTACTGAACCGCCGCGCCCATTGCATTGGTTTTGCCAATGTCGCTCAAACGCTGCTGACCTGCGCCAGTATCGTCAGCCGGCCGGTAAACGGCTTTTATCTACGTGAAAGCAATCAGTTGATCGAACCAGTACCGCACCGTTGGCTGGAAATCGATCTGCCCGGACAACGGCGGGTCTTTTATGATCCGCAGTATCAGGATTTTTCTTCACGCTATCTGCTTACCGAACAAAACGTGATTTTCAACCGGGTTGAACGCTTTCAGGGAGTCATTGTCAAAAAAAATAAAAAACTAATAGATGAATGAGGCTGCGAAATGGAAGAACAATTCAACATTAGGTTGGAAAAGCTTAAGAAACTCGGGACATTAGGCATCACGCCTTATCCATACCGTTTTGACGTTTCCCATCGCTTTAAAGATATCATTGCCAAGTATAAGGGTTTTTCCGCAGACGAACTGAAAGAAGTACCCGATGAAATACAGTCTGCCGGCCGTATCATCGCCATCCGCAGCATGGGCAAAAGCGCTTTTATGCATTTATTTGACGGCGAAGAAAAGCTGCAGATTTACCTGCGCAAGGAAATGGTGTCAGAGAGAGATTTTGCTCTTTACAACCTCCTGGACATCGGTGATATTATCGGGGTCAAAGGCCGAATTTTCAAGACCCATACCCATGAACTTTCGATCCTGGCCAGCGAATTGACCTTTTTAGCCAAGTCATTCCATCCGCTGCCGGAAAAATGGCACGGCCTGCAGGACAAGGAACTGCGCTTCCGTCAACGCTACCTGGACTTAATCGTCAACCCGGAAGTCAAGGATATTTTTCGCAAGCGATCGCTGATTATCCAGAACATCCGCAGCTTTTTTCATCACCAAGGTTATGTCGAGGTGGAAACGCCGATGATGCACCAGATACCCGGCGGAGCATCGGCCAGACCCTTTACCACCCACCATAACGCTTTGAACATCGATCTTTTTCTCCGGGTGGCTCCCGAACTGTATTTGAAGCGGCTACTGGTCGGAGGCATGGAAAAGGTGTTTGAAATAAACCGCAATTTTCGCAATGAAGGTATTTCCATGATGCATAACCCGGAATTCACTATGATTGAATTCTATGAACTGTATAAAGACTTCAATGATTACATGAATTTGACCGAGGAATTGCTGCTGAGCCTGAACCGTGAAATATTGCCGGATAACACCATCCACTGGCAGGGAAGAAGCATTTCCCTGCAGACACCATTTAAAAGGGTCAAGTTCATGGCCATTATTGCTGAAAAATCGGGATTGACTCTGGAACAGTTGTGGGATGAAGTCGAATTGAAGAAGTTTATTGCCCGGCAATTTCCCGCCGAACCGCTGCCGCCGACGTTTGGCAAGATGCTGGAACTGATGTTCGATTTCTATGTCGAAAAAAACCTGATTGAGCCGACTTTTGTCATCAATTATCCCAAGGCAATATCACCGCTTTCCAAGATGTCGCGGCTGGACGAACGCGAGACCGAACGATTTGAACTCTATATCGCCGGCATGGAAATCGCCAACGGTTTTTCGGAATTAAACGATCCGCTTGAACAGCGCCGGCGTTTCGAGGCTCAACTGCAAGACCGGGAAAAAGGCGATGATGAAGCCCAACTGATCGATAACAATTTTCTTAATGCCCTGGAGTACGGTATGGCGCCGGCCGCCGGGGAGGGCATCGGAATCGACCGTTTGGTGATGCTGTACACGGGCGCGGCGTCCATCAAGGAAGTCATTTTGTTTCCACTGCTGAGACCACGGGAATGAAATTTGAGTGGTTTGTCGCCGTCAAATATTTGACCAAGGGTCGAAAAAATTCATTTATATCGATCATTTCCATGGTTTCCATTTTGGGCATCGCTATCGGCGTGGCGGCTCTGATCATCGCCCTGGCCCTGATCAACGGTTTTCAAAATGATATCCGCAACCGGATTTTAAGTTCCTCGGCCCATATCATGATCACCGACCGCCTGGGCGAAGGGATCGGTGATTTTCAAAGCCTGACTGCCAGGGTTGAACGTGAATTTCCGGAAGTAAAAACGGTCATGCCGGTGGTATACGGGACCGTGTTGATTAAAGGCAGTGCACGGGAAGTCAGCGGGGCCGTTTTTCGCGGCATGAATTTAGAGCAAAAAAATAAGGAAAAGTGGTTGACCCAGCTCGAATTCGGCAGACTGCCGATCGGCGAACGGGAAGTGCTGATGGGCAGGGAAATGGCTTTGAAGATGAATCTTTTCACTGGGGACAGCTGCCTGGTGATTTCCCCGCGTGCCGCCTTGTCGCCGCTGGGCATAATTCCCCGTTTTAAAAAATTCAAGATTTCAGGTATTTTCAAGTCGGGGCTCTTTGAATTTGACAGCGGCACGGTTATTACCAATCTGGCAGCCGGCCAAAAGCTGTTTTCCCTTAAAAACAGAATCAACTATCTGCAGATCAACCTGGAAGACATTTTCAGCGCCGAAGCCATTGCAGCCCGTATGCGAGGCATCCTGCCGGGGCAATATGCCGTAATTACCTGGCAGGAATTGAATCAATCCTTGTATTCAGCCTTGAAACTGGAAAAAACCGTGCTGTTTTTTACCTTGACCCTGATCATTATCGTGGCCTCGCTAAATATCGTAGCCGGCCTGATTCTGCTAGTCATGCAAAAAATAAAAGATATCGGCATTCTCCTTTCATATGGGACTCAGGCCGGGCAAATCAAGAAAATATTCTTTTTCCAGGGGGCAGTCATTGGCCTGATCGGGACGGCCATGGGGGTCGTGCTGGGCTTGGGTTTTTGCTACCTGGCCAACCGTTATGAGCTGATCAAGGTGCCGGCGGAGATTTACCAGGTCAGCTATGTGCCTTTCCGTCTCGGTATTTTTGACTTGCTGGCGGTGATCCTGGTTTCTCTGCTCATCAGTTTCGGCGCCACGTTGATTCCGGCCCGCAAGGCGGCCCAGGTTTCCGTGGTGGATGCGGTCAAGTTTGAATGAAATAGTTGACTTTTATTAATAAAAAATAAATAAATTGAAAATGATATATTTTATTTTTGTTTTT
This sequence comes from Candidatus Aminicenantota bacterium, assembly GCA_963770755.1. GTDB lineage: Bacteria > Acidobacteriota > Aminicenantia > UBA2199 > UBA2199 > UBA2199. The sequence continues at coordinate 42,572 of CAVYQZ010000005.1, read as the reverse complement.
TGTTAATATTTATCTGTGAAATGCGCAATATGAAATGGAGGAGATTTATGAATCAGCGAATGACAGTTTTCTGCCTGTTCGGATTGATTTTACTGGCTGCGCTGAATGCAAACGCGCAAACCACTGCCGTGACCGTAGATTGGAAGGGTTTGGAGGAATCCTGGCATGCATATTATTCCGCTCCCACTGAAGAAGGTGCTGATAAAATATTGAAACTTCTTCCCGGCACAGTAAAGATCATCGATATCAAGGATGGTTTTGTGGCTATCAATACGATTCAAGATCATTTAAGCGTGTTGGAGGGCGAGATATATTCGGGCAATCCCAATGCAATCAAACTGGGTTTTCGCTTGTACACGATTTCCTACGGGACACTCGAGGTTGCCCTGAACAAGGTCATCGGCAACCTGATCTCCTTCTTTCCCCGGCAATTTCTGGAAGAATTGACGATCCATCGCGACCTGTTTTTTACATTAGAGCCGATCTTGGGCAGCTTTGTAAGGGAAATGGCCAATGATCCTGGCGCCCAGGAACTGGAGAAAAATTTACGCATCAAATCCCTGGAATCGGTTGAAGAAAAACCGCTTAAAGCCCTGCGCAATGAATGCGTTAAAATTCTCAAGAAATTGTAAGCGATAGATCTGCGTCGAAGATAAATTACTGCCAAAGAGTTTGCAAGGTAATCGGCGGCTACCCGGGCCAGGAAAAATATCCTTTTCTTTTCTGCCAATTGTCGTTGATCCTCTGCCATGACGGCGCTTTGATTGTCCAGAAAAGAAGCGATGGCCTCGGCCACCTGCCCGGGTTCCGGAGCGGCAACGAAAACGGCCAGGTCATGATACATTTCCTGCAGCGACGATGTGGGCAGCAGCAAGGAAGCTGTTCCGCAAGCCAATGCCTCAAGCGGGGGGAACCCGAACCCCTCATAAGTCGGAAATGTAAACGAAAAGATCGAGGGCTGAATAAAACGAATTCAGCTGTTCTTCGGGCAGCCATTCGAGCCAGACGATTCCCTTCCTGGCGAAGCCGATCTGGCCATTTCACTGCCGGCAAAGTTTCTGCCGACGATGAACAGGGTCAGATCTCGTGTGTTTTCCGAAGCCGGCCGAAAAGCCTGGATCAATTCCCGGATATGGCGGCGTCCGAAAATGCTGCCCAGAAAACCGATGATTTTTTTGCCGTGAAGCCCGTATGTCTCTTTGAATGCGTCAATTTCAGCATGTGTCCCGCGCTGGAAACGCGGCTTCGATGGCCAATGGAATGGCCTGGATCTTGTCCGCCGGCACCCGGTAATAACGGATCAATTCCTCTTTTGGTGAATTCGGCATCGGTGTAAATCCGCTCGAGCCCGTTTCAGGCTCCAACGGCATTTCAAATCCTTTCCGGTCCGTTCCTTGAAAGAGAAATCCCCGGGCATGGCCCTCCAGGCGACATCGTGGACGGCCAGAACCGATTTGCCGCCGTAAAAAAACGGCAATTGGTTGCTGGCCGCGAACAGCAGATCATAACCGCCGGCTGCTGAGTCTTTTCCTCAGCGGACCGTTCTGCCAAAGAAAATAGCCGCCAGCGCCCGGGAATGATTGTTTTTTCCAGGTTGGCGAAGCGATCAAAAAGATCATTGTCTTCACGCAAAAAAAGATGATAGCGGTTGCCGGGATCGGCCTTGAGGATCTCAGGCAACAGGTTTCGCAGGTAGCGGCCCACTCCGGTTGACTGCCGGGTCAGGTCATAGCCGTCGATCGCGATTTTCATGACTGCTCCGGGGCGATCTGGCGGTAAAAAGACAGGGTCTGGACGGCGCTGTCCTGCCAGCTGAATTTTCGGGCCTGGGCGATCCTGGTCTTCCATGGCCTGTCTCCTTGTTTTGCTTCCAGAGGCATTGAATTTTCTCGGCAAGTTCGGTTCTCATCGCTGCTTTTAAAATAATTCGGGCAGGTCGCCTCCGATTTCACGGAAAACCGGAATATCGGAACAAAGGACCGGCGTGCCGCTGGCCAGAGCCTCAAGCAGCGGCAGGCCGAAGCCTTCCGCCAATGAAGGAAAAACGAACAGTTGCGCTTGCCGGTAAAGTCCGAGGCAGGTCAGCATCGTCCACATAGCCGATTTCATGAACCTGGCTGCCCAATTCTTTGCGCAGGGTCAAGAATTCGTCCAGTGCCCCAGCCGCGGCTGCCGGCGATGACCAGCGGTATGACGATGCCGGCTCGTTTAAGTCTGTTGCAACGCCTGCAGCAGGGCAGGCAAATTCTTGCGCGGCTCGATCGTGCCGGTGAACAGGATATATTTTTCCGGCAGGAGGTATTTATTTGCGCTTGGCGGCCTGTTCGGGCCGGGACGGCAAAGAAATGCGGTCGCGACACCATGATGGATCACCCTGGTTTTGGCGGCCAGTGCAGGAAACATTTCCAGCAATATGGGAACGGGTAGTTTGGGAAACACAGATGATGCCGTCGGCCCGGCTGAGACGCTTGCGTCCAGTTGGGAGCGGAAATGGCGCCGGCTCTCGGGCTGGACCAGCCGCTGATCGGTGACGAAAAAAAGATCGTGGACGGTGATGATTTTTTTTCCCCGGCAGGGCAGGAGCATGGGGGTGGGTGAGTGGGCGATCGATCGATCTTTTCCCTGAAAAAGAATTCCAGCGGCGGATAGTGCCACTGATGCCAGAGCCAATTCAATACTTTAACCGGAATGCGCGCGTCGATCAGGCGATTGATTGGCGAAGGCAGGGACTTTGGCGAGGGGGAAACGCTCTTTCCATGAAGAAGAAAAGAGCAGATAGCGGTTTTGCCGGTCGATTGCGGCCAGTGGTTCAGCAGGTTTTTAAAATAGGTTCCGACACCGGTTTCCGCCGGACAGAAAGACACGGATATCGCAGGCGATGTTCATGCTATTGGTCCAAGCGGTACTCATCCAGCATTTTGGCGAATATCTCCCTGACCCTGGACTGCAAAGACTTCGCGGCTGAAGATTTTTCCGCGCTGGCAGGCCTTTGCACCCATGCGCCGCAGCCATTGCGGTGATCGCTGATCAGTTTCAGCGTCTGTCGGGCCAGCTGGCTTCTGCTGGAGAACAGCAGACCGGAAACATTGTCCTCGACGATTTCCACTCAAGCCGCCTCCGGCAAAAACCACGGGCACGCAGCCGTTTTGCATGGCTTCGGCGGTGGTCATGCCGAAATGTTCGACCAGTTCGGGCTCGTCTCTGTTCAAGCCGCAGAGGTGCCAGAAGATCCTGGCCCTTTGGTAGAGTGCTTTTCAGTTCGGCGGCCGGAATATTCACACGCAGCTCCACGTTCTGCAGGCCGGACGCCGGTTATGGCCTGACGGATGTTTTGCAGGTAGGGATTGTCCTTCGGGCTGCCGCCGGCCAGGATCAGTTTCCAGCCTTGCAGAAGTTGCGGCTGCTGCATGGACAATTCCTTGAACAAATTGACCATGCGCAGCTGCTGCTTGTTGCCGCCTGGATCGAAACGGGCGGCGGAGAGGATGATGTTCTCCTTGGCCGAAAAATCGACGCTGCCGTTCATGTCCACCGGGGGGTAAAGATGGATGTCCGGGCGTGAGCTTCCATTTTTTTTGGATCCATTCGGCCGTGTAGCGGCTGTTGAAAACGAGATGCCGGTAGCGGTCGACATAAAAATAACTGAGCGGTCTCCGTTCCGGAAAATGGCAGATGAACAGCGATGGATCGGCCAGGGGATAGACCATCTCCACCATGCTGTTGTTGATGAAAAAATCATAGCGGCCGCTCTCCAGGCTGATGAGATGAAAGGGATTGGCCATCCGCCGGAGGTGATGGCGGCCGGATCGAGATGCTCTTTGTTCTGCGCTTCGTAGAAGGGGATGGGTATGGTTTTGATCCGGCAGCGCGACAGGTCGAGCTGGTACCAGTTCTGCAGGTCCTGGTGCCGGACCGGTTTGTTGGTGATCAAGGTAACGTCAAAATCGTCCTGCAGGGCATGGGCGATGGTGCAGCCGTATTTTTGGGCGCCGCCGATCAGATGCAGGGTATGGTCATAAATGGCCAGTGTGGGCTTGCGCAATGCGAATGAAACCTCGAGCCGTCTTGATGCAGGTTGAAAGACGTTTTGGCTGCCCCGCTGCCGGGCGATGCGCCGGAAGATACTGTCGAGAAGCGATGCTGCTCCTTTTGGTCGGGATTGGCGGCGATGAAATGCGGTTGCAAGGCCGCGGCGATGGCGCTGTCATCTGTCTCCGCTGTCCGTGACGATTCAGTTTTAAGCAGGCGATATAGCTCTTTGCGATTCATGGCTTGCGGTATTGTCATTTTTCCGGTTTCCGGCTCGGCCAGCCCGCTATCGCTATCCGCAAGATCGGCCAATTTTTCCTCCATTTCTTTGATGCGTTTATCCAGGTGGCGAAACTTGAGAAAGTCAAGCAATTGGAAAGTGACCAATTCGCGGTTGAGGCGGTTCTGCTTCTGCAGCAGCATGGAGCTGTATGGGGCCGATGAGACGGCGCATTATTTTTTTCAAGAACACGATCGGTTTTCCCCAGCAGCGACCGGTGTGAAGAAATCGGGCCGCCGGGGAGGCAATCGGCGTCGGCATCGAGGACGGACAAGCGGTCCCACATCTCGCGTTCAATCTCGGCATTGGACAGTTTCCAGAAATCAATGACGATCTCCCTGTCCACCGGTTCATCGACGAGTTCATCGATATCCGTCGCTTTTTCCCGTTCGGCGGCATAATAATTTTTCAGTTCATGCAGGGTTTTTTTGATGCTCTCATTATCCATCATGTGCTCCTGTTTGGCCGAGGCTTTGGCCGATGAATTCCGCGTATTGTCTGGCGCAGCCGGCGAGACTGCATTCCTCTACGGCATAGCGGGCTGCTTCCCGCCCCAATGACTGCCGGAAGTCCGGATCATCGGCCAATGCCAGTCACGAAACGTTTGATCATTTCCTTTTCATCCACAGTCGCAGCTGATCTTGATGACCGCGGCGTCGGGAAGATCCCGGTACGAACCGGTGTCCGAGACCAGCACCGGTTTGGCGTGGCTCATCATGCGCAGCAGCGATCCCGAATTCTCGCCCATGGTGGGGTAGCGCAGGTTCAGGCAGATATCGGCGGCCGCAAGGTATTTCTCCAGATCGGCATGGCTGACGATATCCCTTGCGGATAATCGTCAGTGATTTGTCCTGGGAAAGGATCTTGAGATAGTTGGCTTCATCCTGGCCGATAATGACATATTTCAGGTTGGCCATGGTCAATTCATTCAAAGCCGGAATAATGGCTTCGTAACGCTTGTTTTTGGTAACATAACCGGTCGAGAGTAGGACCAGGTCCTGATCATTGAAACCCAGTTCCTTCCTCGACCTGCGCAGCGATCGCAGGGCGAGAGGTTGTGACCATGATGCGGGATCACGGTGAGCGGCAGGGAATGACTTTTCTTCGACCAGCTTTTTCAGGAATTCGGAATGGACGATCAAAGCCTTGGCCATGCCGATGATCTCCTCGTTGAGTGGGAAATTGCATGGCCAGTTCCGATTCCCATATGGGATGCGGCAGCCGGTCGATCATCCGCTGGGCCAGGCGGGCGCCGTCGCGCGGGTAGAATCTCTGCAGCAGCTCCAGGTATTGGGCGGAGTCGCGGTTGGCCTTAAGCATTTCGGCATAAAAACCCTGCAGCACATAGTCATGCAGGACCACGATGCCGGGGAATATTTTCATGGCTTCATAGATATATCGGTGGGCGCCGAAGTTGTTGCCCATGTGGTAGACGATGGCGTCATAGTCGTGGGGCCGGAAGTCGGCGGCCCTGAAGACATGGATGGGGAAATGCTCGCTGATCCGAGCGGTTGCTCGGGCGTGTAGCTGCCGTCGATATAACAGGTCGATCTCGGCATATTTCCGCAGCTCGGGCAGCATTTCCTCATTGTAATCGGCGATGCCGCTTGCGGACCGGGTTGAGTGGAGTGAACAGGGCGATTTTCATGTTGTTTGCCCCAAAAGTTCCTGAATGACATGATCCCAGGAAATATTTTTCACCTTGCCATGACCCTGGACTCCGAAACTGCGGCAGAGCGGACGATCGTTGAAAAGGAGGCTGATCTTGTCGGCCAGCAATTGTTCATTGTCGGGTTCGACGACATAACCGTTGCGTTCATTTTCGACGAATTCCAGGGTACCGCCCGAATCGGCGGCGGTCAGGACCGGTTTTTGAGAAAAGAAGGCTTCGAGGGTGACGTAGCCATAGTCTTCGTCATAGGGGGCGAAATAGACGGCGAAGCATCCGGCGTACAGTTCAAGCAGGCGTTGATCGTCCACATAGCCGAGGAAACTCGACACGGCTCGGCGACCCCGCACTCCCGTGCCAGTTCTTTCAGTTTCGACAATTCCGGACCGGAACCGGCGATAAGACAGCGCATCGTTTGCAGGACAGAACCGCAAGGCCCGGATCAGCCAATCGACACGTTTCAGTTTGTCCAGACGGCCTACCGACAGGATGTAATCGCCATAACTTTCATGGCGATAACGTGGATGCAGTTTGGGCGGGTGGTAGAGGGGCGTCGAAGCGATGCCGTTGAATTTCAGCAGCCGCTGGCTGACATTGTGCGAAATCGTGAAGATGCGTTTGTGGCTTTGAATCGCCTCGTTGGTCCGCCTCGGATGATCATGGCGCGAAGCTTGTTGTCCGATCGTGACTTGGGGTCGAAACCGGAAATCGGGGTTTCGTACAGGTCATAAGCCTGGCGGAACTGGTGGACAAGCCAGAGCACCTTGTTGGGATGGTTGGCCATGTAGGAAGGAAACTTGGTGGTGATCAGCAGGTCGATTTTTTTGCCGTCCGCTTCGCTCAGATCCAGCTGCCGCCAGAGATGGATGCTGTTGACGATCTGTTCCGGTGGATACCATTTGAAGGGGATGGCGATCAGGTCGACCTCATAGCCTCGCTGGCTGCAATTCGGCTGCGCAGCGCATCGTTCAGGTTTTCGGCGCCGCCGTAGGAAAAAGGCACTTGCGCCGCGCAGATGGCGATGGTCCGGACGGCCTGATCGCGGAGGGTCGGGGCGGGAGTTGATTTTTGACAGCAAGTTTTTAATGCTTTTCTTGACTGGCTTGGGAATCAGTTTTCGGTAATGGCTCATGGCTCTGTTTTATTTTTTCGATCTCTTTCAACAAGCCTGAGGTTGATCTCCTTCTGGTTTTCCAGGATGGGTTCGAGCATATGGTTCATTTCCACGAGCAGGCGGCGGCGCAGTGCGTTGATGACCGGGGCCAGGAAAAACCCCCTTCCCGATTTCTGAAAGTTCAATTCGCGCTGCTGGATTTTTTCGCGGATCAAATCGCAGGCATCGGCCTCGATCTCTTGCTTGATTTTTTCGATTTTGGCCAGTATTTCCTTGTTTTCCATATTGTTTGCATCGATTTTAGCCAAATGGAGCGCCATTGTCAAATAAAAATGATTTTAAACGGTTGATATTGATGGCATGAAGTAGGCAAGGATAAAATGACCCCTGAAGGAATCGAACCTTCAACCTATTGATTAAGAGTCAATTGCTCTGCCAATTGAGCTAAGGGGCCATTGAATATAAAAAATTATCATAAATCGGGTTATATGTCAAGGAGCATGCGGGAGCCATGGGGATTAAAAAACCGGATCGATGGCATTTGGCAAAAGCGGGTAAGTAATTTATAATGGCCGCGAAAATGGCGGAAAAAAACATGAAGAACGCATACCCTGATTTTGATTTGCCAGCCGTAGCCGCCAATTTTTCCATTGCAGGCACTATTGCCGATGGCCGGCCTTACGGATCGGGGCATATCCACGATACTTTTTTAATCCAAACCAGGGAAAAAGACTGCCCCGACTATATCCTGCAGCGCATCAATGCCAGAGTATTCACAGACGTGCCGCAGATGATGGAAAACATTGTCCGGGTGACCGACCATCTGCGTGGCAAGCTGATGGCCATGTCCGGGTCCAAACCCGAGCGCGAAGTGCTGACCGTCATACCGGCAAGGGGCGGCGGCTATTATTATCAGGACGAGAAAGGGAATTACTGGCGCTGTTATTTGTTCATCGACCATCATCGCTCGTTTGACCGGGTCCCCAGCCCGGAACTGGCATTTGAAGGCGGAAAACACTTTGGCCGCTTCTTGAACCTGCTGGCCGATTTTCCCGCTCCGCCGCTGCATGAGACCATTGCCGGTTTTCACGACGTGGAAATCCATCTGCAAAGGTTTTTCGTTAGCCTGGAGGCCGACCGCTGCGGCAGGGCCGGAGCCGTCTCCGCCGAGATCGACTTTGTCCAAGCGCGGGCGGAAGATATGAAACGGTTCAAACGGCTGGGGCAGGCCGGGCGTATTCCCCGGCGCATTACGCACAACGACACCAAGTTCAACAATATCCTGTTTGCCGAACAGGGAGGGGGCGCGTGCATCATCGACCTGGACACGGTCATGCCTGGGTATGTGCATTACGATTTCGGCGACGCGGTACGCAGCGGTTGCAACCGGGCCCGCGAAGACGAATCAGACCTGGATCAGGTGGCTTTTGACCTGGCTCTTTTCAAGGGCTACGCCAAGGGTTTTCTCACCTCCCTGCGCGGCTGCTTGAGCGAGGAAGAAACAGCCCATTTGGCTTTTTCAGCCAAGCTGTTCGCGTTTTTAATCGGCGTGCGTTTCCTCAGCGATTACCTGGCAGGCGACCGCTATTTCAGGATTACGCATCCCTCCCATAACCTGCAGCGGGCGCGCGTGCAGTTCCGCCTGCTGCAAAGCATGGAAGGGCAATTCGCCCGGATGGAGGACATCATCTCCGACCTGTCGGCAACGGCCCGGGCATGATGTTGACATTCATGTCCATCAAGATTATACTGCCGGAGATGAATGATTTAATTACTGAGGTAACCATAAGGCCAATTGAATATTCATTTTAGTAACTTAAAGCAAATTAGCTTGGTCAAAAAACAAGATAATTTGCTTTCTAAGTTACTTATCCTGCGCAGCAGGGTTAAAAAAAATATCCCGGGATTTTATTTCGCTTTTTCATCTTCCATCTGTGCCGTGAAAATCATGTTTTACATGCCTGGGCTGCGTGCGTGCCAGGTGAAAATGTACGGAGGTCTGCATGGCGTTTATAGACCCTGAAACGTTTGAACCGGCACCCACGGCGACCATCATCCATGCATACAACAGCGAGGGCATTTCGCTGCAGGCACTGAGCGACGACGATATCTGGACGGTGATCAAGGCTTCGGGCGCCAATCTGATCGGCAAGCCCAACATGCACCCGCGCGTTCAGGTAATGGACCGCTACATCAAGGAGCGCGACCTGCAGATCAGCCAGATCGAGATGTCCCTGGCCATCGAGGAATCCCATGCCAGCTATTTATGGGAAAGACAGGTCACGGGAAAAAAATCATTTGAAATGGCCACCATGGAGGTCAATACCTGCGGCGATTCGCTGAGCCCCCGGGTGCTGGGCACGTTCCTCGACGTCTGCGACTACCCTGAACTCGTCTCCTTCATCTACTTTGCGCCCACGCCACTGCTCAAGGACCTGAAAATATCCGACCGGGACTCGTTGCGCAAGCAGTGTTTCAAGGCACCGGTCGACTGCTATTCACGTTACGTCATCGACATCCAGGCACCCATCGACATCCCCGAAGGCAAGATGTTCATCGCCTATCTCTATCGCAAGGACATGGCTAAGATCATCCAGCAGCTTCGCACCGACGTGATTGAGAGGTATTCCCAGCATTCCCTGAAACTGGCGCGCATCGACCGCAAGCTGAAACTCATGGTCAACTCGCAGCAGGAAGAATACCTGGCCTGCGCCTTTTACGACTGCGACCAGAAATTCGTCGACTTGCTGTGCAACTCCAAGGCGCGCGAGGACGAGGCGCTCTATCTCCTGGAGGACTGTTTTGAGGACGTCCTGCTCTCCACCGACACGCCATTCGTGTTCGAACACGATTTTGATCCTGCCGGTTATACCAGCGTTTTCCTGACCGGCGGCACCGGCTATATCGCGTTGCACGTTACGCCCAACCCCATCGGCCAGAACAAGAATTTCGTCGAGTTTTGCGCCTATATCCATCCCAGCATGTGGCTTTTCGAGCGCGAGTCGCTGATCCATGTCATGTGGCCGATATTGAAACTCTTCCAGCCCGATCAGGCCGAGATCCACTATCGCGTCTCCTCGCGCAATATCACCCGCAGCCGCAATCTGCACCAGAAGTTCATCCGCAAACGCCTCATCGGTCTGGGCTATTCCTATGAGGATTTTGTTTCTTTCTATGACGAGTCTTTCGGCCGGACATTTTTCCATTTGAACATCGAAAAAAAATAATTTAGCGATCCGTTGGTCAGCGTAATCATTTCTACCTTCAACAGCGCCCAAACCATGGTCGTCGGAAAAATTCGCTCGCCGTTCAGATAGACTGAGATTTAATGCTGCGCACAGGGAACATTGGCGGGGACGAATACATTGTTTAAATCATTTTATTTCATTGGCCTTTTCAGGAATGAAGTTGAAAAATGTCAATAACAAAGTCAGGGAATTGGAATTGAAAAATCAGGATTTCCCCGATTGCATGAAACGTGGAGCTGTATTATCTTCAAACCGGCACACGTATAAAATAAGTGAAACATGCTCAGTAGTAAAAAACTTCCCATGTATTTGAAATACAATCTGCAGGCGATTCCGGTCTGCCTGGCCGCCCTGGTTCTATGGGCCGTCATCGGCGGTTGGTATATCGCCATCGTACCCTTGAACATGGCCGGAACCGACAACATCGGGATTGTCCTTTCCATCTTCGGGATATGCTTGTTTTTGTCCGACCGTCTCGCTTGGTTATGGTTTAAGACAAACGCGAAGTTTTTATTTTTATCAATCTGGATGTGGGGCTTGCTTTTAATGGCATGGGGTTTGTTCGAATGGCTGCATGCTTTGTCACGCCGATACGCGATCATTTTTATAATTCATTGGTCGATTTTAATGGCCGTCATCGCCGGGGCTTCATTTTTGATCCGCCGCCAGCGCAAGGCAGCCAACTGACCGAACTCCAGCGTACATAGAATAATAGAAAAAACATTGACACCCTGATGCTCATTGCTTAAAATAGCGTTCAGGAGAGTGAAATGGAATTGGATATCGATTTCGCGGTTGCCGCCAAATACAGTGATTGTCATGATTTCTATTGTCGAAATCTGAAGGTTTTCAAAAGTTGCATCAGGGTCTTTGAGGCATTTTTTAAAAAAGAAAAATATCAGCATGCGGAAATAAAAATTGATGACGACGCGAAAAACAAGGCAACCATAAAGTTTTGCGGCAAAAAATTACGTATCAGTATGGTCGTGAACCCTGAAGAGCTGCATTCAGCAACTATAATATTGCTAAAAATGAACGAAGACCAGCCGTTTATGGTCGGAGAAGCGGCCATTGTCAATTCAGAAAGCATAATTTTCCCGGGGAATAAAACGGTTTTGCTGAGGGACTCCTATGAGTTCAACAATGCGGTTTTAAATTTTTTCATAAACGGCATAACAAAAAAAAAGTCCTGAAAACAACCTCTTGGCGAGACGCCGATCCGCGCGGGATTTCAATCGTTTGTATGTGTTAATATAAATAATTTGCCGGCTAAAAAATCACTGACCCAGATGCGGCCGGCTCGATCGACCTTGATTTCGTTCAGCTTGTACACACAGTCGCCAAATTGGCCGCGCAGGAAAAAAGAGCTGTTATTGCTGTCAAAGGTGGTTTCTCCGAAGGGATACTTTTCCCTGTGCAGAATGGAAAAAGATTTTTTTAGCAGATCAAACACCATAATGCAAAGCTCATTCGGGCTATGGCTGGTGATTAACAGCGAATTCTCATGCAGGACCATGTTGTCCGGATAGCCTTGAAATGGGATGTTGTATCGGCGTTTTTTTTGATCCAGTTCAAAAATGGCGTTGTCCCCATGGTTGAGCACAAAGACAACTCCCTTGGACAAGGCAATTCTAAGCGGTTTTTCACCGCAATGGATTCCGATGCTCGAAAAATCTTTTTTATTGATCACCGTGAGCAGATTGGAATCAAATCCCAGGGCGTAAATATGATCCCGATCACAGGCCAAATCGGTTGGCGTGATGCCTATTTCCACTCGCTGTAGGACTTTTGCAGTCTGTGGATCGATGATCTGCAGCACGCCCGGGTCGCCGTCCTTTTCCGCGACCCGGCCTAAATAAAGCCGGTTCGTATGTTCGTCGTGAATGAGCAGGCGCTGGCTGGTTTCGCGTGAAACCGTATCTTCAAGCTCCAGGCGCATGTCGCCCTGGTTGGGGCAGCGGATCTCATCGGGCAAAGTGATCAGAAATTGCTTTTCATCGCCCCAATTGTTTTGCAGGGCATACAACCGGCCCTCTCCACTCAGAACCATCTTCTGGGCCAGGCGCGGGATGCGGCGGTTGTAATATTCAAGAGTGCGGCCATCCATGCCCAGGATACCGTTGCGTGCAGCCCAGATATATACTACCGGCCAGTAGGATTGGTGCGGGCCGTAGGCCAGGTAGACGTTTCCGGCCTTCGTTTCCATGGCCTGGTGGGGATAGGTTTCAGGAAGATGGAATGTTTTGAAATTGCCATCCGGGGATACCCGGGCGAATTGATCTTCATTATTGAAAACCAGGAAGGATGTCGCTGTTCGGTTGCTGCAACAATTCCTGCGGGGCCCAGCCAGTGTAGATTTTATCGATCCTCCCGGTATTCGGATCCAAGACACTTAGGGCGGCTCCGAAAGAACCATTGACCGCCGTGGCACCCAGCGGAATATAGAGACGGCCGTCATGGGGATTGAAAACCATGTGGAACATATGTGGCAGGATGGCCGCCTGAAAAAAACGGCGGCGCAATTTCCGCTTTTGCAAATCGATCTGATCGATTTCCCCGTAGGCCCAGCTGGATACATAAAGCATGTTGTGTTCGGCATCCAGGCTGGATGCGTCGTTGCCGTATGCCGGAAGCATGATCTCGCTGACATGGCCTCCGACTTTAAAATCAACAATGTGAAGGCTTGGGTGGTTGTCATAGGGAATATAGAGCTCATCACGACTTTCATTGTAACTGACACCCACGGCCTCGGTGAATTCAGGCAGGGGAACAATGACGTCAGGGGAGCCATCAAGATTGATTTTTGCCGCTTGCACCACTTTTCTTTCCGCGGTTTCCACGACCAGGATCAACGCATGCTTTTTCTGGCTATAGTCGGCGAAATGCCAGCGGCTACCCGAGACCAGTGCCAGTTTTCTCTGCTCCAGATGTTTGCGGCTGACCGCGTCGAAAGTATGCAGGGTGGCGGTGTAGCCGTCAATGGCAAATACCTTGCGCATTAGGGTGTCGCAAACGACCTTGCGGATGGGCGGCGGCGGTGTCTGGTTCAGATTCGATACCACTTCCTCTTTTTCAGCGAAAGGAATGTAATCCATCCGTCCTTTCTTTAAATCCAGGCAAGCCAACTCCCCGGATTCCCTGCCAACCATAAACGCATGGCCGTTGTTTTCATCCACGGCCACCATTTCAAACTGTTTTTTGGTGGCGAATGCGCGCGACATTCCGGCGCCGGGAAAAACCACGTGCAGGGTCTTGCGACCTATTACATAGATATTGCCGCTGCGGCGATCAATATTCAGGGCTTCGGATTTAAGATATTGCGGAATGCGTCCGCTGATGGGGATATTGGTGACCCGATTATCGGCGCAATGGACCAGGGTAAGAGAGGACGTCAAGGTGTTGGCCAGAGCCAGACGGTTGCGCTCTTTGTCCAGTCTGAGCAGCAGCGGCCCGGCCCCGTTTACCTGCAAACCGGCCGCTGCCAGAAAATCGACTTTCTGGATGGTGGTGGAAGCGAACGCGCATTCACATAATACAATCAGGACAATGAAAAATATTTTTCGGCGCATGATTTCTCCCAGGCGTGGGCTGCTCCGTGCCAATAGAACGACAGCCCGGCCGACTGCCCCGGATGGTATACCTGGAAAAAATATCCTGTCAAGTTGACTGCCCCGGGCATTGGCTTCTCTTGTCAAAATCATAAATATTGGATACCATCAGGCTGTTCATGAAAAATAAAAAGGTTGATGCGGTTGGCGGCAAAGGACCGCGCCCGGCGCCGTCTCTGAAAAAAATCAGGCTTGACCAAGCCCTGCTCGGCCGGGGCCTGGTCGCGGAAGCGAAGGAAGCCGTTGCCCTGATCATGGCCGGCGAGGTGCTCGTCAACGGGCAGGTGCAGGCAAAGGCTTTCAGTTCCGTAAGCGCCGGAGATGAAATTGCCATCCAAAAAAAACATCCCTATGTTTCGCGCGGAGCCTTGAAGCTCGCCAAGGCCATTGACGCTTTCGCGATCCGCGTGGCGGATTTGAAAATTCTGGACCTGGGGATTTCCACCGGCGGTTTCAGCGATTATCTGCTTAAATGCGGAGCCGCTGCAGTCTGTGGCGTTGACGTGAATATAGCCCAGGTGGATTATAGCCTGCGCCAGAATCCTCGCCTGCAGTTGATGAAAAAAAACGCCCGCTTCCTCCGCAAAGAAGACATTCCCTTCACGCCCGACCTGATTATCATGGACCTTTCATTTATTTCCGTTACCCTGGTACTGCCTGTTCTTCATGTGTTTGCCGACGCCAAAATACTGGTGTTGGTCAAGCCGCAGTTCGAAGCCGCCAGAGGCCAGGTCGGCCCAGGCGGTGTCATACGTGATCCGGTAACAAGGCGGAATATTGTGTTGAAACTGAAAAAGCAAGTGGAAAACATGAGTTTTGCCGTCAGTGGTTTTACCCTGGCCGGCGTGAAGGGAAGGAGGGGCAACCAGGAATATTTTTTTCTGCTTGAAAGCGGGAAAAAAAAATCCATTGATGATACAATAATCACCGATGCAGCAGGAATTTAAAAAAGCGGTCATCGTGGCCAAGCCCCACCAGGATATGGTTCTTTACCTGCAAAAAACGATCGCTGTTTTGAAGAAATTCTCCGTGGCTTTCACTTTGGAACAGACAGCGGCCAAATTATTGCAAAGTCGCAAGTCATGTGCAAGGGAACATGTCGCCCGAGGTACTGATATCATTATTGTCCTGGGCGGTGACGGCACTTTTTTATCCATAGCCAGTCAGGCGGTGGAAGCACAGGTACCCGTGGCCGGATTCAATCTGGGTACCCTGGGATTCCTCACCGAAATGAAAAAAGAGTCACTGGAAGAGAGCCTGGGCACTATTTTATCGGGGAAGGCCAGGATATCTCAACGAAAATTGCTGCAGATCAGTTTTAAAAATCAACGCTATACCGCCCTGAATGACGTGGTCATCAACAAAGGCGCGATCGCTCGTATCGTCAAACTTTTGCTGAAAATTGACGATGTCACGGTGACGGAGGTGAAAGGCGACGGCCTGATCATGGCCACACCAACGGGCTCGACGGCCTATTCCATTTCTGCCGGTGGACCGATTGTCAGTCCCGAAGTCAATGGCATTATCATCACGCCCATTTGTCCCCATTCCCTGACTTTTCGGCCTTTGGTCGTCAGGGACAGCAGCGTGATTACCGTGCAATTGCTGACCATGCATGTGGATACGTATATCACCATTGACGGTCAGACCGTGCTGCCCCTGAATTTCGAGGAAACGCTCCAGATCGAAACTTATTCCAAGCCGCTGCGCATGCTGGTCGCTCCGGAAATCAGTTACTTCAAACTGTTATCCGACAAACTCAACTGGGGAATATGACTATGTCGGTTGATATTTATCGCGAGGTGAAAATGAAAAAAATCGTGCTTGGTCTGTTATTTGCACTGTCCATGGCCCACGTACATGCCGCTTCCAGTGGGATCGATTTTTCCAAGGGAATTGTCTACTACTTGATTGGCGATATGGAGCTGGCAAATAATTATCTCAATGTCCATTTTCAAATCAATCGCAAACCGTCGATTAAAAAAGGCTTCGCCCTGCTGCTGAAAAATGAAAATTGGGAAGCAACAAAAATCTTCAGTTATTACCTGGAAAGCGATCATCGGTCATTGGAAGCTCTGACCGGAGTCAGCCTGTCGGTCGCCGACATGAAGAACTCTCTGGCTATAGAAAATTTGCTCAAGATCATCCGCATGAATTCCACCTATGCTCCGGCTTATTTATGCCTGGGAAACGAGTATTTAAAACGAAGGAATTATCCCGCCGCCGAGAATAATTTTAAAAAAAGTCTGCAATTTTCAAAAATTGCCGATTATAAACTTTTACTATGCGAATTGTACCTGCAAACCGGTCAGCCACAGCTCGTAGTCGAGTTGCTCCAGTCAGAATCTGATCATGCGCCGAAAAATTACTATTTCGCCATGCTGACCGCCCGTGCTTTTTATCAACTTGAAAATTGGAGTGACGCTTCCGCTTATATTGAGCGTGCGCTGAAAATCAAACCCATGTCCAAGGAAGGCGAATTATTACTGGCGCAATATTCGCTGAAAACCGGGGATTTCAAAAAAGCAAAAAAAATACTGGAAAAATTAAAATTTGATTTTTATAACCTCGAATACGGACTGACCTATGCCGAAGTTCTTATGAAGCTGAAGGACAGCAGTGCCGAAAAATATCTGTATGAAGTATTTTCTCAAAACCAGTGGTACCCGCGAATCAACCGTCTATTGGGATTGTATTACCTTAAAAAACGCAATCACAACGTGCAGAATTGGATCAAACGGGCCCTGCTCAGCGGAGAAAATCCCGAAGACCTGAAAAAAGAATTTCCCGGAGTGCCCGCTGCCCAGCCCTACCCGTTTTTACCTTTTTTTGAAGTCAAGAAAATCCAATGGTTGAACAATACCCAATTTCTCATCGCCGGCAACATGCTGAGCGGTGAAAAAGAAAAACTGCTGATCATTGATGCGCTATCCCTGAATATACTCAAAACCTTTAATTACGAAGGCACGATCCAGAACATGTTCCCATCGCCCAAGCTTGACAAAATAATCATTTCCACGACCGCGGTCGATAACGAAAAAGTATATATTTACACCTTGATCATCCAGGGCAAGGATTATTTCTTGAAACCCGTGGTTGGCTACGCCCTGCCCATGCCATCCATCCTCGTTGCGTTTAATGCCCAAGCCAGCGCTGTCTATATCACCGACGGCAATCTGGCTGAGCAAGCGTTTGCATCGCCATTTAAAACCTTGGGCGCCAATGGACGCAAAGTCGCCGTTTATCCCAAATATCCTTATCGGGTTTACCGATATACCTATGGCAATGATCGTTGGATTGAAATAAAAAACCGCGAACTGCTGCCGCGGATTCCGATCGCAAAAATTCAGCAATACTTGCGCGTAGTTGAAGCCATGCAAAAAAACCCGGAAGTGGCCCAACTGATGGAAAAAGGCCGGGACATCGACATCACGGCATCTGAAGAAGTGAAAATACATTTTGGCGCCGATCCTGACTACTTCATCATTTGGTTTTCCGATTTAAAGAACGCCTTCCAGGGGCTGGTTTACAATCATTTCACCCAGGCGGTAAAAAATTTTGATGAAACCATGTTTCTGGGCGAGAAGTATTACAGTGAGCTGAATATCATGAATTTTAATCCCGAAAAAAACGAGATTTTATTTTTAACCCGGGATAAGGAAAAAAATCTTTTTCTGTTCAATTATCACTCTTTTCTCTACAAAAAACTCGGCAATGGCATTCTGGATGTCTGCGTCAACACGCCCATGGATACTATTTATTTTTTAAATGAAAGAAACAATTTTTTATATTTCAGCGAATCCAACCTGGAAATCATCCGACTCGCTCCGTATGCCAGGGAAAAAATTAACTCCCGTCGCGATCTGAATGCGATTGTTGATTGCCGCAATGACATGGGTCAATACTTCTCGACATTTAACGGCGAATTGCTGAAACTGGATGAAGAGAGAAATTTTAAAAATATTCAGGTCGCCCTGGCCGGAGCGATATATCAGCCGTCAGCGGATCGAAAAAAAGTCGCTGCTTTCATCAATAGTCGATTATATGTTTTATCATGGCTGGACTAGATTTTTGTCCCGCCGCGCAGTGACTGGCACGACGGATCAGATGCATGGGGAAGATCACTCCATTTAGAAAAGTAAAACTGTTTTGCGGTTTGCTTGCCGGTCAAACCGCAGACGCGGAAAAAGCCATCGTTCTTCTGGGCGAGCATTTCTCGTCAATTGACAGCCGCTCGCCGGTCATGCCTTTCTTATCGACCGATTATTACCGGGGGGAAATGGGGGAGCCCCTGTTCAGGCAATTTGTTTCTTTCCAGGGATTGCTGGCTCCCGAAAAGCTGCCCGAAATAAAAATAGTGACCAACGGTTTGGAAATAAAATTAGCTGTAGCCGGAAAACGAACCGTCAACATCGATCCCGGATATATATCTGATGCCAACGTGATCATTGCCACCTGCAAAAACCACTACCATCGCGTGCCCCTGAAACGCGGCATCTATGCCCACCTGGAATATGTGCTTAAAAACAAACAGATTCACTTTCTACCCTGGACATATCCTGATTTTCAGAGCGATGCTTACCTGGATTATTTCAGAAAGCTTTTTTTGCTGTTCAAAGAGGACAACCGGAATAGGACATGTTGAACCGTACCGCCGCAGGATTTTTATTGGCTGACGCCGACCCGTTGCGATGTATCGATCTCCTGGTTGTAGATGGAATTGCTGACCTTGGCGATATAGCCGGTGTTGTTGTATTTATAGCCGTTGTTATAAAGAAATAATGCCCGTTTAATGTCGCCATCGGAAAGATCATAATATTGCTTCAATATGCGCAGCCCGAGCTCGATATTATAGGCAATATCAAATATTCTGTTTTTGTCGATATTAAACTCGTTTTTCCAAACAGCATAGTGGATTTGCATCAAACCATACGCACCGGCAGCCGAAAGGGCCAGGGGATTAAAAGCGCTTTCCACCTGCATGACAGCCAAAATAAGATTGGGCTTGAAGCCGAACATTTTGCTTCGATTGTAGGTAATCTTGACGATTTCGGAAAAAGCGGGGAACTTCTTCTGGAAAACAGAATTTTGATATTCCAGAAAATCTATCCGGGCATATCTTTTTTCATTGAACATGGATTCTTCAGCCATGGCCAGCAGCCGATCATGCATATCATCATGACTGTTCTGCAGGAAGCGGATATGGGCCAGCGAGCGTTCGTAGTTGCGGTTGGAATCGATGAAGCCCATAACCAGACCGCAAACACCAACCAGCAACAGAAACAGCAATAAAAGCGCACATTTTTTTAATGGATTTTGTTGTATCATTTTATCACCTGTCATTAACCGTGAAATTATAATTAAAAAAAAACAAAATAGCAAGTTTTTGGGTGTTGGCCTGGGTAGAAACAAGCTTTCCATGAAAAAATGCCAATATTTCATATAACTTACGTTGAATTTTCTTTTTATTCATACTATAATAGCGCGTTATTATTTCAGAACTGACCTTTTCATTTTTCTGAATAAGGCAATTTAGAAGCGAGGAAACAATGACTCAATCTCTTAGAACTTCATTGCGCGAATCTCCCAAAGCCCGCTGGATGGCCATGTCTTTAGCCGGCCTGGCCATGTTATGCGGCTATTTCATGGCCGATGTCATGGCCCCCCTGAAACCCATGCTGGAACAGCATCTGCACTGGAGCAGCACCCAGTACGGTTTTTTCACCAGCGCCTATGGCTGGTTCAACGTTTTCCTGTTCATGCTGCTCATTGGCGGCATCATCCTGGACAAAATGGGCGTGCGCTTTACCGGTGCGATGTCAACGGCCCTGATGGTCGGTGGCGCCTTATTGAAGTATTTCGCCATCACCCACAGGTTCGACCCCACGCCCCTGCTGCAGAACGTGCCCATCATCGGCGGCATGCCGCTGCAGGTCTATCTGGCCGGGATCGGCTACGCCATTTTCGGTGTCGGTGTCGAGGTGGCAGGAATCACCACCACCAAGCTCATCGTCAAGTGGTTCAAGGGCAAGGAAATGGCACTGGCCATGGGTCTGCAATTAGCCATGGCGCGCATGGGCACGGCCCTGGCCCTGATGATCAGCGCTCCCGTTGCCGCCCATTTCAAATCCGTCGGGGCCCCGGTGCTGTTGGCCGTGGTCTTGCTTATCATCGGCTTTATCAGCTACCTGGTCTACGGCATCATGGACCGCAAGCTCGATGCTTCCGAAACCAGGGCCGAAACTGACAGCGAGGAACCGTTCCGTCTCTCCGACATCAAATTGATATTGAAAAATAAGGGTTTCTGGTATATCTCGATGTTGTGCCTGCTTTTTTATTCCGCGGTTTTTCCCTTCCTTAAATACGCCACCGACCTGATGGTCCAGAAATACCATGTCAAGCTGGCCCTGGCCGGCATCATCCCGGGTTTACTCCCCTTCGGCAACATCTTTATGACCCCAATCTTCGGACGCATGGTCGACCGCAAAGGCAAGGCGGCCTCCATCATGTTCCTGGGCTCAGCCATGCTGATCGCCGTCCACTTCCTGTTTGCCATCCCCCTGCTCAGCCATTGGCTTGTCGCCCTTGTACTGATGGTCATTCTCGGCGTGGCTTTTTCCCTGGTGCCGTCCGCCATGTGGCCGTCTGTACCCAAATTGATCCCCGAGAAGCAGCTTGGCTCGGCCTATGCGCTGATCTTCTACATCCAAAACTGGGGCCTGATGGGCGTGCCGCTGCTGATCGGCTGGATACTGGACCGCTATTGTATTGTTGGGCGCAGCGTGGCCGCCGACGGGTCGCCTCTGATCGCCTACAACTACACGATCCCCATGCTGGTTTTCATGGGCTTCGGTTTCCTCGGCCTTGTCTTTGCTTACCTGTTAAAACGCGAGGATAAGCGCAAGGGTTATGGACTGGAGTTGCCCTCGAGTGCCACTTAAATCAGGCACATGCTCGGCCATCTGCCCCCCAGCGCAACATAGTCCTTGGGCTGCTGAACTCGCCCGGACAAGACTGAAGGAGCATACGGACAAGCGATAATGGCCAGCCTGAACGGTCTGTTCAATGCCGTCCGCAAAATCAAACAGAGCTGGACGGCGCAAAAAGACCGGGATTTCCATGAGCAGCTTTTTGCCGGTGCGCAGCATCAGCCATTCACTTTTTCCTATTTCGGCTATATCACGATCATGCGCTTTGCTGATTTGTCCGCACCCTATGTAGAAAAAGCAACTTCCGTGCTGGACCTGGGCTGCGGTCCGGCCGAGATCACCTGCGAATTGGCAAGACGTTACCCGCAAATTTCTTTTTTGGGCGTCGATCATAGCGCCAGCGGCATCGCCAGGGCAAAACTCAACGCCCAGGCCTTGAGCCTGAAAAATATCACATTTCAAGTTGCCGCCATGGAGCAGTTTCAGCTCGATAAAGAAACCGACCTCGTTCTGATGTTCGATTCATTCCATCACCTCGACGATCCACGGCGCTTTTTGGAGAGGATAGGGAAATCCGTGGGGCAATTTCTTTTGATCGAACCCAGGGGCGATTGGCGGGGCCGCCATGTCCGGGATCTCGATTTCGACTGGATCGTGTCCGACCTGGAAAAAATCCGTCGGCGCCTGGCCATGAAAATAGGGGAGTCGGTCACGACGGCCGTCATGGCTGGCCAAAACGAAAAAAAACCGAAGGCGGCGGCTTTGGAAAACCGCTACAATCTGGAAGAATTCAAAAAATATTTCAAGGGCTTCGGCTTGAGGCTCCGCGGCACAATTTCCGGCCTGGAGGCATATCCGCCCGATCCCTTCCTGAGCAGCCCGAGCCGGGAAATTTTCGGTAAAAAAGCCTATGAAATATATGCCGAGCTGGATGAACTGCTCGAGAAGAATGGGATGGATATCCTGGCCAAGCACTGGGTAATCTTCGCCAGCCGGGATCTCCAAAGCCGTGACAGGCGAATCCCGCCTCCGCCGTCCAGCACCGATAAAAAAGATCCGCTCCAGGGTCCATATGACGTTGAATTCATGAATTATGACGGCCCGCGCATCATGGTGAACAGCTCGGAATTCAGCGCCCAAATCCAATTTCACAATCGCAGCTATCGGACGCTCTCCAGCTATGCCGCAGAAAATCCCGATTTTTTAAGCTATCACTGGCTAGACCGGCGGGGGACGATGGTCCACCGCGACGGAATGCGGACGCCGCTGGCAGGGACCGTCCTGCCCACTGAAAAGGGCAAAGCTGAAATGAAGATACTCTCTCCCGAAAAAACTGGCACGTATATCCTGGCCATCGATTTTGTCCAGGAGGGCAAGACCTGGTTCAGCGAAGCCGGCAATCCCTGCCTGCGCGTCCGCATGGTCATTAAAAAGAAATAATCTTAGAAACTCCGCACCACAAGGATTATTGATGTTTTAAAATTTGTTTGGTAATATATTTTGCAGTAGAACTGAACCAATTTCACGGAGAGATTCGGCTGAAAGAAAGGAATTACGTAACGCAGACAAAATGTTGCTTCTTGAAGAAAAAAATCATTCAAAATTTATTGATTCTATTGGTTGTGATTTTATTGCTGCCGCTTTTACTGCGTGCAGTATTCGGTCCAATCAAATTCCTGCATGCTTTAAAAATACGTGAAATTGAAAACAATGCGTTATTTCTTTTTATCTCGGTAATCGCGTTGTGGTTTTGGATAAAAAGCGCCAAGCGGATTGTTTCAACAAGATTTGATGTTCTTTTTTTATTGGTTCTTTTTTTTACTGTTTTCCAGTCCGATGCTAAAAGGTTATATGTAGAAAGTGATGGGGTCGGATATTTCTCTTACTTGCACTCAATGTATATAGACCGGGATCTCGATTTCACCAACGAATATACAGACCTTGACGCGTACAGATATGGAGTATGGGCATATTCCGATCTTGAAGCAAAAATTCCCAAGACCTCCGAAGTGGGTATGGTGCCGAATCTCTTCTCGATTGGTCCGGCATTGTTGTGGTATCCTTTTTATGGAGTGACGGATATATTTTACCGGACGAACCATCCCCAGCGCACGGGCTATGAAACGCCTTATTTGCAATCCGTTCAGTTCGCCTTGATTTTTTACGGTTTTTTCGGTGCACTCCTCCTTTATTTGAGTTTGTTGTATTTTTTCTCCCGCACCATATCCTTGGCTGCTGTTTTAACGATTCTTTTCCTTTCACCTTTGTATTTTTATCTGAAAAACCTGGCTTTTTTTTCTCATGTTTATTCATTTTTTGCCGTTTCATTGTTTCTGTTTTTCTATGCCAAATACCATGAATCCGAACGAATCGGCCATTGGCTTGCTTTTGGATTGCTGGTCGGCTTTGCCGCCTTGATGCGCTGGCAAAATGCCATTTTAATCACGATACCCGGCATGGTGCTATTGCTTCGCTTCTGGCGTGCGCCCACGGGCGGCCGGACCTTTTTTCACTTATTTACGAGATTGGCTGTGCTGGGTTCGGGTTTTGTTTTCGCTTTGACTCCGCAATTGCTGGCATTTCATATCCTTTATGGAAAAATCTGGTTCATTCCCCAAGGTGGGTCTTTCTTGAGTATCTGGCCTCATTGGTTGTGGCAGGTCCTATTTTCCTCCTTTCACGGCCTTTTTCACTGGCATCCGCTATTGTTTTTCGGGTTGCTGGGTTTTTTTCTGTATCTGAAGAAAAAATCGGCCGCCGCCGACACTGTTTTTTATTCCAGCGCCGCAGGTTTTGCCTTGCAGACCTACGTCAATGGCTCCATATCGCAATTTCATGGCGGCGGATCATTCGGCGGCCGCCGCTTTTGCGATAGCCTGGCGTTTCTGGCTTTCGGAATCGCCAATTTCTTTGATCATATCCTTGAATCGAGAAAGCTACGGATATGCGCATTGATATTCGGCAATCTGTTCTTTATTTTGAATTTCATGATGGAAAGGGCTTGGACATGGCATATGTTGTCGCTGGATGTTCCTTTGCCTTTCCATAAACTGGCTTTGAATGCCGGCCAGGCTTTTTTACTTTTTTGCCAAGGACCTTATAAGCAAGTTCTTTTTTTTACTTTTTTTATTGTCTTCATCAATCTGTATTTGCTTTTCTTTTTTTTGCCGGGAAAAACGCTTTGTGACCTAAACAATAAAATCAAGTAGCAAATAGAATAATGTTCAGAACATCTCGATCAGCATGTTCTTTAAAAGTTTGATTCGGTCGCGCAGCTGGGCGGCATTTTTAAAATCGAGGCCGGCGGCTTTCTGTTTCATGGCAACCGTTAATGTCTGGATTTCTTTTTCCAGCGCTTCCCTGTTCTTGAAATCTTCCGGTAATGTCTCTTCGCTTTTTTTTAGCCAGTAGTCGTCGTCATGGAAATCCTTGATCGGGCTGTGCACCGAAACAGGGGAGATGGCATAACGCAGGTTGTACTCGATCTGATAGTTGCGCCGGCGTTCGGCTTCGGCAATGGCTTTCTGGACGGACTTGACCGTCGAATCGACGTAGAGGATGACTTTACCGTCAATGTTGCGGGCGGCGCGGCCAAAGGTCTGGATCAACGCCGTTGCAGAACGCAGAAAACCTTCCTTGTCGGCATCCAGGATAACGACCAGGGCGACTTCGGGCAGGTCGAGCCCTTCACGCAGCAGGTTGATGCCGATCAGGACGTCGAATTCGCCCTGGCGCAGTTTCCTGATAATTTTTACCCGGTCCAAGGCCTTGATCTCTGAATGGAGGTAGGCGCAGCGAATGCCTTTCAGGGTCAGAAAGTCGGCTAGTTTTTCAGACATTTTCTTGGTCAGGGTGGTGATCAGCACCCGGTTTTTGCCTTTAATGACCGGCTTGATTTCGCAAAGCATATCTTGCACCGGGTCGGATACATTTTTAACGATTACGTTGGGATCGATCAGGCCGGTAGGCCGGACCAGTAATGAAGTCACCTGCCCCTGGGAATCGGCGACCTCAAATTCCGACGGCGTGGCCGAAACGTACAGGACATTCTGCAGCCGCTCCTGGATTTCCGTGAAATTCAAAGGGCGGTTGTCCAGGGCTGAAGGCAGCCGGAAACCGAATTCGACCAGCTTGGATTTGCGCGAACGGTCGCCAGCGTACATGCCGTTCAATTGGGGAACCGTGACGTGAGACTCATCGATGATCGTCAGGTATCCGCTCGGAAAAAAACTCAGCAGGGTGTAAGGCGCTTCGCCTTTTTGGCGGCCGGTCAGATGCCGGGAATAATTCTCAATGCCCGGGCAATGGCCGAACTGCTCGAGCATTTCGATGTCAAAAAGCGTCCGCTGGCGCAAACGCTCCGCCAAGTCCGGCTTGGCCTGGCTTTGAAAATAAAGCAGCCGCTCTTCCAGCTCGGCCCTGATTTTGACCAGGGCTTCGTCGACCCGGGATTTGCGGTAAAAGAAATAATTGATCGGAAAAACATTGACCTGTTTTCTGTCTTCCAGCCAGGCCGCGGTCAGTGGATCAAAAAAGCCGATCCGGCTCAAGAGCGAACCGGAAAAAACAAAACGCAGCGGGTTTTCCTCGCTGGTGGGAAATATCTCGACCATCTGGCCGCGCACACGAAACTTCCCGCTTTCCAGCAGGTCCTGGGTCCGGTTGTACCCCAACTTGACGAACTCATTCAATAAGTCATCACGGCTCAGGGAATCGCCCAGGGCCAGCGTTATTTTCTGTTCGCTGAAATCAGCCGGTGAACCGATGCTGTAGATCGAGGAAACCGAAGCTACCAGGACGGTTTGCCGCGACTCGAGCAGGCTGCGGGTGGCATCCAGTCGCAGCCGTTCCAATTCGGGATTGATCGAAACCTCCTTGGCGATATAGAGATTACGCTGTGGAACAAAGGCTTCGGGCTGGTAATAATCATAGTAACTGATAAAATAGCCGACCCGGTCTTCGGGGAAAAATCCCTTGAATTCCTGGAATAGTTGGGCGGCCAGCGTTTTATTGGGAGAAAGGACCAGGGTCGGGACATCCAATGCCCGGATGATATGGGCCATGGAAAATGTTTTTCCGGAACCGGTTACGCCGAGCAGGACCTGTTTAGGGCAGCCGCCCTTGAATTTGGCGACAATCTCGTCAACGGCAGCCTTCTGGGCGGCGGTGATATGGTAGGGCGAAACAAGGTTGAACATGGGGTGTCCGCTCAGCAGGGCTCAACAGCAGGCGGGTTGTCGCTGTCGATAACCAGCGCGTTTTTCAGGTATTTATTCAATACATTGATTTTTATTCGATGAATATCAGCTGGCAGCAAGGCACGGTTGTTTTTCTTGAATATCAGGATCAGGTAAAATCGCTGTTCCCATTCGATGCGGGTGAAATAAATTTCGATTTGCTGCATGCTGTTGATGAATTTACTGAGGATTTTATTATCCCTGCTGCAGGCAATAATGAAAATTGTCTTGAGCGGCTCGCCCATGCGAGGATTTTTAATATTTTTATAATTGACGACGATTTGGGACAAGTCCTGTTTTTTGGCCGTTTCCATGGTGTTACAAACCAGTTTAATGATTTCAGCCATGATATCGGTCGGGGTTTCTATACGGTAAATTTCATCGAAATTAAAATAGATTTCCTTGATAATCAGGGGATTGACCCTTTTCAGTTTGGCCGTCAGTTCGGCCAGTGAACTCATATCCCGGTCGCGCAGTCCCTCGTCAAAATCCCGGATCTGGCTATAGAGGCTTTTTAAAATGTTTTTAATGGTTAAAAATATGGCATTGATTGAAATGAATTCAGCCAGCGTGATCTTCAAATTCATGATATTGACTTCAATATTTTTCTGGTAGAGGCGGGGAGGAATGACCGAAAGGATTTCAATGCCCCGATGGTTTTCCAGTAGGCCGATCAATTTGTTCAGATTGGCTTTTTTGCTGGGCCATGAAACACTGATCAATTTCAATTGCATCATGAATTCGGTTTTCTTCTCAACATTCATGAAAACCTGGCTGATTTCAGTTGTCTTTAATTCCTGCATCAGGAACGGAATAATGGCGCGGGCGTAATGCTCATAACCGCCGACAGACTTGATTTGTGAAAAAACCTCGTTGACTGAGGTGCTGATCAGTTTTGCCAGTGAAACTTCGATGGATTTGATGGCCACCGGATCTAACGGCTGGAGGTGGCTGTCCACGATTTCAATTCGATAGACAAGGATCTTTTCCATGGAAACAAAGCTCTTGTGGTGCTTGATGATATGATCGGGGACAATGAAATCCAGTGTTTTTAAGAAGTTCTCGACTGAAAAATTCTCTTCCCAGCAGACGAAGGTGATGCCGGTCAATTTTTCATCCAATGTTTCAAAGTTTTTTATTTTTATTTTCTTGTCGGCTTTGCCTTCCCGAACCAGTTTTTGAAATTTGTAATTATCGATGATCAGTGCGGCCAGGTCGGTCAGTTTTCTTTCCTGCAGATATTCCCGGGAACGGGAGGAAATGAATTTAAGGACTTCACCGTTTTCGCCGATGATGTTTTCGATGTCGGGTTCACGGTACATTTTTTTTATGGCTTTGATGGTCTTGCTGTAAATATCAAAGCGAATGGTTTCATCTTCCAGGAGTACAGTTTTGGAAAGGCTGCCCTGTGACGCATCCTTGATGATCGTCTGCAAATTGTTTTTTTCGGCCAAAAAGCGCTTGTAATCTTTGGCGTTTTGGATCAGGAACGAAAGGATGACAATTCCCAGCTTGTGGATCTCGTGATCGAGGGTGAAGCCCTTGACAAAAAGGACATTGCCTTGCTTCTGGTGGATGATGCCCAGGATGGAGTTGGCCATGCCGCTCCAATCCT
The DNA here is from genome assembly GCA_963770755.1 of Candidatus Aminicenantota bacterium. GTDB lineage: Bacteria > Acidobacteriota > Aminicenantia > UBA2199 > UBA2199 > UBA2199. The sequence goes on along the minus strand of CAVYQZ010000005.1, from coordinate 14,843 downwards.
CGGCCAGCACGCCCATGATCACGGGCAGGGGAAATATTTTGTTCCCCAGAACTTCCAGCTGGATGACCACTTTTTTTTTCGAATTTTTATACGCATGCAGCAACTGCACCAGCAGGGCTTTTTGCTGGATTTGGGGGAAAATCTTCTGGGAAAGCTCGATGCGGGCCAGGTCGGCGAATATTTCTTCCTGTGGAATATGAAGCTTCTTGTTTTTTAAAATCGACTTGACGTCATCCAATTCTTTTACTGGCCACGGCATTTTTTTAATTTATACCAGGCATTTAAAATTGTCAATAAAGAATTGAGCATGGCGACATGAAGAAAAAAATTAAAAAAGGACAAATTCAGATATTGACTTTGAAAAAACTCTGAGTTAAAATAACTGACTGTAAGTAAATTAAATACGCACGAGTTAAATTAATTTACTGGAGGTTAATTTGATAATTAATAAAGAAGCTGCGATGCGCGATTTTATTTTAAACTGCAGCGAATCGCTATTCACATTGCACGGCTATAAAAATACATCCATGGATATGATCGCTGAAAAATGTGAAATTTCAAAACCGACCCTCTACAACTACTTCGCAAGCAAAAATTCCCTTTTCATAGGCCTTTATGGACGATTTCAAAACGAAATTTCCGAAAAAAGCAAGGAATTATTGAATCAAAATAAAGATAAGTACCAGATCATCGAGGAGATCATCGATCTGTCCCTTTTACTGGTTGAAGAAAGGCGAAATTTTTTGAGAATGATGGTCCGTGAACACCATGTGGCTATCCAGGAATGTGATAACGTCGAAGAACATATCCAATTCGAATTGCGTAGAAGAGAAGAAGTTTCCCATCGACTGGGCGAATTCATGAAAGAAATTGTGCGTCCCGAAGTTCTCCAGGAGTTCGGGATCGTCCTGGTAGGGACCACCCTGAGCAACCTTCTGGAAGGGGCATTCTGGGATTCGATCATCAGTGATCTCATCAGCCATGAGAAACGAAAAAAAATGATTATCAAGCTGTTAAAAAACGGCATTCTGGCATAGGAGGCGCCGAATGAAAAAAATGTTTTTACTATTATTGATGCTGGCCGTGATCGGATTCAGTCAAACCGCTCCCATGGATTTGACCGTCGACCAGGCGATCAAACTGGCCTTGGCCAACAACCCGGCCCAGCGGATCAGCGAACTGGAGGTCAAGCAGTACCGCTACCGCTTGCGGCAGAATTTCAACTTTCTACCCGAGGCAACCCTGCAGGGCAGCAAGATACTCGATGAAAAACTGATGACCATCGAGATCCCGCCCTTCTATCCGGGTGCCGATCCGACCGAAGCTACGCTGCGCTTCCAGAAAAATTATGCCTTCAGTTTCCAGATCGTCCAGCCCGTATTCACTGGCGGAAAACTCATGTTCAATTACAAGAATGCCGCACTGGACCTCAAGATCGCCAAGGAAAAAGAAAAAAATTCCCGGGCCGAGACGGTCCTGAACGTGCGCAAAATGTTTTACAATATCCAGATACTGCAGGAGCTGCTGAAAGCCCATCAGGAAGCTTTTTCACTGGCCGAGAGCAACTACGACAACGTCAGAAAAAGTTTTGACCTGGGCATGGTATCCCAATACGATTTGCTGCGCGCGGAACTGGCTTTCAGCGCCACCAAGCCCGACGTCATGCGTGTGGAAAACCTGCTGGAAACATCGGTTTTGGGCTTGAAATTGATGCTGGGCCTGCCGGCCGTGCAGGATGTCCGCCTGCTTGGAGAATTGGGCTACCGTCCCTTGCAGCTGGAACTGGTAAAACTGCTGCAGGATTCACGAAAAAACCGTTCGGAGCTGCTGCAATTGCACATGCAAAAGAAAAAAATTGATAACCTGCTGAAGATCACCTGGGCCCAGTACATTCCGAATTTTTCCATCGTGGCCGCTTACAGCTACCAATCCGATTTTTTTAAATTCAATTCCGGTAATTGGGATGATTATTTTAATATTTCCCTGGGCGTCAGTTTTCCCATTTTTACCGGTTTGAAACGGAGCGCCCAGATCGGCGAAATGAATGTATTGAAAAAGATTATGGACCTGAATGTCAAGCAGTTGAACGATGCCACCCAATTGGAAGTAGAAAGCAAGTACCGGACCATCAACCAGGAATATGAAAATATCCAACTGGGATTAAAAAACATGGAAAGCGCCAAGGAAGGGGTGCGCATCGCGGCACTGAATTATCATGAAGGCATGATAACCATCCTGGAGCTGAATTCATCCAGCAATGAGCTGACCCGGGCCAAAGTCAATTATTTGCAGGCCCTGTATAATTACAATATCGCTATCGCCGAGCTTGAAAAACTCACGGGCGTCAATATTAACGGAGGTCTTGAATGAAAAAATTATTATTTGCATTATTGGTTCTGCTGGTAACGCTGTCTTTTTGTTCAAAAAAAAGTGAAGTGACCGATCTGCAACAGCAACCACTGCTGGTCAAAGCCGAGCTGCCGCAGAAAGGAATTATGGCTATGTATTTGAATTATAAAGGAACGGTCAGTGCCTGGAAAACGGCAAACATTGCCCCCGACGTCTCCGGCCGTGTTGGGCGCATATTGAAAAAACAAGGCGACCGGGTCAGCCAGGGCGAACTGCTGGCCGTACTGGACATGACTGCCCTTGAATTACAGCAGAAACAGGCCCGGGCTGCCGTGGCCGTGGCCCAGACCGCCTATCAAAACGCCAAACTGAATGCCGAGCGCATGAAAAAAATGCTGGAGAACAAGGCCATTTCGTCGATGCAGTACGAAAACACCCAACTCGCCCTCGATGCCGCCGACACGCAGATGAAAAGCGCCAAGGCGACCCTCGACCTGGTGGACTACACGGTGAAGAATGCTTACATGAAAGCGCCTTTCGGCGGCATTATCGCCGCCAAGAACATGGAAGAGGGTGACATGATCAACCCGATGATGGGCATGGGCCAGAGCCTGCTGACACTGATGGACCTGTCCAAGGTCAAGGTCAAAGTGGATGTGCCGGCCGAGGAGATTGAAAAGATCCAGATCGGCCAGAAATGCCAGGTAAACATATCGTCGCGCCCCGGTGAGGACTTCTTGGGCGAGGTTTATTCAAAGAACCTGGCCGCCGACCCGCTTTCCAAGACCTTCAAGGTGGAAATAAAGATGGAGAATCCGGAGATGAAGATCAAGGCCGGGGTTTATGCCGATATTTCCATCGAGTACGTGCGCAAGGAAAATGTATCCATGCTGCCCCTGACCGCCCTGCTGGCCGGCGACCGGGAAGTGATGGTCAACGAAAACGGTGTAGCGCGCAAGCGCGCCGTCACCGTGGGCTTACGGAACCACAGCCGCTTTGAAATGATCGCCGGTGTGCGCCCCGACGAGCTGGTACTGACCGAAGGTAACTATGACTTGAAGGACGGCACCACCATCATCATGGCTGGAGATAAAAAATGAAGATTGTCGACTTTTCACTTAAAAAAAGGGTGACCATGTCCATGGTGGTCCTGGTCATCGTCATCCTGGGCATGATCTCTTTTACCAAGTTGGGCCTGGACATGCTGCCCGACATGGACTATCCGTTCATCACGGTGGTGACCACCTACAGCGGCGTGTCCTCGGAAGACATGGAACAGAATATCACCCGCCCGGTGGAACAATGGATCTCCACCGTGTCCGGCATCAAGGATCTCAAGTCGATATCTCTGGAAGGGCAGTCGGTGGTCATGATCGAGTTCGAATGGGGCACCAACCTCGACTTTGCCGCCCAGGACGTACGCGATGCCATCGGCATGTACGAGCAGTTTCTGCCCAAGGGCTCCCAGAAGCCGTTTGTCATGAAGTTCAATTTCTCGCAGATGCCGATCATCGCCTACGGCATCACCGGCGGCAGCATGAGTCTGAGCAAGCTGCGCGATTACATCGACAATGAGGTGGCTACGCGCTTGGAGCGCATCGAGGGCGTGGCCTCGGCCGCTGTTTTTTCGCCCGAATTCAACGAAGTGCTGGTCAGCGTTGATAAGGGCAAGCTGGAGTCGCGCGGTCTGAATATCGGCCAGGTGGAGATGGCCATCCAGACTTCCAACATCAATCTGCCCGCCGGCTATATGACCGAAAATCATCGCGAGTTCCTGCTGCGCACCATGGGCGAGTTCAAGACCCTGGCCGAGATCAATGACGTCCTGGTCGGTATCAGCCGTTCGGGTGCGCCGATATTTCTCAAGGATATTGGCTCGGTCAGTGAAACTGCCAAGGAAACCCGTCTCAAGCTGCGACTGAACGGCAAGCAGGGTATCATGATGATGCTGACCAAGAGTTCCGGAGCCAATTCGGTGCTGGTCGCACGTCAGGTAAAAAAAATATTGTCGGAAGTTGAACCGACGCTCAAGGAAGGGGTCAAGTTTCATGTCTGGCTCGACATGTCGCGCATCATCGAGATGATGTCCAATAAGGCCAGTCTCAACATCCTGCGCGGCGGCATCCTGGCCATGCTGATCATCTTTCTTTTCCTGCGCAACTTCAAGCCGACTCTGGCCATCGGCATCACCATCCCGCTGTCGATCGTGGTGGCCTTCATCGCCTTCTATGTCATGGGCTATACCCTGAACCTGATCACCCTGGGAGGGCTTGCTTTGGGGGTGGGCATGCTTGTCGACAATGCCGTGGTGGTCATCGAGAACATCTACCGCCACTTGCAGCAGGGGATGAGTCCCACCGAAGCGGCGCGCAAAGGCACAACCGAAGTCGGCATGGCCATTGCGGCCTCCACCCTGACGACCATCGCTGTTTTCTTTCCGATGATGTTCGCTACCGGCATCGCCGGACGCCTGGCGCAGAGCCTGGCCGTTTCAGTGATCATCGCCCTGTTGGCCTCGCTCTTCGTGGCCTTGACCATCGTGCCCATGCTGGCCGCCTGGATGTTCCGCATTCGTGTCAAGAAGGGCAAAACAGCGAGTGGCGGCGTCGTCGCCCTGGGCGAGGATAAGTTTACACCGGTGCGCGACCGCTACGAGGGCTGGCTGCGCCGGGCTTTGGTTAAAAGGAAGACCGTGCTGATCGGCGTGATCGTCCTCTTTGTCCTGTCCCTGGTCGGCTCCGCCTTCCTGGGCAAGGAATTTATGCCTGCGACCGACAACGCCATGCTTTACCTGAAGTTGACCATGCCGGTCGGCACCAACATCGAAGAGACCGACCGTATCGTGAAATACCTGGAAGACCAGTCGCTGAAGGACCCCAACGTCATCACCACCTTTGTCCAGACCGGCACCAGTGAGCAGGGCGCCCAGGACACGGCCAGCGGCACCGGCGCCGCCGGCTCTTACGAGGCGATCATCTACGCCTACCTGAAACCAAGCAGCGAGCGCAAGGAATCGGACAAGCAGATCCTGGAACGCTGGCGACGCTCGTTTCCCACTCTGGAGAACAGCCAGATCACGGCCATCGACATCGCCGGCGCCTCCATGTTCGGCTCGTCGACCAGCCCTATCGAGATCAACTGTTTCGGCCGCGATATGGGCCGGCTGGAGGGCATTGCCGAGAGAATTCGCGAGCGAGTCGCCGGTATTGAAGGTATCCGCGACGTCAAGATCTCCCTGGAAAAGAGGAAGCCCGAGATACAGCTGCACATCAAAAAAGAGGAAGCCTCCAAATTGGGCCTCACTTCATACGCCATCTCCAGCCAGGTACAGACCTATACCATCGGCACGGTGGTGTCGCGCATGTTTGTGGAAGGAGAGGATCGCGATATTCGTGTGCAGTTGAAAGAAAGCGACCGCGCCTCGCTGGAGGACCTGAAAAAGCTTCCGATCCAAACCCCGACAGGTACCAAAGTCTACCTCTCCGAAGTGGCCGAGTTCAAGGACCTGTTCGGTCCGGTGCGCATCGACCGCGAGAACATGGTGCGCAAGGTCACGGTCGGGGCCAACTATATCGGCAGCAACCTGGGCGCTATCATCAACAACGTTAAAAAACAAACCCGGGACATCACTGCCCACTTGCCGGAGGGCTATTTCACTGAAATCGGCGGCCAATACGAAAACATGACCGAGACCTTTACCACCCTGGCCTTCGCCCTGCTGATCGCACTGGTATTGGTATTCGCTGTGATGGCTTCGCTCTATGAGAACCTGAAGTTTCCCTTTATCAATATGTTCACCCTGCCGTTGGCCTTCATCGGCGTGGTCGTGCTGCTGGCCATCACCGGCAAGACCATCAACATGGGTTCGATCATGGGCTTCATCATCCTGGCCGGTATTGCCGTCAACAACGGCATCGTCATGGTCGATTACATCAACCAGCTCATCGAAGGCGGCATGGATCGCCTGGAGGCGGTCATCCAGGGTGCGGCGACACGTATGCGGCCGATCCTGATCACATCGTTGACGACCATGGGCGGCATGATCCCCATGGCCTTGACCACCAAGAACGGCGGCGAAATGAACTCGCCCATGGCCGTGGCCATCATCGGCGGCCTGATCGCCTCGACCTTCATGACCCTGTTCTTCATCCCGGTACTTTACACCTATTTCGCCAGGATCAAGGTGAACAACAAATAGTTGATTTTTATGTAGGGGAGGGTCTCAGACCCTCCCTTACAATTTCTCTGCCTTTGGATTTTCTCTTTACGTAAGGGCGGTTCGCGAACCGCCCCTACAGATTTTAAACCTTTATCTTATATCTTATTCTTTCCTCGTCACATGTTACGCGTTACGCGTCACGTTAGGCCGTAAGGTTTTCTGCCGAGGGGGGAAAATAAGAATTACGTGAATCCCCTACGGGGACATACAAATCTATCCCTCACCTAAAACGGTTCGGGATGATTTGAGCTCCCCAGGGGGGATATACAAATTAGATCTGTTTTGATTGACGGGTAGTTTATGTGGTCCCCAAGGGGGACATACAAATCTATCCCTCACCTAAAACGGTTCGGGATGATTTGAGCTCCCCAGGGGGGATATACAAATCAAATACTCCACCTAACGGTGTCGTATGATTTGAGATATGCCGAGGGGGGAATCGAACCCCCACGAGGTCGTCTCACTATGATTTCGATAAGTCATGAAATCCGTCGAAATCATCTAGTGAGACTATCTCGTAGGAGGGAAAGCAAGGATTACGTGAATCCCCTACGGGGACATACAAATCTATCCCTCACCTAAAATGGTTCGGGATGATTTGATATGTGCCGGAGGGGGGAATCGAACCCCCACGAGGTTGCCCTCCCGGGATTTTAAGTCCCGTGCGTCTGCCAATTCCGCCACCCCGGCCCGCAAAGCCGATGGTAGCATATCCAACTGAACCGGTCAAGAAAGTGCACAATTCCATAATGTTTCGAATTCTTATATTGGCTTGACAAATCAAAACTAATTCTTTATATGTATTGCAATATCAAAAAAGGAGGAACATTGGAAGTGATCAAGAAACAGCAAAAATGGATTGCGTTGATTGTGGTTGTGACCTTCATGTGGTTGTTGCAGGTTTCGAACATGCCCCTGAACGCGGCTGGCAGCAGCGAACAAGCCAGTTCCGCCAATGCCGAACAAGGGCCGGATTATTTCGAGGCCATAAGTCAGAAAGCCGCCCCGGCCAAGAAGAAAAGCATCCTGCCCCTCATCCTGATCGGCGTAGGCGTTCTTGGTGTGACCGCCGCCTTATACTTTTTTGTGCTAAAAACGAATTACGACATCACCGGATCGTGGAATTTTATTTTTACTCTGGGGTCGAACAACACCCCATGGACCATAGCTTTCACTGGAGACAAAAAAAGCGGGACTTTTTTAACTACAGGAAACCCTGTATTGACAGGCACATATGCAGTGGATGGCAAAAACGTGACCATGACCCTTACGTACGCTCCCACTATTAATTTCTCAGGAAGTTTTTCCGACAAGAATGTGATGAGCGGAACCTTTAATGAGGGCTCTTCAGCTTACACGTGGACGGCGACGAGATAAAAAGCACATTACAATTTTGTTTGAAAAGTAAATTTGTAATCTATTGGTTTTTATAACACAGGCCCGATTTCCTTGATAATATTATTACGAAGCATATTTGTATGTTATCAAAAATAAAAAGGAGTAAACTGAATATGATCAAGAAGCAGCAAAAATGGATCGCGTTGATTGTGGCTGTGACCTTCATGTGGCTGCTCCAAGTTTCGAACATGCCCCTGAACGCGGCTGGCAGCAGCGAACAAGCCAGTTCCGCCAATGCCGAACAAGGGCCGGATTATTTCGAGGCCATAAGTCAGAAAGCCGCCCCGGCCAAGAAGAAAAGCATCCTGCCCCTCATCCTGATCGGCGTAGGCGTTCTGGGCGTGACCGCCGCCTTATACTTTTTTGTGCTAAAAACGAATTACGACATCACCGGATCGTGGAATTTCGTTTTCACCCTAGGGTCAACTGACATTCCTTTTACTTTCAACTTTATCGGAACCAAGGATAGCGGGACTTATTCGACTACCGGCAATCCAGCATTAGCGGGGACTTATACGGTCGACAAAAAAAATGTAACCATGACGGTAAATGGCCAATCGGCGATTCAATTCAGCGGTCAATTTACGGACAAGAATACAATGAATGGAATCTATGTTGAGAGCTCAAAATCGCTTACATGGAAAGCGTCCAGATAAAAACATAGCATTTTTCTGGATAGCCACACGCGCAGTACAAATTAAAATTTATTTTGCGCCCAGTATAACTCCGGTAATGGCTACCGCGAGGCCCACGCCGATTTGACAAAAAAATAGAGTATATATTATATTATTCATAATTTTAAGGGGGCTGATAAACATGATTAAAAAACAACAAAAATGGATCGCGTTGCTGGTGATGGTGACGTTCGTCTGGCTGTTGCAGGTTTCCACCATGCCTTTGACTGCGGCAGGCACAAGTGAACGAATTGCTTCCCCCAGCGCCGAACAGGGGCCGGACTATTACGAGGCCATTGCTCATAAAGCCGCCCCGGCCAAGAAAAAAAGCATCCTGCCCTGGATCCTCATCGGCGTCGGTGTCGTCGCTGTGACCGCTGTTTTATTCCTGGTGGTCCTGAAAACCGATTACGACATCACCGGAGCGTGGGATTTCGTGTTTACCATCGGATCAACCACAGCACCCTTGAAAATAACTTTTGCTGGAACCAAGGACAGCGGGATTTATATGACCGCTGAGAATCCGATGTTTACGGGTTCCTATACTGTCGACAAAAAAAATGTTTCCATGACGATAAATAGCGATCCAACTATCCCGTTCAGCGGGCAATTTACCGAAAAGGATAAAATGACCGGCACTTTTATTCTGGGCTCTTCAAATTTTACGTGGACGGCGACGAGATAAAAAGCACATTACTGTTTTGTTTGAAAAGTAAATTTATCATATATCTATTGTTATTAATAAAGACACGTTTTTCTTGATAATTTATGATTAAATAATATACTTACATTTTACTAATTTATTAAGGAGTAAAATGAATATGATCAAGAAACAGCAAAAATGGATCGCGTTGATTGTGGCTGTGACCTTCATGTGGCTGTTGCAGGTTTCGAACATGTCCCTGAACGCGGCTGGCAGCAGCGAACAAGTCAGTTCCGCCAATGCCGAACAGGGACCGGATTATTACGAGGCCATCGCCCAGAAAGTCGCCCCGGCCAAGAAGAAAAGCATCCTGCCCTGGATACTCATTGGCGTGGGCGTCGTCGCCGTGACCGCTGTTTTGTTCCTGGTGGTCCTGAAAACCAGCTACGACATCACCGGAACGTGGACCTTCATATTCACGCATGAGGCAACTACCGAAACCGACATATTCACTTTTAGCGGCACCAAGGCTAATGGGAATTTTGTGCACAATCTGAATCCAACATTCGTAGGAACCTATCAAGTCGACGGCAAAAACGTTACCATGACGCTAACATATCATCCAAGCACACAATTCAGTGGTCAATTCAACGGTAAGGATACAATGACCGGCACCTTGATCGACACCGACGACGGCAACGAAGTATGGAACTTCACGGCTACGCGCGGCACGATGACTGCATCCTTGAAGCCGACTCCGGCAGCGCAATCAAAACTGTTTTCCAAATAAAGAAAAGCAAATCATTCGCTCCCAGCCCGGCCATGGCCGTGATCTTGCCGATTTTTTTCTTTATATTGCAATTTCAGGTTGTTTCATCTAAAATTTCTGCAACGCAATGCCGGGGTTTTGCCCGGCTTCTGTTGATCCGGCAAGGGAGTGTTTGATGCATGAACTGCTTGGCACGCGCATTTCGCATTATCGTATCGTCGATTTCCTGGACCAGGGCGGCATGGGTGAGCTCTATGTCGGTTTTGACGAGAAGCTGAACCGCAAGGTAGCGCTGAAGAGCATCAAAGCCGAGCACAAGTTGTTGGCTGAAGCCAAAACACGCTTCTTGCGCGAAGCGCGAGTGCTGTCCAAACTTGCCCATCCGAACATTTGCCAGATTTTTGATTACCTCGAGGGCCGTGCGGCTGATTTTTTGGTCCTGGAACTGATTTCGGGAAGGAAGCTCAGCGAAATAAATAAAACCGGCTTGGATTATCGGCTGAAGCTCAAGGTGGCGGAACAACTCGCCGGAGTACTGGTGGCAGCCCATGAGCAGGACATCATCCATCGCGACTTTAAACCGGACAACATCATGATTGACGAAAGTGGGCAGGTCAAGGTTCTGGATTTTGGCCTGTCCCGTTCCCGGCAGGACGAGTTGACCTACCGATTGGCCGCCGATACGCAGGGAAAATTGCATTTTGAAGAGTCTCTGAAAAATGAATCTGAAAAAATCGGAGATTCCGCCAAGCTGACGGAGTTCGGCATGGTCATGGGGACCATCCAGTACATGAGCCCCGAGCAGGCCCGCGGCGAGGATGCCACCACGGCCGGTGATCTTTATTCATTCGGGTTAATTCTCCAGGAGTTGTTCACCGGCAAGCCGGCCTACGAAGCGAATTTAAACTTCAGGGATTTGATGAAAAAAGCAGCGGTCGGGGATACACTTCCGGTTGAAGGCATCGACGCTACCCTGGCGGCGCTCATCACCAGGCTCAAGTCCCCGGCCCCGGCGGCGCGGCCGACTGCCGTGGACGCGGCCGAAAAACTGGCTTGGATCCGCAACAAGCCCGTGCGCCGGCGAAAAAAAGTTTTATTCTCTGCGGCCATGGGTGTGCTGGGACTTTTCGCCTTGGCCATGACGATGCAAACCATGCGAGCCGTCCGCGCTGAAAAAGCGGCGCTGGCGGAAAGTGGGATATCGAAACAGGTCTCGGGATTCCTTGTCGGTCTTTTCAAGGTCTCCGATCCAAGTGAAGCCAGAGGCAATTCCATTACCGCCAGGGAAATTCTAGACCGTGGTGCTGAAAAAATCGAGATCGAACTCAAGGGCCAGCCGCTAGTCCAGGCCAGACTGATGGGCACGATGGGGAATGTTTATGTGAGCCTGGGCCTTTATGAAAAGGCTGAAATGCTCCTCGAGAATGCTCTGAAAATCAGGGAGAGTCGCCTCCCACGCGGCCATCCCGATGTAGCGACTGCTTTGAACAACCTGGCGCTGCTCTATAAAAATCAGGGCCGCTACAGGGCGGCTGAGCCTCTCTACCAGCGTGCGCTGGCGATCCGCGAAAAAGTCCTTGGCCCGGACCATCTTGATGTGGCCACCTCGCTCAATAACCTGGCAAGCTTGTTCCAGCACCTGGGATTGTATGCGCAGGCCGAACCTCTTTACCAGCGCGCGCTGGCGATCCGCAGGAACGTACTCAGCCATGATCATCCAGACATGGCCGAATTGCTCAATAATTTGGCTTTGCTTTATTATGCCCAGGGCTTTTACGAGCGCGCGGAGCCGTTGTTCAAACAGGCACTGGCAATCTGGGAAAAAGCTATTGGACCCGACCATCCCGATCTGGCCATAGCGCTGAACAACCTGGCGGCACTGTACTTCAAGCAAGGCCGATATGCAGCGGCAGCACCGCTGTTCGAGCGTTCTTTGGCCATCAAAAAAAAGGCCCTCAGTCCGGACCATCCTGATGTGGCTACGTCGCTCAACAACTTGGCCATGCTTTACCGCGCCCAGGGGAAGTACACGGCCGCAGAACAGCTGTTCAGGCAGTCACTGGCCATGCGCGAAAAAGCCCTTGGCCCCGGGCATCCGGAGGTGGCAAGAATCCAGTATAATTTGGGCCGGCTGCTTAATGAACAGAAACGGTTTGAAGAGGCCGAGGTTTTATTGAGGCGCGCCCTGGACATTTATTCGAGAACGGCCAAAGTCAATCCGGAACGGGCGGCCGAAACACTCAACGAATGCGCCAAGCTCCTGCGCATGACCCAGCGTTCGGAAGATGCGAAGGTTATGGAAGCCCGGGCCCAGGCTTTGATCGACAAACAAAATCATTAGCGGGAAAAACCATAGCCAACGCGGCTCTGCTGGAATAATTCCCGATCAGTCGTTGTGCTCGTACATGCGGATATAGGTCAATTTTCTGGAACTGAAGGCGCCGCGGGCCGTCGCCAGGCTGGAAAAATAATCAACGTGCAGCAGGTCGTCCCACATCGTGGACGCGTTTCCCTCCACGAACTGGTACTTCAAATAAAGGGGCGAGGGGCGGACATTGGCGAAGAAATTGTCGAGACGCACGATCCCTTCGCGAATATTTCCGTCGCAGCGCGCCATGTACCTGGCGCCGATCACTTGGTAATCGGGGATGCTGCCGGGATAGAAAGCGTCGCAGAAAACTCCGAGGATATCGGACGCTATGGCCAGGCCTGTGTTGCTGTTTTTCCAGAAGGTGTTGTGGTCGGTTTTGCTCAGGTTGAGAATATTGAGGATGCAGCCGTCGAAACTGTACCAGCCGTAGGGGTGGTCACCGGCGTCCAGCTGCAGGTAGCCCTGCTTGTAGAACCAGGTGCCGTAGAAGCTATGGTCCTCATTGATGTCGAATGTGCGGGTCAGACGCGATTCGGGGTAAAGGCCGCTTTGTTCCATGGCCGTCAACTGGGCCTGGTAATAACCCTGCAACTGGTTCTGAACCGCATCGCTGAAATAGAAGAATGGATTAACGCGGTTCTGTATATACGAATATAATCCCAGTCGGTCGAAATTGCAGTGGCTGTCGTCCTGGACAATAAAATCAAGGGCCGAGGTCAGGTGTGTAAAGCCGATGACGGCGTCCGCGGCGATGGGCACGGCCCGGCGCTGCTGGCCGAATACATCGATGTCGGCTGCCGCGTGGAACTGGTTGACCAGGCTTTGGGTCAGGCAGCAGTGGCCCAGCTCAACACGGATATAATAGCTGAGATGCAGGATGGCCGTGACATCGTTGTAGCAGGCGATGCCGTTGATGATCTTGATCGGCTTGCCTGACTCATCATGGACCTCGAGAAAGCTCGGAAGCGACAGGGAAATGGGCGTATGACCGCCGCTGTATAAATACCATTTCAATGTGGCCGGGAAATGGCTGTTGTGGTGGAAGTTGGGGTAGGGCACCAGGAAGAGCATCGACGCCTCGGGGCGTCCATTGCGGATACCGTCCAGGATCTGGTTACGGCTGGTGGGATTGGCCGTGCGGAAGAGGAAATCGAGGGAAATGGGAAAACGGGTCAGTCGCACCATTTCATAGGGTGGTTTCTCCTCTTCCTTGTTATCGGGCTTGCAGGAAAAAGCGAATAAAATGAATATGATCCCCAGGACAGCCAAAAGGCATTGTTGGATAAAATTCTTTTCATTCATGTTTTTAATAGTAGCAGTTCAGAAAAAAATCATCAACGGTCCGTATTGCCTAATCAAAAATCTACTTAAAGAGGGTATCGTTGCCTCACATAATAATCTACCTGAAAAAAAAGGCATAATCCGAAAGAGATTTGAATCCGCTCTGCGTATTTTACTTTTGCTTTGCTACTTTTTCCGATTGGCTTCAATTGGCTTAGAGCTCGTCGGCGGCAAAGGTGTCGCCCCGGCTCAGGTCACCGGTCTTCAAGCCCAAAGTGAACCAGCGCACCCGCTGCGCCGAGGTGCCATGAGTGAAGGCATCGGGGACGACATAGCCTTGCTGCTGTTTCATGATGCGGTCATCACCCACCGCTGAGGCGGCATTCAATCCTTCTTCGATATCGCCTTCCTCCAGCAGGTTTTTCATGCGCTGGGCGTGGTGGGCCCAGACCCCGGCAAAAAAGTCGGCTTGCAGTTCCAGTCGGACCATCAGGCGGTTTGCGTCCGTCTGGTTCAGGCCCTGCCTCTTGGCCATGACCTGGTCCATGATGCCGAGCTGAGTCTGCACGTGATGGCCGACTTCGTGGGCGATGACGTAGGCCCAGGCGAAATCACCGCGTGCTCCCAGGCGCTGCTGCATTTCCTGAAAGAATGAGAGGTCGATATAAACTTTTTCATCACCGGAACAATAAAACGGGCCGGTGGCGGACTGGGCGTAGCCGCAGGCCGAGTCGGTGGCGCCGCTGAACAAAACCAGTTTGGGTTTGCGGTATTGTTCTCCCTGCTGCCTGAAAAGCGCGTCCCAGATATCCTCGGTGTCGGCCAGGATCACACCCACGAATTCCCCAAGCTCCTGTTCCTCGGCGGTCAGCGTCCGCGTCTGTTCCTGACCGGAGGCTCAGCGGCGTCTGCAGGTTCTGCAGGACCTCTTCGGGATTGCCGCCCAGCAACAGCACGATAATCGTCACGGCCAGCGCGCCCAGGCCACCGCCGACAGCGACCTTTCTTCCGGTCATGCCGCGGCGGTCCTCCACATTTTCGCTCTGTCTTCTTCCTTTCCAGAGCATGGTATCTTCTCCTCGCGACCGATTCAGTTCATCATGGAATATTCGTCGGTTCAAGTCAAGTCACAACGTGCT
>CAVYQZ010000004.1:0-55382 GCA_963770755.1 Candidatus Aminicenantota bacterium | reverse complement strand
ATCAATTTTTGTAATGAGTATGAGAAATTTCCAATGGCGTTATTGTCAGTCGACCCGATATTCGTGATATTGATGATACATTTGCCGTTGGGGAGGAATGAATGATGGATAGTGAAAAGCAAAAAACCATCCTGCTCGTGGACGATGAAGCGATCATCGCCATGAGCGAAAAAACGGCCCTGGAAAAATACGGGTACAACGTGATGGTCACTCATAGCGGTGAAGAAGCCGTGACAGCGGTCGAAGCCACGCCCGCCATCGACCTGATCCTTATGGACATCAACCTGGGAAGCGGCATGGACGGCACCGAGGCTGCGGCGGCGATACTGAAGAAACGAGATATCCCGGTCGTCTTCCTATCTAGCCACATGGAGCCCGAGATCGTGGCCAAGACCGAAAAGATCACCTCCTACGGCTACGTTGTGAAAGATTCCAGCATTACCGTTCTCGACGCCTCGATCAAGATGGCCTTCAAGCTTTTCCAGGCAAAAAAGCAGGAAATGGAGAAAGAAACCCGAATTGAGTCTGCGCTCGAGTCGCTTAAAGTTGCAGAAGAAACATATAGAAATATATTCCTGAATGCCCAGACCGGATTGTTTCGAACAGAAATAAAAACCGGTTTGCTCCTTGATGCCAATGATTGTGTGGCCCGATTCATCGGCTATGAAGACCGGGAAAAACTATTGGAAAAACCATTTAATATTGCGGATAGGTATGTAGACATTAATGATCGTGAAAGGATGATTTCTCTCCTTAAGGAACACGGTCAGTTCAATAATTTCGAAGCGCCCTTTAAGCGTAACGATGGTTCAATCATATTGATGCGCTTTTCAGCCAAGATTGTTCCTGAAAAAGGCTGGGTAGAGGGAGTATCGGAAGACATTACTGAAGAAAAAGCAATTGAAAAGGTGCTGCAGGAGAGCAAGGACAGATACAAGAATTTCATTTCGCAGATCTCGGACGGAGTGTACCGGCTGGAACTCGACGAGCCCATGCCCATAACCCTGCCGGTCGAGGAACAGATCGATTATCTTTACCGGCACATGTTCATCGCCGAATGCAATCCTTCTTTCATTGAGATGTACGGGGCCAAGGAGCCCAAGGACGTCCTGGGAAAAACCATGATGGATTTCCACGGTGGCAGCGACAATGCACGGAACCGTCAATCCATGCGGGAATTTATCGCCTCCGGCTACCAGACCCGCAACGTCGTCACCGAGGAGATCGACACCCGGGGCAGCAAAAAATATTTCAGCAACAATTCCATCGGTATTATCGAGAATGGCTTCATGTTGAGGATGTGGGGGACCCAGACCGATATCAGTGTGCAGCGGCAGACGGAAGAATCGCTCCAGGAAAGCGAGAAACGCTTCCGCACTCTGTATGAGAATTTACCACTCGGGCTCTACCGCACGACCCCGGACGGCAGGATCCAACTGGCCAACCCGGCCTTAATCCGGATGCTCGGCTACTCATCTTTTGCCGAGCTGGCCAAGGTGGACCTGCAGCGGAGCGGCTTCACTGCTTCCCATTCCCGCGCCCGCTTCATTGAAAGTATTGAAGCGAACAGCAAGGTCTCGGGACTGGAATACGTCTGGAAAAGAAAAGACGGGAGCAGCGTCCTGGTGCGGGAAAACGCCCGGGCCATCCGCGATGCCCAGGGAAAAACCATGTATTATGAAGGGATCGTCGAGGACATCAGTGCACACATGCAGGCCGAGGAGGAGTTGAGAAAGTCGGAAGCTAAGTTCCGGGCTATTTTTGATAGCGCCAGCGACGGAATGTTTATTGTTGACCTGAAAACTCGAAGGCTCCTTATGTGCAATGCAATGTGTGTAAAAATGCTGGGTTATACACAAGAAGAGTTTTCGAATCTGAATATCTCCGATATACATCCAAAGGAAGAACTGCCTTTTATAATCGATCAAATCGAGAAGTTCAGCAGAGGAGAAGAGGGTATTCGTAATGACATTAAATTCAAGCGAAAAAACGGAAGTATTTTTGAATCGGATCTTGGCCCTGCCCTGCTGACATTTACTGAGGAAAAATATTTACTTATTATTTTCAAAGACATCAGCGAACGCAAGCAGGCCGAATCCCAAATAAAGGCCGCACTCGAAGCACTGGAGGTGAGCGAGGCCCGTTCCCAGGCATTGCTGCGCACCATCCCAGACATGCTGTTCCGCGTGAATCGCCAGGGGATTTTTCTGGATTACAAAGCCGATGTCAAGAATCTTTATGTCCAATCCGGGCCTTCCATTATCGGCATGCGCTTCCGGGACATCCTGCCTCCGGAGCTCGCTGATCTGATCGACCTGAAGATCCGTTCCACACTGGATAGCGGCGCGCTGCAAACCTTTGAATACGGGCTCCCGGTTCCCGGCCAGGGCAATCGAGATTACGAGGCGCGCATGGTCGCCAGCGGCGCCGACGAGGTGACGGCCATCATTCGCGATATCACGGAACGCAAACAGGGCGAAGCCGCTCTGCAAAAAAGCGAGCTGCAACTAAAGGCAATGATGGATAACTCACCCGCGGTCATTCTTTTGATCCAAGAGGGAAAGTTGATTTATATAAACCATGCTGCAGAAAAAATGACAGGCTGGCAAGAAGAAGATTTTATTGGGAAAAACTTTACAGATTTTGTGCATCAAGATGATACAGAAGTTGTCATAAAAAAAAATAGGGAAAGAATGGGCGGGAACAACTTTTTGGCACCCTATGTTTTAAGAATAAACAAAAAAACCGGCGGCTTCATTTATGCCGAAGTCAATGGAACGGTCATTGATCTGGATGGCAAACCAACCATGCTTGGATTTTTAACGGACGTCAGCGAGCGCATACTGGCGGATGAGGCTCTTCACCAGAGTGAGACCCAGCTGTCCAATGCGCTGCAGATGACAAAATCCGGTCATTGGGAGTATGACGTGGACAGGGATCTGTTTACATTCAACGACAATTTCTACCGCATCTTCCGGACCACGGCCGCCGCGGCGGGGGGCTACCAGATGTCCTCTGCAGATTATGCGCAAAGATTCTGCCACCCCGACGACATGGCCCTGGTCGGCATCGAGACCCGGGCGGCCATCGAAGCCACCGATCCGAATTACAACCGCCAGATCGAGCACCGCATCCTCTACGCCGATGGGGAGGTCGGCTGGATCGCCGTGCGCTTCTTCATCGTCAAGGATGCCCAGGGCCGCACCGTAAAGACCTATGGCGTCAACCAGGACATCAGCGAGCGCAAGCGGGCCGAGTTGGCGCTGCGGGAAAGCGAGGAACGGCACCGCTCCATCCTCAACGCTTCTCCCGATGGGATCGGGATCACGGATATGGAGGGGCGCATCCTCATGGTTTCGCCCTCTGTCTTGTCCATGGTCGGCTGCAAACGGGAAGAGGAAATACTGGGCCGCTCTTTCACCGATTTCGTTTCCCCCAACGATCGCATGCGCGCGTTATCCGAAGTGAACCGCATGTCCAAAAACGCCATAATGGGGCTGGGTGAATATCACGGATTGCGCACCGACGGGAGCGCCGCTGACCTGGAGGTGAATGGCGAGTTCATCCTGGGCGCGGACGGGCGGCCCGCGCAAATGGTGTTCATCATTCGCGACATCGCTGACCGCAAGCGGGCCGAAGAGGAGATCCAGCGGCAATTGGCGGAAAAAGAGATCCTGCTCAAGGAGGTCCACCACCGCATCAAGAACAACATCGCCTCCATCGGCGGCCTGATGTCCCTGCGCATGCAAACGGTCACCAATCCCGAGGCCGTGGCCGTGCTGAAGGACGCGATCGGCCGGATCGACAGCATGCGCATACTCTATGACAAGCTGCTGCTCAGCGAAGACTACAAAGATATTTCCGTGAAAAAACTATCTCGAGAGCCTGATCGATACGATTTTGCGATATTTCCCGATCAGGCCAAGATCATGCTCGAAATGCGAATCGCTGATTTTCATCTTGACGCAAAACAGCTGTTTCCCCTCGGGGTCATCATCAATGAACTGCTGACCAATATAATGAAATATGCCTTTATTGACAGAAAGACCGGCTCAATAAAGATCGGTCTTTCCCGGAAGAACAACCATGCAACGCTCGCCATTCAGGACAACGGCCGCGCACTTCCCGACGGTTTCGACCTCGAGAACTCGAAGGGCTTCGGCCTGATGCTGGTCAAGATGCTCAGCCAGCAGCTGGGCGGGAGTTTTTCCATGGCCAAGCATAAGGGCACGCGCTGCACAGCTGGAATTTGATGTGTGAAGGCGAGGGCGATAGGCTATGGGCGAAGAAGTACATTCGAAGTCCGAGGTTCAACAGAGGTCAGAATGAAGAAAATAAAAGTCTATTCATCTGTGCAGGAGCGTCCCTTGCGACGCTCTTTTCTGCCATGAATGCAGCGAGCATGTACGAAATCAACGCAACATCCATGTCTTCCCTTTGTCTATTATGCAGAAATGAATGAACCATGAACGCTGAAAAGCGAAAGACCATCCTGCTCGTGGAAGACGAGGCGATTACGGCCATGGCCGAGAAAGCGGCCCTGGAAAAATACGGCTACAAAGTCCTCATCGCGCGTAACGGTGAGGAAGCCGTGGCCGCGGTCGAAGAAATGCCCGCGCATCGACCTGGTCCTCATGGACATCAACCTGGGAGCCGGGATCGACGGCACCGAGGTCGCGGCGGCGATGCTGAAGAAGCGCGATCTCCCGGTCGTCTTCCTGTCGAGCCACATGGAGCCCGCGGTCGTGGAAAAGACGGAAAAGATCACCTCCTACGGCTACGTGGTGAAGGACTCGAGCATCACCGTCCTCGACGCCTCGATCAAAATGGCCTTCAAGCTCTTCGATGTAAAAATGAGGGAAAAAGAAAAAGAGTCTCAAATAGAGTCATCACTCGAGGACCTGCAACAAAGTGAAAGACGGTTCCATTCGCTGTTTGACAATATGAATGAAGGCGTGGCTCTCCATGAACTTGTTTTTGAGGATGGCAAACCGGTGAACTACCGCATTGTGGACGTCAACGACCGCTACTTAAAAATTATCGGGGTATCACGCCAACATGTGATCGGCAAACTCGCTACAAACATCTACGGCAAATTGACACCGCCCTATTTCGAAGAATACGTCGAAGTCGTCGTCAGTAAAAAAGCCTTTTATTTCGAAACCTATTTCGCTTCAATGGATAAACACTTCGCCATTTCCGTCGCCCCCTGGGGTGAAAACGGCTTTGCCACGATCTTCTCCGATATCACCACGCACATAGAAATGGAAACGGAGCTGCAGGAGAACCATGCAAGGCTTCAGCTTGCCATGCAAGCAGCTGAGATGGCTTGGTGGGAAATGGACATTGCCACCGGCAATGTTACTTTCGCAAAACGAAAAGCAGAAATGCTGGGCTTCCCTATTGAAAAGTTCAAGCATTACAAGGATTTCATGGCCTTGGTCCACCCGGAGGATCATGACCGGGTAATGAACACCATGCGCGCGCACATCGACGGAATATTGGAGCGATATGAAACCGAATACCGGATCTCAACCCGATCAGGCGAATACCAATGGTTCCTTGATATTGGTTCGGTCGGAAAAAGAGATGCCGATGGAAACCCGACGACTGTAACCGGGATTGTAATCAATATCAGCAAGCGCAAGCAGGCAGAGTCACAAAGGCAGGACGCGCTTGCGGCATTGCACGAAAGCGAGAAGTCGCTTCACACGGCACAAGAACTGGCGCATATCGGGGTCTGGAAATGGAAAATCGACACCGATGTGGTGACCTGGACGGAAGAGCTCTATCGTATCGCCGGGCTCGACCCGATACGTCCGGCACCTACCTACGCGGAACATTCCGCTGTCTATGCTCCTGAGAGCTGGGAACTTTTAAAAACCGCAGTTGAAAAAGCCATGGCAACTTCCGAACCCTATCGGCTTGAGTTGACGCTCATGCGCCCGGACGGCAGCAGTCGTTTTGTGAACGCATTCGGCGGCGCCAAGCATGACAGCAACGGCCGGGTGAATGAGCTTTACGGTATCGTACAGGACATCAGTGAGTACAAACAGATACAAGAAACTCTGCATAAGAGCGAAGCCCGTGCCCAGGCGATGCTGCGCACCATCCCCGACATGCTGTTCCGCGTGAATCGCCAGGGGGTTTTTCTGGATTACAAAGCGGACAGCAAGGATCTTTATGTCCAATCCGAATCTGCAATTATTGGCAAACGCTACCGGGACATCCTGCCTCAGGATTTCGCCGACCTGATCGACCTGAAGCTCCGCGCCACCCTGGAAACCGGCACGCTGCAAACCTTTGAATACCAACTGCCCCTTCCCGGCCGCGGCGTGCATGATTATGAGGCCCGCATGGCGGCCAGCGGCTCCGAGGAAGTGACTGCGATCATTCGTGATATTTCCGAGTTTAAGCTTGCAGAGAAGGCTCTGCAAAAAAGTGAGCTGCAACTTAAGACAATGATGTTTAACTCACCCGTGGTTATTCTATTGATCCAAGATGGAAAATTGATTTTTGTGAACCCGGCTGCAGAAAAAATCACAGGCTGGCAAGAGGAAGAATTTATCGGGAAAAACTTCACAAGTTTTGTGCATAAAGATGATATAAAAATGGTCATTGAAAAAAATAGGGAAAGGATGGGCGGGGATACTTCATTGGCCCCTTACATTATCAGAATCAATAAAAAAAACGGCGGCCTTATTTGGGCTGAAGTGAATGGAACGGTCATTGATCTGGATGGCAAACCAACCATGCTTGGATTTTTAACGGACATCAGCGAGCGCAAACAGGCCGAGGAGGAAATACGGCGGCAACTGGCGGAAAAGGAAATTCTGCTCAAGGAGGTCCATCATCGCATCAAGAACAACATCGCCTCCATCGGCGGACCTGATATCCCTGCACATGCAGGAGATTGACAATCCCGAAGCGATCAAAGTGCTTCAGGAGGCCATCGGCAGGGTCGACAGCATGCGCTTTCTCTACGACAAGCTGCTGCTCAGCGAGGGATACAGGGACATCGCGGTAAAGCCCTACATCGGGAGCCTGGCGGCGGCGGTGCTGTCCATGTACCCCGAGCAGGCCAAGATCGAGCTCGAGATGCGCCTCGCCGATTTTCAACTTGACCCGAAACGGCTGTTTCCCCTGGGGCTCATCATCAATGAGCTGCTGACCAACAAAATGAAGCATGCTTTTACTGGTAAAAAACCGGTTTGATAAAGATCTCTCTCGCCAAGAGTCGACAACCATGTGACGCTCGCCATCCAGGACAACGGCGTCGGTCTCCCGGCCGGGTTCGACATCGAACAATCGAAAGGCTTCGGCCTGATGCTGGTCAAAATGCTCAGCCAGCAGCTGGGAGGGAGTTTTTCCATGGAAAAGCGTAAGGGCACGCGGTGCACGTGGAATTTGATATATGAAGGCGATGGGCAAGGGCGAAGGGCGATCGGGAAGAAAACAGCCGTCCGAGAACAGGGGCCAGAATGAAGAAAACCCAAAAAACTTTCGCCATGATTCATCAATATTCATTTCCTTGTCTTCGGAGAAAATAAAAAATGGGCGCTGAAAAGCAAAAAACCATCCTGCTCGTGGAAGACGAGGCGATCACCGCCATGGCCGAAAAAATGGCCCTGGAGAAATACGGCTATAACGTGATCACCGCGCTTTCCGGAGAAGAAGCGGTGGCGATGGTTGAAAAAACGCCCGCCATCGACCTGATCCTCATGGACATCAACCTGGGAAAAGGGATCGACGGCACCGAGGCCGCGGCGATGATCCTTGAAGAAGCGCGATCTCCCGGTCGTCTTCCTGTCGAGCCACATGGAGCCCGAGGTCGTGGCCAAGACGGAAAAGATCACTTCCTACGGCTACGTGGTCAAGGAATCGAGCATCACCGTCCTCGACGCCTCGATCAAGATGGCCTTCAAGCTCTTCGCGGCAAAGATCAGGGAATTGGAGAAGGAGAAGGCGTTGCGCGAGAGCGAGGAGCGGTTCCGCGCCATCATTGCCCACACCCCCGACCACATCATCATCCACGACCGGGACCTGCGCTGCCTCTTTGTGGCCAACCCTCAACTCGGCCTCACCGAGGCGGACATGGTCGGTAAAACCGACCTGGATTTCCTCAAGAAGGAGGAAGCCGAAAAACTGATGGCCATCAAGAAAAAAGTGATAGATTCCGGTGAACCGTTTTTCCTGGAAACATCACTGAAAAACCTGCAAGGCGAGAGCGAATATTTTGAGGGTTCTTTTATTCCGAAATTCGACTCCGAAGGCAAGCCCGACGGGCTGATCGGTTATTTCCGCAATGTCACGCAGCGCAAGCTGGTGGAAACACAGAGGGAAGCCCTGCTTGACGCGCTGCAGGAGAGCGAGAAGCGCTGGCGCCTGTCAATTGAAAATATGCTCGAGGGGTATGCGCTGCATGAAACGATCCTGGATGAGCGAGGCCGGATGGTCGATTACCGTTTCCTTGAATTCAATCCCGCGGCGCAAAAGGTCTCCAACATCGCCAGAAAGGACATTGTCGGAAAAACCGCGCTGGAACTCTACCCCCACATCGTGGAGCGGGGTCTGATGGATCGCTACGCAAACGTAATGGCCAGCGGCGAATCCACCCATATCAATGATTTCTACTACGCCGGGGACAATCTGGACAAGGCGCTTGACATCTCGTGTTTCCGCATTGACGACCGCCATTTCGCTTGCGTGTTCCGCGACGTCACCGTACGCTTGCGGGCGGAATCCGAAATGGATGCTTTGTTCAAGGCACTGCAGGTCAGCCTGGAAAAGTACAGGGTTTTGTTCGAATCTTTTCCGCTCGGCATCACTATTTCAGACAAATCGGGCAAGATCATGGAAGGAAACAGCCAGGCAGATCAACTCTTGGGCATCGCTCGCGACGTCCATGTTGATAGAAGGATCGACGACAGGGAATGGCGGATTATTCGTAAAGACGGCACCCCCATGCCTGCCGCGGAGTATGCCAGTACCAGGGCATTGAAGGAAAACCGCCTGATTAAAAATGTGGAGATGGGCATTGTTAAGGACAAGGGCGAAATCACCTGGATCAATGTGACCGCCGCGCCCATACCGCTGGCGGATTATGGCGTCGCCATTACCTACAGCGATATTACCGAGCACAGACAAGTAGAGTCCCAGAGGGAGGCTGCGCTCGAAGCACTGCGGGAGAGCGAGAAGGAACTGCGGTATTTATTGAAGAGCATGATCAACGCCTTCGTCCTTTTCGAATCCATCTTCGATAATGGCGGGAATTTCATCAGCTATCGGTTTGTCTATATCAACGAAGCCTACGAGCGCATCACCGGGGTGAAAAACGAGGAAGTAAAGGGGAAATCGGTTCATGAAGTATGGCCCGGAACCGAAGCGGAATGGATACGGATGTATGGCGAGGTCGCGGTCACGGGGGTCTCCAGCGAATTCGAACTGTATCACGATCCGACGAAGAAACTCTATCACTGCAACGTCTATCGCCCCTGGAGCGATAAATGTCGTTTTTGCGTGGTCTTCGAGGACATCAGCGAGCGCAAGCAGACCGAGGATGAGATCAAGCGGCAGTTGGCGGAAAAGGAGATCCTATTAAAAGAGGTTCACCACCGCATCAAGAACAACATTGCCTCCATTGGCGGTCTGATATCCCTGCAGATGCAAGCGGTGGCCAATCCCCAGGCAATCGCGATACTGCGGGATGCAGTCGGTCGGATCAACAACATGCAGCTGCTCTACGACAAGCTGCTGTTCGAAGAAAACTATAAAGATATTTCCGTGAAAACTTATCTGGAAGATCTAACCGATACGATTATCGCATTATTCAAGGACCAGGCAAAGATAAAGCTTGACAGGCAGATCGCTGATTTTCATCTGGATGCAAAACGGATGTTTCCTCTCGGCAGCATCATCAATGAGCTGCTGACCAATATCATGAAATACGCTTTTATTAATAGAAAAACCGGACTCATCAAGATATCGCTCACCAAGGTGGGCAAACATGTCACGCTGACCGTTCAGGACAACGGCCGCGGCCTCCCGCCCGGCTTCGACATCGACAAGGCGAAAGGCTTCGGCCTGATGCTGGTCAAAATGCTCAGCCAGCAGCTGGGCGGGAGCTTCTCATGGAAAAGCAGCAAGGGCACGCGGCTGCACAGTTGAATTTGACATATGAAGGCGATGGGGAGGGCTATAGTCAAGAGAACAGAATTCAGAGAACAGAGGACAGAATGAAGAAAAGAATCTGTCATCTGTATTCTGACATCTTTTCTCACAAATCACTTATCAGTAATCACGAATTACTTTTTAAAAGGTGAGAGGCTATAAGTCAGACATGTTCAATTTTACTTGCTAAAACATCAGGCAAAATATATAATATAATCATGAAGCAATTACGTTATTTACTGGCAAATTTTATTGATACATTCAATCAGGCCGATAAAGAAAATAAAATCAGAATGATCGAAAACTGCCCTTTCCCAAGCATAAAAAAAAACAGAGATAAGGCATATAGCGCCGCGCTGGTGGAGGAGCTCTGTGTCCGAAATCGTCTGAAAATTCCCGCATGGGTGGAGGATAAAAAACTGTTTTTGAAGGAACCTTTCTTTGTCGGCGACCTGGAATCGCTCAAAGCTTTTTTACTGGTGGAGAGCCCCGTTTCCTTCAGGCGTAGAAACATATTCGTGTCCGAGAATGTGTTGACCCGCGTATGACGGCTCTTTCCAGAAAACAAATCCTGCAATATTTGGAAGAACTCTCTGCTGAAATGGGAAAACAAAATTTGAAGGGTGAAATCTTGCTGTTCGGTGGTGCGGCCATGGTTTTGGTTTTTAATGCCCGGGCAGCAACCAAAGATGTGGATGCCATTTTCAGGCCAAAAAAAGAAATTTACGCCATCAGCAAAAAAATCGCCGGCAAACATCATCTGGCAGAGGGCTGGCTGAACGATTCCGTGAAGGGTTTTATAACGAGCGATTCTTTCCAACAAAATCTTTTCATCAGATACAACCACCTGTCTGTATATACTCCGGAACCCCAATACCTCCTGGCCATGAAATGCATATCCATGAGAATCGGCATGGAAAGCTCTGATATAGACGACATTAAAACCTTGTTGAAATACTTGAAAATCAAAAAAACCGAAGACTGTTTTTCAACTTGATGGAACAATACTACCCGCAAAATAAAATTCCGCAGAAAACCTTTTATGCCATCGATGAAATACTCAAGCAGCTGATTTAATTCACTAGCAAGGTTCTAATCCCTGATCTTGAAAAAGCGCAGCGCCAGGAACATGAAAACGACCGTGAAGGCCAGCAGGACCAGCAGGTTGGGCAGGATGGCGCGGAAATCCCTTGCCGAAGAAAATAACCTGGTGAAAAGCATCCATGGCCCAGTAGGCGGGGGAGATCATGGCCAGGGTCTGAAAGGCGGGCGGGACGATTTCCGCCGGCCACCAGCAGCCGCCCAGGGCGGCGAACATATTGGCCGCCAGAACCGAAACAGCGACGATCAGTTCTTCCTTGTGCAGAACCGAACCGACGAAGATGCTCAGGCAAGCCATGGCCAAGGTGAAGACCAAAACAATCAGGGATGAAAGAAAAATGTTCCCGAGATTGAGATGAAAAAATACTATGCCGGCAACGATCAGGATGGCTGCCTGCAATAATCCCATCAGCACCCGGCCCAGGAATTTACCGCCGAAAAGCTCGCCGAAACTGGTTGCCGAAAAGAGGATGCGTTCCATCACCCTGTTTTTCCTGTCTTCCAACACCATCACGCCGCCGTAAATTAAAACCATCATCATGATGAACTGCACCATGGTGCCGGGTATGGTGTGGTCGAAGCCGCTGGGAACGACCGCGAGCGTATCTTTGGGCAGGCGCGTTTCGACGCTGACCAGATCATTGAACGGCGTATGGGCGGCGAAAAAATCATCGATATCGCGGTTCCCGTAAATAATCAGTTCGCTGAGCAACCTGGCGATAGCCTGGACGATCTGGGTCTCGGCGACGGCGCCGGCTTCCATGTTGGCATCGGATTTTTTTTGCAGCTGCAATTCCTGCGGGTTTTGTTTTTCCAATTTCTCAGAAAAATCCGCAGGGATAACCAGCATGCGGATGACTTTTTCCGGAGCGCTGGTCCGGACGTCGAGTTCGATATCGGGGCTTTCCAGTTTTTTAATAAAATAATTTCCCCATTGGCCCTGGTCCTGATTGACGATCAGCAGCGCGGCCTTTTTATCGGCCGGGTTGGATTTGTACAGGTTGCCGAAAATCAGGATGAAGAACATGGGAAAGGCCAGGAACCAGAAAAAAAAGGCCTTGTCCCGGACCGTCAGTTTTATATCCAAGCGGGCAATATGTAAAATTTTCTTCATGATCGATGTCCTTAGAGCCTTATAGCACATTCTAAAATTGGTAGCTTTTTGGAACAAATTTTGAATTTGCTATCTAAGGCTTTTATCCAGTTCATCTGGGTTAGGTGGTGAGGCGCCGTTGCAGGGCCACGACAGCCACCAGGCCGAACAGCAGTCCCGAAACGAGCAATACGCTGTACGAAGCCAGGGGAATGGCGCCGGCGACGATTTCCCGGCAGCCGGTAATGAACCAGTGGTTGACCGTGAAGCTGGCCAGCCAGCGCATGCCGGATGGGATCTGCTCCAGGGGAAGCATGCTGCCGCCAAAAGCGGCGGAAACCAGGATGATCGGGCTGGCAAATGCCCCGGCCTGGTTCTTGTTCTTGAAAAAAGCGTTGAGCATGCCGAAAAACGCGGCGCTCCAGAAACAGGTGACGGCCACCAGGATGAACAGCCAGAAATAGTTGCCCCAATCGATCCCAAAGACCAGAGCTCCCATGGCCATGGCCAGGCTGCAAACCAGCAGGCCCAGCAGCCAACCGCTGAAGATACGGGCCAGCATGAGTTCGCGGGTCGTGAGCGGCGAAAACATCATGCGCCGGATCTTGCCGTCGGCGCGTTCATTCTGGATCTCGCGCATGGAGGCTTCGACGATGAACAGCAGGAACATGATCAGCATGCCCGGCAGGATGTAGGCGAAGATATTGAAACCCTTGGCTTTTGAGTCCTGGCCCGGTTTGGCCATGATGCTGGTTTTTAATCCGATGCGCAGGGGGGACAGGTATTTTTTTAAGGCCATGATCTTGATCCGGCTCATTTCCAGAAAAGGTGTCAACTCGGCGAATGAGATTTTTTCCAGGGAAGTGTTGCCGACCAGCTTGATAATTTTCAGTTCATCGGTGAATATCTGGGCCAGGGCTGAAAAACCGACAGCCATGGTGTTGGCGAACTCTTCGACCACGGCCGGCAGGAATTCCTCGGAAGGATTCTTGACCACCACCAGCTGGACGGGCTTTTGATCGGCCAGGTCCAGGCTGAAACGCTCGGGGATGATGATCATGGCCGAGGCCTTGCCATTTTTCATCAGTTTTTCACCTTCGCTTTCACTGACGGTGGTTGCCTGGAACATGTCCTTCAGCTGTTTCTGGTCGAAAGCGCCGATGAAAAATTTTGAGGCGATATTCTGGTCTCGATCGACCAATAGCACCTTGATCGGCGGCAGCTTGGTTTCGCCGCCCGCTCCGGGATCAAATATCAAGCCGATCAGGGCGGTCATGGCGAAAGGGATGATCAGGAAAAGTAATGTTGCCAGCGGCGCTTTCAACCGGCGTTTGATGTCATTTTTAATGATCAGGATGGTGCGGCTCAATCTCGTAAGCTCCTGCCGGTCAATTTGAGAAAAACAGCCTCCAGGTTGGGCGATTTTATTTTCAGGTCGGTCAGGGATACGTGCTGCTGGAACAAATGCTGCATCATGCCGGGAATGCCTTCCGAATTGGCGAAGGCCAGGTGGGCCTCGTTGTCGGTTATGGAAAGAATTTCAATGCCGTTGTGATTGAGCGGCTTGATGGCATCGGAGAAGCGATCGGCAGAGAATTCGCCGCTAACAATGACGATATCTTTTTCGCCGACGATGCAGATGAGTTCATTCAGCGTGCCCTGGGCCAGGATTATTCCCTTGTCCATGATGGCGATGCGTGAGCAGGTCTGTTCCACTTCGGCCAATTGGTGGGTGGTGAAGATAACCGCGGTGCCCTGCAGGCCGACCTGGCGGATGATATCCAGGATGCTGACTTTGGCCTGGACGTCGATGCCGACCGTCGGCTCGTCGAGCAGCAGCAATTCCGGTTGATGGATGAGGCCGATGGCGACGTTCAGGCGCCGTTTCATGCCTCCGGAAAATTTCTTGATTGGCTCCTTGGCCCGGGAGCTCAATTCGACCAGGGCCAACAGCTCCTGGGCCCGTCTTTTCAATTCTTTTTCAGGAATGTTGTAAAGTCCGCCCCAGAACATCAGGTTCTCCATGGCGCCCAGGTCTTCGTAAAAGGCCATTTCCTGAGGCACGATGCCGATCTGGTTCTTGAGCTGCCGGTCGCTGAAAAGGTCCGTGCCTTTAAAAACAACCGAGCCTGAAAAGTCGCGCAGGGTACCTGATAAAATTGAAATCAGGGTTGTCTTGCCGGCGCCGTTGGGGCCGAGCAAGCCGAGCACCTCGCCCTTATTCAGTCTCAGGCTGAAATTGGCCAGGGCGGGATTTTTCCCATGGTCATAGGCTTTGGACAGATTTTTAATTTCCAAAATAGGTGGTTGCATGGAATGATTGTAACACAGGTTCGCCGGTGTTCAAAGGTATCAACCCCGGCCGCGGATTTCAACCGCAAGGCATGCGGATGGTTAATTTTCAGGATCGACGGTCATGTACACATAATCGAAATCACAAGTGGTTTTTGCTCCGGCGCCGCTAAAACCAAGCATGACATGGGTGGGATTATAGGTGCTGTCCAGCAGCGTGTAAACCAGGCTGTTGTTGATGTACAGGGTATAACTGCTGCCACTGCGGACGACTTTGATCGTGTTCCAGCTGTTTATTCCCTGGTTGACGGCACTGCTACTGCCGCTGTAGAGAAGGGTTGGCGAAGCGGGGAGCGGATCCTGCAAGTTGTAGTTTTCGACCAGGTAGATGCGGATCATGCCATCGATGCTGAATCCCAGCGCATACCCAGAATTATTTGCAAAATTGTTCGAGATTCCCAGCATGATGAAGAGCGGCGCTCCGCTGTTGCTGCCGCTGTGCTCGCTCCAACGCATCCGGCTCTCGACGGTATAGCAAGATTCACCATAGAAAAAATTGTAAATGCTGACAGCGAGTTGATCGCTTGTTTCACTGGCCGAGTAATAACCGCCGGCGGTATTCCAGGCGCCGGCTTGACCCGGGAGCCAGAAGTCGGCCGTGTTGTCAGTAAAATCTTCCTTGAAACCCAGTAAATTAAAGGCCGGGCTCACGGCGCGGGCATCGGGCCATGCCGAGCATGAAATCTGTATCTTGAAGTTATGGCCTTCATTCGTCGCGGCCGGGACATTCCAGGTATAAGAGCCTGAATTCGGCACGGCCAAGGCCACGTCACTTACTTTCATGTCATTCTGAAAAAGTTCCAGGTCGACCTGGGTCACGGCCATGATCTGATTCGCTTCCAAGGAACCGTGAGCAGCCGCCATGGCGCTGGAATCCCAGCGGACCATGCAGGGAGTCTCTCTTTGGACATTGGCGTTGGCTTCGGGTTCGTTCACGGCGAAGGTGCCGATATCGAGGAGGAAATCCACTGAATTTTTACCGTTCTTTATGACGATTTCTCGTTCGCCATCGGCGTAACCCTCCAACACGACCTTGATGGTATGGGCACCCAACGAAGGTTTCAGCTGACAGGGCGATATTTTTCCGCTGTCTTTACCGTCCAGGTAAATCCTGGCACCGGCCGGGGAGGTATTCACCTGCAGCGTATTTTTCAAAATGAATAAATAATAGACCAGTCCGCCGGCAAGCGCCAAACTCAGGATCACACCCAACCAGGGGAAATATTTCTTTTTTATTTTTGGCTTTGTCAGCGCGGCTTTCTCCACGAACGGGGTTGCCTTTTCCGGGTTTTCGGTCTCACGAATGGCGGCATTGCCACCGCTTCCGTCAGGACTGGCCTCGACGGATTTCCGGGAGCGGGCGTCGGGATTGTGTACCTGGGCGAAAGCTTGGAACGCCGATGCGTTGATCCAGCCGATGAAAGAAAGTATCAGCAGATAACCCCATGCCTTGCGGGTTTTTTCGAATAGTTTGCTCACATTGAACTCCTCGAATTTGCCTTATGATAATGTCCCGTCGCGTGAAAGTCAAATTCAGCGGCGGCACGGTCAGGATGGCCCGGGGAACTGTCGGCATCCTATTGACTTTTTCAGGGTGATTGTTCATAGTAGGCGGGTGAAAGGTGTAGCGTGTACGGCGGTCGTTTTGCTGGTCTTGACCATGATGCCCCTTCCTGGTTCCGATAACGATTTCTTTCCGTCAACGGTCCAAGGCTGGATATTGGCGGCGGCGGGTGAAGACTATACGCCGAAAAACCTTTACCGCTACATCGACGGTGCGTCCGAACTCTATATTTCGTACGGATTCACCAGATTGGTTTCGCGGCGATATGAAAAACCGGGCCACGGTGAAATCGTGGTCGACTTTTTCGACATGGAAAGCCCGGCCAACGCGTTCGGAATTTTTGCCCATAGCCAGGAGCGTCCGCAAAAGGAAATCGGGCAGGACTCGGAATACCTGGACGGGTTGCTGCGTTTCTGGAAAGACCGGTTTTATGTTTCCGTGATGTGCAGTCCCGAAACCGCCGAATCCAGGGCCGCCGTCATGGAGCTTGGACGCCGCCTCGCCGCTCTCATCCCGACCGAAGGGCAACGTCCCGACATCATGGAATTGCTGCCGGCTCCGGGATTGCTGCCGTCTACCATCCGTTTCTTTCACCACCATGCCTGGCAAAACACCTACACATTCATTTCGGCCGACAACATTTTGGATATCGGACCGGATCGCCAGGCTGTCCTGGCCAAATACGGGCTGGGTGAAGATAGGCCGATCATGTTGCTGGTGCTTTATCCAAATCCAACTGCCGCCAAACAGGCCTTTGCCAACCTCAAGCGTCAATTCAAATTGCCTGTCGAAAAAGGCGCGGCGGTCAGGCTGGCGGACGGAAAGCATTTCGCCGCCTGTCTGGAAGGGGTGGCCATGGCCGCGGTCTGGAATAGCCACGGCGCCGAGGGAGCGTTGAAGCTGCTTTCCGCCGTGCAGGCAGAAATATCACTGTTGAAGAAAAAACGTGATTTAAAGGAGTAGAATGATGAAAAAAAAGAATATCAGCCGCCGTGAATTTATCAAAACCGGTGCGGCGGGCGCCGCGGCTGGATCGCTGGCCTTGGCCTGGCCGCTGAAGCTGCCTGCCCAGGCTCGGGTGAAAACCCGGGTCGTATTGATCCGTGACCGGGATGTCATCGATGAGAACGGTGCCATCCGCACCGATCGCGTTCACGCCATGCTGGATGAGGCCTTGAAAACCCTGCTGGTGGAAAAGGATGCGCTCCGTGCCTGGAAGAAAATCATCAAGCCGGACGACATCGTGGGCATCAAGACCAATGTCTGGCGCTCGCTGCCCACGCCGCCGCCAGTGGAAGCAGCGATCCGTACATCCGTTCTGGCGGCGGGGGTCCAGGCGAAAAACATCAGCGTGCGCGATCATGGCGTTCTCGGTGACCCGGTATTCATGAAGGCCACGGCCTTGATCAATGTGCGACCCATGCGCACCCATGACTGGTCGGGGCTGGGCACCCTCTTGAAAAACTACATCATGTTCGTTCCCGACCCGCCCCGTTTTCATCCCGACTCATGCGCCGACCTGGCGGCGCTCTGGCAATTGCCCGAGGTCCAAGGCAAGACGCGGTTGAACGTGTTGGTCATGCTCACGCCGCTGTTCCACAGCGTCGGTCCGCACGGCTTCAATCCCGCCTATATTTGGAAATATAATGGGCTGCTCGTAGGCTTGGACCCGGTGGCTGTGGACTCCGTCGGCGCGCGCATTATTCAGGCCAGGCGCCGGGAATTTTTCGGCGAAGACCGGCCGATTAATCCTCCGCCCAAGCACATTGAGTTGGCCGACAGCCGCCACCACCTGGGTACGGCCGACCCGGACAAGATCGAACTGGTCAAGCTCGGCTGGACCGAAGGGGTATTGATATAGAAGAGAGAAGCGGACTGCCGCCCCGTTCCCGGCCCTTGAACTTCAGCGGCCGGACAGAATGATTTGCAATGCCAACAGCAGCATCATGATCAGGGCGGACCACATGACCATGATCAGGACCGCCTGGCGGTCCTTTGCCGACCAGGCCGAGTGTGTCTTCTTGCGCCCTGGCCCGGGCACACCGCTGTGGGACAGCGCCAGGGCTACTGCTGTGGTGATTCCGAATCCGGCCACGTTCCACCACAGCCAGGAGACGGTCGTACTGTGAAAGGCCCATAAGTAGATATTGGTGCCGAAACCGGCCAAAAGACCGCAGAAGGCGGCCCGTTCCCTTACCTGTGGGGCCAGGATGCCGACCATGAAAACCGCGGCGATCGGCCCGTAAAAAGCAGAGCCGATCTTGTTGACGATCTCGATCACCGTTTCACCCGAGTCGGCCATGGCCCAGGCGGCCAGGAATGCCATCCCGCCCCATAAAAAGGTCAGCAACCGGGAAACGAGCAATTTTTTCCTTTGCTGCAAGTTGTTCAGGCCAGGCCTGAGCTTGAGCAGTACGTCGTTCCAGGAGACGGCGCTCAGGGAATTGAGAGCTGAGTCGAGGCTGGAAAGAGAGGCGGCGAAAATGCCGGCGATCACAAATCCCAGGAATCCTGCAGGGACGAACGAGCGAAAGAAGTGCGGCATGATGTAATCGGGCGGCAAGCCGACAATTTGCGCGGCAAAGGCCGGACGCGAGGCCAGGAAGGGGATCATGAGGAATCCGATCAGGCAGTAGGTGGCGACGATCGGAAAGCGCAGCAGGCCGTTGATGAGCAGGGCCTGCCGGGCCTGCCCGTGGTCGGCAGCGGTTAGCAGTCGCTGCGCCTGGCTTTGGTCGCAGCCGTAATAGGAAAGGTAGAGGAAAAACCCGCCCAGCAGCATCGGCCAGAAAGAGAACGTGCTGCCGGCGCCTCCGCCGGTGACGATGACTGCATAGCGGCCGGGCTCGCTTGAGGCCAGGGGGGCCGGGATGCCACCCAGCATGCGTACGAGGATGATGATGCAGATCAGGGCCGAGGTCCAGAGGATGGCCAGCTGGATGATGTCGGTATATATGTCGGCCATGATACCTCCCATGGTGGTGTAGACCAGGGTGACCAGGGCGATGGCCGCCAGGGCTGCAAGCAGTGAAATGTCGAGGCAGACAGAAGTCACGTAGGCCGTGGCCAGCAGGACAACTCCGGAGCCGAGGCTGCGGCTGAGCAGGAAGAACAGGGTAACCATCAGGCGCAAAGTGGGACCGAAGCGCTTCTCCAGGTAGTGATAGATGGAAATGGAACGGGAACCGCGGTAGAGCGGCAACAGAAAGACAATGATCGCGGCCATGGCCAGGGGAACGGCCAGTTCGTATTGCAGCCAGCGCAGGCCGCCGCCGGTTTTAACTGCAATGAATGCCGGGGCGCCGACCAGGCTGATGGCGCTGACCTGGTTGGCCAGCAGTGATAACCCGATCGGCCAGCCGCGGATCCGGCGCCCACCCAAGAAGTAGTCGATTTCATCGTGTTGCCTGCGGCTGAGCCGGTAGCCCATGTAGATAACCAGGAAGACCGTTGCGGCTATGATTATCCAATCCAGAATTGTCATTTTTAAATTAGAACAAAAGCTGGCTTTTTTTTCAATCCGTTCTTCAGGGAGAATGGATTTTTTCTAAATATTCATTTCATTTATTGCGGTTGTTCACACGAACGCCAACACGTGGAATCCTTTACGTTCTGTTGAGCAAGGCTCTGATAAATTCATCTCCTTGCAATAAACCGTAGCTCCCCAACCGGCATGTTTCTTCGTTGAACTCTGAAATGCCGTCGGGTTTTTCCCCGGGGCGATAAATAAGAAAAGGCACCGCGTCGCGGGTGTGGGTGCGCAAGGCGCAGGGAGTGGCATGGTCGGGAAGCAGGGCGATGGTCACCGGCTCATTCATTGCGGCCACGCATTCGTTGACCGGCTTGATCACCCGCTGGTCGAGATCTTCGATGGTGCGTACCTTCAATTCCACGTTGCCCTCATGCCCGGCCTCGTCAATGGCTTCGATGTGCAGAAAAACGAAATCCATTTCTTTTAAAACCCTGCAAGCGGCTTGCGCCTTGCCTTCGTAGTTGGTGTCGAACAGTCCCGTGGCCCCCGGGACTCTGACCGGTGTCAATCCGGCGTAGACTCCGAGGCCGAAGATCAGGTCGACTGCCGATATGACGGCTCCGCGCAAACCGTATAATTCCTGGAAGGTCTTCATTTGCGGCCGGTGCCCGGGCGACCAGGGCCAGATCGAATTGCCCATGTCCTTGCCGTTGGCCCTGCGGCGCAGATTGACTGGGTGGCTGCCCAGGATGGCCTGGGAACGGATGATCAGGTCGGTCAGCAGCTTGGCCGTGGAGCTTTTTTTGGCCTTGGCCCGCGGCAGGACCTCGGCAAACGGCGTACCTGGAACATCATGGGGCGGTGTACACTCGAAATCGTTCTGCCCGCCCTTGATGACCAGCAGGTGACGGTAGCTGAACCCGGGGTGAAATCGAATCGTAGGACCGGCAAGCTCCTTGTTCAGTGCTTTGACCAGCTGCAGTGATTCTTCGCTGCTGATATGACCGGCCGAATGGTTCTTGATCTTTTCGTTTTCCATGCAAATGATGTTGCAGCGCATGGCCAGATCGTCAGCGGCGAGTTCCACTCCCATGCTGGCAGCTTCCAGGACGCCCCGGCCCTGGTACACCTGGCGCACATTGTAGCCCAGAACCGAAAGGTTGGCGACTTCGCTGCCCGGGGGCATGTCATCGGGAACGGTGATCAGTCGACCACAGCGGCTTTGGGCGCAGAGCTGGTCGATGGCCGGGGTGCGGGCCGCCATGAGCGGAGTTTTTGCGCCCAAGCGATCGATAGGATAATCGGCCATGCCGTCGGCCAGGATGATGATAGTTTTCATGTGTTCCTCTTTGGCTGAAAAGCTCAGGAATAGTGTTTTTTTAAAAATTCCTTGAATGGGGGATAATCATTGGCCATATGCATGAAAGACTCTTCCTTGGCCTCGAGGCCTTCGAGGCTGGGCGGCAATGGCGGATCAAAACCGAGGATGGCCCTGATCTCTTCCGGAAACTTCGCCGGGTGGGCGGTTTCAAGGGAAACGCACAACTGGTCGTTGGCTTCGCCATGCTGCTGCACATATTTCTCCAACCCGGCCCAACCGACGGCGCCGTGCGGTTCCAGCAGCAGGCCGTGCTGTTTATAGGCGCTGCGGATGGTATGCCGTGTTTCATTGTCGTCCACGCTGACGGCGAAAATTTCACGACGCATGCGATCCAGGTCGGCGTCGTCGTGGATGACGCCCTTTTCGTCCATGCGGCCGCCGTAGAGATCGATCAATCTGGCCAGGTTGCTGGGGTGGCCGACATTCATGGCACTGGAAATGCAATTGCGTGAAGGTTCAATGGGCCGATAGGCGCCGCTGGCCAGGTAACGGGGAAATTCATCATTCTCATTGGTGGCGATGACCAGGCGTTTGACCGGGAGTCCCATGCGCATGGCCAGAAGCGAGCCCATCATATCGCCGAAATTTCCCGAGGGTACCGAAAAGACAGCTGTCTCGCCCGGGAAGCGGCACAATTGCGAGTAGGCGTAGAAATAATAAACTATTTGCGGAACCAGCCGGCCGATATTGATGGAATTGGCCGAAGACAGTGGCAGATAATCCAGTTGGCTGTCGGAAAATGCTTCTTTGACCAGTGCCTGGCAATGGTCAAACTTGCCGTCGATGGCGATGATCTTCACATTATTGCCCAGGGTGGTCATCTGCCGGCGTTGACGCGGCGTCACTTCCTTTTCCGGGAACAGGACCAGTACCTGGACGTTGTCCAGCCCGTAGAAAGCGTTGGCGATGGCACTGCCCGTGTCTCCCGAAGTGGCGGTTAAAATGAGCAGATTTTTAGTTTCCAGACGCAGGTAATAATGGATCAAGCGGCCCATCAGGCGTGCGGCAAAATCCTTGAACGAGGCGGTCGGGCCTTGGTCCAGGCGCATGACATAGCGGCGATCCTGCACGGCTTGCAGGGGAACCGGAAAATTATAGGCCTCTTTTGTCAGTGCCGCCAGGTCCTTTTCGGGGATCTGTCCCTGAAGAAATTTTCTGCAGACGGTGAAGGCGATTTCATGGTAGGGCAGGCCGGCAAAGCGGGAAATTTCTTCCGCTGTCAACACGGGAATTTGCTGCGGCATGAACAACCCCTTGTCCGGAGCCAATCCCTTGAGCAGGGCTTCGCGAAACGTCACCGGGTCGGCCCGGCGGTTGGTCGAATAAAATAAAATCGATTCTTGCATGACTTTCCTCATTCCAGCTGCCACGTTTGGCATCGGTGCCATCCGTGTTCAGTAATTTAAAACTATTTTGCGATGGTGTCAAGATTGTGTCCGTCGATTTTAAGGTTTGACTTTTAATTTTTCATATGCTATTAAAAAAAAATGGTCATAAAAGTAGCCACGCCGCGGCTGGGGGTGACGCGAATCCAGTAGGAACGGTAAATTCAGGCCGACAAAATATTTTATTTGGGAGATAACCATGAGCAAATCTTATTCCGTCGGCGTCGAACGTCATTTCCAAATTGACCGGTGTTCAGCCTGGAAAACCATCGGATTGCAATGGATGGCACTGTGCCACATTCAGTTAATAAATACATTTGAATTTCTAGGAGGTTAAAAATGCATTATGCCCTTTTATCGGAAAATGACATGAAAGCTATGGATGCTTTAAAATCCCATCACGGCGGTGCCAAAAAAATCGACAACATGATCGAAACCATGCGTGACTTTGAAACCCGCAAACGCATCCTCCAGGAAAAGGGTTATGGAGAGATGATTGCTGCGGCCGTAAAAATGGTCAAGTCTTTCCCCAAAGTGGAAGATTTTGAAAGAAAGAACCATATCATTTATGATAAGAAATTCGGGACCGCAAGAAGCCAGGTGTCGGGATTTCAGGGTGCCAAGGTCACTCACAAATGCATGAAGCGAATCGCCCAAGGCAGCCAGTCCGGAGAACTGTGTTTTGTTCCCAACGAGATGATTTCAGTGGTAGCCCTCAGCGATAATTATGTGTACAACGGCGATCTTCTAGCAACCCTGACCATGGCCGAGAACATCATGAAGGTTTCCAAATTCTGTAACACCAATCTTATCGGCATTCCCCAGCCCGAAAGCCGTTTCAAAGAGCTGGAATCTTTGACCGGAAAAACCTTTGAGAGAATAAAAGTAGACGATTCCCAATCTCGGCTCCTATTGAAAAATCAGGGCACATTCTTCGGTAATTTCGGCGGCATTGAGGTGGCCAATGACAATCATCTCGTTTATCTGGACGGTATTACACGAACGGCCCTGACCACAGGGTCCAATTTCTTCCTCAATCCCAGTTGGAGTACCATTGTGGCCATATGCTATTACGGCCGAGACATAGCCAATATTCATATCAAAGTTTCCATGTTGCTTTCAACCCAGAATCTCATGCAGTTGCGCATGCTTCTGAACATTATGAAAGAGTATCTCCGTGATGACGGCACATCGCCCATATATGAAATCAACATCGGGAATGGCGCCAGCGCGGAAACCTTCATTCAGGCCTCGAAAGAGCTGAAAGCCAGCGGTATTCAGGGCGTCAGCTTCTCGGCCCACGTCTACATCAATCCCGATCTGGGTATGGAAAATTTCAACTGGACAGAAAACATGCACAAGGTTTTGGAAAGCGGAACGGATATGACCTTTAAATACGAAAGTGACGGCCAAGCCAGGGAGATGGACACCATGGCGACCTATTTTCTCTCCGAAGAGGACCGGAACGCGGCCGCGGATAAAATTGGCGATGTCATTTTTTACAAGAGCCTACGCGCCAGCCAAGATGGTATGGACTTGATGAAAAAAGGCATCAGAGCTGAATTCGGCGGCAGTTCTTATGAATAGAAAATATATTAATTATTAATTTCAAGGAGTTGTCCATGGAACAAAAATGGGCCGGCCGCTTTTCTGAAAATATAAAAGACTACGGCGGATATTCCATTGGAAAAACACTATCCTTATTGAATGATCCGGAAATCATCTCTTTAGCCGGAGGTTTACCTTCACCCCGTATGTTTTTAACCGACGATTTCCAGTCCGTTTCAAAGAAGATACTGGCGGAAAATACCGAAAAAATCATGCAGTACTCGGCCATTCCCGGAGAAGGCAGTTTGATTCGTGCCATTAGGAAATTCCTAAAAAGAGATGCCATTGACGTTGGGGATGAAAATATCTTGGTGACCACTTCGGGTCAGCACGGACTGGATCTTCTGGGGCGGTTGTTTCTAAACCCCCGGGACACCGTGCTCATGGACCGACCCACCTTTGCCGGAGCTATCGTTGCCTTTAAAATGCAAAGGCCGAGATTTGAGGGAATCAATATTGAATCAGATGGATCGAACATTAACGGCTTTCGGCAAAAACTGGACGAACTCAAAAAAGAAGGACATCCCCCCAAATTCATTTATGTAGTTCCTGATTTTCAAAATCCATCGGGCATTACGATGAGCCTGGAAAAGCGTAAACAGCTTCTTGATCTCAGCTATGAATATGATGTGCCGGTAGTGGAGGACAGCCCATACAGGGATCTTCGTTATTTCGGCGAGACGATTTCTTCTATCTATGCTCTGGACCAGCAACGTGAAGGAAACCATGTCATTGGACTGTATACTTTTTCCAAACTGTTCTGTCCTGGACTTCGGGTGGGCTTTAATATTGGCCCCCAAGAGGTCATTGAAAAGATGACCAATATCAAGGAGGGAAACATCCTCAATACTCCAAAATACAACCAGGACATGTGCACGGCCTTCCTTACCCAGATGGATCTGGAAGCCCATATTACAAAATGTTGTCATTATTACCGGGAAAAACTCGAATTGTTTCTACATACTCTCACGATCCACTTTCCGAAGGAAACCGGCGTTTCATGGACAAAACCCGAAGGGGGACTGTTTCTTTGGGTAACCGTTCCTGAACATATTGATACCCAGACTCTTTTTTCAGCTGCCATTAAGTTCAAGGTCGCCTTTGTTCCCGGAGAAGTGTTTTATGGAGAGAATCCCAGAAAGAATCATATGCGAATCAATTTTTCTTATGCGTCAAAGGAACAACTGGTTGAAGCTGTTAAACGATTGTCAGAATGCATAAAAAACTATTTGTGA
The DNA here is from genome assembly GCA_963770755.1 of Candidatus Aminicenantota bacterium. Taxonomy (GTDB): domain Bacteria; phylum Acidobacteriota; class Aminicenantia; order UBA2199; family UBA2199; genus UBA2199. The sequence goes on along the minus strand of CAVYQZ010000004.1, from coordinate 30,021 downwards.
ACAGGGACAAATCATATGGCATTAACGTTTCAATGACCGGAATGGCTGATTTTCAGAAAGTTTCGCCGTTTAATGCACACGGTCTTTTTCCTAAGAAAGTTCTGGTGGTCGTATGAAGGCAGGAAAATTATTTTTTATCATCCCATTTTGCCTTTGGCTGTTAGTTGTCTGCCGGCAAAAAACGGAAACCGAGATCATTGCCGACATGGTGGCCGACATGGCGGTCCATGCTGAAAAGAGAGATGCGCAGGGGGTGATCAGTCACCTGGCTGGAAACTACCGCGATTTTGAAAATCGCGACCGGGATCAAACCGCGGCCCTGGTCGAGGCATATTTCAGCCGCTACCGCGGCATCGTGATCCATGTTCTGTCTTCACGTATTGTACTCGAGGACGCCCGCGACGCCTCCCTGGAAATCGACGTGTCGTTGTCCAGCGGCGCCGCCCAGGCCTTTCGCAAAATGGTGCGTTTTTCCGGAGAAAACTACCGCTTTCGCTGCCGGTTGCGCAAGGATGACCGCTGGCTGATCGTGAAGGCGGAATGGGAATATGTTCCGCTTGAAGGCCTGTTTCCCGAATCGCTAAAAATACTGCGTGAATTGTTCCCGAATCTATGAAAATCAAATCCGGAACAAGGAGCATCCCTATGGAAAATGGGCCCATTACGTCAGCGGAACAGTTGCGTGAGGCTGTGTATGGCTTTCGCCGCAGCCGGATTATTTTGACCGCTTTTGAACTCGACCTTTTTACACGATTGGGCGATCAGGCGATGACGTCGCAGCGGCTGGCGAAAATCATTGATGCCGATGCCCGGGCCACGGACCGGCTGCTCAACGCCCTGTGTGCCATGGGTCTGGTCCGGAAAGCCCGGGGCCAATTCGCCAATACAAAAATCGCGCGCGATTTTTTAGTATCCGGGAAGCCCCACTTCATGGCCGGATTGTCCCATTCCCTCAATCAGTGGCAGAGCTGGCATACCCTGAGCGACGCCGTACGCCGCGGTACTACGGTATATATCAGGAAAGGGGGAGCCGCCGCTGAACAACGCTTGCCGGGCTTTATCGCCGCCATGCATGAAAGGGCCTCGCGTCAGGCGCCAATCATCGTCAAGCAGCTTTCTTTGGCAACTGTTTTCCACTGCCTCGATATCGGCGCCGGCTCGGGCGCCTATGCCATGGCATTGGCGCGTGCAAAAAAAAATATCCGCGTCACGGCCTTTGACCTGCCCGACGTGTTGCCGCTGACCAGGGAATACGTGCGCCGGGGCGGATTGCTAAAAAGAATAGATTTTATTGCCGGTGATTTCCGTCAGGATGATTGGGGGAAAGGCTATGACCTGGTCCTGCTGTCGGCCATTGTGCACATGAATAGTGCCAAGGAAAACCGGCGCCTGATTGTCCGGGCGGCCAAGTCGTTGAACCGCGGTGGGCAGCTGATCATCCAGGATTTCATCATGGACCCGGAACGTACCCGGCCGGCGGTCGGAGCTTTTTTTGCCTTGAACATGTTGGTGGCCACGGCCCGGGGCGATACCTTCACCCGCACGGAAGTGCGCGACTGGATGCGCGGCGCCGGTTTGAAGAAAATTGATCATCTGGCGACGCCGTTTGACGCCTCGCTGATGATCGGCAGGAAACCGTAATGCGCCGGGGAGGAAACATTACGATTTAGACTGCTATCAGGAACGCAAATTTGCGTTCCCCATCGAAAAATCAGCGACTGAGGAGTCTCATGCCCAAACTGTATTTTGTCATATTCATTATCATCGCCTTGAGTGTCTATGGCGGCATGCATTGGTTTGTATACCAGCGCATCGCCTCCGGGCTGGCCTTGCCGGCCGGCCAACGCCTGGCTCTGAAATTGTTTATGCTGGCCGGGGCCTTGAGTTTCTTTCTGGCCGAATTTCTCAGCCGCCAGAAGCCGATAGCCCTGCTGCGCTTTATTGGTTCGATCTGGCTGGGGGTCATGGCCATCGCCATGGCTTTCCTGCTGCTGGAAGCCCTGCTATCCTGGCTGTTTCCGGGCAGCCGTCATTCTTTGGTCCTGGGGGCTTTAATCATTATTTCCCTGGTATCGGGAATTTCCATCTTTAATGCGCAGCGCGATCCTGTGCTCAGGAAAATTGAGGTTCCGATTCGCAAACTGCCGGCGGCATTAGCCGGTTTTTCCATTGTCCATCTGTCCGATCTGCATTTGGGCAACCTGACTTCCATTAATCGTTTGCGATGGATCGTCTCCCGGGTCAACAGCCTGAATCCCGATCTGATATGCGTGACGGGGGACGTTCTGGACGGAGACATCTGCCGGGGCCAAGATTACTGCCAATTGCTGATGCGACTTAAAGCCACACACGGGGTGGTGGCCGTCACCGGCAACCATGAATTCTATGCCGGCCTCGACATTTTTATGGAAATGGCGCGCAGGAGCAACTGGCGGGTTTTACGCAACCAGTCCTGGAGTATTGAGGGCAAACTGGACATCATCGGGTTGGACGATGATGCCGGCAAAAGTTTTAAATTTCCCGGTCCCGATTTGGCCACGGCGCTGCGCTCGACCGACGCGATGGTTCCTAAAATTCTTCTCTATCACCGCCCGCAAGGTTTTGCCCGGGCCGTGAAGCAGGGTATCGACCTGCAGCTTTCGGGGCATACCCACGCCGGACAGATTCCGCCCATGGACTTCCTGGTCTGGCTGATCTACAAGTATCCTTCCGGATTGTACCGTCTGGGCCACTCCCATATTTACACCAGTTCCGGAACCGGCACCTGGGGACCGCCCATGCGTTTTTTATCGCGCTCTGAAATCACAGAGTTGACATTGGTCCGTGAATGATCGCATACTTCGTTTGAAATAAAAAAAGGAGGAAAAATGAACTATACGCTGTTTGCCATTGCGTGTTATATCGTCATGAGGGGTTTGCAAGTGTTGTTTGAGGAATACGCGCAGAAATCATGGTACAAAATCGTCATCAAGTCGGTGACCGTGGTCATGCTGTACGCCGCCCTGGCCAGCCTGGTGAACTGGTACGAAAAAATCCACTTGCTTGGCTTCGACCCGACAAAATAATTTAAGGTTCAGGCCGGTTTTTAATGCCCAGGATTTCCATTTTATAGCGCAGGGTTGATTCGGAGAGGCCCAAATCCCTGGCGGTTTTTGTTCCGATGAAGCGGTTTCTTTCAAGCGCTTCCAGGATCAATTTTTTTTCTAACTTCCGGATCTTTTCAGGAAATGGAGTTTTGGCTGCGGCGATGTCCGCCAGCGAATCGCCTGCGGCTGTAAAAACCGGCAAGTCTTCTTCACCGATCTCTTCGTGACGGCTCAGGATCACGGCCCTTTCAATAATATTTTCGAGCTCGCGCACATTGCCGGGAAAATGATATTTCATTAATGAATTCAATGCTTTTTTTTGGATGCCGCGTACGGCCTTCTTCTCCCTGGCCGCGAATTTGTTGAGAAAGTATTCAATGAGGAATGGAATGTCTTCTTTGCGCTGACGCAGGGCGGGCATGCCGATGATAATGGTATTGAGGCGAAAAAAGAGATCTTCCCGGAAAGTTCGGAGCTGCACTTCCGCAGCCAAGTCACGATGGGTTGCGGAAATCATGCGGATATTTATGGGCACCGGCTTGTTGGAACCCAGGCGGAATATTTCGCGCTCCTGGATCACACGCAGAAGCTTGACTTGGGTTTCCATGGGCAGGTCACCGATCTCATCGAGGAAGACCGTTCCGCCATCGGCTTCTTCGAACCTGCCTTTCCTGCTTCTGTCGGCCCCGGTGAAAGCGCCCTTTTCATGGCCGAACAACTCGGTTTCGATGAGGCTCGCCGGCAGGGCGGCCAGGTTGACCTTGATCATCGGGCCATTCTTCCGAGCCGAAGCGTAATGAATGATGTTGGCCAGGACTTCTTTGCCGGTGCCGCTTTCACCCTTGATGAGGACCGTTGCCTCGGAATCGGCCACGCGCATCGCCATATTGAAGGTTTGCGCCATGATTTCCGAACGGAAAACGAAGTTTTCAAATGAAAACCTGCCCTGCAACTTTTCCTGCAAGCGGATGTTTTCTCTTGCCAGAACTGTCTTTCCCGTGGCTTCCTGAACCAAATGCAGCAGGATATCCAGTTCAAAAGGTTTGGTGACAAAGTAGAAAATTCCGAGCTTGAGCAGCCTGACCGCCAGGTCCACTTCCCCGAACGCGGTCATGATGATGACCGGAATCATCGGGTTGATTTCTTTCATTTTGAGAAATACCTGTTCCCCGTTCATTCCGGGCAACTTGAAGTCAAGCAGGACGACTTCCGGAGTACGGACCAGGAATTGAGCCAGGCCATCTTCGCCGCTGACTGAACCGGTGGTCGAATAGCCGCTTTTTGAGAAGAATTTTTCCAGGGTCCGAAGGGCCCCTTCCTCGTCCTCGATGATCAGTATATGCGAATTTTTGACCATGGATCAGATTGTATCACAAAGAAATCAGGAATTCCGTGCCCCGGCCTTCAACACTTTCCACTTCAATCCGGCCGCCCAAATGCAGCACCATTTTTTTTGTCAAAGCCAGCCCGATGCCGCTGCCACCTGCCTTGAATGAGACATAGGGGTCAAAAATATATTTCATGTGCTCTTTACGTATGCCGGGCCCGTCATCCTTGATTGAAAAAACTGTTTTGCCTTTTTGCGCCGTGACCGCAATATCGACATGACGGGCTCCGGCTTCGGCCGCATTGCCGACCACATTGGCCATGATCTGAGTCAGCAGTCTCCGGTCGGTGTTGATTTTCATTTGCGCTTCGTGGTGCTGGTTGATTTCAGTATGCATCGCTATTCCCGCCCAAACGGACTGCATGTCCGCGAAAAATTTATCCAGGTAGATTTCCTCGCGGTCCACGGCGATGGCCCGGCTTAAATTGGAGAAGCGTTCAATAATCCCCTGGATTCGTTTGATCTCCCTTTTGAGGGTGTCACTGTGAAAAACGATTTCCGGATCGGCATGGTCAAGCAAGGGCTCCAGCATCTGGTAACTGAGGTAAATCGAGTTCAACGGGTTTCTGATTTCGTGGTTGATTCCGGACGTGATCAGGGATATTTCCTGGAATTTTTCTTTTTCTTCCTTCTGTTTTTGGACTTCCATTTCCTTGCGCAGCATTTGGCGGTTGAAACTGGAGAGAAAGAATACAATGAGCAGGATGATGGCCCCCTGCAGTAAGGTCAACAGTAAAAAATTCCTTTTAGCGGCCTTGCGAATTTCATCGACCACGGAAAAAAAATAGCCGATATGGGCCGTGAAATTGAGCCCGGAACGATCTTTCATGGCGGCGGACACTTCGATGATCTCACCCAGAGGCGAATCGAATGTTTTTACGCTCTGGAATTCATTTTCAAGAGGAAGATAACCTTCATACTTGGATGCCGCATGCATCAAGACGCCTGAACGTTTGATGGCCACGTAGACAACCTGGTCATTGACGAATATTTCGTCCATGAAGTGGACCAGATCGGACTCTCCTTTTTCCAGCAGGCCCACGGCGGCCCTGCTCAGTACTTTCTCGATGGTCTTGCCTTCGGATACGGCCAATTCCAGGGTGCGGGTTTCAATCGCCCGGCGGTTTTTTAAATTTAGAAAATAAAAAATTGTAATGCTTAAAATACTTAATATAAAAAGAATGAGGATATACTTGGCGGAAACTTTCACCTTTTGCCGCGGCCTCCGGGCCCCATGCGGGTCCCGTGTCCATTTCCACTCCGGCTCCACAGGGGGAAGCCCTTACTGTCCCGCAGGGTGATCCGTTCCCCCTGAAGGGAAATTTCCTGGGCAATCAGGTAAAGAGTCCCGGCGGAAGTTTCCAGCTGGGAACCGCGTATATGAACCTTCATGCCCACGGCGATATCGGCCGCGAAAAACCATTGCGGGCAAACTTCGACCTGGAACAGGCGCTGGTCTTCGCTTTGGATGGAAATCATCAGGAATGAGGATTTTATTCCGTAAACCTGAGCATAATCGATGTTCAGTACCATGCCCTGGATATCAGTCAATTTCGTGTGGTCGAAATAATGAAAGCCGGAGCTTTGGGTCAACATGGGCATGACGGCAAGGAGTTGAAATAAGGTGAATAATATTTTTATTCTTTTCATTTTAAAATCCATAATCCAAGCCCGCGGAAATTGTATAGAAATTATACTGGAAATACAAATCGTTGGAAACGTTTTTGCGGTAGCTTCCGTTGATGTAGAAAGCGAAGCGGCCCAATGACCTGGCCAGTTTCACGATTACCTGGGAAAGCCTGTCTTTGCGGAAAATATTCGGCAGGACAGGGTCGCCATTCATATCCAAGGCATCCAACCCGCTATATTCTTTCATATAATATGAGAAATCAATGGCGATTTCCATGTTCAAAACAGCTTCGGTCTTCAACGCGAGGGAAAAACGCGCCCCTTGCCAAAAGAAATCCTCATCCATCCGCTGCAGTGCCCATTCGTCTATGGTCAGAGGGTCAAATCCTTGCAGGAGGTCGCGGTTTTTTCTGAACTGTATCTCGGCGATCAATCCACTCTTGTAGCCCAAGCCCTGGGCGGCCCTGAAGATGATAAAAGGCTGGGGAATCGAAAGGTCGACGGTGGTGAGCGGGATCTCGGGTTCAGGCTCTGGCGCTGGGGGATTCGGTGCTGGCTGATCGGGTCTGCCGCGGCGACGTATGCCTGTCACCGTCGGCGCCGCGACGGATACGTGACGCGTCGATTGGACTGAGGCTGTCGGGATTTGCGTGACGATATGGGGGAAATAAATGGTGTTTATGCCCACGGTGAGACGCAGGGTGGTCTGGGTCCTTAGAAAAGCGCTTATTTCTCCAAAAGCGGACGCCCGCCAGCGGTCATATGAATTTTCTTCCAGATAATTGCTGAAACGCAATTTAAACCCGATACGACTGTAAAATTGGGTTGATAAAATGTGTTTCAGCCCGATTGTCAAACTGGGAATGGTGGTATTCAAATAGGCCATGTCGGCTTTGAACTGAATCAGGTTGAATTCAGGAGAAAGAAAAATGGAAATGCGCTTGGACAGGATTTTATAATAATTGAAGCCGACCGAAAAGATTGCTTGGTTCAGGTAATCGTTGTTTTGATAGATTTTACTGCCGGCGTTCAGGAAAAAATTGAACTGTCGTGCATCAAGATTCAGTTCCAATCCCGGGGAAATTATGCTATCGCTGACCGCCAGCATATCCCAAAAAATATTGCTGGAGTAGTCGTAGTTAAGATAGGGCGTAAAGGAGATCGAGCTGTCGGCGACGACCGGACTGGAAAATAGCATCAGTAAAAGGCACAGGGAGAGCCAGGCTCTCCCTGAGATTTTTGCCGAAATTCTTGCTTTGGTTTTCAATGACTTCTGCCGGAATTACGGTTGCGTCCCATTCTGCCGTTGGGGCCGGTATTGTTGCAGACATTGGTTCCGTTGCCGTCGCCCCAGTTGTTGTTCCAGACATAATTGTAGCTGTGATTGAAATTGCTGGCGTTGCCCTGATTCTGGTGTTGGGTCATCTGATGCATATAACCGTACTTGTTCTTGTAGCCGCTGCCGTCTTCGGGACGGGTCCAATCCGGGTCCATGCAATTGGGGATGCCGTCATTATCCGCATCGCGGGCAAGATCATTGATGCCGTCGCCGTCTTCGTCGATGAAACCGAAGCGCTGGACCAATTCCCTCTGGGAAATGGGCTTGGCCGGCGTGGACGTTTTCTCCGTGGTGACGGCAAAAGCCAGTGCGGCGGTTCCGACAACCGCCAGGGTTAGAACAGTAATTTTAAATTTTTTCATGTCAGCCTCCTTTGCTGTTGACAACACAGGAGAAGCATAAAACATGCCAAATCGAAAACTCCGTGCAGACATGCATTTACGAGAACTGGCCATTTGGGAAAACGCAATTATCTGTTTTATTTCGCAAATTTCTGCGAGTAGAAATTCTTCCCGAAACATGTTTATTCCTTATTGTAATTATAAGGTTTTTATGGATTTTTGCAATGAAAAATAATGTAATCAGTCATTCTCGATTATTGAGGGCAACCCCAAGGTTCACGGTTTGTAAAGATTGGCAAAGTCCTGGGTGATATAATACTTGTTGCCGCTCAACTCGATGCCTACGCCCAAGTCGGTGAAATCCTTGAACAAAAGGTTTTCACAGTGACCTGGACTGGTCAGCATTTGTTGGTGATAGAGGCGAATGAGAAACGTGGTGCCAACGGCCAGGTTTTCACCGATACTCTGGAACTGCAGGCCGGCTTTGCGGGCCCTGACGGAAAGCCTGTAATAGCCGGGGAAATCATGGGCCAGGCACCTCTCCCGTGCCATTTTTTTGCTGTGCTCACGGGCCAGAGAACGCAGCAACGGATTCAAACGCAGTTCGGGCAACCCACGGCTGCTCCGTTCCTGGTTCACCAGGAAAAAAAGTTTGTCCTCCAATTGCTCCGGACTGATCCCCAGCTCTTCCATGGTTTGCGCAGAAAGGACCACGAATAACGAAAAAAAAACCACGGCAAGCTTGATCTGGTTCATCAATTGAAGAAAGAGGCGTTCGCGTTCATCTTGGGGAGTCAAGGGACGCGGCCAGCGCACGCTGACCCAATTTGTAATTTTCCTTGGCTTTGGCGGATTCACCCAGATAGCCATAAATTTCCGCCAGCAGGAAAAAGCCCAGCGGGGTGTTCTTGTCCGCCGGCCGGATGGCTACGCCGCGACGGCACATGACGATCGCTTCGTCCAGGTTGCTTCGGGTGTCGAATTCGTGCTTGGCGATAAAGAAAAAGGGCAGGTTGAAACCGGGCTGGAGTTCCGTGGTTCGCCTGAAATAGCGCATGGCCTCGTCCATTTGCCCCAGTTTTTTGTATAGCTGGGCCAGGTTGAACGAGGCACTGAAGTTCTTTTCGTTGATCTCCAGTTCGCGTAAATAAGATTTTCGCGCCAGTTCCAGGTTTCCTTGCGCATCAGCCACCTGGGCGCGGATGAATGAGACTTTGTCCAGGCCGGGGTTCAGTTCCTGGGCTTTGGACAGGGATTTTTCAGCGTGGGTCAAATCCTGGCGCTGATAATATATCTCACCCATCTTAAGATAAGCCTCCGCGTATGCGGGGTCTATCGCCAAGGCCTGGCGAAAATAGTCCAATGCCTTATCAAATTGCAATCGCTCCAATTCCGCTTGGCCCAGCAGCCTCAGGAAGGTTGCGTCCTTGGGAAAAATGACTCGGAAAGCGCTGATCTCTTTCTTGGCTTGGTCAAACTGCTTCATGGCGATCAAGGTGTTGGCCACGTCGAGCATGGCGAAATTGAAATCAGGTTTTTGGCGGAGCACGGATTGAAAAGCGGCCAGGGCCTCGGCAAGGCGCTTTTCCTTAAAATATAGATTGCCCAGCAGCATGCGGCCATCGATTATGTCCGGCTCCCTGGCGAGGATTTCTTCCATGAGGGTAATTGCCTGGCCGATCTGCCCGGCTTCCTGCAAACCGCGCGCCCGCATCATGCTGTTGAATACCTGGATCTTGCTTTTGGGATCGACCCGGCTGTTTTTTTCCGAGACGTCAACCATAGTGGACAGGTAGCCGAGCGCGGCCAGTTTTTCGCGGTCTTCATGGCTTAAGTTAATCCCGGTTGCGGGCCGGAGCGAATTGCGGCCCACCCGGGCCTGAAACTCGCGCAAAGCTCCCTTCAGCTTCTTGGCGATGACGGACTGTTTCAGCCGCAGGTTGTCATTTTCGGCCGGCCCGCTTCCAGCGATATCGTATAATTCCTCTTGCGGCGCTTCGATGAATTTGAAGCCATCCTGGTAGAACGCCGTCAGTTCCGCCCAGCCAAAATGAAGCCGCGGATACCATGTCTCGCTTGCTGCCCGGCCGAATCCTTTGCTGGAGGCTCCAAAGGCCAATCCGAGCAGCGACTGGCCCTGCGGCATCTTCCCGGCCGGGATTCCCAATGCGGCCAAAATCGTGGGCACCACATCCACGTGCTCCACGGTCGTCGTTACTCGCTGCACGGGCAAATGCCACGGTGAGCGAATGATCAGAGGAACATGCACCGCGCTCTCGTATACGAAAAATCCGTGCCCGTCCTCACCGTGTTCGCCAAGCATCTCGCCGTGATCGGCCGTCACCACGATCAGGGTGTTATCCCACAGGCCATGCGCCTTGAGGAAAGCGAAAAATTTGCCAAGTTCGGCGTCCATGTAGGCTACTTCACCCTGGTATGGATTGGAGTTGTACATGGAGGCAAACGGCTCCGGTGGCGTGTAGGGTGAATGCGGATCGTAAAGGTGGATCCATGAAAAAAATCTATTGCTTCCGTTTTGCTCCAGCCATGCCTCGGCTTCGGGCAGTACATCCCCGGCCACTTTTTGGATGTTGTCCAGGGATATGGACTTCATTTTGTTGTATTGGAATGTGTCGCCGTAATAGTCCCATCCTCGCTTCAGCCCCCACTTGGAATGGAGAACATAGGCAGAGATGAATGCGGAAGTCGCAAAACCCTTTTTGCGCAGGATTTCAGATACGAGCTCCAAATTTTCGGGAACGATGAAGCCGCCGTTGTCACGCACGCCGTGAAAGGCGGGATAGGTCCCTGAAAGGATCGTGGCATGGGACGGCAAGGTCAACGGTACCTGGGCAATGCAGCGCTCATATACGGTTCCGGCGGCGGCCAGGGCGTCGATGTTTGGGGTCAGATCGCGACTCGGATTGTAACAGCCCAGGTGATCAGCCCGTGTCGTGTCCAGGGTGATCAGGATGATGTTGCAGTTCTTGAGCCTGCGCAGATGAAAAGAACGCTTGAGGGCGGGGCCAAAAAGCAGGGCGGAAACGGTCAGGACAATGGCCACCAAAGCCAGCGGCAAAACCAAGCGACGCCCGCGCGGCAGATGTTGCCGCCGGGCCGCAGGTGAATCTTTTTTACGGGTGACCATGCCAGTTCAATCATACCGCGGTTTGCCATGCCTGTCAAAAAACATTTCCAGAATCGCCATGCCGGGCGGTTTCTTGCCGGGGGGCCTTTCCGCAACTTGACAGGCACGGTCAGGCAGTCCGGGTAAAAATGATCGATTGCAGCAGCTATTTGGTCTTTTTCTTGCTTTGAAGCTTTTTAATGGTTTCGCGTTCCTTTTCAATGTTCTGCATGAAGGATTTGTAATCAGCCATGTCGGGGGAAGTGGGGAACTTGGCGATGAGTTCGTTGTAGGTTTTCAGGGCATTGTCAAAATCCTGGCAGAAAAAGTAATAACGGCCGAGTTTCAGGTAGGCTTCCTCGAGGTCGGGTTTGAGTTCGATGGCCTTGATGAAGTTCGGCTGGATCGCGGTGTTGGCCTTGGCGGCGGCGGTGATGCTTTCCAAACTGGTCAAGGCGTCCGCGCTTTTATCATCCTTGATCTGGGCAATCTGCTTTTCAAGGATGAGGTAATGGTTGTTGGCCAACAGATAGTGACAGGTGGGCAGCCACGGGGTGGTCGATTCATTTTGCGGTCCGGAGAGGAACTTTTGCAGGCACGGAATAGCCTTAGCGGGCTGGTTCAGGCGGCTGTAGTTGATGCCGAGTATGTAGTTGGCCAGGGCGCTGTTGACCGGAGCCGTATTCTCGATTTCAGGAATAGCCAGGAAGCGCTGAAAAGCTTCAATCGATTTGTTGAAGTCCTGCAGACTATAGGCGACGCTTCCCAATTGGTAAGCGGCGTGCTGAAGTTCCTTGGGGTGGCTGGCTTCAATATTTTTGCGATTGACAATTTTTTCATAATAGGAAACGGCCTTTTTCAGATCGCGCCCTTCGACCGCTTTCTGGCTGAGAGTCAGCAGCGTGCGGATGTAGTCGTTCAGGGCCATGGTGAAATCCGCCTTGAGTTGCAGGGCTTTTTCAAAGTTAGCTATGGCCAGTTCGAAGTTTCCCATCATGCGATTGAGCCGGGCGCTGGTAAAATATACCGGAGCATAGTCCGGCTCCAGGGTGATGACTTCGTTATACAGGGCCAAGGCGGAATTGAAGTCATTCTTCTGGATGGCCTTGTCGGCTTTTTCCATTTTTTTCAGGGCGTCCTTGCTCTGAGGTTTGGGAAGCTGGTCGGCTGCGGCCATGGTCAGGGCCAGCCCCAGGCAGAGGGCAAAACTGATCATTTTTCTTTTCATGTTCTTCTCCTAAGAAATCAAATTTCCAAATTAAATGGTGGATTTTTGTTTTGTTGGAAAAATGCATTATACACCGAAAATGGATGAAATACAACAAAAAAAAGACTCATTGCCGGTTGCGACCATTGAAATGATGCGAGGTTTGCATTATAATTTAGCCTGCCTGAAAGGTACGACCGGTCTTTGCCGAGGTGAAATGATGAAGAATAAAATTTGTTTGCTGATCTTTCTGGCCATGGCTGCTTTTTTATTGGCCGAAAAATTCCTGTTCGTACAAGTGCTGCGTTCACAACTATTGGCGAAACCCGACTTTCTATCCCGCAGCCTGACGACCCTTTCGAAAGGATCGCGCCTGGAGTTGATCGAAACCAAAGACAGTTGGTATCTGGTAAAAAACGTCAACGGCCTGAAAGGTTATATCCACCGGTCGGCGGTCATGAAAAGCAAATCCAGCCTGAGTGGAGCCGTTCCTTATAAAAAAGGCGCCAGCGATGAAGAATTGGCTTTGGCTGCCAAGGGTTTTAACGAAGGCAATGAAAAAAAACTACGCGGCAGCCGTGAATATGATTTTGCCGCTGTCGATTGGGTGCTGGAGCAGGACGTACCCCATGCCGCCGTGGCTGATTTCGTCAGGGAGGGCAAGCTCAAATGAAAAAACTGCCCCAGCAGAGCTGGATAAGAGCCTTAGATAGCAAATTCAAAATTTGTTCTAAAGAGCTAACAAATTTTAGAATTTGCTATAAGGCTCTAATGCTGTTGGTTTGCCTTTGTCTGCTAATGGCAGCGTGGAAATCGCCGATTAACCTGAGCAAACTGAACAAGGCTAAAAAGGCTGCGGATTTGGTCGCCGGAACCACGCATAAAATCAGCGAAGAAGAAGAGTACTATATCGGCCGCGCTGTCGCAGCCAATATTCTTTCTCAGTACCCGTTGTGGAAAAACAGGGCGTTGAGCCGTTATCTGAATTTGATCGGCAAGGCATTGGTGCTGAAATCTGCGCGCCCGGAAATCTTCGGCGGTTATCATTTCGCTCTCCTGGACAGCGCTGAAGCCAATGCCCTCTCGGCTCCGGGCGGCATCATTTTTCTAAGCCGCGGCATCGTTGAAATGGCCGAAAACGAAGATGAATTGGCCGCCATCCTGGCCCATGAGATTCAGCATATCGTCAGCAAGGATCCCTTGAAGGCCATCAAATCGCAGCGGATGAAGTCCCTGGGAGCCTTCGCCGCCGGGGAGGCCCTGGGTTCAAGCAACGAAGTGCTTGGCATTTTTAAAAATTCCGTTTTGGATATAACCGGTACCCTGTTGCAGAAGGGGTATTCGCGCGGCCAGGAAAAAAACGCCGACCTGGGAGCCCTGAATCTGCTGGCCGCGACCGGGTACAATCCGCAGGCACTGCTGGCCATGCTTAAAAAATGCCAGGCCATCGAGAAAAAAAAGGCCAAGGCGTTTTCGGCCCATCCATCCGCCTCCAATCGCATGACCTACGTCCGTGATGCCCTGAAAAGAATTTCCGCCAGTGACATGCGCATCCGCTGTATCCGTTTCAAAAAAAGCGTTCACCGCTAATCATTTGCGCCGTTACCTGCTTTCGACCGTTCTGATCGTTATTTTGACCATCAGCCTGGGCTATCCACTCACATCCCTGTTTGAAAAGAAAATCTATGATCAAAAGATACGTCTTTTCAGCCGGTCCATCGCTGCCCCGGTCATCCTGGCTGAAATTGACCAGGAAAGCCTTGATTTTTACAGCAAGGAATTGAATATTTCCTGGCCCTGGCCGCGCAGTCTATATGCGCGGGCAATCGATTACCTCAGCGCTGCCGGTGCCAAGGCGATTGCCATCGACATGATATTCAGCGAGCCCAGCCCCTATGAAGGTGAGGACGAATGGCTGGCCGCTTCCATGAAAAAATCCGGCAACGTCTTTATGCCGTTGTTTTTCACCGACAATGTCACGACGGTGACCGATCTGTCAAGGTTTGCCATGCAACCGGCCCCAAGCGCCTCCCGCATGCCGGTCAAGGCAGGGACAAAATCGGTTCCTGTACCCAACATTCTCGCGGCTTTGCGCGGCGGTGGCAATGTCGCTGAAAATCCCGATCGGGATGGTGTCTATCGCCGCCTGCATCATTCTATCGCCATGGGCGGCCGCGTTTACCCGTCTTTTTCCCTGGCCCTGGCATTGTTTGCCGACCCGCAATTGGAAACCAGGCAAATCCCGATCGCCGCTGACGGGGGCGTGAACCTTAAATTTTATTCCCGGGGCAGTTTTCAACGTTACAGCATCTCCGCGCTGATCCAATCCCAGGTGCGCCAGCAGGAAGGGCAGGCTCCTTTTATTGCGGCCGAAAAATTCAATGATAAAATCATTTTGATCGGGGCGACCGCTACCAGCCTGCTCGACAACCGGCCGTCTCCGGTTAACGCTGCCGGTTCGGGCTTTGAGCTGCACGCTACAGCGCTGTGCAATTTCCTGGCCCGGGATTTCATTCGCGTGCTGCCCGCCTGGCTGCAATGGCTCCTGATAATATTAGCGATTGCCGCTCTGAATGTCTTGCTATTCCGGATAAAGTCAATTTATTGGCAAGTATTGGCAGCGGTAGTTGTGATCCTGCTGGCTTTGGCCGAAAATATCTATTTATTCAAACTCGGTTTTGACCAGAATTTTTTACCGATATTCCTGGGATTAATATTGACCACCGCCCATGATGTCTATGAACGCTACCGGCGCGTGCGCCGCGAAAAAAAATTCATCCAGAACGCGTTTAAAAACTATTTGTCCGATTCGCTGCTGGCCGAAATCTTGAAAAATCCCCGGGGATTGAACCTGGGCGGCGAGAAAAAACTGGTGACCATATTCTTTTCCGATCTGGCCGGCTTCACCAGCATGTCGGAAAGCCTGCCCCCCGAAGGAGTGGTCGGAATTTTAAACACCTACCTGGAAAAAATGACGACCGTTATCATGGAATGCGGGGGTTTTGTAAATAAATTTGAGGGTGACGCGGTCATGGCTTTTTGGGGAGCCCCGTTGCCCTGCGCGTCCCAGGCGGTCCAGGCCATGCGTGCCGCGATACGCTGCCAGGAAGCATTGCTGGATTTGAACGCTGATTTTGTCAGAAACGGATTGCCCGCTCTGGGCATGCGCATCGGCATCAACTCCGGCGAAGTCATTGTCGGCAACATTGGCTCGCGAAAGCGCTTTGAATACACGGTCATCGGCGACTCGGTCAACCTGGCTTCGCGTTTGGAAGGGATCAACAAACAGTATGGCACAAAAATCATCTGTGGAACCATGGCCGCTGGAATGGCGGCGGGGGAGATGGTTCTGCGCCGGCTCGACCGGGTTAGGGTTAAAGGTAAAATGAACCCCGAAGAAATTTTTGAAGTAGTGGCTGAAAAAGGAAACGAACCGACTGGGTCGGCTGAACGCCTGGCCAAATTTGAAGAAGCTTTGCAAAAATACTTTGGCGGCGACTTTGCCGGAGCCCTGGCTTTGTTTTTAGCCATTCCTGACGATCAGCCCGCCAAGGTATTTTGCCACCGCTGCCGCTTTCTGCTGGAGAATCCTCCGTCTGACTGGGATGGGGTATGGACGTTCACGGAGAAATAGAAGACCCCAAATTATTTCGTTTCATTTCACAAATCCCAATAGTCTTTTTTTAGGTGTCTTTCCATTTTTTATTTATCATTTAGAATCAGGGTAACCGCAAGGGTTACCCCTACAAAAAAACATGATTGGCCAGGGAATTGTGATTTTGGGGTAGGGGCGGGGCTTGTCCCCGCCCTTGCTCAAGGCGGTCTATGGCGTTCAATTGGCTTGATATGCTAAAATACCCGAATGCTGGAAATTAAATCATTGCGTAAAAAATTCGGCAAGCGGGAGGCCCTGAAAGATATTACGTTTTCACTGGAGAGCGGTGAAATCTACGGATTGCTGGGTCCGAATGGCGCGGGCAAGACCACCACGCTGAAAATCCTGGCCGGCCTCCTGGCCGCCGACAGCGGCCGTGTCATGGTTGACGGCGAAACCTACCATCGCGAGCATCACGAGTTGAAGCGGCGGATCGCCTATGTTCCCGACCAGCCTTTTCTCTATAACAAATTGAGCGGTGAGGAGCATCTGAATTTTTACCAGGACCTCTACAAGATTCCCTATGCCAAGAGAAAGGAAAAGATCGATTTTTTTTTCAAATACTTCGAATTTGAAGAATACCGCAACGAACTGGTTGAAAATTATTCGGCCGGCACGCGGCAGAAATTGATCATTGCGCAGGCCCTGGCCGTCGAACCGAAGCTGCTGCTTCTCGACGAACCGCTGGTGTCCATCGATCCGCTGGTGGGGAAAAAGTTCAAGCTGTACCTGAAGGAGATCGCCCGGCAGGGGACGGCCGTTCTTTTTGCCACCCACATCCTGACCCTGGCCCAGGAGATCTGCCGGCGCATCGGCATCATTATCGACGGCCGCATCATCATCCAAGGAGACCTGGGTGAGCTGATGAAGCTGGCCGGCAATGAAAGCCTGGAAGAGTTCTATTTCCAGACGGTGCTTCAGCATGAAAAGCCTGCTGAAGCTTAAGTTTCTGCAGCTGCGCAATTCCCTGAAAAGGGGCGAAAAGAAAAAATTTCTGCTCTTTCTGCTTCTGGGGCTTTTCTTTATGCTGGTGCTCGGTTTCTTTTTCAACAAGCTCTTCGGCTATCTTGTGGAAGTCAAGGAATTCCCGCAGGTCTTCAAGGTCTTCCTGGCCGAAAAGTTGCTGATGATGATCTATATGACCCTTTTTTCCATGCTGTTGCTGTCGGCGCTGCTGACCTCGCTCGATGTTTTTTTCATCTCGCGCGACCTGCATTTTTTGTTTTCTACGCCCATGCCGATACGCAGCGCTTTTATATGGAAGATGCTGGAAACGGCCGCCTACAGCTCGGCGATGGTCGTTTTCTTTTCGCTGCCGGTGCTGTTCTTCTACTGCCGCTGGTTTGCACCCGGGGCAAGCCAGATTCTGCAGGTCGTTCTGGCCTTTCTGCTCTTTATCGCCGCCGGCGTCCTGGCCGGCATCTTGCTCGGCTTGGTCATCCCGGCATTTTTTTCAGTGCGCCGCTTGCAGCCCGTCCTATCAGTTTTTTCCATTATGCTTATTTCCTTTATTGTCGTCTTCCTGCGCCTGCTGCGGCCCGAGCGTTTTCTGGAGCCAAGCGAGATAGACAATGTGCTGCGCTACATGGGCTCGCTGGATCTGAAGGTTTTCTATTATTTCCCGTTTTCCTGGCTGGCTCGCGCCATGAGTCTGACCACCGACGGCAAGACTGCCGCCTACTGGAAAATCATCGCCCTCTTCATCCTGCTGGTGACGGGTTTGCTGGCCCTTATTTTTTGGCTGCGGAAAAAAATCTATCTGCAGCTATTCGACAAATTGAACCGCGGCGGCAGGGGCTATTACAAGTCGCGTTGGCGCCCCGTGCCGATTGAGAACAGCTATCGATCCCTGTTGCGCAAGGAAATCAAGACTTTCCTGCGCACGCCCGCCCAGTGGTCGCAATTGCTTATCGTCGGCGCCCTGGTGGCTGTTTTCGTCATCAACATGAAGATGATCCCCTTGCCGCACCAATCGGTAAAGAACTTCGTTTGCTATCTGAACCTGATTATGGCCGTTTTCATTGTTTCCGGGTTGAATTCGCGGTTCACCTTCACCTCTATTCCCAACGAGGGCCCAGGTCAGGTCCATATCCTTTCTTCTCCCTACGACAAGGCCAGATTCTACCGCTTCAAGCTTGTCTTCCACCTGCTGCCGCTTCTGCTTGTCGGTTTCAGCCTATACGGCCTGGGCGACCTGGCATTGCATTTCGACGGATTCACCCGGCTCATCGCCTTGATTTTCCTGACCCCGGCCATCGTCTTCCTGACCATCTTCTCGCTGGTGCTCGGCATCGAAACCAATGAGACGAACCCGTTGTCGCCCGAGCACGTGATCGTCTCCAAGCAGGGCATTATGTACATGCTTTGGAGCATGATCTATCTGGTCGCCGGCATACTGCTCATGGCCCGTCCGGTGGGCGTTTTTTACTGGCAGCGCTTTACGCGCGAAGCCGTGCCCTATGCCGAAATCGCCGTTTGGTTTGGCGCCTTTCTTGTGATCAACCTGGCGTTGATCACTTATTACTACCGCAAAGGCAGGCGCTTGTGGATGGCCAGGGAGATGTAAAGACAGGAATTTAGGAAAAGTAAATAGTGAATGGTGATTGGAAAAGCCAAGAAAAACAATGGTACAAAAAATTCATGCCCTAATTAATCATTAAAAGGGTCACCGCAGGCCTTTACCACACTACACTAATCCATCACTTATTTCCTGTAAGTCGAAACTGACCTTGCTCGTCAAACCGCCGCGGGAGCTGAATTCGGCTTCGATGACCATTTCCAGCGGTTCGAGTTTGCTCACCAGGTGTGCGAGAATCAGTTGGCACAGGTTTTCGTAAAAAATTCCGGCGTTGCGATATTGCAGAAAGTAATATTTCAGCGATTTCAATTCGACGATGGTTTTGCAGGGAAGATAGGTGATGCGAATGGTTCCGTAATCGGGCAGTCCGGTTTTGGGGCAAAGCGAAGTGAATTCGGGGTTGATGATTTCCACCCGCGTGTTTTGGTTTTTATTTTCATAAGGTAAAGGTTCCAACACATCGGCCGTGATGAACGAAGAGTCTTTTCTGATTGATTTTAGATATTCGCTGATGCCTTCCATAGTCATGAGCGCTCCTGGACCCGATTATGTTTGATTTGACCGGTGTTGTCAAGGGAAAGAACGAATCTTAGACGTTAGGTCTCTGAATAAAAACTCACCCCCCTTCGGGGACATAAACTCCCCTTCTCTTCGCAAGAGAAGGTACGCATCGCCATGCTGAGGCTTTGCGAGGCATACGGCGATGCCATCCCGTATCACAGGGGGATGGGGGTTGAGTTGATAGAGTTGAAATCGATTTTATTTAAAAAAAGCGGAAGAGGAAGGAAGTGGCAGATGTTCCTAAGGAGGGAGAGGGGAGATACAAGGACCATCCTTTCCTTCCTCTTCCTATATAAAAGGGGGTGTCATTTTAAAAACTGTATACGTAATTATATCATAAAAGTTTTAAAATACAACCTGACCGGTAATAATTTATTCCCCCCCTGCGTGGGACAGACAAACCAGATCCGCCAAAGTCGGCGGATGGTTTGTGCTGCGGCTTGACAAAACCCCGCAATATCGCTATGATAATTCACCATAGGAGGTTTGATGAAAAAAATATTATTTGTATTGTTTCTTGTTCTGGCTATTACGGTCTTGCTATCGGCTGACATCTATATCAAGTCCAACGTGCATACCGATGCTTTCGCCATGATGGGCCAGAACCAGCCGGCCAAGGACGAGATTACGGAACTGTGGCTTGGCAATAACAAAATGGCTAATATTTCCGGGGACAAGGTCATGATCCTGGACATGATTAAAAATGTGATGTTCATCGTTAATCCCAAGGAAAAATCATACATCGAAGCCGCTTTGCCCCTGGATATGTCCAAGCTGGTGCCGAAAGAAATGGCCCCCATGCTGGCCATGATGAAGATGACCATGAAGGTTACCGCCAACGGCCAAACCAAGAAAATCAGCAGCTGGAACTGCAACGGCTATGACGTGGACATGAGCATGAGCATGATGCAGATGAAAATGAAGGTCTGGGCCACGACCAATGTGCCTTTTGACTGGAAGGCATTTTCAAAAATGTATGCCAACATTGCAAAAATGCAATTCATGGACGAGAACTCCATCGCCGAATTAGACAAGATCAACGGCTATCAGATCGCTTCGGAAATGACCATGAACATGATGGGCGCCGACATGAAAGTGACCACCCAGGTGTCGGAAATCACCCAAAAAGCCGCTCCTGCCGGTGTGTACTCGGTTCCCGCCGGCTTCACCAAGAAAGACACCCTTTCCATGCAGGACCTGCGCGGCGGTCAGTAAAACAATTCCATTATTTAAAAACTGTAAGGGCGGCTGAAAAGCCGCCCTTTTTTTTTACTGATCTTTTTTTGTCTGACCCCATCCCCAAGGTGGACAAACAAATCAAATCCACCAGGATAGGGGGATGATTTGTGTTGTCCCAACCCCTTCCCCCCGCATTGGGGAGTGGCATCGTCAAATGCTTCGTAAAACTCAGCATAACGATGCGTACCTGAAGGAGAAGGGGAGAGTTGAATTTATTATGGATTTTTATAGGGTTTTTTAATGCTGCCCCCTCGCCTTTAGGAGAGGGGGTGGGGGGGTGAGGTTTTTATCTATTCACCGATACCGTGCAGTATTTTTTTCAGGGCGTAGATGACGTCGGCGGGGGAGACGGGGCGCGTGGGATTAAAATTGTTCTCCGCGTCGAGCGGCAGAATCTGGGCATTGACCAAGTACGCGATGAGCTTATAATTTTTATGCAACGGCGAAAGGTCTGTTGCTGATGATGTGCTTGGCAGCGGGTTGAAATTCAGCCGGCTGCCGTTTTGTTCCAGGTATTGGATCAGGGAGTTGAGGATCATGGCGAACATAGCCCGATCGGGATCGCTAAAACGATCGAACGTGTGGTCTGGCCTGGCGTTCATGATGCCGGCAGTGCAGATCTTGATGATGTATTCCCTGGCAAATGAACCGTCGATGTCGGTGATGATCTCCGGCGCCCGGTCCATCTGGATGAACGGTTCGAAATAATAGCCGATCAGCGCCGCCAGCTCCTCGCGGTTGATTTCGGTTTTGAAAAAGATCTTTTTGAATTTTTCCGGCAAATTCATTTCCTGAATGCCATCGCGGATGCGCTTTTTTTCAGATTCCAGGAAGGGATCGCCCGGCCTGAGCTCCAGCAGGCGGTCCAGGGTGACCAGAGCCATATCGAATTTTTCTTTCTTTTCATACAAAGCTGCCAGTTTCAGCATGACCGCCTCATTGTGAACATCCTTTTCGAGCACGGCTTCATAATAGGGCAAACTGCGCTGCCACTCATTTTCAGCGTAATAGTAATCGGCGATCTGCAGCGTTATGGAAGTCACATCCGGAGAGAACCAGGCCGCCTTTTCCAGAGCCCGGATGTATTTCGCCTTGTCGGTGTGTTTTGCATTCTCGGCCTCCAGCAGGAATTCCTGAGTGGCGTTTGTGCGGATGGACTCATATTTCAGTTTAATCCATGCGTCTTCCGGAGCCTTGATCAGCAGGTTCCCGTAGGCTTGGAACGCTTCGGCCGTTTGGCCTTCGAATTCATGGATCATGGCCAATCCCATGCCGGCTTCAATATTGTCAGGATTTGTTTCCACGGCCGCGGCAAACTGGTCGGCTGCGGCACTGAATTTCCTGCGGGCCAGGAACACATAGCCGAAAGCCGTCTGTTTTTTGTCCAGGGCCACGTCACTGAGCTGGAAAGACTTGTAGGCCGCGTTGCTGTCGCCTTCTTGCAGCTGTTCCCAGCCCTGAAGAAAATAGTTGTCCGTGAAGTCGCTTCTTTGGATGACCGGCAAATGGAAATCGATCTGTACCGGTCGGATACCGCCGCAAGCGATGGTTACCATGATTAGCGCCGCTGGCAAAAAGGCTTTCATTGAATCGTACCTCCGTGTTTTTCCTTGAATTTTAACATTTTCTCCCGTGAACTTAAAACCCCGACCTGGAAAACACCGTCAATCCGGTTTTTTTCCAGGATAATGGCCCATTGGCTCAAGGCGTCCAGCTTCTGTTCATCTGCGACTTCGAGCTGGAACCGTTCATAGTCAGCAAAGTAATTTTGAAAAATCTCCTCTTTCAAGGCGGCAATGCCCATAGGTTTAGCCGCTGAAACATAGACTTCGCGCCGGTTTTTTTTTTCAGCAGCGCCTCACGCTCGGCAAGCAAATCGATTTTATTATACACGGTAATGATTTTTTCCGCGGCAATCTTTAATTGCTTCAACACTTTTTCCACTTCAATTTTCTGGCCGAGCCAATCGGGGTTGGTCACATCGATGACATGGAGGAGCAAGTCCGCATGATGCACTTCTTCCAGGGAAGCCTGGAAGGATGTGTATAATTCATCGGGCATGCTGCGGATGAATCCCACCGTGTCGGACAGGATAAAATAATAGCCCGGACGGATGTCGAACAAGTCGACCCGGCGCAGCAGCGGATCCAGGGTTGAAAACAATTTGTCTGATATATAGACTGCTTCCCCGCTCAGGGTTTTAAAAAGGGTTGATTTCCCGGCCGAGGTATAACCGACCAGTGAAACCAGCGGCACCGGCAGACTGCGCCGCCGCTGACGCTGCACATCCCTGTTTTTCAACACGGTTTCCAACTTGCGGCGGATGCGCGAGATCTTGTCCTTGATTAGCCGGCGGTCCGTTTCCAGCTTGCTTTCACCGGGACCGCGGGTGCCGATGCCGCCGCCCAACCGGGACAGCGCCACCCCCTTGCCGGTCAGGCGAGGCAGCAGATAAAGCAGCTGGGCCAGTTCCACCTGCAGCTTGCCTTCAATGCTGCGGGCGCGCTTGGCAAAAATATCCAGGATCAGGCGGCTGCGGTCAATGACCTTGACGCCCAGCAGGTCTTCCATGTTCCGTTGTTGCAGTGAACTGAGCACATTGTAAAAAACAACCAGGTTGGCCGCGCTGGCGGTTATCTGCAGTTTGATCTCTTCGGCCTTGCCCAGGCCGATCAGATACTTGCGGTCCGGAGCATTCCTTTTCTGCCAGGTTTGCGCGACCACATCGGCACCGGCCGTTTGGCATAGCGCCCGCAACTCCATTATGCAGGCCGAGATCTCCGTTTCCCTTTGCAGGACGGAAAACAGACCGCAGATCAGGGCTTTTTCTCTAAGCATTGGCTGATGAACCTGGACATGGCTTCAATGTTTTCCGGGGCGAACCAGTGGATGTCCTTTTCCTGTCTGAACCAGGAAAGCTGCCGTTTGGCAAACTGGCGGGAATGGCGTTGAATTAATTCGAGCGCGGTGGGCAAATCGGTTTCACCGCGCAAGTGGGCCGTGATCTCCTTGTAACCCAGGGCCTTAAAAGGCGGGCATGACGGTGGGTAGCGCTTCAATAATTCCTTGACCTCCGCCAGCAACCCGTTTTCCAGCATGAGCTCGGCGCGGCGGTTGATATGCTGGTATAATTTTTTTCTGTCCATCTCCAGACCGATGCGGATGAAACGGTACGCAGTGAAGGGGGATCGTGAATGCTTGAAGACCTGACTGGGGGGCAAGCCGCAGTGATGATAAATTTCCAGGGCCCGGACCAGGCGCACCTTGTCATTGGGGCCTATTTTTTCAGCATAATCGGGATCCATGGCCTGCAATTCGCGCCACAGGACCGGCCAGCCGGAAAGGGCCGCCCTTTCCTTTAATTGCCGGCGCGTCTCGTCATTCTTGTTTTCCACGAAAATACCCTGGGTCATAACCCTGAAATAGAGGGCCGTTCCGCCGCAAACCAGGGGGATTTTTCCGCGGGCGCTGATTTGCTCGGCAGCGGCGAAAGACAATTGCAGGAATTTGCTGGCGTTGAATTGCGAACAGTCCTGGATGATATCGATCAAATGATGGGGGATTTTCCGGCGTTCCTGGCGATCGATTTTGTCGGTGCCGATATCAAATCCTTCGTAAATCTGTACGGAGTCGGCTGAAATGATTTCCGCATGGAATTTTTTGGCGATGGCACAGGCGACGTGGCTTTTACCGACGCCGGTGGCTCCGAGAATCTGAATGAGTGGTTTCATTAACTGCACAGCAGCAGGATAAAAAGCAGAGCCAGGAAAACAAGCTGCAGGCGCAGGCGGATTAATTGCCGTGTTCTCTTATCCATTGCAGGATTATCTTTTCATGTTCTTTGCCCAGGTGGCGCTTGACAGCGTATATCTCGGCATAGAGGATTTCTTCCAGGCCTTTAAGGAATTCATTGCTATGCTCTTCAAAATTTTCATACCAGATGCTTTTCAAGGTCGATTTGGCATCGATGCGTCCATCAGCGGTGATTTCCAGGTTATGGAAACAGGCCGGGAGAGATTCCATGATGGCGGTAATGGCATCAAAAAGGATTGACTGGGCAACCGGTCCGATTTCCTTGGAGAGCACCCGGTAAATATATTCGAATTTGCCGTTATAATATGTCAACGTATCTTCAAAAGATGTGAACGTGGTCGGAACATAGCTGGCCGGGTTCGGGGTTGGTTGACGGGACGGCTGCGGACGATCGCAGAGCAGGCCGATTTTGAGCAGGCCATAGACACTCTTCAAGGTGTCGAAGCGCAGCAGTTCACTCCGGGCGTTGATTTCAGCAAGGGGCGTAGCCTCATGCACCAGGGAGAGTACATGGGATTCATATGGCTTAAGCAGCGTCGGAAAATAATTTTTCCCGGCAGCCGGATATAAAAGCATGCTTTCCTTGAACCTGCTTTCAATGAAAGATGGATCACTTATCTGGCGAATGCCTTCGAGAATGGTTTCGGGAACCGGCATGTTGAGCACGATGTTCTCGGTTTCACTCTTCGGTTTAGCGGCAATATCATATTTCCCCGTTTGCAGTGCAAAGAGTGAAAAAACAATGGCACGCAAATGGGCCGAGACCTCTTCCCACAATTGCCCGGCGCTGATGAGGCCCAATTCCAGGAGCGCCCGGCCCCGGCGAATGTTTTTATTCTCCATGTGGGCGCTGCTTTTTTCGAAGCCATCCGTGTCGATGACCCGACGGCGCAGTAAAAAACTGCCAAGGGAATCCTCCAGCAGGCTTGACTGCGTGAAAATAATGCAGCCGTTTTCCAGCCAGATGGTTTTGGTAAACGACGCCGTGGAAATTTTCAGCATGCCGTCCAGGGTCTGATGGTTCATTAGCGCAAGGATCGAAGCCACATCCAGTTCGCCCAGGTCCCCGGAAATCGGCAAATGGCTATCCATCAATATTTGAAAGTCAGATCGCGCTGGATCAGCATATTCTGTTCCCTTTCCTTTTCAATCTGCATCAGGAAATTATCGGAAACATCGCCACTGGGGTATTGACCCGAAAAACAGGCCTTGCAAAATGAATGGATCGCCGGGTTCTGTCTTTTGACCGCCCGTTCCATGGCCAGGATATCCAGATAAATGACCTTGTCCGCGCCGATTTTAGCGGCGATCTCCTCCAGCGTGGAGTTGGCCGCAACGAACTCGGCCTTGGTCTGCATGTCGATCCCGTAAACGCAAGGATTGGTCAGGGGTGCGGAATAAGAAGCGAAATAAACACTTTTCGCTCCGGCTTGACGCACCATCTGGATGATCAAACGCGAAGTGTTGCCGCGGACTATGGAATCATCGATCAGCAGCACATTCTTGCCGAAAAACACATCGGCGATCGGATTTAATTTATGACGGATAGATTTTTCACGCAAATATTCCCCGGGCATGATGAAGGTCCGGCCAATATAGCGGTTTTTTACCAGGCCCTCACGGTATTTGAGTTTGAGCGAGCGGGCGATTTCAATGGCTGCCGGGCGGGAAGAATCGGGAACCGGGACCACGACATCGATTTTCAAGCCGCTCTCCTTGATTTGGCGGGCCAGTTTTTTCCCCAGGTCGACCCGGGCCTGGTACACATTGATTTTGTTCAGATAAGAATCGGGGCGGGCAAAATAGATGTATTCAAAAATGCAGGGCCTGAAAGGGGCGGTCTGCAATTTTTTTTCATGGATCACTCGATTCTGGTCGATGAAAATAGCCGAACCGGGTGGTACGTCCAGGATTTCCGAAAAACCAAGCAAATCCAGACTGACGCTTTCTGAAGCAAAAGCGAATCCGGGGATGATCGTACGGCGATCGATGCCGAACAGCAGCGGCCGCACGCCATAGGGGTCGCGGAAAGCGACCATGCCGCGATTGGCAATATACAGGATCACCGAGTATGCGCCCTTGACCTTTTTAAATACATGGCGGATGGCGCTGAAGATGTTTTCGGGGCTAATATCCCGGACAGTGGTTTTTTCCAATGCTTCGGCAAAAATATTCAGGATCACTTCGACATCATTGTTGGAATTGATTATTTTATGGGATTTGGCGAAAAGTTCTTTTTTTAAATCCAGAAAATTCATCACATTGCCGTTGTGAACGGCGGCGATACCGAAAGGGTGGTTGATCCAGAAAGGTTGGGAGTCCTCCACCGAGCCAACACCCACGGTTGGGTAGCGGGTATGGGCGATTCCAACGTTACCCTTCAAGCGGGCGATGTTGCGCTCATCAAAAATGTCGCGCACCAGGCCGTTGCCTTTTTTCAGATGGAAATGATCGTCAAATGTTAAAATTCCGGCTGAATCCTGTCCGCGGTGCTGCAAAGTCAGCAAACCGTTATAGAGTTTACCGATCACCGGTTCAGAGGAGTAAATTCCCAATACGCCGCACATAATGTTTTAATTTATAGCAGAAATCGCATAAAAGTCAACAGCAAAAGCCGCTGCTCAAGCACTTTCCAAAAGAAATCGGCAACGGGTCTCGTTGCGCCCGCCAAACCATCTATAGTTTAAATTATTCAGTTTTGAATATTGACATTTATAGAGATATTATGGTAAATGAATTTCATGCTAGCAGAATTTGAAAAACAAAAGGAAGAAAGGGAGCTCATTCGCCGGGAATCGCGAATAACCATGATCGTCAGCCTGTCGTTGCTGGCTTCCATTGTCATGGTCGGCCTGGTAGCTTTCCTGCACCGAAGCGGATATCGCTTCAGCAAAAGTGTTTTTAATGTCTATAGCATTCTGAACATCATTGCCATCGTGCTGGTCATCGTAGTCCTGGCCGTGCGCAAAACCATTTATTTTTCGCCTCGGCTCGTTAACCAAGATTTTACCCTGACCGCCTTGTTGCGACGCTGGCGGACCATCGACATCATCCTGCTGTCAT
The DNA here is from genome assembly GCA_963770755.1 of Candidatus Aminicenantota bacterium. GTDB lineage: Bacteria > Acidobacteriota > Aminicenantia > UBA2199 > UBA2199 > UBA2199. The sequence continues at coordinate 2,996 of CAVYQZ010000004.1, read as the reverse complement.
TCGGCGAGTTGATCGCCTTGTTCGGCCTGGTCAGTACCTTGCTGGGCATGCCCTTTGTCCGCACCTTTCATTTTTTTGTCGCCGCTTTCTTGCTGACCATGATTCTGATGCCCATCTCCTGGAAAGTAAGGGACAAAATCAGGAATTTTGAAAAATATGCCGGCAAACAGATGCTCTAAAAAAGGGTTTGCGCCCCGCGGCGTGATAGCGAACCGATTCGCCACTGGCGGGGATTGTCTTACTGGATTAACCCAACGGTTCAACGAGAGGGGTGGAATCAAGGTGAGAGCAATCAGGATAGGCGGAAGATGGCTGTTGACACTCGTACTTGCTAACAGGAGATGCATATGACCCAGAACATTTTACTGGTGGAATACGATGAATCAACCATTCATTTCATCCAGGATATTCTGCCACCGCCGATGTTCGAGGTGACCGTGGCCAATGACGGCGAAACTGCCAAGCATAAGCTGGCCAGTAAAAAATTTGACATGATGATTACTGCCGCCATGCTGCCGCGCTTTCACGGCTTCAATCTCTCTTTGGCCGTGGCCCAGGAAAATCCGGAGATCAAAATAATTATTATCAGCGCCATATACAAGGGTTTTTACTACAAGCACCAGGCTACCTCCCAGTACCGGGCCGACGATTTTTTTGAAAAACCGTTGGAAAAAGAGAGTTTTAAAAAACGGGTGCTGGAATTGCTCAACATCTCCGCCGCCGATTTGAGTTCCAGCGCCAATGCCTCGACCACGCAGGTTCCCATGTTCGATACGGCTAAAATCGCTGCGGTCGGCCATGTGGCTGATGAAAACAAGCAACTGAGCGCCGATGATATTTTCGGGGACCTGATAAAAAATATTGACAAAGTGCCCCAGTTCAAGATAGACCTGAATGCGGAACAAGCCGCCAAAAAAGAGGCGCCCCGGCCGCCGTCTCCATCCCAGACCATATCATTCAACAAAGGGCCCGAGATCATCCACGGGAAGGACATGCCGGATCCCGGTAGTATCATTATTCCAACGGCCCCCGCTGAGACGCGGCCCGTCCCGGCGGCCAGGAAAGCGGCTGCCAGCAGCCAGAGCATCAATGACAATCTGGACAGCCTGCGTCAGACCGTTAAAAAGCAATCTCCGGAAAAAGAGATGCGCAAGATCGAGGATGATATCGCCCGTCGTTTCGAAGACACGCTCTCCGGTCTTGGACTGGGACTGCAATCGCCGCGCACTGCTCCCAAAGCGACCGCCCCCATGGAGGCCAAGCCCGCAGCCCAGCCGGTCGGAACACCTGCGCCGCCGGCTCCGGAAAAGATCAGCGTCAAGGAGGCGGTGGAAACTGGCAAAGACGAAATCATCGAATTGGGTGAGGATTCGCTCCAGAAAAGCGAGCCGGACAAGCCGGAAAATAAAATTACGCTGCCGGATAATCCCAACGAATTGGGGGACTATGTCCTGCTTGGCTTGATCGCCCGCGGCGGCATGGCTGAAATTTATAAAGCCAAGCGCAAAGGCGTCAAAGGCTTTGAAAAAATCATCGCCATCAAGAAAATTCTTTCCGGGTACGGCGAAGATGACAAATATATCGAAATGCTGGTCGATGAGGCAAAAATAGCGGCCGAACTCTCGCACCCCAACATCATTCAGATTTATGACCTGGGGCGCAAGGACAACTATTATTTTATCGCCATGGAGTACGTGCTGGGAAAAGATCTGCGCGAAATCCAGAGCCGTTTGCGCGAAAAGGATCAATGGTTCCCGGAAGAGATTTCACTGTTTTTAACCATTCGAATTTTGGAAGCATTGAATTACGCCCATAAAGCCAAGGACAGCCATGGCCATGCCTTGGAAATTGTCCACCGCGACGTCTCGCCGCCCAATATCCTTATCTCCTACAGCGGCGACGTAAAATTGACCGATTTCGGCATTTCCAAGGCGTCGATCAAGATGCACCACACGATCTCCGGGGCACTGAAAGGAAAGCTGCTGTACATGTCGCCGGAGCAGGCGCGGGGCGAAGGCACGATTGATTGCCGATCGGACTTGTATTCGGTCGGAGTGGTCCTTTTCGAATTGCTGACTGGAAAGAAGCTTTTTCTGGACACGTCGGAGATGGGCGTCCTGAAAAAAGTTCAGAACGGGGAAATACTCAATCCGAGCGAGATTAACCCCGAAATCGATCCGGCTCTGGAAAAGATCATCCTCAAGTCCCTGAATAAAGCCTGCGAAAAAAGATACCAGAGCGCCGCGGCCATGATCGCCGATCTGGAAATGTTCATGGTCAAAAAATACAACTACCTGCCGGGCCCCGTGCAGCTCAGTCATTTTATTTATCACCTTTTTGAGAAGGAAATCGTCCGCGACGGCATCAAGGTTGATTTGAAGCCGCTGCCTGAAAAGCCGCTGCTGCAGGAAATTTCAAAAACACAGCCCGAAGCGCCCAAACCGCCCCCCAAGCCTGAAATTAAAACCCCGGAACCGCCGGCGGTTGTTGAAAAAGCCATCCCGACCCCGGCTGCCGCCGACAAGCACGATGAAATCGTGCATATCAATTTTGATGAAGATAAAATCGCTCCGCTCAAGCAGAAAAAAGCCGCCCAGCCCCGGGAAATAAAAAAAGCCGCCTCCATGTTCAACGAGATAAAGGAAGAAAAGAGGAAAACGCCATTCTGGCCCTTCGCCCTGGTTATCATCATCATGGCCGCTGCCGCACTGGTTTATTTCCTGGTGCTAAAAAAGCCGGCGTCCAGCGAGCCTGCGGCCGCTGCCACGCCCGTGGTTGAAGAAAAAGTTGCCGTACAGCCCCCGGTCGTTCAGGAACAACCTTCGGTCATGGATCTGCAGGCACAGGCAGCTGAAAATTTGAAACGGGAAGAAGAATTGAAAAATCAACTGCAGGCCGCCGCTGCCGCTGATGCCGAGCAGAAGAAGAAATTCCAGGACGAAAAACGTGCCCGCCAAATTGAAAACGAGCGCTTGAAAAAAGAGGAGGCAGAGCGA
>CAVYQZ010000003.1:0-7492 GCA_963770755.1 Candidatus Aminicenantota bacterium | reverse complement strand
ACTTGACAACTCCAAATATATGTGTAAAATGGAGTTATGTATTCCAGAATAATAAAACATCCGCTGAACAAGAGTTTTTTTCTGTTTGGACCCAGGGGAACAGGGAAAACCACCTGGGTTAAAGCAACCTTTCCCAATGCCGTTTTTATTGATCTGCTGGAATCTGAGCTTTTTATTGGCCTGCTTGCCAATCCGCAAAGATTGGAAATGTATATTCCCAGGGATTTCAATAATTGGATCATAATTGATGAAATACAGAGAATTCCGGAATTGCTTAATGAAGTGCACCGTTTGATAGAAAAATACAAATACAAGTTCATTTTGACCGGCTCGAGCGCCAGGAAGATAAAAAGAAAAGGTTTCAACTTGCTGGCCGGACGAGCGTTGACCTATGCCATGCATCCGCTGACCGCAACGGAGCTTGGAAAAACCTTTGATCTTGAATATCTGCTGAATCATGGGGGCCTGCCAAGCGTTTATGCCGGAAATGAGGCAAAAAAATATCTTGCCAGTTATGTTAAAACCTATCTGCAAGAGGAAATACAATTTGAAGGATTGACCAGAAATCTTGGCGCTTTTTCAAGATTCCTGGAGGCGGCCTCTTTTTCCCAGGGAAGCGTCTTGAATATTTCAGCGGTGGCCAGGGATTGCGCGGTGGAAAGAAAGGTCGTGGAAAACTATTTTTCAATCCTTGAGGATTTGTTGATCGCTTATCGCATTCCTGTTTTTTCGGAAAGAGCCAAAAGACGGATGATCGCTCATCCGAAGTTTTACTTTTTTGATACCGGGGTTTATCGCACCATCAGGCCGATGGGGCCGCTGGACAGGCCGGAAGAAGTGGAAGGAATGGCGTATGAGACGCTTGTATTCCAGGAATTGAACGCCATCAATTCATATTTGGAATCCGGCTATAAGATGTTTTATTGGCGGACCGCGGATGACATGGAAGTGGATTTTGTTCTGTACGGAAACAAAGGCATCCTGGCTTTTGAGGTAAAAAGGACCGCAAAGGTATCCAGGGAAATGACCCGGGGGCTCAGGGCTTTTCTCAAAGCCTATCCCATGGCCAAAGCCTATCTGATCTATGGCGGCGAGCGCAGGTTAAGGGATGACAACATCGAGATCATGCCCATTAACGATTTCTTGCTTTCCTTGCCTAGCATGTTGAGTTAGTGAAAACATTGGCAGAAAGCGCGGTCATGGCCATGGATGGTGCGGACAAAGCACTCTTTCCATTTTTGCCGTACATCCTGCAGGACCTTTGGGAAATCGGCGCCGACCCGGAAGCGATCATCCGCTTGATCGGCAAATATTTCGAAAAATGCGCCGGCCTGAAAGTCCTTGATCTGGGCTGCGGCAAGGGGGCCGTTTCGGTGAAGTTGGCGCACAAACTGGGCTGCGCCTGTTACGGGATAGATGCCATTCCCGAATTTATTGCCATCGCCCGGCAAAAAGCCGGGAAATTCAAAGTGGATCACCTGTGCATATTTGAAACCGGGGATATCAGGGAAAAAGTCGGGGATCTGAGCGGATACGATATCGTGATCCTGGGAGCGATCGGGCCTGTTTTCGGCGACTATTTTGCGACGCTGACAACCCTGGGAAAATGCCTGAACGAAAACGGCGTATTCATCATTGACGATGGCTACATAGACGATGATAGCGACTACAGTCATCCATTGATGCTAAAAAGATCCGCCTTGCTGCAACAGATAGACAAAGCCGGAATGGAACTGGTTGAAAATGATGTGATGAACAGGGACCAAATCAAGGATGCGGACAATTTCATTTTCGAAAATCTTAAAAAAAGATGTATCGAGTTAATCGAGAAATACCCTGATAAACAGAATTTGTTCCTCGATTACATAAAAAAGCAAGAGATAGAAAATGACGTTCTCGAAAACAAGGTGGTCGGAACGACCATGGTGATCAAGAAAAAAACCGATTGGAAACAGTAAAGACTCCGGGGCCGCGTCTCAACAATAAACATAGCAAGTTTTCTTTTTGATCAATTTCAGCAATCCTCTCGTAATTGCGTTTTGGCAAGACACACAATCAAACGCTTTTATGACTTGCTTCGAAATATTTCTTTTTTTTAACGCAAAATGCTTTATAACTCTAATATAAAAACTATCATTTCAAGACCTGGCACTCATTTTCATCGTTGGGTAGCATCAACTTTAATAAATTTTCATTGACAATTCGTATCCAGTAGGCTACAATGCGTATATGATTGAGATCCGCAAAACTGCACATTTTGCCAAATGGATCGACGGTCTGAAAGATATCCAAGGGCGTGCGCGCATTCAAGCAAGAATTGAGAGACTGTCCATGGGACATCGCGGGGATGGTAAGGCTGTGGGTAAAGGTGTTGCGGAGATGCGGATTGATCATGGTCCCGGCTATCGAGTTTATTATGTACGGCATGAGCGATCGGTGATTATCTTGTTGGCTGGCGGCGATAAAAGTACGCAAGCCAGGGACATAAAAACCGCGCTTCGTTTGGCGCGAAATTTATAGGAGGTAACATGGCAAAAACAGCTACGACAAAATACGATGTCTCCGAGCACCTGCGCACTCCCCAAGAAATGGCCGCTTACCTGGAAATGTGTATTGAAGAAGCAAACGGTGATGCGGCGTTTATTACCAAAGCATTGGGGGACATCGCCAGGGCAAAAGGCATGTCTCAGGTGGCGCGAGACGCCGGTTTGTCTCGGGAAAGTCTGTATAAGGCTCTTTCCGGGGAAAGAAGTCCGGGCTTCGACACCATCCTCAAAGTAATCGGTGCCCTGGGTTTGAAATTGCACACAGAAGCAGCCCGCACACCTAAATTAACAGCCCAACAAAAGCAATCCAGCCGCTCGCTTGGCTCCGGCTGATTTTTATATTACGGTCGATCGGTTCCGGTTTTGACCGGGCCGTCGTTGCTGCAGTCATTGGCGGCGAACCCTCATGACTTCAAACGAGTTCCCTGTCCGCGTGAAAAGATTCTGTCGGCAGCAACTTGGGCAAAAATATTATGTGCTATTTACTAATTATGATGTTGCCAAATGAGATATTTTGTACAATTATTATTATGCCCAATAAACAATAAAATGAATAAATGGGGAATACCTGAGTGGCTTGAAAATGAAGTGAGAGATAGAGACAAAACATGTGTTTATTGCGGCATAAAAATGATTGAAAAAATGGCTCCAAAAGGACCCAGAAAAACAGTTGCAACCTGGGAACACATTATCAACGATGCAAATATTATAAACCGAGCAAATATAGCTCTTTGCTGTGTTGCATGCAATGCTAGTAAAGGGACTAAGAATCTATCTGATTGGATTGAATCATCCTACTGTCAAAAGAAAGGAATACACAAAGATACAGTAGCTGAAATAATAAAAAATGCACTAAAAGCGGCTCAGCAATTCCAAGCCCCCGACCGGTTACCCGGCGGATAATTGCCGTCGTTAACGATGAATAAGCAACGCGCCGGCAATGGCGCCGTTTTTGACCTGGACCTCGTAAGTGATTTCCGTCGCCAGGTTCTTGGCCAGCCGCACCCGGCAGTCGGGCCAATGCCCGGACAGGCGCACGGCGGCGTAATAGGCGATCTTTTCGAAATTGCCGGCATTCTTGGAATCGCTGTTAAAAATGATCAGCGCTGTTTTTTCGGCGTCGTCGATGCGCACCTCGATCAGGCCTTCGGTGTTTTTCAGGTAGGCCAGGGTGTCGGCCGGCAGTTTGTTGCCGCCGCCGCTGCGGAGGGTCAGGGCGAAGAAAACGATCAGCACCATGGCCAGTCCGGCCGCGACCGCGTAGATCAGTTTATTGGATTTTTGCGGATTGATCTTTTTCTTGATCGTCATTTTCAGCATCGTTCGGCTCCTCTTGCCGTCCGCCGCGTAAACGGTTTTCACGGCACCACGACGTTGTTGAAAATTTCGCTGATGATGTCGTCGCTGCTCATGGCCTCGGCCTCGGCCTCATAGGTCAGGATGATGCGGTGGCGCAGGACGTCGCGGCCGGCCGACTTGATGTCCTCGGGAGTGACATAGCCGCGGCGGCGGATAAAGGCCAGGGCCTTGGCCGTTTCGGTCAAATAGATCGAGGCCCGGGGCGAGGCGCCGAACTGGATCAGGTTTTTCAGCTTGGGAATTCCGGCTTCCGTGGGGAAACGGGTGGCGAAGACCAGGTTGATGATGTAATCCTTGATGCGCTCGTCGATGTACACCATCTGCATGGATTGCTGGAGCTTGGCCAGCGCCGTTTTATTGAGCACGGTGCGCAGCGGGATGTCGCCGCCGCCGGCCATGCGGCTGACGATCTCCTTTTCCTCGTTTTTGAGCGGATAGGTGACCTTCACCTTGAGCAAAAAGCGGTCGATCTGGGCTTCAGGCAGGGGATAGGTGCCTTCCTGCTCGATCGGGTTCTGGGTGGCCATGACCATGAACGGCTTCTCGATCACGTGGGTCTCATCGCCGATGGTCACCTGCTGCTCCTGCATGGCTTCCAGCAGCGCGCTCTGCACCTTGGCCGGGGCGCGGTTGATCTCGTCGGCCAGCAGCAGGTTGGTGAAGATCGGTCCCTTGCGGGTGTGAAAGTCGGCGGTCTTGGGATTGAAGACCATGGTGCCGGTCAGGTCGGCGGGGAGCAGGTCGGGGGTGAACTGGATGCGCTTGAAAGCCAGGTCGGTGACCCGGGACAGGGTCTTGATGGCCAGGGTCTTGGCCAGCCCCGGCACGCCTTCGAGCAGGATGTGCCCCGAGGCCAGCAGGGCGATCATCATCCGCTCCAGCAGTTCCTTCTGGCCGACGATGACCTTGGCCATTTCGGCCATGGTCTGCTCGAGCAGCAGGCCTTCTTCCTTTATTTTCTCGTTGATGAATGTGAGGTCGTGGCTCATTGGCCCTCCGTGTGATAATACTTGTGGCGGTAGTCCGCGCCCAGGATCTCGACACTGCCGGCCATTTCGAAAAGGCGGCTGCGGATGCGGACGCCGATGCGTTCGCTCAGGGTTTCTTCGTTGCCGATCTTGTTGTCGAAAAAATTGCTGGCGAAGACGGTCACCCGGTTGTCGTTGTAGCGGCGGTTGATCAGGTAATAGATGTTGTCCTCGACCCAGAGGCTGGGGCGTGACGCGCCCAGCTCGTCGAACAGCAGCAGCTCGACCCGGGCCAGGCGCTGGATCAGTTGGGAAATCTTGTCGAAGTCGCGGCTGGCGGCGTCTTCGCCCGATTTCATTTCCCGGGTCAGGTCGTTCCAGTCGATGTAGGCCACCTCGATGTTCTTTTCCTTGATCAACTGGTTGGCGATGCAGCACAACAGCCGGGTTTTGCCCACGCCGGTGCCGCCCTGGAAAAGCAGGCCGCCGCTCACAGCCGGGTAATCGGCGATAAACTTGGCGCTCAGTTTTTTGGCCTTGGCCTGGGAAGCGTTTTCCTTGTCAGGAAAATAGCTTTTCAGTTCAGTGCCGACGAAACGCAGCGGGATATTGGCATGGTCGACTTTGAGCAGCCGGATGTCGTTCTGGCGGCATTGGCAGGGACGGGCGATCTCGCGGTCCTTGACCTTGACCAGCACCCAGCCGCTGTCCTGGCAGAGTTTTGCAGTGTGCTTCCTTCAATTCAGTGCTCCGTATATGCCCTGTTTGGACAAGTGGTTCTTCAGTTTGGCCAGGGCCTTCATTTCAATGCGGCGGATGCCCTCGGGGCTCATCTTCATTTTTTTGGCGATTTCGCGCAGTTTCAACGGTTCCGCTCCCTGGAAGCCGAAACGCAGGCGGATGATCTCCGACTCCCGGGCGGTAAGCTGCTGGATGTTTTCGCGCACCAGGTCTTTGATGGAATTGCCGATCAGGACGTCCAGCGGGTCTTCGATGGAATTGTCGGGCAGGAAATACGACAGGTTGGTCGCGTTGTCCTCGCTGATGCCCTTGTCCAGGGAGATGATCTCGTCGGGAACGGCCAGCAGCACCCTGACTTTTTTTTCCGGGATCTGCAGGTAGTCGGCCAGTTCTTTTTCACTGGGGTTTCTCTTGAATTTTTTGCCCAGCAGCGAGTAGGCTTTTTTGAAATTCAGGTAATCGTTGTAAAAAATATCGGGCAGCGAAATCAGGTTCTGGTTCTTGGACAGGTAGCGCCGGATCTCGCTGCGCACCCACCACATGGCATAGGTGAAGAAGCGGTTTTCCCGGCTCAGGTCGAACTTTTTCAGGGCTTCGATCAATCCCTTGTTGCCTTCATTGATCAGGTCGAGCAGGTTGTCGCCCTTGAAATAGTATTTCAGCGCTTCCTTGACCACCAGGCGCTGGCTGGCGACGATGATGGTGCGGAACGCGTCTTCATCACCGTTCTTCGCTTTGGCGATCAGCTCTTTCTCCTCGGCCGCGGTCAGGATATTGATTTTCTTCAGCCGCTGGAAGTAGAGATTGAGCGAATCGAGCGATTCGCTATTTTTCCTTTTTATCATCCTTGAATAAAGCCATGGGCGGCGACTGAAATTTCACCAGGGAGATTTTTTTCTGCTCGAACAGGTCTTCCTTGCCGACAAAGAATTCTTTTTTCAGCTCTTCGAGAAATTGCGCGAACTCTTCCTGCATTTTCTCCATTTTGTTTTTCATGTTGGTGATGATCTCGATCCCGGCCAGGTTGACGCCCATTTCGCGGGTCAGGTTGAGGATGAATTCCAGCTTTTTCAGGTCCGCTTCGCTGAACATGCGCGTGTTGCCCTTGCTGCGCGACGGGATGAGCAGCCCCTCCCGTTCGTACAGGCGCAGGGTCTGCGGGTGGATGTTGTACTTGCTGGCCACCGCCGAAATGAAATATGTTTTTTCTTTCATCGCCGCCAGTCCTGGCGCGGATCGTATGGCGCCGTTTTTTCGATTTCCTTGAGCAATTCGCGCACTTTGAGGTCCGTGGTGGGCGGGGGAACGATCTTGATCTCCACGTACAGGTCGCCTTCGCTGCGCGTCCTGGAATTGACGATGCCCTTGCCCTTCAGGCGCAGTTTCTGCCCGGAAAATGTTCCCGGCGGGACCTTGAACAGCGAACTGCCGTTCAGGGTGGGGATCTCGATCTTTGCTCCCAGGGCCGCCTCGGCATAGGTGACCGGCAGCGTCATTTCCAGGTCCTGGCCGTTGCGCCGGAACACTTTGTGCGGGGTGACATGGATGGTGATGATCAGGTCGCCTTCGGGGCCGCCGTTGCGGCCGGCATTGCCCTTGCCGGCGATGCGCACCTTGGAATCGTTGTCCACGCCGGCCGGGATCTTGACCCGCAGGCGGGCGATTTTTTCGGTGCGGCCGTCACCGCCGCAGGTCCGACAGGCATCTCCCGGCAGGGTCCCGCTGCCGCCGCAATTGGGGCAAAGCGAGCCGAATTTCATGAAGCCGGTCTGTTTCTGGACCCGCCCCTGGCCGTGGCAGACCGGGCAGGTGGTCTGGACCGAGGCCGCATCGACGCCTTTACCGTGGCAGGTCGGGCAGGTCTGCTTGTGGCTGATC
>CAVYQZ010000002.1:0-15221 GCA_963770755.1 Candidatus Aminicenantota bacterium | reverse complement strand
GCCGGGTTTGCCTTCGATGATCTTCAGGACCAGGGGGTTTTTTGACACCATGGTTCAGCGCTGCAGTATTTGCTGCAGATTTTCAGGATTGACGACCATTTTCAGTGGCGTCGGTGAAGCGCGAAAAAAGGTCACTTCCTGACCGTTCAGCGTAAGCCTCAAGGCCTGGGGATTGGCAATGACCATGATAAGCTGGTAGCCGCTCAGGGTAAAAACCTCGCCTTTGCGGAATATTCTTTCCTGGATTTTTTCGCCGCCGCGCCACAATTGCAGCCAGCAGGGTTCAGCGAATGCCAGCTGGGCGACAAGCGGCGGCCCGGTCAGGCAAAAATCAACTTCTTGTTTCAGCACGAAGCTGGAAAAAGCCGGGATTTCCACGCCCGGCGAATTCGCGCCCGCCCAGACCTTATTCCACAAGCGCGGCGGCCCCAGAAAAAGATAAAGGAGAAATCCCAGGCAGGCCAGAAGCAACGCGGCCGTCAAAATTCTTTTCTTTTTCCTGAACTTGAGATACTCCATCTTGTACAGATACTGTTCGGGAGGGAGCTCATCGCCCTTTTTCAGGATAGTATGCAAATAAGCCTGATAGGTATTGAAAAAAGCCGTGCCATCGGCCCCGCAGGCCTTGAGATAATTCTTGATATAGTAATAAATATAGAAATTCCCGGGGAACATGTCGAATTCCTCGGCTTCCAGGGCCTGCAGGAAACGGGTGCCAATGCGCGTCTCGGCGGCAATTTCAGCCAGGGTAATGCCGCGCATCTCCCGCTCTTTTTTCAGCGCCTGCCCGAGAATTTTTTCCATGCCCTATTTTATGCACAATGGAATTTCCAAGTCAATGCCTTCCTATCTCTTTGAGGTTCGATTCACTTCGATTTCGAATGCTGATTTTTCTCCCAGATCGGCCTTAAAAAATGCATGCCGCGCTGACCATAAGTATTGCATATTTTGTCGGCAATAAGCCGATTTCCTTTGTCATATATCCGTTGTACGATTACTTTGATATTTTCCGGATCATAGTCAGGGTTCGAATTTTCCAAAACTTTCAAATATATCTTCCCTATTCTCTTTATGCTCTCTTTATCATCAAATTTCATCAGATATTCAATGAAAAATGAGGTTTTATGCCCTTTGCCAATATGGGGTGCGCTTAGCAATAGCCACTTCTCCTTTTCTTCATCAATTTTATCAATGAGAATTGTCAACGTCGGCAAATTTCCAATGAAAGATTCGTAGGAATCTCCAAGTTTGCTTTTAACTAACTCAGATTCATCGTACGTCCAAGCCCAAAATTCAACAATTTTGCTTATAATATTGCTTGGAGAATCTATTTTTTTATCCAACTCTTCCTTAATAGTGCGCCCCGTTTCAGCCCAGAAGAAATCGATGACATTTTGCCAACGATCATTTTTACCGATTTCCCCGGAATTCATCAACAGGCACCAAAAAAGACTCTTTTCGCCAACAGCATTAAGTGGTTGAAGTGGTTCATCGCCATGAAGGTAACCAATACAAACATGTTCAACCATTCGCCTGTCCACATCTGCTTCGAAAGATTTCGTTTCCAGAGCTTTCATATAGTTTTGCCGCATTAATAAAAACGCATCTCGATAGATATTCGAACCCATTAAATACCCTTCCATAAATGCTTTCCAATTGTAATCACCGGCATCCTTTTCAGTGAATGATTTGATTTTACTCTCTACATATTTCTCATCCAAATATTTTAATTGTGGCATGTACGCTCCGAACCAAATATAACCTTCAATGCCTTTTTCGAAGAAGCGTTCATACTTATTCACTCCCCAGTTATTTTCTTTGGTTTTATTGACTCTTGCCACTCGCAAGGAAAATGTAATATATGCAACTATGGCCCGGCCGAGTGTTGTGTTCATGGCGTATGAGATCGAATCGTTTTGAATATCCGGCTGCGTCTCACCCTTTATGAAAGGCAACAGCAATTTAAATAGTTCTTCCACCTTATCAAAGTACTCGGCGGAAAAAGCATGGCTATCTTCCCGGCAACCATCCGCTATCAGATCCAGGATATTTGTAATGACCCAAAGATACTTCTCGTTTCCACTATCTTCATCAGCTTGAGATTGAAGAGCTTTCCTAATAAACGATTCTCCCTTTTGCTCAATAAAATTGATGATAAAAGAAAAGATTCTCCCCCACTCAAGTGACCTGCCCCCATTTATTCATCATATAATTAACCTATTAAAAAGGGGTAAATTCAATCCGAAATCTTGGATTAAATATTTGATTTGAAACTTTTATTGATTCAATACGATCGACTCTATAAGAACGAATCACATCATCTTTGGCTTTCCATGCATATAATAGAAGATCGCCTTTTTTTGACCTTCGAAGCGAATAAGGTTCTATCAATCGGGTTTTGCCATGGTATCCTAGTTCAACACATAGATGGTTTATAGCAGCAAAACGTACGGTTTCCAGCGGAACTCCAACTCCCCAGTTCCAAATTGTCGGAGGCGGCGACCATTGCATATCATCATCTTTACTTGCAGCAATGGCGGCAAGCCTGGGAAGTTCCCTTTCCCCTTCAAGCCAAGCGAAAACTTCAGGCAATTCATCCCAGAATTGCTCGAACGGAGGCAATGCCTGCAATTGATGCCCTAGCATATTTTCCCACTCACTGATAAGCTCTCCTTTTGTCGTAGCATTTTGCACGGAATCCAGTGTTGGGATCGGCACTCCCTTGGATTCACACTTCATTGCCAGTACACTATTGATCAGTTTTGGTTCTGACTGAAGATCACGTCGCCGGAAAAGGAGAACGATATCATAGAGATCCCGCGGCCGGCCCCTCTCCCCCATGGCCCGCAGTTTCTCGGCAAAAACTTCTTCAAAGGCATAACAGCGAACCGTCGCCGATGGGGAAAACTCATCACTGTAAGGATGAGATATTTTTCTTAAAACAGTCGGCCTGACGATCTTTTCCGAACCGCTGATATCGAGTTTGACAGCGGCCTCCTTCGAGGCATTGCGTGGCCCCTTGTAATAGACTCGCCCCTCGGTATAGAGATGATCCTCCCTAAACTTGAACAAAGGAGAACGGTCGGAAAAGTTGATTCCAGATTCATCATGCACCCTCGCAAGTACCCTCATGATAATAGGTTGAATGATTTCCGGTCTGACTGGCCCGCCCGGCAGAACGGTAAAATCAAGATCCTCGGAAAATCTCCAAGTCTCAATATAACATTTCTTTAACGCAGTTCCACCTTTGAAGGCCCACTGCCGACGCAAATCAGGATCGGTGCCTATTCCCCACAACAGCCAGCCCACAACATAATCTTTTTCTATAACGTCATCACGGAGGCCCCATTCAAAAACAAGATTTTTAAGTTCCTGAATTGAAATCATTTTGAAATATCGACGTTTACCCGCAATCGCCAGCGGCTGTTGTAGGTACCCTTATTTTTTACTGATGGATCGAAAACTGAATATCCCTTGCTTATGTTTATCAGGCAAATATCTATTACTTCGAAAACTTCAATATTCAAAGTTTCCAAAATATAGCCAAGTCTTTTAAAAATGGTTCGGTTAGTAGATTCCTTCAAGTACTGTATCAGATTATGATTATTGCGGTGCTCGGATGCAAAGAAATTTGAAACAATTTCGGCTGCATGCCGCATGCCTCCACCCAAAACTGGATCTTCCAGAATGTCTATCAAGGTCATAACCGGATCGGAAATTTGAATTTTTACATTTTCGACCCAAGTAACCTTAGTATGCAGAAGGTTCTTCTTCAACTTCAATAAATAATCAAGCTTTTTAACTTTGACTCTTTTTCTGCGAAACACCTTGGTGGTGCAGACAAAAACAGTGTTAAAAATCTGATCCGTCAACCCCCAATGTCCGGCAGCGCTGCAACCGCCGATATAGCATGGTGCGAAAATTCGATTTGCTATTACCCAGGAGTTTTCTTCATATTCTTGAGGATTAACACTGCCCAAAGGTACGGAAACATACAATCCCGGCTTAACTCTGGCTAACCAACCACGACGGGTAAAATAGGCAAGCGTAATTCGAGCTTTTTCATTTGAAATCCCCATGATTTTCGCTGCTTCGGCAACAGAAAAGAGGTTTTTCCCAAAACGATGCAAGGAGTCCAGCAACTTCCTTTTCTTTCCGTCAATTCCCAATGCCTTTCTCATTAATATACCCCATGTGCATAGTTGTTAACCTGGTTAACAATTTAACACATACAATATACTTTTAAAATATGCTGATGTCAAGAAAATTCGCATTTTTACAAGAAATAATAAAACGCCTGGATAGCAGAGACTGAAACATGACAACTATCATTCCGGTTCTTTGATCTCCTCGCGGCTTTCAACCTGGAAAAACCTGTATTTTTTATAGGTCTGGCGCAGGCGATAAAATTCGACCTTCCGCTGGCGCGCGGCCATATGCGGTTGGCCGGCCACTGTCTGAACCTGGCTGAGGTGGAGGATTTTTTCGGGGCGCAGGACCTTCACGTCCCGGCTCATGCCTTTGTCAAATTCATAAGATTCTATAAATTCGGTCTCGGAGGGGAAGCGCAACCCCTCATGCTCAACCAGGTACCAATGGGTCACGTCTAAACGCAGCCGGGCCGACATTTTGCGCGCCGTTTCTTCAAGAACCCGGCTCCCGGCCACGCCGCGCGGGTTTATGACTATCTTCAGCACCGAACCGTCTTCTTCGTCGATCCAGGCCCTCCCCTGTGCGACATCGCCCTTATCAGGGTCAAGGGGCGTCACTTCGACCACGACGCAGCGCCGCTTCTGCAGTTTCTCGCGCCGGACCAACTCGTAATTGTATTTTTTCCGGTTCTCGGGCGCCAGCAGGGTGATGGGCATGAACACCGAATAACGCGATGAAAAGCGCGTCTCGAGGGAAATGCTTTTCTCCCCGACTTCTGGGTGCTCATTGGGAAAAGGCCGCCGCTGTTCACTGATCTCACCGCCGGCCCCGACGATCTGGTAGTCATAGCGCCAGCGGCGCGCCACCGTTTCAACTTGTTGCTTCAGGGGATTGCGTTCCAAGGTCTTTTCTTCCACCGTTTCCAGGCAGAAAAATCGAAAGGCCCCTTCTTTCAAGCGCCGGCAATAGCCGGCATTCAGGTTTAAAAGCCACGCCAGTTCAGCGGGCAGCGACTTTCTTCCGGCAATTTCACAATTCGGTTTTTCCGGCACTGCGGGCGGAGCGCTGCCAACGATTTCTTTTTCCAACCTGGCCTTGTTACCGGAAAGCAGGTCCTCGACATCGACCCGCACCCGATAACGGCCTGAGTCGGGAAAATGCAAAGCCAAATCCACGGTTACGGCCGGATCAACGGGCAGGATCTCTTTTTCCGAAACAAGGTTTTCTTTGCCTTTCGCCTCGGCCTGGACGCGGAGGCGCAGTCGGCCTGCCAGCCCGGACCCGTCATACGTCCGTTGGAAATCGGCCAAGGAAACATGCAGCAAGCCGTCCCGCCATGCCAAGGCAGAAATTTTCAGGGGAAAAATCTCGGACAGCGTAAGCTTGCGCGAATAGACCGCTCTCAGACCAGGCCTGTCCACTTCGACCTTGAGTTCCCGTTTGCGGTCCTCGCCGTCGGCCGGCTGGTAGGTGAGCACATAAAAAATGTCCTCGCTCTCGGACGCTTTTTGCAGGGCGTCGCCCAGTTTTGTCGTATTGCTTACCCGGCCGCCCGTATCGGCGCTGATCTGGCGAAAAGTCCCTTCCCAGGAAGAGAACACTGGATTCCATTGCAAGTGCTCATTGGAAATATTTTCGCCGGCCGCGTCGCTGAGGAAGAGGTGATAAGTGGCGTTGGTTCCTATGAAAAGCGATTGCAGGGCGCGCGAATAGCCTATCGCGTCGGTCGCCAGGGTCATCTGCCTTTGGCTATCCTCCATCAGGTTCTCCAGATCATTTTTAATACTGCCGGGCGCACTCATTAAAAGGCGTCCCTCCCGGCTCAACAGCGGCAGGCGTTCATTCTGCAGGAAGACCAGCACCCATTTTTCCGCTTCCACCGCCTTCAGCGCCCCGGCCAGGCGCTCGAGCCACGGGGAGTACCCCTTCAGCCGCGCCAGTCGGTACTCGTCGAGAGTGCCGAGATAACGGACCCTGAAATCCTGGAAAAGCAGTTTTGGAACGATCAGGCCGGATCTAAGATTGTTATAGAAATTGCCCGCGCTGTTTTCTATTTCCCTTACCAGCCGGGCCTTGTCCAGTTTTCTAATCTCCGCTGCATCCTCCACTTCCCTAAAAAAAGCCGCGACCTTTTCCTTCTCATTAACAAGATCATGGATCTCCAAGGCCCTGGAGCCGTCGCTAAGGATAATCCGGTCTCCGCGACGGTAAATACGGGATTGAAAATACTCCCAGGTGCTGGGCCACTCCATGCTCTTCTCATTGAACCAGAGCATGAACAAAAACAGGCGCTGGCGGGCTGCCCCGGATGGCGTAGAGGCTGCAGGCTTCTTTTCCCCAGCAAGGGAACGCCGCAACTGCCGGCAACTTGTGATCTCGACCTTGCCTCCGTCCTCATAAAGCATGAAATTTTTGGCGCTCAGCCCGGCGACAGGCTCACGGCCTGAAAATACTCGAACCAGTATTTCCTGATTGACAACGCCTATCCTTTCATGGATTTTCTCCTGGCCGAACGAGCGGAAATTCGCGATCAATAAAATCAAGGCAAATGTCACAGTAAAGCCTTTTAGCATTTTTGACTCCTTGGTGAGCTCAGGCCTATGACCAACTAAAGCAATTTTATTGCCAAGACTGGGGATACGAATTGTCCTGATTAAAGGACAATCTTCTTAAAACGATGTTCATTCAAGATCAAAAGAAACAGAAGAGGGTGGCGAAAGATTTCAAGAGATTATTGCAGGGGGGGACGCTTTACGGCGTCCCTCAAGGTTTGTTTTTTGGAGAGGGTGGGATGAGCTCCCTTTGGTCGCAGTTCCCACCCTCAATGTTATTTTCAAATGTGTTAGTTGGGTGAGAAAAGACCCATTGGTTATCAAAAGCTTAAAGAAAACGGAGAGGGTGGGATGAGCTCCCTTTGGTCGCAGTTCCCACCCTCAATGTTATTTTCAAATGTGTTAGTTGGGTGAGAAAAGACCCATTGGTTATCAAAAGCTTAAAGAAAACGGAGAGGGTGGGATGAGCTCCCTTTGGTCGCAGTTCCCACCCTCAATGTTATTTTCAAATGTGTTAGTTGGGTGAGAAAAGACCCATTGGTTATCAAAAGCTTAAAGAAAACGGAGAGGGTGGGATTCGAACCCACGGTCCGGGTTTACCCCGGACAACTGCTTAGCAGGCAGCCCTGTTCGACCACTCCAGCACCTCTCCAGACCTACCGAGGAGGGGACTCGAACCCCTACAGGCAAATGCCCACAAGCACCTCAAGCTTGCGTGTCTACCAATTACACCACCTCGGCCTGTATGCAACAATTCAATACTCCAAAAATTGCGATGGACCGCGAAAAGCGGATCGCCTATTTGTCAGGTTCGCTTTGCGGCTGCTCCTGGGGAACGGTGCGTTCGGGTTTGAGCGGCTGCGCCGTTTCGGTTTTGGCCGCCGGCTTCTCTTTTCCCAGCACCGATCCGGAACGGTTCTTGTGGGCCGCCACGATCTGCAGCAGCAGCGAGGTCACCATGAACAGGATCGCCAGCGTGGTGGTGATCTTGGAAAGCATCGAGGCCGCACCGCGGGGACCGAAAGTGGACTGGCTGCCGTAACCACCGAAGGCTCCGGCCAGGTCGGCACTCTTGCCGCTCTGCAGCAGAACAACGATAACCAGCAAAAGGCATACAGCTATATGCAAAAAAAGTAAAACGCCTTCCAAGTTGCCTCCTATGCGTTCAGAAGTTTCAATCCATTTTGGATTATAGCAGAAAATTGATCCACTTTCAAGGAGGCGCCCCCCACCAGGACTCCGGAAATATCTTCCTGGGAAAGCAGTTCCAGGCTGTTTTCCGGCTTGACCGAACCGCCGTAAAGGATTTTGATTTTTCTTCCCGGCGCCATTTCCTGCAATGTTTCCCTTATAAAATGATGCACTTCCTGGGCCTGTTGGGGAGTGGCGTTGCGGCCGGTGCCGATGGCCCAGATCGGTTCATAGGCCACGGTGATTTTTTCCATTTCCGCCCCGGCCACGCCCTGCAGCGCTTTTTCCAGTTGCCTCCTGACTTTCGCCAGGGTTTTCCCCGCTTCACGTTCCGGCAGTGTTTCACCTATGCACAGCAAAGGCGGCAGGTTGAATTTCAAGGCCGCATGCAATTTCTTATTCACGTCTTCATCGCTTTCCTTGAAAATTTCCCGCCGTTCGGAATGCCCGACCAGTACGCAATCGGCCATTCCCTGCAGCATCAGCGGCGAGATCTCGCCGGTAAACGCCCCTTTTTCTTCAAAAAACATATTTTGGGCCCCGACCTTGATCTTGGGGTCCAATCCGTGGGTAACAGCCAGGGAAGTAAAGGGAGGAAAAACGGTCACTTCCAGACCGGGCACGGCGGCAAATTCCTTGGCCAGGGCCAGGATGAAATCCCGGCTCTCGGCAACGGTCTTGAACATTTTCCAATTGCCCGCGATCAGGAATTCCTTGCCCATCATGCCTCCGTCAAAGCTTCGATCCCCGGCAGCTTTTTACCGGAAAGAAATTCCAACGCCGCGCCGCCGCCGCTCGAAATATGGCTGATGCGATCACTGACTCCCGCCTTGTTGACAGCGGCGACCGAATCGCCGCCGCCGACGATGGTCGTGGCCTTTGCGTCAGCCAGTGCCGCGGCGATCTCCAACGTGCCGCCGGCAAACGCATCCACTTCAAAAACACCCATGGGGCCGTTCCAGAAGATCAAATCGGCGCGACGGATTTCAGCCTGGTACTGCTCAACAGTTTCCGGGCCTATGTCGAGTCCCATCATCTCCCCGGGTATTTCCTCTCCGGGCCGAATGATGCGTATGGTGATATTGGGATCGATCTTGGTGGCCGCGATATGATCCACGGGCAAAATGAAACGCACGCCCCGGGCCTCTGCCTTTTGCATGATCTCCAGGCACAGTTCAATGGATTCTTCCTCCACCTTGGAATAGCCTACGTCCATGCCCTTGGCCTTCAAAAATGTGTAGGCCATGGCGCCGCCGACCAGTATCACATCGGCCTTGTCCACCAGGTACGCCAGCAACGGCAGCTTGTCGCTGACCTTGGCGCCGCCTAAAATGACCAGGTAGTGGCCGGTCGGATTCTGCGCGGCCATGGTCAAGTAGTCGAGTTCCTTCTTGAGCAGGAACCCGGCCACGGCCAGGGGGACATGGCGGATGATCTCGTCGATGGAGGCATGGGCACGGTGGCAAGCGCCGAACGCATCATCCACATAGACATCAATGCCTTTTGCCAATTCGGAGGCGAAAGCCGGATCGTTCTTGGTTTCCCCGGGAGAAAAACGCAGGTTTTCGAGCAGCAGGATCTGGCCGGCCTTCAATGCAGCCTTTGCTTTTTCCGCCTTGGGGCCGATGGTTTCGTCGCAAAAAAACACTTCCTGCCCCAGCAACTCGGCCAAACGCACGGCCACCGGAGCGAGGCTGCATTCGGGAACCACCTCTCCCTTGGGCCGCCCCAGGTGCGAGGCACAGACGATGCGGGCCTGGTTTTCGACCAGGTAATGAAACGTCGGCAGCGCGGCACGGATGCGCATGTCGTCCGTGATCTCCTGCCTGTCGTTCAGGGGCACATTGAAGTCGTTCCTGACAAAAACCAGCTTGTCCCGCAACGAAAGCTCCCTGAGATCTTTTTTCGCCATTTCAATTCGTGCCTATTTTCACGATCAGGTCGCGGATCCGGCAGGAATAGGCCCATTCATTGTCGTACCAGGCCAGTACCTTGAGCAGGTTCTTTTCCACGACCAGGATATTTTCCATGTCGATGATGGAGGAGCGTTCGTCTCCCTTGAAGTCGATGGAAACCAGCGGCTCGTAGGTATAGCCCATGATGCCCTTCAGGGGTCCGTCGGCGGCTTTTTCGATCACCTGGCGCACCTCCTCAAGCGAGGTGTCCTTGGCCACATGGACGACAAGATCGACCACCGAGACGTCGGGAGTCGGAACCCGGATGGACGTTCCATGCAGTTTGCCTTGCAGCTCCTTGATGACCAAGCCCACGGCCTTGGCCGCACCAGTCGATGTCGGGATCATGGAGAGGCCGGCCGCCCGGCAGCGGCGCAGGTCCTTGTGGGGCAGATCGAGGATGCGCTGGTCATTTGTATAGGAGTGGATGGTGGTCATATTGCCCTTGAGGATCTTGAAATTGTCGTGCAAAACCTTGGCCAGCGGCGCCACGCAATTGGTGGTGCAGGAGGCGTTGGAAATGATACGGTGCTTTTGCGGATCATAATCGCCGTCGTTGACACCCAGAACAATGGTGAGGTCCGGGTCGGTCGCAGGAGCCGATATCAAAACTTTTTTTGCCCCGGCCTGCAGATGCTTTTCAGCTTCCGGGCGCTTGGTGAACAATCCGGTGGATTCGACAACCAGGTCGATACCCATCTCCTTCCAGGGCAGCTCAGCGGGATTCTTGATGGCCGAAACCTTGATCTTTTTTTCTCCTACCTGGATGAATCCGTCTCCATGTTCTACATTTTCCTGAAAAATACCGAAAACCGAATCGTACTTAAGCAGGTGGGCCAGGGTCCTGGCATCGGTGATATCGTTGATCGCAGCGATTTCAATGCCTGGATGAAGGTAGGCCGTCCGAAAAAAAAGCCTGCCGATCCTTCCAAAACCGTTTATTGCGACTTTCATGCTCATGAGTAACCTCCAAGAAAAAAAAGTTAGCACAATCGCCTTATATTTTCAAGTGCCGGAAGCATGCCCCGGCCCGGAAAATGGAAAAACTTGCTTTTTTTCCAACGGTTTCCTATAATCATCAGGGAGGTCAGCATGGACATCAAAGAAAAAGCCTCTGGGCAGTTGAACTGGTTGGAAAAAGTACTTCATAAAATTCCGGGCTTTCGGGGGTATTATGAAAGGGAATTGCGCCGCGATTCCGACCGCCTGCAGAGAGATTTCATTGTCAAGCAAATGCGCAAAGTGAAAAGCGGGTTGAGCGCATTGCTGCAGGCCGCCAGCCGCCAAAAGGACTTCGATCTGCTTCAGGTTCTCGATCTCTTCGCAAAATCACTAGACAAAAGTATCGGCGAGATCCGCTACGCCGACCGGGGCTACAGCGGTTTTTTCGACCTGATCAAGATCAGGGAGGCCGAATTGGACGCGGTATACGAATGGGACGCGAAGATCGCCGAAATGGCGATACGATTTGCCGAGGAGTTCAAGAATACGGCCGACCTGCCCCTGGAATCGTCCCGGCTGGATGCGTTGCGCGAACACCTTGACCAGATCAATGCCGCTTTTGAGCAAAGGACCGCCCTTTTGAAAGGATACTGAGGAGGAAAATAAATTGAAACTGGAAATTATAAAGTATTTTGACCAGACGGGAAAAGAAATTTCTCATCGCATCCCCGAAGAGGGCTCAAGCGACATCAAGCTCGGGGCACAGCTGCTTGTCCAGGAAAACCAGGCCGCGGTTTTCTTCCGCGACGGCAAAGCCCTGGATACATTCAAGGCCGGGCGCCATGTGCTGTCGACCCTGAACATCCCCCTGCTGACCCGGCTGCTTTCCCTTCCCTATGGCTTCAAATCCCCGTTTCAAGCCCAGGTGTATTTTGTCAACCTGAAAACTTTTCTTAATCTGAAATGGGGTACCAAGGAGCCGGTAAGCTTCAAGGATTCGGAACTGGGCTTTGTAAGGCTGCGCGCTTTCGGCGTTTTTTCCATCAAAGTAAGCAACCCGCAGCTTTTTATCGCCGAAGTGGCAGGGACCCAGGCCATTTATTCCACCGACCACATCGAGGATTTTCTGCGTGACCTGCTGGTGGGCCGCTTGAATGATTTCCTGGGCGAAACGGTCAAAACCATTTTCGAACTTCCCCAATACTTTGACGAATTGGCGGCCGGGCTCAAGGGACGGATCGCCGATGACTTCGCCAAATACGGCCTGGAGATCGCTGATTTCATCATCAACTCGATCACTCCTCCCGAGGAAGTGCAAAAAATGATCGATGAAAGGGCCGGTATGGGAGCCGTTGGCGACATGGGAAAATTCGTCCAGTTCAAGGCCGCCAAAGCCATGGAAAAAGCCGCTGAAAAAGGGGGCGAGGCATCTTCGGGCATGGGCATGGGCCTGGGCGCCGGCATGGGCATGATGATGCCCGGGATGATCAACCAGGCCATGCAGGACTCGAAAAAGCAAGGAGCAGCAGTCCCCGATGAGACAGGCAAGACAAAAAAGTGCCCGGCTTGCCAGAAGGACGCGCCTCTTGCAGCCAAATTCTGTCCTGAATGCGGCGCTGCCTTCCCGAAAAAAACCTTCTGCAGCAATTGCGGATCGGCCTTGAAAAAAGCTGCCAAATTCTGCCCCGACTGCGGTCAGAAAATATCCTGATTCTCGAAAGTCCCGCCGCTGGATATGGTATAATACGGCTGCATGAATCGCGGCCCAGAAAAAATTTTATTGATCTTGAACTCGTCCTCGGGATTTATCTCGAAGGATATCGCCGTTTCCCTGATCCTGAAAAAATTGCGCCGGCATTTTGCCAGCGTCTCCCTGGTCAATACCAACTCTCCCCTGCACGCCTGCGAGATCACCCGCCAGGGTTTGAAGCATTTCGACATTTTTACCGCTTTCGGAGGAGACGGCACCGTGAATTCCGTAGCGGCTTCTTTGATCAACACCAACAAGACCCTTGGTATCCTTCCGGGCGGATCTGGAAACGGACTGGCTCGCAACCTGGGCATCCCCCTCTCCTGGCTGCGCGCCCTGGATACGTTGATCTCGGGACAGGACGTGTTCATCGACGCCGGAAAGATCAACGATAAATATTTTTTCAATGTGGCCGGCATGGGCCTTGACGGTCTGATCTCAAAAAAATTCAACCTTGAATCAAAAACCAGGGGCATTCTCCCCTATGTCTATTTCACCTTGAAAGGCTATTTGGAAATGCCTGATTTCAAAGTGCGGGTCTCTTCGACAAGCGGTGAATTTGAAGAGGACATCATGCTCCTGGCCCTGGCCAATTTCCGCCAGTACGGCGCCAAGGCCGTCATCGCCCCCCATGCTTCCCCATATGACCGCTTGCTGGACTTATGCATATTGAAAAGATCAAAATTGATTCAATCTTCGCTGAACGTCCAGCGCCTTTTTACGGGCAACATCCACAAATACCCTTTCTATAAGACATTCAAGTTCGAACGGGTACATATCCGTTCCCTGAATGGGCCGATCCCCTTTCATTTCGACGGGGAATACGGCGGGAATGAACTCATTGACTACGATGTCAATGTGATTCCCGCCGCCATCAAGGTCCGGATCCCGGTTTCAAAAAAATAAAAAAAAAGGGAAGAATTTCTTCTTCCCTTTTTAAATAAAAGTAGACTAATCTAAAGTAGCTGCTTTTTGTTCTGTTACCAAACCGATCACTTCGATCTGAGCTTCCTTGATCGCGTTCATCACATCAACCACTCGGCCATAGGGGGCTTCCAAATCAGCTTTTAAAAGGACTTTTTTCTCGGTCCTTTGCATCTCCTCCATGCGGTCGAGGATCAGCTGCCCCAGTGTGCCCAGGTCATCCACCACCTTGTCGTCCAAGGCGATTTCTCCGGTCTTTTTGATATACACGGTGAGCATCTGGCTGGGGTCGGGTTGACTGGCAGTATACTTGGCTTCTGGCAGAGTGACATTGGCACCCTTCTGGATCATCGGTGTCACGATCATGAAAATGATGAGCAACACCAGCAGTATATCGCAGAGAGGCACTACGTTGGGCTCAGACTTTGCAGTTTTTGAGCCGATATCGACACTCATTCTCAGCTCCCCTTACTTGGATTTCAGCTTGATAAAATGATCAATCAACTCCGAAGAAGCATTGGCCATTTCACCGGTGAACACATCCACGCGGTTGAGCAGGATGTTGAAGAACCACACGGCAACGACGGCGACGATAATACCGAAACCAGTGGTGATCAAGGCTTCAGCAATACCTCCGGCCACGGCACCGATGCCGCCCGAGCCGGAAACTTTCATGCCCTGGAAAGCGGTGATGATGCCGAAAACCGTTCCGAACAGGCCGACGAACGGGCCCGTGGAACCGATGGTCGCCAGACCGTTCAGGCCTCTTTTGAATTCCTGGACGCCCTTGATGGTGGCTCTTTCGATGGCTCTCTTGGCCGATTCGACCACTTCGGCGTGACCGGACCTGCTGTCCTGCTGGAACTGCAGCTCGTTCAAGCCGGCAACAAGAACCTTGGCAAGGTGGCTGTTCTTGAATCTTTTATCGGAAGAAAGCTTGATGGATTCTTCCACTTTGCCTTCGCGCCACAGACCCGAGATCAGTTTCAACAGATCCCGGGATTGTCTTTTGGCCTTTGAAAAAACAATCGCCCTTTCAATGCCGGTCGCGAAACAATACACCGACATGAACACCAGAGTAAAAACAACGGCTCTGGGAACAAAACTCATACTGTGCCACATCTCAACTAAATCCCATGACATATTAGACCTCCTAATTAAGATTGATTTATAAATTCCGTGTGGACATTGCCACTAACGAACTTACATATTCTGCAAAGTGAAGGTGACCGTAGCCGTAAAAATGACCGGCTTGGGGATACCGTTCAAAATATAGGGCTCATATACCCACTGCTTGATGGCGCTCAGAGCGGCGTCATTGAGCAGGGGGTGGCCGGAAATGACCCGGGCCTGGCGCACGCGCCCGTAAATATCGGTCATGGCCTCGATGATGACCACGCCCTGGATGCGCGCCGTCAGCGCGATCTGGGGATAGACCGGCCGGACTTCCTTTATCTTCCTGGGCCGCTGTACGCTGGCGACACGGATGGCCTGCTGGGAGCCGTCGATCAACTGGCCGCCTTCCACGCCGCCCAGTACGCCGCCGATCACTCCGCCTTCCACGCCGCCTTCCACGCCGCCTTCGATCCCGCCCTCAATGCCGAAGCTGCCCACATCCTCTTCCTGAATGATCGTGGGAACTTCAATGGGCGCTACCAGCCGACCGGCAATGATCGGTTTGGTCTCGGTCTTCTTGGTCTCCGTGACTTTCTGTTCGCCGCTCGATTTCTTCTTGGCCGCCGGAGGTGGGGGGTG
>CAVYQZ010000001.1:0-96594 GCA_963770755.1 Candidatus Aminicenantota bacterium | reverse complement strand
GCGAAGAAGAAAGGCAAAAAGTGCGCAAGCACCTTGTGGAATACTGCGGGCAGGATACCGAAGGCATGATCTGGATCGTGGAAGAATTAACAAAACTTATCTCTTAAGACAGACATTCCGCGAGGTTTTCCCAGTCCTGGCCATTTCCAGATTGCTCTTCGCCCGCTCAAGCCATTTTTTATGCAGCGGTTTTTCGTTCATATACTGTCTTGCCGTGGCGGGAAACTTCGGAGGGAAAACAAGTTGCTGTTGTCACCAAAATAGGCTATTATATGTGACAACTGCGAAGTGAATAAAATGAAAACAAATATCTCGCAAAAAATTCTTTCAAGGATTCAGGGGACCGGCAGGGGCTTTGT
Source organism: Candidatus Aminicenantota bacterium (assembly GCA_963770755.1). Lineage (GTDB taxonomy): Bacteria > Acidobacteriota > Aminicenantia > UBA2199 > UBA2199 > UBA2199. The sequence continues at coordinate 96,235 of CAVYQZ010000001.1, read as the reverse complement.
GTTCACCCCTAAAGATTTCCTTGATCTCGCCACCCATGAGACGGCGCGGCAGACGCTGGCGCGGTTTACGAAAACCGGAACGATCCGCCGTCTCATGCGCGGGGTCTATGATTTCCCGGCTTTCAGCGCCATGCTTAACGCTCCGGCGAGTCCCGACCCGGATGCGATCGCCCGGGCCATCGCCCGTGCCCACGGCTGGACAATCCTCCCGGCCAGCGAAACAGCGTTGAACCTTCTCGGTCTCTCCACCCAGGTGCCGGCAAATTGGCGGTATTTCAGCGACGGTCCCTCAAAAAAATACCATTGGCAAGGCGGTAAAACAGTATTTGTGCGCCGGGCCAACAAGGAAACCACCATGCTGTCGGCAAAAACAGCCCTGTTGGTACAGGCACTGAAAGCGCTGGGAGAAGACCGCATCGATGCCGGGGTCATGAAAACACTAAGGTCAAAGCTTGACGGCAGGGACCGCATCCGGGCCTTGCGCGAAGCGCGTTACGTCACCTCATGGGTTTACGAGGTCATCAAGAAATTGTCGGCAAAGGAAGGGGCGCGGCATGCGTGACATGGCCCGGCGCCCGGAGAAAGACAGGTTCGACCTCTTCAGGGCAGCTGCGCAGGCGATGGGCGTGCATGAGGCGATCGTGGAGAAGGATTTCTGGGTTTGCTGGATACTCGACTACCTGTTTCACGAAAGCCCCTGGAAAGACCGCCTGGCTTTCAAAGGCGGGACAAGCCTTTCCAAGGCATATGGCGTCATTGAACGATTCTCCGAGGATATCGATCTGGTCCTGGATTGGCAGCTTCTCGGTTTTTCCGAAGCGGAAGTGTGGAAAGAACGCAGCCTAAACAAGCAGGACGCTTTCGGCAGGAATGCCAATCACATGGCAGCGGAATTTCTTCTGGAGGATTTTGCTCCCGTGTTGCGCAGGGATCTGGCGGCCCGCGCCGGTTCCGTCGTTGATGTCACGGCAACGGGGCAGGATGTGTTCATTCAATATCCCAAAGCGTTTTCGCTGCAAGCTATCCAGCCGCAGGTCAGATTGGAGATCGGCCCCCTGGCGGCATGGTTGCCCAATGAGGAAAAGCCCATTCGTCCCTATGCTGCCGAATTTTTCCCGAAACTCTTCAAGCAGCCGCACACGGTGATACGGACGATCGCCGCCGAGAGGACGTTCTGGGAGAAAGCGACCATCCTTCACCAGGAAGCCCATCGCGGGCCGGATAAACGGCAGCAGGCCCGGTATTCCCGGCATTACTACGATTTGTATCGCTTGAGCCTCATGCCTGTCGGCAACCTTGCCCTGGGCAGGTATGACCTGCTTGCAGAAGTCGTGCAATTTAAAATGCGCTTCTATCATTGTTCATGGGCGATGTATGAGCTGGCGAAACCGGGGAGCCTGCGTTTGTTGCCGCCGAAGCATAATCTTGCCAATCTGCAAAAGGATTATCGCGCCATGCAGGGGATGCTTTTCGGCAGCATCCCGGACTTTGCCGCGATCGTCTCCGGCCTTGCCGCCCTGGAAAGCAGGATCAACAGTCTGGGGGCATGCAAGACATGAAACTCCTTGTGCGACTTTTCCATACCGCCACTACATAAAAGTCAATATAGGTGATAAACGATTTATTGATAAGGGTTTTCAATGGAACTATTTTACAGAAGAATCAAGAATAAAGGAAAAAGTAGGGATAAGTAATAATGAAAGACCTGGTACCAATTTCTGCAGGCCAATCCATCTGCGTCCATTTATCGCCGGAGCATCAAAGGAAAGGTTTATTATTATAAAAAATATCGCAAGGGAAGCAAATCTGTTTCGGAGTTTTTAGGGAGTGGAGATTTCGATTTCAAAGGGGCATCCAGGAAACTGAAAGTGGAGAATGAAAAGGTCAAAATGGCGAAAGGGCAGTTGGCTAAGCTGAAAAAAGAGATAATGGCCTTGAAAAAGCAAGCCAAGATCGCAAGAAAGGCTTTCGAACAAATTCGGATATGAAATCTGATACAAAAACTCAATTGGTTTATCGAATGGGAGAGAGGAATTAAAGTGGAGCTGAGGTATTGCCACTAACTGATTTTTCAGGCCGAACGGTCCTTGAAAAATCAGAGTGCCAATATGCCATTCAGACGCGCTGCAAAACTGCGCTATAGTCCTATGGCAGTGTCGGGTATTTTTTGAATTTTTGATGAGGTAGCCTTAAGATAAAAAAGAATGAAAAGTGGAGCTGAGGAGGTTCGAACTCCCGACCTTCTGAATGCCATTCAGACGCGCTGCCAAACTGCGCTACAGCCCCACCGGGAACTAATTTATACCATAATTCACGCTACAATGCAACCACAATTCCAAATGTAGGGGAGGGTTTGCAGCACCAATCATCCGCCGACTTTGGCGGATCTGATTGGTCTGTCCCCGCTAGGGGAAAACCCTCCCGATTGCTGCATAACCCGTGAACCGCCCTACACGTACTCCTGTTCCTGGAACCTGGCGCGCAGCTGGTTGACCTTGTCCTTGACCGTCTGGCCCTTGATGGCCGCGGCGATCAGTTCGCCCAGTTCGGCGAAGTCCTTTTCCTTCATGCCGAAGCGGGTCATTTCCGGGGTGCCGATGCGCAGGCCCGAAGGGTTCATCGGGTCGCTATCGCCGGGCAGCATGTTGTAGTTGCAGATGATGTCGTTGGCTTCCATGGCCAGGGCCGCCTTGACGCCGCCGCCGAAGGCGAAGACGTTGACCGCGATCTGGTGGGACTTGGTGTAGCCGAACTCCTTGGCCTCGACCGGCACGCCGCAGGCTTCCAGGGCCTGGGCCAGGGCCACGGCGTTCTTGCAGATCTGGGCGGCGTAGGCCTGGCCGTGCGCCTTCATTTCGCGGACCGCCACCAGCAGGGCCGGCAGGCTATAGAGGTGATGGTTGCTCGAGGTGCCCGGGAAAACGCCGCGGTCGGCCGCGCCCCAGTATTTCTTCTCGTTTTCGGCGTCGAGGTTGCCCAGGATGATGCCGCGCTGCGGCCCCGGGAAGGTCTTGTGGGTGCTGCCGGACAGCCAGGTGGCGCCCTCGGCCAGCGGATTGTGGAACTGGCCGCCGGCAATCAGGCCCAGGACGTGGGCGCCGTCATATAAAATGGGGATGTCGAGCTGCTTGCAGACGGGGGCGATCTCCTTGACCGGGTCGGGGAAGAGGTAGAGGCTCTTGCCCATGACCAGCATTTGCGGTTTGGTTTTTTCGATCAGGTCAATGGTCGCCGATACGTCGATATGGTAATGGTCCTCGGTCAGGGGAAAGAACTGCAGGCGCACCGAATTTTCCTTGCCCGCCTTCAGCACCTGGCCGCGGGTCTGGATGCGCCGGCCCATGACCCCGAAAAAACTGTGGCTGATATGGCCGCCCGAATCGGTGGAATTGACGATCAGCGCGTCGCCGCCGCGCAAATAGGCCATGGCGATGGCCGTGTTGGCGTTGTTGCCGCTGTACGGCCTGACCTCGGCCTGGGCGCAGTGGAACAGTTCCTTGACTTCCTGGGCGGCCATGGTCTCGATCTGGTCGATGTATTGCGTTCCCTGGTAGTAGCGGTTGATCTTGGCGCCGACGTTGGGATGGCCTTCGGCGTAGCGGCCCATGAAATCGTTGAGCTGGATCGAGCGCACCGCCGGACTGGGCGTGTTCTCGCTGGCGATCAGGTTGATGCATTTTTTGCCGCGCCATTCGTTCTGCTGGTCGACGATGGCGAAAATATCCTTGCTGTCTACGGGCATGATGCCTCCTTTTAATTTAATATTTTATTCCAGCTGCGCTGGATAAGTAACTTAGAAAGCAAATTATCTTGTTTTTTTAGCAAGCTAATTTGCTTTAAGTTACTAAAAAATCTTGTCTTCTACGTCGTGGCTCAGAAAATCGAGCCGCACCTGGTGCCGGCCGCCCTCGAAAGCCGTCATGCAGGAACACGTCGACGATGCGCAGCGCTTTTTCGCCGTCGGTTACGCGGGCGCCCAGGGCCAGGACATTGGCGTTGTTGTGGTTGCGGGCCGTCTTGGCGTCGTTCTCGTCGCGGCACAGGGCCGCGCGCACGTGGCGGAACTTGTTGGCCACGATGGACATGCCGATGCCCGAACCGCAGACCAGGATGCCGACCGTGTTGTCCGGGTCGGCTGAAACCGCGGCCGCCGCCCGGGCGCCGAACATGGCCCAGTTGGCCGGTTCGGCCGAAAAAGTGCCGCAGTCTTCCACTGCGTATTTTTGCGTTTGCAGGTATTCCCTGATCTTTTCCTTGAGCGCGAATCCGGCGTGATCGGCGGCGATGACCAGTTTCATTTTATCGTCCTTTGACAATCCTGTCTTTTAATGGATGAAATTCAACTCGGCTGCTGAATTCATCTTTATAGATAAAAATAATATAGATAAAGGTGAAAGTCAAGAGAGGCAAGGCATCCCCTAGGTTTTGCAAAAGACATGGCTCGTTCACCCCTGCGCGTTTGACCTTTCGACGGTTCGCTAAAACTCGAACGGCCAACTCGCCCCGGAAAGCCGGGACTCGAACAGTGCCGTTCGTTTCCCGAAGCGGGAAAACGTTTTCTCTCACCGGGAAAGGTGCCCAAACCGCTCCGTAGGTTCACTCGCCATGTTTTTGCAAAACAAATGCTCTAACTTTCTGATAATCCCGGTTGGGTGGATATGTTCTAGTTTTACTTAATATGTGCCTTCCCGCTGCTCTTCTTCGGCGCCGACGACGATGGCCGGGTGGTCGATGCGCGGGCAGACATTTTCGCAAATGCCGCAGCCGATGCACAGGTCGGGCATGACGTAGATCTGCTTCACCTTCTTCAGGCGGCCGCGGAAATTCTGGACCTCGACCTCGCGGAAGCGGATGGCTTTTTCGGGCACCGGGCAGTGCTCCTCGCAGACGCCGCAATTGTAGCCGTCGGCATAGGTGTAGCAGGTGCTGCGGTTGATTACGGCCGTGCCGATCTTGAACTGCTTTTTAGCCGGCAGCGACAGGGCGGTGAGGGCGTGGGTCGGGCATACCCGGGTGCAGCGATGGCATTCGTATTCGCAATAGCCGACGGCCGGGATGATGACCGGCGTCCAGAGGCCGTCCAACCCGGCCTGGAACACGGCCGGCTGGATGGCGTTGGTCGGACAGGCCTGCATGCAGGCGCCGCAGCGCAGGCATTTTTTCAAAAAATCCTTTTCGGCGACGGCTCCGGGCGGGCGGATGAAGGGGTGGGCCTTGATTCTTTTGCCAGCGCCGACCTGGGGCAGGGCGGCCGCAACCAGGCCGAGGCCGAGGGCGCCCAGGAACTGGCGCCGCTGCGGTAGGACGGCAACGTCCATCCCCAATGGGGAAGCCAGGGCCGGGACCTGTCCGGCCTTGGGCAGCCCCCAGCGCACGTCGATGGCCGCGAACGGGCAGTCACGTCAGGCAGTTCATGCAGGCCAGGCATTCGGATTTTTGGTAGTCCTTGAACGGCCCGCCGTAGTAGGTGCAGTGGGTCGAGCAGACGTCACAGCGGGTGCAGTTCTGATTGACGGACAGGCGCAAAAGCGAATATTTGCCCAGCCAGCCGTACAGGGCTCCCAGTGGACACACGTAGTTGCAGAAGAAACGGCGGCGGTACAGGTTCAGCAGCAGCAGGCCGAAAAAAAGCCAGCCCACGGCGACGGCCCCCAGGAAGGTCCGCTGCGTGCCGCTCAACAGGAACTGGCGGCTGAAATCGTACAGCGGCTTGATGATTTTACCTGCCAGTTTGCTGCCGTCGGCGCCGATCTCCAGGCTGTGCTGGACGATGAAATTCAGGCCCGGAACCAGGGCCACCGAACTGCTGCGCGTCAGCAGCGAAAAAGGATCCATCCAGCCCAGCCACTGGGTGGCGAACAGAGACGCCACCAGCAGCACGACCAGCAGCAGGTATTTCCAGCGCAGCGATCGATGGCTGAGGCTGATTTTATTCCTCTTGCGCTTCGAGCCCAGCCAGGTAAAAAGCTGCTGCAGCGCCCCGAAGGGGCAGATCCAGCCGCAGAAAAAACGGCCGAATACCAGGGTCAGCAGCAGCGGCACCAGGGCGAGCAGAAACGCGTGCACAAAGGGTCCCGCCAGTATATTGACCCAGAGATAGAGGGGATCGATATAGAAGAAGAAGCCGGTATGCGGCAGGTGCTCAATGGCGATGTCGCCGCTTTTCAGCAGCAGGAAGAAAAACAGGATGAGAAACAGGACCTGGCTGCCGATGCGCAGCCGCTGCCAGCGCTTTCCCCTTTTGGCGTCCACGGTTCACTCAGATGGAAATGCTTTTGATGGGGATTTTAGTTGCTTCGATCTCGCCCATTTTGCGGCTGTAGGCCGCCTGCAGGAATTCCATCTGCCGCGGCTCGGCGCCGAATAGAACCGTTGCCGCCACGTCGGCGTGCATGATATGGGTCGAGGCGATGACGGTGCGGCGCTGCTCCACGTCGCTCAGCCGCCCGCCCACCGGACCGTTGCGCATCAGGACGCGATAGGCGTCGACCAGCACCAGGTGGCTGGTGAAGCCATGGGCCAGGTCGGCGATGTTTTCGCCCATGTCGCGGTGCAGCTTGCCGCGGTTGCCGCCCAGGATGCCGTACAGATTTTTCATGGCGATGGTCAATCCCGAGCTGCCGTGGTGCTTGAGGATCGGCACATTGATGAACTTGTCGACTTCCAGGAAATCGCGAAAGACCGGCCACGGGCCGAGCACCTCACCCTTGAAGTCGTGGCTGACCAGCCGGTTTTCATCGCAGTAGCGGATTTCGGCCCCGGCCTTTTTGGCCATGGCCTCAATACCGCTGCGCTGGTAGCAATCCTCGGCTTTGTGGCAGGTATTGTCCATGACCACGACCTTTTTGGCCCCGGCATTGAAAACCATTTCGATCAGCGCCCGCAGCACGTCCGGGTTGGTGCAGGCGGCCTGCTCGACGGTGCGGTTCCAGCCGATATTGGGCTTGATCATGACCACGTCGCCGCGGGCAATGATTTTTTTCATGCCGCCGATCTCGGCCACGGCCCTTTGGGTGATTTCGTACGGCGATTCGCCCTGCACCTGGGCCAGCAGCGGAGCGCCGCCCTTGGCTTGGGCGGGCAGCAGCGAAGGCAGGGTCAGGGCCCCGGAAAACAGCAAACTATTTTTTACGAAAGTTCGTCTTTTCATGGGCAACTCCTTATCTGAGCACCTATCCGCTCCGGGGCGGCCGGAAACTATTTAAACGTCTTCAACAATTCGACCAGGAAGTCCCAGATCTTGCCGATGGATTCCACGTGAATTTTTTCATCCGGTGAATGGGGATTTTTCAGCGTCGGCCCAAAGGAAATCATATCCATGCCGGCTTTTTTATCGCCGATAATGCCGCATTCGAGACCGGCGTGAATGGCTTCCACGTGCGGTTTCTTGCCGAAAAGCCTTTCGTATACCACCTGGCAGCGGGCCAGTAGCGGTGATTGCATGTTGGGCTGCCAGGCAGGATAGCCGTTGCCGCTGACGGCTTCGGCCCCGGCCAGGCGGCTGATGGTTTCGACCCGCAAGGTCAACGCGTGCAGGCGGGACATGACCGAACTGCGCTGGCTGGTGATGACCTCCAGCTTGCTGTTGCGAATCTTGATATTGGCCAGGTTGTTGGATGTTTCCACCAGTCCGGGCATGTCGGTGGACATGGCGGCCACGCCGTGAGGCAGGGCAAACAGCAGGTTGGCTATTTTGGGACTGCTTTCGGCGGTCAAGGCGCGCTTGCCGGTGGTTTCCGGCATCGGTTCCACACTGAGTTTCAGGCTGGGGTCGGTGTTTTTGAATTCCTTTTTAAAGATCTGTTCCAAATCGGCGACTGTTTTTTCGATATTTTTAAAATTATCTTTGACGAAAAAGATGTCGACCCAGGCGTCGCGTGGAATGGCGTTGTGGGCGGTGCCGCCGGCGATATCGGCAATGCGCAGGTCGGTTTCATTTTGCAATTGCAGGATGGCGCGCACCAGAACGCGAATGGCATTGGCCCGCTCTTCATTGATATTGACCCCGGAGTGGCCGCCGTTCATGCCGCTGGCTTTCAAACGGGCCATGACAAAGCCGGCCGGGGGATCTTCATATTGCAGCGCCAGCTCGATGTGCGTGTCGCGGCCGCCGGCGCAGCCGACGGTGAATACTCCTTCATCTTCGGAATCGACATTGAGCAGGATCTTGCCTTCGATAAAATCGCCCTGCAGGGCATTGGCTCCGGTCAATCCGGTTTCCTCATCCACGGTAAAAAGCAATTCCAGGGGCGGATGGGCGGCATCTTTATCCAGGGCCAGGACCATGGCCATGGCCAGGGCGATGCCGTTGTCGGCTCCCAGGGTGGTTTTGTCGGCTTTCAGCCATTCGCCGTCAAAAACAAAGCGGATGGGATCCTTGCTGAAATCGTGGGGGGAATCGGCGGTTTTTTCGCAGACCATGTCCATGTGGCCCTGGATGACGACGGTCCCGGTTTGCTCGTAGCTCGGTGTAGCCGGAACCTTGATGAGCACGTTGCCCACCTTGTCCTGTTTGGACGCCAGGCCTTGTTTTTGAGCCCAATCGATCAAGAAGGCGGCAATTTTTTCCTCATTTTTCGAACAGCGGGGAATGGCGCTGATGGCTTCGAATAAATCCAGAATCTGTTTTGTTTTTTCATGCTTGATATCCATGTTCACTCCTTTTAGAAAAAAACTATTTGTCAATTCAAAAAATCCAACACTAACATCTATCGTGACTATAATTAAAAAAAAGGTTTTTGTCAAACGAAAAATTTTGTCGCTGCAAGCGTTCTTTTTTTAAAAGTCTTCTTTTTTTAACAAGATTAATCTATAATAAAATGCCATGGGCAATCAGGAAAATAATATGATCATGCGCAAACTTAACTGGCCGCGGCCGGCTGCGGCCCTGAAAAAACGTCGTTGCCGCGGTTTGATTTTCGCGGCCTGCATGTTCATCGCCTTCAGCCATTACGGCCAGAGCGCCGCCGGCGGCGAACAGTCCTGGCTGGATGAAACCCAGGTGCGCCAGGCCATGCGCAAGGAGGCTTTCCGGCTCCTGGCTCAGAAGATCGACGCGGTCCGGAGCGGTGCGGGGGAAGGTTTTGATTATCACATCGAACAGGCCTATGAAAAAATTAAAAACCGTCTCCCGGCCGATCCCCTTTCGGCCAGTGAACTGGAAGCCTGGTTGCAGCAATTTCTGCAACTCCAGAAGGCCACGGCCGCTGAAAGAGAGCTGCATACCCTGATCGAGAATTTCATCAGGGGCATGTCATTGGAAATCATCAATACACTGCAGTTTGAATGTGAACAAGTTGAAGACCTGATTGACCAGGTTGCCAAATTGACAAAGGAAATCGAAAAGGCATCTCCCATTGACCGGGATTCATTGGAGCGGACATTGCGCCAAGCGGGTTGCAGCAGAAAAATGTCCGCTATAATCAGAAACATAGACCACAACTGGCAAATCCCCCCCGCCGATTCCGACAACTTCAGTGTTTTCAGCATTTTGAAAAAAAACATGATCGGACAACGTGCCGATAATGACCAGCGGCTGGTTTTTGACTTGGGTAACCGCTACCAGTCCCGCTACCCTTTCCTGGGCCGGTTCATGGAAAATTATCGCCGCCTGGCCGAGGCTTTTCGCCGCCAGGCCCTGGACATAAACGCCATCATGGCCGCTAATCCTGCAGAGCTGGGTAAGAGCCTTAGATAGCAAATTCAGAATTTGTTCGTTTTTTAGAACAAATTCTGAATTTGCTATAAGGCTCTAAACGATCCGGGCATGAAAACGTTCCAGGAATTGCTGCTGGGAATAGATATGCTTCATACCGAACTGATGGTTGGAATTGTCTGAAAATTCCTTGATCCTGGCGGCGATGAAATTCAGATTGGTTTCCGGGTCATTGCCGGCATTGCAGATGTAAATCATGCGCAGCAGGTCGATCTGGTCCTTGAGTTCGTCGCTCACATCCCGCTTCTTTTCCGGGAGTTGTTTTTTTGCCTCCAATCCAAACCGGGTGCGCCATGAAGCGTCGCTGTCCGTGGGCAGTCCCTGCGCCTTGCTTTTTTGATAATGGCGGCGAACCATGTACGGAATGCCGCTCTCACCCGATTTTTTGATTTCTTCGTGGTCCACCACCCAGCCCAGGTTGTGAAAGTTTACCCGGCTGGAAACGGTTCGGAAAAAATTCTCCACGAAAGGCTTGATGGTGTTTTCGACCGATTCAGCCACGCTGTTGAACTTGTTCAGGACATAATATACCCGGTAATTTTCCACGTAATAGCGGAAAACGCGGATAAAATTATCCTGGGGAAACTGGTTTTCGGCTTCGTTGATGAAATTATCGAGGTTTTTCCCTTCTTGCGGCTGGCCGTTCTGCAGAAAATCCCGCAAGTGCCGGAAAAGCGGTGTCGGTTGGCCGCCGGCCGGGTAAAACTTGTCCTGCACCAGCTGGGTGGAAAGCATGATATTCAACATGCGGAACAGGACGGCCTTGGCCATTTCGGCTGCCGACATGGTGGCGGCCCGCACGCCGGGCGTGAACAGGATGATGCCGCTGTTGGAGATCGGCAAAAAATCCAGAACCTGGGCGTCGAGTCCGGCTTTTAAATCGATGATCACGTAATCAGCCTGCAAAACATTGATGGCCTGGGTCAATTTTTCCTTGGCCTCAGCGCCCATATTGACGATGTCATGGACAAACCCGCCCGGCGCTGCGATGAAGTTGAAATTAGCGAAGGCCCGCTCCGGGTCCATGGCCGGCGGCAGGGCTTGGCGGCATTCTTCCAGCGGGCTTCCTTTTTTCAGGAAATGGAAAAGGTCCTTGTCTACCCGCACATCCAGGAAATTTCTCAGGCTGGAAGTGCCGGTATCCAGGTCGATGAGCACGGTCTGACTGGTTTTGGCCAATGTCAGGGCGAGATTCAGGGCAAAGGTTGTTTTGCCCACGCCGCCTTTTCCCGATGATATCGGCAGGATTCTCATTTAATCGAGCATTTTTATACTGGGGAGGATTTTATCGCGCAGCGGGGCAAATATTTCTTCCTTGTCCTTTTCCCAGCCCATGGCACACATCAGCGCCGCCTTCTCGGTGGCGATCAGCCGCACGTCGACCGACCAGGTCATTTCGTCGCGCAGGCCTTCGCCGCTGATCGTGATGGCTTCCAATCCGTTCAATGTGCTGCGTTGCGCTTCCCGGGTCACCGTGAAATTGTCCATTTCTTCCGACAGGGCGTCGCGGTAAATTTTCAAGGCCGCGCTCAAATCGTTTTTTTCCACCAGGACCTGCAGAACGCAAAACGAATCCCCGGCCGGGGCATCGGCATACAAAGCCATTTCCTGCTCGTCGCTGTCGGTCTCCCAGTCATCCGGCAGCCAGATCGATACGGCGCCGGCCAAATTTTTCAAGATACCCGCGTTCAGGTTCGTGTTGATCGCGGTCAATACAAGAACGACAGCCAGCAGCAAAAACAATTTTCTCATGATGCCATGCTCCTTTTTTTTCTTCGCGTCCATGTGGGCAATATAGACCAGGCTTTGATAAAAATCAATAGATGTTTCCCTAAATCCCTGATTTATGAATGAGCCCTTTCAGATGGCTGCGGCCGATACCCGGACGGTCGGCTCGGCCATGATTCTAGCGATCACCCGCGACACGGCCGGCGTCTCGCCGCTGCTGAAATATTCGTTCAGACCGCAAGCGGGACCGGGATTGAGCCGGCCGAGCAAAGCCAGCCGGCGCCGCAGCTGCCGGGCAATGGCTTCGCCGGTATCGATGACTGCGACCCGCGGACCGCAGATGGCGGCGATGTCATCGCGCAGAATCGGATAATGGGTGCAGCCCAAGACCAGGGTGTCTACTCCTTTATCAAGCAGCGGCTGCAAATTGTTTTTCAAGATCGTAGCCAGCAGCGGATTGTCGAAGTCTCCTTTTTCAATCAGTTCCACCAGGCCGGATACCGGCTGGGTGTAGATATCCATTCCCGCCGAAAAGTCTTTCATCAGCCGGGAGAAGCGCCTGCCTTTCAGGGTCAACGGCGTGCCCAGGACTCCGATCTGTTTGTTTTTGCTCAGTCCCTGGGCCACCTTGAGTGCCGGTTCGACACCGATGATTTCCCAGTCGGGGAATGTCTGGCGCAGCAGTTCCAGGGCTGCTTCACTGGCCGAATTACAGGCCACGACCAGGGCCTTGGCGCCCCGTTGGCGCAAAAAACGGCCAATAGCCAGGGAGCGCCGCTGCACGAAGTCCCTGCCCTTGCTGCCGTAGGGGCAATGGGCCGAATCGGCGAAAAAAACCATGTTCTCGCAGGGCAGGATGCGCCGCGCCGCCCGCATGACCGACAGGCCGCCGATGCCCGAATCAAAAAATCCGATCGGCGCCGTTTGCAGATACGTATTGTCTTGTTTTTTGCCCATGATTTTCACGGTAAGTATACACCAATTTTGGCCGAGGCGCATCCGCGCAGCCCGAGTCTGCGATCAAGAAATCGTGCTCACTGGATGTTTTTGCACTATGGTTCCACGCAGCTCGACGGTCATGTGGAACCATCTAGTACAAAAACATAATGTTGGTATTAGTGGTAGTATCTGCAATCAAAGAAATAATTGGATTTCTGCAATTTTCTTTCTAACACTATCACTATCACTACCACTATTACAATTACTGATCTCTGCGAGTGAGCCTTGACATTCTGAACAGCGGTTTGTACTATGCATGCAGCCGAGAAGAGGGGCTGACCAATATGGATGAAAAGGAAAGCACCAGGGAACTGGTTGTCGTCGACGTCAAGCATTACAAAAAAGTCAAGAAAGCCCTGCATGAAAGCGAGGAGCGTTACCGCCAGCTTTTTGAGAACGTGCCTATCGGCATCTATCGTTCTACACGCGAAGGTCTCATTGTGGATGCCAACCCGGCCATGCTCAAGATGCTGGGATACGAATGTTTTGATGAACTGTCCTCCAGGAACCTTGAAAAGGATTATTTTGATACTGATTATCCACGCTCCCACTACGTGGCCATGCTGGAGCATAATGGCGAGATCAAGGGATTGGAAATGGTCTGGCGCAGGAAGGACGGTTCTTTGATCCATATCCGCGAGAATTCCAAGCTGATCCACGGCGAAGGCGGTCAGGTCTTCTTCGAGGGAACGGTCGAGGACATCAGCCGCAGCAAGCTGGCCGAGGAAGCGCAGCGTGTCCGCGTCCAGCAGATCGAGATCCTCAATTACATCATTTCCAAGGGCAATATGGCCGAGTCGCTGCAGGAAATGCTGGAGGTCATCCTCGATTGTGTGAACGAGCTGCTGGGCTTCGACACGGTCGCCATCTTCCTGTACGACATCGAGACGAAAAAGATGAACCTGGCCGCTGCGCGGGGGACGAAAAAGAAACAATCCTTGAGCGAAAAATACATGGCGGCGCAGAACCTGCCCTTCGCCAAGGTGCTGCGCGGGGAGCCGGTCTTTGTCGATCATGTCCGGGAGAACCTGCCCGACCTGGCCAGGTCCTGGGGCTGGCGCATGGCCGGCTGCATCCCCCTGGTCTCCAAGGGGCGGGTCATTGGAGCCCTGAACGCGGCCAGCAACCAGCGTGATACCTTCCGCCCCGAAGAAAAGAACCTCCTGGAACTCATCGGCAAGGAGGCCGGCACCCTGGTTTCCAAGCTGAAGACCGAAAAGGCACTGCGCGAAAGTGAAAAATACTACCGCACCCTGATCGACACCTCGCCCGAGATCATCGTGGTCCTGGACCTGGATGGCCGGCTGCGCATGGTCAATCAGCATTTTTTGAAGATGGGTGGCTATTTTTACGACGAGGTGATCGGCGCCAGCACCTACGATTTTGTCGACGGACTCGATCTTATGTTTCTGAAAAATAAGACCCGCAAGTTCATTAAAAACAGGAAAATGTCGGGATCGGAGTACGTGTTCAAGAAAAAAGACGGCCGCACCGTTCCCCTGGAAGTGCGGGCTTCGCTGCTGAACGACGAGCAGGGCAGGCCCCAGGGCATCATCGCCATCGGTCGCGACATCAGCCAGCGCCGGCGCGACGAAGAGCGGCTTCGTTTCCTGGGCTCCATCACCGAGAATACGTCCGAGGCGATCATCGTCACCGACACCGATTTTTCCATCACCTACATCAACAAGGTCGCGGAAAAATTTTTCGGCTACCGCCTGGATGAGTTGAAGGGAATAACTCCGGAATTATTCAATGCCGAGCCGAAGGCCGGGCAAATCCAGCAGAAGCTGTATCAAAATGTAGCGGCCGGGAAAGTTTATTTGGGCGAGTCGTTGAACCGGCGCAAGGACGGTTCCACTTTCTTTTGTGAGTACAAGGTGATGCCCTTGAAAGACAATGACGGCAGAATTTATGCCTATTCATCGGTGCAACGGGACATTAGCGATCGGAAGCACAACGAAGAAGTGCTGCGGCAGAGCGAGGACACGTTCCGGCGCACCTTTGAAGCCATTCCCGACCCGGCCTATATCTGGAGCCAGCAACAAGACGGCCGCCTGCTGTTGAGCAAGTACAACCAGGCGGCCGTGCAGATCACCAAGGGCGGGATCAAGAATTTTATAGGCATCGAAGCGGAAAAACTATTCGCCGGGCAACCCGATTTCATTAAAAAAATCCGTCTGGCCATGAGCCGGGGCAAGCGGCAGTACTCGGAAGTCATTTACAATTACCAGTCCACCGGTGAGGAGAAATGGCTGCAGGTGGACTATGTCAAAACCGCGGCAAACAATGTCATGGTCATCACCAAGGATATCAGCGAGCGCAAGGAAGCCGAAACCAAGCTGTTGGCTTATCAGGAACAGCTGCGCGCCCTGACATCGGAAATGGTGCTGGTCGAGGAGCGGGAGCGGCGGCGCATCGCGTCCGAGCTTCATGACCAGATCGGTCAGAACCTGGCCCTGGGCAAGCTGAAATTGACTGCCCTGGAAAAGAAGCCGGGCAACGAGGCCATGAAAAAAGAATTGGCCGTGGTGCGCCGGCTGCTCGAATGCAGCATCCAGGACGCCCGCTCGCTGATATTCGATCTCAGCCCTCCGGTACTTTATGAGTTGGGCTTTGCGGCGGCGCTGGAATGGCTGGCCGAAAAAATGCAGACTCAGTTCCACATCCCGATCGAACTTGAATGCTGCCGCACGGTTCCGGAATTGCAGCTCGACCAACAGGTGATCCTGTTCCAGGTGATACGCGAACTGTTGGTGAACGTCGGCAAGCATTCGCGGGCCAGGCAGGCCAAGATCATCCTCACTCATGAGGGACCGTTGCTCAAGATCCAGGTCAACGATGACGGAGTGGGTTTCGACGCATCGAAAATATTCACTCCCAGGAAACAACAAAGCGGCTTTGGTTTTTTCAGCATACGTGAGCGCTTGAATTACCTTGGTGGCAAGCTGGAAGTCAAGTCGCGGCCGGGCCAGGGTTCGCAAATTATTCTAACCGTCCCGCAGCCGAAACATGGCGCTGCTGTCAAAAAGGAGAATTCATGAGCGTAAAAATCCTGCTGGCGGATGACCATAAGATCATGCGCGACGGCCTGCGCACCCTGCTGGAAAAAGAAAAAGGAATCGAAGTGATCGCCGAAGCCCGGAACGGCCGCGAAGCCATCAGCCTGGCCGAGCAGTTGCGCCCCGACATCATCATCATGGACATCACCATGGACGACCTGAACGGCATGGACGCCGCGCGCCATATCGTCGAAAAAAATTTGGGCTGCCGGATTATCGCCCTGTCCATGCATGCCGATAAACGTTTCGTGGCTGGAATGTTCGAAGCCGGGGCCATGGGCTATTTGTTGAAAGACTGCGCCTACGATGAGCTGGTCAAGGCGATTCGCCAGGTCCTTTCAGGCAGCACCTATCTGTGCTCCATGATTTCCGGCGTGGTGATCCGTGATTATGTCCAGCGCCTGCGCAAGAGCAAACCGGACCTTCTCAGCCTGCGTGAAAAAGGAATCCTGCAATTGCTGGCCGAAGGCCATAATACCAAGCAGATCGCCGCCAAGCTGAAAGTCTCGATCAAAACCGTGGAAACGCACCGCCAGCATATCATGGCCAAGCTGAATATCTTCAATATTGCCGAATTGACCAAGTATGCCATCCGGGAGGGGATCACGTCGCTGAACGTGTAGTTCAAATCATCCCGAACCGTCAGGTGAGGGATTGATTTGTGTATCCCCAAAGGGGGGTAGTTCAAATCATCCCGAACCGTCAGGTGAGGGATTGATTTGTGTATCCCCAAAGGGGGGTAGTTCAAATCATCCCGAACCGTCAGGTGCGGAATTGATTTGTGTATCCCCAAAGGGGGGTAGTTCAAATCATCCCGAACCGTCAGGTGCGGAATTGATTTGTGTATCCCAAGGGGGATTCAAACTCCCAACCTAGGTTCGGTTTCAGCGAAATACATGGCTTGCTATAAACCATAATGAATCCCCAAGGGGGATAGTCACACTGGTAATGGTTTCAGCGAAATACATGGCTTGCTAAAACCATAGTTTGACTAGGGTTTTTCGAAGGTAATAATCAGGAATTCCCCGATTGTTTTTGCTATTTTGACATGTTATCGGATAAGTAATATTTTCTAATAGGGTCACAATGTAAGGGGGGAGAGGGGAGTTTTTCTGTTGGTTTGCTGATAATTTTCAATTATCCCTTTTTCTGTGCTATCATTTTACTATGGGAAAAAATGCCAGTAAAAATTTCATCAATCAATTCAAGAATACGCGAAGACAGGTTGCTTTGGAGCAAAGAAAATTTCTCAAGGGCGCGCCAGGTAAACTGAAAAAAATATTGCCTGGATATCGCAAAGCGGTGAAAAGCACCGATCATGGCGACAAATGAATATTTTCAGCCACTGACGGCCTGCTGATATTGATTTTAAGCCAGAATTAAAGTAAATTATAGAACAGTGTTCAAGAGAATTATATTATTTTTTTTGATTTTGCCGGCGTTAGCGGCCATGGCCAAGGAGTCGGTCAAGCTGCAGAATATCCGCTATTATACCTATGCCGAATACACGCGCGTGGTGCTCGATCTGAGCTCGGACTTGAAAATATCCGAAAAAGTGCTCAGGGGCGATGATAACAGCCGCTTGTTTTTCGACCTGGTAAATTGCCGCTTCGCCGCCAAATATCCGTCTGAAAAAAAAAGTGAAATCAAAATAAAAAGCGGCAACCTGAAACAGATCCGCATCGGCAGGCCGAAACAGCAGACCATCCGCGTGGTCTTTGATTTCGACCGGATCGGCAAGTACACACGCTTCTATCTCTCCTCACCTTTCCGCATCGTCTTCGATATTTACCGCCAGTCCACCTTCGTCAGCCACGCCCAGGAGGACCAGAACCAACAGCAAAAGACTGTCATGGCGGAGGGACATCCTTCCATTGCTCGCCAATTGGGACTGGGTGTGCACCGGATCGTGATCGACCCCGGCCATGGCGGCAAGGATCCGGGCTGTGTCAATCGTGCCCTGGGATTGGAAGAAAAAAGGATCACCCTGGACATCGCCAAGCGGCTGAACGCCATTTTAAACGAACACGCCGAATTGGAGATCATCCTGACCCGCTGCCGGGATGAATACGTGGCCCTGGAAGAAAGGGCGGCCATCGCCAACTCGAACCAAGGCGATCTTTTTATTTCGATCCATACCAATTCGGCGCCGCGCCGCAGCGCCCGGGGCGTTGAATCCTACTACCTGAACATCACGGCCGATTCGCGGGCCATGGAAGTAGCCGCCCAGGAAAACGCCATGAGCAGCAAATCCATCGCTGACATGCGCACGATCCTCAACCAGATCCTGCAGAACAGCAAGATTGTCGAGTCTAAAATATTGGCCAAGTTCATCCAGGACAGCATGGTCGGCAATTTGAAAACGAAATTTTCCGGGATTGACGACCTGGGCGTGAAAAAAGCGCCGTTCTACGTGCTGCTGGGGGCGCAGATGCCTTCGGCGCTGGTGGAGGTCTCGTTCCTCAGCTGCGATGACGAAGCCCGCCGCCTGGCCATGCCGTCTTACCGCCAGGCGATTGCGGCCGGGCTGTACCTGGGCATCATCAATTTCATTCGCAGCCTGAAAAAATGATGAAACTTTTTCCTTGTTTTCAACGTCTACATTTTATTAAGAGGAGGAATCCATGAAAAAAATCGGTATCATCGCCGGAGCCAGTTTTTTGGCCGGGGCATTATTTTTTGCTTTGAGTTTTGGTTTCTTGCAGAAAACAGTAGACAACCAACCGGTCTTGCGCCAAGCCGTGGCCCGGGCCGAATCGCTGCCCTCACCGCTGACGGGCAATAATTTTGTGACCATTGTCAAAAAAGTCAAACCGGCGGTGGTCAAGGTGATTTCCGAAAGCATCGTGCAACGGCGTTCAGCTTTTGGCGATGACTTTTTTGACCAGTTTTTCAACATCCCGCGCCGTCAGGAAAAACGCTCCGGCGAAGGTTCGGGCTTTTTCATTTCGGCTGACGGTTATATCCTGACCAACAACCATGTGGTCAAGGATGCGGTCAGGGTCAAGATTTTCAATGTCGACAAGGAGGAATTTACCGCCAAGATCATTGGCACCGACCCCAAAACCGACCTGGCTTTATTGAAAATCAATGTCAAGAACGTTCCTTTCGTTGACCTGGGCGATTCCAGCGCCGTCGAAGTCGGCGAATGGGTATTGGCCATCGGCAATCCCTTTGGACAGGTATCCACAGTTACTGCCGGCATCATTTCCGCCAAGGGCCGTCAGCTCGGACTGGCCCAGTACGAGGATTTCCTGCAGACCGACGCCGCCATCAACATGGGTAATTCCGGAGGCCCCCTGCTCAACATGAAAGGCGAGGCGATCGGCATCAACTCCACTATCCTGACCCCCAGCTCCGGCAATATCGGCATTGGTTTCGCCATTCCGGCCAACATGGCAAAAAAAGTGGTTGCTGACTTGAAATCCAAGGGCAAGGTCGTGCGCGGCTGGTTCGGCATCCAGATCCAGGATATCACGGAAAACGATGCCAAGGACCTGGAATTGGCTACTGCCGGCGTGCTGATCATGCACGTCGAAAGCAATTCCCCGGCCGAGAAGGCCGGCCTGAAGCGTTACGACCTGATCGTGGCCATCAACGGCAAGGTGGTCAAGGGTGCGGCCGACCTGCAGATGGAAATAGCCAATTCGAATCCCGGTGACGAAATCGATGTCACGATCTATCGCAACCGGGACAAACAAATCATCAAAGTCAAGGTCATTGAAGCTCCGGATTCCGGGAGTGAACGGACTGTCGACGAAAGCACGGGCATGAACCTGGGCATGGACCTGGCAAAAAATACGCCGGCTTTGGCCCGCGAATACCAGTTAAAGACAGCCAAGGGCCTGGTCATCGAAAACCTGGAAAGGGGCGGCATTGCCGCAGAAAACGGCCTCAAGCCCGGTGATGTCATCCTGGCCGTCAATCGCACCGAAATCAGCAGTGTGGAGCAGTTTAGAAGAATTCTGGCCAACCGCCGCGGCGGCTCCATGGTTTTATTGCTGATCAACCGCAACGGCGACGAGGTGTATATCCGTTTCCCGCTGCCCGAATGATTTTTTACAAAACCAGTTCTTTCGGCAACGATTTTATAGAAATCGACGAAAACGATTTGCCCTCGCCCGAGCCAGACAAAGGCGCCTTGGCCAAAAAAATTTGCGACGTCCATCACGCTGTCGGCGCCGACGGGGTGATCTATTACCGGGCCCGGCGCCATGGTTTTGGTTTTCAAATCCATAACCGCGACGGCAGCGAGGCCGAATTATCGGGCAATGGCATGGCCGGCCTGGCCGCCGTGCTGTTCCAGCGCCGCCTGGCCTCATCTGCGCTGATCCTGTACTCAGCGGTCGGCAGCCGCCATGTCAACATGCTGACCCGCCGCGGCCCGGTTTTCCAGCTCAACGTGGAGATCGGTCGGCCCGATTTTTTAAATCGCGGATTTTTCCCGTTTTTAGAAGACGGGCGTGAACTCTATGAACTGGACGGCCTGGAGTTTTATCCCGTAGCGGTTGGCAATCCTCATGCCGTCATTCTGTGCCGGGAGCGGCCCGGTCCGAAAGGGCTGGCGGCCTTGGGAAAAAAGCTGGAAGGACATGTCATGTTCCCCCGCCGGGTCAATGTGGAATTCGTTTATTTTTCCGACACGGGACACTGCCGGGTCTTTTTTTATGAACGGGGCGTGGGTCCGACCCTGGCTTCCTCCACCGGCAGCGCCGCTGTATTTGCGGTGTTGCGCCGGCTGGGAAAGATAGGCGACCATTTGGACATCGACTGCGGTGACGCAAAAATCGCTGTCAGCTGGAAGCGGGGGATTTTTATCAACAATTTCACGCGCCTGCTTTGCCGCGGCGATTATTTTATTTGAAGCGTTGCGGCAGCTTTTTTGCTGCCGCAAAAATATTTCTGTCATGTTTATGACATTTTGTGAGAAAAAGTGTTACAATGAGTATTGCCGGCGCCTGGAATTCTACGGAGGTATGTATGAAAAAATCGCTGTGCTTGATTCTGCTGGTTTTTCTCTTTTCCGGGAGTGTCTTCGCTTCTGGAAAGAAACTCATATTCAACCTATATGGCAATTGTCTCGACCTGCCTGTTAACAATTTTACCGAACAGGAAAGCCAATATAGAATATTTTTTGAAGCCAAAGCGGCCGTCCAGGTCAGTGGCAACTTCTATTTATGGGCCAGTCACGGCTATTTTCCCATGCGCGACGACTGGACCGGCTGGTATTCAAAAAATTCTTTCGAAAAGGATATCCACGTGGAACGCACCCTGGCCAAAAGGATCATTTCCGGCGGGCTGGGATTTTTCGCCGGCTATTTCGCAAAGGATCAATTCGCCGTGAGAGGCGAAATCGGTTTCTGCTCGATTACCAATAACATCGACTCGACGACAAGCCGTATCGACACGAATGCCGTCATGCTGGCTGAAACGGCCAGGCAAGCCGGGAACGGTGTGCGCGGGAACCTGTCATTCAGCTACGGATTAACCAAGAATATTTTCAGCGAGCTGTCCGTGGGTTACATGTTTGTATACGATAAAATTGATGATGTGCGAACCAATCTGGGCGGCTTGCATCTGCAGGTGGGCCTGGGGATAAACCTGTAGGTTCTGGAGAAGGGAAAATGAAAAGAAAAACAATACTGATTTTTACCGTTGCCCTGCTGACGGTTGTTTTTTCGTTCGATGCCTGCAAGCAAGCCGACACCACCACCGGCACCTTGACCGTATTGGTTTCCGATGGCGTTTCCGGAACCCCGACGGCGGGCGCATATACTCTGGTGATCGGGGATCAATTGCAATACAGTTTCACCTTGAATGCAGGTTATTCCAAGCTGACGGTGCTGTTCGACGGCGCGCCCGTTGCGGCCAGCGGCACGGTATCCATAACCGGCAAAAATACGCTGCATGCGTATGCCGATGATAAATTCCAGTATGCCTTGACCGTTATCCTGACCGACGGAGTACTTGGAACGCCGGCGGCGGGAACGCACAGTTACCTGCAGGGTACTCTGGTCGACTACAGTTATACCATGGAGGACGGCTACAGCGACCTGCTGGTATTGCTGGATGATGTTTCGGTCGAAAACAGCGGCACCGTCGCCATGTCTGGAAATCATAAGCTCAGCGTCACGGCCACGGCAGGAAAAAATATCCAGGGTTCCTGGCTGTTGACCGAGATCTACGACGACGATAGTACGTTCGATGTCGTCGCCACCTTCGCGGGCAGCTATTCGGAAGGCACGGTGACCGACAGCCATGGCGGCAGCGGAACGTACACGTTTATCGGCAGTACGGTCACGTTCAACCTCGTTTTCCCCGATATCACCTACGAATATTTGGGATATTTTTCCGACAACGACACCATGAAAGGGACTTGCAAACGCTACCAGGTTGCCGACAACGTCATCAACGGCAGCTGGATGGCAACCCGGAAAACAGCGGCGGCTTCGCAATCAAGCCAGGCCGGAGCCGTCGATATGGGCAGGAAAGGGGATGTTGCGCAGAAAATGATGAAGTGAGCCCGTCCATTTTTCTCAATCATCCGGCAGCCGGGCCGTTGCGCCAGACGCGACGGCGCTGGCGGTGACGCATGGCGAATTGCGTCAATTGCGGGGCGCCGTTATCGGGCAATCTTCTGATTTGTCAATACTGTAAAACGCGCCAGGACGTCGACCTGGCGCTCATCAGCCGCTATACCGTGGAAAAACCAGATTGCGGGCGGATCTGCCCGCGCTGTCATATTCCGTTGCAGCTCATTGACCTGGGCCTGGACGGAAAATTCTATATCGAGCGCTGTTCGAGCTGCCTGGGTTTGTTTTTCGATCCCAATGAATTGGAAACCCTGCTGGACAAAACGGTCAGCCATGTCCACGAAGTGGACCGCCAGCGCCTCGACGAGATCCGCAATGTCAAGCGCAGCTGCGAGTATCCGCTGGGCTACATCGACTGCCCGGTCTGCAAGAAGTTGATGCAGCGCATCAATTTCGGTTCCGGCAGCGGTGTCATCGTCGACAAATGCCGCGAGCACGGCTTGTGGCTCGACGGCGGCGAACTGCGGCAAATACTGGAATGGGTGAAGGCCGGAGGCACTCTGTACCACAAGCAAAAGCAGCTTGAAAACGCCCGGCTGGAACTGGAGCAGGAAAAGAAAAATCTGCAGTTCAAGATGATCGACCAAAATCTCAGCGCCATGCGCCCCGCACCCTACCAGGAGCCCGAAGATTATGAATTGCATCTGCTGCCGCTGATCGCCCGGCTGCTGAAAAGGCTGTTTTACTGAATGTCATGGTCCGCAAGTTCCTGCGGGGATTGTTCTTGCTCCTGGCGCTGCCCGTGGCGGCTTTTTTATTCTACCTGGCATTCATGACCGCTGCCGACTACCGGCCCGCCGCGCTGATTGATCTCCCCATCGACAACAACCGGGCCGCGCGGCTGAAAAAAAATATGCCGCTGTCCGTCCTGACCTTCAACATCGGCTATGGCGGGCTGGACGCGGCTGAGGATTTTTTTATGGACGGCGGCAAGCGCTCGCGCGGCCGCAGCCGGCAGCAGACCCTGGTCAATATGCAGCGCATGGCCGCTTTCCTTGCCGCGGAAAAAGCGGGTTTATTGCTTTTGCAGGAAGTGGATGTCAAATCGTCCCGCAGTTATCGGATCGATGAACGGGCTTATCTGCAGGGGCGGCTGGCGGCCTATGGAGCCATTTTTGCCCTCAACTATAAAGTGCCGTGGGTGCCCGTGCCCGTGACCCGACCCATGGGCACGGTACGGAGCGGCTTGCTGACCTTTTCCCGTTTCCATGTCCGTTCAGCGTCCCGGTACAGCTTGCCGGGTCAAGAGGCCTGGCCGCGGCGACTGGCCGAGCTGGACCGCTGTTTCATTGAAAGCAGGCTGCCGGTGCAGGGCGGCAAAGAACTGGTATTGATCAATTTGCATTTATCGGCTTTCGACCGGGGGGGGCGGATCAGGAAACTGCAGCTGGCCTGCTTGCAAAAGCGCATCATGGATGAATTCGCCCAAGGCAATCACGTGATCGCCGGAGGAGACTGGAACTTCGGGCTGCCCGGAAGCGATCCCGACCGCTTCACATGGACGATGGCCCGGCCCGGCTGGTATGTGCCGCTGCCGGATGATTTTACCCCTTCAGGCTTTGCCTGGGCGGTTGACAAGACCGTGCCCTCAATCCGCAGCACCGGCACGGCTTACAAGAAAGGTGAAAACTTCCTCGCGGTCATCGACGGCTTCCTGGTCTCGCCCAATGTCGGGATACTGAAAGTGAGCGGGCACGATTTGGATTTTAGCAACAGCGATCACCATCCCGTGTCGGCAGTTTTCGTTTTAAACTAAGTCTCCCGTAAACAGGGAGTTCGTCCGCCTATTGCAACTCGCCGGCCACATCGCCGTGCAGGGGCAGTGATGAAATTCAATGTAATCGGCGTAAGGTGTACGGCGTAAGGCGTACGGAAGAAAGATAAAGAGAAAGGCGAATAGAACACAATCGGTGTAAGGTGTAGGGCGTATGGAAGAAAAAGAAAGAGCGGCTGGGCGGGCTTTCAGTCGGCCGGATCGCTTTCGGGGAAGACCAGCGATGACTTGAAGCTCATGGCATGGGGTTCTTTTTCGGCGATGGCCAGCAGTTTGCCTTCGTCGTCGAAAATCCTGAAATGATCGTTACTGGCGGCCGGTAAGATCTTCAGGACATCCGAGGCTTTCAGCGCCATGCCGTTGCAGATACAGCGCCGTCCGGCTGGATTGACGATCATCTTGGGATACTCCTCCAGCAGCTTTTCGATGGGAATGACTGCCTGCAGGGCCTTGTCCGCGGCAAGCAAGGCTTCGATTTCGCCCAGGGTCAGCGCCTGCTCCAGGGTGAACGAACCGATTTTTTCCCTTTTCAGTTCAAGCAGGTAGGCTCCGACCCCGACTTTCTGCCCCAAATCATGGGCCAGGGAACGGATATAGGTGCCCGCCGACGTCAGGGCCGAGAACTCCAGGGTTTCATGATCGATGATCCGGCCGTTCAGTTGGTGTATTTTTACCGATACCGGATTGATGGTCACTTCCTGGTTGCGGCGGGCATATTTGTAAAGCGGCTTGCCTTTGAATTTCTTGGCTGAAAATATCGGCGGCAGCTGCATCTGATCACCGCGAAACTGGGCCAGCAGGGCTTCCAGGTCGAGCTGGAAAAGGTCAATATGCTGCTTCTCGGCCTGGGGAGAGCCTTCGGAATCATAGGTGGTGGTGGCATAACCGAAACGGATCAGGCCGGAATACAATTTTTCCTGCTTGACATAAAAATCAAAAAAGCGGGTGGCCTGGCCTAAAGCGACCAGCATGACGCCGGTGGCCTGCGGATCGAGGGTGCCAAAATGGCCGGCTTTTTTTGTGCCGAAAAGCCGGCGAACCTTTTCAACTACGGTGTGGGAAGTGATTCCCTTTTCCTTGTTGACGACGATCAGGCCGTGAATCATGAGAGCTGTTTCTGGATGAGCGCCAGGATTTCTTTCTTGGCGGCTGCCAGCCCGCCGCGGTAAAAGAAACCGGCCGCATGGTGATGGCCGCCGCCGTCAAAGGTCTGGGCGATCTGGCGGGCGGAAAAATTATCGCGGGAGCGTATGGAAACGCGGTAGTAATTGTCAGCGATCTCCTTGAAAAAAAGCAGGACCTGCACGCTGTCGATGGAGCGGGCAATGGCGATGATGTCCTCCGTTTCAATGTCTTTCAGGTTGAAGCTGATCGAGAAATGAGCGTTGGAAATCGATCATGGCCACGCGGTTATCCTGGGCCAACTCCAGGGTTGAAAGGACCCGGGTCAGCATCTTGATTTTTTCATGGGGGTTGGAATTGAAAAGCAGGTCGCTGACCTGGTTGGGGTGAAAACCGCCGCGAACGGCCAGGTCGGAAGCGATGGCCAGTGAGGTGGCCGTGGTATTGGAGTACTTGAAGGATCCGGTGTCGGAGGCGATCGCTGCGTACAGGTTGAAAGCCATGTCACGGCTGAAGGTCACCTTCATTTCCAGGCCCAGCTCATAAATTAGTTCTCCGACCGCCGCTGCTTCCGGGACCACCCAGTTGATGTCGGCATCGTTGCTGCTGGTGGCATGGTGGTCGATGTTGATCGAAAAGTAGTTTTTCAGGTTTTTTTGTCCGGTCCGCTCCTCACTGCCCCCCTCCAGCAATATGACCAGGTCGAAAGGATCGGGATAAATCTGGCGGATCAGGATATCTCCGTATCCGGGCAGCCGGTCGATCGGGTGGGGAGCGCGGTCGGCATTACAGTATAACGTGACTTTGCCCATGTGCTTGAGCATCAGGTTCAAGGCCAGGCCGCTG
The DNA here is from genome assembly GCA_963770755.1 of Candidatus Aminicenantota bacterium. Taxonomy (GTDB): domain Bacteria; phylum Acidobacteriota; class Aminicenantia; order UBA2199; family UBA2199; genus UBA2199. The sequence goes on along the minus strand of CAVYQZ010000001.1, from coordinate 70,399 downwards.
CCGATGGAATCGGCGTCGGGACGGACATGGGAGCTGATGGCGATGGTGCGGGCCCGGCTGATTTTTTCAGCTATCCGTGTTTTCATGGTCTTTCTTGTTTTGCAAGGCTGTGATTTTCTGGTCGAAGGCAAAGCCCAGATCCTTGCTGAATTGCAGATCCGGCATGTGGCGCAAGATCATTTTTTTAGCCAGCTGGCGCTTGATGAATCCCTGGGAATGCTGCAGCTGCTTCAATACGTCATCCAGGGCGATGAGCGGCGACGAGATGAATATGTCGGCTTTTTTCAAGTCACTGCTGAGTGTGATGCGCGAAATGGTGACAAACTTGAAATCGGGATTCAAGCTGTCCTTCATCAGGATTTGTCCCAGGGCCTGTTTCATGGTACTGGCGAATTTTTCCAGGCGGTAGGGCATGGCTAAAAATAGCGGATTTTCATTTGTGTTATCTGAACGGAGTAGTTCAGGAAAATGAAATCCTCGATCTCTTTGAAGGTGTTGTCCACAATCGCATGATTGGCCCCCAGAGAAACGATGGTCAATTGGGCTTTCTGCCACAGGTCTTGATAATCACTTTCGGCCAGGGCGATGTTGAACTTATTTTTCAGGCGTTTCTTCAGGCTGGCCAGGAGCTGCCTTTTTTCTTTCAGGCTGTGAAACTGCTCATTGAACAAGTCGATTGCCAGCATGCCGGTGATCATGAAATGATTTGCGTCTCATAAATATCCAGAATATCCCCGATTTCAATGTTATTGAAGTTTTTAATGCGGATACCGCATTCGGTTCCGGCCCTGACTTCAGACACTTCGTCCTTGATTCTTTTCAAGGACTCCATTTCGCCTTCAAATACCAGGTCGCCGTCGCGCATGACCTTGATTTTTGATTTGCGCGTGACTTTGCCTTCGCTGACGATGCAACCGGCCACGATGCCCACTTTTGAGATTTTGAATTTTTGCAGGATTTCCACTTTGCCGATCAATGTTTCCTGGTATTCGGGGCCGATTTTTCCCTTGACGGCTTTTTCTATATCCTCGACCAGGTGGTATATCACGTTGTAAAGCTTGATTTCCACTTTGGCCTGCTGGGCCAGGGAAATGATTTTTTGCGGAGCCTTGACGTTGAAGCCGAGAATGACCGCCCCGGCGGTTGAAGCCAGCAGGATGTCGCTCTCGGTTATGTTGCCCAGCCCGCTGTGTAAAATTTCTATTTTAAGTTTTTCCTGGCTGAGCCGGTCCAGGGTCAGCCCCAGGACCTCAGCGGAGCCGAAATTATCGGCTTTGACGATGACCGGGAAAACCTGGATGACATTCTGTTCTACCATCTGAAAAAGGTTCTGCAGGCTCAGTCTTTTTTCGGCCAGGAAATCCTTGCTTTTGGCAGCCTTTAGACTGATTTGCCTCATTTCAATGACTTTTTTTGCTTTTTCCAGATCATCGATGACCTGGAAAATATCGCCTGCTTCGGGAAGCGCCTCGAAACCCATGATTTCAACGGGATCCGGGACCCGGGCCTCGCTGAGCATTTTTCCGGTGTCGGCGAAAATAGATTTGATTTTCCCCAGGTTGTTGCCGCAGATGAAAAAATCCCCTTTTTTAAGCTGGCCGTGCTGGATTAAAACCGTTCCGATCGGTCCCAATTGGGGATCCAGCCTGGATTCGATAACCGTTCCCCGGGCCGGAACCTGAACATAGGCTTTTAATTCCTGCATTTGGGCCACCAGCTGTACCATTTCCAGCAGGGCATCCAGGTTTTGGTTGAATTTGGCCGAAATTTCTATGGAAACGACTTTACCGCCCCAACTTTCCACCAGGATATTGTGCTTGTTAAGCTCCTGCTTTATTTTTTCGCTGTCCGCTCCCTGGATATCAATTTTATTGATGGCCACGATCATCGGAACCTTGGCGGCCTGGGCATGGTTGATGGCCTCCACCGTTTGCGGCTGCACGCCGTCATTGGCGGCCACGACCAGGATGACCAGGTCCGTGACCTTGGCTCCGCGGGCCCGCAAATTGGTGAACGCTTCGTGCCCCGGTGTGTCTATGAAAACGATTGTGTCTTCTTTATTTTGGAGTTTATAAGCACCGATTTTCTGGGTTATGCCACCGGCTTCTTTTTCCGCCACCCTGGTTTTACGCAAGGTGTCGAGCAGGGTTGTTTTGCCGTGGTCGACGTGGCCCATGACCGTTACGATCGGCGGTCGTGGCAGCAACTGGCTGCCGCTTTTGGCTACAAAGCTATGAAACACGTAATCCTCATAAGGCAGGATCTCTACGGCGACGCCAAACTCGGCGCACAGTTTCTCTATATCGGCTCGGTCGATGGTCTGGTTGCCATAATAATTCATTTTCAGTTGGGCGATTTTTTCTTCAAGAGGTTTCAGTTTGAGCGTCAGTTTTTCAGCCAGTTCCTTCATGGTGCAGAAATCGGTGATTTGGATGCTTTCGGGCAGGATGACCTCGACCGCGGGTTTTTCCTTTTTTTCAGGGTGGAATTTTGGCGCAGCCGGCTCATGGCGGCGGCGGTGGTATTGATTATGTAGCTTTCTATATGGAACCGCTGCGGGCTTGAAAGGTCTTCGCGGCTCAGGCTGCGGACGGATGGTTTTATTTATTTCGCTTTCAATTTTTTTGGGCGCTGGCTCATGGGCTTTAACCGGCTTGGCCACGGGCTCGACGGTTGAGGCCTTTTTTTCGGGAACGGGGGGTTTTTCAACCTGTTTTTTTTCTAACCCTTTTTTTTCAACGGGTTTTTTCTCGATCACCTTTTTAGCCGCCGGTTTTTTTTCAACCACGACCTGTTTTATTTCGGCGGCAGGGCGCTTGATTTCGGTCGGCGGCTGGGCGGCTGCGGCTTTCTTTTTCTTGGGCTGTATGGCAGGAGCGGGAGTTGTCGGTGCCGCGGCCGTACGTTTGGCTGCGGGGCCTTTTTTCATCTCGGCTTCCAGGGCTTTCACCTTTTCCGGACTGGCGGCGAATTCACGCAGCAATTCGAGCTGATCGACCGAAATCACCGAGGAATGTGATTTGACCGGCAGCTTCACTTTCTCCAGAAAGTACATGGCCAGTTTATTGGCTATTTCAAATTGCTTGGTGGCTTCATGAAGTTTAATGGTCGCCATATGAATGCCCTCCTATTGTTTTTTTTGCTGCTCTTCGGGATATTCAAACTTGCGGTTGGAAAGCTGGATATCCCACTGGGTGAGTTTGGAAGCAAGCTTGATGTTAACTCCCTTTTTGCCAATGGCGGCCGACAGCGTTTCATCCCTGACGGTTACTTCGGCCACGTGATTGACCAAGTCGATCAGGTGCACCTTGACGACATCGGCCGGAGTCAGCGCGGATGCGATAAACCTTTCCGGGACACTGCTCCAGGCAATGACATCGATCCGTTCTCCACGCAGTTCCTTGCTGATCGCCAAAACCCGGTTTCCATTCATGCCGACAATGGCTCCAACCGGATCAATGGCTTTATCAGTCGAGTAAACGGCCACTTTGGATTTGATCCCTGGTTCACGCGCAATGGCATATATTTTGACGATATTTTCAGCCACTTCAGGCACTTCTTTCTTGATTAGTTCGACAACAAAATCATTCATGTAGCGTGTCGCCAAAACCAGGGGCCCCTTGCCTTCGATAAAAACTCTCTTAATCAGAAAATTGATTATTTCACCGCGTTTAAAAACATCCTTGGGAGAAAGTTCCTTGGGCGGCAGGATGGCTTCGCCCATTTCCAGGCCGAGAATGATATTGTCGTTCTCGATGCGGCGTATCTCTCCCGACATCAGGGTTCCGGCCAGTGGTGAGTATTTATCGTAAATGTTTTCCTGCTCGGCCTTGAGTATTTTTTGCAGGATGATCTGTTTGGCGGTTTGGGCGGCAACCCGGCCCAGGGTTTCACCGGGCATGTGGATCTTGATCATGTCGCCTTCCCTGGCCTTGGAATCGTATTTCAGGGCATCTTTCCAGATAATTTCCGCCAGGGGGTCGCTGATCTCCTTGACCACCATTTTGCTGACGTAAACCTGTATCGAACCTTTTTCTTCGTCGATCTCGATTTGAATATCGGCTTCGGGGTCAAAAAAGCGCTTGGAAACAATCAGCAGCGCTTCTTTTATGGCAGAAAAAAAGATGTCGGGATTGACTCCGCGTTCCCGGCTGATCTGCATGATGCTTTTTAACAATTCTTCTGCCATTGAATTTCCTCAATTTGTCCATCTTAAACAATCCATTGTAATGGATTTTTGCATAAAAAGCAAATGACACGGGTCGTGATTCCCGCTTGAATGAATTTAATCGCTGATGCCGGCTTCCTTCATATAGGCAGTCAATTCTTCTATTAATGATTTTACTTTTTCCGCTTCCTTGTTTTGTGCCGACACTTGGAGTGCGGCGGCAATTTCCGAACCTTTTTTCAATTCGAACAGTGCGGCATTGCCCTTGATATCATGGGCGATTCGGGCAATGTCCGCGTAATTTTCTTCTTTATATAAGGATTGAAATTCCAGCATGTTTTTTTTTATTGCGGTTTTGAATTCCTGCTTCAATTCGGCCATAAAATCATCTTCATCATTGGCAGCCATTTCCTCTCCTTCTATTTTATTTTCATAATCACTGGTCCTGATTTTGCGGCTTGTTTTTTTCGTCCCAGTCTTTGGCCGCTTCGAGCAGCATCTGTGTCAATGATTTGTTTATTTTAATCTCCCGGCGATGGTTGATGTACTCAATGTTGAGTTTTTTTGTTTCCATGTCGGGCTTGATGAATTCATTCAAGGCATCTTCCACTTTCAGGCCGGCCGCTTCAATATCGGCCACTTTCCCGTCCTTAAAAAATATCTTGCCATCCTGTTCGCCGATTTTCAGGGTCAATATTCCCGTCTTTTTTTCCATTTCCAGGACCTGTAAAATGCCAAATATGCTGATTCCGGAAATAAGATCCTTGTTTTCAACTTTTTTCAGTATTTCTCCTATTCTTTTATCCAGTTCTTCGAAGAAAACAGGTTTCTTCAGATAATCGACGATGCCGTATTCACCGAATTTTTTCTCTGATATCTCGATGTTTGCCCCGGTCATGATAATTACCGGCAGCCAAATTCTGCGGTTATGAAGTTCCGCCAGAAACTGCAGACCGTCCATCACCGGCATCTGGATATCCAGCACGATCAGGTCGATCTTTTCGCTTTGCAAAATATTAAGGGCTTCCTCGCCGTTGCCGGCGGTAGAAAATCCGTATTTCGGTCCTTTTTTTGACATGAAATCGAGGAACAGTTGCACCAGCGGTTTGCTGTCATCCACAAACAGAATATTATAGGTATCCATTACATATCACCTGGTTTCATTTAATTTTTTACTATATATGAATTTCTTTTTCAATCAGTCCTCGCCTGAAAATTGAATTGCCGAAAAAAACAAGTATGTCGCTCTGAAAAGATCAGGGTTTTCATGGATGATACGCTTCACCACGGCAACCAATTGCCGGGTCAGGTTGACAGATGTTCATCGGGCTCATGATTGGCAAATCCCATGTCCAGTTCCCGGGCAATGCTTTCCAGTTCTTTTAATCCGAAATATCCGGCATTGCCCTTGTATTCATGGGCGATGGCCTTGATTTTCGCCATGTGAGTTTCATCGTCCGTGTGCGCCAATGCTGCGGCCAGTATCTGCAACTTCTCCTGTTCCATCGCTGATAAAAACATTTTTTGCCGCATCAGAAACATCGGCATTTATTTTAGCGGAAAGGGAAGCCTGCGTATCAAAAGGTTTTTTTGTGTCCCCGACCTGGGCGGCTTTTTCATCGCCCTCGGGCATGGGTAAAAAATCATTGATCTGGATAAAAAAAATATCAAAGTCAATGGGTTTGGTTATGTAACCATTGGCCCCGGCCTTCAAGCTTCTACCTTGTCTACAGGCAAGGTGTCGGCGGAAAGAGCCACAATCTGGCCGGAAAATTTCTCTTCGCGCAATCGTTGTATGACCAGGTTGCCGTTCATGTCGGGCAATTGAATGTCCATCAGGATCAGGTCCGGATTATTTTTCAATGCCATGGTCAGGGCTTCCTGCCCGTTCCTGGCCAACAAGATCGATGCCAGGCCCTGTTGTTCAAATTTTTTCATCAGCAACAGTTGGTTGACCCGATTATCTTCAACGACCAGTATCCGGGGATTGATTTGCTTGGGAATCTTGCTGGTTGGCATCTTGGCCATATATATATCAGGGAAAATTGAAAGTCAAGCGCAGCTGAAATCCGCGTCAGGCGCCTTGACAATGAAAAACCCGCAGGGCATAATTTGCTCCCATTGTGCATGAGGAAGTGTTCGCCATGGTCAAGAAATGGGTGTTTGAAGAATAGGATTGGAAAATCAGGAACGAGAGATTGCCATTCAATAAGACAACCAAGTGCAATACCCTTGACAATGTTAAGCCAGAGAAAGAAAATGATTCTTATAATCAGTTTTTTCAGGGAGGACAGTGATGGTCCAATACGATAATGCATTCATAAAGGAAAAGGTCGGGAAAAGCTTTCGCCGGCGTCCGCGATATTGGGCTGGCGCCTTGCTTCTAACATTGCTTCTTTGCCCCTTGGCCTTTGCCCAGCAAAACATTCGTTTCCGTCACCTGTCGATCGAACAGGGGCTGTCGCAGAGTTCCGGTTTCGCCATCACCCAGGACAAGCAGGGCTTCATGTGGTTCGGCACCGAGGACGGCGTGAACCGCTATAACGGTTATGAAATGAAGATCTTCCGGCCGGAGCGGGGTAAACCGACGACCCTCAGCAACAACTGGATCTATTGCATACTGGAAGACAGGCAGGGGAAAATATGGTTTGGAACCGATAATGGCCTGAATTGCTTTGACCCTGGAAACGAGCAATTCAAGCGCTTCATGGCGCAGCCTCATGACGCACACGCCTTGAGCGGGAACCGGGTTTATGCCATCATGGAGGACCGCGATGGCATGCTGTGGATCGGGTCGGATCGCGGGCTGCATAAACTGAACGGGGACAGGACGCAAATGACCCGCATTCCTGCCATTGGTGCCGGCGTGAGCCCTGAGGCTGACAATTTCATCCGGGCGATATTGCAGGACAAGAAGGGGTCGATTTGGATCGGCACATATGGCGGCGGCATCCGCTGCCTCGATGCCGTTAGCGGCAAATGGAGCCGCTTCCTGCACCAGCCTGCCGCTGCCGACAGCCTGGTCAGTAATCATGTTCTGTGCCTCATGCAGGACCGGGACGGTTTCCTATGGATCGGTACCCAGGAAGGTTTGGACCGCCTGGACATTCAGCGCGGAAATTTTTTGCACTATACAAACGACCCCGGGAAATCATCCAGCTTGAGTGACAACTGGGTCAACTGCATTTTCCAGGACAATGGCGGGGATATCTGGGTGGGGACCAATGATCATGGCTTGAACCTCTATCGCCAGGATGACGATGGCTTCACCCGCTTCACCAGCGATCCGGCGGATCCTTTTAGCCTGCGCACGGACCGCATCCTTTCAATTTATCAGGACCGCTCTGGCTTGATGTGGATCGGTACCTACGGCAACGGAATAAGCTTTTTCCCAAAAGGCTCCGTGCGTTTTTTGCATGTCCAGGCGAATCCTATCGATCCCATGAGCATTTCCAGCAACCAGGTACGCTCTTTCCTGGAGGATGGCCCCGATCGCCTGCTGGTGGGAGTCCAATTGGGGGGAATCAATATCATTGACCGCAAGCTGGCCAAGACCATTGTACTCCGCCATGATCCGAACGACCCCCGCACGATCGGCGCCAACGATGTTTTTTCCATTGTCAAGGACAAGCAAGGGACGATCTGGGCGGGAACCATCGGCGGTGGTTTGAACCGCTTCAATCCATCCGACCTGACCTTTACTCGTTTTCAGCACCGGCCGGCCGATCCCACCAGCCTCAGCAGCGATCGCATCCGCACCATTCACCCCAGCCGGGAGGGTGGTTTGTGGATCGGTTCCGACGGTGGCGGCGTCAACTATTTTAATCCCGTCAGCGGCCGTTTTACCCGTTACCTGGCCGACCCGAAAAATCCGAACAGCCTGGCCCTGGACCGGGTCTATTCCCTGAACGAAGACAGCCAATCGGGAAGCTTGTGGGTCGGAACGTATGGAGCCGGACTTGATTGCCTGGATCCCAGGACCGGGATTTTTCGCCATTTTATATCACAGGCGGACAATCCGCGCAGCCTCAGCAACAATTATGTGATATGTATCCATATTGATAAAAAGGGAATTCTTTGGATCGGGACCAACGGCGGCGGCCTGAACCGCCTGGATCCGCGCCGCGAGATTTTCAAGGTCTTTACCACTGATGACGGCCTGGCCAATAATTCCGTCTATGGAATTCTCGAAGACGACAAGGAAAATCTCTGGATAAGTACCAACCACGGCGTTTCAAAATTCAACCGGCGGGATTCAAACTTCAAGAATTATGACGTGAGCGACGGACTGCAGAGCCTTGAATTCAATGGCGGCTCCTATTACAAGGGGCCGAGCGGCTGGATGTACTTTGGCGGCATCAACGGCTACAATGCCTTCCGGCCTCAGGATATCCTGGACAATTCATTCAAGCCGCCGGTGGTTATTTCCGGGATCCAGTTGTTCAACAAGGAATTGCAGATCGGCAAAAAGTTCGCCGGGCGCACCATATTGGGCCGGGCGATTAATATGACCGATGCGATCACCCTTTCTTACCGCGACCGGGTCATTTCCCTGGAATTTGCCGCCTTGAACTTCCTGGCTCCCGAGAAGAACCAGTACGCTTATAAAATGGAAGGCTTCGATCCGGATTGGAACTACGTGGGCACGCGCCGTTTCGTTTCCTATACCAACTTGCCGCCGCAGCGCTATCGGTTTCTGGTCAAAGCTTCAAACAATGACGGTTTGTGGAACGAACAGGGAACGGCATTATCTCTGATCGTGACCCCGCCTTTCTGGCAGACCTGGTGGTTTCGGATCGTCGCGGTTCTTTTCATCGGAGGTTTCGCGCTGCTCTTTGTACGGCTGCGCCTGCGCAGTTTCAGGATGCAAAAACAGAACCTGGAAAATTTGGTGGAAGAGCGGACCCGGGATTTGAACGCCAAGAAAAATGAATTGGAAAAACATGCCGCCCAGGCCAGCCTGCTCTATAAAATCAGTCAGCGGGTCAGCAGTGAGTTAAAACTGGATGTGTTGTTATTGGAAATCGTCACCTCTGTTCTGGAGACTTTCAATTACTACGGCGTCATGCTTTTCCTGCTGGATGAAAAGGAAAATTGTCTCAGGCTGAAATCGATCGCCGGCGGCTATCAGGATGTTTTTCCCAATGATCTGAGTATGGCCATGGGCGTCGGCATGATCGGCAAGGCGGCTGAAACGCGGCAAACTCAATTAAGCGGCGATGTGAGCAAAAATCCCGATTATGTCTCGGGCTACAATGAAATTACCAGGTCTGAACTGTCTATTCCCATTGTCAAGGGCACCAAGGTCATCGGCGTACTGGACATGGAAAGTACTGAATTAAATGCATTCGAAGAATCGGACATCACCGCTATGGAGACGTTGAGCACGCAAATTGCCTCGGCCCTCGAGAACGCCCACCTGTTCGAACTGGCCGAGAAGGCCCGGGCCACGGCCGAGGCGGCCAGCCAGGCCAAGGGCATGTTTTTGTCGCGCATGAGCCATGAGATCCGCACGCCGATGAACTCGGTGATCGGCTTTTCCGACATGCTGCTGGACACGGAGCTGGGCGAGGAGCAGGTCGAGTTCGTGCGCAACATCACCAAAAGCGGCGAGGCGCTGCTGTCACTGATCAACGAGATCCTCGATTTTTCCAAGATCGAGTCCGGGCAGCTGACATTCCAGAACATTGATTTCGACCTGGAGGTCACCGCCTTTGACGTCTGCCACCTGACCCAGCCGCGGCTGGGCAACAAGCCGGTGGAGATACTTTGCCGCGTAGACGACAATCTGCCGGCGTTCATCAAGAGCGACCCGACGCGGATCCGCCAGGTGCTGTTAAACCTGATGAGCAATGCCATCAAGTTCACCCACGAGGGCGAAATCGAAATGGTTGTGGGCGTCGAGGAGGAGAAGGGAGAACAGGTTGAAGCTGCACATCACGGTGCGCGACACGGGGATCGGCATCCCGGCGGACAAGCTGGAAGACGGTGTTCGAGCTGTTCCAGCAGGTGGACGGTTCGACCACACGCAAGTACGGGGGCACGGGACTGGGACTGGCCATCTGCAAGCAGATTGCGCGGCTGATGAACGGCGAGGTCTGGGTGGAGAGCGAGCTGGACAAGGGCAGTACCTTTCATTTCACCGCCTGGGTGGACAAGTCGGAGAAGGTGTTTACCAAAAAGGCGTCCGTGGACGAGCTGGCCGGGAAAAAGGCGCTGCTGGTCGACGACAACGAGAACAATATCAACATCCTTTATTACGTCATGAAGCTGGTGGGCATGAGGGCAGAATGCGGTGCGCCGCGGCGACGAGGTGCTGCCGACTGCTGCAGCGGGCGATGGCGGCGAAGGACCCGTTCGACATCTGCATCCTGGATATCCAGATGCCCGACATGAGCGGCTACGAGGTGTCCACGGCAGCTTCGCGAGGCGGCGGAGGCCGCCATTGCCCATTTGAAGCTGCTGGCCTTTTCGTCATCGGTGAGCCGGCGCATCAAGATGTTCAAGGAATCGGGTTTTGACGGCTTTCTGCCCAAGCCGATCCAGCGTCACACGCTGATCACGATGCTCAAGCGACTGCTGGGGGAGGTTGAGGCCGAGAAAGAGGAGGAGAAGGCCAAGGAGGGAGTGCTGACGCAGCACACCCTGGCCGAGGAAGCCAAGCACTCGGTGCGGATTTTGCTGGCCGAGGACAACCCGATGAACCAGAAACTGGCGCAGTTCATGCTGACCAAGGCGGGCTACCAGCTGGAAGTGGCCAACAACGGCCGCGAGGTGGTGGAGAAGTACACGGCCGAGCCGGAGCACTTTGATCTGATTTTCATGGACGTGCACATGCCGGAGATGGACGGGCTGGAAGCGACCCGGGTGCTGCGCAACCGCGGTTACGGAACGATCCCGATCGTCGCCATGACGGCCGACGCCATGAAGGAGGACCGGGATAAGTGTCTCGAAGCCGGGATGAACGATTACATGGCCAAGCCCATCAAGCGCGAGGATGTCTTCGGCATGGTCAAGAAATGGGTGTTGGAAAATGAGCAATAAAGCATATTCTCTTCATGCGCATTCGCAAAAATCGTTGAAGCCATTTTCATGAAAATCGAAAAATAATTGCGGTCATGCAAAAAACAAAGACTGATCCATGGCGATGAAAAGTGTGCTGATTGTCTCAGGCAACAAAACTCTGGCCAGAACATTCTCAAAAAAGGTCACTATCGATTTGGGGTTGCCATCGCAAATTGCCGGCAGTTTGCATGAAGTGAAAACCATTGTCAAGAAGGCCGGGCACGATTGCTTTGTGGCCATCGTGGATGCAAACAAGGGCAATCCGGAGTGCGAGGAAATCATTGATTATATTTCAGCCCATGGCGTGTCATCGATCCTCATCACAGGCGAATTCAGCGAAACGATGAGAGCATGGATGCTTTCCAAGCTCATTGTCGATTACGTGGTGAAAGACGATTCGTGGGACCTTGATTATGTCATCCGCATGATTCACCGGGTATATAAAAATCAGTTTATCAAAGTCCTGGTTGCCGATGACTCAAAAATTCTCAGGTTGTTTATTAAAAAACTGCTGACCATTCAAAAGTATATGGTGCTCGAAGCGAAGGATGGAGTGGAAGCACTGGAGCAATTGAAAAAAAATCCGGAAATCAAGCTCATTATTACCGATTTTCAAATGCCCAGGATGGATGGATTTAAATTGACGACTCAGGTTAGAAAAAAATTCCATTTCAATCAATTGGCGATTGTAGGGATTTCCGCGCATGGTTCCGGATTATTTTCGGCAAAATTCTTAAAAAAGGGCGCCAATGATTTTTTGACCAAACCGTTTGTCAATGAGGAGTTCAATTGCCGCATCAACCAGAATATCGATATGCTGGAATACATCGAGGCCGTTAAGCAGGCCTCCAACCGGGACTATCTGACTGGATTTTACAACCGCCGTTATTTTTTCGACCTGGGTAACAGGCATGTCCAGAACTTGAACGGCGTGACATCGGCCATCACCATCGCCATGATGGACATCGACTATTTTAAAAGCATTAACGACCAGTACGGTCACCAGGCGGGAGATAGGATTTTGCAGCATGTTTCCCGCATCCTTTCTGAAAACTTATCGGATACCGATATCGTTTGTCGTTTAGGGGGCGATGAATTCTGCGTTTTCTCCACCCGGCTTAAAAAAGCCGAAGTAAAACAATTTTTTGAAGGCATCCGTGAATGTTTCGAAAAAGAAAAAGTAAATATCGGCGAAGCCTGCGTCTCGATCACTCTCTCTTTCGGAGTGGTCGATACATTTTCCGTTTCGTTGGAAGCAACTATCCATCGCGCCGATGAGCTTCTCTATCAAGCCAAAAAATCAGGACGCAACCGGGTTGTCATGGGGCGCTGAATGAAACGCGGGGAATCTAAGGGAAATGGTTTCGTCGATTCGCATTCAATCCGATTTGTTTTTTGTTGTGGGTATTGACTTTCGGTTGCATTTAAGGTAAATTTACCCTAAGCACTAAGGAGGAATTACAATGAACAAAAGTGAAATTGCCCAGCACATGGTTAAAGATTCCACCATCATCAAAAGCAATGCCATCAAAGTCATTGATACACTGGTCACGGTTATTGGTGATGTTTTAAAGAAAAGAGACGGTAAAGTAACATTGGTCGGGTTTGGAACCTTTAAAGTTATTGAAAAAAAGGCCAAAGTGGGCAGAAATCCCAAAACCGGGGCTAAGATCAGCATTCCAAAAAAGAAAGTTCCCAAGTTTGTGGCTGGGAAAGAATTGAAAAAATTGATCAAATAAACAGGAAAGAGTAAAGGCGCGTAGCCCAGTTGGTTAGAGCGCTACCTTGACACGGTAGAGGTCGGCGGTTCGAGCCCGCCCGCGCCTAAGTTTTCACATGGATAAAGAAAAAGTGATTTTGCTTAAAATAAACGGCGAACTGAAAACCATCGGTGCGCCGAGTGCTCCGGGTGATATTGTCCAGGATATTTACGCGCACGATCCTGAAGCTCTGGAAACATATCGCCATTCATGCGCTCACCTGCTGGCCCAAGCCGTAGTTGAAATGTTTCCCGGCGTTCAATACGGCATAGGTCCGGCGGTCGAAAATGGTTTTTATTATGATTTTCTGATGCCGCAGCCTTTTGTGGAAAGTGATTTGGAAAGGATCGCCAGCAAGATGACGCACCTGGCAAAACAAAATCTACCGATCCAGAAAGAAATTTGGTCAAAAAAACAGGCCGCGGACTATTTTCGCTCTCGCCAGCAGAATTTGAAGCTGGAGCTGCTGGAAGAAAAGGTTGTTGGCGATGAGGTTTCGGTTTTCAAACAGGGCGATTTCGTCGACCTGTGCCGGGGACCGCACCTGCCATCCACCGGACTGCTGAAACACTTCAAACTGCTCAGTGTGGCCGCCGCCTACTGGCGAGGTGATGAGAAAAGCCATTCCCTGCAGCGGGTGTATGGCACCGTGTTTGCCGATGGCGAAGCGTTGACGGAACATCTGCGCCTGTTGAAGGAAGCCAAGGAACGGGACCACCGATTGTTGGGCAAGGCGCTCGACCTTTTCTCCCTGCAGGAGGAAGCCGGCCCGGGTCTTGTTTACTGGCATCCCAAAGGGGCGCGCATGCGCAACGTGATCGAGGCCTATTGGAAACAAAGACACTATCAGGGCGGTTATGATCTTCTCTATACGCCCCATATCGGCCGCGAGTGGCTGTGGCAGACATCGGGGCACCTTGATTTTTACAAGGACTCCATGTATGCGCCCATGGATATCGACGGTTTGAACTACTATCTGAAACCCATGAATTGCCCGTTTCATATCATGGTCTATAAATCAACCCAGCGCTCCTATCGCGACTTGCCCCTGCGCTGGGCGGAATTGGGAACCGTTTACCGCTACGAACGCAGCGGCACCCTGCATGGGTTGCTGCGCGTGCGCGGTTTCACTCAGGATGATGCGCACATTATCTGCACTCCCGAACAGATCGACGAGGAAATCCTGCGCGTCCTTGATTTCTCTATCGACCTGCTCAAGGCATTCGGGTTCATTGATTTCAAGATCGAGCTGTCAGTTCGCGATCCGCAGATCACCGGCAAATACGCCGGCAGCGACGCCATGTGGCTGCAGGCCGAGGCGTCTCTGGTCAAGGCCCTGACCGAGCGCCAACTGAATTTCCAGCGCATGGAAGGCGAAGCTGTGTTCTACGGGCCCAAGATCGATATCAAGATCAAGGACGCCTTGGGCCGTTATTGGCAATGCACCACCATTCAATTTGATTTTAATATGTCTGAACGATTTGACATGAAATACATCGGCGCCGATGGCGGTGCGCACCAGCCTTACATGGTGCATCGGGCCCTGCTCGGTTCCCTGGAACGTTTTTTCGGAGTACTGATAGAGCATTACAAAGGATTTTTCCCGCTGTGGCTGGCCCCGGTTCAGATCGCCATCACCCCGGTCAGTGATGATTGTCTGCCTTATGCGCGCACGGTGCTTGAACAATTGCGCCAGCATGATCTGCGCGCCGAGCTGGACGCCCGCGCCCAGGGAGTCAACCGCAAGATCCGCGATGCCGAGGTGCAAAAAATACCTTACATCATCGTCATCGGCAGCCAGGAACAGCAGCAGGGAAATATTTCCTTCCGCATCCATAAAAAAGGCGACCAGGGCAAGATGGCGCTTCACGAATTCATCACGAAAATAAAAATAAAAATAGAGGAAAAAAATTTAAATTATGAGATTCAGTAAACCTTTCCCTAACAAAAAAAGGAACCCCCACCGGATTAATGAAGAGATCACGGCTAAGGAAATCCGCCTGATCGACGAGGAAAAAAATCAGGTCGGTATTCTTTCCGTTGCCCAGGCTTTGGAAATGGCCAGAGAAAAGGATTTGGACCTGGTCGAGATCTCGCCTGAAGCCAAGCCGCCGGTTTGCCGGATTCTGGATTATGGAAAGTTTCTTTATGCGCTACAGAAGAAGGCTCATGAGGCCCAGCGGCATCAACGCAAAATTCTGGTCAAGGAAATCAAGTTCACACCGGTTATCGGTGAGCACGATGTCGAAGTCAAGTTGAAAAAAATCAGAGAATTCCTGGCCGAAGGCAACAAGGTGAAAGTGACGGTTTGGTTGCGCGGCCGGCAAAAACGAAAACCGGAGATGCTGGAAGTGATGGTCAACCGGGTTATGGAAATTTTGAAGGACATGGCTGAAATTGAATCGCCTCCCAAGCGGGAGGGTTTCTTTTGTCATATAATGATCGGAGCAAAAAAAGGAGGAAAGGATGCCAAAACTAAAAACCCATAAAGGTGCCAGCAAGCGCTTTCGAATGACGGCCAATGGGAAAATCAAACGCAGCAAGGCTTTCGGTTCACATCTGTTGACCAAGAAAAGTTCCAAGCGCAAACGGGGTTTGAAACAGTCGACGCTGGTGATCAAATCGGAATTCAAAAAAATCAAGGAAATGCTGCCTTATTCAAAATAGGAGGACAAGATGCCGCGAGTTACTAGAGGAAACAAGAAACTGTTGCGTCGGAAAAAAATACTGGTTATGGCCAAGGGCTTTTGGGGCGCCAAGCGCAAAAACTACCGTTCGGCCAAGGAATCGGTCGAAAGGGCGATGACGTACGCCTATCGTGACCGCCGCAACCGCAAACGGGATTTTCGCACTCTGTGGAATATCCGAATCAACGCCGCTATCCGTGAGTTCGACATGAGCTATTCGGTATTTATCTGCAATTTGAAAAAAGCCAACATCCAGATAAACAGAAAAATGCTGGCCAACCTGGCCGCCACTGAACCGGATGCTTTCAAAACCCTTGTCGAAAAAGTAAAGCCAGTGGTATGATTGATGAACTCAAAAAAGAGATTGAAGGAGTTAAATATTCGTTTTTAAAGGAAATAGAGCAGCTTCAATCTCCTGAAAATTTCAGCGCCCTGAAAGAACGCTACTTGAGCAGGAAAAAGGGTGTTATCAGTCAGTATCTTTTACGGCTCAAGGAATTCGCTCCTGCTGAAAAACCTCAGGCCGGCCAGGCCATCAATCTGTTCAAGGCTTTTATTGAAAAAACCTTAGCCGGGCTCGAGGGAAAATTGGCCGGCAGGCGCGGCGCAGCTGAAACATGGAACGATCATTCCCTTCCCGCATCAGCTATGCCCATTGGGCGTTTCCACTTGATCGCTTCGATCAAGCAGCAGATCGAGGACTTGTTTCTGAACTTGGGCTATGAAATCGCCCTGGGTCCCGAGGTCGAGCTGGCGGACTTCAATTTCACCAAGCTGAACATCGCGGAACAGCACCCGGCCCGGGATGAGCAAGACACCTTTTTCCTGGAGGGCCATGACGAGCTGCTGTTGCGCACCCACACCTCGCCGATGCAGGTGCGTTACATGCTGGCCCATAAGCCGCCCTTCAAGATCATTTCGCCAGGCAAGGCCTTCCGCAAGGACGACCCCGATGCCACGCATTCACCTTGCTTCCACCAGGTAGAGGGACTGCTGGTGGACCGCGGCATCCATTTCTCCCACCTTAAGGGGACGCTGGAGGCTTTTTGCCGCTCGTTTTACGGACCGGACATCGTCCTGCGCTTCCGTCCCGGCTATTTTCCTTTTACCGAACCTTCGGCCGAGGTCGACATCAGCTGCTTCCTGTGTTCCGGCGGCCGTTCCGACTGCCGTATCTGCAAGGGGAGCGGTTGGCTGGAGATCCTGGGCAGCGGCATGGTGCATCCCCAGGTCCTGCGCAACTGCGGCATCGACCCTGATAAATATTCGGGGTTCGCCTTCGGCATGGGCATCGAGCGTGTGGCCATGGTCAAATACGGAGTGCCGGACCTGCGCCTGCTCTACGAGAACGACCTGCGCTTGCTGGGCCAGTTCGGGTGAAACATGAAGATCAATGTCGCTTATTTAAAAAAGTTCGTCGCCTTTAATCTGGAGGGTGCAGCCTTGAAAGAATTGCTGGCCGGCATCGGCCTGGAAACGGCCGAGACGCTGCAGGTTGACGGGCAGACCGTTCTGGAAATAGAGATCACCCCCAACCGGCCCGACTGGCTTTCCCATTACGGCGTCGCTCGTGAGATTGCCGCCAAGAACTCCCAAGTCCGCTTCCAACCCATGGCCGTTGACGACGTGGTTTTGGCTGGAAACGAAAAAGGATTTGCCATCCGCATCGAAAACGACGCGGACTGCTGGCGATATTCCGGCGTCATTGTCCGCGATGTCCAGGTGGGAGAGTCGGACTCGGCCGTGCAGAAACTGCTGATCAGTCTCGGTTTGCGGCCGATCAACAATATCGTCGACGTTTCCAATCTGGTGATGATGACCTGTGGACAACCGCTGCATATTTTTGACCTGGAGCGGCTTCAGGGCGAGCAGATCCGTGTTCGCCGCGCCAAGAAAAATGAGAATATCCGTTTGCTGGATGGCCGCGATGTCGCTTTGGATGAAAACTTCCTTCTGATCGCCGATGCCTCGCGCCCGCTGGCCCTGGCCGGTATCATGGGCGGATTGGACTCGGGCATCACCGGAAAAACCCGTCATATTTTTATCGAAAGCGCCTGCTTCGATCCGCTGGTCATACGCCGCGCGTCGCGCCTGCTGGGTTTTAAAACCGATGCCAGCTACCGTTTTGAAAGGGGCATGGATGTGGCTGCCACCATCCCGGCAATAAAAATGGCCCTGCTCATGCTGAGCCAGAAAAAACCGCCATTCTATTTTAAAGACGTCTATGCCAAGCCGCTGCCCGCCACCGTAGTTCCCTTGGATAAGGATTACCCCGGCAACTTGACCGGCATTGCCATCGAAGCCAAAACCAGTGCCGCTATTTTGCAGCGTCTGGGTTTTGAACTGCAGGACGAGGGCAGCCGCTGGCAAGTTCATGTCCCCAGCTACCGCGTCGATATTTTCTGCAAGCAGGACCTGGTCGAAGAAATCATCCGCATCCACGGATATGAGCACCTGCAATCGCAGATGCCGCTGGCGGCCAATCCGCTTCTACGCATCGATCGCGAACGGGAAGCTATCCAGAGCATGAAAAACCAGCTGGTGGATGTCGGTTTCAATGAAGTGATCAATTATGTTTTTCAGAGCCCGGAAGAAAACGCGCTGTTCGACTCCCGGTCACAGTCGTTGTCCTTGAAGAATCCTTTGGGGAAAGATTTTTCCGTGATGAAGAATTCCCTTTTGGCCGGACTGTTGAAGAATACCGCTTTGAATGCCAACCAGGACATGGAAAGGGTCGCCCTTTTTGAGATCGGCAATGCCTTCGGCGAAAGCGGGGGCGAGATCCATGAGGGAAAAAGACTGGCCATCAGCGCCTATGGACTGCAGCAGAAAAAGGACTGGCGCTGTCGCGAAGAAGCATTTGATTTTTCCTACTTCAAGTCCGTGTTGGTCATGCTCGGAAAGCGCTTACGCCTGGAGTTTGCCTTCAAAAAACACGCGCACCCGGCCTTTGTCGATTCCTGCTGTTTCGCTATTGAGATTGACGGCCACCGCTGTGGTCTGTGCGGTGAAGCAAAACCGGAATTTTGCCGTTATTACAAGCTGGACAAGCCGGCATTCGCGGCGGAAATTGACGTGCCCGGATTGTTACGGGAAGTGAAGGAAAATCGATTTCAGATGTGGAAACGGTTTCCCACCGTTCGACGTGATTTCACCTTCCTGATGGCCAAGACCATCACGTATGAGAATTTACGCACCTGCCTCGAGCGTTTACGGCCCGAGGTTCTTGAAAGCTTTGAACTGACCGATGTTTTCCAGGGATCCTCAATCCCGGCGGATAGGGTCAGTTTTTCCATGGCCTTTACCTACCGGGCCGGGGATCGTACCCTGACCAGCGACGAGGTGAACGGCATCCACCAGGAATTTGTCAAACAAATGGTGGAACAGCTGCATTTAATTCAACGATAAGGAGTTTTGCCCATGAGTTTAAAGGATTTTGATAAACTTGAAGAAAAAATCAGCCGGCTGGTGAATGCCTTGAAAACGATCAGAGAGGAAAATCAGAAATTGCAAAAGGAACTGCATGCAATCAAGCATGATTCTTCCCAGCGCGAAGGTGAGAAAAGCGAAATCAAAAAAAAGATCGCCGCTCTGATTGATCTGGTTGATTCGATTGAGGAATAATGTCCAAGGAAATTGAAGTCCAAATCAACGGCAAGAAAATTGTTTTCCAACTGGCCGATGATATTGCCTTTGAGGAATTCACACGTGTGGTCGAATACGTGGAAAATAAAATCAATAAAATTAAAAGCAGGATGACTGAGCTGGATCCGCAGAAACTGGCATTGTTAACTTCGATAAACATTGCTCAAGACTTGTTTTTTTTGAAAAAAGAAAACGAAAAACTTGCGCAGATACTTGGCAGGATAGATACATTATTAGCGCCTGAAAAAGAGGATGGAAAGTTAACCGTCAGTTTGTCATCCTGAAAAGGAGAAAGACAATGTTTAATGGTATTGTTTTTGGCATACTTGGGATTTTACTTGGCGGCGTCGCGGTGTTTTTATTAAAAAAGCAGATATTCGCCGGTGAATACAGAAAAGTTGAAGCCCTAAAAATTCAGCTGGAAACTCGGAACCAGGAAGAAATGGCGCGCTCCAAGAAGCAAACCATGCTGGAACTGAAGGAAGAGTTCGCCGACTGGAAAAACGACTACAACCGCAAGCATAATGAAAACATCAACCGGCTGAACGTCATGGAAAAACGCCTGATCCAGAAAGAAGAAAATCTGGACAAGCGCTACAGCAATCTGGACAATAAGGAAAAAGAACTCAAGAAAAAAGAGCGCGAACTGGACCTCCAGGAAGAGGAAACCGCTGTATTGAAAAACAAGGTGAACAAACTTTACGAGGAACAGCGGCTGAAGCTCGAGGAGATCTCGGGTTTGACTGTTCAGGAAGCCAAGGAATTAATCATCAAGCGCTACGAAGGCGAAGCCCGGCTCGAGTCGGCGCAGAAATTAAAGCAGATCGATGAGGAATTAAAAAGCAAGAGCCAGCAAATGGCCAAGGATGTGATTTCCAACGCCGTGCAGCGCATCGCTTCCGAACACGTAGTGTCTTCTTCGGTAACAGTCATTGACTTGCCTTCGGATGAAATGAAGGGCCGGATCATCGGCAGGGAGGGAAGGAATATCCGGGCCTTGGAAACAGCCACCGGCGTCGATTTCATCGTCGATGACACGCCGGAAGCGATCCTGGTTTCCTCCTTCGACCCCATCCGGCGCGAGATTGCCAAGCAAACCATTGAAACATTGATTGCCGACGGCCGCATCCATCCGGCGCGCATCGAGGAGATCGTCGAACGCATCAAGGGTAATTTTGACAGCTACCTGCGCCGCGAGGGCGAACACGCCGTGGTGGAGCTGGGACTGAAGGACATCAGCCCGGAGCTCTATTTCTATCTCGGCAAACTCAAATTCCGTTCCTCATTCGGGCAGAATGTCCTCGAACATTCCAAGGACGTGGCCATGATCGCCGCCATGCTGGCGCGGGAAATTGGAGCCAATGTAAATGTGTGCAAGCGCGCCGGCCTCCTGCATGATATCGGCAAATCCATTGACCGGGAAACCGAAGGCACGCACACGTCATTGTCCGTGGAGTTGACCCGGAAGTACGGCGAATCGGCCGCTGTTCAGGACGCCATTGCCTCGCATCACATGGATGTCGAGTTTCATTCCATCGAAGCCGTTTTGATTCAGGCCGCGGACAGTATCTCGGCCGCCCGCCCGGGCGCCAGAAGGGAAATTCTGGAAACCTACATCAAACGCCTTGAGAAATTGGAAGAAGTGAGCAAGTCGTTTTCCGGCGTGACCAAGGCTTATGCCTTGCAGGCCGGGCGTGAAATCAGGGTCATTGTCAATGCCAATGAACTGGATGACAACCATACATTCTTGATTTGCAAGGATATCGCCAGAAAGATCCAGGATGAAATGGAATACCCCGGGCAGATCAAGGTTTCCGTGATCCGTGAAGTCCGGGCGATCGAATATGCCAAGTAAGCCTGTGCGGCTGATCCTGATCGGGGACGTTGTCGGTCGCGGTGGCCGCAAATTCGTCCGCGCCGTTTTGCCCCTGATCAAAGCCAAGTTCAATCCGGATGTGGTGATCGCCAATGGCGAAAATTCAGCCGGCGGCCTGGGCATCATCAGACGCACGGCCGATGAATTATTTGAGGCCGGGGTCAATATTCTGACCGGTGGCAACCATATTTGGGATAAAAAAGAAGCCCTGGAATTGTTGAAAACGGAGCAGCGCATACTCAAGCCTCTGAATTACCATGTCTCGACTCCGGGCAACGGCTCCATGGTTTACCAAACAGCGGCCGGCCATCCGGTCTTGATCATCAGCCTGCAAGGGCGGGTGTTCATGGAACCGTCCGTGGACAACCCCTTCACGGCCATTGATTGTTTTTTAAAAGATAACAAAGTGCCCGTGGTGTTGGTTGATTTTCACGCCGAGGCCACGGCCGAAAAACAGGCCATGGGATTTTTTCTCGACGGCCGGGTCAGCGCCCTGCTGGGAACGCACACCCATGTGCCGACCGCCGACGCCCGCATCCTGGAGCACGGCACGGCCTACCAGACTGATATCGGCATGACCGGCTCGTTGGATTCGATCATCGGCATGACCCGCGAACCCATCATTAATAAATTCTATGACGGCATTCACCGCAAATTCGAAGTGGCCCAGGGCAACCCGGTGCTGGACATGACCCTGGTCGATGTTGATCCCAAGAACGGCCGGGCTTTGCATATCGAGGCCTGCCGCTATTACGAAGCGACCTATGCTCAGCAGCTTGCCTGAAGAAAAGATCTTCAAAGTATCGGAACTGACTCAGCTGGTCAAACTGGCTTTGGAGAGCCAGTTCGCCTCCATCCAGGTGCTGGGCGAAGCGTCGGGCGTGGTCCTGGCCAGCTCCGGCCACCTGTACTTCACCTTGAAGGACAGCGCCGGAGCCATGAAAGTGGTTATGTTCCGCGGCAACCTGCTGAAAAGCACGCTGGCCAAGCTGGAAAACGGCCAGCAGATCATCGTCAGGGGCGTGCTCTCCGTTTACCCGGCCCGCGGCGAAATGCAGATCATCGCCCATGATATGCGCTTGCAGGGCATCGGCGATATTTTTGCCGCTTTGGAAAAATTAAAAAAAGCCTACCAGGAAAAAGGCTACTTTGATCCGCAAAGAAAAAAAAAGCTGGCTTTGCTGCCTGGACGCATCGGCGTAGTCACGTCTCCGACCGGTGCTGCCGTGCGTGACATCGTCCGTATTTTGCGGCGCCGCTTTCCGGGCATCGATATCGTCATTTATCCAGTCAAGGTGCAGGGTGAAGGCGCGGCCATAGAAATCGCCGCCGGCATTGAATATTTCAATAACGTTGACCCTGATGAAAAGGTGGATGTCCTGATCGTGGGCCGGGGCGGTGGCAGCTACGAGGACTTGTGGGCCTTCAACGAAGCACCTGTGGTCGAGGCCATTTATCACAGCCGCATCCCGGTGATCTCCGCTGTCGGTCATGAAACTGATTTCACCATCGCCGATTTTGTCGCCGATCTGCGCGCGGCCACGCCCTCGGCTGCCGCTGAAATGGTGGTTGGCAAAAAGGATGAGTTTTTGCGCCAAATCGATTATCTCAGCCATGCCTGCCTGCGCCACATGGAAAGGCAGCTGCATGATAAAAGATCGGCATGGGTTCATTGGCTTCTGGATTCAGCCCTGGCCGATTTTCCCGGCCGGTTGCTGGAAAAAGCCCAGCGCCTCGACAGCAGTGAATTTGCCCTGAACCGGCTGTTTGCGCAGCTGCGAACAAACAAACTCGCCCGCATGAATCGCACGGTCCAGCGTTTTGCCGCTTATGACCTGGGAGCGTCGCTGAAAAACAGGGGCTTGCTGGTTGCCAACCTGCGCATGCAAATCGGCTCACAATTCTCGGAACGGCTGCAGTCGCTCCGGGAAAGAATCCGCATGCTGGCCGGCAAACTGGTCGCTATGAATCCGGAAAATATTCTTGCTAAAGGTTATTCCATAACCAGCGACAGCCGCCGCCAGGTGATCAAAGACGCGGCGGGACTGACCGCTGGTGAGGATATCCGCATCCGTTTTGCCCGCGGTCAGGTCGCGGCCAAAGTGATCAAGGAGTAAACCATGAAAAAAGAAACGCCTGATTTTGAAGATTCGCTACAAAAACTTGAAGCCATTGTGCAAAAACTGGAGAACCCCGATGTCCCGCTTCAGGAAGGCTTTTCCCTTTATGAAGACGGCATGAGACTCAGCAGCCAGATGAAAAAGGAACTCAACGAGATTGAAAAAAAAGTGAAGATACTGCAAAAAAACGCCAAAGGGGAGATGCAAGAGACCGATTTTGAAGAACCCGACAATGAATGATTACCTGCCGCGTGTGACCGCTGCCATCAACCGGGAGATCCTTGTTGGCATCGATCCGCGCCAGGGTACGTTGCAAGCAGCCATGCACTACGCGCTGGCGATTCCCGGCAAACGCCTGCGTCCGCTTCTATTTATGGCTCTCCTTGACGCCTACCATCGGGATGCTGATAAATTCATCGGCCTGGCTTCGGCCCTGGAGATCATTCATACCTATTCCTTGATCCATGATGACCTGCCGGTGATGGATAATGACGATGTGCGCCGTGGTTTGCCGACCGTTCACAAAAAATTCGACGAAGCCATCGCGCTGCTGGCCGGAGATACCTTGCTGACTTTTGCCTTTGAAAAAATAGCCGCTGCGCCGTTAACGGCGGAAAAAATAACGGCCATCATGACGATCATCACCCGCTGCATCGGCAAGGATGGCATGGCCCAGGGGCAGGCTTTGGACCTGGAGTTCCAGGGAGATGTGCATCAGATCGAAACGATCCATCGTTTGAAAACGGCCGAGTTGATCAAGGGGTCCCTGCTGGCCGCAGCACAGGTGGCCGGTTTGAATGACGCGCAGCAGGCACTGTTGGCCAGGGCCGGGATTGCGATGGGCCTAGGTTTTCAATTGGCCGACGATGTGCTGGATATCACCGGTGATGAAAAGACGGTCGGCAAGAAACTGAACAAGGATAAGGTCAACCAGAGTCCGAACGCTGTTCTATACCAGGGGCTGCCGGCTGTGAAAGCCAAAATCGATCAATACTACCGGGAGACGCTGACTCTGATCAGTGAATTGAAAATTGATTTTCCTCCCTTCCTCTGCCTTTTGGAAAATATGCTGTTCCGGAGCCAATAATGTCTTTGCTAGAAAAAATCGATTTGCCGGCCGATGTCAAAAAACTGAGCCTGGAAGAATTGTCGCAGTGTTCCGCAGAGATCACCGAATTGCTGATCCAGGTTGTTTCGCGCAACGGCGGGCACTTGTCATCCAACCTGGGAGTGGTCGATCTGACCCTGGCCTTGCACCGTGTTTTCAATGCCCCGACCGACAAGATTATCTGGGATATCGGCCATCAATGCTATACCCATAAAATTATCACCGGACGTCGCGAACGGATATTTTCCATTCGCAAAAAAGGCGGCTTGCTGGGTTTTCCAGACAATACTGAAAGCGAATACGATGTGTTAAACGCCGGGCATGCCTCGACGTCGCTCGGTTTTGCTTCCGGGCTGGCCATTGCCCGCGACCGCCGCCAGGATGATTTTCACATCGTCGCCGTTATCGGCGATGGCGCCCTGACCGGAGGGGTGGCGCTGGAAGCCCTGAACCATATCGGCCAGGTCAAACAGAGGCTGATCATCATTCTCAACGACAACAAGATGTCGATTTCCCCCAACGTCGGCGGTATTTCCCGGCATTTAAATTATCTGGTTTCAGGGCGGCCTTACATCCGCATGAAGGAAGTCATCCAGAATATCCTGAAATCGATTCCCTCCGTGGGCAAGTCGATGTATGAAGTTGCCAAGAAAGTCGAAATCCTGATGCGCACCATGATCGTGCCCGGATCGCTCTTTGATGAATTGGGCATCAAGTACATCGGGCCGATCAACGGTCATGATATTCCCGAGATGCTCAAGGAATTTGCGGCGGCCAAGAAACACGATTTCCCGGTTTTGCTGCACGTGGTGACCAGCAAAGGCAAGGGCTATATGCCGGCAGCCAACAATCCCAGTTCATACCACTCTTCAGCACCGTTCAATATTGAAGACGGCAAATTTATCGAGGGCGCAAAAAGCCCGTCCTATTCAGAGATTTTCGGGCGCACGGTGTTGAAGCTGGTCGAACACGACCGCACGATCGTGGCCTTGACCGCGGCCATGCCCGAGGGCACGGGCCTGGAAGCGGTGCAGAAAGAATTTCCGGATAATTTTTTCGATGTCGGCATTGCCGAGCAATATATGTTTGATTTTGCCGGCGGTCTGGCCATGGGCGGCTTGAAGCCGGTCATGGGGGTATATTCAACCTTCATGCAGCGGGCTGTGGACCAGATTATTCATGATATATCCCTGATGCGTATCCCGGTCCTGGTCGGTTTGGACCGGGCCGGATTGGTGGGCGGTGACGGCCCGACTCACCAGGGACTGTATGATATGGCCCTGCTGCTTCCGGTACCGGATATCGTGCTCATGGCGCCGAAGGATGAAAATGAGCTCCAGCACATGGTCTTCACCGGCAGCCGCTGGCCAAGTCTGTTTTTATCCGTTATCCCAAAGAGCCGGGGCAGGGAGTGTCGTTGGATCAGGAGTTGATCGAAATTCCCGAGGGCAAGGCCGAAGTGCTGCGCCGTGGCAACCATGTCCTGATCCTGGCCGTGGGCCCGCTGGTGTATCGCGCCATGGAAGCGGCTGAACGACTGTCCCGCCTGGATGGCATTGAGGCAACCGTCGTCAACGTCCGTTATATCAAGCCCCTGGACCGCAAGTTGATTCTTTTCTCTGGCTGCCAAGATCGCCAAGATCGTCACCGTCGAGGACGGCACGGCCTGCGGCGGTTTCGCATCGATCATCCATAGGGAATTCCTGGCCGCAGGACCGAACCGCCACGAATTTCTCACCCTGGCCGTGGGCGAAGGAGTCGTGCCGCTGGCTTCCCGGGAAGAACTTTTAGAGCACTTTGCTCTGAACGGCGCCGGCATCTATCGCCAGGTCCGCGCTTTCATTAAAAAAGCATAGTCATTTTACTGAGCTTCGGGCTGCGTCTTTCGGCAGAAGCCGGTCATGACCGGCTTCATTTGAAGAGTGGCCGGCCGCTGAGGTGATCGGGCGCTGCCATGCCAAGGAGATCGAGGATCGTTGGTGCCACATCGATCACCCGGGCCAGGCCCGGAGCTGTTTGGGGCAGGATATCGGGCCCGCGACCGATGACAAAACCCGTCGGTCGATGGCTCCCTGATTTCCAGAACGGTAGCGGTCCCAGGCGCCCCAATATTTTATCTTCGATCATGTCATTGGCTTCTTGATGCCAAATCACCACCAGGTCGGCGTCCGGCAGCAGCGGGGACGAGTTGCCGCATCCATTCCGCCTGGTCATGATGACTTCGTCGACGGTCCGTCTGCCGGTGCGCGAGTCGCGGAGGTCTTCCAGCCATGAGATCAGCTCGCGGCACAGGCCATCGTATTCCGCAGGGTCGACTACGCCATGCGCTTCCCGGCCTTTGAGATTGATGCGGATATAGCCGTCTCCGTAACTGGGCAGGGCAAATGCCTTCATGCGTGGCCACCAGGGTCGGTACCAGGTTGTCGGCTGCCACTGCAACGCACCCAGGCGGCGCAGCACATAAAATGGGAAGTGGATGCCGGGGATGCTGGAGGCCTTCCTGAATAGTTCCCGGAACAGCTGCGGCAACCAATGCGGAGGCAGGTCGTCATAATATTCGCTCCAAATCGTTTCCACCCAGTCGTTGAAACGCGGCCGGGTGACCATGGCGGCCGTTCCGTCGCCCGCGCCGCTGCCAGTCAGCAACGAACGGCCTGGAAAGTTCCAGCGGAACATGAGCTCGGGCAAAAAAACCATGCTGTTCAAGTCACACCAGTTTGCTGCCCCACCTTCGGGGGAAAACATCAGCAGGTTGGCATTTGTTGGAAAATGCTCCAGCAGTTCTCCCACGGCCTGATCAATGGCACCGTAAATATCCAGAAGAAAATCCGTCAATGGCGGCTGGTTGCGTCGATAAGCCGGATGGCCGCGATCGCCGAGATGCCAGAAATGGTGGCCGGCGATATGTGCCTCGCTGAAGGACAGCAGAGTAAGGTCGGCTGGGTGTTCGTTCAGCAGCGCTTGATTGATCCGGCTGCGCCGCCGAATGCCTTCCAATAGAGCTGTGCGCAGGCGCTGGAGTTGGTCGTTGTCCCACCAGGTGCCGCGGTTTTGTGTGTGCCATGCTGGGTGCGGCCCAAAACGGCGTTGAAACTTGCCGTATAATCCGGCCGGCCTGGATTGACCTCCACCCATGGGCGAGTGGGCGCCCCAACCGAGAATTTGAACGCCATCCACTTCGGCAAATAAGCGCCCGCAGTGGGGCAGGTCGAATACGGTCACCCGTCGTCCTGGTAGTATGGCATAGAAGGGTTTGTAGGAATTGAAAGAATAAGCGTTGTCGTTCCAGACTCGATAATCGGCGCTGTTAAAACGCAGAGGCGTCCAATAGCCGGTTTTTTTAGGCGAGCATCCGGTTAGCAAACTGACCCAGGGGCTTTCGTTGCGGTACATGGGATGGTTGGCCAATGAAAAGAGTGTTCCCTGGTCGGTAATCTGTTTAAGGTTGGGCAGCAGCCCCTGGCTGGACCATTCCTGTATCAGTTTCAAATCGGCCGCGTCCAGGGCTATGACGATCAGTTTGGCTCTCATGCTAAAACTGACTGAGATTGGGGCGGTTTTTTCGAAAATCCCGGTAAGCCCGTATCCAACTAGGGGACTTGCGCCCTGGCGGGAAACTATATTTCCGGCCATGAGCCAGCAGGTTCAGCAACCCCAGACGGTAGGTCTTGAATTCGCGAAAATGTCCGCACATGGGACAAAGCCGGCGCATTTGTTCGGCCATGTCTGTGGCTGATGCCGGCAGTTTCTTCAGCCCGATATCAAGGCCAATAACCCGGTCGATGCCACCGCAGATCGGGTGGGGATAATAGCCGCTGCGGGTCAGTCCCAGACCGAAAATCCGCGGAATGTAGCAGCCGCGACCGTATTCGGTGCGGTTGAATCCGGGCAGATCGATCGGGGCGATGTTGAAACTGAAATGGCGATTTCTCCGGTCGGGTGATTTTGATGAATTCTTGGCCTTAAAACCAGGAGGCAAATGGCTGAGTACGCTACGCGCCCGAGGGCTGTAACCATTCGAGCAGAGTTCGATTTTGCAATGCGGGGCATGTTTCAAACGGTAGCGTTGCAATTCGAGCAGGATGTCTTCAATTTGCGGATGCAGGGTGGGTTCGCCGCCTTCCAGCATGATCAGCCGCCAGCGTTTGCCGGCGGCGATGCTCTCGTTTACGAAGTGGCGCACCTGCTCCAGGCTGATGAATTCATCGGCCGGGGCCTGGTCAGCGCCGCAGGAGCGATTGCAATCAGGGCAGCTGAGGTCGCAGCAATGGCTCAGGTCGATAATGATGCGATCCGGCCTAGGCGGACCGGGGCGCAGGGCAAGCCAGATGCGCACGTTAAACTTGACCTGGTCGAAAAAATGTTTCAGCCGGAAGAAGGTCATGGTTAGATTGTAAGGTAAGGGCCCGCAGAATTCAAGAGCGGCAGTTGCCGCGTACATGTTTATCTATCTATCCTTGACAGCAAGTTTGTTTTTCATTATGATTAACCCATGAACGTGGGCTACAACACCGATATCAAGTACCGCAACGAAGTTTTCCATATTCAAACCGAAGACAAGGGCAAGGGCAATCCCCTGATCGAAACCCTGGTTTACCTTCACGGCGAAATATTGCTCTCGCGCCGCATTTCTTACGCCCATTTGCTGGGGGCAACAGAAAAAAACAAAACGGTAAAGAACCTGATGAAAACCCAGCACGACCAGGTCTGCGCCGAATTGAAGGGGGGGAATTTCTCGCACTTGCTGTCTATGGATACCCAGAATGTCGAAGATACGACCCTGGACGACATGGTGCTGGAATACCTGCAGAAGCAAAATCCCTGAATCATGGCCGAAACAATTTTGCTTATCGACGGCATGTACCTGGTCTACAGTTCGTTCTATTCCCACCAGGCCATGCGCACCATCCAGGGTGAGCCCACCGGCGCCGTTTTCGGTTTCATCAGCCGTATTGAAAGCCTGATCCAGGAATTGCAGCCGGACCGCCTGGCGGTGGCCTTCGATGCCAAGGAAAGGAATTTCCGCCGCGATCTCTATCCCGAATATAAAGCCAAACGCCTGAAGCCCCCTGAAGAATTGCTCCAGCAGTTGCCGCTGATCCGGGAATACCTGGAATACCGGGGGATTTATTTCCTGGAAAAGGCGGGCCTCGAAGCCGATGACATCATCGCCTTGCTGGCCAGGCGCTATGCCGCCGACGGGAGCGAGGTGCTGATATTCTCGGCCGACAAGGACTTGTTTCAACTGGTGGCCGAACGGATCTCTGTTTTTCATCCCAAGCTGAAGCAAAAACTGGACCGCGACGGGGTTAAGTCGTTTTTCGGGATCTATCCGGAGCAGATCGTCGATTACCTGAGCCTGGCCGGCGACGCCTCGGACAACATCCCGGGCATTCCCGGCATCGGCGAAAAAACCGCGACCAAGCTGATCGAAAAATACGGCAGCCTGGCGGCATTGCTTGACGACATGGAAAATCTGGACAAAAAATTGAAGGATAAGATTGAAAATAACGTTCAGCTTCTGGAATTTTGGAAAAAACTGCTTGATTTCAACCATATCCCGGCCGTGGAAAGTGATTGGCAAATCGCACCTCTGGCCATTCGCGGCGATGACCGCCTGATCGAATTGTACAGCCGACTCAAGTTCAACAGCCTGCTGAAAAAGATTTCACCCCCCGTCCAGGCGCCGTTCCAGGATGAGTCGAGCTCTGTGCCTGTAATCGAAAATAGCAGCCAGCTCGGAAAACTGGTCGCCAAGATCAGGAAGACAGGCCGCTTCGCCTGGGACATCGAAACCACAGCCCTTGAATTTTATAAAGCCGAAATCGTCGGTCTTTCCATTGCCCTGGCCGCTGGGGGCTATTACATTCCTTTCCGTTATCCGGTTGAAAACGCCGGCCGTTTCACATTGACCTGGGCCGAATTTGAAAACGACATGGCCGGAATTTTTCGTGATCCGCGGCTGAAAAAAATCGGCCACAACCTGAAATTCGACATGCTCCATTTGCTCCGTCATGGACTGACGGTCGACGGCATCGAGCACGATACCATGATCATGTCCTACCTGCTTTTTCCCAATCGCCGTTTCCATCAGTTGAAGGAATTGAGTGCCGAATTCCTGGGCGTCCGGCAGACGACCTATGCCGAATTGGTCGGCAAGGGCAAAAAACAAATTGCGCTGGAGGCGGTCGACGTGGAACAGGTAGCCAAGTACTGCCTGGCCGATTCCGACCTGGCCGCGCGCTTGGCTGAAAAGCTCCTGCCCCTGCTGCGAGAAAAAGGGCTGCTGAACCTGTACCGGGAAATTGAAATCCCGCTGGTCGAGGTGCTGCTGCGCATGGAATGGCAGGGAATCCAGGTCGACTGTGATTTTTTAAAGGATGCCGCAGCACGGCTGCAGGCGCAAATCTCCGCCAGCGAGCGCGAAATCCTGCACATGGCGGGATATGATTTCAACCTGAATTCCTCCCAGCAGCTGGCCGAACTGCTGTTCCAGAAAATGAATTTGCCGCTGAGCAAGAAAACGCGAAAAACCAAGGCCCAGTCAACCGATATCGATGTGTTGAATGAATTGAAAGGTTTTCCCATCGTCGAAAAAATCATCGCTTACCGGACTTATAAAAAGCTGCTTTCAACCTATGTGCAGGGCCTGCTGGATTGCCGTGACGAACATGACCGCGTCCATACGTCCTTCAACCAGACCGTCACGGCCACCGGCCGCCTGTCGTCATCCAATCCCAACCTGCAGAATATCCCGGTCGGAGAAATTGCCGCCATCAACATGCGCCGGGCCTTTATCGCCGCAAAAGACCACTGGCTGCTTTCCGCCGATTATTCGCAGATCGAATTGCGGGTCATGGCTCATTTTTCCGAAGATGAAAATTTAATGAAAGCCTTTGCCGAGGGCTTGGATATTCATCAACGCACGGCCGACCTGGTCTTTGGCGCCGATCTTTTTTCGAAAGCCAGCGAATTGCGCCGGCGCGCCAAGATCATCAATTTCTCGATCATTTACGGCAGCGGTGCTTTTTCCCTGGCCAAGGAACTGGGGGTGAGCTATGCGGAAGCCAAGGCGTTCATCGAGCGCTACTTTGAGAAATACAGCGGCGTCAAGCGCTTCATGGACCAGGTGATCGCTGCCGCTGAAAAAAATCCCGAAGTTCGTACTATTTCCGGACGCGTCCGCCCCATTCCCGAAATACTCAGTTCCAACCGCCCGGTCAAGGAGAACGGCAATCGCATGGCCATCAACACCATTATCCAGGGCAGCGCCGCCGATATCATAAAAATAGCCATGATCCGCATCCATGAACACTTGAAGACCATGGAGAGCAAGCTGCTATTGCAAGTGCACGACGAACTGGTCTTTGAGTACCCGGCTGCCGAGGAAAAACGGCTCGTGGCACTGGTCACGGACGAAATGGAAAATGCATTGGCACTGAGGGTGCCGCTGCGCATCAGTTTGAAACGCGGTCTGAACTGGGCCGATATGGATGAAATCAAGGGATAATCATGAAAGAGATCGACGCGGAAAAATTCAAACAGATCGTTAAGTGCGGCATGGAACACCTGTTCCGGGAACGGGAAGTGCTCAACCGCATCAATGTCTTCCCGGTTGCCGATGGCGACACCGGCGATAATCTTGTCAACACGCTGAAGCCGGTCTATGATCAGATCGATGCCATGGACGAACCGCGCCTGGATAACGTGACGGCCCGGCTGGCGGCCGAAATGCTGATGTCGGCCAAGGGCAATTCCGGAGTGATCTTTTCGCAGTTTTTTTTCTCCTTCGCCAAGGCATTGAAAGGCAAGGCTGTCATTAACCCGGCTGACTTCAGCCTGGCCATGGAAAAGGCCGTGCAGGAAACCTACGAATCGATCGCTTCGCCCCAGGAAGGGACGATCCTGACGGTGTTGCGCCACAGTGCCGAGGAATTCAAGCGCCTGGCCTTGAGCGGGGAGAAATACCAGGTGATATTTGAAAAAGCGATCATCGCCTGCAGGGAAATTCTGGAAAAGACCCGCCATATGCTGCCGCAGTTGAAGAAAGCCAAGGTGGTCGATGCCGGCGGCCTGGGTTTTTACCTTTTTTTCAAGGGTATGGGCGCCGCCGTCCAGGAGAAAAATGCCGAGGTTGAGGACTATGTAGCTTCTTTCAACCGGGTCCCCGCAGAGATCGACGAATCCCGGCTGGCCTACTGCGCTGAATGGATTTTTCGTCCCAATGGGCGGAAGAAGGATTTTTTCAAGGTGCTCCTGGACCCGCATGGCGATTCGCTGCTGATTGCCGGCGATGGCGACATGCTTCATCTACACATTCATACCGACGATCCCGAACGCGTTGAAAACGAACTGGTCGGGCATGGTGAAATCATATCACGCAAGGTCGATTCGCTGCGCCAGCCGGAAAAATCTTGTCCCGAAATTCCCCTGGCCCTGATCATGGATTCAGCTGTTGATATTCCCAAGCAAACTGAAAAAGCAAATAACATCGACACCGTTCCTTTGCAGATCCTGCTGAACGATCGTTTTTTTCGCGACAAGGTCGATATCGGCAAAGATGAATTGTACCGGCGCATGCGCCATGAAAAGGACTTGGTGGTCAAAACCTCGCAGCCGGCGCCGGCTGATTTCAAGGCTGCCTATGAAGCCGCCCTGGCCCGGCATGGGCAGGTGCTTCTTTTCTGCCTGTCTTCGCGACTGAGCGGATCGCATCAAAGCGCTCTGGTGGCGCGGCGACTTCTGAGTGCGGCCGACCAGGCCAGGGTGCGCATTGTTGACACGCTCAATGTGTCGGCCGGCAGCGGCCTGCTTCTATGCCGTGCCCTGCAGCTCCTGCAGCGGGGGCGGAGCCTGGAAAAGACCGCGGCGGAGATTGAAGCGGTCCGCGGCGACGTGGTTTCGCTGGGCTATGTCGAATCGCTGGAGTACGCGGTGCGCGGCGGACGTTTGCCGCCCGTCGCCGGCTCGGTGACGCGCCTGCTGGGCATTCAGCCGCTGGTGGCATTTGAAAAGGGCGTGCTGGTAAAAAAAGGCATGCTCTTCAGTGCCGTGAACAAGGAAAAAAAAGTCGTGCGCCGCTTCCTTAAAAAGCTCGACCTGGCCAAATCTTATGCGCTGGGCATTGTCTATACCGACAATCCGCAGTCCGCCGTGCTGCTCGAGGATGAACTGGCCAAATCGCCGCTAAAGATCTCGGCCGTGTACCAGGTGGTCGGTGCGGCGGTCCTCGGCGCCCATGCCGGCCCCGGCACCTTCTGCCTCTTCGCCCTGCCGGAGGGAAAATCCTGAAATTGACCGCCAGGGGAGGTGACGCGTGGAAGACAAAATAAAGCTGGGCATCAGTGCCTGCCTGCTTGGTCAGAAGGTCCGCTTTGATGGTGGGCACAAATTCGATCCGTTCCTGGTCAACACTCTCGGCCAATACGTTGACTATGTGCCGGTCTGCCCCGAGGTGGAGTCCGGATTCCCGGTGCCTCGCGAAGCGTTCCGCCTGGTCGGCGTTCCGGCGGCGCCGCGTCTGCTTACCCGCCAAAGCGAGGTTGACGCCACAGCGCAGATGGAACGCTGGATTGTGCGGAAGCTGCCGCTGCTGGAAAAGGAAAACTTGTGCGGCTTCATTTTTAAAAGCAAGTCGCCTTCCAGCGGTATGGAAAGGGTCAAGGTCTACAATGAAAAAGGTGTGGCCGAGAAAAGCGGCGTTGGGATTTTTGCCCGGGCCCTGATGGAACGCCTGCCCTTGCTGCCGGTGGAAGAAGAAGGACGGTTGCAGGACATCCAGTTGCGCGAAAACTTCATCGTGCGCATCTTTGTTTATCGTCGCTGGCGCCAACTGCAGGCCGCCGGGACGACCCCGGCGCAGTTGGTCGATTTCCAGCGCCGCCACAAGCTGCTGCTGATGGCCCACAGCCCGGAAATGGCCCGCCGATTGGGCAAGTTGGTTGCTGAAGCCGGGACCCGTTCGGCCGCCGAACTCTTCCCCGAGTATGAACGGCTGCTACTGACCGCCCTGAAGCAGAAGGCTACCGTGCGTAAAAACGTCAATGTACTGCAGCACATGTTCGGTTATTTCAAGAAACAACTGGATGACTTTGAAAAAAAAGAGCTGCTTGGCTTGATCGAACAATACCGGCAAAACCTCATTCCCCTGATCGTGCCGCTGACTTTATTGAAACACTATATAGACAAATTCCGGCAGCCCTATCTCCAAGACCAGTATTACCTGGATCCGCACCCGCTCGAGCTCAAGCTGCGCAACCACGCGTAGGGTCCTTTTACTGGATTTGATAGAAAGTGACCCTTTTCCTATGGAAATCATTTTTAATTTGTGGCATAAATTAAGAATTAAAAAATGATTTAAATTAAAATATAGGAGGTTTCCTATTATGAATTACAAAAAAATTGTTTTGTTTCTGCTGATACTGGCAAGCGTTACCTGGGCTTTCGCGGCCGAGGCGCGCTTCATGACTTATCCCGATATCCACGGCGACAAGATCGTCTTCACTTACGAGGGCGATCTCTGGCTGGCCGCTGCCGACGGCGGCACGGCCGCACGCCTGACCAGCTTCCCCGGCGACGAATATGCGGCCAAGTTTTCACCCGACGGCCAGTGGCTGGCCTTCACCGGCAATTATGACGGCCAGCCTGCCGTTTACCTGATGGCGGCGGCCGGCGGCGAGCCGCGGCGGCTCACCTACCAGCCTGGGTACGTGCAGACCGTTGCCTGGACGCCGGACGGGCAGCGCATCGTTTTCCGCTCCAACCTGGAACAATTCGTTTCACGCACGCCCAGGCTTTTTTGGGTCAAAACCGACGGCACGGCGCCGGAAAGGCTGCCTCTCGACCGAGGCACACTCTGCAGTTTCAATGGCTCCGGCACGGAAATGCTCTACAACCGCCGCGGCAACGAGGAATACCAGTGGAAACGTTACAAGGGCGGGCAGTACACCGATATCTGGCGCTATGATTTTACCAGCCGCCAGTTCAGCCCGGTTTCCGATTACGTCGGAAAAAACGCTTATCCCATGTGGATTGGCAACCGCATGTACTTTGTCTCTGACCGCGGCGCGGGCGGCATCAGCAACATCTATGTCCAGGACCTGGCCACCCAGGCCGTGACCCAGGTGACGCGCCATGAAAAATACGACGCCATGATGCCCGAAACCGACGGAAAATGCATCGTCTATGTTCAGGACGGTTATCTGCAGCGGCTGGACGTCCAAAGTGCTGTAACCGTGAAAATACCGCTGAACCTGCCCAGCGATGGCTGGCGGAGGCGCAGCCGCTGGCTTAATCCCCAGGATTACATCCATGCCATGGATGTGGGCGGCGACGGCAAACAGGCGCTGCTGGAAGCCCGCGGCGATCTCTTCCTGCTGCCGGTCAAAAACGGGCAGACGCGCAACCTGACGCAGACGCCCGGTTCGCGCGAGATATACCCTCGACTCTCGCCCGATGGGCAGTGGCTATCCTTTTTCTCCGATAAAAGCGGCGAATACCAGCTCTATAAGCAAAAAACCGGCGGCGGTGAATGGGTGCAGTTAACAAGCTCCCTTGACCGTGCCGTCTACCGCCAGGTTTGGTCGCCCGACGGCCGCAAAATCCTTTTCGGCAACAAGGACATGGCCCTCTTCTGGTTGGACGTGGAGAAAAAACAGTTGACGCCGATCGACGCGGTACCGCAATTGAAGAACGACGAGTTTACCTGGGAGATCGACGATTACGGCTGGTCGCCGGACAGTCTTTGGATCTGCTATACCATGGTGGCCTATAACCGCAACAGCCAGGTTTTTCTCTACAGTCTGGAAGGAAAAAAGAAGTTCGCCGTGACCGATGATTTCTACAACAATCTCAATCCCTGCTTCGACGCCAACGGCGATTATCTTTATTACCTCTCCAGCCGCAATTTCGACGTGGCCATGGACTTTTACGAGGACAACCACATTATTGCCCATCCATTCCAGGTGATGGTCGTGCAATTGCAAGGCGGGCAGAAGCCGCCCTTTACCGATGAGCCAATAGAAAAAGGCAAAACGACACCCGCCACCCAAGCCAAGCGCATCAAGATCGACCTGGACGGACTGACCCTGCGCACGTTTGCCCTTCCCGTTGCGCCCGGGAACTACGCCTTCCTGCGTGCCGGCCGCGGCCGCGTCCTCTGGTGCTCGGTGCCGGTTTTCACTGAAGATGAGTACGAGGAAGTCTTCAAGCCCGGGGGCAGCAGCAAGTGGACGCTGCACAGCTTCGCTATGACTGAAAAAAAGGAAATGCTGCTCGAGGACAAGATCAGCGACTATGCCCTGGCGGTGAACGGCGAGCAAATCATTGTGGCCCAGAACAAGAAATATTTCGTCGCCAAGCTCGATGACATGTGTCGTGCCGGAAAACTGCAAAATGAAAAAATCCATCGCCTGCAAACCGACGGCATGCTCTATTATATCGATCCTCTGGCCGAATGGCAGCAGATATTTTCAGATGCCTGGCGCTGGTACAGGGATTTTTTCTACGATGGCCACATGCACGGCCAGGACTGGAAGGATGTCGGCGACCGCTACCGCGCCATGATTCCCAATCTCAGCTCGCGCGCCGGACTCAACTGGCTGATGTCGCAGATGGTCGGCGAGCTTTGCGTCGGTCATGCCTACATCGGCGGCGGCGACATGGGACCGCTCACCCTGCCCGAATCTCCCGTATACACCGGACGCCTCGGCGCCGATCTGCTCTATGACGCTGCGGCCGGATTTTTTCGCTTCGAAAAGATTTACGGCCCCAGTGAATTCGACCTGGAGCTGAAGGCGCCGCTGGTCCGACCCGATATCCGGGTCCGTGAGGGGGATTACCTGATTGCCATCAACGGCAAGACCCTACAAAAAAACGAGGATTACTGGAAATTCCTCCAGGTCACCAATGGCCAGAAACTGTCGATCACCGTCAATTCGGTTCCGGCTTTGCAAAACGCCCGCAACTATGAGATCGAGCCGGTGCGCAGCGACCGCGCCTTGCGTTATAACCGCTGGCTGACCGAGAACATCCGCAAGGTACTGAAAGCCACGGACAACCGCGTCGGCTACATGCATATTAATGACATGAGCTCCAACGGTATCGGCGAATTCGACAAGTACTGGCGCGCTTTCCGCAATCTCGATGGCATCATCATTGATGTCCGGCGCAACTCCGGCGGCTGGACAGAGTATTTTCTCATCGACAAACTGGAACGCCAGCAGGCGGGTTTCAACGTGCTGCGAAACATGAAGCCGTTCCGCTACCCGGGCAGCGTCGGCCCGCAATGCTACGTTGCCGTTTCCAATGAGGACAACGGTTCGGACGGTGAGGCGTTTATTCAACATTTCCAGGACCGCCAGCTGGGCCCGGTGGTCGGTGTGCCTTCCTGGGGAGGCCTGGTGGGCATCATCAACGGCCAGCGGACTTTGGACAACGGCAGGGTTCACCAACCCAATAACGCCTTTTACGGCAAGTCGGGCCAGTGGTGGGTGGAGAACCAAGGTGCCATTCCGGACATCCTCGTCGATAACGACCCGGCCTCGGTCATGGCCGGGCGCGACCCGCAGTTAGACAAGGCCATTGCGACCATCCTGGCCGCCATCGGGAAAAATGACAAGAACAAGTTCCCGCCGCAACCGGCGTACCCGGACAAAAAATAATAAAATGTTGAAGGGTAAAAGAGTTGAAGGGTTGATGGGATAAACGCAATAAGTCGAATCAACTCTTTTGCTTGAACGCTTTAACTCTTGAACCCTTCAACCCGTTAACTATTTTCCATAACTTCAAACTTCGAACCTTATGTCACGTTTTTCTGGGCAACCAGGGAAAAAAGACCGGGGTCTTTTTCTTGTATTCCTCCCAATCGGGGCGGCCGCGGTATTTTTTTTCCAGCAGCGGCACGCCGGAAACGAACAGGAGCAGGAAGGTTATGACCAGGGGTCCGACCAGGCCCAACCAGCCCCGGGGGGCCGACAGGGCCAGGATAGCCATGCCCCACCAGAGAGTGGCTTCACCGAAATAATTGGGATGACGGGTAAAACGCCATAAACCGCCGGTCATCAGCCGGCCGCGGTTGGCCGGTTCCCTGATGAATGCGGCCAACTGGCGGTCGCCGATGGCTTCAAACAAAAAACCCGTCAGCCAAACCAGAACGCCCAGCCCGTCCAGCAGGTTCAAGGGCGGCTGTTCCTGGCCGACGATCAGCAGCAGTGGTGTGATGACCAGCAACAGTAAAAGTCCCTGCAGCATGAATATCTGCCCGAAACTCCGGATGACGAAATATCGGCCCCATTGGCGACGCCAGGCGGCATAGCGAAAATCCTCTTCTCTGCCGCGATTGCGCTGGAAAACATGCAGGGCCAGTCGGCCGCCCCAAATCGATACCAGCGTCACGGCCAGCCATTGGCGGGGTTGGCCGTTGCCGCGCAAGGCGAAGATCACGCTGCCGACCAGGATGAAGCCCAGGCCCCAGGCGATATCGACAATGCCGTTGTTTTTCCTGGCCAGGGCCAGGAAAAAAACCAGCGTCATGGTGAGCAGGATAATGGCAGCCGCCGTGGCAAATAACTCAAACATGATAGGCCTCCCGGGCCGGCAAAATGACCGGCATAATTTCCTAAATCCGTTTTATTCTATCCAGAAAATGGCGGGCGCGCAAGGCACTCTTTTCCTTGTCCTTGATTTCCAGCATGATGTCAAAATCGATTTCGCCCACGGCGGTGAAGAAAGCGGCAAATTCCCGGAGATTGATGCTTTCCGCGTGGCTGCCCGGGCGTCCGCCTTTTTTCTGCGTACTGTAATCGACCATGGGCAAGCCGTCTTTTTTCCGCCAGGTCGCGGCCGCCATACTCAATGCCGGGCCCAGGCCTTCGCCGTTATGGTTCAACTGGTGATGCAGGGAGTCGAAAAGAACGGGAATGCCGCTGCGGCGGCTGATCTGCAAACAATCGAAAAGGCTGTACTGGCGGTCGTCGTTTTCCAGCACCAGGCGGCGGCGGACCGGCCCGGGGAGTTTGTCAAAGCGGTGGCGGAAACGGTCCATGCTTTTAGCCTTGTCCCCGTAGACGCCGCCGCCATGGATCTGGATTTTTGCCGTCAGATCGAGCTTCAGCAAGTCCAGGACACGGGCATGGTAACTCAATTCGGCGCTGCCGCGCTTGAAAATATCAATAGTGGGCGAGTTGATCAAGGTGAACTGGTCCGGGTGCATGGATATCCTCATGCCACTGTCCTTGATGAAGGTACCCAGGGCTTCGAACTCAGCGGCGAATATCTCGGGCCAGGGTACCTGGCAGACCGGGTGCGAGGCGAAAGGCACCAGATCGGAGCTGATGCGGAAAAACAACAGGCCGTACTCGCGATTGAACTCCAGCATGTGCTTCAGGCATTCCAGATTTTGACGGACGGTTTGGAGCAGCCGCTGCGGTGAATAGGAGCGCAAGCGGAATGTATGGCTGGATGTACAGCCGATTGTGCGGTTCAGGCACGGATAGCCGATCTTCATTCTAACCTTTCAAGTTGCGCATGGCGGCTTCATAAAGATAATGGTTGACGGTCTCTTCGGCAGCCGGAAATTCTGGGAATATTTCCTGCCAGCTGGCGGCATCCTCCATACAAAGATAGAGTGGGACTTCGCTCGCCAGCTGCTTTCTTATTTCCTGGCTGACAAAACGGAACAAATCCAGGCGCAGCGGTTTGAAGTAGCGGTATTTGCCGTCCGGACCCTGGATCAGTTCGCCCCAAAAAAGCTGGGAGCGGCGGTGCTTGAAAATATGTTTTTTCAATTCCGGCGGAAAGCGCAGGGCCCCCAGGCTCCACCAGGCGACGCGCTCCGGCCGGATCATGACGGCCAGGAGACGAATCAGCTTCCGGTAATGTGTTTTCCAATCAGGGAAAAGGATGAGCGGGTCGAAATGGATGCCGATTTTATAGCCCTTTTCCTGGATGGCAGCCATGGCTTGCAGGCGCCTGAACAAGGTCGGGGTGAGCCGCTCTTCAGCGCGGATGAGTTGGGGCGGATTCAATGACCATGAAACCACGATATTCGTGAGGACTTCTTTTTCTGCCAGCAGCGCCTGAACATGCGTTGCCTTGGTCTTGAATTCAAAAACCGTGCGCGGGAATTTTCGAAAAAGTTTCAAAATGCGGGCGGCGCCGGGATGGACGGCTTCGTAGGCCAGCGAATCGCTCAGTTCACCGCTGCCGATGCGCACCTCGGCTCGGCCGGCCAGGAAAGCTTCCAGCTCTTTTTCCAGGTCGCCGATATTGGTATAAAAAACGCCATGGTCTTTGTTTTGAAGATAAGCCTGCAGGATGCAGTAGCTGCAATCATAGGGACAACCGGTTTGCAGATTGAGGTTGAAGTAACCGCAGGGAACGGAACCCGGGGCACAGGGGCAGTGCTTGACGAACGCGCCTTTTTGTTCAGCAAGGTGAATTTTTGATTTCATTGACAAAATTATAATGTACAAAAAAATATTTGTAAAACCATATTCTCTAAGCGGCTGTGAATCGATTTCATAAGCTTTCGCATTGGCGGTCATAATGAAATGTAATTAAATCCAACAAACAGTTGACAAATATAATAACATACATTATTATATGAACAAAGGAGATTCCAATGGTTGGAAATGACGTTAAATTTGGTAAAAGGATTAGGCTTTTAAGGAAACAGGCCGGTTTGAACCAGAAAAGGTTGGCGGACATGATTGGTATTTCGCGGCCGACGCTTTCGCAAGTGGAAACGGGCCGAACTGAATTGAAATCTGAGAAACTGGTGAAATTGGCCGGAATATTCAATTTGTCGGTCGATGGTCTATTGAACTTGGAAGCGGAAGCGGAAGTCGTTATCCCGGCAGTGAAATCGGAAGAAAAACCAGAAAATACCTTGCGTATCAATGTGCCGCAAAAAAACCTGAATAAATTCAGAGAAGTCCTATTATACATCTTAAACAAAGTGGGAGCTAAGCCCAACATCGGGGAAACAGTCATTTATAAATTGCTTTATTTCATCGATTTTGATTTTTATGAAAAATATGAGGAGCAACTGATCGGAGCGACCTATATGAGAAATAATCATGGCCCTACTCCAATTGAATTTAAGAAAATTGTCGATCACATGATTGTCGATAAAGAAATTGTAAAAGTGGTTAATAATTATTTCCAGTACCCGCAACGAAAATATCTTCCCTTACGCCAAGCCGATTTGCGCATTCTTAAAGCTCATGAAAAGGAAATGATCGATGATGTCCTCTGCCGTTTGTCCGACATGAATGCCAGCCAAATCAGTGAATATTCTCATAATGATGTACCGTGGCTAACCACTGCCAATAAAAATATTATTGAATACGAGGCGGTTTTCTACCGAACCAAACCCTATTCGGTGCGTCCATATCATGAAGGCGATTAAGGTAATTCGCCAGCTTCCTGAGTTTGAAAAAGACTTAAAAAAACTGGCAAAAAAGTTCCGTACATTGGAAGACGATCTGCGCATTTTTAGAGAAAAAGAATTGCGCCTATATCACGAATTGGGGATCGATAACCAGGGCATATTTCCAATCCCGACTTTGGGGGTCGCCCGCGTCAAGATATTCAAGGTCAAGAAATTCGCCTGCCGAGCATTAAAGGGTAAGGGAGCCCATTCCGGTATAAGGGTGATCTATGCTTTTTTTGAGAATAGCGGAACAATTGATTTGATTGAGATCTATTATAAAGGTGATAAAGAAAACGAAGACCGGCAAAGAATCAGGAAACATTTCGGCTGAAATAATTTAGAACTGATTGCTTGAGATTTATTTAGCATCAAAAATCTAATGAAATCTAAAGAGCCAATTAATAAATTGCAACTTATTTATTCAATTCATTTGCAATGCTTAAGGCTTTATCCTGTCTGGATCTTGGCGACGGTGATCTTGTCCTGGCCGTTGTACTTGCCGTCAAGGTCTTTGTAGGACATGAACGGCAGTTCGGCGCTTTCGATGAAAACGACCTGGGCGATGCCCTGTCCGGGATGAACGGCGGCCGGTCCGGAGCCGCAGTTGGCGATGGATATGGTTAAAAAACCCGTCCATTCAGGCTCCAGCGGGGTCACGTTGACCAGGATGCCGCAGCGGGCATAAGTGGATTTGCCGAACACCAGTCCGAGGATCTTTTTCGGCATGCGGAAATACTCCAGGCTCCGGCCCAGGATGAAATGACCGGCGGGGATAATGATCAGATCCTCACTCAAGGTTTCGAAATTGCTTTCCTGGATCTGGTGGGGATCCATGAGCGCCGGCGGATCGGACGGACGCCGGTAGGTCCTGTCCAAACGCAGGTCGTAACCATAGGGGCCGAGTCCATAGGAAATGACTCCGGAACGGACCGAGGTGGCAACGAAAGGCTCCAGCAGGCGGTTTTTTTCAGCCTGTTCCTTGATCCAGCGCGAAGACTTGAGCATCAGATTATGGAATATTTTGATATTTTATTGCTGATCAGGTAGTACAGCTTGCTCAAGTACTTGATATCGTTGATCAGGTCCTTTGAAAACTTGAACAGGTACTTGACGTAGTTGGTTTCTTCTCCCAGGCGCAGCTTGTTTTCGAATTCCAGCGTGAAATCCTTCAATTCGATCATCAGGTTCTGGATATGCAGCAGGGTGTCGATGCTCTCGACCAGGGTAATGGTCGGAGTGTTTTTCAGGTCGTTTTTTGGAATCAGCTTGATGCGCTCGATGGCTTCGGAATGGACTTCCCTGGCCAGGTAATCGATCTCGTTCAGGTATGGTTTTTTGTATTCTTCATAGTAGCGAAGTTTGTGCAGCGCCCTTTCCTGGATCTTGCTGTTCTGTTCCAAAATGGATTGAAAATATTCGTTCAATCCCAGATAGTCTTTTTCAAATTTCTTCAGGTCGATAAAAATGCGACCGAGATAGATTTTATCATTGTAGGCATTCTGCAGCTCTTCCTGGTAATGGGAATAAAACTTCACTTCGAACTTGTTGTGTGCTCGGTACATCAGGCGGCCGATGATGACATCCTGTTCGTTGGACAGGTAATTGGCGTTTTCTTCGATAATGGCGCTGTAAACGAAGAGAGAATTGACTATAAAATCCTTCAGGCTGTCCAGGAATTCTTCATTCTGGGCCAGAAAGCTTTCAAGCTCCGAAAACATTTCACCGCGGAGCAAGGTGTAAAATGGAGAAAACAGCATATTTTTCCCTTTGAGGAACAATTCCAAGTGGAAATTATCCCGGATTCGTTTGAACAGATTGCTGTGGTGGATCTCGGGGAAATTTTCCAGACGCCGGCCATTGAATTTATTCAAGACGTTCAATATTTCCACTTTGGCCTCCATGAAAATTATAGGTGAACGGGTTTTAAAAGTAAAGATAAAAATAAAACAAGTAAGCCAATAAAAAATAATAATGAAAAAAATCGGGGCCGGATTTATGATGCAGGGCCATGTTGTACTATTTGACAAAAGCAGTCCAATTCGTTTATGATTACGGTCAATGAAAAAAACGTCCTGGGAAGTATTTTTTCCTGTTATACTCGCTCTTTTTTCATTTATTTTTTACCAGTTGCTGTACCGGCCGCCTTGGCATTCATTGGAGATGATCGTTTCCGTGTTGTTGTTTTTTACCGCCTTAGCCTGGAGCGCGCTGATATTTCTGAGCATGGAACGCCGGCATTGGCTCAGGTATCTTTATGCGCTGATCGCCGTATTGCTGTCTATTTTCCTGGTTGAAGCCATCCGCTTATTTCCGGAAAGCCTGCGCTTGCTGCGGCTGATTTACGGGTGCAACCTGCTGGGCATAGCCATCATCGAATTCTACCTGTTTATTCTGCGAAGGGAAGGGAGGAAAACACGTGACTGAAAAACAGCCATCCGGCCTGGCCGTGGCCTTAAAAAAAACGTTGCACGAGTTGGCCGAGACGT
The DNA here is from genome assembly GCA_963770755.1 of Candidatus Aminicenantota bacterium. Taxonomy (GTDB): domain Bacteria; phylum Acidobacteriota; class Aminicenantia; order UBA2199; family UBA2199; genus UBA2199. Next base: position 26,050 of record CAVYQZ010000001.1, on the reverse strand, counting down.
TCGGGGCTTTTTTAAAAGCGCCGCGGGCGCTCTGGGGAGTCAATATCCCCTATGTATTCGAAGGACTCGTTTATTTCGGCATCCTGACCATCCTGGGCAAATTCTGTTCGGAGAACGTCGCTTTGAACGATATCCATTCCGGCTGGGTCTACGGTGCGGTCACCGGCGGCATTACTTTTGCCATGCTGCTGTTCGGCGGCGTATCCGACAAGATCGGCGTACGCGTTTCGCTGGCCCTGGCGTTGGCCGTGATGATGCTGGGCCGCATTCTGGTTGCCATCTCAGGGACAATTCCCCTGGGCAGCGGCATGGGATCGCCCATGTTCCTGTTGATGGCCGTCGGGCTACTGCTGATGGTCTCGGCTTATGGCCTTTACATGCCTGCGGCCTATGCCGGGGTCAAGCGCTATACCAATCCGCAAACGGCCGCCATCGGTTACGCGGTGGTCTATGGGCTGATGAACCTGGGGGCGTTTTTCTCGGGTTTCGTTTCATCCAACACCCGCCATGCCTTCGCTGCCAAATTCCCACCCAATGGACTGACTGCTGTTTTCTGGATCTATGCCGGCATCACCCTTTTCGGCTCCCTGTTGACCTTGCTGGTCATTACCCGCAAAGTTGACCGCCAGGCCGTCGAACGGGTCGCCCGCGAAACGCGGCAGATGAATACCCCTGAGCAGAACCAGGCCGCCGATGCCAAGGCTGCCGCCCCGGCCAAGAAAAAAGATCCGCCCATTCCGTTGCTGCCGTTCCTGGGCTGGATCGCCATATCGTTGGGAGCCTTGTCGTTGGTGGTCCTGTCCCGTTTGGGAAAAGTCTCCCTGAAGGGATATCTTCTTTATCCGCTGCTGGCCGCCGCCGTTCTTGGCGCCATATGGGAGTTCCTGCGCAAGCGACCGGACCACCCTTTTCGCGACGGGCGTTTCGTATTTTTCATTTTCATCCTGATTCCGGTGCAAACCCTGTTTGCCCATAACTGGCTGACCATTCCCTACTACCTGGATCGGGCCTTCGCCGGCACGGGCGTCAGCCGCTATTTCGAGGTGTTTTCCAACCTTAATCCGATGCTGATCTTTATCCTTTCCCCGCTGATTGCCGCCTTAACGGTCCGCAGCAATGTTTACAAGATGATGATTTTCGGCACATTCGTCATGGCGCTGCCCACATTCCTGCTGGCCATCGGCCCCAATGTGTACCTTTTTCTTTTGTATATCCTGCTGATGTCCGTGGGTGAGGCCATGTGGCAGCCCCGCTTCCTGCAATGGGTGGCTGAAATAGCTCCCGAGGGCAAAACAGGGCTTTACATGGGCATCGGGCAGTTTCCCTGGTTTCTTACCAAGATGATCACCGCGATGTATTCAGGGTATGTCATTGCCCGCTTTTGTCCCAAGCCCGAACTGGGACTGCCGATGCGTACCGCGACGATGTGGCTGCTGTATGCCTTAATTGCCATGATCTCGCCAATCGCCCTGGTCCTGGCCCGGAAGTGGATGGCCAAGGGCATGACCCGTCAGGTTTAGCCCAGTTTGTACGGGGTAAAATTTGCTATAAGGCTCTAAAAAAAACTCAACGTTTGCGGAATATATCGGGTTCGATAAATATTTTGCTTACTTCCGGAAATTGAGTGCGGATGTCATTTTCCAGGCCGTTGATCACGGCGCAGGTCTGCTGGACGGTCAAGTGTTCGTTGAATTCAGCCTTGATGGTCAGCAGGATGTCCTCGGCTCCCAGGTGCAGGGAGCGGATATGGATCACCCGGGAAACGCTGTCTTCCTTGAGCAACAGCAGCCTTATCTTTTTAAGCAGGGCCGGATCGGCGCTTTCGCCAATGATCAATGACTTGGTTTCGTTGCCGATGAATAAGGCGGTGACGGCCAGAAGAATGCCAATCAGGACCGAAGCCAGACCGTCAAAAAACAAAATCCCGGTAAAATGCTCGAGCAACAGGGCGCTCAAGGCGATGGTCAGACCGGTGATGGCGGCGGTGTCTTCGAGGAAGACCACCACCAGTTCGGCCCTTTTCGTCTGGTGCAGATAGGTGATCAAGCGGGTCTGTCCGCGTTCGATGCTGATCGCCTTGAAGGCCACGCGCAAGGAGAGGGATTCGGCGACGATGGCGATGGCCAGGATCGCCAGGGCGACCGGCAGGTGCTCGACCGGGGCCGGGTGACGCAATTTATTGATTCCTTCGTAGATGGAAAAGATGGCTCCGGTCGTAAAGAGGATGATGGCCACGATAAAGGACCAGAAATAGGCTTCGCCGGAAAATCCAAATGGATGCAGTTCGTCGGCTTTTTTGGCAGCTTTCTTGATGCCGATAAAAAGCAGTACCTGGTTCATGGTATCGGCGCTGGAGTGAATGGCCTCGGCCAGCATGGCCGACGACGCACTGAAATACGCCACCACGAACTTGACCACGGCGATGGATAAATTGGCGCTGAAAGCGGCGAAAACGACCGATTTTGAACTTTTAGCTTGTTTCATAAGTCTGCTATTCTATGACTAAATTGCCGGACTGTCAAATCGGTGTTTTTACTGAAAAAAAAGGTATTTGCGTATATAATTGCATTCAGGATAAAAAATGGCACAAAGAAAAGAAATGGCTAAAGCTGAAATTAAGGTCGGCGGCATGACCTGCGCCATGTGCGCCGGCGCGATCGAAAAAGCGCTGCAGCAATTGCCCGGCGTCGAGTCGGCATCGGTCAATCTGGGCAGCGAACAGGCTTTTGTTAATTATGACCGGGACAAGACCAACCTGGAATCGATGAAAAAAGCCATCGAATCTCTGGGCTATCGCTACCTCGGGGTTGAGGCGGATGCCGGCGAGAATGAGAAAAAACTCCTGGACAGGGAAATGCGCACCCGGCGCCAGCGCCTCGCCGTCGGCTTTGCCACCGGCCTGCCCCTGATGGCTGTCATGTTCCTGCCTATTCATTTTTCTTTTTTGTGGCGCCTGACCATGCTGGTTTTTTCCCTGCCCGGCCTGGTTTTTCTAGGTTTCCCAATTTTCCGTGCCGCCGGACTGGCTTTGCTTCACAAAAATCTGAACATGGACGTGATGTACAGCCTGGGCATCGGCGTGGCTTTACTTTCGAGCCTGCTGGCCACGTTCGGGGTTCTGCCCCATGGATTTATTTTTTTCGACACGGTGATCCTGCTGGCCACATTTCTGAACCTGGGTAAATACCTGGAGATCAGGGCCAAGGGCAAGACCTCGGAGGCCATTAAAAAACTGATGGACCTGCGGCCACGCTCGGCCACGGTCATCCGCGGCGACAGCGAAATGGAGATCGCGGTTGATAACGTCCAAGTCGGTGATCAGGTTGTGGTGCGGCCGGGAGAGAAAGTCCCGGTTGATGGCCGGGTGCTGGCCGGAACAGGGTATGTCGATGAAGCTATGATTAGCGGTGAACCTCTACCGGTACTGAAAAGGGAAGGGGATACCGTGATTGGGGGCACCATCAACAAAAATAGTGTGCTGCGTTTTGTTGCCGATAAAGTCGGCAAGGATACCATGTTGGCCCAGATCATCCAACTGGTAAAGGTGGCTCAAGGATCGAAACCCCCGCTTCAGCGCATCGCCGACCGCGTGGTCAAGGTTTTTATCCCGATCATTTTGACCATCGCTGTCCTGGCTTTTGTCGGGTGGTATTTTTTCGCCGGGCAGACTTTCCTGTTTGCTCTGACCACGCTGATTTCGGTCCTGGTCATCGCCTGTCCCTGCGCCCTGGGCCTGGCCACGCCGACGGCGGTCATCGTCGGCATCGGCCGCGGTGCCGAGCTGGGCATCTTGATTAAAAAGGGCGAAGCATTGGAAATGGCCGGCAAACTGACCCATGTGGTTTTTGACAAAACCGGCACGCTGACCGTGGGCAAACCGCAAGTCACAGCGCTGAGCGCCCTGATCGGCAGCGAAGATGATTTGCTGAGAATGGCTGCTTCGGTAGAACGGAATTCCCAGCATCCATTGGCCGATGCCATCGTTCAGGCCGCCCAAAAAAAGCGGCTTTCTCTGGATGCCGTGCATGATTTTGATACCATTGAAGGCCAGGGCGTGCGGGCCGAACTGGACGGCCAAAAAATAATTGTCGGCAGTTTTTCATTCTGCAGCCACAGCGGTGTCGTCGGCATCGAGGCGGCGGCGGCGCAGGTCAAAAAATTGGAGTCCAGCGGGCAGACCGTGGTGCTGCTGGCTCGAAACGGACAACTGGCTGGCTTCCTGGCGATCGCCGACGAACTCAAACCATCGGCGGCCCAGGCCGTCGCCCTTTTCAAGGGCATGGGTTTGGCTGTGGCCATGATCACCGGAGATAACCGCAATGCGGCTGCCGTTGTCGGTCGGAAGATCGGCATTGAGCGGATTATTGCCCAGGTTATGCCCGGTGCTAAAGCGCGTGAAGTGAGCCATCTGCAAAACCAGGGAGAAATCGTCGCTTTCATCGGCGATGGCATCAATGACGCACCGGCCCTGGCGCAGGCGGATATCGGCATCGCTGTCGGCGGTGGCACCGATGTAGCCATGGAAAGCGGTGATATCGTTTTGGTTAAGGACGACCTGCGCGACGCCGTGGCAGCCGTGCAGCTCAGCCGCAAGGTCATGCGCCGCATCCGGCAGAATCTTTTTTGGGCCTTTGCCTATAACACGGCCCTGATACCGCTGGCCGCCGGTCTGTTTTATCCCTTCCTGCACATCCTGCTGCCACCTGAAGTCGCCGGGCTGGCCATGGCCATGAGCTCGGTCACCGTGGTTACCCTTTCACTGCTGTTAAAAAGATATGTGCCGCCAGCCACGCGCAGCCCGGGGTAGCCCAGAGCTTTTTTCAGCCATTCAGGCCGAGCGCAATCAATTGCGAAATTCCCTGAGCAGCTCCAGGGCCAGAAACCATTTCCGGTATTCCAGGTTGCTGATGTAATTGTCGATTATTTTTTGAGCCAAGGCTTTATTGGCTTTTAAAAGGTAAGTGAATTCTTTTTCATGGTTCTTCACGTCTTTGAACAGGAAATCCTCGTGGTTGCGCCACAGTTTCAGGGTTTTTTCAATCCGGGTCTTATACTGCCTGTCAACCATTTCCGAGAGCCTGGCATATGTGTTGAATGCCAGGCTGGGATCTTCAAAGGCATGAATGGGAACCGTAGCAAAATGATTTTTCAAAGCATTGCCGCTACCGTCCAGCCCATACCCGTCCGGGATTTTTTTAACGGCCGCATACCAGGGGGAAAAGGCATTGCTGTCGGGACGGCGGAAAGAGATCCAGACGGCATGGGCGATTTCGGCCGGAAGCCAGTCGCGCAGCTGGGCTACAAAGGCGTATTGGGTCGATTCGGTGCAGATGGTGCGGTTGTTGCCCGAGTTGGGTGAACCCTTTTTATAACGATCGCTGAGATCATATTTGCTTCCTTCGTAATGATCGCGCAGGACCTGGAACAAATCTTTAAGGTGAACGGAGCGCCTGGGTTTAAATGAAAAAGGCAAACGTTCTTCCAATTTTTGCGCTTTGGCGGCCAGCAGATTGGTGCCTTGCCATTGGCGCAATACATTTCTCATGTCCGTCAGGGTGTTTGGATTGGCATAGGCCCGGGCAAAATCGAAGGCGCCATCCTTTTCGGGGTTGTACCAGCCGCGGTGCACGGCATAGGAAATGATATCGGGTGAACCCATGCAATTCTCGCGGTCATTCAGGTCAACGGAATCGATGGTGTAGCAGTTGGCGATAACCGCCACTTCATTATCGGGGACTCGTCGGGCGATCCAATGCTTGCCATGGACAATATGCATCAGCCAGCCCTCTTTGTCGTCGGCGATGATGTATGTACGCCCCGAATCATTATAACCGAATTGAGCGACCAATTCTCCGGCGATGCGCACTCCGGCGCGGGCGGTCTGTGCCCTTTCGGCGATCAGCCGTCGCAGCATAAAGCCGATGCCGCCCTTGGTCAGCTCCGGCTTGTCCTCGCGCGAAGGGCAGGCATTGGATGCCAATGCCACGCCGGATTCATTGATGTACGAATCCGCGAAACTGGTCTCGGAAATTTCCAGCCATAGCATGGCAGACGTGTTTTTTACCTGGGGCAGAGAAGCTCCGCCATTCAGCATGAGCACGTCATTTTTACCGTGCTCCTGAGCCCCCACCTTGTAGACGTTGACCAGCAGACGGCCATGGTCATCCTCGTTATGGGCCAGAAGTACCGAGCCGTCGGTGGTGATGTTTTTTCCGGCCACGATGGTAAAGCAATTGTGAGAATCATTTTCAGCCTGGAGTCCCAAGTTCGGGACAGCGGCCTTCGGGCCCGCCAGCCAGCCGACGAATAGAAATATGATTAAAAACAGTGTACTTTTTTTCATGCATATAAAATAGCATAACTTTGCCGATTTGACAAAAGGAAAACAAAAGACTTTTCTACGACCCGGCACCAGTTGATTTTTCGAGCACCGAAAAGATTTCAAAATGGTCAGTTTGGGGAAAGTTGTCGATGATTTGTAATTCCCTAAGATTATAGTTCTTTTTGAAAAACAGGCGCAGGTCGCGGGCGAAAGTGGCCGAGTCGCAGGAAAAGTAAATGATCTTTTTGACCTGGGCGAGGCGGGTGATGAGCGCCGGCGAAAGTCCGCCGCGCGGTGGATCAAGGACAACCAGATCCATGGTCGGCAGATCAGCTGCCAGCGCGTCTTCGCAACGGACCTCGACGTGGGTGATGTGATTCGATTCCAAATTAGCGCGTAAGGCAGCCAGGTTGTCAGGGTCTCTTTCAAGGGCGAAAACCTGTTTGAAGTGCCGGGCCAGCGGCAAGGTGAAAAAACCGCACCCGCAAAAAAAGTCGGCGGCGACACCGCCGGGGTTCGTCGGCAATTGGGCGATCAACAAATCCAGCATGGGCTGCAACTGAAACAGGTTGGCCTGTATGAAATGCTCGGGGCCGTACCGGTAATGGTATGGGAAAAAGTCAAAAAGCAACGAACCACAGGGCGTCAGCCGGCGGATTTGTCCGGTGCGGGTCTGCATGCGGACCGCCAGGTCCGTGCCGTTGCTGAGAACCTGCAGCACTCCGTCGTCAACAGCCGGCAGGGGAGGCAATCCCAGTATGAATCGTTCAGCGGCGTCATTTAACAACAGGCATTGACGGACGGCAACCAGCTGATGCGACTTGGATTTAAAAAAGCCAATGGCTGAATCTTTTACCTGCAGCTCTATCTTGCTGCGGTAGCGAAAAGGAGGCGAAGGCAAAACGGGTATGGGGCCGCGTGGTTTGAAAGCGGCGATTTTATTTAGGTTTGCGGCCAGGATGTCTTCCTTGCAGCGTAATTGCTCCGCATAAGACATATGCTGCAGGTTGCAGCCGCCGCAATCCAGGTAATGGCGACACGGTGCCGCCAGCCGTTGCGGGGAAGGTTTCAGGACGCGCAGAAGTTTTCCCTGCCAGATTCCTTTATACTTCTTCTGAATATCGAATTCAATCGTTTCACCGCCGACTACTCCGGGGACGAACACGGTTTTTTCAGCGCTATAAATGATGCCGCAACCGCCTTTGGCAATGGTCTTCACACTGCCGATCATGCTTTTTTTATGATGGGCAAAATGAAAATCAACCCGGCTCGGGTGCGTTTCGTCGCGAAGGTTCGCTTATTCTAGGACAACGGCTATTTTTTCACTCTTGAATCTCTGGGGATCCAGAATGGTGATGGTTACGTTTTGGCCGTCTTCGTCAAATTCAACTTGATAATCCGTTTCCGACTTGAAATAGCTGGGATAGATGGTGACGTGTTTGATGCGGTTAAGTTGAAAATCGGCCGCAGCCGCGGTTATCTTGGCTTCGCCACGCAAATCCAGAGAGTGATCGAACATGGAAAAATCGACTTTCTGCAGCTTGGTGGAGCGCAGAAAACCGCCGCGGATGATGCCCTTCCGGGTCAGGTTTTTCCGCAAGTCCATGGCAAAATAAACAGAATTCAGGGTGGTTTGCATCTCCCGATTCTGTGAGTGGAGGTCGCTCATTCTGGTCAGCATGTTCTGCTTTTCCTGATTCAACAGGTCCAACTGCGAAATCAGCTCATTGCGGCGGGTTTCCATTTCCGTAATGTCGCTCTGCAATTGTTCTTGAGCGGCGATGGCTTTGTCCTTGGCATCTACCAGTTCTTTTTTGATCTTGCGCTGTATTTGGTTGGGTGAAATCGGGGCAGTGCCCTGGGTGATGAAAGTACCGTATTCATCTTCGGCGTAAAAATTCCAAACCTTGAAGCCGGGAATGATCGGCTCGAAAAGGGCGGTTCTTTCCACCAGTTCCATGGCCCTGGTCTTATCGATGCCTTTTTCATTGAGCAAATAATTCATGGCGATCTGGTAGTGATTTTCGCCTTTTTCCACAATGTGCGGCTTGGGCAGCATGGCCTCCAGTTCCTGCAGGCGGGCGTTCAGGTTCTGGATATCGTCGTTTTTATCCAGGATATCTTGCAGCAGGGATTTAATGGATACGTCTTTCTCGTTTTTAATTTTATCTTCCAGCACTTTTTTCTGTTCCGGCGAAAAGTTCATGATGTTGATCTCCGGAAGATCCTGCCCGGTTTTATTTTTGTATTCGCTTAGAATGGTAAAAACTTCGTTTTGTTTTTCCTGGATGCCGGCCTCGAGTTTCTGAATCTGCTGAACGGTCTCCTGCATCTGTTTTATTTTCGGGGAGACCTGTGGGCCGGCCGGCCCTTTGAAAACAAAATAAGCCAGGACCAGTATGACCAGGGCCAGGGCGCCGATGACATAATAGAATTTTTTGGATTTTTTTTCCGGCACGCTCTCCTTGAATGCAATCTTTTTTTCTTCTGGGCTCATGATTCCTCCTTAAAAAACCCCTCTTCCAAAATAAAACAATATTTTAACACAAGCCGGAGGTGGAAACAAATCGTTCGTATCCCTTGAAAATAGCGGCTCCAGGGCTTATAATTCTATTTTTAACCCAGCAGAGCTGCGAAGTACCCTGCAAGGGTAGAATAAGAACCTTAGATAGCAAATTCAAAATTTGTTCTAAAAAGCTAACAAATTTTAGAATTTGCTATAAGGTTCTAAGGAGTGAACGATGACGCGTGCTCAAGCCCTGGACCTGCTGCAGCAGCACTTGAAGAACCGCAACCTGGTCAAGCATTGCCTGGCTGTGGAAGGCTGTATGAAAGAATTTGCCGTTTATTTCGGCCAGGACCCGGAATCCTGGGGATTGGCTGGATTGCTGCATGATTTGGATTATGAATATACCGTGCAGACCCCGGCCGTGCATACGGAAAAAACAGCCGAACTATTGGCCGAATATTTCCTGGCTGATGAAATCATCCACGCCATCAAGGCTCACAACATGCGTGTGGAGCCAAGCTCCAAGATGGATATCTCCCTGCTGACCATTGATCCGGCCAGCGGCTTTATCATTGCCTGCGCTTTGATGCATCCTGAAAAGAAATTGGCGAGTCTCGATTTGGCTTTCTTGAAAAAGCGCTTCAAGGAAAAATCATTTGCCAAGGGCGCCTCGCGTGAACAGATGGAAACATCAACCAGATTGGGGCTGACCCTGGATGAATTTTTGCAGCTTTGTCTTCAAGCCATGCAAAAAATATCCTCTGAACTCGGATTGTGATGGACCGGCTGCAGACCAGGGACTTGACCAAGGTTTACCACCGGGTGAATGTGGTCGACGGCATCAATCTGGAATTCAAAAGCGGTGAAATATCCGCCCTGCTGGGGCGGAACGGGGCCGGCAAGACCACCACTTTTTTAATGATGGCCGGCATTGTCAAACCCGACGGCGGCGACGTGGTGTTCAATGGTGAAAACGTCAATCACATTCCTTCCTACGAACGCTCGCAAAAAGGACTGATATACCTGCCCCAGCAACATTCGATATTCATGAAGGCCACGGTTTTCCAGAATCTGTTCATGGTATTGGAGCTATATCATCCGCAAGCCGAAGCCAGGCAAAAGGCCTTGGGCTTGTTGGGCGATTTCGGACTGCTGGCGGTGCAAGATTCCAAGGCCCACCAATTGTCGGGAGGAGAAAAACGCCGCCTGGAGATCGCCCGTTCGATGATCATGGCGCCGCGCTTTTTGTTCCTGGACGAGCCGTTTACCGGTATCGATCCGATCACCATCCATGAGCTGCAGAGAGTTATTTTAAAGCTTAAAAGCAGGGGCATCGGCATCATCATTACCGATCACAATGTCAAGGACACTTTTTTCATCACCGATATGGCTTACATTATTCATAAAGGACATATCCTGAGTTGCGGCACACCGGCCCAGGTGGTCAAAGAAGAGGAGACCCGTCAGGTGTTTCTGGGCAAAGATTTTGAGTGGAACGGCTGAGCCAAGGGTCCTATCTCAAACTAAGCGCCGTTGATTGGCGCGAGCGGATCGATTTTTTTGCCGCCCGTTTCTCCCCCTGCCGTCTCTGCCCACGTCAGTGCCGGGCCGAGCGGGCTGCCGACCGGCCCGGCACCTGCAAGGCAAGAAAAGAAGTCAAGATTGCCTCGCACAATCTTCACTTCGGCGAGGAACCGCCCATTTCCGGCGAACGGGGATCGGGCGCAGTCTTCTTTTCGGGCTGCACCCTCCATTGCCTTTTCTGTCAGAATTACCCGATCTCGCAGTTATTCCATGGTGAGTTCACCAACGTCGAGCAGCTGGCCGGGATTTTTCTCGGCCTGCAGAAGCGCGGGGCCCATAATATCAACCTGGTGTCGCCCACGCCCTACCTGTTCCACGTTTTGAGTGCGCTGGAGACTGCTTGCGCCAAGGGGCTTCATATTCCCCTGGTCTACAATACCAGCGGCTATGAACGGGCCGAGCTGATGGCCGGACTGTCGGACATCGTCGACATTTACCTGCCCGATTTGAAGTACGGACCTTCGCAAGAGTCACAACAATTGGGAGTGAGTCTTTCCGGGGTGGACGACTATCACGCCTATGCTGTGGAGGCCATCGCCGAGATGTTCCGCCAAACCGGGCCGCTGCACGTGGACGATGACGGGATTGCGCTGCGCGGCACCATCATCCGCCATTTGATCATACCCGGCCACGTCGGCCAATTCCATTGACGCATTGCGAGCACCATCGCCGCAAGTGCCTTCAGATCTGCCTGGCTCAGCCTGATGAGCCAGTATTTCCCGGCTCACCGCGCCCCGGATTGCCCGCCCTTTGACCGCCGTTTGCGCCCCGATGAATACCGCCTGGTGCGCGACGAAGCCCTGAAGCTCGGGTTGGAGGACGGCTGGTTTCAGGATATGGATTAACTTTCTTTGAGCGGCGGTTGATCAAAGTGGATTAAGCCAATCTGCTTTAATAATCTAAGGCAAGGCGGAAACCGAGGTCGGAGTTAGTGTGCTTGGGGATGTTGGATATACGAGTTGAAGCTCGTGCGTATTTAGAGTCATATCGCCAACTGCCTCCACGGTAGATACGTTCTGAACCTGATCCTGGGCCTGAAGGATTAGTTTGATTTGCAGAGGAGTATGGACCGTACCAGTCATAACACCACTCCCAGACATTGCCCAACATATCGTATAAACCCCATGCATTAGGTTGTTTCTCCCCGACTGGGTGGGTAATTTTACCTGAATTATTTTCATACCATGCAATTGAATTTATCTCCAAATCGATTCAATTCCAGGTGAAATTCAATCCCCCCTATTACCCCGGTCATTCGATCCCAATCCCTTGATAAGGGGGAGGCGAAGCCGGGGGGATAATATCACAAATCGATTCAATTCCTAGGTGAAATTCAATCCCCCCTAACCCCCCTTGATAAGGGGGGAGGCGAAGTCGGGGGGATAATATCACAAATCGATTCAATTCCTAGGTGAAATTCAATCCCCCCTAACCCCCCTTGATAAGGGGGGAGGCGAAGCCGGGGGGATAATATCACAAATCGATTCAATTCCTAGGTGAAATTCAATCCCCTCTAACCCCTATTTTCAGATTGCAATAGAAGCGAATTCACTTTTTTATAGAATTCGTCCCTGCCATTTGGAAATATAGAATTTGCATGCTCAGGATTCAACACATCTTTGTTGAGTCCCATTATGATTTTTTTGTTTTGACCGCTTTTTAGATAAACTTTTTGAAACCCAATGGTTTTCGGGAAATTTTCATGAAATGCATAAACCAGCAATTCCTTGGTCGGAGGCAATTCGGTGATCAAGAAATTCTCGATAGTGTTGTTTTTTGATAAACTTTCTCCATAAAGGATATCCTGCATTTCATTGGTCACGATGATGATGCCATTTGCGAGCGGCTTCCCATTCAAATCATTTAAAATACCGGATATTCCAGTTTGGCTTATATTTTTAACCTGGTTGTTTTGTAAATCGCTTTTCTGCATTGGAAAAAGATATTGTACTTGCATAAAATTAATGAATGAAACAATTAAAATCAGACTTAGCCAACCCTTTGATTTTCTGAATTTTATTAACATTTCCCCTCCTTTCATAATAAATTCTGTTTATTAAGTAGAGATATGAAATCTCTATAAATAATAAATTGAAATCGAGTTTAGCATACTAAAAAAAAGAATGTCAAGAGCACAAAAACTGTTTTGTTAGTATTCAGGTTTGATTAGTATAAACCGACCTGCCTGAAAAAGATTTCGCCTGTAGCGCCGGGGTAGGCGTTGCCGTTGTCGATCAGGAAAAAGACGGAATCGATGGCGGCCGGAGCCGGAGTGACAGGCTGGCCATGAAGGCAATGGAAGCTAGAGAAGGGGATAGCGACCTGTCGCCATGGCTTCGTAACCAGGAATGAATGCTGGTAGGCGGCTTCGCCCGGACCGTTGCCAGCGCGGAACTGCAGCCAGAAGCGCATCGGTGCGCTGGCGCGCGTTTCGAAGACGAATCCACTGTAGACAGAGGCCGCCATGGTTTTGCCGATAAGCCAGCGCCGCCCAAAAATTGGGTCTGCCGTCGGCCTCGATCCGCAGCGTGAAGGCTCAGACCTGTGACAGCTCCCTGTCCATTGCCGTCCTTGCGGCGTATGGCGGCGCTCGAGGCACCGTTGTTTTCGACCTGGAAAATGTTTTCGATGAATGCCAGGGACGGGGAATCGATTATTTCCGTTGCCGCTGCTTCTGCGGCTGGCCGGGCGATGGTTATCGGATTGGTCATGATCCAGGGCAATTTTTTAAAGCGGCCCGAGCTGAGTGAAATTTCGCTGCGGTAGACGCCGTTCTGTTCGATGGGGATGGACAACTCCCGCTGGGTGTTAGCGCGGATGGTCCGGAACACAGCACCGTCTTTCTTGATCACGATATCCGTGCGGAAGGCGAACGGCAGTTTGAAGATCAACGCTCCGCCGGGGTTTTGCGCCGAGCCGCCTATGGCAACCTGTTGACCATCCTTTTCCAGGTAATAGTTCTCAAAGCCGTTGGCCGGGGCCAGCGATTCGATGACGTTGAAAAAATCGCCGCGGCGCAGGGCGGAAATGATGGCAGCCGCTGCGGAATGCGCATCGGTTGCCCAATCGCGTTCCACTTTCACGTATAGGTTCAAAATGCGGAAGGTGGCCCCATATGAAGGAAAGTGCAGGCTGGCATTTTTACTGATCTGCAGCTTGGCATGGGAGTCCAACGCGTATATGCCGAAGTATTTGCCAGCGCGGTTGAAGCGGTCCCAGATGCGCATCTCCTTTTCCGGATAAGAGATCAACGCGGTCAGAGCATAGTCGGAATTGAAAAGATACCGCAGCGGCAGGAAGGTCATGCCGACCAGCAGGTTTTTTTTGGCCATTTGGTAGAGGCTCAATATTTCAATGCCGGTAAAACCGTGTACCTGCCAGTCGGTCCAGGGAATCTTGCGGTCCATGGGATGGGCGATGAAACTGATGCCCCCGTCGCGCTCGACTTCGGTGATCGCCTCCTGCGCTTCAGGCGGAAAAATATAATCGGGGACCTGGTAGCCGGCCGCGGCCAAGTGCCCGGCATGAAGCGAGAATTCCGATGCGCCGACGAGCAGGACGTCATGGAGCCAGGCTGTGGCGGCCGAAGCCTGCAGGTTGGGCCGGCCATGATCGGTAAGGATCACGAAGTCCAGGCCCTGGGATCGGGCGTCGCGACAGATTTCATCGATGGTGCCGCGGCCATCGGAAAAGTTCGAATGCAGATGATAGACGCCTTTTTTGTAGTATGAAGGCAACGGGGTTTGATTGACTTTTTGCCTGAAAGACAAGCTGGAAAAAGCGATTGCAATTAAAAATATTCCTAGTAGTAAAAGAAATATTTTTAAAAGTTTTTTCTTCATCCAATTAGTTTTTTCATCCTGGTCACGGCTTCTTTCAAACCCAGAAAAGCGGCATTAGCAATGATGGAATGGCCGATATTCAGTTCCCCGATTTCGGTGATGGCTGCGATGGGCTTGATGTTTTGATAAGTGAGTCCATGTCCGGCGAGCAGGATAAAGTTCAATTTCTTGGCGTAGGCCACTGCTTTTTTCAATTTTTCCAGTTCCAGAGAGGCATAATTACTGCCGCTGTTTTTGGCATATTCACCGGTGTTCAGTTCGATGGTGCGGATGCCCAGCCGGTGGCAGGCCTTGATATTGTCAATGCCGGGGTCGATGAACAACGACACGCTGATTCCCGCCGCCAGCAGATTGCCGGCGACTTCCTGGATTTTTTCCGTGAACATGATCACGTCGAGGCCGCCGCTGGTAGTGACTTCATCCTTGGCTTCAGGCACCAGCGTGCACATGTCCGGCTTGTATTTCAAGGCAATTTTGACCATTTCCATGGAAACGGCCATTTCCATGTTCAGCTTGCTCTTAATCACCCGGCGCAGTATGTCAACATCCCTTTCCTGGATGTGGCGGCGATCCTGGCGCAAGTGAACTGTGATGCCGTCCGCTCCGCCCATTTCGGCCAGTGCAGCGGCGTAAACCGGGTCCGGTTCGTTGGCCATCCGCGCTTGGCGGATGGTGGCGATGTGATCGATATTGACGCTGAGTTTCATTTTAAGCTCCGATTTCGTTTTGAATTAAAGATGTAAAAAAAGGCAATCTATTCTCAATGATGCCCATGTCGCGGGCTTCCATCATGATCCGAATCAGGGGTTCAGTCCCGGAATAGCGGATCAGCAGCCGTGCCTCGCTGCCGTGCTTTTCCGTGAACTCTTTTTTGGCATATAGAAGCGTTTTCCAACGGGCTAAATCCTTTTTATGGTGAATGGGGATATTGATGATTTGCTGGGGATACATTGGCAATTGCCGGCAGACATCCAGGCTGCTCCATCCGAAAAAATCAAGAGCTTTGATGAAAAAAAGCGCAGCCAGCATTCCATCTCCACTGGTGTGCACATGTTTCAGAATGATATGCCCGGATGGTTCACCGCCCAGGATAGCGCCGTATTTTTTCATTTGCCGGTATACCTGGCTGTCACCGACGCCGCTGCGAATCAACCGGATCCCCTGGGCGGCCAGTGCTGTTTCCAGCCCCAGGTTGGTCATGACCGTGCCGACTACCCGGCAATTAAAGCGGGCCTCTTGGTGGCGCAGATAGCGCGCCATGACATACAGGGCATGATCTCCGGTCAGGATTTGCCCATCCTGGTCGGCAAAAACCACCCGGTCGGCATCGCCGTCAAAGGCCATACCCAGATCGGTTTTTTCAGCCAGAACGAGCTTGGTCAACGTCTGCGGATAAGTCGAGCCGCAACCGGCATTGATGTTTTTGCCGTTGGGCCGGGCGTGGCTGGCCCGGATATTCAATCCCAGGCGCCGGAAAAGTAAGGGAGCGATCATGGAAGCAGCCCCGTTGGCGCAGTCCAGAACGATCTTGGTTTTTCCAGGCATCAGGCCTCGGCCGTTGGCTTGGAGGAATTCTAAATATTCCGGAGGATTGATGGAAGTGATTTCGGTTTTGCCGGTGCTTATTTTTATGACGGATTTCAATTGGGCGCTGATTTTATTTTCAAGGACGTTTGAAATTTTTTCACCGCGGTGGTTGAATATTTTTATGCCGTTGTCGTGGAATGGATTATGGGAGGCGGATATCATAATCCCGAAGTTGAAGCCGAGCTTTCGGGTCAGGAATGCTAAACCGGGAGTGGGGATAACTCCGCAGGAATAAACGCGGGCTTTTTTAGCCAAGCCGCGAGCGAGTTGCTTTTCAATGGCCGTACCCGATTCGCGCGTATCGCGGCCGATGACGATTTTTGAATTCGCGGCCAGGGAACCCACGACGTGACCCAGCTTGTTCAGTGTCGCTTCGTCGAGAGGAAATGCACCGGCCAGACCCCGAATGCCGTCGGTGCCGAAGAGGCGGCCTGTCATTTTGATTTCGTTGCCATGTTTTCGATCTCCAGCAGCAGGTCCACGTCACGGCGGTCGCGGAATTTCAGAATATTCCTGGCCTGTTTCAAAGCCACTTTGCGCTTTTGACTTGCTTTGATATCGTTTAAATCGACTTCCTCGGTGAATACAGCCGTGATGTCGCTCAGTTGCGATTTGTAGCCGATGATCGTCACCCGGTCAGGGATGACTTGGAATTCTTTCAGTCTCAGAGGTTTTTTCAACTGGCCGCGGAAACGGATTCTAACCGGGATCTCCTTGGTGTCAAATTCCTCAACGTAAACTTCGATCATTTTGGGGTGCAGGGAAATGATCTGAATGCCATCGGGAATTTCCAAATAATCCTCGGCAAAATAATTCAGCTTGCTGCTTTCGGTGATGTTTTTCAGGTCGATTTTAATGGCCATGCTTTCAGGCCGCATCTTGGCAATGAGATTTGCGGAACCTTTCAGTGAAACATGCGCTTCTTCCGGCTGCAGGTTGACCACTTCCAGGTTGGGGGAGACATTGGTTATTTCAACGGGGATTTTCAGCGTTTTTTCTGAGTAGGTTTTTTCACGGCCGCTGATGACGGCCCAAACCAGGACGGCCAGTACCAAGGCGCTGGCTTTCAGGCTCCAATTGTTTAAAAAGAGTTTTTTTAATTTTTCCTGCATGTCAGATTTTAAAGAATTTCAACCTGTTTTTCAGGCCTTCGCGATCCAGGCCGCGAATCAATTCACCTTTGGCGGCCAGGGAAATTTTTCCGGTTTGTTCCGAAACAACGATGGTGATGCAGTCGCTTTCCTGGCTGATGCCAATGGCGGCCAGGTGCCTGCCTCCAGCCGGGGTCAGTTCCAGCAAAGGCGGATACGGGAAAAAGCAATTAGCGGCGGCGATGCGTCCTTCGGAAATGATTACCGCTCCGTCATGCAGCGGTGTATTGGGGGTGAAAATGGTCAGCAGCATGTCCTTGGATATCAGGGCGTCGAGTCGGATATGCTTGTCAATATAGGATTTCAGCTTGATCTCACGCTCGATGGCGATCAGGGCGCCGATTTTCCCCAGTGACAGGGCCACCACGGCGTTGACGATTTCATCGCGGATATAGGAAATATCGGTGGGAATGAATTTGGTTTTTAATTTACTGCCGATTTCGGCCAAAATCTTGCGCAATTCACCCTGGAACAGGATGATGATGGCAATGATCAGATAGGTGAGGAATTTGTTCAATATAAAAGCAAAGGCGGTCAGGTTGAGCAATTCGGTGATCAGGGCGCACAAGCCTATCAGCATCAGCCCCAGCGCCATCTGGTATGACCGGGTTCCCTTGATCAGCAGCAGCAAATAGTAAATCAGCAGGAAAATGAGAAAAATATCCAGGATATCCTTTGGCGTGAATTTGGCAAAGGCGTTGATGATATTTTCAATGATCATCTATTCAAGGATGGGTGGTTTGGCGTTGCCCTTGCTATTTCTTTTTTTCGATTGTGCCGGGGTGGGCTTTTTCTGGGTGCCGAGAATGGCGGCGATCTGATCGGAAGTCAGGGATTCCTTTTCGAGCAGCTGCAGGGCGATGATTTCCAGTTTTTCGCGATTATCGAGGATGATCTTCTTAGAATGTCCATAGGCTTCATCGATGATTTTTTTAACTTCGATATCGATCCGTTGCGACGTCTCTTCAGAGTATTCATTGTGAGACATGAGGTCGCGACCCAGGAAAATCATATCCTCTTTTCTGCCGAAGGTCAGTGGACCGAGTGATGACATGCCCCATTCACAGACCATTTTGTGGGCAATGGAGGTCGCTTTTTCAAAATCATTGCCGGCGCCGGTGGTGAGGATGTCGAGAAATATTTCTTCGGAAATGCGCCCGGCCATCAGTACCGCAAGCTGAGCGTCCAGGTAGGTCTTGGAGTAGGTGTACTTGTCGTTGAGGGGCAGTTGCTGTGTTTGACCCAGGGCCATGCCGCGGGGAATGATGGATACTTTGTGCAGGGGATCGGCTTCCTTTTCTATGACGGCAATCAGGGCATGGCCGGCTTCATGATAAGCGGTGATCCGCTTTTCCTCTTCCGAAATGATCATGCTTTTTCTTTCGCTGCCCATCAGGACCTTGTCCTTGGCGTATTCAAAATCTTCCATAGCGATAGCCTTTTTCCCATTGCGCGAAGCGTACAGGGCGGCCTCGTTGACCATGTTGGCGATATCGGCGCCGGTGAAACCCGGAGTGGAGCGGGCCAGCACCTGCAGTTCGACGTCCTTGGCCATTGGGGTGCTGCGGGTGTGTACCTTGAGAATTTCTTCGCGGCCCTTGACGTCGGGGATGGAAACTACGATGCGCCTGTCAAAACGACCGGGGCGCAGCAGGGCCGAGTCGAGAATATCGGGACGATTGGTGGCGGCAATGATAATGACTCCTTCATTGGCGTCAAAACCGTCCATTTCCACCAACAACTGGTTCAAGGTCTGTTCACGCTCGTCGTGGCCCCCTCCCAGTCCGGTGCCTCGTTGGCGGCCTACGGCATCTATTTCATCGATAAATATCATGCAGGGAGCGTGTTTTTTTCCTTCATCAAACAAATCGCGAACCCGGGAAGCGCCGACGCCGACGAACAATTCGACAAAATCGGAACCTGATATGGAGAAGAAAGGCACATTGGCTTCACCGGCGATGGCTTTGGCCAACAATGTTTTCCCCGTGCCCGGGGGGCCGATCAGCAGCACGCCCTTGGGGATTTTACCGCCCAGGCGTTGAAATTTTTTCGGTTCCTTGAGGAATTCAATAATCTCTTCCAACTCTTCCTTGGCTTCCTCGACCCCGGCCACGTCCTTGAAAGTGGTTTTGATGCGATCGCCGCCGGCAAACATGCGGGCCTTGCTCTTTCCGAAAGTGAAAGCCTTGTTTCCGCCCTGCTGGCGCATGATCATTACCCAGAAAACAATGATGATCAAGAAAGGGGCCAAGGAAAGGATGATGCCCAGCCATTCGTTTTTATTCAGTTTTTCAACTTCGATATTCACTTTGTGCTGGCGCAGCTTGTTGATCAATTCCGGATAGTCCTGGGGAATGCTGGATTCGTAACGGCTGTAATCGGTTCCCTCCTCCGGATTCATGTCACCGGTGATAGCATTGCCGGTGATCAGGGCGCTCGATATCTGGTCGTTTTCAACCTTGTCCATGAATTCAGAGAAGGTCAGTTTTTTGGATTTGCTGTTGGAAACATTGCTCAACATGTTCCATAACATGATCAGGATGATCAGCGCGACAAACCAAAACAAGATGCCTTTCGGGGCTTTTGTTTTTATTTTGTTCATTGTCTCTTTACAATTCCTTTAATTTTTTCTTTTTATTATAACACAATCAAGGCGATTTCAAAACTGCTTTCGGGTTCCGACAGCCGATGGGCCGTCGGCGGCTTCAGATAATCCCGTGCTTGCGGCCCACCTTGGCGAAGGCGGCGACGGCCCTTTCAATATGTTCCGGGGAATGGGCAGCCGAAATCTGCACGCGGATGCGCGATTGGCCGCGCGGTACGACCGGGAAGAAGAAACCGACCACATAGATGCCTTCGGCGTACAAATCGCGGGACAGCAGCTGCGCCAATTGAGCATCGTTGGAAAATTTGCGCAGCAGGATGGGCACGATGGGATGACTGCCTTCATGGATGTCAAAGCCGAGCCGGCCCATTTCCCGCCTGAAGGTCATGGTGTTTTCCATGAGCTGCCGGCGCAAGTCGTCGCTTCTTTCCAGCAGGTCGAATGCGGCGATGCCGGCGGCGGCGATGGCCGGAGCCAGGGTATTGGAAAACAGATAGGGCCGTGATTTCTGGCGCAGGATCTCAATGATCTCTCGATGGCCGCTGGTGAATCCGCCGGAAGCCCCGCCCATAGCCTTGCCCAACGTAGAGGTGATGATGTCCACTTTGCCGAGCACATCGTTATATTCAATGGAACCGCGGCCGGTTCTGCCTAAAAATCCGGTGGCATGAGAGTCATCGACCATGACCAGGGCGTCATAGGTGTTGGCCAGTTCAATGATGTGCTTCAGGTCGGCGATGTCGCCGTCCATGGAGAAAACGCCGTCGGTGGCGATGATGATGTTGCGGGCCGGAACAGGCTCCTTGGCCAGGCCCGGGCCGTCCCAGATATCCATGCCTTCGCGGGCTTTTTTCAAGGCGGTTTCCAGCGACCGCATGTCTGAATGCTCATAGATGAAACGTTTGGCTTTGCACAGGCGGATGCCGTCAATGATGCTGGCGTGGTTCAAGGCGTCGGTAATGATGGCGTCCTCGGTACCGAGCAGGCCTTCGAACAGACCGCCGTTGGCATCATAGCAGGAGGAATAGAGAATGGTATCTTCGCTGTGGTAGAATTTTGAAATTTTATCTTCCAGTTTCTTGTGCAGGTCCTGGGTACCGCAGATGAAGCGCACCGAGGCCAGGCCGAAACCATACTGATCCAGGGCTTGGTGGGCGGCATGAATGAGGTCGGGGTGGTTGGCCAGGCCCAGGTAGTTGTTGGAACAGAAATTCAGCACTTCGCGCGCTTCGGCGCCGGCCGGGAAAGACACCTGGATGCCTGGTTTCTGGCTGGTCAGGATCAACCTCTCCTCTTTGAACAGTCCAGCGTCCTTGATTTTAGTCAGCTCCTGATTGAAATCGTATTTGACTCGCTGATACATGGGTTCTCCTTGGCATGTCATTTTACATCAAATCGTTGCGTAAATAAAGATGGGCTGGCACCGGAAACAACCCCGGCGATCCGGGCAACCAAATTGATGGCCGCTTTAATTTTTTTTTGTTTTAAGGTATATTCAAGTGGCATGAGCAAAAACTTACCATGTTCGATGCGCCGGACAACTTGTTCTGTCCGAACGGCTGTACTCATTTTTATTTTATTTAACCTGATGGCCGCTTTGGCCTGGGCGCTCGATCCGCAGAAGGATATCCGCCACCATATCATCGACCTGTGGACGACCGATGGCAGCAACATTCCTCAAAATTCGGTTTTGAGCATGGTGCAGACGCGGGACGGCTACCTATGGATCGGTACCTATGAGGGGCTGGCCCGTTTCGACGGGCTGCATTTTACGGTTTTCAACAAATCCAATACGCCCGAAATCCAAAACAATGGCATGATGGTCATGGCTGAAGACACGGACGGAGCTTTATGGATCGGCACTCCCAACGGGCTGTTGTGCCGGCGCGGCGGTACATTCCGCAATTTCACCGTGAACGACGGTCTTTCGAGTGATTTCATCCTGGCGCTGGCTTTCGATGGCCAGGGTGCCTTGTGGGTCGGCACGACTCAGGGGCTTAATCGATATGAACATGGCATCTTCACCAGTTTCTCGGTCAAGGACGGGCTGGAGCAAAACTACATTTCGGCCCTTTGCGCAGGCACTGATAATACCATATGGATCGGAACCAGTGCCGGTCTTTTCAGCTGCCATTCCGGTATCTTCAGTCATTATGCGCTTCCCAATGGCAAGTCAGGCAATACGGTTTGGTCTCTCTGTGCCGGCCGCGGCGACGTGTTGTGGATCGGTACGGCCGGAGCCGGACTGGTCCGCTTCAGCGGCGGCGTCTTTAACTTCTACTCCCGGCAGGACGGTTTGTCCGGGGATGATATCCGTGTGATTTATGAAGACGGCAACGGCATCATCTGGGTGGGTACGGACAGCAATGGTTTAAACCGCTTCGAACGGGGTGTGTTCAGCTATCTGGATCGGCAATCCGGCCTGAACAACGATTCGATTCGCGCCTTGGTCGAGGACCAGGAGGGCAGTCTTTGGATCGGTACATACGGCGGCGGCCTGAACCGTTTGAAAGACGACCGTTACATTTTTTATAACCGGCGCAGCGGACTTCCCGTCGATCTGACGCGGTCAATCATGCAGGACCGGGAAGGTGCCGTGTGGATCGGTACGGTCGGTGGCGGCCTGGTGCGCTTCGTTGCCGGTGAATTCACGGTTTTCAACGAAAAACAAGGGTTGCGCGACCTGCGCATCTGGTCCATTGCTCAGGGCCTGGACGGGGCGATATGGTTCGGCACCTACGGGGGCGGACTGCACCGCATGCAGAATGGAAAAGTCACGGCAGTATATTCGACGCGCAACGGCCTGACCAATGATATCGTGCGTGCCGTTTTGGCCGCCCGCGACGGCACGATCTGGGCCGGGACCAATGGCGGCGGCATTGACATTCTGCATCCTGACGGCCGCATTGTGAATTACAGCCGGCGCAGCGGGTTGAGCGACGATTTCATCTATGCCATCAGCCAGGATCGCGAGGATACGGTTTGGGTCGGAACCTATAATGGCGATCTTTATCGTTTCCGGCAGGGAAAATTCACCGTGTACCAGCCGCGTTCCGGAACTTCCCAAAACGCGATCTGGGCCATTTATCCCGATGCCGATGGAACGCTCTGGCTTGGCACCAACAGCGGCGGACTGATCCGTTTCAAGGACGGTCACTTCCGTACCATCAGCTCCCGGAACGGATTGTATAGTGACGTGGCCTTCCAGATCCTGGAGGATGACCATGGATACCTGTGGATGAACTGCAACCGGGGCGTTTTCCGGGCCAGCAAAAAGGAATTGAACGATTTCGCCGATGGCAGCGGAACACTCATCGGGTCGCTTTCCTACGCCACATCCGAAGGGGTGCGTGGAGTGGAAAGCACCGGACCGGCCCAGCCGGCCGGCTGGAAAAGCCGGGACGGCAAATTATGGTTTCCGACCATCAAGGGCGTGACCGTTCTCGATCCCGATTACCGCAAGCGCAATGAACGCACGCCGCCGGTGCTCATCGAAAAAATGATCGTTGAAGGCCGGGAAATCGATCTGACCGAGCTGCCGATCATTGGTCCCGGGCGCAAAAAGCTTGAATTCACCTACACCGCCCTCAGTTTTCTCGTTCCCGAAAAGAATCGTTTCAAGACCATGTTGAGAGGATTTGACAGCGATTGGAGCGCTGAAACCAGCCAAAGACAGGTATCCTATACCAACCTGCCGCCTGGTCACTATACACTCCGGGTGATTGCCTGCAACAATGACGGCCAATGGAACACACAAGGGGCAAGTTTGCGTTTTGTGCTGCGGCCTTTTTTCTATCAGACATTCTGGTTCTGGTCCATCGCCGTTTTTTTCATACTGCTCATGGTATTCCTGGCATTCAGATGGCGTTTCCGCCGCTTGAAGCGTCGGGAAAGGGAACTGGAGACCCTGGTGAACGAACGGACCAGTGAGCTTTCCCGGGTCAATGAGGAATTGCTCAGGGCAAACAGGGTCCAGGATGAATTGCAGCGCATCGCGGTTCACGACCTGAAAAACCCGCTGCAGACCATTATGGGTTCTGCCGATCTGATCTCCAGGCAGGCTTCCCAGACCACGGCCGACGTTCGGCTGGCCGAGAAAATTTCCCAGGCTTCGAAGCGCATGCTGACCCTGGTCAACGAGATGCTGGAAATATCACGCATCGAGACCGGCGCCATTCAATTGGATTTGCAAGCCGTTGACCTGGGGGCCTTGCTTGCGCAGGTGGCGGACGGATTCAGCAACCAGATGCTGAATAAGGGGCAAAAGCTCGATCTCGTCGCTGAAGCGGGATGCCTGGTCATGGGTGATTTGGCATGGCTGAAAGTTATTTTCGAAAACCTGATCAGCAATGCGGTTAAATTTTCACCCGGCCAGGTACCCATAACCGTGGCTGTAAAAAGCCGGGAAAAAAAGGTTTTGGTTACTGTCCAGGATCGCGGTCCCGGGCTCAGCGTCGATGACATGAAAAAGCTCTTCGGCAAATTTCAGCGCCTGAGCGCCAAGCCCACCGGCGGCGAATCGTCGACCGGGCTGGGATTATCCATTGCCGAGCAATTGGTACGCCGCCATGGCGGCTGCATTTGGGCTGAAAGCGAGGCTGGGCAGGGCAGTACGTTTTATGTGGAATTGGCGCGGCTGGAATGATCCGCTCAGGTTGGGGAAACAGCGAATTTATTTTTCAGGTTCATAACGCGTCGGCAGGCTTGGTCGATGCGCGCGCTGCTGACGCGCTTGGCGGCCAGCAGCCGTAAAATCATCTCTTGCGTTCTGAGGGCGAGGTCCGGGTCATAGATCCGGTTGTTGGCAAACAGGAGGATGTCGTTCCCGGCATTTAACGCCAGTTCCAGGGCCGTCTCCCGGTTGTATTCGCCGCTGATGGCCTTCATGTCCATGTCGTCGCTGATGACCACCCCCTCGAAGCCCAGTTCCTGCCTCAACAGGCCGCCGATGATTTTTTCCGACAAGGTGGCGGGAAAGGCCGGGTCCAGGCGGCGGTTGAAAATGTGGGCGGTCATGATGAAGTCGGACTGGCCACAAGCGATGATTTCGCGAAAGGGCTGTAATTCAACCGGGTCCCATGTGTCGCTGACATCGGAAAATCCGAGGTGGGAATCCTGGTTTGAACTGCCATGTCCGGGGAAATGCTTCAGGGTGCATGCGACGCCGTGCCGGCGGTGGCTGTCGATAACGGCCAGGGCATGGCGGACTACCGTTTCCGGGTCGGCCCCGTAGCTGCGCCCGTAGCGGGCGATGATCGGGTTCTCGCTGTTGATGTTCACGTCGACCAAGGGCGCGAAATTCAGGTTGAAGCCGCAGTCGGCCAGGACCGCGGCGGTGCGCTCGGCGTACATGGCGGTCAACGCCGTGTCATCGGCTTCGCCCAGGTATTGCGCCGAAACCGAGGCCGGGAAGCCCCTGGTTTCCTGCAGGCGCACCACCTGTCCGCCCTCCTGGTCCACGGCGATCCACAGGGGCACGGCGGCCCCAGATTGCAGTGCGCTGATCAGGTCCTTAACCTGTCGCGGAGAGCGGATGTTGCGTTCGTTCGTTTCCAGGGCCAGATCGCGGTCGAATAGAACCACGCCGCCGATGCGGCCGGCGCGGATGTCCCGGACAATGGGGGAGTGCTCGCCGGCTTCCATGCCGCGAAAGCCGATCATGATCATCTGGCCGATCTTTTCGTTCAGGTTCACGGCTTCACCTCTCAGTCTGAGCAGGCCATATTCATCAGGACTTGATGTTTCCCAGCCTGGGGCCAAGTGAGAAAAGGATCAACTTGCCGGAGGCAAATCCATAGATCAATCTTTGCGGCCGGCCGGCAATCGTGCAGCGATAAAAATGAAATGGCACAAGTACGCCATTCATTTTTTTCCCAGTCGCCGGGTCGGCCAAAATCCGCAGGATTGCTTTTTTCAATGCGTCTTTATCTTTTTCGCTGTACAGCCTTTTTCTTTGTTTCCTGAACTTGGTGGTTTCGAGAAGCTGCATTAGATTTTGTCGAATTCCAGTGCCAGAACTCTGCCGGCCCGAACATCGACTTTGGCTTCCAGAACAGCCTTGATTTCTTCAATGTTCAGTTCCGGATTTTCAATCGCCGCAAGTCCGATTTTCAGTGCGTAGCGCAAAGCGCTGGAAAAGTCGCGCTGGTCTTTTTTGGCGAATAAATTCAATGTTTGTAACAATTCATCGTCAATGGCAAAGGTCTTTCTTGTCATATTTTATCACCTAGTGTCATACTATATAAGATAATTTCATACATTTGTCAACAAAATTAAAAAACATCGACAATTTTATTGGCATAAAGCCGGGTTGGTTAAATGAGGACGTTATCGCTACAACAGGCTTACAGGACTTTCAGCTTGAAAAACGCGGTACTACATACCGAATTGGTCGATGATCTGCTGTTTTGTCTTGTGCAGAATACCGAACTTGGCGCCGACCTTGGTAAA